>NZ_CP126250.1:0-3273239 GCF_003224435.2 Curtobacterium sp. MCPF17_050
GTCATCGGCGCCTCGAACCGCTTCGCCCACGCAGCCGCGGTCGCGGTCGCGGAAGCGCCGGCGAAGGCGTACAACCCGCTCTTCATCTACGGCGACTCGGGTCTCGGCAAGACCCACCTGCTCCACGCGATCGGCCACTACGCGGAGAGCCTGTACCCGGGCATCCGCGTCCGGTACGTGTCGAGCGAGGAGTTCACCAACGACTTCATCAATTCGATCGCGAACAACCGCTCGAACCAGTTCCAGCAGCGGTACCGCGACATCGACATCCTGCTCATCGACGACATCCAGTTCCTGCAGGGGAAGGACTCCACGCAGGAGGCCTTCTTCCACACGTTCAACACGCTGCACGACCACAACAAGCAGGTCGTGATCACGTCGGACGTCGCCCCGAAGCACCTCACCGGCTTCGAGGACCGGATGCGCAGCCGCTTCGAGTGGGGTCTCATCACCGACGTGCAGGCGCCGGACCTCGAGACCCGCATCGCGATCCTCCGCAAAAAGGCGCAGTCCGACCACCTGCAGGTGCCGGACGACATCATGGAGTTCATCGCGTCGAAGGTCTCGAGCAACATCCGGGAGCTCGAGGGCACCCTGATCCGGGTGACCGCGTTCGCGAGCCTCAACCGGACGGCCGTCGACATGGCGCTGGTGCAGACGGTCCTCAAGGACCTCATCACGCTCGACGAGGACAACGTCATCGCGCCGACGGACATCATCAACCACACCGCGGAGTACTTCAAGCTCTCGGTCGACGACCTCTACGGCTCGTCCCGGTCGCAGGCGATCGCCACCGCACGACAGATCGCCATGTACCTGTGCCGTGAGCTGACGAGCCTGTCGCTGCCGAAGATCGGCCAGCTGTTCGGCAACCGCGACCACACGACCGTCATGTACGCGAACAAGAAGATCGCCGAGCTCATGAAGGAGCGGCGCTCGATCTACAACCAGGTCACGGAACTGACCAGTCGGATCAAGCAGGACCGCCGCTACCGGTAGCGAGCATCCCGCTGCCACCCCCCGTCCAGGGCCCACGCCGCCGGTCCCTGACCGACGCGAAGCGGCGGGCAGGCCGTGCCGGTGGGGAGAGGCCCGTCCCAGACCCGGGATCGGCCTCCTTCTGCGTGCGTCCACCATCTGAGACGGTTCCATGCGGCGGATTCCCCACAGTGTGGAAAGCCTGTGGATAACTGTGGAGGACACGCCGCTCCGTTGTTCACAGCTGGTGGGGTGTCTGTGGAAACTGGGGATGGAAGTGGATAGATGATTTTCCCTCATCCATAGGCCGCCCACACGCCGCCAACAAGTGACACGGTTGTAGTTCCCTGTAGCCGAGCGGCATCCCCAGAGTTGTCCACAGTGTGCACAGGCGTTAAGACCATTACTCCTCTCTTCTCTCTCCCTCTCCCTGGGCTAACCCCTGGGGACGGCGGATGACACGGATCGGCGGTCTGCCGCCGCTGTGCCACAATGGGGCGGCCGGACAGTCAACCGATCGACAGGGGTCCACGCTGTGAAGTTCGAGGTCAACCGGGACGTCTTCTCCGAAGCCGTCTCCTTCGCGGTGAAGCTCCTCCCACAGCGCACGACCCTCCCGATCCTGTCCGGTGTGCTCATCCACGCCGACGGTGATCGTCTGACGCTCTCGTCGTTCGACTACGAGGTCTCCGCACAGACGTCGATCGCCGCCCAGATCGACGACCCCGGCACGGTGCTCGTCTCCGGCCGGCTGCTGAACGACATCGCGAGCCGGCTGCCGAACGCCCCGGTCACGTTCTCCACCGAGGACTCCCGCATCACCGTCACCTGCGGATCCGCGCACTTCACGCTGCTGTCCATGCCGGTGGAGGAGTACCCGACGCTTCCGGAGATCGGTCCGCAGACCGGTTTCATCCCCGGTGACTCGTTCTCCGAAGCCGTGTCGCAGGTGGCCGTCGCCGCCAGCCGCGACGACGTGACCCCGGTCATCACCGGCGTCCAGCTCGAGGTCGGCGAGAGCGACGTCTCGCTCATCGCGACCGACCGCTACCGCGTCGCCGTCCGGACCATCCAGTGGGACTCGGGCCGTCCCGGCGGAGACGCCGAGCCGACGCCGACGCTGCACGCACTCGTCCCGGCCCGCACCCTGCAGGAGGTCGGCCGCACCTTCGGCTCGGCCACCACCGTCTCGGTGTCGATCAGCGGTGGCTCCGACCGTGAGCTCATCGCCTTCCAGGCCGACGACAAGACCGTGACGTCGCTGCTCATCAAGGGCAACTACCCGCCGGTCCGCCGACTGTTCCCCGACACGGTCCAGGACCACGCGGTGATCAACACCGCGGAACTGGTCGAGGCCGTCCGACGGGTCTCCCTCGTGCTGGAGCGCGAAGCCGCGCTCCGCTTCTCCTTCTCGGTCGACGGGCTCACGCTCGAGGCGATCGGTTCCGAACAAGCGCAGGCGTCAGAGTCGATCGATGCGTTGCTGACCGGTGAGGAAACGGTGGTCTCCCTGAAACCGGCCTTCCTCCTGGACGGGTTGAATGCGGTGCACTCCGAGTTCGTCCGGATCTCCTTCACGAAGACGGAGAACCCGAACAAGCCCGGACCGGTCCTGATCACCGGGCAGTCCTCGCGAGAGGAATCTGCCACGGACGGGTACCGGTACCTGTTGCAGCCCAACCTGCTGCTGCGCTAGCCGCAACAGCCATCCAGCGCTGACGCGTGGACACCAGCATCAGCGCGACATCGACGAAGAAGAGGAAATCATGCAGATCGGTCTTGTCGGCCTTGGGAAGATGGGCAACAACATGCGTGCGCGTCTGCGCAACGCAGGGATCGACGTCGTCGGGTACGACGCCAACCCCGCCGTCTCGGACGTCGCCGACCTCGGCGCCCTGGCAGAAGCCCTCACCGACAGCAAGCGTCTCGTGTGGGTCATGGTCCCGCACGGCAAGATCACCCACGACGTGATCACCGACCTGGCCGGCGTGCTCAGCGAAGGCGACCTCGTCATCGACGGTGGCAACTCGAAGTGGCTCGACGACACCGTCCACGCCGAGCAGCTGGCTGCCAAGGGCATCCGCTACATGGACGTCGGCGTCTCCGGCGGTGTCTGGGGCAAGGACAACGGCTACGGCCTCATGGTCGGCGGTGCTGCCGAGGACGTCGAGTTCGCGATGCCCGTCTTCGACGCACTGCGCCCCGAGGGCCCCCGCGAAGAGGGCTTCTCGCACGCCGGCGGCATCGGCGCGGGCCACTACGCGAAGATGGTCCACAACGGCATCGAGTACGCGATCATGCAGGCGTACGGCGAGGGCTACGAGCTCCTCGAGGCGAAGGACATCATCAAGGACGTCCCCGCCGTGTTCGCCGGATGGCAGCGCGGCACCGTCGTCCGCTCCTGGCTGCTCGACCTGATGGTCCTCGCGCTGAACGAGGACCCGAAGCTCGACGCCATCGAGGGCTACGTGGAGGACTCCGGCGAGGGCCGGTGGACCCTGGAAGAGGCCATCGAGCACGCGGTGCCGATGCCGGCGATCTCGGCGTCCATCTTCGCGCGCTTCGTCTCGCGTCAGGGCAGCGCGTCCCCGACGATGAAGGCCGTCGCGGCACTCCGCAACCAGTTCGGCGGCCACGCCGTCAAGAAGGCGTAGCCGGTCGGGGTAACCGCCTCGACCCGTTTCGGCCCGCGTGCACGTCGACCATCTGCAACTCTCCGACTTCCGGAACTACCGGGAGGCGGACGTCGACTTCGCACGCGGGCCGAACCTGTTCGTCGGTCGGAACGGCCAGGGCAAGACGAACCTGGTCGAGTCGATCGGGTACCTCTCGACCCTCGGGTCGCACCGCGTCCCCACCGACGCGGCGCTCGTGCGACAGGGATGTGACTCGGCGATCGTCCGGGCACGGCTCGCGCACGAGGACCGCAGCATCCTCGCCGAGGTGCAGATCAACCGGACGGGGTCGAACCGGGCGCAGGTGAACCGGTCCGCGATCAAGCCCCGCGAGCTCCCGCGCTACTGCACCAGCGTGCTCTTCGCCCCCGAGGACCTGGCACTCGTCCGCGGCGAGCCGTCGGGGCGCCGGCGGATGATCGACGAGCTCCTCGTCCAGATCGCCCCGCGCATGCAGGGCGTGCTCGCCGACTACGACCGCACGCTCCGCCAGCGGAACACCCTGCTGAAGTCGGCCCGCGCGACCGGGGCGAAGGCCGGGGCGCTCTCGACGCTCGACGTCTGGGACGACCGGCTCGTGGCGTTCGGCGCCGAGATCATCGCCGCCCGCGACCACCTCACCCGGCGGCTCGCCCCGTTCGTCACCGAGTCCTACGCCACGGTCGCGGGCGAGCGGCACCAGGCGTCGATCGCCGGTGTCCTCAGCGTGCGGGGTGCTGATCCGGAGGACGCGGCGGCCACCGACCCGGTCCTCGGGACGCCCGAGGAACCGGTCACGACCGCGTCCGCGGCAGAGGCGTTCCGCGTGGCGCTCGAGCGCCGTCGGCGGGACGAACTGGACCGCGGCCTGACGCTCACCGGACCCCATCGGGACGACGTGCTCTTCGAGCTCAACGGGTTACCGGCCCGCGGGTACGCCAGTCACGGGGAGTCCTGGTCGTTCGCGCTCGCGGTGCAGCTGGCGTCGGCGACGATCCTGCGTGCCGAGTCATCCCTCGGCGACCCGATCATCATCCTCGACGACGTGTTCGCGGAGCTCGACGAGTCACGGCGGGAGCGCCTGGCCGGGGCGGTCGCCGACTACGAGCAGGTGCTCATCACGGCCGCCGTGCACGGCGACGTGCCCGGTCAGCTCGCGGCGCACACCGTGCGGATCGAAGCGGGCGCGATCGTGCGGGACGCGGACGACGCGGGTCGGGCCTCCCGTCCGGAGGTGCCGGAGGCGACCGACGCCGCTCCGGCCGACGCCGCTCCGGCCGAACCCGCCCCGGCCGATCCCGCTCCGGCCGACCCCGCCCGGTCGGCCGACGCCGTGGACCGGACGGCACCCTGATGCCGAAGCCCTGGAGACCGGCCGAGCCCTCGCGGGTGTACCAGCACTTCAAGGCCGTGTTCGGCGACCCGTCGAAGCGGGGGGTCGACGCTCGTCGGCGCCGGGCCGCCGGACAGGACCCGGACTCGGTGCCGTACGGGAAGGGACGGGAGCCCACCGGCCTCGGCGACGTGATGGGTGCGCTGACCGCCGAGCTCGGATGGACGGAGCCACTGGCCCGCTCGGAACTGTTCGTCGACTGGCCGAGCGTCGTCGGTGACGAGCTCGCGAAGCACTCCACGCCGGTGACGATCGAGGACGGTGCACTCGTCATCCGGTGCGACTCGACGGCGTGGGCGACGCAACTCCGACTCATGCGCGGGACCGTCACGACGACGATCGCCCAGCGGTACCCCGCGGCGGGCGTCGAGTCGATCCGGGTTTCCGGCCCGGACGCCCCCACATGGAAACGCGGCCTCAGGTCGGTCCAGGGGCGCGGCCCCCGCGATACCTACGGCTGACCAGACGAAATCATCCATCCGTCTGAGATTCGTCGCTCTGCGAGGCGTACGGCCCCCGGACGGAGCCCCGCCTGCGGTAGACTGGGACGTGCAGTGTGCGGGTGTTCCGCGCGCAGGCAGGAGCACTCCCGACATGACATCTGAATCTGACGACGACCAGCGAGACCCGCAGAACGACGAGGCCCAGCCGCAGGCCCCGCAGAGCGAACCATCGTACGGCGCAGACCAGATCCAGGTGCTCGAGGGGCTCGAGGCCGTCCGGAAGCGCCCGGGCATGTACATCGGGTCGACCGGTCCGCGTGGTCTCCACCACCTGGTGCAGGAGATCGTCGACAACTCCGTCGACGAAGCCCTGGCCGGGTACTGCGACACGATCGACGTCACCATCCGCGAAGACGGTGGCGTCCGCGTGGTCGACAACGGCCGTGGCATCCCGGTCGACATCCACCCCAACGAGGGCATCTCGACCGTCCAGCTCGTCCTGACCGTCCTACACGCCGGCGGCAAGTTCGGCGGTGGCGGGTACGCCGTCTCCGGTGGTCTGCACGGTGTCGGGTCCTCCGTCGTCAACGCCCTGTCCAGCGAACTCGACGTCGAGGTCCGTCGGCAGGGCCACGTCTGGCGGCAGAGCTACACGGACGGGGTGCCGGTCGCGCCGCTCTCGCAGGACGAGGCCTCCGACGTGACGGGCACGACCATCACGTTCTGGCCGAACGCCGAGATCTTCGAGTCGGTGGAGTTCGACTACGAGACCCTCCGTACCCGGTTCCAGCAGATGGCCTTCCTCAACAAGGGCCTGCGCATCACGCTCGTGGACGAGCGGACGCCGGCCGAGGGCGAAGAGGCGCGCAAGGACTCCTTCCGCTACGAGCGCGGTCTCGCCGACTACGTCGAGTACCTCAACGCGCAGAAGAAGGCCGACCTCGTGCACCCCGACGTCATCGGGTTCGAGGCCGAGGACCCGGAGCGCAAGATCGCGCTCGAGGTCGCGATGCAGTGGAACACCTCGTACCAGGAGAGCGTCCACACCTTCGCGAACACGATCAACACGCACGAGGGCGGCACGCACGAGGAGGGCTTCCGCGCTGCGCTGACGACCCTCGTGAACCGCTACGCGCGCGAGACGAAGATCATCAAGGAGAAGGACGACAACCTGACGGGTGACGACATCCGCGAGGGCCTGACCGCCGTCATCTCCGTGAAGCTCGGCGAACCGCAGTTCGAGGGCCAGACGAAGACCAAGCTCGGCAACACCGAGGCGAAGTCCTTCGTCCAGCGCGTGGTCGGCACGGAACTCGTGCACTGGTTCGAGAGCAACCCGTCGCAGGCGCGCGACGTGGTCCGCAAGGCGATCCAGGCCTCGCAGGCGCGTCTCGCCGCCCGCAAGGCCCGCGAGACCACCCGCCGCAAGGGCCTCTTGGAGTCCGGCGGCATGCCGGGCAAGCTCAAGGACTGCCAGTCGAAGGACCCGACGCTGTCGGAGATCTTCATGGTCGAGGGTGACTCCGCCGGCGGTTCCGCCGTGCAGGGTCGGAACCCGATGACGCAGGCGATCCTGCCGTTGCGCGGCAAGATCCTCAACGTCGAGAAGGCCCGCCTGGACCGAGCCCTGGCCAACCAGGAGATCCAGTCGATGATCACGGCGTTCGGTGCCGGCATCGGCGAGGACTTCGACCCGGACAAGGCCCGGTACCACAAGATCGTGCTGATGGCCGATGCCGACGTCGACGGCCAGCACATCACCACGCTGCTGCTCACGCTCCTCTTCCGCTACATGCGTCCGCTCATCGAGCGCGGCTACGTGTACCTCGCGCAGCCGCCGCTGTACCGCCTGAAGTGGTCGAACGCCGCGGACCAGTACGTGTTCAGCGACCGTGAGCGTGACGCGATGCTGCAGTCGGGCATCGCCGCCGGCAAGCGCATCCCGAAGGACAACGGGATCCAGCGCTACAAGGGCCTCGGCGAGATGGACTACAAGGAGCTCTGGGACACCACGATGAACCCGGACACCCGCACGCTCCTGCAGGTCACGCTCGAGGACGCCGCCGCGGTGGACAGCGTCTTCGCGACGCTGATGGGCGAGGACGTCGAGTCCCGTCGCCAGTTCATCCAGCAGAACGCGAAGGACGTCCGCTTCTTGGACATCTAGGCCGGGAGGCGCGGCGGATGCCGCGTCGACCCGTCCCGACACCTCGTGGTCGCGCCCGGCGTGACCAACGGACGACGAGCCTCCAGGCTGTCAAGGAAGGCAACGCAAGCACATGGCTGACGACAACGAGAACGGCGCCGACGAGCCCGAGATCGTGCACGGCTCGAGCGGGGACATCGTCGTCTCCGGTGACCGCATCTCGCAGGTCGACCTGCAGCTCGAGATGCAGCGCTCGTACCTCGACTACGCGATGTCCGTCATCGTCGGACGCGCCCTGCCGGAGGTCCGCGACGGCCTGAAGCCCGTGCACCGCCGCGTGATCTACGCGATGTACGACGGTGGTTACCGACCGGACCGGGCCTTCTCGAAGTGCTCGCGCGTGGTCGGCGACGTGATGGGCCAGTTCCACCCGCACGGTGACAGCGCCATCTACGACGCACTCGTCCGACTGGTGCAGCCGTGGTCGCTCCGGTACCCGCTCGCGCTCGGTCAGGGCAACTTCGGGTCCCCGGGCAACGACGGCGCCGCGGCCCCGCGGTACACCGAGACCAAGATGGCCCCGCTCGCGCTCGAGATGGTGCGGGACATCGAGGAAGAGACCGTCGACTTCCAGGACAACTACGACGGTCGCACGCAGGAGCCGTCGATCCTGCCGTCGCGCTTCCCGAACCTGCTCGTCAACGGCTCGGTCGGCATCGCGGTCGGCATGGCCACGAACATCCCGCCGCACAACCTGCGCGAGGTCGCCGCCGGCGCGGTGTGGGCGCTCGAGCACCCGGACGCCTCGCGCGAGGAACTCCTCGAGGCGCTCATGCAGCGCATCAAGGGTCCCGACTTCCCGACCGGCGCGCAGATCCTCGGCACCCGGGGCATCGTCGACGCCTACCGGACCGGTCGCGGATCGATCACGATGCGGGCGGTCGTCAACGTCGAGGAGATCCAGGGCCGCACCTGCCTGGTCGTCACCGAACTGCCGTACCAGGTCAACCCCGACAACCTCGCGATCAAGATCGCCGAGCTCGTCAAGGACGGCCGTCTCGCCGGCGTCGCCGACATCCGTGACGAGACCTCCGGCCGCACCGGGCAGCGCCTGGTCATCGTGCTGAAGCGCGACGCGGTCGCCAAGGTCGTGCTGAACAACCTGTACAAGCACACGCAGCTGCAGGAGAACTTCGGCGCGAACATGCTCGCGATCGTCGACGGCGTGCCCCGCACCCTCGCGCTCGACGGCTTCATCTCCGCGTGGGTCGACCACCAGGTCGAGGTCATCGTCCGTCGGACCCAGTTCCGCCTGCGCGAGGCCGAGAAGCGTGCGCACATCCTGCGCGGCTACCTCGCGGCGCTCGACGCCCTCGACGAGGTCATCGCCCTCATCCGTCGGTCGCCCGACGTCGAGGAGGCCCGCAACGGCCTGATGGAGCTGCTGTCCGTCGACGAGATCCAGGCCCGCGCGATCCTCGAACTCCAGCTGCGTCGTCTGGCTGCCCTCGAGCGTCAGAAGATCCACGAGGAGGCCGAGGCGCTCGAGCTCAAGATCGCCGACTTCGAGGACATCCTCGCCCGCCCGGAGCGCCAGCGCTCGATCATCATCGACGAACTCACCGAGATCGTCGACCGCTTCGGTGACGACCGTCGGACCGAGATCATGCTCGGCTTCGACGGCGACATGAGCATGGAAGACCTGATCCCCGAGGAAGAGGTCGTCGTCACCATCACCCGCGGCGGCTACGTCAAGCGCACGCGGAGCGACCAGTACCGCTCGCAGCACCGCGGTGGCCGTGGCGTCCGCGGCGCCCAGCTCCGCGCGGACGACGTCGTCGAGCACTTCTTCGTCACGACGACCCACCACTGGTTGCTGTTCCTCACCGACCAGGGCCGCGTCTACCGGGCAAAGGCGTACGAGCTGCAGGAGGCCGGGCGGGACGCCAAGGGCCAGCACTCGGCGAACCTCCTCGCCATGCAGCCGGACGAGCAGATCCAGCAGGTGCTCGACATCCGCGACTACGAGGCGGCGCAGTACCTCGTGCTCGCCACCGAGCAGGGTCTCGTGAAGAAGACCGCGCTCACCGAGTACGACACGAACCGCACCGGCGGCATCATCGCGATCAACCTGCGCGAGGGCGACAAGCTCCGCTCGGCGCTGCTCGTCGACGAGCACGACGACCTGCTGCTCGTGTCCCGGCACGGCATGTCGCTCCGCTTCACCGCCACGAACGACGCACTCCGGCCGATGGGTCGGTCGACGTCCGGCGTGAAGGGCATGTCCTTCCGCGGCGACGACACCCTGCTCTCGGCCTCGGTCGTCTCGGACGACGGTTTCGTCTGGGTGATGACCGAGGGCGGCTACGCCAAGCGCACGTCCGTCGACCAGTACCGCATCCAGGGACGCGGCGGACTCGGCATCAAGGTCGCCCGTCTGGCCGCCGATCGCGGCGACCTGGTCGGTGCGCTCATCGTCGGAGCGGACGACGAGGTGCTCGTCGTGCTGCAATCGGGCAAGGTGGTAAGGTCTGCCGTGGCCGAGGTCCCCGCCAAGGGACGCGACACGATGGGGGTCGTCTTCGCGAGGTTCGCGGAGAACGACCGGATCATCGCCGTGGCCCGGAACAGTGAGCGGAACCTGGACGACCAGGAGGACGCCGAGATCGAGCCCGCCGGCCCGGTCGAGACCGTCAGCCCGGACGACGCGGTCGCCGACGCCGCCGACGCAGAGCTCGTGGAGGAAGTCTCCGCGGACGCACTGCCCACCGACGCCGAGCCTGCCGAGGCCGGAGAGGACGAGTCAAGCAATGAGTAGTGTCGCCGAGAAGCTCCAGCGGAAGGCGAAGCGGCCCGTCGGCACTCGTCAGGTGCGACTCCGTCTGGTCTACGTCGACTTCTGGTCGATGGTGAAGCTCTCCTTCCTCATCGCCCTGGCCGGCTCGATCGTGATCGTCGTGGCCACGGCGCTGGTGTGGATCATCCTGAACCAGACCGGGGTGTTCGAGCAGATCGACAGCCTGCTGAAGGACGTCACGGGGCAGAACAGCTACTCGATCATGGACCAGTTCTCGCTGGGCCAGGTCCTCGGCTTCTCGGTCGTCGTCGGCATCCTCAACGTCGTGGTCGGGACCGTGCTGGGCGCGATCGTCAGCGTCCTGTACAACCTCAGCGTGCGGATCACGGGCGGCGTGCTCGTGGGTTTCACCAACAACTGACCCGGTCCGGGTGGCGCCCATCGCCTCGATTTCGCTCCAGCGTGATCGTGGGGTAGGCTTTCATCCGGTCTGAGGGGCTATAGCTCAGGCGGTTAGAGCGCTTCGCTGATAACGAAGAGGTCCAAGGTTCAAGTCCTTGTAGCCCCACCACAACTCAACTCCCGCGTCGGAAGTCTCGACGTCGCGACCGGTCCGGTCGCTCCGGGGCCTTAGCTCAGTTGGTAGAGCGCTGCCTTTGCAAGGCAGATGTCAGGAGTTCGAATCTCCTAGGCTCCACTCCCTCTGCGTGAGCTCTGCTCCGCTCGTTCGTCGCTCCGCCGCGGTCGGTCGTCGTGCCGATCGGCGCCGCCGTCCTACGGCGCGACGTGCCGCCGTGCCGCGCCGCGCGCTGTCCAGCCGCGCCGCGCCGCGCCGCGCGCTGTCCGTCGAGGTTCCGCAATGTGCTGCTCTCGGCGCTCGAGATGCGCGAATTGCGGAACCTCAGCGATCGGGTCACGGCGTGTTGTGCGACCTCGAGCTCCGACATGACGCGGGTCAGGGTGCTCTGATGGGGCCGTGCTCGCTCGGGCATGGTCCTCGCGGGGTCACCTCGGCGGTCGCACCGGGGTCGCACGACGTGCCGTTCGCTGTTCGTCGAGGTTCCGCAATGTGCTGCTCTCGGCAGTCGAGGTGCGCGAATTGTGGAACCTCGACGTTCGGGCGGCGGCGAGTCGTGCGACCTCGGGGTCGGCTCGGGGCGGGGGCGGGGGCGGGGCCGGCTCGGGGCGGGGCGCCCGGGCCTCCTGGGACGACGAAGGGCCCCGGCGCAGTGCCGGGGCCCTTCGAACGAACCAGGAGGTCAGGCGGCGGGCTTGCCCGCGTTGTCCGCGTCGTCGGCGACCCAGAGGTCGTCGTCCGCACGGAGCGTCTGGTACGCGGCGTAGGCAGCGCCCGCGACCGCGACGACACCGACGACGATGAGGGCGACCCCACCGAACCCGATGCCCTTCTTCTCCGGGACGGGAGCCTGCTTGAGGAACTTCCCGCCGCGCTTCTGTGCTTCCTGCACGATCTTCTGCACGCGCGGGTCCTTCGCCAGGTCGCCGACGCTGAGCACGGAGCCCGCGGTCGAGATGAGGCCGGGCACGACCTCCGACTGGAACCGGTGCGAGGCACTCTGCGCTGCAGAGGTCGCGGCGTGCACACCGGTGGCCACCGCGGGACGGAGCCCGTTGTCGATGGCGTTCTGGACGCGGGGAGCGAGGTCCTTCCGGGCAGCATCTGCGGCGTGGCCACGAGCTTCGGCCAGGATCGCGTTCGCGTGCTCCAGGACCTTCCGCTGCTCACCGAGGAGCGTGGCGGTCTTGCCCTTGAGCTTCTTGATCTGCTTCCGACGCTTGCGCGGGATCTCGATCGACATTCGGTACCTCCATGGGTCGACGTGCCACCCATCCTGCCACCAGGACGCCTGACAGGTCACAGATCACCGGCTGTGCGTCCCGTGCACATCCAGCGGCACATGCGAGAATCGGGTCATGTCTCTGCACACCGCTGTCGCAACGATCCACACCAACAAGGGCGACATCCGCGTCAACCTCTTCGGCAACCACGCACCGAAGACCGTCCAGAACTTCGTCGGTCTCGCGACCGGTACGCAGGAGTGGACGCACCCCGGCACCGGCAAGGTGTCGACCGACAAGCTCTACGACGGTGTCGTCTTCCACCGCATCATCAAGGACTTCATGATCCAGGGCGGCGACCCGCTCGGCCAGGGCATCGGTGGCCCCGGGTACCGCTTCGACGACGAGATCTCCCCCGAGCTCACGTTCCAGAACCCCTACATCTTCGCCATGGCGAACGCCGGCATCCAGGGCGGCCGTGGCACCAACGGTTCGCAGTTCTTCATCACCACGGTGGCGACCCCGTGGCTCCAGGGCAAGCACACCATCTTCGGCGAGGTCGCGGACGACGAGTCCCGCGCGGTCGTCGACACGATCGAGGGCGTCCAGACGGACGGCCGCGACAAGCCGGTCGAGGACGTCGTCATCCAGAGCATCGACGTCGAGGACGTCTGACCCGAGTGACCGATCCCACCTCGGCGTCGTCGAACACCTGCTACCGGCATCCCGATCGGCAGAGCTTCGTGCTCTGCCAGCGCTGCGGGCGGACCATCTGCCCGGAGTGCCAGACGCCGGCGGCGGTCGGGGTGCACTGCCCCGAGTGCGTCCGTGAGCAGCGGGCGAAGTTCACGGAGAACCGTCGGGCTTCCGGCCCGAGCAGCCTGACCGTCGCACGGCGCCGCTTCGCGATGCTCGACCAGAAGGCGACGGTCGTCCTGATCGCCGTCTCGGTGGTCGTCTGGTTGCTCGACCGGCTGTCCGGGGGCTTCCTGGCGCAGTGGCTCGCGTACAACTCGGCCCTGCTGCCGACGCAGCCGTGGCGCATCGTCACTGTGCTGTTCGTGCACTCGGGTGTCTTCCACATCCTGTTCAACATGTGGGCGCTGTTCATCTTCGGACGGATGCTCGAGAACATGCTCGGCACGTGGCGGTTCCTGGCGCTGTACGTCATCTCCGGGATCGCCGGGTCGATGCTCGTGACGTTCCTGGCCCCCGGCACGTGGGTGGTCGGGGCGTCGGGCGCCGTCTTCGGTTTGTTCGCGGCGTTCTTCGTCCTGCAGCGCAGCCTGGGCAACAACGCGGTCCAGTTGCTCGTGATCATCGGCCTGAACCTGGTGATCGGGTTCCTGCCCGGGACCAACATCTCCTGGCAGGCGCACGTCGGCGGCGTCCTGGCGGGCTTCGTCACCGGGTTCGTCTTCGCGCGGACGCGGAACGTGCGCCAGCGTGGGCTGCAGGCCACCCTGCTCGGCCTGGAGGCCGTGGTCGCCATCGCGCTCTGCTTCGTCGGGTACGCACTCACCTCCGCCTGACACAGCTCGGCACCATTTCGAGAACGCCCCGTCGCCTCAGCGACGGGGCGTTCTCACGTTCGCTGCCGGCTGTCCTGCCCGGCGCACTTCTGCGGAGGGACGGGATGCCGCGGTTGTCCACACCATCCGCAGGACTTCTCCACAGGTGTGGACAAATCAGTGAGTTACAGCGGTGTGATTATCCCCACTGTGGAAGAGGCTGTGGACAACTCCCTGACGGGGGTGTGGAGCGATGTGTGGAGAACCGGCTGATCTGTGGAGAAGCACTGCCGAGCCTCCCGTCCGGCGCGTGAAGAGCGACGAGCTTGTGGAGAAACGACGACGCCCGCCGCACCAGCGGGTGCGACGGGCGTCGATCGGGCAGTGGCGCTCAGCGCCACCGCGTGGTCATCAGGAAGCCGACGAACATGATGCCGAAGCCGATGAGGATGTTCCAGGAGTTCAGCGTCGGGACCGGGAGCGTGCCGCCGGAGACGTAGAAGACGATCACCCACGCGAGGCCGATGAGCATGAAGCCGAACATGACCGGCTTGAACCACACGGGGTTGGGCTGGTCCCCCGCGGTGTCCACCGAGTCGGCTCGGGTCGTCCGGGCGGGCTTGGTGCGGTCCTTGTCCATGGCCATGGCCGGTATCCTACCGTCACCAGGCGTGAGCGCGGGCCGACGGAGGCTGCTCACATCCCCCACGAGTACGGTGAACGGCCCATGACCAAGATCCTCGTCGTCGACAACTACGACAGCTTCGTGTACACCCTCAACGGCTACGTCCAGCAGCTCGGTGCCGACACCGACGTGGTGCGCAACGACGCCTTCCCGGAGGACGAGATCGCGGACCGGATCGCCGAGTACGACGGCGTCCTGCTGTCGCCCGGCCCCGGCACCCCGGCGGACGCGGGCGTCTCGATCCCGACCGTCCGTGCGGCCATCGCCGCCGACAAGCCCCTGCTCGGCGTGTGCCTCGGGCACCAGGCCATCGCGGAGGCGCTCGGAGCGACCGTCACCCACGCCGAGGAGCTCATGCACGGCAAGACCTCGCAGGTGGACCACGACGACAGCGTGCTGTTCTCGGGTGTCCCTCACCCCTTCACCGCGACCCGGTACCACTCGCTGGCCATCGTCGACGGCACCGTCCCGGACGAGTTGACCGTGACGGCACGGACCGCCGGCGGCGTCATCATGGGCGTGCAACACCGCGGCGCCCCGGTGTACGGCGTGCAGTTCCACCCGGAGTCGGTGCTCACCGAGGGCGGCTACCGCATGGTGGGCAACTGGCTCGAGACGACCGGCCTCGGCGGCGCAGCGGAGCGTGCAGCCGGGCTCGGACCGCTCATCACGGGCCGCTAGTCAGACCGGGCGGTCAGTCGTCCCCGTCGTCGTCGCCCTGGAACCCGGCGCCGTTCCCACCGTCGTCCCCGCCCGACGGTGCCGCGGGTACGTCCGGCCGACGGGTGGGCTGGACGGACGCCGCGCAGTACGTCAGGACGACCGTGCTGCCCTGTGGGACGTCGCCGCGCGGGACGCTCTGCTGCGTGACGGTGTTGCCCGCGCAGACGTTCGTGGGCGACCCCTGCACCGTGAGGCCGAGGCCGCGCAGGGTCGAGTCGGCCGTGGTGAACGGCTGCTGGGTCACGTCGGGGAGCTGGACCTTGCCGTTCGACACGACCAGGTCGATGACCGAGCCCTTCGGGAGCGTGCCGCCGGAAGCCGGGTCCGTGCTCATGACGGTGCCTTCGGGGATCGTGGCCGAGTAGTCGGAGGTGACGGCACCGACCACGAACCCGGCGTCCTCGAGCTGCTTCGTCGCTGCGTCCTGCGCGGCCGAGCCGACGTCCGGGACGGTGACCTCCTCGGGGCCGGTCGAGTACACGACGCGGACCTCCTGCTTGCGGGCGACCGACGTCCCCGATCCGGGCTCCGACCGGATGACGTCGTTCTTGGCGACGTCGTCGGAGGACTCCCCGACACCCACCGGTGTCAACCCGCGCGTGAGGAGTCGTTGGCGCGCGTCCTTGTAGGTCTGCCCGGCGACGGACGGCACCTTGATCGAGGAGCTGACCGGGGGCTTGCCCGGCTCGAGGTTCACGACGAAGTACGCGACCGCTGCGATGACGGCGATCGTCAGGAGGATGCCGAGCCAGATCCACGCCACCGGCGGGCGGTTCTGGGTGCGCTGGGGCGGCCGTTCCTGCGTGTCGTCGAGCTCACGGAACGCCACGTCGGCGGTGGCCGCCGCTCGCGGGTTGACCCCGAACAGCAGGGAGGCGTCGTCGGCAGCGGCCGCGGCGAGCTTCTTCGACGAGGTGGGCACGTGACCAGCGGCCGCCTGCTGCAGGTCGCGACGGAACTCCGCCGCGTTCTGGAAGCGTCGGGTGCGGTCCTTCACGAGGGCGTGCAGTGTGACGGCATCGAGCGCCGGTGACACGGTGGTCGTGATGGTCGACGGCGCGACCGGCTGCTCGCTGACGTGCTGGTACGCGACCGCGACCGGTGACGCGCCGAGGAACGGCGGCCGGCCGGTCAGGAGCTCGAACAGCACGATGCCGGTCGAGTAGAGGTCCGTCCGGGCGTCGACGAGCTCGCCGCGCGCCTGTTCCGGTGAGAAGTACGACGCGGTGCCGAGGATCGACGTGGTCTGCGCCACCGTGGCCGACGTGTCGGTGATGGCGCGGGCGATGCCGAAGTCCATCACCTTCACCTGGCCGGAGTGCGTGATCATCACGTTCGCGGGCTTGATGTCCCGGTGGACGACGCCGGCCCGGTGCGAGAACTCGAGGGCGGTCAGGATGCCCTCGACGATGCGGGCCGCTTCCTCCTGCACGACCGGACCCTCGGCCACGATCTCGCTGAGCGGACGCCCCTCGACGAACTCCATGACGATGAAGGGGACCTGCACCTCCGAGCCCGTGGACTCGCGGACGGTCTCCTCGCCGGCGTCGTAGACGCGGACGATGGTCGGGTGCGCCATGCGGGCAGCCGCCTGGGCCTCCTGCCGGAACCGCGTGCGGAAGGCGGGGTCGTTGGCGAGGCTCGGCTTGAGCAACTTCACGGCGACCCGCCGACCCAGTCGAGTGTCGGTCCCGACGTGGACGGTGGCCATGCCCCCTCGACCGATGACCTCACCGATCTCGTAGCGGTTGGCGAGGAGCGTGATCCCCGCGGTCACACCTTCTGGCACGTACTCCTCCGAATGTCCGTCCGGGCAAGTGTACGGCAGGGGTTTCTGGTGAGACCCTGGCCGGCGGCCCGCCGGAGTCAACCGTTACCGGAACGTGGCGAGGCCCCGACACGGATCGTGTCGGGGCCTCGGAACGGCTCTTCCGTCGCGTCAGTCCTGCGGCGTCTCCGTCGGCGTCGGCGCGTCGGTCGGCTCCTGCGGCTGCACCCACGTGGCGGTCGCCGGGTCCGAGCTGCTGGACGCGGCGAGGTTGCCGCAGGTGACCGTGTACGACAGCGTCACGTCGTTGCCGGGCTGGTCGGCCTGGATGTCGACGGACGTCTCCGACGTGTCGCCGCTCGTCGCGCCGGACCCGTCCTTGCCGCCCGAGACCGTCCAGGAGTACTTCGAGACGGTGTACCCGGTCGGGCAGGTCGCGGTGGACCAGCTGAACGTCACGGCGCCGGTGGCCGAGACAGCGCCCGCGCTCGGGGTGTTCGGCTTGTTGACCGACGGCGGCGCGGTGTACTCCCGCAGGGTCACGAGCGCGCCCTCGGCGAGGCTCCCGGTGGGGCTGATCGACTGCACGGTGTTCGCCTGCTCGGCGGAGGCGGCCGGGTCGCCGTCCTGCACCTGCACGTCGAAGCCGAGCCCCTGGAGCTCCGAGCGGACCTCGGCGGTCGGACGTCCGACGTAGTCGCCGGGGTCGATCGTCGTCCGCACCGCGGTCGGCTGGGGTGCCGTGGTCGGTTCCTGGCTGGGTGTCCTCGTCCGGCTGGGCGCCGATGACGGGGCCGGGTCGGGATCGGGACCGGCGTCCTGGTCCCGGTTCGCGAACACGACACCGCCGATGACGAGTGCCGCGACGACCACGGCCGCGATGACCCACCAGATCCAGGCGCGGCTCTTCCGCTCGTCGTCCTCGTCCTCCGGCCCGACGGGCGTCCGAGGGGCGCCGCCGAGCACGGGGGCGTTCGGCTGGGTGCCGATCAGGGCCGTGGCGTCGTCGTTCCCGGCGGGCGGGTTGAAGGCGACGGTCCCGGCGCCGGCGAGGGCGGGCACGGCCACGGTCGCCGCGGCGACGTCACCGCGACGGAGGGCCTGGGCGGCGCGCGCGAGGTTCGCGGCCGTGGCCGGACGGTCGGCGGGCTTCTTCGCGATGCAGGACATCACG
The DNA here is from genome assembly GCF_003224435.2 of Curtobacterium sp. MCPF17_050. Lineage (NCBI taxonomy): Bacteria > Bacillati > Actinomycetota > Actinomycetes > Micrococcales > Microbacteriaceae > Curtobacterium > Curtobacterium sp. MCPF17_050. The sequence continues at coordinate 18,073 of NZ_CP126250.1, forward strand.
AGTGCCGCGACCGGCTCCGGGACCGTGCCCGGGAGCGCCGGCGGCTGCTCGTTGATGTGCGCCATCGCGATCGCGACCTGCGACTCGCCCGTGAAGGGTCGGCGTCCGGCCAGGCACTCGTACGCGACGATGCCGAGGGAGTAGATGTCCGTCGAGGGGGAGGCGGGGTGACCGCTCGCCTGCTCGGGCGAGAGGTACTGGACCGTGCCCATGACCTGGCCCGTGGCCGTCAGCGGGACCTGGTCCGCGATGCGGGCGATCCCGAAGTCGGTGATCTTCACGCGGCTGTCGGGGGTGATGAGCAGGTTGCCCGGCTTGATGTCGCGGTGCACCAGTCCGACCGCGTGCGCGGCCTGCAGCGCGTTCGCCGTCTGCGCGACGATGTCGAGGACCTTGTCCACCGGGAGGGTGTGCTCCCGCTCGATCATCGTGGAGAGCGCCTCGCCCGGGACGAGCTCCATCACGAGGTAGGCGCTGCCGTCCTCCTCGCCGTAGTCGAAGACGTTGGCGATGCCCTCGTGGTTGACGAGTGCGGCGTGCCGGGCCTCCGCGCGGAACCGCTCGAGGAACCCGGGGTCGCCGAGGTACTCGTCCTTGAGGATCTTCAGGGCGACGGTGCGACCGATGACCAGGTCGGTCGCCTGCCACACCTCTCCCATGCCGCCGATGGCGACGCGGGACGAGAGCTGGTACCGCCCACCGAAGGTGAGTCCGCTGGTGGGTCTCATTTGTTCAGCACCGCCTCCATGACTTTCTTCGCGACGGGAGCCGCGACCGTGTTGCCGACCCCGGACTGCCCGAGCCCGCCGCCGTTCCCGACGACCACGGCGACCGCGACCTCCGGGTCCTTCGCCGGGGCGAAGCCCGTGAACCAGAGTGTGTACGGGTCGCCGGTGCCGCCCTCGGCGGTGCCGGTCTTGCCCGCGACGTCGACCCCGTCGATCTTCGCATTCGTTCCCGTCCCGGCGGCGACGACGCTCTGCATCGCCTCGGTGAGGTCGGCCGCCTGGCCGGACGACAGGGGAGCGCTGAACTGCTGGGGGGTGAAGGACTCGACGGTCTTCAGGTCGCTCGTCTCGATCGACTCGATGAGCGACGGCTTCATCACCCGACCACCGTTCGCGATGCCGGAGGCCACCATCGCCATCTGCAGCGGGGTCACCCGGTCGTTGGCCTGGCCGAACGCGCTGAGCATCAGCTGCGCGGTGGACTCCGGCTCCGGGTACTGGCTCGGTGTGGCCGAGGTCGGGATGTCGATGACGTCGCCGAACCCGTAGGCGTCGGCGGTCTTCTTGATCGTGTCGTACCCGAGCTTCTGACCGAGTTCCGCGAAGGGGATGTTGCACGAGTACTGGATCGCGACGCGCAGCTTCACCTCGTCGCCACCACCGCAGCTGCCGCCCTCGGCGTTGTTGATCCGCGAGCTCGTGCCCGGGAGCGTCAGGGTCGACGGGTTCGGCAGCGTCGAGTCGAGGGTGAAGTCCCCGCTCGCCAGCGCGGCCGAGGCCACGACGAGCTTGAAGACCGACCCGGGGGTGTACAGGTCACCGGCAATCGCACGGTTCTGCAGCGGCTTGGACGCGTCGGCCTCGAGTGCCTGGTACCGCGCGATCACCTCGTCGGTGTCGTGCGACGTCAGCGTGTTCGGGTCGTACCCGGGCTTCGACACCATCGCGAGGATCTTGCCGGTCTTCGGCTGGATCGCGACGACCGCGCCGGTGTTCGCGCCGAGGGCGTCGTACGCGGCCCGCTGCACGTCCGGGTCGATCGTCAGGTTGACGTTGTCGCCACGGACGTCCTGGCCGGTCAGGATCGCGTTGAGGTTCTGGAAGAAGGACTCGTCGGAGTTGCCCGACAGGACGGCGTTCTCGGCGCTCTCGATGCCGGTGTTGCCCTGGCCGATCGTGAAGTGCCCGGTGACCGCGGAGTAGAGCTCGCCGTCGGTGTACTCGCGCTGGTACTGGTACTGGTCGTCGACCGCGGTGGACTGCGCGATGGGCTTGCCGTCGACCAGGATCGCACCTCGTCTGGTCGAGTAACTGTCCAGGATGGTTCGAGAGTTCCTGGAGTCTGCGCGGAGCGAGTCCGCCGAGAAGAACTGGATCGACGTGGTCGACACGAACAGGGCCACGAACATGAGCACGATCACGGTCGAGACGCCGCGGAGTTGGCGGTTCATCGGCGCTCCTTCCTGGGTCGGCGGCGGCCGGTGTCGCCCCGCTCGGCGACCGCACCCTGCTGGATGCGCTGCTCGGCGGGGATGGAGTCGGTCAGCCGCAGCAGCATCGCCGCGATGATCCAGTTCGCCACGAGGGACGAACCACCGGCCGCCATGAACGGCGTCGTGAGGCCGGTGACCGGGATGATCCGGGTGATGCCGCCGACGACCACGAAGACCTGCAGGGCGATCGTGAACCCGAAGCCGATCCCGAGCAGCCTGCCGAAGTCGTCCTGCGCCATGAAGCCGACGCGGATGCCGCGGGAGACGAGGACCACGAAGAGCCCGAGGATCGCGAAGACCCCGATGAGCCCGAGCTCCTCGCCGAGGGAGGCGATGATGTAGTCGGCGTTGGCGACCGGCGTGATGTACGGGCGGCCCTGGCCGAGGCCGGTGCCCGTGATGCCGCCGTTCGCGAAGCCGAAGAGCCCCTGCACGAGCTGGTAGCTGCCCTGGGTCTGCCGCAGGAAGATCTGCTGGTCGAAGGGGTCGAGCCACTGCTCGAACCGGCCCTGCACGTACACGAGGGCGCTCGCCGCTGCGAGGGCACCGCCGATGAACAGCCCGAGCCCGATGACGACCCAGCCGAGGCGCGCCGTCGCGACGTAGATCATCACGAGGAACAGGCCGAAGTAGAGCAGCGCCGTGCCGAGGTCGCGCTGGAACACCAGCACGCTCATGGCGGCGCCCCAGACGATGAGGATCGGGCCGAGGTCACGGGCCCGCGGGAAGGTCATCCCGAGGAACTTCTTGCCGACGATCGACAGGCTGTCCCGCGCGGTCACCAGGTAACCGGCGAAGAACAGGGCCATCGTGATCTTCGCGAGCTCGCCGGGCTGGAACGAGAACGGTCCGATCTGGATCCAGACGCGGGCCCCGCCGATGTTCGTCCCGATCCCGGGCAGCATCGGCAGCAGGAGCAGCGCGATGGTGAGCAGCATGAAGATGTAGCGGTAGCGCTGCAGGAACCGGTGGTTCCGGACGAGCAGCAGCGTCGCGATGGCGAGCACCATGGCGAGCAGGGTCCAGACGATCTGCTTGACACCGATCGCGTCCCACCCGGTGTCGCCGTTGTGGATGTCGATCCGGTAGATCTCGGCGATCCCGATGCCGTTGAGCACGAGCGCGACCGGCAGGACGAAGGGGTCGGCGTTCTTCGCGACGACCCGGAGCACGACGTGCATCACGAGGGCGAGCCCGAGGATCGCCGCACCGGTCCACAACACCGACGTGTCGAAGACCCTGCCCTTCGTGCCGAGCTGCACCAGGACCATCGCGCCGGCGCAGATGCCGCACGCGATGACGAGCAGCACGAGTTCGAGGTTCCGGGCGCGCGCGGGCTCGCGGAGCTTGATCGTGATCGCCTGGGTCAGCGACGGTGCGGTCGTGGCGCTCATCGTGCGCTCCTGGACGGGGAGGGGGACGGCGACGGGCTGCGCGTCGACGACGGGCCGGGCGAAGGTGAGGACGACGGACGGTCACCGGAGCCGCCGGTGCCGCTCTGGTCCTGGCCGGTCTCGGCCGCGGTGCGCAGTCGCTCGACGATCTCGCGGGCGTCGTCGAGGGACGTCGCGTTGATCGTGGAGCGGACGTTGTCGCGCGTGAAGTCGGGGAGTTCGGCGATCGCGATGTCGGTGTCCTCGTAGACCTCGGACAGGGACACCGGCCCGATGGTCTGCTGGACGCCCTTGTAGATCGCGACCGAGCCGCGGTCGGTGCCCACGTAGTAGTGGTCCTGCACGATGCGGTAGCCGATGAACACCGCGCCGACGAGGACCAGGACCGCCACGACGAGCGCGACCGACCACGAGATGCGACGGCGGATGCGGCGACGACGGTCCTCGGCGATGAGCTCGGCGAAGTACTGGTCCGACTCGGGCTCGAAGTGCGAGTCCTCCGGGGCGGTGGACACCTTGAGCGGGTGCAGCAAGATCGTGGGGAGGCGGATCGGCTTCCGGCCGGTGGGCGCCTCGAACGTCAGCGGGGCCGCGGCGGACCCGACGGTGGTGGCGGCGTCGTCGTCCTCGCCGGGCTCGGAGTCGGTGACGTCGAGCACGACGACGGTGACGTTGTCGGGCGCGCCGTGGTCGAGCGTCTCCTTGACGAGGCGCTGCGTCACCTGGTTCGCGTCCATCGAGGACGCGAGGGCGTGCCGGATGCGCTCCTCGGCCAGGTACGAGGACAGGCCGTCGGAACAGAGCAGCCAGCGGTCGCCGGGGCGGATGTCCATGACCGCCGTGTCGACCTCGGGCGCCGCGTCGACGTCGCCGAGGACGCGCATCAGCACGGAGCGCCGGGGGTGCACGGCGGCTTCCTCGGGCGTGATCCGGCCGCTGTCGACGAGCCGCTGCACGAAGGTGTGGTCGGACGTGATCTGCTGCAGTTCGCCGTCGCGCCAGCGGTAGATCCGCGAGTCGCCGATGTGCGCGATCGCGAGCTGGTCGCCGACGCGGATCATGGCGCTCACCGTGGTGCCCATGCCGGTGAGCTCCTGGTGCTCGAACACGGTCTCGGTGATGAGCTGGTTCGCGGCGATCAGGGCAGACTGCAGGGCGAACTCGGCGTCGTGCGCGGACGTGAACTCGCGGTCGACCTCGCGGATGCGACGGATCGCGATCGCCGATGCCACGTCACCGCCGGCGTGCCCGCCCATGCCGTCGGCCACCGCGAACAGGTGCTGCCCGGCGTAACCGGAGTCCTGGTTGTTCGCGCGGATGCGCCCCACGTGGGACACAGCGGCGCTCAGCGTGCGAGCCGGCATCCGGGCCTACCGCCGCAGCTCGAACGTCGTCGTCCCGATGGTGATCGGGGTGCGTTCCGCGACGGTGGTGGGGGCAGTGACCTTCTGTCCGTTGACGAAGGTGCCGTTGGTCGATCCGAGGTCGGCGAGGACCCATGCCCCGCCCTGCAGGTCGAGCCGGGCGTGGTTGGTCGACGTGTAGTCGTCGCGGATCACGACGTTGCTCTCGCTCGAGCGGCCGATCGTGATCGGACCGCCGCCGAGCGGCATCTCCATGCCCTCGCGTGCGCCCTCGGTGATGACGAGGCGGGTGGCGACCGACGCGGCGGGGGCGGCCGGGCCTCCTGTCTGACCGATCAGCTCGGTGAACGCGCTGGCGGAGGAGCTGTTCCGGGCGGCGGCAGCACCGGTCCCGGCGGGCACCGGCGGCGTGGTCGGCCCGGAGGGGCCGGCCTTCGGGTCGGTGGGGATCGCGCGCACACGCTGGCCGAAGAGGTCGCTCCGGAGCGCGAAGACGATCACGAAGACGAACAGCCACAGCACAGCGAGGAACGCGAAGCGCAGCACGAGCAGGGTCAGGCCTGTGGTCATCGCGCACCTCCGTCGTTCTCCGGGATCACCCGGAACACCATACGGGTACGACCGATCTCGATGGTGGAGTCCGGCTCGAGGATCGCCTGCTGGAAGCGTTCGCCGTTCAGCTTCGACCCGTTCGTCGAGCCGAGGTCGTTGACCTGCGCGTGCTTGCCGTCCCACAGCACCTCGACGTGCTTCCGGCTGGTCCCGGTGTCGGCGACCGTGATGTCGGCGTCCGTGCCGCGCCCGATGACCGTGCGTCCGCGGTGCAGTCGGTGCCGCTGGGAGCCGATGTCCAGGACGGCCACCCACGCGACGTCGCGCTGCACGGTGGTGGAGTCGATCTCGAGGATCCCCGTCGACAGCGTGCCGTCCTGCTGGAGGCGGATCGTCACGGGACCGGAGAACGAGTAGTTCTGTGCGACGGCGTGCTGCTGCACCCGCTGCGTGAGCTCGTCGATCAGGGGACGTCCGACGTCGTTCATGCGCGTGTGGTCCGGCGGAGCCAGGCGCACCGTGAACTCGTTCGGCACGAGGATGCGCTCGCGCGAGACGACGGCGGCCTTGGTGTCGAGCTCGCGTCGGAGGGCCGCAGCGATCTCGACCGGCTGCACACCGGAGCGGAAGGTCTTGGCGAACGCACCGTTGACGGCGCGCTCCAACCCTCGCTCGAAGTTGTCCAGTAGGCCCATGGTCTCCACGTTCTCGGTCGCTGACCACTGCATGGTAGTGGTTGGCTCCGGGGGCCGTCTGTGCGTGGTAGTGTTCTCGTCGCTGGCGCGAGTGGCGGAATTGGTAGACGCGCACGGTTCAGGTCCGTGTGCTGGAAACGGCGTGGGGGTTCAAGTCCCCCCTCGCGCACCAGGGCTCTCCGGTGGAGAGCAGCACGACGAAGGCCCCGGTCGGGAGACCGGGGCCTTCGTCGTTCCCGCCAGCCTCGTCGGCCGGTCGCCAGCTTCGTCAGGCCGGCTTCAGCTCGTCAGGCCGGCTTCAGCGCCGCCGCTCGGCGAGAGCCGCGCTCGTCATCGCGCAGCCCGAGAGGACCAGCGCCAGGAACACGATGAGGACGAGGCCGGTGGCGATGTCGACGCCGGTGTCCTGGGCGAGTGTGGTCCAGACCCGGATCACCATGACCACCAGGGCGACGGCCGCGCCGAGGAACGACGCCAGGGCGACGACGAGCAAGCCCAGGGCGCGGCCACGCCACGGCGCCGCTCGGTCGGTGTCGGGCGCCGCCGGACGACGGTCTCCGTACGGGGCGGGTGTCCGGTCGCGGGCGTTCGAGGACATGGGCGGCTCCTCTGCGTCTCGGGTGGCAGCACATCGCTGCACGACGAGTCTCCCGCATCGTGGCCCGAGGACGGGCGAGCCCGCGGCAGGGTCCGAGGACGGGCGAGCCCGCGGCAGGGTCCGAGGACGGGCGAGCCCGCGGCAGGGTCCGAGGGCGCGCGAGCCCTGGTCAGACCGTCGCGCTCCCGAGGACACGGTGCGCCACGGAGATCGACTCCCCGGAGACGACCGACAGCGGGGACGACAGGAAGGCGACGAGGTCCGCGATCTGCTGCGGGCTGGACGCACCACCGGCACCCGGTCGGACGTCCGCGCTCGGGGTGTCGGTGACCGCGCCGGGGTTGACGACGTTCACCGTGACGCCGGTGCCGGCGAGCTCGTCGGCCAGGTTCTTCGCGATGACGTTCGTCGCGGCGTTCCGGAGCGAGGTCGTGATGTTGCCGGTCAGGTAGGCGTTCTGTCCGCTGACGACGACGACCCGGCCGAAGCCCGCGGCCCGCTGCAGGGGCAGGACGGCGTTCGCGACGCGGAGGAAGCCGAGGGCCTTGCCGTCGATCGCGGACGCCACCTGGTCGGGGTCCGAGCGTCGCTCCGGGTCGAGGGTGCCCGCGGCCGGTGCCGCCGTCACGACGAGGACGTCGATGCGACCGTGCTGCTCGAGCACCGTGGCGACGGCGGTGTCGACGGAGGTCTGGTCCGTGGTGTCCACCGTCACGCCGTCCGTCGCGGTGCGCGAGGCGACGACCACCGTCGCACCCTCACGACGGAGACGGTCGGCGACGGCTGATCCGATGTACCCGGCGCCGCCGACGACGAGGGCGACCCGGTCCTGCAGTTGGAGGTCCACGAGCGTGACGGTACGCCGCGGTGCCCGCGGACGGACGGGAGGCCGGTACGGACGGGAGGCCCGGCCGCGTCCGACCGCCGCCGCTGCCCCAGCCGCGTGATCTGAACACTCTTGACGGGCACACAGCGAGCCCGGCCGATTATCGCCCTCGTACGACGAACCACATCCGTCACGAGGGAGCGACATGAGCGATCAGCAACAGCAACCTCCGGGTTCCGAGCAGGCGATGACGCCGAAGCCGGACCACGGCGAGACGAGCTACACCGGCTCGGGCAAGCTCACGGGCAAGCGCGCCGTCATCACCGGCGGGGACAGCGGCATCGGCAAGGCGGTCGCGATCGCCTACGCGCGTGAAGGAGCGGACGTCCTCATCTCCTACCTGCCGGAGGAGGAAGAGGACGCGCAGGAGACCAAGCACTGGATCGAGGAAGCGGGCCGGAAGGCCGTGCTGTTCCCCGGCGACGTGAGTGACCCGGCGTACTGCCGGAGCATCATCGAGACCGCGGTGTCCGAACTCGGCGGCATCGACGTGCTCGTCAACAACGCGGCGTACCAGATGACCCACGAGACGCTCGAGGAGATCTCCGACGAGGAGTGGGACCGCACCCTCGCGACGAACCTCAGCGCGTACTTCCACCTCGCGAAGGCGGCACTCCCGCACATGACCGCGGGTGCCTCGATCATCGGGTCCAGTTCGGTCAACTCCGACAACCCGGTGCCGACCCTCCTGCCGTACGACGTGACGAAGGCCGGCATCGCGAACTTCTCGGCCGCGCTCGCGCAGCTCGTCGGGGAGCGCGGCATCCGCGTGAACAGCGTCGCCCCGGGGCCGATCTGGACGCCGCTCATCCCGGCGACCATGCCGCCCGAGCAGGTCGAGCAGTTCGGCAAGCAGACGCCCCTCGGTCGCGCCGGACAGCCGGCGGAGCTGGCTCCGGTGTACGTCCTGCTCGCGAGCGACGACGGCAGCTACGTCTCCGGTGCGCGGATCGCCGTCACCGGCGGCACGCCGATCCTCTGACCGCCCACCAGAACCGACACAGAAACAGGAGAACGATTTGTACTTCCACAAGCAAGAGCTCCAGTTCAAGTCCACCCCCGACAAGCCCGACGCGGTCTACGCCCGCAAGCTCCAGGAGGTGCTCGGCGGCCAGTACGGCGAGATCTCCGTCGCGATGCAGTACCAGTTCCAGGCGTGGAACATGCACATCCCGGGCAAGTACCGCGACATGGTGTTCGGCATCGGCGCGGAGGAGATGGGCCACGTCGAGATGCTCGCGACGATGATCGCGCAGCTGCTCGAGAAGGCCCCGCTCGGCATCACCGGCGACGCGGTGCAGGACGACCCGACGGTCGCCGCGGTCCTCGGCGGCACCGACATCCAGCACGCGATCGTCGCCGGTGCCGGTGCGCGCCCGGTCGACAGCATGGGCAACCCCTGGCAGGGCTCGTACATCACCGCCAGCGGCAACCTGCTCGCCGACTTCACGGCGAACGAGAACGCCGAGATGCAGGGCCGCGTCCAGGCTGCCCGGCTGTACCACATGACCGACGACCACGGCGTGCGGGACCTGCTGAAGTTCCTCATCGCCCGCGACACCATGCACCAGAACATGTGGGCGACCGCGGCTGCGGAACTCCGGGAGTCCGGTCTCGAGACCATGCCGGTGCCGAGCAACTTCCCGCAGCACAAGGAGAACCAGGAGGTCAACTACCAGTACCTCAACTTCTCCGACGGTGCCGAGGCGAAGAACGGCCCCTGGGCGAGCGGCCCGTCGTTCGACGGCAAGGGCGAGTACTCGTACCACGACGGCCCCACCACGTCGTCGCCGATGCCGCCGCCCACGCACCCGGACTCGCGCTTCTACGGCACGACCGAGCTGCCGAACACGATCGAGAAGATCGCCGGCACGGTGCAGGACAAGCTCAACAAGGAGTAGTCCGACCCCGGTCCACGCACGAGCCCCTCCTCACCACGAGGAGGGGCTCGTGTCGTTCCACCAGGCCGCCTGGTGGTTCGGCGCGCGAAATGTACAACGAGCCGAAAAGTTCGTTGACCACATAGTTCACGGTGTGAAAGAGTTTCTTCGTCCAGACGGACAGCAGTCTCTCGACGAGGAAGGCGCCATCATGCAGAGCACGTACCACACCACGTCACTCGACACTCGCTTCGGCGGCTCCCACCCGCGCGTGGGCCTGACCGACCCGGCCGTCATCGAGGCCTACGTCGCCCGACGGATCCAGGACCCGTCGCTGCTGTCCCGCCGCTCGGAGGTCTCGTACGCCGACTTCTTCGTCGCCCCGGCCGCCTGAGCCGAGCACGGAGCACCAGCACGACCGCCCGAGTGGGTGAGGGAGACCACGACCCATGCCGTTGACCGTCGTCCGACGCGAACACGTCCACCTCTACGCCCGTGAGCCGCGCACCCGGTCCGCGAAGACCGCCGTCGACGCGCTCCTCCGCCTGCAGCACGCGGAGGAGGACCAGCTCGAACGCGCCCGGGTCGAGAGCGGCCTGACGAAGAACGAGTTCCTCACCGTCCGCTACATGCTCCAGGCGCACCGCGACGGCCGGAGCATGGGACCGAAGGACCTCGCCGTCATGCTCGGGGTGTCGAACGCCTCGGTGACGAAGATCGTCGACGGGCTCGTCGAGAAGGGCGACCTCGTCCGGTCGCCACACCCGACCGACCGTCGTGCACAGGTGCTCGAACCGACCGTGCAGGCGGCGCGCAAGATCGACGTGTCGTACGAGACCTTCCACCAGGCGGTCGTCGAGGTCATCGACCACCTCTCCGCCGAGGACAACGAGGTCCTGACCCGGTGCCTCGGTCAGATCACGGCAGCGCTCGACGCGGGTGCGCCGAGACCGGTGGACGAGTACACGGTCGACGGGGTCGCCGTCCGCTCCCTGCCGGACCCGACGGCGGACGACGGCTCCTGACACGCACCGGACGGGAGGCCCGGCACGCGTGGTGATCCGGGCCTCCCGACCGGCACTGGCCGCGAAAACCTTCCAGCGGTAAGTTGGCAGGATGACCCACCCCGCCGACGAGGACGACGCGGCGCCGCCGCGCCGCGGCGGGTACCGCAAGGGCACCGAGCGACGTGCGCAGATCCTGGACGAGATGATCCGGATGGTCGCGGAACAGGGCGTCGACGCGTCCTCGCTCCGGTCCGTGGCGGACGCGCTCGGCATCACGCACGCGGCGCTCCGGCACTACTTCCCGAGCCGCGACGACCTGCTCCTCGCCGTCTACCGCGAGCACGAGGTCCGCGAGCAGGGTGCTCCGGAACGGATGAAGTCCGCGATCGGCGACATGCGGGAGAGCGCCGCCCGCAACCGAGCCGTCCCCGGACTCGTGCAGCTCTACACGACCCTCTCCGCCGACGCCGTGCAGGAAGGGCACCCGACCACGCGCGAGTTCATGCGTGACCGGTTCACCCGGTTACGCGCGGACCTGAGTGAGCTCATCCGCCGGGACCAGGCCGCCGGCCGGATCCGCGACGACCTCGACCCCGAAGACCTGGCGAGCCTGAGCATCGCGGCCTCGGACGGGCTGCAGGTGCAGTGGCTGCTCGACCCGGACGCCGTCGACGGGGAGCGGGTGCTGCGCCTGCTCGAGCGGATCGTGCCCGCGGGTGGCGCGGAGGAGCAGGCACCGCGCTGACCGGTTTCGACGGCCGTCGTCCTGCTCCGGGTCGACGGGCCGTGGAACGCGGAACGGCCGGCCCCCGGAGGGAGCCGGCCGTTGGCGTCGAGGAGCGGTGGTGCTACGCGGTGAGGACCGCGGCGGCCGGGTCGAAGTCCTCCGGCAGCGGCGGGACCGCGTCGACGGACGACGTGATCTCGACGGCCGACCCCGACTCGGCGGCGTCGCGGATGCCGAGCAGCACGTCGAGGACGTGCAGTGCGACGGCACCGGAGGCGCGCTCCGGGCGGTCCTCGGCGATGGCGCGGGCGAGCTCGACGACACCGGTGCCACGGCCCCAGGTGGAGCCGACGGCCTCGAGCGTCTCGGGCTCCTCCTGGCCGTAGCGCCAGAGCTGCGAGGACCCCTCGAACGTGTTCGGGTCCGGGAGCGAGATCGTGCCGAGCGTGCCGTTGATCTCGACGAAGCCCATCCGCGGCAGCGCGTGCTGGAACGAGAACGTCGACTGGGCGGACTGCCCGCCGGCGAACTCGATGAGCGCGGCGTGGTGGGTGGGGACCTCGACGGGGAACGTCTCACCGGCGCGGTCACCCGACGCGATCGTGCGGCGGTCGAGTGACTTCGACGACACGGCCTGCACGCGGCTGGCGGTGCCGAAGGCGTGCACGAGCGTCGTGACGTAGTACGGCCCCATGTCGAACAGCGGGCCGGCACCGGTGGCGAACAGGAAGTCCGGGTTCGGGTGCCACGCCTCGGGTCCGGGCACGTGGAACAGCGTCGTCGCGGTGAGCGGCTCACCGATGTCACCGCGGGCGATGGCCCGGAGCGCCGTCTGGATCCCGGCGCCGAGCACGGTGTCCGGGGCGGTCGCGACGCGGAGGCCCTTCGCCTGCGCCGACGCGAGCACGGCAGCGGCCGAGTCGTGGTCGGTGGCGATCGGCTTCTCGCTCCACACGTGCTTGCCGGCGTCGATGATCTGCTGGTCGACCTCGGCGTGCGCGGCCGGGATCGTCAGGTTGATCACGATGGCGATGTCCTCGCGGGCGAGGAGTTCCTCGACCGTGCCGGAAGCGGCGACGCCGTAGGCCTCCGCCTGGGCGGCGGCACGGTCGGTCAGGACGTCGGCGACGAAGCGGACCTCGACGTCGGCGAACTGCGTGAGGTTCTCGAGGTACTGGGTGGAGATGTTGCCGGCACCGATGATGCCGACCCCGACACGGCTCACGCGGCGTCCCCGGCGGTGTCGTTGGCCTGCAGCCAGGTGAGGGACTCGGCGATGCCCTCGAAGACGTCGCCCTTGTACGCGTCGAACTCGACGACGCGGATGGCCTGCGGCGCCGCGGCGAGGATGCCCGCCACGTCGACGTCGCCCTGGCCGGCCGGGGTCTGGTTCTCGAAGGCCCGCTGGAGGGCCTCGGGCACGATGAGTGCGCTCTCGGACGAGGGCAGCGCGGTGCGGATGTCACCGTCGACCTTGCCGTCCTTGACGTGGATGGCGACGACGCGCTCGCCGAGACCGCGGAGCACGGCCGGGGCGTCCGCACCGCCGACGGTCGCCCAGAAGGTGTCGACCTCGAGGACGGTCTCCGGGGACAGCTGCGACACGAAGAGGTCGTAGACGGTGCGGCCGTCGACCTTGTTCGTGAACTCCCACTGGTGGTTGTGGTACCCGAACTGCAGGCCGCGGGCGGCGGCCTCGGCGGTGAGGACGTTGACGCGCTCCGCGATGGCCTTGACGTCGTCGGCGGTCTGCCAGCGGTCGGTCGGGATGAACGGGTCGATGACCGTGCGGATGCCGAGGCGCTCGGCGGCGTCCCAGATCGGTGCGGTGTCCTCGGCGTCGATCACGGCGACGTGACCCGACGGTGCGTGCAGGCCGGTGGCGGCGAAGGCACGTTCGAGGTCGGCGGCACGCTCGACGAACGCGTAGGGCTCGACGTTCTCGTAGCCGATCTCGCGGACCCGCGCGATGGCCGCGTCGAGGTCATCGGCGATGGCGTCGCGCAGTGAGTAGAGCTGCACAGAGGTGGTGGGCATTGCAGAGGCTCCTTCGATCCTGACTGGTGTGCGGCCGACGGAGACACTGCTCCACGGCGAGACGATGACGACGCTACCGCAGAAACCACCCGGTGTGTAGTTTTCGCTGTCGCGGAGTTCCCGGTGGCATGTATGCTCGCCCTCGAAAAACCGTGCGAGGTATGGTTTTCATCGACTCAAGGAGGCGTCATGAGCACACCCGAACCCGCGGAGACCCCGGTGCTGGTCCACCCGGAGCAGGGGATCACCCAGCCGGTCAGCACCCTGCGTGTCAGCGTCGGCTACCAGATCGCACTGTTCCTCGGGCAGTTCGGCCTGTTCGTGGCCCTCATGGCGCCGGTCTACGTGAGCATGCAGCTCAAGGCGGAGGCACTCGTCGGCAGCGACGCCGCGAACGTCATCGGCTCGGTGCTGCCGATCGGCGCGTTCGGCGCGCTCATCATGAACCCGCTCGCCGGCGCGCTGTCCGACCGCACCCGGACGCGATGGGGTCGGCGGCGTCCGTGGATGCTCACCGGCGTGGTCGTCTTCGCGGTCGCCCTCGCCTGGATCGCGTACGCCCCGGACACCCTGCAGCTGACGCTCGGGTGGCTCCTCGCACAGCTCGCGGCCAACACCGTGCTCTCCACGCTCACCGCGAGCTTCGCGGACAACGTGCCCGAGTTCCAGCGCGGGAAGTCGTCGAGCATCATCGCGCTCGCCCAGAACACCGCGGTCCTGGCCGGCACGTACCTGTCCGTGTTCTTCGTCGCGAACCTGCCCGTGCTGTTCATCGCGCCGGGCATCCTGGCGATCGTGCTCGTGGTCGTCTACGCCGTCGTCGCCCGGGACGAACTGCCGACCTACCCGCTGAAGAAGTTCACGTTCCTGAACCTGATCTCGTCGTTCTGGACGAACCCGGTCAAGAACCCGGACTTCGCGTTCGCGTGGTGGTCGCGCTTCCTCATCATCTTCGCGACGTTCATGTTCACCACGTACCGACTGCTCTACATGAAGGAGCACATCGGCCTGTCGAGCGACGCCGAGGCCACCGCCGCCGTCGCGTTCGGCGTCCTGCTCTACACGATCGCGCTCCTGGTCAGCGCTGCCCTGTCCGGCTGGGCCTCGGACCGGCTCGGGCGCCGGAAGGTGTTCGTCGCCGGGTCCACCGCGCTGTTCGCCGTCGGGCTCATCGTCCTCGCCCACGCCGAGACGGTGAACGGGTTCTACGTCGCCGAGGTCATCATGGGCTTCGCCTACGGCATCTACTCCGCGATCGACACCGCGCTCGTCGTCGACGTGCTGCCGAACGCCGACCGGCCGGGCAAGGACCTCGGCGTCATCAACATCGCGAACGCACTGCCGCAGTCCCTCGCTCCCGCCGCGGCGCTGTTCTTCCTGAAGTTCGGCACCGGGGGCACGCCCGACAACTACGAGCTCATGTGCTGGGCGGCAGGAGGCGTCGCCATCATCGGCGCACTGGTGGTGCTGCCGATCAAGCGGGTCCGCTGACGCGACCCGGACCGGACGGGAGGCTCCCCACCGGTCACGGCCGTCCCGCCGCTGGCGCGTCGGTCCGGGACCGGCCGGCGTGGGCCCAGCGGCCACGCGGCCACGGGCCTCCCGTCCGTCGTACGGTTGCGGGATGACCACCGCGCCGACCCGCACCTTCACCGCCCCCGTCGGCCGGATCGTCGGCCACCACGACGGCGCGGTCGTCCGCGCGCTCGGCATCCCGTACGCCCGGTCGGAGCGGTTCGCGCGTCCGGAGCCGGTGCCGCCGTCCACGGAGGACTTCGTCGCCGACACCCCCGCCCCTGTGCCGCCGCAACCGTCGACGCCCGTGCTCGAGGCGCTCATCCACCCCATCGAGGCCGAGGTCTCCGAGCAGTGCCAGGCGCTCTCGGTGACCGTGCCGGCGGACGTCCGCGACGACGAGCGGCTGCCCGTCATGGTGTGGATCCACGGCGGCTCGTACGTCGTCGGCGGCGGGGACATCCCGATCCACGACCCGCGCGCCCTCGTCGAGGAGCAGCGCGTGGTCGTCGTGGCCGTGACGTACCGGCTCGGGGTGCTCGGGTTCCTCGGCGACGGGGAGCGGGTACCGGCGAACCTCGGGCTGCTCGACATCGTCCAGGCGCTCCGGTGGGTGCGCGGGAACATCGCGGCGTTCGGCGGCGACCCGGAGTCCGTCACTCTGTTCGGCCAGTCCGCGGGCGGCGACGCGATCGCCCACCTCATGGCGGCAGACGGCACGGCCGGGCTCTTCCGCCGGGTGATCGTGCAGAGCGCGCCGCTCGGGTTGTCCCGCCGCCGTGCCCGGATGAACCGCGCCATGGTCCGGGCCGTCCGCGCGGTCGGGCCGGAGACCGGACTCGACGAGGTGCTCGCGCTGCAGGCGGCGGCGGAGCGGGTCGCGCTGCCGTACGGCCTCCGCGGCGGGATGCCGTTCGGCACGCAGTACGGGCACGCGCCGCTGCCGGCCGAGCGCCACCTCGACGCGGCCTGGCGCCGGGCGGCACCGCACGTCGAGGTCCTGATCGGGTCCGCGTCGGACGAAGCCGCGCTCTACATCCCGATGATCCCCGGTCTGGCGGCGCTCTGCCAGACGCGCGCCGGCCGTGCGCTCGTGCGCTGGCTGCTCGTCCGACCCCTCACCGCGGTGATCTACGGCCGGGACGCCCGTGCGTTCGCCGCACGACACCGCGCCGCGGGTGGCCGTGCCGTCGTGTACCGGCTGCACCGCGGGGTCACGGTCCGACCGACCGGGGCCGTGCACATGAGCGACGTGCCGCTGCTGCTCGGCGACCGTCAGGCCTGGGCCGGCAGCCGCTTCGTGCCGGAGCGGGACTGGGCAGCCGTCGAGCGGCGCGGTCCGGGGATCCGCGCGGTCTGGGCGGAGTTCGCCCGCACCGGACGGGTCACGGCCGTCGACGACGAGACGCTGACGTTCGACCGGGGCTGACCCGCCGCACCCCTCGAACTGGCGGTCGCGCCGTCGCCGCCCGCGACGGATGATCGTCCTCATGCCCGACGCCGATCTCCGCCACCGCATCGTCACGGCAGCGGTCGAGGCCTTCCGGCGGTCGGACTTCCACAGCGTCGGACCGGCCGAGGTCGCGGCGCTCGCCGACGTCACCGTCGCCCAGGTCACCGACGCGTACCCGGTCTGGGAGCTGCTCGTCGTCGCCGTCATGGACCGCTGGGACAACGGGGACCGCCGGCGGCTGTGGCACCTGGCCGAGGAACAGGGGGCAGCCGCCTACCTCCGGGCACGCCTGCAGTCCGGTCTCGCCGACCCCGCGCTCGTCCGGATGCGCATCGCCACGCTGAGCGCCGCCTCCGCGCCGTCACACCCCGCTGCCGGGTGGTTCCACACCCAGTACGAGCACGCGTTCGACGACGTCACCCTGGCCCTCGTCCGCGACGTCGTGGCCGGACGCGAACCGCGCGGGACCTCCCCGAGACACGCTGCCGAGCAGCTCGTCGCCCTGTACGAGGGGCTGCAGTTGCAGGCCATGCTCCGGGACGACGCGGACCTCCTCTCCGGTTGGGACCGGGCCGTCGCCCGGATGCGCGCCGGCTGGGGCGCGGTCGCGCTGGTCTGAGCAGCCGCCGGCGACCTGCCGGGACCGGCGGTGAGGGACGGGAGGCGCGGTGCGGGTGAGCCGGTCGGCCCTCCTGCACCGCGCCTCCAGTCCGGACCGCTGCGGACGCAGCGAGCGGTGTCAGCCGCGGATGAACGCGAGGATGTCGGGGTTGATGACGTCCGCGTGGGTCGTCAGCATCCCGTGCGGGTAGCCCTCGTAGATCTTCAACGTGGCGTCGCTGAGCAGTTCGGCCTGCTTCACGGCGGCGTCCTGGTACGGCACGACCTGGTCGTCGTCGCCCTGCAGGACGAGGACGGGCACGGTGATGGCGCGGAGGTCCTCGGTCTGGTCCGTCTCGGAGAACGCCTTGATGCCCTCGTAGTGCGCGACGGCGCTGCCCGTCATGCCCTGACGCCACCAGTTGTCGATGACCGGTTCCGACGGCGTCACACCGGGACGGTTGTAGCCGTAGAAGGGGCCGGAGGCCACCGCGCGGAAGAAGTCGGCGCGGTTCGCCGCGAGGGCCTGCCGAAACCCGTCGAAGACCGAGATGTCGGTGCCCTCGGGGTTCGCGTCGGTCTTCACCATCAGCGGCGGCACGGCGGAGACGAGGACCGCCTTCGCGACCCGCCCCTGCGGCTGGCCGTACTGCGCGACGTAGCGGGCGACCTGACCGCCACCGGTCGAGTGACCGATGTGGATCGCGTCGTGCAGGTCGAGGTGCTCGACGACGGCGGACACGTCGCTGGCGTAGTGGTCCATGTCGTGGCCGGTGCCGATCTGCGACGAGCGCCCGTGCCCTCGGCGGTCGCTCGCGATCACGCGGAAGCCCTCGGCGAGGAAGTACAGCATCTGCGCGTCCCAGTCGTCCGAGGACAGCGGCCAGCCGTGGTGGAACACGATCGGCTGGGCGTCGGGGTTGCCCCAGTCCTTGTAGTAGATCTCTGCACCGTCGTCGGTGGTCACGAATGCCATGGTCGTCCTCCTGTTGTGGGGTGGGGTGGGGTCGGGGTGGTCTTGGTGGGGTCGTCAGTCGAGGTCAGCGACGGCGTCCGTGATGAACGCGGCGACCTCGGCGGGGTGGGTCTGCATCAGCAGGTGCGGGCCGTCGATCTCGATGACCTTTCGGAAGCCGGCGCGCTGGTACCCGAAGCGCTCGACGTCGGGGTTGATGGTGTGGTCGGCGCCGGCGACGATGCCCCAGGACGGCTTGGTCTTCCACGCGGCCGCGGAGGCGGGCTCGCCGAACGCGACGGCGGACAACGGACGCTGCGAGACCGCGAGGACCCTCGCCTCGTCCAGGTCGAGGCCCCCGGCGAACACGGCGGGGAACGCGTCGATCGCCACGGACACGTCGGTGCCGGGTTCCGCCCCCTCGACCGGGTAGGGCGCGTAGACGAGGTTCGCGGCGAGGGCACTGTCGGGGAAGCCGCCCTGGAGGGTGCCGAGGCTCTCACCCTCCTCGAGCGCGTACGCGGCGACGAACACGAGCCCGACGACGTTCTCGGCGACGCCGGCGACGGTGAGGACCGCGCCGCCGTAGGAGTGCCCGACGAGCAGGACCGGACCGTCGATCTGCTCGACGAACGACCTGATGGAGGCCGCGTCCCCGGACAGGCTCCGGTTGGGCACCGGCGGCACGCGGACCTGGTGGCCCTGGTCGAGGAGGAGCTTCGTGACGGGCGCCCAGCTGGCGGCGTCGGCGAAGGCCCCGTGGACGAGGACGATGGTGGGTGACGATGCCGGCATGACGCGAACCTATCCGCGGGGACGGCCGGCGCACATCGGTCACGATGACTGAGATCGTGACCGACCGACTCAGTCGTCGACGGAGGTGCGCGCGGCTCACTCGGTCCCGAGGACGTCCGACAGCTGCCGCCGGTCGGAGATCCCCAGCTTCTGGAACGCGGCATAGAGGTGTGCTCCGACGGTCCGGGGCGAGACGAAGAGGTGCTCACCGATCGCCCGGTTGCTCAGTCCCTGCCCCGCGAGCGTGCACACCCGGAGCTCCTGCGGGGTGAGCAGCTCGTCGCGTCGTCCGGGTACCGCCAGGCGTTCCCCGGTGGCGCGGAGGGCGTCGCGCGTGCGTTCTTCCCACGCGGGCGCGGGCATCTCCCCGAACAGGGCGAGGGCCGCGTGGAGGGCGGCACGGGCGTCCTCGCTCCGCCCCGCGGCGTGGAGACGCCGTCCGAGACGGAGGAGCGTCCGGGCCTTCGCGTACGGGATCGACCAGCGCGCGTCGCGGACCGCGGCCCAGGTGGTCGCGAGCTCGTCGTCGGGGACGAGTGCGGTCCTGACGTGGTCCAGGGCGGTCCGGACCAGCGGCGCGTGCCACCGTGCGTGGAGCTGCTCGAGGTCCGCGAGCCGCTGCTCGGCGTCCTCCCGTCTCCCGGCGTCCAGCGCGGCGTCGACGAAGTCGGGCGACGTGATCACCGCGAAGTCGGGGTGGTACGCGTCGTGTCCGGGGTCGGCGATGCACCGGAGGCGCTCGAGGGCCTTCGCGGGTCGGCCGGTCACCAGGTACGCCGCACCCTGACTCCCCAGGACGGTGGCACGCATCGCACTCGACCGGAGCACCTGCGCGCCGACCTCCGTCCCCCCGGAGATGACGTCGACGTCCGGCTGTCGGCCGTCGAGGGCGTCGAACCACGCGAGCGCGCACCGTGCCGCGGCGGAGAACCCGGCGTCGCCGAGGTCACGGCCCAGCGACACCGCCTGTTCGGCGAGGAGACGGGCCTTCGCGACGTCCCCGGCCAGGTACGTCGTCATCGACGTCCCCATGAGCGCCTGCGGGAACGTCCGCAGTTCGCCGCGCGCCCGCATGCTCGCGAGGGCCCGGTCGAGGAGCACACGAGCGGTGTCGATCTCCCCGACCAGGTTGAGCGCGTACCCGAGGAGCCACGCCGACTCCTCGTCCTCGGCGGACGGGGCCGCCGCGAGGGCGAGTTCCAGGACCCGGTCGCCCCGGACCACCGGCTCCGTCCGCGCGGCGAGGAGGATCGACCGCGGGTCGTCCTCCGGCAGCGCGAGCGCCTCGACGACGGCGAGCATCGGGTCGCCGGGGCTCGGCTCCAGGGTGTGGTCCCACGCGATCGCGGCGAGGTGGAGGAGCGCAGCGGTGGCGTGCTCCACACCGCCGGCAACCTGCATCTCCGAGACGGCGTGGAGTGCCGGGCCGAGGTCGCCCCTGGCCAGCCCCGTCCGACCGGTGGGCAGCGTCTCGGCGACCCATGCCGCCCGTGCGGCCAGCAGCCGGTCCGGGGCCTCCGAGCTGGCCCGGTGCGCCAGGAGCGACGCCTCCGACGTCCGCCCGGACAGACCCGCCAGCTCCGCCGCGACGATCAGCCGTTCCACGCGCACCGCCGGGTCCGAGGTGAGCTCCGCGGCCCGCTCGACCGCCCGGCCGGCGACGAACGGATCGGACATCGCCGTCCGGGCGTCGGCGAAGGCGACGATCTCGTCCGCCAGGGGGTCGTCGTGACCCGTCGCGAGTTCGGCACGCCACCAGATCGTCCGCGTCGGCTCGTCCTCGTGTTCGTGCACCAGGGCCGTGAGCACCGCGGCTCGTTCCGTCGGCGATGCCGCTGCCAGGACGGCGGACTGCACGAGGGGGTGCCGGAACCGGATGGCCCGAGGAGCGACCCACTCGAGGAGTCCGGACGCCGACGCCCGGTCCGTCCACGTCGGGGCCGGGACCCGCCCGAGTGCCCGACCGGCGGCCTGGGCGGCTTCCTCTGCGGTCGCACCGCTGGAGAGTGCCACGGCGAGGAGGGCGAGCCTGGTGGGCTGGTCCAGTTCCGCGTACCGGTCGCCGAACTCCTGTTCCACCCGGCCGACGACGGGCCGCTGGCGCGGGCGGCCCCCCGGCCCGTGCAGACCGAGTTCGCGGAGCGCGAGTGGGTTCCCCGCGGCGCGGGCCACGAGCTCGCGCCGCGCCTGACCCGTGGGCGCACCGGGGACCGTGTCGAGCAGCTCCGCGGCGGCCGCGTCGTCGAGGGGCGCGAGGTGCAGGCGTCGCAGCCCGGGCTCGTCCAGGGGGTCCGTGTTCCGCGTCGACATCACCACGACGATCGGGTCCTGCACGATGCGACGGGCGACCATCCGCAGTGCCCATGCGGACGGGGTGTCGACCCAGTGCAGGTCCTCCACCACGATCAGCAGCGGCTTCGCGGCGGCGGCGTCGGAGAGCAGGGTCAGCGCCGCGAGCCCGGCGAGGAGCGGTGACGGCTGCACGCCTGGTTCGACCCCGAACGCGACGTCCAACGCCCGCCGCTGCGGTGCCGGCAGGCTCGGGATGCCCGCACGCAGCGGGTACAGGAGCATGTGGAGGGCGGCGTACGGTTCCGCCGACTCGTCGAGCGTGCCGGTCGTCGTGAGGACCCGCACGCCACGGCTGTCCGCGTACTCGACCACGTCGGCGACGAGCGACGACTTGCCGATCCCCGCCTCGCCGTCGACCACGAACGCCGAACCACCGCTGTCCACGTCCCGGATCGCGGTGCGGAGGGCCGCGATCTCCCGCTCGCGCCCGATGACGGGCTGCGCCATCGTCATGCCGTCAGTATGCCAGCGGCGCTGCCCCGGTCACGTCCGGGGCAGCGCCGCACTCCCGCTGACCCGTCACCGCCCCCGCGCGATCCGCCCCGCCACCGGCAGCACCCCCACGACCGCCACGACGACCGCCGCGAGCGAGAACCCGGCCCAGGACGCGAGGTCGAACCCGGCTGCCGGAGCACCGGCGAGCCCGAACCCGACGCCGACCAGCGCCGGCAGGACGGCGAGGGTCCCGAGCACCACGGCTGCGACCGCGGTGTAGGCGGTCTCGACCCCGGCCATCCGCAGCAGCTGGACGCGGGTGGCGCCCGTCCGCTGCAGCAGCCCGAACTCGTCGCGGCGACCCCGGGTGGTGGTGAGCAACGTGTTGCCCGCGGCGGCCGCCACGAAGGCGAGCAGGGCGACGACGAGGACCAGGGACAGCCGCCGGTCGCCGTCCCCTGACCGGAGGGCGGTCGTGACGTAGCCGTCGACCGAGGTGACGCCGAGGCCGGTGGCGAGCAGGGCCTCCCGGACGGCGGCACGGTCACCGGCGGCCGTGTCGACGAGCAGCGTGCCGGCCGGGCCGCTCGTCCGGTCGCGCACGAGGACGTCACCGAACGCCAGGCCGCGGTCGTAGACCGCGACGACCCGCGCCGGGGTCGCCGGTCCGTCACCCGTCCGCATCCGGATGGTGTCCCCGAGGCCGGTCGGGGTGAGGGCGATGACGTCGGTGCTCACCGCGACGGTGCCCGGCTCGTCGAGCGCGTCGAGGGAACCGGCGCGGACGGCGGGGTCGACGCGACCGTCGTCGCCCGACAGTGCACGGATCACGGTCGGTTCCCACTCGAGGTCGCCGAGGGCGGGGAGGTCCTCGTCGGCCTGCTCGATCTGGACCGAGCCGGCGGTGTCCCGCATCGTCGTCGTCGCGCGGACGCCCGGCATCGCCGCGATCCGGTCCGCCTCGGCAGCGGTCACGCCGTCCGCTCCGGTCACGACGAGGTCGGCCTGGAGGCCCGCCCGCAGTTGGTCCCCCGTCGCACGCTGGACGGCGGCGTCCGTCCCGGTCTGCACCGTCCCGAGCGCGACGAGGAGCGCGAGCGGCACCACCGCGGCGCTGAGTCGGCGGGAGGCGCCGCGGGCGTTGAGGAGCGCGAGCGTGGCCGCCGGTCCGGAGGCCCCGCGGAGGGCGCGCCGCGCACCCCACTGCACGAGGAGCGGCCCGGCGAGGGCCGCCGCGACCACGAGCACGATCGCGGAGGTGGCGCCGGTCGCACTGCCGACCAGGCCGGGGGTGAAGAAGGGCGTGGTCGCGGTCGCGAGGCCGATGAGCGCGGTGACCCCGGCTGCGATCCGTCGACCGCGCGAGAGCGTGGGGACGTCGGTCGTGCTCGCACGGACGGCGTCGGTCGGGCTCGGGCGGGTCGCTGCCCGCGCGGCCATCCCCGCGGCCAGCAGTCCGGTGGGCACGAGGACGACCAGCGTGCCGACCAGCGGCACGACCGTCGGCGCGAGGGTGAAGCCCGCGGGGACGAGGTCGCTCGACGCCAGCAGCGGCGTGACGAGCGGTGCGACGAACGTGCCGACGACGGCACCGAGCGGTGCGACGAGTGCGAGCAGGACCAGGACCTCGGTCCGGACCGTGCCGCGGATCTGTGCGGCGGTCGCACCGATCGCCCGGAGCAGGGCGAACTCGCGGCGCCGTTCGCGGAGGACCCCCGCGAAGACGCTCGCCACCATGAACACCGTGATGAGCAGCAGTGTCCCGGCGAAGGAGCCCGCGACGGTGGAGAGGAACGGGGCGTCCGGATGCCGGATGCCGGCCTCGAGCCAGGCGCTCGTGACCGCGAGGAGCACGGCGGCCAGGGCGACGACCACACCGGCGCCGACGACGGCCGCGCGGTTGACGACGAGCAGGGAGCGGAGAGCGGCGCGCACGGCTCAGCGCCCCAGGCCGAGGACGCGGGCGGTGACCGACTCGAGCGTGGGGGAGTGGAGCTCGTCGCGCACCCGACCGTCGGCGAGGAACACGACCCGGTCGGCGAAGGCCGCGGCCCGGGGGTCGTGGGTGACGAGCACGAGGGTCTGCCCGAGTGACCGCACCGCGTGCTGCAGGAGCTGCAGGATCCGCTCCGCGGTCGCGGTGTCGAGCGCACCGGTGGGCTCGTCGGCGAACACGACGTCCGGCCCGGCGACGAGGGCCCGCGCGATGGCGACGCGCTGCGCCTGGCCGCCGGACAGCTCCCCGGGCAGGCGGCCGGTCATGCCCCCCAGGCCGACGGCGTCGAGCAGCTCCGCGATCCGCTGCTCGTCGGCGCGGGTGCCGGCGAGTGTCAGGGGCAGCCGCACGTTCTCGCCGACGGTCAGGTGCGGCACGAGGTTGTAGCCCTGGAACACGAAGCCGACGTGGTCGCGGCGGAACCGCGTCACGGCGTCCGGGCGCAACGCGCCGAGGTCGACGCCTCCGATGACCACCCGGCCACTCGAGGGGGTGTCGAGACCGGCGGCACAGTTGAGGAACGTGGACTTGCCGGACCCGGACGCACCCATCACGGCCGTGAAGCTGCCGGAGGCGATGTCGAGCGAGACGCCGTCGAGCGCGGTCACGGTCGACGGGCCGTTCGGGTACGTCTTGGTGACCCGGTCGAGGTGCACGGCGGTGCCGGTGCGGGCGGGTGAGAGGACTGTGGACACGAGGACTCCTGACGAGGACGGTGCGGGACGGCGTGCGTCGTCCACGCTAGGAACGCGAGCGCTCGCGGCCGAGGGCCGAAGGGTGGGACCCGGGGAGGTTGCATCCTCCGATGCAGGCGGCGGCGGTCGTGCGGCCGGACCGGTCCACGACCCGCTGGACGGGAGGCACGGCGCGGCTCGCCGGCATCGGCCCGCCTGCTGCGATGGTCGGGTCATGGAGTACACGGACTACGACACCCGGCTGGCGTCCTACGCCGTGGTCACCGACGGCGACCGGGTGCTGCTCGCACGGCTGAGCTGGCCGGACGCCGGGCTCTGGACGCTGCCCGGCGGCGGGGTCGAGCTGGACGAGACGGTCGAGGAGGGTGCCGTGCGTGAGGTCCGCGAGGAGACCGGGTACGACGTCGTGGTCGAGGGGCTGCTCGGGATCCGGTCGCACGTCGTGCCGCCGGAGCGTCGGAAGCACCAGAACGGTCGACCGATGAAGGCCGTGCAGGTGGTGCACCGGGCTCGGGTGGTCGGGGGAGCGCTGCGCCACGAAGCGGTGGGGACGACGGACATGGCGCGGTGGGTGCCGCTCGACGAGCTCGGGGCGCACCGGCACGGGCTGCTCGTGGTGCAGGCGCTGCGGTGGGCCGGGGTCGGCGGGGGCACCACGGTCTGACCGCGCAGGGCCGCCGGCACTGAGCGATCCGGTGCGCTGGCCGGTCCGGGGGGCAGGCCGGACCGGGCGGTGCCTAGGACCGGGAGACCTCGGGCTCCGGGTCGTACCGGATCGCGAGCACGGTCACGTCGTCCTCGTTGTGGCCGGCGCGACCGCGCTCCTCGAGCCGCTCGACGAGGTGGTCGGGGTCCGGGTCGGCGACGGCGAACTCCGCGAACCGGTCGACGGCGTCGAGACCGTCGCCGAACAGGTCGAGGACACCGTCGCTGACGCTGAGGATCACGTCGCCCGGACGGAGCACCGTCTCCTGCGTCGTCCAGGACGTCCCCACACCGATCGGCAGGTCGACGCTCCGGAGCCACTTGTGGCTGCCGTCCGCACGGAGCAGCAGGGTCAGGCCGTGCCCGGCGTCGACCCAGCGCGCGATCCCGTCGACGCTGACGTGCACGTGGAAGCAGGTCGTGAACTGTTCGGTGGCGGGCGCGTCCAGGCCCACGTCGAGGCCCGTCGCGGTGCGGCTCACCGCCTCGTCCGGCGCTCCCTCGCGGACGGACGAGCGCAGGACCGAACGCACGACCGCGGCGATCATGCCCGCTCCGACGCCCTTGCCCATCACGTCCCCGAGCGTGAAGGCGGCGCCGTCCGTGATCGGGAACCAGTCGTAGAAGTCGCCGCCGACCGAGCGTGTCGGGAGGCACACGGCCCGGACCGTCAGCACGGCCGGGATGTCCACGGCGGTGACGGGCAGCAGGGAGCGCTGCACGAGGGCGGCCTGGCTGATCTCCGCCTCCGCCTGTTGTCGCAGGTCCTGCATCGCCTGCAGCCGGACCACGGCCTGTCGGGCGAGCTCGTTCGTGACGCCGGCGACCCCGACGAAGACCACCAGGACGACCACCAGGCGCACGACCTCGCTGGCGCCGAGTTCGGCCTGACCGACGACCGTCGGCA
Source organism: Curtobacterium sp. MCPF17_050 (assembly GCF_003224435.2). Lineage (NCBI taxonomy): Bacteria > Bacillati > Actinomycetota > Actinomycetes > Micrococcales > Microbacteriaceae > Curtobacterium > Curtobacterium sp. MCPF17_050. The sequence continues at coordinate 43,842 of NZ_CP126250.1, forward strand.
GGAGGAACGTCACCGCGGTGCCGATCAGCGGGTAGACGACGTGCTGCCGACCCGGCCGGGCGGCGATCCAGATCAGCGGGAGGAGCACGGCCGCGAGGAAGGGCGACCGGGCGTCGCCGGTCCCGAAGCGCAGCAGGCCGATCGCGATGAAGTCGAGCGCGGGGACGAGCAGCTCGAACCGTGCGAGCCCGGGTCGCGCCACGAGCAGTCCGGTGAACGCCAGCCCGAGGAGCGCGAGTCCCGTCCCGGCCCACATGCTCGGCGCGTTCGTCACCGTGAGCCAGGGGAGCAGCACGCTGCAGACCGCGGCGACCACGGACACCGCGGCGATGACAGCCTGGTTCGTCAGCGGGGTCGTCCTGGCCGAGGACCGCACGGCCAGCGGCGCCGCACGGTCGGGAGCGGTGACCTGTGCGACGGCCGGGCCGGATGTCGTCTGCGCCATAGGTGACGAACGCTACCGGCCGTCCGCCGCGGGGGGAACGCGCCCGTTCGTGGGGCACGGCGCCCGGCGACGGCGAGCGGACGTGTCCGCGGGATCGCCCTCGGTCCGGGCACTCGATGCACGAGGATGGACCCGTGCGCACCCAGGAGACCCTGTCCGTCGACCAGGCCGTGGCGCGTGCGGTGGCGCTCGCCGAGGCGGGTGGTCGCAGCGTCGTCGGCATCGCCGGCGCTCCCGGGGCGGGCAAGTCCACGCTCGCCCGTCGGGTCGTCACCGAGGTCGTGACGCGGCTCGGTCCGGGCGTCGCCGTGCAGGTGCCGATGGACGGGTTCCACCTCGCGAACGCGGCCCTCGACACCCTCGGCCGGCGCGGACGCAAGGGCGCGGTCGACACCTTCGACGCCGCCGGGTACGTCGCACTCGTCCGGCGGCTGACCGCGACCGGGGGGACCGACGGCACGGTCTGGGCGCCCGACTTCGACCGTCGCGTCGACGAGCCCGTGGCCGGCAGCATCGCCGTCCCGCCGGAGACCGTGCTCGTGGTCTCCGAGGGCAACTACCTGCTCGACCAGACCGCCCCGTGGCGGGAGCTGCCCGACCTGTTCACCGAGACCTGGGCCTGCGTCGTCGACGACTCCGTGCGGATCGACCGACTGGTCGGCCGACACATGCGGCACGGCCGCGACCACGAGGCCGCCCGACGGTGGGCCGTGGAGGTCGACGGCGTGAACGCCGAGCGGGTGACGGCGGACCTGCACCGGGCCTCCGTCCTGGTCCGGACCTGACCGGACCCACCGACGACAGCAGCACCGACCGACAGGAGCACGACGTGACCATCGCCATCACCGGGGCCACCGGCAACATCGGCGGCGCCGTCGCCCGCGCGCTCGCCGCGGACGAGGTGCCGTTCCGCATGGTCGTCCGCGACGCCTCCCGGGCCCCACGGCTGCCCGGGGCCGAGGTCGCCGTCGCGACGTACGCCGACGGCGACGCGGCCCGCGCCGCCCTCGAGGGCGTCGACGTCCTGTTCCTGGTGTCCGGCGCGGAGGCCCGTGACCGGCTCGACCAGCACCGCACCGTCGTGCGCGCAGCGGCCAGTGCCGGCGTGCAGCACGTCGTCTACACGTCCTTCCAGGGCGCGGCCCCCGACGCGACCTTCACGCTCGGCCGCGACCACTGGTGGACCGAGCAGGCGGTGCGCGACACCTCGATGGCGCACACGTTCCTGCGCGACTCGTTCTACCTGGACTTCGTCGAGGACCTCGTCGGCGAGGACGGGGTCATCCGGGGCCCGGCGGGCGACGGGGCGATGGCCGCCGTGGCCCGGGCCGACGTGGCACGTGTGGCGACCGCGGTCCTCCGTGCGCCGGAACGGCACATGGACCGCACGTACGACCTGACCGGACCCGCGGCGATCACGCTCGAGCAGGCGGCCGCGACCGTCAGCGCCGTCCGGGGCCGGCCGGTGACCTACCACCGCGAGACGGTGGAGGAGGCCTACGCCTCCCGGCAGCGCTGGGACCCGGAGCCGTGGCAGGCCGACGCGTGGGTGAGCACCTACACGGCGATCGGCGAGGGCGCGCTGGCGAAGGTGTCCGGGGACGTCGAGCGCGTGACCGGGCAGGCGCCGATGTCGCTCCGCCAGGTCCTGGCGGCCCGGAGCGCCTGACCGCGCCGGTCGCGGCCCGCTCACGGTGCGCTGTGCGCGGTGCGCGGTGCGGGAGGCGATTCGCGGTGCGCGGTGCGGGAGGCTCAGCGCACCTTCCGTGCGGACAGGGACCCGACAACGCCGAGGAGCAGCACCGCCACCAGGACGGTCAGCAGCGGTGCCGTCCAGCCGCCGGTCGCCCCGTGCAGGGCCCCGGCCACGAGCGGCCCCGCCGACCCGATCAGGTACCCGCCGCCCTGCACGAACGCGGACAGCCGGCGGGCGTCGTCGTCGTTCGACACGAGCCGCACGATGACGATGAAGATGATCGTGATGCCGCCGCCCTGGGCAGCGCCGCCGAGCACCGACCACAGCAACCAGAGCTGCGGGGCGACGAGCAGGCCGACGGGCATCGCGAGCCAGAAGAACGCGACGAGGGCGATGATGACGCGCGGCCGGAACCGGCTGGCGAGCACCGGCACCCCGAGCGCCCCGACGACCGCCAGGATCTGGAACACCGAGGAGCTCGCCCCGGACGACGCGGTGTCGAAGCCGATCTCGTCGTGCAGCAGCGTCGGGATCCAGGCGGTCAGCGCGTAGTACGAGAACGCCTGGCCACCGAACGCGAGCATGAGCCCCCACGTCACCCAGCGCTTGGCGGGGTGCGGCAGGGTCGCCACGACGGGGGCCGCCGGGACCGTGCGGACCGCGCCGGTGTCCAGGACCTGGTCGATCGGTCCGGTCGCCGGCACCGGTCCGGAGTCGCGGTCGACACCACGCCATGCGGCACCCGCCCCGACCGCGTAGGTCCACGCGGCACCGGCGACGACCGCGAGCACGGCCCAGATCGCGATCGCGACCGGCCAGCCCCAGACGGCTGCGATCGGTGCCGTGCCGAGCGAGGTCGTCATCGACCCGACGTTGAGCGCGGACGTGTACACGCCCGTGACCAGGCCGACCCGTTCCGGTGAGGTGTCCCGCCGGATGACGACCGGGATCACCACGTTGCCGATCGTGATGCCGATGCCGATCACCGCGGTGCCGACGAGCAGCGCGGCCTCGTGCGGGACCGACCGGAGGACGGTGCCGACGAGCACGATGAGCAGCGACAGCGACACGGCGCGCTCCGCGGTGAACCGGGCGATGACCCAGCTGGCGAACGGCGTCGCGAGGGCGAAGCAGAGCACCGGGATCGTGGTGAGGAGCCCGGCGACCGTCGCGGTCATGCCGAGGTCGACCCGGATGTCCCCGATGACCGGCGCCGGCGCGACGATCGGGCCGCGGAAGTTCAGCGCGACGAGGACGATCGCGGCGGGCAGCAGCCACGCGGCCCCGCGGAGTCCGGCACGGCGAGCTGCCGCGCCGGTGGTCTCGCCCCTGCCGCTCACGTGCTCGGCAGCAGGATCGGCAGCAGGTCGAGCGGGGTCGCCGCCTGCGCGACGGTGCCCGCGGCCTCGGCGGGGGAGCCGTACCCCCACTCGGCGAAGACGGTCGGGACGCCGTGCGCAGCCGCCCCCTCGACGTCGTGCAGGCGGTCCCCGACGAGCACCGGACGGCTGATGTCGAACCCACGGGCGTCGAGCCGGCGCAAGGCCTCCTCGACCACGTCGGCCTTGGCGGAGCGCACCTCGTCGTCGCTCGCCCCGGTGATGACGTCGATGTCCCCGGTCAGGCCGTAGTGCTCGAGGATGTAGGTCGCCGGGGTCTCGGGCTTGCTCGTCGCGGTCGAGATCGGCACGCCGGCCTCGTGCAGGGTGTGCAGGACGACGTCAATGCCCGGGTACATGCGGGAGTCGAGTGCTCCGTGCGAGAAGTAGTGCTCGCGGTACACGGCGAGGGTGCGCTCGGTGAGCTCGTCGTCCATGCCCATCGCGATGCGGAAGGTGTCGAGGATCGGCGGCCCCACGAACGACATGAGGGTGTCCTGGTCGGGCACGGGGACGCCGACCTGTCGGAACGTGTGCGTCAGGCTCTCGATGATGCCCGGCGCCGAGTCGCTGATGGTGCCGTCGAGGTCGAACAGGACGGCGGTGAAGGGGCGCTCCGGGCTGCTTGTCATGTCCCGCCCAGCCTAGCCGCGCCGCCGGAGCCGCCCGGCGGCGGGGTGAGCCGCCCGCCGGGGGCGGGTCGGGCCTCCCGGCCCGCGGTCGGAACCGAGTCGCGGCGCCGGCGCGCTCAGAAGAGGCGCGCGTGCCCGCCCTCGATGCCGCGCATCTCGTCGTAGTCGAGGACGAGGCAGCGGATGCCGCGGTCCTCTGCCAGGGTGCGGGCCTGGGGGGCGAACGACTGTGCCGCCAGGACGCCCTGCACCGGCCGCAGGTGCGGGTCGCGGTTCATGAGCTCGAGGTAGCGGGTGAGCTGCTCGACGGCGTCGATGTTGGCGTTCCGCTTCATCTCGACCGCGACGCTCGCGCCCGCGTCGTCCCGCGCCAGGATGTCGACCGGACCGATGGCGGTCATGTACTCGCGGCGGACCAGCGTGTGGCCGTCACCGAGGAGCTCGATCTGCTCGGCGAGGAGCTGCTGCAGGTGCGCCTCCACCCCGTCCTTGACCAGACCGGGGTCGACGCCGAGGTCGTGCGACTCGTCGGCGACCACCTCGTGGATGCTGACGATGAGGCGGTCCTGCGTCTTCTTCTGTGTGACCGTCCACACCTGCGTGATGCCCGCGGACGCCTGGTCGTCGTCGGGTTCCGCGATCGCCATCGAACACGGCGGGCTCATCCAGTTGAGCGGCTTGTAGCTGCCGCCGTCCGAGTGGACGAGGAGCGAGCCGTCGGCCTTCAGCATGAGGAGCCGGGTCGCGAGGGGCAGGTGGGCCGACAGGCGACCGGCGTAGTCGACGGAGCAGCGGGCGATGACGAGACGCACCCGGGAAGCCTAACCGGGATCGCAGGCGGCCCGGCGGGTCGCCCGCCGGCCCCTGTGCTCGCTGCTCGCTGCTCGCTGCTCCGGGCGGAGGCAGGCGGTGCCGGCGGCTCAGCGTCGCCGGTCGGCCGTGTCGGTCCGGTCGGCCCCGCCAGCCCTGCCAGCCGCGCCGCCCGGGAGGCCGGGGTCGCCGCCGGTCCGTCCGTCGCCCGGGCGGGTGGTCGCGGTCCGCTCCCGCGCGGCACCGGACGCGAGGCCGGCCGCGATGATGAACACGAACACGATGAGGAGCCCGTTGAGGAGGCCGACGTGCTCGCCGGCGAACCCGATGATCGGCGGTCCGGCGAGGAACGCCACGTAGCCGATCGTCGCGACGGCGCTGACCTTGGCGGCCGCGGTGCGGGGGTCGTCCGCGGCGGCCGACATCCCCATCGGGAACCCGAGCGAGGCACCGAGCCCCCAGAGCACGACACCGACGATCGCGATCGGGACGTTCGGCACGAAGATGAGCATGCCGAGGCCGACGACCGCGACCACCGCGCTCGCCCGGAGCACCGGGACCCGTCCGAACCGGTCGATGAGCGGGCTGCCGGCGACGCGGCCGACGGTCATCGCGGCGAGGAAGACGGCGAGCACGGCCGAGCCGCCGTCGTTCGCCAGGCCGTGGCCGTCGATCATCGCGAGGGGCAGCCAGTCGTTCGCGGAGCCCTCGGCCAGGGCCATGCCGAGCACGACGACCCCGATGAGGAGGGTCGACGGCTGCTTCCAGATCGCCCACCGCGAGACCGGCAGTGCCACCGGGCTGGTGTCGGTCGGCTCGGGCTCGACGTGCCGGTCCTCGCCGAACCAGCGGATGGCGACGAGCATCGCCAGGCTCGTGATGACGCCGACGACCACGAAGTGCAGCGCGACCGGGACCTCGAAGCGCTCGGCGAGGGCGCCGATGCCCGCGCCGGCGAGCGTCCCGACGCTGAACGCCGCGTGGAACAGCGGCATGATCGTCCGGCCGCCGAGTCGCTCGGCGGTCGCTCCGGACACGTTCATCGACACGTCGCACAGGCCGTTGCCGAACCCGAACGCGATGAGGCAGATCCAGATCGCGGCGAAGCCCCAGTCCATCGTGACGGCGATGCCCGCGGCCACCATGCCGAGCGCCAGGCACGCGGCGGCCACGAGGACACCGCGACGGGCACCGAGCCTCGCGACGATGTGGCCGGCGAAGGTCAGGCCGGCGATCGACCCGACCGACATGCCGAGGACGAGCAGGCCCATCGTGAAGGTCGAGGCGTCCAGGGAGTCCCGCACGCTCGGCACGCGTCCGAGCCAGGTCGCGATGTCGAGCCCTGACAGGGTGAACACCACGAACACCGCGTTGCGCCAGGCGCGGGTCGTCGGAGCGGGGCGGGTGCCGGCCGTCGTCATGGAACTGTCCGATCGAATCGATTCGAGGAGGGGTAGCCGTTACGCTAACGAGCGATGGACGACACGGCAAGTGACCCCGGCGCGTCGGGCCCCCGCCCGGGCGTGGACCGCACCGACGGTCCGGACGACGCCCCCACTGCCGACGCTGCCCGGAGACCCGACGCTGCGGGCGCACCCCGGGCCTCCCGGTCCGGTCGCCCCACGCGCCCGACGCTCGCCGCCGTCGCTCGTGCGGCCGGCGTCGCGCCGTCCACCGCCTCCCTCGCCTTCAGCGGTACCGGCCCGGTGTCCGAGGACACCCGCCAGCGCATCCTCGCCGTCGCCGCCGAGCTCGGCTACGACGGACCGGACCCACGCGCCCGCTCCCTCCGGCGTGGGCGGTCCGGCGTGATCGGCGTCGTGCTCGACGACCGTCTGAGCGACGCGTTCCGCGACCCCGTGAACGTCCTCACCCTGGACGGCATCGCCGAGGTCGCCGGAGCCGCGGGGGTGTCGCTGCTCCTCGTCCGGAGCCCGCTCGACGACGAGCGCGGTATGGCACCGCTCGTCGACGCCCCGATGGACGCCGTCATCCTCATCGGGTGCAACGTCCGGATCGACCCGGCGGTCGCCGTCCTCCGGCGACGCTCGATCCCCGTCGTCGCGATCGAGGCGGACGCCATCGAGGGCGCCGTCCCCGTGCACCTCGACAACCGCGACGCGTCCCGACGGGCTGCCGCGTTCCTCCACGACCTCGGTCACCGGCAGGTCACCGTCGTGACCCTGCCCCTCGACAGCGCCCGGGAGCGCGGTCCCGTCAGCGCCGAGCGGGAGCGCGCATCGTCCGCGTTCACCACGACCGAGCGACTCCGCGGCGTCCGGGACGTCTACCCGGACGCACCGGCGATCGCGTCGGCGGGCAGCTCGGTCGAGGAGGGCCGCATCGCCGGAGCGGCGCTCTTCACCCCCGGCGTCGAGCCCCCCACCGCGGTCGTCGCACAGAGCGACCTGCTCGCGGTCGGGGTGATCTCGGCCGCGCTCGACGCCGGGCTCCGCGTCCCCGAGGACGTCAGCGTCGTGGGCTTCGACGGCATCCACGTGGACGACAGCCTGCTCTACCGCTCCCCGATCCGGCAGTTGACGACGCTCGTGCAGCCGTTCGTGCCGAAGGGCGAAGCGGCCGCCCGCGCCGCACTCGCCATGCTCGAGGGGGAGTCGCCCGAGCCGGCGTCGTTCCGGTCCGAGCTGCGGATCGGCGACACGACGGGACCGCCGAGCGTGCGACCGCGCGACTGACGGCGTGGACCGCGCCCGGTCCGTCGGTGGGCGGATGGGCGAGCGGCCCTCGGCCGTGCGCGTGCGTCCGCTCGCGCCCGCGCCGCGGGTCACCGCGACTACCCGTCGAACGCCTCGAAGTCCGGGACGTCGAACGGGTTGTCGAGGTCGCCGTCGTCGCGGTCCTCGTCGGGGACCTCCTCGACCTCGAACGTGATCGCCACGCCGGGGGTCACGACCACGTCGAGCGCCCGGTTCCCGTAGAGGGTCACCGCCACGACGTCGGCGCCGGCACGATCCGCCGCCACCACGGCTGCTTCCAGCGCGTGCAGGTCCTGGCCCTGCGCGAGCGCGTGCGACGTGCCGTCGACGGTCATCGTGATCCGGCGCAAGGGGTTCCCGTCTGTCGCCCGTGCCCGATTAGGCTGCGGCTACCGGCCATCCAAGCAACACGGCCCAGGAACCATTCCCAGCTACCGGGTGGTTCGAGCAGCGGCGGCTCCCGTCATCACCCGGTGGCCTGGCGAGGTCGGCATGGGATCCATCAGCTACGACAGTCTGGTCGTCGTCGTGGACGACCGCACGCTCACCCATCTCCAGATCGTCATCGTCAACAAGCTGCGTCGGGGCGAGGCGTTCCTGATGTCGTGGAAGGACGCCGCGGACGTGGGGTCCGGGCGGAGTTCGATCTGGCTGCACCCGAACGTCCTCGTGCACTTCAAGTTCGACGGCAGTCGTGTCCCGGTGATCAACGAGCGGTGGTTGCGGGAACTCGCCGCTTCCGCTTCGAGTTCTCGGGGGCTGGTCGTCACGCGCGAGGACGGCGACGTGACGGACCTCCGTCCCAAGCCCGGTCCGCCACGCCGCACGACGGCACTCGCCGCCACCGCACCGGGCGACGAGACGGCGCCGTAGCGGGACCACCGCCCGCACAGCGCGGCGGTCCCGGAGGGAGCGGAGTGGGATCCGTGGTCAGAACTGCTGGCCCGTGCCCGACGCGTTCCGGGTCCTGCCGCTCGCCTGGTCGTGCGTGGCTGCGTCCGGGGCGTCCATCGCCGGACCGACGCCGACGGGGACGCCTGCCTCGGGGTGGTTGAGGTCGAAGGCCGGGGACTCCGAGCGGATACGAGGGACCGCGGTGAAGTTGTGCCGAGGCGGCGGGCAAGAGGTGGCCCACTCGAGCGAGCGGCCGTAGCCCCATGGGTCGTTGACCCGCACGCGCTGTCCGTGGCGCATCGTCTGCACGATGTTGAGGAAGAACGGCAGCATCGAGGCGGCGGTGAGGAACGCACCGACCGTCGAGACCTGGTGCAGCCAGGTGAACCCGTCGCTCGGCAGGTAGCTCGCGTACCGGCGCGGCATGCCGATCACGCCCAACCAGTGCTGGATGAGGAAGGTCATGTGGAACCCGATGAACAGCATCCAGAAGTGGATCTTGCCCAGGCGCTCGCCGAGCATCTTGCCGGTCAGCTTCGGCCACCAGAAGTAGAAGCCGGAGAACATCGCGAACACGACCGTGCCGAAGACGACGTAGTGGAAGTGCGCGACCACGAAGTAGCTGTCGTGGACGTGGAAGTCGAGTGGCGGTGACGCGAGGATGACCCCGGTCAGGCCGCCGAAGGTGAACGTGACGAGGAACCCGATCGCCCAGAGGATCGGGGTCTCGAACGTCACCGAGCCGCGCCACATGGTGCCGACCCAGTTGAAGATCTTCACGCCGGTCGGGACCGCGATGAGCATGGTGAGGAGCGAGAACCACGGCAGCAGCACGCTTCCGGTGGCGAACATGTGGTGCGCCCAGACCGTGACGGACAATCCGGCGATCGAGATCGTGGCGTAGACGAGGGTCTTGTACCCGAAGATCGGCTTGCGGCTGAAGACCGGGAAGACCTCGGAGACGATGCCGAAGAACGGCAGTGCGATGACGTAGACCTCGGGGTGGCCGAAGAACCAGAAGAGGTGCTGCCAGAGCAACGGGCCGCCGTTGGCCGGGTTGTAGATCTGCGCGTCGAAGGCGCGGTCGAGGAGGAGCCCGAACAACGCCGCTGCGAGCACGGGGAACGCCATCAGCACGAGGATCGACGTGATGAGCACGTTCCACGTGAAGATCGGCATCCGGAACATCGTCATGCCGGGAGCGCGCATCGTGATGGCCGTCGTGATGAAGTTCACCGCACCGAGGATGGTGCTGAACCCGGTCATGCTCAGGCCGGCGACCCAGAGGGTGCTGCCGAGTCCGGGCTCGAAGGTGGTGTCGGACAACGGCGCGTACGCCGTCCAGCCGAAGGACGCCGAGCCCGCCGGTGTGAGGAAGCCGCCCATCGCGATGGCGCTGCCGAACGCGTACATCCAGTAGGACAGGGCGTTGAGTCGGGGGAAGGCGACGTCCGGTGCGCCGATCTGCAGCGGCATGATCGCGTTCGCGAAGCCCGCGAACAGTGGTGTCGCGAACAGCAGCAGCATGACCGTGCCGTGCATGGTCATGAGCTGGTTGTACTGCTCGCGAGTGTCGATGACGTCGAGTCCGGGTGTCGCGAGCTCGGTGCGCATGACCACGGCCATGAGTCCGGCGATGCAGAAGTAGCCGAACGCGGTGACGAGGTACAGGTTGCCGATCGTCTTGTGGTCCGTTGAGGTGTGCCAGTGCACAGCGCGGATGCCGGTACGCAGCGGGCGGCGACCGAGGAGTTCGCCGGGTTCCTCGCCGAGGGCCGGCGGTGTCGTCGTCTGCGTCATGGGGATCCTCCGTCGATCGGTGGCTGCGTCGACGATCCGGCGGCAGTGGGGCCACTCTCGCCGTCATGTCCGCGGTTGCACAGGGGCACTGGTGGACGTGCCGCGTGATCCGGACTGCGGAGCGGCCTCCAGGGCGGAACCCGCGGGATCCGGCTCGGACCTGCTCCGGGCATGACGGGACGGGACGCGAGCGGTCGCGGCTCCCGGACGACGCACGCTGCGGTCGTCACCGTGGGGTCCGCACGGCGGTCTCCGGGAGGGTCGACGGGGTCGGCTCCGCGCCTGCGGCTCGGACGGCGACCTGCCCGAGGTCCCCGGACGTGGCATGGACGGCGCGCTGCCGGGTCGCCCCGTTGCCCGAGACGAAGGCCTGGTGGACGGCGTGCTCGACGAGCTGGTCGTCACCGTTCGCCGTCAGGGCGGGTCGGAGGTGCTCGAGCAGCATCAGGACGACCTCGTGCGCGGGGAGCGGCCGGTTGGTGAGCGGTTCGACGAGGTGTCCGTCGAGTCCCTCGATCGCGGCACGCCAGTTCGCGAGCCGGATGATGCAGGCAGGCGTGGCGGCAGGCGGCTTCCCGGCGTGCCACTCGTCGACCGCCGTGTCGACGAGCGCCCGCACGAGCCCGGCCACGGCGACCGTCATCGTCGGGTCGAGCGGTACGTCCGTCACCCGCACCTCGACGGTCGGGTGGTTGCGGGACAGTCGGGCGTCGAAGTAGAGCATCGCGGGGTCGAGGAGGGCTCCGGTCCCGTTGATCGCGGCGGTGACCCCCCGGTACCCGGCCACCGTCTCGTACCGTTCCGCTGGTCCGGCGGTCGGCCACTGGTTCCACGTCACCGACCGGAAGCTGGCGTGACCGGTGTCCTCACCGGCGTGGAACGGCGAGTTCGCGGTCAGGGCGATGAGGATAGGCAGCCACGTCCGGATGCGGTCGAGGACGGCGACGCCCTCGTGGTCGGACTCGACGGCCACGTGGACGTGCAGTCCGCAGGTGAGACTGTGCCGGGGCACCGCGCCGAACCGCTGCACCATCCGTTCGTACCGGTCGGAGGAACGCAGGTGGGGGACGGTGGGCAGCGGCGAGCTGGCGAGCGGCGCCGCGAGGGCACCGTGCTCGCCGGCGAGTCGCATCGCGAGGGCACGGTTGTCGAGGACCTGTCGGCCGAGCGTCGCCAGCGTCGAGTGGGGACGTGTGATCACCTCGAGCATCTCCAGCTGCATCTCACCGGCGAACTCCGCGCCGTCGAGCGGCAGCCGCTCCGCCCGGGCACGTTCGAGCACCAGGTCCGCGATCGGGACCGGCGCTCCGGTGGTCCCGTCCACGAGGAGCAGTTCTTCTTCGACGCCGATGGTCCGCATGCCCTCAGCCAAGGCGTCCGACACCGTGTCCCCTCCCCGTTCCCGCGTTCGGTGGCCCATGTCCGCCGTGCGAGCCGTCTGTGACGCCTCGGCCCCTGACGGGGGACCGTGTGCGAGGAACACCCTCGACGTCAGGACCGAACACCATGGACTCCACGCCCTCCCTGCCCCTGCCCGGACCGTCCGACCCCTCGGGTGTCGGTCGCTTCCTGGCCGACAACCGCGAGGAGGTGCTCGGCCAGCTCGAGCACTGGGTGCGGATCCCGTCGGTGGCGTCCCAGCCCGAGCGCTCCATCGACGTGGAGCGATCCGCCCGGTGGCTCGCAGCGGCCATGCGCGAGGTCGGGCTCACCACGGACATCCTCTGGGCGGGCCCGTCACCCACCGTGGTCGGCGAGTGGATCGTCGATCCGGCGAAGCCGACGGTCCTGGTCTACAGCCACCACGACGTCCGGCACGCCAAGCCGGAGGAGTGGGCCGAGACGGAGCCGTTCCAGCCGGTGCTGCGCGACGGGCGGTTGTACGGGCGGGGTGCCTCCGACGCGAAGGGACAGGTGATCGCGCACCTCTGGGGTCTCCGCGCGCACCTCGCCGGACGGGGCGACGCCGGTCCGGCGGTGAACCTGAAGTACGTCGTCGAGGGCGAGGAGGAACTCGGATCGACGCACTTCGCGTCGCTGCTCGACCAGGAACACGAGCGCCTGTCGTGCGACGTCGTCGTCTTCTCGGACACCCTGCAGTGGAAGGACGGGGACCCGGCGGTGGTGACCTCGATGCGTGGGATGACCGGTGCGACCCTGACCGTGACCGGGCCCCTGCGCGACGTGCACAGCGGAGCCGCGTCAGGACCCACACCGAACCCGGTCCACGCACTCGTCACCGTGCTGGCCGCGTTGCACGACGACGACGGACGCATCGCGCTGCCCGGTTTCTACGACGACGTGGAGGAACTCACCGACGAGCGCCGGGAGCAGCTCGGCGACCTGTCGTTCGACACCGACGTGTGGCTCGAGCGCACCGAGACCCGGAGCGTCACCGGTGAGTCCGGTCACACGGTCGAGGAACGTCTCTGGGCACGACCGGCCATCGAGGTGCTGACCCTGCTCGCGGGCGACCCGACCGGGTTCCCCCGGGCGGTGATCCCCCGCGAGGCAACGGCGGAGATCAGCATCCGCACCGTCCCCGGACAGCACGTCGCGGCCGTCGCCGACCAACTCCGCCGCTTCGTCGGATCGACGATGCCCGACGGGGTCGAGTACGAGCTGACCATCCCCGAGGAGTCCGGCCAGGACCCCTACGTGACCCCGGACGGGCCGGCACTGGAGGCACTCGTCCGCGCCATGGAACGAGGGCACGGTGGTGGGACCGCCGGACGCATGGGGAACGCGGGCGGCGGCCCGGCGGAGCTCCTCGGGCGCACCTTCGACGCACCGGTCCTCTTCATCGGCACCGGCCTGCCCGAGGACCACTGGCACTCGAGCGATGAGAGCATCGACGTCGGGATGCTGCTCGACGGCGCCGCGTCGATCGCACACCTCTGGGAGGGGCTCGCAGCCATCGAGCGGGACTGAGAGTCCCGACCTCGCGGGCACCGGCGTGTCGACCGGTCGGCCCGCAGCCGGCGGACCGCGTCGTCACCGTGCCAGAGCCGCCGCGATCCACCCCGGCCGGTGCGCCCGGACCCCGAGCGTCACCGCCCGCACGCCGATGTACCCGAACGAGAACACCGCCCACAGCGCCGCCAGCCCGTCCCCGAGCCACCACAGCAGCGGCAGGTACACGACCAGGTTCACGACGCCCGCGAGCGCCAGGTAGCGGGCGTCACCCGCACCGATGAGCACCCCGTCGAGCACGAACACGTAGCCGGCGACCGGCAGCCCGACCGCGATGAGGACGAGCACGAGGGGGAGGGCCGCCCGGACGTCGGCGGAGTCGGAGAAGACCGGCCCGAGCACGCCGCTGGCAGCGGCCGTCAGCACCCCGAGCAGGACGCCGCCGACGATCCCGAGCACCACGAGCCTCCCGGTCACCAGGCGGACGCGCCCGGCGTCCCGCGCCCCGAGGGCGTGCCCGACCAGCGCCTGTCCGGCGATCGCGAGCGCGTCGAGTGCGAACGCGAGCGTGCTGAACACCGTCAGCCCGATCTGGGTCGTCGCGAGACCGATCGTGCCGAGGCCGGCCGCGGTGGCGATCGTCGCGAGCATCGCGACCCGCAACGACGCGGTCCGGAGGAACAACCACGCGCCGGACCGCAGCGCCCGTACGACCCCGGAGGCGCCGGGCCGGAGCGGTGCGCCCGATGCCCGGGCGGCGCGGACGGCGATGCCGACGTACACCGCGGCCATCGCCCACTGCACGACGACCGTGCCCGCGGCCGACCCCTCCACGCCCCAGCCGAACCCGTAGATGAGGAGCGCGTTGAGCAGACCGTTCGCGACGAAGCCGACGCTCGCGACGACGAGGGGGGTGCGGGTGTCCTGCAGTCCGCGGAGCAGCCCTGTCGAGGCCGTGACGACCAGGATGCCGGGCAACCCGATCAGCGAGACGGTGAGGTACGCCGTGGCGGCCGCGGAGACCCCGGGCGTCGCCCCGAACAGGTCGACGAGCGGCCCGGCGAGCGGCCAGCCGACGAGCGCGAGCACCACCCCCAGCGCGAGCGCCAGCCACATCCCGTCGATGCCGGCGTGCACGGCGCCGCGGCGGTCACCGGAGCCGAGTGCACGCGCCACCGCCGGCGTGGTCGCGTAGGCGAGGAAGACCAGGAGGCCCGTCACCGTCTGCAGGACCGCGCTCGCCACCCCGACGGCGGCGAGTGGTGTCGCGCCCAGGTGCCCGACGAGTGCGGTGTCGGTCAGCAGGAAGAGCGGTTCGACGACGAGCGCGCCGAGTGCGGGCAGGGCGAGGCGGACGATGTCGCGGTCGACGGCTCGACGCACGTGGCGGGGGTCGGTGTCGGACGCGGAGGGCACCAGGACATCCTGCCGTCGCTCCGGCCGGGCTGGTGACCCCGCCGCTCCGGGCCGAGGGCCATCCCTCCAGTGGGACGACTCTCGTCGAGGACCTGTCAGCGCGCGGTCGCTGCTGACGCTGTGACACCGGCGCGGTGGGCGTCCGGCTCAGCCGGGCAGGAGATCCGGGTGAGGACGGCGTCGCCCTCGAAACTCTCGACGCCGCCCGCCCAGACGGTGAGGGGGACGTCCTCGTGGAGCTCGACGGGGATCACGAGGTCGTGCGGGTTCCCGGTGGCGCCGTAGCCGTCGTACACGGCGAACTGCACGTCGGCTCGCGCGCAGTCGCGGCCGGGGATGACGTCGAAGCCGACGCAACCGAGGTCCCAGCACCCTTCGGGCTGGGCCTCGTTGTCCAGGGTGGGGAACCAGGTCGCGACGTGGTCGTCGATCTCCGGTCGCGGTCGGCACTCGGCGGCGTCGATGCTGCTCCATGACTCCGCACCGACCGAGGCGATGAACGCCGGTGTCCCCGGTCGGACACGCACCGATCGCTCTTCGGTGCGAGCGATCGGCCCGGTCTCGGTGTCGGCGAAGCTGATCGTCAGGTCGAGGTCGCACTCGACGGAAGCGACGACGCCCCACGCCAGACAGTCGGAGTCGCCCATGGCCGCTCCGCAGAGTGCCCACCAGGCGTCCTCGTCCTCGACCTGCCCGATGCGCACGGCACCGCCCTCGACGGCGAACGGCGGGACGGGGAAGCCGCGGGCGCCGCGGGTCGCGGCGACGGTCGGTGTCGGTGTCGGTGTGGGCTCGTCCACGACGGCGGGGCGTGCTGCCGTGGACTGTGCGGGGACGGGCGCCGGGAGGCCCTGACCACCGATCCCCACCACGAGCGCCAGGACCGAGAGGGTCGCGCTGAGCACCAGCGCGACCCGCCGAGCGCTGCTCACGGCGGCGACGGAGACCGTCGGGTGGCCGGCCAGCGGCCGGGCCCGGAGGTCGTCTTGTGCGCGGATCGCCCGTGCGGTGTCGACGGCGAGGTTCCACCACCGGACCGACGACACGGTGAACAGCGCGCCACCGCCCAGGACCGGGACCACGGCGAGCACGCCGACGATCCCCGTCCCGAGCACGGACAGGACGACACCGACCACGACGAGCCCGAGTCCGACCCACCGCAACGTCTCGTACTGCCATCGGTAGGCCGGCATCATCGCACGCACGACGTGGACGGAGGTTCTCAGCGCCGGGCGACTCACGCGGCGAGGCTAGTGAATGCGCCGTTGCCGCTGCAGGCCCCTGTTCGGGTCGGACCGACGGCCGCGAGCATCTGGCGTGCTCGCTTCTCCGTCAGTCCCTCCGGTCCGGACCCGCACGCGACCGGCGGAGCCTCCTCGGCGAGAACGACCCGTCCACGGGTTACCTGCACGAGTGGTCGAGTGGTCGCTCCGTGACGGGTCCTCCTACCGATGGTGGCGGGTGGTGGTGATCACGAGGTCGCCTTGTCGATCATGGCGAGCACGTGCGGCGTACTCCATCGCAGGAGGTCATCGGAGGGCGAGTCCTCGAGGTCCTCTCCCCAGATCGCAACCGCCGCGCCCGCCATGGGAGCAGCGAGGAGCGCACCCGAGTCGCCGTCCCACGTCCGCAGTGACCAGTTCTCGCGGAGATCGGTGGCCATGTACTCGCTGTCGGCCTCGTCGAGGTCGCTCGGCACCTCGTAGAGGTAGTACGAGTTGTAGTTGAGCAACTCGACCCCTGCCGCGTACAGGTCGTTCGCACCCGCTCGTCGCTGTCGGCGTTCGAGGCGCTCCGCAGTGTCCTCCGTGTCGCCGTCGAAGCTCCAGTACGTGACGTGGATGCGCGGGTCCAGTCGCTTGACCGCGACCCGGTCGATCCCGTCGTTCCACGCCCACACCTCACGGTCGCCGACGGCGGCCGCCATCGCGTTCAGCCACCCGACCCGTTCGTCTGCGGTGACGCCACCTCCCCATTCATCACCGCCGATGTGGACGGTGCGGCTGGAGGGGAAGGTCCGCGTCACCTCCGCTACGAGCTCGGTTGCCAGCGCGAGGCTCCCGGGTGCCGACGTGTCGAGCTCACTCTCACCCGATCGGATGCGATCGACCCACTCCTTGCCGTGTCGCGCCTCGAGCAGGGCGAACGCGGCTGCCATGTGGCCGGGAGTGTCGACCTCGGGCACGATCGCGATGCCCCGCCGGGCCGAGTACGCCGCGATCTTCCGCGCCTGTCCGGCGCTCAGGAACGGACGACCGGTCACTCGGCTCGTGTAGACGCCGTGGTGGAGATCGGCGTTCGCGGGGGTCTGGCCGAGGACGGCGCTCTCGATCCCGACGTTCTGGTCGTCGGTGAGGTGCAGGTGCAGGAAACGGCCGCCGTTGTCGGCCAGCAGGTCGACGTACCGCTTGATCAGCGCCACCGGGTAGTAGGCGCGAGCGACGTCGAGCATCACACCCGGTTCGGGACGTGCGCGGGACGCGGGTCTGCTCGTGACGGTCGTGGCAGACGTGCGGCATCGCTGTACGGAGTAGACCCCGGTGCAGCCGAGGACCCTGTACTTGCCGGCTTCCGCGCGGAGGGGTGACCTGTGGATCGCGCGGACCGTGGTGCTCGCGCCCGCGGCGAGCGGCTTCACGGTCACGTGGCCGAGCGTGTACTTCTTGCTGCCGGCGGACAGGTAGAGCCAGGCGTGGGCAGCCGGCTTCCGCACCGAGCTGGTGTTCTCGACCGTCAGGGTGGTCCGCACGGCCGTGCCGGTGGAGGTGACGGTGTTGGTCGCGGTGACCTTGGTGACCGTCACTGCCGAGGTGTTCGACTCGATGGCGACTGCCTGCACAACAGGGGCGTCGGGCGTCGCGCCCTCCGCCGGTCCCGCGGTCGCACCGATCCCGACCAGGGCTCCTGCCGACATCGCGATGGTCAGACCGACGGCGGTGATCCAGCCGACGCGTTCACGCGGACGCACTTCCGGCATCGGGGACGGGTTCGGTTCCTGACGCATCGCGACGTTCTTCCCCTCGACCATGCGGAACGTCCACCGCGCTACCGGGCCGGCTCGGATGGACCGGATGGCGCAGATCTTACCGGAACCGCTGCGGCCGCACTCCGAGCACCCGGTACTCGACCTGTGGCCTAGGCTCCGGGCCGTGGCTGACGAACTCCCGCGCTGCGCGACACGCCGACGAGGGAACCGATCGCGGGTCTGTGGACAACTCAGGACATGAACGAGATCGCGGGGGACCGGGCCGATTGGGCGCTGAGTACCGCGGGTGACGGGCAGGCGTTCGGGAGGGTGTTCGACCGGCACGCCGCACGCCTCCGGCGTCACGCGGTCGGACTCGTCCCCAGCCCAGCTGACGCCGACGACGTCGTCGCCGTCGCGTTCCTCGAGGCGTGGCGACGACGCGATCACGTCCGCTTCGTCGACGATTCGTTGCTGCCGTGGCTGCTCGTCACCGCGACGAACGCAGCGCACAACCTGACACGATCGACCACGCGACACCGCCGCTTCCTCGGCCGGTTCCCTGTCGATGACCCGGCGCCGGACCCCGCTGATCAGTACACGGACGGCGACGCCGTCGCGGCCCTGCGCGGACTCGGGCTCGCCGATCAACGCGTGCTCACCCTCTGCGTCATCGAGGGGCTCAGCGAACGCGAAGCCGCCGTCGCCCTCGGCGTCGCGGCCGGGACCGTCAAGTCCCGACTCCACCGAGCGAAGACTCGGCTGCACCAGCAGTACACAGCCACAGCGGAACCCCTCGGAGGCGCACTGTGAACGACGACATCTCACCCCGCTTGACCGCCATGCGCGAAGCCCTCATCACCGACGTCGCGTCGACCGGGACGGCCAGCACGACGGGCCGCCGCCGTCCCACCCGCGGCGCGGTCGTCGCCGTGGTCGCGGCTTTCCTGGTCGGCGGGACGATGACCGGTGGGCTCACCGCCGCGGCACTCCCGGGCAACGACCCCGACACCGCCATCCAGGCCTCCCTCGCCACGACGACGCGCTACATGGTCGAGGACGCCAACCACGGCCGTGTGGTGGGGACACCGAGCTTCCGCGTCGCACGCGGTGACACCGCCTTGACCTTGTCCGATCGCCCCGCCGGCGCGGACAGTGTCACGGTCGCGTGGGCGTGCCTCGACGGAGACGCGCCGACCGTCGAAGTCGACGGGCACCGCACGGAAGGCACCCTGTGCGGTCGACGAGACGACCCGACTTCCGAAGCGACCGGATGGGCGCTGTCCCCGATGGCCTCGACCGGTGCGACCGTCGTGACCCTCTCCGCCGATGACACTGACCGGTACGCCGTCTGGGTCTCCTGGGCGAAGGCACCGAGCATCGCCACACCGTCACCGCAGCAGGACGCCGAGACCGCCGACGGTGCCGTCACCCTGGACGAGTACAGGACGGCGTTCAACCGTCTCCTCGCATGCCAGGCACAGGCAGGACAACCGATGGGGGACGTTCCACTCACCTGGTACGCGGATGGAGCGTGGAACGGCAGCGGACGAGGGACCGGGCCCTGGTACCTGTACGCGACGCCGGCGGCCGGGAGCGAGGTGTTCGACACGCAGTGCTACCCGCGAGAGTTCGACGCCGTGGACAGGATCTGGCAGGAGGAGCACCCCGAGCCCGAAGACCCACCGGTCGAGCCCGCCGTCGGCTGACGCGGGGCGTGCCTCGTCCTGAGCCTCGACGCCGGGTAGCGGACGCGGGATCTCACCGCACCTCGCGGGAACGGTGCGCTGCGTGGCGCACTGCGGCGCTCGGACCGCCAGCTGCCTACTGCGACGGTTCCCGCCACCATGTGGCACGAGGCAAGCGTTCGAACGTGGCGGGATCAGCACCCACGAAGACGGTCTCGGCGCACGCCTCGGCGACGGGCAGATCATGCACCGAGTCCGTGAAGAACCGTGCTCCAGCGAGCGGGATGCCCGCCGCCCGGAGCGTCGCGTGCTTCTGTGCGCCGACGTTGTGGAGCCCGAATCGCAGACCCTCCGGGGTCGACTCGAGTTCCGACCCGAGCACACGGACGTCGTCGATCCCCATCGCCTCGACGAGTGCGCGCACGAGCCCTGCCTCGCTCGCCGTCGCGACGACTGCCCTGCCCGAAGCCGCTTCCGTCCGGAGCTCGGTGACGAACGCAGCCCGGAGCCAGTCCGAGGCGATGAACCGCGACACCACCCGTCGGACCAGTTCGTCGTACGTCCGGCGGTCGAGGCCGACGAGAGCAGCCTCGACGAGCGCTGCGTCCGCTCGCTGACGGGCGCGCGAATCTCGGGCGACCACGCGACGCACGAGTGACGGCACGGCCGCGACGAGCCGGCGCGGGTCGCTCAGCAGGCGGAGCCGACACACGTAGGCCATCGTGTCGCGGCTGGTGATCACTCCGTCGAAGTCGAAGACGACCACACCGACGGTACGCACGGTCATCTGTCGGGCCGACGACCGGGACGGCCGGTCAGCCCTTCCGGTGTCCGTCGATCCGCGGCTCGACGGGGGTGCCACCCGTCGCGGCCCGCTCGGCCTCGGTCGCGTCCGGGGTCACCGGATCGGTGCCCCGGGCCCGGCCCACCAGGTCCATGAGGTGGTAGACGACGATCGCGGCGATGGTGCCGATGATGATCCCGCCGAAGGTCGCGCCGCCGAACGAGAACGTGAAGTCCGCGATGCCCATGATGAGCGCGATGCCCGCGGTGAGCTGGTTCTTCGGCTTGGCGAAGTCGACCCGGTTCTCGACCCAGATGCGGATGCCGATCACGCCGATGAGTCCGTACAGCGCGGTGGTGGCGCCACCGAGCACGCCGGCCGGCACCGTCGAGATGACTGCACCGATCTTCGGCGACAGCCCGAGCAGCACCGCCGCGATCGCCGCGACCCAGTACGCCGCGGTGGAGAACACCCGCGTCGCCGCCATGACCCCGATGTTCTCGCCGTAGGTCGTCGTGGCCGAACCGCCGCCGACGCCGGCGAGCACGGTCGAGACCCCGTCGGCGAGCAACGCGCGCCCGGTCAGCGGGGTCAGGTCACGTCCGGTCAGTTGCCCGACGCCCTTCACGTGGCCGACGTTCTCGGCGACCAGGGCGAGCACGACGGGCAGGAAGCCGAGGTAGACGGCGGTCTGGGACAGGTCGAAGGCCGGAGCCGTGAAGGTCGGCAGTCCGACCCAGGCGGCGTCCTGCACGGCGCCGAGGTCCACCTCGCCGGCGACGAGTGCGACGAGGTAGCCCACGACGACACCGACGACGATCGACAGGCGACCGACGAGCCCCTTGAACAGCACGGTGCAGAGGACGATCGCGGCGAGCGTGACCGCGGCGATCACGGGCGCCTCCACGAAGTTGTCGCGGGCGGCCGGCGCGAGGTTGAACCCGATCAGGGCGACGATGGCGCCGGAGACCACCGGCGGCATGAGACGGTCGATCCAGCCGGCGCCGGCCAGGTGCACGATCAGTCCGACCACCGCGAGCAGCGCCCCGACGACGATGATCCCGGACAGTGCGAGCGGGATGCCGCCGATCTTCGTCGCGGCCCCGATCGGCGCGAGGAACGCGAACGACGAGCCGAGGTAGCTCGGGAGCCGATTGCCGGTGATGAGGAGGAACAGGATCGTGCCGATGCCGCTGAACAGCAGGGTCGTCGACGGGGGGAAGCCGGTGATGAGCGGCACGAGGAAGGTGGCGCCGAACATGGCGACCACGTGTTGCACGCCGAGGCCGACCGTCCGGCCCCAGGTGAGTCGTTCGTCCGGCGCCACGATCGCCGAGGCGGACACGGTGCGGCCGTCGCCGTGCAGCTTCCAAGGGAGTCCCATGCGATGACCGTAGCGGGCGCACGGGCGTCCGTGGGTCCGCAACCCGCCCTGTGGAGAACCGTGACGGACGGCCGGAATGCTGGATATGGTGTGTGGGACACCACGAGGAGCACCATGCGAACCACCAGCCACGTCCTTGTCCCCGTCCTCGCCGCACTCGCGGTCGGCGCAATGACGGCCGCGCCCGTGCTCGTCGCCGACCCCGCCCTGGCCGCGGGTGTCGACCGGCACGCGACGGAGACCTCGCGGTCGCCGGCGTCCGACCCGCCTGCCCCCGTCGACTTCACCGCCGGGGTGCGGTCGATCGCACACGGCACCGGCGTCGTCACCGTCACCGGCACCGTTCCCACAGGCGAGAGCGTCCAGGTCGCCGGGGACGTCGTCGAGCCCGTCTGGACCGAAGGGGACGCGGACGGTCGCTGGACGGCGCGGGTCCGGGTGCATCCGGGCGACCACGTCATCCGAGCCACGTCCCAGGTGTCCGGGCAGTCGATCGACATCCCGGTCCGGATGCTCGTGCTGCTGCCCCCGGACATGACCGCGACCGTCGACGGCATCGGACGGACCATCACGCTCGACGGCTCGGGCCATCCCGGAGCGCACCTCGTCGTCCGGGACCGCGGGACGGAGCGCGCCGAGACCGACGTCGCCGACGACGGCACCTGGCACGTCGTGCTGCGTGGTCTCGCGTTCGGTCGCCACCACGTGGAGGTCGGCCAGTACTTCGACGGCACCCTGAACGGCGGGGTCGACGACGTCTACGAGCTCTCGGGCACCCCGACCGTCGAGCACGCGACGGCTTCCCGGCAGACGGAGCACCTCGTCCTGGACGGACGTGCTCCCGCCGGCAGCACGCTGACCTTCGCGGACCGCCGGGGTCCGGTCACGGGAGCGGACGGCGAGCCCGTGGTCGTCCACGTCGGGGTCGACACGTCGTGGCGGGCGGAGCTCCCGATCCCCGACGACGTCCGTCTGCACGTGGTCTCGGTCATTGCCTCCGACGGAGGGGACGAGATCGGTCGGACGGACGCGCACGTCACGATCCCGTCCGTGCTCACCGGCGCGGTCGAGCGACTCGACGACGGCCGCCTCCGGTTCAGCGGCACGGGAGAGGTCGGCGGCACGGTGACGCTCGAGGACGAGGCCGGGAAGACCCTCACCGCCGCGGACGGCGAACCGCTCCGCACCACGATCGGTCGGTCCTGGGAACTCGTCGTCCCGCGCGACGCCCTGCCCGCCGCTGCCGTCGTCGCACAGCAGCGGGTGCAGGACGTCGAGCAGGGCGCCCTCCGGCTCGTGCTCCCCGGCGCACCGGGACGCCCCGGTCCGGGCGCCGGGAGCGACGGTGGTACTCCGACGGGAGGCGGCGTCACCAGCGGGGAGGAGGCCCGTCATCCGGCCGCGGCCCGCCTCCGGACCTCGGGCGCGCGTGCTGCCGCTGCCGGACGACTCGCCTACACGGGTGCGGACGTCGTGCACCCGGCCGTCGCGTCCCTCGTCCTGCTCGTGCTCGGAGGCAGCACCCTCCCGCTCGCCCGGGTCGTGCGCCGGCGTGCGACTCCCCGTCGGTGAGGGGCTGACGACGTGGACAGGTCGGTGAGCGAGCACCGGGTGGCGGAGGAGGGACCGGTGGCTATCGTGGAGCCCATGACCGACGTCGCAGGCACCACCGGAATCCGCACCGACGAACTCGACGAGTCGGTGCGACCGCAGGACGACCTCTACCGGCACGTCAACGGCAGGTGGATCGCCGACACCCCGATCCCGGACGACAAGGCCCGCTACGGGTCCTTCACGGTCCTGGCGGAAGAGGCCGAGGCCGCCGTCCGGACGATCATCGAGCGCGCGCAGACGGCTGAGCCGGGCACCGAGCAGCGGAAGGTGGGCGACCTCTTCACGTCCTTCACGGACGAGGTCGCCCTCGAGTCCGCGGGATCCGGGCCGATCGAGCCGCTCCTGGCCGACATCGCCGCGATCGAGGACAAGAACGACGTGCTCCGCATGGTCGGTCGCTTCGAGCGGCTCGGGCTGCCGAGCTTCATCCAGCTCTTCGTCGACAACGACCCGGGCGACCCGGACGCCTACATCGTCTTCCTCGAGCAGTCCGGCCTCGGTCTGCCCGACGAGTCGTACTACCGCGAGGACCGGTTCGCCGACATCCGTGAGAAGTACCGCGAGTTCGTCGGGTCGATGTTCCCGCTGGCCGGCTACGACGAGAGCGGCGACCGCACCGAGCACGTGATCGCCCTCGAGACGGCCATCGCGTCGGCACACTGGGACAACGTCGCCACCCGCGACAGCCAGAAGACCTACAACAAGATGCCGTGGGACGAGGTCTCGGCGCTCGCCGAGGGCGTCGACCTCCGCATCTGGTGGGACGCCATCGCCGCACCGGCGGGTGCGTTCGACACGGTCGTGGTCCGGCAGCCCTCGTTCATCACCGGCCTCGCACAGCTCTTCCGCGAGCAGCCGCTGCCCGTCTGGAAGGACTGGCTCTGCTGGCAGGTGATCCGGGCCTCCGCCCCGTACCTGACCAGCGCGTTCTCCGCGACCAGCTTCTCGTTCTACGGCACAGCACTGACGGGTGCGCCGAAGCAGCGTGACCGCTGGAAGCGCGGAGTCTCCCTGGTCGAGGGCGCGATGGGTGAAGCCGTCGGACGGATCTACGTCGAGGAGCACTTCGACGAGACCTCCAAGGCGACGATGGACGACCTCGTCGCGAACCTGGTCGAGGCCTACCGGCAGAGCATCACCGGGCTCGAGTGGATGACCGACGAGACCCGTGCCCGCGCGCTGGACAAGCTCGAGAAGTTCACGCCGAAGATCGGCTACCCCGTGAAGTGGCGCGACTACAGCGCCCTGCCCATCCGGGCGGACGACCTGCTCGCCAACGTCCGGGCGATCGCGTCGTTCCAGGTCGACCGCGAGCTCGGCAAGATCGGGAAGCCGATCGACCGCGACGAGTGGTTCATGACCCCGCAGACGATCAACGCGTACTACAACCCGGGCTTCAACGAGATCGTGTTCCCCGCGGCGATCCTGCAGTTCCCGTTCTTCGAGGCGACCCGCGACGCCGCCGCGAACTACGGAGCGATCGGCGCCGTCATCGGGCACGAGATCGGCCACGGCTTCGACGACCAGGGTTCGCAGTACGACGGCGACGGCCGCCTGCAGAACTGGTGGACCGAGGCCGACCGCCAGGCGTTCGAGGAGCGCACGAAGGCCCTCATCGCGCAGTACGACGCCCTCGTCCCGACCGAGGTGCCGGACGGCCACGTCAACGGCGCCCTCACCATCGGTGAGAACATCGGCGACCTCGGCGGCCTCTCGATCGCGTGGAAGGCGTACCTGATCTCGCTGGACGGTGCCGAGCCCCCCGTGATCGACGGCCTGACGGGTGCCGAGCGGTTCTTCCTGAGCTGGGCGCAGGCCTGGCGCATGGCGATCCGCCCCGAGGAGGCCGCACGCCTGCTCAGCATCGACCCGCATTCGCCGAACGAGTTCCGCTGCAACCAGATCGTGCGCAACATCGACGTGTTCTACGACACCTTCGCCGTCTCCGACAGTGACGCGATGTACCTGGCTCCGGCCGAGCGCGTCGCCATCTGGTGATGGTGGAGCCGGACGCGCCGAACTCGTCGCGCCGGCGCCGCCCGGGACGCCCCTCCGACGACGGCACCACCGCAGGAAGCGGGGGTGCCGCTCGGTCCGGCGGTGGCCGCGCCGGTGGTGGCGGTCGCAGCCGCGGCAAGCACCGGGGAGGTGCGGACGAGCGCTTCACAGCGACGACCGAAGCGCTCGGCGCGATCGCCGTCGACGGCGCCGGGGTGAGCGCGTCGATCATCGACACGTCCACCGGTCGGGCGCTGCTCGCGATCGACGACCGCCTCGTGCAACCGGTGGCGAGCCTCGGACGGGTGCTGCTCCTCATCGAGGTCGCCGCGCAACTCGAGGACGGTCGCCTGCACGGTGACCGCCTCCAGCGGATGGCCCGCGACACCGCGACCGGCGCGGGCCTGTGGCAGTTCCTGCAGGAACCGACCATGCAGGTGTCGGACCTGGCGACCCTGGTCGGCGCCACCGCCGACGCCTGGGCGACGAACGCGCTGCTCACCACGGTCGGGATGGACGCCGTGCGGTCCCGCGCGGAGTCGCTCGGCATCGAACGGACGGCCCTGATCGACCGGGTGCGCGACCGGCGCGGACCCGACGACGCCCCCGACGTGTCCGTCGCCGCCGCGGGTGAACTGAGCTGGCTGTTCCGGGGCCTCGCGCTCGGTGAGGTCGTCGACGAGGCGGTGTCGAACCGGGTGCTCGGCTGGTTGTCGCTCGCCGCCGACCTGTCGCTCGTCGCGGGGTCCTTCGGGCTCGACCCGCTCGCGCACCGGGCCCTCGACCACGGCCTGCAGTCCGTCGCCGTCACCGGTTCCGGACCCGGCGTCCGCGCGGAGGCCGGGGTCCTCCGTGGGCCGGCGTCGTCGGTCTGCTACGCGGTCACGATCCGGTTCGAGGACGACTCGCTGCAGCGCCGTCTCGCGGTCGTCGACGCCCTGCGCACCATGGGGACCGAGGTGCTCGAGGTCGTGCACGCCCCCGCCGAGCGCTGACCCCGTGGGCCTCGCGCATCCTCGCCCCGGCCATCACCCGCGTGACGCGGCCGTCGGCCTCGCGCGTCAGGCCGTGCCACACCCCGACTATGCCGCACACGACGGGGATGCTCACCACGGCGAAGAGCACCCGTTCGGGCATGGACTCGGGTTCGAGCGGCGTGGGCATGAGGTGCACGAGCCCGAAGACGGCAGGGCTCCCGTGGCGCACGTCCTCCCAGGAGCACACCGCCGCACAGCGACATCGGGCAGGATCGGCAGCGTGCACGTCGACGACGACGTGCCGGACGGAAGGACAGACCCATGGCAGCAGGCAAGCACGAGGCAGCACGCGGCGACGAGGACCGCGCGGACGGCGTGGACGAGCGCGCCGGCGAGTTCGTGGACAGCGAGATCCCCGGCGAGCACCGCGTCGCCGACGACGAACCGGTCGGTGAGTTCGTGTCGAGCGACATCCCCGGCGAACGGCGTCCGGAGTCCGAGGGTGAGCGCGGCGAGTACGTCGAGTCGGACATCCCCGGCGACGTCGAGCCCGGCGGCCCGGAGACGGCCGGCGAGTACACCGACCGCGACCAGTAGCGGCGAGGCGGGCCGACCTCAGTCGACGAGGTCGGCCTGCGTGAGCAGGCGCAGCGTCTCGACCCCGGCGGGCGGGCACCGCCCGGCGTCCGCGGAGGTGACCCACTCTACCTCGTCGACCTCTGCGGAGGCGAGGGGCGTGGCGGTGTCGAGCGCGCCTCCCGGCCGGGCCAGGAACAGCGTCATCGCGACGATCGTCCCCGGTGCCTGCCCGTGCGCCGGCTCGGTCACGGTCGCGAACTCGTCGACGTCGGCGGGCGTGAGCCGCAGCCCGGTCTCCTCGAACGCCTCGCGGACCGCGGCGTCCACGCTGCTCTCGCCGGGCTCGACCTTGCCGCCGGGCAGGTAGAGGACGTCGCGCCCGCGGGCGCGCACCATGAGCACGCGACGGTCGCGGACGAGCAGGAGGGCGCTGACCCGCAGCAGCGGGGCGGCGGCCGGGAGGCCCGGATCGCCCGAGCCGGTCAGCTCGCGTCCGCCTCGTCGTCGCGCACACGCGCGGCCCGGTCGGCGAGGGGCACGACGGCGGACGGCACGTCCGCGACGGGCTCGGGGCGCACCCCGAAGAGTGCGTCGAGCGCGCCGGTGAAGTCGTCGCCCCGACCGGCACGGCCGAGTTCGCGGGCCCGGACCGAGGGGCGGTGCAGGAGCACGCCGACCAGGTGCCGGAGTGCTCGCTCGGTCTGCTCGGCGGACTCGGGGGTGGTGTCGCCGCGCCGCTTCACGCGGTCGATCTCGTCGTCCAGGATGTCGAACACGTGCTTGCGGAGGGCGACGAGGGCGGGGGTGGTCGACTGCTCGAGGGCCTGGGCGCGGAAACGGGACACGGCGTCGTCGACGATCGCGCGTGCTTCGGTCTCGGCGTTCAGCTCGGCGATCGGGGCGTGGATGCTGATCGTCTCGAGGTCGAGCAGTTCGACGCCCTCGACGTCGGCGGCGTCCGGGTGCACGTTGCGGGGGAGGCCGAGGTCGATCACGATGCGGCGGGCCCCGTCGTCGAGGTCGCACGCCTCGACGACCGGGACCTCGCTCGACGTGCAGGTGATGACGACGTCGCTCGTGCCGATCGCGGTGCGCAGGTCGGTGGCGGCGACGAGGTCGTGCTTGGCGGCGAACCACGGTGCCCGGCCGGACGGCGAGAAGACCTGGATGTGCTGGGCCCCGCGGTCGCGGAGGGCGGCGATGGTGGTGGCGGCGTAGCTGCCGGTCCCGACCAGGAGCACGCGCGTCGCGGCCCAGTCGGTGATCCGCGAGGACGCGAGCTCGAGCCCGAGGCGGACGAGCGACCGGCCGGCGGCGCCGATCCGGGTGCGGGTCTTGACGCCGCGGGAGGTGTGCGCGGCCTCCTGGAAGAGCCGTTCGAGGTCCGAGGTGGTGGTGCCGTTCCGGCGCGCGTCCTCGAGGGCCCGGCGGACCTGTCCGGAGATCTCGGTCTCGCCGACGACGACGGACTCGAGCCCGCTCGACACGGCGAAGAGGTGCTGCACGACGTCTCCGCCGCCGAGCACCTGCACGGCGTCGAGGACCTCGTCGGCCTGCAGCTCGCTCGCTGCCGAGACGGCCTCGACGGTGGCGCGGACGGCTGCGTCGTCGTCGCCGGCGATGTCGAGGTAGGCCTCGAACCGGTTGCACGTGGCGAGGACCACGGCGCCGTCGAGGACGTCCGAGTCCGTGACGAGGTGGCTGGCGGCCGCGGGTGCTCCCATGCTCAGACGCTCCAGGAGGTCGAAGCTGGCGTTGCGATGCGACGCCGTGAGACAGATGAGCACGTGTTCAATGGTAACCCCGGTGCCCCGAGCACCGGGTCGGGGAGCCGTCCTGTTCGCGGTGCGAGAATCATCCGGTGACCGACGCGCTCCCGACCACCCATCCGCTCGCCGACGGCCGCACCACGGGCTCGCGGCTCGTCCGTGCCCTCCGCGGGGACCGGCCGGAGACGCTGCCGGTGTGGTTCATGCGGCAGGCCGGCCGGTCGTTGCCGGAGTACCGGGAGCTCCGCGTCGGGACGGCGATGCTCGACGCGTGTCTCGACCCGGCCCTCGCGTCCGAGATCACCCTGCAGCCGGTCCGTCGGCACGGGGTCGACGCCGGCATCTTCTTCAGCGACATCGTCGTGCCGATCAAGCTCGCGGGCGTGGACGTCGAGATCGTCCCCGGTCGTGGTCCGGTCCTCGGGTCGCCCGTCCGGACGGCGGCGGACGCGGACGCCCTGCGTCCGCTCGAGGCGGAGGCCCTGGCCCCGATCACCGAGGCGGTCGCCCGGACGGTCGCCGAGCTCGGCAGCACGCCGCTGATCGGCTTCGCGGGCGCGCCCTTCACACTGGCCGCGTACCTGGTCGAGGGCGGCCCGTCGAAGGACCACATCCGGGCCCGCACGATGATGCACGCCGAGCCGGAGACCTGGGCACGGCTGCTCGACTGGGCCGCCGACGTGTCGGGGGCGTTCCTCCGTGCCCAGGTGCTCGCCGGTGCCTCGGCCGCGCAGCTCTTCGACTCGTGGGTCGGGTCGCTGTCCCGCGCGGACTACGTCTCCCGCGTCGCTCCGCACTCGGCGCGGGCACTGTCCCACGTGACCGACCTCGGCGTCCCGCGCATCCACTTCGGCGTCGGCAGCGGCGAGGTCCTGGCCGACATGGCGACCGTCGGCGGCTCCGTCGGTGCGGTGGACGCGGTCGGCGTGGACTGGCGGCTGCCCCTCGACGAGGCCGTGCAGCGCGTCGGCGGTGACGTGACCGTGCAGGGGAACATCGACCCGGCGATGCTCTCGGCCCCGTGGCCGGTCCTCGAGGCGCACGTCCGTGACGTCGTCCGCCGCGGAGGCGTTGCCCGTGCGCACGTCGTGAACCTCGGCCACGGCGTCCCGCCCGAGACCGACCCGACCGTGCTGACCCGCGTCGTCGAGCTCGTGCACGCACTGGGCGACGGCACCGACGTCGGGACCGACGGGACCGACCGGGCCGCGTCGTGACCGACGTCGTCGTGGTCGGCGGCGGGGTCGCCGGGCTCGTCGCCGCTCGTGACCTGGCGAAGGGCGGCGCCCACGTCGTGCTGCTCGAGGCCTCGGGCGTGCTCGGCGGGATGATCCGACGGCACACGGTCGCGGGCCTCGACCTGGACATGGCGGCGGACTCGTTCGCGACCCGGACGGACGCCGTGTCCTCGCTCGCGGTCGAACTCGGTCTCGGCAACGACATCGTCTCCCCGGACCCGCGGGGTGCGTGGCTGATGACCCGCGACGGTCGGACCGCGCCGATCCCGTCGACCGGCCTGCTCGGGATCCCGGGCACTCCGATGGCCGCGGACGTCATCGCGGTGGTCGGCGGTGCCGGCGCCCTCCGCGCACAGATGGACGCGCTGCTGCCCTCGCCGGTCGGCGCACGGGCGACGTCGCTCGGCGCGATGGTCCGGAGCCGGATGGGCGCGAAGGTCCTCGACGACCTCGTCGTCCCGGTCGTGGCCGGCGTGCACTCGACGCACCCCGACGACCTCGACCCGGACCGCGTGGCGCCCGGGCTCCGTGCCGCCCTGCAGCGCGAGGGGTCGTTGGCCCGTGCGGTGCTCGCGCTCCGGAAGCGTGCCGTCGCCGGGTCCGCCGTGCAGGGGCTCCGAGGCGGCATCGCGCGGCTCGTCGACGAGCTCGTCGCTGATCTCGACACGTACCGCGTCGACGTGCGGCTGCACACCCGGGCCACCTCCGTCGGACGAGCGGCGGTCGAGACCGTGTCGGCGGACGGCACGACCGAGCGGCTGGCGGCGGACCACGTCCTCGCGACGGTCGCCGACCCGGCCCGGACGGCGGCTCCGCGTCGGTCCGGCATCGAGCTCGTCACCCTGGTCGTGGACCGGCCCGAGCTGGACACGGCTCCGCGTGGCACCGGCATGCTCGTGCACCCGGCAGCGACCGGTGTCGCCGCGAAGGCGCTCACGCACGCGACGGTCAAGTGGCCCTGGCTGGCGGAGCGGGCGGCCGGGAGGCACGTGCTGCGGCTCAGCTACGCCCTGCCCCCGGCAGGCGCGGACCAGGCGACCGGCGCTGCCGGCGCGACGGACGCGGACGAGGTGGCCACGAGCCTCCCGGTCGACCCCGCCGGTGCGGTGAGCGCACGGGCGACGACGGACGCGACCGCGCTGCTCGGCCTGCCCGTCCGTCCGGAGCACGTCGTCGGCGCGGCCCGCGTCCGCTGGCACGGACCGGACGCCGAGGCCGCCGGGCTGGCGGAGGGCGTGGTCGGGATCGGTGAGGCGTCCTCTGGGCGAGGGCTGTCCGGCATCGTCACCGCTGCCCGGGCGGCTGCTGAGCGCATCCTGGATTCCTGAGCGGACCGCTGACCCTCCGAGGGCTACTGTTGGGGGAACCGTCGGACACATGCCGATCGGTGCATGACCACGCACGGTGCCTTCACAGCACACTGACCCAACGGAGGAATCGCTCATGCGAGGAAAGCTCCTGTTCGTCGCCGGCGCAGCACTCGGGTACGTCCTGGGATCGCGAGCCGGACGGGCGCGGTACGAGCAGATCAAGACCGTCAGCGGCAAGATCTGGAACAGCAACGGCGTCCAGAAGAGCGTGAACCAGGTCGAGGACTTCGTGTCCGACCGCACCCCCGACGTCGCCGACTTCATCGGTGAGCAGACCAAGAAGGTCGTCCGCAAGGTGAGCTCGAAGGCGTCGTCCGGCAAGGGCTCGCAGATCTCATGACCGACACACGCGACCGGAAGTCGCGGTCGCTGTTCGGCCTCGTGAAGGACGTCCCCGACCTCGTCAAGGACCTGGTCAAGGGGGAGATCGCCCTCCTCAAGGCCGAGATGATCGGCAAGGCGAAGGTCTTCGCGGTCGCCGCGGGCATCCTCGTCGCCGCGCTGGTGATCGTGCTGTACGCGATCGGCGTGCTCCTCACCGCAGCGGTGATGGGCCTCGCCACGGTGATGCCCGCGTGGCTCGCCGCGCTGCTGCTCGCCGTCCTCATGCTGATCGTCGCGGCGATCCTCGGGTTCATCGGGTGGAAGCGGCTCAAGAAGGGCCTGCCGGTCACGCCGAAGCGCACCATCGCGAGCGTCAAGAACGACGTCAACGCGGTGAAGGGCCTCGGCCGGAAGCCCACCCCCGAGACGCTCCGTGCGTCACGGAAGCCGGACGTCGACGGCCGGTTCTGACGCCCGTCATCCCCACGACTCCCTCGGAGGACCAGTGACCGACCCCCAGCACGACGACCAGTCGAAGATCGCCGACCGCGTCGCTGCGACCCGTGCCCAGCTCTTCGACACCCTCGACGCGATCGAGGACAAGCTGAACGTGCCGAAGCAGCTCGGCATCGCCGCGTCGAAGGTCAAGCGTGGCGTCGACGCGAACCCGGTGCCCTACCTGGCCGGGCTCGCAGCGGGAGTGGCAGTGGTCGGGGGTATCGTCGTAGCGGTGCTCCGACGGCGGTGATCCACACGCGGCGAGCCTTCGCGAGCCGCAGTGGACGATCGTCCCGGACACCCGCTCGGCGAAGGGGGCCGGCGAACCACACCCCCGGCGAACGTGGAGGACGACCGATCCATGAGCACTGACGTGCCCACCCCAGCAACTCCCGCAGCACCAGCGGCCAGCACAGCGCACGAGACGGACCCGGCTTCCGGGATCGACCCGAACCTGCTCACGGCCTACGCCCTCTGGGCGGTCTTCCGCCGCCCGGTCGGCGCCGTCCGACCCGGCGGTGCGGATGCGGTCGCGGAACTCGACGCGGTCGTCTCCGCGGCTGCCGAGCGCGGCGTCACCATCCGCGGCTTCTACGACGTCTCCGGCTTCCGGGCCGACGCGGACGTCATGATCTGGTTGCACGGCGACGACGCACAGGCGATCCAGGCGGTCCTCCGCGAGATCCGCCGCACGGCCCTCTTCGCCGAGGCCGAGCCCGTCTGGCACGCCATGGCCATGCACCGGGAAGCCGAGTTCAACAAGCGGCACACCCCGGCCTTCCTGCGCGGCAAGGACCCGGAGCCGTGGATCACGGTGTACCCCTTCGTGCGCTCGTACGAGTGGTACCTGCTGCCCGAGGAAGAGCGTTCGAAGATGCTGCGCGACCACGGCATCGCCGGCGCGAAGTACCGCCGCGTCCTGACGAACACCATCGCGTCCTTCGCCCTCGGTGACTACGAGTGGATCCTGCCGCTCGAGAGCCCGGACCTGGTCGACCTCGTCGACCTCATGCGCGACCTCCGCTACACCGAGGCGCGCATGCACGTCCGCGAGGAAGTGCCCTTCTACACGGGTCGTCGCGTGACGACCGCCGAACTCCCGGAGGTGCTGTCATGACCGACACCAGCATGATCACGAACGGCCAGCCCGTCCTCGCCGCCACCGCTGCGGCCGCGTCCGGCCCGGAGCATGTCGAGGTGCCGACCGCGTACGACGCGATCCTGCTCGCCGGCTTCGGTGGGCCCGAGGGTCAGGACGACGTCATCCCGTTCCTCCGCAACGTCACGCGCGGTCGCGGCATCCCGGACGAGCGTCTGGAAGAGGTGGCGCACCACTACCGCCACTTCGGCGGCGTCAGCCCGATCAACGCCCAGAACCGTGCGCTCAAGGCCGCGCTCGAGGCCGAGCTCGCCTCGCGGGGCATCGACATGCCCGTCCTCTGGGGCAACCGCAACTGGGAGCCCTACCTCGAAGAGGCGTTCACCGAGGCGGCCGACAAGGGCTACAACAAGCTCATCGCGATCGCCACGAGCGCGTACTCGTCGTTCTCGAGCTGCCGGCAGTACCGCGAGGACTACGCCCGCGTGCTCGACGAGACCGGTCTGATCGACACGATCCAGATCGACAAGGTCCGCCAGTTCTTCGACCACCCCGGCTTCGTCCGGCCGTTCATCGACGGGGTCCGCGACGGACTGGCCCGCGCGATCGCCGAGAACGACGGCCTCGACGTCGCGACGGAGCTCCAGGTGCTGTTCTCCACGCACTCGATCCCGTCGACCGACGCCGCCCGCTCCGGCCCCGACTACCGGGGCTTCGACGAGCACGGTGCGTACGAGGCGCAGCACCTCGCCGTCGGGCAGGTCGTCCTCGACCAGGCGTGGGCGGAACTGCTCGAGCAGCCCGAGCACGCGCACCTGCAGGGCACGTCGAAGCCCGCCTGGAAGCTCGTCTACCAGTCGCGCTCCGGTCCCCCGACGCAGCCGTGGCTCGAGCCCGACATCAACGACTACATGAACGAGGAGCTCAAGGGCGGCCCCACCCGCGCCGTGCTCATCGTCCCGCTCGGCTTCGTGAGCGACCACATGGAGGTCATGTGGGACCTCGACGAAGAAGCCACCGAGACCGCCGGCGAGCTCGGCTTCTGGTCGCTCCGCACGCAGACCCCCGGCGTCGACCCGGCCTACGTGGCCGGTCTCGTCGACCTCGTGCTCGAGCGGGTCAACGGCACGCCGACCGCTGAGCGTCCGCACATGACCGACATCGGCCCCTGGTACGACGTGTGCCGTCCGGGGTGCTGCGAGAACGTGCGAGCGGGGTTCAAGCCCGCAGCCGCCGGCGTCGCTCCGTGACCGAGGCGACCGCGGACCACCCCAGCACCCCGGCGACCGACGGTCCGGCCCCGATCCGGCTCGGCACCCGTGCCAGCCGACTGGCGGTCGCCCAGTCGCAGGACGTCGCCGACCGCCTGGCGAAGGCCGCCGGCCGTCCGGTGGAACTCGTCACCGTGACGAGCGAGGGCGACACGAACCGGGCCTCCCTGGCGTCCCTCGGCGGTACCGGCGTCTTCGCGTCCGCGCTGCGGGAGGCGCTCGTGGCGGGCGAGGTGGACGTGCTCGTGCACTCGCTGAAGGACCTGCCGACCGCGCCGTACCCGGGCCTGACGATCGGCGCCGTGCCGAAGCGTGCCGACGCGCGTGACGTCCTCGTGGCGCGGAACGGTGCGACGGTCGAGACCCTGCCCGAGGGCGCGAAGGTCGGCACGGGGTCGCCCCGCCGTGTCGCGCAGCTCAAGGCGGACCGGCCGGACCTGGACGTCATCGACATCCGCGGCAACATCGACACGCGGCTCGCCCGTGTGGAGGACGACCTGGACGCCGTCGTGCTCGCGGCCGCCGGGCTCGGACGCATCGGACGGCTCGATGCCGCGACCGAGCTGCTCGACCTCGGGTTCTGGCCGAGTGCTCCCGGTCAGGGTGCGCTCGCGGTCGAGATCCGCACGGACGAGGACGACCGCAACCTGCTCGCCGCGCTGCGGAAGATCGAGCACGCCCCGACCCGCCTGACGGTGACCGCCGAGCGCGAGGTGCTCGCCAAGCTCGAGGCCGGCTGCTCCGCCCCGATCGGCGCGACCGCGGTCGTCGACGCCGAGATGCTCCTCGTCTCGGCGACGGTCTACCGCCCCGACGGCTCCGAGTACCGGACCGCGTCGCACGCGGCCGTGCTCGACGGGTCGGCGCAGGACCGCCTCGACGAGGCCCTGTCCGTCGCCGACCGGGTCGCCGCCGAGCTGCTCGAGAACGGTGCCGCCGAGCTGGCCGACCTGTCGAACTCCGCCGGGTCGGACTCGGCCGAGCACGACGCCGGGCACACCGTCGGCCCCGGCCTCGACACCCCCGGTACCGAGGGGCCGTCCGACACGTCCGCCACCACGACCGAGTAGGGCGACGATCACCACGGACACCACGCGGGACGACAGGACCGGGCCCCGGCCCGTGGTCGTCGTCCCGCGCGGTGGCTCATGGGGTGAACGGGTCGCCGCGGCAGCTGCGGCGCGCGGGCTCGACCCGCGCATCGTCCCGCTCGTCACCGACGCGCCGCCGCTCGACGCCGGTCCCCTCGACCGGATGGTCGCCCGGCTCGCGGCCGGCCGCCCCGCCCCGGCTCCGGAGCGGGCCGGAGCGGCTCCCAGCGCCGGCCGCCCCGCGCCGGTTCCGGAATTCCGGAACCTCGAGGCGTCGGATTCCGACATCGTGGAACCTCGACGATCCGCAGGCGGTGAGTCGTCGCACCTCGACGGCGCAGGCGCCGAGCGAGCGGGCGACGACTGGCTCGTGGTGAGCAGCGCGACCACCGTGCGGGTGCTCGCGGAACGCCTGCCGGGCCTCCCGGCCGGGGTCGGCGTCGCCGCCGTCGGCGAGCCGACCGCCCGCGCGGCCCGCGCCGTCGGATGGACCGTCGACCTCGTGCCGGCCGACCACTCGGCAGCCGGACTCGTGCGGGCGCTCCCGGCGGACGCCCGACTCGTCCTCCACCCGCGCTCCGACCTGGCCGCACCCACCCTCGTCGACGGCCTGCGGGCCAGGGGCATCGACGTGTCAGAGGTGGTCGCGTACCGTACGGTCGGGACCGGTGACGCGCCGATCCCGGGCGACCCCGCGCCGGACGTCGTCCTCGTGACGAGCGGCAGCATCGCCCGCGAAGTCGCTCGTCGTCTCACCCCCCTCGACCCCCGCACCCGGATCGCCTGCATCGGCCCCGGCACCGCCGACGAGGCCCGCGCCGCCGGCCTGCCGGTGGACGTCGTCGCCGCCGAACGGTCCGCAGAAGCCCTCCTCGACGCCGTCGTCGAGGCCCTCGTCCCATCCACCCCCGAACAGGAAGGCCACCCGTGACCGGCCGCTTCCCCCAGGTCCGCCCCCGACGTCTCCGCGCCACCCCCGCGATGCGTCGTCTCGTCGCCGAGACCCGGCTCCACCCCGCCGAGCTCGTGCTGCCGATGTTCATCCGCGAAGGCGCCACCGACGCGATCGACATCTCGAGCATGCCCGGGGTGCAGCAGCACTCCCTCGACTCGTTCCGCCGTGCACTGCACGAGGCCGCGTCGGTCGGCATCGGCGGCGTGAACCTGTTCGGCGTCCCGCAGCACAAGGACGCGGTCGGCTCCGGCGCGACCGACCCGGACGGCATCCTCAACGTCGCGATCCGGGTGGCGAAGGAAGAGGTCGGGGACGCCCTCGTCGTGCAGTCCGACCTGTGCCTCGACGAGTTCACCGACCACGGGCACTGCGGTGTCCTCGCGGCGGACGGCTCGGTCGACAACGACGCGACGCTGCTCCGCTACCGGGACATGGCGGTCGCCCAGGCCGAGGCCGGCGCCGAGCTCGTCTGCCTGAGCGGCATGATGGACGGCCAGATCGCCGCCGCCCGGGACGCGCTCGACGTCTCCGGGTACTCCGGCACCGCGCTGCTCGCCTACGCGGCCAAGTACGCCTCGGCCTTCTACGGACCGTTCCGGGAGGCCGTCGCGAGCACCCTGCAGGGTGACCGCCGCACGTACCAGCTCGACTCCGGCAACGGGCGCGAGGGCCTCCGCGAGGTCGAGCAGGACATCGAGGAGGGCGCCGACATCGTCATGGTGAAGCCCGCGATGAGCTACCTCGACGTCCTCGCCCGCACGGCCGACACCTCACCGGTGCCGGTCTGGGCGTACCAGATCTCCGGCGAGTACGCGATGATCACCGCCGCCGCCCAGAACGGGTGGATCGACCGGGACGCCGCCGCGATGGAGGCCCTCATCGGCATCAAGCGCGCCGGCGCCGACGCGATCCTCACCTACTTCGCCGTCGACATGGCCCGCAAGCTCAACGAGGAGGCCGGCCTGCGCACCTCCGGCAGCTCGGCGGACGTCGCCGGCATCGCACCGACCGGGAAGGCACCCGAATGACCACCAATGACGACCTGTTCGGCCGCGCGAAGGACAGCATCCCCGGCGGCGTGAACTCGCCGGTGCGTGCCTACGGCTCGGTCGGCGGGACGCCCCGCTTCCTGGTTTCCGCGAAGGGCGCCACCGTCACCGACGCCGAGGGTCGCGAGTACGTCGACCTCGTTGCCTCGTGGGGCCCGGCGATCCTCGGCCACGCGCACCCCGGCACGGTCGAGGCCGTGCAGCAGGCGGCGGCCCGGGGTCTGTCGTTCGGTGCCTCCACGCCCGGCGAGACCGAACTCGCGGAGCTCGTGAAGCAGCGCGTGCAGGTGGACGGCGACGGTCCGATCGAGAAGATCCGCATGGTGTCGACGGGCACCGAGGCGACCATGACGGCGATCCGCCTGGCCCGCGGCTACACCGGCCGGGACCTGCTCGTGAAGTTCGCCGGGCACTACCACGGCCACTCGGACTCGCTCCTGGCCGAGGCCGGTTCGGGCGTCGCCACGCTCGCACTCCCCGGCAGCGCGGGCATCACCGCCGAGACCGCTGCGCAGACGCTGGTGCTGCCGTACAACGACCTGGACGCCGTCCGTCGCGCCTTCGACGAGCACTCGGAGCGCATCGCGGCCGTGATCGTCGAGGGCGCCCCCGCGAACATGGGCGTCCTCGCCCCGGAGCGCGGGTTCAACCGGGCCCTGGCGCAGATCACGCAGTCGCACGGCGCGCTGCTCATCGTCGACGAGGTCCTGACCGGCTTCCGTGTCGGCCCGGCCGGCTGGTGGGGGCTCGAAGCGGACGGCACCGTGCCCGAGGGGACGGGGTGGAAGCCCGACCTCGTCACCTACGGCAAGGTCATCGGCGGCGGCATGCCCCTCGCCGCACTCGGCGGGCGCCGCGAGGTCATGGACTTCCTCGCCCCGCTCGGCCCCGTGTACCAGGCGGGCACGCTGTCCGGGAACCCGCTCGCGGTGGCCGCGGGCATCGCCACGCTCCGGGCCGCGACCGCCGACGTCTACGCGCACCTCGACCGGACGGCGGACGTCGTCTCCCGGGCCACGAGCGAGGCGCTCGCGGCCGAGGGCGTCGCACACACCGTCCAGCACGCCGGGAACCTGTTCTCGTTCGCGTTCCTGGACACCCCGCCGCGGGACTACGACGACGTCCGCGCGCAGGAGGCCTTCCGGTACGCGGCGTTCTTCCACAGCATGCTCGACTCCGGCGTGACCCTGCCGCCGAGCGTGTACGAGGCGTGGTTCCTCACCGCCGCGCACGACGAGCGCGCGGTGTCGCAGATCCTCGACGCGCTGCCGGCTGCCGCGAAGGCGGCCGCTGCCGCGACCGAGTAGCCAGCCGACGGCGGACGGGAGGCGCGGTCCGGAGGGGCCGCGCCTCCCGTCGGCCCGTCCGCGAGGTGCGCGAGACGCCGCCGTCTGCCCGTGACGCCGCCGAGTGCGCGAGACGCCGCCCTGTTCGACGGCGTGCTGCGACGAAGGCGGCGTCCGTCACTGACGGGGGCGTCTCGTGGCCACGCGACGACCGCGGTCGCGCGACCGGTCCGCGCCGGCCGGGAGGCCCGCCCGCCTCAGTCCGCCCGTCGTGCGTGCCAGCGCCCACCGCTGCGCTCGACCGCCAGCGGGAAGTCGAACGCGGCCGACACCAGCGCCGAAGTGATGACCTCGTCCGCCGGCCCCTGCGCCACGACGCCCCCGTCGCGGAGGAGCATCGCGTGCGAGGTCGAGGCCGGCAGGTCCTCCAGGTGGTGGGTGACCATCACGCTGCCGAGCTCCGGCTGCCGGACGCGGAGGGCGTCGACGGTCTCGAGCAGGTGCTCCCGTGCGGCGACGTCGAGTCCGGTCGCGGGTTCGTCGAGCAGCAGCAGCCGCGGGTCGGACAGCAGCGCCCGGGCGATGAGCGCACGTCCCCGTTCGCCCTGCGACAGCACCGGCCAGCGGGCGTCGCGGCGCGCGGTGAGTCCGACGTCGGCGACGAGCTGCTCGGCACGGACGAGGTCGTCGGCCGTCGGCTCCCATCGCGTCATGAGGTCGGTCGTCCCGGTGCGCCCGGTCAGCACGGTCTCGAGGACGGTCAACGGCGACAGCATCCGGTGCCGGGGGTCGACGTGCCCGATGTGCTCACGGAGTTCACGGACGTCGACACGTCCGAGCTGTCGACCGAGCACCTCGACGTGGCCGGCGGTCGGGTGCCCGGTGGCGCCGAGCACCGCGAGCAGGGTCGACTTGCCGGCGCCGTTCGAGCCGAGCAGCGCCCAGTGCTCCCCGCTGCGGACGGTGAGGTCCACGTCGTGCAGCAGGTCGCGTCCGCTGCGGGTGACACGGAGGGCGGTGGCGCGGAGCAGGACGTCGGTCACGTCTCCATCCTCGCGCAGGACGTACGACGCAGGACGTGCGACGCAGGACGGCCCCGCCACATGTGGGTGGCGGGGCCGACCGGTCGCCGGATCAGGCCTCCGCGGCCTTCGCCGCCCGTGCGGTGGCGAGGTGCTCGGCCATGGCGCGACCGAGCCCGCGCACGAGTGCGCCGCCGGCCTCACCGTCGCGGCCCTTCGCGGCGGCACGGAAGCCGTCGAGCGCGTCCGCGACGTCCCAGAACACGAACTCGGGCTCACCGATGCGGACGAACTTCGCGCGGTTCAGCAGCGACTCGCTCGTCTTCACGAGGAGCTCGTTGCCCGACTTGGCGACCATGAACGCGATCGCCTTGTCGATGTCGTCGTTCAGGGCGCGGTCCTCGGCCTCGGCGTGCGCGCGCATGTCGTCGAGGATCTTGCCGAACGCCTTGACGTCGGCGTCCTCGAAGCGGGGGAACGACCAGCGGGCGGCGAGCTCACCGATGCCGAACAGCACCTGGAAGGCGTCGTCGTACTGCTCGCGGGTGGGGGAGGCGACGCGCGTGTAGCGGTTCGCCTCCATCTCGACCAGGCCGTAGTCGACCAGCTTCGCGATCGCCTCGCGGATGGGGGTGCGACTCACACCGAGCCAGGCGACCAGCTCGTCGTCGTTGAGACGCTCCCCGGCCTGCAGGGTGCCGTCCTGGATCGCGGCGAGCATCTTCTCGAGGACGACGTCGCGGAGGAGCTTCCGGGGCGAGTTCTCGACGGTCGACTTGGGTACCGGCATCCGGGTCTCCTCAGTGAAGGTGTTCGGTACTCAAATCCTAACGTGACATTGCAAACGCTTGCTAAGGAGCGGGCGCAGGAGCGGGGGCCGCCGCCGCCCGTGCCCGCCCGGGTGCTGACCGGTGCAGCCCCGTCGGCACCGCCGGCCGGGAGGCCCGGATCACCGCGTGACGTCGACCACCGTCCGCCCGTGCACCCGTCCGGCGACGACCTCCGCGCCGACCTCGATCGCCTCGGCGAGGCCGACCGTGCGGGTCACCGCCCGGAGCAGCGCCGGGTCGAGGTCCGTCGCGAGCCGTGCCCAGGCCCGCTGCCGCAGGTCGAGCGGCGCCGCGACCGAGTCGATGCCGAGCAGGGACACCCCGCGCAGGATGAACGGCAGCACCGTCGTCGGCAGCGAGGTGTCCTGCGCCAACCCGCACGCCGTGACCGAGCCGCCGTACTGCGTCGCCGCGAGGACGTTCGCGAGGGTCGCACCACCGACACTGTCGACCGCGCCGGCCCACACCGCGCGCTGCATCGGCTTCCCCGGCTCGGCGATCGTCGCGCGGTCGATGACGTCCGCCGCGCCGAGGGCCCGGAGCGCGTCGCCGTTCTCCGGCCGACCGGTCGACGCGGTCACGCGGTACCCGCGGGCCGCGAGCAGGGCGATCGCCACCGTGCCGACCCCGCCCGAGGCTCCGGTCACCAGGACCGGCCCGTCCTCGGGGGCGACTCCGCGCTCGAGCGCCAGGACGCTGAGCATCGCGGTGAACCCGGCCGTGCCGATCGCTGCCGCCAGGTCGTCGTCGATGCCATCGGGCAGGGAGACGAGCGCGTCCACC
The DNA here is from genome assembly GCF_003224435.2 of Curtobacterium sp. MCPF17_050. Lineage (NCBI taxonomy): Bacteria > Bacillati > Actinomycetota > Actinomycetes > Micrococcales > Microbacteriaceae > Curtobacterium > Curtobacterium sp. MCPF17_050. Next base: position 85,118 of record NZ_CP126250.1, read on the forward strand.
GGGACGACGCACTGCTCCGCCCAGCCGCCGTGCCGGGTCTCGCCCGCGCCCGCGCCGGTCAGGACCACGCGTTCGCCGACCGCCACGTCCTGCACGTCCGGTCCGACCGCGGCGACGGTGCCGACCACGTCGATGCCGGGCACGAGCGGGTCGGTCCGCACGACGCCGGGGTCGCCGGCGACGGCCAGGCCGTCCTTGTAGTTGACGCTCGACCGCGTGACGGTGACCAGGGCCTCCCGGTCGCCGGGGGCGGGCAGGTCGACGTCGGTGACGATGGGGGCGGCGGAGCGGGACACGAGGACGGCGCGGGTCATGCGCGCGACGCTACCCTGGGCCTCCCGGTCGGGCGCAGCCGCCGCGGGTGGGCCACACGCTCCAGGTCGCACGACATGCCGCTCGTCTCCGGAGCGGACGGCATGTCGTACGACCTCGGCGAACGGCCGGCGGCGTGTTGTGCGACCCCGGTGGCCGAGGACTGATCGAGGTCCCGGCGCCCGGCGTCAGCCGAACATGATGGCGGCTTCGTCGTACCGGTCCTGCGGCACGGTCTTCAGCTCACCGAGCGCGTCCTCGAAGGAGACGTGCACGATCTCGGTGCCCTTCAGGGCGACCATCCGGCCCCAGCGCTCCTCGACGACGGCGTCGATCGCCGCCAGGCCGAGCCGGGTCGAGAGCACCCGGTCGTAGGCCGTCGGGGTGCCGCCGCGCTGGATGTGCCCGAGCGTCGTGGCGCGGGTCTCGATGCCCGTCATCTCCTCGATGAGCGGGGCCAGGCGCTCGCCGATGCCACCCAGGCGCGGTCGACCGAAGGCGTCGAGGCCGCGCTCGGTGTGGGCGGTGTCCTCGTGGTCGGGGACGAACCCCTCGGCGACCACGACGAGCGGTGCACGCCCGCGGTCGTAGGCGGCCTGGACCCACTCCGCGATCTGCGCGAGGGAGGTCTTCTGCTCGGGGATGAGGATCGCATGCGCGCCCGCCGCCATGCCCGAGTGCAGGGCGATCCAGCCGACGTGCCGGCCCATGACCTCGGCGACCATGCAGCGCGAGTGCGACTCACCGGTGGTGCGGAGGCGGTCCATGGCCTCGGTCGCGATCGCCACCGCGGTGTCGAAGCCGAACGTGTAGTCCGTGGCGCCGAGGTCGTTGTCGACCGTCTTGGGGACGCCGACGATCTTGAGCCCGGCGTCGGTGAGGCGCTTCGCGGCGGCCAGTGTGCCCTCGCCACCGATCGCGACGATGGCGTCGATTCCGTGCCGCTCGAGCGTCGCGGTGATGTTCTCGACGCCGCCCTTCGGGCCCTCGAACGGGTTCGTCCGGCTCGTGCCGAGGATCGTCCCGCCCTGCTTCGCGATGCCCTGGATGTCCTTGCGGCCGAGCGGCACGATGTCACCCTCGACCACGCCCCGCCAGCCGTCCCGGAAGCCGACGAACTCGTGGCCGTGGATCGCGATGCCCTTGAGCACGATGGCCCGGATGACCGCGTTGAGACCGGGGCAGTCGCCGCCGGAGGTGAGGATGCCGATGCGCATGGAGAGGACTTCCGATGTCGGGTTCGGTGGACTCCCTCATCATGGCCGACGCGGGTCCGGTATCGCCATGCTGTGACCCGAGGTCGTGGACAACCGCCGTGGGGTCGTCCGCCGCGGTCGCCGGTGTCCGTGCCGACGCTTACGATCCCTGCATGGCTTCCGTCCGATCCGCTGCGGCGTCGACCGGCGACGCCGAGCAGGATCGCGACCCGCTCGTCGACCTACGCCGCGTCGACACCGTGTACCGGCCGGGAGGCCCGGTGGACGTGATCGCGACGCTGCGGCCCCTGTCGCGCGGCTCCGGTGACCCGGCGCACCGGGTGGTCGGGTCCGACGTCTGGCTCGCGTTGCGCACCCCGGAGGGGCCGGCATCCGTCCTCGTCCGCGCCGTCGGCGACGCCGTCGCGATCAGCGCGTGGGGTGCCGGAGCCGCGTGGGCCGTGTCGCACGGACCGGACCTCGTCGGCCGCGGTGACGACTGGTCCGAACTCGACGTGTCCGCGCATGCGTTCCTGGAGCAGGCGCGACACCGCCAGCCGGGGTTACGGCTCCTCCGGACGAACACCGTCGTCGCAATGCTCGTGCCCGCGATCATGGAGCAGAAGGTGACTTCGCGGCAGGCCTGGCGTGCGTGGCGGTACCTCGTCCGACGCTTCGGCACGCCCGCACCCGGCCCGGCTCCCGAGGGCATGGTCGTCCCGCCGGACGCCGACACCTGGGCGCGCATCCCGAGTTGGGAGTGGCACAAGGCCGGCATCGAGCCCGGGCGCTCGGCGACGGTGATGCGCGTCGTGAAGGTCGCGCCCGCACTCGAACGGACGCTGGCGCTCGGCCGCGGCGGGGAGCTCGTCGCGAGTCGGCTGCAGTCCATCCCCGGCGTCGGACCGTGGACCGCTGCCGAGACGGCGCAGCGGTCGCACGGGGACCCGGACTCGCCGAGCGTCGGGGACTACCACGTGCCCGCCCTCGTCGGATGGGCACTCACCGGAGGGCCGGTCGACGACGACGGGATGCTCGAACTGCTCGAACCGTGGCGGGGGCACCGCGAACGGGTCGTGCGGCTCATCTCGGAGTCGGGGTTCCGGAAGCCGGCGTTCGGGCCGCGGATGACGATCCAGGACCACCGGGGACACTGAGACCGGACTGGCCGAACTCGACCCTCGACCCTCGACCCTCGACCCTCGTCCGCGGTCAGCGGTGCCGTGCACCCTCGCCGGCGAGCACCGCGCGGTAGCCCTCGCGGAAGGTCGGGTAGCGGAACGTGAAGCCGGTCGACCGCAGGAGCGCGTTCGACAGCCGCTTGTCACCGCCGGCCTGCCGGTCGGACGCCGGGCCGGGCTGCGGTGCCGGAAGCTGCAGTTCGTCGGCGAGGAACCGGAGCACGTCGTCGAGCCGGACCGGCTCGTCGTCGGTGCCCAGGTAGGTCGGTGCCGGGTCGTCGAGTGTCGCGAGGTGCATGATCGCGGCCGCGGCGTCGTCGCGGTGGATGCGGTTCGTGCGGGGAGACGCCCCCGGGCTCGGCGCGAGTCGGGCCGCGCCGGATCGCACCTGGTCGATGAGCCGCTCGCGCCCGGGCCCGTAGATCCCCGAGAGTCGGAGGAGCACCGCACCCGGAGCTCGCTCGCGGAGGAGCGCTTCGGCCTCCACGAGGACCTGCGCCGTGGGCGTCCCGCCGGTCGCCGGGGTCTCCTCGGTGACTTCGCTGCCGTCCGACACGTCGTACACCGCGGTCGAGGACACGACGACGATCCGTGGGCGCGCTCCCGACCGGTCGATGCCGTCCAGCACGTTCCGGAGGCCGTCGACGTAGGTCGCCCGGTACTCGTCCGGGTCCCGGCTGCCCGCGGCCAGGGTGACGATGACGATCGCGGTGTCGGCGTCGATCTCGGGCACGTCCTGGCGCAGGTCGGTGCTCCGGCCCTCGATCGGTGCGGGCAGGAGTTCCGCGCGACGACGGAGTCCGACGACGCGGTACCCGAGATCGGCGAAGCGGAGGGCGGCCTCGGTGCCGAGGTCGCCGCAGCCGGCGATGACGACGGTCTTGGGGTGCAGCATGTCTCGACCCTCGCACGGATGTGGTGCAGAAGACCACCGGCTTGACCTCCGGGTCGTCTCGGGCTCCGGCGGGTCCGGTCGTAGACACGACGACCCTCGACCGCCGGGTCGGACGTGCTTGTCTTCGGCCGCGCGTTCTGAGCGGCCTCATCCCCGTCTCGCCGGTTGAAGGAGCACTTGTGCATGTTGTGCGCAGAGATATTGCGCGCTTCGAGCAATCCTGGCAGACTGACCTCCTCGCAACCCGAGCCACGAGGACCCTTCCGGGGTCGAACGCCGCGGGTTGCAAGGGACGTTCACTGAAGAACTGCACCAGGTACTGGTGCCCACCGTCATCGTCGACTGGAGGACCCCCGCATGAGTGACTTCGATGGGCTCTTGCGAGCCCGGTCCGACGGGGGCGCCGAAGCGCTCCTGCCCACACCGACGGTGCAGTGCCACGCGGCGAACCTCGCCTTCCTGCCCGGGGGAGACCTCGCCTGTGTGTGGTTCGGTGGCACGCAGGAAGGCGTCTCCGACATCTCCGTCCACCTCTCGCGGCTCCCCGCCGGGACGGATCGCTGGCTCGACCCGGTGCAGCTGAGTTTCGACTCTGCGCGCTCCGAGCAGAACCCGATCCTCTTCACTGCGCCGGACGGCGCCGTCTGGTTGCTCTACACCGCACAGATCGCCGGCAACCAGGACACCTCCGAGGTGCGGCGGCGGACCTCCCTCGATGGCGGCGTGACCTGGAGCGAGCCGACGGCGCTCCTCGGCGACGACGCGCCCGTCGGCGTGTTCGTGCGGCAGACCCCCGTCGTGCTCGAGAGCGGTCGGATCCTGCTGCCGGTGTTCAACTGCCGGACCGTCCCCGGGGAGAAGTGGGTCGGCAACGACGACACCGCGTCGGTCTGGTACTCGGACGACACCGGGGAGACCTGGTCCGAGGTCGCCGTTCCCGAGTCGAGCGGGTGCGTGCACATGGACATCGTGCCGCGCGAGGACGGCGTGCTCTGGGCGTGCTTCCGCTCCCGCTGGGCGGACCACGTGTACGAGTCGTCGTCGACGGACGGCGGGATGACGTGGGAGCCGTGCCGGCCGATCGACCTCCCGAACAACAACTCGTCCATCCAGGCGCGCGCACTCGACGACGGCCGGATCGCGATGGTGATGAACCACGCGAGCAAGGACGACGCGACGAGCCGCCGGGTCTCCCTGTACGACGAGATCGACGACGACGGCCTGGCGGCCGATGCGGCCGACGGTGTTCCGCCGGTCGCGGAACCGTCGCTCGACGCCGACGGACGGAGCGCGTTCTGGGGCGCCCCGCGTGCGCCGATGACGCTCGTGGTCTCGAGCCCCGACGGGCGGTCCTGGCCGACCGCCTACGACATCGAGAACGGCGACGGGTACTGCCTCTCGAACAACAGCCGCGAGAGCCTCAACCGCGAGCTGTCCTACCCCTCGGTGCTCCCCGACCCGGCCGGGGGACTGCACATCGCCTACACCTGGCACCGCAAGTCGATCAAGCACGTGTACCTGCCTGCCGACGTCCTCGCGGCGATCGTGTCGACGCGATCCACCTCCGCCGGTCCGGCCCTCTCTGCGAAGGAGCAGCGAGCATGACCCTCCCCATGGTCTTCGCACTCGCGATCACCGTCCTCATGATCGTGCTGATCATGATCGACCGCCTGCCGTTCGGCGTCCCGCCCTTGATCGCCTGCCTCCTCATGGTGGTGTTCAACGTCGTCCCGATCAACGTCGCCTTCAGCGGCTTCGCGAACGCGACGATCATCATGCTCGCCTCGTTCATGGCGGTGATCGCCGCGTTGCAGAAGACGGACCTCGTCTCGGGCTTCAAACGCATGATCACCCGACTCGGGACGAAGGGCGGCTTCCGGGCCTACGTGCTCATCGTCGTGTTCGTCATGCTCGGCTGCAGCATCTTCGGCACGGGGTCCACGGCCTACTACGTCCTCGTCATCGGCCTCCTGTCGACGCTCGCGTACAACAAGAAGCTGCCGCCGTCGAAGGTCCTCATGCCGGCCGGCTTCGCCGCGAACCACCCGATGCTCCCCTTCAACGTGGCGCTGCAGTACGGCATCGTCGTCGCGGTGCTCGAGGCGGCTGGCGTGCGGGAGAACATCGACCTGGTGCGGTTCTCGATCGTCAACCTCGTGCTCAGCCTCGGGTTCCTCGTCTGGTGCCTCATCGCGTACCGGATGCTGCCCGACCACCCCATCACCGACGACGAGACCGGCGCGACGACCCCGACCGGGGCGAAGGAGCCGGCCCTGGCCGGTGCTCGCACGACCGCCGCAGCCGGAACGGACGCCTCCGGGGTGCACGCCGACACGGCGACCGACCCCGCGGCACCGGGCCCGCACGCCGCCGAGGCGAACGCGACCGCGATCGCCGCGTCGAGCGCGACCGCGACCGTGGCCGCGCCGAGGCTCGACCGCCGGAAGCAGCTGGCGACGTACTTCTGCTTCGTCCTGGCCATCGCCGGGATGATCTCGTACAGCTCCATCGGTGACGCGGGCTACGCCATCACGGGACTCGCCGTCGCGGTCCTGCTCATCACGCGTGTCCTCGACTTCACCGAGATCCGCGACGCCATCAGCCAGCCGATCATCATCATGTCCGCCGGCGTTATCGGCATCGCGGAGGCGCTCGGTGCGACCGGGCTCACGAAGCTCGTCGGCAAGTCGGTCGCCGGGCTGCTCGGCGGCGACGTCAGTCCCTTCCTGCTGGTGTTCGCGTTCTGCGTCCTGACGAGCGTCCTCGCGACCCTCACGGGGTCGACGATCGGCACGGTGTACGTCTTCGCGCCACTGGCGATCGCGACCTGCGTCAGCCTGGGGCTCAACCCCGCGGCCGCTGCGGTCGCCATCGTCATCTCCGGCTGGAACGGCCACTTCTTGCCGATCGACGGGCTCCCCGCGATGGTGATGGGCGTCGGGAAGTACTCGCTCATCCAGTTCTGGAAGTTCACGATCCCGATGTACGTCATCCGCCTGCTGGCCCTGACCGCCGGCGCGCTCCTCCTCTTCCCGATGTGACGGAGAACCCGACATGGAGAACACCTTCGAGCTCGCGCACGTGGGCATCAACAACTCTGACGCAGCAGCCGCGCAGGAACTGTGTGACCTCTTCTGCCTCATGTTCAACCTCGATCCCCGCCAGGGGAAGAAGTCCGCGTTCGCCGGCACCTTCTTCGAGTGCGTACGTTCGCAGTACCTCGGGACGCACGGTCACATCGGGATGTCGACCGGTGACCTCGAGGCAGCGGTCGAGGAGCTCACCGCGAAGGGCTTCGGGTTCGACCAGGAAACGGCAGCCCACTTCGACGACGGGCGTCTGCAGAACATCTACCTCGCGGGTGAGTTCGGCGGCTTCGCCGTCCACGTGATGCAGCAGCCCCGCCCCTGACCTCCCACCGGCCGCCCAGGCCACCCCGCCCACAAGGAGCACCTGAAGTGACCACCACGATCCGCGGCAGCATCCACGCCCTCGTCACCCCGTTCCACGACGACGAGTCGCTCAACCTCGACCAGATGCGTGCGCACACCGACCGCGCCGTCCGAGCCGGTGCCGACGGCGTCTTCTGCCTCGGGACGAACGGCGAGTTCTTCCAGCAGACGGAGGACGAGCGCCTCGCCGTCCTCGAGGCGGTCGTCGACGCCACTGCGGGCCGCGTGCCGGTCTACGGCGGCGCCGGTGCCGTCGGGACGAGGGAGACCGTGCGGATCGCCAAGCGCATGCAGGCAGCGGGCGCCGACGTGCTGTCCGTCATCACGCCCTACTTCGCGGCTGCGTCGCAGGACGAGCTGTACCGGCACTTCGCCGTGGTCGCCGAGGCCGTCGACATCCCGGTGCTCATCTACAACATCCCCGCTCGCACCGGGAACACCATCAGCCCCGCGACCGTCGCCCGGCTGGCGGAGATCGACAACATCGCCGGCGTGAAGGACTCCTCGGGCAACTTCGACGCGATCCTGCAGCTCATCGAGCTCACCGACCCCGAGCACTTCGCGGTGCTCGCCGGGACCGACTCGCTGGTCCTGCCGACGCTGCAGGCCGGCGGCGCGGGCGGCATCACGGCCGTCGCGAACGTCTACCCCCGCACGATGGTCGAGATCCACCAGCGGTGGGCATCGGGTGACCTCGACGGCGCCCGCGCGGCGCAGGCGTCGATCCGCCCGCTGCGGAACCTGTTCGCGCTCGGCAACCCGAACACGATCGTCAAGGCGGCCACCAACGCAGCCGGCGAGGCCGTCGGCCCCTGCCGGGCACCGTTCAACCTGCTGAGCGATGCAGCCCTCGCGAAGATCGCGGACACGGTCCGCGCGGACCAGGCGGCGGGCTTGGGCTGAGCGGTCCTGGACGCGACCACGGCACGTGCCGGGAGGCCCGGTGCGAGTTCATCGGCACCGGGCCTCCCGGCACGGCCGTGGCGCCGGTGCCAGCTGATGGGTCTCACGCCCAGGCCGTCGTGTGGTTGCGTCGCGACGGTCTCGTCAGCGGTTGTACGCCGGCATCGGACCACGCAGTGCAGCGGCGACGTCGTCGACGGCCCGCTGTACGTCCTCGGGCAGCGCACCCGCGGCCAGCGCGGCGAGGTTCGCCTCGATGTTCGCGACGCGCGACCCACCGATCAGGACCGCGTCGACGACGGGACGGCCGATCGTCCACCGCAGCGCGAGCTCGGCCATCGGCATCCCCGCGTCCTCGGCGACCGCGCGGAGCTGCTCCACGGCGCCGAAGACCTCGTCGTTCCAGTACCGGGTGCGGTACATGCCTGCGAGGGGCGAGGAGCCGAAACGCCCCTCCGCTGGCTGCTCGTCCGGGCGGTGCTTCCCGGTGAGGAGCCCGCCACCGAGCGGGTTGTAGACGACCGTCCCGAGTCCGGTGGTCCGGGCGAACTCGGCGTACTCGTCGTCGATCCGCGTCGCGATGACGCTGTAGACCTGCTGGCCGAGGACGGGTGCGGCCAGCCCGAGGCCCGAGGCCGTGTGTCGCAGTTCCGCGATCTGCCAGGCCGCGTGGTTCGAGACGCCCCACGTGCGGACCGCGCCGGAGTCGACGAGCGTCCGGACGGCGCTGAGCGTCTCCTCGTGCGGGGTCGAACGGTCGGGCTGGTGCAGGTAGAGCACGTCGACGTGGTCCGTCCGGAGCCGACGCAGGCTCGCGTGCACGCATCGGTCGATCGCGGCGGCGGACAGGGGAGCGGCACCGTGGGCGTCCGGGTTCGCGATGCCGACCTTCGTCGCGAGCACGACGTCGTCGCGCCGACCGGCGAGCACCGAGCCGAGGATCTCCTCGCTGCGGCCGCCGGCGTACCCGTTCGCGGTGTCGATGCCGGTCCCGCCGGCCTCGAGGAACCGGTCGACCATCTCGGCCGCGGTCGGCTCGTCGACGCTGTCGCCGAAGGTCATGGTGCCGAGGACGGCGGGGGCGAGCCGACGGCCTCGGATGTCGATGTCGCGCAAGGGGTTCCTTCCGTTCGGTCGCCGTCGGGCGACTCGTCGTCGAGCTGCGGGCAGACCATGAGCAGATCACGCTTGCGTGTTTCACGCAACTGACATAGCGTGTTTCGTGCATGATGCCGCATGGCCGATCCGCCTACCGAGCCCGAGGAGGGGTCCGATGTCGAACCGCCTCGCCGCGATCGCTGACGACCTGTCCGGAGCCGCAGAGGTCGCGGCCGTCCTGGGCAGCGGTTCGGCGACCGTCGCCCTCACGCTCCCCGCCGCGCTCGAGCACGTCGCGCGCGCCTCGTCCGACGTCGTCCTGGACTGTGACACGCGAGCGCTCGACCCGTCCTCGCGACGAGCGGTGATCGCGCAGGCCACGCTCCGCATGCGTGCGGCCGGCGCACCGGTCCGGCTGGTGAAGACCGACTCGCTGCTGCGCGGCGGTGTCGGCGACGTCGTCGACGGCCTCTCCGACGCCGGCGCGCGCGTCGTGCTCGCCTCCGCGCTCCCGGCGCTCGGACGTACGGTCGTCGACGGTCGGCTCCTCGTCCACGGCAGGCCCGTGGCGGACGCGGGACTCCACGGCCTGGAGGCCCGGGTGGTCCCCGGTCCGCTGGCTGCGGTCGGACGTCGCGCCCGGTCCGTCCCACTCGCGGTCGTCCGTGCCGGCTCCGATGCCGTCCTCGACGCGGTCGTCCGAGCACATGCTGCCGACGCGGTCCCCGTGCTCGACGCCGACTCCGACGAGGACCTCGACCGGATCGCAGTGGCGCTCGACGGTGCGGACTGCACGGTCGTCGGTTCGGGCGGGATCGCTGCGGCCATCGGTCGGCTCCGTGGAGCGCGGGCCCCGTCCGCGGCCGCACCCGGATCCGGAGATCCGACGGGGGCGCCGGGAGAGCGTCAGTCCGTGCTGCTCGTCGTCGGCACGGCCAGCACGGAGGCCACCGAGCAGCTCGAGGTCCTCGCGGCGAACGGCGTCCCGGTCACGCCCGTGCCCCGTGACGTCCTGCTCCGTGCCGTCGACCGCCGGGAGGTCGACGACATCGACCACCCTGCACTCCACGCTGTTCGGGCCGCCTTACGCAGCGGGAGCGCCGCGATCTGCGTCGAGGACCGACACGAACCGGTCCCGCACCTCGCCCGACGGCTCGCTGACGGCCTCGGCATCGTGGCTGCGGCCATCAGCGGGCGCGCCGCCCTGGTGCTGACCGGCGGAGAGACGGCCCGGTCCGTGCTCACCCGCCTCGAGATCACGGCCATCGTGCCGGAAGGTGTCGTCGAACCCGGATGCATCGTGTCCCGCGCGGACGACGGCCGCCGTGTGGTCACGCGACCCGGCAGCTTCGGGACCGTCACCAACCTGCTCGACGCCGCCACGTTCCTCCAGGCCGCTCGAGAAGACCCCTTCACGGCCGGCGGCCGTGTGCAAGCGGCCGCACGCCGCACGAACGAAAGGCAGCACTGAAGATGAACGCAACTCCGATCATTGCCGTCACGATGGGCGACGGGGCCGGTGTCGGCCCCGAGGTCGTCGTCGAGGCCGTCGTGTCACCGGACGTCCTGGCCGTGTGCCGGCCCGTCGTCATCGGGGACCTCGGTCGCCTCCGCCAGGCCGCAGCGATCCGGGGCGTCGAGGTCACGTTCAACGCTGTCGAGGACGTCGCGGACGCCGCGTACCAGGACGGCGTCATCGACGTGGTGGACCTCGGACTCCTCCCGGAGGACCTGCCGTGGGGGCAGCTCTCGCCGGTCGCCGGCGATGCGGCCTTCCAGTACATCCGGGTCGCGTGCGAGGCGGCGATGGCCGGGAAGGTCCAAGCCATCTGCACGGCTCCACTGAACAAGGAAGCCCTGCACGCCGGTGGCCATGTCTTCCCGGGGCACACTGAACTCCTCGCCGAGCTCATGGGCGTCGAGGAGGTGTCGATGATGCTCTCGACAGCCAAGCTGAAGGTCGTCCACGTGACGACCCACCTCGGTCTCATCGACGCTGTCGCGCGGATCGAGCCCGGACTCGTCGAGCGGACCATCCGGCGGGGCAACGAGGCCCTGGTGCGCGCGGGCAACCCGCACCCGAAGATCGGCGTCGCGGCGATCAACCCGCACGCCGGTGAGAACGGCCTGTTCGGGTACGGCGAGGAAGCGGAGAAAATCGCTCCGGGCGTCGAGGCCGTACGCGCCGACGGGATCGACGCCGTCGGACCGCTGCCCGCCGACACCCTCTTCTTCCTCGCCGGTCGCGGGGACTACGACCTCGTCGTCGCGATGTACCACGACCAGGGTCACGGCCCCGTGAAGGTGCTCGGGATCGAGGCCGGCGTCAACATCACGGTGGGTCTGCCGGTCATCCGCACGTCGGTCGACCACGGGACAGCGTTCGACATCGCGGGCACCGGCAGGGCCGATGTCGCTAGCATGATCGAAGCGCTCCGCCAGGCGGCCGAACTCGCCCCGACAGCGGGGGAGCCGAGCCCGGCCCAGGGCGTCTGACACGTCCCAAGTCCCTGCCGTCCGGAGGTGCCCGGTGTCGATCTCGGCCAGAGCGCGGCGCGATGCCATCGTCACGCTCGCAACGACGGTCGGACTCGCGAGCGTCGATGAACTCTCCGAGCGGTTCGGGGTGACGGCGTCCACCATCCGGCGCGACCTCGCTGCCCTGCAGGAGCAGCGGAAGTTGACCCGGACGTTCGGGGGGGCGATGGCGGTGGCCGCGCACCCCGAGGCATCGTTGCGCCAGCGGCTCGGCGAGCACTTCGACGCGAAGCGCGACATCGCCCGCCGGGCCGCTGCGACCGTGGCACCCGGGGCGTCACTGTTCCTCGACAACGGCTCGACCGTCGCGGCGTTCGCTCATGCACTGCCGATCGACGCCGACCTCACCGTCACCACCACCAGCGTCGGGGTCATCACCGACATGGCCGACCGCGACGACGTCCGACTCGTCATGCTCGGGGGCGAGTACCGGTCGCTGAGCAACGGGTTCGTCGGTCCCCTGACCGAGGCTGCGCTCGAGTACCTGACCTTCGATGCCGCGTACCTCGGTGCAGATGCGGTGTCGCCGGAGCGCGGGATCTGCGAAGCGGACCTCGGTCAGATCCGGCTGAAGGAACTCATCGCTCGTCGTGCGGCAGCCGTGTACGTCCTCGCTGACTCGTCGAAGCTCGCGCAGTCGGAATTCCACGCATGGACCCGACTCGGGAACGGATGGACGCTGATCACCGACGACGGCATCGCACCGGACCTCATCGAGCGCTTCGGAGCAGCGGGCGTCACCGTGGGCACGGCCTGACCTCCGCCACACGGAGTCAACGACTGCGGGAGCTCGCAGGGTCGCGACGCGCGCCGATGATGGAAGTCATCTCGGACACGACGCCCGCGTTCCCCGACGACCAGCGCGACGAGCGGCGTCAGCGTGCAGTCGTGGACGCACAGGTCTGCCGTGGTCCGTCGAGAAGTGCCCGATCCTCACCGCGGAGCCCGAGGGAGGTGTCGCCGACGACGCGGAGCCACCGGGTGAGAGCGCACGCGAGACAGTCGACGTCGGCCTCCGGTACGCCACGACGACTGCCCTCCCGCCGTCGTTCACCGCCCGGCGAGATCGGGCGTCGGCCGGAGCACGTTGGCTGTTGCATCGATGTGGACCTCTGACTCCCGTCCAGAGTCGAGGACCACATTGTGCACTGCGGTGGGGTCGATCATCACTGCGAGCACCGCGAGTTGGCTGATTCCGGTGGCCAGGAGCGCGTCTACCTGACCGGAGAACGCGGACGCATTCGAGCGCGAGTGAGCGTCCTTGGCCACGACGTGATTCGTCGCGACGGAGTTGCCGGAGCCACGTACGAGCCGGATGATGACGGGCGCTTCGCCGGGGGGCGTCACGCGCTGCGAGTCGACGACTTCCGAGAAGTGGTTGCTGACGATGGTGTTGTCGCTGCCATCGACGCGGAGCAGGCCGTACTGGTCGTCGAGGCCGTTGTCGATGTCGAGGAACGGCGTCCACGGCTCATGGTCGCGGAGGAGGTGGTTCGCGGCGATGAGGTTCTCAGAGCTGTTCTCGGCGAGGACGACCATCCCCGGGTAGAACGAATGCAGCCGGTTGTTGGTGATGCTCGACCGAGTGACGCTGCTGAGGCGGACGCTGCTCGCCCCGCGGGGGAACACGTTGTTGGCCGTGATCAGGAGCCCGCCGTGGTGTTCGGCGTAGATGGAGTGGCCTTTGAAGCCGGCACCGATGAGGTTGTCGGTGACCTTCGATGCTTGTCCCCATCCGCGGAGCTCGATGCAGTTGCCGCACTCGGCGATGAAGTTGTCGTGGATGGAGAGGGCGTCGGCGTTGTGGATCGTGAGGCCGTGTTCGAGGTAGACCAGTCCCATCCCGTTGAAGCGGAAGGAGTCGTTGGCGCTGGCGACGTGGACCCCGGTCTTGCCGTTGACGTAGGTGTTCTCCGGGAGCAGGTCGGAGCCGTCTGCGATGAAGTGCATGCCGTCGATGCAGAAGTCCTCGAACTCGACGGAGCTGATCCGAGGACTGCCCTCGCGCTCCACGAGGAACGCGGCGCCGGCCCGCTCGTCCGCATCCTCCGGGAGCGGCATGTCGACGAGGATGCGGCTTCCGCCGGGCCAGAGCTCGTGCAGGTCTGGCCACTCTTCCTCGGGGACGTTGAACCGGATGCTGGAGGAGGTGAATCCGTGCCCGGCGCCGCGGATCTTCAAGAAGCTGATGTCGATGAGGACCTGTGTGCGGAGGCGGTAGTCCCCCGGCGGGAGGTAGACGACAGCGCCAGGCTTGCCGCCGTCGCCGTCGGTGCCACTCTGTCGGCTCTTGACGTCGGCGATGATGCTGTTGAGCACCTCGCCGATGTCCTCGGCCGGATCGCCGACCGGCCAGGTGGTCACGTCGTAGTCGTTGCTGTTCGGCATGGTTGTTGGATCCTTTCGTCTCGTCGTTGCTGTGGCCACTGCGCGCAGCGGAACAGCAGGATCAGTTCGAGGGCCGCTACCGCGTGACAGCGACCGGGGCACGCAAGGGTGCGGCGAACAGTCCGGCTCTGGTGCTGAGCTCGAGGACCGGTCCGTCGAGGAGGATCTCCACGACCCCATCACCTGCCGGCACCGTTCCACCTGCACCGGTCGCTGCCGCGATGTGCAGGTCGTCCCCGGTGCGGTTGATGGTGAGGATCGGTTCCTCATCTCTGGTGACGACCAGCTGTCCGAGATCGGGGTCCCAGTTGATGATGTCAGCGCGGCCATCGCTCGTGAGGTCGATCCGATCGAACGCGGTGTGCGTGTTGACGCCATCGCCGCTGACGACGTCAGGGTGCGGCCGCGCGACGAGCTCATCGCCGTCCAGCGTGAGCACGTGGGGCACGCTCATGGCACCGGTCCAGGTGTCCCCGGCGTGATCGCGGATCTCGCGGAGCCAGAAGACCAGCCCGGGCCGACCGTCGGAGTCGCGGTAGAAAGAAGGTGCGTAGTAGCTGTTCCCCCACGTCAGCCGACCCCATCGCTCGACCCCGAAGACGCCGTCCCGCCACTCCCCGAGTCCGTAGGCGACGTAGTGGAGCTCGTCGTCGTTCCAGACGGAGGTGATGAGCACGTCGACACCATCGATGGTGAAGACCTGTGGGCACTCCCAGAGCTTGCCGGTCCAGACCGGTTCGGTCAGCGAGGTGTTCCGCTGCGCGGCGACGCCGTCGTACTGCCAACTCTGGAGATCCGGCGAAGAGTACGACAGTGCAGCGGCGGTGGTGCCGTCGATGTTCGCTCCGACGAGCATCCGCCATCGGTCACGATCACGGAAGACGAACGGGTCGCGGTAGACCTGCACATCGATGTCCTCGGGGGGAACGGCGACGACGTCCCCCTTGGTCCACGTTGTCCAGTCCGAAGCGGTGGGCGTAGCGGTACGGATATGGCCGATGCTGAAGTCCGGCGTCTGGATCGACGTGTAGAAGATCGTCGCACGATCGCCGTCGATGGCGAGGGAGCCTGACCAGATCCCGTCGTCGCCCTCGCCGGGCACCAACGCCACCGGCTGTTCCGTCCACGTCCGCAGGTCGGTGGACGTCGCGTGCCCCCAGTGGCAGGACGGGGCCCAGCTGGTCTGTTCCGGCACGTACTGGAAGAAGACGTGGTACCTGCCGTCGTGCCAGGTCAACGACAGGGGGTCGTTGATCCAGCCGGATCGAGCGGTCAGGTGGATGCTGGGGCGATCGTCGTCGATCATGCGCAAGGGGTCCCCTCGGAGCGATGGGCCGTTCGCTTGACGGCCTCTGCGTAGATGTATATCTTGGGCCAAGTCGTTTTGGCAAAACGCTTTGTCATTGACACCGTACCCGATCGCAGCGCTGCTGCTGCAGACGAAGGAGACGAAGTAATGATGCTTCGTAGGAAGTCCGGCACGCGTGCCGGCAACAGAGGTCGCATCCTCGCCGGTACTGCCGTGGCCGTGGCATCGGCGCTGTTCCTCAGCGCGTGCGGTGCTGGTGGCGGCGACGGTGGCGGGTCGGCGAAGAGCTTGACCGTCCTCGTCGAAGCCGGGGGGCACGGCGAGCTCCAGCCGATCGCCGATCGCTACAAGAAGGAGACCGGGACGAAGGTCCAGTTCGTCGAGCTGCCCTACGACGGCCTCTACAACCGCGTCAACAGCGAGCTCAACTCCGGGTCGGTGTCCTTCGACGTCGCCGCGCTCGATGCGATCTGGCTGCCCACCTTCAAGGAAGGGCTGACGCCGCTGAACTCGCTCTTCACCGAGGACGTGGAGAAGGACCTCTTCCCGGCGGAGTTGCAGGAGGGCAAGATCGGCGGCGACTACGTCGGTATGCCCGCGTGGACCAACACGGAGATCCTCTACTACCGCAAGGACCTCCTCGACGACCCGGCGAACAAGACTGCGTTCAAGGAGAAGTACGGCTACGACCTCAAGCCCCCAACGACATGGGAGCAGTACCAGGACGAGGCCGAGTTCTTCACGAAGGACGGCATGTACGGCACTGCCACGAAGGGCGCTGTCGAGACCGAATACCTCGCTGCCCTCTCGCAGGCCGGCGAGAAGGACATGGTCGTCGACGACAAGGGGAACGTCACCCTCGGTGACGCTGCCAGCTTGAAGGCGTTGGACTTCTACACGAGCATGCTGAAGTCGTCGGCACCCGGTGCGGCGCAGACCGACTGGGCGGCAGCGCAGAACCTCTTCTACCAGGGCAAGACCGCGCTCATGCTGTTCTGGGGCCACGCCTACCGGCAGATCCCCGAGGACTCGAAGGTCTCCGGCAAGGTCGGCGTCGCCCCGATGATCGCTGGCCCCGCCGGTGTTGCTGGCGTCCCCGGCCCCTACTACCTCAGCGTGCCGAAGGCATCGCCGAACCAGGACGCAGCCGAGGAGTTCATCAAGTTCGCGTACGAGCACAACGACCTGAGCGCGACCACGGACCTCGGGCTCGCCGCGCGGGTGTCCGCGTTCGAGAAGTACCAGGACAAGCCCGGCTACGAAGCGTTCAAGCCGATGGTCGAGACCCTGCAGGCGGAGGGCACCATCCCGCGTCCGTCGAACCCCAAGTGGCAGCAGATCGTCGACAACGCGCTCGTGCCGATGCTGCAGCAAGCCGTCCGACCGGGTGCGGACAACCAGCAGCTCCTCGACCAGGCCAAGACCAAGGTCGAAGACATCCTCAAGTAGAGCGTGGTGGCCCTACGGGGCCACCACCTCCCCCGAACCGAAAGTCGCTCGTGCGCATAACTGACCGACGCTTCGCCGTGCTCATGATCCTGCCGGCGGCGCTGTTCCTGCTCATCTTCATCGGCTGGCCGCTCATCCAGTTCGTGACCAACAGTTTCTTCGACATCAACCAGCTCGCAGGCACTCGCCGGTTCGTCGGTTTCAGCAACTACATCACCGCGTTCACCGACCCGGACTTCGGCAACTCCGCCTGGCGCACCGCGGTGTACACGGCGATCGTGGTGTTCTTCGAGTTCGCCATCGGCCTGCTCGTCGCACTGCTCTTCGCCACGATCGGTGACCGCTCACGCGTCTTCCGCACGATCTTCCTCTATCCCCTGATGATCGCGCCGATCGTCGCGGGCCTGCTCTGGAAGTTCCTGCTCAGCGACAACTTCGGCATCGTCGGGCAGCTGCTCTACAGCGCCCACCTGCTGCCGTCCCCCAACGCGATCCAGTGGCTGAGTGACCCGAAGATCGCTCTGGTGTCGGTCTCCATCCCGGACGTCTGGCTGACAACGTCGTTCATCACGCTCGTGCTGTTCGCCGGTCTGCAGAACATCCCCGGCGACGTCCTCGAGGCGGCCCGCCTCGACGGAGCCCGATACCCCACACTGCTGTTCCGCATCGTGATCCCGCTGCTGCGTCCCGTGATCGCCGTCGCGCTCATCGTCCGTGGTGTGGACGCCGCTCGCGCATTCGACGTGATCGTGCTGCAGACCAACGGTGGCCCACAGAACGCCACCGAGACGATGTCACTGCTGGTGTACCAGACCCAGATCCGCTACGGCGACCCCGGCCTGGCAAGCGCAATGGGCACCATCTACCTCATCGCGATGCTGGCCGTGGCCATCTTCGCGATCTTCAAGATCTGGCGACCCGGGAGTGACCAGTGAACGGCCTCGAAACACAGCGCATCGGCACGAAGACCATCCTCTGGATCGCCCTGATCCTGCTCGTCGTGCTCTACGCGTTCCCCTTCCTCTACATGGTGCTCACCTCACTGAAGGTGCCGGTCGAGACGATCGCGGTGCCGCCGACCATCTGGCCGCGGAACTGGACGCTGGAGAACTACAGCTCGGCACTCGGCACCAGCGGAGTTCCAGCGTCCTTCATCAACAGCATCGTCACCGCGGCGATCAGCACCGTCATGTCCCTCGTGCTGGCAGTGCCAGCCGCGTACGCAGTCACCCGGTACCGGACCCGCTTCGGGCAGGTGTTCATCCTCGTCGCCCTCGTGACCCGCATGGTTCCGGCGATCGTCGTCGGGGCCCCCTTGATCACGATGTTCCGTAGCGTGGGCATCCAGGACACGTCATTCGCCCTCGCGATCGCCCACACCACGATCTCACTGCCACTGTCGATCTGGCTGCTGTCGAGCTTCTTCCAGGCTGTTCCAGAAGAACTCGAGGAAGCTGCCCGTGTTGACGGCGCTTCCAGGATCGGCGCGTTGATCCGCGTGATCCTGCCGGTGACCGCCGGCGGCCTCGCGGTCACCGCGATCTTCGCGTTCCTGGCATCGTGGAACGACTACATCTTCGCCCTGCTGCTCACCTCGGTGCGTGCGCAGACGACTCCACTCATGATCGCCGACTTCCAGACGCAGTTCGGTCTCGACTGGGGAACGATGACCGCCCTCGGCATCGTGTACTCGGTACCCGTCATCCTGCTGACGTTCGTTCTGCAGCGGCACATCGTCGCTGGTCTCACACTGGGCGCAGTCAAGGGGTGATCATCGCCCACTCGGAGATCCCACTTCCGGTGGACTTAGGGTGATGATGCTCGCGTTTCACACCGGGAGCGGGACCTTCCCACGGCCGCGAGCATCAGCGATGGTGTGCTCGGCCAAGACGGATGCCGCCGACCAACGCAGGGCCGGACGCGATCCGACCTCCCACGGAACGAAAGGATCGATGGTGGCTCCGAGACGCGTCGGCATCAAGGACGTCGCAGCCGAGGCCGGGGTGTCCGTCACCACCGTCTCCCACATCCTCAACGACGTCGACTTCCTCCGAGCCAGCGACGAGACCCGCGAGCGGGTCAAGGACGCTGCACGCCGCCTGGGCTACGGCCCGAACCGGATGGCGCGGGGCCTGCGCATGCAGCGCTCTGAGATGATCGGCCTGCTCAGCGAAGAGATCGCCACGACCCCGCACGCTGGTCGGATCATCCTCGGCGCGCAGAACGCGGCCCGTCGCCACGGGTTGACGCTGGTCATCATCAACACCGAGCGGGACGACGTCGCCGCGAACGCCACCGCCCTCATCCGGCAACAGGTCGATGGTGTCCTCTACGCCACGATGTACCACCGCGAGATCACTCCCCCGACCGAACTCGATGTCATACCGACCGTGGTCATCGACGCGACCGACAGCACCAGGAAGCACCCCGCGGTCGCCCCAGATGAACGCAGCGGTGCCCGCGCCGCGATGGAAGAGCTCCTCACTGCCGGGCACCGACGCATCGGCTTCATCAACAACGTGGACGACGTTCCCGCCACCCGTGAACGCTTGGCGGGGTACACGGAGAGCCTGCTGGAAGCCGGTCTCGACGTCGACGAGTCGCTCGTCCGCGCGGCCCCGTCCGAAACCCCGGGCGGCTACGACGCTGCGCGTGCGCTGTTGCAGCGTCCTGACCGGCCGACCGCCCTGTTCTGCTACAACGACCGCATGGCGATGGGCGCTTACCGCGCTGCAGCAGAGCTGCAACTCCGCATCCCCACCGACCTCTCAGTGGTGGGCTTCGACAACCAGGAGCTCATCGCAGAGGGGCTCTTCCCCGCGCTGACCACTGTGGCGCTGCCGCACTACGAGATGGGCGAGTGGGCCCTCGAACGCCTCGTCGAGCTGCAGAACGACCTTCCGACCCGCGAGCAGCAGCAAGCCGTCGGACCGGTGTTCTTGACCTGCCCGATCGTGCGTCGCGAATCCGTCGCCGCACCATCTCAGTGACGTCCGGACGGTGACATCACCGTTCGCGGAAGGATCGCCATGACCACCTCCTACCGCCCTGTGATCGTCTTCGGCGAAGCGCTCATCGACGCCGTCGCCGACGGGTCGGAGACCCGCCTCACACCAGGCGGGAGTCCCATGAACGTCGCAGTGGGGCTCGCCCGCCTCGGCGTGCCCGTGACCCTCGCCACGCAGTTCGGTGACGATGAACACGGGCGTCTGATCGCCGAGCACCTCGCTCACGACGGCCTGACGGTCGACCGCGCCGACGGGCCGACCTCAGTCGCGCGTGCGGAGCTCCAAGCCGACGGGTCTGCTCGGTACGACTTCGACATCGTCTGGGACCGGGAAGCGCCCGTGCTCCCGGCCGGGGCTGCGCCAGCTGTTGCGCACACCGGCTCGTTGGGGGCCTTCTTGCAACCCGGCGGCCGCGCCGCAGTGCAGCTGTTCCGTCAGCTTCCCGCGGCGACGGTGCGCAGCTTCGATCCGAACATCCGGCCGGCGCTCCTCGAGCAGGCCGATGCGCTGCAGCAGTTCGACCGCATCGTCAAGCGGACGCACGTGGTCAAGCTCAGCGATGAGGACGCCGACTGGCTCTACCCGAACGTGGACCCCGATGGCGTCCTCGACCGTCTCCTCGACGGCGGGGTGCGCCTCGCCGCCATCACCCGTGGTGCAGCCGGATCGATCGTCGCCGGCCGGGACACTCGTGTGCAGGTCATGGCGCCCGCGGTGACGGTTGCCGACACGATCGGAGCAGGGGACGCCTACATGTCCGGGCTGCTCTTCGCGTTGCTGCAGGGCAGCGGACTCCAACGGATACAGCAGTCCGCTGTTGACACGACGCTGCTGAACCGCGTGGGGGGCGTGGCGGCAGCATCGGCGGCGGTCGCGGTGAGCCGTGCTGGCGCGAATCCTCCATCACCGGTCGAGCTCTTCGCAGCGACGACCGGCGACCATGACTGATCACGTCCGCACGGAGAGACAACGGGCCCGTCACGATGCGTGACGGGCCCGTTGTCTGCGAACGGTCCTACGGAGTGGGTCGGAACCCGTAGCTCGTGGAGGCGGCGGCGAACTGCGCCTCCGTTCCGCTGTCGAAGACGTGCGAGTTGGTCGTGCCCGCGTCGAGGACCACAGTGTGCAGCGTCAGGTTGCTGATCACGTGATTGGCGCCGATGAGGTTCTGATCGCCGCTCGCGACGCGGAACACCGCTGCGGTCGCGCCGGCGGGTGCGACCTGCTCTGGCGGGATGATCACGGTCACGTGATTGCCGGTGATGGTGTTGCCGTCACCGTTCACCTGCACGACACCGAAGTCATCCGGTCGGCCGTTGCCGACTCCGATGAACGGCCCGTACGTCTCCACCTGCCGCTCGAACATGTTCGAGCCGATCAGGTTCTCCTTGCAGTTCCCCTCGAGCGTGATCATGCCCGGGTAGAACGAGTGCAGTCGGTTTGCGGAGATGGTGCACCTCGTCGAGTTCTTGAGGTGCACCGAGTCGATCCCGCGCGGGAAGATGTTGTTGCCGGTGACGAGGAGACCGTTGTGCTGCTCGGCGAACAGCGAGAACCCGATGGGTCCCGCTCCGAGGTGGTTGTCGGTGACCTTCGACGCCTGGCCGGACCCGGTGAGCTCGATGCAGTTGCCGCACTCAGCGATGAAGTTCCCGGAGACGTCCAGCGCGTCCGCGTCCTGCACGATCAGGCCGTGCTCGAGGTACACCATCCCCATCCCGCGCACCCGGGTTGCGTCGGTCGCGGACGCGAACCGGATCCCGACCTTCCCGTTGCGGTACGAGTTCTGGTTGCCGGTGAACGACACCCCGTCGAGGCAGAAGTTCTCGAACTCGATCGAGCTCAACCGCGGGTCTCCCGATCGCTGCACGAGGAACGCCTCGGACTTGCCGTCGGCGTTCTCCACCGTGATGTGGCTGCCCCCCGGGTTGATCTCGTGCCACGTGGACGTGCCGCCGGAGTTGTAACGGATGCTTAACGAAGTGAAGCCGTGTCCGGATCCGCGGATGCAGAGGTAGCTGATGTCGACGACGACCCGCGTCTTCAGCGAGTAAGTTCCCGGCGGGATGTAGATCACGGCGCCGGGCTTGTCCGCCTGGTTGGTCTGGCGGCGCTTGATGTCCCCGATGATGCTGTTGATGACGGCGCCGATGTCCCGCACCGGATCGAGAGCGCCGGTCGGGTTCCAGTCGGTGACGTCGTAGACGTTCGGCTCTGGCGGGATGGCCACCGGCTTCTTCTTGTCGGCGGGCATCAGAGCAGCCCCACCGGGACGCGACGACGGCGAGGCTCGAGCTTCCCGCGGTGCCCGGCAGAGGGGCTCTGTCCCGCGGTCGCCTGCAGAGCGGGCACGTTGTGTGCGGCCACGGCGAGCACCGCCATCCCCGTCAGCACCGTGCGCCGAGACATCACGAGGTGTTTCGTCATTGCTGCTACCCCTTCGTAGTGTGCCAAACCGATTTGGCACCTCACGAACATGGTACTGCGACCTCAGCCGCAGGGAAAGGAGCGGACTGCAACTCGTTCTCGGAGGCGCGCATCCGGCAGGGACGTTGCATCGTCAGCCCATGCGAGGCACCGGCAACGAGACGAGCCTCCCGTCCGTCGCGATGACGGCCAGGAGGCCCGGTGCACTCGGGTGGGCTGCTCAGGCCATCGGCTCGCGCACCTCGTCGACGTCGACGACCTCGTGCCGGAGGGTCTCGTCGACGACCACGTCCTGCGTGACGGTGTGCGTGGTGAGTGTGACGCGCTCGACCGGCACGACGGTCTTGGTCACGACGAGCTGCTCCTCGTGCAGGACGACCACGATCGGTTCGCGGACGGTGTCGCCGGCGCCGGCCGGCAGGCGCGTCCCGCCGGTGATCGGCTCGCGGGTCAGACGGATCTCCTCACGGCTGACGTCGACCGTGACGGTGCGCTGCTCGGTGACGACGTACCGCTCGAGTCGGACGCGTTCCGTGGCGTGACGCTCGGTGGTGACGGCGATGCGCTCCTCGCTGCGGACCACCTCGACGTGGTCGTCGGCGTCGGACACGTGCTGCTGGTCTCGGTTCATGCTCTGCTCCGTTGGGCCGTGCGGTGCTCCGGTGAGGGAACGGGAGGGGCGGGTACGCCTGTCGGCCCCGCTCGTCATGATCGGGGCCGACAGGTGTGAGCGGGCTCAGTCCCGGCGACGGAGGGGTCGCCGCCGGTGGTGCTCAGGAGCGGAGGTCGCGGTCGGTGGTCCCGGTGGCGCTGCGGACCTCGCTGTCGTCGAGTTCGATCTCCTCGTGGGCGACCTCCTCGTCGACGGTCTGCTGCTCGGTGACGGTCTCCGTGCCGAGGCGGACGCGCTCGACGGGGACGGTCTCCTTGGCGGTCACGACGCGCTCCTCGGAGAGGACGACCTCGTGCTCCTCCTCGCTGAGCTCCGGGCCGGCGAGGGCGTCGGCGGCGTTCGCGTCGGTGATCGGCTCGCGGGAGAGGGTGACCTCCTCGTGGCTGACCGGGACGGTCTTCGTGACCTGCTCGGTGACGACGTGCTTGCGCAGACGGGCACGGCCGGCTTGGACCTGCTCGGTGCCGACGTGCAGACGCTCCTCGGAGCGTGTCATGGCGTCGTCGGTCGTCGGGCCGGAGGTGTCGTGGCCCTGGGTGCCGTGGGTGTTCACACCACGGTCGGCGTCCTGGTCGTACAGGGGCTGCTCGTCCGCCGCGGAGGTGTCGGTCATGCCGTAGTACGAGTAGAGCGCCTGCTCCTCCTCGTCGCTGAGGGCACCATCCGCCTCGACGCGCGGTGCGTCCTTGACGAACGCCTTCTCGTACGCGACGCGGACGATGCCGGCGTCGAAGTTGGCGTCCGTCAGCGGGGCGAAGGTCTCGGACGAGCCGAAGAGCCCCGTGCGGATCGTCACCCAGGTCGGGGCCTGCGTGTCGTTGTCGACGTAGACCTGTCCGACGGTGCCGATCTTCGCCTCGCCGCTGCCGTAGACGTCGGCGCCGATGAGGTCGTTGATGCTGTTGCTGTCGATCATGGTGGTGCTCCTGTTCCCCGGCGTGGTCACCGGATCCGATGAGGAGTGCGTCCGAGATGGAGGTGCGGGATCACCTCGGCGGACTTACGGCGTAAGCCCGCGTCGGAGCTTACGACGTAAGCGCGCGTACGATCTCAGGTACGGCGGCGTCGCATCACGAGGACGCAGTCGGGGCCGGACGCCACCCACAGCGAGGGAGATCCGCCATGGCGGCACGCGACAGGACGACCGCACCCGGGCTGAGCCGGGACCTCATCGTCGCGACCGCGCTCGGGCAGATCGACCGGTCGGGCACGCAGGGGCTCTCGATGCGCTCCCTCGCGCAGGAGCTCGGCGTCGAGGCCATGTCCCTCTACCGGTACGTGCACGGGAAGGAGGACCTGCTCGAGGGCATCGTCGCCTCCCTGATGAGCGACCTCGTCTCCCACCTCGAGGAGGCCGAGGGCACGCACTGGCAGGCGTTCCTCCAGACGGTCGCGCATGCGGTCCGCCGGATCGCGACGGACCACCCCAAGGCGTTCCCCCTCGTCGCCACCCGCCACCCGGCCGCACCCTGGCTGCGTCCGCCGCTCCGGAGCATCGAGGTCGTCGACACGTTCCTCCGGGCCCTCACCGGGAACGGGTTCTCCGACGCGCAGGCCGTCAACGCCTACCGCGCGTTCAGCAGCTTCCTGCTCGGCCAGCTCCTCCTGCAGTCCGTGGTCAGGGGAGCCGAGGCAGGACCCGCGGAGGAGCCGCTCGACGAGGGCGGCGCCGCCGTCCCGGAGGGCGACGGGAACCTGTCCCTCGACATCGCCCCGGAGGTGCAGCGGCTGCGTGCCCTGCTCAGCGAGGACCGCAGCGACGAGGAGTTCGAGGTCTCGCTCGAAGCGCTCCTCGACCGCCTGGACCGCGAGCTCTCGCAGTAGGTCGGGAACCGCTCCCGCACCCGTCCGGGTGGACATGTGCCGGGTGGTTCACTCGAAGCATGTTCCTGCTCTTCGGCACCCGCGCGGTCGCGGCGCTCCTGTTCGTCGTGACCTTCGTGTGCGGGCACTGCGGGGTCGCGGCACCGCAGCAGATCGTCCGCGAGCGGCAGAAGGTGACGCTGTTCTTCATCCCGCTGTTCTCCCTGGGCACGTCCTACCTGATCGAGTGCAGCAACTGCGGCATGGTGACGGGGTTGTCCCGGCAGCAGGCGGAACACTCGATGCAGTGGGCCGACGCACACGGCATCGCCGTCAGCCCCTGACGCGCACGGGGTCAGCGGAAGGGGTCGCTGCCGAAGATCTCCTCCGGGCTCGGGAAGCGCGGGGCGCGGCGTGGCGGCGGTGCCACGGTCCGCGGTGGCGCGTACGACGGACGCGGCCGCGCCTCCGGCTGCCGCGGGGTCGCGTCCGCGGGCACGAAGCCGGACGGCAGTTGCTCGCCACACGTGCTGCAGGTGCGGCCGCCGCGATTGACGCCCTCGCACACCGGGCAGCGCCAGACGGCCGGCATCTCAGCCACGGTCGGGCCTCCGGTCGCGCGGTGTCCGGCCGAGTAGTTTGCCCTTGAGCCCGCTCGACGGCGCAGGAGGCGGGGTCGCCTCGGACGGGTCGGCTGCGGGAGCGGTGGAACCGCTCGTCCCGACGGGAGGCGCGGCATGCGTCGGCGTCGCAGCCGGCCGGACGAGCTTCCCGCGGAGGCCCCCGGAGGCGGCCGGCGCTGCGGCTGGAGCCGGAGGGGCGGGCGCCGCGGCCGGCGCGCTCACCGACGGAGCCGGCGTCACGGTCGGCGCGACCGCCTCGCCGGATCCGCGGAGGCCCATGAGTCCGGCGTGCACCTGTCCGATCGTGGGTCGTGCCGCCGGGTCGGCCAGCAGCATCCGGTCGACGAGGTCGGCGAGTGCGGGGTCGAGCGAGGTGCGGTCGACCCGGAGGACGACGCCGCTCCGCGCAGCCACGGCCGGTTCGCCGTACGCACGGTCGTAGGCGGGCAACTGCCCCGTCAGGAACTCACTGAAGATGAGTCCGAGCGCGAAGATGTCCGCAGCGGTCCCGAGGTCGGCGGCCGCGACTCCGTCCTCCTGGATGTAGCCGAGGAGCTCCGGCGAGTAGTAGTTGATCGTGCCGACGATCTCCGCCGGGGGCGGCGGGTCACCCGCGACGTAGGCGTTGTCGAAGTCGATGAGCTTGCTCGTGTACCCGAGGTCCGTGCGCTTCACCAGCACGTTGTCCGGCTTGAGGTCGCCGTGCACGATGTGCAGGTCGTGCAGGATCTTCAGGCTGTGCGCGGCCGACTTCAGCAGCACGAGTCGCTGGCGGAACGGCAGGGCGGCGATCCCGGCGACGCCGAGGTCCTCGGACTCCACACGCTCGGTCGTCTTGTAGTACTTCGCACCGGCGCGGAAGAAGTCGAGCGTGACGATGAGGTTGCCGCCGTACGTGGACAGCGGAGCGAGCGCCGCCTGCATCGCGGTGTGCCGTGCCTCGAAGGCCGCGCACCGCTCACGCTTCCGTGCCTTGACCCGGTCGCTGCCCGGGGAGCTGTCCTCCGGGTAGGTCGGGCTCAGGAACTCCTTGACGAAGTACTCCCGCCCGCCCTTCGTCGCGAAGGTCCAGCGGCTGAGCCCGGCTCCCACGACGCTGAAGTCGGCGAGCAGCGTGTACCCGTTCAGCACGTCTCCGGCCTGCATCAGGAGGCCTCCCCTTCGCGCGTCGGGGCACCCTCGGGTGCCGGTGTCGCATCGGTGTCCGGCACTTCGTCGGTGGTCACTGCCGCGGCGACGTGCCCGGTGGCGATCCGCTTCGCGGGCTTCCAGATCTGGCGCGAGGGCGTCTCGTCGACAGGGTCGACCGACGCGTCCTGGTCGTCCTGCAGCATCCGCTCGTACCCGGTGCGGTAGCGCTGCCACTGGTCGGCCTGAGCGGCGACGTAGCGCGCCTGCAGGTCGGTGAGGTCCCGCTGCGCGCGCTGGATCTCGTCGGCCATCGCGTCGAGGGGTGCGACCACCAGGTCGGCCATCTCGGCCTGTCGTGGCGCCAGTGCGGCCCGGAAGTCGGCGAGGTCGGCACCGACGACGATCGTGGCCATCGACGCATCGTCCCCGGTCACGGCGCTGATCGATCGCTGGACGGCGAGTGACCAGTCCTCGTCGGTCTCGGCCTCGGCCAGTCCGTCGAGCACCAGCTGCTCGAAGTGCATCGGGGACGGGACGTACCCGAAGCACCCGTCGGTGGCACAGACGAGGGCGAACGGCGCCTCGAGCGTCACCCGGCGGTGGTTCACCTGGAACTCGGTGTCCGCGGAGATCGCGTTGCTGATGACCGAGTCGCGCTGGAGGTTCGTCATGGCGTCGCTCGGGTCGCGCAGGTCGTCGACGCTCAGTTGATGCAGCCCGGAGGCGTCGAGCGCGTAGACCCGGGAGTCCCCGGCCCAGAGCACCTCGCAGACCCAACGGGACCCCTCCGGCTCGCTCCGCTGGAGTGCGCCGAGCGCCATCGTCGTGGGGAGCGCCCGCAGCAGCCGGGACCGCAGTCGGCTCACCGGGGCGTTGAGCCCGGTCAGCGCGTCCTGCAGCACGGTCTCGATCGCGTCGTGCAGCTCGACGGCCGTGGCCGGCAGCGGCAGCGGCCGGTCGGGAGTGAGCGTACGGAGGAGGTGCTCCTCCACCACGTCGCGGACGAGCCGGGAGGCAAGGTAGGCGCCGGAGCGCGCGCCGTCCGGCGTGTCGTAGACGGTGCCGC
This sequence comes from Curtobacterium sp. MCPF17_050, assembly GCF_003224435.2. Lineage (NCBI taxonomy): Bacteria > Bacillati > Actinomycetota > Actinomycetes > Micrococcales > Microbacteriaceae > Curtobacterium > Curtobacterium sp. MCPF17_050. The sequence goes on from NZ_CP126250.1 coordinate 112,570, forward strand.
CCGCGCCTCCCATGCCGTCGAAGACCGCTGCGAGCCCGAGGTCGGGACCTTCGCGGAGGATCGGGTCGGAGTCCTCGCCGTGGTCCGGCACCTTGGCCAGGTTGAACCCGAAGGACGCGGTCGGGCCCGCAGCGGTCTCGCTCACACCGAGTTCCCGATGGAGTCGATGATCGTGCCGTAGTCGACGTCGGACAGGCCACCACCGGCGGTCGAGGGGTTGTGCACGACGTTCTCCCACTCGGCGGAGATGTCGCTCCAGCCGGGACCGTCCGGGGCGAACAGGATGAGGCGCTTCGTGCTGGACCCCATGACGCCCTGCTCGTCCTCCCACGCGTCGGTGAGCGCGCTGAAGTCGGCGGGGATGCGGGAGCGGAGGTCCGCGGGGACGACCGTGGGGTCGAGCGGGTGCGCGGGCTGGTCGCTCCACACCACGATCACCTGACGGCGGCGGTCACCGTTCCGAGTCCACGGCGACGCGATGGCCAGGGCCACGGCTTCGAGGCCGGACTCGGGTGCGTCGCCACCGCCCTCGGCGACGAGGCCGCCGACGAAGTCGGAGAAGCGGGCGCGGTCGTCGGGGAGGCCGTAGAAGGGCGACTCCTCGATGGCGGCAGCGCCGTCGGCGACGAGGTCACGGAACGCGATGACGCGCACGCGGAGCTCGGCGACGTTCTTGCCCTTCGCAGTGAGGTTGGTCTGCACGTCGTCGTAGAACCCGAGCGCGTTCGCCTTCACGGCGTCGAGGATCGGGTCCATGCTCCCGGTCACGTCGATGCAGAAGACGATGTCGACGGCGTAGTTCACGCCACGCGACGCGAGGCTCGTCTGCGGCGGCACGACCGGGGCGACCGGCACGGCAGCGGCAGGGGTCGCAGCCGGAGCGGCCGTCACCGGAGCGGGAGCCTCGGCGGGGACGGCTTCGGCGGCCGGTGCATCGGTCGCAGGGGACTCGGGCGTGGCCTCGACGGGCGGGACGGACGCGGCGTTCGGGTCGACGGGCTCACTCGGAGCGGCCGGGGTGGTGTCGGACATGACACTCCTTCGATCGGGGACGGCGGTGTGCCGACGGCGGGGTCGCCTGGCTCGGAACCTACGCGGTGGCGGATGCCGGGACGTCGAGGGAAGGCTGTGCTCCGTCGTCGAGTCCGAGTAGACGATGATGATTCTCATGTGCATGTAAGGTTCCCGGAGTAGCGCGCCGCGCTGCGTTCCCGTTTCCCACCTGACCAGGACCCCCATGCAGACCCGTCTCGTCATCGGTGCGCTCGCGCTCGCCGTGCTCGTCCCCGGCGCGCTCCTCGCGCGCCCCGCACCACCAGCCGCGCACACGCGGACCCTCTCCGACTCCGTCCCGACCTGGGTCGCCCGCGCCGAGCGTGGTGCCCCGGTGACCACCGACACCCTGGACTTCTCCGTCCTCCTCGATCCCGCGCGCACCAACGCCGCGCCGGACGTGGCCGCGTGGCTGCGCGGGGCGGGCCTCCAGGTCGACGACCTGCGCGAGTCGGTCGCGGTCCTGCCGGTCTCCGGTCCGGCTGACCGCGTCGGCGACGCGTTCGGGACGTCCTTCGCCTCGTGGACCACCGCCGGTGCGACCGCGGTCGCGCCGGACCGTGCCCTCTCGGTGCCGCGTGCGCTCGACGCCGTCGTCGGCGTGGCCGGTGTCGTCGACGCCGACGGGATGCGACCGACCGTCGCCGGTCCGACCGACGATCCGACTCCCGGTCCGGGCGAGACGGACGCCCGGCCTCCGGTCCTGGCGGACGACGGCCAGTGCGCCGCCTACTGGGGTGAGCGGGTGACCGATGCGTGGCCCGCCTCGGTGGACGTCACCCACCGCTCGAACGCCCTGTGCGGGTACCAGCCGCAGCAGCTCCGCGAGATCCACCACGTCCCGGCGGAGTACACCGGCGAGGGTGCACGGATCGCGATCGTCGCCGCGTACGACGACCCGGACGTGGAAGCGAACACGAACACGTACTTCCGCGCGGCCGGCGCCCAGCCGTTCCGCAGCGGGCAGTACCAGCACCACGCACCGGCCTCGCCCGACGTGGACCGGTGCGGCGGCCCGCAGAGCTGGACCGAGGAGCAGCACCTGGACGTGCAGGCGGTCCACGCGATGGCGCCCGATGCCTCCGTCGCCTACTGGGGTGCCGACGACTGCAGCACCACAGCGCTGTTCACACGGATCCTCGACGTCGTCGAGGACGACCAGGCCGACGTCATCAGCCTGTCCTTCGGGTCGACCGAGGACCTCGACAGTGCTGACGACCGCGAGCTCCTGAACCGGGTGCTCGTCGAGGCGGCGTCGCGGGACATCTCCGTCTTCGCGTCCTCGGGCAACGACGGCGACCACAGCGACTTCGGCGACCACGACGAAGGTGCCGACGTGACGTCCCCGGCCTCGAGCCCGTACATCACCGCCGTCGGCGCGACGAGCACCGGTCTGGCCGCCGACGGGTCCGTCGCGGTCGAGGCCGGGTGGGAGACCGAGACCCGGTTCGCCCGCAACGGTGCCCTGATCCCGCCCGGCTTCGCGTACGGCGCCGGCGGTGGGGAGTCCGACGTGTACGACCGTCCGACGTGGCAGCGTCAGCTGCTCGACGAGCCGGGGACGGGGCGCCTCGTCCCGGACGTCGCCTCGATCGGCGACCCGAACACCGGGTTCGTCGTCCACGGCCCGCACAACGGCCGCGTCGAGTACGCCACACATGGCGGGACGAGCCTCGCGACGCCGATGGTCGCCTCGATGGTCGCGCTCGCGAAGGCCGCGACCGGAGTCGAGGTCGGGCTCGCCACCCCGGCGCTGTACGACCTGCTCGGCACCGACGCGATCCGTGACGTCACGCCCGCATCGGCGGCCACCTGGTCACCGAAGGGCCCCGACGCCGGAGCCCTCTGGCCGGAGACCGTCTTCGTCTGGGACACGAAGCCGCAGAGCCTGCAGTCCGCCCCCGGCTGGGACGACGTGACCGGCGTTGGTGTGCCCGACGGACGCGCCTTCATCGAGGGCTTCGGCAAGGAGGACGACCGATGACCGCACGCACCAGCACCCGCAGCAGGACCAGCACGAGGGCCGCCGTCGCGCTCGCCGCGACGATGCTCCTCGGACTCGGGATCGCCACCCCGGCGCTCGCCGCCCCGGCGCTCGCCGCCGACGGGGCACCGCTCGCGAAGGCGTCCGGTGTCGAGGTCGTCGACATCGACGGCGGCACGCTCACCCGTCCGACGCCCGCCGTCGAGTGGCGTTCCGGCGAAGCCGTGGAGGCCCGTGCCGACGGGACGACGGACGTCCTGAAGCTCAACACGACCCAGACGACCGGGCTGCGGACGACGGCAGGACCGGACGGCGCCGTGTCGACGATCGAGTCGGGGACGTTCACGCTCCGTGACCGCCCGGCGGTGACCTTCCGGGACCTCCGGGTCGCCTGCACCCCGGGTGCCGATCCGGTCGTCACCCTCGGCAGCCTGTCGATCGGTGGCACCGACGTCACCGCGGAGGCGACCGCCCGACCCGGGTGGAGCACCGACCTGCCGGACTCCCGGTACGGCCCGACGCGGGTCCTGGTGGGGACGACCACGACCAGCGCGGACGGGACGGCGACGACCGTCGGTCTGCGGATCGACGGCGACTCGGGTGCCTCCGAGATCTCGCGCGTCCGGGCCGGCTCCGTGTCCTGCGCACCGGCGACCAGCTGGCCGACGCCGACGCCGACACCTGCCCCGTCACCGGAACCGGCGCCTGCTCCGACACCCGCCCCGTCACCGGAACCGAGCGCTCCGCCGACCGCTGACCCGGACGACGCGACACGCGCCCGGTCCGTCTCCGGGGTCAGCGTCACCGCCGTGGACGGCACCGTCCTCGTCGACGGCCAGCCGGCACTGACCGGGACCGGTACCCGCACCGCGGAGCGGGTCGCAGCGGCCGACGGATCCCCGTCCACAGGCCGCGGTGTCACCGTCACGACGACGGCCGAGGGCACCTCGGACATCGGCATCGACTCGTTCGAGCAGATCCCCGACGCCGCGACCGACCCCGTCGCCGCGTACCGCTGGCCGGCGCTGCGCGTGTACGGCCTGCACGCACACGTCACGCCCGAGGGCACGATGACGGTCGGGTTCGACGACGAGTCGAGCGCGGTCTTCGTCAACGGCGTCTGGATCAACACCGCCACCGACCTGTACACCGGGGTCGACGCCGAGGGGGAGGAGCGGGTGCGGATGCGCTTCGGGGAGCGCGTCGTCAACCCCGACGGCAGCACGACCCTCACCGCCCTGCACTACACGGACCTCACCGGCACCCACCCGGAGGTCGCACTCGGGATCGTCACCCTCCCGCCACCCGCCGCGAGTCCCGCTCCCGAGGCGCGGGTCACCGAGGCGTGGGGCGTCGGTGTCACGGCCGCGGACGGCAGCACCCTGGTCAGCCCGCAGCCGCGGGTGACCGCAGCCGGCGACCGACGGTCAGCCGAGCGGATCGGAGCCCTGGACGGCTACCCCGCCCGTGCCACGGACGTGACGGCGACGATCGGCGCGACGGGCGACACCGCCACCCTCTCGGTCGGACACTACGAACAGGTCCCGGGCGAGGGCGACGACCCCGTCGCCGAGTACCGGTGGCCCGCCCTCAAGGTGAACGGGCTGCACGCCGAGGTCACGGCGGGCGGCACGATGGACGTCACGTTCGACGACGAGGCGAACGCCGTGTTCGTCAACGGCGTCTGGATCAACACCGCCACCGATCTGTACACCGGCCTCGACGGGGACGGGGACGAGCGGGTCCGCGTGCACGTCGGGGAGCGGGTCGAGAACGCCGACGGCACCGTCACGCTCACCGCCCTGCACTACGAGGACCTGACCGGCACGTACCCGGAGGTCCGACTCGGCCAGGTCACCATCGCCTCGACCGCGGGCGGTGACCCCGGCGACGGCGACGGCGACGGCGACGGGGCGCCCGCACCGGCTCCCGGCACCGACGACCCGGCACCCGGACGTTGGTACGCCTACGGGCTCCGGAGCACGGGAGCCAGTGACGTCGGCGCGCAACCCCTCGCGGCACCGGCTGCCTCCGGTGGTCCGGTCACGGCCCGCGCGGACGTGGTCGGCGACGGTGGTGCCGGGCAGCTCCGGGTGACCGGGGCCTCCGTCCGGTCCGCACAGGACCGCGGTGCGGTGCGACTCGACCGGGTCGTGCTCTTCCCCGGCACCCGCCTTGCGGGTGAACTGCGCGACGTGCAGGTCACGGTCACCGGGACGGCCACCACGGTGACCACCGGCGGCGGTCGGATCGCCGGCACGACGATCCCGGCCGGTCCGGTCGCAGCGGACACCCGGATCGCGGTGCCGGGAGGCGCGGGCACGCTCGTCCTCAACGAGCAGCGCACCACGGGTGCCGACCGGTCCGTCACGGCCGTCCACTTCACGGACCGTTCCGGACTCGGTGCCGACGTCTCGGCAGCCGTCGTCACCACCGAGCGGGTCGATCCGCCGGTCGGCGGCGGGGCTCCGGGAGGCGGGGACGCCGGTCAGGACGACGGCGCGCCCGGGCAGGGCGGCGGCAACGAGGCAGCGCCCGGCGCGCTCTCGCCCGACGGGTCCAGCCCGGCCGGTACCAGCGGAACCAGCGGGACCGGCGGGACCGGCGGGCAGGCCCTGGCCTTCACGGGTGCGTCCGTCCGGTCGGCGCTGATCGCAGCGGCGCTCCTGCTGACGGCGGGAGTGGCCACGATCGCGCTCCGCCGCCGTCGTCACTCCTCGTGACCAGCAGCGGGAGGCCACTCGTCGGCCTCCCGCTGTGCGGCGACGCGTGACACGGTGAGGTCCGGGCTGCTGCAGTGCGTCTCCGCGACGCCTGCAGCAGCCCGACCGCGTCCCCGCGACTCCTGGGGTGGCCCCGACCGCGTCGGTCAGCGCCGTCAGCGGGCGGCGCTCACGAGTCGACACCCGGCGGAGCGGTTCAGCCGTCGGATCTCGCGTCGTCGCGCTCGCCGGCCCGGCGGATCGCGTCCGCGAAGCGGGAGGCGAACCGGGTGACCACGGCGGCCTCGTCGTCGGAGAGCTCGTCGATGACGGTGATCAACGGCGTGTGGATGTGCCCGTACGCCCGGGTGAGGTCGGCGGTCGCGCTCTCGGTCGGCACCAGCACGACACTGCGACGGTCGCGCGGGTTCGGTCGTCGCTCGACCCGGTCAGCGCCGCTCAACCGGTCCACCAGCTTCGTGGCGCCGGCCGTGGTCAGGCGGAGTTTCGCCGCCAGTTCCGTAGGGCTGAGGAACCGCTCCGTGCGCCCGGCCTCCACCAGGTGCAGCAGGGCCACCGCGTCGACGGGACGCATCTGCAACGCCCGCAGGGCCTGCTCGTCGGCGTCGTGCACGCTGTCACTCAGTGCCTGCAGGGCTTCGATGGCGGCCGCTCCCGCCGCGCTGCGGGGCTCCTCTGCTCCGGAACGGTGGGCGTTGCGTGCGTTGTCCTCGTTCGGCATCAGATCGGACCTCGTCCTTCGGCTCTCGATGATGCTGCTCCTCCTCAGCGGCGGAAGCAAGCAGAGTGCGTATTCTGCGAAGTACGAAACTGGGTGAGTAATCAGCGCGGTTGGAGGAGTGTCGAGATCACGCGGCCACCGGACGCCCGGTGGCACTGAACACGAAGGAGACACCATGTCGAACACGACAGGGAACACCGCGCGCCACGACAACGTCGTGCGCCGCACCTGGAACGAGACCAAGTCCGCCCTGAAGACCACGGAGTTCTACGCGTGGATCGTCGTCTCGCTCGCGATCCTCATCGCGTCCGCCGTCGTCGACAACGCGGACGAGGGCCACACCGGCTTCGGCGCCGACCAGGCCTGGCTCTACGTCGCGCTCGTGACGATGGCATACATCCTCAGCCGTGGCATCGCGAAGGCCGGCGTCCGCAAGCCGGAGCACGACGACGACGACCGCCGCGACGGCACCGGCCGCTCGAACTAGTCGAGCGACACCGCGCCCCGGCTCCGGCCGGGTGCGCGCACCAGCACGTCACACGTGCGACTCCGGAGATGGTGGACCGGATCGAGACAGGCCGTCCCGCATCCCAGCGGGACGGCCTGTTCCGTCCGTGCGACCGCACGGTCGCCGCTCCGCCCTGAGGCGCCGGGGCGGGCAGCGCGGCTCCTACTCGACGGCCCCGTTCGAGTAGCGCGTCACGGTCTGTGGCTGCCCGGACACGGCTCCCGTCGCGGCGGAACCCCGGCCGTTGATGACGTGGTCGATCGTCCCCGCATCCGCGTTGAGCGCGACCGTCGTGAGGTCGTGCATGACCACGCCCGGTCGGTCCGGGACCTCGAAGGACTGCGTCGCGTGGAGCGTCGGGTCCACGTTCGTGAAGATGTAGCTCCCGAGGCCCCATGCTTCGTGCGTCCGGACGTGGTCGGACACCTTGTACGCCGCCCATCCATCGGTCTTCTGGTGTCGCCACGACGCCTGGTCCGGTGCGTCGTAGGGCAGCTCGTTCTGGAAGAAGACGGTGCGACCGCGCTCCCCGTTCCAGATCACGTTGTACTTCTGGTAGTGCTCGACGAAGAGGCCGGTCGCGGTCACGTCGTCGCCGTTCACGACGACCCCGGTGTCCGCGGTGTTGACGGTCCAGCCGACCGAGCCGGCGACCCCGTGGTCGGCCCGCCATGCCCAGATGTCGTCGAGGATCGTGTGGTCGCTGTTGACCTCGAGGCTCGTCGTCGCCTTGCCGACGTGCGGGCCGCCGATGCGGAAGAAGACGTCCTGCAGGGCGGTTGGGTCGGCTGCGCTGCCGGCGGTGGACCGGTGCCGGTCGCCCTTGTGGTGGCCGCTGCCGATCCTGAGCAGCGTCGGCGAGTTGACGGTGCCGGCGTCGAAGGTGAGCCCGGCGATGTCGACGCCCCGCACGTCGCCGACGACCATCGGGACCGTGCCGTGCTGCGCGGTGAGGGTGGCCAGGCCGAGTCCGAGCACGACGGTGTCGGCGCGCTTCACGGAGATGCTCCTCGCGACGTCGTAGACGCCCGGCGTGACGAGCAGGTTCTTCCCCTTCGCGAGGGCGGCGTTGATCTTCGCGACCGAGTCCGAGGGATGCGCGACGAAGAAGTCGCTGAGGGGCAACGACCGGCCGGGCGTGTGCCCGTTCGCCCAGCTCGGGCCGACCGAGTCGGTCACGGCGCGCGGCACGAACACGCGGTAGGCGCCGCGGCCGTCGACGTACAGGTACGGCTTCTCGCGGGAGACCGGCGTCGCCGTCAGTGTCGTGTACGGCGGCACCGGGAAGGACTGTGCCGGGGCGTTGAGGTCGCCGGAGAACACCTGGTTCCAGACCCCGTTCGACCATCCGGCACCGAGGTCGGTGTTGCGCACGTAGAACTGCTGCTGCGACCCGTTCAGCGCGCCGCCCTCGAGCTTCGAGTCGGCGACGAACCCGCCGCTGGCGTAGTTCGGGTCCTCGCAGTACGGCATGAACGTCGTGTGGTCCTTCACGTCCACCCGGCGCATCGGCGCGGCCTGCGACACCGCCCACATCTCGCTCGCCGTGTGGCACGCGTCGGCGGTCGGCACCACGTGGACGGTCAGGTTCGACACCGACCGCCAGAACGTGTCGAGTGAGCCGCTGCCGTTGCGGCCGGTCGCGGTGACACCGCCGTTGATGGTGACGCCGCTCGGGTCCTGCCCGAGGCCGTCGACCTCCGTGTAGTACCCGACGCGGATGTCGAGCGGGTCCGTGGCCGAGCCGTAGGTGCCGGGCTCGAACAGCAGCGCGTACCGGGACGTCCCCATCTCGTTGTCGACCTGCTGGTCGTAGACGGCGTCGACCTTCGCCTGGATGTCCGCCTGCGGCATGTCCGGGGAGAAGACGAGCACGTTCGGGCCGAGGTCGCCTGCCGGAGCGTGGCTGTGCGGTGCGGCGACGGCCGTCTGCGTCGTGGCGACGACGCCGAGCACCGCAGCGCTCACGGCCACCGTCGCGCCGATGACGCGTCTGCTGGTTCGGGCCCGTCCGAGGGGCGCTGGGGCGAAGGGGTTCACCGGGACCTGCTTCCTTGCAGATGTGCGGCACCCGTCGGCATCCGGGTGACGTCGCTGTCACCCGGGCGGAGACGGGCCATGCGGGTTGGGGTGGCGGAAGCGTAACCCCGTCCGGACGTCGCACCGACGACCGCCGCTGTGCGGGCTCGTTGCGTGGATGATCCGTCGGCATCCGGGCGGACTCCTCGGCACACGGCACACGGCACACGGCCCGTCGGCGCGGTTCATGCGACGGCGAGCGCCCGGCGGAGCTCCTGGCAGAGTTCTCCGAGGGCCTGGGGCACCGCACGACTGATGCGCGGGAACGCCATGAACCCGTGGGGCATGCCGAAGTAGGTCGTGGTCCGGACGGTGACCCCAGCGTCCTGCAGGGCAGCGGCGAACCGGAGGCCGTCGTCCCGGAGCGGGTCGTGCTCGGCGACCTGCACCAGGGCTGGCGGGAGCCCCGTGAGGTCCGCGGACAACGGCGACGCGTACGGCTCGCGCGGGTCGGCGCCGCCCAGGTAGTGCTGCCGGAAGGCCAGCATGTCGGCCTTGGTGAGGATGGGGGCGGTGGCGTTCTCGTCGATCGACGGACTGGCCATCGTCAGGTCGGTCGCCGGGTACAGGAGCGCCTGGAAGGCGATCGCGGGGCCGGACCGGTCGCGTGCCATCAGCGCGACCACGGCGGCCAGGTTGCCGCCGGCGCTGTCGCCGACGACCGCGACCCGGGACGTGTCCGCACCGAGTTCGCCCGCGCGCCCGACGAGGTCCACGGTGGCGGCGTACGAGTCCTCGGCGGCGGCGGGCCAGCGGTGACCCGGGGCGAGTCGGTAGTCGAGGGACGCGACGACCACCCGGGCGTCCCGTGCGATGTTCGAGGCCAACCAGTCGTAGGTGTCGAGCGTGCCCGAGGTCCAGCCACCACCGTGCACGAGGACCACGAGCGGCGGTGTCCCGGTGAACGTGGTCGGACGGTACAGACGCACCTCGATCGGCCCGTCCTGCCCGGCGGCGGTCGTGTCGCGGACGCTGACCCCCGGTGCGAGGCCGCCGAGCAGCAGGTCGGTGACGGGGTTGTGGCCGACCACTCGTCGCTGGTCGGCGGTGATCTGCGCCTCGGAACGCCGCGTCACCGAAGCCAGTCCGATCAGTCGTCCCAGGACCCTGGTCCGTCGGTCGAGTCCCGTCACCGTTGCTCCTTGCGTCTCCGCGCCGGTTGCGGCGCCGTCCTGGCCTCTGCCGGCAGTCTCCACCCGGCAGGGGGGCCAGCGGTCAGGGAACGGGAGGACCGAGCCTGCCCGTCAGTGCGTGCGCCCCCGCAGCCGGCCGATCCCGAGCACGATCCCGACGACGACCATGCCGAGCACGAGGCCCGCGACGGCCGAGATCGCGGTGTCGACGATCCACGTGACGACGGGTCCGGCGGCCTCGACCGCGTGCTCGACGTGGTGCAGCAGCTCGTACGGCCCCGCCCAGAACGTCTCCGCCATGTTGGCGATGACCAGGTGCCCACCGACCCAGAGCATCGCCACGGTGCCGACGATGCTGATGAACCGGAAGACCGCGGGCATCGCGCTGACGATGCGGGCGCCCGTGCGCCGGGTGCCGCGCGACGGGTTCTTCATCATCTGCAGGCCGATGTCGTCGACCTTGACCAGGAGCGCGACGGCGCCGTAGACGATCAGGGTCATGCCGAGACCGATGACCGCCAGGGCACCGAGCGTCGGCCAGAAGCCGAGGTCCGGGTCCAGGCTCGCCAGGCCGATGAGCATGATCTCGGTGCTCAGGATGAGGTCGGTGCGGATGGCCCCGAACACGAGCTTCGGTTCGGAGACCGTGCTGTCGCTGCTGGCCTCGTGGTGGACGCCGAACCACTCGGTGACCTTCTCGGCACCCTCGAAGCACAGGTACGTGCCGCCGATGACGAGCAGCCACGGCAGCACCCACGGCGCGAACGCCGACAGCAGGAGCGCCAGCGGGATGATGATGACGAACTTGTTGAACAGGCTGCCGAGGGCGATCCGTCCGACCACCGGCAGCTCCCGGGCCGGCTGGAGGCCCTGCACGTACTGCGGGGTGACGGCGGCGTCGTCGATCACGACACCCGCAGTCTTCGCGCTGGCCTTGAGGGCCGCGCTGAGGATGTCGTCCACGACGGCGAGCAGTCCGACTGACATGTGGTGGTCTCCTCGTCGCTTCCCGAACACTGTCCGATCGCACAGACTACTGGCGGCTGCCCGCGAACTCGTCTCCCGGCCGCCGAGGCGCGAGGATGGCCGGATGACACGCGCCGAGACCGTCCGCGACGCCGTCGTGGCCGAGGTCGCCCGGACCGGCTTCCGAGCGCACGGTCTGCACGTGCTCGTGGGCGACGACGACGCCGAGCACCGCTGGACGCCCGACGTGCGGGAGGACGTGCAGTCCATCGCCAAGGGCGTCTGCGTCATCGCGACCGGCATCGCCGTCGCTGACGGGGCGGTCGACCCGGACGCGCCGGTGTCGGCGTCCCTCACCGACGTGGACTTCGGAGCGGGTACCGACGCGGTCACCCTGCGCCACCTGCTGACCATGACGAGCGGCGTCGACCTGCCGTGGTCGCCGACGCTGCTGACCGACTGGCCGGACCTGGCGCGCGAGTTCCTCGGCCGACCCTCACGTGGGCGGGTGTTCCAGTACTCGAACGCCAGCACCTACACGGCCATGCGGGTCCTCGGGGCGCGGGTCGGCGACGTCGGCCGCTTCGTGCAGGACCGGCTGCTCACCCCGCTCGGCATCGACGACGCGGAGTGGGAGCGCTGCCCGAACGGTCACATCGCGGGCGGAGGCGGGCTCCTGCTCCGGACGGCGGAGGTCGCACGTCTGGGTCGGCTCGTCCGGGACGGCGGGAGGGTCGCGGACCGGCAGCTCGTCGCGCCGGAGTGGGTCGCGGCGATGCACGGTGACTGGGTCGCCGCCGGTCGGAGCCCGGCGTACGAGCGGTACGCGCTCGCCGGGTGGGACGGCCCGGGCCGGCTGTGGCGGATGCACGGGGCGAACGGGCAGCTGCAGCTGTTCGACGAGGCCGCGGGCGCGGTCGTGACGATCACGGCGGACGACCACGCCGGTGCCGACGCGGTGGCGGCGTCGGTCGCGGTGCTGCTCGCAGGCGGAGCCCGCTGACGCGTCGGCACACCACCGATGTCGGTGGTACCCGGCAGGCTCGTCCGCAGTTCGATGTTCCTGTTCGGGTCAGGCGCACGAGCCAACGGTGTCGGTACCTGTGGGCAGGTACCGACACCGCCTTCCGTCCGCGTCGCCCTGCTCGCGCTCAGCCGTCGGCGTCGCGCGCCAGCACCGCCACGGTCACGTCGTCCTCGGCGTGCTCCGCGGCGCGGAGGCGCACGGTCTGGAGGAACGCGGCGGTGTCCGGCGCGCGCCGCAGGGTCCGTCCGATGTCGGTCAGCGTGTCGATGGTCCCGTCGCCCAGGTCGAGCGCGCCGTCACTCGTGACGACGAGCGTGTCCCCGGGCTCGAGGACGAGCGCTCCGGCCCGGAAGGGGATGCCGCCCGGGTGCAGGCCGAGCGGGAGGTCCCGCGACCGGCGGATCTCCGACGTGCCGTCGGATCGCAGGTGCAGCACGAGGCCGTGTCCGGCGTCGACGAAGTCCAGACGGCCGGTGCTCGGCGTCAGGCGCGCGTGGAACAGCGTCGCGAAGGCCGAGGCGCGGCTGAGGTCCTCGCTGATCCGCGGCTCGATCGCGGCGACGGCTGCGACGGGCATGAGGTCCTCGTGCTGCCGCAGTGCTGCGCGGAGCCCGGCGGCGAGCAGTGCCGCGGGCTGCTCCTTGCCCATGATGTCGGCGAGGGTGAACGTCACGGCGTCGTCGCCCGCGGTCCAGTCGTGTACGTCCCCGCTGAGGTCGCCGTACGGCACGCTGATGCCGGCGAGACGGTAGCCCGGCACGTCCAGGGGCTGCGGAGCGAGGGCTTCGACGACTTCGAGCAGTCGATCGTGCTGGAGGCCCATGGCCAGGGCCCGCTCGGTCCAGTGACCGAGGTCGATGAGGGCCGCTTCGTCCTGGGGGCTGAACTCCCGCGGCTCGACGTCCATCAAGCACAGGGTCCCGATGGCGACGTCGCCCGGCATGGTCAGGGGGACACCGGCGTAGAAGCGGATGCCCCGGCTCGTGACGCCCGGCAGGTCGGCGGTGCGCGGATCGGCGGCGGTGTCGGGCACGACGGTCGGCCCGGGCCGCTGCACGGTGAGCTGGCAGAACGACCACTCGAGCGGCACGGTCGTGGCCTCGCCCGGGACGTTCGGCGTCAGCGTGTGCAGGAGCGCGTCGTCGAGCAGGTTCACGTACGACATCGGCACGGCGAAGAGGTCGCGCGCGATGCGGACGATGCGTTCGAGGCGCTCGGTCGGGGCCGCGTCGACGATGTCCAACGCCGCCACGAGTGCCGCGCGCGCGGACGGCGAACCGTCGGTGTCCATCTGCTCCCCCACGAGGTCGATCGGAGGCATCCTCCCACGCCCGTCCCGGGCACGGTCAGGTGTCTCCCGGGTCGGCCCCGCCCTCGGTGTCTGTGTCGGTGTCGACCGGACCGAGCGCGTCGAGGACGCGGTGCGAGACCGACCGGAGGGTCTCCGCATCCGCCGCCACGGGCCTCCAGAACAGCTGCTCGAGGGCGGCGGTGTGTGCGCGGATGCCGGCGAGGACGGCCCGGCGGCCGTCCGGGGTCATGACCACCCAGCTGCCGCGGCCGTCCGACGGGCAGTCGGCGCGCTCGACGAGTCCCCTGGCGACCATGCGCGTGACCTGGTGGCTGACGCGCGACTTCTCCCACCCGATGCCGACGGCCACGTCGCGGACCCGCAGTCGGTGCTCGGGGTCGCGGTGCAGCCCGATGAGGATCTCGAACTCGGGCACGGAGATGCCCGCACCGCGCTGCACGGCCAGGTCCAGCGCCCGGTCGAGCCCGCGCCAGACGTCGTGGAACGCGTCCCACGTGGCCCAGTCGTGGCCGTCGACGCCGTGCTCCACCATCCGGCCAGCGTATCCAAGGCGGCGGCGGTCGGGGCCGAGGATCGTCCGTCCGGCTGACTCCTGGGCGGCACACGGCGGCCTCCGAGGAGACGTCGGGGGAGCGGCCTACGATCGAGAGCATGCCGCCCGCACGCCTCCAGGACTGCACCGACGACGCGCTCGCCCTCGTCGGGCGGTGGCTGGACGCCTCTCGGGGCGCGAAGCCCGACGCCGGGGCGGCCCGACTCGCCGAGGTCCTGCGCGACGACCGCGGTCTCGACTTCGCCCGCGGGTTCATCGACAAGGTGATCCGCCCTGACGACCCGAAGGTCGCGGCGCGGAACCTCGAGAAGGCCAGCCGGGACGTCCCCGACTTCCTCGCCTGGTACCTCCGCGGAGCGGTCACGGTCGGCGGCGGGTTCGCGACCATGGCACCGTGGGCCGTCATCCCGTCCGCGCGACGTGTGCTGCGACGACTCGCCGGGCACCTGGTGGTCGACGCGCCACCCGCGCGGCTCGGGTCGGCGCTCGCCAAGGTCGCCGGGACCGGCAGCCGCCTCGACGTCGTCCCGCTCGGCCCGGCCGTGCTCGGCCCGGACGAGAGTGCTCGCCGCCTCCGCTGGACCACCGACCTGCTCGGTCGTCCCGACGTGCCGGCCGTGTCCTTCGCGGTGTCCGAGGTCCTGCCGCCGTCGTCGCCATGGGCGCTCGACACCGCCACCGAGCAGGCCGTCGAACGGCTCGTCCCGGTGTTCCGCGCCGCCGTCGCGGGCGACAGCACGATCACGTTCCGGACCGGTGACCCGCGCGACCTCGACCTGACCGCGGCGGTCTTCCGCGAGCTGCTCGACATGGACGAGTTCGCCCACACCACCGCCGGGATCACCCTGCCGGCCGACCTCCCCGACAGCGCCGGGGTGCTCGCCTCGTTGACCGAGTGGGCGACGGCGCGGCGCCACCGTGGTGGGGCACCGGTCCGGGTCCGGCTCGTCGCCGGTGCACGCGGTGCGTCCGGCCTGGCCGACGCGCTCGTCCACGACCGTCCCCTGGCCACGTACGCGACGCGCCAGGCGACGGACACCGCCCTCCTCCGCCTGCTCGACGCGGCGCTGACGCCCGAGCACACCGACGCGGTCCGGGTGACGCTCGCCGGACACGACCTGTTCGCGATCGCCGCCGCGCGGGTGCTCGCCGACCGCCGCGGGGTGGGCGACGCGCTCGAGGTCGAGGTGCTCCTCGGGACGGCGGGCACCGCCCTCGACGCCGTCCGGGCCGACCTCGGGACCGTCACCGTCAGCACCCCGGTCGTGCAGCCCGACGAGTTCGACGCCGCGATCCCGTACCTCGCCCGACGGCTCCGCGAGGGTGCGACCTCGACGGCGTTCTCGATCGGCACGGACGACGCCGTGGCCGCACGGGAACGCGAGCGCTTCACCACCGCCGTCGCCGCGCTCGACGACCCGGCGCCGACGACCCTCCGCACGCAGGACCGCCGTGCGCCCCTCGGCCCTCCCGCGATCACCGTCGTGCACCCACCCGCAGCGGACACCGACCCCACCGTCGCCGCGAACCGGGAGTGGGCGGCCGACCTGCTCCGCCGGGTGACCCGTTCGCAGCTCGGCACCGCGACGATCCGCGGTGCCCGGGTCACCGACCGTCAGCGACTCGAACGGACCATCGCCCGGACCGCCCAGGCGGGCGTGAACTGGGGGCGGCAGGATCCCCAGGACCGTGCCGAGCTGCTCGACCTCGTCGCCCACCAGCTCGAGGTCCGTCGCGCAGCCCTGGTCGAGGTCGTGGTCACCGAGACCGCGATGACCCTCACCGACGCCGACCGGCAGGTCAGCGCAGCGGTCGACGCCGCGCACCACGCCGCCGACCGTGCCCGGCACCTGACCGACGTCGCCGGCGCCGTCTTCGTCCCACCGCGTCTGACCGTGGTCGTCCCGCCGTGGAACTCCCCGGTCGCGACGCCCGCCGACGGGGTGCTCTCGGCGCTCGCGGCCGGCAGCGGTGTCGTGCTGAAGCCGTCCCCCCTCGCCAAGCGGTCCGGCGCCGTGCTCGCCGACGTGCTCTGGGACGCCGGGGTCCCGCATTCGCTCCTGCAGCTCGTCGACCTCGACGTCGACGAACTCGGCCGTGACCTCGTCGCCCACCCCGCGGTCGACCGGGTGCTGCTCACCGGCTCCTCCGACACCGCCCGGTCCTTCCGCTGGTGGCGGGCGGGCCTCCCGCTGATCGCGGACACCGGAGCGGTCAACGCGGCTGTGGTGACCCCGGCGGCGGACGTCGACCAGGCGGTGCGCGACGTGGTCGCCTCGGCGTTCGGTCAGTCCGGCCAGGCGGCCCGCGCGGTGTCACTCGTCGTCCTGGTCGGGTCCGTCGGCGAGGACGACCGCTTCCGACGTCAGCTCGCCGACGCCACCCGCGCGCTCCGGGTCGCCTGGCCTACGGATCCCGCCGCACAGGTGGGACCGCTCCTCGTCGAACCGACCGGCGCCGCCCGCGCCGCGCTGACCGAACTCGCGCCGGGGGAGTCCTGGCTCGTCGAGCCCACCGTCCTCGACGAGTCCGGTCGGCTCTGGTCGCCGGGCGTCCGCGTCGGCGTCCGTCCCGGCAGCGCCTTCGCGCAGACCGCCGCGGCCGTCCCCGTGCTCGGTGTGGTGCACGTCGAGACCCTCGACGAGGCGATCGCGATCCAGAACGGCACCGAACACGGCCTGGTGGAGGCCCTGCACACGCTCGACGTCGACGAGGTCGCGGCGTGGACGGACCGCGTGGCCGCCGGCTCCCTCGTGGTGAACCGGCCGACCACGGACCCGGTCGTCGGACGACAGCCGGCCGGGGGATGGGGGCGCGCCGCGGTCGGCGCGGGTGCCGCACGCGGTGGACCGGAGTCCGTCGCCGTGCTCGGTCACTGGGCACCCGTCCCGCGCACGGTCCACAAGAGCATCCAGCTGCACGGCCTGCCGCCGCGGGTCACCGCGCTCATCGAGGCCGCCCGCAGCGGGCTGTCGTTCGAGGAGTTCGACCTGGTCCGAGCCGGTGCGACGAGCGACGCGGAGGCCCGGCAGACACGGTTCGGCCGGTCCCGCGACACCGCCGACCTCCGGGTCGAGCGGAACGTGCTCCGGTACCGCCCGCAGTCCGTGGTCGTCCGGCAGTCCGAGGGCGTCGGGACGGGTGAGCTCGTCCGGACCCTCGCCGCCGCGACCGCCGCCCGCGCGCACGTCCTGCTCAGCACCGCCCGCGCGCTGCCCGGCCCGCTGACCCAGCTGTTCGCCGGGCGTCGGTCACCGCTCGACGTGGTCGACCACCTGGTGGAGACGGACGAGGAGTTCCTCGCCCGGGCGGCGTCTGGTGCCCTCTTCCGCGAGGACTGGTCGGGTGGCACCGACGAACCGCAGGACGCGATCGACATCGTGCTGTCCCAGGGCTTCGAACCGCGGCCGCACACCGCGTTCGCCGGGCCGGGCTCCCGGATCCGGCTGCTCGGCGGGGACCCCCTCGCGGTCGAGGAAGCGCTCGGCGCCGGCATCGAGACCGCCATCCACGACGCGCCCGTCGTCGAGGCCGGTGTCGTCGAGATGGCGCACTACCTCCGCGAGCAGACGGTCATCGTCACGGCCCACCGTCACGGCGACGTCGACCCGGAGTTCGCCCGCCTCCGGCTCTGACCGCGTGGACCTGGGGCATCCCCGTGAGGGCACTGCCGGAGCGGCGTAACGTCGCGACCATGACTGCAGGAGAGCGTGACAACGGCGTCCAGACCGAGCCGATCATGGACGGTGCGAACGACGCGACGAACGACGACAAGCTGCACGGCCTCGTGGAGCAGGTCCAGCACGACCACGGCGACGAGGGCGCCGGCGTGATGGCCGACCACCTCCGTGACCGTCTCGACGAGACCGGTGTCGAGGCCGAGGACCCGGCGTCCGAGGTCGAGTAGCCCCGGCCCCCGCGCACGACGGAGCCCCGCCGACCACCTGGCCGGCGGGGCTCCGTCGCGTCGGCGTCCCCGTCCTCAGTCGACGACGTGCACGAGCGCGGTCTTCTCCTCCGTGGCCCCGGAGCCGTCCGGGACGAACAGGAACCGCACACCGTGGTGCCCCGCAGCGAGCGGGACGTCGACCGACCAGCGACCGCCGGACGCGCGGGTCTCACCGATCTTCTCGCGCAGACGGAAGGCGACCAGGCGGCCCTCCGGCGCGGTGCCCTCGAAGTGCACCAGCCCGTCGTGGCGCTGGTACTCCGCCGCCTGCTCGAAGGTGAAGGGGGTGCTCGGCTGTGCCGCGACGACGAAGGCCTGCCGCACGCTGTCGCTGACCGGGCCGCCGCGCTCCGGTCGCAGGTCGAAGCGCAGGACGAGCACGCCGGACTCCGTCGCGGGCACGTCGAGGCGCCACCGCCCGTCCTGCACCGGCGCGGTCCCCAGCGGCACGCCCTCGGTGTCCGTCACGGTCACCGCACCACGGGTGGCGGTCCCACTGACGGTCACCTTCCCGTCGACGGGCTGCAGGGGGTGGGCACGGTCGACGTCGACGGAGAACGCGTCGTCGGACGGGACGGTCGACCCGTCGTCGCCGCCGGAGCCCTCGCCGGGGCCGGGGTGTCCGCCGCCGTCGCCCTCACCGGGGCCGGGGTGTCCGCCGCCGTCGCCACCGCCGGCCTCGTCACCGTCGAAGCGGTAGTGGTCCACGTCCACGTCTGAGGACGCGCTGCCGAGGGTCTGACGTACCGAGACCTCGTTCTCACCGCGGACGAAGTGGACGTGGACGGTGGCGATGCCGTCGGCGCCGGCCACGGCGGTCTCGGTCCGACCGTTCGCGGAGACCTCGACCTCCGCTCCCGGCACCGCGCGGTACCGGATCCCGTGCTCGGTGTCGCCAGCGACGATCGCCCGGCGGAGGCGCTCGAGGCCGCGCTCGTCGGTCTGGTCGACGGGTGCACTCAGACCGAGACCGTGGAAGTCCACGTCGACGGGCCGTTCCGTGCCGTTCGCGACGATCGTGTACCGGGCCGTGTCCGCTCCCGCGGGTTCGAGCCGGAAGACGGCGTCGTGCTGCGGCGTCGCCGACTCGGCCTGGACGACATCACCGGAGGCGTCGCGGAGCAGGACGGCGGACGGCGCGGAGACGCTGACGGCCAGGCGCACCCATCGCTTCGCGCCGGAGGCGTGCTGCTCCTGGACGACGTCGGTGACGACGGAGGACGCGGCGGCCGCAGCGGCGGTGTGCACGGTCGGCGCGAGCGGAGCGGCGTTCGCCGGGGCGGCGAGGACCGCGGGGGCGAGCAGACACGTGCCGAGCACGGCAGCCGAGCCGACGAGGACTGGGCGGATGTTCATGGTGCACCTTCCTGGAGTGTGTACGGACTCCTGGATGATGACGCGCGGCCATGAACATCACATGGGTGTGATGTATACCAGTCGCGCCGACGTGTCGGCGATCAGCGGCGGCGCCCGGTCCCCACGAGGGCGACCTCCAACACCGTCAGCAGCGTGGCGATCCACACCTGCCGGACCGCGAAGCGTCGGGACTGCCGGTCGAACAGCGCGAGCGGGACCATCGTGAGCCCGTGCACGGCGTCCACGACGGCGCCGAGCGTGTGGGCCTCCGGGGTCCCGGCACGTCCCGTGATCGTCGCCTGTGAGAGCTGCCGGACGCCGAGGACCCGCCCGAGGACCGCGGGCCGACCGAGCGCCCGCCGTGCCCCGAGCAGGTGCGCCACACCGATGCCGGCGCGGAGGACCTCGACGACGGCGGCGCGGTCCACCCCGGTGGTGCTGGTCCGGCGGCTCATCGGCGGCGTCCTGCCGCGGTGGCGAGGGCGACCCCGGCGATGCCGAGCGCCGCTCCGAGGATCCCGTTGCCGAGTCGGCGGTGCTCGACCCACCAGGTCTGCGGTGACCAGTCGTGCGACTGCTCGTCGAAGGCCCCGTGCGCCCCGTGGTCGCCGGGTACCGGCTCGTACAGGTTGACGCCGATCTCCTCGCCGTCCTTGTCCGGGATCTGCTGCCCGCTCACGAGCGTCTTCGCCGCGTACCAGTCCGCGAAGCGCCCGCTGATCCGGTTGGCCAGGATCGTGTAGACCGTGGACTCCCCGACCCAGGTGCGACGACGGGGGCGTTCGGCGGTGACGGCGATGGCGCGGGCACCGACCTCGGGCTGGTAGATCGGCGCGACCGGCTGCGCGTGGTGCGGGAGCGACGACTGCACCCACCCGAACTGGATCGTGTTGAGGGCCGGCATGTCCACCCGGCTGATCTGCACCTTGCTGCCCTGCTCGATGAGCTCGGAGACGACCGACTCGGTGAACCCGACGATCGCGTGCTTCGACCCGCAGTAGGCACCCTGCAGGGGGATGCCCCGCGAGCCCAGGGCCGAACCGACCTGGATGACGTGCCCGGAGTCGCGCGGCACCATGCGCGTCAGTGCCGCACGGGTGCCGTTCACGAACCCGAGGTAGTCGACCTGCGTCGCGCGCTCGAAGTCCTCCGGCGCGGTGTCGAGGAACCTGCCGAACACCCCGACCATGACGCCGTTCACCCAGAGGTCGATCGGACCGAGCTCCGCCTCGACGCGGTCGGCGGCGTCCTCGACGGCCTGGCGGTCGGCGACGTCGGCCACGAGCGCGAGTCCACGCTGCCCGGCCGCCTCGACCTCCGCGACGGCCGCGCGCACGCCGTCCTCACCACGGGCGAGCACGGCGACGTCCCAGCCGCGTGCCGCGAGCTCCCGGACCGTGGCCCGTCCCAGTCCAGCCGATCCACCGGTCACCACAGCCACTCGTGTCATGCGTCCCTTCTACCGGACGCTGCGACCCGTGTGTCAGCCGGTGTCCCCCGATCCCCGGCCCGCCGTCGCGCTCGCGATCGGTCAGGCGCGCGGCCCCGCGAACCGCGTCAGGACGCCGGGGGAGTACAGCACCGAGTCCGGCTCGAGCTCGGTGAGCGCGGCGGGCAGGCCGGCGGCGCGGACCAGGTCGTCGCGCAGTCCGCGGAGCGTCGCCCGGTGCAGCACCCACGCGTCGTGCTCGTTCGGCCACCACGCGGTCCGACCGGCCCGTCCGACGTGCATGCCCCACCGTGCGGTGAGGAACGACTCGAGCGGCGTCGGCTCGGCGATCGGCTCGCCGACCTCGACCTCCAGACGGGACCGCAGGTGCGTGCCGTGGCGGTGCACCGCGTACGCCGTCCGGTCGCCGTCCTGCCGTCGGCCGGCCCGCGCCCAGTGGTACGGCGTCCCAGTGACGACCCGGGCGGCGGCAGCGGGCAGCAGCTTCCCCGCGTCGAGCGACAGGAACACGACGCCGCGCCGACCGGTGTCGTCCCGTGTGTAGACGCGGACGTTGACCTCGAGGAAGTCGCCGAGGCCGCCGGTCCGGCCGAGCGGTCCGAGCGGCGGGAACCGGGTGTCCTCGAAGCTGAACGCGATGAGCCCCACCCACGTCGTCACCCCGTCGTCGGAGCCGTCGGGACCCATGGTGTCCGGTCGGGTCCCGGCCGGCAGGAGCGGTGCGACCGCGGACACGTCCACCCGCCAGTGCACGAAGACGACGTCCCGCCAGGCCTGCTCGATCCACGGGCGCCCCGGCAGCGCGGGCGCGGTCGCCGAGACCGGGTCGACGGGCCCGCCCGGGAGGACCGGATCACCACCGGCAGGCACGGTCGCCGTCACCGCGTGCCCCCGTCCGTCGCCTCGGGGTCGATGTGTCCGACGGCCGAGACGTCGTCCCAGCCCTCCTGCGGCGTCGCACACGTGCCGCGGAACACGTACTGCGAGGGCCGCTTCCGCTCGTTCGACACCCAGTCGATCGCCGGCCGGCGACGCTCCGGCGGGGTGTACCCGATCCGGTAGACGGCCATCAGTTCGAGCTCCGGTGGCACCTCGAGCAGCTGCTCCACCTCGTTCCACGACTCCTCGATCTCCATCGGGAACGAGACGAACTGGATGCCGAGACCGAGCTCGGTCGTGGCGAGCCAGATGTTCTCCATCGCAGCGCCCATGCTGAACACCGAGTAGAAGGCGTTGCGGGCCTCCTTCCGGTACTCGTCCCGGTCGAGCATCACCCCGAGGAGCAGCGGCGAGCCGGCCACGAGCTTCCGGTTCTCCTCGCCGAGGGTCTGCGGCACCCGGAGCGCGTTCATGAGGAACTGCCCGCGCTTGGTGAACACCTGGCTCGTGAACGGGCGCAGCGGCGCGGGGAGCTTGTCGAAGAGCATGCCGGAGCGGCGCTCGTCCATCTCCGCCTGCGAGAACCGGAAGTACGGCTTGTACCGCTCGAAGAACGTCCCCTCGGACATGGTCTTCGTCATCGTCCGACCGCTGATGTCGGCGATCCGGTCGATCGTCTCGCGCTCCTCGACCAGGACGAACCGCCACGGCTGGCTGTTCAGCTGCGAGGGCGCGCGACCCGCGAGTTCGACCAGCAGTCGCTGGTGTTCCTCGGACACCGGGTCGGGCAAGAACGCCCCGTTGGTGGTGCGACGGCGCCGGATGGCCTCGATGAGTTCCACTGCTGTCCTTCGGACTGGGTCGGCTGGGGCGGTCAGCGCCGCAGGAGGACCGCCCCCAGGTAGGACGGTGCCGCGGCGACCGCGGTCTTCCAGTGTGCTCCGCTGCGGGGGTCGGTCCGTGGAGCGAGCGCCAGCGGCACGAGCGCGGGCAGCAGGAACAGGCCGGCCCGCGACCGCGTCCACACCGGCGTCGTCGCGGCGGCACCGGTCAGCGCCGCGGTGACGACGAACAGGCCGTGGTGGACGACCCGCAGCTTCCGGGTGCGGATGAGGCGCACCGCCACGGCGGTGCCCCACAGGCAGTTGACCACGTACGCGACGGCCGCAGCGGTGACCATCCGCCGGGCGGTGGTCGAGCCGGGAGGCGTGCCGCGCCTCCCGGCTGTCGTCGTCCGTCCCATGGTCGCGAAGCTCCGCACCGGGGTCAGTCGGAGCCGCGGCTGACGAGCTTCGACAGCACGATCGCCGAACGGGTGTGGTCGACCTGGGGCGCGAGGCGGACCCGGTCGAGGGCTTCCTCGAGCGCCGGGAGGTCCCGCGACCGCATGTGCACGACGGCGTCGGCGCTGCCGGTAACGGTGCCGGCGTCGACGACCTCGGGGACGGCGTCGAGCAGCGTCCGGAGTTCGTCGGGTGAGACCGTGCCGCGGCAGTACAGCTCGACCCAGGCCTCGGTGCCGCGGTCGTCCACCGCGGGGTCGACCTTGATCGTGAAGCCCTGGATGACCCCGTCGGCCACGAGTCGGTCGACGCGACGCTTCACGGCGGAGGCCGAGAGCCCGACGACCGAACCGATCTCGCCGTAGCCCGCGCGGGCGTTCTCCCGGAGCTGGTCGAGGATGCGGTGGTCGAGCGAATCCATTGTCCCGATCCTACGCGGGCTCCTTGCGAGACCAGCACGTCCGACGCAGGAATCGTGCGCCCGGAGCGCGGCGTCGGTGCTGTGCCGGACCTCCCTCCTGTGCCAGACTCAGGACAGGCGTCGACCTGGTCCGCCTCCGGCGAGTGAGCCTGCGTCTCGTCGGAGCTCTCACCGTGGTGGTTCCTGGCAGGCTCGGGCCCCGGTCCTGGAGGACCTCGTGTCGAACACCGCACCCCAGCCCACCGCCGTTCCGCAGCGCACGGCCACCAAGCGCACCATCCTCATGTGCAAGCCGACCCACTACACGGTCAGCTACCGGATCAACCCCTGGATGCACCCGGAGGAGCCGACCGACACCTCGAAGGCCGTCGAGCAGTGGCAGTCCCTGGTCGACGTCTACGAGCAGCTCGGCTTCGAGATCCACCAGATCGAGCCCGTCGAGGGCCTGCCAGACATGGTCTACGCGGCCAACGGTGGCTTCGTGCTCGACGGTGTCGCGTACGGCGCGAAGTTCCAGTACCCGGAGCGCCAGCCCGAGGGTCCGGCGTACATGGACTGGTTCCGCCAGGCCGGCCTGACCGTCGCCGAGCCCGAGGAGACGAACGAGGGCGAGGGCGACTTCCTCCTCATCGGCGACACCATCTACGCCGGCACGGGGTTCCGTTCGGACAGCACCTCCCACGAGGAGCTCGCCCGGGTGTACGGCCGCGAGGTCGTCACCCTGAAGCTGATCAACCCGAGCTTCTACCACCTGGACACCGCCATCGCGGCGCTCGACCCGGTGCCCGACGCCGAGGGGAAGTCGAACATCGCGTACCTCGAGAGCGCCTTCGACGAGCCGTCCCTCGCCATCCTGCGCGAGCGCTTCCCGGACGCGATCATCGCCACCGAGGAGGACGCCGCGATCCTCGGCCTCAACTCGTACTCCGACGGGTACAACGTCGTGATCGCCTCCCGGGCCACCACGTTCGCCTCGCAGCTCCGTGAGAAGGGCTACAACCCGATCGGCGTCGACCTGTCCGAGCTGCTCCTCGGTGGCGGCGGCGTGAAGTGCTGCACGCTCGACCTGCACCCCGTCGGCACCGGCACCTCGGTGGCGCGGTCCTGATGGCCGGCGCGCTGGGGGCGAACACGGCCGCCGCGCTCGCCGTGGAGGACCGCACCCTCGCCCACAACTACAGTCCGCTGCCGGTCGTCATCGCGTCCGGTTCCGGGGCGACCGTCACCGACGTCGACGGCCGGACGTACCTCGACGGGCTCGCGGCGTACTCGGCGGTGAACTTCGGGCACGGCAACCCGCGCCTCCTCACCGCGGCCCGCGACCAGCTCGACCGCGTGACCCTGACCAGCCGCGCGTTCGTCACCGACCGGCTCGGACCCTTCGCCGAGGGGCTCACCGCGCTCACCGGCACCGAGATGATGCTGCCGATGAACACCGGCGCCGAAGCGGTGGAGTCCGCGATCAAGGTCGCCCGAGCCTGGGGCTACCGCGTCAAGGGCGTCCCGCAGGGGCAGGCCACGGTCATCGTCGCGAGCGGGAACTTCCACGGCCGCACCACGACGATCATCTCGTTCTCCGACGACCCCTCGGCGCGGGACGACTTCGGTCCGTACACGCCGGGCTTCCGGACCGTCCCGTACGGCGACGCGTCGGCGCTCCGGGACGCGATGGACGACACCGTCGTGGCCGTGCTGCTCGAGCCGATCCAGGGCGAGGGCGGCGTGGTGATCCCGCCGGCGGACTACCTGCCCGCGGTCCGCGCGGTCTGTGACGAGTTCGGTGCGCTATTCATCGCCGACGAGATCCAGTCCG
The DNA here is from genome assembly GCF_003224435.2 of Curtobacterium sp. MCPF17_050. NCBI lineage: Bacteria > Bacillati > Actinomycetota > Actinomycetes > Micrococcales > Microbacteriaceae > Curtobacterium > Curtobacterium sp. MCPF17_050. The sequence continues at coordinate 137,780 of NZ_CP126250.1, forward strand.
GGCTCGGCCGCACCGGGCACACCCTCGCCGTCGAGCGCGTCGGCGTGACCCCGGACCTCGTCACGCTCGGCAAGGCGCTCGGTGGGGGGATCGTCCCGGTCTCGGCCGTGGTCGGGCGCGCGGACGTGCTCGGGGTCCTGCGCCCCGGGGAGCACGGGTCGACCTTCGGCGGCAACCCGCTCGCCGCGGCCGTCGGCACCGAGGTCGTGGCGATGCTCGCCGAGGGCACCTTCCAGCAGCGGGCGCTCGACGGCGAACCGGTGCTCCGCGGGTACCTCGACGAGCTCATGGACGAGGGCGTCGTCGCACACCGGGTCGCCGGACTGTGGGCCGGCATCGACATCGACCCCGCGCTCGGCACCGGCAAGGAGGTCGCGAAGGACCTCGCGGACCGCGGGGTGCTCGTGAAGGACACGCACGGCTCGACGATCCGCTTCGCCCCGCCGCTCGTCGTCACGGACGAGGAGATCGGCACCGCGATGCAGGCCCTCGGCGCGGTCCTCCGCGCCCGCGCCCCGCGCGGCGCCTGAGCGGCGGCCAGCCGGCTGGCCGGCGCGAGCCGCACCCGCACAACAGGAACCGGCTCGAACCACGGACGTCCGCGGTTCGAGCCGGTTCCTGTTGTGCCCGCCAGTGCGCGCCGCGTTGCGCGCCTCGCGCGCCGTGGCGGCCGGAGCCTGCTGCGCAGCGGACGGGAGGCGCGGTGCCAGTCCGCTCCGCGCCTCCCGTCCGACGGCGCTCGCTAGACGCGGCCCGGCGCGTACGCCTCGGCCAGGCGGTCCATCAGTGCGTCCTTCTCCTCGTCGACGACCTGCGCCTCCGGGTGGGCGTCGTACCAGGCGACCAGCTCGCGGGCACCCTCGCGGAACGTCGTCCGCGCCGCCCAGCCCGGCACGAGCGTCCGCACCTTGCTGTTGTCGAAGACCATGCTGTTCGCCTTGTCGCCCACGACCCCGGCACCCCAGTCGGCGTCGGCGGCCATGATCGCGTCCGAGGGGACGTGCACGATCGTCGGCTCGGGCGCTCCCGCCGCGGCTGCGACCTCCTGGTGGATGCGGTCCCACGTCGGCGACTCCTGCCCGGTGATGTGGAACGCCTCGCCGATCGCCTCGGCCCGGTCGAGCACCCCGACGAACGCGACCGCGAAGTCCCGCACATGCGTGAGCGTCCACAGCGAGGTCCCGTCGCCCGGCACGATGACCGGCTTGCCGCGGCGCATCCGGTCCACGACCGTCCACCCGCCGTCGAACGGCAGCAGCGTCTCGTCGTAGGTGTGCGACGGCCGGATGATCGTCATCGGGAAGTCGTCCTGCCGGTAGGCCGCGACGAGCAGGTCCTCGCACGCGATCTTGTCCCGCGAGTACTGCCAGTACGGGTTCTTCAGCGGCGTCGACTCCGTCACCGGCAGGTGCGTCGGCGGGGTCTGGTACGCCGAGGCCGAGCTGATGAAGACGTACTGCCTGGTCTTCCCGGCGAACAGGTCGATGTCGGCCTGCACCTGGTCGGGCGTGAACGCCACGAAGTCCGCCACGACGTCGAACGTGCGGTCGCCGAGCGCCGCCGCGACGGCGTCGCGGTCCGACACGTCGGCCTGGAGGCGCGTCACCGCGTCCGGGAGCGCCCGCTTCTCCGTCGTGCCCCGGTTGAGCACGCTGACGTCGAAGCCCTGGTCCACCGCCTCGCGGACGCAGGCGGCGCTGATGACGCCGCTCCCGCCGATGAACAGCACACTGGGTCCGGTCATGGATGCTCCCTTGCTCCCGGCGGTGCATCCGCGCACCGCGTCCCTTGCGATCCTGCACCTCAGGGGCTGGGGCGGGCGTCGAGGACCGCGGGGAGGCTCGTCGTCGCGGACGCCCACTCGGCGGCTATCGGGCTGACCCAGCGGAGCAGTTCGATCGCGTAGTCGTGGTCCCGGCGAAGGTCTCGCTGGTGGATCGGCTCGTGGTGAGCCGCGCGGTTGCGGACGAAGTGCAGTTGCTGCAGCCGTGCTCGTACCTGGCGCTGGCGGGTCAGGACGTCGACGGGCCCTTCTGGGAACGCGCGGTGGAGAGCCGGTGTCCAGAGGGCCGTGAGGTAACGGCTCTCGACGAGGTACCGCCAGAAGCCGAAGCTCAGCTCGGCCAAGACCCGTCCATGCGTCTCCGCTCCACCGTGTCGCGCGGCCCGTGAGCGCGCCTTCGCAAGGTCTGCGCTGCCCTGCCGGTCGAGCGGGACGTGGTCGAACCACGATCGGGACGAGTATCGGCGTTCCGACCAGTTGCGCAACGCACGGTCCATCGCGTTCCTCGCCACGACCTCGACGATGCCAGTGAGTTCCAGGACGCTGGAACTCGCGCGCATGTTCCACTCGTAGAGACGCAGTGCTCGACTCTGGCTCGTGGTCGCTCGGGAGTAGGAGGACAACCGTGCCGGGGTCAGCAAGACGGCGACGTCATCGTCGCTTCGGTGCATCTCGTGTCCTTTCGTCGCGTCGGGTCGTCGTGTAAAGTCGTTGCCGAAGACCCCGGAACGATCACTGGCCACGGCCACATCGCCGGGGTTTCGTCTTGTCCGGCCGCAACTGATACTTCAGCGTACCGGTGCCTGCCCCGCTGCAGAGGCGGCTCACCCGCTGAGGACTACCGTCACGGGCGGTGCCGCACCGACGCGGCCACGACAGGAGTGACAGCACATGGAGTACCGCTACCTCGGCAACTCGGGCCTCAAGGTCTCCGAGATCACGTACGGCAACTGGCTCACCCACGCCTCCCAGGTCGAGAACGACGCGGCGATCGCCTGCGTCAAGGCCGCCCTCGAGGTCGGCATCTCGACGTTCGACACCGCGGACGTCTACGCCAACACCGGCGCCGAGACCGTCCTCGGTGAAGCGCTGAAGGGCGAGCGCCGCCAGTCGCTCGAGATCGCCACGAAGGTCTTCGGGCCGACCGGTCCCAAGGGCCACAACGACACCGGGCTGTCGCGCAAGCACATCCTCGAGTCGATCGACGGCTCCCTCGGCCGCCTGCAGACCGACTACGTCGACCTGTACCAGGCGCACCGCTTCGACCACGAGACGCCGCTCGAGGAGACGATGCAGGCGTTCGCCGACATCGTGCGCCAGGGCAAGGTCCTGTACGTCGGCGTCTCCGAGTGGACGGCCGACCAGCTCCGTGCCGGTGCCGCACTGGCGAAGGACCTCGGGTTCCAGCTCATCTCGAACCAGCCGCAGTACTCCGCGCTGTGGCGGGTCATCGAGGAGGAGGTCGTCCCCACCTCGAAGGAGCTCGGCATCTCGCAGATCGTCTGGTCACCGATCGCGCAGGGCGTCCTGACGGGCAAGTACCAGCCCGGTCAGCCGCTGCCCGAGGGCTCGCGCGCCACCGACGACAAGGGCGGCGCGAAGATGATCGAGCGCTTCATGAACGACGAGGTCCTCTCGGCCGTGCAGGAGCTCAAGCCGATCGCCGACGAACTGAGTCTCTCGATGGCGCAGCTCGCCGTGGCGTGGGTCCTGCAGAACGAGAACGTGGCGTCGGCGATCATCGGCGCTTCGCGACCGGAGCAGGTGCACGACAACGCCGGCGCTGCCGGGGTGCAGATCCCGGCCGAGCTGATGAGCCGCATCGACGACGCCCTCGGTGGTGTCGTCGAGCGCGACCCGGCGAAGACGAACGACAGCAGCCCGAAGACCCGCGAGGCGTAGGCCGCGCTGCCCGGCCGGGAGGAGCCTCCCGGCCGGTGCCGCACAACAGAAAGCGGCTCGAACCGTGGATTCCCGAGGTTCGAGCCGCTTCCTGTTGTGCGGGGACGATCCGAACCGCGACCGCGACCGCGGACCGGGACGACGCCCACCAACGCAAAAGAGCCCCTCACTCTCGTGAGGGGCTCTTCACCGTGGCTGGACGCGGCGTCGATCCGCGGACCTTTCGATTTTCAGTCGAACGCTCTACCAACTGAGCTACCCAGCCGTGGCGACCCTGACGGGACTTGAACCCGCGACCTCCGCCGTGACAGGGCGGCACGCTAACCAACTGCGCTACAGGGCCATGTGGAATTACTTGTGGTGCTGATCTTGCTCGGTTTCGTTCTGTTCTGCTTGCTGTCCCCCGATGAGGAGTGACCCCAACGGGATTCGAACCCGTGCTGCCGCCGTGAAAGGGCGGTGTCCTAGGCCACTAAACGATGGGGCCGCAAGCAGTGCATCGCGCTACCGATGGACAAGCATACGGACGGCCGGCCCTCTTGCCAAATCGAGCCCGTCCGACGCCGTCCTTCGGCGTGTCGCGGGTGTTCCCGCACGAACGAGCGTGCTGACTCCCGCACCGCTCAGGACGTGCACCTCGATGGACCTTCAGCAAGCAGGCCGAGCGGTGTCCCACGGTGACGCCCGCCGCGGTGGAACCATCGACAGCGGCCACTCACCCCTCCACGGGGGTGTCCCCGGGCTCGGTCGTGTTGTTACTGTTGCGTTTGTTGACAGTGTGACGCACGCCGCACCGCACCGTTACGAGATCGAGACCATGACGACATCCTCATCGCCCGCTCGCCCCCGCCGCCGCTTCGTCGCCGCCGGGGTGTCCGTCGTCCTCGCGGCCGGAGCCCTCGTGGCACTCGTGCCGAGCGGCGCCGCTTCCGCCGCGAGCTACCCGAGCTGGGACGACGTGCAGGCCGCCAAGCAGTCGCAGGCCGCACAGTCCGAGAAGGTCTCCGAGATCAAGGGCCTCATCGCCCAGCTCGAGTCCGCGTCCGCCGCCAAGGAGAAGGCCGCCGCTGCTGCCGGGACGGCCTACCAGGACGCCCAGACGGAGTACGACCGCAAGGCGCTCGAGCAGCGGAAGCTCCAGGCCCAGGCGGACGAGGCGGCCAAGACCGCTTCCGCGTCCGAGGCGCAGGCGGGACAACTCGCCGCGCAGCTCGGCCGCTCGAACGCCGAGGACGTCACCACGGACCTCCTCACGAAGCCCTCGGCCTCCGGCGACCTGCTGTACGAACTCGGCGCCATGTCGAAGCTCACCGAACAGGCCGACGGCATCTACTCCGAGGCGAGCCAGGACCGCGGCACCGCGCAGGCGCTGGCCGACAAGTCGAAGGTCGCCGAGGACGCCCTCGGTGACCTCGCCGACGAGGCCCAGGCGAAGATGCGCGCTGCGCAGGACGCGGCCGACCAGGCGCAGGCCGCGGTCGCCGCCCAGCAGGCGAACCAGGACCGCCTGGAGGCCCAGCTCGCCGCCCTGACGTCGAAGACCGAGACGACGCAGGCCCAGTACGAGAAGGGCGTCCGTGCCGAGAAGGCGCGGCAGGCCCGCCTCGCGGCGGCCCGCGCCGCGGCGGCTGCCGAAGCGGCGAAGGCGCTGCCGCCGGTCGCGACCGCCGGAGTGCCCGCACCCGCGACCGGGAACGTCCCCGCGGCCTCGTCCGGGTGGGTCCGGCCCGCCGCCGGCTACCAGTCGAGCCCGTACGGCCTGCGCGTCGACCCGTACACGCACGTCTACACACTGCACGCGGGCGTCGACCTGGCCCCGGCCTGCTACTCGCCCATCTACGCAGCGGCATCCGGCACGGTGACCTTCGCGGGGAACGGCGGCGGGTACGGCAACGAGGTCATCCTCGACAACGGCGGCGGCATCTCGACGGCCTACGGGCACATCGTCGACGGCGGGATCATGGTCTCCTCCGGGCAGCACGTCACCGCCGGCCAGCAGATCGCCCAGGTCGGCTCGACCGGCTGGTCGACCGGCTGCCACCTGCACTTTGAAACCCGGGTGAACGGCGCAGCCGTCGACCCCGTCCCCTTCATGGCAGCGCGGGGGATCTCGGTATGAGCACGAGCACTGCCAGGAGGCACTGACCCGATGAAGAAGCCTGCACGTTCCCTGGTCTGCGGGATCGCCACCGTCTTGATGCTCAGCCTCGGGCTGTCCGTCGCGGTCGCCGTCCCCGCCCAGGCCGCACCGTCCGCTCCGTCGTGGAAGGACGTGCAGGCAGCGAAGGACGACCAGGCGGAGCAGCAGCGCACCGTCAACGCGCTCACCGCCCGGATGGCGACGCTGCAGGACCGGGTGGACCGCACCGGTGCGACCGTGCAGGAGGCCGGGCAGACGTACGCGCTGGCGGCCTCCCGGCAGCAGCAGGCGAAGGACGCCCTCGACGGCCTCACCGCGGAGTCAGAGCGGGCGAAGGCCGCGGCGGACGAGTCGGCCGGTCAGGTCGCGGCGCTCGTCGTCGAGCTGTCCCGGTCGGGTGGTGGGGATCTGTCGACCTCGATGCTCGTCGACTCGCGTGACGTCGACGACCTGCTCTACCAGGTCGGCACGATGTCACACCTGTCAGAGCGATCGGCCACCGTGCTCGAGCGGGCGCAGGCCGACCGCCGCACGGTCGACTCCCTCGCGGCCCAGCAGCGTCAGGCGACGAAGGCCCTCGCGGACGCCACGGACGCCACGAAGGACGCCTTCGACGCCGCGAACGACGTCGCCGCCGACGCGCAGTCGGCGCTGCAGGCCGGCCAGGAGGCGCAGGACGAGGTGCTCGAGCAGCTCGCCTTCCTCAAGGGCACGACGGTCGCGACCGAGCAGGCGTACTGGTCGGCGAAGCAGGCCGAGCAGGCGGAGATCGAGCTCGCGGCGCAGGCGAAGCGTGCGGCGACGCGTCCGACCCGGCCGGGCGCTGCTCGTCCCACCGCCGAGACCGGTGCCGACGGTGCGGCCGCGGGTGGGGGGAACGCCACGGGGTCGACGCCGTCGAGGAACCCGGCGAACCCGTCCGTCCCGGCACCGGCAGCACCGAAGCCCGCAGCCCCGAAGCCCGTCGCACCGGCCCCGCAGCCGGCGGCGCCGAAGCCGGTGGCACCGAAGCCCGCCCCCGCTCCTGCGCCCGCGCCGGCTCCGGCACCCAAGCCCGTGAGCAGTCCGTCGAAGGCCGCCGGCGCGATCGCGTACGCCCGTGCGCAGCTCGGCAAGCCGTACCTCATCGGCGGCGCCGGGCCGAACTCGTGGGACTGCTCGGGCCTCGTGATGATGGCCTACAACTCGCAGGGCATCGCGACCGGTGGCCACAACGTGGTCTGGCAATACAACTACTTCGGCTCGATCGGCCGACTCGTGCCGCTGTCGCAGCGTCAGCCCGGCGACATCCTGTTCTACTCGCACACCGGTACCGCTGCCGGCGGCTACCACGACTCGATCTACACGGGCGGCGGCATGATGGTCGAGGCCGCGAACCCCCAGGTCGGTGTGGTCGAGCGGCCGATCTGGCTGCCGGGCGACCTGCTGCCCTACGTGGCGCGGCCCTCCGGCGCGGTCTGACGCGAGCCGACCCGGCGCACTGCCGCGGAACGCGCCCCACAACGAACAACGCGCCCCGTCGGAACGGGGCGCGTTGTGCGTTGCGGGGCGCGAGGCCCCGGCGTCAGTGACCAGTCGGCACGTACGCGGCCTGGCCGGCCTGCACGATGGCCTCGGCCTCGGCGGCGTCGCCCCAGCCCTCGGCCTTGACCCACTTGTTCGGCTCGAGGTCCTTGTAGCGCTCGAAGAAGTGCGCGATCTCGGCCTTGGTCTGCTCCGGGACGTCCGCGATGTCCTGGATGTGCGCCCAGCGCGGGTCCTTCGCGGGGACGACGAGGACCTTCTCGTCCTTGCCGGCCTCGTCGCTCATCTTGAAGACGCCGACCGGGCGGACCTTGACGCCCACACCGGGGAAGGTCGGGAACTCGAGGAGGAGCAGCGCGTCCACGGGGTCGCCGTCGTCGGCCAGGGTCTTCTCGAAGAAGCCGTAGTCCGTCGGGTAGACGAACGAGGTGAAGAGCACGCGGTCCAGGTACACGCGACCGGTCTCGTGGTCGACCTCGTACTTGTTGCGGCTGCCCTTGGGGATCTCGACGACGACGTCGTACGCGGCCATGTGCACTCCTTGGTTCTTCCGGTGGTGGTCTGTCGGCCGTCGGGACGGCCCGGCTAACGTTACCGGGTGAACACTCCGCGCCCCCGGCTGGACCCCGCGGTCGCCGAGATCAGGCGGTCCGTCCGGTCCCTGCTCGAACGCGCCCGGGCCGACGGCACCATGGCGTCGGGCGACCTCGTGCTGGTCGCCCTGAGCGGCGGCCCGGACTCGCTCGCGCTCGCGGCCGCCACCGCGTTCGAGGCGCCGAAGCAGGACCTCCGTGCCGGTGCCGTCGTCGTCGACCACGCGCTCCAGGCGGGGTCCGAGGCGGTGGCGGGACGGGCCTCCCGGCAGGCCGCCGAGCTGGGACTCGACCCGGTGACGGTCCGCCGGGTCACCGTCGGCTCCGACGGCGGCCCGGAGGGCGCCGCCCGCGAGGCCCGCCACGCGGCCCTCACCGAGGTTGCGGCCGCCACCGGGTCACCCCTCGTGCTCCTCGGGCACACGCTCGACGACCAGGCCGAGACGGTGCTGCTCGGCCTGTTGCGCGGCAGCGGACCGGACAGCCTGTCCGGGATGGAGCCGTTGACCGCCCGCGCCGCGGGGCCCACGTACGGACGTCCGCTCCTCGGGGTCCGGCGGCACGTGACCCGGCAGGCCTGCGCTGCGTCCGGCCTGGTGCCGTGGGACGACCCGCAGAACACCGACCCGACGTACGCCCGCGTGCGGGTGCGGACCGCGCTGATGCCCGTGCTCGAACGCGAGCTCGGGGCCGGCGTCCCGGAGGCGTTGGCGCGCACGGCCGACCAGCTCCGCGAGGACGCCGCGGCGCTCGACCACTTCGCCGAGGAGATGGCCGAGGACCTCGCCGAGCACTCCGAGGCGGGGATCTCGCTGTCCGTCCCCGAGCTGGCCGCGAACCCCCCGGCGCTCCGGCAGCGGCTGGTCCGGCTCGCGGTGGAGGGCGAGTTCGGGGTGACGCTGTCCCGGACGCAGACGCTCGAGGTGTGCCGGCTCGTGACCGACTGGCGCGGGCAGGGGCCGATCGACCTCCCCGGCGTCCGGGCCACCCGGTCCGGTGAGCGGGTGTCCTTCGCCGCCAGGGAGCCCCATCCGGGCGGTTAGGGTGGTGTGGTGGAACTCTCCGACGTGCAGGCAGACCTCTCCGAAGTGCTCTTCACCCCCGAGCAGATCGACGACAAGATCGCCGAGCTCGCCGCAGCGGTGGACCGTGACTACGCCGGGCGCGACCCGCTGCTCGTCGGCGTGCTGAAGGGCGCGGTCATGGTCATGGCCGACTTCTCCCGCCACCTCAAGATGCAGGCGCGGATGGACTGGATGGCCGTGTCCTCCTACGGCTCCGGCACGAAGTCGTCCGGTGTGGTGCGGATCCTCAAGGACCTCGACACCGACCTGCACGACCGCGACGTCATCATCGTCGAGGACATCATCGACTCCGGCCTGACGCTGTCCTGGCTCAAGCAGAACCTCGAGTCCCGCGGGGCCGCGAGCGTCGAGATCGTCGCGCTGCTCCGCAAGCCCGAGGCCGCCAAGGTCGAGGTCGACGTCAAGTACGCCGGGTTCGAGATCCCGGACGCCTTCGTCGTCGGGTTCGGTCTCGACTACGACGAGCGCTACCGCAACCTGCGCGGCATCGGCGTCCTCGCGCCGCACGTCTACTCCTGACGGGCGAGCGGGAGTTCGCCCGCAGAGGACACCCATTCTCGCCACAGAGTCACCGCCGTATGCTGACTCGCACGCACTTCAGGCAGAGAAAGGTGTCGGGCCGTCGGGCCCGGATCACATGGACTTCAAGCGCATCCTCCGCGGGCCGTACATCTGGATACTGGTCGCGCTCGTGGGGATCTTCATCGGATGGACGTTCATCGCCCAGTCCGGCACCCAGGAGATCTCCACGCAGAAGGGCCTCGAGCAGCTCTCGGACGGCAAGGTCTCGGCGGCCGTCATCAACTCCACGGAGCAGCGCGTCGACCTGACCCTCCGCGGCGAGGGCGGCACCGAGCAGTTCTACTACTCGACGCCCCGCGGGCCCGAGGTCGTCGAGGCGGTCTCGCAGGCCGACCTGCCGAAGGGCTACAACGACCACGTCCAGCAGTCGAACGTCCTCGTGTCGCTCCTGCTGACGCTGCTGCCGTTCCTGCTCATCGGCGCGCTGTTCTGGTTCCTGCTCTCGAGCGCCCAGGGGGGTGGCTCGAAGGTCATGCAGTTCGGCAAGTCCAAGGCCAAGATGAACAACAAGGAGAACCCGCAGGTGTCGTTCGCCGACGTCGCGGGCTCCGACGAGGCGATCGAGGAACTCCACGAGATCAAGGAGTTCCTCAAGGAGCCAGCGAAGTTCCAGGCCGTCGGCGCGAAGATCCCGAAGGGCGTGCTGCTGTACGGCCCTCCCGGTACCGGCAAGACCCTCCTCGCCCGCGCCGTCGCGGGAGAGGCCGGCGTGCCGTTCTACTCGATCTCCGGTTCGGACTTCGTCGAGATGTTCGTCGGTGTCGGTGCGAGCCGTGTCCGTGACCTGTTCGACCAGGCCAAGCAGAACTCGCCCGCCATCGTCTTCATCGACGAGATCGACGCCGTCGGTCGTCACCGGGGCGCCGGCATCGGCGGCGGCAACGACGAGCGCGAGCAGACGCTGAACCAGCTCCTCGTCGAGATGGACGGCTTCGACGGCAAGACGAACGTCATCCTCATCGCGGCGACGAACCGCCCCGACGTGCTCGACCCCGCGCTCCTCCGCCCGGGTCGCTTCGACCGGCAGATCGGCGTGGATGCGCCGGGCCTGCAGGGCCGCAAGCAGATCCTCGAGGTGCACGCGAAGGGCAAGCCGCTCGCCGCGAGCGTCGACCTCGAGTTGCTCGCCCGCAAGACGCCGGGCTTCACCGGCGCCGACCTGGCGAACGTCCTGAACGAGGCCGCGCTGCTCACCGCACGGTCGAACGCGCAGCTCATCGACAACCGCGCCCTCGACGAGGCCGTCGACCGCGTCATGGCCGGGCCGCAGCGCCGCACGCGCATCATGTCCGACCAGGAGCGCCTCATCACGGCGTACCACGAGGGTGGACACGCCCTCGCGGCCGCCGCGATGCGTCACACCGACCCGGTCACGAAGATCACGATCCTGCCGCGCGGCCGGGCACTCGGCTACACGATGGTCCTGCCGCTCGAGGACAAGTACTCGGTCACGCGCAACGAACTGCTCGACCAGCTCACCTACGCCATGGGTGGTCGCGTCGCCGAGGAGATCGTCTTCCACGACCCGACGACGGGCGCGTCGAACGACATCGAGAAGGCCACGGGCACCGCGCGCAAGATGGTCACCGAGTACGGCATGAGCCGTGCCGTCGGGTCCGTCAAGCTCGGCGCCGGGTCGACCGAGCCGTTCGTCGGCCGCGACATGAGCGGCGGCACCGGTCGCGACTACTCGGAGAACATCGCCGAGACCGTCGACGCGGAGACCCGCGCCCTGCTCGAGGCCGCGCACGACGAGGCCTACCAGGTGCTCAACGCCAACCGGGACATCCTCGACCGCCTCGCCGGCGAACTCCTCGAGAAGGAGACGCTCGACGCGCCGGAGCTCGTGGAGATCTTCAAGGACGTCCGCAAGCTGCCCGAGCGCCCGCAGTGGCTCTCGAGCGACAAGCGCCCGGTGAGCGACCTGCCCGCGATCGAGGTCCCGGGCAAGGCCGCCGCGACGGCCGAGGAGCCCGTCGGCATCGACGCCTCGAAGCCCCGTCGCCACCGCCCGTTCGGCAACCCCGGTATCGCCCCCGCGTAGGCCGGCATGACCGACCTGCCGACGAGACGGTCGCGTCGGCTCGCCGAGGTGAGTCGAGCGCGCGAAGCAGCAGCAGGACCGGCGACGGTCGCGATCGACCTCCGAGCACCCTCCCCGGTGCCGGAGGTCGTGACCGGCCGTCGCCGCGACCGCTCCACCGGAGACGCCACCCGTGTGATGGGCATCCTCAACGTGACGCCCGACTCGTTCAGCGACGGCGGCCTGCACCTGGCCGTCGACGCGGCGCTGGAGCACGCCCGGACCCTCGTCGCGACCGGTGCCGACATCGTCGACGTCGGCGGTGAGTCCACCCGGCCCGGGGCCGAGCGGGTCCCTGCCGAGGTCGAACAGCAGCGTGTGCTGCCGGTCGTGCAGCAGCTCGTCGCCGAGGGCGTCGCGGTGAGCGTCGACACCATGAACGCCAGCACCGCTGAACGGGCGGTCGACCTCGGTGCCGTCATCGTCAACGACGTCTCGGGCGGACTCGCCGACCCGGACATGGTCCACGTCGTCGCGGACTCCGGCGTCGGCTACGTCGTCATGCACTGGCGCGGCCACAGCGACCGGATGCACCGGAACGCCGAGTACACGCACGCGGTCGAGGAGGTGCGGCGCGAGGTGGAGATGCGCGTCGCGGAGCTCATCGTCCTCGGCGTCCGCCAGGAGCAGGTCGTCATCGACCCGGGTCTCGGCTTCGCCAAGCAGGGGCGGCACAACTGGGAGATCCTGGCGGGCTACGACCGCTTCGCCTCGATCGGGCTCCCGGTGCTCGTCGCCGCGTCGCGGAAGCGGTTCCTCGACGGCGTGGGCAGTCCGGCCGGGGCGCCACCGGCCGAGCGCGACCTGGCCACGGCGGCGATCAGCCTGCTCGCGGCCGAACGCGGCGCATGGGGCGTCCGCGTGCACGACCCGGCGCCGACCCGCGCCGTACTCGACGTCTGGGACGCCTGGAGGGCAGCTCGATCATGAGGGACACCATCCGCCTCGTCGGGGTCCGCGCGCGCGGCAACCACGGGGTCTTCGAGCACGAACGCGCCGACGGGCAGGACTTCGTCGTCGACGTCGCGGTCGAGGTCGACGCCACCGCGGCCGCCGACTCGGATGACCTCGCCGAGACCGTGCACTACGGGGTGCTCGCCGAGCAGGTCGTCGCCGAGATCGAACGCGACCCGGTCGACCTCATCGAGACCCTGGCCGAGCGCATCGCCGCGGCCGTCCTGACGCACCGGGCGGCCCTGGCGACCGAGGTCACCGTGCACAAGCCGCAGGCTCCGATCACGGTGCCCTTCACGGACGTGTCCATCACGATCCGTCGGGAGCGCACGAGCGCTGCCGACGGGACCGAGGAAGAGGAATGACGCGCGTCGTCATCGCCCTCGGCGCCAACCTCGGCGACCGGGGGAGCACCCTCCGTGCCGCCGCGCGAGCGATCGCCGCGCTGCCCGGGGTCCGTCCGATCGCGTCGAGTTCCGAGGTCGAGTCCGTCGCCGTGACCCTCGACGGTCCGGACGCGGCGAAGCCCCGCTACCGGAACGCGGTCGTGGTCGTCGACACCGACCTCGAGCCGGACGAGCTCCTCGACGCCCTGCACGGCATCGAGGACGAGCACGGCCGGACGCGCACGGTCCGGTGGGGCGACCGGACGCTCGACCTCGACGTCATCGCCGTCGACGACCGGCACATCGACACCGCGACGCTCACCGTGCCGCACCCCCGGGCGCACGAGCGCGCGTTCGTCCTCGCGCCGTGGGCGGACGCCGACCCGGACGCCGTCCTGCCCGGGCGCGGACCCATCGTGGCGCTGCTCGCAGCCCTCGGCGACGACACCGAGCGGGTCGACGAGCCGCGGCTGTTCGACGCGATCGCGCCGGCGGCGGGAGCCGCCTCGTGAAGCCGACGCGGGCCTCCACGCTGGTCAGCGTCGCGATCGTCGCCGCGGTCGCCGGGTTCGCCCTCGACACCGCCCTGACCGCACGGCAGTCCCCGACGCTCCTCATGTCGGTGCCCCTCGGCCTGACGCTCGCGTTCATCGGCATCGCGCTGCTGTTCATGGCCGCGCCGATCCGTCGGCAGACCCGGGGCCGCGCCGAGCGACGGGTCGACCCGATGTACGCGACCCGCGTGGTGTTCCTCGCGAAGGCCTCGAGCATCTGCGGTGCGCTGTTCGGCGCGTTCGCCCTCGGACTGCTCGTGTACCTCCTGACCCGGTCGGTCCTGCCTTCGCTAGGCTCGACCCTGCCGAACGCGGTGGCGTTCGGCGGCGGGATCGTGCTCACCGTGTGCGCCCTCGTCGCCGAGCGGATGTGCATCGCGCCGCCCCCGGACGAGGACGACCACGACGGGCGGGGCGCCACCACGGCCTGACCGGTGATGCCGGTCGACGAGGACCGATCCCCGCAGACCAGGAGACCCCGATGCCGCTCGAACGCCTCGACGAGACCGGACTGGGTCTGCACGACGTCACGTGGACCCGGGTCTCCGCGAAGCTGGTCTGGACCGACCTCGTCGGGACCGTCCTGGTCGGCGGTGTCGTCACGGCGGGGCTCGTGCTCCTCGGCGTCGCGAGCGGCGGCACGGGCGGCACGGCGGGCCTCGTCTGGTTCGTCCTCGGCGCCGTCGTCGCCGTCGTCACGCTCGTCACCGCCGTCCTCACCCCGCGCCGCATCCGGTCCATCGGGTACGCGCTGCGCGAGGACGACCTGGTGCTGCGTCGCGGGCTGATGTGGCAGCGCTTCACGGCCGTGCCCTACGGTCGGCTGCAGCTCGTCGACGTGAACCGGGGCCCGCTCGACCGGGCGCTCGGGATGAGCGAGCTGAAGTTCGTCACCGCGGCGGCCTCGTCGAACATCCGGATCCCGGGCATCCCCGCGAGTCAGGCCGACGAGCTGCGCGACCGCCTCGTCGAACTCGCCGAGTCCCGTCGCGCGGGGCTGTAGGCCGTCGTGACGTTCCGACCCGAGGCCCCGATTCCCGCGCCGCCCCGCAAGGGCGACGCGGCAGCGGCTGCGCCCCTCACCGACGGCGAGTGGCACCGCCTGCACCCGCTCACCCCGCTGCTCAAGGGCGGCATCTTCCTGGTCGTCATCCTCGGCTACGTCCTCAACAACCTGCGCGACCAGATCGTCGAGGTGTTCATCCCGGGCGAGGGCGGCCCGCAGGAGGACGGGGACCCCGTCCGCTACGTCTACGAACACGGCGTGGTCGGCTGGGTGCTGCTCGGGATCGCGGTCCTGTTGCTCGTGCTCATCGGGCTGTTCCACCTGTCCTGGCGCATGCACGAGTTCCGCGTCACGGGCGAGATCGTCGAGGTGCGCTCGGGCGTCGTGTTCCGCACGCACCGCAAGGCCCGGCTCGACCGCATCCAGGGCATCAACATCTCGCGGCCGCTCATCCCGCGGCTGTTCGGCACCGCCAAGCTCGAGGTGGCGCAGGCCGGCAACGACGCCAACGTGCAGCTCGCGTACCTGGGGGCGAAGGCCGCGGACGACCTCCGGCAGCGCATCCTCGTCCTCGCCTCGGGCGCGAAGGACCCGGCACGCGACCCGCGGGCCGCTGCCGCTGCCGCCGGAGGCGCGTACGGGCGCGTGGGGGAGTTCCTGGCGCCCGAGCTCGACCCCGAGGCCGTGCACGCGACCCGGGTCGTGCGGGTGCACCCCGGACGGCTCATCGCGTCGATGCTGCTCTCCGGCACGACGGTCGCCATCCTGCTGCTCGTCGTCGCGATCATCGTGAGCATCAGCCTGACCGGGCAGTACTTCCTGCTCGTGTCGCTGTTCCCGGCGGTCATCGGCGCGGGCGGCTATTACGTCCGCAAGTTCTCGAAGTCGCTCCGGTACACGATCGCGGAGACCCGGGACGGCATCCGGATCGGCTTCGGGCTGTTCTCCACCTCGAACGAGACGCTGCCGCCCGGCCGCATCCACGCCGTGAGCGTTGCCCAGCCGCTGCTCTGGCGCCCCTTCGGCTGGTGGGACATCCGCATCAACCGGGCGACGAACGCCGGCAACGGCGCGACGACGAACCAGCAGGCCTCGTCGATCGTGCTTCCCGTCGGCACCGCGGCCGACGTCCGTCAGGTGCTCGAGATCATCCTGCCGGAGCTCGTCGGCGCGGCGGTCGTCGGACCGGCGGCGTCGATGGAGCGGTTGCGCGAGGGGTCGGCCAAGGCCGTGGGTGTCGTCGACGACAGCCTCACGACCACGGGCGACCAGGGCGGTTTCGTCCACTCGCCCCGTCGCGGTCGGTGGCTGCGCCCGTTCTCCGCGTCGCGCAACGGCTACCGCTTCGTGCCCGGAGCCGTGTTGCTCCGGCTCGGTGCCGTCTGGCGCTCGCTCGTCGTGGTCCCGCTGCCGCGCGTGCAGAGCGTCAAGGTGACGCAGGGACCGCTCGAGCGCGCGCTGCGCGTCGCGTCGGTGCACGTGCACACGGTCTCCGGTCCGGTGTCCGCCCGCGTCGGGGCGCTCGACGCCGGTGACGCGCAGCGGCTCTGGTCCGGCACGACCGAGCGCGCGGTCGAGGCGGCGGCCGCCGACACCTCGCACCGCTGGCGCGACGGCCAGGAGGCCCACCCCACCGCCGACACGTCGGCGCACGGTCCCCAGGTGGCCGGATCGCACGCGCCCGGATCGCACGTGCCCGGGCCGCACATGACCGAGCCGCACGGCGGAGGCCACGCCGACGGTCGACCGGCACCCGCGTGGCTGACGCAGGACGGGCCTCCCGGCTGGCACACCGTCCCGTGGCCGGGAGCCCTGCGATGAGGGCCGGGCGTCTCGGTGTCGGCATCATCGGCGCCGGACGGGTCGGCCCCGTGCTCGGAGCCGCCCTGGCGAACGCCGAGCACGCCGTCGTCGGCATCACCGCCGTCTCCGAAGCCGGACGCGACCGCGCCGAGGCGATGCTCCCCGGGGCGCCGGTGCTCGGCACGCCGGAGCTCGTCGAGCGCAGCGAACTCGTGCTCCTCGCCGTGCCGGACGACCAGCTCCCGTCACTCGTGCAGGGTCTGGCGGACGCGGGCATCTGGCAGCCGGGTCAGCTCGTGGTGCACACCAGCCCGGACCACGGGGTCGACGTCCTCGCCCCGGCGATGCGCGCCGGGGCGATCCCGCTCGCGATCCACCCCGCGATGGCGTTCACCGGGACCAGCGTGGACCTCGCCCGGCTCCGGGACGCGTACTGCGCCGTGACCGCGCCGTCGCCGGTGCTCCCCATCGCGCAGGCCCTCGTCGTGGAGATGGGTGCCGAGCCGTTCGTCGTCGCCGAGCGGGACCGACCCGCGTACGCCGACGGGGTGCGCGCGGCGGTGAGCTTCTCGACGGCGATCATCGACCAGTCCGTCGGCGCGCTGGCGGGCATCGGCGTGGAGCACCCCGGGCGGGTGCTCGGCGCGCTCGTGCGCTCGGCCGTCGACAACGCGCTGACCGCGGCCGACGGGCAGTCGACGCTCTGAGGGACGGCGGGGGGAGCGCAGCCGGGCGGGTAGCATCGACGCGATCCCCCACGACCTCCGGAGCCGCACCAGCATGACCGACGAGACCGCCCCCGCACGCACCGACACCGCGGCCGAGACCGCGGTCGCCGACGCCGCCGCACTGGCCGAGCAGGAGACGAGCGAGCAGCGTCAGGTCCGACTCGACAAGCGCGCGCGACTCCTGGCGTCCGGAGTCGACGCCTACCCGGCCGAGCTGCCGATCACGACGACGATCCCGGCCGTCCGCGAGCAGTACGCGCACCTGGAGACCGGCGAGGAGACCCAGGACGTGGTCGGCGTCGCCGGGCGCGTCGTGTTCTCCCGGAACACCGGCAAGCTCTGCTTCGCCACACTGCAGGCGGGTGACGGCTCCCGCATCCAGGCGATGGTCTCCCTGGCCGAGGTCGGCGACGAGTCGTTGGCCCGCTGGAAGGAGTTCGTCGACCTCGGGGACCACGTGTTCGTGCACGGCCGCGTCATCTCCTCGCGTCGTGGCGAGCTGAGCATCATGGTCGACGAGTGGGCGATCGCGGCGAAGGCGATCCTGCCACTGCCGAACCTGCACAACGAGCTGAACGAGGAGACTCGGGTCCGACAGCGGTACCTCGACCTCATCGTGCGCGAGGACGCGCGGAAGACCGTGCGGGCCCGCGCCGCCGTGATGTCGTCGCTCCGCCAGACCTTCACGTCGCACGAGTACCTCGAGGTCGAGACCCCGATGCTGCAGACCCAGCACGGCGGCGCCTCGGCCCGACCCTTCGTCACGCACTCGAACGCCTTCGACACCGAGCTGTACCTGCGCATCGCGCCCGAGCTGTTCCTCAAGCGTGCGGTCGTCGGCGGCATCGACCGGGTGTTCGAGATCAACCGCAACTTCCGGAACGAGGGCGCCGACTCGTCGCACTCGCCCGAGTTCGCGATGGTCGAGGCGTACCAGGCGTACGGCGACTACGAGCAGATGGCCGACCTGACCCAGGAGCTCGTGCAGAACGCCGCTCGTGCCGTCACCGGCGGACCGCTCGTCGTGACGCTGCCCGACGGCACCGAGTACGACCTCGGCGGCGAGTGGGCGCGCATGGACATGTACGGCTCACTGTCCGAAGCCGCCGGTCGGGAGATCACCCCGGAGACCCCGCTGTCCGAGCTGCAGGCGCTCGCCGAGGCCGAGGGCGTCGAGGTCGCGCACGCCACCCACGGCAAGTACGTCGAGGAGCTCTGGGAGCACTTCAACTCGGACGCGCTGTACGCGCCGACGTTCGTGATGAACTTCCCGGTCGACACCTCGCCGCTGACCCGACAGCACCGGACCCGTCCGGGCGTCGTCGAGAAGTGGGACCTCTACGTCCGCGGGTTCGAACTCGCGACGGCCTACTCCGAGCTCGTCGACCCGGTCGTGCAGCGGGAGCGCTTCGTCGAGCAGGCCCGACTGTCCGCGGGCGGTGACCCGGAGGCGATGCGCGTCGACGAGGAGTTCCTCCGTGCGCTCGAGCACGCGATGCCGCCGTCGGGCGGCATGGGCATGGGTGTCGACCGGCTGCTCATGGCCGTCACCGGCCTCGGCATCCGCGAGACCATCCTCTTCCCGCTGGTGAAGTAGGCCCGACCCCGCGGAGGAGGCCCGGTCTGCGTCGGACGCAGGCCGGGCCTCCCGACCGGGCGGGGTACCATGAACGCGTGCCGAATGGACTCGTGAGTGGGATCGTCTTCGCCCTGACCCCGACCGTCCTGCTCGGGCTCATCTTCTGGTTCATCATGCGCGCGATCATCCGCGCCGACCGCACCGAGCGCACCGCCTACGCGAAGATCGAGGCGGAGGAGCGCGCCCGCTTCGAGCGCGAGCGCGGCACCGCCACCACGGCCCCCACGAGCGCCGAGTAGTCGGGCCAGCGGCGAGTAGTCGGGCGAGCGCCGAGTAGCCGGGCGAGCGCCGGGCGACCCGGCCGGCGCCGACGAGTCCGGACCGCTCTCCCGCTGCACCGTCCGCGCGGCACCGTCCGGTGTCCTGCCGGTCACCCGTCGTTCACGCCGTCGTCGCCGTGCCGTGTGAGCATCGTCGGCATGTCCGTCCTGCAGCTCTCCACAGCCCGCAGCCTCGTCGGCGACATCGAGAGCGAGTACGACGAGTTCGACCGCGACGCCGACCACGAGGTCTCGAAGGCCAGGGACGGGTGGCTCGAACCGTCCTGGTGACACCGCCGCGACATCCTCTTCGGGGTACGTCGACCGGATCCCCCGATCCGGCACGACGTACCCCGTTCCCGTTGTCCGGATGGCGTTGCACCCCGGGGTACAGGTGTCCCCCTCCACGCTCAGCGGGAGTTGCACCCGTGTGATTCCGCGCCGATCCGCGTCCTGGCGGCGATCGACGGCGAGCACGCAGGGCAGGGGCGGAGTACCGCCCGGTTGTCCCCCGGTCGTGAACCACGGAGATCCCTGGGAATCGATCCAGCGGGTTTGTGGGGTACAGCCCCCGACCGCCAAACTCGGTCTCAGCCCACGAAGGACCATCCGTCACAGGCAGGGAGAGTCACCATGGCGATCGCAACGGCCGCACCCAGCACCACCTCGCGCCGCACCAAGAAGGCAGCGACCAAGACCACCTCCGCCGAGGTCACCACCCTCGACACCGTCGCCGAGGTCGAGGCCGACGAGCAGCTCGCCGGCGTACGCGGCGCATCCGTCGACCAGGTCGGCGACTACCTCCGTCACATCGGCCGGCTCGCCCTCCTCACCGCCGAGGAAGAGGCGGACATCGCCCGCCGCATCGAGGTCGGCCTGTTCGCCGAGGAGAAGCTGCACAACGAGCCGGGCCTCGAGAAGTCCCTCGAGCGTGAGCTGCGCTGGCTCGTCCGCGACGGTGAGCGCGCCAAGGAGCGGATGATCACCTCGAACCTCCGCCTGGTCGTGAGCATCGCGAAGCGCTACTCGCAGCGCGGCCTGCCGTTCATGGACGTCATCCAGGAGGGCAACCTCGGGCTGGTCCGTGCGGTCGAGAAGTTCGACTTCACGCAGGGCTACAAGTTCTCGACCTACGCCACCTGGTGGATCCGCCAGGCCATCTCGCGTGGTCTCGCCGACAAGGCACGCACGATCCGCATCCCGGTGCACACGGTCGAGCTGATCAACAAGATCTCGCGCACCGAGCGCGACCTGACCGTCGACCTCGGCCGCGCGCCGATGCCCGACGAGGTCGCCGCCGAGCTGAGCATGAGCGTCGAGGAACTCGTCGACCTCAAGGGCCGCTCGCACGAGCCGGTCTCGATCCACACCGTCGTCGGCGACTCCGACGACAGCGAACTCGGTGACTTCATCGAGGACGAGGACGCCGCGAGCCCGAACGAGCTCACCGAGACGACGCTCCTGCACCGCGACATCCGCTCCATCGTCGCCGAGCTGCCGAGCGACGAGGCCAACGTCATCCGCATGCGCTACGGCCTGGACGACGACAAGCCGATGACGCTCGACGAGATCTCGAAGATCGTGCACACGACCCGTCAGGCCGTGAGCCGTGTCGAGTCGCGCGCCAAGCTGCGCCTGTTCGCCAAGGCGGTCTCGCAGGACATGCAGCTGTACCTGACCGAGTAGGTCAGCAGACTCCGGTCGGCCCGTACGGGCCGGCCAGGGGATCCGGGTCGGTCCGTGGGAAGACGATCCGTGGGGTGATGGGATGAGGCCCGTCCGGTGCGAACCGGACGGGCCTTCCGTCGTCCCCGGGACGCGCGACGGGGACGCGCCGGGGACGGGCCGGGAGGCGCGGACCGCGTCAGTCCTCGGTCTCGCGTCGCAGCTTCTGCCGCAGGTCGTGCGGGATGAGCTCGATGAGCTGGTCCGGCCGCAGCGGCAGGTCCAGGAGGCCGAGCTTGAGCCGTCCGGTCCGACCGTGCCGTTCCGCGTCGAGCCGAACCACGCTGCCGGCGTCCTTGCGCAGCCGCACCTCGAGCTGCGCGCCGGTCGCGACCTCGCCGACGACCAACCCGTCGACCTCGAGCGCCGCGCTGCGGGTGCCCTCGGCGATGTCGAACCGGTAGCGCTCACGGGCGGCGAGCACCACCGAGCGGTCGATCCCCGCCATCGGGGCCACCGGCGTGACGACGGAGCCCGACAGTGCGGGGGACAGGACCGGGCCACCCGCAGCGTAGTTGTAGGCGGTGGACCCGGCGGGCGTCGCCGCGACGACGGCGTCCGCGCGGTAGTACCCGTACATGAGCCCGCCGACGCTGAGGTCCGCGGACACCTGGCCGGCACCGGGGCGGCGGACGATCGTGATGTCGTTGAACGCCAGGTAGTCGGTCCGGGCACCACCCCAGGAGAGCCGGGCCTCGAGGGCGTGGTGCGGTTCGAGCTGGTACTGCCCGGCCGAGAGCCGTTCGAGCGCGGCCTCGAGCTCGGGCGGCTCGATCTCCACCAGGAACCCGACGTTGCCGTAGTTCACGCCGAGCACCGGCACGGGCCGACGGGCGACGAGCCGCATCGCGCCGAGCATCGTGCCGTCCCCACCGAGCGCGACGACGAGGTCGACCCGGTCGGTGAACTCGTCGTCGTCCACGACGTCGATGTCGCTCCGGAGCCGAGCGGCGTCGATGCTCCGCGCCATGAGCCGGCCCGCGCCGGACGCGTTCCAGCGGTCCAGGATGTCGACGGACTCCTGGACGTTCTTCGACGGGTGGACGACGAGGCCGACGACGGGCTGCTCCATGGTGCGGATCGTACCCGGCGGCGGTCCGGAACCGTCGGGCGGGCCTGCCTGCGGGACCCGTCCGCGGGAGCCGGGGCGGGCCTCCCGGCAGGGCCGGTGCGCCGCACGCACCGAGGTCACGCCCACGGCGAACAGGGGCAGCCCTGACGGGGAGCGCTGGTTAGTCTCGATGTACGTGACCGGACTCACACGAGTCCGGCTGTCGGCCCCCGTCCCAGCGGGGCCAAGGGAGAGCACATGTTCGAGAGATTCACCGACCGGGCCCGTCGTGTTGTCGTCCTCGCTCAAGAAGAAGCGAAGATGCTCAACCACAACTACATCGGTACGGAGCACATCCTCCTCGGCCTCATCCACGAGGGCGAGGGCGTCGCCGCCAAGGCGCTGGAGTCGCTCGGTATCTCGCTCGACGCCGTGCGCGAGCAGGTGCAGGACATCATCGGGCAGGGCCAGCAGCAGCCGACCGGGCACATCCCGTTCACGCCGCGCGCCAAGAAGGTCCTCGAGCTGTCCCTGCGCGAGGCGCTGCAGCTCGGCCACAACTACATCGGGACCGAGCACATCCTGCTCGGCCTCATCCGCGAGGGCGAGGGTGTCGCAGCCCAGGTCCTTGTCAAGCTCGGCGCCGACCTGAACCGGGTCCGCCAGCAGGTCATCCAGCTCCTGTCCGGCTACCAGGGCAAGGAAGCGGTCGCCGTCGGCGGCGAGCAGCAGCAGAACGGCCAGCAGCAGGGTTCGCAGGTCCTCGACCAGTTCGGTCGGAACCTCACCCAGGCCGCGCGCGACGGCAAGCTCGACCCCGTCATCGGGCGCGAGAAGGAGATGGAGCGGGTCATGCAGATCCTCTCCCGCCGCTCCAAGAACAACCCCGTCCTGATCGGCGAGCCCGGTGTCGGCAAGACCGCCGTCGTCGAGGGCCTCGCCCAGGCGATCGTCAAGGGCGACGTGCCCGAGACGCTGAAGGACAAGCAGCTCTACTCGCTCGACCTCGGGTCGCTCATCGCCGGGTCCCGCTACCGCGGTGACTTCGAGGAGCGCCTGAAGAAGGTCACGAAGGAGATCCGCACCCGCGGCGACATCATCGTCTTCATCGACGAGATCCACACCCTCGTGGGTGCCGGTGCCGCCGAGGGCGCGATCGACGCCGCGTCGATCCTCAAGCCGCTCCTCGCCCGCGGTGAGCTCCAGACCATCGGTGCCACCACGCTCGACGAGTACCGCAAGCACTTCGAGAAGGACGCCGCACTCGAGCGCCGCTTCCAGTCGGTGCAGGTCAACGAGCCGTCGCTGCCGCACACGATCAACATCCTCAAGGGCCTCCGCGACAAGTACGAGGCGTTCCACAAGGTGTCCATCACCGACGGGGCGATCGTCTCCGCGGCGAACCTGGCGGACCGCTACGTGCAGGACCGCTTCCTGCCGGACAAGGCCATCGACCTGATCGACGAGGCCGGCGCCCGCCTGCGCCTGTCGATCCTGTCGGCACCGCCGGAGCTCCGCGAGTTCGACGAGAAGATCTCGACGGTCCGCGGCCAGAAGGAAGCCGCCATCGAGGAGCAGGACTTCGAGAAGGCCGCGAGCCTGCGCGACGAGGAGAAGAAGCTCCTCGGCGAGCGTCTCCGCCTCGAGAAGCAGTGGCGTGCGGGTGACGTCGCCGCGTCCGGCACCGTCGACGAGGGCATCATCGCCGAGGTCCTGGCGCAGGCCACGGGCATCCCGGTGTTCAAGCTCACCGAAGAGGAGACCTCGCGTCTCGTCTTCATGGAGAAGGCACTGCACCAGCGCGTCATCGGTCAGGAGGAGGCCATCTCGGCACTCTCCAAGACCATCCGCCGCACCCGTGCCGGCCTGAAGGACCCGAACCGCCCCTCGGGCTCGTTCATCTTCGCCGGCCCCACGGGCGTCGGGAAGACCGAGCTCGCCAAGGCGCTCGCGGAGTTCCTGTTCGACGACGAGGGCGCGCTCATCTCCCTCGACATGTCGGAGTTCGGCGAGAAGCACACCGTCTCGCGCCTGTTCGGTGCCCCTCCCGGGTTCGTCGGGTTCGAGGAGGGCGGCCAGCTCACCGAGAAGGTGCGCCGCAAGCCGTTCTCCGTGGTCCTGTTCGACGAGATCGAGAAGGCCCACCCGGACATCTTCAACTCGCTGCTGCAGGTCCTCGAAGAGGGTCGCCTGACCGACGGTCAGGGCCGCGTGGTCGACTTCAAGAACACCGTCATCATCATGACCACGAACCTCGGTTCGCAGGGCATCGCCGGTGGTCCGGTGGGCTTCCAGGTCGAGGGTGACTCGGCCGTCGGCTACGACCGCATGCGCTCGAAGGTGAACGAGGAGCTCAAGAAGCACTTCAAGCCCGAGTTCCTGAACCGCGTCGACGACACGATCGTGTTCCCGCAGCTCTCGCAGTCCGAGCTGCTGCAGATCGTGGACCTGTTCGTGAAGCGTCTGTCGGACCGTCTGCTCGACCGCGACATGACCGTCGAGCTGTCGCTGTCGGCCAAGGAGCAGCTCATCAAGGTCGGGTTCGACCCCGCCCTCGGTGCACGACCGCTGCGCCGCGCGATGCAGCACGAGGTCGAGGACCAGCTGTCCGAGCACATCCTGCAGGGTGAGCTCACCGCCGGTGACCACGTGAAGGTCGACTTCGCGGACGGTGCGTTCCAGTTCGAGACCGGGCGTCAGCCGGGTCGCGAAGAGGTCCTCGCCGGCGCCCCCTCGCTCGAGAAGGCGCCCGAGGCGCCGACCGGCGAGGTCGAGGGCTAGTCAGCCCAGGCACGTCACAGACGGGAGGCCCGGTACCAGCTGGTACCGGGCCTCCCGTCCGTGTGGGAGCAGAGCGGACATGACAGGAGGCGCGGTACCGAGCGGTACCGCGCCTCCTGTCAGCGCTGCGGGTGCGTCCTACGCCTGGACGTCACCGCGCCAGCCGTCGGCCGTGGGGGCCGCCTCGACGCGCTCCTTGTAGTTCTGCAGGTCCTTCTTGACGGCGTGACCGCCGACGCCGACCGCGGAGCCGAGCTTCTCGAGGATGCCCGAGGGCTCCCAGTCGATCTGCACGGTGACGCGGGTCTCGGCGTCCGAGAGCTTGTGGAAGGTGACGACACCGGCGTGCTCGGTCTCGCCGTCCTTGACGGTCCACGCGACGCGCTCGTCCGGGTGCTGCTCGGAGATGACGGCGCGGAACGAACGCTCCTGGCCGGCGACCTTGACGGTCCAGTCGGTGGTGGTGTCGTCGACCTGGACGATCTTCTCGACCTCGTCCAGGAACGTGGGGAACTCCTCGAAGCGGGTCCACTGGTCGTAGGCCGCACGCACGGGGACGTTGACGTCGACGGTCTCGATGATCTGGGGCATTGGTGCTCCTCCTGCTCGTCGTACTGGTGTACCTGGGACGGTAGGCCGGTGCGGCTGTGGGACGTCCCGGTGTGTGTCCCCCGATGACGCGGCCCGATCGTCGCCCGCGCCGTAGGCTGTGGCGGATGACTGAGCACGGACGGCATGCGTTCTCCGAACGGGACGAGCACGGGATCCTGGTGCGCCCCGCCCTGGCGTCCGACGTCCCGCACATCCAGCGGCTCATCGCGCCGTACGTCGACCGGCGGATCCTGCTCGGCAAGGAGAACGTCGTCCTGTACGGCTCGATCCAGCAGTTCCGGATCGCCGAGGGACCGGACGGCGTGCCGATCGGCTGCGGTGCCCTCGCGGTGTTCTGGGACGACATCGCCGAGGTCCGCACACTCGCGCTCGACCAGGACTGGATCCACAAGCGGGTCGGCCATCGCATGCTCGAAGCGCTCGAACACGACGCCCGGGAGCTCGGCATCGCGCGGATCTTCTGTCTGACCTTCGAGGTCGACTTCTTCGCGAAGCACGGGTACCTCGAGATCGGCGAGACCGTCGTCCCGCCCGAGGTGTACGCCGAACTCGTCCGCTCGTCGGACGAAGGGGTCGCGGAGTTCCTCGACCTGGCCCGGGTCAAGCCGAACACCCTCGGCAACACCCGCATGCTGAAGATCCTCTGACGGCTCCACCCCTGCCTCGGCGGGGGTCCCCGACACGCGCCGTGCAGGTGTCTACCCTGTGCGCATGTCGTCGATCCGCCACCCCGTCGGTCCCGAGCGCCCCGGGGTCTACTGGCGCCGCCGCGCCCTCGTGCTCGGGGTGGTCCTGCTCGTCGTGGTCGTCGTCGTCCTCATCGTCGTCGGACGGGGCAACGGCGCTCCTGGTGCGGGGCCGACCGCATCCCCGTCGGCGTCGTCCGCCGCCCCTGGCGCGGGCGTGACGCCGGCCGCTGGAGCGTCGTCCGCCCCGTCGTCATCGGCTGCGGCGTCGTCCGCTGCGGCGTCGTCCGCTCCGGCGCGGAAGGACGGAGCGGCGTGCGCCGAGGACCAGATCATGCTGACGCCCGTCGTCGACGAGCGCGTCTACGCGGCCACCGACGACCCGCAGATCGCCATGACCATCGAGAACACCGGGTCGAACTCCTGCCACATGGACCTCGGGTCGGCGCAGCAGGTGCTCACCATCACGTCCGGCACCGAGCAGTACTGGACGTCGAAGGACTGCCAGACCGGTGGGACGAACCAGGACGTCACGCTCAAGGCGGGTCAGGAGCTCACGACGCCGGCGATCACCTGGGACCGCACCCGGTCGTCGGCCACGACGTGCGACGCCGCACGGGCGACCGTGCCGGCGGGCGGGGCCAGCTACCACCTGCAGGTCGCGGTGGGGGAGATCGAGTCGGCGGAGTCGGTGCAGTTCGTGCTGGAGTGACGGAAGCCTGCAGGAGCACGCGAGCCGGTGGTACCATCGCTGCAAGTGGATTGGGAAAGCCCGATCGGCGTGCGACCCCCGGCTCTGTCCGGGGGTCTTCGCTGTCAGGGGTAGACCTTCAGCCCCCATCCTCGGACGTCACCCGCGGGCGACTTGGGCATGCGTTCCAAGACCCGCTCCCACGCTCGGTTGGGTTGCTCCGGGTGAAGGAGGTGCGTCCCGATCGGCCGCGCGACCAAGTCGGCGATCTGGAGTCCTTAGCTGTTCGTCTGCTTGCTGGCGATGGTGAACCGGAACGACTCCGGCATACCGCGCATCTTCGTGGTTGCCATGATGCGGTCGAACTCGTCCTCGAGTTCGCGGTCTTCGCGCTTGCCGCGGCTCTCGAACACGAGGACCGTCTCCTGCCGGGCCACACCCCGCTGCTGCAACTGGAGGAAGACCCGTTCGAGGCCGTACTCAAACGCGACGTGGTACGGGCTGATGTCAGCGCCGACGCGCTCCTTGAACTCGAGTTTCCGGATGGCAGTGGCGATGACCCCGAAGCGCTCGTCGAAGACGGAGTCGATCCGGGACATGAACCGTTGCCGCACGTCGGACCGCAGGAGGACGTCGAAGGGCGGCAGGGACTTACGGATCTCCCGCTCGTGGAAGACGATCATGTCGTGGTTGAAGAAGTCGAACTTGATGCGCTGCATGAGCGGGACGACGCGGTCCACGTACACGTCGATGCGGAAGACGCAGAAGGCGAGGACGAAGACCGGGAAGTCCGCGTTGATGCTCGTGAGGCTGTGGTCCCCGCTCTCGTCCACGTAGACGACGTAGCCGCTCGACATGGAACGTCACCATATCAGTAGGTCGTGTAGCGCCCGGGACGACGAAGCGCCGGGCCGGAGGATTGCTCCTCCGACCCGGCGCTCACGATGACCGAGGTCAGCCGATGACGGTGATGTTCTCCGCCTGCGGGCCCTTGCGGCCTTCGGTGATCTCGAATTCGACCTTCTGGTTCTCCTCGAGCGACTTGTAGCCGTTGCCACCGATCGCGGAGAAGTGGGCGAAGACGTCAGCGCTGCCGTCGTCCGGCGCAATGAAGCCGAAGCCCTTTTCGTTGTTGAACCACTTGACAGTTCCAGTTGCCATTTCGGCGTTCCTTACTTTCTTACGTGCGCGGCGAGAGAATTCCACCACCGCGGGTTTCGACGACGTTGCCATCGAGTTGTGTGCGGCACCCGGCATCGAGCGGGGCGACGGAGATCAGAGGTTCAGTGCAATCGGTAGGCACTGACCATCGGGCAGGTGAACGGGTCGCGCGCTGCGAGACCGACCCGGTTGAGGTACCGGACGACGATCCCGTAGGAGCGGAAAATCGTGGTCTCCGTGTACGGGACCCCGTGCTGTTCGCAGTGCTCACGCACGAGGGCCTTCGCACGACGCAGGTTGGGCCGCGCCATGCTCGGGAACAGGTGGTGCTCCGCCTGGTGGTTGAGGCCACCGAGCAGGTGGTCCACCCACACGCCACCAGTGATGTTACGGGAAGTCCGGACCTGGCGCGAGAAGAAATCGATCTTGGCACCTTCGGCGATGACCGGCATGCCCTTGTGGTTCGGTGCGAACGACCCGCCCATCATCACGCCGAAGACCGCCATCTGGACGCCGAGGAAGGCGAACCCGATGCCGAGCGGCATCACGGCGAACACGAACCAGGCCAGCAGAGCGAAGCGCGCGAGGAGCAGGACGGCCTCGAACCGGCGCTCCTGCGGGGTGCCCTTCGCGGCCTTGCCGGTGACGACGGCGCGGATCGAGAGCCAGTGCAGGTTGGCGCCCTCGAGGGTCAGGAGCGGGAAGAACGCCCAGCCCTGGACCATCGCGAGGCGGCGGAGGAGTCCGCGACGCTCGACGGCGTCCTCCTCGATGAACACGACGCCGTCGGGCGCGATGTCCGGGTCCTTGCCGATGGTGTTCGGGTTGCCGTGGTGGCGG
Source organism: Curtobacterium sp. MCPF17_050 (assembly GCF_003224435.2). Lineage (NCBI taxonomy): Bacteria > Bacillati > Actinomycetota > Actinomycetes > Micrococcales > Microbacteriaceae > Curtobacterium > Curtobacterium sp. MCPF17_050. The sequence goes on from NZ_CP126250.1 coordinate 166,349, forward strand.
TTGTGCTTGTTCATCCACCACGAGTAGGACAGGCCGACGACGAAGACGCCGAGCCAGCGGCCCGCATGGTCGTTCCACTTGCGCGAGGCGAAGATCTGTCGGTGCGCGGCCTCGTGCGAGAGGAACGCGAACTGCGTGAAGAGGACACCGAGCACCGCGGCCGGGATGAGCTGGAACCAGGAGGCCCCGAGCATGGCGGACACGACGAAGGTCGCGGCGGTGAGGACGGTCAGGACACTGAAGACGGCCCAGTAGAAGCCGACACGGCGTTCCAGCAGGCCTTCAGTGCGGACCCGCTCGAGCAGGTCCTTGTACGTCGACGTCGGTGTCGGCGCTCCCGGGGTCCGGGCGGTGGTCGGTCGGTAGAGGGTGGGCGATGGTGCCGGCATGGAAGCTGCTTCCCCATCAGGAACAGCCCTTCGGCCGTACAACGAGAGTTCCCGCGATTGCGATTGGTCCGAAGGTAGTGGCGTTGGCTGAGTTCTCACTCCAAGGGTCGGCCTGAGTGCGCCTACAGGATCATCGCAGGCTGGCCCTCGGACTCCCCGCGTAGCGTCACGGCCATCGACGAAGGGCTGGGCCATGAAGTACCTCATCTACGGGGTCGCCTCGGTCATGACGAGCGACGAGGCGGCGTACGCCGTGCTCGACTACGCGACGGCGCTCGCCCAGTCCGGGCTCGCGGACCGGGTGGACGTGCCGTCGGTCGACGACTACGGCATGGCAGCCACGTCGAGCTTCGTGCTCGCGCCGGCGATCGGCGTCCTGGTGCAGTCCGCCCCGGACGACGAGCTCGCCCCCGAGACCGATGCCTTCACGGCCGACCTCCGGTGCCGCACGCACGCCGTCCAGGCGGGACGCGCCTCCTGAGCGGATGCCCCGCGCGCAGCGTCCGGCTGCTTGACTAGGGGCGATGGCACAGAAGGAACAGCGCTTCCGGAGCGAACAGCTCGAGGAGGCCCTCGCGAAGCAGGACGTCGCCGCGGTGGCGTACGCCCTGCGCAACGACATCGTGATCGTCCCGCGGCTCGTCACCGGGAAGAAGGACATGCAGGTCCGGGTGTTCGGCCGGGAAGGGTCGGACAAGCGCATCCTGCTGCTGTTCTCGTCGGCGGACGCCTACACCGCGATGGTGCCGGGGGAGAAGCTCCGGCAGGTCATGGTCTACGACGCCGAACGGCTCGAGGAGTTCCTGGCCGCGCACCTCGACTCCCTCGAGGGCGTGTTCTTCGACATCGCCGGCCCGCACACCATGCAGGCCGAACCCGCCGACCTGCTCGCGGCACTGCGCGCGTAACGACCGGTCCCGTACCGGACCCGGTCCATCCGGATAGCGTCGGTCCATGGGATCGATCGTGCCCGGCGTCATCGCCTTCGCCCTCGGCACCGTGCTCGCCGTCGCCGGGCTGGTCCCGTGGGCCGCGCGCGAGTACCGGCGACACGGGAAGCTCGGCGTCCGACGCGGTCTGCTCGCGTTCGGGACGCTCGTCTACGCGCTCGCGCTCGTGACCTACACGCTCCTCCCGCTGCCCGACGACGTCGCCGCCGTCTGCCGTACCGCTGCCCGGCCGCAGCTGCAACCGTTCGCCTTCGTGGGCGACATCGTCCGCGAAGGCGGCATCACCGGACCGCGGTCGGTGCTCGGCAACCCCGCCGTGGCGCAGCTGCTCCTCAACGTGCTGCTGTTCGTCCCGCTCGGTGCGCTCGTCCGGCACGCGGTGCTCCGCCGCCGACTCGTCGCGGGCCTCCTCGTCGGCGGTGCCGCGGGCTTCGTACTGTCGCTGCTCATCGAGTTCACCCAGCTCACCGGCGACTGGTTCCTGTACCCGTGCGCCTACCGTTTGTTCGACGTCGACGACCTCATCGCGAACACCGCGGGCGCCCTGCTCGGCACGCTCTTCGCACCCGTCGTCGGCTTGCTCGCCGGATCGGCGCGGACGACGGAGGAGGCCCGGGTGCCGCGACCGGTCACGGCCGGCCGGCGGTTCTTCGGCATCCTCGCCGACGTCCTGGCCATCTGGTTCACGACGGGCCTGCTCACATCGGTCACCTCGGTCGGCCTCGCGCTGCTCGGGGTGCCGGACGGCGGGCCGCTCGCCGTCGGTCTCGGCATCGTCGCCGCCGTCACCGCGCCCACGCTGCAGCTCGTCATCGTCCTGGTGTCGGGGCGGACCTTCGGCGAGCACGTCGTGCGGCTCCGGCCGGTGCCCGTCCCGGGAGGCGCGGCTCGGCTGGTGCGGTGGGCGCTCGGCTCCGGCGGGTGGTCGGCGCTCACCGCCAGCGGGCTGCCGTTCTCCGGGTTGATCGCGTTCGCGCTCGCCGTGGCAGCGGTCATCGGCGTGTGGGCGACGCGGGACCGGCGTGGGTTCGCCTCCGCCGTCGCGGGCACCGGGATCGAGGACGACGTGGACACCGAGGTGCCCGCCGCCGAAGTGGTCGCCGGCGACCAGCGACCGTGACGGCGTCGGTTCTCTCGCGCGGTCAGAAGGCGGCGTCGAGCTCGCGTTCCCGCGGGGACTTCGTCATCGAGAACGCGACCCGCAGGGCTTCCCGGAGGTGTTCCGCGTCGGCTCCGAGGACCGTCGTGAAGCCGAGTCGTCCCGCCTCCGCCACGCGCTGTTTCGCGCCGGTCGCCGTCCGGATCTCGCCGGCGAGGCTGATCTCGCCCACGGCAGCGAGCGTGTGCGGGTACGGGCGGTCACGGGCCGCACTCGCGAGCGCCAACACGATGGCGAGGTCGGCGCCGGGTTCGGTGAGCTTCATGCCGCCGACGGTCGAGACGTAGACGTCGGCGTCCGAGAGCTTGATGCCGGCTCGTCGTTCCAGCACCGCGAGGAGCATGGCCACACGGGATGCGTCCACCCCGTTCACGACGCGACGCGGCTGCGGTGCCGAACTGGGCACGACGAGGGCCTGGATCTCGACCGGCAGTGCCCGCCGTCCCTCCATCGCCACCGTGATGCACGTGCCGGACACCGGGGCGCCGTTGCGGGACATGAAGAGGCCGCTCGGGTCGGGTACCTCGTGGATGCCGTCGCCCGCCATGTCGAAGCAGCCGACCTCGTCCGTCGGTCCGAAGCGGTTCTTCAGCGCGCGGACGAACCGGAGTGCGGTCTGGCGATCGCCCTCGAACTGGCAGACCACGTCGACGAGGTGTTCGAGCAGTCGGGGTCCTGCGATCGTGCCGTCCTTCGTGACGTGTCCGACGATGAGGACCGGGAGCGCGGCCTGCTTCGCCACCCGGATGAGCGTGGAGGCCACCTCGCGCACCTGGGACGTCCCGCCGGCGATGCCGTCGATGGTCGCGGACGAGATGGTCTGCACGGAGTCGGCGATGAGCAGGTCCGGCTGCACCTGTTCGATCTGGCCGAGGATGACGCCGAGGTCGACCTCGCTCGCGAGGAACAGTTCGTCGTGCATGGCGCCGGTGCGCTGGGCCCGGAGCCGCACCTGGTCGACGGACTCCTCGGCGCTGACGTAGAGGACGCGCTTGCCCATCGAGGCCGCACGGGACGCGACCTCGAGCAGGAGCGTCGACTTGCCGACCCCGGGTTCACCGCTCAGCAGGACCGCGGAGCCGGGGACGATCCCGCCGCCGAGCACGCGGTCGAACTCACCGATGCCGGTCTGCCACCGTTCCACGGTCCCGCCACGGGCCTCCGTGATCGGTCGGGCGACGCGGTTGCCGGTGACGGCGATCGACGCCGTGCCGCGGGTGCTGGCGGTCGCCGCCGAGGCGTCCTCGACCGTTCCCCACGACTGGCACTCGCCGCAGCGACCGACCCACTTGATGCTGGTCCACCCGCACTCCGTGCAGCGGAACGAGGACTGGGGGCGGGCCATGAGACGAGGTTAGGCGGCTCCGCCGACATCGGTCGGCTCGTCGGCACGGCCGTCGACGGACGTGTCGGTGCCGGTGTCGACGTGGTCACCGTTGCCGTGGCGGACTGGGAGCGGGACCGATCCGGTCACCCGCTGGCGCAGGCGGTCGAGCGAGTTCGGCCGGTTCGCGGTGTCGAGCGCCGCGGCGTCGTCGGTGTCCTGCTCGGCCCGTGCCTGTGCGACGTCGCCGGCCTGGCTCCCGAGCTCCTCGGCTTCCCGCGCGGAGAGGTACCGGCGGATGGCGGCCACCGTGTCCACCCGGGTGTCGATGGCCGGTTCGAAGGCGCTCGCCCAGATCTCGTACCCGCGGTCGTTCGGGTGGAACAGGTCGCCGTACGTGTTGAAGAACGTCCGTCGGACCCCGACACGCTTGGTGATCGCGTGCAGCGGTGCCACGGTCAAACCGAGCTCGCCCGCGACTCGGTGAATGATCTCGTTGGCGACCGCCACCTTGCGCTCCCGGTCCGGCACGAACATGCACGGGAGTTCGCCGACGATCGCGTGCGACGGCACCGCTCCGTAGATCGCCCGGATGTTGCGCTCGAACTTGTCCGGGTGGAAGTCCGCGATGTCGTTGGCGCCGATCGACACCGTGCAGACGTCCGGGCTGTACTGGTGCAGCTTCGGGAGCTGGTGCTGCTTCGCCCCCCACGTCGTCGCGCCCGACACGCTGAGGTTCACGACCCGCACGGTCATCCGGGAACGGTGTCGGATGCGACGAGCGAGCAGGCCGACGTACCCGCGACCCGGAGCCGTCGCGCCGACCCCCTGCGCCGCGGAGTCGCCGATCGCCACGTAGGTGAGCTGGCCGTCGTGGTGCAGGCGTTCGCGCCACCAGTCGGCGTGCACGGGGAGCATGTCGACCACCCGCTGGGAAGCCGCCCGCTGACCGCGGATGCCCGCTCGTGCACCGATGCCGGCGGCTCCGCTGACGACGGCTGCGCCGACGACGGAGGACAGCAGGGCGACGAGGGTGCGCGTTCTCATGGCGGAGACGGTACGCGCGGCGCCTCGGTCTGCGGTCACGGTCGTGGCGGCCTGGGGAGGAGGCGGCGGACCCAGCCGCGTGTGGATGGAAGGAGCGCGGGGTGTCGCCAGGGGCCTCCCGGATCGTGTAAACTCTCTCCCGGTACCGTGTCCGAGCGGCCTAAGGAGCATGTCTCGAAAACATGTGTGGGGGCGACTCCACCGTGGGTTCAAATCCCACCGGTACCGCCACAGAAAACCCCCGGTCTTCCGGGGGTTTTCTCTTTTCAAGGAGCTTCCTTGACGCAACTCCGGACCACTCTCCTGCGCGCACCGCTCCGCACTGCGGCTGCCTCCTCATCGCCAGCGTTGTCAGCTATGGCTCGTCGGACCCAATGTCTCAGGCACCCTCTCCTGTCCCTCGCGTGGGCGCAAGGAAGCGCAGGGCGCTACCTCAGTCTCCACTGGTGGGTCGGATCAGACCTCGCCACTGCTTCGTGCTGCTGAAGGTTCAATCCAGCGCATGGATGTGCGTGAGCCCCGAGGCGGCCGCTGGTTGGTACCACGGTGCTGGGTATGCCCCATTACAGCGTTACTCGATGTCCCGCGCGCCTCCAGAAATGCGCGGCTCGTCGATGAGGCATACTGGACTCGGCCAAGGAGGGCACAGTGAGTTCAACGAGCAGCGAGGCGAACAGCGAGCATGAGGATGGGGGGCGTCCGGGCTTCAATGCATTCAAGTCGCGCGATGACCTGATTCGGTACGGGTCAAACGCGCTACTGCTTTTTCTGGCTCAAATCCGACTTAACGTCGATGACATTGAGGCATTTGCGACAAACGCTCTGACGGATCACAGCAACGACAAAAAAGCGGATCTCGTTGCGGTTGTCCGCGACGGCGCGAAAGTGGTAATCGGCCAGGGCTACTTTAGAGAAAAGGAAGATAAGCCAGCTGCGCCTGAGGACAAAGCCGCTGATGCTAATACCGCGGTGAGCTGGCTTATTGCTGGCCCGCTGGATTCCGTCCCAGCAACGCTTCGTGGTGCTGCCCAGGAAGTACGTGCTGCGCTAGAAGCGGGCACAGTTACTGAGTTCGAGATCTGGTACTCGCACAACCTCCCTGAATCGAAGAATGTTCAGCGCGAACTCGATCAAGCTGCACTAACGGCCGACGCTCTAATTAAGCGGGAATTTCCGTCTGCAAACGTCGACGTTACTGCGACAGAGTTCGGCATTGCGACACTCGAAACAGAGTATGCACGCACCCAAGCTCCGATCTTCGTGTCCCAAGCCTTTGATTTCGACATTCCTGGCGGTTTCGAGCTGAAGGCTGACGGCTGGAGCGCGTTCTCGACTGCGATCAATGGCGGTGCTCTGCGTGCCCTTTGGTCGGCGCATACAACAGACCTCATGTCTCCGAATATCCGCGACTATCTTGGCATGGTGCGGTCCACTGGGAATATCAACTTCGGAATCAAGCAGACGGCTAAGACCCAGCCTGAAAACTTCGCTATTTTCAACAATGGCATCACCATTCTGGTGAATGATTACCAGCTGGGAAGCGACAATGCATCGCTTCGAGTTGATGGAGTGGGTATTGTCAACGGCGGCCAGACCACCGGTGCCATCGGCGAGTTGTCAGGTACTGAGGCTGCGCGTCTCGGCGAAGCTATGGTGATGGCGCGTTTCGTCAAGTGCACTGACCCAGGTGTCCTGCAAGACATCGTCCGGTATAACAACACGCAGAATAAGGTTGAGGCGACCGACTTCCGCAGTAAGGATGCTATCCAGGAGCGGCTGCGTGGGGAGTTTGAGAAAATTCCGGAGGCCGACTACCGAGGTGGCCGACGCGGAGGGACCAGTGATGCGATCGTTCGACGACGCGGCCTCCTTCCCGATTCGTCAGTCGCGCAGGCTCTCGCGGCATTCCATGGGCGCCCCAATCTCGCGTATAACGAGACTCGCGCTATCTGGGACAATGACGCAGTTTACGCAAGCGTGTTCCGCGATACGGTATCTGCGCGCCACATAGTCTTCGTGTTCGGGCTGCTCCGAGCAATCGATAACGCGAAGCAGAACATAACGGCGATTCCGGAAGCCGAGCGCACCGATGCTCAGAGAAAGCACGCCGAGTTCTTTCGAGGACGCGGTTCGAATTTGCTGATGCTGGCGGCTATCGGTTCCTGCTTCGAGACTGTCATTGGTCGTCCGATCGCAGATCGAACTGAGCTCAAATTCAAAAAAAATGTCTCGCCGGCCGGGGCGGCGGAAGCATGGCAACCGCTGGTTGACTCGCTTCTGTCGTTTTCCGCTCAGCTGATGCCCGCGACCAACCAAGGCCTCAAGTCTAGTGAACGGGTTGCTCGTGCAGTTGAGGGCTTTTCTGCGATGGTCGAGGCCACTCGTGCTGCCAATCCCGCGCCGTTCGAGAACTTGGCCGAGTCGACCTTGCCTGCCGCAAGCACACCGAAGGTTACGACATGATCGGTGGTCGCGAAACGCCGAAGTAAGGAAATGCTCTCGGCGCAACGATGACCGCCAGCACCTGACATTCGGGCCTTGCAGAAGGAGTCGTGCTTGCTGTCCGTGATACCAGCCCAGGGCGGATTCTCCTGGTCCCGCAGGACCGGCGAGGGCATACCAGGAGGGGCGATGTCCGACAGCAGCCACTGCCGTCAAATACGCCGCGGGCTGTCGTACGGCTGGTCGGCCAAAAGGCGAGGACGTCAGCGGTAGTGCCGGAGATGTCCTTCGAGCCTGCTGCGGTCACCGGCGGGTTGGAGGTCGGTGGCCAGGGGCGTCAGCTAGTTCTGCATAGTCGTGATGTCCGCGAGCTGCTGCTGGAGCCGGCTGAAGAGCACGGGTGCGTCCCGAAGGTGCGGCTTGGTCCGGACCGAGCGTGAGCCCTGCGTTGGCCAAGCCTTGAGCACCCGCGAGGAGTGATGCTTACGCGGCGCAGACCGCTTTCATCCCAGCGGTGAGGTCTGCCATGTTCTCGGCGCTCAGCCCGGCGCCGTCCGTCTTGGCTGCTCGGCCGTCGAAGGTGGCTTCTGTGTCATTGAGTGCCTTGCTGACCTCGGCGACGTCCGCGTCGAGCTTGCCGACTCCGGTCGTGCTCGCTTCGTAGCGGGCCGCCACGTTCGCCGCGTTGATGGTGTTGGCGGTGTATGTGGTCTGCAAATCGGACTGGGCACTTAGGTACGCGTTCTGCGCAGACGGTCCCGGACGGCTTGCTCGTGGAGCGACTCCATGCCGGGGTCGAGGTGACCAGATGCCTTCTCGTCGACGCGCACAGGGCTGGTCGCGGCAGCGGGCATCGTGCCAGCAGGGACTGTCATGCAACTCGGTGCGCCGTCGTCTGGCGGGGACGGCTCTGCCCGGTCGGGTCTGTCGGCAACTACCCCGAGACCGCAGCGATCGGACGTTTGATCGTGCCGGTGCTAACGCACGGCGAGGAGCTCAGGCCCCCGGCGCAGCGTCGGCGGTCTGCTCCCGGCGTCAACGGCCTCAGCCCCTCGGCAGCACCGCACCCCGCGCCAGCCCCACGACGACCCCGTGCGCAACCCGCGCCGCCCGCGCAGCCGCGTCGTCGAGGTGCTCCCGGAACTCGTCGCCGTCCGGGGCGCACAGGTCGCTGATGCCGCGGATCGACACGAACGGCACGGCGTGCACGGAGGCGAACTGCGCGATCGCAGCCGACTCCATGTCGACCGCTGCGACCGTCGGGAAGGTGCGGCGGAGGTCCCGGGCCCGGCCGTCGGTGACGAAGACCTCGCTCGAGCCGATCGACGCCGTGCGGACGACGTCGTCGGTCGGGACCTCGCGGGCGCGACGGATGAGATCGGCGTCGGCGCCGTACTCGGGAGGCATGCCCGGCACCTGACCGAGCACGTACCCGAAGGCGGTGGCATCGGCGTTGAGGTTGACGTACGAGTCCCCGACGACGACGTCGCCGAGCTGGACCTCGCGGGCGAGGCCGCCGGCGGTGCCCACGCTGATGACGGGGACGCCGGGGCCGAAGTCGTGGAAGGCGTGCGCGACGGCAGCGGTCGCGTTCGTGAAGCCGATGCCGCTCCGGCGGACGGCGACCGTGGCGCCGTCGACATCGAGGAGGTGGTGTTCGTCGTGGCCGCCGGTCGGGCCGCGGAGGACCGGGCCGCCGCCGAACAGGTCCGTGAACGCCGAGACCTCTTCGCTCATCGCGGCGATGACGACGGCCGCGGGGCGTCGAGTGGCGTCCACCCAGCGATCTTCCCACACGGACGGCACGGCCCCGGCGAGCGAGCGAGCTTGCGAGGAGAGGGGCAGGACGTTCGGGGTACTGCCGCAGACGCCCGTCGAGGTGTGAGGATGTGCGCATGGTGACTGACGGCACTGCTGACGGTTCGGCGATCTCCGGCCCGGCATGGGAGCGCACCGTGCTGCTCGTCGTGCCGCCGAACGACGTGGACGAGGTGCACGACTCGGTGGACGACCTCTGGCACCGCAACGCCGACCTCGGCCCGGGTGAGCGGATGCGGTTCGAGACCGCGCTGCTCGAACTCGCGGGGAACGTCATCGAGCATGCCGAGGGGAACGAACGGCTGGTGTGCCAGCTGACGCTGCGGCGGACGTCGACCACGCTCGAGGCGGTGCTCAGCGACAGCGGCGCCGAGGTGCAGGTGCCGTTCCGCACGGAGATGCCGGACCCCGAGGAGATGGCCGAGTCCGGCCGCGGGATCGCGATGATCGAGCTCCTGATGGACGACTTCTCCTACGAGCGGGACCCCGAGGGCAACCGGTGGCGCCTCGTGATGGGACTCCCGGAGTCGCTCCAGCGCGAACACGACGTCGCGGAGGACACCGGCGGCGACGCCCCGCGCTGACGCGCCTGGTCGCCGGGCCGACGGCGACGACCCGACGACGGACGGGAGGCCCGGTACCAGCTGGTACCGGGCCTCCCGTCCGTGGGCTGTGACGGCGCGACCGGTCAGGCCGTGGCGGCCGCCTCGCTGCGCTTCGGCAGGACCCAGCCCGGGCGCACGAAGTGGCACGTGTACCCGTTCGGGATCTTCTCGAGGTAGTCCTGGTGCTCCTCCTCGGCCTCCCAGAAGGGGCCGGCGGGGGTGACCTCGGTGACGACCTTGCCCGGCCACAGACCGGAGGCGTCGACGTCGGCGATGGTGTCGAGGGCGACGTCGCGCTGCTCGTCCGAGGTGAAGAAGACGGCGGAGCGGTAGCTCATGCCGACGTCGTTGCCCTGGCGGTTCTTCGTCGACGGGTCGTGGATCTGGAAGAAGAACTCGAGGAGCTCACGGTAGGAGATCACCGACGGGTCGAAGACGATCTCGACCGCCTCGGCGTGCGTGCCGTGGTTGCGGTAGGTGGCGTTCGGCACGTCGCCGCCCGAGTAGCCGACGCGGGTGCTGAGGACTCCCGGTCGGCGGCGGAGGAGCTGCTGCGCTCCCCAGAAACACCCGCCGGCGAGGATCGCGGTCTCGGTGGTGGTCATCGGTACCTCCGTGGTTCGTGACGCTGGCTGCGACAGTACCCGGTGCAACAGAGGGACGGCTCCGTCTGTTCCATCCGAGCGGATGCCGCGTCGGCCGGGCGGTTGCGTCTCGTGGAGGACCTGAGCCCCGCCGCACGCGTCGCGGGTTGACTGGGCGGATGAAGGACATCCAGTACGCAGGTCGGGCGATCCGGACGAGCGACGACGCAGCCGACGCCGTCATCCACTACGCGGCGGTGCTCGGGGCGAACCGGAAGACCGACACCCTGGACGTCCCGACGGTCGACGAGCAGGGACTGCCGGTCGTCGAGACCCTGCTGATCGGTCCGTCGAGCCAGATCACCCTGAGCCCGGCACCCGACGACGGACGGGGTGTCGACGTCGACGACTCCGCGTTCGTGGAGCACGTGCACCGGTTGGCGGACATCGCCGGGCCGGTGCGCCCGGTCCACGAGGACCCGGACGTCCGCCCGGAGGACTACGACTTCGACTGACCGCGCCCCGTCCGGACCGACGTCAGCGGCGCAGCGTGTTCCGCGGGTACTCGCCGTAGGCGTTCCGGTACGCGGCGGAGAAGCGACCGAGGTGCGCGAACCCCCACCGTCGGGCGATCGTCTGCACGGCCGCGGTGGTCGGGTCGGCCTGCAGCAGCTCGCGGCGGACCTGCTCGAGGCGCACCTGCAGCAGGTACTGCATGGGCGTCACCCCCAGGTGGCGCTGGAACGCCTCCTGGGTCGCCCGGACGCTGAGGCCGGCGGCACCGGCGACGTCCGAGACGCTCATCGGCTCGGCGACGTGCTCGTGGACGTACTCGACGGCGGCGCGGAGGCGTGCGCGTCGGGGCAGGAGCACGGCCGGCGGCAACGTGGTCACGGTCGGCGGGTACATCCGGAGGAACGCACCTGCGGTCCCGCGGACGAGGGTGTGCCAGAGGAGGGAGTCGACGCCGCCCGTCCGCAGCTCGCGGGAGAGCAGCGCCAGGCTGTTCTTCCACTGCGCCACGGCGGCCGGGTCGAGGGTGCGCAGGTGGTCGAGGCCGAGGTCCGCGACCTGCCCGGTGTGGAACTGCTCGTCAGCGACCTCGTGCACGACCCGTCGGGACAGGTGCACGACGCGCTGGTCGTAGTCCTGGTACTCGAACACGAAGTCCCGACAGGTCGGGAAGAGCATCGGCACGTCACCGGTCATCGGCACGCGGTCCTGCAGGACGTCGGGGACGCCCTGCCCCGCGGTGAGCCACTGGACGATGTACTCGTCGGACGCCGGAATGGCTCCGCGGAGGAACCCGGAGACCTGCGCCCGACGGAGCGTCAGGTCGGCGTCGCCGACCGCGGTGTAGCGGTAGCGGAAGGGCTGCTCGGTCGCTCGGGCGGACCACTGCCGCCCGGCGTAGAACCCGCTGAGGTCGAGGACCGCTGCGTCGGGTGCATGCCCCATGGCCTCGATGCGGACGGTGCTGCGAGGGGCGGTGCCCGTCAGGCCGGGCCGTTCGTCGATCAGTGTCATCGTCGGTCCGATCCTCTCGCTCATGGTGTCGTGCTGGCCCGGGCGGCCCCGCATCGGAAGCGAGCAGCACACGTTCGGTGCCTCCATGAGCACGTTACGGACCGGGAATCATCCCCGCGAGGGGTTGATCGCTTCTCCATGCTGTGGTACTTGGGCGTCGGCCGTGCGCGGACCCACCTCGATGGGGCAAGGTCGGTACATGCGCACCGAACCCGCCGCCGCCCTCCGCGCCGCCCGAGACGCCCTCATCGCCGCCCGCACCGACAGCGCTGCGGCGCGCGAGACGTTCCGGTGGCCGGACGTCGGTGCCACGTTCAACTGGGCGATCGACTGGTTCGACGTCATCGCGGCGGGCAACGACCGGGACGCCCTGGTCATCGTCGAGGAGGACGGGCGCGAGTCGCACACCACCTACGCGGAGATGTCCGCCCGTTCCGACCGGCTCGCGGCACGGTTCCACGACCTCGGCGTCGCGAAGGGCGACCACGTGCTGCTCATGCTCGACAACCAGCTCGAGCTCTGGGAGTCGATGCTCGCCGTCATGAAGGTCGGCGCCGTGATCCTCCCGACGTCGACGATGCTCGGCGCCGCGGACCTGCAGGACCGCATCGACCGCGGCCAGGTCGCGCACGTCGTCACCACGCTGCGCGAGACGCCGAAGTACGCGGACCTGACGGGGGACTTCACCCGCATCGTGGTCGGCGGCACCGTGGACGGCTGGACGACGTACCCGAGCGACCTCGGCGAACCCGCACCCGCGGGGGAGTGGAAGCCCGAGGTGGTGACCGCGGCCACGGACCCGTGCCTGGTGTACTTCACCTCCGGGACCACGGACAAGCCGAAGATGGTCGTGCACACGCAGACGTCCTACCCCGTGGGGCACCTGACGACCATGTACTGGATCGGGCTCGAGCCCGGCGACGTCCACCTGGCGATCAGTTCGCCAGGATGGGGCAAGCACGCGTGGAGCTGCTTCTTCGCGCCGTGGATCGCCGAGGCCACGGTGTTCGTGTACAACCAGGAGCGCTTCGACCCGGTGGGCCTGCTGCACCAGCTCGAGCGGTCCCGGGTCACGTCCTTCTGCGCCCCGCCGACCGTGTGGCGCCTGCTCATCCAGGCCGACCTCGGCAGTCGGCCGACCGCCCTCCGCGAGGTCGTCTCGGCCGGCGAGCCCCTCAACCCCGAGGTCATCCGGCTCGTCGAGGAGTCCTGGGGCCGCACGATCCGCGACGGCTACGGCCAGACCGAGACCACCGCGATCGTCGGCAACGCCCCGGGCGACACCGTGCGGCCCGGCGCGATGGGCCACGGGCTGCCGGGGGTCGCGATCACGCTCCTCGACCCGGTGACGGGTGAAGCGGGCGCCGCCGAGGGCGAGGTCTGCCTCGACCTGACGACGACACCGGTGAACCTCATGGCCGGGTACCTCGGAGCGCCCGAGCGGACCGACGACGCGCTCCGCGACGGCTTCTTCCACACCGGTGACGTCGCCACCCGGCACGAGGACGGTTCGCTGACCTTCGTCGGCCGTACCGACGACGTGTTCAAGTCCTCGGACTACAAGGTCTCGCCGTTCGAGGTGGAGAGCGCGCTGCTCCAGCACCCCGCGGTCGCCGAGTCCGCGGTCGTCCCGGCGCCGCACGAGGAACGCCTGACCGTGGTGAAGGCGTACGTCACGCTCGCGTCCGGGTGGGAGCCCACCGCCGAGACCGCGCGGGACATCCTGGCGCACGCCCGCTCCGCGATGCCCGCCTGGCAGCGCGTCCGACGCGTGGAGTTCGGTGCGCTGCCGAAGACCGTGTCGGGCAAGATCCGCCGCGTCGAACTGCGCGCCCGCGAACAGGAGGCGTTCGGCGGCCCGCAGCTCGAGGGGGAGTGGCGCGACGAGCAGTTCCCGGGCCTCCGCACCGGGCGTCGCGACGCCTGACCCGCGGCGAGTGTGACCGGACGGGTCAGGTCCGGTCGGCCCGGCCTCGGTCCGGGAGGCCCGCGGCCTGGTGGCGGCGGAGGGCCCCGGACACGACGCGGACCGCGGCGAGCTCCTCGGGCGTGAAGGCGTCGACGAAGACCTGTCGGACCGCGCGGAGGTGGGCGGCCGAGGAGCTCCGGTAGAGCCGGACGCCCTCGGCGCTCAAGGTCACGGCCGTGCCGCGGGCGTCCGGTCCGACCCGGTCGCGCGTGATGAGGCCACGTTCCTCCATCCGCCGGAGGTGGTGGGAGAGCCGGCTGCGTTCCCACCCGACCTCGTCGGCGAGCTCCGCGGAGCGGCGCGTGCGCTCCGGCGCCTCGCTCAGCGCGAGCATCACGCGGTAGTCGCCGTCGGAGATCCCGGACGCGGACTGGAGCGCCGCGGCGAGCGCACGGCGGACCGCTTCCGACGTCTCGACGTAGTCGCGCCAGGTCGCCAGTTCGTCGACGGTCGGCGATCGCCGGCCCCGCGTCTGCTGTCCGTCGTCACCCATGCGGCCTCCTCTTGACTCCCCGACGGTAGCGGCACATGATTGACGCGTCAATCACTTGGTTGAAGCGACAACGAAATGAGGCACCATGCCCGACATCACCTTCGGCCTCGACACGTTCGGCGACGTCCCCACGGACGACGACGGCGCGTTCGTCAGCCACGCCCGGTCGATCCGGCAGCTCGTCGACGAGGCCGTCATCGCCGACGAACTCGGCGTCGACGTCTTCACGGTCGGGGAGCACCACCGGCCCGAGTACTCCGTGTCCTCCCCCGAGACCGTGCTCGCCGGTCTCGCCACGGTGACGAAGCGCATCCGCCTCGGGTCGGGCGTCACGGTCCTGTCCTCCGACGACCCCGTCCGCGTGTTCCAACGCTTCGCGACGGTCGACGCGCTGTCCCGTGGTCGGGCCGAGGTGATCCTCGGCCGCGGGTCCTTCACCGAGTCCTTCCCGTTGTTCGGCCACGACCTGGCCGACTACGACGTCCTGTTCGAGGAGAAGATCGAGCTGTTCGCGCAGCTCCTGCGCGAGGAGCCCGTCACCTGGAGCGGGACGACCCGCGCGCCGCTCGTCGACGCCGACGTCTTCCCGAAGACCGAGCACGGCCTGCGCACCTGGGTCGGCGTCGGCGGGTCCCCGCAGTCGGTCGTCCGGACCGCGCAGTACGGGTTCCCGCTCATGCTCGCGATCATCGGCGGGCAGCCCGAGCGCTTCGCGCCGTACCTCGACCTGTACCGCCGGGCCGCCGAGCAGTTCGGCACGACGGCGCACCCGGTCGGTATGCACTCGCCCGGCTTCGTCGCCGACACGGACGAGGAGGCCACGGAGCTGTTCTGGCCGCACTACCGGGTCGTCCGCGACCGGATCGGCGCCCTGCGCGGATGGCCGCCGGTGACGCGCGCCGAGTTCGACCGCGAGGTCGCCACCGGCTCGATGTACATCGGCTCGCCGGAGACCGTCGCGCAGCGGATCGCGCGCGCCGTCGACACGATGGGTGTCGGCCGCTTCGACATGATCTACACCTCCGGCGGCCAGTCGATGCGGGCCCGCACCCGCGCCGTCGAGCTGTACGGCGGCGTCGTCGTCCCGCGGGTGCGCGAACTGCTCGCCGACCGCGGCGACACTGACCGCGGCGACACCGACCGCGGCGACACCGCCCGGACCGAGGACACCGATCGCCAGGAGGCCGCAGCATGACCGGCACGGACACCACCGGTACCTCCCCGTTCCGGACCGTCGCGGTCCTCGGCGCCGGGAAGCTCGGGACGGTCCTCGGCCGCCTGCTCGTCGGCACCGGCCACCGCGTCCTCGTCGCGGGTTCGGGCGACCCGGACCGCATCCGCCTGATCCTGTCCGTCGTGGCGCCCGGGACCGAGGCGGTGCGCGCCGCCGACGCCGTCGACCAGGCCGACGTCGTCGTGCTCGCCCTGCCGCTCGGACGCCTCGACACGATCGCCGCGGAGCGGCTCCGCGGCAAGGTCGTCATCGACGCGATGAACCACTGGTGGGAGGTCGACGGGCACCGCCCCGACCTCGAGGACGGCCGCGTGTCGACGAGTGCGCTCGTGCAGCAGCACCTGTCGGGAGCCACCGTCGTCAAGGCGTTCAACCACATGGGGTACCACGACCTCGACGCCGGCGCGCGTCCCGCGGGCGACCCCGAGCGGAAGGCGATCGCCGTCGCGGGCGACGACGAGGCGGCCGTGGCGGCCGTCGCGGCGCTCGTCGACGAGCTCGGCTTCGACGCCGTCGCCGCGGGCTCGCTCAGCGACAGCGTGGCGCTCGAACCGCACGCCGAGGCCTTCGGGGCGAACGTCCCGGCTCCGGAACTCGTGGCGCTCATCGAGCGCTTCCCGACCACGGACCGGGGGCGGGCCGTCGCGGCCGCGCGGGCGGGCCTCCCGGCCTGAGCCGGCGAGGACGGCCACCGCGTACGGTCGCGTCCATGAGCGACACGACGAACGGAACCGGCCCGGACGACATCTCCGACGCGGAGGCCCGGCACACCGAGGAGTTGCCCGACGGCTCCGCCTCGGGGAACGCCACGCAGGACCCGCAGCAGGACAGTGACGTGGACTCCGGCGGGGAGCCAGCCGAGCCCGAGGAGGGCTGACCCGTGCCGCGGAACCCCGCGGTCCCGGCCCGTGCCACCGGCGTCACCCCACCGGGCGCGGACCGGGGGTTCCGCCTGGCCCTGCTCGACCGTGGCGCCGACCTGCTGCAGCCGACGGACCCGCTCAAGGGGTTCGACGTCTACGTCGTCGGCTTCCACTGCGTCAAGGGCGAGCCCGACGTGCAGATGGAGGCCCACCACTACTGCAAGGTCGTGAACGCCGAGATGCTCCAGTGCGTGCTGTTCGACGGCAACACCGCGGACGCGAACCTGATCGGCGTCGAGTACATCGTCTCCGAGCGGCTGTTCGACGGGCTGCCCGAGGACGAGAAGCCGTCGTGGCACCCGCACAACCACGAGGTCTTCTCCGGCGAGCTCGTCGCCCCGGGGCTGCCGATCGCGGTCGAGACCGAGCTGATGGGGCACCTCGTCAACTCGTACGGCAAGACCTGGCACACCTGGCACAGCGCCCCGATGGGCGGGCACGAGGCGGACCCGCTGCCCGTCGGCGACCCGATGCTCATGTGGTCGTTCAACCGCGAGGGCGAGGTGCAGTCCGCGCTGCAGGACGACCGGAACACCGCGATGCACACCGACCCCGAGCCGCGGAAGGCCTCGCGGGCGAAGCACCTCGACCGGGCGCACCCGCAGCGCGGCGTCGGCACGATGCGCGACGACTTCACCGGCACGACCCCGACCCCGGGCGTCGTGGACGCGGAGGACGGCCGACCCTGACGCCGGCGCCGGCCCGACCGTCCCTGAGCGGACAGCGGGACGGTCCTCCCAGCCGTGCCGGAGTTCGCTGGCATCCGGTTCCTCGCCCGTCCACCACGGGTGTGCCGGGCCGGTCGACCGGAAGCGGTGCCCAGATGCTGTCGTTGATCTACTCGAGCGTCGCGACGGACACGTTTAATGACGATGCCCTCGCGGACCTGCTCACGCAGAGCCGGGACGCGAACGAGCGGAACGACGTCACCGGCATGCTGCTGTTCCGGAACGGCTACTTCCTGCAGCTGCTCGAGGGTCCCGACGCAGCCGTCCGCGGGAAGATGGCGACGATCAAGACCGACCCGCGGCACACGAAGGTCACCATGCTGGTCGAGGAGCTCATCGAGGAGCGACAGTTCCCCGGGTGGACGATGGCGTTCGCGCCGACGTCCGAGGCCGACCTCGACGACGTGCCCGGGTACCGTTCGACCTTCGAGGACGTCGAGGCCGTCTCGACCGAGTCGCCTGCGCCGGGCACCGTCCCGTCGGTGGCCTCGCCGGCGCTCCGCGAGCTCATCCGCTGGTTCGAGGCACGACCGGACCGCTTCCGAACCGCCTGACCGTTCCGAACCGCCTGACCGGGCGTGCGCCGGACGGGAGGCCCGTGGTGAGCGTGCCACGGGCCTCCCGTCCGTCAGGCAGCCACGTCGAACACGACCACTCGCGCGTTGTGCGCGCCGATGTGGTCGGCGACCGGCTGGTGCGCCGGGTGCGGCAGGTAGGCGTCCCGCGCAGCGGCGTCCCGGAACCTGACGACGAGCATCCAGTCGAAGCCGCCCTCGAGCCCCTCGGGGCTGACGCTCGGGCCGGTCTCGACGGACACCACGCCGTCGATGCCGGGCAGGTGCTCGTGTGCGAGCGCCGTCGCCCGTTCCGGCACGGCAGTGTCCTCCGTGTCCCACTCCACCAGCACGACGTGCACGATCTCGGTCATCGGCGACCCCTCCTCCACTGCACCACCGGCCGTCCGACGGTGTCCCGACCGAGCCTGCGCCGCGGGGCCTGGACGTACCCCGGAGCGCCGCCGGACTGGGTGTCCTCGGCACGGCGCGGCCTACCGTCCAGGGCACACCACGACGAGAGGAAACACCATGGCAAGTGGAGTCGCAGCAGTCTGGGTCCCGGTCAGCGACATGGCGCGCGCGGTCGCGTTCTACCGTGACACCCTCGGTCTCACCGTGCAGGACCAGTCGGAGGACTGGAGCGAGATCGATGCCGGTGGGCTCATGATCGGCCTCAACGGGCGCGAGTCGGCCGGCGGGTCGAGTTCCGGCGGCGCGGTCGTCTCGTTCCAGCCCGACGGCAGCATCGAGGACGAGGTCGCCGCGCTGCGGAGCCGCGGCGCGGACATCCAGGGCGAGATCAGCGAGCACCCGTGGGGCAAGATCATCCCGTTCAAGGACAGCGAGGGCAACGACCTGCAGCTGTACACGCCGCCGCAGGGCTGAGCGGCCGCGGACACGACAGAGCCCCCGGGGTGACCCGGGGGCTCTGTCGATGCTGCTGGTGGGGTGCGTCCGACGCTGGGGTCAGCGGGCGGTGCGGGCCCCGGAGCGCGGGAGGACGATGCCGAGGATGATCATCGCGACGGCGAGGATCAGGTGCAGCACGTTGTCGGCGCTGTTCAGCGGCACGAAGTTCGCGGCGCTGGACATGCCGGCGGTGAAGAGGCCGTAGATGAAGAGCACGGCGTAGATGATGCCGCCGACGAGCAGGTACTGGCGCGAGAAGCCGAACGAGCGCGCGGCGATCAGGCCGACGATGCCGAACAGCAGGTGGACGATGTTGTGCAGGACGGACACCTGGAACAGGCCCAGGAGCTGCGCGTTCGAGTCATTGCCGGCGGCCATCATGCTGCCCATGTCCATGGTCAGGCCGGGGATGAAGCCGGCGATGCCGACGATGAGGAAGACGACGCCGAAGACCAGCGCGCCCTTCTGCGTGAGCGTCCGGCCGTAGCCGTGGTCGGTGCGGGTCGATGCGTTGGTGGTCATGAAGGAACCTTTCGTCAGGAGTCGACGCGGTCGGTTGCCATGCGCCTCGCAGGACATTCGGAGTGGACCAGCAGTCGGTTTGGTGGGAGAACCCAGCAGTACACGGAAAGTGGTCGTCATGACCGGAGGAGGCGCTTGATGGCCAGGGTCGCCTCCTGGATCTTCTCCTCCGCAGCCGGTCCGCCATGGGCGACCGCGTCCGTGACGCAGTGGCGCAGGTGGTCCTCGAGCAGGCCCATCGACACCGCCTGCAGTGCCTTCGTCATCGCGGACACCTGCGTGAGGATGTCGATGCAGTACCCCTCGCCCTCGACCATCCGCTGGAGTCCGCGCGCCTGGCCCTCGATCCGCCGCAGCCGCGTGAGGTAGTCGTCCTTCGCGGAGATGTAGCCGTGGTGCTGGTGCTCGGTCGTGTCGGATGCGGTGGGTTCGGGCATCGGGAACAGATCCTCCTCGTCGGCGTTACGGTAGTGGTACCCCCCTAGGGTATCCGCCCGGTCCGGGGCGCACGACGAGGAGGACCGCATGACCGACCAGCAGACCGCCACCTACGGCATCGACGGCATGACCTGCGACCACTGCGTGATGAGCGTCGACGAGGCGTTCCGCGAGCTCCCAGGGGTCACCGACGTCCGGGTCGACCTGGTGGCCGGCGGCCGGTCCACCGCCACCGTGACGAGCACCGGACCCCTCGACCACGACGCCGTCGACGCCGCGATCGACGAGGCGGGCTACACCCTGGTCGCGCGCTGATGGCGGGCACGACCACGGGCACCCCGGTCGAGCTCGCGATCGAGGGCATGACCTGTGCCTCGTGTGCGAACCGCATCGAGCGGAAGCTCAACAGGATGCCGGGTGTCTCGGCCACCGTGAACTACGCCACCGAGACCGCCACGGTCTCGCTGCCGGACGGCACCGCGGTCGACGACGCCATCACGACGGTCGAGCAGGCCGGGTACGGCGCGCGGCTGCCGGAGCCCGAGCAGCCCGACGGCGACGCGCTCGCCCCGCTCCGGCGTCGCCTGGTCGTCTCCACCGTGCTCGCGGTCCCGGTCGTCGCGCTGTCGATGGTGCCCGCGCTGCAGTTCCCCTGGTGGCAGTGGGTCGCACTCGTGCTCGCCGCCCCGGTCGCGACCTGGGGCGCCTGGCCGTTCCACCGTGCGGCTGCGCTGAACGCCCGGCACGGTTCGGCGACGATGGACACGCTCGTCAGCCTCGGCGTCGTCGCCGCCGGGCTTTGGTCGGTCTGGGCGCTGGTGTTCGGCGGCGCCGGTGGACCCGACATGCACATGGCCTTCGCGTTCACGGCGCCCCGGGGTGCCGCCCCGGAGCCGTACCTCGAGGTCGCCGCCGCCGTGACGGTGTTCCTGCTCGCCGGCCGGTACGCCGAGGGCCGCGCGAAGACCCGGTCCAGCGCGGCGCTCCGTGCGCTCCTGGCACTCGGCGCGAGCACCGCACGGGTGCTCCGCGACGGCCGGGAGGTCGAGGTGCCGGTCGGGTCGCTCCGTGTCGGCGACCGGTTCGTCGTCCGCCCGGGGGAGCGCATCGCCACCGACGGCACCGTCGTCGCGGGCACGAGCGCCGTCGACACGAGCGTCATGACCGGGGAGAGCGTCCCCGTCGAGGTCGGACCCGGTGCCCCCGTCACCGGCGCGACCGTGAACGTCGGCGGCATGCTCACCGTGCAGACCGTCCGCGTCGGTGCCGACACCGAGCTCGCGCGGATCGGCAAGCTCGTGACCGAGGCGCAGACCGGCAAGGCCGACGTCCAACGGCTCGCCGACCGCGTCTCCGGCGTGTTCGTCCCCGTCGTGCTCGGGCTCGCCGCGCTCACCCTCGTCGGCTGGCTCCTGCTCACCGGCGACGTCGAGGCCGCCCTCACCGCCGCCGTCGCCACGCTCGTCATCGCCTGCCCGTGCGCGCTCGGCCTCGCGACCCCGACCGCGCTGCTCGTCGGCACCGGTCGCGGCTCGCAGCTCGGCATCCTCATCCGCGGGCCGCAGGTCCTCGAGGCCACGCGGCGGATCGACACCGTGCTGCTCGACAAGACCGGAACCGTCACCACCGGCACCATGCGGGTCACCGAGGTGTTGCCGGCCGACGGCGAGGACCCCGACGCGGTCCTCCGCGCCGGAGCCGCCGCCGAGTCCGGGTCCGAGCACCCCATCGCCCGGGCCCTGGTCGCCGCGGTCCCCGACGTGGGCAGGCCGGAGGCGTTCACGTCCACCGCGGGTCTGGGCGTGCAGGCCGTCGTCGACGGCGTCCTCGTGCTCGTCGGGCGGCCGACCTGGCTGCGTGACGCGTGGTCCGTCCCGATGCCCGGCGCGCTCGCCACCGCGGCCGCCGATGCCGAGCGGTCCGGTCGGACGTCGGTCGCCGTCGCCTGGGACGGTCGGGTCCGCGGCCTCGTCGTCGTCGCCGACACGGTCGCGCCCGGTGCCGCCGAAGCCGTCGGGCACCTGCACGACCTCGGTCTCGAGACCATGCTCCTCACCGGTGACGCCGACGGGGTCGCCCGGAGCGTCGCCGCACAGGTCGGCATCACCCGCGTCACCGCCGGCGTCCGACCGGAGGACAAGTACCGCATCGTCACCGAGCTGCAGGCCGCGGGCCGGACGGTCGCGATGGTCGGCGACGGGGTGAACGACGCGGCGGCGCTCGCCGCTGCCGACCTCGGCATCGCCATGGGCACCGGGACCGACGCCGCGGTCGAGGCCGCGGACATCACCCTCGTGCGCGCCGACCTCCGGGCAGCGGTCGACGCCGTCCGGCTCGCCCGCCGGACCCTCCGGACGATCCGCACGAACCTGTTCTGGGCCTTCGCCTACAACGTCGCCGCGATCCCGCTCGCGATGGCCGGCCTGATGAACCCCGTCATCGCGGGAGCCGCCATGGCACTGTCATCGGTCTTCGTGCTGACGAACAGCCTGCGCCTCCGCCGCTTCCGGTCCGTCGACGGGAGCGCACGGTGAGCGGGCACGCGCACGCCACGACCACGTGGTCCACGGCCGCCCAGGCGACGCTGCACTGCCTGACCGGGTGTGCGATCGGCGAGGTCCTCGGCATGGTGATGGGCAGCGCGACCGGTCTGCACAACGCCGGCACGGTGGTGCTGTCGATCGTGCTGGCCTTCGTCTTCGGGTACGCGCTCACCATGCGCGGTGTGCTCCGGTCCGGGCTGTCGCTCGGCGCGGCGCTCCGGGTGGCGCTCGCCGCGGACACGGTGTCCATCGCCGTCATGGAGGTCGTCGACAACACCGTGGTCGTCGCGATCCCGGGGGCGCTCGACGCGGGGCTCGACCAGTGGCTGTTCTGGGGCGCCCTGGCGCTGTCGCTCGCGATCGCCTTCGTGGTCACGACGCCGGTGAACCGGGCGCTGATGCGCCGCGGGCTGGGGCACGCGAAGGTGCACGCGCACCACTGAGCGGTGGACGTCGCCGACGCGACGGACCACGGAACGGACGGGAGGCCCGGTACCAGCTGGTACCGGGCCTCCCGTCCGTCGCATGGTCGGCGCGTGCGCCGCGTCGCTCAGGCCTCGGAGTCACCCTCGGCGGCGTCGTCCTCTTCGGGGTTGAAGTGCGACGCGTCGCCGACGAACCCGGCCGCGAGGCCCTCGGGCTCGTTGGGGACCGTGCCGTCGTCGCCCAGGCCGTCCGCCTTCGGCGTGCCCTCGGGGTCGTGCGCCGTGCTGTCGTTGCTCATCGTGTGCTCCTTCGCAGTGCTGGCCGGGTGCGACGACCGTCAGAAGGCGGGGGTGCCGCCGGCGATCGTGATCGTCGACCCGGACTGGTAGCTCGATTCTGGACTGACGAGGTGGACGTACGCCGCACCGAGCTCGGCCGGCTGACCCGGTCGGCCGAAGGGCGACTGCTGCCCGAAGGTCGAGACGGTCTCGGCGTCGTCGGAGCCCGGCTGCAGCGGGGTCCACACCGGACCGGGCGCGACCGAGTTGACCCGGATGCCCTTCGGTGCGAGTTGCTGGGCGACGGCCTCGGTGAAGAGCTTGATCGCGCCCTTCGACACCGCGTAGTCGATCTTGTCCGGCGACGGGGTCGATGCCTGGATCGAGCCCGTCGTGACGATCGTCGAGCCGGGCTCGAGGTGCGGCACGGCGGCCTTCGTCAGCCAGAACAGCGAGTAGATGTTCGTCTTGAAGGTCGAGTCGAACATCGACGTCTCGAGGGTGAGGATGTCGTCGTTGCTGTCCATCCGGCCCGCGACCATCACGAGCGTGTCGAGGCCGCCGAGCTCGTCGACGCCCTTCTGCACGAGGTCGATGCAGTACTGCTCGTCGGAGATGTCACCCGGGAACAGCACGGCCTTGCGGCCCTCGCCCTCGAGCAGGTCACGGACCTCCTCGGCGTCCTCCTGCTCGTCCGGCAGGTAGGACAGGACGAGGTCGGCGCCCTCGCGGGACAGCGCGATCGCGGCGGCGCGGCCGATGCCGGAGTCCGCCCCGGTCACGATGCCGCGGAAGCCCTCGAGCCGACCCTTGCCGACGTAGCTCTCCTCGCCGTGGTCCGGCTTCGGGTCCATCTTCCACGCGGCCCCCGGCAGCGACTGTTCCTGCTTCGGGAACGGCGGCACCGGGTAGAGGGTGGTCGGGTCCTTCTTCTCGTACTGGCTCATGGGGCCACTGTCCTCTCGGTCGGCTGACGGGGCTCTAGTGCAGTGCGGTGAACGAGGCGTCGCGGACGAGCAGGGTCGTCGCGTCGCCGTTCACGGCCTGGTCGGGGTCGCTCGACAGCCCGAGGGTCCAGGTGCCGCCGCCCGGACGTTCCGGCAGCGTGAACTCGACGGTCGTCTCCGAGGCGTTCAGCAGCACCGCGACCGAGTCGTCGCCCTCGCTGAGGACGAGGATCACGGCACGGTTGCCGCCGTCGGTCCAGTCGCCCTCCTCGAAGTCGTTCGCGTCGGCGCGGAGCACCTGCACGGTCGAGGGGGAGATGCCGGGCGCGGTGCGGTACCACTGCGGGCGCAGTGCGACGTGCTCCTTGCGGAACGCGATCGCGGCGGTGGTGAAGGCGAGCAGGTCCTGGTCCGCGGCCGCCCAGTCGAACCACGAGATCTCGTCGTCCTGGCAGTACGCGTTGTTGTTGCCGCCCTGCGAGCGGGCGATCTCGTCACCGCCCAGGATCATCGGCACGCCGGCCGAGAGCAGCAGGGTGCCGAGGAAGTTCCGGCGCTGGCGGTTGCGGTAGTCGTTCACGCTCTCGTCGTCGGTGGGGCCTTCGATGCCGCCGTTGAAGGAGGTGTTGTTGCTCTCGCCGTCGTTGTTGTCCTCGCCGTTCGCCTCGTTGTGCTTCTCGGCGTACATCGTGAGGTCGGCGAGCGTGAAGCCGTCGTGTGCGGTGACGAAGTCCACCGAGCAGAGCGGCGAGCGGCGCGACCCCTCGTACACGTCCGGGCTGCCGAGGACGCGCTGCACGGCGTCGCCGAGCGTGCCCTCGTCGCCGCGCCAGTAGCCGCGCAGGTCGTCGCGGTACTTCCCGTTCCACTCGGACCAGTCGGCCGGGAACCCGCCGACCTGGTAGCCCGCCGTGTCCCACGGCTCGGCGATCATCTTCACCTCGCGCAGGACCGGGTCCTGGTGGATGATGTCGAGGAACGCGGAGTGCTTCTCGGCCGCGCCGTCCTGGCGGGTGAGCGTCGTCGCGAGGTCGAACCGGAAGCCGTCGACGTGCATCTCCTCGACCCAGTACCGGAGCGAGTCGGTGATGAGCTGCAGCGCGGACGGGTGCGACACGTTGAGGCTGTTGCCCGTGCCGGTGGTGTCGAAGTAATTCGCCTCGTCGCCCTCGACCAGGCGGTAGTACGACTGGTTGTCGATGCCCTTGAAGGACAGCGTCGGGCCCATGTGGTTGCCCTCGGCGGTGTGGTTGTAGACGACGTCGAGGATGACCTCGAGGCCCGCGGCGTGCAGGGCCTTCACCATCTCCTTGAACTCCGCGACCTGCTGGCCGGCGGTGCCGGAGGCGGCGTACTCGTTGTGCGGGGCGAAGAAGCCGATGCTGTTGTAGCCCCAGTAGTTCCGGAGGCCCTTGTCCTGCAGGGTGGAGTCCTGCACGAACTGGTGGATCGGCAGCAGTTCGACGGCGGTGACGCCGAGGTCGGTCAGGTGCTTGATCGCGGCCGGGTGCGCGAGGCCCGCGTACGTGCCGCGGATCTCCTCGGGCACGTCGGGGTGCTGCTTCGTGAAGCCCTTGACGTGCACCTCGTAGACGATCGTGTCCGCGAACGGGGTGTCGAGGCGGGTGTCGCCCTCCCAGTCGAACGAGCGGTCGGCCACGACGGAGCGGGGCATGGCGGCGGCGGAGTCGGACTCGTCGATCTGGTCCGGCTCGTTCATGTCGTGGCCGAACAGCTCCTGGCCCCAGGCGTAGTCGCCGTCGATCGCCGTGGCGTACGGATCGAGGAGGAGCTTGGCCGGGTTGTGGCGCAGGCCGTTCGCCGGGTCCCAGGGGCCGTGCACGCGGAAGCCGTACTTCGTCCCGACGGTCACGTCCGGCACGACGTCGTGGAAGGTGTAGCCGGTGCGGTTCGTCAGCTCGGTCCGGTGCTCGGTGCCGTCGTCGTCGAAGCGGCAGAACTCGACGCGTTCGGCGGTGCTGGAGAAGACGGCGACGTTGGCGCCGCCCTCGACGAGGGTGACGCCGAGCGGGTTCCGTGTGGAAGAGGTCATGATCCGTTCTACCGGTCGCCGACTGAGCCCGCCGCCGATCCGCGTACCCCGGGCCCGGGCGTACCGCCCCGTGGCGACGGGCCTGGTCCGGCTCGGGGCCGCTCGCGATCGGTGCACGGGCATGGGAAGATCAGATCGTGACCCATCTCCACCCGGTACCGGGGAGCCCTGACGGGTTCCGTGCCGTGCGCCTCGAGGGCACCAGTGCGACCCGCCCCGCGGTCCTCGACGAGGCCTACGGCACCGGTGCCGGCATCGGGGACGAGCGGTCCGCGTTCCGGTACACCGGTGCGGGCGACGCCGACCTCACGCTGAGCGGCTCCGCGGTCGAGGGCCGGCGCTCCGGCACGATGGAGCCGCGACCGACGCACATCCTGTTCTGGATCGGCGACGGCACCGCGACGATCACGGACGAGGACGGCACCCGTGACGTGGTCCGGCCCGGCCGACCGTTCCTCCTCGCCGCCACCGTCCGCTACCGGTTCGAGGCCGCGACGAGCCGCGTCTCGATGATGCACCTGTCCGACCGGCTGCTCCGGGCGGCGCTCACCGCGGAGGGCACGCAGGTCGTCGGGCCGCTGCGGTTCCGCCGGACCACCGCGGACGCCGACCTGGCGGAGCTCCGGACCGTGCTGCAGTCCCTCGGGCGGACGATCACCGACCCGGACGTGGCCGGCAGGCAGCGGGCGGAGTTGAACGCCCGGGTCGCCCGGGTCGTCGTCGGCACCTTCCCGGTCGACGTGCCGGCGACCACGAGCAGCGAACGTCTGCGGGACGCCCTGACGTACATCCAGGAGCACGCGCACACCGTGGTCACGCTGGCGGACATCGCCGCCGCCGCGGGGATGAGCGCACGCGGACTCCAGCAGTCCTTCAACCGGTCGGTGGGCGTCTCCCCGCTCTCGCACCTGCGGAACGTCCGGCTCGACGCCGTGCACGACGAACTCGTGCGCTCGGAGCCGCTCACGGCGTCGGTCGCCGAGGTCGCACGGCGGTGGGGGTTCGCGCACCTGGGCCGGTTCTCCGGCGCGTACCGCGACCGCTTCGGCGAGCTGCCGAGTGCGTCCCTCCGTGCCGACCGCGGCGGCAGCGCGGACACCGACGGGGTGGTCGGTACCGGCACCGGCACCGGCACCGGCGCCGGCTCCTGAACCGGCTCCTGGCTGCACCGGAGGCCGGGCGCGGTTCGTGTCGACCGGTCCCGGTCAGGGCACGCCGCCCGTCGCCAGCCCGGTCAGGTCCGGTACGCGTCCACCGCCGCCCGCGCTGCCCGGACGACCTCGGCGTCGGTCTCGAAGTGCCCGGTCCCGGTGTCCCCGGCGCCCATCGGGACGCCGCCGTGCGCGGTGTCGGCGAGGCGCTTGGCGGACAGGTGCACGGCCGCCGCCCCCGTGCCGAGCAGGACCGGGACGTCAGCGGGTGTGACCCCGGCGCCCGCCATCACCTGCACGTCCCCCGCCACGGCGACCATCCGCGTGATGGTGTCCGCGCCGACGAGTGCGGTCGCGGCGCCGCCCGAGGTGAGGACACGCGCGAAGCCGAGGTCGC
Organism: Curtobacterium sp. MCPF17_050; assembly: GCF_003224435.2. Lineage (NCBI taxonomy): Bacteria > Bacillati > Actinomycetota > Actinomycetes > Micrococcales > Microbacteriaceae > Curtobacterium > Curtobacterium sp. MCPF17_050. Next base: position 193,762 of record NZ_CP126250.1, read on the forward strand.
CGAGGCACGCAGCCGCGGCCACGGGGTCGGCCGCGTGGTCGATCGCCCGGTGCAGGGTGACCTCCGCACCGGGCACTTCCGACCGGGCGACGTCGATGAACCGGGCGAGCGTGTCCGTGTCGAGCGTCCGGTCCCGACGGAGCGCGCCGACGACGACCCCGGCGGCACCGGAGCGGAGGACGGCGACGAGCTCCCGCGCCATGAGGTCGACCTCGTCGGGGTCGTGCACGAACCCGCCCGGGCGGCAGCGCACCAGGACGTGCGCCGGCGGTCCGACGGCGACGGCGGCCTCGACGAGCCCCTGCGAGGGCGTCAAGCCGCCGAGCTCGAGCGCACTGCACAGCTCGACCCGGTCGGCTCCGGCAGCGCGCGCGATCGTGGCGCCGGTCGGTGAGGTGACGGCGATCTCGAGTGTCCGCGGCCTGGTGGGCACCTGGGCCCGGCGGTCGTCGGTGCTCACGCGTGCACGAGCGGTCGGTCCGACGCGGGGATGATCCGGGCGTGCAGGTCCGGCGGCTCCGGGAACGTCCGGTCGAAGGGGAACACCGGCCGTTCGATCCGGTGGTGGCCCAGGCGTTCCAGGTCCTGGTCGACGCCACCGGGCGTGAGCGCGAGCATCCAGTCCGCGGCCATGTCGTACAGCTCGGGTTCGAGGTAGCCGATCTTCACGACGACCAGGTCGGCGCTCCGCGGGTCGAGGTCCAGGTCGGTGAAGTCGTGCTCGTGGTGGTACGGCTTCCGCAGCTCGGTGAGGACGGCGAAGACGCTGCCGACCTGCAGCACGACCTCGGTCCGGGCGTCCCGGTCGCCGTGCTTGACCGCGTGCACGCGTCCGGTCATCGTGAGCGGCCCGGCGTGCAGGTCGTCGACCTCGGCGCCGGCGGTCACGGTGACGGTCGCCCCGACGCCGGCCTCGACGCAGGCGGCGACCGCGGCGGGGCCGGGGACGCTGGCGTAGAGGACGACCGGGCCGTCGGCGCTCCGGAACTCCTCGCGGGCGAGCAGCTGCGTCAGCCCCCACGTCATGTCGCCCGAGCCGCCGGCGGTCGGGTTGTCGCCGGAGTCGGACACGAAGTACGGACGTGCGGCACCGGGGGCGAGGGCGGCGGCCAGGCACTCGTCGAACGTCCCGGTCGGGGCGACGAACGCGAAGTCATCGCGGGCGTCCCAGAACGCCCGGGCCAGGCGTTCGGCACCGGCGGTGACGGCGGCCTCGTCCCACCCGGTGACGACGGTGACGGCACGGTTCCGCGGCTGGTCCGCCCAGGCGTACCCGACCCAGATCGCTGCGTCGAGCACGCCGTCGGTCGCCTCGACGTCGGCCACCTGTGCGTAGACGGACGCCGCGGGCTCGATGCGGGTGGAGGTCTTCTCGCCCGGCAGCAGGACCGGGACCGGGATCCACGCCTTCACCGGGCGCCGTGCTCCGGCCGGGCGGGTGGTGAGCACGTCGACCAGGTTGCGGACCGCGCGCTCCTTCGTCTCGAGGGCGTCCTCGTGCGGGGCCATCCGGTAGCAGGTGACGAGGTCGCACTGGTGGGCGAGCTCCCGCGAGACGTTGCCGTGCAGGTCCATCGACGCGGAGACGACGACGTCCGGTCCGACGACGGCGCGGATGCGCTCGAGCAGTGTCGCCTCGGCGTCGTCGAGCCCCTCGACCACCATGGCGCCGTGGATGTCGAACCACAGGCCGTCGATCGCGGTCTCGGCGATGATCGCGGACAGCCGGTCGGTGATCTCGGTGCTGAGCTCCTCGAAGGACTCGCGGAGGACCACGCCACCGGGCAGCGCGTGCCCGATCAGTGCACCACGGAAGTCGGCCCGCTCGGACAGTGGCGCGAGGAAGTCGTAGCGCGCGACCACCTCGTCGCCGCGGTCCGGGTGGAAGGCGGCCGCCGGTGTGCGGGTGGGGGTGAACGTCGACGTCTCGATGGCCAGGCCGGCGATCGCGATGACCGGACGAAGGGCGCCGGGGGTGGTTCCGGTGTCAGACACGGGTGCTCCTGTTCCTGGTGGTGCGCAGCGGGACGGGGGTGGACAGTTCCTCGAGCGACGCCGCCAGGCCGCGCTGCAGGGCGAACTGGCCGGCGCCGACGAGCCCGGCGTCGGCCCCGAGCGAGGCGCGCTCGATGACGAGGTGCTGTGTGACGAGCGGGTGGCAGCTCTCGTACAGCTGGCTCCGCACGGCGGCGACGAAGGGGTCGAGAGTGGAGAGGATGCCGCCGAGGGAGACGGCGTCCGGGTTGAAGAAGTTCACGTTCGCGGCGAGGACCTCGCCGAGGTACCGGCCCGCGAGACGGACGGCACGGGTCGTCTCCGGGTGTGCCTCGGACGCCAGGCGGACGACGTCCTGGGTGGTCGTGACGTCGACCCCGGCCTCGCGGAGGATCCGCACGAGCGCGGCCCCGGATGCGACCGTCTCGAGGCACCCGGTGTTGCCGCACGAGCACGGGGTGTCACCGGCGGCGTCGATCCGCACGTGGGTGATGTCCCCGGCGGCACCGGTCGAGCCGCGGTACAGGTGCCCGTCGATGATGATCCCGGCACCGATCGCCGACCCGGCCTTCACCGTGATCGCCTGGCGACGGGTGGCCGGCTGCACGGTCTGCTCGCCCGCGGCCATGCAGTTCGCGTCGTTGTCGATCGCGGCGGGTACCCCGAAGTGCTCGGTGAGCCACGCGGCGACGGGGAACCCGTTCCACCCCGGCATCCGGCTCGGCAGGTCGACGACCCCCGCCTCGACGTCGACGGGACCCGGGAGGCTCAACCCGACCCCGCGCAGGCCGTCGCGTCCGCGCGCCGCCACCAGGTCGTCGAGGAGCGCCGCGAGCGCTGCCAGGCCGGCGGACGGACCGTCGGCGAGGGCGAACGGGACGGTCGAGACGGACTCGAGCGCGCCTCCCGGCAGGACGATGCCGATCCGGACGTGCCCGCCACCGACGTCCGCGGCGACCGCGTACTCGTCCGTCCCGCCGATCCGGAGGACCTTGCGCGGGCGGCCGCCCGTGGAGACGTCGGTGCCCTCCTCGGCGAGGATGCCGTGCCCGAGGAGCTGACCGACCACGTGGGACACGGTCGACGGGGCGGCGCCGAGGAGTTGCGCGATCTCGGTGCGACTCGACGCCTGGCCGCTGGCGATGAGTTCGAGGACGCGGGAGCTGAGGTCCGGCACGACTTTCTCCAATCCGCGGCGACGGACGCGCTGACCGCCCGACCCGCCCGAGCCTACGGGGCGGACGGGTCGATCGACGCTTTCCGTCGATCCGCAGAAACACACTATTTACACGGGAACGTTTGTTTTTCCAACGACTTCGGCCATTGACTGTGCGGACCACGCCGACCCTCGCTCAAGGAGTCCACATGACCAAGCCCCGTCGCTGGGCCCTCTTCACCGGAGCCGCGCTCGCGGTGAGCGCACTGCTCGCCGGGTGTTCTGGAGGCGGTTCCGCCACCACCGGCACGAAGTCCGACGAGATCAACTACGCGTTGCCGGCGAACTTCACGCCGAACTGGATCCTGCCGATCGGCACCGCGGCGCACCTCAACACGAACAACGGCTCGATCGCGCAGTCGCTGTACGAGCGCTTGATCGCCTACGACGGGTCCACGGGCAAGATCGCGTGGAACAAGGCCGGGTCCGTCGCGACCGATGCCGACTTCGCCGACGACGGCAAGAGCGTCACGATCACGCTGGGGGACCGGCACTGGTCCGACGGCGAGGCGATCACGAGCCGCGACGTCGAGTTCTGGTTCAACCTCATCAAGGCGAACGCGCAGGACTGGGGCTCCTACTCCGAGGGCAAGGCCCCGGACAACTGGAGCTCGTTCACGACGGTCGACGACACGCACTTCACCATCGCGTTCGACCAGGCGTACAACCAGGACTGGATGCTCGCAAACCAGCTGAGCTACATCATCCCGCTGCCGCAGCACGCCTGGGACAAGACGAGCGCCTCGGCCGAGGTGACCGACGCCGACCGCACCCCGGCCGGCGCCAAGCAGGTGTGGAAGTACCTCAACACCGCCGCCGGCAAGATCGCCGACTACGACTCCGACCCACTGTGGAAGACGATCTCCGGCCCGTACGGCTTGTCGTCCTTCACGACCGCGGGGAAAGTACAGCTCACCGCGAACGGCAAGTACGACGGTGGCGAGAAGGCGTCCATCACGACGGTCAACCTGCTGCCGTTCACCACCGCCGACGCCGAGACGAACGCGCTGCGCTCCGGAGCGGTCGACTACGGCTACATCAACGCCACCGACCTCGACCAGGAGGACTCCTTCACGGCGAAGGGCTACGAGGTCGACCCGTGGACCGGTTGGGCGATCACGTACATGCCGTACAACTTCAACAACCCGGACATGGGCGCCGTCTTCAAGCAGCTGTACGCCCGCCAGGCCGTGCAGATGTCGATCGACCAGGAAGCGCTGTCGAAGGTCGTCTTCAACGGCACCGCCACCTCGACGTACGGTCCGATCCCGCAGGCACAGGAGTCGGACTACGTCTCCGACGTGCAGGAGGACAACCCGTACCCGTTCAGCACGAAGAAGGCCAAGGCCTTGCTCACCAGCCACGGGTGGACCGCGAAGGGCGGCACCATGGTGTGCACCGACGCCGGCAGCGGCGCGGACCAGTGCGGCGAGGGCGTGGCCGAGGGCACGGAATTCACGATGCAGGTGCTGTCGCAGTCCGGCTCCACCGTCACCGACAACATGATGAGCGCCGTCCAGTCGTCGCTCGCGAAGACCGGCATCGGCTTCACGATCAAGACCGCGCCGGTGTCGAGCGTCCTCTCGCAGACCCCGACCTGCACGTCGGACGAGGACAGCTGCGACTGGGACCTGTCGTTCTTCGGCACCGCGGGCAGCTGGTACTTCCCGGCGTACCCGACCGGTGAGTCGCTCTTCTCGACCGGTGGTTCGGCGAACTTCGGCAGCTACTCGAACGAGGAGGTCGACGCGCTCATCGACGCGACCACCACCTCGACCGACACGAGCGCCGTGCAGGACTACAGCGCCGCGGTCGCGAAGGACCTGCCGGTGATCTGGCTGCCGAGCCCGGACTACCAGATCTCCGTCAAGAAGAGCGGCCTGACCGGGTTCGACCAGGACTCGCTCGCGAACTTCCACCCCGCCCAGTGGAAGTGGAGCAAGTGAGCCGCTGACGCGGCCACCCCGGGAGGCTCGGTGCGCGCCCGTCGCGCACCGAGCCTCCCGGGTCCTCACCATCCACCCCGACGACGGAAGCAGCATGACCACTGCCCTCTACCTCACCCGCCGCGTCCTCCAAGCGCTCGCGGTGGTCCTCATCGTCACGATCGTCGTGTTCTGCCTGCTGCACGCGCTGCCCGGCGGACCCGCCCGCGGCGTGCTCGGCGTCGCGGCCACCCCCGCGCAGATCGCCGCGTTCAACCAGGCGCAGGGACTCGACCAGGCGCTCCCCGTGCAGTACGTCCGCTTCCTCGGGCGGCTGCTCACCGGCGACCTCGGTACCTCGTACACGCTCAACGAACCGGTGGCGCAGCTCATCCAGGAGCGCATCCCGAAGACCCTCGTACTGACCGGCCTGTCGGCGGTGCTCGGGCTCGTCGTCGCCATCCCGGTCGGCATGTGGCAGGCAGCCCGACGCAACGGTGCGATCGACTACGCCGCCACCGCCCTCGCCTTCGTGTTCTACTCGACGCCCGCGTTCTTCCTCGGGCTCGTGCTCATCGTCGTGTTCAGCCAGCAGCTGCCGTGGCTGCCGTCCCAGGCGCCGAGCGGCACGACCCTCGCCGAGGTGTTCCAGCAGCCGGCCGGACTCGTCCTGCCCGTGCTCACCGGCGCCCTCGCGATGATCGCCGTCTTCAGCCGGTACATGCGAGCCGCGACGCTGGAGAACCTGCAGGAGGACTACGTCCGCACCGCGCGCGCCGGAGGCTCGTCGACGGCGACGATCCTGCGGCGGCACGTGTTCCGGAACTCGCTGACCCCCGTGGTCGCGATGCTCGGCTACTACCTGCCAGTGCTGTTCGGCGGCGCGCTCGTCACCGAACAGCTGTTCAACTACCCCGGCATGGGGCTGCTGTTCTGGAACGCCGCCCAGACCTCGGACTACCCGACCCTGCTCGGCTGCGTCCTCGTGATCTCCGTCGCGACCGTCATCGGCACGCTGCTCGCGGACGTCGCCCAGTCCCTCATCGACCCCCGTGTGAAGGCAGGCCGCGCATGACCACCGTCCAGCTCGCCCCCGAGACCCCCGGCGCCCCCGTCACGGCCGCCGCCACCGGCTTCCGGCTCGCCGCGCGCCGGTTCCGCCACAACACCCTCGCCGTGATCGGCCTGGTCGTGCTCGTCCTCATCGTGCTGTTCTGCTTCGTCGGGCCGTTCCTGTACCCGACCGACCAGACCCACACGATGCTCGAACAGGCGAACCAGCGCCCGGGCGGCGGCCACCTGCTGGGCACCGACGCCGTCGGGCACGACGTGCTCGGCCGGCTGATGTACGGGGGCAAGGTGTCGCTGCTCGTCGGCATCGCCGCGGGTCTCCTGGCGACGGTCGTCGGCACGCTCTGGGGCTCGGTCGCCGGGTACGTCGGCGGCTGGGTCGACGCGACGATGATGCGCGTGGTCGACGCCGGCATCGCGATCCCGGCCCTGTTCATCCTCCTCGTCATCTCGGCGATCACGACTCCCGGCGTGTGGGGGCTCGTCGTGATCCTCGGGTTCGTGTCCTGGCTCGTGCCCTCCCGGCTCATCCGTGCCGAGACGCTGACGCTGAAGAACCGCGACTTCGTGCTCACCCTTCGCGCGATCGGCGGCTCGCACGCCCGCGCGATCGGTCGGCACCTGCTGCCGAACTCGGTCTCGACGATCGTCGTGGCCGCGACCTTCCAGGTGGCGGACGCGATCCTCCTGGTCGCCTACGTCTCCTACCTGGGGCTCGGCGTGCAGCCGCCGGCCACGGACTGGGGCGGCATGCTCTCGGCGGGCCTCACCGCCGCCTACTCCGGTCGCTGGTGGCTCATCGTGCCGCCGGGACTCGCCGTGATCCTCGTCGTCTGCGCCCTGAACGCGGTCGGCGACGGACTCCGGGACGCATTCGACGTGAAGGGCCGCGGATGACCGCCACCGAACCGATCCTGGCCGTCGAGGACCTCGGCGTGCACTTCCGCACCGAGTCCGGTGACGTGCACGCCGTGCAGGGCGTGTCCCTGACCGTGGCACCCGGCGAGACCCTCGCGCTGGTCGGTGAGTCCGGCTCCGGCAAGTCCACCGTGGCGCTCGCCGCGATGGGGCTGCTCTCCGGCAACGCGACCGTCACCGGCAGCGCCGTCGTCGACGGGCACCAGGTCGTCGGCGCCGCCGAGACGGCCCTCCGCGGGCTGCGGGGGAAGACCGTCTCGATGGTGTTCCAGGAGCCCGCGACCGCACTCGACCCGCTCACCCGGGTGGGCGCGCAGATCGCCGAGGTCATCCGGAACCACCGGCAGGTCTCCGCGGGGGACGCCGCCCGCCAGGCCGTCGACCTGCTCCGCCGCGTCGGCATCCCGTCGCCGGAGGAACGCGCGAAGGCCTTCCCGTTCCAGCTCTCCGGCGGGCAGCGGCAGCGCGTCGTCATCGCGATGGCGATCGCGAACGAGCCGGCGCTCCTCATCGCCGACGAGCCGACCACCGCGCTCGACGTCACGGTGCAGGCCGAGATCCTGGAACTCCTCCGGGCGCTCGCCGCCGACACCGGCACCGGCGTGCTCCTCGTCACCCACAACATGGGCGTTGTCGCCGACTTCGCCGACCGGGTCGCGGTGATGCTGCGCGGGCGGATCGTCGAGACCGGCGGCGTCGAGGACGTGCTCCTCCGCCCGCAGCACGAGTACACCGAGCGGCTGCTCGCCGCGGTGCCGCGGCTCGAGACGGCGGCGTCGGCGCAGGATGCCGCCGGGTCGTCCACACGCCGCCGAGAACCGCGGCGTGCCGAGGTCACCGAGGCGTCTCGCGTGCCCGACGCTGCCCCGCTAACGGACGGGAGGCCCGACCGCACCCCGGTGGTCGACCTGCGCGACGTGTCGGTCACCTTCGGTCGCGGCGCCCGCGCCGTGCACGCCCTCCGCGGCATCGACGTCGAGGTCCACGCGGGGGAGACCGTCGGTCTGGTCGGCGAGTCCGGCTCCGGCAAGTCGACCGCGGCCCGCGTCGCCCTCGGCCTCGTCCGACCCACCGCCGGCAGCGTCCGGCTGTTCGGGTCCGACCTCCGCCGCACCCGGGGCCGCGACCGCCGCGCGCTCCGGTCCGGCATCGGGGTCGTCCTGCAGGACCCGGTCGCCTCGCTCGACCCGCGCATGTCCGTCGCCGATTGCATCGCCGAACCGCTCGCCGTCCACCGCCGCGGGACGTCCTCGGCCGGCCGACGCCGCCGGGTGGACGAGGTGCTCGACGCCGTCCGGCTGCCGCGCTCCCTCGCGACACGGGCCCCGCGGGAGCTCTCCGGCGGGCAGCGTCAGCGGGTCAGCCTCGCCCGGGCGCTCGTGCTCGACCCACGGCTGCTCGTCGCCGACGAACCGACCAGTGCGCTCGACGTCAGCGTGCAGGAGGCCGTGCTCGAGGTCCTCACCGAGCTGCAGGGCGACCTCGGCTTCGCGTGCCTGTTCGTCTCGCACGACCTCGCCGTCGTGCAGCAGTTCGCCGAGCGCGTCGTCGTGATGCGGGCCGGTGCCGTGGAGGAACAGGGGCCCACCACGTCGACGCTCCTGCACCCGACCACCGACTACACGCGACGGTTGCTCGCCGCGGTGCCCGTCCCCGACCCGGTGATGCAACGGCAGCGCCGGGCCGAGCGCCTGGCCTCCCTCGCCGCGGTGGCACCGTGACGGGCGCGGTCCTCGCCGGCGTCGACGTCGGCGGGACGAACACGAAGGTGCTCCTCGCCACCCCCGACCTCGAGGTCCTCGACCGCATCGACCTGCCGACCCCCGCGCACGACGGTGGGGACGCGATCCTCGACGCGGCCGAGGCGGCGGTGCGGTCCCTGCTCGACCGGCACCGGGCCTCCTTGGCGGGGGTCGGGGTGGGCGCCGCCGGTGTCGTCGACCCGACCACGGGCACCGTGCTCGTGACCGCGAACTCGTTCACGGGATGGGCCGGCTACGGCGTCACCGACGCAGTCGCCGCACGGCTCGGGGTCCCGGCGACCCTCGACAACGACGTGAACGCGTTCCTGCTCGGTGAGGTCGCCGCGGGGGCGGTCGCCGGGGAGCCCGACGTCCTCGGCATGACGCTCGGCACCGGGGTGGGCGGTGCGCTCGTCCTGGGCGGGACGCTGTTCGGCGGGCCGCACGGTGCCGCGGGGGAGATCGGCCACGTCCCCGGCTTCGGTGACACGGTCTGCACCTGCGGGGCGCGCGGGCACCTCGAGACCGTCGCCGGTGCCCGGGGCATCGCCGACCGGTACGCCGAGCGCACCGGTCGCCGGATCGGGACGCACGAGGTCGCCACGGCGGCCCGCGCGGGCGACCGGGACGCGCAGGACGTGTTCGCGACCGCGGGGTGGGGCATCGCCCGGGCCGTGCTGCTCACCGCCGGCATCCTCGACGTGACGACCGTCGTCATCGGCGGCGGGGTCGCCCGGTCGTGGGACCTCCTCGAACCGGCCGTCACGGCGGCGCTCGCGGCCGAGCCCCCGGTCAGCGGGGCGGCGATCCGCGTGGAGCAGTCGGTGCTCGGCGCCGACGCCGTGGCGCTCGGGGCGGCGGCGCAGGTGCGGCGGGTCGTGCTCGGGGGCTGACGCCTCAGCGCGGTTTCACGCCCGGACGGTGCGGTGGATGAAGTCGGCCATGCCGGGCACGGTGAAGGCGAGGTATCCCCGGTCCGGAGCGTAGACGTGCCCGTTCTTGATGAGCTCGTTCCGTGAGACCGAGAGGTCGCTCGTTCGTGTCTTCCCGGTACGCGTCACGAGGTCCTGGATCGCTGACGGCCGTCCGTCATCGACTGCCATGGCCTGCATGAGTTCGCGCTGCTTGGGCGTGGCCCGGTCCCAACGCGACTGGTAAAGCCCCTGATCGACTTCGTCCCGTGCTCGGAGCACTCCGGCCGCCGCCGATTCTGCATCGATGCGGTCCTCGACCGACCGTGCGTCCCACACGTGCTTGCCGCACGCCTGCGCGAAGTAGGGGTATCCCTGGATGGACTCGACCGCGAGGTCGAGCGCGTCGTCTGCCCACTCGACGCCTGCTCGCTCCGATGGGTCGGTCAAGGCGAACCGAGTCTCTGCGTCGGTGAGGAGGTCGAGCCGCCGGTAGTCGTACAGGCGTTCCGCGTAGCTCGTTGCGTCGGCGAGTACCGACGGCAGCGACGGTAGTCCGGTGCCGATGAAGAACACGGGCACCGGCCACGACTCCTGGCCGAGAGCGTGCAGTGCCAGGTTCACGGCGTTGAGGTCGTCCTTGGGCGCTTCCTGGAGTTCGTCGATCGCGATGAGGAGTCCCTGTCCGATCTCCCGGAACGCGAGGCCGACCTCTCGCAGGAGATCCTCGAGGTCACGCTCGAGGTCACCGCTGTCAGCGACACCAGCAGTCGGGGCGACGTCGAACCCGAAGTTGTAGGTGCCACTCGGATCGACGCTGATCTGGAAGGAGCGGAACGCACCCAGAGCACGTCGGAACTTCTCCGCCACGGCGGTTCCGAGAGACACCGTGCCGCGGAGCGTCGAGTGGAGCTGTCGGACGACACCTTGCTGGAGACTGCGTTGCCGAGACGCTTCGAGTTTGACGACCGACCAACGCCCGGTCTCGATCGCCCGACGGGCGACCTCGTTCAGCAGGACTGTCTTGCCGACTCCTCGAAGTCCGGAGACCACCACTGGCCGGGCGCCTTCGGCCGTCTCGAGCGTCTCTGCGAGGGTCCGCTCGATGCCGGCGAGCAGCGCATCGCGGCCGGCCAGTACCGGCGGGACGCGACCCGCGCCCGGCTTGAAGGGGTTGATGACGTGTGCACTGCCACTCACTCGGTAAGCCTATCTCAGTGCGTATAAGCAATCTCCTTATACGAGCTCAGAAGACCTTACCGGTTCCCCCCAGGGCTGAGCGCTCTCTGATCTCCGCCCGCTGGTCTCCCGGCTCGGCCCGGTCGGTCGACTGGGAGCATGGCCGGATGACCGATGCGCCGCTCGTGACGCCTGCCCGCCGGAAGCCCGCGCAGCGCGGCATCCTCGTCCCGACGCCCCATCCGCTCAGCACCATCGCGATCGCGGTCGGCGCGGTGGTCCTCATCACGATCGTCGGCTTCGTGCTCGGGGACGTCGACCTCGGGCTCGCGCGGGCGCTCAACGCGCTGCACGTCGGCGCGCTCGGGGCGTTCACGACCGCGGTCTACCACGTCATCAGCCCGGTGCCGGCGATCGGCATCACGATCGTGGTCACGGGCGTCGTCTGGCTCGTCCGTCGGGACGTGCGGCCGGCGGCGGCGTTCGCGGGGACGGTGGCGATCACCTGGGTGCCGTCCGACCTCGTGAAGGAGTTCGTGCAGCGGCCCCGTCCTGACACGTCCGCGCTCCCGCACCCCTTCGCGACGCAGCCGGACCCCTCGTACCCGAGCGGGCACACCGTCTTCGTCGTCGCGTTCGTGATCGCCCTGGCGTGGGTGCTCCGGGACACGCGGTGGCACCGACTCGCGGTGGTGCTCGGCTCGGTCGTCGTCATCGTGGTCGTGCTCGCGCTCACGATCGACGCGGTGCACTTCCCGACGGACACGGTCGCCTCGGTGCTGTGGGCGCTCGCCGTCGCGCCGGCCGCACGGCTCGTCTGGGTGGACCTGGCGATGCCGCGGCTCCCGGTGCTGCGCCGCGCCGAGTACGGGCTCAGCCGACCGCGCGCCTGATGAGCTCGGCGACGGTCCGCTCGTCGTCGAGCGAGAACTCCGGCGTCACCGAGAACGACGTCGGCCAGAACGACCCGTCGTCGAGCGCCGCCGCGTCCTGGAACCCGAGGGTGGAGTACCGCGCCTTGAACTTCGCAGCGTCCTGGAAGAAGAACACCACCGAGCCGTCCTTCGCGTACGCCGGCATCCCGTACCAGAGCTTCGGCGCGAGGTCGGGAGCGACCTCGAGCGCGATCCGGTGAATCCGCTCCGCCAGGCCGCGGTCCGGCTCGGGCATCGCGGCGATCTTGTCGACGACGGACTGCGCGTCGAGGGCGGCCTTCTCGGCCTTCGAGGTCCCGCGCTTGCGACTGGCCTTCACCTCGGCCGCGTGCTCGCGCATCGCGGCGCGCTCCTCCTCGGTGAAGGTGCTGTCCGAGGTCTCGTCGCGTGCTGCCATGGCGGGTCCCTTCGTCGGTGGGCATCACGGTAGCGCCGTGGCAGGCTCGGGTCCATGACCTACATCGCTGCCGACGACCGCTACGACTCGATGACGTACCGCCGCACCGGCCACTCCGGCCTCGACCTGCCGCTGCTGAGCCTCGGCTACTGGCACAACTTCGGCGACGACGTGCCCTTCGAGACGCAGCGCGCCGTCAGCCGCCGGGCGTTCGACCTCGGCATCACCCACCACGACCTCGCGAACAACTACGGCCCGCCCTACGGTGCCGCGGAGGTCAACTTCGGCCGGCTCATGCGCGAGGACTTCGCCCCGTACCGCGACGAGATGGTGATCTCGACCAAGGCCGGTTGGGACATGTGGCCCGGCCCGTACGGCCAGGGTGGCGGTTCCCGCAAGTACGTGCTCGCCTCGCTCGACCAGTCGCTGCGCCGGACCGGCCTCGACTACGTCGACGTCTTCTACTCGCACCGGCTCGACGCGTCCACGCCGCTCGAGGAGACGATGGGCGCCCTGCACACCGCCGTCCAGCAGGGCAAGGCGCTCTACGTCGGCATCTCCTCGTACGACGCCGACCGCACCCGCCAGGCTGCCGCGATCCTCCGGGACCTCGGCACGCCGCTGCTCATCCACCAGCCCTCGTACTCGATGCTCAACCGCTGGATCGAGACCGAGGGACTGCTCGACGCCGCCGGGGAACTCGGCTTCGGCGTGATCGGGTTCACCGCCCTCGCGCAGGGGCTCCTCACCGGCAAGTACCTGAACGGCGTGCCCGACGGCAGCCGGGCCGCAGCGGGGAAGTCGCTCGACCCGTCGACGATCACCCCGGAGGTCGTCGAGCACCTGAACGCGTTGAACGCCGTCGCGGAGGCGCGTGGGCAGAGCATGGCGCAACTCGCGCTCGCCTGGGCGCTCCGCGACGAGCGCGTGACCTCGCTCGTCATCGGGGCGTCGCGCGTCGAGCAGCTCGAGGACAACGTCGCGGCGCTCGCGAACACGACGTTCTCCGACGAGGAGCTCCGCACCATCGACGAGCACACCGTCGGCATCGCCGACGTCGACCTGTGGGCGGGCGCCCGCGCCGGCGAGGTCTCCTGATCCGACGCGGGCCGTCCCGCGCCGTTCCGAAGTGTCACCGACGCACCTGCATTTCGACACCTAGGACGCCGGGTGTCGACGACCGGTCGGAACGGATCGACCGCGGGAATCGCCGGACGGGAGGCTGGGCACCAGCCCGGAACGCGCCTCCCGTCCGGCGGGTACCCTGGACAGGCAATCCAGCAACAACCGTGTATCTACCGGACGCCGGCACCCCGGCGGACAGCGGCGGCACCCGATGGGTCCGCCCGACAGGGGCGGGCCGAGAAGGCACACCCCCACCATGCTCCAACCGCGTTCCACCAGCGCGTCCCTGATCACCCTCGCCGGGCGGTCCTACTTCCCCATCGCCTTCATCGCGCGGCTCCCGTTCGCGATGATGGTCGTCGGCGTCCTGACCCTCGTGGTCGCCGCTCGCGACTCGGTCGCCCTCGGTGGCGTCAACTCCGCGTCCGTCGGCATCGGCTCGGCGCTGTTCGGTCCGCTCGTCGGCGCCGCCGCGGACAAGTACGGCCAGCGGGCGGTGCTCGTCCCCGTCGGGCTCGCCAACGCGGTGCTGCTCGGGGCGCTCCCGTTCGTCGTGCAGAGCGCCGCGCCGGACCTCGCCGTCCTCGCGATGTCCTTCCTCATCGGTGCGAGCGCACCGCAGGTCGCGCCGATGTCGCGTACCCGGCTGGTCGCGATCATCCGCAACCGCATGGACCCGAAGCGGCACGAACGGGTCCTCAGCGGCACGATGGCCTACGAGTCCGCGGCCGACGAGACCGTCTTCATCGTCGGGCCGTTCCTGGTCGGTGTCCTCGCGAGCGCGATCGCGCCGTGGGTCGCCGTGGCCGGGGCCTCCGTGCTGACCTTCGTCTTCGTGACGGCGTTCGCGCTGCACCCCACCGGTCGGCTCACGATCGCGCACGCGTCCGACCCCCGTCCCGCGCCGGCCCGGGAGCTCCTCCGGCCCCGTCTGGTGGTCGTGGTCGTCGGCATCCTCGGCATCGGGTTCTTCTTCGGGTCGACCCTGACCTCGCTGACCGCGTTCATGGCCGACCACGGCGGGTCGTCGCGCGCCGGCCTGCTCTACGGGCTGATGGGCATCGGCTCGGCCGGGCTCGCGCTCGGGTCGGCGGCGTTCCCGCGGGCCTTCCGGCTCGGCTGGCGGTGGCTGGTGTTCGGCGCCGTGCTCCTGGGCTCGGCGATCGTCTTCGCCACCGCGGACTCCGTGCTCGCGGTCGGGGTCGTCCTCGCGGTGATGGGCATCGGCATCGGTCCGACCCTCGTCACGCAGTACAGCCTCGGGTCCGACCGCTCGCCGGTGGGCCGCTCGGCGACGACCATGACGGTCCTCGGGTCGGCGGTCATCGTCGGGCAGTCGATCGCCTCGGCCGTGGTCGGTGAGGTCGCGGAGCGTGCGGGTACGCCTGCTGCGATGGCGTTCCCGGCGATCTCGGCGGCCGTGGTCGTGCTGGCCGCGCTGGCGAACCTGGTGCTGTCCCGTCGGGTCAGCGTGCGCTGACCCGAGGGCGCTCGGGTACCTGCGCCGGTTCTCAGCCGACGGGCCTCCTCCCGCAGAGCGGTCGTCGGGATGATGAGCCCGTGCGTCGCATCACCGTCGTGGGTCTCGGGTCCGTCCTCGCCGTCCTGGTCGCCGCGGGCGTCGTCGTGTGCGTCCCTGGCAGATCGGGGCCGTCCGCGCCGCTCCCACCGGCCGGCGCCTCGGCGAGCACGGTGGGCCGGGCCTTCCTGGACGCCGCCGTCCGCCGCGACTGCGACGGGATGCGGGCGCTGTCGAGCCCCGACGACACGAGCTGGTGCCCTGCGAGCCTGTGGGCCCGGTGGACCGGCGAGGGCGACCCGACCATGCACTCCTGGGGAGGACTCCGGGACGTCTCGGCTCCTGCCGACGCCGATCGGTGCTTCGAGTACTCCCTCCGGGAGTCCGGGCTCGTCGGGATGGCGACGGGGGAGGGCACCTGGGGGTTCTGCGAGCGGCACACCCGGCACGGATGGCGGCTCGTGTCCGAGGGCCAGGCGTAGTTTGCCCATCGGGTAGATTTGCCCAATGGGCAAATTCGGTCTACGTTGGCCGCATGGCAGACGAGGTCTCGTTCCGTGAGCAGAAGAAGGCAGCGATCCGTGACGCGTTGAGCGTGACGACAGTGCTGCTCGCCCGGGAGCACGGGCTCGACAACATCCGTGTCGAGGACATCGTCGGCAAGGTCGGGGTGTCGAGGCGGACGTTCGGGAACTACTTCTCGAGCAAGGAAGACGCCATAGCAGACCGCCACGTGCAACGCGTCCGCGCGGCGGCCGTCGAGCTGCTGCATCGGCCGCGCGAGGAGCCGCTGTGGACTGCTGTCACGGAGGCGCTGCTCGCTCCGTACGAGGCGGAAGAGACGACGGTCCCCTCGCAGGAGGAGCAGAGCGGGCTGCTCGCAGTGCTGTCGACGCCAGGCATGCAGTCCGCCGTCGACCGAGGTGCCCGCGCAGCGAACGCCGTCTTCACGACCGCCATCGCGGCGCGCTCTGACGCAGCACCGGATGACCCCGTGCCTGGTCTGGTGTCCGCCGCGGCGCTGTCGACCCTGTTGACGACGCTGGAGTCCTGGGCGGCGCGCGCAGAGCCGCAACCCCTGCAGCCGTTCCTCCGAGCTGCGTTCCGACTCCTCGGCGACGGTTTCGACCACCTCCGCTGACCACTGTTCCCACGGATTCCGGCAGAAGGAAGATCACCATGTACGACGTCGTCATCGTCGGAGGCGGACCTGTGGGCGTCTTCGCCGCCTGCGAGCTGAAGCTCGCGGGTGCGAACCCCCTCGTCCTCGAACGCCTCCCCGAGATCAACCAGTGGGACAAGGCGCACGGCTTGACCGGACAGGTCATCCGACTCCTGGACCACCGCGGCTTGTTCGAGCAGTGCGCTGGGACGGCCGTCCCGGCGCCTGCGCCGAGCTTCTTCTTCGGAGCACTGCCCCTTCCCCTCCACGTGCTCGGCGACCACAACCCGATGTACCTGCTCCACATCAACCAGCGTGACCTCGAGCGCGTCCTGAACGACCGTGCGGCAGAACTCGGTGTCGAGATCCGTCGCGGCGTCGAGATGCGCTCCTTCGCGCAACACGACGACACCGTCACCGTCGACGTGGTCGACGCCGCGACCGGTGCGGAGCGGACCCTTTCGGCGCAGTACCTGGTGGGGAGTGACGGGGCGCGGAGCACTGTCCGGAAACGCTCCGGTATCGGCTTCCCCGGCAACACCGACGAGCACATCGTCGACCGCACAGCGCTCATCGCCCCGACTCCGCAGCTGACACCCGCCGGCCCCGGGAAGGTGCACGTCGCCGGTCTGGGGGAGATCGCCGAGAGCTTCCACCGCACCGAGACCGGCGTCGTCACCATCGCCCTCCGCGACCCGGAGCACCCGCTGGTCTACACCGCCGAATGGGAGGACCACCCCGACCGCAGCTTCCCCGGCGACGGAGCAGCCATGACGCTGGCCGAGATGGAGGACAGCCTGGAGCGCGTCCTCGGTGTCCGCGTCGACCTCCAGGCGCCGGCCGCCGGCGAGCCGACGTTGCTGCGCCGTCTGACCGGTCGGAACACCCGCGTCGCCGACCGCTACCGCGACCGGCGGGTGTTCCTGCTCGGTGACGCCGCACACGTGCACTCCGCCGCCGGCGGACCCGGCCTGAACCTCGCACTGCAGGACGCGGCGAACCTCGCCTGGAAACTCGCCGCCGTCCTCCACGGCTGGGCCCCCGCGGGTCTGCTCGACACCTACGAAACCGAGCGCCGCCCGCTCGGGCAACGCGTCTTCATGCAGACCCAAGCACAGACCGCGCTTATGGCGCCCGGCTCGGACGTCACCGCCCTCCGCGACCTGTTCGCCGAGATGCTCACCGACACGACCACCGTGCAGCGCATCGCAGACCTCCTCGCCGGGTCGGACGTCCGCTACGACATGGGTTCGATGGACCCCGACGGCCCCACCGGACGGTTCGCGCCGTCGACGACGGTCGAGCTCGTCGACGGGACCACCCGCAGGATCCCGGAACTGCTCCGCGACGCCCGCCCCGTCCTGCTCGACGCGACGGGCGGACACCGCGACACCATCGCCCCGTGGCACGACCGCGTCGACCACGTGCCACTGGCCACGACGCACGGACAGACCTCGATGCTGGTTCGACCCGACGGCTTCATCGCCTGGTCCGACACCGACCCTGCCTCCCTCACCGAGGCGCTCTCCGCCTGGTTCGGAACACCCGAGCACAACTCCACCGGAACGGTGTGAAGCGTGGACCTCGACGTCATCGGAGCCGCGATCGTCTCGATCAGCGGTGCGCTCTTCGCGACCGCTTCGATCTGGTGCCTGGTCGGCCTCTTCCTCAGGACCCGCGGGGAGTCCGTCCTCCCGGCAGCTTCCAGAGCCCACCTGTCCACGTCGGCATCGACGGTCGTCGCCGGGCTCGTGGTCCACGTCATCGGCTTCTTCCCCGAAGCCTTCGTGCTCGTCTACGCGGGTGCGACGTCGACGCTCGTCGCCGTCGCCGTCGCACGGACGGCGGAACGCACCACTCCCGCCCGGGTCGCGGGACCGGCACTCCTCACGGCGAGCGGGATCGTCACGCTCACGATCGGGCTGCTCATCTGACCGCTGCCGTCCGGGACGGCGGTCAGGCCTCGGTGTCGTCGACCAACAGGTCGTCGTGGCGGTAGTCGCCCGAACGCAGCCCGGCCCGGGCGATCATGTGCGTCGACACCGGCACGAGTGCGAGCTGGAACACCATCGCCGGCAGGACCACCCAGAGCGCCGTCCACGTCCACACGGCGACGACGACCGCCGCCAGACAGCAGGCGAGGCCGAGCACCTGCGGCTTCGACATCGCGTGCAGCCGGACCAGCGGGTCCGGGAAGCGCACGATGCCGATCGCCGCGGCCAGGGACAGCGATGCCCCGACGAGCAGCAGCGCGAGGGCGATCCAGGCGCGGATCCCGGCGGCGTCGAGGAACGCCTGGAGCATGTCCGTCATCTCGGTCATCGCTGGCCTCCTGCGGTGTGGCCGTGGTCGTCCTCGGCCGCTGCGTCGTCGGCCTGGCCGGCGACCGCCGCTTCGTCCGCTGCCTGGACGGCATGCTCCGGCGTGGTGGCGTTCATGCCCTCGTCCTCGGGGTCGGTGGAGGGCGTGACGGCCCGCGCGACGGCGACGGTCGCGAAGACACTGGTCGCGGCGATGACGACGAGCACGGGGACCGCGCTGAGGTCCTGCCGGATGACGATCGCCGCGGCGATGACGAGCAGCACGGTGGTGAGCACCATGTCCGACCCGATCATCCGGTCGAGGATCGTCGGTCCGCGCACGATCCGGCCGACCGCGAGCGCGAGGGTCGCGCCGAGGAGCAGCAGCACGAGGGCGACCCCGACGGCCATGACGACGACGGCGGCGCTCACCGGGTCACCTCCGGCAGCGGCTCGGACAGCTCGGACACGTCCTGCTGCGACCCGATCGCCCTGATGACGAGCGCCTCGATGGTCATCGCTTCCCGACGGGCGTGGTCCACCTGTCCGATGCGCTCGGTGTCGAGCACGTGCAGCAGCAGGCGTCGGCGCCGCAGGTCCTCGTCGATGACGTAGGAACCGGGGACGAGCGAGATCGCGATCGTCGACAGCGTGAACGTCATCTCCGAGGTGGTGTGCAGCTGCACGAGGACGATCGAGCTCTTCCGCACCCCTCGCGGCCGGACGGCGACCCAGGCGACCCGGAACGACGCCGCGACGACGTACCCGGCCCACACGACGAGGAACCGGAGCACGTGCAGGACGGAGAACCGTGCGGACAGCGGGACCGGTGGCAGCGGCAGCAGCTGCGTGACGAGCAGCGCGACGACGATCCCGCAGAGCAGGGTCAGCGGCGTCCAGTTGCCCCAGAGCAGCGCCCACAGCACGGTCAGGCCGGCGACCAGGGGCACGTCGTACCGCCAGGCCAGGGCCATCCGGCGCGCGTTCGTGTAGCGGCGGGCGTCGCTCATCGCTCGTCACCTCCGAGCACGGCCTGCACGTAGCGGTCGGGCGACTCGAGGGACTCGGCGGCGCGGGTCGCGTACCCGTAGAGCGGACCGGCGACGACCGTCAGGGCGACCGAGCCGAGGACGGCGACCGTCGTCACCGCGACCATCATCCGCGGGAGCGAGGACCGGGCGTGCTCGGAGGACGGGGCGTCGCCCGTGCTGTGGGCGTCGGACCGCGTCGGGTCGTCGAGGGTACCGATCGAACCGTCCCCGGCCGGGGCGCGGACGACCGCGCCGGGCACGCCGGCGGGGGCCGTGCCTCCCGTCCGCTCGTCCGTCGCGTCCTCGGGCACGGTGACCGGGGCGGGCTCGGGTGCCCGGAGGTGCTCGTGCGGCTCGGCGACGCTGGCGTGCGGTGCGGCCGCCTCGGCGGCGGGCTTCGGCCGCCAGAAGGCGGCGTCCCAGACGCGCATCAGCGCGTACAGGGTCAGGAGGCTCGTCACGACCCCGGCGCCGATGGTCACGTAGGCGAGTGGCGAGCCGTCCTCGGCTGCCGCGCGGAACAGGCCGAGCTTGCCGATGAAGCCGGAGAACGGCGGGATCCCGCCCAGGTTGAACGCGGGGACGAGGTAGAGCGCCGCGAGCAGCGGGGCCGCCGTGAGGAGACCGCCGAGTGACCGCGTCGACGTCGTGCCGCCGACCCGCTCCATGAGCCCGGAGACGAGGAACAGTGTCGTCTGCACGACGATGTGGTGCACCGTGTAGAAGACCGCCGCCGCGGTGCCGACCACCGACCCGAGCCCGATGCCCATCACCATGAAGCCGATGTGGCTGATCAGGGTGAACGACAGCAACCGTTTCACGTCCGTCTGCGACACCGCGCCGAGCACGCCGACGATCATCGTCAGCGTGGCGACCACGAGCAGGACCGTGTTCAGCTGGGGCCGGGGGAAGATGATCGTCTCCAGCCGGATGATCGCGTAGATGCCGACCTTCGTCAGCAGGCCCGCGAACACCGCCGTCACCGGCGCCGGGGCGGTCGGGTACGAGTCCGGCAGCCAGAACGCGAGCGGGAAGACCGCTGCCTTGATGCCGAACCCGATGAGCAGCATGGTGTGCAGCAGGAGCTGGACGTGGTCGGGCAGGTCGGCCACGCGCTCGCTGATCTGGGCGATGTTCACCGTGCCGGTCGCGCCGTAGACCAGGCCGATGGCGGCGAGGAAGATCGACGACGAGATGAGGCTCGTGATGATGTAGGTCGTGCCGGCGCGGACCCGCTGCACGCTGCCGCCGACGGTGATGAGCACGTAGCTCGCGACCAGGAGCATCTCGAACGCCACGTACAGGTTGAACAGGTCACCGGCGATGAACGAGTCGAGGACGCCCGCCGCGAGCACGAGGTACGTCGGGTAGAAGATCGTGACCGGTGCGTCCTCGTCGTCGTCCGCCAGACCCTGGCCGATCGAGAAGAGCAGGACGACGAGCAGCACCGACGCCGACACGGTCAGGAGCAGGGCGCTCAGGCGGTCGACCACGAGCGAGATCCCGTACGGCGCCTGCCACCCGCCGACCTGCACGACGATCGTGCCGTGGCGGTCGACGAGCACCATGAGCGTGACGGCGACCGCGACGGCGATGACGAGCACCGCGACCGTGATGGCGCGCTGCAGCTGCTGGTGCCGGAGCAGCCCGAGGGCGACGGCGGCCCCGAGGAGCGGGACGAGGACGAGGAGCGGGACGAGGGCGGTCACGGGCGGGCCTGCTCTCGGTCGGTGTCGTGGGGAGCGCTGACGTGCGGGTCGTCCTCGTCCTCGGGGGCCTTCGGGTCGCGCGGTGCGGCGTCGTCCTCCTCGGCGAGCTCCGGGTCGTCGTCGGCGGGGTCCTGGCGGTCCTGCCGGATCGCGACGTCGGCCTCGTCGACCTCGACCTCGTCGGCGCGGGACAGCCGCCAGGAGCGGTGGATGAGCGCGAGCAGGAACGCGCTCACCGCGAAGGTGATGACGATCGCGGTCAGGGCGAAGGCCTGGGGGAGCGGGTCGGCGATGCCGTCCGCCGACTTCCCGATCGGCGGGTCGCCCGCGGCACCCGACATCGTCAGGAGCAGCAGGTTCAGCGCGTTGCCGAGCAGCAGGAACCCGAGCAGCATCCGGGTCAGGGAGCGTTCGAGGAGCAGGTAGACGCCGCACGAGAACAGCACGGCCATCGCGATGACGAGGACGAGGGTGACGGTCATGCGTTGGTTCCCTCCATGGTGTCGGCGGCGGGTGTGCGGCGGTCCTCGATGCGCTGGCGGTCGACCTCGGCGCCGAGCGAGCGGAGGACGTCGAGCACGAGTCCGACGACGACGAGGTACACGCCGATGTCGAAGAACGTGGCGGTGACGAACTCGACGTGCCCGAGCACGGGGACGGTCGCCTCGAAGAACTCGGAGTACAGCGCCTCCTTGCCGGCGACCATCGGGACGATCGCCGTGACCGCCGCCGTGGCGACGCCGAGCCCGAGGAGTCGTCCGGCCCGGATCGGGGCCGCCGCGCCGAGTTCGGCCGGTCCGCCGGCGAGGTACCGGGCGGCCAGGGCGATGCCGGCCACCAGTCCGCCCGCGAACCCGCCACCGGCCGAGTTGTGCCCGGCGAAGAGCAGGTAGAGCGACAGCACGACGAGCCCGTGGAACAGCAGCCGGACGACGATGTCGAGCAGGGCGGAGCGGCCGGTGGGGATCGCTGCGCTCGTCGGCAGCCAGGCGCGCGGTTCCCCGTCGGCACGGTCGTCGCCGTTCGCCACCCCGGCCGGCATGTCCCGCAGGCGGGGCAGGGTGTCTTCGCGTGACTTCACGAAGATGAGGCTCGCGACCCCGGTCGCGGCGGCCACGACGACGGTGAGCTCGCCGAGTGTGTCCCATCCGCGGAGGTCGACCAGTGCGACGTTGACGACGTTGAGCCCGTGGCCGAACGAACTGGTCAGCGCGGGCAGGTCCGGCCACAGCGGTCGGGCGGTACGGGCCGAGGCGGCGACGATGACCACGGTCGCCAGGGTGACGCCGGCGAGGGCCGCGAACAGCGCCCGGAGGACCCGGAAGCGCGAGGGGTTGGCGGTGCCGATCTTCGGGGGCAGGCGTCGGAGCACGAGCACGAAGGCGATGAGGGTGACGGTCTCCACGACGAGCTGCGTCAACGCGAGGTCGACGGCGCCGTGCAGCAGGAACAGGATCGACGTCCCGTACCCGGTGACCCCGACCAGCACGGCGGCGGCGAACCGGGTCTTCGCGGCGAGCACGGACACCGCGGCGGCCGACATCACGACGACCACCGGGAGTTGCCCCCACGTGTCGGCGAAGCGGACGTGGAACTCCCACGGGCCGCCGACGACGAGGTTCAGCAGCGCGCCGGCGACGAAGACCGACAGGATCACCGTCAGGTAGTACGGCAGCGAGCCGCGCTGCAGGCTCGCGGTGAGCCAGGTCGCGAACCGGTCGAGTGCCCGCATCAGGCGGCGGTAGGTGCCCGACGCCGAGGGGGACCCGGCCAAGCGGTGCTGCACGGCCTCGACCCGGGCGCGGACGAGGAACAGCGCGATCCCGGCGACGAGCGTCAGCGCGGAGAGGCCGAGCGCGGGCTCGAGCCCGTGCCAGAGGGCCAGGTGCGGGACCTCGCCGGAGCCGTGCCGCGCGGTCTCGGCGGCGGACTCGAAGCCGTGCGCGACGAACGGGGTCGCGAGGCCGAGCACGAGTCCGGTGACGCCGAGCAGCGACGGGACGACCCCCATCCCGTGCAGGGCGTGCGGCTCGGTCTGCGGGACCCCGGCCTTGCGGGCGAAGGTGCCCCAGAAGAACCGGCAGGAGTACGCGACGGTCAGGGCCGAGCCGACGGTGATGCCCACGAGCGCGGTCCAGGCCCACACCGCGTCCGTGCCGTGCAGCTCCTCGACGAAGCCGGTGAGCACGGCCTCCTTCGCGACGAACCCGACGAGCGGCGGGATCCCGGACATCGACGCGAGCGCGAGCACGGCGACCGCGGCCAGCCAGGGGAGGCGTCGGCCCAGACCGCTGAGCTTCCCGAGGTCGCGGGTGCCGGCGACGTGGTCGACCGTCCCGACGACCAGGAACAGCGTCGACTTGAAGGTGGCGTGCGCCACGAGCAGCACGACGCCGCCGAGGGCGATCTCCGGCGCTCCCCACCCGGCGGCGAGCAGCAGGAAGCCGAGCTGGGCCACGGTGCCGTAGGCGAGCAGGAGCTTGAGGTCGGTCTGCCGGAGCGCCCGGTACCCGCCGACGAGCATCCCGAGCACACCGAGGATGGTGACCGTCTCACGCCAGCCGTCGAGCAGCGCGAACGCCGGGGCGAGGCGCGCGACGAGGTAGATCCCCGCCTTCACCATCGCCGCCGCGTGCAGGTACGCGCTCACCGGGGTCGGCGCGGCCATCGCCGCCGGCAGCCAGAAGTGGAACGGCACGATCGCGGACTTCGTCAGCGCGCCGACGAGCACGAGCACGACGGACACCGACACCGCGGTGCCGGTCGGGGGAGCGGCGATGATGCCGGACAGTGAGGTCGTCCCGGCGGCGACCGAGATCACCACGAGGCCCGCCAGCATCGCGAGCCCGCCCGCGGTGGTCACGACGAGCGCCTGCATGGCCGCTGCGCGACTGGCCCGCTTCACGGCGTCGTGGCCGATGAGCAGGTACGAGAAGACCGTCGTGGCCTCCCACAGGACGAACAGCACGATGACGTCGTCGGCGATCACCAGGCCGTACATCGACCCGGCGAACGCGGTCAGCACGCCCGCGAACCGACCGAGCCCGGGCTCGTCGGCGTCGAAGTACGAGGCGCAGTAGACGAGCACGAGTGCGCCGACCGCGGTGACGACCAGTGCGAGCACCCACGACAGGGCGTCCACCCGGAACGCGAGGTCGAGTGCGAGTTGCGGGATCCACCGCACCCGCTCCGTGACACCGCCGCCGAGTGCGGCAGGGGTCTGCGTCACCGTCAGGACGGCGGCGGCCGCGGGTGCGAGGGCGGCGACGAAGAAGACGCGGCGCCCGAGCAGGGGGGTGAGTGCGGGGACGACGAGTGCGATGACGCCGAACGCGATGAGGACGGTGGACAAGCGGACACCTCCTCGGGGGTCGGGCTGCAGTCCGGCTCTCTTGGTTCCTCACAGCCTACGGAGAGGCGGATGAGCAGAGCCTGTACGGGCGGACAGGATGGGCCGAGCCGGAGCAAACTGATCCCTTCCGCGCATCCGTCCGGTGCAGCCCGGCCTGCCGATCTGGGATGATCGGACGGACGGTGCCGATCTCGCGCGCCGCGGAGGGTGACCCGGTGGACGCAGCAGAACAGGTGGTGCTCCAACTCGTCGGCACCCCGTGGGCGTTCCTCGCCGTCGGTGTCGTGCTCGCCGTCGGCAGCGTCGCGGTGTTCCTGCCGAGCCAGGCGATGGTGGTGGCGATCGGCACGCTCCTGGTCGGTGGCGACGGCGGGCTCCTGCCGGTGCTCCTCCTCGTCGTCGCGGCGACGACCGGCATGGTGCTCGGTGACCTCGGGCTCTACCACCTGGCGCGCTCGGCGGACCTCGGATCGAAGTCCTGGTTCACGCGGCCGAAGGTCAGGAAGGCGCGGGAGGCCATCGACGAGCGCTACCGGTCGGCACCCGGGCGCATCGCGGTCCTCGGCCGGTTCATCCCGATGGGCCGGCTCACCACGAACCTCGTGGGTGCCGACAGCGGGCTCGACGCCCGGCGGTTCCTGCTCGCCTGCCTGCTCGCCGACGTCGTGTGGGCCGCGTACTGCGTCGCGATCGCGGCGGCGACCGGGAGCTGGAGCCGCGACCAGCCGTTCCTCGTGACGGTGGTGGCGGTCGTGGCGTCGATCCTCCTCGGACTCGGCATCTCCGCGGTCGAGAAGGCCCTGCGCCGGCGGAGCGAAGCGGTCGCCGCGCGCTGAGCGCGAGCGGCGGCCGACCAGCCGCGACGGACTGGATGCCGCACGGACGCGCGCCCGTAGCGTGGTGGGACCGTCCGCGTCCGGAGGAGGACCCGTGCCCGATCTGCGCACCGCCGAGCTCGTCCCCGACCCCACCGCGCTCGAGACCCTCGACACCGGCAGCACCTGGGCCGAGGGTCCGTGCTGGATCCCCGCGACCCGGACGCTCCGCTGGTCGGACATCCCCGGCGACCGGATCATGCAGTGGTCCGCGGCGGAGGGCACGGTGTCGGTGTACGCCGACGGCGTGGAGTACACGAACGGCCGGACCCTCGACCGGGACGGATCGGTGGTGCAGTGCTCGCACGGGCTGCGCCGGGTCGAGCGTGACCGGGACGGCACCGTGACCCCGATCACGTCGTCCTGGGGAGGGGTCCGCTACAACTCCCCGAACGACGTCGTCGTCACCCGGGACGGCAGCGTCTGGTTCACCGACCCCGCGTACGGCATCACCCAGCCCCGCGAGGGACACCCGGGCGTGCGGGAGTACGGCGACCACTGGGTGTTCCGCTGCGGACCCGCCGGCGAGGACCTCCGCCCGGTCGTCCTCGACGTCGACGAGCCGAACGGCCTGGCGTTCTCGCCCGACGAGCGCGTGCTGTACGTCGCGAGTTCGGACCGTACCCGCCCGGTGATCCGCGCGTACGACGTCGTGGTGGACGCCGACGCGGCCGGAGCCCCGGCCGTGCGGGTGAAGAACGGCCGCGACCTCGTGCGCTTCGCTCCGGACGAGGGCGTGCCGGACGGCATCCGCGTCGACGAAGCCGGACGGATCTGGTCGTCCTCCGCCCTCGGGGTGGTCATCAGCTCCGCCGACGGGGTCCGGATCGGGACGGTCCCGGTCCCCGAGGTCGTGTCGAACCTCTGCTTCGGCGGCGACGACGGCCGCACCCTCTTCATCACGGCGACGACCTCGGTGCACCGCATCCGGACCACGACCCGGGACGCCGCCCGCCGCTGACGTATCCTGACCCGGCCATGCAGTGCGACTACTTCGACCGCGGGGTGTGCCGGTCGTGCACCCTCATGGGTCAGCCATACGGCGACCAGGTGCTCGACAAGGAACTCCGGACGCGGGAGCTCCTCCACGACGCGGTCGAGGCCGCCGGCGGCCCGGGAGCGGTCGAGTGGCTCCCCGCGGTCACGAGTCCGGAGTCGGGGTACCGCAACAAGGCGAAGATGGTGGTCGGCGGCTCCGTGCAGCACCCCACCGTCGGGATCCTCGACGACCGCCAGCGTGGCGTCGACCTGCGGCACTGCGGGATCTGCACGCCGGGCATCCAGCGGGCGCTCCCGGTGCTCGCCGACTTCGTCTCGACCGCGGGGCTCATCCCGTACGACGTCCGCCAGCGCCGTGGTGAGCTGAAGTACGTGCTCGTCACCGAGTCGCCCGACGCCGAGCTCATGGTGCGCTTCGTCCTCCGCTCGGAGGGACAGCTCCCGCGCCTCCGCGACCATCTCGACGTGCTCCGACGGGTGCTGCCGCAGGCGGTCGTCGTGACCGCGAACCTCCTGCCGGAGCACAAGGCCGTCACGGAGGGGGACCGGGAGGTCGTGCTCACCGAGCAGCAGACCCTCCCGATGCGCCTCGGTCCCGTGACGATGCACCTGCGCCCGCAGAGCTTCTTCCAGACGAACACGGCCGTCGCGACGCAGCTGTACGCGCAGGCGTCCGCGTGGATCGACGAGGTCGACCCGGCGTCGATGTGGGACCTGTACTGCGGGGTCGGCGGGTTCGCCCTGCACGCGGCCCGGCCGGGTCGCGCGGTGACCGGCATCGAGACGAGCCGGGAGGCGATCGTGTCCGCCAAGCAGTCCGCCCGTGAGGCGGGTCTGGCCGACGTCCGGTTCGCCGCGGACGACGCCACGGCGCACGCCCTCCGCGCTCGTCCCGGCGCCACCCCGGAACTCGTGGTCGTGAACCCGCCCCGGCGCGGCATCGGTGCCGAGCTCGCGGGGTGGTTCGAGGCGTCGGACGTCCGGCACGTCGTGTACTCGAGTTGCAATCCGGTCACGCTCGCGCGTGACCTCGCGGCGATGCCGTCGTACCGGTTGCGGCGGGCGCGCGTGCTCGACATGTTCCCGCAGACGGGGCACCTCGAGGCCGTGACGCTGCTCTCGCGGGCCTGACGGCCGGGAGGCGCGGTGCGCGTCCGTCCCGGGCCTCCGGTCCGCCTCGCACATCGTCGGGCCGGGATTGCCAGGGAACTCGGAAGGTCGTGTACCCGGGTACGTCCCGATCGCCGCAGGCGCGGCGATCGGGAGACTCAGGTTCTACCGAGGGGTACATACCACTGATGGGCAGAACCATTTGTCTCGGTTTGATAACGAGCCAGAGTTTCCTATGGTGGCCGACCGTGACACCGGCGCGGAGGCTGCCCCCGGTGACGCCATCAGACTGACCGCGATCGGTCGGGGTGGGCAGCCGGCGTCGGGAACGACGAGTGCGGCCCCGGTGGAGCAACGACATGAAGAACCACACCCGAACCCGCGCCCTCGTCGGCGGACTCGCCTTCGCCGGCCTCGCCGCGACGGGCGTCGGTCTCGCGGCTGCACCGGCGAGTGCGGCCAGCGGCTCGACCTGGGACGCCCTGGCAGCATGCGAGGCCAGCGGCAACTGGGCCGCGAACACCGGCAACGGCTACTACGGCGGACTGCAGTTCACGCAGAGCACCTGGGCCGCCAACGGCGGCACCGGCAGCCCGGCCGCCGCGAGCCGCGAGACGCAGATCGCGGTGGCCGAGAACGTCCTCGCCTCCCAGGGCTGGGGCGCATGGCCGGCCTGCTCCGCGAAGCTGGGCCTGAGCGGCACCACCGGCGCCGCTCCGGCACCGGTGCCGCAGCCGGCCGCGCCGGCACCGGCCCCCGCCGCCCCGGCGGCCCCCGCGCAGCAGGCGGCCCCGGCCCAGCCGGCGGCTCCCGCACCGGCCCCGGCTCCGGAGGCCGCCCCGAGCACGCCGGCTCCGTCGGCGACCTCGAGCAAGCCGGCCGCGGTGCCCACGAGCGGCAAGACCGTCAAGGTGGTGTCCGGCGACACGCTCGACACCATCGCGACGAAGCTCGGCATCGACGGTGGTTGGAAGCAGCTGTGGGCGGCGAACACGTCGACCATCGACGACGCCAACCTCATCTACGCGGGGCAGACCCTGCAGCTCCCGGCCTGACGTCCAGCGTCACGCAGCCGATCGGAAGCGCCCCACGACCTCGGTCGTGGGGCGCTTCGTCGTCCCCGGCCCGGAGTCCCCGACGGCCGTGTCGCCTCAGCCGGTGGCCGCGGTCCGCCCTGCCGCGTGCCCCGCGAGCCACCCCTCGACGTCGTCGGACCGCAGGGCGATGGTGAGGCTGGTCAGTTCGGCACGGTCGACCTCGACGTAGCTCTGGCCGTCCGGGCTGGTGCCACCCCCGGCGGTCGGGAGCGTGAACGTCTCGAGGTCGTGCGGCCGGATCCGGCGGAGGGACCAGCCGAGGTCGACCAGGGTGGGGAAGGTGAGACCGGGGTCGACGGAGAGGTACGCGCTCGTCGAGCTCACGAACCGCTGCACGGCCCCGGGATCGGTCAGGGTGTCCGCCGACAGGACCCGCTCGAGGAGCGCGCGCATGAACGCCTGCTGGTTGCGGACCCGGGTGTGGTCGGCGTCCGGGAAGGCGTAGCGCTCCCGCACGAACGTGAGCGCCGCGGCGCCGTCGAGCTCGTTCGGTCCCCGGACGAAGTGGTGTCCGCGGGCGTCGAAGGTCGCGGGGGACTGCACCGTCACGCCGCCGAGGGCGTCGGTCATCCCGACGAACCCGGCGAAGTCGATCTCGGCGACGTGGTCGATCCGGACCCCGAGGAGCTGTTCGACGGTCTGCACGGTCAGTGGGACACCGCCCCACGAGTAGGCGGCGTTGATCTTCGCCCTGCCGTGTCCGGGCACCTCGACCCAGGAGTCGCGGAGGATCGACATCAGGGAGACGTGTCTGCGGTCGGCCGAGACGTGCGCGAGCATCAGGGTGTCGGAACGGCCACCGCCCACGCCGTCGTGCTGCGGGTCGAGCCGCTCCCGTGCGTCCGACCCGATGAGCAGGACGTCCAGTGCGTCCCCGTCGTCGTGCGGCCGTCCTCCGCTCGGGAAGGGGTCGTCGAGCACGGTGCGTCCCGCGTCGTACCGCTCGGCCAGGCCGCCGATGAACACGCTGGCGACGATGGCGAGCACCGTGGCGACCGCCGTGAGGGACCCGACGGTCGCCAGCAGTGCGACGAGCAGCGGGCGGCGCCGGATGGAGCGCGCTGCGGCGCGGCGTCCGGTCACGAGACCCCCTGGGGACAGGTCGGCCCTGGTGCCGACCCGTCCAGGGTGTCATATTCCAGACGTCAGACACAAGTACCAGCGTCAGGGTGGGGTCGGCCGCGTCCCTGCGAGGATCGCGCCGAGACGACGGCGCAGCTCCGGGTCGTCCGGCAGGACCTCGCGCTCGATGTGCCGTGCGGTCTCCCACATCTCCCGCCCGCGCTCGGTGACCGTCACCACCCGGCGACGCCCGTCCTCGGGATGGGGTCCGCGGACGACGAGGCCGTCCCGTTCGAGCCGCTCGAGGGTGCGGGACATGGTCTGCGGCTGCACGCGCGCCGTCCTCGCGATGACGTCCGCGCCGGTCGGGCCGTTCCGGAGGGCGATGTCGAGTGCGATGAGTGCCGCGTGGGGCAGGCCGATCGCCCGGAGTCGTTCGTCCCACTCCCGTTCGACGGCCCGTGCGGCGGCCGCCAGCAGTCGCCCGATCGGCCACCGGGAGGGCTCGTCGTCCATGCCGCGAGTCTACGGTCGGGCGGTCCGCTTCCTCCGGCGCGCTGCCGTCGCGCCTCTCGCGCCGACCGCGTGACATGTGACACGCTGAACGCATGCCAGTGCCCTCGACCCAGCCCGCTGCCGAGCGCAAGCTCCTCCGGGACACCGTGCAGGACAAGATCCGGGACGCGATCATGGACGGCACGCTCGAGCCGGGCGAGCGGCTGAACGACGACGACCTCATCGCCTGGCTCGGCGTCTCCCGCACTCCCATCCGAGAGGCTCTGGCCGAACTCGCCCGCGCCGGTCTCGTCGAGATGGCCCCCAACCGCTACACCAAGGTCGCCGCACCCAGCGCGGCCGAGCTGCTCGACGCCTACCAGACGCTCGGCGTGATCTACGGCGGCGTCGTCCGGCTCGCGGTCCCGCGCTTCACCGACGCCGAGCGCCGCCGGGTGGTCCGGACGCTCGACGACGTGCTCGAGCGCCTCGGCGAGGGCCAGCAGGCCGAGGTCGCCCACGACGGCGCGGACCTCTACGCGATGTGGGCGGAGGCCTGCGGGAACGCGTCCCTCGCCCAGCTGTGCCGTGCCACCACCGACGGACTCGCCTTCCGGTTGCGGGTGCCCGAGCTCGCCGAGGTCGTGCCGTCCGAGGCGGTCACGCCCCGCGTGCGGGAACTCCGCGACGCCGTCGGGGCGAACGACCCGATCGCCGCGGAACTCGCCATGGAGGCCGCCCACCTGCTGCCCAGCAGGACCTGAACCAGCCGGCACTCAGCGGGGCAGGACCCCCGTGGCGAGCCCGAGCGACCAGAGTGCGACGATCGCCACCACCGCCGCGAGGTGCCACCAGCGGTGCATGACGAGCACGGCGGCGAACTCCCGCAGGAACGCGCTCGGGACCGCCTGCCGTGCCGTCGGGGCGCCGAGCACGCGGGCGTCGAGACCGGTGCGCCGGGCCGTGATCGCGGTGCGCATCACGTGGTAGTCGTTCGTGACGACGAGCGTCCGCCCGTCCACCCCGGCGTCCTGGAGGACCGCGGAGGAGAACCGGAGGTTCTCGCGGGTGTTCCGGGAGCGCGGCTCGCGGAGGACGAGGTCGGCGGGGACACCGTGCCCGACCAGGTACTCGGCCATGGCGTCGGCCTCGGTCCGGTCCTCGTCCGCGCCCTGCCCGCCGGACGCCACCACGACCGGGGTGCGGCCGGCGGCGTCCGACCGCCGGAACACCTCGACCGCGCGGTCGAGCCGGGACCGCAGCATCGGCGACACCTGCCCGTGCACGAGCCCGCACCCGAGCACGACGAGCGCCTCGGCCTGCTCGGACACCCGCACGTGCCCGTACGCGAGCGCGGCGCCGAGGAACACGAGGAAGGCGACGGCGACGTACCCGGCGACCGCCAGGACGAGCACGAGGACCGCCGAGCTGGTCGGGGTGTCGACCCGCGCGAGCACGACGACGAGGGCGTCGAGCGCGAGCAGAACGGTCCCGGCGACGAGTGCGAGGAGCCTGGTCAGGCTGCGGGCACCGCGGCGGAGTGCGCGGACGCCGTTTCCGACCAGGAGCACGGCGACCAGGGCGCAGCACACGGCGAGGACGGACAGGAACACCCTGCGACCGTACTGGGCGACCATGTGCGGACCGCGCCCGCCGCAGGGCCGTGAGCGGGGCCTCCCGGAGGGGTCCGTACAGCTCGTCCAGCCGGAACCCATGTCATCCGCGAGCCCCACCGTTATGGTTCTCCCCGTGACGAACGCACCCGAGGAGACCAGGCCCCGCCGTGCCGACCGCGCCGTGCCGCCCCGCCACGGGCGCCGGAAGCGCCACTGGGGAGCCGTGCTCCCCGCGGTGGCAGGCGTCCTCACCATGGCCGTGCTGCTGAGCGGTGGGTACGCGGCCTACGCGTACAACCGGCTCGCGAGCAGCGTCACGAAGGTCGACGCGATCGGCAGTGCGCCACCGGCGGAGGACGACGTCGACGGCAGGGCGATGAACATCCTGCTCGTCGGTGACGACCACCGACCGGACAACGCCACCCCCGAGCAGCTCGCCGAGCTCAGCACCGAGTCGGACGGCGGCGCGACCAACACCGACACGATGATCGTCCTGCACATCGCCGCCGACGGCCGCAGCGCGACGATGATCTCGTTCCCGCGTGACTCGTACGTCGACATCCCGGACGTCGGCAAGGGCAAGCTCAACAGCGCCTTCGAGTACGGCACCCGCGACGGCGGCGGCGACTCCGGTGGTGCGAGGAAGCTCATCGCCACGATCCAGGACCTCAGCGGGCTGACGATCGACCACTACGTGCGGGTGTCGCTGCTCGGCTTCTACGAGATCGTCAAGCAGCTCGGCCCGGTCAACGTCTGCCTCAACCAGCCCGCCAAGGACGCCTTCTCCGGCGTCGACCTGCCCGCCGGGGTCTCGCAGCTGGACGCCAAGCAGGCGCTGTCCTTCGTCCGCCAGCGGCACGGCCTGCCGGGAGGCGACCTCGACCGCCAGGTCCGGCAGCAGTACTTCCTGTCGCAGGAGGCGCGCAAGATCCTGTCGGCCGGCACGCTCCTCAACCCGGTGAAGACCACGAAGATCATCGACGCGATCGGTGACTCGGTGGAGACCGACCAGGGCCTCGACCTGCTCGCGCTCGCGCGGCAGATGAGCAACCTCCGCCCGTCGAACATCAAGTCCGCGACCATCCCCATCCTCGGCACCCCGACGGTCTACCCGAACGGGTACGCGCTCTCCGTGGTCGAGGTCGACACCGCCGGCATGCCCGCCTTCGTCCAGGGCCTCGTCGGGGAGCCACCCGCGTACACCGACGCGAAGGCCGCTGACCCGGCGTCCGTGTCCGTCACCGTCACCAACGGAAGCGGTGTCACCGGCGCCGCGGCCACCGCGAGCGGCGTGCTCACCGGACGCGGGTTCCAGGTCGGGACGCCCGGCTCCTCGGCGACGACGGCCACGACGATGGTCCAGTACCCGGCCGGCCAGGAGGCCCAGGCCAAGGCCGTCGCGTCCGTGGTCCCCGGCGCGGTGCCGGTCCAGAGCACTGCGGTGCAGGGGGTCACCCTGGTCCTCGGCACGGACGGCGCGATGCCCTCCGCTCCCGCTGCGGCGCAGCCGTCGGAGGAGGCCCAGCCGTCCCAGCCGTCGGAGGAGGCCGAGGCGTCGAAGCCGGCCGAGCCCGCGGAACCCAGCCCCTCGTCCACCGCGGTGCACGAGTTCGGCCAGGAAGGCGTCTGCATCAACTGAGGGTGGCCCACCGACGCACGACGGGCGGCGGCGCCCCGGTGCCTCCGGGTAGGTTCGACGGGTGACCAGCACCGCGCGCCCGATCACCCTCATGACCTACAACATCAAGAACCCGGACCCGGCGCACGACTGGCCCGCTCGCCGCCCGGTCGTCCTCGACCTCATCCGCCGGCACGACCCGGACCTGGTGTGCGTGCAGGAGGCGTTCGACCACCAGATGGACGACCTCCGCGCCGGACTGCCCGACCACGCCGACATCGGTCAGGGTCGCGAGGGCGGCACCGCGGGCGAGCACGCCGCCGTGTTCTACCGACGCGACCGCTTCCGTCCCGCCGCGTCGGGGTCGTTCTGGCTGTCCGACACCCCGGACGAGCCGGTCTCGAACACGTGGGGCAGCAAGTACCCGCGCATCGCGAACCACGTGGAGTTCCTCGATGCGGAAGGCCCGGCCTTCACGCTGCTGACCACGCACATGGACCACGAACCGGGCCCGCACGGGGACGAGGTCCGCGGGCGCAGCGCCGCGCTGATCGTCCAGCGGCTGTCGGTCGTCGACGGACCGGTCGTGTTCGCCGGCGACTGCAACGAGCCGTCCGGGTCCGGTCCGGCGTCGCGGGTCTTCGCCGAGGCCGGGTACACCGACGCGTGGACCGTCGCCGGTGACCCCGAGGACCGGACGGCGTCCTACAACGAGTGGCAGCCGCCGGTGCCGAGCGGGGAGCGCATCGACTGGGTGCTCACCCTCGGGGTGGCCGGTGTCGACCGCGTCGTGATCGACCACGACGGCCCCGAGAGCTGGTTCGCGAGCGACCACTTCCCGGTCGTGGCGACGATCCGCATCTGAGCGGGGCGGCGACGTCGGGCGGTCAGCAGCCCCGCGTCGCGCGGACCGGCATCGGCGACCCGATGACGGTCACGGTCGACTCCTGCGTCAGGACGGACACGCCGTTCTCGCCGGCGCCCTTGCGCTCCGACGGCCACCCCGGAGCGAGCAGCAGCTGCCATGCCTCGGCGTCCTCGGAGCCCAGCGACTCGCGCTCGTCCGCCGCGGCGTCCTCGATGCGGGAACGGACGTCGTCGCCGACCTGCACGCCATGCGGACCGGAGAGTTCGACGGAGGTGCCGAGCCGGGAGCGGACGTGGTCGCGCAGGACCCGGATCTCGACGCGGTTGCCGGCCGCTGCGGGCTCGCGCAGCGCGGCGACCCGGAGGGCTCCGCCCCAGGTCGAGGTCGTGCTCGCCGGGACGCACCGACCGGCGTCGCCGACCGCGGTCTGCGTGCGCGCCGGCGTGCCGAGCAGCCGGTTCAGGACGCCGACCGTGTGCTTCGCGTCACGCATCGAGACGACCGAGACCGTGCGGTCGTCGGCGCGCAGGACGATCGACTCGGCGGCGAGTTCGACCGAGTCGACGGTGCGGAGCGCGGCGCCGGACACGGGACGCCAGCTGGGGACCGGAGTGGACGTCGCGGTCGGGGTGGCCTCCGCCGCCGCCGCTCGGCCCGCGTCGTGACCGGGCAGACGGTCCACGGAGGCGCCACCCGCCACGAGGGCGAGCACCACGGCGCCGATCGCCGTCACGGTCTTGGGAGTCACCCGCTCGACGGTAGCCGCCAGCGCCCTGGTGGACGACGGGTGTTACCGAAACGGAGCCGCACCGTCACCGGACCGTGACATTCCGGGCCTGCGGTCCCGCCGGGTCCCGGACGCGGCCGGGGACCGTCGCGTAGCGTCGTCGACATGGCGGAGTACGTGGTGGACAGCACGGGTGACAACGCGGCGCACGGCGTCGACCTCGTCGACGGCGACGCGCCGCCCGTGCGGATGATCGTGCACGGTGACCTGCCCGACGCGCTCGACCACGACGGCCGGACCTGGGCGCGCACGGGCGACGCGGAGGACCAGGGCGACGACGCTCCGCCGATCACGGTCTACCGCCCGCTCTGAACCACAGCCGGCCCGGCCCGGACGTGATCCGGACTGCGCGGCGGGGGACAGCCTCCTGAGCGGGGGCGGGTGCGCGGGTGCGTACCGTCTGGCGCATGACGGACCAGCGGATCGACCAGTACACCATGCAGGACCCGACGAAGCTCTACGCCGACAAGAAGCCGGACGAGCAGTACCTCGAGGGTGCCGGCACCGACGCCGAGATGGCGGAGAACGTACCCGCCGACCACGGCGAGGACACCTACCGCGGCTCGGGTCGACTCGAGGGCCGCAAGGCGCTCATCACCGGCGGCGACTCGGGCATCGGTGCCGCCGTCGCCATCGCCTACGCCCGTGAGGGTGCCGACGTCGCCATCGGCTACCTCCCCGAGGAGCAGGAGGACGCCGACCGCATCGTCGCCCTCATCGAGGCAGCCGGTCGCAAGGCCGTCGCGCTGCCGGGCGACGTCACGGACCTGGCGTTCTGCGAGCAGCTCGTCGCGTCCGCCGTCGAGCAGCTCGGCGGTCTCGACATCCTCGTGAACAACGCCGGCAAGCAGCAGAACGTCGACGACATCACGAAGATCTCCGACGAGGAGTTCGACGAGACGTTCAAGACGAACGCGTACGCCACCTTCCGCATCACGAAGGCCGCCGTGCCGCACCTCAAGCCGGGCTCGACGATCATCAACACGACGTCGATCCAGGCCTACGCGCCGTCGCCGCACCTGGTGCACTACGCCGCCACCAAGGCGACCGTCAACAACCTCGCGAAGGGCCTCGCCGCGCAGCTCGCGCCGAAGGGCATCCGCGTGAACGCCGTCGCACCGGGCCCGATCTGGACCCCGCTGCAGCCGGCCGGTGGCCAGCCGTCCGACGCGCTGCCGTCCGCGGGTGAGCAGACCTACCTCGGCCGCTGGGGTCAGCCCGCCGAGCTCGCGCCGGCGTTCGTGTTCCTCGCCAGCGGCGAGTCGTCCTACGTGGTGGGCGAGACGCTGCACGTCGACGGCGGCATGCCGACGCCGTAGTCACCGCGCGGCGGCGACGCCGACACGACGGGAGGCCCTCGGCTCTGCAGCCGCGGGCCTCCCGTCGTCCGGGCACCCGACGATCAGTGTGTCCCGCAGGTCCGCGCCATCGTCTCGAGGAGTTCCCGGGCGGCGAGGGCCGCCGCGAGCTCGACCTCGACGGGGTTGATGCCGACGGCCTCCTCGAACTCGCGGCGCCGGGCCTGCAGCGCGACGGGCACCTCGGGGCGTTGCGGCAGGACGGCGATCGCGGCGGCCGCGGCCTCGAAGGCACCGTCGGGACGGCCGAGGTGCTCCCACATCGTGCGGACGTCGTGCGCCACCTGTTCGGGCGTGCTGCCGAACTCGAAGCCCGCGGAGGCCATCGTCGCGAGTCCGTGGGCGGTGGAGTCGTTCGGGGACATGGCGGCATCGTCACACATCCGGGCGGGACACGCCCGTGCCGGACACCGCCGCTCCCCGTACTCCGTTGTCCCCCATCTTGCCGACCCCCGTACCGGGGATGCTCGTCGCCCGCGATCTACGGGAGGATCGAGGTGCGGACAGGACGTCCGCACCCCCGGACGCCTCGGCCACGACCTGACCGTGCTCGTCCCGGACACGGAGGGCACGATGCTCGAGGACACCAGCGCCGACACGATGGCCGCAGCTGCGGCCGCGGCGACCCTGCACCTGCGGATCAGGATCGTCGGTGCGACCGTCGACCTGCTCCGTGACGTCCCCTTCCACGAGGCGCGACCCGAGCACGTCGCCGAGCGGCTCGACATCAGCACGTCCGAGCTGCACCAGCACTTCCCGTCGTGGGACGGCCTCGTCCTGGCCGCCCTCGACCGGTGGAACGGCGCGCGGATGGACGAGGTGACGCGCGAGGTCGGTGACGGCAGCACCGTCGAACTCCTGCGCGCCATCGTCGCCTCGAACGCCGAGGACCCCGCGCTCATGCGGTTGCTCGTCGCCCTGCTCAGCGTGGCGGGCAACCCGGAGCACCCGATGTCGAGCTACCTCCGCTCGCGTTACCAGCTGTTCTTCGCGCAGGTGAAGCGCGGCCTGGAGCACGACATCGCCCTCGGCCGTGCGCCGCACACGATGGACCCCCGCCGCGGTGCTGAGCAGCTCATCGCCCTGTACGAGGGGCTGCAGCTGCAGGCGCTCCTGCGCAGCGAGCTCGACCTCGTCGCGGCCTTCGACCGCGCGGTGGCGCGGCTCGAGCGCGGCTGGATGGAGCGGTACGAGGCGCAGGCACAGCGGCGGCTGTCGACCTGGTCCGACGTGTCCTGGTCGGACGACGAGAACTGGTCGGCCTGACGCTCGTCGCCGACGTCCGGCGCTGACACGGCGCCGGCTGGCCGCTGACCGCATCCGCTGGGTCGGTGCCGAGGGAGCTCCGGGTAGGCCGGGAGGCCCAACGGAAGGAACCGATCGTGGCAGCACCGAACCCCATCCAGATCCAGAAGTACCTGAGCGGCATCGACTACCCCGCCTCGAAGGACGACGTCGTGTCGACCGCCGAGAAGGAGAGCGCCCCCGACGACGTGCTCGAGGCGCTCCGTGCGATCCCGGACGGTCAGTACGACGGCCCCACGGACGTGTCCAAGGCCGTCTCGGACGCGAACTAGCGCGCCACCGCCGGGCCCGCAGGGGCAGCATCCGCGCTGAGCGACAGCGCACGTGGGATCGACCCCGTGCGGTGTCGCTCAGTGCGAACGGCGGGCAGTGTGTGCGGGCGCGGGCGTCGGACACGTCACCATCGCGGGACGGACCCGTTCCCGGGGTCGTAGCCGGAGTCACGGATGACCGGCAGCGCGGTGGTGTCGCTGTGCACCGAGTGCACATGGATGCGGCGGCCGCGACGCAGGGCGCGACGGGCCCCCGGTGTCGCGAAGAGCCCGCCGAGCACGAGCCCCGCGCCGATGGCGAGCGCCACGGTCACCGCCGACCCGAAGTCGAGCACCGAGCTGGACGACCCGCTCATCACGTTGAGCAGGGCGTTCGACACCGCGACACCGGGCAGGAGCGCGCCGCAGAAGGCCGGCACCGCGATCGCCGCGACGGCCGTCCGCATCCGCACCGCGGCGTACGTCGAGAGCACGCCGAGCAGCACCGAGGCCAGGAAGGTCGCCCCGAGCAGCGGGAGCCCGAACGCCTTGAGCTGCCAGAGCGCCGCCCCCGCCGCCACGGAGAGCACCACCGCGACCGGGATCACGCGGGCGCTCGCCTGCTGCACGAAGCAGTTCGCCCCGGCCGAGACCACGGTCAGGGACAGGGACGCCCACAGCGGCAGGGCCTGCGTGACGATGCCGGACGGGTCGACCTCGAGCCGCAGCCAGTGCGTCATCGCGATGCCCGCCGGCACCCCGACGACGATCGCCGCGATGAGCATCCCGATCGTGAAGGCCCGGGCCACCGCCATCGCCCGGAACCCGGAGATCGCGTCCTGCGCCCACGTGACGAGTTGCACGTGCGGGAGCAGGAGCACCACGAGGGCGGCCACCATCGTCGCCGCGCCGGTCGGGGTGAGCACGTCCGCCCAGATCGCGAGCGTGCCGATCACCGAGGCGACGGCACCCTGGGCACCGGAGACGAAGAACTGCGGGTAACCCCGTCCGGTCAGCCACCGCCCCGACACGATGATCCCGAGCATGAGGACGAAGGCCCCGACACCCGCCCGCCAGCCACCACCGGCCTGCATCGCGATCGAGGTGCCGAGCACGGAGAGCCCGACGTCGGCGAGCCACGTCGGCCACCGCGGCGGCATCCGGAGCACCGCGACGAGGGCGCTCACGGCGCTGGTCATGTCGCGGTCGTCGTGGATGACGTCGTCGACGATCTGGTTCGCCCACGCCAGCCGCGCCAGGTCCGCGCCGTCGGACCGGGTGCTGCGCACCTTGACGAGCGGCGGACCCTCCACGGGGGAGTACTGGATCGTCACCGCGCTGCCGGAGAAGTCGAGGTCGAGCGGCGCGAGGTTCCACTTCGTCGCGACCGCGATCACCGCCGTCTCGACGCTCCGGGTGTCGGCACCGGACGCGAGCATCACCTCGGCCAGGTCGAGACAGAAGTCGACGATCTGGCGGGCGGAGTACTGCTCCCGCAGCGACCTGGTGTCCGGCGCGACGTGCTCGTAGATGGTGCCGCGGAGCCGTGCGCGGATGTCCCGCATGTCGTGCTGCGCGACGCTCCGCGCCTTCGATCGCGGTCGGGGTGGACGGCCCGGCCGCGGGCCGGGCAGGAGCGGTTCGGCCATCAGACCATTGTGCATCCCACCCGTGGGGAGACGGACGGGAGGCTGTCCACCGGTCCGGTGGACAGCCTCCCGTCAGTGCGTTGCTCGGCGCTTACTGCTCGAACGTCGCGTGCAGCTCGATGTCGACGCCGGTGAGGGCCTTGCTGACCGGGCAGGTCGCCTTCGCCTCGTCGGCCGCCTTCAGGAAGGCCGCCTCGTCGATGCCGGAGACCTCGCCGGAGACGGTGAGGACGATCCCGGTGAGCTTGAAGCCGCCGGCCGAGTCCGGGCCGAGCGAGACGTCGGCCTTGACGTCGAGGGACTCGACGGTGCCGCCGGCCTCGCCGAGGATCGCCGAGAACTGCATCGCGTAGCAGGACGAGTGCGCTGCGGCGATGAGCTCCTCGGGGCTGGTGGTGCCGCCGGCCTCGTCAGCGGCGCGCTTCGGGAAGGACACGTCGTAGGTGCCGACCTTCGAGCTGGAGAGTTCGACCTGGCCGGAGCCGTCGTTCAGGCCGCCGTTCCAAGCAGTGCGTGCGGTGCGCGTGGGCATGGCCGCTCCTTTCGTCGGGGTGCGGGCCGGATGCGACCCTCGTGGCCGAGTCAACCGGAGAACGACCGTTCTCGCAACCGATGCACAGGCGGGACGCAGGATGCCACCGCTGCTCGTCCCACGGCCCCCGCACCCGCTCCGCCGAGATGGACGACAGGTGTAGCTTTGCGGCATGCGTGCAGTCGTGTTCGAGCAGTACCAGACGTTCCCCTCCCTCACCGAGGTCGAGAAGCCCACGCCCGGGCCCGGCGAGGTGCTCCTCAAGGTCGCCGGTGCCGGTGCGTGCCACTCCGACGTCGCCGTCTACCGCGAGTTCCAGGAGGGGCAGCCCGGCGCACAGCGGCCCGGGTTCGTCCTCGGGCACGAGAACTCCGGCTGGGTCGAGTCCGTCGGGGAGGGCGTCACCGGCTTCG
Source organism: Curtobacterium sp. MCPF17_050 (assembly GCF_003224435.2). Classification (NCBI taxonomy): domain Bacteria; kingdom Bacillati; phylum Actinomycetota; class Actinomycetes; order Micrococcales; family Microbacteriaceae; genus Curtobacterium; species Curtobacterium sp. MCPF17_050. The sequence continues at coordinate 234,284 of NZ_CP126250.1, forward strand.
CGGAGGGCGACGCGTACCTGGTCTACGGGCCGGTCGGCTGCGGGCACTGCCGGTACTGCTCGAAGGGGCAGGACACCTACTGCGAGAACGCCGCCACGAACCCGTACATGGCCATCGGCCTGGGGCGCGACGGCGGCATGGCGGAGTACGTGACCGTCCCCGCCCGCAACCTCGTGCCGCTCGGGGACGCCGACCCCGTCGCTGCCGCACCCCTGAGCGACGCGGCCCTCACGCCGTACCACGCCGTCAAGAACTCCCTGCCGAACCTGGCCGGCGGCGGCAAGTACGCGCTCGTCGTGGGCCTGGGCGGCCTCGGGCAGATCGCCGTCCAGATCCTCACCGCGCTGACCGGCGCGACCGTCATCGCGACGGACATGAAGGAGGACGCCATGGCGCGCGCTGCCGAGCGTGGCGCGATCACCGTCCCCGGCGGTCCCGACCAGGTCGCGCGGATCCGTGAGATCACCGGCGGCAAGGGCGTCGACGCGGCGTTCGACTTCGTCGGCGCGACCCCGACCATCAAGACCGCGCAGGCGTCGATGGCCGTCGGCGGGCGCTTCACCGTGGTCGGCATCGCCGGCGGCACCACCGAGTGGGACTTCTTCTCGACGCCGTACGAGTCGACGATCACGAACACCTACTGGGGCACCATCGAGGACCTGCACGACGTCGTCGCCATGTACCGCGCGGGGCAGATCGAGCCGGACGTCGAGCGGTACGCCCTCGCCGACGCGCTCGAGGCGTACCGCAAGCTCGAGGCCGGCGAGCTGTCCGGCCGCGCGGTGGTCGTCCCGACGCTCTGACCGATCGGGAAGGGCACCCGCCTCGGCTTGTAGAGCTGCCCCGGCGTCCCGCTGGGGGAGGACGTGCACTCCGGGGAGATGCTCTACGCATCGTGGGAGGACGTCACGATCGGTATCGCCGGCCCCCGCGTGGGGAAGACGACCGCACTGGTCGTCCCGGCGATTCTCGCCGCCCCCGGCGCCCTGTTGACGACGTCGAACAAGCCCGACACCGTCGAGACAACCCGGAAGCTGCGCGACGAGGTCGGCGCGACGTGGGTGTTCGACCCGCAGCAGGTCGTCGACGAGGAGCCCACCTGGTGGTGGAACCCGCTCTCCTACGTCACCGACGACACCACGGCCGCGAAGCTGGCCGGGCACTTCGCCTCCGGCTCCCGCGAGCCCGGCGACAAGGGCGATGCGTACTTCGACCCCGCCGGCAAGAACCTCCTCGCCGGCATGCTGCTCGCTGCCGCCCTCGACGGCCGCGCGATCACCGAAGTGTTCACGTGGCTGACCGACTCGCGCCCCAGAGCGGCAGCGAGCCCCCGTGAACGGCACGGCTCGGAAGATGGCGGGGTGCCTGCAGAACAGCCGCATCGGCCGGTGGGTGACGCCCGTCGGCGGAAACATGCGCGGCGACCGCCAACCGCAGTTCAACCCCGACGAGTTCGTGCGCGGCACCGACACCCTCTACTCACTCTCCAAGGAGGGTGAGGGCACGGCCGCGCCGCTGGTGACCGCGCTGACGGTCGCCGTCGTCGAGGTAGGCGAGCGCCTGGCGAAGACGCAGCCCGGCGGCCGCATGGCCACGCCGCTGCTGTGCATCCTCGACGAGGCCGCGAACGTGTGCCGGTGGAAGGACCTCCCGGACCTGTACTCGCACTACGGGTCGCGCGGGATCCCGATCATGTCGATCTTCCAGTCCTGGTCCCAGGGCGTCGACGTGTTCACCCCCGCCGGCATGCGGAAGCTGTTCAGCGCCGCCAATGAGGTCGTGTACCTCGGCGGTGTCAGGAGACCGAGTGGCTGCGCGAGCTGTCGGAGCTGATCGGCGACTACGACCACGAGACCATCTCGTACTCGATAAACAAGGGCGTCCGGTCGACGAGCGTGCAGAACACCCGCCGCCGCATCCTCGACCCGTCCGAACTCGCGGAACTGCCCCGGGGACGTGCGATTCTGCTCACATCGGGTCTGCGGTCCTCAATGATCAAGACGGCCCCCTGGTACGAAGGCACCGACGCCGAGAAGGTCCGCGCGTCGATCACCGCCTACGAGGACGCCGCCCGTGCCGAGCGCACGGCGTCGACGGCGTCGCTGGCGTCCTCGACGCCGGCAGAGAGCAACCCGTGGCTGAACGCCTCGACGGTGCAGCCGCTCGAGGGGGAGGAGGGCCGATGAGCGCCGTCGCGGAGTGGGATGGCCACGTTGACGACGTCGACGAGGTGCTCGAGGAGCCGGAGACGTTCTACGGCTCGGCCGACGAGTTCGTGCGGGAGTTCCTGATCGTCACTTACCGCCGCGAGGTCAGCCCCAAGGGCGACTTCCGGTGGGACCCCCGCTGGTGGATGCACCCGGAGGCCGTCGCCCGGCTCGACGCGCTCTGGCGCACCTGGGAACACTTCCGGAACGACGGAGCGACCGGGATGAGCGTGTGGTGGCGGGACCACGCCGATCATCACATGGGCGTGTTGCTGAGCTCTGCGGGGCCGTTCGCGAAGACGTCCGGGACGACGGAGCCGGGTGACCCGCTGCCCTATACGGCACCGCCGGCTGGGCTGTTCATCGACGTACGAACGGTTGCCGACTGATGCGCAGGGCAGGCATTCGCGACGTCCGCACACTTGTCGACGTGGTGGGTGACGCCTTCACCCGCAAGCGGGGAGGGTCGGCCGACCATCGTGACGTACGAAATCGTGCTGTCGTCACTTGGCTTGGAGAGCTCGCCGCGGTCATCGCCCGAGAGGCGTACGTCAACGATGATGGCGACGTCGTCGTGCACGTGGGTCGACGAGGCTGGCTGTGGTCCGCGCTGACACCGCTGATCATCATCGCGCTGATGGCGATCGTCCCCCTTGTCGTTGGAGCGATCACTTGGGCGGCGTTTTCACGTGTGCCGGCGCTAGCAGTCAGCAGCGTGCTGCTGATCGCGATCTACGGTGCAGTGGTTTGGTCTGCGCTCACAGCACGCCGTCAGGACAAACGTCGGGACCCAGAGGGTCCTCCAATACGGGAGACCGGCAAGAGGAAGGGACTGCCTCGCTCCTACTGGCTTGTCAGCGGACTTGCGACGCGGGACGAATCGAAGTCCAAGGCCTTCCCGCTCGTACGCTCGTGGCTCCCGACTGCCGTCCCGACAGGTGACACGGTCGCCGCCGCTGCGGGTTCAGAAGAACTCCGGAAGCTTTACCGTGCGTTGGGTTTCAAGCCTCTGCCCCGGACGGCTTGGGTGCTGTCGGGACGGCTTGGGTGCTGTCGAAAAAGAACCTTCCGCCACTCAAGGCTGACGACGCGGACGTCCGCTCGTAAATGCGTCGGATGCCGCTGGTGGTTCGCCGCAATCGTCGCTGCCATCGGTGTGGCGTCGACAGGCATCAGCCACGCCCGGAAGCACCGTGCTCGTGCGTATGCGGAGGGCGCTGAGCGGGCCGGTCGTCTCCTCGCATTGATGCGGGATATCGACCTCGGCGGCAGCGATCCGACGCTCGATGTTGTTTCGCCCCCGGTCTGATGGAGGCTGGACCTGCCCGGATCGGCTGCGGGGGGACAAGGCGTACTCGTCCCGCGCGATCCGGCAGCACCTGCGCAGCCGTGGCATCGAATCGGTCATCCCGGAATCGCGCGACCAGCAGGGCCACCGACGGCGACGCGGATCCAGAGGCGGCCGCCCTGCGACTTACGACCCCGTCGACTACAAGCAACGCAAGGTCATCGAGTGCGGCTTCTGCCGCCTGAAGCAGTGGCGGGGCTTTCGACCAGGTACGACAGACTCGCGATCGTCTACCGCGCCGCCGTCGTCCTCGACGCCGTTATCGCTTGGCTACGCCACTTACCAGACACGCCCTAGATGTGATGTGCTGTCCGGCCAGGGCGCAGGAGGCAGTGATCCTCGTCTCCCGAGGACGACACCGACTGCTCGTGAGAAGACGAAGGGCCCGGAGCGCAACGCGTCCGGGCCCTGTTCAACCAATCACGGCGATTCGTTACTGCTGCGCGACTGGCACGGCTTCTGCTGACGCCAGCTCTCCGTCGGATCCTCGCTTGGAGCGGGCGACTTCGTCTGGCGTCTTGAGGAACGGCGTCAGGACGGCGCTCAGGATGTAGAGCCCGGCGTAGATGCCGAGGACTCCTCCGGCTCCGAGCGATTCGTAGAAGAGGCCCGCGATGGCGGGAGCCACGAAGGTCGACAGCCCGGCTCCGAGGTTCAGGATGCTCATCGATGCGCCCTTGTTGTCGGGAGCGAGGAGCGGGAACAGTGCCGAGAGCGGGACGTACCCGGCCATGGTGACGCCGCAGAGGCAGAGCACGAGGGTCATGAGGGTGACGTTGTGGCCGATGACCTGCGGGGTGAAGAACAGGACGACGAGGACGACGGCGTAGGCGACACCACCGACCCATCCGATGGTGCGGCGCCAGCCGATCTTGTCACCGACGTACCCGAAGAACAGGTTGGCGAAGATCGCAACGGTGAAGACGAGCGACCACATCTGCAGCCACTGTGTGGTGGTGTAGCCGAAGGTGGCGAGGTAGAGCGGCATGAACACGGGCAGGCCGTACTGGGCGATCCCGTTGATCGTCTTGACGACCAGGCCGGCGGAGACACGGGGACGGCCGAGGAGGGTGACTGCCTTCGACAGTTCCTTCGCGCTGAACGGGTGCAGTTCGGATTTCGGGATCGTCGCCTTGTTGACGAACACACCGATGATCGTGCCGATGACGACGAAGGCCAGGCCAGTCCAGAGGACGGCGATGTGGCCGAGGATCGGGAGCACGATGGATGAGTAGAACGGTCCGACGACGCTGAGGCCGAGGGAGAACATGAACCAGAACCAGCCGGCGGCCATGCCACGGCGCTCCAACGGGGCGCTGTAGTTGATCCAGGTGAGGAACGAGAACGCGAACAGCGGGTAGCCCAGCCCGCGGATCGCGTAACAGACCAGCATGACCGGCCAGTCGAGCGCGGCGACTCCGTATCCGATGAACCCGACGCTGCCGACGACGAAGGCGCCGGTGGCGATGAGCATGACCTTGCGGGGGCCGAGCGTCTGCACGAGGACACCGGAGAGCCAGGCTGCGATCGCGACGGTGATGCCGTACACGGTGATCAGGAGCGCGGTGTCGGGCACGGCGACTCCGCGGGAGACGAGCCACGGGGAGATCCAGCCTTGTTCGACCCCGTCGCCGATCATGAAGAACACGAGGCCGATGTAGCCCCAGATGAGGTTGCTCGGCAGACCGATACGGTCCAGTACACGGTTCACGTGAGAACCGACCTTTCAATTCACGTCATTGGGAAAGTGTGTGCAGGTGCACGCCTTCGGCGTGTGACGGGCCGACCGGCTGAAGTCCGCCACCGGTCGGCCCGGGTGTTCAGCGCGTCAGTTCGGCGGCGTACTTGGCTGCGCCGATGCCGAGGAGCTCGTTCCGGAGCTGCTGCGCGGCGATGCCGTCCTGCGACCGGATCACGTCCGTGATGCGGTCGACGCCGACGGCCTTGACCTTCTCGAAGAACAGCTCGACGGTGGCGCGGTTGGTCTCCGCCTCGTCCTGCGCGTCCTCCCGGATCGGGAAGGTGTCGAAGTAGATGACGCCATCCCACTCGTAGCGGAGGAGGAAGTAGATCATCTCCATCGTCTCGAACGGGTGGATCGAGCCGATCATCAGGCCGTCGTCGTGGGCGTTGTTGCCGTCGTTGAGGTGGATGCCGAACAGCTTGCCGTCCTCGAGCAGGAGCGAGGCACCGAAGCCGGGCTGGTCGCCGGCCATGAGCATGTGCGCGAAGTCGAGCGTCGCGCCGAGGTTGGGTCGGTCGATCCGCTTGATGATGTCGAGGGTCTGGCCGAAGCTGTTGATCATCGAGTGCACGCGCTCTTCGTAGGGCTTGTACTCGATGCTGATGCGAAAGTCGGGGCGGTAGTCGGCGAGTTCCTGGAACGCCTCGACGATGCGCTGCAGGTCCTTGGCGTAGTCCTTCTGGAACGTGAAGTCATAGCCGTCGAAGCCGAGCCAGACGGTGAGCAGGTCGCTGCCGCAGGTGGCAGACGCGTCGATGGCTGCCTTCGCGAGGTCGATCGCAGCCCGACGGATCGTTTCGTCCGGGTTGCTGAACTCGCCCGCGACGAACTGCTTCCGGAACCGGGTCGCGGTCCCGTTGAGGGTCAGGCCGAGTTCATCGAGCAGCGCATTCATGGCGGCAGGGTGGAGGTTCTCGAAGTGCTCGGGGTAGTTGAGGTCGACGTAGTCGATGGCGTCGGTCGCGGCGACGCGGCGGAGGGCGGCGGACACGTCGCCGCCGCTGACGAATGAGTTGAGACGAGTAGCGAACTTCATGGCGGCGAACGTAACAGGGATGACAACCATGGTCAACTTTTTCCGTTATGCGTCATTGTTGACGCTGTTCGGTTGACAACAGTGGTCAGCGGCGTCGTATGCTCGACGGGCCGTCCTCGGCGCCGAGCGCAGCGGATGGCACGAACCAGCTGGCTTCGACCAGCGACACGACGAGGTGGAGGTCCCCATGGCGAGCGGTCACGTTCTGGTCATCGGCAGCGTGAACTACGACTACATCGTCACGCAGGACCGACTTCCACGCCGGGGCGAGACATACGTCGCATCGGATCTCCGTGGAGCCTTCGGCGGCAAGGGAGCAAACCAGGCGGTGCAGGCTGCTCGCCTGGGCTCGCAAGTGCGGTTCATCGGCTCGACTGGTGGTGATCAGCTCGGGCAGATCAGCCTCGACAACCTGCGGAGTCAGGGCGTCGAGTGCCACATGCGTCCGACCGATCTCGGCAACGGACTCGGCATCGTTCACGTTACCGGTGAAGGCGATGTCTACGCGACGATCTTCGAGGGTGCCAACGGTGCTGTCGACGCGGCGTGGGTCGAGGAGAACCGGGAGTTGTTCGCCGGCGCTGGTGCTGCGGTGATCCAGAACGAGATCCCCGCGGAGGCGAACGAGCGTGCCGTGCAACTCGCAGTGGCCGCAGGTACCCCCGTGATCTACAACGCAGCACCGGCTCGCCCGGTGCCGACCCGCGTGAGCCGTCAGTGCGCATGGTTCGTCGTCAACGAAGACGAGGCTGCCGCCTACATCGGCCGTGACCTCGGCGACGTCCACGACGACCGGGCCATGCGCGACGCTGTCGACCGGCTGCGCGACTACTGCTCCAGCGTCGTCCTCACCCTCGGAAGCCGAGGCTGCTATGTTGCGACCGGCGAGGACGTCGTCTTCATCGAAGCGATCCCGACCCACGCCGTCGACTCCACCGGCGCTGGAGACTCCTTCATTGGAGCCTTCGCCCACGCGCTCGTTGGCGGTGCCGACCCCTTTGCCGCGGCGGCAGACGCATCACGTGTCGCGTCGATCACCGTCGAAGGTCTCGGAGCACAGTCCAGCATGCCTACCCACGAGGTGCTCAGCCGTGAAGTCCTTTGAGCGACACCAGCTCATCCTCGACCAAGCATCATCCGGAGAACCGGTCACCATCGATGCGTTGATCGACGCCACCGGCGCATCACCATCGACAGTACGACGCGACATCAAAGCGCTCGAGGAAACCGGACGCATCGTCAGCCTCCGTGGAGGGGCGATCCGGCTCGAAGACGCAGCAACCGAAGTGCCCGTTGCCGCGAAGTCGTTGATCAACCCCGACGAGAAGCGTTCGATCGCAGAAGCGGCCGCCGCCCTCATCAGCGACGGGGACACGATCTACCTCGACTCAGGGACGACAGCGACAGAGGTCATGCGTGCACTGCACGGCATCACCGTGCACGTCATCACGTCGAACACACACGCACTCGCACTCCCCATCACGCCGACCGTGACGGTGACCGTCCTCGGCGGCGACCTCCTGCCCGACATCGGTTCCGTTGCCGGCCCGATCACAGACCGCGAACTCAACGACCTCTACTTCGACAAGGCCTTCATCGGCGTGACAGGCATCGACGCGGACGCCGGTGTCACCACCTTCGACATCCGTGAAGCGACGAAGAAGCGAGTCGTGCACGCACACAGCCGGCACACGTACGTCCTCGCGGACAGCAGCAAGTTCGACCACATCTCGCTCTGCCACGCGTTCCCCCTCGCCGATTGCACCGTCATCACCGACAAACAGGGAGACGTACTGTCCGCAGCAGGCGCTGCAGTCATCGCCACCTGACGCGGAAGGTCTCCGCACGTCAGACGCCTGCACTTGGCTGACCACGAGCGGGACCAACGCAGCGCCGAGCTCCGCTCTCGCGCTGCCGATCAGGAGACGACGCTTGCCCTCACGCTCCAGGCCGGGACGGTCACGATCCTCGCCACCATGCTGGCCCGCCTCCGAGCTGGATCTGCGGCGTCGCTTTGAGGCTCTGGGTGGACTGAGGTAGTTGCGTTCGCGATCGCAGCTCTTGTCCTGGCGGCCGTTGCGGCGGCGTTGGTCATGCCCTCAGTTCGGCACACGGTCATCGGATACCGGAATCGTCTCGGAGCAGTCGTATGGCTTGCTGCCCACGAGCAGGCGCTGACCGAGCATGTGCAGATCTAGCCGCTCATCCCGGCCGGCGGCAAGTCCATCGTCGTGCGCATGCGCCGCGACGCGCTCGGCGCTGGAAGCGGCTACAAACAAGCGCTTCGGAAGTCTGACGCGCTCAAGAAACCCGCGTAGTAGCGGGGCAGATCTCGGCGGAGCGCCTCGGCGATTCCAGTGGTCTACCTGTACCCGCGACGTGCGACCACGAAGACGTCGGCACCGGCGCCAAGCTCAAGCGTTCCCAGCACGATGTCGGGCTGATCGTGATGTAGCAACACGTCTAGACCCGAGACCAAATCTGTTGCACACCCACCGGAACCAGCCCTAGAACTACAGCTTCGAGCCCGTCCGCGACTGATGCGCTGGGGTATACCTCAGCGCCACATCTCCGAGCTTGAATATTCCTCGTTCCCGGTAGGCTGCCGCTGTGCCTCGCCCTCGGATCCGCCAGTCTCGCGCTCTAGCGATCACCCGCCGGACATTTCGCTTCTTATTCCCGAAACGAGGCTATGCGCCAGCCGCCATCGATCAATTGAAAACAGTACAACGTCAGACCGCCATAATCGAGAACGTGGGCGGTGGAAGCAGCTTTGCGATCCTGCCATTAATTGGCATACTCGGCTTCATCTTGAACATATTCGCCCGCACTCAAGGAAATACCAATCTTGCTATAGCGGTTGTCACACATCTTCCTATCGGGTCAATCGCCATGGTGATACTTCTCAACCTCATGGCGTTCCTACTTATCGCTTCAGTGAACGCGCTTGCTCAGCTATACGGTGAACCCGGCCACACTGCACGAGCGCATTACTTTTTCGGCTTGGCCCTTTTTACCTTGATTCTCATCGGCCTCAGCGCACTGTCGTGGCCACTATTTGTCATCCTTCTCGGCTCGGCTTATGTCTACTGGCGAAGCGAAAAAGTACAACTCCGCGTTCGCCTACTTTCAAGTAGGGCTTATTTGGTCGACAAGAGTCCTCCTGCCGACGAAGTACTTCGGGCCCTTTGGTTCGAGGGGCGTTGGGAGTTGCATCGGCGAGGTATTGCGGTAGAAGCAAATCCGCTTTTCCCCCTTACTGTGCCGAGGCCATTCAGAGCAAGGTCTGAACGTACGATTACGCAGGAAATTCAGGATCGACAGGACGCAATCGACGCCGCGCGAGGGAAGGGTGCGTTCGTGCGGCTTGTGACGGTGTTCGTGGTGACTATCAGCATCTTCAGCGGGCAGCTGTTATCTCAACCGATGAATTTTGCGGCTAAGGAACTTGTTACCACTGGCTCAAAAAGTCGCGTAGGTTTTGTAGTTGATACGACTTCAGGGATTTTGATAGTGGACGAACGGTTGCGTACAGGAATCTATGTCAGCAGGGACGATGTCGACCGGCGGCTAGTTTGCCCGAATGAGGCTTGGGCCCCGACTCTCCCCGCCCTCTTGAAGCGACACGCGGAGAAGAACGTCTGCGCCGCCTTCGGAACGAGATAGATCGGCAAGTATCGCCCAAACCAGTTCGGGGTCGGTGAGGAGAAAGCAGCCGCTTCAACTGCCGACGACGCGACGCGGTGGGGCTTGGATCAGATTTGGTTTTACTGGCGCATTCGCGTTTATCATCAAGTCTGACATAAGAGACCGCTATCGGCGGGGACAGCAATGGCCGGCCACCCGTGAGGTGGCCGGCCATCGTGCGCCTGAGGGAAGCGGTGTCAGTGGGCGGCGTCGTACGCGTCGCGAACAGCCTGGCTAATTCGGCCGCGAGAGGACACCTCGTGCCCGTTCGCTGCGGCCCACTCACGGATTTTGCCGAGCTCTTCGGAGTTGCCGCGCTTCGGGGCGGTGCCGGAGGAGGAACGGCCGGAGCGGTTGCTGGTCTTGCGGGCGGCGGCAATGTAGTCGGAGAGCGCTTCGCGGAGCTGGTCCGCGTTGTCGTCGGTGAGGTCGATCTCGTAGTTGGCGCCGTCGAAGCCGAAGGACACGGTGCGACCCTTGCCGTCTTCGATGTTTTCGCCGGTCAGGTCGTCGACGAGCTGCGTGGTGACTTTCTGCGCCATGGGTACTGCTGCCTTTCGTAGTGGGGGAAGTACACCTCTACTGTGACATATCCAGAGCAGATCGGGTCGAAGCAGGACCGATTGTCGGTGACACAAAGTGCTGGTGCAGAATGGTTACCGATGACTCAAACAGCACCAGTTCCGTCCGGGTACGCTATGGCCTTGGCAGAACTCAAGCGGCAAGTGAGGGAAGCGCGTTTCACTGCGCAGCGACGCGTCAACACTGAACTGGTGCGTCTGTACTGGGGGATCGGCTCCACGATCTTGCAGCGGCAGGAGCAGGAGGGGTGGGGGACCAACGTCATCGGTCGGCTCGCAGAAGATCTCCGTGCCGAGTTCCCGGAGATGAAGGGATTCTCGCGCGCCAACCTCTTCTACATGCGTCGCGTCGCCGCAGCGTGGCCAGACGAGGAAGCTGTCCAACAGCTTGTTGGACAACTTCCCTGGGGGCACATCACCGTCCTCCTCGACCGGCTCGACGAGGAGAAAATCCGCGAGTGGTACGCCGCACAGGCCGTGCATCACGGCTGGTCTCGGAACGTCCTCGAGTACCACATCCGTACTGACGCGCACGCACGGCTCGAAGTGGCGCCGTCGAACTTCGCTGCGACGTTACCGGCAGGGGAGTCGGACCTAGCGCAGCAGCTCACAAAGGATCCATACGTCCTGGACTTCCTCGCGCTCGAGGGCGATGCGAAGGAGCGGCAGCTTGAGCAGGCACTCGTCGATCGCATCATCGACACACTGCGCGAGCTGGGGGAGGGGTTCGCGTTCGTGGGCCGGCAGGTGCACTTCGATGTCGACGGGGACGACTTCTTCGTCGACCTTCTGTTCTTCCACGTCGAGCAGCTCCGGTACGTCGTTATCGAGTTGAAGACCGGGAAGTTCAAGCCCGAGTACCTCGGCCAACTCGGCTTCTACGTCGCCCTCGTCGACCACAAGCTCCGCCGTTCCCAGCATGCCGACACCGTCGGCTTGCTCCTCGTCGCAAACAAGAACGACGCCGTCGTCCGGTACTCACTCGGCGCGAACCAGACGCCGATCGGCGTCGCCAGCTACGACCTCCTCCCGCCAGCGGTGCAAGCAGCGCTGCCCTCGGAAGCGGACCTCGTGCAAGCCCTCGAGCAGCCAGCCACCGACTCCCCGCCGACATAACCGACGCCGCGGACGGACTCTGCTTGGCAAGCGTGTCTGTCCGGAGCTTCGCCAGCGCCGCGGCCTGCGCGGCGGCTGCCGTTTAGTTGAGCGTCACGTCAGAAGAAGCGGCGGGAACTTCGCCCGCCCTCGTGCACTGCGCTCAGCATCAGTGAACAGCGGCTTCTCGAGCCCGACGATTGCAGATAAGCAATCCGGCGCTATCGCTTGCAATCGGGCGCTGGTCCCTGTTCTTGGGCGAGTTGCGTGGTGGTGCACGCGCTAGCTTGCATCTCGCTGTCAGAGTGCTATCAGTGTGCTTGCATTGCCACGGTGCCCGGCCTGGACTCGAGCGCCCGTTGCGCGCTTACCGTGGCTGCTGTGGATGGGGTGACGGCTCGGGCAGCTCTCGTGCACGAACTCGACGTCATCGGAGGTGACCCGGCTGAGCGGTTTGACCGTGTTGCTCGGCTGACGCGAGACGTGTTCGGTGCGCCGATGGCGTTCTTGAACCTGATCGACGACGACACCGTCTACACGCTCACCCCGCAGACATCGACTGGTCCGCGGGAAATACCCGCGAGCGAGAGCTTCTGTGCGGAGACCGTGCTTCACGACGAGCCGACGTTGGTACCGGATGCTCGCGCTGATGACCGGTTCGCGGCGCTGCCGGTAGTGCAGACGCTCGGAGTGCGCTTCTACGCCGGCGCACCCGTCAGCGTGCGGGGCACCCGCGTCGGGTCGTTGTGCGTTGTGGACACGCATCCGCGGGTTCTGTCGGACAGTGATGTCGTCCTACTGCAAGACCTCGCGACGTGGGCGGGCCGGATCCTCGGCGATGACGGCAGCGACACTGGATCGGGAACCGAGATCAGCGTTCTCGCACCTGGTCCGCTTCAGCTTCCCGGCTACGACCTCCGCGCCGAAGTGATCCCGTTCAGTAGTGCCAGCGGCGACTTCTACGACTGGATACCCACGATCAATGGTGCCGCGATCACCCTCACCGATGTGATGGGCAAAGGCGTGGAGGCGGCCAAGCACGCCGCCTCCATCCGCGCGGCGTTCCGCGCCCAGGACCAGGAACGTCCCGCCGCCGACGTGATCAGTGCCACGGACCGAGAAATCGGCCCGGCGCTTGTGCGAGCGGATTCGTTCGCCACCGCGTTCCATGCGCACCTCGACACCGCCACAGGTTGGGTGGACTTCGGCGATGCCGGTCATGGCATCGCGATGCACCTCTCAGCGCACGGGCAACCGATACGGCTGCTTCGATCACGGGACCTCCCACTCGGGCTGCATCCCGGCGCGATGCGCCACTCCTCTGGATTCCTGGTCCTGCAACCCGGCGACGCGCTGATCGTCTGCAGCGACGGCGTCCTTGACCTGTTCGACGGGACACTCGCCTCGCTCGATCAACTCGCCGAGATGTACTGGGCTGCTCCGGACGACTTCCTTCCTCGAGTCCGTGCACTCGTTACCGAACGCAGCCCTGACGACGATGTCACCACCCTCGTTCTCGCGCGGCACTTGGCGCCAAAACAAGACGCGTTGAGCTGACAAGGACAACGAGGCATCTCGCGGCTGGTCGCGGGCATCGCGGTCAAACCCAGCGGCGTCATGCTGCTTTCCTGCCTGTCCTCGAGCGATCCTGACAATTTCTTGAGGACCTCTCGCGCGCTTGGCCGACGAGGCGTACCGTGCCGCTCAACCACTCTACGTGCGCAGCCGAGATCAGGAGGTGAGCGCATGGACGCGTCGATGCGTCGACCCCTGCGGGCAGTGATCCGGTGGGCCCTTCTGGGTTCCGGGATCGCTGCGGCGGTCGTGCTGCTCTCGCTGCTCCTGGGCGCCCGCCCGGCCGCAGCGGCGGAGGGCAAGCTCCTCGGGGTCTCGCCGAGTGGCGTCACGTCAAGTGTCGGTGGGGCCGTGCAGGGTGTCACGGGCGGTGTCGGCCAGGTGCTCGACAGCGCCGTCGCACCGGTCCGGAGCGTCGTCGCGCCAGCACCGGTAGCGCCCGCTCCGGCGGCTCCCGCGCCCGTCGTCGCCCCGGCGGCCCCCGCAGCGCCAGCCCCGGCGGCCCCCGTAGCACCCGCCCCGGTGACGGCGGCGCCCGCTCCTGCGGCGCCGGCCGCCGCCGCGCCGAGCCACCCGGCCCCCGCACAGCACGCGCCGACCCCGGCCCAGAGCGCTCCGACCCACAGCACGCCGTCGCAGAGCGGCCCGACCTCGAGCAGCCCGGCGCACAGCACGCCGACCCACTCCGCACCGGCGGCTCACGCCCCGGTGACGTCGAGCGCGACCCCCGCCGGCACGCACGCCCCGAATGGCACCCGCTCGACCACGTCGGTCACCGACGGCATCGTGGCGGCCGCGAGCGGAGCCTCCCGTCCGGTGACCGACACTGTCGGTGCGATCCTCAGCCCGGTGACCGACACCGCCTCCTCCGTCCTCGAGCCCGTGACGGGGGCCGTCGGGACCGTCGCCGACGGCGGGCCCGTCACCGCAGTGGTCGACACCGTCGACCGGGTGGTCGGGAGCCTCCCGGTCGTCGGTGCGCTCCTCGGCGACGACACGCTCGGTGGTATCACCGCCCCGGTGACCGGTGTCGTCGATGACACGCTCGGCACCGTCGGCGGCGTCGTGACGCAGATCCCCGGCGTCGTCGCCGAGCTGCCGACCGTCGTCGACCAAGTCCCAGGAGTCGTCGGCGGGCTTCCGACCGGTCCGGTCCTGCCCGGCGGGCCGCTCCTGCCGGGAGGCTCGCTCCCCGGCGTCGACGTCCCCTCGATTCCGGTGGTCCCCGGCTCTGGCACCGGTCCGGCCGCGGGTCCCGCGCCCGTCGCGACTACGAACCCGGGGGACCGGCCTGTCCGCACAACGGACGGCAGCACCGGCTCCGCCGCCGAGGCGCCTGCCGCGTCGGCCACCGCTGATGTGACGTCGACCCGCGGCACCTCCGGCCCCCGCACCGTCGCCCTCGGTCACGTCGCCACCGGCCCTGTTGCCGCCGCGACCGTCACGGACGCACCCGCCACGGTCACCGTCGACGGTGCGGCGCTCGTCCTCCCGCTCGGTGGCGCACCGGTGCACACGCCCTTCGACGGCGGCACCGCGGGCACCACGGGCGACAGCACCTCCGGCGGCTCCGCCGGCGCGAACATCCTCGGCACCGTCGGTGCCGAGGCTCTCACCTCCCCCCTCGCCGCGGGCCTCCGCGGCTCGGTCTCCGACGACGCCGTCCCGGCATCGCTCGTCGGCGACCACGACGTCGCTCCCGATTGAGATCGGCGCACCTGCCCGTCACGGCAGGACGCGCCTCCGACCGCCTCTGTGTGCGGTCGACCATCCATCTCGATCAGGAGTGAACGACCATGAACAAGAACGTCTCCCGAGGGCTGTGGTTCGCCCTCTGCGTGGGCGGGCTGACCTTCGGTGGAGCCGTCGCGGCGAACGCGGCGACGACCACCGGCGAGGACGGCACAGTCTCCGGAACCCAGATCGCGCCGACCGTCGACGCGCCCGTCTCCGTCACCCGCAACGCCTTCGGCATCGTCAGCGACGCGGTCTCCACCGCGGCCGCACCGGCAGCTCCGGCTCCGGCGGCACCTGCGCCCGCGGCACCGGCGCCCGCGGAACCAGCACCCGCAGCACCGGCACCTGCTCCCACCACGAGCGGGGCCGACGGCATCGCGTCCGGCACGCAGGTCGTGCCCGACGTCAGCGCTCCCGTCACGGTGACCGGCAACGCCGTCGGTGTCCTCGGGGACGCGGTGGCCGCACCGGCCCCCGCTGCTCCGGCTCCGGCTCCGGCTCCTGCGCCGGCCGCCCCTGCCCCTGCTCCGGCGGCAACCGCACCCACCACGTCCGGTGAGGACGGGCTGCTCTCCGGCACCCAGGTCGCCGGCGCGGTCGACGTGCCGGTCACGGCGACCGGCAACGCCGTCGGGGTCCTCGGTGACGCTGCCGCCACCGGTTCGACCTCCGGGTCGGCTCCGGCCGCTCCGGCAGATCCGGCCGGTGACACCACGAGCGGCTCGACCTCCGGGGAGGACGGCGTGCTCTCGGGCACCCAGGTCCTGCCGGACATCACGGTCCCCGTCACGGTCTCGGGCAACGGGATCGGCGTGCTCGGAGACGGATCGGCCACCGGGACCTCCGCGGCCCCGGCAGCTCCGACCGGTGGCACGACGAGCGGCTCGACCTCCGGGTCGGACGGGATCATCTCCGGCACGCAGTTGCTCGGGACCGTCTCGGTCCCGATCACGGTGACGGGCAACGGGATCGGTGTCCTCGGCGACGGATCGAGCTCGGCCACGGGCTCGACCCCGACGGGCGGTACGACCGGCACGGGTACGACGCCAGCTGCCGGTGGCACCACCTCCGGTGAGGACGGCATCGGTTCCGGCACCCAAGTGTCACCGGTGGTCTCCGTCCCGGTGACGGTCGGTGGCAACGGGATCGGTGTCATCGGTGACGGCACGACCACCGGGGGCGACACGACCGGTTCGACCCCGACGGCCGACACGGGTACGACCCCGGCTGCCGGTGGCACGACCTCGGGTGAGGACGGCATCGGTTCCGGCACCCAAGTGTCACCGGTGGTCTCCGTCCCGGTGACGGTCGGTGGCAACGGGATCGGTGTCATCGGTGACGGCACGACCACCGGGGGCGGCACGACGGGTTCGACCCCGGCCGCCGGCACGGGTACGACGCCGGCTGCCGGTGGTACCACGTCCGGTGAGGACGGCATCGGCTCCGGCACCCAGGTGTCGCCCGTGGTGAACGTCCCGGTCACCGTCGGTGGCAATGGCATCGGCATCGTCGGAGACGGCACCAGCACCGGCGGCACCACGACCGGCACGGCCCCCACCACCGGCACCGCCCCGACGGCCGGTGGCACGACCTCGGGCGAAGACGGCATTGCCTCCGGCACCCAGGTCACCCCGGTGGCCTCGATCCCAGTCACGATCGGTGGCAACGGGATCGGCATCGTCGGAGGCGGCACCAGCACCGGCGGCACCACCACCGGCACGACCCCCACCACCGGTACGGGCACCGCTCCGGCGGCCGGTGGCACCACCTCCGGCGAGGACGGCATCGGCTCCGGCACCCAAGTCACCCCGGTCGTCTCGATCCCGGTGACGGTCGGTGGCAACGGCATCGGAGTCATCGGTGACGGCACCAGCACCGGTGGCACCGCCACCGGTACCACCCCCACGACCGGCACCGCCCCGGCCGCTGGTGGCACCACCTCGGGTGATGGCGGTGTCGGCTCCGGGACGCAGATCATCCCCGTCGTGAACATCCCGATCACGGTCGGTAACAACGGCATCGGCATCATCGGAGACGGCACCACGACCCCGGCCACCGGCACCACGCCCGGAACCACGCCGGGTACCGACCCCGGAACCACGCCGGGTACCGACCCCGGAACCACGCCGGGTACCGACCCCGGCACCACCCCGGGTACCGACCCCGGCACCACGCCCGGCACCACCCCGGGTACCGACCCCGGCACCACGCCCGGCACCACCCCGGGTACCGACCCCGGCACCACGCCGGGCACCATCCCGGGCTCGACGCCGAACACCGGGACCACTCCCGGTGACACGGGCAACACCCCCGACGCCGGTACGACCCCGGTCGTCGAAACCATCCCGAACACCGGCACCACGCCGCTCGTCGACACCGACACAGCCCCGGTCGTTACGGCAGACGTAGTCCGGTCGACCCCGACCCTCGTGTCCTCCGCTCCGGCAGCAGCTGCAGCGACCGGGGCAGAGGCGACGGCGAACACCGCCGGCACCCTCGCCTACACGGGCGCGGGCAACCCGGCGTCCCCGGCACTGGCAGCGGTCCTGCTGCTGCTCGCCGGACTCGGGACACTGACCCTGCGACGCCGTCACTGAAGGGCAACCATAGAGAACAGGGCGCGGAGCACCGGGAGACCGGTGCTCCGCACCCGCCTGCCCGAACAGGTCAGCGCGACCACCGGCCTCGAGAAGTTTGAGGCGCCTTTGGGGGCAGCAAGAAACTTGCGCTGGCCTCAAAGGGTGACGGCACCGGCTCAATCAGTTGAGTGCTGCTCCTCCGATGAGCCGGAGATGCGCCGATAATGGATGTTATGTCAGAGCAGTTGAGGCTGATGAAGGCAAGCTCGCTTTCTACCTCGTCCGACTACTTTCCTCTCTTTCCCGCGGCTGCCACCGAAAGCGGAGATGTGTTCACGGCCCCCGGCGAGTACGACCAGCGGCCGGAGCCCCGGTCCACCGACGACGGGGAGATGCGAATCGCACCACTGTTGCCGCCCTGGTTGCAGATGACGAGACTGATCTGACGTCGGTGGGACGGTCGACTGCAGTCGCCGGGTCAGGGCGCCCCTGGCCCCGCCGCTCACACGGACTGGACACGGCCTCGAGGTCCGGCCCAGCCTCGAACTCAGCGCCCCGCCGCGTACCCCTGCGCCCCGCGGGGGTTCGCCGCAGCACCGAGGACCCCGGTCGACGGGTCCCGGGTGACGCAGCACAGCCGACCCAGGCTCCAGTCGCCGGCGCGCGTGACCACGTGCCCGCGCGCCTCCAGGCCGGCGACCACGTCGTCACCGAGCCGGTCCTCGACCACCAGGCCCGCCGGCTCCCACGTCCGCGGCCAAAACGACCCGGGGAACGACGTCGTGTGCAGGGCCGGGGCGTCGATCGCCTGCTGCGGCGTGTACCCACCGACGATGCAGCGCAACAGGAACAGCAGCTGCCACTGGTCCTGCTGGTCGCCACCGGGCGAGCCGAGGGCGGCGACGGGGACACCGTCGCGGAGGACGAGCGTCGGCGTGAGCGTCGTGCGGGGGCGCTCGCCGGGGCGCAGGGTGGACGCGGTGCCCTCCTCGAGCCACGTCATCTGCAGCCGCGTGCCGAGGCAGAACCCGAGCTCCGGGATGGTCGGCGACGACTGCAGCCAGCCGCCGGAGGGCGTCGCGCTGACGATGTTGCCCCAGCGGTCGACGACGTCGATGTGGCACGTGTCCCCGCGGGTGTCGCCGTCGGGCGCGACGAACGGTTCGCCGCGGTCCTCCACCGGTACCTCGGCACGCTCGTCCACCGGGCCGCGCCGGGCGCCGGGCACGGTGGGCTCGCCGACCCCGGCCGCGCCGGTCACGTCGTACGAGGTGCGGAGCGGCGGCAGGACCGGCTCGACGCCCGGCACGGAGCCGGGACGGAACGCGTCCGATGCGGTGTCCCCGATGAGCGCCCGACGCTCGGCCACAGCGGCGTCGGCGAGCAGGACGTCGAGCGGGACCGTGCCGTCGCCGTAGTACGCGTCGCGGTCCGCCATCGCGAGCTTCAGCGCCTCCACGATCGTGTGGGCGCCGAGCTCGGTGGACGGGTCCAGGCGCTCGTCGTCGAGGGGCTCGAGCATCCGCAGGGTCTGCAGGAGCGCCGGACCCTGCCCCCACGGACCGGTCTTCGCGATCGTGTGGCCGCGGAACGTCGCCGTCGTCGCCGGCTCGGTGGTCGCCCGGAACGCGGCGAGGTCACCGGCGCGGATGACGCCGGCGTGGTCGGTGCCGGACGAGTGCCGGTGCGGCTGCCGGACGAACGCGTCGATCGTGGTCGCGACGAACCCCTCGGCCCACTCCCGACGGGCGGCGTCGATCCGGGAGGCCCGTCCACCGTCTGCCTCGTCCCCCGCGTCGACGAGGCGGTCGAACACCGCGGCGAGCGGCTCGTTGCGCACGACGTCCCCGGTGACGGGAGGCGCGCCTCCCGGCAGCCACCGCTCGGCGGAGGTCGGCCAGTGGACGCGGAACAGGTCGGCGACCGCGCCGATCGTCCGGACCACGCCCGCGCTGACCGGGTGGCCGTCGCGGGCGTACCCGATCGCCGGGGCCAGCACGTCGGCGAGTTCCCACGTGCCGTGGTCCCGCAGCAGCAGGAGCCAGGCGTCCACCGCGCCGGGGACGGCCGCGGCGAGCGCGCCGGCGCCCGGCACGAGGTCGAGTCCCTCGGCGCGGAAGTGCTCGGGGGTGGCCGCTGCCGGGGCGGGTCCCTGGCCGACGAGGACCACGGGCGCGGGATCGGCCGCCGTGGCGAACACGGCGGTCAGGTCACCGCCCGGGCCGTTCAGGTGCGGCTCGACCACGTGCAGGACGAAGGCCCCGGCGACGGCGGCGTCGAACGCGTTCCCGCCGCGCTCCAGGACGGACTGGGCGGTGGCCGTGGCGATCCAGTGCGTCGACGCCGTCATGCCGAACGTGCCCTGCAGGTCGGGTCGCGTCCGGTCGGCCGACGGTCGGACGAAGGCGGGGTTCGGCTGGGGGAACATGCGTCCCATCCTGTCCCGGGGCGGGCGAGCACACCGACAGCTGTCGCGCACGCCCCCGGTCCTGGGGATACCCGCAACCGGTTCCGGCTGCGAACCTTGACCGTCGGCGCGTACAGGGACGTGCCACATCAGGACACGCACCGCGCCGGCGCTCGGCGCCCGCGGTGGTCGCACCACGAGCAGGGACACCACGCATGATCAGGGCACGAGCACGCTTCGCCGCGGCCGTCACCGCCGTCGCGATCGCGGCCGCGGGACTCGTCGCGGTGGCGGCGCCGGCGCAGGCCGCCACCTACACGAGCGCCGTCAAGGCCGGGACCACACTGCAGCCCGGCGACTCCGTCAACTCCACGAACGGGCAGTTCCGGCTCGTCCTGCAGGGTGACGGCAACCTCGTCGAGTACGGCATCGGCAACGTGGTGCTCTGGGCCTCCAACACGGCCAACCAGCCGGGGGCCACCGTCGTCGTCCAGAAGGACGGGTACCTGACGATGGTCCGGAACGGTCGGGTCGTGGCGCAGTGGGGATCGGGTGGCGGTGCCGCCAAGGACTTCGGCGTCCGGGCGGACGGTGAACTGCGCATGCGGAAGGTCGGCAACGGGATGTTCTGGCGCATCGCGACCTTCCAGAACCGCATCACCTCGGGCGGGACCCTCGCGGCCGGCACGACCCTCCGTGCGAGCGCCGCCTCGCCCCGCACGCTCGCGATGCAGGCCGACGGCAACCTCGTGCAGTACGTCAGCGGCACGGCGGTCTGGTCCTCGCAGACCTTCGGCAACCCGGGCGCCTACGCGGCGCTGCAGCCCGACGGCAACCTCGTCGTCTACTCGGCGGGCGGCCGTCGTGCACTCTGGTCGACGCGGACCTCCGGGAAGGGCCCGGCGCAGTTGCTCGTACAGGTCGACTCGAACGTCGTCCTCTACGGCTCCGCGGACACCCGCATCTGGTCGTCGCGTCCGGTGACGGGCCTGCTCTGGCCGGTGAAGACGACGCGCATCTCCGGCCGCTACGGCGACGACCGCGGTGCCGGCCACGTCCCGCGCTACCACCAGGGCACCGACGCGGTCGTGCCGGTCGGCACGCCGGTGTACTCGTCCGGGCGGGGCACGGTCACCTCGGTGGTCCGCAACCACGCCAGCTACGGCAACTACGTCGTCGTCACCTACGGGCTGACGACCGTGCTGACGGCGCACCTCAGCGAGATCGAGGTCACGCAGGGGCAGGTGGTCTCGGTCGGCAAGGAGATCGCGAAGTCGGGCAACACCGGGCAGTCGACGGGCCCGCACGTGCACGTCGAGACCCGGGTGAACGGCACGCTCAAGGACCCGCTGACGGTGCTGCACTTCCGCTGACCCGGTCCCGTCGGGCCGATCCTGCCGAGTCGGTCCCGCCGGGTCCCGGTCGTAGGGTGGAGGGGATGCCACATCCCACCGCCGAGGACGTCCTCGCCGCGTTCGCGCGCACCCCGGGTGACGTCGCCGCCGCGCGCCGGATCGCACGGCGCTTCGCCGACCTGGACCCGGGGGAGCGGTCGGCACTGCTGTGGAGCGACGACCCGGGTGGGCGGACCGTCGCGGTCGTCATGCTCGTCCAGGCCGCACGGCAGCACCCCGACGCGGACCTGACCGACGAGTTCCTGTCGGCGCTCCGGGCGGAACGCATCGACGACCCCGTGCTCGTCGACCTGGCCGCCGAGGAGCTCGTCGGCGTCCCGTTGCTCGGCGGGTCCACCGGGCCGCTGTACGCGCTCGCGAAGTCGGACGTGGCGCTCGTCCGGCGGGCCGCGGTCGTGGCCACCCTGGCGTTCGTGAAGCAGGGCGACGCGGAGGTCCCGCTCGGGCTGGCCGGGCGACTCGTCCGGGAGCGCGGCGAGGTGGTGCAGTCCGCCCTGGGGTGGGTGCTCCGCGAGACCGGCAAGCGGGCGTCCGAGGAGGCCCTGGTGGCGTTCCTCGACCGGCACGGGCGCGCCCTGAGCCGCGCGGCGCTCGAGACCGCGACCGAGCACCTCCCCGCTGCCGACCGGGACCGACTCCGCGCCTGAACCGGCCCGGTACCCGTCGCAGGAGCGCACCGCGCCGAACACGGTGCACCGGTCTCCGACAGGATGGACCGACGACGACAGGAGCCCTCTGGTGCACTCTCACGGCGGCATGCTCGGGACCTTCACCCTCATCGCCCTCACCCTGGCCGGCGCCGTGTACGTCGTCGGCGCGGCCGGACAGCGGCGTCGCGGCCAGCCGGCGTGGCCGATCCCCCGGACGGTCGCCTGGATCGCCGGGCTCGTGGCCGTGGCCGCGGTGCTCGTCGGACCACTCGGGCACGCCGGGAACCACGACCTCACCACGCACGTCCTCGGCCACGTCGTCATCGGCATGGTCGCGCCCGTGCTGCTCGTGCTCGGGTCCCCCGTGACGCTCGCCCGCCGGACGCTCGAACCGGTGCCGCTGCAGCGACTCGGACGACTCGCGGGCAACCCGCTGACCAAGGCGCTCGCGTTCCCGGTCGTCGCCGCGGTCCTCGCCGTCGGTGCGTCGTGGCTGCTGTACACCGGGCCCAACGCAGCCGAGTCCACCCGCGACCCGGGGCTGCACTCCGTCGTGATGATCGGGTTCCTGCTCGTCGGGCTGCTCCTCACCGCCGCGGTGGTCGGGGTGTCCGCGGGCATCCGCCGGAGCCCGCGCTGGCTCCGCATCGCCGTGCTCGCCCTGTCGACCGCCGTCCTCGGAGCCGAGGCGGTCCTGATGGCCGTCGACGGGGTCCCCGGCATCGCCGCCGACCAGGTGCCCTCGGCCGCTGCCGCGCTCGCCGCAGGCGCGGTGCTGTACGCCCTCGTGCTCGGCGCGGTCGTGGCCACCGAGCGTCGCCGCGACGAGCGTGCCGCCCGTGAGGAGCAGGACGTCCTGACGGCGCGCAGGACACGGCCGGCAGGACCCGTGCCGTCGACGGACCAGGTCCGCTCCGGTCAGCAGGTCTGACCCGCCCGTCCGGTGCGCTGACCGACCCACGCTGGGAGGCGCCACGCGGCGGAGGCGTACCGATGGACGGAGCGTGCCGGGCCTCCCGTCCGGCCCCGCCGCGACGAGAGGAGCGCACACATGCGCGCACTGACCTGGCAGGGCACCGAGAAGGTGTCCGTCGAGACCGTTCCCGACCCGACCATCCAGGAGCCGACCGACGCGATCGTCCGGATCACCTCCACGGCGATCTGCGGCTCCGACCTGCACCTGTACCGCGTCCTCGGCCCGTACATCGACAAGGGCGACGTCCTGGGCCACGAGCCGATGGGCATCGTCGAGGAGGTCGGTTCCGCCGTCACGAACCTCAAGGTCGGCGACCGCGTCGTCATCCCCTTCAACATCTCCTGCGGCCACTGCTACATGTGTGCGCGCGGGCTCCAGTCGCAGTGCGAGACCACGCAGGTGACCGAGTACGGCAGCGGTGCGTCCCTGTTCGGCTACACGAAGATGTACGGCCAGGTCCCCGGCGGCCAGGCCGAGTACCTCCGCGTGCCGCACGCCGACTACGGCCCCATCAAGGTGCCGCACACCGGCGCGGACGAGCAGTGGCTGTTCATGAGCGACATCATCCCGACCGCCTGGCAGGCCGTGCAGTACGCGGACGTCCCCGAGGGCGGCACGCTCGCGGTGCTCGGTCTCGGTCCGGTCGGCCAGTTCGCCGCCCGCATCGGCAAGCACCTGGGCTACCGCGTGCTCGCCGTCGAGCCGGAGCAGGTGCGTCGTGACCTCGCCGCGAAGTACGGCATCGAGACGTTCGACCTGTCGAAGGACCTCGTCGCCGAGCTCGTTGACCTGACCGACGGCCGCGGCCCGGACGCCGTCGTCGACGGCGTCGGCATGGAGGCGCACGGCAACCCCGCCGCCGGGTTCGCCCAGCGCGCCGCCGGCCTGCTGCCCGACAAGCTCGCGCAGAAGGCCATCGAGACCGCGGGTGTCGACCGCCTCGACGCCGTGCACACCGCGATCGACCTGGTCCGCCGCGGCGGCACCGTCTCGCTCTCGGGTGTCTACGGCGGCATGGCCGACCCGATGCCGATGATGACGCTGTTCGACAAGCAGATCACCATCCGCGAAGGCCAGTGCAACGTCCGCCGCTGGGTCGACGACCTCATGCCGCTCGTCGAGGACCCCTCCGACCCGCTCGGCACGCTCGACCTGACGACGCACAAGGTCTCGCTCGAGGACGCCCCGCACATGTACGAGGTCTTCCAGAAGAAGGAGGACGGCTGCATCAAGGTCGTCCTCGACCCGGCGCTGCCCGCGGGTTCCTCGGCCGCGGCATGACCAGGGTCGTCATCGTCGGCGCGACCGGGAACGTCGGGAGCGCGCTGCTCCGACGGTTCCGGGACGCCGGCGCGGACCTGGTCGGGGTCGCCCGGCGACTGCCCGACCTGCGGGCCGAGCCCTACGACGCCGCGCTCTGGCACACGGTCGACGTCGGCGCGGTCGACGCCGTGGACCGGCTGGCCGCCGTCTTCCGCGGCGCGGACGCCGTGGTGCACCTCGCCTGGGCGCTGCAGCCGACGCACGACATCCCGGCGCAGCACCGCACCGACGTCACCGGGACCGCGAACGTGCTCGCCGCCGTCGCCGCGGCCGGCGTGCCGCAGGTCGTCGTCGCCTCGTCCGTCGGCGCGTACCGCGGTGTGGACGTGGCCGGCAAGCACACCCCGGTGGACGAGAGCTGGCCCGCCGACGGCATCCCGACCGCCACGTACTCCGTCCACAAGGCCGAGAACGAGCGCGCGATGGACGTGTTCGAGCGCGAGCACCCGGACGTGGTCGTCACCCGGATGCGCCCGGGGCTCGTCTTCCAGCGGGACGCCGCGGCCGAGATCCGCGGGCTGTTCCTCGGCCACCTCGTGCCGATGCGCGCCGTCCGGTTGCTGCGGTTCGCCGTGCTGCCCCTGCCGTACCCCTTCGTGTTCCAGGCCGTGCACGCCGACGACCTCGCCGACGCCTTCTGGCGCGCGATCGACCGGACGGCCGGCGGCGCGTTCAACGTCGCCGCCGCGCCCGTGCTCACCCCGCCGCGGATGGCCCGGGTGCTCGGGATGCTCGGCGCGGTCCGCGTGCCCCTGCGGCTCGTGCGCGCGTTCGTGACACTGACCTGGCGGCTGCGCCTGCAGCCGACCGACGCGGGCTGGGTGGACATCGCGGCCGGCGTGCCGATCATGCGGACGGACCGTGCGCGCGAGGTGCTCGGTTGGGAGGCCCGGCACAGTGCCGAGGACGCCATGCGTGACCTGGTGGCGGGGTTCGCGGACGGTCACGGCGTGCCGGAGACGCCGCCGCTGCGCGGCTGAGGTCCGCCGGAGAGCGGACCGAGACCGAGCGGCACCGATCCGGACCGGCACGGATTCCGACTCGCACGGACACACGGGCGTCACGGTCCCCACCGACCGTGGCGCCCGTCGTCGTGCGGGGAGCGTGCAGTCAGGACGGACCGGCGGTCAGCGGGACGCCTCGTCCGACCCCGGTGTGGGTGCCGCGGTCGCCGCCTGCTCGTACAGGCCGGTCGCCAGGTCGTTGAGGACCGCGTGCAGGTCACCGCGGTGCCGGGTGTCGACGGCGCGGAGCATCGCGACGTAGCGACGGCGGTAGTCGCCGACGACCTCCTCGCCCGCAGGACGGAGGCGCAGCAGCGACCCGCGGCGGTCGTTCGGGTTCGGGGTCCGTTCGAGCAGACCGGCGGACGTCAGCCGGTCGATCAGGTTCGTCACGGCGCCGGAGGTCAGGCCCAGGAACCCGGCGACCTCGGTCGGGGTGGAGTACCCGGTGTCACTGACGAGGACCAGCGCACGCAGGCCGCTCTCGTGCACGCCGGCACGGGCGCTCAACTGCCCGACGAGGCTCGCGTTCGCGCGGACGACCGCGTCGAACGCGGCCATCAGGTCGGTCGCGCCGTCCTCGTCCTGTCCCGTCACCACCTGGTCCCGCCCCTCGCTCGTTGCGGAAGAGTACCGGGCCGACACGACCGTGCCGGACGCCGTCGCGCCTCCCGTCCTGCCGTGGCCCCCGCTCTGGGGGCGGACTCGGGCTTCCATCTGGCTCAACCGGTCATTATCTTGATCATCAAGCAATCACTCCTCCGAAGGATTGCACCCCCACATCGACCACCGAACATCGAGGTACCCCGTGTCCAACCCGCTCCGCACCTCCCCGCTGAAGCGCCTCCGCTTCGCCCCCGTTGCGCTCCTCGCGGGCATCTTCGCGGCCGTGCTCCTCTCCCTCTCGCTCACCGGCACCCTCTCCGGGTTCGCCGCGAGCATCACGAACAGCAGCAACACCGCCGCCAGCGGCACGCTGATCATGCAGGAGCAGAACGCCAACGCGTCGGTCACCTGTCTCAGCACCGACGGCGGCTCGGTCTCCACCAACTCGGCGACCTGCTCGACCATCAACAAGTTCGGTGGCAGCACGACGATGACCCCGGGCAACACGGTCAACACCCCGATCACCATCAAGAACACGGGCACCGCCGCCGCGAACACCTTCACGCTGACCCCCGGTGCGGCCTGCACGCAGACGGCGAACGGCACGTCGAACGGCACCGCGACCGACCTCTGCGCGAAGATGAACCTCGTCATCACCTCGGGCTCCACCACGGTCTTCTCCGGCACCCTCGCCAGCTTCAAGGGCGCCGCCGCGATCTCGCTGCCCACCGCTCCCGCCGCCGGTGCGAGCGTCCCCTTCAACTTCGCCGTCACGCTCGACTCCTCGGCCGGCAACACCTACCAGGGCCTCGCCGCCTCGGTCCCGATGACCTGGACCTTCACGGCCTGATCCGCCCCGCCCAGACCGGCGACGCTCGACCGACCCCCCTACGGTCGAGCGTCGCCATCACCCGTGACCGACACCGACCAGGACGGAGCAGCACATGAGCCAGACCTCGGCCATCCCGCTCAGCGGGACACTGCCGCGGCCGCTCCTGCGTGGGCGGGCGTTCAGCCGCTCCGAGTCCGTCCTCGCCTGGTCGGTCGCCGTCATCGCCGCGGTCCTCCTGACCGCCGCGATGCTGTTCCTCACCAACGGCGGCCGCTGGTTCGTCGTCGAGACGCCGTCGATGGGTGAAGCCGCCCCGGTCGGCACGCTCGTGCTCGACATGCCCGTGCAGGCCTCGTCGCTCCGCGTCGGCGACATCGTCTCGTACAGCGTCGCCGCGAACCCCGACGTCGTGTACACCCACCGGGTCATCGAGATCGACCCCGACGGCGGCATCCGCGCCCGGGGCGACGTGAACGGTGCCGCCGACCCGTGGACCCTGACCCAGGACGACCTGGTCGGCGCCCCGGTCCTGCTCGTCCCGCACCTGGGCTGGCTCTTCAAGGCCGCCCCGGTCCTCCTGGTCGGGACGCTCCTCATCTGGGGCCTGACCAGCGCCTTCACCGACCGGGTCACCCGGAGCAGCCTGCGCATCGCCGGCGGCTCGCTCACGGTCTCGTACGCAGCCTTCCTGCTCAAGCCCTTCGTCAACGTCACGACGATCTCGAACAGCACGTCCCCCGGCTCGGTCGAGGCGACCGTCGTCTCCTCCGGGATCTTCCCCGTCCGCGTCGACGCGGTCGGCGGCAACGCCGTGCACCTCGTCGACGGCGAGGTGGGGCGGGTCACCATCACCGAGCTCAACCGGCACGGTCACTACCAGCTCATGTCGAGCATCGACCTCAACCCGACGGGCTGGGCCCTGCTCGTCGCCGCCTGCCTGGTCCCGCTCGTCCTCTGCCTGGTGGTCGGACGCGTGCAGACGGTGCGGCCCTCGTGAACCCCGGTCGTCTCCGCGACGGCAAGGTCGTCGCGCTCCTGCTGGTCGTCGCACTCGCCGTCGTCCTCCTCGTCAACCAGTTCGCCCCGACCCGCTCGGGCTTCAGCGCGAAGGTGACGAACGGGTCGAACTCCGCCGGCACCGCGGCGTCGAACACCTGCACCGGTGCGGTCGGCTTCGACGCCACCGCCAGCAATGCCCTGTTCGCGTACAAGCTGACCGAGCCGTCCGGCTCGACGACCGCGGCCGACTTCTCCGGCAAGGGCGCGAACGGCACCTACCAGGGCGGGATGACCGCGAGCGCCCCGAGCCCGGTCGCCTGCCCCCGCGACCCCGGGACCGCGTGGCTCCTCGACGGAGCGTCCGACTTCCTCTCCACCCCCGCGGCGCAGCGGAACCCCGTGACCTTCAGCGAGGAGGTCTGGTTCCGCACCTCGGTGGCCGGCGGCCTGCTCATCGGCTTCGGCGGCAGCCAGGTCACCGTCTCCGGCCAGCACGACCGGCAGATCTACCTCAACACGAACGGGCAGCTCGTCTTCGGCGCCTACAACGGGGCCACGCAGGTGGTGACCTCGCCGAAGTCCTACAACGACGGCGCGTGGCACCACGTCGTCTCGACGATGTCCGCCACGACCGGCATGCGGTTGTACGTCGACGGCGCGCTCGTGGCCTCGAACGCGAACTACACGGCGCCGGAGAACTACACCGGGTACTGGCGCATCGGGTACGACACGATCTCCGGCTGGCCCGGAGCGCCGGCGAACCCGTACTTCACGGGTTCGATGCGGTTCGCTGCGGTCTACAACTCCGTGCTCACCGCGGCGCAGGTGAGCAGCCACTACGCCGCCGGGCGCTGACGCCGGGGTCGGCCGCGGACCGGCGTTCGACCGGGCCCGTCAGCGGGCGCAGGAGGTGCGGCCGAGTCCGAACAGCCGGATCGTGGTGATCCGCACGGTGGACGGCGACGTGGCCGTCCACGTGTCGGTGAGGTCGGTGCGCACGCTGATGGTCGACGTCTTCCAGACGAAGAAGTCCGACGCGCCCAGCGTGACGTCCCGCTCGCCCGCACCGGTGCTGATCCCGCTCGCGGCCCCGTCGACCAGGACGGTGAAGCGTTCGGGTGCGACCCCGGAGTAGGTCCATGCCACGTCGACCGCGGCGTTGCCGACGTTCGTGCAGGTGAGCCCGGTCACCGGGGTGGCGACCGCGGTGGTGATCGAACTGGCCCCGGTGGTCGTGGTCGCTGCGAAGGCAGCGGCCGCCGCGGGTGCGGGCAGTGCGACCCCGACGACGGCACACACCGTCGCCGCGACCACGACGGCCCGGGCGCGGGGGCGGCGCGGACGTGCGGCACGGTGACGGCCGTGGTGCGGGAGCCGGTCGGTCGGGTCGTCGGTGCGGGTGCGCACGGCGGGCACCACGGCGAACCCGGCGAGCACGACGATCCCGGCGGCCAGTGCGACGAGGGGCACGGTCCGGTGCTCTGCGGCCCAGACGACCGGGAGCCCGACGAGCGGGACACGCAGGTACCCGACCCCGACGACCGAGGACCGCGTGACGGCGGTCGAGTCCGCCTCCGGGTTCGCGTCGCCCTTCGTGACGAGCTCGCCGCGGGCGTCCACGTCGTGGAGGCGGTGCAGGCGCAGCACGCCGGCGTGGTCGGGGTCCGGGAAGAGCAGCACCTGACCCGCGCGGAGGTCGTGGGCCGGGACCGGCTTGCTCACGACGACGTCACCGGGCAGCAGGGTGGGCTGCATGGAGCCCGTCATCACGGTGGTGGTGTGCCACCCGAGTGCGAGCGGAGCGATGCCCCAGAACGCGACGCCCACGAGTGCCGCGATGACGCCACGAGCGGCGAGCACGACCGTGAACCGGAGCCACGACGACGAGCGCATGCCGATCCTCCTGTCCGGTGGGCGTGCGATGGTGGGCAGGGACTAGAGGTTCTGGGCTTCCCAGGTGAAGCCGAGGCTGGCGGTGGCGCCCATGAGGGTCGCGGGTGCGTCGGGGGAGACGGTGTACGTGATCTGGAAGGTCCGCGTCTCGGGCTTCGTGCCCGCGGTCTTCCACGTCCCGAGGCCGGACGCGTAGTCCTTCCGGGTCGACACGAAGGACGCGAGCGAGCCGTCGTAGAGGGTGCCGTCGGTCCCGGTCGCCGCCGTGAACCCGTCGCAGGTGCCGTAGCCGCCGCCAGCGCCCTGCTTGACCTGCAGGGTCACGGACGAGGCCAGGGCCTTGGTCTGGGTGACGTCCTTCGCGTACATGCGGACGGCGCTCGGCAGGCTGCCGCTCGAGGTCACCGCGATGCAGTTCGTGCCGGTGGACCCGGGCTTCAGGTTCGACGCGGAGAACAGCGCGCCGTTCGAGGCGTCGTTCGTCAACGCGACCGTGCCCATCGACCAGTTGTCGGCACCGTCGGACGAGGTCGCCGAGAAGGCCGAGTAGCTCGCCGTGGAGACGGCGACGCCGGCGGCGAGCAGCGCGGCGGGGATGACGGCGAAGGTGCCGAGGCGAGCGAGGGTGCGGGTAGGGCGACGCATTTCCGGGTTCCATCCTGATCGTGTCGCCTCGATTTTCGAGGCATCTGCGACTGTACGCCTCGATTTTCGAGTTTGTCAATCTTCGTGATGAACGGATGTCGACTATGCTCGGCACGTGACCGCACCTCCCCGGCGCCCCTCCACCGCCGACCTCGATCGACTCCTCGACGAGGCCGTGGCGACCTTCTACGGCGCACAGGTCGAGCACGCGCACCTCATGCAGCACCTCGCCGTCCGGCACGGTCTGAACCCGGTGGACCTCCGCGCGCTGCAGTTCCTCGGCGCGGTCGACGACGACCGCACGCCGAAGGAGCTCGGCGGGTACCTCGAGATGGGGACGGGGGCCGTGACCGCGCTCCTCGACCGGCTCACCCGGCAGGGACTGCTCGACCGCGTCCGGAACCCCGATGACCGGCGCAGCGTCCGGATCGAGCTCACGCTCGACGGGGTCGCGGTCCTCGGGTCCGTGCGGGCCGCGTACCGCCAGGTGCTCGAGGGCGCCGTTGCTCCCGAGTCCTTCGAGCTGTTCATCGACTTCACCGGGCGGATGGCTGACGCCCTGCGAGCAGCCGCCCGTCCGGACGATCCCGACGTCTGACGACCCCGGTGCACGACCCCGCGGTCGTCCGTCCGCGGCAGACTGGGGGCATGGCACGGAAGACCGGCGTCGCGGCGCCCCGCATCACCCTGACCGAACCGGCGGACCTCGAGCCGTGGTCGCCCGGAGCCGGGGACGTGCTGACCGGTGACCGGATCGACGGCAAGCGCATCGACGTGCTCGACGTGGCGGGGGAGCGGCTGCCCGACCTGGAGCTCGAGGAGTGCGTCGTCGGGACCCTCCGGGCCGACGGCGCCGACCTGCGCGGGCTCCGCATCCGGGACACCGTGGTCGAGGTGCTGGACGCCCCCGTGCTCCGCGCCCAGAGCGGTGCGTGGCGCGAGGTCCGGATCGCCGGCGGACGGATCGGGTCGGCCGAGCTGTACGACAGCTCGTTCAGCGCGGTGGAGTTCGTCGGCATGAAGCTCGGGTTCGTGAACCTCCGCGCGTCGGTCCTCACCGACGTGGTGTTCCGCGACTGCGTCATCGACGAGGTCGACATCGCGGACGCCCGGCTGCAGCGCGTGGCCTTCCCGGGCAGCACGATCCGGGAGGTCGCCGGGGCGGACACCCGCATCGAGGACGTGGACCTCCGCGACGCCGACCTCGACCGGGTGGAGCGGCTCGACGGGCTGCGCGGTGCGACGATCGGCGGCGAGCAGCTGTACACGCTCGCGCCGCTGCTCGCCGCACAGGCCGGGTACCGGGTCGAGTGACGGCCACCGAGGCATCCGCCCCGGCACTGCTGCTGCCCACCGACCTGCTCGGGCGGTGGGACCTGCACCGGACGGTGCACGACCGCCTCGCGGGGGTGTCGGGCACGGTGACCGGCTCCACCGAGCTGATGGCCGAGGACGACGGGTCCGTACGTTGGCACGAGGCGGGGACGATGGTCCTCGGTGCCACCGAGACGCCGGTGTGGCGCACCCTGTCCGTCCGTCGCGGCACCGGTGACCGGTGGCACGTGCACTTCGCCGACGGCCGGCCGTTCCACGACTGGGCGTGGGGTGACCGCGTCGAGCACGCCTGTGCGCCGGACGACTACACGGGCCTCCTCACCGGGACGCCCGAGCGGTGGCGGGTCCGGTGGGAGGCCCATGGCCCGGCCAAGGACCTGGTGCTCGACAGCGTGCTGACGCCGACGCGGTGACGCCGGTGCACCGCCGCAGCCGCAGCCACGCGGCCGGACCGATCAGCGCCGCAGTGCCGCCGCCACGTCCGCCTGCAGCAGGTCCCCGTGCACCGCGGCCCCGGTCTGCGTACCCGCTGCCGCCGAGCCGATGACCGTCAGCATCGCGTTCGCCACGTTGCCGGCCGCGTACACGCCGGGGACGTCGGTCTTCCCGAGCGCGTCGACGGCCAGGACCCGGCCGAACCGGGTCCCGTTGGCCTCCTGGTCCACCGGCGTCAGTCCGAGTCCCGCGGCCCAGTCGACCCGGGCCTCGACACGACTCGCGGCCGCCAGGGCGTCGAGTCCGACGACGGACCCGTCCGGCAGCTCCACGCCGCTGAGCCGGTCGCCGTCGGACAGCACTCGCGCGACGGGGGAGTGGACGACCGTGATCCCCCGTGCAGCGAAACCGGCGAGGACGGTGTCGTCGACGGCGCCCGGTTCGGCCACGAAGGCCGTCACGTCCTCGCTGAGGGCCCGGAACATCTGCACCTGGTGCGCTCCGGCCAGTGTCGTGACCAGGACGCCGATCCGTCGGTCGCGGACCTCCCACCCGTGGCAGAACGGGCAGTGCACGACCCCGCGGCCCCACTGCTCGGCCAGTCCGGGGACGTCCGGCAGCAGGTCGACGCCACCGCCGGTGATGACCACGCGGCGTGCTGCGACGACCTCGCCGCTGTCCAGGGTGAGCCGGAACCCGACCGGGTCGTCCTCGGTGACGGGCGCGGCGGACGCGGCCACGATCCTCCCGTCCGTGACGGTGACGCCGTAGCGGGCCACCTCCTCTCGGCCGACGCGGACGAGGTCGAGGGGTGCGGTGCCCTCCTGGCCCAGGTAGTTGTGGACGCCCTCGGCGGGGGCGTTGCGCGGTTCGCCCGCGTCGACGACGAGCACGGAGCGGCGCGAGCGCCCCAGGATGAGCGCTGCGGACAGGCCGGCGGCACCGCCGCCGACGACGATGACGTCATGGAGTTCGGACATGTGGGGATCCTCCGCCGAGCGGATCCTCCGCGGCAAGCTCCGTTGCCGGCATGGCAACATGGGGGCATGGCACACGCACGGGAGGCCCGACCCACGGAGCCGACGACTGCCGACGTCGTGGACGCGGTCGGCCCACGGCTCCGGGCGCTCCGCACGCGACGGGGCACCACCCTCGCCGCACTCGCGGAGCGCACCGGCATCTCGGTGAGCACCCTGTCCCGGCTGGAGTCCGGCCAGCGGAAGCCGACGCTCGAACTGCTGCTGCCGCTCGCCCGCGCGTACCAGGTGCCGCTCGACGACCTCGTCGGGGCACCGGCGACCGGGGACCCCCGGGTGCACCTCAAGCCCGAGCGGCACGGTCGCCGTGTCGTCATCCCGCTGACGAAGCGGACCGGGGGCGTGCGCTCGTTCAAGCAGCTCATCGAGCCGCACGACCACGGCTCGGACACGACGCTGAAGACCCACGAGGGCTACGAGTGGCTCTACGTGCTGTCCGGTCGGCTCCGACTGGCGCTCGGCGACGAGGTGTTCGACCTCGGCCCGGGCGAGGTCGTCGAGTTCGACACCCACACCCCGCACTGGGTCGGCAACGTGACCGACCAGGTCACCGAGGTGCTCTGCCTGTACGGGCCGCAGGGGGAGCGGGCGCACGTCCGGTCCAGCCCGCGGGCTGGCTGAGGGCACGGAAGCCGGACACGACGGCGGCGGCGAGCCGCAACGTCATCGCGTTGCGCCCCGCCGCCGACGTGCGCTCCGCGGTCAGCCGACGGCGGCCTGGTAGCGCTCGAGCACCTCGGGGTGCGGGTCCGCGGGGATCGCCGTGGTCGGGATCGACCAGCCGGGCAGTGACCCGGTGACGACCCACGCGGCCTGACGGGCAGCGCCGGCGGCGACGTACTCGCCGGGTTCCGGCACGAGGACCTCGCGGCCGAACACCTGCGCGGCGACGACCCGGACGGCCTCGTTCTGTGCGGCACCGCCGATGAGCAGGAGTCGCTCGACCGTGACCCCCGTGCGCTCGACCGCCGCGAGGCCGTCGGCGAGGGCGCAGAGCATGCCCTCGACCGCCGCCCGGGCCAGGTGTGCCCGGTCCGTCGTCGACGGCGTCATGCCGAGCAGCGACGCGGTGGCGTCCGGTCGGTTCGGCGTGCGCTCACCGACGAAGTACGGCACGAGGACGAGCCCGTCGGCACCGGCCGGCGCCTGCAGTGCCAACCGCCCGAGCTCGGCGTGGTCGACGCCGAGCAGGCCGCCGACCACCTCGAGCACGCGGGCCGCGTTGAGCGTCGTGACGATCGGCAGGCGGGCACCCGTGGCGTCCGCGAAGCCCGCGACCGTGCCCGTCGGGTCCTCGATCGCGGTGTCGGTCACGCCGAACACCGTGCCGCTCGTCCCGAGGGACACCGCGACGTCGCCCGCCGCCAGGCCGAGGCCGAGTGCGGCGCCGGCGTTGTCCCCCGCGCCCGCGGTGACGACGAGCCCGCGGGAGGCCCGCGCACCGCCCGGCAGGTCGACGTCCTGCTCGAGCGTGCCCATCGCCGCGGACGGCGCGACCACGCGCGGCACGATCACCGCGTCGCCGTCGTCACCGGTCTCGGCCCCGCGCAGCGGACGGCCCAGGGCGAGCTCGAACAGCTCCGGGTCGTACTCGCGGCGGGCCGGGTCCCAGTAGGCCGTGCCGCTGGCGTCCGAGCCGTCGGTCGCCAGGGCGTCCAGGTCGGGGCCGAGCGGGCTCTCGTCCGCCGGGCCGTAGCCCCGGAGGCGCCAGGACAGCCAGTCGTGCGGGAGCGCGACCGCCGCGACGCGGGCCGCGTGCTCCGGCTCGGCGTCGCGGAGCCAGCGCAGCTTCGTGGCGGTGAACGAGGCCACCGGGACGAGACCCGTGCGGGCGACCCACGCCTCCCGGCCGAGTTCCTCGACCATCTCGGCGGCGGCGGCCGCGCTGCGGACGTCGTTCCAGAGCAGGGCCGGGCGGATCACACGGCCGTCGGCGTCGAGCACGACCATGCCGTGCTGCTGCCCGCCGATGCCGATCGCGGCGACGTCGTCGAGCCCGCCGGCGTCCGCGACGGCGGTGCCGAGGGCGTCCCACCAGGCGGTGGGGTCGACCTCGGTGCCGTCCGGGTGGGACGCGCGGCCGGAGCGGACGACCTCGCCGGTGGCGGCCCGCCGGACGACGACCTTGCAGGACTGCGTGGACGAGTCGACCCCGGCGACGAGGACGTCACCGGGGTCGGTCGCGCTGGAGGCGAGATCAGCCACGAGCGCCCATGAGGTGCTCGAGGGCGAGCTGCTGCAGCTTGACGAAGCCGAAGCCCTTGCCGCCGAAGTACGCGTCGGCGTCGAACTCCTCGTAGGCGGAGGTGTCGGCGAGGAAGTCGTCGTACGACTCTCCCGCGTTCAGCGTCGGCTGCGCGAGCTCGGTGACCTTCGACGCCTCGAGGGCTGCCTGCACCTCGGGGTCGGCGCGGAACGCCTGGGCACGCTCCTTGAGGAGCAGGTACATGCGCATGTTGGCCGCGGCCGAGTCCCAGACGCCGGTGAAGTCCTCGGTGCGGGACGGCTTGTAGTCGAAGTGACGCGGGCCGTCGTACGCGCGGCCGCCCTGCGGTGCACCGTGCTCCAGGAGGTCGACGAGCGAGAACGCGTTCTGCAGGTCGCCGTGACCGAAGACGAGGTCCTGGTCGTACTTGATGCCGCGCTGACCGTTCAGGTCGATGTGGAAGAGCTTGCCCGAGTACAGTGCCTGCGCGATGCCGGCGGTGAAGTTCAGGCCCGCCATCTGCTCGTGGCCGACCTCGGGGTTCACGCCGAACAGCTCGGGGCGCTCGAGGGTGTCGATGAACGCGATCGCGTGGCCGAGCGTCGGGAGCAGGATGTCGCCGCGGGGCTCGTTCGGCTTCGGCTCGATGGCGAACTTGATGCCGTAGCCCTTGTCGGTGACGTACTGGGCGAGGAGGTTGACGGTCTCGCGGTAGCGCTCGAGCGCCGCCTGGACGTCCTTGGCGGCGTCGTACTCGGCGCCCTCGCGGCCACCCCACATGACGAACGTCTCGGCACCGAGCTCGGCGGCGAGGTCGACGTTGCGGAGCACCTTGCGGAGCGCGAACCGGCGGACGTCGCGGTCGTTCGAGGTGAAGCCGCCGTCCTTGAAGACCGGCGCGGAGAACAGGTTCGTGGTCACCATCGGGACGACGAGGCCGGTCGACTCGAGCGCGCCCTTGAGGCGGTCGATCTGGGTCTGACGCTCGGCGTCGGTCGAGCCGAACGCGAAGAGGTCGTCGTCGTGGAAGGTGAGGCCGTAGGCGCCGAGCTCGTCGAGCTTCTCGACCGCCTCGACCACGTCGAGCTGGGGGCGCGTCGGGCCGCCGAAGGGGTCCGAGCCGTTGTAGCCGACGGTCCAGAGACCGAAGGAGAACTTGTCGTCGCGGGTGGGCTGCACTGCCATGGGGTCTGCCGATCGTCGTCGAGCGGATTTGTTGTCAGCGAGAACATATGCGCTGCACCGGCCCGAGCGCAACCCCTCGACGGCGCGCCGACGCCCCGCCCCGCGCCTCCCGGCCGGGCGTCAGAGGTCGTAGACGCCGTCGAGGCCGCCGCCCGCGACCGGCCCGCGCAGGGCCCAGCCGCGGCGCAGCTCCGTCGTCGCCGTCCGGAACGCCGCCAGGACGTCGAGGCCCTGCCGGAGCATGCCCTGCAGCTGCAGTCCTTCGTACAGGGCGAGCAGCTGCACGGCGGCGCTCCCGGTGTCGACCGACGCCGCTTCCCGTCCGGTGGCGACGTCGCTGTCCAACAGCTGCCGGACCGTGCGGTGGAAGGCCTCGTACTGGTTCCGGTAGAACGGCGCCGCCGGGTTCAGCGGGTCCGCACCCGCGGTCAAGCTGCTGACCAGCAGGCGCATCATGCGGGGGTCGGCGAGGTTCGCCGCGATCAGGCGTTCCAGGAACGCGACGGCACCGTCCCCCGTGGCGTGCTCCAGCAGCGGCCGCAGACGGACCTCGTGCCACCGCATCACGGCGACGGCGAGCAGGCTCTCCCACGTCGGGAACTCGCGCTGCACCAGCTCCGGGGCGATCCGTGCCTGGGCCGCGACGGCGTCACCGGTCAGGTGCAGGCTGTCGCCGGTGCGGATGAGTTCGATGGCGGCCTCGGCGATGCGGATGCGGAGGCGTGCCTGCTCGAGGCGCTCGTCGTCCGCGGTGCCCGTTCCCGCCCCGGTGCCCGTTCCCGCCCCGGTGCCGGTGTCGACCCGGGGTGCCGTGTCGGTCGTGTCGGTCTCCGTGCCGGTGGCGCTGTCGGCGGAGCGGGCATCGGTGGTCATCGCAGCCTCGGTTCGTCGTTCGGCCCCCAAGGGTGGACGGGGCTGTGCACCGCCAGTCTGGCGAAGGTCCCCGCGGTGGTGCCTGCCCCAGTAGGCGGGGCAGCGACTGCGCGTGCTGCGATACTCGCTGCATGGGCGTCGACGCTGCGGGCGGGTCCGGCTCGCGGCCGACCCTCGGGACGATCGCCCGCCGGGCCTCGGTCTCGCTCGCCACCGTGTCGAAGGTCCTGAACGGCCGCCCCGGTGTCTCCGGTCCGACCCGGGAGCGCGTCGAACACCTGCTCGCCGCCTCCGGCTACGCCCAGCGGGACCGTCCGCCCGAGCCCGGGTCCCTCGTCGAGCTCGTCGTCGAGGACCTGGCCAGCGAGTGGTCGATCGAGATCGTCCGCGGTGTCGAGCAGGTCGCCCGGGAGCACGGCTACGCGCTGTCCCTCTCGGCGCTCGGCGCCGACCACGCCGTGGGTGAGGACTGGATCGCCGGCGTGCTGCACCGCCGCCCGGTGGCGGTCGTCCTGCAGTTCTCCGCCCTCACCGCGGGCCGACGCGACCAGCTCCGCGCGCGGGGCATCCCGTTCACGGTCGTCGACCCCGTCGGCGACCCGCCCGCCGACGTCCCCGTGGTCGGCGCGACGAACACCGCCGGGGGAGCGGCCGCGACGCAGCACCTGCTCGACCTCGGGCACCGCAGGATCGCCGCGATCGCCGGGCCCCTCGACATGCGCTGCGCCGCGGACCGGTTGGCCGGTCACCGCGCGGCGCTCGCCGCGGCCGGACGGGAGGCCCGGACCACCTCCGCCGGGACGGCTGCGGTCGACGACGGGGCGGCCGGGCACGTCGTCGTCGCCGACTTCAGCCGCGCGGACGGCGAGCGCGCAGCCCGTGTGCTCCTCGCGACGGCGCCCCGACCGACCGCGATCGTGACGGGCAACGACCTGCAGGCCCTCGGCGTGCTCGACGCCGCTCGGGCGTCCGGCCTGCGGGTGCCCGAGGACCTGTCGGTCGTCGGGTTCGACGACGTGGCACCGGCACGGTGGGCACGTCCGGCGTTGACGACGATCCGGCAGCCACTGCAGGAGATGGCCCAGCGGGCGACACGGATGGCGCTCCGCCAGCACGCGGGGGGCGCGACCGAGCCGGTGGGGGACCTCGACGACGGGCCGGTCCGGGTCGAACTCGCGACGGCGCTCGTGGTGCGCGACTCCACGGCCGCACCCGGTCCCGGGACGCGGGACGCGCCTCCCGTCCGACGCTGACGGCCGGCGCGGGCCGCGCAGGTGGGGTGACCGGTCGACGCGGCACCGCGGGAGCCGCGTCCGGTGCTCACAGGTCCGGCAGCCGGCGGCCCTGAGCGGTGTCGTTCCAGGTCGTCCGACCGCGTGCGTCCGTCCACGCGTGCAGTCCGCCGTGGCCCTGTGGGAGCCCACAGCGCCACCGGTCGAACACGCTCGGGCAGCGGTCCTCGGTCGGGATCGGGTCGGCCATCGATGTCCTCCAGTCGTCCGGGTCCGTCGCCCGGCTCTCTCCTCATGACGTGTTCGGAGGGCGTTCCGTCACGGATGGCGTCCGACCCGGTCCGGAGGTCCGTCGAGAGCGACCGCCCTGCTCGGTAGGGTCGGGCGCATGAGCATGGACCACGTCGACGTCGACTGGGAGCACGCCCGCGACACGAACCGCGCGAACTGGGACGACCGGGTGCCGATCCACGAGGGCGCCTACGCGCGCGACGCCTTCGCCGACCCGGCCCACCGGTCGGTCGTCGTCCGCGAGGACCTGCCGGCGCTCACGCCCTGGCTCCCCGGCCGGTCCCTCGACGGCCTGTACGTCTGCCACCTGCAGTGCCACATCGGCACCGACACCGTCTCGCTCGCGCGGGAGGGAGCGCGCGTGACCGGCGTCGACTTCTCGCACCCGGCGCTCGTGTCGGCGGCGGTGCTGGCCGAGCGGTCCGGGGTCGACGTCACGTGGGTCGAGTCCGACGTCCTCGACGCCCGCGCCGCGGTGACCGGTGACTTCGACGTCGTCTACACGAGCATCGGCACGATCTGCTGGCTGGCCGACCTGGACCGGTGGGCCGCCCAGGTGGCTGCACTCCTGCGACCCGGCGGGGTGTTCTTCATCCGCGACGGCCACCCGGCGCTGTACGCCCTGGACGAGGACGCCGACGAGCTCGTCACCCGCCACCGGTACTTCCCGGACGGGACCGCCCAGCAGTGGGAGGACGCGACCACCTACGCCGGCGACGGGACCGTGTCGCAGCCCCGCACGTACGAGTGGCCGCACCCGCTGTCCGAGATCGTGAACGCCCTGCTCGGCGCAGGACTCCGGCTCCGTCGACTCGACGAGGGCCGGACCCTGCCGTGGCGTTTCAGCTCCCGCATGGAGGAGACCGGCGACGGATCGTGGACGTGGCCGGAGCAGGACCGCGACCGCATCCCGACCACCTACACGATCGTCGCCACCCGCGGCTGACCCGGCGACGGGGAGCGCTGCAGGCCGCGGTGCCTCACCCGCGGAGCGCCCGTGACCGGCGCGCCCTGCGCGACCGTGCCACGAAAGTTTTCCGATCCTGTCGTCCGGCTTGTCCCGGCCACCCGCGGTCCCTACCGTCGACGGCGGACGCACGATGCGAGGGAGCATGCGATGACGGACGACCGGTTGCGGGTCGCGATGATCGGCCACGGCTTCATGGGGGCCGCGCACTCGCAGGCGTGGCGGGTGGCGCCGCGGTTCTTCCCGCTCGACCGCGAGCCCGAGATGACGGTCGTCGTCGGGCGCGACCCGGAGCGCACCGAGGCCGCCCGTGCCCGCTTCGGCTGGCAGCGCGCGGAGACGGACTGGCGGCGCGTGGTCGAGGACCCGGACATCGACGTCGTCGACGTCTGCTCGCCCGGGTCGTCGCACGTCGAGGTCGCGATCGCGGCCCTCGAGGCCGGCAAGCACGTCCTGTGCGAGAAGCCCCTCGCCAACACCGTCGCCGAGGCGGAGGCCATGGTCGCCGCCGCGGAGTCCGCCGCGGGACGCGGGGTGCGCTCGATGGTCGGCTTCAGCTACCGCCGGGTCCCCGCGCTCGCGTTCGCCCGCCGGCTCGTGCAGGCCGGCCGGATCGGCGAGGTCCGTCAGGCGCGGGCGCTGTACCTGCAGGACTGGCTCACCGACGCGGACGGGCCGATGACGTGGCGGTTGGACGCCGCGCTCGCCGGGTCCGGCTCGCTCGGGGACATCGGCGCGCACGCCGTGGACCTGGTCGAACACATCACCGGTGCGACCCTCGGCGCGGTGAGTGGGACGCTCGAGACCTTCGTGCACGAGCGACCGCTGCTCGCGGACGGCGTCGGCCTGTCCGGCACCGCCTCCGAGGAGCGCGGACAGGTCACCGTCGACGACGCCGCCTGGTTCCTCGGCCGACTGACGGGAGGCGCGGCGCGGCCGGGCGGGACCGTCGCCTCGTTCGAGGCCACCCGGTACGCGACGGGGCGGAAGAACGGCCTGACGATCGAGATCAGCGGGTCCACGGGCGCGATCGTGTTCGACCTCGAGGCGATGAACGAGCTCCGCGTGTACGACGCGACCGCACCCGCCGGGGAGCAGGGCTTCCGGCGGGTGCTCGTCACCGAGCCCGAGCACCCGTACATGGCGAACTGGTGGCCGACCGGACACACGATCGGGTACGAGCACACCTTCGTGCACGAGGTCGTCGACTTCGTGACCGCGATCACCACCGGGCAGCAGCCCGAACCGTCCTTCGCCGTCGGGCTGCACGTGCAGGACGTCCTCGATGCCGTGCAGCGGAGCGCCACCGACGGCAGCGCGTGGACCCCCGTCACGGCCCGATGACCCGCCCCCACCCGATGACCGACCCTTCCCCCGATCCGCAAGGAGCACCCAACGTGCAACGCCAGGCACTCGTCGTCCGCGGCGGCTGGGACGGGCACATGCCCGTCGAGACCACCGAGCTCTTCATCCCGTTCCTCCGCGACAACGGCTTCGGCGTCCGCGTCGAGGAGGGCACCGCGGTGTATGCCGACCAGGCGGTCATGGACGCCACCGACCTGGTCGTGCAGGTGAACACGATGTCGACGATCGCCGACGAGGAGTTCGCCGGGCTGCAGCGGGCGGTCCTCGCCGGCACCGGCATGGCGGGGTGGCACGGCGGCATCGCGGACTCGTACCGGGCGAACGCCGACTACCTCCACATGATCGGCGGCCAGTTCGCCCACCACGCGGGCAAGCACCCGTCCGAGCGGGTGGGTGAGCAGTCGGACAACTACATCCCGTACACCGTGCACATCACCGACCTCGGTCGCGAGCACCCGATCACGCAGGGCATCGACGACTTCGACCTGGTCAGCGAGCAGTACTGGGTGCTCAGCGACGAGTACGACGACGTCCTCGCGACCACCACCCAGGAGGCCCGGAGCTGGGACGCCTGGAACCGTCCGGTGACCTCGCCGGCCATCTGGACACGGCAGTGGGGGAAGGGGCGGGTCTTCGTCTCGGCACCCGGGCACCGCATCGAGATCGTCGAGTCGCAGCCGGTCCGCACGATCATCGAGCGCGGTCTGCTGTGGGCCGCCCGATGAGCGCCACACCCCTCCGCGTCGGCATGGTCGGCGTCGGCACCATCAGCCGCCAGTACCTCGAGCAGTTCCCGTCGCTGCCCGACCTCCGGCTCACCGCGGTCGCCGACCTCGACAGCGAACGAGCGGCTGCGGTCGCTGCCGAGCAGGGCGTGCAGGCGCTCGGGGTCGACGAGCTGCTCGCGTCCGATGACGTCGACGTCGTGCTGAACCTGACGATCCCGGCCGCGCACGCCGACGTGGCGCTCCGGGCGCTCGCCGCCGGCAAGCACGTCTACGGGGAGAAGCCGCTCGCACTGAGCACCGCCGAGGCAGCTCCGGTCCTCGCCGCCGCCGAGGCCGCGGGCCTGCGGGTCGGCAGCGCGCCGGACACCGTCCTCGGCACCGGCGTCCAGACCGCCCGTGCCGCGCTCGACGAGGGGCGCATCGGCACGCCGGTCGGGGCGGCGGTGTCGTGGAGTGCGCCCGGCCACGAGCTCTGGCACCCCGCACCCGGCTTCTACTACCAGCCGGGCGGCGGACCGCTGCTCGACATGGGCCCGTACTACCTGACGAGCCTCGTCACGTTCTTCGGCTCCGTGGTGCGGGTCAGCGGCAGCACGACCCGGTCGACCCGGGAGCGCACGGTCGCCACCGGCCCGGACGCCGGCCGGGTCCTGCCGGTCGACGTCGACACCCACGTCGTCGCGGTCCTGGAGCACGAGGGCGGGGTCGTCTCCACGATGACGGTGTCGTTCGAGGTCTGGGCGACCGAGGCACCGCTGTTCGAGGTGCACGGCACCGCCGGCTCGCTGTCGGTCGCCGACCCGAACCGGTTCTCGGACCCGACCAGGATCGCCACGGCCGAGGACCGGACGTTCCGGGAGCTGCCGGAACTCGCGGGCCACCGGGACGCCGGTCGCGGTGTGGGCCTGGCGGACATGGCGCGGGCGATCGCGTCGGGGGAGGAGCACCGGGCCTCCGGTGCGCTGGCGTTCCACGTGCTCGACGTCATGGAGTCCGTCGCGACCGCGGGGCGGACGCACGCGGTCGTCGACGTCGCGAGCCGTGCCTCCCGGCCGGCACCGGTCCCGCTCACGGAGCCAGGCGGACGGGCCGCGTCGCACCGCGCGCCGCGCTGAGCGACACTCCACGGGGGTGCGCCCGCGCACGCAGTCGCCCAGCGCGGAGGACGACCTGCCCGTCCGCCTCCGGCGGGTGCGGGTGTGCAGAAATGAGGAACCCCGGCCGTCACACTTGCGTGCGCTGCGCCGGGGGCTGTGTGGCTAGGTTAGGTCGCCGGAGTCTGCTGTGCAACTGAGGAGGCCCATGCGACGACTGAAGGCAACGGTTCCGGCGCCGAGGCTGGCGCCGTACGAGATGGCGTGCCACGGCACCGATGCCGACCCCATCGAGTTGTACCGATGGGCAGCGTCGGTCGGGTTGGCGATGTTCGACGACCTCGGCACGCTGGAGGTCGCCATGCGATCCGCCATGGCCCGGGAACTCGCCACCGCGCACGGACTGCGCTGGTACAGCCGGACCGACATCCTCGACGACGACACGCTCAGACTCGTGAAGGACGCATGGCGAGTGGCTCGACTCGGCCGTTTGGCCCAACCCGACGAGGTCGTGCACGGGAAGCTCGTGTCGACGCTGATGTTCGGCTTCTGGGTGAAGATCCTGGGACGCGGCACCTGGCAGGGCGAAGGTCCGGACCGGCAGCGCCGGATCTACGACACGACGCTGTGGAAGCCTGCCCTGCGACACGCCTTCCCGAACGTCGGAGCCGTTGACCGTGCGCTGGTCGAGACAGCAGCACGCCGCGTGCAGGCTCTCCGGAACAGGATCGCCCACCACGAGCACATCATCTGGGGCGTCCCGTTGCCCGGGGAGAAGAACGCTGATGGCTCCGTCGTGCGTCTTCCGCTCGGCGAAGCGCACGCAGTTCTCCTCGCGTTGGCGGGCTACGTCGACCAAGGCCTCGAGAGTTGGCTGCGCTAGCACAGTCGAGTCGACGAGCTGATGGCCA
The DNA here is from genome assembly GCF_003224435.2 of Curtobacterium sp. MCPF17_050. NCBI lineage: Bacteria > Bacillati > Actinomycetota > Actinomycetes > Micrococcales > Microbacteriaceae > Curtobacterium > Curtobacterium sp. MCPF17_050. The sequence continues at coordinate 278,282 of NZ_CP126250.1, forward strand.
CCTGCCCCGTTCCCCGCCGCTCGCTCCTCCTCCGCTGATCCGCTGCCGTCCCGGGAAGCGTTCCGCGACGGACGGCGATCAGGTCGGGTTCGCCGCCTGCGGTTCCGCCGCGACGTCCTCCTGCACCGCGAACTGGGTCCGGTGCAGCTCCTCGTACCGTCCACGCGCCGCCAGCAGTTCCTCGTGCGTCCCGCGCTCCACGACGGAGCCGTCCTCGACGACGAGGATCATGTCGGCGCTGCGGATGGTGGAGAGGCGGTGCGCGATCACCATCGCGGTCCGGCCGTCGAGCGCCTCGCTGAGCGCGGCCTGCACCGCGGCCTCGGACGTGGAGTCCAGCGCGGCCGTCGCCTCGTCGAGGATCACGACGCGCGGTCGGGCGAGCAGGAGCCTGGCGATGGTCATCCGCTGGCGCTCACCCCCGGACAGCCGGTACCCACGCTCGCCCACCATCGTGTCCAGCTGGTCCGGCAGGGACCGGATGAGCGGCTCGAGCCGCGCTCGGCGGACGGCGTCCCACACCTCGTCGTCGGACGCCTCCGGCCGCGCCAGACGCAGGTTGGCGCCGATGGTCTCGTGGAAGAGGTGACCGTCCTGGGTCACCATGCCCAGGGTGTGCCGCATGGAGGCGAACGTGACGTCGCGGACGTCGGTCCCGCCCAGCCGGACGGCGCCGCTGTCGACGTCGTACAGGCGCGCGAGGAGCTGCGCGATCGTGGACTTGCCGGCACCGGAGGTCCCGACGAGGGCGACGGTCTGTCCGGGCTCGATCCGGAAGGACACGCCGTGCAGCACCTCCTCGCCGCCACGGGTGTCCAGCGTGGAGACCTCCTCGAGGGAGGCGAGGGACACCTTGTCGGCGGACGGGTAGGCGAAGTGGACGTCGTCGAACTCGACGGCCACGGGACCGTCGGGGACGGTGACCGCGTCGGGCTTCTCGCGGATGAGCGGTTCGAGGTCGAGGACCTCGAAGACCCGCTCGAAGCTCACCACCGCGCTCATGATCTCGACCCGAGCGTTCGCGAGACTGGTCAGCGGCACGTACAGACGGGTGAGGAGGAGCGCCAGGGTGACCACCGCGCCGGTGTCGAGCTGGCCGGCGAGCGCCAGGAAGCCACCGAGCCCGTACACGAGGGCGAGGGCGAGGGCGGACACGAGCGTCAGCGCGGTGACGAAGACGAACTGCAGCATCGCGGTCCGGACCCCGATGTCGCGGACACGGGCGGCGCGCACGCGGAACTCCTCGGACTCCTCGTCGGGGCGGCCGAACAGCTTGACGAGCGTGGCACCGGGTGCCGAGAACCGCTCGGTCATCTGCGTGCTCATCGCGGAGTTGTGGTCGGCGGCCTCCCGGCGCAACGCGGCCAGGCGGCTGCCCATGCGGCGCGCGGGGATCAGGAAGACCGGGAGCATGACCACCGCGAGCACCGTCACGAGCCAGGACGTGCTGAGCATGACGGACAGGGTGAGGACCAGTGCCACGAGGTTCGTGACCACGCCGGAGAGCGTGCCGCTGAAGGCCTGCTGCGCGCCGATCACGTCGTTGTTCAGGCGACTCACGAGGGCCCCGGTGCGGGTGCGCGTGAAGAACGCGATCGGCATCTTCTGCACGTGGTCGAAGACGGCGGTCCTGAGGTCCAGGATCACGCCTTCGCCGATCCGCGCCGAGTACCAGCGCGTCACGAGCGACACGACGGCGTCGCCCACCGCCACGAGCGCGATGACGACGGCGAGCCAGACGATCGTGGCGACCGCGCCCCGGGCGACGATGACGTCGACCACCCGGCCGGCGAGCACCGGCGTCGCCACGGCGAGCACGGCTCCCACGACGGAGAGGGCGATGAAGACGACGAGCTTGGCCCGGTAGGGCACGGCGAACGTCAGGATCCGCCGCACCGACTCACGCGAGAAGCCGTGTTCGCCGTTCTTGGCGGTCGACATCTTGTACAGCGAGCTCCAGGCCGCGCTCTCCATGCTCATGGCAGTTCCCTCCGTGGCGACAGGCCGACGAACGGGTCGGGGTCACCCGAGCTCGGGGCCTCCCCAGCGGCGGCGAGCACGCAGTCAGGATACGGCGCGGGCGGCAGGAGCACGCAGCCCACGAGTCCGCGGCCCCGTGGCGCGCTCCATCCGTCCGCGGGGCTGACGAGTGCTTGCGCGAAGCGCTTCGACACTGTTAGCGTCGCCGTCGCGAGCTCGTCGAAGCGCTTCACAAGCCCTTCGACGGCCGACCGCGAACGACGACGACCGGCACGAGGAGGTGCGCAGATGGTGACGATCCACGAGGTGGCGAAGGCCGCAGGCGTGTCGATCTCGACCGTCTCCTACGCCCTCTCCGGCAAGCGCGCGATCTCCGCCACCACCCGGGCCCGCATCGACCAGGCCGTCGCCGAGCTCGACTACCGTCCGAACGCCGGCGCCCGGATGCTCGCCGGGGCCCGGACGAACATCCTCGCGCTGTCCGCCCCGATCCGGGAGGACGCGCACCTGCCGACGCACATGCGCTTCGTCACCGCGGTGGTCGAGGCCGCCCGGGCGCACGACGACGACGTGCTCCTGCTCGCCCGCGACGACGAGGTCACCGGCATCCGCCGCGTGGTGGACAGCTCGTTGGTGGACGGCGTGGTCGTGCTCGGGGTGTCCACGGACGACGAGCGCGCCGAGGTCGTCCGCCGATCCGGCGCTGCGGCCTCGTTCGTGGGTGTCCCGGGCGACACCACCGGGCTGACGTGCATCGACCTGGACTTCGCCGAGGCCGGACGGGCATCCGTCCGGCAGCTCGCCGCCGCCGGGCACCGCAGCATCGGGGTCATCGGGCACCCGGCCACGTACGTCGAACGGCACACCGGCTTCATCCGCCGCTTCGCCGACGCCTTCGAGGACGAGTGCCGCGCCGCCGGCGTCGCCACGCTGGCGCTGTACCCGTCCCTCGACCGCGCCGACCAGCGCCGTGCGGCGGACGAGCTGCTCGCCGGTCTGCCGGACATGACGGCGCTCGTGTTCCACTGCAACGAGCCCGTCGTCGAGGCCGTCCTCGCCCACCTCGTGTCCCGGGGTGTCCGCGTCCCGGAGGACGTGTCCGTCCTCGCCGCGTGCGCGAGCTACGACACCGACGTGCTCGAGGTCCCCCTGTCCACCATCCCCCTCCCGCTCGAGGAGATGTGTCGCGGTGCCGTGGAGGGCGCCGTCCGTCAGGTCGACGGTGCCCGTGAACCGGGCGTCACGCTCCTCCGACCGCGGTTCATCGACCGCGGGTCCATCCGACCGGTGCACTGACCGGCACCGCTCAAGGGCGCTCTCGACGGTCCGTCGTCGAAGCGCTTCGACAACCGAACCAGCCCCATCCCCCTACAAGGAAGTAGCGACATGAAGAAGTCACGCCTGCTCGGCGCACTCGCCGGGCTCGCCGCGACCGCCGTCGTCCTCACCGGCTGTTCCGCCGGCGGGAGCGCCGACGACCGCAGCAACGAGGACGGCAAGACCCTGAAGCTCTGGCACTTCGAGTCCGAGGACTCCGCCATGGGCAAGGCCTGGAAGGAGTCGATCAAGGTCTTCGAGAAGGAGACCGGCGCGAAGGTCGAGTTCCAGGAGAAGAGCTTCGAGCAGATCCGGAAGACGGCCAGCCAGTCGCTCAACTCCGACCAGGCCCCGGACCTGATCGAGTACAACAAGGGCAACGCCACGGCTGGCCTGCTCGCCAGCCAGGGCCTGCTCAGCCCGCTCGACGACGCCGTGGAGAAGTACGGCTGGGACGACAAGCTCGCCAAGTCGTTGCAGACAACGGCTCGGTACGACGAGAAGGGCGTGATGGGCTCGGGCTCCTGGTACGGCGTGCCCGACTACGGCGAGTACGTCGAGTTCTACTACAACAAGGAGCTCTTCGAGGAGTACGGCGTCGAGGTCCCGAAGACCGAGGCCGACCTCGAGAAGGCCATGGCGACCTTCGAGTCGAAGGGCGTCACGCCGCTCGCCGAGTCCGCGGCGGAGTACCCGCTCGGCCAGCTCTGGTACCAGCTCGCGCTGACCAAGGCCGACCGGGACTGGGTCGACGACTACCAGCTGTACAAGAACCCCGTCGACTTCTCGGACGAGCAGATCAGCTACGCCACGAAGACGATCAAGGACTGGACCGACAAGGGCTACATCTCCGCCGACGCCACCGGCATGAAGGCGGAGGACGCGGGCACCGCCTTCATCAGCGGCAAGTACCCGATGTTCTTCTCCGGCTCGTGGTGGTACGGCCGCTTCGGCACCGAGATGAAGCAGGACTGGGGCACGTTCCTCTACCCCGGCGCCGAGATGTCGCCCGGCTCGTCGGGCAACCTCTGGGTCGTCCCGACCAAGGCGAAGAACAAGACGCTCGCCGAGGAGTTCATCGACATCACGCTCCGTCCGGAGATGCAGGCGATCATCGGCAACAACGGTGGCGTCCCGGTCGCGGCGACCGAGTCCGACATCACGGACGAGAAGAGCAAGGAACTCATCGCCAACTTCAACACGCTCACCGAGCGTGACGGCCTGGCGTTCTACCCCGACTGGCCCACCTCGACCTTCTACGACCAGCTGAACGCCGGTCTGCAGAGCGTCCTGAACGGCAGCAGCTCGCCCAAGCAGGTCAACGAGGAACTCGGCCAGCAGTACGCCGACGGCGTGAAGGCCGTCACCGGCTGACCCGCGGGTCTTCGGACCACCACGGTCGCTGACGCGACCACCAGCCTGGAGGCGCGGTGCCGGCCCGACCCGCACCGCGCCCCCCGGCCCCCTCACCCCCGCACGACCCCCACCTCCCCGGAAGGGAAGCCCGACGATGGCGTCCAGTCCTCCTCTCGCGCCGCTCCGCGGCCGCGTCCCCCGCCCCCGCCGCCGCGACGACGGCGCGATCATGCCCGCCTCCGGCCGCGGCAGCTACTGGTTCTACCTGCTGCCCGGCTTCGTGCTCCTGGCGGCGATCATCCTCGTGCCGCTCGGCTGGAACGTGTACCTGTCGTTCACGAACTACCGCGGGATCCTGCCGCCGCAGTTCACCGGCCTCGACAACTGGCGCCGGCTCATGGCGGACGGCCAGTTCTGGATCTCGTTCCGGAACAGCATCGTGATGATCCTCGCGATGGTGATCGTGCCGACCAGCCTCGGCCTCGTCCTCGCAGCCGCGCTGTTCGACGTCATCGGCAAGAAGTTCGGCGGCAAGCTCGCGAGCTTCCTCCGCGCCACCTACTACCTCCCGCAGATCCTGCCGGCCGTCATCGCCGCGATCGTCATCGGGTGGATCCTCCGCCCCGAGAACGGCGCCCTCAACGCGGTGCTCGGCGCGGTCGGACTCGACGGTCTGCAGCACAACTGGCTCGGCAGCCCGGACACCGCACTGCTCTCGGTCGCGGTCGTGCTCGTGTGGGTGCAGATCGGGTACCCGGTCGTCGTGTTCATGGCCGCCCTGCAGCGCGTCGACCCCGAGCTCTACGAAGCCGCGGAACTCGACGGCGCGAACTGGTTCCAGCGCTTCCGCTCCATCACCGTCCACATCATCCGGCCCGAGATCTTCGTCGTCGTGCTCACCTGCACGATCGCGGCGCTCAAGGTGTTCGGCCCCGTCTACGCCCTGACCGGCGGCGGCCCGGGCAACGCGACCATCGTGCCGAGCTACTACTCGTACAGCCAGTTCTTCCAGGCGCAGCAGGTCGGCTACGGCGCGACCATCGCCACCGCCCTGACGGTCGTCATCGTCATCGTCGCCATCGGGTTCATCGCCGCCCAGAACCGGGCCGAACGCAAGGAGGAGGCACGATGACCGTGTCCGCACCCGACACCAGGGCGACCGTGACCGCGGACGCAGGACGGGCCTCCCGGCCAACGACGAAGCCGCGCAAGCGGCCGGGCGAAGGCGGGGTCAAGCGGCCCGCCGACTGGGTCGTGCTCGCCGGCGGGGTCGTCATCGCGGTGCTCATCGCCGCGCCGTTCCTGCTCATCCTGCTCAACTCGTTCAAGACGCCCGCGGACTACGCGGCCGGCGGGCCGCTCGCCTGGCCGTCCCAGCTGTCCTTCGACGGCATCACGACGTTCTGGAACCGGGTCGACTTCCCGCTGAAGCTCTGGAACAGCGTGTTCATCAGCGGCATGGTGGCGCTGCTCGCGGTGCTCATCTCGATCCTCAACGCGTTCGCGATCGGCATCGGCCGGGTCCGCTACCGCACCTGGATCGTGGTGCTGTTCATGCTCGCGAACATGCTGCCGCAGGAGGTGCTGCTCTACCCGCTCTACATGATGTTCAAGGGCATCGGGCTGTACGACAACGTGTGGAGCGTCATCATCGTCTTCACGGTGATCCAGTCCGCGTTCGGCACCTACCTGCTGTCGAGCGTCTACGGCACCTTCCCGAAGGAGATCCTCGAGGCCGCGGCGCTCGACGGCGCGGGTCGCTGGCGGGTGCTCTGGCGGGTCATCGTCCCGATCAGCCGCCCGACCCTGTCGGTCCTGCTCATCTTCTTCTTCATCTGGACGTGGAACGAGTTCCTCATCCCGCTGACCTTCCTGGTCAGCAACGACAACCAGACGGTCCCCGTCGCGATCTCCCTGCTGCAGGGCGACCGGCTCATGGACGTCACGACCACGAGCGCCTCGGCCCTGCTCGGGCTCATCCCGACGCTCGTGTTCTTCCTCATCTTCCAGCGCACGCTCGCGCGCGGCATCACGGCAGGAGCGGTCAAGTAATGAAGTTCACCGACGGGTTCTGGCAGCTCAGGCCCGGAGTCCACCCCGTGTACGCCGCCGAGGCGTACGACATCGACGCACGGCAGTCGCCCGAGGGCGACCGCCTGGTCGTCACGGCGCCGACCAAGGTCATCGCGTCGCGGGGCGACACCCTCAACCGTCCGACCCTCACCGTCTCACTGTCCAGCCCCATGGAGGGCGTGGTCACCGTCCGCGTCGAGCACCACCGCGGCCGCCGACCCGAGCTGTCGTTCGACCTGGTCGGCCAGGAGGCGGGGCACGGCTCCGTCACGGTGGAGGACGGCGTCGGGACCCTCACCTCCGGCGACCTGTCGGCCGTCGTCACGCCCGGAGCCCCGTGGGACCTCCGGTTCCTGTCCGAGGGGCGGGTGCTGACCGGCTCCGGGCACAAGTCGCTCGGGTACGTCACGCTCGAGCCCGGCGCCGAGGTGTCGCGCGGGGTCGTCGGCAACGCCCGGGTCCAGGGCGCGGACGCCCCCGCCTCGGACACGTTCGTGCACGCGCAGCTCGACCTCGGCGTCGGGGAGCTCGTCTACGGCCTCGGCGAGCGCTTCGGGCCCCTCGTGAAGAACGGGCAGACCGTCGACATCTGGAACGCCGACGGCGGCACGTCGAGCGAACAGGCGTACAAGAACGTGCCGTTCTACCTGACGAACCGCGGGTACGGCGTGCTCGTCGACCACCCCGGGCACGTCTCGTTCGAGGTCGGGTCCGAGACCGTCGAGCGCGTGCAGTTCTCGGTGCCGGGGGAGTCCCTCGTCTTCCACGTCATCGGCGGGGGCAGCCCCGAGGCCGTCCTCGAGCGCTACACCGCGCTCACCGGCCGGCCGGCGCACGTGCCGGCATGGTCGTACGGCCTGTGGCTGTCGACCTCGTTCACGACCGACTACGACGAGGCGACCGTGACCTCGTTCGTCGACGAGATGGCCGCGCGCCAGCTGCCCGTCTCGGTGTTCCACTTCGACTGCTTCTGGATGCGCGAGTTCACCTGGTGCGACTTCGAGTGGGACCCCCGGGTGTTCCCGGACCCCACCGGCATGCTCGGACGCCTGCACGACAAGGACCTGCGGGTCTGCGTGTGGATCAACCCGTACATCGGCCAGGCGTCGGCGCTGTTCGACGAGGCGGTGGAGGGCGGCTACCTCGTGATGAACCCCGACGGCACCGTCTGGCAGTGGGACCTCTGGCAGGCCGGCATGGGCCTCGTCGACTTCACGAACCCCGAGGCCACCGCCTGGTACCAGTCGAAGCTCCGCGCGCTCGTCGAACAGGGCGTCGACTGCTTCAAGACCGACTTCGGTGAGCGCATCCCCCTGGACGTCGTCTACGCCGACGGCAGCGACCCCGAGCGCATGCACAACCTCTACACGCAGCTGTACAACCAGGCCGTGTTCGAGGTGCTCGAGGAGACCCGCGGGAAGGGTGACGCCGTCCTGTTCGCCCGGTCCGCCACCGCCGGCGGCCAGCAGATGCCGGTGCACTGGGGCGGTGACAACACCTCGTCGTTCCCGTCGATGGCCGAGACGCTCCGCGGTGGGCTCTCGCTCGCACTGTCCGGCTTCGGGTTCTGGTCGCACGACATCGGCGGCTTCGAGGGCACGCCCGACCCGGCCGTGTTCAAGCGCTGGGTCCAGTTCGGACTCCTGTCGTCGCACAGCCGGTTCCACGGCAGCAGCTCGTACCGGGTGCCGTGGGCGTTCGACGAGGAGGCGGTCGACGTCACGCGGATCTTCACCGAGCTGAAGCTCCGGCTGATGCCGTACCTGTACGCGGCCGGGCTCGAGGCGTCGGCGCGGGGCATCCCCGTCATGCGTCCGATGCCCCTGGCGTTCCCGGACGACCCGACCGCGGCGTACTGCGACCGGCAGTACATGCTCGGCGCGGACCTGCTCGTCGCGCCGGTGTTCAGCGCGTCGGGCGAGGTCGAGTACTGGTTGCCCGCGGGCTCGTGGACGAACTGGTTCACCGGCGAGGTCGTCACCGGCGGGGTCTGGCGGCGTGAGCAGCACGGCTTCGACACCCTGCCGCTGTGGGTCCGCGAGGGTGCCGTGCTCCCGCTGTCCACGCGCACCGACCGGCCGGACCACGACTACCACGAGGCGCTCGAGTTCCGGGCGTTCCCGGGCTCCGCGGGTGCCGGTGCCCGGTCGGTCGTGGTGACGGCGCCGGACGGCCGTGCGGTGACCTACGACGTCGCCTACGCCGCCGTCGGCACGGTCAGCGTCGCCGGCTGACCCGTGCCGGACCCCGCCTCGGCGGACGTGCTCGTGCCTCCCGGAGGCAGCGTCACGTCCGTGAGGCGGGGTTCCACAACCATCAGTGTGATGTATTGCATTGGAGTACCGGCGCGGGGTACCTTCCGATCACCGGCCTGAACGAGCGCATCAGGTCGTTCTCCGATCGGAAGGAAGACCTGGAATGGCTCTTTTGCAGAACGTCGCTACGGTCGTCGCCGGAGGCGCCCTCCTCGCCGGCGCGGTCGTGCTCGGTTCATCGGCAGCGACCGCTCACGACGTCGTGCCGATGAAGCAGGAACAGAAGGCTTCGGTCATCGTGCCGACGAACGGGGTGCAGGATCGGCTGATGGCGATCACCACAGCCACGGCGACGGAGCCCCGGAAGCTCTGCGAGTACGAGTCCCCTCAGGGCTGCGTGGGGTGGTATCCGAACGCGAACACGTGCCGGGACATCTCGCATCACGGCACCCCTGCACAGATCCGGGCGTGCCTTCTCTGGTCGGGCTTCGGCTCGCGCGGCTAGGCCGACCGATGTGGTGGTGGGTCGCTACTGGTGCGGCATCGGTCGGAGGGCTCGTCTTCTGGGTGTGGATCTGGCGGTTCACCGACTTCGGACACCGATCGCGCGACTTCGAGCAGAGCGACCAGGAGATCGCGGCCGCGCTGCGAGAAGCGCAGCGCGGCCGGGACACGGGCCAGTTCTACGGGCATCACTGAACCTCCATCCGGCTCCCGCCCCCGATGGCTCGCACTACGCTGACGGGACCACGACGGATCGGAGCGGACATGACGGAGGCGAGCACTGCCTCCCGTCCGGTGCGCACCACGGACGTCGTCCGGCGGCGCAACCTCGCCCGGGTCCTCCGGCTCGTGCACGAGGGCGGGCCGATGCCGCGCTCGGCACTGACCCGTGAGACCGGCCTGAACCGGTCGACCGTCGCCGCGCTCGTCGGGGAACTCGTCGAGCTCGGCCTCGTCGTCGAGGGGGACGCGCCGCCCGCGACCGGCGTCGGCCGTCCGAGCGCGACCGTGTCGGCGTCCGCCGAGGTCGTCGCCCTCGCGATCGTCCCCGAGATCGACGCCGTCACGCTGGCCGTGATCGGTCTCGACGGCACGGAGCACGAACGTCGTACCGTCCGGACCTCGACCGTCTCCACTCCGGACGAGGCACTGACCATCGCCACCGACCTCGTCGCCGGTGCTGTGGGACGGCAACGGGACGCCGGCCGGCGGGTGGTGGGCGTCGCCGTCTCCGTCCCCGGCATCGTGCGCGTCGACGACGGCGTGGTCCGGTACGCACCGCACCTGGCCTGGCGGGACGAGGCCTTCGCCGCCCCGCTGACGGAACGCACCGGGCTGCCGGTCCGGGCTGCGAACGACGCGAACCTCGGTGTCACCGCCGAGTTCCTGTACGGGGCCGGCCGTGGCGCCACCGACGTCGTCTACGTCAACGGCGGCGCGAGCGGCATCGGTGGCGGGATCATCACCGGCGGCCGTCCGCTGACCGGCACCGACGGGTACGCGGGCGAGCTCGGGCACACCTTCGTCGCGGCCAACGGCATCCGGTGCCACTGCGGTGCTGTCGGGTGCCTGGAGACCGAGGCGTCCCAGGCGGCACTGCTCGACGCCGCGGGGCTCGGGATCGACGAGGCCGACCGGCTCGGGGAGGTCCTCGCCGACGGGCCCGGGCCGGAGCTCGGCGCGGTCGTCGAACGGCAGGTCACTGCACTCGCCGTCGCGATCCGCAACGTCGTGCACACGGTCAACCCCGACGTGGTCGTGCTCGGCGGGTTCCTCGGCACGCTCCTGCGCCACGTCGGGACCCGCCTCGAGGACGCCGTGCGGGAGCAGACGATGACGGCGATGGGGGAGGACCTCCGGATCGTGCCCGCCGAACTCGTCGGCAGTGTGCTGTTCCGCGGAGCGGCCGAGCTGGCCTTCGCGGCACTGCTCGCCGATCCGGCGGCCGGCTGAGCCGATCGGCCTTCATGGGACCGCAGGCCCGGCGCGAGCGAGCGCGGCGCCCGCGATCGGCGCTGGTCGGGGTTGGACCCGTGGACGCCCGCCGCAGTTCGGGTCAGGGGCGGGCGTCCACGGCCAGCGCGTGCCTCCGGGAGTGGCAGGCGCGAGTCGTCGCTCCGCGAGGTCAGGGTCCCTCGCGTGCCTTCCGGCTGGGCGACTCGGGGAACGCTACGCCGTCCGGCTGGACCGTGCCCAGGGTGCGCCGAGCGGCTCGTCCGACACCGACGGGCGCGGGGTCAGGCGGACCGGCGGCGCCGCGGGGCAGCGGAGCGTGGAGGTGCCTCGCGCAGTCGCGTCCCGACCTGTCCGAGGATGCGGGCGAGCGACTCGGTGTCCGCCTCGGACAGTGACGCGAAGAGGAGCTCCCGCACGAGTGCGATGTGCCCGGGGAACACGGCGGCGAGGACGTCGCGGCCGGCGTCGGTGATCGACACGACGACCCGGCGTTCGTCCTCGGGGGAGGCGGCCCGCGACACGAGTCCGCGCTGGTCGAGCAACTGCGCCTGGTACGTCAGCCCGCTCCGGCTGTAGACGACGCCGTCGGCGAGGTCGGTCATGCTCCGGCTCCCGCTCGGGGCGTCACCGAGTCGGGCCAGGAGCTGGAACTGCACGTAGCTGAGCGCTCCGACGTCCTTGAGCTGCTTCTCGACCGCGGGGCGGAGCAGCGCGCTGACCTCGGTGAAGGACAGGTAGGCGGACAGCTCCGCGGTGGTCAGTGGGCGTGGGGTCTCCGGCACGATCTCCATCCTACCTGTTGCTTCGAGTTCGAAGCAGTGGTACGTTCCTGGCAAGTGCTTCGAACTCGAAGCAAAAACGAGAGGAAACGACCATGAAGGCCATCCAGTTCTCCGAAGTCGGCGGCCCCGAGGTGCTCCGCACCGTCGACGTCGAGCAGCCCACTCCCGGTGCCGGCGAGGTGCGCGTGCGCGTCGCCGCTTCCGCGTTCAACGCCGCCGACAACGGCATGCGAGCGGGGTTCCTCCCCATCCCGGTCGTCCTGCCGCACGTCCCCGGCTACGACGTCTCCGGCACGGTCGACGCCCTGGGCTCCGGCGTCGACGGGCTCGCCGTCGGTGACGCCGTCATCGGGTTCCTGCCGATGGAGCGCGACGGCGGCGCTGCCGAGTACGTCATCGCACCCGCCGAGGCCCTGGTGCACGCACCGACGAGCATCCCGCTCGAGGACGCCGCGGCGCTGCCGTCCGTGGCACTCACCGCGTGGCAGGCACTCGTCGACGACGGTGGACTCGAAGCCGGGCAGCGCCTGCTCGTCGTCGGAGCCGGTGGCGTCGTCGGGAAGTACGCGGTCCAGCTCGCGAAGCAGTGGGGTGTGCACGTCATCGCGACCGCGAGTCCCCGCAGCGCCGACGCCGTCCGGGCAGCGGGCGCGGACGAGGTCGTCGACCACACGACGACCGACCTCGCCGACGCCGTCACCGGACCGGTCGACGTCCTGCTCAACCTCGCCCCGATCGAGCCCGAGGAGTTCACCCGTCTCGTCACCCTCGTCCGTGACGGTGGCGTGGTCGTGAGCACCACCGCCTGGATGGCCGCTCCCGACGACGCCACCCGCGGGGTCCGCTCCGCCGTCGTGTTCGTGCTGCCGAACCGCGACCGCCTGGCGCGACTGGCCGCGATGGTGGACGACGGCTCGCTCCACGTCGAGGTCACCCGCCGCATCCCGCTCGACGCACTGCCGGCCCTGCACGCGGAGGCGAGCACAGGGCGCATCACCGGCAAGGTGGTCGTCCTGCCCTGAGCCGCACGAGCCCCGGGGTGGTCGTCAGCGTCAGCGGGTCGGCTCCGCCTCCGGCGCGGGCCGGGGTCCGGGTCAGGTCAGCGGCCGCGCCACCACGCGTGGTCGCGGTCCCGCAACGCGACCCGGGCCCGCCGCGCCCACCGACGCGTCGGCGTGGCACGGCGGCCGTTCACCCGGAAGGTGTGGAAGGCACGGCGGGTCCGGAGTGCGGCGGACGCCAGGCTCGAGAACGGCCGCGCGGAGACCCGCACCGTGAGCCTGCGGTCGGCCAGCACCCGCCACGCGGGGTCGAGCTGCATGCTCAGGTCGATGTCGTCGTGCACGTCCGGGTCCTCCCGGTGCACACGGTCGCGGACGGCGAGCCACGCCGAGCGACGGACCGCGGTGGCGGACCCGAAGATCGGCGGGCGGCCGAGTGCGCCGTGCATGAGCACGAAGTACGGCCCCATGTAGAGGACCGGCCAGAGCGCACGCACGACGGGCCCGGCGTCGGAGGGACGGCCGGGACCGGTCACGGCGACGACGTCCGGGTCCTCGAGCAGGTCGAGCGCGGCCGCGATCCAGCCGGGCGGCGGAACCGAGTCGGCGTCGAGACGGACGATGACGTCACCGCTCGCCGTGTCGTAGCCGACTGATGCCGCGCGGGAGATCCCGGGGACCGGCTCGCTGCGGACCACGGCCCCGGCCGCGCGTGCCACCGCCGCACTGTCGTCCGAGCTGCCGTTGTCCACCACGACGAGCTCGTCCGCGGGATGGGACTGGGCGGCCAGTGCGGCGAGGCATCGCCGCAGGTGCTCGGCGTCGTTCCGCACCGGGATCACGACCGAGACGGAGGGCATGGCCCGAGCCAACCCGGAGGGCACTGGGAAGAACCCGCGATCCAGGCGCGGTCTGGCGTTCTGGGGAGGATCGCGCCCGGGATCCGCGTGGATCGGCGTTCCTGGAGGTCGTCCCAGTGTCCGGCGCGCAGGTTCGGATCCACACGCCGTGGGTGCACCGCCCTCGGTGACGAAGAAGACCGGAAGGCCGACCATGACCACGAACCCACCCGGGAACGACTCCGGGACGCCCATCCACGACGCCACGGCTGCTGCCGAGGGGCACGAGATCCACCCCGGCGTCACGGTTCCGTCCTACGCCAGCGGCACGCCCGTCGAGCGCCCGTCCGGCTTCGACGACCTCGAGCCGCTCGACGCCGTCCCCGCCGACACCCAGCTCACCGCCGGCACCTCCGCCGCGGACAGCCTGACCGCCACGCCGTCCGCCTCGTCGGGTCACGACGACTCGGACTCGAGCGGTGGCAAGGCGAAGGCCCAGGCCGCCAAGGGCGCCGCCTCCGACGTCGCTGGTGACGCCAAGGAGAAGGCCGCGAACGTCGCCGGCACCGCCAAGGAGCAGGCCGCGAACGTCGCCTCCGAGGTGTCCGACCACGCCCGCCAGCTCTTCGGCCAGGCGTCCGGCACCCTGAAGGACCAGGCGGCCGGCCAGCAGCAGCGTGCCGCCGGTGGCCTGCGCACCATCGGTGACCAGCTCGGCAAGATGGCCGAGAACGACGACGAGCAGGGCCTCGCGGCGAAGGTCGTCCGCGACCTCTCCAGCCGTGCCAGCTCGTTCGCCGGCTACCTCGAGGGTCGCGAACCCGGCACGCTCGTCGAGGACGTGAAGTCCTTCGCTGCACGCCGTCCGGGTGCCTTCATCGCGATCGCCGCCGGCGCGGGCATCCTCGCTGGTCGCCTCACCAAGGCGCTCACGACGGAGATCAAGCACGAGAAGGAAGCCGAAGCGCGCAGCGCCGACCTGACCTCCGGCACCGCGGGCTACGACGCCACCCCGACCAGCACCACCGGGTACGACACCACCGGGCTCGGGACCGCGGGCACGACCGGCTTCGGCACCACTGGCACGACCGGGACGACCGGGACGGGGCCGCTCGTATGAGCGAAGCCTTCCCCGGCGCGACCGGTGGGACGGTGCCCGGGCAGCCGACGCCCGAGGAGCGCGCCGCGACGACACCCCTCGGCGAGCTCCTCTCCGAAGTGTCGCGTGACCTCTCGACCCTCTTCCGGCAGGAGGTTGCGCTCGCCAAGGCCGAGCTGACCGACTCCGCGAAGAAGGCCGGCAAGGGGGCGGGCATGTTCGGCGGCGCAGGCGTCGCCGGGCTCTTCGCCCTGCTGTTCCTGACCATCGCCGCGTGGTGGGGCCTCGGCTACCTCATCGGCAACGCATGGTCCGCAGTGATCATCGCCGTCATCTACGCGATCGTCGCGGCGGTCCTGGCATCCCGCGGCCGCAAGGAGATCAAGCAGATCAACGGCGCCCCGCAGACGGTCGAGACCGTCAAGGAAGTCCCCGAGACACTCAAGCCCAACACCGGGAGGAACTGATGAGCACCCCAGACGAGATCCGCGCAGACATCGAGCGCACCCGCGGCGCACTCGGCTCGGACGTCGACGCGCTCGCCGACAAGGTGAGCCCGTCGCAGATCGCCCACCGCCAGACCGAGAAGGTCAAGGGCAAGTTCCAGGACGTCCGTGAGTCGGTCATGGGTGCTGCCGGCAGCGCTCGCGACTCCGTGATGGGCGCTGCCGACTCGGCTCGCTCCAGCGTCTCGGGCTCCGGCTCGAACGCCGCCGGGACCGTCAAGGACACCGCCTCGCGCGGCGTCGAGAAGGCGAAGGGCAACCCGCTCGCCGTCGGCCTCATCGCCTTCGGTGTCGGCTGGCTCGCGTCGTCGCTCCTGCCGTCCTCCACGAAGGAGGAGGAGCTCGCCGGTGAGCTGAAGGACAAGGCAGCGCCGCTCGTCGACAAGGCGAAGGAGCAGGCCAAGGAAGCCAGCGCCCCGCTCGTCGACGCCGCCAAGGAGCACGCGCAGGACCTCAAGGGCACCGCGCAGGACGCGGCCCAGACGGTCAAGGACGAGGCGCAGGGCGCCGCGGCCGACGTCAAGGACAACGCGCAGTCGTCCGCGGACGACGTCCGCAACGCCTGACGGACACCGTTCCAGACGGGAGGCCCGGTACCAGCTGGTACCGGGCCTCCCGTCCGTCCCGGGGTGGTTCGGCGACGGAACATCCGTCGTCCGCGGACCTGTGGCAGCGGTCGCCGTCTGCGGAGCAGGGTGGGACCATGCCCGATGCACCCACCACCGCCGTCCTCTTCGACATCGACGGGACCCTCGCCGACTCGAACTACGCCCACATCGACGCCTGGTGGCGGGCCTTCCGTGCCGCGGGGGAGTCGGTGGACGCGTGGCGCATCCACCGGGCGATCGGGATGGACTCGTCGAAGTTGCTCGAGGGGCTCCTGCCCGACGCCTCCGACGAGGTGCGTGACACGGCGAAGCAGTTCCACACCGCGTTCTACTCCGAGCACATGCCGCAACTCCGCCTGCTGCCCGGGTCCCGCGAACTGCTCGAGGCCGTCGCCGCGCGCGGACACGCGGTGGTCCTCGCGACGAGCGCGCCGCAGAACGAACTCGACCGTCTGCTCGAACTCCTCGACGCGGACGAGTGGGTCACGGCGGTGACGAGCGGTGAGGACGTCGAGCAGGCGAAGCCGGCCCCGGACATCATCGGGGTGGCACTCGAGAAGGTCGGCGTCGACGCCGGGTCCGCCGTCATGGTCGGCGACGCCATGTGGGACGTCGAGTCCTCCGGCCGCGTGGGGGTCACGTGCGTCGGGGTGATGACCGGCGGCATCGGTGGCGACGAGCTCCGGGGAGCCGGGGCGGCCGCCGTGTACGACGACGCGGCCGCGCTGCTGGCGGACCTGGACGACAGCCCGATCGGCTCGCTCGGTCGCCACGCGTGACGCGCGTGCCGGTGCGTGCTCCGGCGCACCGGCCACCGTGTCAGGATGGACGATCGTGATCACCATCGAACGCGTGCCCTGGGAAAACCCGCGCGGAGTCGCACTCCGCGCGACCATGGACGAGGAGATGCACGAGCGCTACGGCGACTCGAACCCCGGTGAGGCCCCCGAGGTCACGGCCGAGCGGAACCGCGTGCTCTCCGTGGACCCGACGACGGTCGTGACCTCCCTGCTCGCGATCGACGAGGACGGCTCCGTGCTCGGGCACATCGCGGTGCGTCGGCTCGGGGACGAGATCGAGTTGAAGCGCCTCATCGTGTTGGCTGCCGCGCGGGGCAAGGGAGCGGCGACCGCGCTGCTCGACGAGTGCGCGCGGGTCGGGCGAGAGCAGGGGGCCGAGCGTCTGATCCTGCAGACCGGCGACAAGCAGCCCGAAGCCGTGGCGCTGTACGAGAAGACCGGGTGGCAGCGCATCGACGTGTACGAGCCGTACGCCGAGACCATGCCGTGGTCGTACTGCTTCGCGAAGGCACTCTGACCCTCCCCGGAGAAGTGCCGGTCCGGGATTGCACTATTCCGCTGGAAGTGCAATTCTTGGCCGGTGAGCACGACTGACCGCACCCGCGCCCTCCGGCGCAGCATGGTGTCCGAGGCGCGGCGCGCGGTCGTCGACGGCGGTCTCCAGGGCTTCACCATCGAACAGCTCTGCGAGCGGGTCGGGGTGTCGCGACGGACGTTCTTCAACCACTTCGCGTCCAAGGAGGACGTGGTCCTCGGCATCGAGCTGCACGCCGACACCGAACTCCTCGCCGCCTACGCCGCTGGATCGGTCGTCCCGTCGGACCTCGCCCCGCTGCCGTCCGTGATCGCGCTCCTCATCGAGCAACTACACGTCGCCGGCATCGACCGCACCGACGAAGCGCTCGTCCGGCACGTCTTCGAGCGCGAACCGGCCCTCACCGCCCGGTTCCTGTCGGCGACCGACACCCAGATCGCGAAGGTGGCCGACGCGGTCCGCGAGCGCTTCGACTGGACCGAACCGGACGACCCGCGCGCTCGGCTGGTGGCCGAGGCCGCGGTGGGTGTCGTGCGGGTCAGTGCAGCCACGTACTTCGACGACGACTTCGACGAGGCGACGGGGCCCCGGTTCGACGAGCTCCTCGAGTCCAACCTCCGCCTGATGACGGCGGCCATCTCCACCCCCGCCCCGGGAGGCACCCCATGAGCGCACCAGCGCCGAGCACCGCGCGCCGCGGACGCCAGCAGGCCGACGGGCCGCTGCTCCTCACCCAGCGCCGCATCTGGATCATCTTCTCTGCGCTGATCGCCGGCATGCTCCTGTCGAGCCTCGACCAGACGATCGTCTCCACCGCGATGCCGACCATCGTCGGCGAGCTCGGCGGCGTCGCGCACCAGGCGTGGATCACGACGGGGTACCTGCTCGCCTCGACGATCGTGATGCCGATCTACGGCAAGTTCGGTGACGTCCTCGGGCGGCGGAACCTGTTCCTCATCGCGATCGCGCTGTTCACCCTCGCCTCGCTCGGCTGCGCGCTGTCGACCGACTTCTGGCAGTTCGTCGTCTTCCGCGCGCTGCAGGGCCTCGGCGGCGGCGGGCTCATGATCCTGTCGCAGGCGATCATCGCGGACATCGTGCCGGCGTCCGAGCGTGGCAAGTACCTCGGACCGCTCGGTGCGATCTTCGGCCTGTCCGCCGTGGGTGGCCCGCTGCTCGGCGGGTTCTTCGTCGACCACATGACCTGGAACTGGGCGTTCTGGATCAACATCCCGGTCGGCATCGCCGCGTTCGCGGTCGCCTGGTTCGCGCTGACGCTGCCGAGCAAGAAGGCGACGAAGCGCATCGACGTCCTCGGCGTCGCCCTGCTGTCGGCGACCACGGCGTGCCTGGTCTTCTTCACCGAGTTCGGCGGCAACCGCCAGCACGGGTGGGACGCCCCCGAGACCTGGGCCTGGGGTGCCGGGTTCCTCGTCGCCGCAGCGCTGTTCGTGTTCGTCGAGTCGCGCGCCGCGGACCCGATCATCCCGCTGTCGTTCTTCCGCAACCGCACGTTCGTCATCGCGACCGCGATCGGCTTCGTGCTCGGACTCGGCATGTTCGCGGCGATCGGCTTCGTCCCGACGTTCCTGCAGATGGCCTCGGGCACGTCCGCGGCGGTCTCCGGGCTGCTCATGCTGCCGATGATGGTCGGCCTGATCGGGACGTCGATCGTGTCCGGGACGCTCATCACGAAGACCGGGCGGTACCGCGCGTTCCCGATCGTCGGCACGCTCGTCGTCGGTGCCGCGATGCTGGGCATGACGACCCTCGCCGCGAGCACCCCGATCTGGCTCATCTGCGTGTACCTGTTCGTCTTCGGCGCCGGGCTCGGCCTCATCATGCAGGTGGTCGTCCTCGTGGCGCAGAACGCCGTCCCGCCGGAGCAGGTCGGCACGGCGACCTCGACGAACAACTACTTCCGCGAGGTCGGTGCCTCCCTCGGCGTCGCCGTCTTCGGAGCGCTCTTCGCCTCGCGTCTGACCGACGCCCTGACCGACGTCTTCCGCGGCGCGGGTGGCAGCGCCACGGACGCCGCGAGCGCGAGCGCGAGCATCGACCCGACCTCGCTCTCGAAGCTGCCGCAGGCCGTGCAGGACGGGATCGTGAACGCCTACGCCGACTCCCTGTCGCCGGTGTTCTGGTACCTGCTGCCGTTCATCGCCGTGGCGTTCGTGCTCGCGCTCTTCATCCCGCAGATGCGGCTCGCCGACGTCGCCGGCATGGTCGCGCGTGGCGAGGCCGTCGGCGGTGCCGAGGCCGACGAACTCGAGCGGTCGCGCCGGGCGGGCGTCGAGCGGGCAGAGGCGGAACCGGTCACGGCGGCCACCGGGTCGGTCCCGACGGCCGGCCGGGACCGGTAGCCGCACCGCGAGGCGCCCCTGCGGACGCGGTCCGGGCCTCCCGGCGTCCCGGCCCGGCCGCTCCCGCTAGCGTGGGCGCATGCGCGTCGGAGTCCTCGACATCGGTTCGAACACCGGTCACCTGCTCGTCGTCGATGCCCACGGAGGAGCGGCGCCGCTGCCGGCGTCGTCGTTCAAGCAGGCGCTCCGGCTCGCGGAGCACCTCGACGACCGCGGCGCGGTGACGCAGGTCGGGATCGACGCGCTCACCGACTTCGTGTCGCAGTCCGTCGGCGTGGCCGAGGACCGCGGGTGCGAGGAGATGCTCGGCTTCGCGACCTCGGCGGTGCGTGACGCGGTCAACTCCGAAGCCGTCCTGGCCCACGTCCAGGAGCAGACCGGCGTCGAGCTGGCGGTCCTGTCCGGGTCCGACGAGGCCCGGCTGACGTTCCTCGCCGTCCGGCGCTGGTTCGGCTGGTCCGCCGGGCGCCTGGCGGTGTTCGACATCGGCGGTGGGTCGCTCGAGATCGCCGGCGGTGCCGACGAGGCCCCTGACGTGGCGTGGTCGATGCAGATCGGGGCCGCCCGCCTCGCGCGCTCGTTCTCCACCGCGGGGACGCCCACGGACGACGACGTGCGGCGCATCCGACACGAGATCCGCGTCGAGATCGCCCGTGACGCCGGTCGGCTGCTCCGTGCCGGGGCGCCGGACCGGGCCGTCGCGACCTCGAAGACCTTCCGCTCGATCGCCCGGATCTGCGGCGCTGCCCCGTCGGCCGCGGGCGCCCTCGTCCCGCGGGTGCTCGACGGTGCGGTGCTGCGCGAGCGGCTGCCCGCGCTGCTGACGATGACGGTCGAGGAGCTCGCCGCGCTGCCGGGCGTCTCCCCGAGTCGAGCGCACCAGGTCGTCCCCGGTGCGCTCGTCGCCGAGGCGTGCCTGGACATCTTCGACCTGGCGTCGCTGGAGATCTGCCCGTGGGCGCTCCGCGAGGGGGTCATCCTCGAACGGCTCGACCAGCTGTCCGTGCTCGGCTAGCCCCTTCCCACGAGCTGCGGGAGCGTCACCTGCGGGGCGGAGCCAGCAGCCAGGGGCGGATGAGCTTCGTCACGAACGGCAGCACCCAGAACGTCATGATCGGCGTGAGCACGAGCGTCGTGATGAGCACACGGGGCAGCGCCGACAGGCCCGCGAAGGACGGCAGCAGCCAGCCGACCAGGATCGTGAAGACGAGGTTCACCGGGAAGAACCCGAGCCAGATGCTCACCGCCTGCTTCCAGCGCGGGGGAGCGGTCGAGGCCGGGGCGTCCTGCGGCACGTCGAACCACCCCTCGATGCCGGTGCGCTTCTCCACCCGCGACTCGACGACGAGGTCACGGCCGAGGTCCAGCCAGCGCAGCCGGTCGTCCGAGTTCTCCCACGTCGTCAACGAGTCGTGGTCGGCGAACCGGTAGAGCATGTGCCACTCGCGGGACCGCGCCGTCGACCGCACCCATCCGGAGCCGAGGAACCCCGGGTAGCGGTTGGCGAGGTTCACGCCGGACTGCACCCAGCGGGTGACCTCCGGGATGCGGTCGGGTTCGACGAGGCGGGTGATGGACACGGTGACGGGCGGGCCGGCGGTCTCGGGTGACGACGGGGCCCCCGTCGCCGGTTCCTGACCGATGCGCCAGCGGCGGGCAGGCCGTGCCGATGGGGAGGGGCTTCCTGGCTCTTGTGGAGTCATCCGACCAGTGTCCCGCCGGTCGTGTTTCACGCGCATGTCACGTGAATCCTGCGATCTGGTGAGCGACATTGATGTGTGATACATTGCCGTCATGCTTGCGCTCACCGCCCTCGCCGTCCCGATCCTCCTCGCGTCCACGCTCCTGGTGCCGCCGGTCGCTCCCGAGCAGGAGGTGACCACGGCCCCAGCAGTCGTCGCGCGCCTCGAGCAGGTGGGCGCCACCCAGTCCGAAGGTGACATCGCCGCCGTGCGTCAGCAAGGAGGGGCGACGCTCCTCACCGATCCCGACACCGGGCAGGTCGTCGCAGCGGTCTCCCAGCGATCAGCGCTCGGGCGCGCGTTGAACCCGATCGGCCCGGGGTGTTCGACGACGTCGCTCTGCATGCGCTCGAGTTCGCACGTCCCGTACGGGTACAGCGGGACTGGGTCTCGCTCCGGGACGTGGAAGTCGATCAGCGACAACCGTGCTGGTGATCGCCGGTCGCGTTTCGAGTGGAGGGGCGGCGCGATGACGCTCTCGGCTGGGGAAGTCAACTACTTCGGCCGCCCGGTGACCATGACGAGGATCAGCCGCTGAACGACCACGACGTGGCAGTGCGCACGGCGGGCGAGACCGGCTCGCTGCGACTGCGTACATTCGAGCCATGAGCACGACCGACAGCGAGGCCCGCGGCACGGAGCGCGGGCGGAACGAGACCCCGGCAGAGCGCTGGGACCGCAACTGGAACGACATCCAGCAGGAGCTCCGCATCGTGCAGACGGGCACGCAGATCCTCGCCGGGTTCCTGCTGACGCTGCCGTTCCAGCAGCGGTTCACGGCACTGACCGCGCAGCAGGAGACGATCTACCTCGTGCTGGTGGTCCTGGCCGTCCTCGTCACCGTGGTCGCACTGTCCGCGGTCGCCACGCACCGACTCGTGTTCCGACAGCGGCAGAAGCACGACCTCGTCCGCGTCGGGAACGTCATCCTGCTCAGCGCGCTCGTCGCGAGTGGGCTCTTGTTCGCCGGCACGGTCCTGTTCGTGTTCGACGTCGTGCTCGGCGACCGCGGCGGGGTGATCGGCGGCATCGTCGTCTTCGTCGGCACCGCGGCGCTCTGGACCGCAGTGCCGCTCGCCCTGCGTCGGAGCCGCCACGACACGACCGCATGACCCGGGTGGTCAGCTGAGCCGTGCGGTCGGCCGCGCCGTGCGGTCAGCTGGCCTGCTTCTTCGTGGTCGTCTTCTCGGCGGCGGCCTTCTTCGCCGGTGCCTTCTTCGCGGGTGCCTTCTTCGCGGGGGTCTTCGCCGCCGACGCCTTCTTCGCTGGTGTCTTCCGCGTGCTGGTCCCGGTCGGCGCATCCTCGGTGTCCGCGGCGGCCTTCGCCCTCGACCGCCGGCGCGGAGCCTCGTCCTCGTCGCCCGACGAACCGGTTCCCGCGTCGCTGCCCGAGCGCCCGCCACTGCCGGACCGCGACCCGCCTCCGGACCGTGCCCGCGTGGTCCCAGACCGGTTCTTGTCCACGGACGCGCGCAGCGCCGCCATCAGGTCGATGACGTCCCCACCGGTGTCGTCGTCGTCGGCCGCGTCCTCGCCGAACGTCTCCGCGGTGTCGACGTCGTCGCCGGACTCCAGCTTCGCGTCGATGAGCTGCTGCAGCTCCTCCTGGTACTCGTCCGTGTACCGGTCCGGGTCGAAGTCGGTCGACATGCTCTCGACGAGCGAGGACGACATCTTCAGCTCGTTCGCGCTGACCTTCACCGACGTGTCGAGGGCCGTGAAGTCGGCCGCACGCACCTCGTCGCCCCACAGGAGTCCCTGGAGCAGCAGCACGTCGTCGTGCACGCGGAGCACCCCGAGCCGGGTCTTCTGACGGAGGGTGAACTGCACGATCGCCAGGCGGTCGGTCTGCTCGAGGGTCTTGCGGAGGAGCACGTACGCCTTCGGGGAGCGCGAGTCCGGCTCGAGGTAGTACGTCTTCTCGAACATCATCGGGTCGACCTGGTCGACGGGCACGAACTCGAGGACCTCGATCTCGTGCGACTGCTCCTGCGGCAGTTGCTTGAAGTCGTCGGAGGTGAGGACCACGGTCTTCTCGCCGTCGTCGTACGCCTTCTGGATGTCGCCGTACTCGACCTCGTGGCCGAGTTCGCAGACGCGCTTGTACCGGATGCGGGCCTTGTCCTCGTCGTGGATCTGGTGCAGCGAGACGTCGTGCGTCTCGGTCGCCGCGTACACCTTGATCGGCACGTTGACGAGCCCGAACGCGATGGAGCCCTTCCAGATCGACCTCATGCGCTCATGATGCCCGGATGCATGCGGATCGGCGCTCAGTTCCGAGCGGATCGGCAGGTGCGGCGGGCGGCCGCTCGCCCTCCACAGCCGGGAGGCGCGGCTCGCGTTCTCCACGGAGGTCGCCGCTCCTGTGTCGCTGGCCCGGTTCCGCGAGCACGATGGGGCCATGAGCCAGCTCGACAAGCAGGACCCCCGGGAGCAGTACGCCCGTCCGCCGTTCCCCGCGCAGACGCAACAGGGGTCCGGCCGCGCAGCGGACCTCGACCCGCCCGCCGACCACGGCGAGACGAGCTACCAGGGCACCGGGCGGATGCGCGGGTACCGCGTGCTCGTGACCGGGGCGGACTCGGGCATCGGTCGGGCCGCGGCGATCGCGATGGCGAAGGAGGGGGCGGACGTCGCCCTGAACGCCCTGCCCGAGGAGATCGAGGACCTGACCGAGGTGCGGGACGTCATCGCCGACCTCGGTCGCACGGCGGTGATGCTCCCGGGCGACCTGACCGACGAACCGTTCTGCGACGAACTCGTGCGGACTGCGGTCGACCTGCTCGGCGGACTCGACGCGCTGGTGCTCGTCGCCGGGTACCAGAAGGTGCACGAGGACATCACGGAGCAGACCACCGAGGACTTCGACCGGACGATGAAGGTGAACCTTTACTCACTGTTCTGGCTGACCCGGGCTGCGGTGCCGCACATGGCACCCGGCAGCGCGATCGTCACGACGAGTTCGGTGTCGGCGTACCTGCCCCAGGACCGGATGATCGACTACGCGGCGACGAAGGCCGCCATCATCACGTACACGAACGGGCTCGCCCGCCAGCTGGCGTCGAAGGGCATCCGGGCGAACACGGTCGTCCCCGGCCCGGTGTGGACCCCGCTGCAGCCGATCAGCTACCCCGGGGACGAGATCGCCGCCTACGGACAGGACACCCCGCTCGGCAGGCCCGCACAACCGGTCGAGCTCGCCGGTGCGTACGTGTACCTCGCCGGCCCGGAGTCGTCGTACACGTCGGGCACGACGCTCACGGTCGGCGGTGCGACCGGGGTCGCCCTGTGAGCCCGGTGACGAAGAAGACGACGGTGCAGGTCGGGGACCGTCGTCTGGCGCTGACGAACCTCGACAAGGTGCTCTACCCGGAGACCGGCACGACCAAGGGGCGGGTCATCGAGTACTACGAGCGCATCGCGCCGTGGATGATACCGCACGTCACCGGCCGCCCGATGACCCGGAAGCGGTGGGCGAACGGCGTCGACGGCAAGGTCTTCTTCGAGAAGAACCTGCCCGACTCGGCCCCGGACTGGATCCGGCACCACACGATCTCGCACGAGCACCACGACGTCGAGTACCCGGTGGTGGACGAGATGCCGACGCTGGTGTGGACGGCGCAGCAGGCCGCGCTCGAGCTGCACGTGCCGCAGTGGCGGTTCGGTCCGCGCGGCGGGCACCAGAACCCGGACCGGCTCGTCCTCGACCTGGACCCGGGTGAGGGCGTCGGGCTGCCGGAGTGCGTCGAGGTGGCGCTGGCCGCCCGGGCGGTGCTGCAGGGGATGGGACTCGAGCCGTACCCGGTGACCTCCGGGTCGAAGGGCATCCACCTGTACGCGGCACTCGACGGGAAGGCGACGGCCCAGCAGGTGTCGGACGTGGCGCACGAACTGGCGCGGGCGCTGGAGCAGGACATGCCGGACCTGGTCCTGTCGTCGATGAGCCGCGCGGAGCGGGCCGGCAAGGTGTTCGTGGACTGGTCGCAGAACAACGGCAACAAGACGACGATCGCGCCGTACTCCCTGCGCGGCCGGTCACTGCCGACGGTCGCTGCTCCCCGGACGTGGGAGGAGTTGACCGAGCCTGGCCTGGCACACCTGACGCTGGACGAGGTCCTCGAGCGGGTGCCGGTGCTCGGTGACCTGCTGCACCCGGTCGCCGCGGCGTCCCTCGGGGTCGGACGAGCCGATGCCGGGCACTGGGACGGTGCGCGCACGGAGGCGGTGAACGAGCGCGAGCGGCAGGAACGGCAGGAGCTGCAGGACCGCCTGTCGACGTACCGGGCCAAGCGGGACGCGTCCAGGACCCCGGAACCGGTGCCGCAGGCGTCGCCGACCGTCCGGACCGACGGGAAGCCGACGTTCGTCATCCAGGAGCACCACGCGACCCGGAACCACCACGACTTCCGCCTGGAGCACGACGGCGTGCTGGTGAGCTGGGCGCTCCCGAAGGGGGAGCCGACCGACCCGGGCGCGAACCACCTGGCCGTGCAGACCGAGGACCACCCGCTGGAGTACGGCGGCTTCGAGGGCGTCATCCCCGCCGGCGAGTACGGCGGGGGCACGGTCACGATCTGGGACGACGGGACGTACGAGCTCGAGAAGTGGCGCGAGGGCGAAGAGGTCATCGTCACGCTGCACGGACGGACGAACGGCGTCCGACGGCTCGCGCTCCTGCACACCCGGGGGCGCGGTCGCGGTGGTGACGAGAAGAACTGGCTCATCCACCGCACGAAGGACCAGCCCGACCAGGGCGCGGTGACGGACGGGGCGGACGCCGGGAGGGCCTCCCGGCCGAGCGCCGCGGGCCGTGAACGGATCGACCGGGCGGCGTCCGCGTCCACGGAACCGGCCGAGCGCCGCACCATGCAGGCGTCGCTGCAGAAGGGCGAGCCGGTACTCGACCCGCGCCAGTGGGCGTTCGAGATGAAGTGGGACGGGGTCCGGGCGCTGGCGACCGTCCGCGACGGCGCCGTCCGCCTGCTCAGTCGGAACGGCAACGACCTCACCGACCAGTACCCGGAGCTGCAGGAACTCGGGGAGCGGGCTGGGGTCGACGGCGTGTTCGACGGCGAGGTCGTCGCGCTCGACGACCACGGACGGCCGTCCTTCCAGCTGCTGCAGAACCGGATGGGACTGACGAAGCCGCGCGAGGTGGCCGCCGCACAGGCCAGCACCCCGGTGCGCTTGTTCCTGTTCGACGTGCTCGAGGCGGACGGCCACGAGCTCACCCGGCTCGGCTACACCGCCAGGCGCGAGGCGCTGACGACCGTGGTCGAGCCCGGAGGCGCGATCGAGGTGCCGCCGGCGTTCGACGGAGACCTTCCGGCGGCGATGTCCGCGTCGCGGGAGCGCGGGCTCGAAGGAGTCGTCGCGAAGAAGCGCTCTTCGCGGTACGTCGAGGGGCGGCGGTCCGAGTCGTGGCTGAAGCTGAAGCACCACGCCACGCAGGAGGTGGTCGTCGGTGGCTGGAAGCCCGGGGCCGGACGGCGAGCGGGGGGCATCGGCTCGCTGCTGCTCGGGATCCCCGGCGACGACGGCCTGGTGTACGTGGGCAAGGTCGGCACCGGGTTCCGCGACCGGGACCTCGACGAGATCGGCGCGCTGCTCGACGGGCTGGAGCGGGATGCGTCGCCGTTCGTCGACGTGCCCCGGGCGGACGCGCGCGATGCGCACTGGGTCGCCGCCGAGCGGGTGGCGGAGGTCGAGTTCGCGGAGTGGACGGGCGACGGACGGCTGCGTCAGCCGTCGTGGCGGGGCTGGCGCAGTGACAAGTCCCCGGAGGACGTCGTCCGCGAGGTCCCCGAGGAGGTCGTGCCCGACTGAGCCGGTCCGGAATCCGCATGCACGAGCATGAGGTCCGCCGGGGGCGAACTTCCGTCCCCCGTTGTCCGCGGCAGCGGGGGACGATCTCGGCATGACCGCCTGCTGCCGCGAGCGTGGCTGTTACGGTCCTCGAGACGGAAGGACGCGACATGGACGCGAGCAAGTACCTGCCGCCGTTCACGCAGGGACAGCGCGGTGACGCGGCGCAGGAGCCGCGTGGCGAGCAGGACGCCGCCGGGGGCGCGGCCGTCGGCGGACGACACGACGACCGGCAGATGGTGGACGCGGGCAGCGTCACCGACCCGGAAGCGACCTACGCCGACTTCCTCGGCGACCAGGTCGGCGACTGAACCGACCGCGCGAGACCGGCCCACGCTCCGGTCGAGCCGACCGCGTCAGACGGAGCTGCCCGGCGTCAGGCCGAGCCGACCGGCGTCAGGCTGCGGGTGCGGGCCCGTCCGCGGCGGCGCTGCCCGACTCCAGCGGCAGGTCCTCCTCGGCTGCGGCACGCTCGTCCGCCTCACCGGCGTCCGCCGCGGCGGCCTTCGCCTCGTCGATGGCCTCCTGCGAGGCACGCAGCGCTTCGTCGTTCCCGGGGTGTGCCTGATCAGTCATGTCCGCCACGCTACGCGGACGTCGCTGGACCGGTTCGGCGACGCAGGACCCCGTCCGGCACGACCGGCGGCCGTGGCTGGTCGAAGTCGACGGCCGAGGTCGGCGCGACCGAGGTCGGCATCGCCGGTGCGGGCGGCGCACCCTGGGCATCGGCCGCGTCGAGCACGGCACGGGTCGCCGCCGCAGCGATCCGCAGGGCGTCCTGCAGGGGCCTCGCCCGGAGCGCCGGGGTCCTGACCTCCACGCTCCACGGCTCGGCGAACCCCAGGCCGCGGACCGTACGGACGAACCCGGGCAGGTCCCAGGCACCGGAACCGGGCAGGTAGCGGCCGTCCCGCGACTCGTCGGCGAGCGTCATCCCGTTCGGGGTGTGCAGCAGTCCGTCGCTGAGCTCGACCGCGGCGAGGGCGGACGGCGCCACGCCCTGCGCGATCGAGGCCAGGGTCGACCCACCGCGCAGCGCGTGCATCGCGTCGAGCACCAGCCCGCCGTTCGGGTGACCCGCCACCACGAACCGCGAGGCGCGCTCGACGGTCGCCAGGTTCGACCACGGCTCCGGCTCGAGCACCAGACGGGCGCCGACGCCCTCGGCCTGCACCGCGAGGTGGTTCCACGCTTCACCCATCACTGCCGGTGACGCCCCGGGTACCGAGTGGTCCGCCCGCACGACGACCTGCCAGGCGGCCAGGGTCGCCGCTGCTTCGAGCAGGACGCCGCGGTCGGCCTCCTGGTCGTCCCGGCCCGGTGTCGACCACCAGTCACCGAGGGTGCCGAGCTGGACCCAGACCACGCCGGCGTCGTCGAGCATCCGGCGCAGGTCCGCGAAGCCGGTCGTGGCGCGGACCTCGTGCAGGTCGTCGAGCGCGAGAGCGAGCCCCGCGAAGCCGGCGTCGGCCACCGCGCGGACACGCTCCCGCACCGGTTCACGCCCGGCCCAGGTCCACGACGTGGCGAGCAGGTCGTGTTCCTCCACAGGACCACCTCCATGATCCGGACACGCTCGGCTGCCCCGTTGCAGCTGCTGCACGTCCTGTCTGCGGATCGCTGCCGTACCCCTCGCAGCGTTCGGGGTCCGGTGTACGCCGGGCGCCTCGGAGTCCTCCCAGGACGGCCGGCGTCCGGACCGAGCCGGGAGGGGCCGCGTCAGACGACGTGCGTCTCCACGACCCCGACACCGGCGACCGCCCCGCGCAGCACCGACCCGCGCGCCACCGGCCCGACGCCCTCGGGGGTGCCGGTGAAGAGCAGGTCGCCGGGCGCGAGCGCGACGGCACGGGACAGCGCGGCGATCGTCTCGGCGACGCTCCAGATCTGCTCCGCCAGGTCACCCGACTGCCGCAGGACCCCGTCGACGTGCAGGGTGACGGCCCCGGACGTCGGATCGACACCGGCTGCGGGGACGATCGTGCCGATCGGCGCGGAGTGGTCGAACCCCTTCGCCAGGTCCCACGGACGCCCGAGTCGCTTCGCCTCGGCCTGCAGGTCCCGGCGGGTGAGGTCGATGCCGACCGCGTACCCCCAGACGAGTCCGAGCGCGTCGGCGACGGACACGTCCCGGCCACCCCTACCGAGGGCGACGACGAGTTCGACCTCGTACTCCAGTCGGGCGGTCAGGGTCGGGTACGGGGAGTCGGCGCCGTCCGTCACGAGCGCGTCTGCCGGCTTGCCGAAGAAGAACGGCGGCTCGCGGTCCGGGTCGTGGCCCATCTCGCGCGCGTGCGCTGCGTAGTTGCGTCCGACGCAGTACACGCGACGGACCGGGAACCGGCCACCGGTGCTCGTGGGAACGGTCGGGAGGCCCGGCGCCGGGACGACGAGGTCGGTCACGCGTCCAGCGTGGCAGGCCGCGCCGGGAACACGAAGCGGTTCATCGCCCAGTAGCGGAAGACCATCGCGATGAGCGTGCCGATCACGGGGCCGCTGATGAAGTCGGCGAGTTCCTGCCCGGCGAGCGACACGTTCGGCACTTCCAGGCCGAGGACGTAGCGGGAGATCCAGAGCGGTGCCGAGTTGAGGCCGACGCCGATCACGCTGACGATGACGAACAGCAGGACCTCGTGGCCGGTGTGCAGCTCGCCACGGTCACCGAAGGACCACTTCTTGTTGAGGAAGTAGGACACGACCGTCGC
This sequence comes from Curtobacterium sp. MCPF17_050, assembly GCF_003224435.2. Lineage (NCBI taxonomy): Bacteria > Bacillati > Actinomycetota > Actinomycetes > Micrococcales > Microbacteriaceae > Curtobacterium > Curtobacterium sp. MCPF17_050. Next base: position 308,067 of record NZ_CP126250.1, read on the forward strand.
GACGATGATGCCGATCGCCAGGGCCGTCACCGGGTGCTGCGGGATGACGAAGAACTTCAGCCCGTAGTTGATGCCCATCGTGATGACGAAACCGAGACCACCGACGACCAGGAACCGGAGCGCGGGGTGCTCGACGAGCGACCGGACAGAGAACGACTGCACCGGCCAACCCTAGACCGGCCGGCCGGACGCCCGCCGACCGGCACGCGTTCCGGACCGGCCGTCCGGTCAACGACCGGGAGCGGCCCCCTCGGTCTCGCCCTGTCCCGGGTCGCCACCCGTGCCGCCGTCCGAGGCCCCGTCCTGCGGCCAGCCGGTGAACTCCCATCCGGCGACCGCCTCGTGGTCCTCGCCGTTCGTGTAGGCGAACTCTCGAGCGGCGGCGCGTGCGTCGGTGAGGGCCGTCAGCAGGTCGTCGAACCGGTCGGACCCGTCGGCGACGCGGGTGAGCGCGTCGTGCGCGAGGGCGTACCGGTCCATGTCGTTCCGCATGAGCATGTCGAAGGGCGAGGTGGTCGTGCCCTGCTCGAGGAAGCCGTGCACGTGCAGGTCGTCGTGCCCGTGCCGGCGGTAGGTCAGGTTGTGCACGAGCGAGGGGTAGCCGTGGAAGGCGAAGACCGCGGGCGTGCCGGGCAGGAAGACCTCGTCGTAGCGCTCGTCCGACGCCGGGTGGTCGTGCTTGCGCGGGTCGCCGATCGACAGCAGGTCGACGACGTTGACCACGCGGACGCCGACGTCGGGCGCGTGCTTCCGGATGATGTCGGCGGCGGCGATCGTCTCGACGGTCGGGACGTCGCCGGCGCTGACGAGCACGACGTCGGCGTGGCCCACGGTCTGCTCCGTGCCGGCCCAGTCCCAGACACCGAAGCCGGCCTCCGCGTGGGCGACGGCGTCCTCGAGGGACAGGAACACCGGCTCGGGGTGCTTGCCGGCGACGATGACCTCGATGCGGTCCGTCGTCTCGAACGCGTGCGCGGCGACGGCGAGCAGCGTGTTCGCGTCGGCGGGCAACTTGATCCGGACCAGGTCCTGCTGCTTGGACGCCACGACGTCGAGGAAGCCGGGGTCCTGGTGCGAGAACCCGTTGTGGTCCTGCCGCCACACGTGCGACGACAGCAGGATCGTCAGGTTCGACACCGGTGCGCGCCAGTCGATGTCCGTCGAGGACTCGAGCCACTTGGCGTACTGACCGACCATCGAGTCGACGATGTGCGCGAACGCCTCGTACGTGTTGAACACCCCGTGGCGTCCGCTCAGCACGTACCCCTCGAGCATCCCCTCGAGCAGGTGTTCGGACAGCACCTCGATGACGCGACCGCGGGCTGCCATGTGCTCGTCACCGGCCTCCCGTCGGGCACGCCAGACCCGGCTCGTGACGTCGAAGACCGCGTCGAGCTTGTTCGAGATCGTCTCGTCCGGGCCGAACAGCCGGAACGAGTTCGGGTTCCGCTGCGTGAGGGCGGCGAGCCACGGCCCGAGGGTGCCCGTGGCGGACGCGTCCTCGCCGACGGGCACGGCGAACTCCTCGAGGCCCGGGCGGTCGAGGGCCGTCCGGATCCGGCCGCCGTTGGCGTGCGGGGTGGCGCTCATCCGGGTCTCGCCGGCGGGACGGATCGTCTCGAGGATGCCGATCGGCCGGGCGTCCTGGTCGAACAGCTCCTCCGGCCGGTAGGAGCGCAACCACTCCTCGAGCTGCCGGCGGTGACCATCGTCGTCGCGGACGTTCGGCAGCGGGACCTGGTGCGCGCGGAAGGTGCCCTCGACCTGCTCGCCGTCGACGACCTTCGGGCCGGTCCAGCCCTTCGGGGTCCGGAGCACGATCATCGGCCAGCGCGGGCGGAGGTCCGCGGCGCCGGCCATCTCGCCGGCGGCGGCTCGGGCGGCCTGTGCCCGGGCGGCGGCCTGGATGTCGTCGATCGTCGCGAGTGCCCGGCGGAGCGCCCCGTCGAACAGGGCGTGCACGGCGAACGGGTCGTGGTCCACCCGGCCGGAGTCGACCACGATCGGCTCGTAGCCGAGTCCGCGGAAGTACGCCTGCAGGTCCTCGTCGGGGATCCGCGCGAGGACGGTCGGGTTCGCGATCTTGTACCCGTTCAGGTTCAGGATCGGCAGGACCGCGCCGTCCGACACCGGGTCGAGGAACGTGTGCGCCTGCCAAGACGCCGACAGCGGACCCGTCTCGGCCTCGCCGTCGCCCACGACGCAGGCGACGACCAGGTCGGGGTTGTCGAGCGCGGCGCCGTACGCGTGCGCGAGGGAGTAGCCGAGCTCACCGCCCTCGTTGATCGACCCCGGGGTCTCCGGTGCCGCGTGCGAGGGGATGCCGCCGGGGAACGAGAACTGGCGGAAGAACCGCTGGAGCCCGGCCGTGTCGGGCGTGATGTCGGGGTAGAGCTCGTTCCACGTGCCGTCGAGCCACGCGTTCGCGTTCATCGCGGGGCCGCCGTGGCCGGGACCGCAGATGTAGAGCACGTCGCGGTCGGTCTCGCTGATGACGGCGTTGAGGTGCGCGTACACGAGGTTCAGCGCCGGCGACGTCCCCCAGTGCCCGAGCAGCCGCGGCTTGATGTCCGAGGGCTCCAGCGGCCGCTCCAACAGCGGGTCGTCGAGCAGGTAGATCTGCCCGACGGTGAGGTAGTTCGCGGCGCGCCACCAGGCGTCGATCGCGCGGATCCGGTCGGTGGACGAGTGCGACGTGGGCATGCCCCACACGCTACGAGAGAGCCGATCCGGGAAATCCAGAAAACCCTCCAATCCGATCGGCGCAGGGTGCCGAATCACTGTCACAAGCCGGGAACGGCCCGCAAGCGCTCACCAGCCGCACATCGCTGGTTCTCCACCCCTTCGCGGGGTGTGTTCGGCGCGCATCCCATTCCAGATCCGCGCCGAGCGCGACAAGCAAAGGAACGAAGACATGCGCAAGTCCCTGAAGACCTCGATCACCCTCGCCACGACCGGTGCCCTCGTGCTCGGCGGTGCAGCGTTCGGCGTCAGCGCCGCGAACGCGTCCACCCCGGCGGTGCACACCGTCTCCAGCTCCGCGTCGAAGATCCCCGCCCCGGTCGCGTCGGTCCCCGAGGTCCTCGGCGGCGACACCTCCGTCGCACTCGACAAGGGCTTCACCGACGCCCTGACCTCGCTGAAGCTCACCCCGGGTGTCTCGGGAGATGCGACCCTGGAAGACGGCGCCGTGTCGTTCCCGATCACCTCCGGCTCGGTCACCTACTGGAGCCCGGACGGCAACTACCGCCCCTACGTCCAGGGTCTGCTGAACCACGACGACTCCGGCCTGACCCTCAAGGCCGGCGACACCACCGTCACGCTCGAGAACTTCGTCGTGAACCCGGGCTCCTCGAAGCTCTACGGTGACGTCCTCGTCAACGGGGAGGTCGCCGCCCCGAACGCGTTCCTGTTCGAGCTGCACGGCGGCTCCCTCAAGCCCCTCCAGCTCGAGGGCGACAACGCGATCCTGACCGGCACCACCGTCCACATCTCCCAGGACGCCGCGGACCTGCTGAACCAGACCTTCAAGACCGACGCCGTCAAGCGGGGCCTGCTCGTCGGCACCGCCACCATCACCGCCCAGATCAAGTAACACCCGATCTGACGCACCACCAGAACGCCGTCCCGCACACCGCGGGACGGCGTTCTCGCGTCCCCGGAACCAGACGCCCGGGGTCAGCCGCGCCGGCGCCACCAGCGGGTGGGCCGGGAACCGGACGCCCGCTCGGCCGCAGCGACCGCATCGGCCGCGAACCGGGCCTCCCGGCGGTCCTTCCACGCGACGACCTCTGCCTCGACGTCCCGCATCGGGGTGACCACGGGCGGGCCGCCGAGCAGCTGACGGCGGGCCTCCTTCACCCGGGCGTTGAAGTCGACCAGGACGTCCCGCACGTCGGACTCGGCCGACAGCGCGTCGAGGTGGTCGTCGAGTTCGGCGTCCTCGGTGCGCAGGGCCAGAGCGGGCGGGGCGATCCCGCGGATGTCCTCGCGCTCGATCTTCGCCTTGATCCACCAGTTCGGGTCGTGCTGCTCACCGAGCCCGGGGAGCGGCTTGCCGTGGTACGGGTTCCCCTCGAAGACCCCGCGTCGTTCGGCCTCGGCGATCTGGGCACGCGCGTGCGCGGCGACGTCGGCGGCCTTGAGCAGTCGACGTTCCTCGCGCTCGGCGCGGACCTCGTCCGGGTCGAGCGAGCCCCGCTCGACCTCGGCGTCCACGAGCTGCTGGTAGCGGTACCGCGCGGCCTTCCGCAGGCGGTCCATCCGGGCATCGACGTCGTTCATCGTCGGACCATGATGCGCCCCACCACCGACTGCCACCCTCAGCCGCCGTCCACGGACAGGACGAGGAGCCGATGGACGCAGGACTCGGACAAGACGGACGCGGCGGTCCAGGGTCGCAGAGGTGGAATCCCTGCCCCTCTGGTTGCTCTGTCTGGTCTTCGTCGCTGGCGCGGCCGTCATCTGGGTCGCCGGCATCCAACTGTCGAAGACCACCGACGTGCTCGACGCCCGGCTGCACCTCGGCAGCGCGCTCGGCGGACTCATCGTCCTGGCCGTCGCGACGAACCTGCCCGAGATCGCCATCACCGTCAGCGCCGGGCTCTCCGGGTCGATCGAGGTGGCCGCCGGCAACATCCTCGGCGGCATCGCGATCCAGACGGTCGTCATCGCCGTGCTCGACGCCTTCGGCAAGCGCGGGAAGGGCGTCGAGCCGATCACGTACCGGGCGGCCTCGCTGACCCTGGTGCTCGAAGCGATCGTCGTCGTGGCGGTCCTCGCCGTCGTCATCGCCGGGAGTCAGCTGCCGCCGGACCTGGTCGTCGCGCGGCTCACTCCGGACGTCGTGCTCATCGCCCTCATCTGGATCGCCGGGCTGTTCCTCGTGCAGCGCGCCGGCAAGGGACTCCCGTGGCACGAGAGCGGTCACGCCCCGGACGCCAGCCCGCACGCGTCCGGACACCGGACCCGCAAGCCGGACACCCCGCCGATGAGCACCCGGAAGGCCGCCGTCGTCTTCACCGTCTCGGCGCTCACGACCCTCGTCGCCGGTGTCGTGCTCGAGCGGGCCGGTGACGCGGCGTCCAGCCAGATCGGGCTCTCCGGCGTGCTGTTCGGCGCCACCGTCCTCGCCCTGGCGACGAGCCTGCCGGAGATCTCCACGGGCCTCCAGGCGGTCAGACAGGGCGACGACAACCTGGCGGTCTCGGACATCTTCGGCGGGAACGCGTTCCTGCCCGTCCTCTTCCTGGTGGCCACCGTGCTCTCCGGCAAGGCGGTGCTGCCGCAGGCGAACGCGAGCGACGTGTACCTGACGGCGCTCGCGGCACTGCTGACGCTCGTCTACGCCGTCGGACTCGTGTTCCGGCCGCAGCGTCGGGTCATCGGGATGGGCGTCGACTCGTTCCTCGTCGTCGTGCTCTACCTGCTCGGCATCGGCGGGCTCGTCGCGATCACGCTCGGGTGAGCGCCGCCCGGTCGCGGTCAGTGGTCGGCCGCGACCTCCTCGATCGTCAGCGCCGCCTGGATGAGCGCCAGGTGGGACAGCCCCTGCGGGATGTTGCCCATGAACGCCCCGCCCTCGCTGAGCATCTCGCTGAACAGCCCGACGTCGTTCGCCTGGTCGACCATCTCGTCCATCAGCGCCCGCGCGTCGTCGGTGCGGCCGACGCAGGCCATCGCGGCCGCGAGCCAGAACGAGCACGCGACGAAGGGTGACTCCTCGTCCTCGATCCCCGAGTAGCGGTAGACGAGCGGACCGCGCTGCAGCTGCTCCTCGATCGCCCGGATCGTCGACTCCATGCGAGGCCCCCGGTCGAACCCGCTCATGGCGTGCAGCAGGATCGAGGTGTCGAGGGCGTCGCTGCCCGGGTACATCACGTAGTGACCGCGCTCCTCGTCCCACCCCTTCTCGGACACCCACTGCTCGATGAGCTCGCGGTTCTCGATCCACTTCCCACGCGGGCCGTCGATCATCCCGGCGTCGTGCAGCTCGACGGCCGCGTCGAGGGCCTGCCAGCAGCCGATCTTGCTCGTCACGTAGTGCTGCGCGTCCTCGAGCTCCCACATGCCCGAGTCCGGTTCGACCCAGCGATGACACGCGTCGTCGGCCAGGTCCTGCAGCACCGATGCGGTCTTCCGGTCGAGGACGTTGCCGGCGCGCACGTACTGCTGCATGATCGCGAAGACGTCGCCCCACACGCCGAGCTGCAGCTGGTCGCCCGCGCGGTTGCCCACCGTGACCGGCCCGATGCCGTTCCACCCCGGGACGGTGCGCTCCTCGACCTCGTCGGTCTTCGAGCCGTCCAGGCCGTAGAAGATCGGCATGGTCTCGTCGTGCTCGGCGATGGTGCGCATCACCCACGACACGGCGGCGTGTGTCTCCTCGCGCAGCCCGAACCGGGTGAGCGCGTGCACCGTGTACGCGAGGTCGCGGACCCAGGCGAAGCGGTAGTCCCAGTTCTTCCCGCCGGTGCGGTCCTCGGGGAGGCTCGTGGTCGGCGCGGCCGCGATCGCGCCCGTCGGCGCGAAGATGAGCAGCTTCAGCGTGAGAGCGCTCCGCTGGACCGCTTCAGCCCACGGGCCGTCGTAGTCGAACTCCTCCGACCACGCCGACCAGTTCGCGATCGTGCGGTCCACGCCCTCGAGGCTGCGCTCCGGGTCCGGCAGGAAGATCGGTTCGTCGTGCGTGCCGACGACCGTCAGGATCGACTTCGATCCCTCGCTCGTGTGGAAGCGACCGGAGAAGCGCGGCCCGTCGTCGTGCACCGGTTCGAAGCCCTGCTCGACGATCGCGATCGTGACGCCGTCGATGCCGATCACGGTTCCGTTGCCGGTGTCCAGACGCTCCGGCTCGGCCGTGTCGAGCAGTGTCCCGGGTACGACCGCCCACTCCATCTCGACCGACCCCTCGACGCCCTCCACGCAACGGCCGATCTCGGCCCAGGGCAGACGACCGGCGACACCGGTCACCATCGCGTCGGTCACGGTCGCCTTCCCCTCGGAGGTCGTCCAGGTCGTGACGAGGACGTTCGTCCCGGGCAGGTACTGACGGGAGGCTTCGGCGTCGTCGTCCACCGGACGGAGGGCGATGTGCCCGCCGTGTTCGGCGTCGACGATGCTCGCGAACACCGGCGGCGAGTCCATCGACGGGATCGGGAGCCAGTCGATCCGGCCGTCGCGGGCGATGAGGGCCACGGTCCGGCCGTCACCGATGGCGCCGTAGGACCGCAGCGGCACGTAGCCGTCGGTGCGCTCCTCGTTGTCGGTGGCGTCGGGTGTGTCTCGTGTCCGTTCCGGCATGGTCCCATCGTGCCCGGCGCGGCTCAGCGTGCCCCGCGCACCCCACGTACCCCGGGCGGCCGGCGGTGGGGCTCCAGGTGATGGCGGACGCCGCCGACCTCGTCACGGTCCGGCACACGCTGCGGCAGATCGTCGACGTCGAGGGGGACTGACCGGGCGGCGACGGACGGGAGGCCCGTGGCGGGCCCGCCACGGGCCTCCCGTCCGGGTCGGCGCGACGCCCGTCGGTCCGGACAGCCCCCGTCCGGGCGGGCAGACTCGTGGGGTGACCGACGCAGCCCAGGACGCCGCCCGTGAGACCGGACGACAGGCGCGCCGCGCCGCCGACAGCAGGTGGTTCGAGACGACGGCCCGTGCCGGGTTCGTCGGCAGCGGTGTCGTGCACCTGCTCATCGGGTACCTGGCGGTGCTGCTCGGTGTCGGGAACGCCTCGGCCGGCAGCGGTGCGCAGGGATCGGAGTCCGGCGACACCGACCAGTCCGGTGCCCTGGCGCAGCTGGCCTCGGTCCCGGGTGGTGTCGTGCTCCTCTGGCTCGTCGCCGTCGGCACCGCGGCGCTGACCATCCGACTCCTGGTCGAGGCCGTCGTCGGCGGTCGCACGGACGACGCGCGGGCCTGGGTGAACCGGGGGAAGAACGTCGGCAAGGCCGTGGTCTACGGCGTCATCACCTACTCGTCCGCCAGCTACGCGGTCGGCGCCGGGAAGAGCTCGTCCGGGTCGACGACGAGCGCCGCCGCGACCGCGCTCGCGACGCCGGGCGGTGTCGTGCTCCTGCTCGTCGTCGCCGCGGTCGCGATCGCCATCGGGGTGGGACTCGTCGTGATCGGGGTGCGGGGGTCCTGGAAGAAGCACCTCCGGGCCCAGCCGCAGTCCGTCCGTCGACCGGTGGCCGTGCTCGCGACCCTCGGGTACGTCGCCAAGGGGGTCGCGGTCGTCATCGTCGGCGTGCTCGTCGCGGTGGCCGCGTTCCGCAGCGACCCGGAGCAGGCGAGCGGGCTCGACGGGGCGTTCGACGCGCTGCGGTCGATGCCGGGCGGGTCCGTCGTCCTCGTCGTGGTCGGGCTCGGGTTCGCCGCGTTCGGCGTCTACAGCTTCTTCCGTGCCCGCTACGCGCGGATCTGACCGCGCGCACGGGATGGTCGCGGACACCGCGACCCGGGCGATGCGATGATGCATCGCGGTGACACGTCGCGCGTCGCCTGTGCCCGTGACCACCGGTCGCGGCTCGCCCACATCGAAGACGAGGAAGCATGGTTCCGACGGAGGGACACCAGGAGGCCGCCCCGCTCCTGGCCGGCCGGTACCGCCTGGAGCAGGTGATCGGTCGGGGTGGCATGTCGGTCGTGCACCGCGCGTGGGACGAGAGCCTGGACCGTCCGGTCGCCGTGAAGCTCTTCCACCCGGGCATCGTCGACATCGCGCGGCAGGAGGCCGAGCAGGGCGTCCTGGCGTCCCTCGACCACCACAACCTCGTCAGCCTCCTCGACGCAGGCGTCGTGGAGGACCAGAACGGATCGCTGCAGCGGTTCATCGTGATGGCGCTCGTGCACGGCCAGGACCTCGAGGAGCGGCTGTCCCTCGGGCCGCTCGCCTCGCGGCACATCGCCGAGATCGGCTACGACATGGCCGAGGCGCTCGACTACATCCACGCGCAGGGCGTCGTGCACCGTGACATCAAGCCGTCGAACATCCTGCTCGTCGACTACGGCAACGGGTCCGACCGGGCACGGGCACGGCTCACCGACTTCGGGATCGCGCTCGCGGCCGGCGTCGAGCGGCTCACCGCGGACGGCGTCACGACGGGCACGGCGGCCTACCTGAGTCCGGAGCAGGCCCGGGGCGCGGACGTCGGTCCGGCCAGCGACGTGTACTCGCTCGGACTGGTGCTGTTGCAGTGCTTCACCCGACGGCGGGAGTTCCCCGGCTCGCTCGTCGAGTCCGCGCTCGCACGGCTCTCGCGTGACCCGATCGTGCCGGAGCCGCTGCCCGAGCACTGGAAGCAGGCGCTCGCGGCGATGACGGCGCAGGACCCGGCGGCCCGACCGGTCGGCGGCGAGCTCGTCGCGTTGCTCCGCCACGTCGTGCTCACCGACACCGCGAGCGACGAACCGGCGGACGTGGCCGCGGCGGACGCCGCTCCCGGTCGTCCCGAGGCGGGTGCGGCACCCGCGTCCGGCTCGGTCTCCGGCGAGGGCGACGGGCGTCCGACGACGCTCGACGTCCTGCCCGAGGAGGCCCTGCAGCGCACGACCGCGATGGCGGCGCGGCTCTTCGACGCGCCCATCGCACTCATCGAGGTGCTCGACGAGGACCGGGAGTGGTCGCAGTCGTACGTGGCCGACGGCGTCGACAAGTCCGCGCGGAGCATCACGTTCCGGAACGGGTTCGCCCCGGTGCCGGTGCCCGTGGTGATCCCCGACGGGTCGACCCACCCGGAGATGCGGAACAGCCCGCTCGTCACCGGCCCGCTCGGCATCCGGTTCTACGTCAGCGTGCCGCTCGTCCGACACGACGGCGCGACGGTCGGCACGCTCGCGGTGCTCGACTCGCGTCCCCGCACCGCCGACGAGGCCGACATGGCGAACCTGCGGGACCTCGCGGCGCTCGCCGTGACGCAACTGGAGCTCCGGCAGGAGTCCCTGCGGACCGGCACCAGCGACGCCGTCCCGATCGTGCGCACCGGCGGGACGCACACCGGCGGACCGCACACGGGCAGTGCCCTCACGGGTGGTGGGCACACCGCGGGCCGACACAGCGGGGACGTCCGTGCGGCCCCGGAGCCGGACCGCGCCGGCTGACCCGCCGAACCGGCGACCGTCGTCGGGTAGGCATGACTAGCGTGGGAGACGTGGACATGGACGACGAGGCACCCCGGATCGACGAGCAGGTCGCCGACGAGCACATCACCGGTACGCGGTTCCCGGTCGACCGGACTCCGGACGACCAGGGCACGGCAGCCGAGGGCACGACCGACGAGGACGTGACCGACGAGGACACGACCCCGGCGGCCCCCGAGATCACCTACGACGAGCAGCTGTACCCGGCCCGACCTCGCCGACTGCGGCCGCGCGCGAACCTGCGCGGCGGCAGCCTGCAGCGGCGGTTCTCGGACCCGCGTGCGGCCAACGGCGAGAACCCGGCCTACATCGAGTGGCTGGTGCGCCAGTCGATGCTCAAGGACGCGGACGTCCTGAGCCGCCAGCTGTCGGGGTCGCCGAGCATGTGGCGCAACCCGTACGCCCGGCCGGACGCCCGGCGCGCCGTGTCGACGTCGGACGTGTGGTTCACCGCGTACCCGATCTCGCTCATCACGCGTCCGGGGGAGTCGTTCCTGACGGCGCTCGCCGACCCCGAGCTCTGGACCGCGTTCGAGCGCATCGGCATCAACGGCGTGCACACCGGACCGGTGAAGCGCGCCGGTGGCATCCGCGGGTGGCAGGAGACCCCGAGCGTCGACGGCCACTTCGACCGGATCGGGACGCAGATCGACCCCACCTTCGGGGACGAGGAGACGTTCCAGCGGATGACCGACGTCGCCGAGGAGCACGGCGGCAGCATCATCGACGACATCGTCCCGGGACACACCGGCAAGGGCGCGGACTTCCGTCTGGCCGAGATGGCGTTCAAGGACTACCCGGGGATCTACCACATGGTCGAGATCCCGCCGGAGGAGTGGCACCTGCTCCCGACCGTGCCGGAGCACCGCGACTCGGTGAACCTCGACTCCGCCACCGAGTCCGCCCTCGCCGAGCGCGGCTACATCATCGGCGAGCTGCAGCGCGTGATCTTCCACCAGCCCGGCGTCAAGGAGACGAACTGGAGCGTCACCGCGCCGGTCGTCGGCGTCGACGGCGTCACCCGCCGCTGGGTGTACCTGCACTACTTCAAGGAGGGACAGCCGTCGGTCAACTGGCTCGACCCCACCTTCGCGGGCATGCGTCTGGTCATCGGCGACGCCCTGCACTCCCTGGGCGACCTCGGCACGAGCGCGCTCCGTCTCGACGCGAACGGGTTCCTCGGCGTCGAGAAGAGCGCGGAGGGTGCCCCCGGCTGGTCGGAGGGCCACCCGCTGTCGCACGCGGCGAACCACGTGATCGCGGGCATGGTGCGCAAGGTCGGTGGCTTCACGTTCCAGGAGCTCAACCTGACGGTCGAGGACATCCGCGACACCGGGGCCGTCGGCGCCGACCTGTCGTACGACTTCATCAACCGTCCGGCGTACCACCACGCCCTCGCGACCGGGGACACCGAGTTCCTCCGCCTGACGCTCCGCACCTCGCTCGAACTCGGCGTGGAACCGGTCAGTCTGGTGCACGGCATGCAGAACCACGACGAGCTCACGTACGAGCTCGTGCACTGGGCGACGCTGCACAAGGACGACGTGTACACGTTCCACGGCGAGGACACGACCGGCGGCGCGCTCGCCGAGCGGATCCGGGCCGACCTGACGGACGCGCTCACGGGCGACGCCGCCGACTACAACCTCGTGTTCACCACGAACGGCATCGCCTGCACCACGGCGTCGCTCATCGCGGCGACCCAGGGGCACACCACGCTCGACGCGATCACCGACGAGCACGTCCCGCAGATCCGTGACGCCCACCTGCTGCTGGCGGCGTTCAACGCCTGGCAGCCGGGCGTCTTCGCGATGTCGGGGTGGGACCTGCTCGGGTCGCTGACCCTCCCGAAGGAACTCGTCACCGACCTGATCGCCGAGGGGGACACGCGGTGGATCGAGCGCGGCGCGCACGACCTGCTCGGCGTCGCCCCGGACACCGAGCGGTCCGCGTCCGGCATGCCGCTGGCCCGGTCCCTGTACGGTCCGCTTCCGGAGCAGCTCGAGCGGCCGGACTCGTTCGCGTCCCGGCTCGGGGAACTCCTGCGGGTCCGGACCGAGTACGGCATCGCCTCGGCCCGCCAGGTGGACGTGCCCGAGGTGGCGCACCGCGGGATGCTCGTCATGGTCCACGAACTCGAGTCGACGGACGAGCAGGGCGAGCCGATCGTGCAGATCACCGTGCTCAACATGACCGACACGGCGCTCGACGGCACCATCCGGTCGGAGTCGCTCCCGCACGGCGCGACGGTCGTCGACGCGACGGACCACAGCGAGCTCGGCACCGTCGACGACCTGTGCAGCTTCCCGCTGCGCATCGACGCCTACGGGTCGCGCTTCCTCGTCCTGCGCCGGACGGCGCCCGAGCAGTGACCTGCACCGATCCGCACCGAGCAGTGACCCACACCGAGCAGTGACCCACACCGAGCAGTGACCCACACCGAGCAGTGACCTGCACCGAGCAGTGACCCCACCGCCGTCCGTCCCGGTCCCGCGCGATCGGGACGGACCCACTGCGGTCTGAGCGGCCGGGCATAGCGCGACCGGTAGACCGGACGGCATGACGACGAGCGCCACCACCGGCCCGGCCCGCGTGTTCTCCGACGTGCAGGCGACCCTCGCCGAGAGCATCGTGTGGGACCCCGGGCAGCAGGTGGCCCGCTGGGTGGACATCCCGCAGGGCACGCTGACGACCGCGGACGCCGAGGGCCGCGTGCTGCACACGGTGACGCTCGATCCGCCGCTGCCGTCGTTCCAGCCCCGCGCCGCAGGTGGGTTCGTCGCCGCGAAGGGCGACACCGTGGTGCTGACGGACCAGGACGGCCACGTCGAGCGCGAACTCGCCGGCGTGCAGCACGCGAACGACGAGATGCGCTTCAACGAGGGCAAGTGCGACCCGTTCGGACGCTTCCTGGTCGGGAGCATGGACCCGACGGACGGGCCGCCGGCCGGGCTGCTGTACGCGTTCTCTCCGGACGGCACGGTCCGGGTCCTCCGCGACGGCTTCGGCACCACGAACGGCATGGAGTGGAACGACGACGGCTCCGAGATGTACGTCACCGACACCGACACCGACACGGTCTACCGCGGTGCGTACGGCCCGGACGGAGAGCTCGGCGACCTCGAGCCGTTCATCGCCGGCGCGGCGCACGACGGTCTGGTCCGTGACGACGAGGGCTGCTTCTGGGGCGCGATCTACGGCGAATCCCGCGTGGAGCGGTACGGTCCCGACGGCACGCACCTGGAGACGGTCGAGATCCCGGCACCGAACGTGACCTCGGTCGCCTTCGGCGGGACGGACATGTCCCTGCTGCTGGTGGGCACGGCACGCGAGAACATGACCGACGAGCAGCTCGCGGAGGCGCCGCACTCCGGGTCCGTCTTCGCGGTACCGACACGGGTGCACGGCCGCCCGGCGTTCCCCTTCGCCGGCTGAGCGGCCGGTCGCCGGGCACCGCCCGGCGACCGGTGCGCCCCAGCGCGTCGGGCCGCCCGGCGGGGTGCTCGCGGTAGCCTGGGCGACCGCCAGCGACCGCCAGCGACCGCGAGGAGCGTCAGTGAACGACGAGCAGCACCAGGGGACCCCCGTGCCACCGGGGGCACCGGACCCGGCCGGGGAGCTCGCCCACGCCGAGGACGCCGACGTCGAGGTGCGCGTCGACCGCATCGCCGTCGACGGCACGTACGTCCGCGTCAGCTCGATCGGGGAACCCGGGGAACGGGCCTTCGTCCTGGTGGCCGGCCTCGGCATCGCGTCGACGTACTACGAACGGCTCGCGCCGCACCTCAACGAGTACGGCCCGGTGCACGCGCTGGACCTGCCCGGGTTCGCCGGGGTCCCGCGCTTCCGCGGTGCCGTGTCGATCGAGCGCTACGCCGACGCGGTCGAGGCGGTCATCGACGAGCTCCGCCTGCACGACCCGGTGCTGGTCGGGCACTCGATGGGCACGCAGGTCGTCACCGAGGTCGCCGCCCGGCGCCCGGACGTCTCCGACGTGGTGCTCATCAGCCCGGTCCTCGACCCGGCGGCGCGGTCGGTGCGGCGAGCCGCGCTGCGGTTCCTCCGGTCCTCCGTGCACGAGCCGTCCGCCGTGCGGTGGCACGCGGTCACCGCGTACGCGCTCTGCGGGTGGCACTGGTTCCGCAAGGTCCTGCCCGAGATGATCGCCTACCCGATCGAGGAGCGTGCCGCCGACGTCGGGGCGCGGACCCTGGTCGTCCGCGGCGAACACGACGCACTCGTGCCGCGCTCCTGGGTGCGGCGGCTCGCGCGTGCCCTGCCGTACGCGGTCCTCCGCGAGGTGGTCGGGGGCGCGCACTCGGTGATGCACGCCCAGGCGGACGCCGTCGCACGCCTCGCCGTCGCGCACGTCGACGGTCGGCTCCCGGACCGCGGGGTCTCCTCGCTGCAGCGCGTCCGAGATGACTCCACCGCGTCCGACCTCGACCGCCTCGGCTTCACCGACCGCTGGCTCGTCGTGAAGTCGCGCTTCATGGAACTCGTCGGGATGGCGAAGGGCGACGACGAGCGGCTGGAGGCAGCCAAGTCCGCGCACGCGGTCGCGATGGCCGACCGCGACGGCGTCCCGGTCGACCCGGAGGAACGGGCGACGGTCGTCGAGACGGTCGCCCCGGAGCGCGGCGGCGACCGCCGCCCGTTCTGACCCCGTCCGCCCAGGAGGCCCGGAACCCGTCCCGCAGGACCGGCTCCGGGCCTCCCCGCCGGGGCGTGGCGCCGCGCGGGTCAGTCGGCGGTGATGGTGCCGGGCAGCATGTCCGGTGTCAGCGCATGCGCCTCGGCCAGCACCTTGCGGGCGTCGTCGGTCTTGCCGGGCACGTTCCAGAGCAGCACACCGGCGACCAGGTCGTCGTCGTCCAGGTGGTAGACGACGCCCCGCTCGTGTGGTTCGGCCCAGTCCTCGACGGCGCGGAGCGAGGAGGACACGACGCCGACGGCCTCGTACCGGACGTCGAAGACGGTGGAGTAGAACATCGGGGTGTGCTCGTACGGCTCGTCCGCTCCGGCCAGGTTGCGACCGGCCTGCCGACCCTGCTGCTGCGCGTTGTCGACGTGTTCGACGCGGCGGGTGCCGAGCAGCCGGTCCGGGTAGGACGCGACGTCGCCGGCGGCGTACACCGCGGGGTCGTCCGTGCTGAGCGTCGCGGACACGCGCACGCCGTCGTCGACGGCGAGGCCGGCGTCCTCGGCGAGCTGCGTGGCAGGATCGATGCCCAGGCCGGCGACGGCGACGTCGGCGGTCACCGTCGAGCCGTCGTCGAGGGTCAGGACGACGCTGTCGGCCGTCTCCTCGCCCGACGCGACCCGACTGCCCGTGCGGACCTCCACCCCGGCATCGACGAAGCGCTGCTGGAAGACGGCCGCCAGAGCCGCCGGGAACATGTGACCACCGAGCACGTCGTCGGGGGTGACGAGCGTGACACGGGCACCGTTCTGCACCAGGCCCGCGGCGATCTCGGTCCCGATGTAGCTGCCACCGACGACGACCACGGAGGCACCCGCGTCGGCGTGCCGTCGGAGTGTCCGGTAGTCGGCTGCGCTGCGGTAGCTGAGCACCCGGTCGGACGGCCGGAGACCGGGCAGGTCCCGCGGACCACCGCCGGTGGCCAGGAGCAGCCGGTCGTAGCCGATCGTCTGCCCGTCGGCGGTCGTCACGGTCTTCGCCGCGCGGTCGATCGACTCGACCCTGGTGCCGAGCACGAACTCGGCGCCGGTCTCCTCGGTGTGCAGGTCGACCCCGTCGTCCCAGCTGAAGTCCGGATCCGTCCAGAGCTTCTTGGACAGGGCCGGACGGGCGTACGGGCGGTCGACGTCCTCGCTGATGATGCCGATCGTGCCGTCGGGGTCGAGCTCGCGGACGCCGCGGGCAGCGGAGTCGGCGACCATCCCGCCGCCGATGATGAGATGCCGGTGGTGCGTCACGGGTCCTCCGTCAGATGGTCGCGACCGAGCCGGAGTCGACGCGGTAGTCCGCCCCGTTGACGAAGCTGGCGAGCTCCGAGCACAGGAACGCCACGACGTTGGCGACCTCCTCCGGCTCACCACGGCGCTTCAGTTCCATGTACGGACGCTCTTCGTCGAGGAAGCTCGAGATCGCCTCGTCGAACGAGGTGCCGAGCTGCTTCGACCGCTTGTCCATCATGGCGTCGGTCATCGGGGTGTGGATGAACGCGGGGGAGACCGTGTTCACGAGCAGCCCCTCCTGCGCGTAGGAGCGCGAGAGGCCCTTCGCGAACGAGAGCACCCCGGCCTTGGCGGCACAGTAGGGCAGTTCGTCGTCGTACGGCTGCCTGGCGTCCTCGGACACCAGGTAGACGATCCGGCCCCAGCCGCCGTTCCGCAGGTCGCTGATGAACTCGCGGGTGATGCGGACCGGCCCCATCAGGTCGATGTCCAGCGTCTCCTGCCAGCCGGCCTCGTCGATCTCGTGGAACATGCCCTGTGCTCCCGTGACGCCCGAGGACTGCACGAGGATGTCGATCTCGCCGACGGCGTCCCGCACCTCCGCATGCAGCGCGGCCAGGCTGTCGGCGCTACGGACGTCCGCCGCGAACGCGTGCAGCTTGCCGTGCGGCGCCTCGAGCTGGTCCGCGCTCGTGTCGAGGCGGCTCTGGTCGATGTCGGTCACGACGACGGTCGCACCCTCCGCCAGGAGGATGCGCGCCGTGTTCCAGCCGATGCCGGAGTCACCACCGAAGACGAGAGCGGTCTTGCCCTGGATCCCGAGGTCCACGTCCGGCCCGGGCTTACTCGTGCTCGGAGGCTTCGGCCACCGCGGGGGTCGTCGCACTCGCCAGCGGTGTCCGGGGGGCGCGGTTCTCGGCGCTGACCATCCACGCGAGCTGCTCGAGGCGCTCGATGAAGCCGTGCAGCAGATCGGCGGTCGTCGGGTCTTCCTCGTCGACCTCGTCGTGCACGTCACGCATCGTGGCGGTGGTCTGGTAGAGGCGCAGCGTGATCAGGTCGATCGCGTCGTGCGTGAGGACCTCGCCGTCCGGGAACGGGTCGAGGTGGGTACCGGCCGCGACGGTTGCGGAACGGCCGTCCGGCACGGCGTAGAGCGCACGCATGCGCTCCGCCATGTCGTCGGCGAACTCACGGGCGGCCTCGACGATCTCGTCGAGCTGCAGGTGGAGGTCGCGGAAGTTGGTGCCGAGGATGTTCCAGTGGGCCTGCTTGCCCTGCAGGTGCAGGTCGATCAGGTCGACGAGGACCTTCTGGAGGTTGGCGGCGAGCGTGTCCGACGCGTGCATGTGACGACTCCTTCTTCGCGGTGTTGACGATTCCGGTCTACCCGCTCGCTCCCCCCGTGTTCCCAGTGGGTGTCGAGGTGGCGTCCCCCGCGGGGCGGCGGGGCGCGTCACGGCGCGGTCGAGACGCCGGTGGACGTCAGTGCGCGACGACGGGCGGGTCGACCTGGTCGACCGCGGTGCGCATCTGCTCGAGGAACACCGCGACGACGCGGGCGTCCTGCGCGCTGAGTCCCTCGGCGATGCCCATCATGCGCCGGTGCATGACACCGAGCGTGGCGCGCACCTCGGCGTCGGTTTCCACCGTCGGCACGATGATGAGGCCGCGGCGGTCGGTCGGGTGCGGCTCGCGCCGGACGTGCCCGCTCTTGACGAGTCGGTCGACCAGGATCGTCGTCGACGCCGACGAGATCTTCAGGTACGCGGAGAGGTCCTTCGGGCTGACGGCGTGCCCGGAGCGCTGCGCCTGCAGCAGGTGACGGATGGCCAGCAGGTCGGTCTCGCCCATGCCCATCGAGTCACGCGTGCGGCGACGCATGGCGGTCTCGGCGGCGCGGTAGCGACGGAGGGCGTTCAACACGGCGACACCGCGCTGGGTCGCGTCGTCGTCCGGGAACCAGTAGCCGGACGCCTCCGTGATCTCCTGCGTGGTCATCCCGAAAGGATAATCCGTCTGGTAGCGAGGCTGTCTAGCGATGCGGCGGACGTCCAGCAGACGGACGGGAGGCCCAGTGCTCGCTCGCACCGCGCCTCCCGTCCGTCCCCGGTCGCGTTCCGACCGGACGGGCTACGCCGCGACCGGCTCGCCGGCCGCGTCGGCGAGCGCGGTCAGGGCGCCGCGGACGAGACCGACGACCTCCTCGTCCTCACGGGGGTGGGTCTCGGCGAAGCGGACGACCGACTGCGGGATCGCGACCTTGACGTCCTCCAGGACCTTCGCGCCGGCGATGCCCGCGGCCTTGCGGGCCTCGTCGTGGGCCCAGACCCCGCCGTACTGGCCGAACGCGGAACCGATGACGGCGACCGGCTTGCCGGAGATGGGCGAGGAACCGAACGGACGCGACGCCCAGTCGAGGGCGTTCTTCAGCACCGCCGGCATCGTCCCGTTGTACTCCGGGGTCACGAGGAGCAGGCCGTCGGCGTCGGCGACCGCCTGGCGGAAGGCGACGGCCGCGGCGGGCGGGGTGTCGCCGTCGAGGTCCTCGTTGTAGAAGGGCAGGTCGACGATGCCGTCGAAGACCGTGAGCTCGATGCCCTCCGGTGCGTGCTGGACGGCGGCCTCGGTGAGCTGGCGGTTGGTGGAGCCGGCGCGGAGGCTGCCGACGAGGGCGACGATCTGGGTCATGGCGTTCCTTCTGGTCGTGGTGGTTGCAGCGACAACCGATCCGTCCAGCGCGGGATTCCCCGCGGTGACCTCCGGCGTGTCCGCCCGCCCGAGCCGTGCGGAGGGGCCGTCGGTACTGTCGGCCTCGTGAAGAAGACGCCGAGTGACACGCCCCGCACCACCGATCCGAACTGGTGGCGGCAGGCCGTCGTCTACCAGGTGTACCCGCGGAGCTTCGCCGACTCGGACGCGGACGGCATCGGCGACATCGCGGGTGTGACGAGCCGGGTGCCGTACCTCGCCGAGCTCGGTGTCGATGCCGTCTGGCTGTCGCCCTTCTACCCGTCACCGCTCGCCGACGGCGGCTACGACGTCGCCGACTACCGGGACGTCGACCCGAAGCTCGGGACGCTCGACGGGATCGACGAGCTGATCTCCACCGCGCACGAGCACGACCTGCGCGTCATCGTCGACCTCGTGCCGAACCACACCTCGGACCAGCACGCGTGGTTCCGGGAGGCGCTCGCGGCCGACCCCGGGTCCGCCGAACGGGCCCGGTACGTGTTCCGGGACGGCTCCGGCCCGGACGGCGACCAGCCGCCGAGCGACTGGGTGTCGAACTTCGGCGGCAGCGCGTGGACGCGGGTGCCGGACGGCCAGTGGTACCTGCACCTCTTCGCTCCCGAGCAGCCCGACCTGGACTGGACGAACCCCGAGGTGCGGCAGGACTTCGAGGACACCCTCCGGTTCTGGTCCGACCGCGGGGTCGACGGGTTCCGCGTGGACGTCGCGCACGGGCTCGCGAAGGACCTGTCGGAGCCGTACCGGCCGTCGAACGGTGAAGCCCTGCCCCTCGACGGCTCCGACCCGCTGTACGACCGCGACGAGGTCCACGCGATCTTCACCGAGTGGCGGAAGGTCCTCGACGAGTACGCCCCGCCGCGCGCCGCGATCGCCGAGGCGTGGTCCCCGGCCCCCCGCCGTGTCCTCTACGCCCGACCGACCGAACTCGGTCAGGCCTTCAACTTCGACCTCCTCGAGGCGCCGTTCGAGGCAGCCGTGTTCCGGTCACTCATCGAGCAGAACCTCGACGCCGCGGAGACCTCCGGTGGCTCGAGCACGTGGGTGCTCTCGAACCACGACGTCGTGCGCCACGCCACGCGCTACGGGCTGCCCGACGACGCCGACACGGACGCCTGGCTCATGTCCGACGGCGAGACGCCGCCCCTCGACCGCGCCGCCGGCCTCCGTCGGGCCCGGGCGGCGACGCTCCTCGTGCTCGCGCTGCCCGGCTCGTCCTACGTCTACCAGGGCGAGGAGCTCGGGCTGCACGAGGCGCCCGCCATCCCGCACGATCAGCTGCAGGACCCGAAGTGGATCCGCACCGGGCACACCGTGAAGGGCCGCGACGGCTGCCGGGTGCCGATCCCGTGGACGAAGTCCGGGCCCTCGTTCGGCTTCGGCGACGCCGCTCCGCACCTGCCGCAGCCGACCGACTTCGGTGCGAGCAGCGTCGAGGCCGAGGACCGGGTGCCGGGGTCGACGCTGTCGTTCTACCGTGAGGCTCTGTCCGCCCGTCGCCGGCTGCAGCAGGGTGAGGCGCTCGAGTGGCTCGAGACCGACTCGCCGGAGGTCGTCGCCTTCGCCCGGCACGACGGCTGGCGGTCCTACACGAACTTCGGGACGGAGCCGGTCCCGATGCCCCAGGGCGCCGTCGTGGTCACCTCGGGCCCGCTGGGCGACGACGGACTACCCGGCGGCACGACGGTCTGGGTGGCGTAGCGGTCGGGCTCCCCTCCACACCTGTGAGGGGAGTGGCATCGATCCACAGGGCGGCGCCCCGACCGGAGGCGCGGGGAGCCGGCTCGCGAAGATCGTGACATGACACATGACACGACCTGCTCTGGCCCGCCTCCGACCCCCACCGCCGTCCGTAGCCGACCGCCCCGGCGGCGGCGCTCGCCCCGTCCGTCGCGCGCACGACGCGGACTCCGGCGGTGGCTCGTCGGGACCGCGGTCGCCGTCGCGGTCGGCAGCACGGTGCCGCTCGGCGTCGGCGGCGGTGCAGCGGCGGACGACCTGCCGTTCCCCTGGTCGACCGGCTTCAGCACGGCTGACGGGGGCACCCTGAGCGGCGACGCCCACATCGTCGACGGGCGCCTCCGCCTGACCGATGCCGACGTCGACGCTGCCGGCGCCTGGGCGATGGACGACTCCTTCCCGTCGAGCCTCGGGCTCGACATCGAGTTCGACTACGCCATGTACACCCCGTACGAGCAGGGGGCCGACGGTCTGCTGCTGTCCCTGTCGGACGGGGCGGTCGCACCCGGGGTCGGCGCGTACGGCGCGGCGCTCGGGTACTCGTGCCGGTCGGCGACGAACCAGGGAGCGCGCGAGTGCACCCTCCCCGGACTCCCCGGGGCGTTCGCGGGGGTCGCCCTCGACCAGTACGGCAACTTCTCGCTGCCCTTCAACGAGAGCGGGCCCGGTCGGACGCCGGACACCGTGACCATCCGGGGGTCCGGGAACGGGACGACGGGGTACCGGTTCGTCCAGCACGCGCAGGTCCCGGGCGGCGTCGCGACCGGTACCGCCACACCACGGAAGGTCCGCGTGCTGCTGCTGCCCGAGGACGGCGGGCTGACCCTGACCGTCCGACTCGCCTCCGCGGACGGCGGGATGCGCACCGTCCTCGACCACGTCCAACTGCAGGGGCCGGGCCAGGCTCCGCTCCCACCGACCCTCCGGCTCGGGTTCACGGCGGCCACCGGGTCCTTCCGGAGCGTGCACGAGATCGATGCACTGCGGGTGACGCAGCCGGCCGACCTCCGGATCGAGCACGACATGCCGCCCGTCGTCGCCGGCGACCGGGTCGCCTACACGGTCACCGCCTCGAACGTGGGGGCGAACGACTCCGACCCGAGCGCGGTCGCCGTCGACGTACCGGACGAGCTCCACGACGTGACCTGGACGTGCAGCGTCCCCGCGCCCTCCAACTGTGCCGACGCCTCGGGCACCGGCGACGTCGCGACGACCCTCGGTCTGCGGCGTGGAGCGGCCGCGACCTTCACGGTGTCCGGGCAGCTCGACCCGGGCACGACCGGGCAGATCGACAGCGAGGCCACCGTGGCGATCGCCCCGGGGCTGTTCGACGCGCGACCCGCCGACAACGTCTCGCAGGCCTCGGCACCGGTGACGACGATCGCCCAGATGACGACGGACAAGAGCGTCGCGCCGGACCGTCCCGTCGAGCCCGGGGACGAGCTCGAGTACACGGTCACCGCACGGAACGGCGGCCCCTCCACCGCTCACGACGTGGGCGCGGTCGACGACCTGCCGGAGCAGCTGGCGTTCGTCGGGTCGGACGACGCGTGCACGGCCGACGGCCAGCGTGTGACGTGCACCGGCGGCGGGGACGTCGCCCCCGGGCAGGAACACGCCTTCCGGTTCCGCGCCCGACTGGACGCCGGCTACACGGGTGACGGCTCCGACGTGGTGAACGTCGCGACGGCGACCTCGCCGACCGACCCCGACGGCGGCGAGGAGTCGCCCGAGGTGCCGATCGAGGTGATCGAGCCGGACGGCCCGGGTGGTCCCGACGGGCCGGACGGTCCCGACGGCCCGGGGGACCCCGACGGGCCGGGCGGCACGGGTGGACCGGGCGACGCCGGTCACCCGGACCCGACGCCGGGACCTGCCGGACGGCCGGACGGACCGGTCGACGAGCACGGGGCGGGCACCGGTGACGGGAGCGGTGCTCCCGGAGCGACGGCACCGCGGCGCCCGGGTGCCCTCGCCTACACGGGAACGCAGGGGCTCGGCCTGGTGGGCCTGGCCGGGATCGTGCTGACCGGCACCGGTGCGACCGTGTGGCTCGTCCGTCGACGCCGTCCCGAGGACGCAGCGGAGGCACCGGAAGAGCGCTAGTGCCACGGACGGGGCGGATCGTGGTCCGCCCCGTCCGACCGCCGGGATCGACGGTCGGGCAGGTGCCCACGGACGCGGCGGTAGGATCGACCGTACGAACCGACAGCCCGAGAGAGGTCCCGTGTCCCACTCCGTGGACGACGCCGCGCAGCGAGCACGGTACTGGCCGGTCCCGGTCCTCCGGGCAGTCCCGGCAGCCGTGATCGCGATGGTGATCACGTTCTCCCCGAACCACTCGGCCGGCTTCGGCCTCGTGCTGTTCGGCGTCTTCGCCCTCGTCGACGGGGCCGTCCTCGCCTGGGGGAGCACCTCGCGGCTGCCAGGGGACGACCGCTCGCGGCGATCCGGGACGGCGCAGGCCGCCCTGTCCATCGTCGCCGGCCTCGCGGCGATCGCGTGCAGCGGTCTCGGTCTCCCCGCGCTGATCACCGTCGTCGTGTGCTCCGCCGTGCTGACCGGCGCACTCGAGCTGTCGCAGGGGCTCCGCGCTCGCGGGCGGTCACCGTTCGCCCGGGACTGGACGACCGTCGGCGGTCTCACGCTGCTGCTCGCGGTCGCCTTCCTCGTGACCCCGCCCGACTACTCGCAGCAGCTCGGCGGGGTCGAACGCGTCACCGGCACCCTCGACGCCTCGATCGTCCTCGTCGGCCTGCTCGGCGCCTACCTCGCCATCGCGGCGGTCTTCCACCTGATCGCCGGCCTCTCGCACAAGTGGGGGACGGCTGCTCCGGCGGCCACCCCGGACGGAGCACCACACGTATGACCACCCCCAGCCGTCGTGACCGCCTGCGCCCGGTCGAACTCCTCGGCATCTCCGCGGTCATCGCGGTGGTCGTCGGCCTCGTCGTGCTGATGTCGACACGGGAGCCCACGCTCGCGCTCGTCTTCTTCGGCGTCGGCTTCGTCGTCGTGGTCGTCGTGATGGCGATGCTCCAGCTGACGTCGACGTCCGACCAGGACGACAACGACATGCTCGGCGGACACAACACCCCCGGACGAGGAGACGACGACGGCTTCCACTGAAGCAGCGGCGGGACGCACGGCCCGCGGCCGGCGCCGCCCCGAGCAGGGTGATCCCGCACTGCCGAGCCGGTACCGGCACCGCACCCTCATCCTCGCGGTCTGCTGCATGAGCCTGTTCATCGTCTCGATGGACGCCACCGTGGTGAACGTCGCCCTCCCGTCGATCGGACGCGAACTCCACAGCCCCATCGCCGGCCTGCAGTGGACCATCGACGCCTACACGCTCGTCCTCGCGAGCCTGCTCCTGCTGTCGGGATCGACCGCCGACCGCATCGGCCGTCGGACGACGTTCCAGGTCGGTCTCGCGCTCTTCACCGTCGGGTCGTTGCTCTGCTCGCTCGCTCCGAGCGTCGGGTGGCTCGTCGTCTTCCGCATGGTGCAGGCCGTCGGCGGCTCGATGATGAACCCGGTCGCGATGAGCATCATCACGGCGACGTTCGACGACGCGAAGGAACGTGCCCGCGCGGTCGGCGTCTGGGGCGCGGTCGTCGGGGTGTCAATGGGGCTGGGCCCCCTGGTCGGCGGAGCGCTGACCGACACCGTCGGGTGGCGCGCGATCTTCTGGATCAACGTGCCGATCGGCATCGCCGCCATCGTCCTCACGTTCCTGTTCGTCCCGGAGTCGCGGTCGCCGAAGCCCCGGCGGTTCGACCCGCTCGGGCAGGGCATCGTGATCGTGCTGCTCGCGAGCCTGGTCGGCGGGCTGATCGAGGGCCCCCGACTGGGCTGGGCGTCCGCGGGCACGCTGGGTCTGTTCGTCCTCGCCGCGGCCGCGTTGGTCGCCCTGGTGGTCGTCGAAGGTCGGACCGCCGAGCCGCTCATCGACCTCCGCTTCTTCCGGAGCGTCCCGTTCTCGTCCGCCGTGGGCACCGCGCTCGTGGCGTTCGGGGCGAACGGGGCGTTCCTGTTCCTCAGCGCCCTGTACCTGCAGGAGGTGCGCGGCCTGACCCCCTTCGAAGCGGGGCTGTGGACGCTGCCGTCGGCCCTCGCGACGATGGTCGTGTCGCCGGTCTCGGGGTGGCTCATCGGCACGGTGGGGACGCGGGTGCCGCTCGTCCTCGCAGGTCTGGGGATCGGTGCGGCCGGTGCGGTCCTGACCACCGTGCAGGTCTCGACGCCGATGTGGGTCCTCGTGGTCGCCTTCGTGCTGTTCGGCTTCGGGTTCGGCATGGTGAACGCGCCCATCACGAACACCGCGGTCTCCGGCATGCCCCGCGCGCAGTCCGGGTCGGCGGCGGCCGTCGCGTCGACCAGTCGGCAGACCGGGGTGTCCCTCGGCGTCGCGCTCGCCGGGACCGTCACGGGGGCGAGTGCGGTCGCGACGGTCGGCCCCGCGTTCGCGGTCGCGACCCATCCGATGTGGTGGATCGTCGTGGGCATCGGCGCCGTCATCGTCCTGGTCGGCGTGCTGTCGACCACGGGGGCGGCCCGGCGGTCGGTCGAGGCCGTCGCGCCCCTGCTCCGCGGCTGACCCGGCGGCGGTTCACCGCCGGGCTGACCCGACCGCGGCTGACGTGACGGGGCTGACCCCGGAGGCGGCTGACACAGCGGCTGACCCGGCGGCGGCTGACCCGACGGGGGCTGGGCCGACCATCCGCGGGGCTCCGGCTGCGCGCGCGGCTCAGCGTCGGGCCGCCACGATCGCCCGCGCCAGTGCCTGTGTCGCCCGGTTCGGCTCCGGGTCCGCCCGCATGGCGAGCCCGATCCGCAGCGGCTCGACCACGTCCTCGAGGTCGAGCACCGCGCCGTCGAAGCGGACGCCGGAGTCCGGGACGACCCCGACACCGATCCCGGCCGAGGCGAACCGGACCACCGCGGGCATGTCGTTCATCTCGGCGACAACCCGACGTCGGATGCCGAGCCGCTCGAGCACCGCGTCCAGGATCATGCGGTTGCCGAACCCGTGCGCGGTGTCCACGAAGGTCTCGTCGGCCAGGTCGGCGAGGGACACCGAGCGCCGGTCCGCCAGCGGGTGGTCGGCGGCGAGGAACACCCGGAAGGGCATCTCCCGGAGCGGCTCCACCACGACCCCGGACG
Organism: Curtobacterium sp. MCPF17_050; assembly: GCF_003224435.2. NCBI lineage: Bacteria > Bacillati > Actinomycetota > Actinomycetes > Micrococcales > Microbacteriaceae > Curtobacterium > Curtobacterium sp. MCPF17_050. The sequence goes on from NZ_CP126250.1 coordinate 333,786, forward strand.
GCGTGTTCGGCAGCCCCGTGTACGCGAGGTCGAGGCGCCCGGCCACGAGGTCCTGCACGAGCCCGGTCGTCCCGCTCGGCGAGGTCATCAGTTCGACGGCGACGAGCGGGTGCTGCCGCCGGAAGTCGCGCAGGACGCCGGTCAGGTCGACGACGTCCATGCTCGTGAAGATGCCGAGGCGCACCCGACCGCGCAGCTCCGCGTCCGACGCCGCGGCGAGGTCACGCATCCGGTCGAGCGACTCCAGCACGGCCCGGGCGTGGGGCAGGAGGTCCGCTCCGGTCGGGGTGAGGACGAGCCGCCGGCCGCCACGCTCGAACAGGCGGGTCCCGAGCGACCGTTCCAGGCTCGCGATCCCCGCGGACACCGTCGACTGCGCCGCCCACAGGCGCTCGGCGGCACGGGTGACACTGCCCTCGGCCGCGACCGTGACGAACTGTTCGAGCAAGCGGGTCTCCATCCGGACATCATCGACGAGATCGATGCCGGCCATCAAGGAGCTGCGTTTGACCCGATGGTCAACCGGCGGGACGATCGGGGCATGTCAACCGTCATCGAAACGCCGGCGACCGGCGCCCAGGCCACCGCTCCGGCTCCCCGTGGTCGGCGTGCGCACACCCGCCGTCGGCACGGCTTCGGCTTCTGGGCCGTCGCCTTCGCGTTCACCTCGGTGATGGCCTTCGCGACCGTCCCCGCGCCGCTCTACGTCATCTACCAGGCGCGCGACGGCTTCCCGACGTTCACGACGACCGTCGTCTTCGCCGCGTACGGTCTGGGCGTCGTCGGCTCCCTCTGGCTCGCCGGACACCTCAGCGACGTGCACGGGCGTCGTCCGCTCATCCTCGTGTCCGTGGCGCTGGAGCTCGTCGCCGCGGTGCTGTTCCTCCTCTGGAACGACGTCACCGGTCTGATCGTGGCGCGACTCGTCACCGGACTGGGTGTCGGCACGTTGACCGCGACGGCGACCGCACACCTCGGGGAGCTCAAGGTGCGGGCCACCGGCGACGAGTCCTCGGCGAAGGGCGCCAGCGTCGCCGCGGGCGTCGTCAACCTCGGCGGCCTGTCGCTGGGCGCCCTCGTCGGTGGTGCCCTCGCGGAGTTCGTCGGTCAGCCGCTCATGGTGCCCTACGTCGTGTTCGTCGTCGCCCTGGCGGTCGCGTTCGTCGTCGTGCTGGCCGTCCCGGAGACCGTCGACCGTCCGGCCGAGCCCGTGCCGTACCACCCGCAGCGCCTGCAGGCTCCGGAGGGCCAGAGCGCCGCGTTCTGGGCCGCCGGCACCGGGGCCTTCGCCGCCCTCGCGGTGCAGGGGCTGTTCACCTCCGTCGCGCCGACGTTCCTCGGGACGACGTTCCACGTCACCGACCGGTTGGCCGCCGGCGCCACGACCTTCGGGGTCTTCGCCGCGAGTGCCCTGTCGCAGATCGTGTTCGCCGCGCTCCCGCAGCGCAGGCAGATCCGCCTCGGTGTCGGCCTGCTCGTCGGCGGTCTCGCGGTCCTCGCGGTCTCGGCGGTGGTGCTGCAGGTCGCCGGGTTCATCGGTGGCGGGGTCGTCGCCGGTGCCGGTGTGGGTCTGCTGTTCCGCGCCTCGATCGGCAGCGCCGGAGCCCTCGTCGGCCCCGAGGAGCGCGGCGGCGTCCTCGCCGCGACGTTCCTCATCGCCTACGCCGGGCTCACGATCCCGGTCGTCGCGGTCGGCGCCGCACTGCTCGTCCTGCCCACCCTGCCGGTCCTCATCGGGTACGTGGTGCTCGTCTCCGTGCTCGCGATCGTCGCGGGCGGACGGCTGGCCGCGCGCGCCTGACCGCCGCGAGACGCCGCCCCCGGTCCGGCGCCGCTCGCCACGTCGGCGTCGCCCGGGTCGGGCGGGGTCGCGCGGCGTCCCGACGACCGTGACGACCGTGACGACCGTGACGACCGCGCCGCGATGCAGCAGCCCCGCCGGTCCGACCGGGAGGCCCGCACCCCTCCGGCATACTGGCCCGATGGCCCAGAAGCGCCCGCGTTCCACGCTGACCGGCATCGCCGCGGCGGTCGCCGCCGTCCTCGTGGTCGGCGGCTTCGCCCTGACGAACGCGCGGGAGGGTGACGACGCCGTCCTCTCCGCCGCACCGTCGGCGACCGCGTCCACGACCGCCGACGAGCCGCAGTCGACGCAGGGCGGCGAGGGCGACGCGGGCGGCGTGGCGGTCATCGCCCGGAGGGGACCCGATCTGCCGGGCGCCGCGGTGCTCGACCGCTGCGGCACCGACACCCGTGCGGAGGTCGCGTCGTACGACACCGCCGCCCTCGGCACCGTCGTCCTGCAGTGCGGGGACGCTGCGCAGGGGTACGAACACATCATGGTGCGGCACACCGCCGACTGGCAGGACGTCCTCCGCGGGCACACCGACGCGCGCGACTGGGACGACGCCATGCTCACCGCCGTGCGGACCGCGGTGACGAACCCGCAGAAGGGCCTGCCGGTCGACGCCGGCGACGGCAAGGTCTGCTACGCCGCGCCCGTGCGGTTCGACGACGGCAGCGCGCCGAGCCCGGACGGCTTCGTCAAGGTGATCGTGTCCGCGACGACCGAGCGGGTCATCACGGCCTACCCGACGGACGAGTCCGACTGCTGACGCCCGGGGGCACCAGGGGGAGGATCAGGCGTGCACCTCGTGCTCGTGCCGCTGGTGTGACGCCGGCTCGAGCTGGAAGGTCGAGTGCTCGACCGGCACGTCGAAGTGCTCCGCCACGCACTGCTGCAGTTCGTCGAGGATCGCGGGGGCGTGCGCCGTCGTGAAGCAGTGGTCGTCCACCACGACGTGTGCGGTGAGGTTCGGGACGCCGGTCGACACGAGCGTCGCGTGCAGGTCGTGCACCGCGATGACGTGGTCGAGCTCGAGGATGTGCCCGCGCACCGCGTCCAGGTCGAGTCCGCGCGGGGTGGCCTCGAGCAGGACGTCGGCGGTCTCGCGCAGGAGCTTCACGGCCCGGGGCAGGATGAGCGCTCCGATGAGCAGTGCCGCGACCGAGTCGGCTCGTTGCCAGCCGGTCAGGAACAGCACGACCGCGGCCAGGATCACGGCGACGGACCCGAGGGTGTCGTTCAGGACCTCGAGCCGTGCCGCCCGCGAGGTGAAGCCCTCGCCGGACGCCCGCACGAGCACCGCGAACGCGATGAGGTTGCCGACGAGTCCGACGACCCCGAAGACGAGCAGCGGCCCCGCCTCGATGTCCTCGGGCACGAACAACCGCTGCACGGCGGAGATCACCACGTAGACGCCGACCGCGAGCAGGACCGCGGCCTGCGCGGTCGCGCCGAGGACCTCCGCCCGCTGGTACCCCCACGTGCGCCGGGCCGTCGGGATCCGGCGTGCCAGACGTGTGGCGACGAGGCCGATGCCCAGTCCGCCGGTGTCGACGACCATGTGCCCGGCGTCGACGAGCAGGGCGAGGGAGCCGGTGACGACCGCGCCGACGACCTCGGCGAGCAGGATCCCGGCGGAGATGCAGAACGCGATCAGCAGCGCACGCTCGGACGCGTGTCCGTGCGTGTGGCCGTGGTCGTGTCCCATGACCGCCATCGTAGGAGCCCCGTCCGATGGCGTGCCAGGATCGGGAGCGTGAGCGGATCGCCGTACGAGCTGAGCGCGTCGGCCGACGTCCTCGCGCGGCTCCATCCGCGTCTCCGCACGTACTTCGGCCGGATCCCGTCCGGGTACGTCGGGCGCGGGTCAGGCACGTTCCGCGTCGTCGGCACGCCCCGCCGCTGGGTGTGGCTCGTGCTCGCCGTCTTCGCGCGGGACGCGGTGATGTTCCCGGTCTGGGAGCACGACGTGCCCTTCACCGTCGAGAACCGCCCGGTCCGCGTCGGCCGGGGCCCGGCGCCGGACGAGGAACCCGGCTCCGGCCGCCGCGACGCCCACCGGTCCGGCAGCTCCCGCGCCGATCGTGGTCGGGCCGACGGCCGGGAGGGGCGTCCCGCGGTGCGTGCGCACCGCACCTTCCACTTCGCCTCCGGAGACCGGACGATGGTCGACGCGATCACCGCCGAGCCGGAGGGGCTCGTCGACCACCTCGGCACCCGCGGGCGGGTGAGCGCGGTGCTCACGGTGGAGGTACCGGCGACCGGACCCGACGCCGGGGCGCTCCGCCTGGTCTCCACGCGCGTGTCGGTGCGCGCGCTGGGACGCGCGTGGAGCCTTCCGGCCGGCGTCGCACCGCGGGTCGAGCTCACGGAACGATTCGATGACGAAGCCGACGTGCAGCGCGTGTCCCTGGTGCTCTCCGCACCGGTGCTCGGCACGCTGTACCGGTACGAGGGGGCGTTCCGGTACGCCGTCGTACCCGACGAGTGACCGGGAGCAGGAGGACAGCATGAGCGGTCAGCAGCGACGCGTGGTGGTGGCGGGGGCGAGCGGGTTCGTCGGCCGGTACCTGCAGGAAGCGTTCCGCGACGAGGGCTACGAGGTCGTCACGGTCGGTCGCACCGGCGACGCCGTCTGGGGGAACACCCTGCGGATCCGCGAGCTCGTCGACGGCGCCGACCTCGTGGTGAACATGGCGGGCAAGAGCGTCGACTGCCGGTACGGGCGCCGCAACCGTGCGGAGATCCTGCGCTCCCGGGTCGACACCACGCTCGAACTGGCCGAGGCCATCCGGACCGCCGAGCACCCGCCGCCGCTGTGGGTGAACGCGTCCACCGCGACCATCTACCGGCACGCCGACGACCGCCCGCAGGACGAGGAGACCGGGGAGCTCGGCGAGGGCTTCTCCGTCGGTGTCGCCCGCGCGTGGGAGGACGCCCTGTTCCGCACCGACCTGCCGAGCACCCGCCGCGTGGCGCTCCGGATGGCGATCGTGTTCGGCGACGGCAGCGCCCTCGTCCCCCTGCTCCGCCTCGCGCAGGCCGGCCTGGGCGGACCCCAGTACGACGGGCCGTGGTTCCCCACCAGGGCGCGCCTGGCCGCGGGGACGTACCACCACGACCGGCACACCCACGGTCGGCAGCGCTTCAGCTGGGTGCACATCGAGGACGTCCTCGGCGCGATCCGGTTCGTCCGCGACCACGAGGACCTCGACGGCCCGGTGAACGTGACGAGCCCGAACCCGTCCGACAACCGCACGGTGATGGCGACGATCCGGGACGCCGTGGGGCGCCGCTTCGGACTGCCGACGTGGCGGTGGATGCTGGAGCTCGGGGCGTTCGCGATCCGCACCGAGACCGAACTCGTGCTGAAGAGCCGGTGGGTGGTGCCGACCCGGCTCGTGCAGGCCGGCTACGAGTTCCGGTACCCGCACCTCCGCGGCGCGCTCGCCGGGATCATCACGGAGCGACGCCAGCACCGGGGCTGACCGGGGCGGCGGGCCCGGAGCCGGGCGCGGAGCCGGAGTCGGGCCGGGACGCCCCCGTCTGCGCAGGACGCCCGGACGCCCTCGGGACGCCGCCGGGCCCCGCGGCGTCCCGAGCACCCGGCGGCGTCCCGACGGCCAGGCCGGTCCGCGGCGGGCGCGAGGACCACAGCACCGCCGCGACCACGACCGCCCCGGCCACGGCCTCGACCGCATCGGGCACCTCGCCGAAGGCCGCCCAGGACGCGAGCACCCCGACGACCGGCACGAGCATCGAGAACGGCGCGACCGTGCTCGACGGGTACTTCCCCATCAACCGCGACCAGATGCCGTAGCCCACCAGGCTCGCCGCGACGACGATGTACAGGACGCCGAGGTCGGCCGGCAGCGCCTCGAGCGTGAACGCGGTGCCCAGTGCCTGCCCGATCCGTTCCGGACCCTCGACCACGAACGACAGCACGGCCATCGGGATCGGCGGGACGACCGCCCACCAGAGCGTCAGGTGCAGCGGGTTCACCGGTCCCGTCCGGCGCGTCGCCACGTTGCCCGTCGCCCACCCGATCGCCCCCAGGAGCACGAGGACGACGGGGAGCAGCGCGGCCGTCTGCGCCCGGTGCACCGCGATGACGCCGAGCGCGGCGACGGCGATGCTCACGCCGACGACCTGCCGGGTGGTCAGGCGTTCGCGGAGCAGGACCCCGGCGAGCACGACGGTGAAGGGCGCCGCGGCCTGGATGACGAGCGACGCCAGCCCCGAGGGCATCCCGGCCGACATGCCCAGGTAGAGGAACGCGAACTGCACGACGCCGAGCGTCGAGCCGACGAGGAGGATCCACCGGAACGGCACCTGCGGCCGCGGCACGAACAGCAGGGTCGGCACGGCGAGCAGTGTGAAGCGCACCGCGGCGAGCAGGAACGGCGGGAAGTGCTCGAGGGCGATCGCGGTCGCCGGGAAGTTCAGACCCCAGGCGACGGCGACGACGAGGGCGAGGATGCGATCGCGGAACAGCACCGGATGATCGTCCCGCACCTGAAGCAGTAGCACCAGCGTACGTTCCGACAGGATCGTTGTAGGGTCCCTGCATGGTCGGGTTCGACATCGCCCTGTTGCCGGTCCTCCGCGAGCTCGCCGAACGCGGGAGCGTGACCGCGGTCGCCGCCGCCACGCACCGGACACCGAGTGCGGTGTCACAGCAGCTCCGGACGCTGCAGCGCCAGGCCGGGGTGCCGCTCGTGGAGCGCGTCGGGCGTGGGGTGCGGCTCACCGAGCACGGTCGTGTCCTGGCCGGGATGGCCACCGGCGTCGCCACCGCCCTCGCCACCGTCGAGTCCGCCTGGGCCGAACACCTCGCCGGTGCCACCGGGACCGTCGACCTCGCGGTGTTCCCCTCGGCCGCGGAACTGCTGCTGCCCGGGCTCCTGACGCGGATGCGCGAGCACCCGGGCATCGCCCTCGAACTCTCCGACGTCGACGTCAGCGAGGGGGAGTTCGCCCCGCTCACCGCCGACCACGACGTCGTCATCGGTCACCGGCCCGACGGGGCGCGCCGTGCCGACCGTCCCGCGGTGGAGACCGTCGCGCTGCTCCGGGAACCGCTCGACGTCGCCCTGCCGCTCGACCACCCCCTCGCGGGCCGGGAACGCGTGGGGATCGAGGACGTCCTCGGCGAGACCTGGATCGGCGTCCCGGAGGACTACCCGATCGACCGCGTGCTCACCGCCATGGCCGCGGCCTCGGATGCACCGCCGTCGGTCGCGTTCCGCACGATCCACCTGCCGGTCATCGAGAACCTCGTCGCAGCCGGACACGGCATCGCGCTCGTCCCGCGGTACACCTCACGGACGCGCGCACCCGGACGGTTCCACCTCGCCACCCTCGCCGACGTGCGCGCCGGACGGCGGATCGAGGCGCTCGTGCGGCCGGACCGAGCGGTCCGACCGGCGGTGCGCGTCGTCCTGGAGGCCCTGGTCGCCGGAGCGACGGACGTCACCACCTGAGGTGGTGGGACCGCGCGGTCGTGCTGTTGTGGCGGAGGAGACGTTCCCCGAGACCGGCGGCTGCGGCGATGCGGGAGCGGAGCACGGGGTCGGGGTCCATCCTGTCGAGCGAGCGGGCGCGTCAGCACTGCCCCGTGAAGGCGACGGGTCGGCACTGCCGTGCCGGGCCTCCCGTCCGACCGCGGAGACGACGACGGCGGCGGGACGCACCGGTGCGACCCGCCGCCGTCGCGACGCTGTGCGGCTCAGACGTCCAGGTGGTCGACCAGCTCGTCCGCCAGGCCCGTGTAGCCGGCCGGCGTCAGGTTCGTCAGCCGGGCCTTCGCGCCGTCCGAGATGTCCAGGCCGTTCACGAATGCGACCAGGTCGTCGCGTCCGATCCGCTTGCCGCGCGTGAGCTCCTTGAGCATCGCGTACGGGTCCTCGATGTCGGACTGCCCGGCGGTGACCTCGGCGCGGATGACGGTCTGGATCGCCTCCGCGAGCACCTCCCAGTTGCCGTCGAGGTCCTCGGCCAGACGGGTCTCGTTGACCGCGATCTCGCCGAGCCCACGGCGCAGGTTGTCGAGCGCCAGGAGCGAGTGCCCGAACGCGACGCCGATGTTCCGCTGCGTGGTCGAGTCGGTCAGGTCACGCTGCAGGCGGCTCGTGACGAGGGTCTCGGACAGCGTCGAGAACAGCGCCGACGAGATCTCGAGGTTCGCCTCGGCGTTCTCGAACCGGATCGGGTTGATCTTGTGCGGCATCGTCGACGACCCCGTGGCGCCGGCCACCGGGATCTGCGTGAAGTACCCCATCGAGATGTAGGTCCACACGTCGGTCGCCAGGTTGTGCAGGATCCGGTTCGCGTGGCGGACCCGGTCGTACAGCTCGGCCTGCCAGTCGTGCGACTCGATCTGCGTGGTCAGCGGGTTCCACGTCAGGCCGAGGCCCTCGACGAACTCCCGGGACAGCGCGGGCCAGTCGGCCTCGGGGTCCGCGGCCAGGTGCGCGGAGAACGTCCCGGTCGCGCCGGAGAACTTGCCGAGGTACTCGCCCCGCTCGACCTGCGACAGGATCCGCTCCAGCCGGTAGACCACGACCGCGATCTCCTTGCCGAGGGTGGTCGGCGTCGCGGGCTGGCCGTGCGTGTGCGAGAGCATCGGGACGGCGCGGAGGCTCGTGGCCATCTCGCGCAGGCGCTCCACGACCGCACGGGCGGACGGCAGCCAGACGTGTTCGACGGCGTCGCGCACGGTGAGGGCGTACGACAGGTTGTTGACGTCCTCGCTCGTCGCCGCGAAGTGGGTGAGCTCGGCGACGGCGTCGAGGCCGAGGTCGCTGAGTCGACGGCGGACGAAGTACTCGACCGCCTTGACGTCGTGACGGGTCGTCGCCTCGATCTCGGCGAGCTCCGCGATCTGGGCCTGCCCGAAGTCGTCGACGATCGCGCGGAGGGCGGCCTTGTCGTCGACCGAGAGCGGCGAGGTGGTGAACATCGCGTGGTCGGTGAGGAACACGAGCCACTCGACCTCGACCCGGATCCGGGCACGGTTGAGACCGGCCTCGGACAGGTGCTCGCCCACCGTGTGCACGATCGGGTAGTAGCGCCCGTCGAGCGGGCTGATCGGCTGCGGGGGAAGGGGGGTCATGGGGCTCCCTGGCGGACTGCCGGCTCGAGCTGGTGGAAGAGCGCCCGGCAGGCCCGTTCGACCGTGCTGAGCACCCGGTCGAACTCATGTCGGTCCGCGTAGTACGGGTCCGGCACGTCGGCCTGCTGGGGCCAGGCGTCGTCGTACCGCAACAGGAGCGTCACCTTGGCGGCGTCGTCCATGGTCGGGGCCCACGAGCGCAGGATGCGTTCGTGGGAGCGGTCGAGTGCGACCACCAGGTCGAGGTCCGGGAACCGGTCCGGGTCGAACTGACGGGCGCGATGCCTGCTGCCATCGTATCCGCGTGCCGCGAGCGCTGCGATCGTGCGCTCGTCGGCGGGTTCGCCGACGTGCCAGTCCCCGGTGCCCGCGGACACGACCACGAACCGGTCCGCCATGCCCGCGTCGGCGGCGACCTGCGCGAAGACGATCTCGGCCATGGGGGACCGGCAGATGTTGCCGCTGCAGACGAAGGAGACACGGAAGGGCGACGGGGCGCCGGCGTCCATGGTCATGTGCACATCATGGCGCAGCCGGGGTGCGGACGCGACGCCCGTCCGTCAGGCGCGACCGCGACCGCCGAGCACCGGGCGGGCGACGAGTCCGACCAGCCAGGAGCACACCGCGAGCACGAAGGCGCCGACGATGCCCCAGCCGAAGGACTCCACCGACAGGCCGAAGCCCAGCGCGGTGGACACCCCCGCGACGATGAGCAGCAGGACGCCGTTCACGACGAACGAGATGAGCCCGAGCGTCAGCACGTAGAGCGGGAACGCCACGATCCGGATGAGCGTGCCGATGACGGCGTTCACGATGCCGAAGACGAACGCGACGAGCAGGTAGGTCAGGACGGTCTCGACGGGGCCGGCGTCCCCGAAGGCGTCGACGGACACCCCCGCGACGACGAGCGTGGTGAGCCACAGGGCGACGGCGTTGACGACGAGCCGGACGATGAACCGCATGCACCCATGATGCCGGTCCTGCCCGTTGGCCTGACCCGGTGACCGACCAGCCCGTCCACATCCGACGCCCGGAGGACGCAGCATCGCGGTCCTGCCCGTTGGCCTGACCCGGTGACCGACCAGCCCGTCCACATCCGACGCCCGGAGGACGCAGCATCGCGGTCGTGCCCGTTAGCCTGACCCGGTGACCGACCAGCCCGTCCACATCCGACCCGAGATCGCGGTCCTCCCGCCCTACAAGCAGGGACGCCAGGCCGCGCCGGACGCCCTCAAGCTCTCGAGCAACGAGAACCCCTTCCCGCCGCTGCCCGGCGTGGTCGAGGCCGTGCAGGCGCAGACGTCGTACAACCGCTACCCGGACGCCACCGCGCTCGCCGTCCGGGCGGTGCTCGCGAACCGGTTCGGCGTCACGGTCGACGAGGTGCACGTCGCCCCCGGCAGCGTCGCGATCCTGCACGAGCTGGCGAAGGCCACCTCCGGCCCCGGCGACGAGGTCGTCTACGCCTGGCGCTCCTTCGAGGCGTACCCGGGCGTCGTCACGGTCGCCGGCGCGACGAGCGTGCAGGTGCCGAACCGGCCCGACGGCGGGCACGACCTCGACGCGATGGCGGCGGCGGTCACCGAGCGGACGCGCATGGTGCTCGTGTGCACCCCGAACAACCCCACGGGACCGATCGTCACCGGGGCGGAGTTCGAGTCGTTCATGGCGCAGGTGCCGTCCTCGGTGCTCGTGGTGCTCGACGAGGCGTACGCCGAGTTCGTCACCGACGTGGACGCCGTCCGCGGTCCTGCGCTGCTCGAGCGGTACCCGAACCTCGTGGTGCTCCGGACCTTCTCCAAGGCGTACGGCCTCGCGGGCCTCCGGGTCGGGTACGCACTCGGACCGGCATACGTCCTCGACGCCGTCCGTGCGTGCGCCATCCCGCTGTCCGTGACGGCGCAGGGTCAGGCGGCCGCGCTGGCCAGTCTGGAGCGCGAGGGCGAGCTGCTCGAGCGGGTCGCCGAGCTCGCCGATCGACGGGACCGGATCCGCGCGGGGCTGCTCGCGCAGGGCTGGGACGTGCCGGAGGCGCAGGGCAACTTCGTGTGGCTGCCGACGGGCGAGCACACGGCGGTCGTGGCCGAGGCCCTCGAGCACGCCGGGCTCATCGTCCGGGCCTTCGCGCCCGAGGGCATCCGTGTCTCGATCGGCGAGCACGAGGCTGTCGCAAAGCTCCTCGAAACCACGGGTGCCGTTGTGGGACGTCTCACAACGGGGGCTTCGGACCGGCCGGTACGCTGACCGACATGTTGTTCCGCGCCGCGGCTCCTGCGACGACCCCCGTCCAGCTCCTCGACCCCGAGGGCCGGTTCGTGGAGACCGACGAGAACGCCGAACTCGCCGCCGTCGCACAGGCCCTCCCCGACGAGACCCTCCTCGCCATGCACCGTCAGATGGTGCTCACCCGACGCTTCGACCACGCCGCCGCGAACCTGCAGCGCACCGGTCAGCTCGGGCTCTGGGCGCCGAGCCACGGGCAGGAGGCGGCGCAGGTCGGTTCCGCGTTCGCGCTCCGCCCGCAGGACCACGTCTTCCCGTCGTACCGCGAGCACGCCGTCGTCCTGCAGCGCGGGGTCGACCCGATGGAGATCATCTCGCTCTTCCGCGGGCAGGCCCACGGCAACTGGGACCCGGACGAGCGCGGCAACACGCACGTCTACACGCTCGTCATCGGCGCGCAGACGCTGCACGCCACCGGCTACGCGATGGGCCAGGCGCTCGACGGCGTCGTCGGCACGGGCGACCCGACGGTCGACGAGTGCTCGATCGTGTACTTCGGCGACGGCGCGACCAGCCAGGGTGACGTGAACGAGGCGTACGTGTTCGCCGCGTCGCACACCGCCCCGGTCGTCTTCTTCCTGCAGAACAACCACTGGGCCATCTCGGTGCCGGTGTCGGTGCAGTCGCCGACCCCGCTCGTCGACCGGCCGCGCGGCTTCGGCATCCCGAGCATCCGTGTGGACGGCAACGACGTGCTGGCCTCGTACGCGGCCAGCGTCATCGCGACCGAGCACGCCCGGACCGGGCAGGGCCCGGCGTTCGTCGAGGCGGACACCTACCGCATCGGCGCGCACACGAGCTCGGACGACCCGACCCGGTACCGTGCCGACGACGAGCTCGCCGGCTGGGTCGCCCGCGACCCGATCACCCGGTCCGAGGCGTACCTCCGCAGCCGTGGCGCCACCGACGCCCAGTTCGCGGAGTTCGACGCCGAGGGCGAGCAGATCGCCGTCGACGTGCGCACCCGCACGAACGCCCTCCAGGACCCGCCGATGGAAGCGATGTTCGACAACGTGTACCGGGAGCCGCACCCGCGCATCGACGAGCAGCGCGCATGGCTCCGGGACTACGAGGCCGGCCAGGACGCAGGAGCCCACGCATGAGCACGACCGAGCAGCTCTTCGACTACACGCTGCGCGCGCACCCGGGCGCCGGCGAGGTCCCCGCGGACCCGACGCCGACCCTCCCGATGGCCAAGGCGCTGAACGCCGGCCTGGCGAAGGCGATGGAGGCGGACGACAAGGTCCTGCTGATGGGCGAGGACATCGGCCGTCTCGGCGGCGTCTTCCGCATCACCGAGGGCCTGCAGGACCGTTTCGGCGCCGACCGTGTGCGGGACACCCCGCTCGCGGAGTCCGGCATCGTCGGCACCGCGATCGGACTCGCCCTGCGCGGCTACCGTCCGGTGATCGAGATCCAGTTCGACGGCTTCGTCTGGCCGGCGTTCAACCAGATCACCTCGCAGCTCGCGAAGATGGCGAACCGCCTGCCGGCGCACATGTCGCTGCCGATCGTCATCCGCATCCCCTACGGCGGTCACATCGGCGCGATCGAGCACCACCAGGAGAGCCCGGAGGCGTACTTCGCGCACACCCCGGGCTTGCGCGTCGTGAGCCCGAGCACCCCGAACGACGCCTACTGGATGATCCAGGAGGCCATCGCGTCGAAGGACCCGGTGGTGTTCTTCGAGCCGAAGTCGCGCTACTGGCCGAAGGGGCAGGTCGACCTCGTCGACGGCCACGTGCCGATGCACACGACCCGCGTCGCCCGCACCGGCACCGAGGTCACGCTCGTCGGTCACGGTGCGATGGTCGCGACGCTCATGCAGGCCGCCGACATCGCCGAGGCCGAGGGCACGAGCTGCGAGGTCGTCGACCTCCGCTCGATCTCGCCGATCGACTGGGAGCCGTTGCTCGCCTCGGTGCGCAAGACCGGTCGCCTGGTCATCGCGCAGGAGGACTCGGGCTTCATCAGCGTCGGCAGCGAGATCGCCGCGACCGTCGCCGAGCGGGCGTTCTACACGCTGCAGGCACCGCCGCTGCGGGTGTCCGGGTTCGACGTCCCGTTCCCGCAGTCCAAGCTCGAGCACTTCCACCTGCCGGACGCCGACCGCGTCCTCGAGGCCGTCGACCGCGCCCTCGCCTACTGACCCGCACCGCACCCGTACGAACGAACCCTGCTGAAGGAGCCGACGTGGCCGTCGCCGAATTCCCCCTGCCCGACGTGGGGGAGGGCCTGACCGAGGCCGAGATCGTCCAGTGGCGCGTCGCCCCCGGCGACGAGATCGCCGTGGACCAGGTGCTCGTCGAGATCGAGACCGCGAAGTCGCTCGTCGAGCTCCCGTCGCCGTTCTCCGGCACCGTGACCGGGCTGCTCGTCGCCGAGGGCGACACGGTGGAGGTCGGCAAGCCGATCATCCGCGTCGAGTCCGACGGAGCCGCGGGCGTGCCGGGAGGATCGGCACCCGTCGCCGACGCAGCCACCGTCGCGCAGACGCCCGCTCCGGCCGCACCGGCTCCCGCGCCGGCCTCCGCTGCGCCGGCACAGACCGCCGCCGTCCCCGCGCCCGCCGCTGCCCCGGCCTCCGCCGCCGCACCGACGGCCCCCGCTGCGCCCGCACAGGTCGCCGTCGACGCCGGCGTGGTCGGCACGGACGAGGGCTCCGGCGCCGTCCTCGTCGGCTACGGGTCCGCGACCTCCGCACCGTCCCGCCGCAAGCCGGGTGCCCGCCGGGCCGCAGCGGCCGCGGCGCAGGCGAGCCGGGCCTCCAGTCGGGAGGCCGACCTCGACCTGGTGACCGACGACGGCGAGGCCACGACCGCCGACGCCGTCGCCGCGCAGGGTCGGCGCCCCGCCCGCCCGACGATGCCGAGCGGCTCGGCGCTGCAGGTCATGGCGAAGCCGCCGATCCGGAAGCTCGCGAAGGACCTGGACGTCGACCTGACGACGGTCGTCCCCACCGGGCTCGCCGGCGAGGTCACGCGGGACGACGTGATCCGGCACGCGAAGCAGGCCAGCGTGTTCCGCAACATCGAGACGCCGGAGTGGGGCGGTGTCCGCCAGGAGACCATCCCGGTGAAGGGCGTCCGCAAGGCCATCGCGACCGCGATGACGACCTCGGCGTTCACCGCGCCGCACGTGTCGCTCTTCGTGGACGTCGACGCGACCCGCACGATGGAGTTCGTCAAGCGCCTCAAGGAGTCGCCGACGTTCGCCGGGGTGAAGGTGTCCCCGCTGCTCGTCATGGCGAAGGCCGTGATCTGGGCCGTCCGGCGCAACCGCTCGGTGAACTCGTCGTGGACCGACCGCGAGATCATCGTCCACCACTTCGTGAACCTCGGGTTCGCCGCGGCCACCCCGCGCGGGCTCCTCGTGCCGAACATCAAGGACGCGCAGGACATGTCGCTCCTCGAGCTCGCCAAGGCGATCGAGGAGATGACCCTGACCGCGCGTGACGGCAAGACGAGCCCCGCGCAGATGGCCGACGGCACGATCACGATCACGAACATCGGGGTCTTCGGCATGGACACCGGTACGCCCATCCTCAACCCGGGCGAGGTCGCCATCGTCGCCATGGGCACGATCAAGCCGAAGCCGTGGGTCGTCGACGGGGACGTGCGGTCGCGCATGGTGACGACGATCGGCGCCTCGTTCGACCACCGTGTGGTGGACGGCGACGTGGCCTCGCGGTTCGTGCACGACGTCGCCTCGGTCCTCGAGGAGCCGGCGCTCCTGCTGGACTGACGTCCCGGACACCGGAGCGCGACCCCGCTCCGTCCCGGCCGGACCGGTCGACGTGGTCCGGGTCGCGCGGTCCCGGTGTGCCGTCCTCGCCGTTGTCGGCGGCGCGGGGGAAGATCGAGCCATGGTCCACCAGCTGCTCGTCCCGCAGCAGGAGATCCGGACGGGTCGCCTGGTGCTCACCCCCGTGACGCCCGCGGACATCGACGCGGTGCACGAGCTCTTCTCGGACGCCCGCACCTGGACGCACCTCCCCGCCGGACGGCACACCTCCCGGGCCCAGACCGAGGACCTCGTGCAGCGGAAGATCGGCGGTCGGGTGCGGTACGGGCTCGGCTCGTGGGTCGCGCGTGCGGCGGACTCCCGCGCCTTCATCGGGCTCGGCGGGGTCGACCGCACCGCCGGCGGCGTGTGGAACCTCGGGTACCGGCTCGCCCCGGAACACCACGGGCACGGCTACGCGACCGAGCTCGCACGGGCTGCGGTGGACGCGGCGCGCGACGTGCGCCCCGAGCTCCCGGTCACGGGCAGGGTGCTCACGAACAACCCCGCCTCGGCTCGGGTGCTGACCCGCGTCGGGCTGACGCAGGTGTGGCAGGGTCCGTCGGCGGCCGCCGGGTCGGACGACGTGGAGTGCCAGGCGTGGAGCGACCGCGAGCTGACGCGGGAACAGCTCGACTGGCTCATCGCCAACGCGTAGCGGTGCCGCGGTGCCGCGGTGCCGCGGTGCCGCGGTGCCGCGGTCACGCGTCCGACCGCACGGCGCCTCTGCCGACCGTGCCCTTCGTCGACCGCGCCGTTCGTCGACCGTGCCTCTCGTCGACCGTGCCGCCGCCGGCCGGGCTCCGTTGGACCGTGCAGCGTCGGACGGTACTGTGGAGGGACTGGTCATGTCCGCACAGGACCACCGCCGCAGCCCGAGGAGCCCGCTTGTCCCGCCGCATCACCGAGGGTGCTGAACCGAAGCACCAGCAGCTGCGGCGGATCCTGCTCGACCTCATCAACACGCGACTGGCGCCCGGTGCCGCGATCCCCTCGGAGCGCCAGCTCATCGCCGAGTACGGCGTCTCCCGCATCACGGTCCGGGAGGCCCTCGGGCAGCTCGTGAACGAGGGGCACCTCGAGCGCGTCCGCGGCAAGGGCACCTTCGTCGCGCACCGTCCGATGCAGTCGACGCTGCACCTCGCCTCGTTCACCGAGGAGATGCGGGCGATGGGGCACGTGCCGACGACGGTGGTGCTGGTCCGCGAGGAGCGGGTACCGCCGGCCGCGACGGTCGCCGCGCTCCGGCTGGCCGAGGGCGAGGCCGCGTACCACCTCAAGCGACTGCGGATGGCGGACGGTGCGCCCGTCTCCGTCGACGACGCCTGGCTCGCCGCGGCGGTCTTCCCCGGCCTGCTCGACCACGACCTGTCGGGCTCGGTGTACTCGATCGCCGCCGACGTGTACGGGCACCCGATCGACCGGGCGCAGCAGACGGTCGCGGCGAACCCGGCCGCGGACGAGATCGCGACGCTCCTGGGCACACGGACCGGAGCGCCCCTGCTCGAGTTCGACCGGGTGTCCTACTCGGGCACCCGGCCGGTCGAGCACGCGCGCAGCTGGTACCGGTCGGACCGGTACCGGGTGCAGATGGAGGTGACGGCCGCGCGGGCGATCGCCTGACCGGCCGTCAGACCTCGAACAGCCCGTCCCCGGCGGCGACGTCGCTGCCGACGGTGTCCTGCGGGACCGAGTCCGGCGTGGACCCGAGCACGACGACCGGCACGACCGGGGAGTAGCCCGCGGCGATGATCGCCGACGGGACGAAGCGCACGACGGGGTCGCCGGCCGCGACGGTGTCGCCCTCGGCGGCGAGCAGCTCGAAGCCCTTGCCCTTGAGCTTGACCGTGTCGATGCCGACGTGCACGAGGACGTCGGTCCCGGCCGCACCCTGCAGGGCGAACGCGTGCGGGTGCAGCTTGACGATGGTCCCGTCGACCGGGGCGACGGCGGTGACCGGGCCGGTCACGGCGGAGGGATCGACCGCGACACCCGCGCCGACGAGCTGCTCGGCGAACACCGGGTCCGGCACGTCGGCGAGTGCGACGACCGGTCCGGCGAACGGCGTGCGGACGACCGTCACAGTTCGTCCTGGATGTCCTGCGCGAGGTTGTCCGCGATCGGGCCGACGATGACCTGCCAGCCGGTGCCGCCTCCGACGACGGCCTGGGCGCCGGCGGCCTTGAGGGCGTCCTTGTCGACCAGGTCGCCGTCCTCGACCTCGACGCGGAGGCGGGTGATGCAGCCCTCGACCTCGTCGATGTTGTCGGTTCCGCCGAGTGCGGCGATGATGTCGGCTGCCTTGATGTCGGCCATCTGTTTCCTCCTCGTTACGGGTTCGCTCACAGGTTGACACGACCGTCGTGGTCATCGACACTACGAACTGGTCATGACCGGACAGGACCGGACCTGGCGACACTGCCGAGGGTACCTGCGCCGACCACACGACTCAACTCACCCCGACCAGCTCCACCCGATGACGAGAGGACCGCCGATGAGCACCGCTGCCCCCACGGACGTGCCGGAGAAGAAGACGCCGAAGAAGCAGAGCAAGCTCTTCGCCAACGCCCAGCGGCTCGGCCGCAGTCTGCTCCTCCCGATCGCGGTCATGCCCGCGGCCGGCATCCTCCTCCGCCTCGGTCAGTCCGACATGCTCGGCGCCATCCCGGGCTTCGAGCAGGGCGCGACGATCATCGCCGCGGCGGGCAACGGTGTCTTCACCTGGCTCCCGCTGCTCTTCGCGGTCGGCATCGCGATCGGCTGGGCGAAGAAGTCGGACGGCACGACGGCACTCGCCGCGGTCGTCGGCTACATGGTCATGTACCAGGTGTTCGCGGCCATGTCGCCGATCGTGCTCGCCGGTGTCGAGGACGCGAACGGCAACCAGGCCACCATCAACTTCGGTGTCCTCGGCGGCATCGTGATGGGCCTCGTCTCCGCGGTCCTCTGGCAGCGCTTCCACCGGACGAAGATGCCCGACTTCCTCGGGTTCTTCTCGGGCCGTCGTCTCGTGCCGATCCTGACCGCCGCCGCCGCACTGGTCATCGCCGTGGTCATGTCGTTCTTCTACCGGTACTTCGACATCGCGCTCACCTGGGCCGGGCAGACCGTCGCGGACAACGCCGTCCTCGGTGGTGGCGTGTTCGGGTTCGTCAACCGCATGCTCATCCCGATCGGCCTGCACCAGCTGCTCAACTTCTTCCCGTGGTTCCAGCTCGGCAGCTTCACCGGCGCCGACGGCACGATCGTCCACGGCGACATCCCGCGCTTCCTCGCGGGCGACCCGACGGCGGGCATCTTCCAGACCGGCTTCTTCCCGATCATGATGTTCGCGCTCCCGGCCGGGGCCCTGGCGATCTGGCGGAACGCCAAGCCGCAGAACCGCAAGCTCGTCGGCGGCATCATGCTCTCGGCCGCGCTGACGTCGTTCGTCACCGGCATCACCGAGCCGCTCGAGTACTCCTTCATGTTCGTGGCGTTCCCGCTCTACGTCATCCACGCGGTGCTCACCGGGACCTCGCTCGCGCTGGTGAACGCCCTCGGCATCAACGACGGGTTCTCGTTCTCGGCGGGGGCGATCGACTACGTGCTCAACTTCGGCAAGGCGGACGGGGCGATCTGGCTCATCCCGATCGGCCTGGCGTACGCGGTCGTCTACTACTTCCTCTTCAGCTTCGTGATCAAGAAGTGGAACCTCCGCACCCCGGGGCGCGAGGAGGACACGATCGCCGAGAACTCGATCGACGCGGCGACCAAGCCGTAGCCGTCGGGACCGCCCACCGGGAGGCCCGTCACCAGCTGGTGACGGGCCTCCCGTCGGTCCGAGGACTGCCCGGTGCTCGCGCTTTTGACAATCGTTATCACCTGGCGCTAGCGTCCTCCCCATGCACTCCCGCCGCCTCCTCGCCCTGCCGCTCGTCGTCGGCGCCGCCGCGCTCGCCCTGACCGGCTGCGCCACCTCCTCCACGCCCTCCGACGACAGCAGCGACGGCACGATCCGCGTCGTCGCCTCGACGAACGTCTACGGCTCGATCGTCGAGACGATCGGCGGCGACCACGTCGACGTGACGAGCATCCTCGAGGACCCGTCCCAGGACCCGCACTCGTTCGAGTCGAGCGCGAAGACGCAGCTCGCCGTGTCCAAGGCCGACCTGCTCATCGAGAACGGCGGCGGCTACGACGACTTCATGACGACGCTCGCGAAGTCGTCGAACACGGAGGCCGACATGATCAACGCCGTCGACGTCTCCGGGCTCGACTCGGGCGGCTCCGACGAGTTCAACGAGCACGTGTTCTACAGCTACCCGGCCATGGTGAAGCTCGTCGACGAGGTCGCGAAGCGCCTCAGCGACCTCGACGGGGCGGACAAGAGCACGTTCGCCACGAACGCCGACGCACTCACCGAGAAGCTGCAGGACCTCGAGTCGCAGACCGCCGACATCGCGCGGACGGTCGACGGGGACAAGGTCGCCTACACCGAGCCGGTGCCGGGCTACCTGTTCGACGCGATGGGCCTCGACAACGTGACCCCCGGCGACTTCTCCGAGGCGATCGAGGAGGGCGACGACGTCCCGCCGGCAGCGCTCAACGACACGCTCAAGCTCTTCACGGACGGCGGTGCGGAGCTCCTGGCCGTCAACGAGCAGACCTCCAGCCCGGAGACCGAACAGGTCCAGAAGGCCGCCGAGGACGCCGGTGTCCCGGTGGTCGGTGTGACGGAGACGCTCCCGAAGGGGGAGGATTACGTCTCGTGGCAGCAGGCGAACATCGACGCGGTGCAGGCGGCACTGACGAAGTGACGACGGTCCAGGAGCCGAACCGGACCGCCACTGCCGCGCGCAGTGGCGGTCCCGCTGTGCTCGCGCTCCGCCAGGCCGGGCTGTCGTACGGGAGCCGCGCGCTCTGGGACGGCCTCGACCTGCACGTGGCACCGGGTGAGTTCGTCGCGGTCCTCGGGCCGAACGGTGCGGGCAAGACCTCGTTGCTCCGGACCGTGCTCGGCCAGCAGCGTCTGACGAGCGGCTCGATGGCCTTCCTCGGACGACCGGTCCGCCGTGGGCACCGGAAGATCGGGTACATCCCGCAGCAGCGGCTCATGGAGTCCGGCACCCCCCTGCGTGCCCGCGACATGATCGCGCAGGGCGTGACCGGGCACCGCTGGGGCCTCCGACCCGAGCGGAAGGCCGAGCGCGAGCGCATCGACCGGATCGTCCACGAGGTCGGTGCCACCGAGTTCGCCGACGCACCCGTCGCCGAGCTGTCCGGCGGCGAGCAGCAGCGCACCCGTGTCGGCCAGGCGATCGCCGCCGACCCCGCGCTCCTGCTGTGCGACGAGCCCCTCATCTCGCTCGACCTCCGGCACCAGCGCGGTGTCACCGAGCTCATCGACCGGCAGCGCCGTCAGCAGGGCGCCGCGGTGCTGTTCGTCACCCACGACGTCAACCCCATCCTCGACGTCGTCGACCGGGTGCTCTACATCGCCGGCGGACGCTTCCGGATCGGCGCTCCCGACGAGGTCCTCCGCGCCGAGGTGCTCAGCGACCTGTACGGCACGCCCGTCGACGTCGTCCGCACGATGGGCCGGATCGTCATCGTCGGCGCGAGCGACGCGCACGACACCGCGGGCGTCGGCCACCACCACTGTGAACCAGCCCCGCACGGGGTCGGCCCGGACGAAGGGCGGTTCTGATGGACGTCTGGTCGACCGTCTTCTCGTTCCAGGACTACGGCGAGCTGCTCGTGCTCGTGCGGAACTCGATCCTCGCGGGCGCCGTGCTCGGTGTCGTCGGCGGGCTCATCGGGCCGTTCGTCGTCGCCCGGAACATGCCCTTCGCCGTGCACGGCATCAGCGAGCTGTCCTTCGCCGGTGCCAGTGCGTCCCTCCTGCTCGGCGTCAACGTCGTCAGCGGCTCCGTGGTGGGGTCGCTCGTCGCCGCGCTGCTCATCGGGCTGCTCGGCAGCCGTGCCCGCGACCGCAACTCGATCATCGCGGTGCTCATGCCGTTCGGCCTCGGCCTCGGGATCCTCTGCCTGGCGCTGTACAAGGGCCGGGCGGCGAACAAGTTCGGCCTGCTCACCGGCCAGATCGTGTCCGTCGACAACCCGCAGCTCGGGTTCCTCGTGCTCATCTCGGCCGTCGTCGTCATCACCCTCGTCGTGATCTGGCGCCCGCTGATGTTCTCGTCCGTCGACCCGGACGTCGCAGCCGCCGCCGGGATCCCGGTCCGCACGCTCGGGCTCGTGTTCATGCTCGTGCTCGGCCTGGCCACGGCGGTGTCCGTGCAGATCGTCGGGGCGCTCCTCGTGCTCTCGCTCCTCGTCACGCCGGCGGCCGCGGCCCTGCGGGTGACCGTCAACCCGGTGCTGGTCCCGCTGCTCTCCGTCGTGTTCGCGGTGACGTCGGTGGTCGGCGGCATCCTGCTGGCACTGGGCGGCGGCCTGCCGATCAGCCCGTACGTGACGACCATCTCGTTCCTCATCTGGGTCGTCTGTCGGGTCATCGGCGCCCGGCGGGAACGCCGGGGACGCGACCGGGTGACGGACCGCGAGCAACAGACCGGTGGCGGGACGAGCCTCCCGGCCACCACGAAGGAAGGGGTCACAGCATGAACGCCGTGCAGAAGCCACGACGCAACACCTGGCAGCGCGAAGCGGTCCGCGGCGCCCTCTCCGAGACCGAGGGGTTCGTCAGCGCGCAGGCGCTGCACGCGCACCTGCGCGACGGCGGGTCGACGATCGGCCTCGCGACCGTGTACCGGGCGCTCTCCGACCTGGCGAACGACGGGGACGCGGACTCGCTGCAGCAGGACGGCGAATCGCTGTACCGGGCCTGCACGACCGACAAGCACCACCACCACCTCATCTGCCGGGTGTGCGGCCGGACGGTCGAGATCCAGGCCGACCCGGTGGAGGAGTGGGCCCGTGCGACGGCCGCGGCGAACGGCTTCTCGAACGCCAGCCACGTGGTCGACGTCTTCGGCGAGTGCGACGTCTGCACCGCCCGTGCCGCTGTCCGTGGTGGCGCGTAGTCTCCCGGACATGCACGTCGTCCTCGTCCCCGGGTTCTGGCTCGACGCGAGCGCGTGGGACAACGTCGTCCCGGTCCTCCGGGCCGCCGGCCACAGCGTCGACGCGGTGACCCGGAACGGGGCGACGCTCGACGACCAGGTGGCCGACCTCGTCCGACGTCTCGACGCCGCACCGGAACCCGTCGTGCTCGTGGGCCACTCGGGCGCGGGCCCGATCGCCGCCATGGCCGCCGACCGACGCCCCGGCCGGGTGCGGCACCTGGTGTACGTCGACACCTTCCCGGGCCCCGAGGGCGGGTGCGTCAACGACGAGCTGCCGGTCGTCGACGGACAGGTCCCGCTGCCGCCCTGGGACGTCTGGGAACCAGCGACCGTCCGCGACGTGACGCCGGAGGTCCGCGCGGACCTCGAGCGTCGGGCGGTCGCCGAACCCGCGCGGGTGGCCTCCGACCGGTTCCACTACACCGACCCGGCCCGGCACCGGATCCCGGCGACGGTCATCACGTGCGAGATCGCGGCGGACGAGCTGGCCGGCATGGTCGCCGACCACCAGGCCTGGGCCGCCGAACTCGTCGCGACCGAGGAACTCGAGATCGTCGGGCTGCACGCCGGGCACTGGCCGATGCTCACGGTCCCGCGGGAGCTCGGTGCGCTGATGGTGCAGGCGCTGGCGCCGCGCCCGACCGACGGCGTCTAGCCGGGCGGCCACCGGACGGCCGGACCGCGCGGACCAGGACGCACCCGCGGAGACGCCCGCGTAGCGTCCGGCGCGTGGACCTGCAGACGTGGACGAGTTGGGCGGGCGCGGAGGACTACGACGTCGCCCGCTTCGTGCTCCAGCGCGGGGTGGCGGCGATCGCGTGCCTGGCGTTCCTGTCCGCCGTCGCGCAGTTCCCGGCGCTCCTCGGTGAGCGGGGTCTGCTCCCGGTCCCGCGGTTCATGGAGCGGCGGTACGCGCAGACCCTGCCCGTCGTCTGGCGGTGGTGGCGGTACACCGACCGGCGTCTACGGATCCTGGCCGGGGGCGGGGCCGTCCTGTCGGCCGGCATCGTCGTCGGGCTGCCGCAACGGGGGCCGGCGTGGGTGCCGGTCCTGTGCTTCCTGCTGCTCTGGCTCGCCTACCTGTCGATCTCCGACGTCGGGCAGACCTTCTACGGGTTCGGGTGGGAGTCACTCCTGCTCGAGTCGTTGTTCGTCGTCGCGTTCCTCGGTTCGGACGAGGTCGCGCCGCCGATCGTCGTCCTCGTCGCGATCCGGTGGCTGGTGTTCCGGCTCGAGTTCGGCGCCGGGATGATCAAGATGCGCGGCGACCGGTCGTGGCGCGACCTGACGGCGCTGTACTACCACCACGAGACACAGCCGATGCCGAACCCGATGTCCCGGACGGCCCACCTGCTGCCCCGTCCCGTGCACCGACTGGAGACCCTGGGCAGTCACGTCGTCCAGCTCGGCGTCCCGTTCCTGCTCTTCGCCCCGCAGCCGGTCGCCTCGATCGCGGCGGCGCTCGTGCTGCTCACCCAGGTGTGGCTCGTCGTCACGGGCAACTTCGCCTGGCTCAACTGGATCACCCTGGTGCTGACGTTCGCCGCGATCGACGACCGTTCCGTGGCGACGGTGTTGCCGTTCCTCCAGGGCATCGCGGAGACCGGACCGACCGCGACCCCGGCGTGGTTCGTGGGGCTGACGGTCGTGGTCGGCCTGCTGCTGCTCGTGCTGTCCTGGCCCTCGGCGAA
Source organism: Curtobacterium sp. MCPF17_050 (assembly GCF_003224435.2). Lineage (NCBI taxonomy): Bacteria > Bacillati > Actinomycetota > Actinomycetes > Micrococcales > Microbacteriaceae > Curtobacterium > Curtobacterium sp. MCPF17_050. Next base: position 357,573 of record NZ_CP126250.1, read on the forward strand.
GAACCTGGTGTCGCGGCGGCAGCTCATGAACGCCTCCTTCAACCGGTGGCACCTCGCCAACGCCTACGGTGCATTCGGCAGCGTGACGCAGGAGCGGGACGAGGTCATCGTCGAGGGGACCCTGGCGGAGGACCCGGACGAGGACGACTGGTCCCCCTACGAGTTCAAGGGGAAGCCCGGTGACCCGGGGCGGCGTCCGGCCCAGTTCGCGCCGTACCACCTGCGGCTCGACTGGCTCATGTGGTTCCTGGCGCTCGGAGCGGACGACGGGTGGTTCCGGGTGTTCGTCCTGCGACTGCTCGAGGCCGACCGGCCGACGCTCCGGCTGCTCCGACACGACCCGTTCGACGGGCAGCGGCCGAGGTGGGTGCGGGCGCGGGTCTTCCGGTACCGCTTCGCGACCAGGGCGGAGCGGCGGGCGACCGGTCTCCACTGGATCCGACAGGAACGCGGACTGCTCCTGCCGCCGTCCGGTCTGCGGCGCTGAGGTACCCGCCGCCGGTGCGACCCGGCGGGCACGGACGGGAGGCGCGGCTTGCGACGCGCCCGGCGGTCGCGTAACGTGGGCGGCTGGTTCTCCGCGCCTGCGCGGAGCACCCGTTGTTCTGCCCTCCGACCGTCGCGAACGCCGCGGTCGCGTGGTACCGGATCCGAGCCTCCAGGCCTGACTGAACCCCCGGGTTCAGCGGTCGACGGTGGCCGACCGCCGGTCTGGGCGGTGCGCACACCCCCCTCGCTCAGCCACCTCCGGTGGTGCAGCGCGTGCGCGCCAGGCAAGTGACCTTGGGTGCAGCCGATCGGCTGCACGGTGAACATCAGGAGGAAACCATGGCTGCAGTGTGCCAGGTGACCGGCGCCGTTCCCGGCTTCGGACACGCCATCTCGCACTCGCACCGCCGGACGAAGCGTCGCTTCGACCCGAACGTGCAGAAGAAGACCTACTACGTGCCGTCGCTGCGTCGTAACGTGACGCTCAACGTCAGCGCCAAGGGCATCAAGGTGATCGACGCTCGTGGCATCGAGTCCGTCGTGGCGGGCATCCTCGCCCGTGGGGAGAAGATCTGATGGCGAAGCGCGGTCAGGACATCCGTCCGATCATCAAGCTCCGTTCCACCGCGGGTACCGGGTTCACGTACGTGACGAAGAAGAACCGCCGGAACAACCCCGACCGTCTCGTGCTGAAGAAGTACGACCCGGTCATCCGCAAGCACGTCGACTTCCGTGAGGAGCGCTGAGTCATGGCGAAGAAGAGCAAGATCGCGAAGAACAACCAGCGCGCCGTCATCATCGAGCGCTACGCCGAGCGTCGCCTCGAGCTGAAGAAGGCCCTCGTGGACCCGAACGGCACCGACGAGTCCCGCGAGGCCGCCCGCGTCGGCCTGCAGAAGCTGCCGCGCGACGCGTCGCCGGTCCGCTACCGCAACCGCGACGCCATCGACGGCCGCCCCCGTGGCCACCTCGGTGAGTTCGGCATCAGCCGTGTCCGCTTCCGCGACATGGCCCACCGTGGCGAACTGCCGGGCATCACGAAGAGCTCCTGGTAAGCACCAGCACCACCGACGCCCCCACGACCTCCCGAGGTCGTGGGGGCGTCGTCGTCCGCCTGGCGTCCACCGAGCGCGCCGGAGGGCGCGTCGGTCGTCACATCGGCCCCACCAGCCTCTCCCGTTGCTCGGCAGGCCCGGAAAACCGGGCGAGTCGACGGGAAACCCCGGGACCGGCTGGTAGGTTCATCACCGGTTCCACGGGCCCTCGGCCCGCCGGGCCTGCAGCACGGGACAACCGTCCCGGGCATCCGGGCGTCCGCGTCCGACCCATACGCAAGAAGTCCGAGGAGGACATCCAATGGCTGACAAGTCACTGAACCGCACCGAGCTCGTCGCTGCCGTCGCCGCCGAGTCCGGCCAGAGCCAGGCCACCGTCAACGGCGTCGTCGACGCGCTCTTCGCCGTCGTCGGCAAGTCCGTCGCGGACGACACCAAGGTCACGATCCCGGGCTGGATCGCCTTCGAGAAGACCCACCGCGCCGCGCGCACCGGTCGCAACCCGCAGACGGGTGAGGCCATCGAGATCGCCGCGAGCGACTCGGTCAAGGTCAGCGCCGGCAGCAAGCTCAAGGCGTCGGTCAAGTAAGACCCCGCAAGCTCCACGGAAGGGACGGCGTCCGCGCCGTCCCTTCCGTCGTTCCCACAGCAGGCCGGCGTGGTCGTCGGCGTGCCCGGGGCAGCGCCTAGGCTTGACGGGTGAACCGCATCGCGCGCATCGCCGGCCCCGGCGTCCTGTTGCTCGTGGCGTTCGTGTCCCTGCTCGTGGCGCTCGTCGTCGGTGGTGGAGCCGATGCCGCGCTCATCGCCGACCCCGGCGCCGTCGTCCGCTTCGGACTGCCGCTCGCGCGCATGCTGGTCGACCTCTCGGCGGCCGCGACCATCGGCGGACTCGCGCTCGCCACGATCGGCCTGTCCCGCACCGCGCCTGAGTGGGACCGCGCGATCGACGTCGCCGCCGGGGCAGCCGGTGTCTGGACCGTCACCGCGGCCGTCACCACGTTCTTCACCTACCTCAGCGTCGCGGGCGGGGCCGTCAGCCTCGACGCCGGCTTCGGGCAGTCGATGGGCGTGTTCCTCACGGGCACCGACCTCGGGCTCGCCTGGCTGACCACCGTGCTCGTCGCGGCGGTCGTCACGGTGCTGTGCTTCGCGGTGCGGTCCCGGGGGATGGTCGCGCTCACCACGGCCGTCTCGCTGATCGGCCTCGTCCCGCTCACGCAGCAGGGCCACGCAGCCGGTACCGCGAGCCACGACGCAGCGGTCACCGCGCTCGGCCTGCACCTCGTCGGGGCAGCGCTCTGGGTCGGCGGACTCGTCATGCTCGTGCTCGTCCGCGACGTCCTGCCCGGCGCGCGCCTGGCCGCCGTGGTCGGTCGGTACTCCAGCGTCGCCCTCGGGTGCTTCGTGCTCGTCGCCGTCTCGGGTGTCGTCTCCGCCCAGATCCGGATCGGGGCGTTCGACGAACTCGGCAGCCCGTACGGCGTCCTGGTGCTCGTCAAGGTGGGCGCCATCGTCGCGATGGGGGTCATCGGGGCGGTGCACCGTCGCCGGGCGATCGCGTCGCTCACGACCAGCCCGACGCGCGTCCGGCCGTTCTGGACGCTCGTGGTCGTCGAGCTCGCCGTGATGGGGGTCGCGTCCGGGTTCGCCGCCGCCCTGGGCCGGACCGCGACCCCGGCCGGGCAGCTCGCACTGAGCAAGACCAGCGACCCGACCCCGGCCGAGATCCTGACCGACGACCCGCTCCCGGCCGCACCCGGCACGTGGGGGTGGCTGACGAACTGGAACGTCGACCTCTTCTGGCTCATGGCAGCGGTGCTGCTCGTCGCCGCGTACGCCGCCGGGGTCGTCCGCCTGCGCCGGCAGGGCCGCGCCTGGCCCGTCCGCCGGTCCGTCGCCGCCGGCATCGCGATCGTGGCACTCGTCGTCGCGACCTCCGGTGCGCTCCACACCTACGACCGCTTCCTGGTCTCCGCGAACGTCGGCGCCCACGTGCTGCTCGGCCTCGTCGTGCCCGCGCTCGTCTGGGCGGCAGCGCCCGTTGAGCTCATCCGTGCGGCCGTGCTGCCGCGGGAGGACGACAGCGCCGGCGTCCGCGAGTGGACCACCGTCCTCGTCGACAACGCCGTCGTCCGCTACCTCGTCCAGCCGTTCCCGGCGTTCGTGCTGCTCGCCGGCATCTGGTGGGGCCTCTACGCCACCGACGTGCTCCGCTGGTCCGTCAGCGACGCGACGGGCCGCACCGTCGTGGACCTCGTGTTCCTGGTCGTCGGCCTCCTCGCGCTGCCCACGCTCCTCACGCCGGTCGCCATCGGTGCCCGCCGTCCGTCGACCGCGGCGTTCCTGGTGCGCGGCGCCGGAGCCGTCGTGGTCGCCGCGGGCACGGTGTCGCTCGGGATCGCCATGCAGGGGCCGCTCGGGCTGCTGCAGGCGTCCTGGTTCGGGGCGATGGGCCGGACCTGGGGACCGGACCCGCTCGTCGACCAGGCGCGGGGCGGTGCCGTGCTCATCGTCGCCGGGGTGCTCGTGGTGGTGGCCGTGGTGGTGGTCGGACTCGTGCGCCTCCGCCGCACGCAGCAGGCCGGCGGGGACGCCCTGGCGGGACCGGACACGGGCCTCCCGACCGTGGCACCGGTCCCGAGCGGGTCGAGCGCTCCGTGAGCGTCGAGCTCTCCGCGGAGCAGCGCGCCGTCTTCGAGTACATCGAGTCGACCCGCGACCACGTCTTCATCACCGGCCGCGCCGGCACCGGCAAGTCGACGCTGCTCAACCACCTGTCGTGGAACACCGAGAAGCAGGTCGTGATCTGCGCGCCCACCGGGGTCGCTGCGCTGAACGTCGGCGGACAGACCATCCACTCGCTGTTCCGCCTGCCGATCGGCCTGATCGCCGACGCCGAGCTGCGGCAGGGGCCCGACACCCGCAAGCTCCTCAACACCATCGACACCCTGGTCATCGACGAGGTCTCGATGGTGAACGCGGACCTGCTCGACGCCATGGACCGGTCGTTGCGCAAGGCCCGCGGACGCCAGTCCGAGGCGTTCGGCGGCGTGCAGGTCGTCATGTTCGGCGACCCGTACCAGCTGCCGCCGGTGCCCGGCGACGGCGACGAGCGCGCCTACTTCACCGACCACTACCGGTCGATGTGGTTCTTCGACGCGAAGGTGTGGCTCGAGGCCGAACTGCACATCATCGAGCTCGCGACGGTGCACCGCCAGCGCGACGACGCCTTCGCCGCCATGCTCACGGCCGTCCGCCACGGCCGCGTCACCGCCGACGTCGCGGGGCAGCTCAACGCCGCCGGCGCCCGTCCGGCCCCGGACGACGCCATCACCCTCGCCACGCGGAACGACACCGTGGCGCGGATCAACAAGGCCGCTCTCGAACGGCTGCCCGGCAAGCTGAAGACCGCCAGGGCCGACGTCAACGGCGACTTCGGCGGGCGGAACTTCCCCGCGGACGAAGCGCTCGAACTCAAGCCGGGCGCGCACGTCATGTTCCTCCGGAACGACCCGGACCAGCGCTGGGTGAACGGCACGCTCGGCATCGTGCGGAGCATCCGGGACACGGTCTGGGTCAGCGTCGACGGCGAGGACTTCGAGGTGCAGCCCTCGGTGTGGGAGAAGTTCAAGTACTCCTACGACCCGGACAAGAAGGAACTGAAGAAGGACACCGTGGGGGAGTTCCAGCAGTTCCCCCTCCGGCTCGCCTGGGCGGTCACGATCCACAAGTCGCAGGGCAGCACCTACGACCGTGCGGTGGTGGACCTCGGCAACCGGGTGTTCAGCGCGGGCCAGACCTACGTGGCGCTGTCGCGGTTGACGTCACTCGACGGGCTGTACCTGACGCGCCCCCTCCGCCCGGCGGACATCATCGTCGACCTGGACGTGCGGCGGTTCATGTCCGAGTCACCCCGCGTCGTCGCGACCCAGCTCGAGGCGCCGAAGCCCGCCGGGACGCCGGAGTCCGACGCCTCCTGAACGACGACGCCCGCCTGCCGGATCGGCAGACGGGCGTCGTCGTGGAGGTGCGGGTCAGGCGCGGGCCGCACGCAGCGCGCGGAGGTTCTCCTTGTCGGCACCCAGCGCGGTGAGGACCAGGACGACGCCGACGATCGCGTGGAAGACGTTGTCCGTCGTGTTCAGCGCGAGGACGTTCGCCGAGGTGGCCGAGAACACGAAGCCGTAGACGGCGAGCACGAGCAGCACGACACCGATGACCAGGTTCACCGCACGGGACCCGACCGTGTTGCCGAGGCCCACGATGAAGAACGCGGCGGCCAGGAGCGCCCAGATCGCGCACAGCGCGGGGTTCAGCATGAAGGAGTTCCAGAGGAACCCACCCTCGCGGCTGAAGAACTGTCCACCGTTGTCCTGGGCGAAGAAGAAGCCCAGGAAGCCCCAGATCGCGAACAACGTGCCGGCGGTCATCGCCAGTGCGCGGTTCGGCGAGGCGGTGATGCCCGGTTCCTTGATGGCCACTTCGGTCTCCTCTTCCTGCGCGACGATCGCGCTGTCCGGCTGCCCGCCACCGCGACCTGTGTCACGCTGTCCGGAGGCGTGCTGTCCGGACACCTGTCGCAGGAGGGCCGTGGCCCCGCTCCGGAGGCCGGTGCTCCCAGCTCCCGACGGGCGCTGCAACGGTATCGTGTCGGACCCCGACCGACCGAATCGCTTCCCGCCCAGCAGGCGGACGGCGAGACCGACGACGATGACTCCGAGGAGGACGATGCCCGTGATCCGGACCCCCGAGCGCACCGCGCCGGAGTCCCGCGACGACGGACGTGGACCGAGCGTGTCCCGGAGGTTCCGGTGGGCGCTGCTCGCGGCTCTGGGGTTCGTGATCGTGCCTTCCGTCTACGCGGTCGCGGTGTTGACGCCGACGGGGCAGCGGATCGAGGACGCCGCACTCGGCGGTGTCCGCGAGTCCGACCTGTTCGGGTCGGACACCGCCCTCAACGTCATCTCGGTCCCGGTGATCCTGCTGTTGGTCGTCGTGATCGCCGCCGTCGCGTTCGCACGCAGGCGGCTCGCCGTGGGGCTCGGAGCGGGCTTCGTGGTGCTCGCGTCCGCGGCCACCTCGACGTTGCTCAAGCGTATCGCCGAGCGCCCGGAGATCGCCCAGTCACCCACGCCCAACTCGTTCCCGTCCGGGCACGCGACCATCGCCCTCGCCGCGCTCTTCGCCGTGCTCATGGTCACGCCGCGACGTCTCCGGCCGGTGGTCCTGGTCGTCGGAGCGGTGTACGCCGTCTTCGTGGCGAACCAGACGGTGGTGTACGGCTGGCACCGGGTGAGCGACATCATCGGTGCGTGTGCGGTCGCCCTGTTCTGGCTCGGTCTCGTCCGGGCGGTCGGGCCGGCCGTCGACCGGGGCACGCGGGGGGACCGTGACGGGCATCGCGGCCCGCGCCGGGTCGTCACGGTCGTGCTGCTGCTCGCGGTCGCCGCGACGGTCCTCGTCGGGGTGGTCGCCCTGCTCGTGGGGACGACCGGTGGCGACCACGGGGCGATGCTCCTCGCCGGGCGCATGGCCTCGTCGGCGGGTGTCCTCGCCGTCATCACCGCGGTGTGGCTGGCGGACGGGATGCACACCGTGCCGCGCACGACCCGTCCGGACGGGCCGGCCGTCCGCGTCTGACGCGACCGGTGCCTCCTGGCCGTCGCCGCCCGCGCCTGGCGGGGATGCCCGCCCGCGCCTGGCGGGAACGCCCGCCCGCGCCTGGCGGGAATGCCGTGACGTGCGCTACGTTGTACCCATCAGTTCGATGCAAACGCATAGAACGGTACGGAAGCCAGCACACGACGGAGGCGGCGCATCATGCAGTTCGGGATCTTCACGGTCAGTGACGTCACGACCGACCCCACCACGGGAACCACGCCGGACGACACCCAGCGCGTCCGGGACATCCTGACCATCGCGCAGCACGCGGACCAGGCCGGTCTCGACGTCTTCGCGACCGGCGAGCACCACAACCCGCCGTTCGTCGCGTCGAGCCCCACGACGATGCTCGGCTACCTCGCCGGCGTCACGAAGGACATCACCCTCTCGACGTCGACCACGCTCGTGACGACGAACGACCCGGTGCGGATCGCCGAGGAGTACGCGATGCTCCAGGTCATCTCCGACGGCCGCATGGACCTCATGATGGGCCGCGGCAACACCGGCCCCGTCTACCCCTGGTTCGGCAAGGACATCCGGCAGGGCCTCAACCTGGCGGTCGAGAACTACGCGCTCATCCGCCAGCTCTGGGAGAACGAGGTCGTCGACTGGCAGGGGCAGTTCCGCACACCGCTGCAGGGCTTCACCTCGACGCCGCGTCCGCTCGACGGCGTGGCGCCCTTCGTCTGGCACGGGTCGATCCGCACCCCGGAGATCGCCGAGCAGGCCGCCTACTACGGCGACGGTTTCTTCCACAACAACATCTTCTGGCCCATCCAGCACACCGAGCAGATGGTCGGGCTGTACCGCCAGCGCTACGAGCACCACGGTCACGGGCGCGCGGACCAGGCGATCGTCGGCCTCGGCGGGCAGTTCTTCGCCCGGAAGAACTCGCAGGACGCCTGGGACGAGTTCCGTCCCTACTTCGACAACGCCCCGGTGTACGGCCACGGCCCCTCGATGGAGGACTTCACCGCGCAGACGCCGCTCACCGTCGGCTCGCCGCAGCAGGTCATCGATCGGTACGCGACCATGAAGGACCACGTCGGGCACTACCAGCGCCAGCTCTTCCTGATCGACCACGCGGGCCTGCCGCTCAAGACGGTGCTCGAGCAGATCGACATCCTGGCCGAGGACATCGTCCCGGAGCTCCGCCGCATCAACGAGGCCGACCGCCCCGAGCACGTGCCGGCGAACCCGCCGACGCACCTCGAGCGGGTGGCGGCCGCCCAGGCGGCCGGAACCGCCGGTGCCGATCACGTCGCAGCGCTCGACGAGTGGACCGGCGCCTCGGTCTGATCGGTCCGGGGACGACCTGACGGCCGGGAGGCCCGGTGTCAGCTGGCACCGGGCCTCCCGTCCGTCGTGTGCTCGCGCGGACGGCGCCACGGCCCTGCCGCGGCTCAGCGGGTGGTGTCCGCCGCCCGCTCCGGCCGCGCCGTCCGCCGAGCCGAGCCGCGCGGCGGGGCCGGACGCGCGGGCACGAGCTTGAGGCCCACGACGCAGCCGACGATGCCCGCGATGAAGACCACGCGCAGGACGGTGACCGGTTCGGCGCCGGTCGCCATGCCCCACAGGACGGTGAGGGCCGCGCCGGTGCCGGTCCACACCGCGTATGCGGTGCTGATCGGGATGTGCCGGAGCACGTACCCGAAGGCACCCAGGCTCAGGACGATCGTGACCGCGAAGACGAGCGTCGGGCCGAGCCGGGTGAACCCGTCGCTCTCGCCGAGGGCGGTGGCCCAGACGGTCTCGAACGCGGCGCTGACGAACAGGACGACCCAGGCCATCAGCTCACGACCTTGAGTCCGACGACGCACGCGACCAGGCCGAGGACGAGCGCGATCCGGGCGACGGACGCGGCCTCCTGCCGACGGGCGATCGCGACGAGGACGGTCAGCGACGCCCCGATGCCGACCCAGACGGCGTAGGCGGTGCCGACCGGGATCTCCTTCATGGCGAACGCGAGCCCGACCATGCTCAGGGCCATGCCGGCGACGAAGACGATCGTCGGCACCACCCGCTTGAACCCGTTCGACGCGCCGAGCGCGGTGGCCCAGACGGCCTCGAGCACGCCCGACAGCACCAGGACGACCCACGCCATGTGCTCCTCCGATCCGAAGTCGTACGAGTGTGCGACTTCACGACCCCCAGTTCTAGCACGAAGTCGTACGACTGTGCGAACATTGCCGGATGGCGCGCAGCATCGACCTCGGGGAACGCCGTCGGACCGTCTCCGAGGCCGCCCACCGGGTCCTGGCCCGTGACGGCCTGGGCGCACTGTCCGTCCGGAACGTCGCCGCCGAGGCCGGACTGCCGCCGAGCACCGTCCGGTACGCGTTCCCGACCCAGGCGAGCGTCCGCGAGCACGCCATCGCGTTGGTCTTCGACCGCACGCGCGAGCGCATCGCCGCCATCCCTGACGACCTGCCGGTCCGGGACCGCGTGCGCGCCGTGCTCGTCGAACTGCTGCCGCTCGACGCCGAGCGGGTGGTCGAACTCGACGTCTACCTGGCGCTCGGGAACGCCGCGCTCACCGACCGGGAGCTCCGGCCGACGCTCGACCGCGTCGTCGCCGAGATGCGGGAGTGGTGCGAGCGCGTCCTCACGATGCTCGGCGTGCCCGAGGAGGACCGCGAGTACGAGGCGCAGCGGCTGCACGCCCTCATCGACGGCCTCGCGATGCACGTCGCCCGGCTCGAGCCCGGCGCGGCGGGGGACCGGGCGATCACCGTCCTCGACCGGCACGTGGACGGACTCACGACGACACGCTGACCGCACTGCCGCGCCGCCGCGCCGCCGCGCCGGGGTCGGCCGCTGTGGATGAGAGGTCGCCGCCGTCGGGTAGGGCACGGGCCTGCCGGTCGGGGTCCTCGGCGCCCGGTACGCCTATCCTGTCCGGGTGACGAGCACCCGCGCCCGCCCCGTCACGACGCGCTCCCGCAGCCTCACCGGTCCCGGTCTGGTGCTCGCCGCCGTCGTGGCGCTCCTCGCCGTCCGCATCGTCTCCCCGGCGGTCGGCACCGCGGGGCTGCCGGACGTGCTGCAGGACTTCCTGACGCTCGCGATCAGCGTCGTCGTCGAGTCCCTGCCGTTCGTCGTGCTCGGCATCGTCCTGTCGATCGTCGTCGAGGTGTGGGTCCCGCACGGCGTCCTCGAGCGCATCCTGCCGGCCCGGCCGATCCCGCGCCGAGCCGTGATCTCCCTGATCGGCATGCTCTTCCCGGTGTGCGAGTGCGGCAACGTCCCGCTCGCGCGCGGTCTCATGCTCCGCGGGTTCACCCCGGCCGAGGCGGTCACGTTCCTCGTCGCGGCACCCATCCTCAACCCGCTCGTCATCATCAGCACCGCGCAGGCGTTCGGGTGGTCCGGGTGGATCCTCCCCGCCCGGATCGTCGGCGGCTTCGTCGTCGCGAACCTCGTCGGCTGGATCGTCGCCGCACACCGCCGACCCGCCGACCTGCTCCTCCCCGCGTTCGAGGCCCGGTGCCGCGCGGCCGTCGGTGCCCCACCGGTGCGCGACAAGTGGCGGGAGAGCGCGTCGCACTTCGGTGGCGAGACCGCGACGATGATGCCGGCCCTGTTCGTCGGTGCGGGCCTGGCGGCGGCGATCCAGGTCGCGGTGCCGCGGAGCACCCTCGTCGCGGTGGGGGCGAACCCGGTGCTGTCGGTGCTGGCGATGATCCTCCTCGCGATGACCGTGTCGCTCTGTTCCAACGTGGACGCCTTCTTCGCGCTGTCCTTCGCGTCGACGTTCCTGCCGGGGTCGATCACCGCGTTCCTCATCATCGGGCCGATCATCGACGTCAAGATGATCGCCCTCCTCCGCACGACGTTCCGGGCACGCTTCCTGGTGCTGCTCGCCGTCGTCTGTGTCCTGTTCGCCGCGACCGTCGGGTTGGTGATGAATGTCCTCGTCTGAGCGCACCGTGCTGCGCCGCACCCTGCTCGGTCTCGGGTCGGTGCTGGCCGTGGCCGTCGGCACCCTGTGGCTCGGCATCGCCGACCACCTCGACCTGTACATCAACCCCCGCTACGCCACCTTCACCCTCGTGCTCGCCGCCGTCGCCGTGCCCGCGTCGATCGCGGGGCTCGTCGTGGTCGCCCGCCACGGCGCCCACGCGCACGACGGTGACCCGGAACCGCGGCCGGCCGAGGGCGGGCGCCTGCTGCACGTGGTGCTCGGGTCCGTCGCGGCGCTCGTCACGATCGGCACCGTCGTGGCGATGCTCGTCCTGCCGCCGACCACCCTCTCCGCCCGGACCGCCCAGCAGCGGAGCGTCGGGTCGGCCTCGCTGTCCGACGCGACGGGTGCCGGTGCGCCGGTGACGCTCCTGGGCAGCGAGTCCGTCGACACGTCCGAGTACGGCGTGAAGGACTGGGCGGCGCTCATCCGGCAGACGACCGACACGACCGCGCTCGTCGGCCGCAAGCTCACCCTGACCGGGTTCGTCGTCCCGGGGTCCGACGGGTCGTTCACGCTCACACGCTTCGTGGTCAGCTGCTGCGCCGTCGACGCCCAGCCGGTCGGCATCGGCGTGACGACCGACGACGCCTCCCCGCAGGAGGGCGAGTGGGTCCGGGTCGAGGGTGCCCTCGCCGCGAACCCGGACACCGCCTCGGACGCCCGCCTCGTCATCCGCGCGGCCCGGGTCAGCCCGGTCGAGCAGCCCTCGGACCCGTATGAGTACTGAGTCCCGTCCGCGTCGCCCGGTCGCGCACCGCTTCCGTCGCCGCTTCGTCGCCACGGTCCTGGTGCTCGCCGTCGTCGCCGCGCTCGCCGCCGTGGTGGGGACGCAGCAGGGGCCCCGGCTGCGGTCGGTGTCCTACGACGCCGGCGACCTCGTCACCCGACCGGCGCAGCGGGTCATCCTCACCGCGAACCAGGCCGTGCAGCAGGTGCCCGCGTCCGCCGTGCGCGTCCGCCCCGCGGCACCGTTCTCGGTCACGTCGAGCGGCAACACCGTCGCCGTCGAGTTCGCCGGACCGCTCGCCTACGACCGCGAGTACACGCTCACCGTCCGCGGGGTGCGGGCACCCGGACAGGCTGCGACGTCGGAACTGCGCACGACGATCCGCACCGGGAGCACGGACGTCCTGGCCGTGGTGCCGGGGACGGACGGCGGTCCGGACAGCATCGTCCGCCGGGGCCTCGGCGCCGCGGGCTCGCGGACCGTGTACCGCGCGCAGGGCATCACGGAGTACGCCGTCCTGGCCCGCTCCCTCGTCGTGCTCCGGGACGACCGGGACGGCGGGTCCGCCATCGACATCGTGCCGCTCGCGGGCGGGGTGCAGGACGACGCCGTGCCCGTCGAACGCCTGTCGATGCCGAGTTCCCGCGGCTCCGCGAAGGCCCTGCACGCGGCCGACGACGGCTCCTCGTTCGGGTTCGTGTACGCCGACACGTCCTCCGGGCGCTCCGAGGACGTCGGCCTGTACGTCGTCGACCTCACCGGCACGCACCAGCCCGAACCCGTCGCCGCCGACGGCACCCCGACGGCCGGGGCGACCCCGATCTCCGTGGCACAGTGGGCGTACGTGCCCCGGACCGCGAGCGCCCTCGTCCGGACCGGCGCCGACGACCTCGTGCTCGTCGACATGAGCGGTTGGAACGACGCCGTCCGGCTGGGGTCGGCGACCTACCTGCACGGCTTCGTCGGCTCCGGCACGACCGCCGTGGTCGAGACCGGCAACGGGATCGTCCAGCTCGACCTGACCGACGGCGAGCGGACGGACCTGCCGGCACCGGCGGCCAGCACCGACTCGGCGTACCTCGGGCGGATCGCCCCGATCGCGGAGGACGTCTACCTGCGGGTGGTGGGCTCGGTCCGCGAGGACGGGACCCTGGCCGCGCGCATCCTGCGGGTGGACGGGGCACGGGCCTCCCGGCTCGCGGTGACCGTGCCCGACGACGCGAGCATCACCGCGGTCTGCCCGTCGCCGAACGGGCAGTTCGTCGCCGTGGCGACGCAGTCGTCCGACGGTGCGCTCGTCAGCGTGGTCGATGCCACCTCGGGCGCGCTCGAGGCCTCGTTGGCCGGGACCGCGATCGACTGGTGCAGCGCGCTGCCGACGGGCGACGAGGTCGGCTGAGGCACCGGCACCGGCACCGGCACCGGCACCGGCCGACCGGTCAGTGCCGCAGCGTCTGCCGCGGGTACTCGCCGAACCGGTTCAGGTACTCGCCGGAGAACCGCCCCATGTGGCTGAACCCCCACCGCGAGGCGATCTCCGCGACCGAGGCCGACCCCGGCTCGGCCGCCAGCAGGTCCGCCCGGACGTGCCGCAGGCGGACCTCGCGCAGGTAGTTCATCGGGGTGCGGTCGAGCGTCCGCTGGAACGACTCCTGCAGTGCCCGGACGCTCAGGTCGGCGGCGCGGGCGATGTCCGACACGCTGAGGGGCTCGCCGGCGTGCTCGTGCAGGAACTCCACCGCGGCGCGGAGTCGGGCGTTGCGGCGCTCGCCGTACCCGTCCGGCTGCGTCTCGCCCTGGAACCGGTACAGCCCGAACAGGGACCGCGCGACGTCGCGCTGCGCCTCGTGCCACGCGAGCGACGAGGGGCCGTCGACCCGGAGCGAGCGGACGGCGGCGGCGACGGAGCCGCGCCAGACCTCGATGGCCGCGGCCGTCGGTGGCGTCCGGCGGTCGAACGCGAGGGTGCCGTCGACCAGGAACTGCTCGGCGGCCACGTCGAGCACGAGGTCCCGGCGCAGGTGGACGAGGCGCTGGTCCCAGTCCTCGTACTCCATCTCGAAGCGCTGCTCGACCGGGAAGAGGGTCGGGACGCCCGGCTGCATGCGGACCTCGTCCCGGCCGACGTCCACCCGGGCGCGACCGGCGTCGATCCACTGCACGACGACCTCGCCCTCGACGGCGACGTCGCCGCGGAGGTGGCCGTGCATCTGGGAGCGACGGATGCTCATCCGGTCGTCACCGACGCCGACGTACTTGTACCAGTAGTCACGGTCGATCGGCGAGGAGTACCAGGCGCGCCCGGCGTACATGCCGGCGAGGTCCTGGATCGCGCCACCCGTGTCGGTCCCCGACACCGCGACGATGGCGGCGGCGGGCGCCGGGGTCTCCGGAGTCGTCATGCTCTCACCTTCTCCCGGAGCGGCGTCCGGATGCGAGTCGCCCGGCGCGGTGTGCCCCGGTGGACGGCGTTCCGTGGACCTTCGGGGGCGGGTACGGAGGTTCCGGTCAGGATCGCGACGGGGTCGGAGCCGGACGGGAGGCCCGTCACCAGCAGGTGGCGGGCCTCCCGTCCGGTGCGTCCCGGCCGGCGACCGCCGGGCGGGAGGGACGACGTCGTCAGGCGAGCGTGGCGGCGTCGATGACGAAGCGGTAGCGGACGTCCGAGCTCAGGACGCGCTCGTAGGCCTCGTTCACCTGGTCGGCGCTGATGAGCTCGGTCTCCGGCAGGATGCCGTGCTCGGCGCAGAAGTCCAGCATCTCCTGGGTCTCGCGGATGCCGCCGATGGACGAGCCCGCCCAGCTGCGGCGGCCCGGGAGCAGCGCGAACGCCGGGACCTCGAGGGGCTCGGACGGCGCACCGACGTTGACCATCGTGCCGTCGACCTTGAGCAGGCTCAGGTGTGCGGCCATGTCGATCTTCGCCGAGACGGTGTTGATGATGAGGTCGAACGAGCCGCGCAGCTCCTCGAACGTCTCCGGGTCCTTCGTCGCGTAGTGGGCCTTCGCGCCGAACTTCAGCGAGTCCTCCTTCTTGGAGGTCGTCTGCGACAGGACGGTGACCTCGGCACCCAGGGCGGCGGCGATCTTGACGCCCATGTGGCCGAGTCCGCCGAGGCCGACGACCGCGACCTGCATGCCGGGTCCGGCGTTCCAGTGGTGCAGCGGCGAGTACAGCGTGATGCCGGCGCAGAGCAGCGGCGCGACCCGTTCGATGTCGAGCGACTCGGGGACGCGGAGGACGAAGTCCTGGTCGACGACGACGGCCTGCGAGTAGCCGCCCTGCGTGATGGTGCCGTCGGCACGGTCGACCGAGGCGTAGGTGCCGGTGTTGCCCTGCAGGCAGTACTGCTCCTGGCCGGCGAGGCACTGCTCGCACTCGCGGCAGGAGTTCACCATGCAGCCGACGCCGACGAGGTCGCCGACGCGGTACTTCGTGACGTCGGAGCCGACCTCGGAGACGTGGCCGACGATCTCGTGACCGACGACCTGCGGGTACTCGATGCCGCCCCACTCGCCGCGGACGGTGTGGATGTCGGAGTGGCAGATGCCGGCGTAGTCGATGTCGATCATGACGTCGCCGGGCAGGAGGTCGCGGCGCTCGATGGTGGTCTTGACGAGCGGTTCGGTCGCGGACGGTGCCGCGTACGCGTTGACGGTGCGCAAGGGTCTCCTCGTGGGGTGGGGATGACGGGCCGGGTGCGGCCCACCGTCGATCCTGCCCCCGTCGCCCGACCTGAGACAGGTACGGACGGAGCACCCCTCGCGGTCCGGGCGGTCAGCGGGCCGTGCTGCTGGAGGCCCGGACGACCAACCGCACCGGCTGCACGTGGTGCCGCGGGGGCCCGTCGTCGCCGGCGATGCGTGCCAGGAGCTCCTCGGCCCCGACCCGGCCCATGGCGTCCGGATCGGAGGCGATGACCGTGATGCCGAGGACGTCCGCGAGGTCGAAGTCGTCGAAGCCGACCAGGGCGGGCCGGTCCGTGCGGTCGACGAGTGCGCGGAGTGCCCCGGTCGTGATCCGGTTGTTCGTGGTGACGATCGCGGTCGGCGGCTCCGGGGCGTCGACCAGGTCGCGCACGGCACGCGAGGCCTCGTCGAGGTCGTGCGAGTCACTGCGCACCCACCGTTGCCAGTCCGGCACGCCGGCCGCGCGCATGGCGTCGCCGAAGGCGTGCACGCGCTCGCGGTGGGTCGACAGCCGGCTGAGGTCGCCGACCAGGCCGATGCGGCGGTGTCCGCGTTCGAGCAGGTGCTCGACCGCGGTCCGGATGCCCCCGGCGTTGTCGAGGACGACCGAGTCGGCGTCGACGTCCGCCGGTGCGCGGTCGAGGAACACCACGGGCGTGCCGAGGGCCCGCTCGCGGGCGATCAGGGAGTGGTCGTCGTCGGCGGACACGACGAGCAGGCCGCTGACACGGCGTTCGACGAGCTGCGCCACGAGGGTGCGCTCCCGGTCGGCGTCCTCGTCGTTCGAGGTGGACAGCAGGCTCAGCCCCGGTGCGCGGAGTGCGCGCTCGGCGCCCCGCGCGATGCGTGAGTAGAAGGGGTTCGCGACGTCGCCGGTGACGAGCCCGATCGTGGCGGACCGTCCGCCGGCGCGGAACTCGCGCGCGAGCGTGTTCGGGCGGAACCCGAGCTCGGCGGCGACGGTCAGGACCCGTGCCGCGGTGTCGGCGGCGACGTACCGCTCGCCGTTCACCACGCGTGAGACCGTCTTCATGCTGACACCGGAGCGCTCGGCGACGGCGCGCAGCGTGGGTCGCTCGGTGCTCACGAGGTCATCGTACGGTCGTCCGGATCGACGGTGATCCCTTGACACGACTCACACCAGACCGTTAGAAACATCGGGTGTGACAACGCTGTCATGGTCGACGCGGCGTCACTCCTCCCCAATCTCGGAAGGTGACGATGTCGTCATTCGGTTCCCGGCGCAGCCGGACCATGCACCAGATCAGCGGTCGGCGCGGCGGGTTCGGGACCCGTGCCACGGCCGTCGTGCTCGGGGCGGCGCTCGCCGCATCGGGTGCGCTCCTCGGGGCCGTGCCGGCGCAGGCCGCGTCCGGACCCTTCACCACCTCCTTCGAGGCGGGGGACATGGCGCCCCTCGCGAACACCCCGCTGACGCCGTCGACGACCGTCACCGGGTCGACGCTGCCGCCCGGGAGCCTCCTCGGTCACGTCACGGGCGTCACCGCCGACGCCGAGAACCCGCCGAACGAGGTCGCCGCCAGCCTGGCGGACGGGAACGCCGGCTCGAAGTGGCTCGCCTTCCGGAACACCGGCGTCGTCACCTACCGGCTCGACCAGCCCGAGACGCTGCGGGCGTACTCGCTCACGAGCGCCAACGACGCCCCCGGCCGTGACCCGTCGGCGTGGACGCTCGAGGGCTCCACCGACGGCACCACGTGGACCACGGTGGACACGCAGACCGCGCAGACCTTCAGCGGCCGTGGGAAGACGAACACGTACACCGCGGCGACGCCCGGCTCGTACGACCGGTACCGCCTCCGCATCACGAAGAACAGCGGCGACGGGATCACCCAGCTCGCCGACTGGAGCATCTCCGACGGCTCGACCACCCCGCCCCCGCCCAGCCCGATGGTGACCCGGGTCGGCAACGGGCCGGTCTCCGGACTGAACATCCGCTCGACCGTCGGGTTCAGCGGGACCAAGGCGCTCCGCTACGCCGGCGCCCACGTCGCCGCCGGCTCGGCGAGCGCGACGAACGTCCTCTACGACGACGTCGCGATGCCGATCACCGCGGACAGCGAGCTGAGCTACAAGCTCTTCCCCGAGCTGAACGGGGACACCACCTACCCGGCGACCTACGCCGCGGTCGACCTGCAGCTCACCGACGGCTCGCTCGTGTCCGCGGACCCGCAGGTCACCGACGAGAACGGCAACCGCGTCTCGGCGGAGGCCCTCGGTGCCGGCAAGGTCTTCTTCGTCGACCAGTGGAACTCCATCCGGATCCCGCTCGGCGCACTCGCAGGCAAGACCGTCGACAAGGTGCTGTTCACGTACGACGACGACGCCGCGGGCACCAGCGCGTCGACGAAGTTCCAGGGCTGGGTGGACGACATCCGCATCGACCCGGCGGCCGAGCGCATCGACGGCTCGAGCCTGACGGACTACGTCGACACCCGCCGCGGCACGAACTCCTCCGGCGGCTTCTCGCGGGGCAACAACATCCCCGCCGCGGCCGTCCCGAACGGCTTCAACTTCTGGACGCCGATGACGGACGCGTCGAGCCAGTCGTGGGAGTACTCGTGGCAGTCCGACAACGACGCCGACAACCTGCCGCGCCTCCAGGGCATCGGCATCTCCCACGAGCCGAGCCCGTGGATGGGTGACCGCAACCAGCTCGCGATCATGCCGTCGACGTCGGGCACGACGCCGAACGCCTCCCTCGATTCCCGTGGACTCGCGTTCGACCACGCCGACGAGGTCGCCCGACCGGACCTGTACTCCGTGAAGACCACGTCCGGGACGGTGGCCGAGGTCACCCCGAGCGACCACGGCGCCGTGCTCCGGTTCGCCTTCCCGGCGAGCAGCGGCAGCGTCGTCCTCGACAACGTCGGCTCCGACGAGCGCACCTCGATCACGATGGGCGACGACGGCACCGTGACCGGGTGGACCGAGGGCGGCTCCGGCCTGTCCGTCGGAGCCACGCGGATGTTCTTCGCCGGTCGGTTCGACACGGACCCGTCCGGCACCGGCACCGCCGCGGGCGACCGCAGCAGCGCCCGCTACGCCTCGTTCTCCGGGCTGACCGGCGACCACGTCGTCGAGCTCCGCCTCGCCACCTCGTTCATCTCCCTCGACCAGGCGCGGCACAACGCCGACCTCGAGCTCTCCGGCAAGTCGTTCGAGCAGGTCCAGCGGGCCGCCGCCGCCCAGTGGAACGAGCGGCTCGGTGTCGTCACCGTGCCGCAGTCCGCCGCGAGCGACACGCAGCTCCAGGCGCTCTACGGCTCGCTCTACCGGATGAACCTCTACCCGAACTCGCAGCACGAGAACACCGGCACCGCCGGGGCACCCGTCTGGGAGCACGCCAGCCCGAACGTCGCCCCGAAGGGTGCGGCGACCGCCACCACGACGAACGCCGTCGTGAAGGCCGGCAAGGTCTACGTCAACAACGGCTTCTGGGACACCTACCGCACGGTCTGGCCGCTCTACTCGATGCTCTACCCGGACGTCGCGCAGGAGCTCGTCGACGGGTTCGTCCAGCAGTACCGCGACGGCGGATGGACGCCGCGCTGGTCCTCGCCGGGCTACGCCGACCTGATGACCGGCACGAGCTCCGACGTCGCCTTCGCGACCGCGTACCTCGACGGTGCGGTGGACACGAAGACCGCGCTCGAGGCCTTCGACGCCGGGTACAAGAACGCCACGACCGTCTCGACCGACGTCTCCGGCGCCGGACGCAAGGCGCTCGACCAGTCCGCGTTCCTCGGCTACGTGCCGGACTCGCTCCACGAGAGCGTCTCGTGGGGGCTCGAGGGCACGATCAACGACCACGGTCTCGCGGAGATGGCCGAGGCGTTGGCGAAGGACCCGGCCACACCCGCCGACCGCGTCGAGGAGTTGGAGACCGCCGCGGCGTACCTGCACGACCGGGCGGAGGACTACGTCAACCTGTTCGACGCGGACGCCGGGTTCTTCCAGGGCCGCAACGCCGACGGGTCGTTCGAGGTCCCGGCGGACGAGTTCGACCCGGCCGAGTGGGGCGGCGCCTTCACCGAGACGGACGGCTGGAACTTCGCGTTCCACGCCCCGTTCGACGTGCAGGGCCTCGCCGGCCTGTACGGCGGTGACGAGCAGCTCATCGCGAAGCTCAAGGAGTTCTACGCAACCCCCGAGACGGCCGAGAACGTCGGCTCCTACGGCGGGCAGATCCACGAGATGCTCGAAGCGCGGTCGGTCCGCATGGGCCAGCTCGGCATGAGCAACCAGGTCTCGCACCACATCCCCTACATCGCGGCAGCTGCCGGCGACCCCTCGCTCACGCAGCAGGTCGTCCGCGAGAGCATGCGACGCCTGTTCGTCGGCAGCGACATCGGGCAGGGCTACACCGGGGACGAGGACAACGGCGAGATGTCGTCGTGGTTCGTGTTCTCGGCGCTCGGCCTCTACCCGCTCGCCCAGGGCTCCGGTCAGTACACGATCGGTTCGCCGCTCTTCTCGCAGGCGACCGTGCACCTGCCCGGAGGCGACCTGCGCGTGAACGCGGCGGGCAACAGCGCGCAGAACGTCTACGTGCAGTCGGCCTCGTTCGACGGGAAGCCCCTGGACCGTGCGGTCATCGCGCAGTCCGCCATCGCGAAGGGCGGCACGCTCGACTTCCGCATGGGGTCGACCGCGTCGAACTGGGGCGCCGGCAAGACCCAGGGTGCCGAGGGGCTCGACGCCCCGGCCGTCGCGCCGAAGCCGCTCGTCGACGCCACGACCTCCGGCTTCGGGGTCACGACGAGCGACGACGACACCGCCGTCGGCGCACTGACCGACAACGAGTCCCTCACCGCGACGACCTTCTCGAGCGCCACCCCGGCGATCACGTGGAAGTCGTCGCAGGGCCCGGTGACCGTCGACCAGTACACGCTCACCACCGCGGCGAGCGGCGGCCAGCCCACCTCGTGGAAGCTCGAGGGCTCCAGCGACGGCAGCACGTGGGTGCCGCTGTCGACCGTCGCGAAGAGCACCTTCGACGCGCCGCTCCAGACCCGTCCGACCACGATCGAGCACCCTGCCGCGCTGACCTGGTACCGCCTGTCGGTCACCGGGACGAGCACGGGGAAGGCGCCGTCGATCGGGGAGTTCGAACTCCTCGCCGACAGCAGCAAGACCACCAGCGCGTTCGCCGTCGAACCGACGCCCGGGCTCACCGCGGAGGTCGGGCAGTCGTTCACGGGTGACCTCGCCGCGATCACCGGACCGGGCACCGAGGCTTCCGACTACACGGTGACGGTCGACTGGCAGGACGGGTCGGACCCCCAGCAGGTGACGCCGACGAGGTCGGCGCTCGGTGCCTGGGAGGTGCCCGGCGAGCACACCTTCACGACGGTCGGCGAGCACACCGTGCACGTCGTCGTCCGCTCCGGTACGGAGATGGCGAGCACCGACGTCCCGGTGACGGTCTCGCGCACCGCACCGAGCCTCCAGGGCGCGTTCGACAACGTCTGCCTCGGTGACCCGGGACAGGCCGCGAACTGCGACTTCGGCGGCCGCGGGTTCTCCCGATCGGCGCTCGCCGCCGACGGGTTCGTCCAGGGCACGACGAACACCGTGCCGGGGACCGACCTGACGTTCGACCTGCCCGCCGTGGAGCCCGGCGAGCCGGACAACGCGACCGGGAACGGCCAGACCATCCCGGTCCCGACGGGCACGGACATCACCGAGCTCGCCGTCATCGGCACCGCCAACGAGCGGGCGCAGCAGACCGTCGGCACGATCCGGTACTCCGACGGGACCACCGCCGACCTGCCGATCGAGTTCGGCGACTGGGCGGCCTCGCTCGCGACGCCGCGGTTCGGGAACACGGTCGTCGCGTCGAGCGACCACCGCACCGTCGGGGTGAACGGCAGCGACCGGATCGCGGCAGGGGTCTTCGCGACCCCCGTCACCACCGTGCCCGCCGGCAAGCAGGCCGTGTCGATCACCCTGCCGACCCAGACCGGCTCGCCGTCGAGCGCAGGACGGATCCACGTCTTCGCGATCGCGACGAACGGCACCCGGGTGCCGACGACGGCGCTCACGGCCACGGCCGGTGCGCGCCTGAGCGGCACCGCCGGCGAGGAGGTCTCGGGCACGCTCGCGACCGCCACCGGCGGCACGATCGGGACCGGCACCACGACCGCCACCGTGAACTGGGGCGACGGGTCCCCGCTCGAGGAGGCGACCGTCACGGTCACCGACGGCACCGCGACCGTCACCGGTGCGCACACCTACGCGACGGCGGGCAGCCGGGAGGCCGTGGTCACGGTCGACGACGGCACCGGCAGCGCGAGCGTGCGGACCCCGGTCGAGATCGCGGCGGCTCCGGTGTGGACGCCGACGCTCACCACCTCGGCCGGGTCGGGGGTCCGTCCGCGGGCCACCGTGCACGTCACGGGTGCCGGCTTCGCCGCCGGTGAGACCGTCACGGTGACCGTCGACGGAGAGGGCACCGGCACCACCGCGGTCGTCGCAGCCGACGGGTCGGTCGCCTTCGACGTCACGGCCCCGGGTCGTCCGGGCAGCCACAGCGTCTCGGCGATCGGTGACCGGTCGGCGACCCTGGCGACCGTGGCCTTCCAGGTGGTCGTCCCCGGCAACGGCGGCGGGAACGGCGGCGGGAACGGGAACGGGGGCGGCAACGGCGGTCCGGGGCACGGCGGCGGCCACGGTTCGTGGGCGCCGGAGTTCCGGCTCCTCGCCGAGGCCGGTACCGAGGGCACCGTCGTCGGTTACTCCGGCAGCGGCTTCGCACCGAACGAGCGCGTCACCCTCACCCTGCACAGCAAGCCCCTCGCGCTCGGCACGGTGACCGCGAACGCGGACGGCGTCCTCAGCGGCACCTTCACGGTCCCGTCGGCAGCACGGCCCGGTGCCCACGAGGTGCAGGCGCGCGGTGCGACGTCGGCCGTCACGGTGAGCGCTGCGTTCCGGGTCCTCGCCCGGCCCGCAGCGGACGCCGGACGCGCACCCGCCGAGCCCGGGCGCTGGGGCGGCCTGGCCTCCACCGGGTCCGACGTCGACCCGGCCCGGTGGGGCCTCGTCGCCGGAGCGCTCGTGCTGCTCGGCGCCGGGATCACCGCGACCGCCGCGGTCGTGCGGCGTCGTCGGAGCCGGCTCGGGTAGCGGCGGATGACGGACGGGAGGCCCGGTGCCAGCTGGTACCGGGCCTCCCGTCCGTGTGTACGCGTCGTGGCCATCGCTCGCTGTCGCGCTCGGGGCCAGCTCCTGACCCGTGGTCCCTCCGCTCGTCCTGCGGCTGCTCGCTCCCCCGGACGTGAGCGCGGGCGCGGGCGAGCGCGGGCGTGGGCCGGGCGCGGGGCGTCCGACTGCGTCGTGGTCAGCCCTGAGCGCGCGCCATCCGCTCGCCGGCGATGCGCGCGAAGCGCAGCGGGTCGCGGAGTGCATCGTCGGGCTCGCCCGTGGTCTGCGTGGCGATGACCGTGAGCGAGGCCGCGATCGAGAACGCGTCCAGGCGGGCAGCGACATCGCCCGCGACGAGCGCGACCGGCGTCCCGGCAGCGGCCGCGATCGCCGTGACCGCCGTCGGGGTCTTGCCGGCCGCGGTCTGTCCGTCGAAGCGTCCCTCGCCGGTCACCACGAGGTCGGCGGCGGCCACGCCGTCCTTGAGGCCGAGCGCCTCCGCGACCGCTCCCGCGCCGCTCCCGACACGTGCGCCCCACGCGAGGAGGCCGAATCCCGTCCCGCCGGCGGCCCCGGCACCCGGTGTCGCCGGGTTGACATCGGGGAAGTGCGCTGCCCAGCGGGCGAGACGTGTCTCGTGCACGGCGACGCGATCGGGGGTCACGCCCTTCTGCGGGCCGAAAACCGCTGCCGCTCCCTCGGGCCCGAGCAGCGGTGACTTCACGTCGCTGAGGACGGTGACGCCGAGCGGGGGGAGCGGGCGCAGCGACGTGCGGTCGACCGCGGCCACGTGGTCGAGCAGGGTGCCGCCGGTGGCGTTCGAGGCGTCGGCGTCGGCGCTGTCGTCCAGCGCGATCCCGAGTCCGAGCGCCCGGAGCGCCCCGGCCCCGCCGTCCGTCGAGGCGCTGCCGCCGATGCCGAGCAGGAGGCCGGTCGCCCCGGCGTCGAGCGCGGCCCCCACCGCCTGCCCGAAGCCGGTCGTGTGCGCGGAGTCGGGCTCGGGCTCGTCGAGCAGACCGAGCCCGCTCGTCGCCGCGAGTTCGACGACCGCGCGGCCGTCCGGCAGCCGGAGCCAGGCCGCGTCGACGAGGCGACCGTCCGGTCCGGTCACCTGTACCGGCACGCGTTCGCTTCCGGGGACGGCGGCGGCGAACGCATCGATCGTGCCCTCCCCACCGTCGGCCATCGGGAGGAGGACGAGCTCGTCGTCAGGCCGTTCGGTCCGCCAGCCCTCCGCGACGGCCGCGGCGATGTCGGCCGCGGACGCGGTGCCCTTGAAGGAGTCCGGTGCGATGACGACGCGCATGGGGTCACGCTACCGGCGCCGAGGGGCCCGATCTCGCGCTGGGGCGCACGGTGGAGAAAAGGAAGACCCGGCGCCAGAGACGCCGGGTGGGTGGCTCCAGTATGACACACATCACGAGTGTCACCAACCGGTAGGGCGCCGAAGCCGCCCGACCTCTTCTGGCAGTTGGACATCGCTGAAGTCCTCCGGCCGCAAGGTGTACCACCAGTGCCCACCGACACCGGCGGCGAAGTCCCCACGCAGCCGTCCGGCCGTCGGGCCCGGGGTCGGGTTGACCATGCCGACCTGAACGAGGGTCCGGGCATGCGCCACCGCGAAGGCCAGATCGCTGTCGTTGCTGACGACGATGGCGGCGTCGACGCGCCCGTCGAGCACGTCGATGAGGAGGTGAGAGGCAACGTTGACGTCCGACCCCTTCTCCTCACGCCGGGCGACCGACACGATGAACGATGCGCCTGGGACGTCCGCCCCGTCTGCGTCCTTCACTTGTACGGGCCAGTCCGAGCGTGCGAGTGTCGGGCGGCCACGGCGGTCCGGAACGGCGAGTGGTGCTGCTGTCACGCGGGTCACGAAGTTCCCGAAAGCAAGCTCGTCGACGCTCCGCGCCGCAGCGAGGGCCCTGAGGTAGGTGTCCTGATCACGCTGCCCGCTGACGTTCCCGACACCGCTGATACGCGCTGTGCAGAAGACCACGCGCTCCAGAACCGCACCGCGCCATCCAGATCGGGCCACGAGCCGTTCACCGAAGGAGCGGAGGTCGAGCCACCTCCACCCGGTTGAAGCGCGTCCGCAGAAGCCCCTACCGCCGTAGTAGAGGTTGAAGCCGTCGACGTAGAGTCCCACCCGCATCCCCGAACGGTAGTTGCCCCACACGAGCTCGCCACGGGACTTGTGGAGAACCGCGCATGTGATGATCCGCGTACCCCTCGGCACCGCGCACATCACCCTCCGCCTACCGTTGCCGTCATGACCGACGACCGACGCCGTGAACTCGGCTCCACCGACGCACCCGTGGAGGACGAGCTCGTCGAGTCCTTCGACGCGACCATCGAGGAGGGCGCCGAGCGGCTCCAGCGGACGACCCGTGCGGTCCTGATCACCGGGTTCTTCGGCGGCCTCGAGGTCGGCCTCGGCGTGATGGCGTACCTGGCGGTCCTCACCGAGACCGACAGTCACCTGCTCGCCGGACTCGCGTTCGGCATCGGCTTCATCGCCCTGCACCTGGCGCACAGTGAGCTCTTCACCGAGAACTTCCTCATGCCGGTCGCAGCCGTGGTCGCCCGCGAGGGGACCGTGCTGCAGCTCGTGAAGCTCTGGGGCGGCACGCTCCTGGCGAACCTGGCGGGTGGCTGGCTCTTCATGTGGCTCGTCGTGCACGCGTTCCCGCAGTGGCACGTCACCCTGGCGGAGTCGGCCCGGCACTTCATCGACGCGCCGTTCGGCCTGCAGAGCATCGTGCTCGCCGTCCTCGGTGGCAGCACCATCACGCTGATGACCCGCATGCAGCAGGGCACGGACTCGGACCCGGCGAAGCTCGTGGCCGCCGTCGCGGGCGGCTTCCTGCTCGCCGGCCTGCAGCTCTTCCACTCGATCCTGGACTCGCTGCTCGTGTTCGGCGCGATCCAGTCCGGCGAGGACATCACGTACGGGCAGTGGCTCGGGTGGTTCGGCTACACGCTGCTGTTCAACGTCCTCGGCGGGCTGGTGCTCGTGACGGCACTGCGGCTGCTCCGCACGAAGGAGCTCATGCAGGACCGGCGCCACGGCTCCCAAGACGACCCGGAGCGCGCCGACCACGAGCAGGGCTGACGCGCGGCGGTACCCGAATAGACGGCTCAGAGGGCGAACCGCGGGTGCGGCACCCCACCGGTCGCCAGGTCCGCGAGCATCTCCCCGAGCACCGGCGCGAACTTGAACCCGTGCCCGGAGAACCCGGTCGCGACGGTCAGCGGTCCGCGGCGGTCCATCACGAAGTCGTCGCTCGGGGAGTTGTCGTACAGGCAGCTGATCAGCGCTGGAGCCGTGGCGTCGACGCCCGGCACGAACCGGGCCACGTACGCCTGCAGCCGCTCGACTTCGGCGGCGACCGGTGTCCGGTCGCGAGCGTCGGGGTCGACGACCGGGCCGATGCCGTGGAACCCGACCTTCACGCCCTCGCCCGGCGTCAGCAGGCCGTACACGTCCCCGCCGTCGAGCGGGTAGTGCACGAACGACGGCCACGCGTCGTCCGGCAGGTGGCTGGGGAAGTGCGCCGGCTGCTCCTGCGTGACCCTGATGGCCGGGAGGCTCGCCCCGCGTCCGGCGAACACCTCGCCGACCAGCGTGGGCGCCCAGGAACCGACCGCCGCCACGACGCTCGGCGTCGTCACCGCGATTCCGTCGTCGAGGTGGACGGTCACGGTGTCGCCGTGGTCGTCGAGCCCCGTCACCCGTACCCCGAAGCGGAGGGCCGCTCCGTCGGACGCGGCCAGGTCGAGCAGCGCCTCGATCGTCTCGGCCGATCGGATCCGGCCGGCGGTGCCGTGCGCGAGCACATGACCCTCGAACGCCAGTCCCGGCCAGCGGGCCGCGGCCTCGTCGAGGTCGAGCCGCTCGAACGGCACGCCGGCACGCTCGAGTGCGTGCGCGATCGCGTCGATGACCTCGGGCCGACCGTGGTCGACGGCCCCGGTGCGGTCGAGCAGGGTCCGACCGGACGCGGCCTCGAGCGCTGCCCAGGCGTCCCAGGCGCGCTGCGTGAGGGTGACGTAGTCCGGCTCGGTGTAGCCCATCCGGGAGATCCGCGTCGCTCCGTGTGAGGAGCCGTGCTCGTGCCCGCGGTCGTGTTGTTCCACGAGCAGGACCTGCTCCCCGCGAGCAGCCAGGGACCGGGCCGCTGCGGCGCCGACGACACCTCCGCCGATGACGACGTGGTCGAGCTGCGACGTCGACGGAGTGGAGCGTCGTCCTGCCGGGGCGTGGGGCATGCCTTCACAGTAGGGCGTCGACCGGGACGACCGGCTGCGGTTCGACGGTCGGCGCCACGGGCCACCGGTGGCGGCCTGGCCCGTGTCTCGGCTCCCTCAGTACCATCTGCGGGAACCGAGGAGGACGGATCGACATGACGGTGCAGGACGCGCTCCGCCGCGCACGACAGGTCGTCGCGGCGACGATCAACCCGAAGATGCTGTCGGTGTCGAGCGAGACGGCAACGGGCCGCGCGGAGGACGCCCGAGCACGACGCGCATCGCCCCGGTTCGACTGGGTCCGTCCGGACGGCTCCGTCGACGTCGGCCTCCTCACCGAGACGAAGGAGGCCATCGAGGTGTTCCTCTCCGACCGCGCGATCCTCCACGTCGGCAGGATCAGCCCGTCCTCGGTCGAAGCGGGCCGTCGTCGCGAACTGTCCGAGTCCGTCGTCCGGATGGCTCTCGACCGGCTCGGTGCGCGCCGGCGCATCAGTGAGGCGACACTCAACGCCGCGCTGGCGATGTTCGTCGACGACGTGGCGCTCGTCCGACGCGACGCCGTCGTTTCCGGCTTCCTCAGCCGATCACCGGACGGGTCTTCCTACGAACTCGTGGGGGTGTGACCGCCACTCGCTCGTCCTGCTCCCGAGCCTCCGCTCAGCGCTCGATGGGCGTGGTCGAGTCGCGCACGCGACCGCGCTGCGGGTAACCGCTTGCTGTTCTCCAGGGTCGCCAGACCGTGGACCGTCGCCCAGGCCACCTCGGCTTCGGTGTCGTCCGGGCCGGGGAACGCCGCGCGAACCCCGGCGAAGGCGCGCTTGAGCGCGTCCGGGCCGCGTCCGGAACCGAACTCGAGGCCCGACGGCATCGAGAACATCGCCTCGTAGACGCGCGGTTGATCGGCGGCGAAGTCGAGGTAGGCCTGCATCCGCGCCAGTGGCTCCGCAGGCACGGCCTCCAATGCGGTCGCGATCGCTTCGAACCCGGCGAGCGCGACGGCGTCGATGAGCGCCTGGCGGCCGCCGGCGAACGCGGAGTAGATCACCGGCTGGGTCACCCCGATCTCGGACGCGAGCCGACGCATGGTGACGGCTTCCCACCCCTCGGCTTCCGCGACCTTGCGAGCCGCCCGGAGGATCTGGTCGCGCCGTAGATCAAGGTCAGGAGCAGGTCGTGGAGACATAGGTCCAGAGTAGCAGAACGCGGTTACATAACAACGGTAGACAACGGCTCCATCGACTGTTAGCGTCGAGGCATAACGTCGTTAGCCAACAACGGAAGGTCCTCCCATGGTCATCACCGCCCTCGTCGTCGCCGTCCTCGGCTGTCTCTTCATCCTCTTCATCGGCGGCCGGTTCCTCGTGGCTCCGGCGATCGCCACCGCCGGGTTCGGCGTCGCCGAGGACCGGCGGCGAGCGTTCACGAGCATCAAGGGCGTCCGCGACATCACCTCCGGCATCGTGCCGCTGGTGGTCCTGCTCGTCGCCGGCCCGCACGTGTTCGGCTGGGCGCTCCTCGCCGCGGCGATCACGCCGATCGGTGACGCCGTCATCGTCGTCACGAACGGCGGAACCCTCCGCCAGGCCCTCGGCGTGCACGCGGCGACGGCACTCGTGCTCGTCATCGCAGGCCTCGTCCTCGCACTCGGCTAGATCGGACGCCACTCCTCGCGGCTCGGCCGCCCGGCCACCCGCCCCATACCCCACCCTGCTCCACCACCACGAAAGGCAACACGCATGCGCACCACGAACGAGCACGACGACACCGACGGCACCGCCACCGAGGACGTCGTGCGGGCCTTCTACGAGCCCTTCCGCACAGGAGACACCACCGTCTACGACGAGGTCCTGGCGGAGGACTGGACGGACCTGCCCCTCGCACCCGGCCAGCAGCAGGGCCCCGCCGGCATGGCCGCTCAGATCGCGCTCTTCCGCCACGCGATGCCCGACTACGCCGTCGAGCACCAGGACGTCATCGTCCAGGGCGACAAGGTCGCCGTCCGCAACACCGTCTCCGGCACCCACCAGGGCGCCTTCATGGGCCACGAACCCACCGGCAAGCGCATCGAGATGCGCACCATGGACGTGCACCAGGTGCGCGACGGGAAGATCGTCACCACATGGCACCTCGAGGACTTCGCCGGCCTCATGAGCCAGCTCAACGCCCCTGCAGACGCCCCGACCCCGGCACCCTGGGGCTGAACCGAGTCACCTCCGGAGGACAGGAACTCGTCCCGAGTTCCTGTCCTCCTCGCGCGCCTGCGCTGTGGAGCACCGCCTGTCCTCACTGCTGGCGTTTCGCTGATGGTCCGCTCACGAGGCACTGGCCCGGACGAGGCGTTCCGACACCTCCCACACTCGTGCTCCTGCGTCGCGGTCGCTGAGTCTGCTGTACATCTTCTGCTCGGCAGGAGCGCCGCCGAGGTTGAGCGGCCCGCGAGGTCCGTAGAGGCGACCGCCGACTGCGTCCGGGCTGGTCGCGGCGAGGAGCGCCGGGAGGGCGGCTGTCCGCGGCGTCCCGAGTAGGATCCCGAGGCGGGACATCAGGCGGATGACCTTCACGGACGTCGTGTCCCGCTGCCTCCCCATACCCGGCTGCGCAGCGAGGAGGTTGGTGGGCGAGATCCCGGGGTGGGAGAGGTTGCTGCGGATGCCCCAGTCGCTGGCTTCGCTCCGTCGCTGCAACTCGAGCGCGAACAGTCCGAGGGCGATCTTCGAGCTGCTGTACGCCTTCGCGCCGTCGTAGCGCTTCTCCCAGTTCATGTCGGCCCAGTTGACGGCGTTGTAGTTCGCCGCGAGGCTGAGCTGGCTGGTCACGTGGGCGTGACCGTCGCGGAGAAGCGGCAGCAGGCCCGTGACCAAGGCGAAGTGGCCGAGGTGGTTGGTTCCGAGTTGCAGTTCGAAGCCGTCGGTCGTCGTCTGACGCGACGGCGGTGTCATGACCCCGGCGTTGTTGATCATGATGTGGATCGGCCGGCCGTCCTCGACCAGGTCATCGGCGAGCTCGTCGACGGAGCCGAGCGAGGACAGGTCCAACGGCCGGATGGTCAACCGCGCGCCGGGCGTTGCTGCGCGGATGCGGTCTGCGGCGGCCTGACCCTTGCCCTGGTTGCGGACGGGCATGACGACCTCGGCGCCGGCGGCTGCGAGTCGTTCGGCGATGTGGAATCCGACGCCGTCGCTGGCGCCCGTGACGAGCGCACGCTTGCCGCTCAGGTCGGGGATCTGGATGTCGATCGTGCGGGCCATGTCAGTTACTTCTTCCTGGTGGGTGTGGCTCGTGAGGGGACCTTCCGTGGCGTGCGGACCCTGCCGGATGGCCCCGTTGTGGAGGGAGTCGTCGTCGGGACGATGCGGCTTGACGGGTGCTGGCTACATCGAGCCGCCGTCGACGATGATCGTCTGCCCACTGATGAACGCGGCCCCTTCTGATGCCAGGAACAGCGCGAGGGGTGCCACGTCGTCGGGGCGCGGCAGTTCACCCCGGGGACTGAAGGTCGCGTACTGCGCGAGGCTGCTGTCGTCGAGGTCGGCCGTGATCCCGGCGTCTGCGACCACTCCCGGCGCGATGGTGTTGACCGTGATGGTGCGCTGGGCGAGTTCGCGCGCCAGCGCCTGCACCATCGGGCCCTGAGCGCCCTTCGTCGCGGCGTAGAGGCCGGTGCCGCCCAGGGCGCTCCGTGCGATCGTGGACCCTGTGACGATGATCCGTCCGCCGTCGGCCGTCTTCGCTGCTGCTTCGCGAAGCACGTTGAAGGTCCCGCGGATGTTGGTGCCCGTCACGTGTTCGTACTGTTCATCGGTCGTGCTCGCCAGGGGAGTCTCGATCAGCTCCACACCTGCGTTGGCGATGACGATGTCCGGGTTCGCGAGGGTCTCGGTGACGAGAGCGAACAGGGCACGGACCTCGGACGGGTCAGAGGTGTCGCTACGGGTGACCAGGTGCGGTGCCCCGATGTCGTCGAGTTCGGTGTCGATGGCGGCTGCGGCCTGTGCGTTCCCAGCGTAGGAGACGGCGACTGCAGCGCCCTCACGCGCGAACGCCAGCGCCATGGCCCTGCCGATGCCGCGTGTGCCACCGGTGACGAGCACGGTCTTGCCGGTCAATTCGTACATTTCCTGCTCCTTGTTCGTGATGGTGATGAGGATGAGGGTTGCGGGCGTCGGGTCAGGCCTGCGCGTTGATCGCCGCGACCGTCTGCGCGTAGCGGTTCTCCGCCTCGCTGAAGCGGAGGAACTTGACGGTCTCGACGAGGATCTCGGTGGCTTCGGGGTCCTGCTCGATCAGCGCGAGCGTCTCGTCCACGAAGACGTCGACCGGCATGAACTGCTCGACCTCGGACTGACCCGGCATCAAATCGGTGCGCACGGCCGGCGGCACCAGCTCGACGACCCTCACGGAGGTCCCCGTGAGCTGCAGCCGGATGCTCTCGCTGTACTGGTGGATGAAGGCCTTGGTGCCGTTGTACGTCGGTGTGGCGGCGAACGGCGTGAAGGCGAGGCCCGACGACACCGTCATGACGGTTGCGTCAGGCCGCGTGCGGAGGTGCTGGATGAAGGCCGCCAGCAGGCGCAGCGGACCGAGGACGTTCGTCTCGACCATCCGCTCCGCATCGCTGAGGAAGCTGCCGGACGGCACGTCCTCGACGATGGAGATCCCCGCCATCGCGATGAGGACGTTGAGGCCTGGGTGGTCGGTGAGGACGCGGTCGCGGGCGGCGGACACCGAGCTCGTGTCGGTGGTGTCGAGTGTGACGGTGGCGAAGCCGTGCTGCGCAGCCAGACGCTGCAGCTCGTCAGTGCGGCGTCCACCGACGATGACGGTGTTGCCGGCGTCCTGCAGACGCAGGGCGAGCGCGAGACCGATGCCTGATGTGGCCCCGGGGATGAAGACGGTGTTCCCAGTGATGTCCATGGCGGCAACACTCGCCGCCCACCTCCGCGGCTGCCAGGACGTGTTCATCGGGGACCCGACAGGTCCTGTCTGACGAAGCGCGCAGGGGCGAGCATGGGGGCATGGATCGCACTGCATTCGGTCAGTTCCTTCGCGTACACCGCGAAGCACTCCTCCCTTCCGATGTCGGGTTGACCTCGGGCCCCCGCCGTCGTGCGCCTGGGCTGAGGCGCGAGGAAGTCGCTCAGCTCGCGTGCGTGACGGTCGACTACTACGCGCGTCTCGAACAGGGGCGGGGAGCGCAGCCGAGTGCCCAGATGTTGTCTGTGTTGGCCCGCGTTCTCCGACTCACCCTCGATGAGCGAGACCACCTGTACCGCGTCGCCGGTCAGAACCCGCCCGACCGGGCGAGCGGCTCCTCCCACGTGTCTCCGGCACTCCTTCGGGTCATGGACAAGCTTGCGGACACCCCCGCGTTCGTGCTCTCTGACCTCGCGGAGACCCTCGCGTCGAACCCGCTCGCCGATGCGTTGTTGGGCGCGCCCCACGGACACAGCGGTCCGTCCCGCAGTGGGATCTACCGGTGGTTCGCAGCCGCCGACGCGGAACGGGCGCTCTACCTGCCGGAGGATCGCGAACACCAGGGCCGTGCTCTGGTCGCCGGTCTCCGCATGGCTCTCGGGCGGCGGGGGCCGCAGTCGACGGCTGCGGAACTCGTCCGGCGCCTCGCTCGCCTCAGTCCGGAGTTCGTCGCCATCTGGGAGCTCCAGGAGGTCGCGACGCGGTACCAGGACCGGAAGACGATCGTCCACCCGGAAGTCGGAGCGATCGAGTTCGACTGCCTGGCACTCTTCACGGAGGACCAGTCGCAGACCCTGATCGTCCTGACGGTTCCGGCGCGAACCCCTGCTGCCGACCGACTCGACTTCCTCCGGGCCATCGGGCCGACCCAGTTCGGCTCGCCCTCGACAGCCGGAGCGGACAGCTCGCCGTGAACGATCCGGTGCCGTGCAATGCCGCGGTCGTCGGGTCGTCGCTGGAGCACCGGGACAGCCCGCTGCTCGTCACGCTGGCGGGAGGACGGCATCCGCGTGGACCGGACGAGAGGGCGTCGACCGTCCTCGCCGTCGGACAGCATGCCGATCGTGTGTCCCGGACAGGTCGCAGAGCCGTCGGACAACGGTGTCACTGCGTCATCGGTCCCGCCGTGGTCGCCGTTGTCGCCGACCCTTTCACCCGGACGCCGAAGCGGGGGGTCACGCCATCGGCCGCGGCCAGGTCGAGCACCGGGCGGCGCGACCGAACTCGGGCCGAGTGTCACCGGTCGATCCGAGCCGGTGCGGAATCAGCCCCTGACGTCGGGTTCGAGGGGCTCGGCGCTGCGTCCTCGCTGCGCCTGAGCGGTCGCGATCGCCAAGGCCGCGACCGTCAGGTACAGCACGATGCTGGGGATCATCGCGGGCAGTGCGCCGGAAACGTCAGCGAGGTGTCCGACCACGAGCGCCGCGACCCCGCTCACCAGGGACCCCAGCAGCGACACGACCGAACTAGCACCGGCGCGGCGCGAGTCGTCCACGACCGCGTGCAGCTCGGACCTGCAGTACACGCTCACCGCGATCTGCAGCATGACGTGCACCCCGAAGAACCCGGCGATGAGTGGTACCTGGTCGCTTGCGGCGAACCCCACGACCGACACGATGTTGCCCGTGACGCACGCCAAGAGCGCCCGCGTTCCCACTCGACGGTGCCCCAGCAGCTGACCTCCCAGCAGGCCGGCGACCTTCATCACGGCGAAGCCGACGAAGACCGCTGAGACGTCCGTCGCACCCAGTCGGAGCTGCCAGAGCAGGAGAGGACCGACCAGCGCTGCATCAGCCGTGACCGCGAGCCAGGCCCGCGGGTGGCGCCCGATCTGGACCAAACCGCTGGCGTATGCGGCAAGCGGCTCGACATGGCGAGAGGCTGGAGTCGACGTCCGCGGTCGTCCGACGAGGAAGACCACGGCGGCGACGGCGATCCAGAGCGCGCCGAGTCCCCAGATCAGCTTGGGTGCAACCGAGTAGCCGAAGAGTCCCAGTGCCCCGCCTGCCAGGGACGTGGCTGCTCCGAGCGCCACCGAGAAGCCCATCACCCGTCTTCGTTCGTGTGTTTCGACAGGTCCGAGCCGGTTCAGCACGTAGGCCACCGAGGTACCGCTCATAGCGGCCGCGCCGATCCCGGCCAGGCCCTCGCCGAGGAAATCGCCGACCGGACCGAGCGCGAGGAAGAAGAGGGTCAGCCCGACGAGACGGATCGCGTTGCCGATCTGGATCGCCGCCCAGTGGGACCGACGATCGAAGACGACGGCAGAGGGCAGCTCTGCGACCGCGAGCGAGATGTTGAACGTCGCAGTCAGCGCTCCGATCACGGCGACGGAGTAGCCCAGTCCGCGGAAGTAGAAGGTGTCCAGGACGCTGAAGCATCCGATGCCGATCCCGCTGCAGCCCAGGAAGAGCCAGATCCCGATGCCGGTCCGTTTCATGGCGTTCACATGAACAACGGGCCGCGGTACCCGATGGTGCCCTCGTGCCCGCTCACCCGCTCCCAATTGCCGAACCGGCGGAGGTTCGGGAAGTAGAGGTCGTCGAGCGGGAGGATCCGATCGCTGATCACTCTGACCACGGAGTGGCTCGGGTGATCAGCGAGGACCGCACGGGCGAATCGCAGACCGTGTCGGGCGGCGTGCTCGATGAGGGCGTCGAGGACCGACTCCGTGCCGAGGGAACCGAGCCCGCTTCCCCAGAGCGCAATCTCCTGAGCTAGTTCGGGCTGCCCGAAGAAGGCGGGGAACTGCTCCTGCGCTTGCCCGGACCACCAGAGGCTCCGCATGTCGGTGTCGGACGGGGCGACATCCACGCCTGTCATGAGGGACCGCCACATCTGGACCGCTTCGAGCACGCTCTTGCGCAGTGCTGCGGTCGAGGAGACGGCAACACCCATCCCACGTGCGGCCATCGGGCTCGCCGTCCGACCGACCAGTGCGCAGTGTGCAACGGGGAGTGAGAGCGGGTTGGGGATCCATCGGAGCACGACATCGACCTCGTAGTTCCGGTCGAGGACGTCGACCAGTTCCGAGACCGGCGCCGGGTCGGCGGGCACGAGTGGCATCCGCGTCCGTGCAGCGAACCAGAATGCGTCACGCTCCAGGAGCTCGAGGATGCCCTGCAGGGTTGCTTCGGCAACTGTGCCGCCGGCCGCGGCCCCGGTCGTGCTGCTTGCCGTCGGCACTGCGACTCCTGAGGAGGGTGGCGTGTACGGCGCCCGCACCAGGGACTCCGGGAGTGTGACCGGCTCGAGACCGTCGAGCGGCTCGAGCGTCGTGACCTCGATCACCGCCTCCGCATCGACGGGGATGGTCGCTCCGGTGAAGTCCTTCGCCGCTCGCCACGATGCTTCCGGGAACGCGCGGATGGTCTCCAGTCTGCTTCGGCTGGAGCGCGTCGCGATGCAGTACCGCTCGAGCCCCTCGCCGACGCAGCTGGCGAGCGCTTGATCGAGCGTGTCGCCCTTCCCGCCGACGGGCGCGTACACCGTGGGCGTCCCGAGGAACATGCCGGTGTCGACGGTGAACAGGCCACATGCCTGGTCGAACGACGGGTTGAGCAGGACGGATGCGAAGCCGAAGAGGCCGCGGTGGCGAGACACGAAGTCCCGGGCCGTTCCTCGCCTCGGGAGTCCGTTCCCGCTTGTGGGGTCGTCGGGCTGGTCGACGACGTCTCGAGCCGTCAGGGCCGTCAGGTGGGAGATCGCAGCATCACACTGACTGCAGTCGGGCCAGGGGGCGACCAGCGACCAACTCTGCGCGACATCTGCGTTCGTCATGGCCAGGCCGATCCCGCGCGTCGCGCTCCCGTGGACGATCGCGTCGAGTTCGTCGGTCCCGATCGTCGTCGGTGGCGACTCTTGTGATTCGAACAGCAGTGCCACTTTCCGGTCGAGGCAGTCGCCGCAGACCTGTGGTGCGTCGTATGGCTGTGCCCAGACCGTTCGGACGTCGGGGTCGGTCGGATGCTGCCGGAGGTGGACCACAGGGGCGGCGTCGGGGAACCTCGGGATGCCTGCCAGTTCAGCGTGGATGGTTTCGAGCGAGTTCATCGGTCCTCACGAACGGGAAGAGCCCCGCGGTCCTCCACGGGGCTCTTCTCGGAAGCAATCAGTGAGCGTCGGTCGTCCGAGTCACGGCGCTCGACGCCGGGACCTGGATCGCGACGCCGGGCCCGTAGCCGCCAGCCTGACGGGTGGCCCCCACGTTGCGTTCCGTGGCGCTGAACAGGTTCGAGTGCATGTGCTCTTCCTCTCTCTGGGTGAATCCATGGCCCCGATCGAGCCATCGATGGAGGAGAACCTATCGACACACAGAACTGCAGTGCAAAATGTCAAGATTTCGCTTGTGGAGCTTGAAGACTGTACGACGAACCATCTGCCGAGCGTGTGACCACGCCGGTGTCGACCGCGTCTCGGCGGACGAGCGCGACGTCCTCGACGAACATAGCGAGGGCGGCGTTCAAGGTCTCCTCGGAGATGCTCCGCCGGGCCGGGAGTCGGTCGAAGACGGTGCGGACGATCGCGCTCGAGAGCTCCTGGCGTCCGCCTGCCTCGATCGGCAGGTCCCTGATCCGTCCGACATGCAGGACCGCGCGGTCGGTGAGGAGGAGCTCGATCGCCTCCTTCGTCTCCCGGAGCAGGCCGGTGTCGACCGTGCCGTCGGCTCCGACCCAGTCGAATCGGTCCGCCGGGATTGTCGGCTTCATCGTGGCCGCGACCACCTGTCGTGCGCGCCGGAGCGCGGAGTGCGTACTCACGTCGAGTCCTCCTTCGTTGCCTGGGTGCAGCGACGATACCGAGGGGGTGCCTTGCGATGCCGAGTCGCGGCAGCGAGATGAACTGCGGTTGCGCCCGACGACACCTCCATCGCGCGAACGGGTCGTCGTGCAACTCACGAGATCAAGTCGGCTCCGCCTTCTCTGCCCGTCGGCAGGAACGGAACCGCGCTGAGGACCGGGGGCGGACACCCCGCCACCTCCTGAGCGGGGTCTTGGTCCGCACACGGTCCGCGGTCGCTCCGCCTCTTCCGCGTAAGGCAGAGCCCCGGGTGGTCGTGCCAAGCTGTCGGTCATGGGGTGGACGAAGCAGTTGCCGACGTGGATCGTCGGAGTCATCATGGCGGTCCTGTTCGCCGCGCTGTGGTTCGCGTTCACGTTCATCACCACACCGGAACTCGGCGTCGGAGCTCGAGCGCTCGCTTCCGCTGTCGCCGGCGCAGGGTACGGCGTCGGGATGGGGTTGTGGCTCGGGCGGACACGACGCGGGTACGGCGGGGCAGCACGGCGACCCGACTTCGGCCGGGCCGTCCGCCGCGGCACCGTTCCGGCGGACGTGGACCTGGAGGAATGGCGGCGCGCGGTGGAGCACCATCAGCGGCAGCACCGGCCGTTCCGATGGGCGGCGCCGCTGCTGTACCTGCCGATGACCGCCCTCGCCATCTGGCTCGCGGTCACCAGCCAGCCGCTGTTCTGGGTCGGCGCGGTCTTGTTCCTCGCCATGCTCATCGTCACCGTCGTCACCACTCCGAGAGTGCTCCGCAACACGGAGACCATGCTCGCCGAGCTCGACCGACGGCAGCGCGTGCAGCAGACCGTCCAGTGACGGTCGTCGGCTCAGCGAGACTCCGGTCACTCCGAGGATGCACGGATGAAGAGGTAGTCCGGACGAGGGGCATCGAGTGTCCGGACGAAGAAACCAAGTCCGCCGTTGCTCGCGTAGCCCTGGCGCACGAACCTGTCGGCGTAATAGAGGCGGACCCCGGGTGAGCTCCCCTCTCCCGGCTGCCAATGTCCGGAGAAGCTCGTCGGGTACCGGCCGTCCGCGCAACCCGGAGGGCTCGTCGCGGCGTTCCCGGACCGGCACGCGAGATCGACGGGGAAGTTGCGCGCCGTGTACGTCCGGTCCGCCGAGACGGTGAACTCGGCGGCGCGGTCGCCGTCCTCCCCCTGGAGTCGCCAGGTGCCGGTGTAGTCCTGGGGTGCAGGCTGTGCCGGGACCGCGCACCCGGTCAACACGACCGACAGCACCGCCACCAGTGTCGCGATGCCCACCCGGCGTCCTGTCGCCATTGCACCCCCCCCCGTCACCCTGGCCTCGGCATGGAGATCGTACGTCCCGGGAGTCAACAGGGAGCAGTTCCGCTCGGAAGCCAACGGGGGTGGGGGAGAGTCTCAGCTGAATCGAGAGAGGAACGACCGCGCTGAGCTGCGACTCTGATCGAAAAACGGAGCGAGTGACGGGAATCGAACCCGCGCTACCAGCTTGGGAAGCTGGAGTTCTACCATTGAACTACACTCGCGCATCCCGTCGAACGGGACCGCACCAGCCTAGCGGATGATCCGCTGGATGCCAGCCGAGCGCTCCCGCGAGCCGCGGGCCGGACGTGATCCGCGCCTCCCGGCCGCCCCTGTCTCTCCGCTGTGAGCCGCCGTCCTCCACGGACACTCCCGGACGCCGTGTGTACCGTCCAGGGAGATCAAGCGAGTGTCAGCACGACCGAACCGAGGAGGAACCGGATGGTCAGGCATCCCCTCATCGACGACGTGGTCGGACCGGCCATCATCGTGGACTCGAGCGCCCCGGTCGTCTGGCTGACCGAGTCCTTCGACTCGCTGCTCCGCCGTGCGTCCGGCTCCGGTCGCACGGTCGTCCTCAGGACCGGTCCGGAGGCTGCGCTCACCCCCGCCCTCCGGCACGCGCTCGGCACCCACGGTGCCGCATGGGCAGTCCGCGGGCCGGACGGCGAGCTCCGCGACGGGCGCACCGGCGTGCCCGCCGCCGGCATCGAGGACTTCGTGGAGCACGGACCGGAACTGCTCGGCGATCCGTCTCCGGAGCACCGGGAGGCCCTCGGCTCGGTCCGGCAGATCAGCATCGACCTCACGCTCCGCCACCACGACGAGCGGTCGGTGGACATCGGTTCCGCGATCGAGGCACTCTGCGCCGCCGTCGACACCTGCCCGACACGGTGGGGGACCTCCGAGCCGCTCACCTCTGCCTGGGACCGCTGGGTCGTCACGCAGTACGCGAAGCACGAGTCACCGGGCATCAGCACCTCCTACGCCGTCGGCGACGGCATCTCCGCGACGATGACAGCGCACCTGACCGACGGGGTCGTCGTCGAGACGATGTCCGCGGTGCTCACGGTGCCCGAGGGCGGTACCGACCCCGGGCTCGCCGGTCGTCTGCTGGACGCCGTGCACCGCGTCGCGAGCGACGTCGAGCCGGTGTTCGGCGTGGTCATGCAGCGCCGCGGGGACGCCGACCACCTGGTCCGCGCCGTCTCGTACGGCGAGCCGGAGCCGCTCGCGGTGATCGTCGGCCCCGAGGCCACCCGATTCCTCGACCGCCGCGGCGAATGGCCGCCCGTCCGCACCACGACCGAGACCTTCGCCGGCGAGGTCGGCGAGGGGCTCGTCGTCCGCTTCGAGGACGGCTGGGTCGCACTCGAGTCGTTCCTCGACCGCATCGACGAGGACCGCTTCCTGCAACTCGTCGGCGGGGCCCCGCTCGACCCGGCCCACGACGACGGCGCCCTCGGGGCGCACGCCATGCAGCACGGCGGGCAGGGGTCGCAGGGTGCCGCGTGAGGTGACCCTGCTCTGTCGTGGTCCGGTCGAGGTCCGCGACGTGGCCGAAGCCCTGCTCCTGCACGACGACTCCTGGGGCGTCCGTGCCCTCGACGACGGCCCGATGACGCAGGTCTGCCGCGACGCGACCCACCCGGTCATCACGGTGCTCGGGGTCCGTCGGGTCGACTCCCTGGACGAGGTCACCCGACTCCTGCCGGACGCCCCGGCGATGTCCGTCCCGCTGTGGTGGGTCGACACCGTCACCCCGCTGGGCGCGGACGGCGAGGCCGGGGTCACCGCGGCCCTCGAGGCATCGCTCGACCTCGATGCGGTGTGCATCGTGCACGGGGACTGACGCAGCCGCTCGTAGCGCGAACTGATGCTGCCGGGAATCAGCTGATCAGACCGCGGCTCGATGACGTGACCGACTCCCGCCGGCGGATCGGCCATGATTTGTGCACTTCGGCAGGGGTGGTGTGTCTCACGGAGAGCGTGTCCAGGCGAAGGTGATGGCGCTCTCACTGTAGAGATCAGCCCACGTCCATTGCCTCCAGGTCTCAACTCGCCGAACCGAATGTCCGAGACATGATGCAGAATGGCGACGTGATGAAACGCATGGCACTGGGTAGCAGCAGCGATATGCCGCTACTCTTCGCGCCTGCGGAGAGCCTCGGGCGTTTCGATGCGAGCGCCCTGCATCTTGGCACCCAGGACATCATCCGTTTAGGGGGCTTCGCTCTCAAAAATGGGTACAAGATACTTCAATTTCGTATAGCAGACCCCTATCTATCGCCGCTAGAGCCGCAAGAGGAGCGAGTCATCTCTGAGCAGATGATTGAACTATTGCATCGCTACGATACGAGGGAGCTGATCGGAGCAATGCAAGAGGAGTTTGACGGTCTCTACATTGTGGGCGTAGAGTTGCAATCTGCAAATTCTCAGCGTCGTATGTCGATAAGGCGAGGTGGCTACATCGATACAGCGGCGACCTGGGAAGCGGAAGCCTTCCTTCAATCAGCCTGGCAGGACCTTCGGCTGACGTGAACCCGTTCAAACTTGCGACAATTGAGGCGCTTAAAGTAGCAGTCGTCGCCTGGGGTGTCGTGGCCGTCGATCCTTGGACCAGCAAGTATCTACCTGGCTGGGATCCGGTGTGGAGGTACTTTGTCGGCGCACTTGTCGCTGCGCTGGTGCTCGAGATTCTGCTACAGATCGTTTTAGGCAGGCCTGGTGTGCAACTTCATTGGGAGGTCAAAGGCGACCCTATAACGCCTACGTCGCAACTGGTTGTCAAGATGAGCAGGACGACGCTTGCGACTCAGGCTGTCGAGTTGCGAATTCTGAGCAGAGACAGCGGCTGGGTTAGCTATGTGCTACTACGGATGGTTTGTCACGCGGACGTACGGTTGGAGGTCCGTCTTGATCAGTCGTCGTTGCGACCTGTAGTTGAGAGATCGTCGGAACCTGCTAATGTTCCTTCCGTTGTGGCGGTGAACGCGAGCCATGGCTTCGTTGTCGACCTAGGTCGGGCACCCCGGCGATCCGGACAGTGGCACGAAGCTGACATGCGTTGGGAGTCGCCACACCCACTCGACAATATTGAGTACAATGTCGATTATGTATTTACTCACGATAGGCTGATTGTCCGGCTCCTACTCCTGTTTTGGAGGCGGGATTCGAATGTCCAGTCTGTCCGCGTGATCCGGAGATAACTTGCCCACGATGAGCCGCGCCAGTGTCGGCGTGCTGCCCCTTATGACACGAACCGCAATGACGCTCGAGGAGCTTCGGGAGCGCATGATGCAGAACAGGCCTAACTTGCAGACGTTGAGGCCAGGGTGGGCGAGCATGGAGAACTCGCATTCAAATCTCGGGGGTGTCAATGCCGCACCTCCGGTTTCAGACCCCGAGTTGATTCAAGCGGCTGGAGATCTCCCAAGGATGCTTCAGGCGCGGTTTTACTTTTGGGCACCATTGCCTGCGGGATTGAGCGAGCAAATTGGTCTTGATCCTCGAACAATCCGACGGC
Organism: Curtobacterium sp. MCPF17_050; assembly: GCF_003224435.2. Lineage (NCBI taxonomy): Bacteria > Bacillati > Actinomycetota > Actinomycetes > Micrococcales > Microbacteriaceae > Curtobacterium > Curtobacterium sp. MCPF17_050. Next base: position 399,166 of record NZ_CP126250.1, read on the forward strand.
TAGATGCGATCGATGTTGTGGTGACCGAAGTGGGTGATAAGCATTTTGGTATCCTTGTGTCGAGTCGTAATCGAACGGTACTGCACCGTCGCGACGGTGTATTAGCCGATCTTCAGCGCCTCCTGCAAGGTGCCGACGCGACCATCAAGATCGATCGCCGGTCCTCGCATCTGCAGCTCGAAGATCCCGACATCTTCCTTTGGCTTACGGTTCAGCAGCGAGATCGTGACCAGCTCGCGCCAGACCTCATTCTCGACGCGGTCTCGGGAATTAGCGGTCGCGACGCTTCGGCGCGCACTGCGGATCTCCGCGCCGGTGTCGATTTCTCGCGGCCTAACTTCCTCACTGCGGTTGCGGAGGCAGATACTCTTGGACCGATTGAGATTGCCTTCATTCAGGCTATTGGAGCGGAGCGCCGCGCCTTCGCGTTGAAGCTTCATGTCGACGGTGGCTTCACCATCCAGTCCAGCGATATTCATCTTCCAGACGTCATGGGTACCGAGGAGAAGATGCTGACTGCGGCTTTGTTCCTCGCTTTTTCTCTTGTACCGCGTATCAATAGTCTCTACGTTGCTGATGCGGCCGCATGGTCGGCGCGGCGGGTTGAGATCATCAACGCGGCTATGGATGAGCTTGAAGAGCGGTACAGGCGCGCCAAGCGCGCGCTTCAGGAGCGTGTGCAGACTGCTCCGAAGTTGACGCCAGACGCTATTGGATAGCGGAGTCGTTGCGAGGCTTGCCTGCTGGCAGCTAGGCCTCGTGACGAGGCCGCCAGTGGCGCTTTCAGTTTGGCATATCTTCAAGCGGGCTCAGGGCTGAGTAGGCCGCGAAGTCGGTGTATGGTTCTTGCGTTGTGACATGCTGATTTCGTTGCCGAGCGAAAGCGGCCGCATTTTCCGCTAGTACAAAAATGTCGCAGTCAATACACCGCCATCCTTGTGCTTCGAGTCGCATCTGTTGTAAGCAGATGCAGGTCAAAATGCCAAGTGTCCACTCGTCGTTCATGCGTCTATTCAAGCGCCGTCAGCGGGTGTGTGGGTGGTCTGCGCTCGCTCGGTGGACGAGCGTTGTTATCCCCAAGGCCGGGCACTCGAGTAGGGCGGACCTGAAGGCGTTTCTGAGTCCACGTCGAACTAGCCTCGAGCGACGCGATGGGACGTTCGCGCGCTCGAGGGTGACCTATATCCAGTTGCGCGGGCGCTTCCAGCGGTTCGGATCTTGAGCATTCCCTAAGTGAGATCGGTCCGGTGGAAGTTCAGCGCTGAACGCGACGGAGTCGGCCCGCGCTGTCCCTGGTACCGCGACTGGTACTCGGCGGATCCGTACGGCTTCTCGGCCGGGCTCGACAGCTGGAAGAAGCAGAGCTGCCCGATCTTCATCCCGGGCCACAGCTTGATGGGCAGGGTCGCGACGTTCGACAACTCCAGGGTCACGTGTCCGGAGAAGCCCGGGTCGATGAAGCCCGCCGTCGAGTGGGTCAGGAGGCCCAGTCGGCCGAGCGAGCTCTTGCCCTCGAGTCGTGCGGCGATGTCGTCCGGCAGCGAGACCACCTCGAACGTCGACCCGAGCACGAACTCACCCGGGTGCAGGACGAACGCCTCGTCCGGGTCGGTCTCGACCAGGCGGGTGAGCTCGGGCTGGTCCTCGGCGGGGTCGATGTGCGGGTACTTGTGGTTGTCGAACAGCCGGAAGTACTTGTCGAGCCGCACGTCGATGCTCGACGGCTGCACGAGCGAGGCGTCGTACGGGTCGAGGCCGATCCGGCCCTGGTCGAGCTGAGCGGCGATGTCGCGGTCGGAGAGCAGCACGCTGGAAGCCTAGTCGTCGGCCCGTGCCCCGTCAGGACTCGAAGGCGTCGAGGACCCAGTCGTCGGTGGGCAGGGTGCGGTCGTGCCAGCGCATCCGGATCGAGCCGTCGTCGACCGCGTGGAAGTCGGGGTGGCCCTCACGGAGCTGGCAGCGGTGCCCGTGCAGCGTCCGCGGGCAGCGGTCCTGGTCCGGTACGGCCCCGCTGCGGCCGACGACTGCCCCGACCAGGCGGACGGCGACGCGGCGCAGGCGAGCACGGCCGGTGCGACGGAGGCTCGCGCGCCGGAGGACGGGACGCGCGGCGGACGGGGGACGACGTGATGTGCGCACAGGATGCTCCAGCTGTTCGCCATGGATCTGATGGATCGAGCGGCCGGGGTCTGGGGCTACCGGAACGCTAACCGAGCGCACCTCGGAGTGGGTGGAGTCCGCGCGACTAGGCTGAAGGTGTCCGCTTCAGCACCCAGCCCCCGCGCTGCGGCCACTTCTCGCAGGAGCGCTGATATCCATGACCACCACCACCTTCACGGGCTCCCTCGCCCGGGGCCGACGATGACTTCCTTCACCGACGCGGCCCGTCGCCTCCAGGGTGGCGACGACGACGCCCTGGCGGGTGCGTTCGTCGACGTCCTCCCGGTGGCCGGCGCCGCGCTCTCCACGCTCGGTCGGCCCTTCGGCAGCGCCGTGATCGCCGCCTCGGATCCGCGAGCCGCGGAGTCGGACGAACAGCAGGTGCTCCTCGGCGAGGGTCCGGGTTGGTCGGCGCTGCGCAGTGGGGCTCCCGTCCTCGCCTACGACCTGAGCGAGACGACCGACGACGAATGGCCGTCCACCCGTGCGGCCCTGCGGGCGACGGGATGGGCCGGGCTGCTCTCGTTCCCGCTCGCCGTCGGCACCTTCGACATCGGCGCCGTCACGCTGTACCGACTCGAGACCCAGCCGCTCGCACCCGCTGAGCTCTCCGAGGCGAAGCTGCTCGCCGGGCTGGCCGCGCTCCGTGTCCTGTACACGACGACGCGTGACCTCGAAGGCGGCATCGCCACCTCCGCCGTCTCCGTCACGCATTCGTCCGGGCGTCACGTGCACCAGGCGACCGGCATGGTGGTCGCCCAGCTGGGCCTCACTCCGGAGAACGCGCTGCTGGTCCTCCGTGCACGCGCCTTCGCGGACGGGCAGCCCCTCCGCGCCATCGCCGAAGCCGTCATCGAGCGGCGCATCGACTTCCGAGACCCACGCACAAACGACCCCGCACGGAAAGAAGACCGCTGATGACGCAGAGCAGAGAGCAACGCCTCGTCGACACGTTCGTCACCCTCGCCGACACCCTCGTCGACGACTACGACGTCATCGAACTGCTCCAGATGCTGGTGGGGAAGGCAGCGGACCTGTTCGACGTCACCGCGGCCGGCATCATGCTCGCGACCCGGACCGACGAACTCGAGTTGGTCGCGTCGACCAGCGAGCGGAGCAACCTCGTCGGCGTCATGCAGCTCGACGCCGGCGAAGGTCCCTGCGTCGAGGCCTACCGCACCGGCCGGGTCGTCACCGTGGGCAGCACCGCCGAGTTGCGCCGACGGTGGCCAGCATTCGCAGCGGCGTCGGAGCGGTTCGGGTACGCGTCGGTGCACGCCATCCCGCTCCGTCTGCGGGACGAAACGCTCGGCTCGATGAACCTCTACCGCGAGCGGCCGGGTGCGCTGGGCGACGAGGACATCGTCGCCGCCCAGGCGCTGACGGACGTCGCGACCATCAGCATCCTGCAGCAGCGCGGACTCGAGCGGGCCAGCATCGCGCGCGACCAGCTCCAGCGGGCGCTCGACAGCCGGGTGGTCATCGAGCAGGCCAAGGGGTTCCTCGCGCAGACGCACGAGGTCGACATGGACCAGGCGTTCGGGATGCTCCGGTCCTACGCGCGGTCCCACCAGGTGCCGCTCGCGGAGACCGCGCGGCAGGTCGTCGAGCGGACCGTCTCGATCTGAGGATGACCGGGGCCGACCGTCAGGCGAGCTCGCGCAGGTCGGCCCCGTGCTGGATGACGTCCGCGGCGACGTCGCGCAGACCGCGGCCGGTGCGCACGGCGCCGTCCCGGAGGACCCGGAAGGCCTCGTCGATCTGGACGTCCCGCCGGTACGCCAACGCGCCCTTGGCCTGTTCGAGCAGCACCCGGGCCTCCAGGGCGTCCGCGATCTGCTCGTCGAGCGTCCGTTGCGTCCCCTGCGCGCGGTGGCGTGCCAGAGCCGCGGAGGCCGCGTCGGCGAGCAACTGGATCATCACGACGTCCTGGTCGTCGTGTCCCCGGTCGTGGTCCGCGAAGACGCACAGGCACCCGATGGTCGCGGTCCGCAGCCGGATGGGCTCGGCGAAGGTGCCGATCAGTCCGCGGTCGCTCATGGTCTGGACGAAGGTCGGCCATTCCGCGGCCTTCGTGGAGACGTCCGGGACGTCGATCGTCCCGCCGGTCCGGTAGCAGTCCAGACAGGACCCCTCGTTCGTGCCGAGCTGGGCTTCCTCGGCGTCGATGCCCCGCTCGCTCGTCGAGGCGATCACGTTCAGGACGCCGGACCGGTCGGCCAGGACGATCCCCGCCTCGGCGGACCCGGTCCACCGCACGCATGCGTCCACCGCCCGGGTCATGGCGTCGAGGACGTCGAGCGACGGGTCCAGCACGGCGGCGACCGCGCCGAGCACGTGGTCGAACCGGTCCTGGTCGTCGAACTCTGTCGTCGTCGTCACCCGCCCGAGCGTACGGGGGCGGCCCGGGACGCCGCGCAGCATCCTGCCCTCGCGCGTCCAGACCCGCGCGCCTACGATGGAGGGTCCGCGGACCGCGGACGGAACCGACCCGAGACAGGTATGGCCGTCACGTCACCCCAGCCCCACCCCGACGCCGCAGGTCGTCCGGACACCGCCTCCCGACCGGGAGGCCCGGCACCGGAGACCGCGCCCGTCACCACCCGCACGTCCACCGTCGCGACCGTCCTCGTGATCGCCCTGCCGCTCGTCGTGGCGTGTGCGCTCCTCGGGATGACGATCACCGGGGCGTTCACCGCGAACCAGCAGCTCGTCTCCGCGGGTGACGTCGTGCAGTTCGGTCTCGTCGCCGCCCGTGGTGTGCACGACGGGGTCGCCGCGCTGACCGTCGGTCTGCTCATCGTTGCCGCGTTCGCGCTGCCCGCGCAGAAGGCCGACCACGGGGCGATGTCCTCCGTGCAGCACCGGGCCGCTCGGTGGGCGGCGGTCTCCGGGTCGGTCTGGTTCCTCGCCGCCGTCGCCGGGATCGTCCTGACCGGGGCGAACACCCTCGGCGTCCCGCTGACGAGCCCCGTCTTCGCCCGCAACTTCCTGCTCTTCGCGTTCCAGGTGGAGATCGGGCAGTCGCTCGTCGTCTCGGCCGCGGCCGTGCTCATCGCCACGCTCGTCGCCGCGTTCGCCACCAGGGCCACGACCCTCGCCGTCGCCACGGTCGCCGCGCTGTTCGCCCTGCTGCCGCTCGCGCTCTCCGGCCACGCCGCCGGCTCGCTCGAGCACGCGAACGCCGTCAACTCGCTCGCCGTCCACCTGCTCGGCGTGTGCGTCTGGGCCGGTGGACTCGTCGCCGTCGTGCTCCTGCGTGTCCGGACGAAGGGCGCCACCGGACGGGTCGTCGCGCGGTACTCCACGCTCGCCGGGTGGGCCTTCGCGGCTGTGGCGTTCTCCGGCATCGTCAACGCGCAGCTCCGGCTGACCGGGCCGCTCGACCTCGTCACGACGCCCTACGGCTGGCTCATCACGACGAAGGCCGCGATCCTCGTGCTCCTCGGGATCGCCGGGGTCGTGCAGCGCCGCAAGCTCGTGCCCGGGCTGCTCCGCGCCCCGACCGACCGCCGGCTGTTCGTCCGCTTCGCCCTGGCCGAGATCGTGTTCATGGCCGTCGCGATCGGCGTCTCGGTCGCCGTCGCCCGCAGCCAGCCGCCGATCCCGCAGACGCCGGAGACCGGGGCCGACACCCGCTCCGGGCTCATCGGGTACCCGTACCCGCCCGAGCAGACGATGCAGACCTACCTGTCGCACTGGCACATCGACTGGATGTGGCTCGCGCTCGCCCTGGTCGGCGCCGGCTGGTACCTGTGGAGCGTCCGCAAGCTCAAGCAGCGCGGTGACTCCTGGCCGGTCGGCCGCACCATCGCCTGGCTCGTCGGTTGCGCCGTGTTCATCTGGACGACCTCCGGGGGACCGGCCGTCTACGGCATGATCCACTTCTCGTCGCACATGGTGCAGCACATGCTGCTCATGATGTTCGTCCCGCTGCCGCTCGTGCTCGGCGGTCCGGTGCTCCTCGCGTTGCGGACCCTGCCGGTGCGCAACGACGGCTCCCGCGGTGCCCGTGAATGGCTCATGCTCTTCGTGCACTCGCGGTGGATGCAGTTCCTCGCGAAGCCCGCCGTCGCCGGGGTGGTCTTCGCCGGGTCCCTCGTCGTGTTCTACTTCACGCCGGCGTTCGAGTACGCGATGCAGTCCCACGAGTGGCACATCGTGATGATCGTGCACTTCGTCCTGAGCGGGTACCTGTTCTTCTGGGTGTTCGTCGGCATCGACCCGGGCCCCCAGCGCCCGCAGTACCCGATCCTCATCATCGCCCTGCTCGCGACCCTGGCCTTCCATGCGTTCTTCGGCGTCGCGGTGATGACGTCGCAGTCGGTGTACGCGATCGACTGGTTCCACGCCCTCGGACAGACGAACGACGCGGCACTGCTCGACGACCAGCACACCGGCGGCGGCATCGCGTGGGGCGCCTCCGAGCTGCCGATGGTGTTCGTCGTGCTCATCGTCGTACGCAACTGGGTGCGGTCGGACGAGCGCACCGCCAAGCGGAAGGACCGCCAGGCGGAGCGAGACGGCGACGCCGAGCTCGACGCGTACAACGAGCGGCTGTCGGCGATGCAGCGGCGCGACTGAGCATGTCCACCGGCTCGGGGGCCGACAGCGGCGCCGTCCGTGACGCGTACGGACGGCGCGCAGGCGAGTACACCGAGCAGCTCGGGTCCATGGGGTCGGTGCACCCTGCCGACGTCCACCTCGTCACCACGTGGGCGGCGGGGCTCGGCGGCCCCGTGCTCGACGCCGGGTGCGGCCCCGGCCACTGGAGCGGCCACCTCGCCGACCGGGGGCTCGACGTCGTCGGACTGGACCAGGTGCCGGCGTTCGTCGAGCACGCGCGGCGGACCCATCCGTCCGCTCGGTTCCACCTGGGCAGCGTCGACGACGTGCCAGCCGAGGACGGGCACTTCGCCGGGGTGCTCGCCTGGTACTCGCTCGTCCACCACGACCCGGTGAGCATCGCTCGGCCGCTGTCGGAGGCCGCGCGGGTCCTCCGACCGGGCGGCGGGCTGCTCGTCGGGTTCTTCACCGGCGACCGCGTGGAGCGGTTCGACCACGCGGTGACGACCGCGTACCGCTGGCCGCCCGACGCACTGGCCGACGCGGTCCGCGCCGCGGGCTTCACGGTGCTCGAGGTCCACACCCGGACAGTGGCGACGACGCCAGGTCCCCGCCCGCACGGCGCGCTGCTCGCGGTGCGCTGACCGACGCGACCGGACGCCGGACCGGGCCGGTGCGGAGGGGCGCGGGTCGGGCCTCCAGGCCGGTGCGGAGGACCGGCGGGGGACACGCTACCGGCACAGGGACCACCGAGGCGGACCGGCCTGGAGGCGCGGGACGGGCCTCCAGGAGGGTGCAGGAACGCGTCGGCGCGACCGGGAACGAGGAAGGGCCCCGTCGCTGACGCGACGGGGCCCTTCTGCTGGAGCGGAGAGGCTCAGCCCTTCTTGGCGAGCTCGGAGAGCGTCGCGTCGTTCTTGTAGGCCTCGACGGCGTTGTCCTTGGTGACGAGGACCGGGGTCAGCTCGACGGTGGGGACGATCTTCTTGCCGTTGTCGTTGTTCTTGTCCTTCACGGTCTCCGGCTTCTTGCCGTCGGCCAGGTCGGACACCAGGTCGATCGCGGCCTGGGCCTCGTCGGTGGTGTTCTTGTAGATGGTCGAGTACTGCGTGCCCTGCATGATGAGCGGGATCGACGCGGTCTCGGAGTCCTGACCGGTCACGACGGGGTTGTCCTTGCCGGCAGCCTTGGTCGCGGTGAGGATGGCGCGGGCCAGGGTGTCGTTCGGGGAGAGGACGCCGTCGAGCTCGGTGTCACCCGTGTAGTACTGGGCCAGGAGGTCCGTCATGCGCGACTGGGCCTTCTGCGCGAGCCAGCCCTGGGTGGCGACCTTCTGGAAGGTGGTCTGGCCCGAGGTGACCTTCAGCGTGCCGTCGTCGATCTTCGGCTGCAGGACGTCCATCGCACCGTTGAAGAACACGGTGGCGTTGGCGTCGTCCGGCGAACCGGCGAAGATCTCGACGTTGTACGGCTTGTCGCCCTTCTTCTCCTCGAGGCCCTTGAGGAGCGCCTGCGCCTGGAGCTGGCCCACCTTGAAGTTGTTGAACGCGACGTAGTAGTCGACGTTCTCGGTGTTCAGGATGTTGCGGTCCCAGGCGATGACGGTCGCACCGGCGGCCTTGGCGGCCTTCACCTGCGAGCCGAGCTGCGAACCGTCGGCGGCACCGATGATGACGGCCTTGGCACCCTTGGTGACCATGCCGGAGATCTGCGACTGCTGGTCCGGGACCGGGCTGCCGGCGTTGGCGTACTGGATGTCGGCCTTGAAGCCGGCTTCCTCGATCGACTTCTTGAACGCGGCGCCCGCGAGCACCCAGTTCTGCGAGGTCTTCGCCGGGAGGGCGACGCCGATGAGGTCGCCCTTCTTGATGGTCGAGCTGGAGCCGGAGCCCGAACCCGAGTCGGAGCCCTCCGTGTTGCCACGGGCCGAGCAGCCGCTGAGGGCGAGGCCCGCGATGAGCGCCAGGCTGACGCCGGCGACGATCTTCTTGCGCATGTGATTGCTTTCTCTTCGTTGAGGAGGTGGGGCCGGGGCCCCGCTGTGGTGGATGGGTCGTACCGGGTGTCCCGGCGGCCGGTCACCCGACCGCCGGGATTCCCGAGCTAGGGGAGGGTGACCTTCTCAGGCTGGTCCTCGATCGAGCGCGGCTGCTGCGCACCGATCGTGTTGTCTTCGGTGTCCTTGCGCTGGAACTGCCGCATCATGCCGCCGATCAGCGACGGGCGGCCCTGCGACTTCGAGTACACGTCGAAGGCGACGGCGACGAGCAGGACGAGACCGCGGATGATCTGGACGCGGTTCGACTCGAGGCCCATGAGCTGCAGGCCGTTCGACAGCAGCGCCATGACGAGACCACCGATGATCGAGCCGGAGATCGTGCCGACACCACCGGCGACGGCGGCACCACCGACGAACACGGCGGCGATCGCGTCGAGCTCCCAGCCGGTGCCGTCCGCAGGGCCCGAGGCGCCCGAGTAGGCGACGAAGACCATACCGGCGATCGCGGCGAGGACCGACATGTTCATCATGACGAAGAAGTTGACCTTCTTCGCGGAGACACCGGACAGGACCGCGGCGTTGGCGTTGCCACCGACGGCGTAGACCTGGCGGCCGAAGATCGTGTTCTTCGTGACGAAGCCGTAGACGATGGTCAGGACGCCGAGGATGATCGCGACGATCGGGACCGAGGTGCCGACCGGGCCGGCGGCGAACAGGTAGGTCGCGAAGAGCGTGACGGCGACGAGGATGCCCGTGCGGACGATCGAGACCCACAGCGGCGGGACGTCGGCGTGCATCTTCTTGCGGCGGGCACGGCCACGGGCCTCGATGATGATCAGCGCGGCGATCGTCGCGAGCCCGATGATGAGCGTTCCGTTGCTGAAACCGAAGTCGGGACCGAAGTCACCGAGGAAGCCGGCGCCGATCGGGGTGTACGCGTCCGGGACGGGGACCGAGGTGGACGAACCGATGATCTGGTTCGCACCACGGAAGATGAGCTGACCGGCGAGGGTCACGATGAAGGCCGGGACCTTCACGAACGCCACCCAGAAGCCCTGCCACGCACCGATCAGCGCGCCGATGGCGAGCCCGAGGACGATCGCCGCCCAGACCGGGAAGTGCCAGACCGCCATGGACTGCGCCACGACGATGCCGACGACCGCCGCGACCGAACCGACCGACAGGTCGATGTGGCCGGCGATGATCACCATGACCATCCCCAGCGCGAGGATGAGGATGTAGGAGTACTGCAGGAACAGGTTGATCACGTTGGTGGGCTCGAGGATGAGCCCCTGGGTCGTGATCGAGAACAGGATGAGCAGCACGACGAGCGCGATGATCATGCCGTACTGGCCGATGCTGTTGCCCTTGCCGAAGAGCAGTTTCAGGTTGTTCATGAGACGGTGGCGCCCTTCCGCGCGGACGTCATGCTGCGCATGAGCGTTTCTGGATCGGCCTGGTCGGCCGGGAGGTCAGCGGTGATCTGCCCCTCGAAGATGGTGTAGATCCGGTCGGAGAGACCGAGGAGTTCGGGGAGCTCGGACGAGATGAGGATGATGCCCTTGCCCTCGGCCGCGAGCTGCTGGATGATCCCGTAGATCTCGAACTTCGCACCCACGTCGATGCCGCGGGTGGGTTCGTCGAGGATGAGGATGTCCGGGTCGGTGAACATCCACTTCGACAGGACGACCTTCTGCTGGTTGCCGCCGGAGAGCTTGCCGACGTTGTCCTCGACCGAGGGCACCTTCGTGCGGAGCATCTTCCGGTACTTCTCGGCGACCGAGTACTCCTCGAGGGAGTCGACGACCCCGCCCTTGGAGATCTTCTTCAGGTCGGCGGCGACGGTCGAGCGCTTGACGGTGTCGAGCAGGTTGAGGCCGAGGGCCTTGCGGTCCTCCGACACGTAGCCGAGGCCGTTGTCGATGGCCTGCTGGACGTTCGTGACCTTGATCTCGCGGCCGTCCTTGATGATCTGCCCGTCGAGCCAGGTGCCGTACGAGCGACCGAACAGGCTCATCGCCAGCTCGGTGCGGCCGGCACCCATCAGGCCGGCGAAGCCGACGATCTCGCCCCGGCGGACGTGGAAGTTCGAGCCCTTGCAGACCAGGCGCGACGCGTCGAGCGGGTGCTGCACGGTCCAGTTCCGGACCTCGAAGAACGTCTCGCCGATCTTCGGGGTGCGGTCCGGGAAGCGCGACTCGAGCGACCGACCGACCATGCCGCGGATGATGCGGTCCTCGTTGACGCCGTCCGCCTTGACGTTGAGCGTCTCGATGGTCTTGCCGTCGCGGATGATCGTGATCTCGTCGGCGATCTGCTCGATCTCGTTGAGCTTGTGGCTGATGATGATGCTCGAGATGCCCTTGGCCTTCAACCCGACGATGAGGTCGAGGAGGTGCTGGGAGTCGTTCTCGTTCAGCGCGGCGGTCGGCTCGTCGAGGATGAGGAGCTTGACGTCCTTGTGCAGGGCCTTGGCGATCTCCACCAGCTGCTGCTTGCCGACACCGATGTTCTTGATCTGCGTGTCCGGGTCGTCGGCCAGGCCGACGCGGGCGAGCAGGTCCTGCGCGCGGAGCTGCGCGGCGGTCCAGTCGATGCGACCGAAGCGGCCCGGCTCGTTGCCGAGGAACAGGTTCTCCGTGATGGAGAGCTCCGGGATCAACGCCAGCTCCTGGTGGATGATGACGATGCCGGCCTGCTCGGACTGCTTGATGTTCGAGAAGCGGACTTCCTCGCCCTCGTAGACGATCTCGCCCTCGTACGTGCCGTACGGGTACACGCCCGACAGCACCTTCATCAGCGTGGACTTGCCAGCGCCGTTCTCGCCGCAGATCGCGTGGATCTCGCCGGCTCGGACGCTCAGCGAGACGTCGGAGAGCGCCTTCACACCAGGGAACTCCTTGGTGATGGAACGCATCTCGAGGATCGTCTCGGGAGCGGTGATCGAACGGGTCTCGAGCCCGCTCTCGATCGGGTCGTGACCCTGTGGGGTTGACGCCACGGTGCATCTCCTTCTGCCGCTGCGATGCGGCAGTCCTTCGGTGGAACAGCTGCGGCATCCGAAGGGCACGAGGGTGCGTGCGGACTTCGTTGTCGCGTCCGGTGTCCCCCGTGTGACGGGCCATGTGAACGGTCACATCGAGGAACGGAGGTAATCCTACGCACAGGCTCGCCCGGGCTGTCAATTCGGACGGGTCGCGATTCGGTAACGCTGCGGGCACTTCCGCGCGCAGTGGCTCGGACGCCCCTCGGGCTGGGGACAGACCGACCGGTTCAGCGGTGGCGCGGAGCCCCGGTCGATCCACGGACGACGAGTTGCGGGACGATGTCGATCGGGCGCAGCAGGTCGTCCCCGCTCGGCAGCAGGATGTCCACGCTCCGGCGCCCGAGCTCGGCGAAGTCCACCTGCACGGTGGTCAGCGGCGGCCAGAAGTGCTTCGCCTCCGGGATGTCGTCGTACCCGACCACGGATAGGTCGCCCGGGACGTCGAGGCCGTAGGAGCGGGCGGCGTGCATGACGCCGAGCGCCATCGCGTCGTTCGAGCAGAACACCGCCGTGCAGTCCCGGTAGCGGAGCAGTTCCCGTCCGGCGTGGTAGCCGAAGTCCGCCGTCCAGTCGCCGAGGACCGGGGGCTGCACCGGCTTGTCCCGGTCGGACATCTCGCGCAGGAACCCCTGCATCCGGGCGTCCGCTTCGATCCAGTCCTGCGGGCCGGCGATGTGCCGCACGTACTCGTGGCCGAGGTCGAGCAGGTGCGCGGTCGCCAGCCGGGCGCCCTCCATCTGGTCGACCCAGAGGGCGGTCGGGTCCTCGCCGACGCTCGAGCGCATCGTCACGTACGGGGTGCGCACGCCGAGCTCCTCGATGAGGTCGAACACCCGCTGTTGCGGAGCGATGACGACGATGCCCTCGACGTCCTGGTCGAGCAGGTGACCGAGCCCGTCGCGCACCGCCGCATCGGTCGGTTCCGCGATGTTGGCGGTCGTGACGGAGTACCCGCGCAGGACCGCGGCGTCCTCGATGGCCTGCAGGGTCACGGTCGGCCCGTAGTGGGCGCGCTGCGCGGTGAGGACACCGATCGTCCGCGTCCTGCTGGTCACGAGGGCGCGGGCGGCACGGTTCGGCCGGTACTGCAGCTCCTCCATGGCGGCGCGGACCCGGTCACGGGTCTCGGCACGGATCGCGTCCGAGTTGTTCAGCACCCGCGACACGGTCTGGTGCGAGACGCCCGCGACCCGCGCGACGTCACGGATGCTGGGGGACCGCGGCTGCTCTGCCCGCGTGGTCGCCATTGCTGCTCTCTCCCGCTCGGGCCCGCAGCACGCCCATGTGCACGTTCACATCCCGAGCCAGATCATTATGCACGGCGCGCGGATGCACACCGACTGAAGGCAGGGGCGACCCCGGACGGGAGGCGCGGCGCACCGCCGTCACGGAGCCGACGGAGACGCCGTCGGGACCGGTGCGTCAGCTGCCGGGGGAGGGCCTCCCGGCAGTGGGCCGGGCGCGTCGCGCCCGCCGACGCGCTACCGACCGGCGAGTGCGTCGAGCGGCAGCTCGGCGAGCTGCCACCCGAGCCACGGGCTGAACGCGAAGGGCGCGGCGGTGACGGCCTGGCGGAGCTTCTCCTCCGACAGCCACACCCACTCGGACACCTCGTCGTCCGCGGGCTGCGGATCGGCGTCGGCCACGGCACGGAACACCGGGCAGACCTCGTTCTCCACGATGCCGGAGGCGTCGACCGCGCGGTAGCGGAAGTCCGGCAGGACCAGCTCGACGCTGTGCACGGAGAGCCCGAGCTCGCGGTCGGCCCGCCGGGCGATCGCGTCCTCGAACGACTCGTCCGGGCCGGGGTGCCCGCAGAACGAGTTCGTCCACACGCCGGGCCACGTCTTCTTGGCGAGGGCGCGACGGGTCACGAGGACGTCCCCGGCCGCGTTCTGCACGTGGCAGCTGAACGCGAGGTGGAGGGGCGTGTGGTCTGTGTGCACCGTGAACTTGTCGGCGGTACCGATCGGGGTACGGTCTTCGTCGAGCAGGACAACGGTTTCCGGGAAAAGGCTCATCTGCCTCGATAGATTAGGCCAATGACCGAGGAAGCGGCCACCGTGGCGCACATCGACCTCGCGCTGGTGGATGCGTGCCTGGAGCACTTCTTCACGGCGTCGAGCGCCCGGGCCGCGGCCTTCGGCCGACCGTCCGAGGAACTCTGGCGCGTGCTCCGCAAGGCGAGCATGGGCGGGAAGCGCTTCCGACCGCGCATGGTCCTCACCTCGTACACCGCCCTCGGCGGTGACGACGAGCACGCGGCCGCACACGTCGCCGCCGCGTACGAGTTGCTGCACACCGCGCTCGTCGTGCACGACGACGTCATCGACCGCGACTGGTCCCGCCGCGGCCGTCCGAACGTGGCCGGGTCCTTCCGCGACACCGCGACGACCGGCGGGCTGCCGCTGCCGACCGCCGAGCACCGTGGGACGAGCGCGGCCGTCATCGCGGGCGACCTCGCGCTCGCCGCCGCCCCGCGCTTCATCGAGGCCAGCGGCGTCACCGGGGAGCGCCGGTCCCGACTGCTCGACCTGTTCGACGACGCCGTCTTCGCCAGTGCCGCCGGCGAGATGGCCGACGTCGACCTCGCGCTCGGCGTCATGCCGACCGTGGCCGAGGTGCTCCAGATGGAACGCGCCAAGACGAGCGTGTACAGCTTCGAGGCGCCGCTGCAGTCCGGCGCCGTGCTCGCCGGGGCGCCCGAGGCCGTGGTGGCCTCGCTCGGCGCCTTCGGCCGCGAGATCGGCATCGCCTACCAGATCGTCGACGACCTGCTCGGGGTCTTCGGCAACGAGGGCGCGACCGGCAAGACCGCGATCGGTGACCTCCGCGAGGGCAAGCGCACCATGCTCATCGCCTACGCGGCGACGACCGACTGCTGGCCGGACCTCGCGCCCTACCTCGGCGACCCGGACCTCACCGAGGAGCGGGCCGCCGGTCTCCGCGCCCTCCTCGTCGAGTGCGGTGCGCGGGACGCAGCCCTCGACCACATCCGCGAGCACACCGCCCTGGCCCGCGCCGAGCTGGCCGCGCTGCCCGACGAACTCGGCGCCCGGCTCGAGGGACTCGTCACCGAACTCGTGGAGCGCGTCCGGTGACGTCGAGCACCACCCCCGACCGCCTGCCGCTCTACGACGCCACCGCCGAGGCCGCCTCGAGCGTGGTCATCAGCCGGTACTCCACGTCGTTCGGCCTCGCCAGCCGACTGCTGACGAAGGACACCCGCGAGCACATCCGGAACGTCTACGCGCTGGTCCGCGTCGCCGACGAGGTCGTGGACGGCCCCGCGACCGAGGCGGGACTCGACCCCGAGCTCGCCCGCACGGTCCTCGACGAGCTCGAGACCGACACCGAGCGTGCGATGGCCCTCGGCTTCTCGGTGAACCCCGTCGTGCACGCCTTCGCCCGGAGCGCCCGGACGACCGGCTTCGGCCCCGAGCTCACGCGCCCGTTCTTCGCGTCGATGCGGATGGACCTCGACCAGACCGAGCACGACCAGGCGTCCTTCGACACCTACGTCTACGGATCGGCCGAGGTCGTCGGCCTGATGTGCCTCCGCGCCTTCGTGTACCGCGCCGGACGACCGACCTTCGACGACGCCGTGCTCGTCGACGGGGCCCGGGCCCTCGGGGCCGCGTTCCAGAAGGTCAACTTCCTCCGCGACCTGCACGCGGACTTCGAGGTGCTCGGCCGCTCGTACTTCCCCGGCGTCGACGTCCGCAGCTTCGACGAGGCCACGAAGGACCGGCTCGTCGCCGACGTCCAGGCCGACCTGGACCGCGCCGCCCGCACCGTGCCGCTCCTGCCGAAGGACGCCCGCCCCGCGGTCGCCCTCGCCCACGCCCTGTTCCAGGAGCTCAACGACCGCATCGCCGCGACCCCGGCAGCGCGGCTCATCACCTCCCGCGTCCGCGTCCCGAACCCCGTGAAGGCCCGCCTCGCCGCGCGGGTCCTCGCCCGGCGGGGCACGCTGTCCGCCCGGAGCGCGCCACCCGCCACCGCACCACACGCCACGACACAGACTGGAGGCTCGTCTTGAGCCCGACCCCTGCCTCCCGTCCGACGACCGGACCGAGCACCGGACGGGCCGTGCCGGTCCGACGGGCCGTCGTCATCGGCGGCGGGATCAGCGGCCTGGCGGCCGCCGCCCTGCTCGCCCGGGACGGCTTCGCCGTGACCGTCCTCGAACAGCGCACCCAGCTCGGCGGTCGTGCCGGCTCGTGGGAGCAGGACGGCTTCCGGTTCGACACCGGCCCGAGCTGGTACCTCATGCCCGAGGTGTTCGACCACTTCTTCCGGCTGCTCGACACGAGTGCCGACGAGCAGCTCGACCTCCAGGTGCTGGACCCCGGGTACCGCGTCTACACCGAGGGGCACGACGAGCCGATCGACCTGCGGGCCTCGCGCGAGGAGAACATCGCGCTGTTCGAGTCGATCGAGCCGGGTGCCGGCGCGAGGATGGCCAAGTACCTCGACTCCGCCGCCGACACGTACGACATGGCCGTGCGCCGGTTCCTGTACGGGACGTTCCAGGACCTCACGAAGCTCGCCGCCCCCGACGTCCTGAAGCGGCTGGGGAAGCTCGCCCGCCTGCTCGTCCAGCCGCTGTCCTCGTTCGCCGCGTCCGCCGTGCAGGACCGACGGCTGTGGCAGATCCTCGGGTACCCGGCGGTGTTCCTCGGCACGAGCCCGTACGCGGCGCCGAGCATGTACCACCTGATGAGCCACCTCGACCTCGCCGACGGGGTGCTCTACCCGAAGGGCGGCATCAGCGCGCTCATCTCCGCCGTCGAGCGGGTCGCACGCGCCGAGGGCGCGACGATCACCACCGGCGCCACCGTGTCCCGCATCGTGGTCGACGACGGCCAGGCCACCGGCGTCGCCTGGCGCGACCAGGACGGCACGGAGCACGTCGAGCACGCCGACCTCGTCGTCAGCGCGGCGGACCTCCGGCACACCGAGATGGAACTCCTCGAGCAGGAGCACCGGACGCACGACGCGGAGCACTGGCAGAAGCGCGATCCCGGTCCCTCGGCCGTCCTCGTCTACCTCGGCGTCGAGGGCGAGGTCCCCGGGCTGCTGCACCACACGCTGGTGTTCACCGCGGACTGGAAGGCGAACTTCGGCGCGATCTTCGGGAAGGACCGGCACGTCCCGGACCCCGCCTCGATCTACGTCTGTGCGCCCTCGCTCACCGACGACTCGGTCGCGCCGGAGGGGCAGAGCAACCTGTTCGTCCTGGTGCCGCTGCCCGCCGACGTCACCATCGGCAAGGGCGGCATCGACGGAGCCGGCGACGCCCAGGTCGAGGCCATCGCCGACCGCGCGATCGACGTCATCGCCGAGCGCTCCGGTGTCCCGGACCTGCGCGACCGGATCCGGGTGCGCCGGACGATCGGCCCGCAGGACTTCGCGGACGACCTGAACGCCTGGAACGGCTCGATGCTCGGTCCCGCACACACCCTGACGCAGAGCGCGTTCTTCCGCGAGAAGAACGCCTCGACGAAGGTCGGCGGGCTCTACTACGTCGGCGCCTCGACGATCCCGGGCATCGGCCTCCCGATGTGCCTCATCAGCGCCGAGGTCCTGCTCAAGCGGATCCACGGGGACACGTCGACCGAGCCGTTGCCGACCCCGCTCCCGCGGTCGGCTGACGCACCGCCGCTCCGGACGACGGGCTGATGCCGGGGCTGTACCTGGCCGGCCTGCTCGTCTCGATCGCCGGGGTCGCGGTGCTCGACGCCCGCCACCGGCTGTTCTTCTGGCGTGCGCCGCTCCGGGCCGCCGTGGTCATGCTCATCGGGCTCGCGTTCTTCATGGTCTGGGACGTCGTCGGCGTGCACCTCGGGATCTTCTTCATCGGCACGACGCCCGTGCTGACGGGTGTGCTCCTCGCCCCGGACGTGCCGCTCGAGGAGTTCTTCTTCCTGGTCCTGCTGTGCTGGACGACGATGGACCTGTTCGGAGCCGTGCGCCCGGTCGCCGAGCGCCTCCGTCGGCGACGGGCTGCACAGGGCACCGGCACGGTCCCCGATGCCCGGGGCGGAGGCCCGGTGTGACCGGGTCGGGGACGTACGCCCTGCTCGCGGTCCCGTTCCTCGGGGTGGCGGTGCTGACCGCGATCGCCGCCGGCGTCGTGTCGGCGCGCCGGAGCCGCGGCACGGTCGGTGCCGGGCGCAGCCGGCGGTCTACCGTCCTCGGCGGCGTCGTCACCGGCGTCGTCCTGGTCGTCATGACGTGTGTGTTCAACAACGTCATCGTCGGGCTCGGCGTCGTCGCGTACGACCGGGCGCTCGTCCTCGGCGCCCGCGTCGGGCTCTTCCCCGTGGAGGACCTCGCCTACGCGATCGGGGCGGTCCTGCTGCTGCCGAGCTGCTGGGTCCTGCTCGACCGACCGGTACGGTCGGAACGCCCGTCCCAGCCGTCCCGTTCCCCCGAGGAGGCCCCATGACCGTGCCCCGCGCCTCCAGACCGTCCACCCTCCGAGCCCTGTTCGTCTCGTCGCGACCGATCAGCTGGGTGAACACCGCCTACCCGTTCGGCGCCGCGTACCTGCTCGGCAGCGGGGTCGGCGTCGAGGGTGGCGGCGGCTTCTCGCTGCTCGCGTTCGTCGTCGGGGTCGTGTACTTCCTCGTGCCGTACAACCTGGCGATGTACGGCATCAACGACGTGTTCGACTACGAGTCCGACCTGCGCAACCCGCGCAAGGGCGGGGTCGAGGGAGCGCTGCTCGACCGGAGTGTGCACCGCGCGACCCTGTGGGCCGTCGTGGTCACGAACGTGCCGTTCCTCGTCGCGCTCGTCCTGCTCGGCGCGGCCAGCGGGAACGGACCGTGGTCGTGGCTCGTGCTCGCGGTCAGCGTGTTCGCGGTCATCGCGTACTCCGCGCCGGGACTGCGCTTCAAGGAGCGGCCGTTCCTCGACTCGATCACCTCGTCCACGCACTTCGTGTCCCCGGCGGTCTACGGACTCGCGCTCGCCGGACCCGAGTGGACCGGACACCTCGTCGCGGTGTGCATCGCGTTCTTCCTGTGGGGGATCGCCTCGCACGCGTTCGGTGCCGTGCAGGACGTGCTCGCCGACCGCGCCGGGGGGATCGGCTCCGTGGCGACCGTCATCGGCGCGCGCGCGACCGTCCGCCTCGCGTTCGCGATGTACCTGGTGGCCGGGGTGGCGCTGCTGTTCTCGGCGTTCCCCGGGCCGATCGCGGCGGTCGTCGTCGTGCCGTACGCGCTCAACGTGCTGCGGTGGTGGAACGTCACCGACGCCGAGGCCGAGTCGGCGAACGCGGGGTGGAAGCGGTTCCTGTGGCTCAACTACCTCGCGGGGGCCGTCGTGACCCTGGCCCTGATCGGGTACGCCTTCACGCACTGACCCCGCGGGTCAGGCCGCGCCGGACACCCGCCGAGCCTGCTCCACAGCCGCGCGGACGCCTCGGGACCACGACGGGCCGTGGCCGGGCAGCACGTGCCGGGCCTCGGTGTCGACGAGCAGGTCGAGCGACGCCACGGCGGTGTCGACGTCCGCCGTCGCCGCCGGGGCGACGATCCGTGGACCGATGCCGCCCGTGTAGGGGTCGAGCGTGACGAGGGCGTCCCCGACGATGACCGCGTCCCGGTCCGCGAAGTGCAGCGCGACGTGTCCGTCCGTGTGACCGGGCGTCTCGATGATCCAGGGGTTCCCCGGGGTCTCGGCGCGGGACTCCATGAGCTCGACCTCGTCGATGCCGTCGACCGTCGCGGCACCCGCCAGCAGCATCCGTCCGAGGGGCCGCAGTCCGCCCGGGTGCGTCAGCACGAAGCCGAACCGGTTCACCGCCGGCCGGTACGAGTACGGGTGCGCGGCGAGGTCCCGGTCGCCCGGGTGGACGTACACGGGGGTGCCCCAGTCGCGGTGCATCCGGGCGGCCGTGCCGACGTGGTCGAAGTGCCCGTGCGTGAGCAGCAGGGCCTCGACCTGGTCGGGGGCGTACCCGAGGTCGTGCACGGCGAGCTGCAGGTGCGGCCAGACCGCGGGCAGCCCGGCGTCGACGACGAGCAGTCGGTCCCCGGTCTCGACCAGGTAGGTGTTGGTGTGTGCGAGCTCGAGGCGGTGGATGCCCTCTGCGACGTCCCGGAACAGCATGACGGGGACGGTAGGCCCACGCCGCTGGACGCGTTGCCGGGAGCAGCGCCGGGGGATGGGCGGCAGCGACCGGTGCGCTGCCCGGACCTCCACCGGAGCGCGTCCCGCGAGTGCGCTCGGTCCGGAGCGTGTACTCAGGATGCATGCCCAACGACTCCCTCCCCGAGCTCGAGCTCGCGAACGTGCGCACCCGGGAGCGGATCACCGAGACGGTGGACCGCATCCGGCAGAAGGCGGACGTGCCCGCGCGCACGCGCCTGGCCGTCGCGAAGACCAAGCAGCGCTGGCGCCACGACCCGACGCCCCTCGTCGCGGTCGCGATGACCGCAGCGGCCGGTGTCGCGGCGATCGTCGTGGGCGTCCGGATCGGGAACACCCCCGCCGGTCGCCTCGCCGCGCTCCGCGAGCCCGCCCCCGTGCCGGTGTTCAAGCCGGTGAAGGTCCGCAAGGACGGCAAGTCGAAGGGCGTCCCCGTCTTCGCACGCAAGGACCCGACGGGCAACCCGGTGTACCAGGAGCGCGAAGCCGCCGAGAAGCGTCAGAAGAAGGACGCGAAGCGGGCGGGGAAGTCGATCAAGCGGATGAAGAAGGCGGCGAAGGGCTGACCATGGCGAAGGAAGCACAGAAGCCGGCGGCGAACGACCCCCGCAAGCCGGATTCACCCACTGACCTCAAGAAGCCGACGGTCACGTACACGCTGAAGAAGACCCTCCGCGAGTTCACCGCCGACCAGTGCACCGACCTCGCGGCGGGCCTCACGTACTACTCCGTCCTCGCGCTCTTCCCGGGTCTGCTGGCGGTCGTGTCCATCCTCGGTCTGTTCGGAGACCCGTCGAAGACCATCGACACCCTGCTGCAGATCATCGGCAACGTCGGGTCGAAGGACGTCGCTGACCTCCTCCGCGACCCGGTCGAGGGTCTCGTCCGCTCGCCCGCCGCTCCCGTCACGTTCATCGTCGGTATCCTCGGTGCGCTCTGGTCGGCCTCCGGCTACGTCGGCGCGTTCGGCCGCGCGATGAACCGCATCTACAACGTGCGTGAGGGTCGCCCGATCTGGAAGCTCCGTCCGACCATGCTCGGCGTCACCGTGACCACGGTCGTCCTGCTCGTCATCGGGCTGCTCACCCTCGTGTCCGCCCCGCTCGCCCGCAGCTTCGGGGACGTCATCGGCCTCGGCGACGTGGCGGTGACCGTACTGTCGATCGTGCAGTGGCCGATCCTGCTCGTCATCGCGATCGTCATCGTCGCGGTGCTCTACTACTGGTCGCCGAACGTCAAGCAGCCGAAGTTCACCTGGGTCGGCGGCGGGTCGATCCTCGCGCTGCTCATCTGGATCATCGCGAGCGTCGGCTTCGGGTT
Organism: Curtobacterium sp. MCPF17_050; assembly: GCF_003224435.2. NCBI lineage: Bacteria > Bacillati > Actinomycetota > Actinomycetes > Micrococcales > Microbacteriaceae > Curtobacterium > Curtobacterium sp. MCPF17_050. The sequence continues at coordinate 420,423 of NZ_CP126250.1, forward strand.
CTACGTCGGGAACTTCTCGAACTACAACGCCACGTACGGCTCGCTCGGTGGTGTGATCGTCTTCCTCCTCTGGATCTGGATCACGAACAACGCACTGCTCTTCGGTGCCGAGTTCGACGCCGAGATCGAGCGTGGCCGCGAGCTGCAGGCCGGCATCAAGGCGGAGGAGGACATCCAGCTCCCCGAGCGCGACACCCGCCAGACCGACAAGCAGGACGAGAAGCGCGCCGAGGACATCATGCAGGGCATCCGCATCCGGCAGAGCGCCGGCGAGACCAAGGACGAGTGAGCACGGCGCGCGAGCGCGTCCTGTCCGGGAGGCTCGGTGTCGGTTCCGTAGGCTTGCCTGCGTGACCGACACCGAGCCTCCCGTCTCCGTCCCCACCGCCGCGAACGACCGTCCGGTCGCGCTCGTCACCGGAGCGACCCGCGGCATCGGCCGTGCGATCACGGCCGACCTGGGCCGGACGCACCACGTGCTCGTCGGCGGACGCGACGCCGACGCGGTCGCCGCCGTCGTCGCGGAGCTGCCGAGCGCGGAGCCCTTCGTCGGGGACCTGGGCGCCGGGGACCTGCCGGCCGTGCCGAGCTGGATCGACGTCCTCGTGCACTCCGCCGGCGTCGAGCAGGGCACCCGCATCGCGGACACCCCGCGGGACACCTGGGAGGCCGTCTTCGCCACGAACGTCTTCGCGGTCGCGGAACTGACCCGCGTGGCGATGCCCGGCCTCCGTGCCGCCCGCGGTCTCGTCGTGACGATCAACAGCGGCGCCGGCTTCACGGCCGGTCCGGGCGGTGGGGTCTACGCGGCGTCGAAGTTCGCGCTCCGGGCCTTCACGGACGCCCTGCGCGAGGAGGAACGCGCGAACGGCGTGCGGGTGTCGAGCGTGCACCCGGGCCGCACCGACTCGGACATGCAGCGGGCCCTCACGGAGAAGCTCGGCGAGGAGTACGACACCGACTACTACCTCGCGCCGGAGGACGTGGCGGATGCCGTCCGCACCGTGGTCGACTTGCCGGAGCGTGGCACGGTCGAGATGCTGTCGATCCGGCCGTCGCGACGGCGCTGAGGGCGCTGCCACGCCGGGCCTCGGCCACGGGCGTCTCGGGACGCCGCGTGGCCGAGCCCGGCCCGACCGGTCCGCCGGTCGAGCCTCAGCTGAGTTCGATCCGCGACGTCAGCCCGAGTCCCCCGAGGAACCGCTCGTCGTGACTCACCACGACGAGCGCACCGCGGAACGACCGGAGGGCCGCGACGAGCTGGTCGACGCTCGACAGGTCGAGGTCGTTCGTCGGCTCGTCGAGCACGAGCAGGTGCGGCGGCGGATCCGCGAGGACGAGACCGGCCAGTGCGACCCGGAAGCGCTCCCCGCCGGACAACGATCCCGCCGGCCGGTCGACGGTGTCCCCGCGAACGAGCAGCCGCGCGAGCCGGTTCCGCAGCTCCGGCACCGGGACGGCCGGCGCTGCGCGTCGCACGTTCTCGAGGACCGTCGCGTCGTCGTCGAGGGTGTCCTTCTGCTGCGGGAGGTACCCGACCCGGTCGGTGTGGGCGACCGCGCCGGTGTCGGGGAGCGGGTGTTCCCGTGCCGTCGGGAGCCCGACGAGCTGTTCCAACAGGGTCGTCTTGCCGACGCCGTTGTCGCCGACGAGGGCGAGGCGCTCGGGTCCCCGCACGACCGCGTCCCGACCGCGCACGGTGATCGTCGCGATCTGCCGCGACGCGGCCACGCCGGGGTCGGGCAACTCGACGTGCAGTGTCTCGTCCTGTCCGACGCGGCGGCCGGCCTCCCGTACCGTCGCGGACGCCACCGCCTCGGCCGACGCGTGTCCGGACCGGAGCCGCCCGGCGGTCGCCTCGGCCTGCTTCCGCCGCTCGTTCGCCAGGATCTTCGGCATGGACGTGGCGGACGCGGCCCCTGCCTTCGCACGTCGCGCGATGGAGGTCTCGGCCTCGATCCGCTGCCGCTTCTCGGCACGGTACCGCTGCTCGGCGACCCGGACCTCCCGTTCGACGGCCGCCTGCCGCACGGCGAGGTGCTCCTCGTACGCCGAGAACGTGCCGCCGAACACGGTCAGAGCGCCGTCGCGGAGCTCGACGACCTCGTCGACGTGCTCCAGGAGTTCCCGGTCGTGGCTCACGACGACGAGTGTGCCGCGCCAGTCGTCGATCAGCGCGAGCAGGGCCGCCCGCGCTCGGCGGTCGAGGTTGTTCGTCGGCTCGTCGAGGAACGCGATCGGACGCGCGCGGAGACGGATCCCCGCGACCGCGACGAGCGCCGCCTGACCGCCCGACAGCGTCCCGACGGGGCGGTCGAGGTCGGCAGCGCCGAGGGTCGCTCGCGGACCGAGGTCGAGGGCGGCCAAGGCCGCTCCGGCCCGGTCCTCGACGTCCCAGTCGTCGCCGACCACCTCGAAGTCATCCGGCGTCGCGTTCCCGGCGAGGACGGCGCGGAGCGCCGTGACCTGCGCACCGACCCCGAGCAGGTCCGCGACGGTCCCTGGAGGGCCGGGACGGGCCTCCAGACCGGACGGCACGGCGGTGCCTGCTCCGGACGGGAGGTGCGGTGCGGCTCCGGCGAGCCGCTGCGGCAGGTGGTCCACGGCTCCCGTCGTCTCGACGGAACCGGCGGTGGGGACGAGCTGGCCGGTGACGAGGCGGACGAGGGTCGACTTGCCGGCCCCGTTCCGGCCGACCAGACCGGTGCGGCCGCGACCGAACGCGGCGGTGATGCGGTCGAGCGCGACGGTGCCGTCGGGCCACGCGAAGGAGACGTCGTGCAGGACGACGGACGGACTGATGGGCATGCGGATGCCTCCGGAGGTCGTGCGGGCGCACGACACCGTCAGCCGCTCGGGCGGCGGTCCCACCGGTGGGCGGGCGAGGTCACGGTGTCAGCGCAGGGACAGCTGCTGCTGCGGCGCAGTGCCGGTGATCTCGCGCAATGTCGCACCGTCTCCGTCGGGGATCCCCGTGGCCGTCACCCGTGCCGTCGGCCGGTCGTCCCGCACCGCGACCCCGGAGCGATGACGGGGTACGACTCACCGTACGGCCGTGCAGTCGGCGCGCGCAAGATGTCCGGCATGGCTGACGACGAGAAGCAGACGCGGGACGACTTCCACGACGCGGTGAACATGACCGCGTCCCAGCTCGAGAAGTGGCTGGACACCGACGAGTCGAAGTCCGTCGGGCAGAAGAAGGACGGCGCGACCGAGTCCACCGGGCACGAGTCCGGCCGGCACATCGTGGCGATCCTGCAGAAGAAGCAGGGTGACCTCACCGACGAGGACTACGCACACATGCGCAAGGTCGTCGGGTACGTCGCCCGGCACTCGGAGCAGCGGCCCTCAGGCGACGTCACCGACACCAAGTGGCGCTACTCGCTCATGAACTGGGGCAACGACCCGCTGAAGTAGGCGACGGCTCAAGTAGCGTGGCGGTCATGCCGGACAACCTGCTCCCGACCCCCTCGACGAACCCCGAGACCCTGCTGCCCGCCGAACCCGAGGTGGACGCGCTCCTCCGGTCGAATGCGCCCGTCTCCTCGGTGGTGGTGTCGCACCCGTCGTCGAGCCTGGCGTGGGCGCTGCTCGCCGACGAGGCGTGGGAGCGCGGCGCCACGCTCGAGTCCTACGCGTACGCCCGGGTCGGCTACCACCGCGGCCTCGACGCGCTCCGGAAGGCCGGCTGGCGTGGTGCCGGGCCGGTGCCGTGGTCGCACGAGCCGAACCGCGGCGTCCTGCGGTCCCTGTTCGCCCTGCGCCGCGCTGCCGAGGCGATCGACGAACCCGGCGAGCCCGAGCGCCTGACGCAGTTCCTCGACGGCGCGGACCCCGCGGCCGCCGAGGCCATCGCGCGCGGCTGAGCTACGGCGCGCCCCGTAGCGCGGGCGGCGCGGGCGGCGCGCAGCGGCTGCGCCCAACAGGAACCCGTCCGAACCGGGGGATCCCCTGGTTCGGACGGGTTCCTGTTGTGCCGGTGCAGCCGCCGCCGTGCAGCTGCCGCCGCGGCCCTACGCCAGCAGCACGCTCCAGCTGCGGGCGCTCGGCCAGAGCTGGTGCTCCGGCAGGACGTCGAGGCCGCACGCCCGGCTCCCGAGGCCGTGCTGCGCGTCGTCGAGGTACAGGTACAGCGCATCCGGCGTCGGCAACTCGTGCGGGTGCCCGGCACGCCCGACCTGCTGCGCGGTCCACGGCGTCAGGGTGAACCCGGCGCGGTGCCCCGACGTCGGGTCCGGCACGGTCGACACCGTGAACGGACCGACCGTCAGCGTCCGCAGTTCCGGACGGTGCCCGGTCTCCTGCGGCATCGAGTAGCGCGTCGTCATCGCGGACACGGGCGCCTCGAAGCGTCCGACGCGCGCGGCGTGCGAGGAGTCCGCGTACGACTCGTCCGGGCCGGTACCGAACCACGAGACCGTCCCGTCCAGCAGCGCGGCGGGCAGGTCGATGCGGACCCCGACCCGCGGCCAGGTCACGTCCCACCCGCCGAACGGCACCGCGTCGGTCCGCAGGAGCAGCCCGGCGTCGGTCAGCGTCCAGCGGTGCGTGACCTCGACGCCGGCCCCGCTGTTCGCCGCCGCGACGCGGACGCGCTGCACGAGGCCGTCGTCGGTCCGCTCGACCGCGACGAGCCGGTGCGTCAGGCGGTCGAGCCCACGGGCCTCCCACCGGGACGCAGAGGAGGGCGCATCCGGATCGCCGACCCCGCCGGTGAGCACCGGGTCCGCCGTCTCGTAGCCGCCCTGGGACGCGCCACGGTCGTTGTCCGTCGGCGCGCGCCACAGTTCGAAGCGCGGGCCGGCGACCGCGTGCCCCTTGAGGGAGGCGAGGTCGCCACGGGCGGTGAAGGTCGCCTCCCCGAGACGGTCGCCGTCCCAGCGTGGTCGGGAGGCGCGGATCACCCGGGCAGGCCCGCTCGCCACGAGCGTCTGGGTGCCTGCCACGACGTGGCCGGTGTCGGCCCACGCCGTCGGTCCGGCGAGTTCCGCCACGACCTCGAACCACAGCTCGTCGCCGGGGGCGAGCGCCGCCGCGGCGAGCACCTCCGCCGGGACCGGCACCGTGGCGGACCCCCGCGCGGCGACGACACCGGGGGCGAGCCTCCCGGACGCCTCGACGACGCCGTTCCGCGACAGCGTCCAGACGAACCGCAGGCCCGCGGTGGAGGCGGAGTGGTACCGGTTCTCGATGAGCACGGTGCCGCCGCCCGCGGCCGTCCCACCGCCGAACGGGGAGACGGAGAGGCGCACCGGCGCGACCACGGCCGCGAACTCGGCGAGGCCCGGCGTCGGGGTGTCGTCCGGCAGCACGAGGCCGTCCATCACGAAGTTGCCGTCGTGCACGACCTCGTGGTGGTCGCCGCCGTAGGCGTAGTAGGGGGTGCCGTCGGCGGTGTGCGCGAGGAGGCCGTGGTCACGCCACTCCCACACGAAGCCGCCGTGCAGACGCGGGTACCGGTCGACCAGGGCCTCGTACTCGGCGATCTGGCCGGGGCCGTTGCCCATCGCGTGCACGTACTCGCAGTGCAGGAACGGCTTCGAGCGCTGCCGGGCGGCCTCGGCGGGACCGCACCCGAGCAGGGGCGTGGCCGCACCGCCGCCGATCGACTCGGTCTCCTGCAGCGTCGGGTACATCCGCGAGTAGACGTCGGTGTACTCGCCCGTGTAGTCGCCCTCGTAGTGCACGGGGCGTTCGGTGTCGCGGGCGTGCACCCACTGCGCCATCGCGGCCAGGTTGCGTCCCGTGCCGGACTCGTTGCCGAGCGACCACATCACGATCGACGCGTGGTTCTTGTCCCGCTCGACGGTCCGCGCGATGCGGTCGAGGTAGGCGTCCTCCCACGCGGGGTCGTCCGACGGGTTGCCCTGCCAGCCGAGGGCCTCGAACCCGTGCGTCTCGAGGTCGCACTCCAGGACCACCCAGAACCCGAGCTCGTCGGCGAGGTCGAGCACGCGCGGGTGCGGCGGGTAGTGCGACGTCCGGATCGCGTTGACGTTGCTGCGCTTCATGAGCGCCATGTCCGCCCGGGCGTGGGCCTCGTCGAACACCCGCCCGCGCTCGGGGTGCGTCTCGTGCCGGTTCACGCCGTGGAAGACGACCCGCTCGCCGTTCACCAGGAAGCGGTCGCCGACGATCTGCACGGTGCGGAAGCCGAGCCGGAGCGCGACCGTCTCACCCGCGGCCGACATCGTGGCGTCGTACAGGCGGGGGACCTCGGCGCTCCACGGCTCGACGCCCTCGACGGTCACCGGTGCGACGTCCTCGGCGGAGGCCCAGGTGACGTCCACGCCGAGCTCGGGCACCCGGAAGCGCACCGGGAACGTGGCCTCGATGCTCGGCACCGTGATCGTGCCGGTGCCCGTCGCGGGACGGCCGGACGCCGCGGTCCCGGCGCTCGCCCCGTCGCCGGGGACGGCGGACCAGGCGGCGCGCACGAACACGTCGTCGATCGGTGCGACCGGACGGGCGAGCAGGGTGACGTCCCGGAAGATCCCGGGGAGCCACCACTGGTCCTGGTCCTCCAGGTACGAGGCCGCCGACCACTGGTGCACGCGCACCCGGAGTTCGTTGTCCCCGGGCACGAGCAGCTCGGTGACGTCGAACTCGGTCGCGAGCCGGGACCCGGTCGACCACCCGACCTCCTGCCCGTTCAGCCACACCCGGAAGTGCGACTCGACACCGTCGAAGCGGAGCAGCACCCGCGCGGCACCGTCGAAGGAGCCCGGCACGGTGAAGGTCCGGCGGTGGTCACCGGTCGGGTTCTCGTCCGGCGGGTGCGGGGCGTCGATCGGGAAGGGGTACTGGACGTTCGTGTAGCTCGGCGCCCCGTGGCCGTGCAGGACCCAGTGCGAGGGCACCGGGAGCGTGCCCCAGCCGTCCGGGTCCTCGAAGGCGGGGGCGTCGGCGACGGGCGACCAGCGGAAGTCCCACTCCCCGGCGAGCGACAGGGACGGAGCGTCCGTGTGCAGCCAGGCGCGCGGCGCCAGTCGTGTCGCCGAGCCCGGCGTCGTCGCGTGCAGGTCGTCGAGTGCGGCGTCGGTCAACGTCGACCAGTCCTTCCGTGGTGCCCCGCGCTCGGGGCGCTCGGGACGGGTGTGGCGATCAGCGGGGCCGGGACGGCGACCGTGCCGTCGTCCCGGCGCGTCGTCGATCGGGTGCAGCGTCAAGCCAACCACAGGACCCGACGTCCACCTGGGATCGGGGTCAGGTGCCGTCGCGGAGCGTGGGACCCCCACGAGAGGAGCAACGATGAGCGAACGCGGGAACACCACCCACAACCCGGAGCTCGACGACCAGCTGGCGCACGAGGCGCAGAGCATCGTCCAGGGACACGGCAGCAACGCCCACGTCGAGGAGTTCCGCCAGTCCGAGCCGGTACCGGACGACACCGACGACGCCGAGACCGTCCAGGCCTCGGGCTACGACGGCGACCTCGAGGGCGCACTCGTCGACGACTCGACGGACGTCGACGCCGCCGACGACCCGGACGGGGTCGCCGCCGAGCAGCCGGACGGCAGCGGTGACGGTGCCGACGCGACGGTCTGGTCGACGTCCTCGGCGGCCGACCCGGACGCGTCGGCCGACGTCACGTCGTCGAACGCCTCCGCGGCCGACGGCGCGAGCGACACCGCCGACCTGCCGACCACGGACGAGGAGGCCTGAGCATGCCCGTCACCGCGAACGAGGCCACCGACGAAGGACGCTCGCTCGGCACGCGGCTCGCCACCGGCGGCACGTGGACCTGGGCGTACGTCGACGCCTCCGGGGACCGCGAGGACCCGCAGCACCTCGCCGCCCTGCAGCGCCGGAAGGCCGAGGACGCCCTCCGCGCCGCGGGTGCCGACGCGGACGTCATCGACACCGTGATGGCCGAGCTCGAGGAGACGCCCGGGGTCCCCGCGCCGGTCAGCCGCTACGTCCTGGTGCACGACGGCGAGCTCGTGCTCAGTGACCTGCTGCCCGGGCACATGCACGGACCCGAGTCCGTCGGCCACGGCGCCGTGCCCGACCTCGTGCCGCTCCTGGCGCACCGCCCGCTCGACGTCCCGTTCCTCGTCGTCGAGGTCGGCCGTGGTGGCGGTGGCTACCGCGCCTACCGGCTCGGGCACGTCGACCACCCCGACCAGCGCGAGGAGCAGGAGGTCGAGGGCCGCACCGACACGCTCCACAAGTTCCAAGGCGGTGGCTGGTCGCACCTGCGCTGGCAGCACCACACCGAGGAACTCTGGCGACAGAACGAGTCCGAGGTGGCAGCCGCCGTGCAGGACGCCGTCGACCGGCTGGCACCACGGCTGATCATCGTCGCCGGGGACATCCGGGCGCGGCAGCTCCTCGTCGCCGAGCTGTCGAAGACGAAGGCGACCGCACCCCTGCTCTCCGAGGTGCCGATCGACCCGCGGGCGTCCGACGCGTCGGAGGACGGTGTCCGCGAGCACGTCGACATCGCGCTCGCCCGGGTCGTCGCCCAGCGGCGGCACGACGTCGAGGACCTCCTCCGCACACACGAGGGACGCGGTGACGGCGAGATCGCGGCGGGACTCGGCCCGGTCGTCGAGGCGCTGCAGCAGGCGCAGCCGTCGGTCGTCGTCCTCGACCCCGCCGGGTTCGCCGACCGCACGGTCCTGGCCCTCGACGCCGCGCCCTGGATCGCGACCGCCCCGGAGCAGGCGCTCGGTGCAGCGGTGCTCGGACCCGTCCCGGCGGCGGTCGGGCTCGTCCGCGCCGCACTGCTCACCGACGCCGAGGTCGTGTACGCCAACGCCGCGGCGCTGCCCGGCGGCGGCCCGACCGCCGCGCTGCTGCGCTGGCGCACCGGACCGGAGGTCCCCGGGGCCTGACCGGCCGACGACGGACGGGAGGCTCGTGGCGGCGCCGCCACGAGCCTCCCGTCCGTCCGCCACCCCGGCACGCGACCGGCGCGGAAGTCAGTCGTGCGACCGGTCCGCCCGCGGGACGAGGGGCAGGGCCAGCACCGGCAGTGCCGCGACCAGCAGGAACGACCCCGCGAACCCGACCAGTCCGACCAGGGCGCCGATGCCCGGGCCGACGGCGCTCGCCGCGATGAACTGCCCGGTGTTCTGCGCGCCGAGGGCCCGGCCAGACCACCGGGGACCGGCGGCCTCCGCGACTGACGTGTACGCGAGCCCGTTGTCGGCCACCGTGACGCTCGTCGCCACGACGAGGACGACCGCGGCGGCTGGCAGGTGCGCCACGTCGACGAGCGCGAGGACCGCCATCACCGCCGCCGCCGAGACGGCCACGACGCGCAACGGGCCGACGCGGGAGCCGACGCGGTCGCTCCACACCCCGACCAGGATCCGACCGACCGCCCCGACGAACTGGGACGCGCCGACCAGGAGGCCCGCGGCAGCCGTCGACCACCCGAGCGTCACGAGCCACACCAGGCCGTACGTGGACAGCGTGAACTGCGGCACGACGAGCAGGACCGACACCGCGTGGATGCGCCAGAGGAACCCCGTCGACCGGTAGGGGTTCTCGGCGGCAGGGCCGGCGGCTGCCGCAGGCGGGCGAGGCGGATCGACGATCCCGAGCGTGCAGGCCACCGCGAGCACCGCGCACAGCACCACCGGCAGGACGAGGGCCGCCCGGATGCCGGACGTCTCGGCGAGCGTCGGCACCGTGACGGCCGCCAGCGTCACACCGAGCGGCTGCGACATCTGCCGGATCCCCATCGCGAGACCGCGCCGTTCCTTCGGGAACCAGCCGACGACCACCCGCCCGCTCGCCGCGTTCGTCGACGCGCTCGTCATGCCGGCCAGGAGGAACGCCACCCCGAGCAGCACGGCGTCGAGGCCGGCGATCCAGGCCCCGGCGACCGCGAGGGTGGTGAGGACGAGGCCGCCCGCGATGACGATGCGCTCGCCGACGCGGTCGGTGACCGCGCCCCAGGCGATGAGCGTGAGGACCATGCCCGCGGTGGGGGCGGCGGCCAGCAGACCGGCCTGCGTGAGGGACAGCCCCTGGGCGTGCAGGTGCGGGATGAGGAGTGCGGGCGCGGTCACGACGAGCGTGCCGGCGGCCTGCGCGGCGACCCCGAGCCCGAGCATCGTCCACGCTCGGGCGGGGGTGCGGGCCACGTGGCCTCCGTCTCGGCTGGTGTACCGGAACGGTATACCAACGGGGGCGACGCCACTACGCTGGGTGCCCGTGACCGAACCGACCGACGCCGCACCCGTGTCGCAGACGGCCCAGCTCTACGACAACCTCCGCGCCGCGATCCTGACGCTCGACATCGCACCGGGGGAGCGGATCTCGGAGCGCGGCCTCGAAGCGCGCTTCCACGCCTCGCGCACCCCGGTCCGGGCCGCGCTGTCGCGGCTCGAGCGTGAGGGGCTCATCCTGCACGAGGGCCGCTCGTGGACGGTCACGCCGATCGACCTCGGCGAGATCGCCTCGCTCGCCGAACTCCGCGGGGTGCTCGAGCCCGCCGCGGCCCGGCTCGCCGTCGCCCGCGCCCAGCCGGACGCCCTCGACGCCGTCCGCGCACACCTCGACGCCCTCCGCCCGACGCCGGACCAGCAGGCCGGCATCCGGATGGGCTCGACGTTCCACCTCGACCTCGCGGCCCTCGGCGGCAACCGGTTCATCACCGACGCCGTCGCGGACGCCCTGACCCGGCTCGAGCGCACCCGGTGGATCGAGGTCCGGACGCCGGAGGCGCGCGACGCCGCGTGGCAGGAGCACAGCGACATCCTCGACGCGGTGCAGAGCGGCGACGCGGACCGTGCGGCGGAGCTCGTGGCGGCGCACGTGGCCGGCACGAACGACCGCCTGCTCGGGTTCATCGCCCAGGAGGGACGACGCCTCCGTGGTGCCGGCATGGCGATCGTCGGTGCGCCGGAGCGGGCGGGCGTCGACGCGGGAGCCGGCCGGGCCTGACGCGGCCCGCACCGGCGGCCGCGGTCACTCGACGAGCGGGTGCTCCTCCGTCCCGTCGAGCTGCGCGGTCACCCACGTCAGGTGCGGATCGGCGTCGTGGTCGAGGAGGGCCTCCCGCACCTCGGCCTCGTCGCTGGAGAGCCGGTGCGCGTCCCTGCGCCCGGACGGTGTCGACTGTGACATCTGCTCGTCCCTTCTCCGGATGGTCGGGCCAGTGTCGTCCTGCCCGCGTCCGTCCGCAAGACCCTCCGGGCGCGTCCGGAGGAACACGGGCTGCCGAGGTGGTTCGAGCGCGACGGCTTCTGGCGGCCCCCGACGCCGCCGACTTGTTCACCCGCTACACCGAGGCCGCGCTCCCGGTCGTGCAGGACGGCGTCCGGTACGTCTGCACGATCAACGAGCCGAACATCGCGGCGATGCTCGCGGGTGGTGAGGACGCCGCGAACCTCGTCGCCTACGGCCTGCCGAACCCGGACCTGGGCGTCGCCGACGCCCTGTTGGCCAGCCACCGGCGGTCGCGAGACGTGCTGTCCCAGGTGTCGGGCCTCCAGTCCGGGTGGACCGTCGCGACCCAGGCGTTCCGGGCGAACGGCGACCCCGGCTCCGAGGAGATGCTCCGCGAGTACGGGTACCCGCGTGACGACTGGTACCTCGAGGCCGCTGCGGGCGACGACTTCCTCGGCGTGCAGGCCTACACCCGCACGTTCATCGGCCCCTCCGGTCCGTTGCCCGTCGCCGACGATGTCGAGACGACGCTGACCGGGTGGGAGTTCTACCCCGAGGCCTCGGCGGACGGCCTGCGGTCGGCGTGGGCGCTCTCCGGCGGTGTCCCGCTGATGATCACCGAGAACGGCATCGCCACCGCCGACGACACCCGCCGGATCGCCTCCACGCAGGGCGCCCTCGAGGGGATCCACCGCTGCATCGAGGACGGCATCCAGGTCCTCGGCTACCAGCACTGGTCGCTGCTCGACAACTACGAGTGGGCCTCCGGGTTCCGGCCGACGTTCGGGCTCGTCGCATGGGACCGGGAGACGTTCGAGCGGACGCCGAAGCCGTCGGCGCGGTGGTACGGCGGGGTGGCGCAGGCGAACGCGCTCTGGCGTCCGTACAGTATCTGATATTCTGCTCGGATGTCCGATCGCTCATCCGAGTCACGTCGCCCGGCCGATGTCGATGTCGTCATCGTCCTCTTCCACAGCGATGCCCGTCTGCTCCGAACGTGCCTGCTGTCGGTCGAGCGCGCTGCAGCGTTCGCGGACGTTGTGGCTCGCGTCGTGTTCGTCGACAACGGAGGTGGCGTCCCGGACCTGGGCGAGGACCTCGCGATCCCGTTCGTGCTCGTCGGCGACGGCCGGAACGACGGTTTCGGTCGAGCGGTCAACTCGGCCTTCGCGGTCGTGGATGCGCCGCGCGCGATCCTCCTCAACCCGGACGCAGCGTTGGAGGAGGGCGCGATCGCCGCGTTCCTCCGCGCCGCCCAGGAGCAGCCCGGGTCGCTCCTCGCCGGCACGATGCTCACCACGGGCCGGATCGACCCGGACTCGGTGCTCGACTGGGACTTCAGCATCGAGCGCCGCCTCAAGCGCCGAAGTTTCGCGACGCCCGTCGATGCGAGCGGCGTCGCCGTCCGCGTCGAGAAGGCGACCGGCGGTGCGCTTTTCGCTGAGAGCAGTCGTTTCCGTGAGCTGGGGCCCTTCGATGAACAGTTCTTCCTCTACGCCGAGGATGCCGACCTGTCCCGTCGTGCCGTTCGGCAAGGAGTGGGGGTCTTCCGTGTCGCCGATGCTCGGGTGCAGCACGTCGGGAGTGCAAGCGCGCGTTCGTTCGCGGCGCTCGTCGAGTTCGCCAGGGCGGACGCCGCAATCCGTCTCACGGCCTCCCACCGGTCCCGTGTCGTGAGTCTTGCGCAGCGTGGCGAACTCCTCGTGGTCACGCTCCTCGGGATGCTCGTCGAACGTGATCCGGACCTCCGGAAGGCGCGAGCTGCCCGACTACGTGCCCTCCGTCTTTGGGGGCTGCTGTGCCGTCGACCGGGGCTCGATGCGAGCGAACTGTCGGACCTGGCGTGATGGGGAGTGCAGACGGTCACTGAACAATCGCGTGAGTGGTCGATCGACGGCGAACCAGATCCCGATGCTGACCAGCACTGCCACCGCCGCCGCGGCGAGACCGAGGAGCCACCACGGTGTCGTGCTCGGGAGCAGTGCGGCGAGGACGGCCACCGTCGCCGGGCCCGCGATCGGGTGTGTGAGGTACAGCGCGTACGAGGCGTCACCGAGCAGGTCGACCGACGGCACGATCCGTGGAGGGATCCATCGCTCCACCAAGAGGATCACTCCCAGGGTCAGCGTCGCCACGGGCAGGAGCACGATGCCGTGCGTCGGGTTGACGAGTTCGGCGCCGGTCCAGACGACGACTGCCACGATGCCCCAGGCGAGCGTGCGCGCTGACGCTGTCCGGGTCGCGACGTGGCCGAAGACCATGCCGATCACGAACAGGAGGACGTACGGGTCGGCGTGGAACTGGAACGCGGGCCACGGGTCCGTGCGGAAGGCCGATGCACAGGCGAGAGCCGTCATGGTCGGCGCGACGACGGTCAAGGGAGTGCGACGTGCCGCGAGCGCGAGGGCGACGATGCCGTAGAAGAACAACTCGAAGGACAGCGTCCACATGACCGTGTAGAGCGGCTGGACCAGACCGTCACCACCCCGCGCGGGCAGGAAGAGGTACGACGCGAGGACGTACCAGCCGTCCGGACGGAAGCGCTCAAGGACGTCGGGGGCGAGCAGTCCGGTGACGACTTTGAGTGTCAGGACGAGCCAGGCCAAGGGGACGATGCGCGCCAGTCGTCGGTAGGCGAACCGCCTTGCTCCGTTTGGGCGGACGTGCTGCGTGGTGAGCACGGCCACGAAACCACTGATGGCGAAGAAGACCGCGACACCGAGCTGGCCGGTCGGCAAGGAGGGCGCTGTGAGTCCGCCGCGGTCCCGGATGTACGACGGGACGTGCGAGAAGACGACCAGCAGCGCAGCGATGAACCGGATCGCTTGCACGCCTGTGAAGTGGGGCCGCGGGAGGTGGGGCGGAGAATGCACGGTGGCATCATGCACGGAATCCGTTTCCGGCACTGTACATGTTGTATTTCTGGTGGATTAGTGCACTGTCGTCCTCCGGGCCCGCGAGGCCGGTCCCTTCTCGACGGGCGGCGAAGTGGATGCCGGTGGCGATGAGGACCCAGAGCAGCGGCGTTGCGAGGTCCGGAGCGGACACGGCCTTGGCAACGAGGAGGCCGAGGAGCGCTGCGGCCACCGGTGTTGCGGCGACCGTCCGTGCTGACCGGAAGAGCAGCGTGAGGGTGGCTGCCCCGAAGGTCATCACGCCGACGACGCCGGTCGTCGCGAAGAGTGTGACCAAGAACGACGAGGACCGGTCGCTGCCGAGCCCGGCGCCCATCCCGCGTGTCTCGAGGAGTACCCGGTAGCCGAGCTCGTCCGCAGCGGTGCGGGAGTCGAAGGACTGGCTTCCGACCTTCTCCTCCACGATCTGCATGATCGAGTCGACGATCTGCGTGCCGGACGCAACGGAGGCGAAGGCGATCGTGAGGAACGCGACGGTGAACGCTCCGGCGTGCCGACCGCCGGACGCCACGAACCTCGCGACGAACGACCCTCCGAGCGCCACGGCCACGATGCACCCGGCTGCCACCGCGGTCCCGGAAGCAGACGCCAGGAGGTTCCCGGCAGCGACGGTGAAGAGGGTACCGGAGGTGATCCGCGTTTGAGCGTCATCCGCTCTGGCGGTCCCGACGGCTGCGAAGGCGACGATCGCGAGCGAGAAGGCGGCGAGTTCGCTCGGTTCCGCGAACACGCCGCGGAGACGAGCGTCGCCGACGCCGGAGTAATCGACGGGCAGCGTGTCGAAGAGCCAGGCAGTCCGGTCGAGGCCTGCCGTACGCAGGAGTCCTCGGGCCGCGCTGAGGCCTGAGCCGGTCCACGCGGCGACGAGCAGCGCGATGGGAGCCGTGCCCGTCCGCCACAGGAACCGAGCCGCCACGACGGACGCCAGCAGGTAGGCGACCTGCGAAGCGTTCCCGATCGAGTACTGCAGCGCCGACGGAGCGTGCACTTGAGCGTCGATGCCCTTCCCTGGCGTGAGGACCGCGATGCCTGCGAAGGTCCACGGGCCGATCGCCGTGACGACGAGCGCCCAGCACACGAAGGTGACGAGCAGTGAGACGGCAGGGTCCTGGAGTCGTGCTCCTCGTCGCGGTGCCGGCGTGCAGCCGACGACTGCCGCCACCACGACGAAGACGGACAGCGTCGCAGGCCCCACGGCGAGCCCCGCCGAAGCCGGAACACCGGCACCGAAGCCGAGCGCGGCCGCCGGGAGGGTCGGTCTCCTGAGCGCGACACCGCACAGCGTCAGGGCGATCGCGAGCGCGCCGAGCAACGTCATGGTTCTCCTACCGAGTGATATGTCGTACACTATAACATCACATCTGGATGGAATCCGAGGAGACCCATGACACTCGCCCAGTTCTTCGCCGTCGTCCGACGCCGTCGATGGTGGATCGTCCTCACCGTCGGCATCGGCATCGGTTCCGGGGTCGTCGTCTCAGCGCTCCAGGTGCCGCAGTTCCGCGCAGAGTCCTCGGTCTTCGTCTCGGTCGGCGGCGCGACCGTCACGGACCTGACGCAGGGCGGGACCTTCTCGGAGGCCCGCGTCGCCTCCTACGTCCAGTTGGCCCAGTCGCCCCGTGTCCTCTCCGCGGCTGCACACCGAGCGGGCGTCCGCGGCGACGTCGCAGTGCTCCGGTCGAAGGTCCAGGCCGAAGCGGTCAGCGACACGGTCATCCTCTCGATCTCCGCGACCGACACCGACCAGGCCAAGGCTGCTTCGCTCGCCAACGCGGTCGCACACGAACTCGTCGAAGCAGTCGCCGGGATCGAACGGACCGATGACCACGGTCGTCCACTCGTCGAGCTCAGCGTCTTCCAGCAGGCGCAGGAGCCGTCACGGCCGATCTCCCCGCGGCCGGCCGTCAACGCGGTCCTCGGGGTCATCGGCGGTCTCGGCTCGGGGATCGCGATCGCCCTGGTGCTCGAGACGGTCGACACCAAGTTGCGCTCCGTCGAGGCCCTCCGCCAGATCGGGAAGCGGAGTGTCCTGGCCGAGATCCCGGTCGACCCGCAAGCGGCGACCTCGCCCCTCATCGACGTCGACAACCGGTACTCCGAGCGCGCCGAGCAATTCCGTCAGCTCAGGACGCACCTCACGTTCACCAACGTCGACGGTGGCAGCCAGGCGATCGTGGTGACGAGCGCCCTCCCGGGCGAGGGCAAGTCGTCGACCGCCGTGAACCTCTCGCTGATGCTCGCACAGAGCGGCCATCGGGTCGTGTTGGTCGACGCGGACCTCCGGCGTCCCTCGACGGGCGACTACCTCGGGCTCGAGAGCGGCGTCGGTCTGTCGACGGTCCTGACGCACCAGGTCGAGCTCGCTGACGCACTCCAGCGCCACGGGGCCGACGAGCTCCACGTGCTCGCCTCCGGGCGGGTCCCGCCGAACCCGAGTGAGCTCCTGGAGTCCCGGACGATGGAGGTGCTCATCGCCGATCTGCACCAGCACTTCGACTACGTCATCATCGACGCGCCTCCGGTCCTCCCGGTCACTGATCCCACGGTCCTCGCGACGCGCGTCAACGGAGTCCTCTTCGTCGCGTCGGTCGACGGCCGTGTCACCAGTCACGCCGTGCAGAGCGCACTCGGTCGGCTCGACGCGGTGGGTGCGCGTGTCGTCGGCACCGTCGCGAACCGGGTCCGGCTCGGGCGGAAGACGGCGCAGTACTACGGCTACCAGCCGACGGCTCCGAGGAGTGAGCGCCCTCGCCGCAGCCGGAAGGCAGTACGCGCGCGGATGGCTGAGCAGTGAGCCCGCCGTTCCACGTCCTCCTCGTGTGCGAGGGGAACGTGTGCCGATCGCCATGGGCAGAGATCACCTTCCGCAGCGCCTGGGGCGTGACCACCGACGCCGACCTCGTCGCGATGAGCGCAGGGACACATGCGCTCCGGGGCCACCGGGCGCATCCGCTACTCGAGTCGCTCTGTGCGCGCGATGAGGAACGCCGCCAGGTCGAGCGGCACCGCTCGCGGCGGGTCGATGCCCGGCTGCTCCGGGAACAGGACCTCGTGCTGGTGATGGAGCGGAGGCTGCGAGCCGACCTGCTGGATTCCTGGCCAGCTGCGCTCCACCGCACCTTCATCATCGGCGAGGTCGACCGCCTGGTGCGACTCGGGCCGCCGACCGTCGAGGAGCACGGGCTCCCGTTGACCGAAGTCCTCGCCCGACGCCGCCGTCCGCAGGACTCCAGCGCTGGCGACGACGTCGACGACCCGGTCCGGGGCACCGCAGAGGACTTCCACCACATGGGGGACCGGATCGGACGGATGACACGGACGATCGTGCCCTTCGTCGCCGACGTCATGGCCGCAGACACCACGAGGAGGGACCGCTGATGAGCGGCAACGGGATCATCGTCCACGAATGGATCGAACGCGTCGGCGGGGCCGAACGCGTCGTCGACGAGTTCGCGGACCTCCATCCTGACGCGGACATCCTGACACTGTGGAACGACCACCCGCAGCGGTACGGACCGGACCGTGTCCACGAGACCGTCCTCGCGCGTCTCCCGGAGCGGGGCCGGAAGGTCGTGTCGCTGCCCGCGATGTCGGCGGTGTGGCGAACCGCACCGAAGCGGCTCGGACAACGCGACTGGGCGCTCGTCAGCTCCCACCTCTTCGCGCACCACGTCCGGGTCCCTGGTGTCGCCCCGGAGCGGCTGTTCGTGTACGCGCACACCCCGGCCCGCTACATCTGGGAGTCCGGGCTCGACGACCGGGGACGTTCCCTGCCCGTCCGAGCGTGCGCACCGTTCTTCCGCTGGCTCGACCGCCGGAACGGGGCAACCCTCCAGCGTCTCGCCGTACCGAGCGCGTTCGTCCGGCGGCGAGTGGAGCGCACCTGGGGCGTGGAGGCCGAGGTGATCCATCCGCCGGTCGACCTGGCGCGGGTGCGGAACGGTGCTCGACGCTCCGCCGACCTCGACCCTCGAGAACAGAACGTCCTCGCCTCGTTGCCCCAGGACTTCGTGTTGGCCGCGTCACGGTTCGTCCCGTACAAGCGGATCGACGTCGCGATCACCGCCGGGGTCGCGACCGGACGCCCGGTGGTGATCGCCGGATGCGGCCCGGACGAAGGGCGCCTGCGTGCGCTCGCGGCCGGATCGGGTGCAGAGGTCCGCTTCGTCATCGCGCCCTCTGACGACCTGCTCGCATGTCTCCTCGACCGGGCCGCGGTGTTCGTGTTCCCTGCCGTCGAGGACTTCGGCATCGTGCCGATCGAAGCGCTCGCGGTCGGCACGCCGGTCGTCGTCGCCGATCAGGGCGGCACGCGCGAGTCCGTCTCCGCCCGGAGCGGCATCCGCATCCCCGACCACGAGCCGTCGACCCTCCGCGATGCCGTCGCACGGGCCGTCCGTCTCGACCCCGCCACATGTCGTCGCGATGCCGAGTTCTTCGACAGCGCGCGCTTCCGGAGTGAGATCACTGCGTGGATGGCGGCATGACCGCAACCCGGACACTCGGGTCGGTCCTGGGGGCAGCCACAGTGCGTCCCCCGGTCGCCTTCCTCACCCATTCTGCGCAGCTCTCGGGGTGCGAGCTCTTCCTGCTGCGCGTCACGAGCGCGATGACATCGGTGCACCCGGTCGTCATCCTCGGGGAACACGGCCCCCTCGAGCGTGCCCTCGGCGAAGCCGGCGTTGAACACCACGTGATCCCCCTGCCGATGGCGACGCGCGCGCACAGTGTCCGGTCCCGCGCCCTCTCGACGGCGACTCTGCACAAGGTGACAGGGGTCGTGACCGTTGCACGTGCGGTCGCAGAACTCTGCCGTCGACGCGGCATCCGGCTCGTGACGACGCATTCGGCGAAGGCACACGTCTACGGCGGTCTCGCCGCTCGGTTGGCCGGTTCCCGTTCCGTGGCGCACCTGCACAGCGTCATCGGAGCCGACACAGGGCGGCCTGTGAACGACGTCCTCCTGCGTCTGGTCATGAGAGCCCTCCCCGAGGCCGTGATCGCGAACTCCCGGACGACGGCAGCGAGCATCGGACGGTGCCGCATCTCGGTCGCGGTGGTGGGCTGCCCGGTCGATGTCCCGGCTGTCGCCCCCGAGGAGCCGGAGGACCGCGCGGTCGCCGTGATCGGACGACTCGCAAAACTCAAGGGACAGGATGTCGTGCTCCGGGCCTTCGCAGAGGCGCGCGAGTCTGGTCTCAGCCCAGACGTGCGCCTGCGTGTGGTCGGTGACGCACTGTTCGAGCAGGACCAGGAGTTCGCTCGGTCGCTGCCGACGCTCGCGGCCGACCTCGGCATCCACGACGCCGTGGAGTTCGTCGGTCACAGCACCGACGTGCAGGCGGAGATCGCACGAGCAACGGTGGTCGTGCACGGAAGCCGGCGCGCCGAGGGGTTCGGCCAGGTGGTCGTGGAGGCCATGGCAATGGGCCGAGCGGTCATCACGACCGACGCCGGCGGACCCGCCGAGGTCGTCGACGACGGCCAGGACGGGGTGGTGGTGCCAGCGGACGACGTCTCGGCGATGGCACGTGGGATGTGCGACCTGCTCGCGGACGACGATCGGCGAGTGGCACTCGTCCGCCGGGCTCGCCGCAGCGCTGAGCGGTACGCACTGCCCACGGTCGTCGACGAGCTCGAGCGGGTCCTGCTCAACCACGTGCGGTGACGACGTGAGGCGGCGTCGTTCGTGAGGGCGCGCCTCCCGTCGTCGTCACGCCATCCGCAGGCCGGCCCCTGACGGAGCGCCGTTCGCTCCTCACGCCCGTCGTCGCGCCACGCGTCCGCGCGCCCGAGGGGTCCTGCCGGGGCGCGCTGGGGTCAGCGGAGTCGACGCCGGAAGGCTCGACGTGCCAGGTGCCGGGTCGTGGGCATCGCGGTCATGCCCGCGCACCACACGATCGCCGCGGCGCCGACGACGAGGACGAGTTGCCGGGACCCGATCGGGAGGACGTGTCGGGCTGCTGCGGCTGTCACGGCGCATGCCAGTGCGAGGACTGCGGGGAACCAGACGGCGCTGCAGAGGTCACGTGCCCTCACCGGGGTCGATCGGGCGATGACCAGGAACCCCGGCACCGTCACGAGGACGGTCGCCGCTGACACGGCGAGGACCATCGCCTGGAATCCAGCGGTGGAGAACGCGAGGAACGCCACCACGGTCAGCGGCCGACTGATCCACAACTCCCACCGGGCCTGCCTCCCGGCAGCGCCGTCAGCGAGGGCGAGGAAGACCGTGACCGTGGCCACGACGAGGGCGAAGGCGGCGGGCAGCATCGCGAGGAACACCGGGACCGTGCCGATCCAAGCGTGGCCGAATACCAGGTCGATGAGTGGCGTGCTCACGACGCCGAGGACCGCGAAGACCGGCCAGAGCGCGCCGCATGCGAGGCGCAGGATCGCGGTGAAGGTGTGTCGGAACCGATCCGGGTCGGATCGGAGCCGGGCCAGGACCGGGACGGCAACGCGACGCATTGGACCACTGACCTGTTCGAGCGGGAGGAGCACGAGCTGGCTGGCCTGGACGTAGAAGCCGGCGGACGCCTGCCCGAAGACGAGTGCGACGAAGACCCGGTCGAGGCTGCGGGCGATCCACTCGAGTGTTTGTGTGAGGGACGCGTTGCCGGCGAACGCCAGCTCGCGCCGGAGCGCACGGAGTGGGAGGCGGGGGCCTGGTCGCCAGGGACAGAGGAGTGCGACCGCGAGTCGGAGCGTCAGTGCGTAGGAGGTCGCCTGCAGCAGGAGGGCCAGGGCGCCACCCCCGGCGGCGGCGAGGGCGACGGCGCCGGTGCACGAGACCACAGCCGCCGCCACCTCCGCCGCTCCGATCGCTCCGAAGCGCAGGTTGCGGCCGAGGACCGCGGTTGGCACGGCTCCTGATCCTGCAGTGAGGAACACGACGGCCATCGCGAGCGCCCCGGCGCCGCCGCCAGGGAGGGCGCTCGCCAGCGGCAGCGCGGCGACGAGGCACCAGAGTGCTCCGATCATCGCGCCGGCCAGCCTGCTGATCGAGTGCAGCGTGCTGGCGGCGGCTGCTGAGAGTTCGGTGTCGTGAGCGATGAGCCAGGTGACGCCACCGGAGCGGATCACCTCGGCGCCGGTGACGGCGACGAGCAGGGTCGCTGCGGAACCGTACTGGTCTGGGCCGATCGTCCTCGCGATCACGACCATCGAGCTCATCTGGATCACGAAGCGCACCCATGACGCCGCTGCGGACGTCATTCCGCCGACCGATGCCGCGGCGGCGAGGCCGCGGCCGTCCTGCCAGTCGACTTCGATCGTCCGGGTCGAGGTCGTCATGGGTGCGCTCCGTGGGACGTCGTCAGTGGTTGACGATGTTCGACGTGCCCTTGTCGCGCACGGTCGGCTTCGACGGGGTCGTGATGCGGTTGCCGTCGCCGTTGATGACGAGCTTCGCGAGTGAGGCCGCGTCGATGCCGTTGATGGCTCCGTTGACGGTGAGTAGTTCGGTCTTGCCGAGGTGGACGACGGCGTTGCTGCTGTCGATCACGACCGAGGTGCAATCAGGAACGCTGACTTCCTTGTTGTTCTGACCCTCAACGTGCGCGGTGCCGTCCTCGCAGGCGATGTCGGCCTGTTCCAGCGGCGGGCCGGTGACCTCGGAGGTCGGGTTCGGTGTTCGCTCTGCACGGGCCGATGCCGATGCCGATGCCGACGCCGTTGCACCGTCGACCGGTGCGTTGCCCGTGCAGCCGACGAGAGTCGAGCATGCGACGACGGTCAGGAGCGATGCGACGAGATACTTCTGCATGAGGTTCCTTTCGTTCATGTATATAACATAATACATGACAGGCGAAAGGGGCACCTCGGTGAGGTGCCCCTTCCGTTGTGCGAGCCTGGTCAGCGGGTGATCTCGACGGAGGTCGCAGTCAGCTTGACCTTGCCGCCCTTCGTCATCTGGCTGGCCCAGAACTGGTAGGGCCCGGCCGGGAGATCGAGCGATGCGGTGAGCGACCAGTTGTTGTCAGCGGCGGCGGTGGCGGAACCGAACAGCGAGTCGTTCGCGAAGTCGGTTCCGGTCACCGTCACCGTCGAGCCGGCTGTTGCCGTCCCGGTGAACGTCATCGAGCCGCTCCCTGCAACGGTCGGACCGGTCGGACTCGTGATCGCGACGGCTCCCTCATCGCCGTAGTCGAGGGTGACGGCGGTGCTGTCGGACTCGGTGCCGTCGATGGTCTGGGTGACGGTGAAGTCCTGCTTGCCGTACCCGACCTTCGACGGATCGATGCCGACGTTGTAGGTGCCCGAGGCGTCGGTGATGGTGGTGCGGCCGATCTCGGTGCCGTTGGCGTCGCGGACGATGACGGTGGCGCCGGGCTTGCCGATGCCGGCGATGCCGGCCCATTCCGCGACGTTGTTGGGGAAGTACCCCTCGGCGCTGGGCGTGGCGGGCTTGGCCTGCTGGACGGTGATGTTCAGGCCGGTGAACTCGATCTTGCCGCCCTTGGTGCGCTGGTTGGCCCACAGCTGGTACGGACCGTTCGGCAGGGTCAGGGACGAGTTCTTCACGGCCCACTTGCCGTCGGTGACGTTCGCGGTACCGATCGGGCTGTCCGTGGTGAAGTCGGTGCCGTTGACCTGGACGATGCCGCCCGGGTTGCCGGTTCCGGTGAAGGAAAGCGGATTGCCCGGGATCGTGGAGCCCTCGGACGGGTTGGTGAACGCCGGGGTGTTCTGCCCGTAGTCGAGGGAGACGGCGGTGCTGTCGGACTCGGTGCCGTCGATGGTCTGGGTGACGGTGAAGTCCTGCTTGCCGTACCCGACCTTCGACGGATCGATGCCGACGTTGTAGGTGCCCGAGGCGTCGGTGATGGTGGTGCGGCCGATCTCGGTGCCGTTGGCGTCGCGGACGATGACGGTGGCGCCGGGCTTGCCGATGCCGGCGATGCCGGCCCATTCCGCGACGTTGTTGGGGAAGTACCCCTCGGCGCTGGGCGTGGCGGGCTTGGCCTGCTGGACGGTGATGTTCAGGCCAGTGAACTCGATCTTGCCGCCCTTGGTGCGCTGGTTGGCCCACAGCTGGTACGGACCGTTCGGCAGGGTCAGGGACGAGTTCTTCACGGCCCACTTGCCGTCGGTGACGTTCGCGGTACCGATCGGGCTGTCCGTGGTGAAGTCGGTGCCGTTGACCTGGACGATGCCGCCCGGGTTGCCGGTTCCGGTGAAGGAAAGCGGATTGCCCGGGATCGTGGAGCCCTCGGACGGGTTGGTGAACGCCGGGGTGTTCTGCCCGTAGTCGAGGGAGACGGCGATGCTGTCGGACTCGGTGCCGTCGATGGTCTGGGTGACGGTGAAGTCCTGCTTGCCGTACCCGACCTTCGACGGATCGATGGGCAGGTCGAACGCCGTGCCCGTGACCTTCTGTGACGCGATGACTTTCTCGCCCTGCTTGATCGTCACCGTGGCACCACTCGTGATGCCGTCACCCTTGATGTGTGCCCACGCGGCGACATCCTGCGGGAAGTAGCCCTCGACGCTGGTCGGCGCGCCGGGCTTGTTGTCCGCCTCGAGCGTCGTGGTGGTCGTGCCCTCGGCGCGGTAGTCGCCCTTCGAGCTGTCGCCGGCGTAGACGAAGCCGAGCTCGCCCGTGCCCGCGGCAGCGTCGGCCGGGGTGTCGACCTTGACGGTGTAGCGGTACTCCTGGCTCGCGGGGAGCTCGGTCGCGCCGCTGTCGACGTCGAACGTCAGCTTCTTGCCGCCGTCGGACAGGGTGCCGTTCTTCAGGTCGAGGGCCGTGTTCGGCGTCCAGGAGCCGGTGCCGTCGGTGCGGACCTCGGCGGCGACGTTGGTCTGGCCGTCCGCGAAGGTGGTGCCGGCCGGAGCGGTGAGCTCGACCTTGCCCTGCATGTCGGCGCGGGCTTCTTTGTTCTCGACGGAGAACGGGACGTCGGTCGTGCCGCCACGCTCGAGGTCGACCGGGCCGTTCTGCTTCGGGACGACGGTGCCGCCCTCGATGATCGTGACCTCGAGGTCCTGCGAGTCGTGCTCCTCGCCGTCGATCTTCTGCACGACGTGCAGGGTGTTCGGCCCTGCCTTGAGCCCCTCAACGGTCAGCTCCCACTTGCCTTCGGCGTCAACGGGAGTCGAGGTAGTTCCCACCCAGACCGTCGCACCCGGCGTAGCCGTCCCACTGACGGCAGCTTTCCCGCGAACATTATCCACCTTAGCAACGAGCGCTTGAAGGTCATTGAACCCGGACAAATCACTGGGGAGATCGATCAGTGGATTCGTGGCAGGCTCCTTCGAAACGAGCGTCGCGTATACATGCTGGCCGTGAGAGTCCACCACGCTTTCGGCGTGTCCCGCGAACCACACGGCATCCGCATATGCGCTACCGTACCCCGTGTTCAACCGCGCGCGAAGTTTCCCTTTGTCAAGAGTCCATTCGCGGACTTCGTTCGGGTAGGTTGTCCATTGTGAGCCTTTGCAGGAACGAATAGCGACGAAAGGACCCTTCAATGTTGAGGAAGAAACCGCTGCTTGCAAGCACATGTCCATGCTCGTTGCGGGATGCAGTCTCCAGTAACTGTGTCCATCGCTGGCGCTCTCTTGGAATTCTGCTCGGAACGCGCTTGCGTTTGATTTTGCTTCATCGAGCGTTGACGCCTTGTCTAGGTACTCGGTCCCGCTCCGGAAAAACCAATAGTCGTTTGACTCCTTCCAAACCATCTTGAAGGCGGTACCGAGTTCACCCGGCTCCGGTGCGTAATCAGCCGCAACTGCTCGGGTGCCGTCAGTGATTGCGCCAGCGAGGAAAGAGAGAGCAACGCCGGTCGCGACGGCCCTCCGGAGGAATGACTTCATGTGAAGAGATGTCTTTCGGATCGAGGCCACGCACGCGGGATCGCGCCGGGCACTGGTCATAGGACATAAGAAATATCAGGCATCAGCCTGAAGACCTTCCGAGCGCGATGCCTACGCGAACCTGCGTCCGACCGACGCAACTTCCGCGCCCAGGACTTGACGCGCCTCCCGTCCTGAGTAAACTTGAGCCCATCGGACGCAAGTCCAACCCCTTACCCCTACACGAGGAGTCAACACATGGGACGTGCAGTAGGCATCGACCTCGGAACCACCAACTCCGTCGTCTCCGTTCTCGAGGGCGGCGAGCCCACCGTCATCGCCAACGCCGAGGGGCTCCGCACGACGCCCTCGATCGTGGCGTTCACGAAGGACGGCGAGGTGCTCGTCGGCGAGACCGCGAAGCGCCAGGCCGTCACCAACGTCGACCGCACCATCGCGAGCGTGAAGCGCCACATCGGTACCGACTGGAAGGTCGACATCGACGGCAAGAGCTACACGCCGCAGGAGATCTCGGCCCGCACCCTCGGCAAGCTCAAGCGCGACGCCGAGCAGTACCTCGGCGAGGACGTGACCGACGCGGTCATCACCGTCCCGGCGTACTTCAACGACGCCGAGCGTCAGGCCACCAAGGACGCCGGTGAGATCGCCGGCCTGAACGTCCTGCGCATCATCAACGAGCCGACCGCTGCGGCGCTCGCGTACGGCCTCGACAAGGGCAAGGAAGACGAACTCATCCTGGTCTTCGACCTCGGTGGCGGTACGTTCGACGTCTCCCTGCTCGAGGTGGGCAAGGACGAGGACTTCTCCACGATCCAGGTCCGCGCGACCTCGGGTGACAACCGCCTCGGCGGCGACGACTGGGACCAGCGCATCGTCGACCACCTCGTCAAGAAGTTCAAGGACGAGCACGGCGTCGACCTGTCGACCGACAAGATCGCGAAGCAGCGCCTCAAGGAGGCCGCCGAGCAGGCGAAGAAGGAACTGTCGAGCCAGCTCAGCGCGAGCATCCAGCTCCCGTACCTGACGCTCACCGCCGACGGCCCGCTCAACCTCGACGAGACCATCTCGCGCGCGCAGTTCGAGCAGATGACCTCGGACCTGCTCGACCGCACGAAGAAGCCCTTCAACGACGTCATCAAGGAAGCCGGCGTGTCGGTCAACGACATCGCGCACGTCGTCCTCGTCGGTGGTTCGACCCGCATGCCCGCCGTGGCCGAGGTCGTCAAGTCGCTGACCGGTGGCAAGTCGCCGAACCAGGGCGTCAACCCGGACGAGGTCGTCGCCGTCGGTGCCGCGCTCCAGGCCGGTGTCCTCAAGGGTGAGCGCAAGGACGTCCTCCTCATCGACGTCACGCCGCTCTCGCTCGGCATCGAGACCAAGGGCGGCCTGATGACGAAGCTCATCGACCGCAACACCGCGATCCCGACCAAGCGCAGCGAGACCTTCACGACCGCCGACTCGAACCAGCCGTCGGTCGCGATCCAGGTCTTCCAGGGCGAGCGCGAGTTCACCCGCGACAACAAGCCGCTCGGCACCTTCGAGCTCACCGGCATCGCGCCGGCCCCGGCGGGCATCCCGCAGATCGAGGTCACGTTCGACATCGACGCCAACGGCATCGTGCACGTGTCCGCGAAGGACAAGGGCACCGGCAAGGAGCAGTCGATGGTCATCTCCGGCGGCTCGTCGCTGCCGAAGGAGGACATCGAGCGCATGGTCCGCGAGGCCGAGGAGCACGCCGCCGAGGACAAGGCCCGCCGTGAGGCGAGCGAGCGTCGCAACCAGGCCGAGCAGCTCGTCTACTCGATCGAGAAGCTCATCAAGGAGAACGACGACAAGCTCCCCGCGGACGTCAAGTCCGAGGTCCAGGGCGACGTCGACGGCCTCAAGTCCGCGCTCGCGGGTGACGACGACGAGGCCGTGAAGACCGCGTTCGACAAGCTCAACGAGTCGCAGGGCAAGCTCGGACAGGCGATCTACGCGCAGAGCCAGGCAGCCGACGCCGCCGGTGATGCGGGTGCGGGCGCCGGTGCCGAGGGCCAGACCACCGGTGACGACGAGGACATCGTCGACGCCGAGGTCGTGGACGACGACGACAACGACAAGAAGTAGGACACATGACCACCAGCAACGAGAACCCGCAGGACCCGCAGCACGACGGCGCCGACCTGCCTGGAGGCTCGGCTGACGGTGGGCAGACCGGTTCCGGCCCGGCGGATGGTTCCGCCGGGCCCGCCGGGTCCGCCCCCCAGGGTGGGCAGGCACAGGGCGGCCAGGCACAGGGCGGACGGGCGCAGGGCAACGCGGCCGAGGGCTCCGAGGACGGCGCGACGGCTGACGTCGACGGCACCGAGGACCTCATCGAAGCCGAGGGTCCCGACGTCGAGGTGTCGACGGACGCGCCGCCGGCGAACGACCTGAGCCCCGAGGACGAGGCGCTCCTGGCCGACGCAGCGACCGGCATCGCCGAGGACCGGCTCTCGCCGTCCGACCGCGACCTCGTCGGCGAGATGCGGACGGACATGCTCCGCGCCCAGGCCGAGCTCGTGAACTTCCGGAAGCGCGTCGAGCGTGACCGGGACGCCAACCGCGAAGCCGTCATCGCCGAGGTCGTGCGTGCACTGCTCCCGGCCCTCGACGACCTGAACCGCGCCGAGTCCCACGGCGACCTCGCCGAGGGACCGATGCAGGTCATCGCCCAGAAGCTCCGCAGCGGGTTCGACAAGTTCAAGCTCGTGCAGATCGGCGAGAAGGGGGAGACCTTCGACCCCAACGTGCACGAGGCGATCGTCCAGCTGCCCACGCCGGGAGCGACCGGCCAGACCGTGGCGGACGTCGTGGAGCCGGGCTACAAGCTCGGTGACCGCGTGCTCCGTGCGGCCAAGGTCGCCGTGGCGGTGCCGGCCTGAGGGTCGGCGACGGTGGAAGGGAGGTGAGCCGTGGCCAGTCAGGACTGGTTCGACAAGGACTTCTACGCAGTGCTCGGGGTGTCGAAGGACGCCTCCGAGGCTGACCTGAAGAAGACGTACCGGAAGCTCGCGCGGCAGTACCACCCGGACTCCAACCCGGGTGACGCTGCTGCCGAGTCGAAGTTCAAGGAGATCAGCGAGGCGTACTCGGTGCTCTCCGACAAGGAGCAGCGCAAGGAGTACGACCAGGTCCGCGCGATGGGCTCCGGCGCTCGCTTCACCTCGGGTGGTGCGGGCGGCCAGGGCGGCTTCGAGGACGTGTTCGGCGGCATGTTCGGCGGAGGCGGCGGCGGACAGCGCGTCCGGTTCGGCCAGGGCGGTGCCGGCGGTGCCGGCGGGTTCGAGGACATCCTCGGCGGCATGTTCGGCGGAGGCGGCTTCGGCCAGAACTCCGGCGGCTTCCGCGGCTTCGGCGGACCGACGAAGGGGCGTGACGTCACCGCGACGACCACGCTCGACTTCGCCACCGCGATCGCCGGGGACACCGTCAAGCTCGCGCAGGGCAACGGCCGGCCGGTCAACGTCCGCATCCCCGCGGGCGTCTCCGACGGCCAGAAGATCCGGCTGCGTGGTCGAGGCGAACAGAGCCCCGACGGCGGCGAGGCCGGCGACCTGGTGGTCACCGTCTCCGTCCGCAAGCACCCGGTGTTCGAGCGCGACGGGCAGAACCTCCGCGTGGACGTGCCCGTGACGTTCGTCGAGGCGGCGCTCGGCGCCACGATCCAGGTGCCCACACTCGGCGGCGAACCCGTCAAGCTGCGGGTCGCCCCGGGGACACCCTCGGGCCGGGTCCTCCGGGTCAAGGGCCGGGGCGTCCCGGGCAAGAACGGCACCGGTGACCTGCTCGCCACCGTCCAGGTCGCCGTTCCGTCCCACCTCTCCGACAAGGCCCGCGCGGCGCTCGACGCCCTCGCGGACGCCCTGCCGGACGAGGACCCCCGCGAGGACCTCCTCGCGAAGGCGCGCGGCTGACCGCGCACCGAACCGCACTGCACGACCGGCCTGGAGGCTCGGCGCGGCTCCGTCAGGGACCCGCGCCGAGCCTCCAAGCCGGCAGGGTGGGCGCGCCGCCGGCGCGTCCCGTCACAACCGGTGTGCGGGCACAGACTGGTCCCGCACCACGCGCACGACCGAAGGAGCGCTCGATGACCGAGATGGACGAGAACTCGCCCGTCTTCGCGATCGCGGTCGCGGCGGAACTCGCCGAGATGCACCCGCAGACCCTGCGGCAGTACGACCGGCTCGGCCTCGTCGTGCCCGGGCGCACCCGTGGCGGGTCGCGGCGGTACTCGATGCGCGACATCACCCAGCTCCGCGAGATCGCGCGGCTCGGGTCCGAGGGTGTGTCCCTCGAGGGGATCCGGCGGGTGCTCGACCTCGAGAACGAGAACGCGCAGCTGCGGACCCGTGTCCGGGAGCTCGAACGCGCACTCGCCGACCAGCTCATCAGCCGTCCGGGTGCACGGGTGTTCGCCGCGACGACGACCGGCGCCGCGGTGCCCCTGCGTGCGGGCATGCGGCCGCAGCGCAACACCGCGGTCGTGCTCTACCGCCCGCAGCGCTGACGAACCGTTCGCCCTGACGGTGCCTGTCAGCAGTCGAGCAGCGGATCGGCGAGCGAGCGGGCCGCACTGCCCGCGGCACTGCACGGCCCGGAGCCGTCGGGCCGCTCGTCCGCCGGGACGCACCGATCAACCGTCCGGCGACGTGCTCGGACGGAGCGGATGACCTGGCGGATGCACTCCTGGCACACGGTCAGCGCTCCGCATGTCCTCGGAGCGGGTCGTCGTCCCCGTCACCGGTGTCAGCGCGATCCGGGTCCGGCAGCAGGTGCACCGCCCAGGTCGCTCGCTCCGCCAGCCGTCCGTCACGTCCGTCCACGGCGATCCGCAGCGCGACGACACCGTTGCGGATGTGCTCCCACGGCAGTGCCTCGTGCAGCCGGTCGTTCCGCAACCGGAAGGTCAGGCCGTCGAGTGAACTGAGCAACGCCGCCGACAGCATCGGGTTGTGGCACTCGTTGATGAAGGTCCGGTAGACCGGCGTCGCCGCGTCAGCCGTCGGCATCCACCCCGGCTCCTGCATGCAGTCGAGCAGGACGCCGAGACGACGGAACAGCGAGGACCGTGACCGGTCGCTCAGCGACGGGACGGCGAGCCGCACCACACCGCCGAACAGGAGCCCCAGGGCCTGCAGCGCAGGGAGGACGTCCTCGTCCCGCGGCACCGCCACGCGTGTGTACCGGTTCGCCCGCAGTTCGACCAGACCGAGGCGACCCAGGTCCGCGAGGGCCTCCCGCACCGGCGTCCGTGAACACCCGAGCTGCAGCGCGAGTTCGTCGTCGTCGAGTCGTTGGCCGGGACGGAGCCGTCCGCTGATGATCTCCGCACGCAGACGCTCACGAGCGACGTCACGGAGCAGGGTCTTCGTCCCGGGGGTGGGTCGCGCTACGAACATCGGCCCCTCTCGCGGTGCTGCGGAGCCCGGGCGGTCCGGGCGTGTTCCGAGCGTACGACTCCTGCTGCACGATGTCGCGTGTGGTATATCGGTGTCCTCCAGCGCCGGGTTGCAGACCGGGGAACGGGACTGCCAGTGCGCCGCGGCTACTCTCGGTCCGTGCCGTCCTTCGACTTCGCCGACCACTTCCGGCGCCACGCCCGCGAGCAGGGCCCGGACCTCATCGCGATCGACGGGACCGACCGGTTCCTCCTCGACGAGGCTCCGCACGTGCACGGCGACGCCCTGCGGCACCCGGGCGCCGTCACGGTGGTGGACGACCGGTACGGGGTGCTCACCCTCGGAGTGCTCGCCCTGCACGGAGCGTCGGATGTCCGTGTGGTCCAGGACTCGCTCGTCGGTGAGCGAGCACTGGAGGCCAGCGCCGGCACGTTCGGCCGTCGCGGGTTCCACCACCCGGAGGGCTTCGAGGAGGCGTTCCGTGACGCCCGACTCGTCATCCTCCGGCTCAGCAAGTCGCACGACCGCCTGGACGAGGTCGCACGCGCGGTCGCCCGCTTCGCCGCGCCGGACGTCGTGCTGCTCTGCGGTGGACGCACGAAGTACATGACCCTGACCCAGAACGACGTGCTCCGGCGGTCGTTCGGCGAGGTCGTCGCGAGCCGTGGGCGCGGCAAGTCCCGCCTGCTCATCGCGTCGGACCCGCTCCGCGCCGCCGCCGAACGCGCCGCGGTGACCGATCCGTGGCCGCGTCAGGTACGTCAGGACGAGCTCGACATCACCATCGCCGCCCACGGCGGCGTGTTCGCGGGCACGTCGCTCGACATCGGGACGCGGGTCCTGCTCGAGGCCGCCGAGGCGGCCATGCCGGAGGCCCGGGTCGTCGTCGACCTCGGGTGCGGTAACGGGGTGGTCGCGACCGTCGTCGCGCGCTCCCGCCCACGCGTGCGCGTGGTGGCGACGGACGTCTCCGCGGCGGCGATCGCCTCGACGCGTCTCACCGCCGACGTCAACGGCGTCGGCGACCGCGTCCGTACCGTGCGGAGCGACGCCGGCGACGAACTCGACGAGGACAGCGCCGACCTGGTGCTGTGCAACCCGCCCTTCCACGCGGACACGACCGTCTCGACGGACGCCGCCGAGGCGATGTTCCGCAACGCGGCCTCGGTGTTGCGTCCGGGTGGGGAACTCTGGACGGTGTGGAACTCGCACCTCCGGTACCGCCCGATGCTCGAGCGCATGGTCGGACCCACGCGGCAGGTGACGCGGACGGCGAAGTTCACCGTCACGGCGTCGGTCGCCCCGCGCTGAGCTCCGGTCAGACGAGCCGCCGACGTCTGCGGGCCCGGGGGAGTGGCCGGCCGCGACGGGGACGACCCCGCACCACGGGCGTGGAGCGGGGCCGTCCGCATCAGACCCTCGTGACGGGCCGTCGTGCCGTGCGGGTCAGATCGTGACCGTGACCTGCGTGGAGCGGTCACCCGAGACGACGGTGATGACGTGCTCGCCCGCCGTCAGCCCGGTCACGGTGAGGTGTCCGGTGCCGTCCTCGTGGATGGCGCTGTAGGCGAGGACCGTGCCGTCCGCGTCCGTCGCCTGCAGGCCGCCGATGCCCGAGGGGAGGCCCCAGACGTCGATCTCGGCGCTGCCGGTGAGTGCCGACGCGTTCACGACCGTGGCCGCGAGCTGGTCGGACGGGTGGTCGCCGTTGCCGACGACCACGTCCTGTTCGGCGGTGCGGTCGCCGTTCGTCGAGGTGACGTGCACCGTCGTCGTCAGCGCTTCCGGTGCAGGCAGGACGACACTCGCGACGCCGCCGTCGCCGATCGTCGCCTGCTTCGTGACGCCGTTCGCGGTGGCCGTCACCTCGGTGCCCTCCGCGCCCGAGAAGTGCGCGACGATCTCGGAGGCGGTGAGGCGGCTGGTGGTCACGGCGACCTCGGCCGGAGCGGGGGTCTCCTCACCGTCACCCTCGCCCGGGTCCGTGGTGCCGCTGCCGTCGCCCTGGCCGGGGTCGGTGGTTCCGCTGCCGTCGCCCTCGCCGGGGTCGGTGGTTCCGCTGCCGTCGCCCTCGCCGGGGTCGGTGGTGCCGTCGCCGTCGCCCTCACCGGGGTTCGGGGTCCCACCGTCGGCGTCGTAGCGGAGGGAGTACGGCTCCGACTTCCAGCGTCCGTGCTCGTCCTGGTACTGCACGGTGAGCTCGTTCAGGCCCTCCTCGAGGTCCTCCGAGAACGCGATCCGGAAGTCGCCGTCGGCGTCGGTCGTGCCGTGCGCGGCCATGGACCCGGTGTGGTCCGTGACCAGGACCTGTCGGTACGAGCCGACGGTCGACCCCTCGATGGTCGGACGGGCCTCCGTCACGGTGGAGCCGTCGGCGGGCGTCGCGATGGTGAATCCGGTGGTCTTCGGGGCCCAGGTGACGCTCCGGGAGACCCGCTTCTGCCAGCTGCCGTCCGGCTGCTCGAACGCGACGACGATGCCGTTGTCGCCGAGGTGCAGCGCGCCCTCGATCGTGACCGACCAGTTGCCGTCGGCGTCGGCGGTCGTGCTCCCGAGGGGGTCGACGCCCATCGCGAGGATGCTGACGCGGCCGTTCGGGCGACCGTGCCCGGTGAAGGTCGGCTGCGCGGTGTCGACCGTGGCGCCGTCGGCGGGGCTCGTCACGTCGTAGACCGGTTCGGTCGCCTCGCCGGGGCCCGGGTTCTCGGAGCCGGAGCCGGAGCCTTCGCCGGCGCCGGAGTCCTCCCCACCCGAGCCGGAGCCCGAGCCGTCCCCGGCGTCCGCGCCGGCCTCCGCCAGCACCCAGCCGCTCGCCGCGAACCGGTCGTGGTCGGGCGTGCTCGCCGGCACGGCGTCGTTCACGGTCCGGACGAAGGCGTGCTCGGCCTCCGCGCCGCCCGGGATCCGGACGCTGAAGTCGCCGTTCGACCCGGTCTCGGCGGTGGCCAGGACGGTCTCGCGGTCGGTCGACGCCTGGACCTCGGCGCGGAGGTTCGTGTGACCCGTGACCACGAGGTCGTCACCGTCGCGCGTGACCGTGTCGATCGTCGGGGTCGCCGCGTAGGCGTCGAGCTCGGCCTGACCCGGCGTGCTGTACGTGCCGTTCTTCTTGACGACCGACGCCGTGATGGTCTGCGGACCGGAGACGAGCGGTTCGAGCGTGCAGGAGTACAGGTTCGGACGCGCCTGGGTCGCGGTGCCGGTGCACAGGACGTGCCCGTCCGCGTCGACGATCTTCAGCGTGCCGCCGGTGACGGAGCTCGTGACCCGGGCCTCCGGGGAGGCCTGCCCGGTGACGAACAGGCGGTTGCCGTCCCGCTCACCCTGGGCGGTGGCGCCCTGCACCGTGTACACGTTCGTGGTGCTGCCGACGATCGGCCGTGAAGCCGTCGCCCCCGGGATCGACGGGGTGTCCGCAGGGCTCGTCGCGGCGGAGGCGGCCGACGGGACGAGGGTTGCGGCGAGGACGAGGCCGAAGGCGGCCCCGGCTGTTGCTCGGTGGATCGTGCGCATGGTTCCCTTCCTGTCCGCGCGGAGCACGCGGACCTGGGAATACTGCATGTGGGATACGGAGAAGATCCCGAGTGTGATGGTGAGGTTCCTCCACCAGAACGAGGAAAGCCCCGACCAGATGGCCGGGGCTTTCCTCGTGGGAGCGTGGACTACGCGGGGACGTAGTCGAACGTGTCCGGGTCGGGGCCGGTGCGGTGGCCCTTGTCGAGCGTCGTGATGTCCGTCATGTCCTCGTCCGAGAGCTCGAAGTCGAAGATCTGGAAGTTCTCCTCGACGCGCGAGCGGGTCACCGACTTCGGGAAGACGATGTCGCCGCGCTGGATGTGCCAGCGGAGGACGACCTGGGCCGGGGTCTTGCCCGTGCTGCGGGCGATGCGGGTGATCGTCTCGTCATCGAGCACGAGACCCTGGGCGATCGGGGACCAGGCCTCGGTCGCGATGCCGTGCTCCGAGCCGTACGCGCGGAGCTCGTCCTGCACGAGGTACGGGTGCACCTCGATCTGGTTCACGGCCGGCGTGATCGTGGTCTCGGCAGCGAGACGGTTCAGGTGGTGCGCCTGGAAGTTGCTGACGCCGATCGAGCGCGCGGTGCCGGCGTGGTAGAGCTCCTCGAGCGCCTTCCAGGTCGGGACGAAGTCGCTCACGGTCGGGAGCGGCCAGTGGATGAGGAAGAGGTCCGTGTAGCCACCGAGCAGGTCGGCCGACTTCTTGCCGTTCTCGGCTGCTGCTTCCGGGGCGTGGAAGCCGTTGTTGAGCTTCGAGGTGACGAAGACCTCCTCGCGGGGGATGCCCGACTCGGCGATCGCCTCACCGACCTCCTTCTCGTTGCCGTACATCTCGGCGGTGTCGATGTGGCGGTAGCCGACCTCGAGCGCCGTGAGGGTTGCGGCCTTCGTCTCGGCGGGGTCGATCTGGAAGACGCCGAAGCCGAGCTGCGGGATCGTGCGTCCGTCGTTGAGCGTGATGTTCGGAACGGTGGTCATGCGTCGATCCAACTCCCGACGTCGCGCACGGCTTCCCGGGGACGGTCAGGCGGGCGTGTCCCCCTCCCGCCGGTCCGGGTGGGTCAGGCGAGTGCGGCCGCGATGTACGCGGCGAGCGCCTCGCCGTACGCCACCGCCGGGTCGGCCGAGGCGAAGGTCCGGTCGGTGCCGGCGATGCGGGCGGTGACCGTCCACAGGACCTGGTCGTCCTGGCCGACCAGCCGCGTCAGTCCGACGAACGCCGGCCCGAGCAGGTCCCGCAGTTGGTCCTCGCGCGGCAGCCACAGGGAGTCGGCCGCGGCGACCGAGTCGAGCGCCCACTCGGTCGTGCCGTTGAAGCCGAGTTCGACGCCCGTGGGGTGGTCGTGCCGCTCGACCGTCATCTCGGAGACGGTGTACACGTCCTCGTCGACCCCCGGCTTGTCGATGACGAACCGGTCGCCGGTGTCCGGGTGCCAGCAGAGCCCCGCGGTGCGGAGGGCACGGGCGAGTTCCACGGTGATCATGCGCCCACACTGGCACGCACCGGACCGGCCGGCACCGAGCGCACGACCAGGTTGCGGACCGGACCCGCGAGGCCGCGCTCCCGGGACGGCAGGACGGCCCTCCGGAGAACTCGTCGGGCGGTCGTACTACCATCGCGACGCACCCGCGCGTCACGCCCGTCGTGACGCGCGCGCGACGCGACGACGCCCGGCCACCGGTGCCGCGCCTCCCGGTCGGACCACCGACCACGGGGCGGGCCGAGGGCCGGCGTCCCGAACCGCAGGGCCGACCGGCCCGCTCAGCAAAGGACCCGTATGACCCTCGACCGTGAGGAACTCCGCGACGGTTGGACCGTGTCGCTCGTCGAGGACGGCGCCTCCGGCGTCGCTGCCGACCTGCCGACCGGCGTCCGCGGTGTCACGTTGCCGGCGACCGTGCCCGGACAGGTGCACACCGACCTGGAGCGTGCCGGGCTGCTGCCCGATCCCACCTTCGACCGCAACGAGACCCGGACGCAGTGGGTCGGGCAGTCGGACTGGGCGTACCGACGGCAGCTCGACGTCGACCCCCGCGGCCACGAACGGGTCGACCTCGTCTGCGACGGCCTGGACACCGTGGCCGAGCTGTCCCTCGACGGAGTCCCGATCGCGACCACGCGGAACATGCACCGGCGCTACCGGTTCGACCTCCGGCAGGTCGAGACGTCGGGTCCGGTCGACGGCAAGGAACTCGAGATCGCGTTCGAGTCGCCCTACCGCGAGGCCGAGCGCGTCGCCGCGCGCGCGGGCAGCATGCCCGGCCCGTACGACGAGCCGTTCCCGTACGTGCGGAAGATGGCGTCGAACTTCGGGTGGGACTGGGGGCTGACCGCGGTCACGAGCGGACCGTGGCGACCGGTCGCGATCGAGCGGTGGTCGACCGCCCGTCTCGCCGACATCCGGCCCCTCGTCGACGTCGAGGCCGGTGAGGGCGTGCTCGACACCCACATCGCACTCGAGCGCTCCGGCCCGACGCTCCACGGCACGAGCACCGGCGACCTCGACCTGGACGGCGAGGACGACGACCTCGTGCTCGTCGTGACCGTCTCGGGTCCCACGGTCGACGGGCGGACGACCAAGCAGCGGTCCCGCGCCCAGGTCACCCCGAAGGAGGACGGTGCGGTCGTCACGGTCCGTGTCCCGGACGCGGCGCTGTGGTGGCCGCGCGGGTACGGCGAGCAGGCCCTCCACGACGTGGTCGTGGAGCTGCAGACCGTCGACGGCGCGGTGCTCGACCGGCGCTCGTTCCGCACCGGGTTCCGGTCCGCCGGGGTGCGGACGGCGCTCGACTCCGCCGGTCGCCCGTTCGAGGTCGTCGTCAACGGCACCGTCATCGACGTCCGCGGCGTGAACTGGATCCCCGACGACGTCATCGTGTCGCGGGTCGACCGTGCGCGGTACGCCGCCCGGCTCGACGCGGCGGTCGACCTGCGCGCGAACCTCGTCCGCGTCTGGGGTGGCGGGGTCTACGAGTCGCACGACTTCTACGAGCTGTGCGACGAGCGCGGTCTGCTCGTCTGGCAGGACTTCCCCTTCGCGTGCGCCGCGTACCCGGAGGACGAACCGCTGCGCGGCGAGGTCATCGCCGAGGCGCAGGACAACGTCGCCCGGCTGTCGCGGCACCCGTCCCTCGTGGTGTGGAACGGCAACAACGAGAACATCTGGCTGCACGACGTCGACGGCTGGGGGGACGAGCTCGGCGACCGCCCGTGGGGCCTCGGCTACTACCTCGACCTGCTGCCGACGATCGTCGACGCGGTCGACCCGTCCCGCTTCTACACGGTGGCGTCGCCGTGGTCGGGGTCCGAGTCGATCGAGCCGAACCACGTCGACCACGAGACGCACCACTCGTGGGACGTCTGGAACCGGGTGTCCGACGACCACTACCGCGACTCGGTGCCCCGGTTCGTCTCCGAGTTCGGGTGGCAGGCGCCGCCGGCCTGGCGCACGCTCCGCGACGCGGTGACCGACGAGCCGATGACGCCGACGTCCCCCGGGGTGGTGCACCACCAGAAGGCCGCCGACGGGATGGCGAAGCTCGCGCGGGGGATCGAACCGCGGTTCGGCAGCGCCGGGGACGACCTCGACCGCTGGCACTACCTGACCCAGCTCCAGCAGGCCCGCGCGATCGCGACCGGCGTCGAGCACTGGCGGACGCACTGGCCCCGCAACACGGGCGTCGTGGTCTGGCAGCTCAACGACCTGTGGCCGGTCTCGTCGTGGTCCGCGATCGACTCAGCCGGTCGCCGCAAACCGCTCGCGCACGAGCTCCGCCGGCTCTACGACGACGTCCTCGTCGCGATCCGCCCGGTGTCGACCGTGGACACCGCCGTCCGCGCGGTGCCCACCGAGGTCGACGACCGGACGGGAGGCCCGGCTCCGCGCACCGCGTCCCTGCCGGTCACCGACTCGGCCGGGTCCGGCACCGTCCCCGGCGACGACGGGCGTGACGACCCGTCGCGGGCCTCCGACGCCTCGCCGGTCGAGGTCGCGGTCCGCTCGGCCCGCACCGGGCTCGACACCGTCGTCCGGGTCCGCCGGATCGACCTGTCCGGGCGGATCCTGGCGGAGGAGACCCTGCCCGTCGTGCTCGACCGTCCGGGGGTCGCCGTCGTGCGGCTGCCCGCGAGCGTCGGTGTCGTGGACGACGCCCGGGACGAGGTCGTCGTCGCGGACATGGACTGGCGCCGGGCCGTGTGGACGCCGGCGCCGGACCGGGAGATGCGCTGGCAGCCCGCGCGGTACAGAGCGACGTTCTCGGCGACGCCGGAGGGCGACGGGCTCGACCTCGTCGTCGAGGCCGACTCCCTCGTCCGCGACCTGCTCGTGCAGCCGGACCGGGTGGCCGCGACGGGCACGGTCGACCGCGGGTTCATGACGCTGCTGCCGGGGGAGCGCGTGCGGTACCGCCTGACCGGCGTCGGGGAGGCGGACATCGCGGCCCTGACGAGTGAGCCGGCGCTGCTGACGCTCGACCGGGTCCTGCTGGAGGCATCCGACATACTGGATTGATGTACCATGGCCGGGTGAGAGCGGGAGACCGCCTCTGCGTATCCGCACGCCCCTCGCCTGATCAGGAGCCCACATGTCGCTTGCGCCTGGTCCCGTCCGGCGTCCGTCGACACACACCGATCGGTCGTGCCGGGACGTCCCCGATCCCGTCGACGTGACCGAGGACCGGTCGCACGTGCCCGTGACGACGACGGAGCCCGGCCGGAGGACCGCGTCCACCGGAACCTCTGCGCCCGCCGGAACCTCTGCGCCCGCCGGAACCTCTGCGCCCGCCGGGACGTCGGTGCTCACCGGAGCGACTCCGCCCACCGGTGCGACGTCGTCCAGTGGGACGACGCTGCCCAGCAGCACGACGGCGCCCGACGTCTCGACGGGCTCGTCGCCACGACCGCTGTGCGGGACCCGGGTGCGCGGGACGCTCGTCGTGCTGGACCTGCTGTTCCTCGCCGTCGCGTTCCTCGTCGCCCACGTGACCCGGTTCCCGGGGGAGTCGCCACTGCCGCGGCCCGATGCCGGGCTGCTCGAGTTCACCGTCGCCCCGGTCGTCGTCGTGCTCTGGCACGCGATGCTCGGCGCGGCGCGTTCGCGTGACCCGCGCGTGGTCGGGTTCGGCAACGAGGAGTACCGACGTGTCCTCACCGCGAGCCTGGTCACCGGAGCGACGGTCGCCGTCGTCGCCTACGCAGTGGGCATCGACCTGGCACGCGGGTACGTCGCGGTCGCGTTCCCGGTCGGCCTCGG
Organism: Curtobacterium sp. MCPF17_050; assembly: GCF_003224435.2. Classification (NCBI taxonomy): domain Bacteria; kingdom Bacillati; phylum Actinomycetota; class Actinomycetes; order Micrococcales; family Microbacteriaceae; genus Curtobacterium; species Curtobacterium sp. MCPF17_050. The sequence continues at coordinate 459,482 of NZ_CP126250.1, forward strand.
GCTCGTCGCCGCCGGACGCAAGGCGGTCCGGACGGTGCTCGCGCGGCGACGGTCCCGGGGTGTGGGGCTGGTCGACGTGTTGGTCGTCGGTGACGCTGACGACGTCCGGTACGTGGGGCGGCGCCTGGTGGCCACCCCCGCGGCGGGCTACCGGGTCGTCGGGGTGCTCACCGACTGCCTCCCAGCAGGGCGGGCGATCGGACTCGGTGACACCACGGTCCCGGTCATCGGCGGCATCGACGACGTGCTCGACGTCGCTCGGCGCCGGCGGGTGGCGGCCGTGCTCGTGGCCGGGGCCGTGCCCGGCGGACGGGAGCGCATCCGCCGGCTCGGCTGGCAGCTCGAGGCGGACGGGATCGAGCTCGTCGTGTCCTCGCCGCTCGCCGACGTCACGTCCGCCCGGGTGCACGAACGCCCCGTCGACGGGTTGCCGCTCATGCACGTCGAGATGCCCGACTACTCCCGTCGCGCGGGCAAGCGGGCGTTCGACCTGGCGGGCGCGGCGCTCGGGATCGTGCTCCTCGCCCCGGTGTTCGGCCTGGTCGCGCTGGCGATCCGGGTCGACGACGGGGGCCCCGTCCTGTTCCGGCAGACCCGCGTCGGCCGCGGTGGTGCGCCGTTCTCCATCTGCAAGTTCCGCACCATGTGCGTGGACGCCGAGCAGCGTCTCGCCGACCTCCGGACGCGCAACGACGGCGCCGGGCCGCTCTTCAAGCTGCACGACGACCCGCGTGTGACCCGGGTGGGGCGGTTCCTCCGCCGGACGTCCCTCGACGAGCTGCCCCAGCTGTGGAACGTGCTCGTCGGGACGATGAGCCTGGTCGGACCACGTCCGGCGCTGCCGAGCGAGGTCGAGCGGTACCGGGACTTCGACGACCGTCGCCTCCTCGTGACGCCGGGCATCACGGGGCTCTGGCAGGTGAGCGGCCGTTCGGACCTCGACTGGGCCGAGGGTGTGCGGCTCGACCAGTACTACGTCGAGAACTGGTCCTTCCTGCACGACGTCGTCATACTGGCCCGGACCCTCCCGTCGGTGCTGCGGTCGCGCGGCGCCTACTGAAGCCGATCGCCGGGGCAGAGGCGTGAGCCGAGGAGGCGCGGGGCACCGCCTGCTCGGCCGTCCCTGGACGAACGGTGACCATCGGGCTCCTCGCCTGGGCTTCTCACGCGGTGCGAGTTACGATGGTGGGACAGCGGGACACCGCCGGACCGGTCGACGGTGACCGGACGGGACGACCAGGGACACTGGTCGGACGGCGGCCAGTTCCAGTACCGAAGGAGTCGACATGTTGCAAGGCCTCACCGGAATCCACCTGGTGATCATCCTCGGCATCGTGCTGCTGTTGTTCGGTGCGACGAAGCTCCCGGCGCTCGCGAAGGGCCTCGGCCAGTCGATCAACGTCTTCAAGAAGGAGATGGGGACCGACGACGGCAAGAAGACCGGCGCCGCCTCGACCGATGGGACCGCGAACGCCGCACCCGTCCAGCAGCCGACGGCGCAGTACCCGAGCAGCAACGGCGTCCAGGAGCCGGTCGTGAACCCCGGCCCGTCCACGCAGCCGAACAGCGACTCCCGCTCCCTCTAGACCGCCGACCCATCGGCATCCCGGCCCCGGGACCGACGACAGCCCTCGTGCACCAGCACGGGGGCTGTCGCCGTTGCACGGCGCGACCGGGCGCATGATGGCCGCATGACGACCAGCGCCCCAGCCGCAGCCGCCGACCGGCCGGGAGGCACGGCCCCCCTCCACGACGACCGACGCCTGGTGCTCGTGGTCGCGGTCCTCGCGTCCTTCGTCGTGGGGCTCGACTCCAGCGTCGTGAACGTCGCACTCCCCGCGATCCGGACCGAGCTCGGCGGTGGCCTCGTCGTCCAGCAGTGGACGGTGGACGCCTACCTCGTCACGCTGGGGTCGCTGGTCCTGGTCGCCGGGTCGCTCTCCGACCTCTTCGGCCGGGTCCGCATCATCACGTGGGGTCTCGTCGTGTTCGGCGTCGCCTCGGTCCTGTGCGCCGCTGCACCGAGCGGCGAGGTGCTCGTCGTCGCGCGCGCGGTGCAGGGGGTCGGTGGAGCGCTGGTCACCCCGAGTGCGCTCGCGCTGATCGTCGCCGCCTACCGCGGGGCAGCCCAGGCGAAGGCCATCGGGACGTGGACGGCCTGGTCGAGCGCAGCGATGATCCTCGGCCCCGTCGTCGGCGGGCTCGTCGTGGACGGCATCGGGTGGCGCTGGATCTTCGTGCTGACCGCGGTGCCGATCGTGGTGACGATCCCGCTCGTCCGCCGCATCGGGTCCGAGGTGCGCGGCGGCCCGCACGCGCGGGTGGACGTCGTCGGCGCGGTGCTGGCGGTCGTCGGGGTCGGTGGCGTCGTGCTCGGGCTCATCGAGCAGGAGCGGCTCGGGTGGGGCTCGCCCGTGGTCGTCGGCGCGCTGGTCATCGGCGGGGTCGCGCTCGGGGCGTTCGTGCCGTGGGAGCTCCGGGTGACCCGGACGTCCGGGGCGCCGCTCGTCCCGCTCGGGCTCTTCCGGGCGCGGAACTTCACCGTCGGGAACCTCGCGACGCTCTCGATCTACGGCGCACTCGGGATGGTGTTCTTCGTCGTCACGCTGTTCCTCCAGGAGGTCTGGGGTTTCCCGGCATGGGTGGCGGGCCTCGCGACGCTGCCGCCGACGCTGATGCTCCTCGCGCTGTCCACCACGGTCGGTGCGCTGGCCGGTCGGTTCGGACCGCGGTGGTTCATGACGGCCGGGCCGGCGATCGCCGCGGTCGGTGCGCTGCTCATGCTCCTCGCCGGCGACGACCCGGCCGGGTACTGGTGGTCGGTCCTGCCGGGACTGGTCCTCGTCGGTGCCGGCATCGCGACGATGGTGACCCCGCTGACGAGCGCCGTCCTCGGCTCCGTGCCGCAGACCCAGGCAGGTGCGGGGTCGGCCGTGAACAACGCCGTGGCGCGCATCGCGGGCCTCGTGACGGTGGCGCTCGCCGGGGTCGTCCTGGGCGGTGAGGTCGGCGTCGCCGGCCTGCACCGGGCGATGGTCGTGATGGCGGTGCTGCTGCTGGCCGGAGCCGTCGTCAGTGCGGTCGGGATCGTGGACCCGGACCGTCGAGACTCCGACTCGTCCGCCTGACCAGCCGTTCGAGCGGCCCGGTGCCGATCCACCGCCGCCACGGGGTCGCCACCAGACCGGCGCCGACGACCACCAGGAGTGTCGCCGTCCACCCGGTGTGCCAGTGTCCGTCACCGGTTGCGTCGAGTGCGGCGTACACGACGATGTGGGCGGCGTAGACGGTCAGGGCGAGTGCCCCGACGGCCCGCACCGGGGCGAGGAGGACGCCGGCGCGACGTGCGGTGAGGAGGCTGAGCGCGAGGACCGCGAGCGCGACGCCGAGTGCGCCGAGCAGCTCCGGCGTCGACCCGGCATGCGGCTGCACCGAGGTCAACCCGGCCCAGTCGACACCGGGGTGCTCGACCGTGCCGCCACCCTGTGGGACGAGGTGTGGTCCGGCGTCGGCCGGGCTGGTCCCCGCCGACCCGGCGCCGGCGGAACCCGCGCCGGCCGTACCGGAGCCGGTGGACGTCGACCCGCTCGCGCTGGTGTCGCCGGGTGGGAGTCCCAGGGCCGCCCGGACGAGGACACCGCCGCCGTAGCCGACCACCTCGGCGGCGATGCCGGCGGCGAGCAGGAGCAGGTGCACCCGGGTCCGCCGGAGCGGGAGCCGTCCGACCACGAGCCCGACGAGGACGACGCCCCACCAGGTGATGCCCGGGTAGGCACCGAGCAGGACGCCGTGCACGAGTGGGTCGCTGGCGTCGTGCAGCACCGACCGGCCGACCGCGGTGCAGACCGGCCCCGTCACGAGCGCTGCGGCCGCGACCCCCGCGACCGTGCGGGTGCGGGCCCGCAGGAGCGGGATCGTCGCCACGAAGCACACCGCGTACGTGGGCAGGATGACCTGGACCGGGGTGTCGAGGACGGTCAGGAGGGAGCCGAGGACGAACAGGGCGACCGCGCGCACGAGCACCCGCCGTCGGTGCACCACGAGGCCCTCCGGTGCCGATGGGTCCGACGGGTCCGACGGGTCCGACGGGTCCGACGCCGGCCGAGGTCGGGTCATCAGCGTGAGCGAGACGCCGGCGCAGAGGGCGAAGAGGACCGCCGAGCGCCCGTCGACCACCGCCGCCCAGGTGTCCGGCCGGGCCCAGTCGAAGTCGGGGTGCGGTGGACCGAGGTGCGCCACGACCATGCCGAGCACGGCCAGACCGCGGGCGAGGTCGAGGCCGTCCAGCCGGGACGGTCGCGCACTCGACGCCGGGGCCGGCCCGGCGGACGGCCCGTCGGCGGACGGCCGGTCGGCGGATGGGCCTGCGACCGGGCCCGGGGACCGGCCGGGGGATCGGCGGGTGGAGCGGCGGAGGGACGCGAGCGGACCCGGGGTCCGGCGAGCTGTCGAGGTGGTCATGTCCCCAGCACAGCGCGCGGGGTGTTTCGTCGGAGTTGCCCGCAGGTGGCGGGAATGCCGTCGCCCGCCGTAAACTTGAGTCAAGTGGACTCAGGAAGGCGCTGACGGGATCGGCCCCGCGCCGGACGGTCCGAGGACTCCGGTCCGGCTGGCGGTCGCCGGCCGACCACACGGCAACGCAACGGAAGGACGGAACGCATGGCGAACCTCCAGGGCGCTCCTGACTCGCAGGAGAAGCAGAAGACCGCCCTCCAGCAGTACGGCGTCGACCTCACGGCGATCGCGCGGAGCGGCAAGCTCGACCCGGTGATCGGGCGGGACGCCGAGATCCGGCGGGTGTCGCAGGTGCTCACCCGCCGCACGAAGAACAACCCGGTGCTCATCGGCGAGCCCGGCGTCGGCAAGACCGCCGTCGTCGAGGGGCTCGCGCAGCGCATCGTCGCCGGTGACGTCGCCGACTCGCTCAAGGACAAGCGGCTCGTCTCGCTCGACATGTCCGCCCTCATCGCCGGTGCGAAGTACCGCGGCGAGTTCGAGGAGCGGCTCAAGGCCGTGCTCAAGGAGATCGACGACTCCGACGGGCAGGTCATCACGTTCATCGACGAGCTGCACACGCTCATGGGCGCAGGCGGCGGCGAGGGGTCCGTCGCCGCGTCGAACATGCTCAAGCCGATGCTGGCGCGCGGCGAGCTCCGGCTCATCGGGGCGACGACGCTTGACGAGTACCGCGAGTACATCGAGAAGGACGCCGCCCTCGAGCGACGCTTCCAGCAGGTGTACGTCGGGGAGCCGAGCGTCGAGGACACCGTCGCGATCCTCCGCGGCCTCAAGGAACGCTACGAGGCGCACCACAAGGTGACGATCAACGACTCCGCCCTCGTGGCCGCGTCGGCGCTGTCCGACCGGTACATCTCCGGCCGTCAGCTGCCGGACAAGGCGATCGACCTCATCGACGAGGCGGCGAGCCGACTGCGGATGGAGATCGACTCCAGCCCCGTCGAGATCGACGAGCTCAAGCGCACCGTCGACCGGCTGCGCGTCGAGGAGTTCGCGCTCAAGCAGGAGAAGGACGACGCCTCGAAGGCCCGGCTCGAGACCCTGCGGGACGAACTCCGCACCCGCGGCGAGCTGCTCGCCGGACTGGAGGCGCGGTGGCAGGCCGAGCGCGCCACCCTGAACCGGATCGGTGAGCTGAAGCAGCAGCTCGACGACCTCAACATGCGGTCGCAGCGTGCCCAGCGGGAAGCCGACTACGAGACCGTGTCCCGCCTGGAGTACGGCGAGAAGCCCCGCATCGAGGCCGAACTCGCCGCAGCCGAGCAGGCCGGGTCCACCGACCGCATGGTGAACGACAGCGTCACCGACGAGGACATCGCCGCCGTCATCGCGCAGTGGACCGGCATCCCCGTCGGGCGCCTGCTGCAGGGCGAGACCGAGAAGCTCCTGCACCTGGAGAGCGAACTCGGTCGTCGGATCATCGGGCAGCGGACCGCCGTGTCTGCCGTGTCGGAAGCGGTCCGTCGGACCCGCGCCGGCATCTCCGACCCGGACCGACCGACCGGCTCGTTCCTGTTCCTCGGCCCCACTGGCGTCGGCAAGACCGAGCTCGCGAAGGCGCTCGCCGAGTTCCTGTTCGACGACGAGAAGGCCCTCGTCCGCATCGACATGAGCGAGTACGGCGAGAAGCACTCGGTCGCGCGGCTCATCGGCGCCCCGCCCGGGTACGTCGGCTACGAGGCCGGCGGGCAGCTCACCGAGGCCGTCCGCCGTCGGCCGTACTCGGTGATCCTGCTCGACGAGATCGAGAAGGCGCACCCCGAGGTGTTCGACGTCCTGCTCCAGGTCCTCGACGACGGCCGGCTCACCGACGGGCAGGGCCGCACGGTCGACTTCCGGAACACGATCCTCGTGCTGACGTCGAACCTCGGGTCACAGTTCCTCACCGACCCGGCGCTCTCCGAGGAGCAGCGTGAGGCGGCGGTCCGCGAACTGGTGCAGCAGGCGTTCCGTCCGGAGTTCCTCAACCGGCTCGACGACATGGTCGTCTTCCAGGCGCTCACCCCGGACGACCTCAGCCAGATCGTCTCGCTCTACGTCGACCGACTCGCGCGTCGACTGTCCGGTCGCCGCCTCGAGCTCGCCGTGACGCCGGACGCCCGCACCTGGCTCGCCGAGGGCGGGTACGACCCGGCCTACGGCGCTCGGCCCCTCCGTCGGCTCATGCAGCGGCAGATCGACGACCAGCTCGCTCGCGCCATCCTCGCCGGCGACGTCCGGGACGGCGACACCGTCCGCGTCGACGTCGCGCCGGGTGGCGAGCAGCTCACCGTCGAACCGTTCGAGGTCGGCGAGCTGGTCGAGGAGTGACCGGCCCGGCCCGCACCACGGCGGATCCGGGCGTGACGGCCGCGCGGTGACGGACGGGAGGCCCGGTGCCGGTCCCACGGACCGGTGCCGGGCCTCCCGTCCTGCGGTGCCGGCCGTCGTCGGTGTCGCCTGGCGGACAGTGGCGGCGTGCTGTGAACCCGATCCCCGGCGGCGGTCTACCGTCGGCGGCATGCCGGAGATTGCAGCACTGCGACGCGTGACCGATTCCATCGAGCAGGCGAGTGTGCTCGACAAGGCCGTCGACCTGGACCGCAAGGTCGTCAACGCCCTCATCCGACCGCGGGCGCTCCGGCAGATCCTGCACGGGGTGCCGTTCGGGCACCCGATCCACCCGCTCATGGTGCAGGTGCCGCTCGGTGCCTGGATCTCCGCGGCCGTCCTCGACCTCGTCGGCGGGAAGGGCAACGAGAAGGCCGCGAAGACCCTCGTCGGGCTCGGCGTCGCCTCGGCCGGGAGCGCGAGCGTCGCCGGCTACACCGACTGGTCGGAGATGAACCGCGAGCAGCTGCGCACGGGTTGGGTGCACCAGGCGGTGAACTGGGTCGGCATCACGTTCTACGGCCTGTCGTGGCTGCAGCGGAAGCGCGGCAACCACGCAGCCGGGCGGACGCTGGGGTTCATCGGCCTCGCGACCGTCTCGGTCGGCGGGTACCTCGGTGGGCACCTGTCCTACCGGCAGCGTGGCGGCGTCAGCACCTCGGGCGAGGTCCCCTTCGACGCGTAGCATTCCCAGCCACCGCATACCGTACTGGTACATCATGTTCCGGTGCGGGTGTTGGTGGTGGACGACGAAACGGCGCTGGCCGACCTCGTCGCGAGGGGGTTGCAGCGGCAGGACATGGCCGTCGACGTCGCGTACCGCGGCGACACCGCCGACGAGCTCCTCGCCGTCAACGACTACGACGTCGTCGTGCTCGACCGGGACGTCCCGGGCCTGCACGGCGATGCGGTCGCGCGTCGGCTGGCAGCGCGGGGCTCGCTCACCAGGATCCTCATGCTCACGGCGGCGACGTCGCTGGCCGACCGGGTCCAGGGCCTGGAGATCGGCGCCGACGACTACCTGACGAAGCCGTTCGAGTACCCGGAACTCGTCGCCCGGGTCCGTGCCCTCGGTCGGCGCTGCCTCGCGCCCGTCGCGCCCGTGCTCGAACGCGGCGGGATCGTGGTCGACACGAACCGGCGGATGGCCACCCGGGACGGCCGACCGCTCGACCTGACGAGCAAGGAGCTCGGCGTCCTCGAGGAACTGCTGCGCGCGGACGGTCGGGTCGTCCCCGCAGAGGAGCTGCTCGAGAAGGTCTGGGACATGAACGTCGACCCGTTCACCACGGCGGTGCGGGTGACGATGTCGAAGCTCCGGCGGAAGCTCGGCGACCCCGATCCGATCACGACCGTCCCCGGGCGGGGCTACGCGCTGTGACGCGGACGTGGAGCATCCGGGCGCGGACGGCCCTCGCGTTCGCGCTGACGGCGATGGCGCTCGCGGCCGGCACCGTCGCCGTCGTCAACCTCGGGTCCCAGGCCTCGCTGCAGCGTGCGGTGCTCGATCGGCAGCCCGGCGCCGGGCATGTCGACGGTGTCCCCGCGGTCCGCCCGGACAGCGGTCCTGCGACAGCGGTCACCCTGGACGGCAGCGGTGGCGTGCAGGTGGTGGCGGTCGTCGCCGGGCTGCAGTGGCAGTGGTCCGTGCTCGGGGTGACCGGCGCGGGCGTCCTCGCCGGTGGGATCGGGTGGGCGGTGAGCCGGCGGATGCTCGCGCCCGTGGACCGCATCACCGCGACCGCCCGCCGGATCTCGGCGTCGACCCTGCACGAGCGGATCGCGCTCGACGGCCCGGACGACGAACTCCGGCGGCTCGCGCACACGATCGACGACCTGCTCGACCGGCTCGAGGACGCCTTCGCGAGCCAGCGGCGGTTCGTCGCGCAGGCGTCGCACGAGCTCCGGACGCCGCTCGCCGTGCAGCGCGCGGCCCTCCAGATCGGGTTGCCGGACGACGCCGGACCGGCCGACGTGGCCCGCACGCGGGAGGAGCTGCTCGAGCAGAACCGGCGGACCGAGCACCTCGTCGAGTCGTTGCTCGTCCTCGCCGAGGCGGACCGGGGACTGGACGGGCGGACCGTGGCGGTCGACCTGGTGGCGCTCGTGGACGATGTGGCCGCGGAACACCGCGCCCGGGCGGAGACCGCCGGCCTGACGCTGACCTGCCGGACGGAGGGCGGGCCTCCAGGGCGGGTGCCCCCGGTGCAGGGTGAGCCGGTGCTCCTGCGGCAGGCGCTGCGGAACCTCGTCGACAACGCGATCGAGTACAACGTGCCGGGCGGGAGCGTCCGGGTGACGGTCGACGCTGCCGGGGTGCTCGTCGAGAACGACGGGCCGGAGGTCCGTGCAACGGAGGTCGCCCGGTTGACCGAGCCGTTCCGGCGGGGCGGGACGACCGCCGAGCCGCCGAGGACGACCACCGGTCGGCGGCACAGCGGGCTCGGGCTGTCCATCGTGGCGGCCGTGGTGTGCGCGCACGGGTGGGTCCTCGCCGTCGACCCGCGGGACCGCGGTGGACTCGTGGTGCGCATCGGTGTTTCGTCGGTGTGACCTCGGCGGTACCGCTGCCGAAACGTGCCGACCGCTCTGCTCGGAGCATGACGACGACACCGAGATCATCCTCCCGACCACTCCTCGCCGGTCTGCTCGCCCTCGGGTTGGCCGCCGGCCTGTCCGCCTGTACCGGGGCGCCGAGTTCCGCTGCCGGGACCGCGGACGCCGACGCCGGCCTCGGGTCCCGATGGGGCGCGTGCATGCGCTCCGCGGGGTTCTCCGTCGAGGACCCGAGCGACGACCAGATCCGCTCCGGGACCATCACGTCGCCGTCCGGCGTCGACCAGGACCGCTTCCGGTCCGCGGCCGACCAGTGTGCGGAGGACCTCGGCGTGCACGGGGCCGACTCCGCCTCGAAGGAGAAGTGGATCCGCGAGTACGACCAGGTCGCGTCCTGCATCCGTGACGCGTACCCGGACTTCCCGGAGCAGCGGCCCGGCGTGATCGAGTGGGACCGCGAGGAGTACCCGCCCGCCGGTGACCCGGCGTTCCAGCAGCGGGCCGACGAGTGCACGAGGAAGTACTCGCCCGACACGAAGACGCAGAGCGTCGGATGAGGCGCGTCGACGACGCCCTCCGGCGGGCTGTCGGCACGGAACGGTGTTGCGTCGATGTGACCTCGGCGGTACCGCTGCGGCAACGCCTGGGCCGCTGTGCTGGAGGCATGACGACGACCACGAGGCCACGCACACGACTCTTCCTCGCCGGTCTGCTCGCCCTCGGGCTGACGACCGGCGTCACGGCATGCTCGGGCGCGACGGACCCCACCGCCGGACCGACCCACGCGAGCACGGGCATCGGAGCCCAGTGGGGTGACTGCATGCGCTCCGCCGGGTTCGACATCGAGGACCCGAGCGACGACCAGGTCAGCTCCGGGACGATCCTCTCGCCCGCGGGTGTCGACCAGGAACGCTTCCACAGCGCGGCCGACGAGTGTGCGGAGGACCTGGGTGTGCACCGCGCCGACTCGGCAGAGCAGGACAAGTGGGTGCGCCAGTACCAGCAGGTCGCCTCGTGCGTCCGCGAGGAGTACCCGGACTTCCCGGAGGACGGGTCGGACGGTGGCATCTCCTTCGACCCGGACGGGTACCCGCCCGCCCGCGAGCCGGCGTTCCAGGAACTGGCGCAGAAGTGCATGCAGCAGTACGCACCGGACACGCAGACGCAGGAGGTCGGCTGATGCGGATCGACGCGCGAGCCGTGCTCGCCTCCTTGCTCGTGCCGGCGCTGCTCACCGGGTGCTCGTCGGCGCCCGACGACGAGTCCCGTCCTCCGGCCACCGGCACACCCTCGGCATCCACTGCGTCAGCCGCAGAGGTGGGGGCGTGCATGCGGGACCGCGGCCACGACGTGGACGACTCGCAGTTCGCCGAGAGCGGGGGCTCCCGAGCCCGCGTGAGCGTCCCGCCGGGGGTCGACGCAGACCGCTGGGTCGCCGATTTGGACGCCTGCTCCGGCGGTGCCGCCGACGCACCCGCTGCCCAGCCGGTACCCGGCTGGGACGCGCTGAGGAGGAAGGCGGCGGCCTGCATCCGGGACGGCGGGTTCCCGGACTACCCGGACGGGACGGAGGACCAGCGCCGGTGGAAGCCGTCGGACACCGACGCGTTCGACCGCGTCGCGGAGGACTGCGACGCTGAGGTGTACGGCGCCGTGGGGACGGAGGCCGGGCGATGAGCATGACTCGCAGGGCCAGGACCGTGACCACGGCCGTCTGCCTGGTGGCCGCCCTCGGAGCAGGGACCGCCACGTGGGCACTCGTCGCCGCACCCTCGACCGAGGCCGCCGAGCACGTCGCCGAGCACCACGGGCCGACAGCGGAGGTGACGCGCGGTGACCTCGTCGAGTCCCGGACGGCCGCCGGCACCCTCGGGTACGGTGCACCGACCCCGGTGGAGGGTGCCGGCGGTGGGACGCTCACGTGGCTGCCACGGCCCGGACAGGTCGTGCACCGCGACGAACCGCTGTACGCCGTCGACGAGCGGCCGGTCCGGGCGTTCACCGGCACCACCCCGCTCTGGCGGCCCCTCTCCCGAGGGCTGCACGGCGCCGACGTCCAGCAGCTCAACGAGAACCTCGCGGCGCTCGGCTACGACGTCGCCGAGGACGACGTGTTCGGTCCGCGGACCGCCGCTGCCGTCCGGGCGTGGCAACGGGACCGCGGGCTCGAGGTCACCGGCACGATCGACTCGGGACAGATCGCGTTCGTCGACGGGACGGTCCGTGTGGCGTCCGTGCCCGGACGACTCGGACAACCGGCCGGTGGCGACGTCCTGCAGGTGACGAGCACGAAGCGGGTGGTCACGGCGACGGTCGCACAGCGTGACGCCGAGCCCTTCGCGGTCGGCACCGCGGTCCGGGTGCTCGTCAACGGCGGCGGGGATGCGATGGCCGGCGAGGTCGTCGACGCCGTCCCGGCCGAGTCGGACGACGGCAAGGAGACCGTCACCGTCACGGTGTCGTTCGACGCCGGTGACCGGGAGTTGCCCGACGCAGCCTCCGCACAGGTCGTGGCCGACGGGCACACCGAGCGGGACGTCCTGTCGGTCCCGGTGTCGGCGCTGGTCGCACGCGGCTCGTCCGGGTACGCCGTCGACGTCGTGGGGAAGGGCGGACACACCCGGCGCGTCCCCGTCGAGGTCGGTTTCGTGGCCGACGGCCGCGCCGCGGTGACGGGCGACGTCGCCGAGGGCACCCGCGTGGTGGTGCCCTCGTGACCGCCGGCACCCCCGGGACCGTGGGCACCGCCGGGACCGCCGGGACCGCCGGGACCGCCGGGACCGGCACGACCACGGGAGCAGGGCGGTCCGCGGGGGAGGACACCGCCCTCGTCCTCGCCGACGTCACCCGGTCGTACGGCGAGGTGCAGGCCCTGCGCGGGGTCTCGCTCGAGGTCCGGCGCGGGGAGCTCGTCGCCGTCGTCGGCCCCTCCGGGTCGGGCAAGTCGACCATGCTCAACACCATCGGCACACTCGACCGGCCCACGACCGGGACGGTGACGATCGCGGGCGCGGACGTCGGGTCGCTGTCCGACGACGCGCTCTCCGCCCTCCGCGCCGAGCACATCGGGTTCGTGTTCCAGCACTTCCACCTGCAGGCGGGGGCCACGGCGACCGAGAACGTCGCGGACGGGCTGCTCTACACGGGGACGCCGCGGCACGAGCGGCTCGAACGGGCGGTGGCAGCGCTCGAGCGCGTCGGACTCGGGCACCGGGTCGACCACCGGCCGCACCAGCTCTCCGGCGGCGAGAAGCAACGCGTCGCCATCGCCCGCGCGATCGTCGGCGAGCCCACCGTGCTGCTCGCCGACGAACCCACCGGCGCGCTCGACACCGTGGCGGGGGCGGCGATCCTCGGTGTGCTCCGCGAACTGCACGCCGCCGGCACCACGGTGCTCGTCATCACCCACGACCTCGAACTCGCCGCGTCGCTGCCCCGACAGGTGCGCATGCGGGACGGCCGGATCGAGGACGACAGCAGGAGCGACGCAGCGCGCCTCGCAGCGGCGATCGGCGCGGTCCCGGCCGTCTCCACCGAGGCCGCGCGGTGAGCGCCCGACGCACGCTCGGCACGGGTGACCTGCTCCGGCTCGGGGTGTTCGGCCTGCGGACCCGACCGACCCGCGTCGTGCTCTCCGCCCTCGGGATCGCGATCGGGATCGCCGCCATGATCGCGGTCGTGGGCATCTCGTCCTCGAGCAAGGCCGCGCTCGACCGGGTCCTCGACGCCCTCGGGACGAACGTCCTGACGGTCACGCAGGCGGAGTCGTTCGCGGAGCAGGTGCCGCTGCCCGCCACCGCCGTCGAGTCCGTCCAGCGGCAGGACGACGTGCTCGAGGCCGCCGGGGTGGGCAAGGTCGAGGACGCACGGGTCTACCGGACCCCGTACGTGCCGACGGCGGAGACGAAGGGCATCGGCGTCCTCGGGGCCGAGGGGGACGTCCCCGAGGTCCTCGGCGGCTCGGTCGCGGCCGGCCGGTGGCTCGACCCGGGATCGGCAGCGCCGGCACAGGTCGTGCTCGGGGCGACGGCGGCACGGGCCCTCGGCATCGACCGCGTGACGGCGGACACCCGCGTGTGGCTCGGCGGTCGCTGGGTGCAGGTCGTCGGCGTCCTCGGGCCGCTGCAGCTCGCCGAGGACCTCGACAACCAGGTCTTCGTGCCCCGTGGCCTCGCCGCCGACCTCGGCTGGGACGGGCATCCGTCCGCGGTCTACACCAGGGCCGACCCCGACCGGGTCGCCGCCGTCCGCGACCAGCTCCCGCGGACGGTCAGCCCGGCGTCCCCGGCGGACGTGGCGGTGACCCGCCCGTCCGATGCACTCGCGGCGAAGAACGCGACCGACGACTCGTTCACCGGCCTGCTCGTCGGCATTGGCGGCGTGGCGCTCCTGGTCGGCGGGATCGGCGTCGCGAACACGATGGTGATCACGGTGCTCGAGCGACGGGCGGAGGTCGGTGTCCGCCGAGCGCTGGGAGCGCGGCGTCGGGACGTCCGGGACCAGTTCCTCGTCGAGTCCCTGCTGCTGTCGTTCCTGGGTGGTGTCGCGGGGGTGGTGATCGGCGTGGTCGTCACGCTCGTGTTCGCGCTCGGACAGGGGTGGCCGGTCGCGGTCCCGCTCTGGGCCGTCGCCGGCGGGCTCGGGGCGACCGTGCTCATCGGTGGGCTGTCGGGGCTGTCGCCGGCTGCGAAGGCGGCGCGGATCCCGCCGACGTCGGCGCTCGCCGCGGCCTGAGGCGGGCGGGCAGGACCGAGCCGGGAGGCACGGGGCCGGGTCGGCCGGACCGGTCCCGTGCCTTCCTCCGCGTCGGTGATGTTGGTTCTCCTGTGGAACGGTTGCGTTCGTGTTGGTTCAGCACGTACAGTGCTCAGAACCAACGGGAACGAAGGAGTCCGGGCATGTACGCAACGGAGCGGCACGAGGCCATCGCCGCGGCCCTGCAGTCCGCGGGCCGGGTGTCCGTGGCCGGGCTCGCCGAGCACTTCGACGTCACCACGGAGACCGTCCGCCGCGACCTGGACGCCCTCGAGACCGCCGGGGTGCTGCGCCGTGTGCACGGCGGAGCGGTCCCGGTCGAGCGGTCGAGCCTCGTCGAGCTCAGCGTCGCCGAGCGGGAGGGGCAGCACGGCCCGGAGAAGACCGCGATCGCCCGGGCCGCCATGCGCCTGGTCCCACCGACGTTCACCGGGTCGATCGCGCTCGACGCCGGCACGACGAGCGGTGCGGTCGCCGCCGAGCTCGCCCGCTGGGAGCCCGCCACCCCCGGCGCGACGATCACGGTCATCACGAACTCCGTCCCGATCGCGGGCGTCCTCCAGCACAGCGCACACGTCGAGCTCCACCTGCTCGGCGGCCGGGTGCGCGGGGTGACGAGCGCCGCCGTCGGCACCGCGACCGTCGAGCAGATCGGCGCGCTCCGCCCCGACGTCGCCTTCGTCGGGACGAACGGCCTGTCCGCCGGCTTCGGCCTGAGCACGCCCGACGAGCACGAGGCCGCGGTGAAGGCCGCCTACGTCCTCGCCGCCCGACGGAGCGTGGTCCTCGCGGACGCGGCGAAGCACGGCGTCGAGGCCCTCATGCGCTTCGCCCGACTCGACGAGATCGACACGCTCGTCACCGACCAGGAGCCGCCGGCCGACCTCGCCGGGGCCCTCGCCGACGCCGACGTCGAGGTGGTCGTCGCATGAGCGCCCGCATCGTCACCGTGACGCCGAACCCCTCGCTCGACCGCACGATCGAACTGTCCGGGGAACTCCAGCGCGGCGCCGTCCAACGAGCCGTGCGGTCCACGGCCGAGCCCGGCGGCAAGGGCGTCAACGTCTCGCGGGTCGTCGTCGCGAGCGGCGGGGACACCGTCGCGGTCCTGCCCGGCGACGAGACCGACCCCGTGCTGCTCGGCCTCGCCACCCGCGGGATCCCCACCGCAGCCCTGCCGATCGGCGCCGCGCTCCGCTCGAACGTCACGGTCACGGAGCCGACCGGCACGACGACGAAGCTCAACGAGCCGGGCCCGTCGCTCGCCGGCCGGCTCGACGACCTCGCGGAGCTCGTCGCCACCACCGCCGGGCCCACCGCGACCGGACCGGCCGCACGCTGGGTCGTGCTCGCCGGGTCCCTCCCGCCGGGGCTGCCGGACGACGCACTCGCCGTGCTCGTCCGCGCGGTCCGGCAGCGACACGGCGACGACGTCAAGGTCGCGGTCGACTCGTCCGGCGTCCCGTTCACCGCGCTGCTGCAGTCGGGGGAGCGGATCGACCTGGTGAAGCCGAACGCCGAGGAACTCGCCGAGGTCGTCGGCGGCGACCCGGAGGCGTACGAGCAGGAGCCGGGACTCGCCGCCGCCGCAGCCGCACGGCTCCGGGAGCGCGGCGTCGGCACCGTCCTGCTCACCCTCGGCAGCGCCGGCGCCGTCCTCGTCGACGGCACCGGCTCGTGGTCGGCAGCGGCACCACGGATCACGGCACGCTCGACCGTCGGAGCGGGTGACTCCGCGCTCGCCGGGTACCTGCTCGCGGAGGTCGCCGGAGCTCCGCAGGAGCGTCGACTCGCCCAGGCCGTCGCCACCGGGGCAGCCGCCGCGGGCCTCCCGGGCAGTGACGTCCCCGCGCTCGACGCCACCGACCCCGACGCCGTCGTCGTCCGTCGCCTCGACCCGTCGGCGGACAGCTCCCCAGCGGAGCACGCCACCGACCACCCCGTCCCGCACGTCGTCTGACCTCTCCGGTCCGTCGTCCGCCTCCCGGCCCGCCCCGCCGCCGGAGCACACCAGCACACCCGTCCCACCAGCACAGCCCCCCGGCGCACCGCGCCACTGCGAAGGAGCAACCCATGTCCGCTGCGCACAGCACCGGCGCCGGCGACGGTGCCGGCCTGATCGGCGTCGACCTCGTCGGCCTCGACGAGGACCTCGGCGCCACGTCGTCCGACGTCATCCGCGTCCTGGCCGACCGCATCGCCGCGACCGGCCGCGCCGCCTCCGGCGAGACCCTCGCCACGGACGCGATCGCCCGCGAGGCGAGCGTCGGCACCGGCGTCCCCGGCGGCATCGCCATCCCGCACGCCCGGTCGACCTCGGTCACGGCCCCGACGCTCGCCTTCACCCGCCTCGCGCGGACGGTGCCGTTCGGTGCGCCCGACGGCGACGCCGACGTCGTGTTCATGATCGCGGTGCCCGACGGCGCGGACAAGGACCACCTCACCGTCCTGTCGACCCTCGCACGTGCGCTCATCCGCGAGGACTTCACCGCAGCCCTCCGCGCCGCGACCACCCCGCAGGAGATCGTCGACCTGGTCGACCGCGAGGTGAGCGGCGAGGTCGCCGCAGCCGGTGTCGGTGCCGCTGGTGTCGGTGCCGCTGGTCGGGCCTCCACCGCGACCAGCCGGGAGGCCCGTCCCACCCCGGCAGCGGACACCCACGTCGTCGACAGCGACACGACCGGCACCGCCGGTCGCCGGAAGGTCATCGTCGGCGTCACCGCCTGCCCGACCGGCATCGCGCACACCTACATGGCCGCCGACGCCCTCGTCGCGGCCGCCCAGCGGGCCGGTGCCGAGATGCACGTCGAGACGCAGGGGTCCTCGCAGGTCGAGCCGCTCGACCCCGCCCTCATCGCCCGTGCCGACGCCGTCGTCTTCGCGGTCGACGTCGACGTCCGGGACCGCTCGCGGTTCGCCGGCAAGCCGCTCGTCTCCGGCCCGGTCAAGCGCGGCGTCGACGAGCCGGACGCGATGATCGCCGAGGCGCTCCGCGCGGCCGACGACCCCGCGGCCGCCCGGGTCTCCGGCTCCGCGGCCGAGGCGGGCACGAGCACCGCGAAGGACGAGCACTTCGGGCAGGCGCTCAAGCGCTGGCTGCTCACGGGTGTGTCGTACATGATCCCGTTCGTCGCGGGCGGCGGGCTCCTCATCGCCCTCGGCTTCCTGCTGTCCGGGTACGGCATCGCGCTGGCGCACGGTGACGACGGCGTCAACAACGCGGTCTGGACGCTGCAGCACTCCACCCTCCTCGACCTGCCGTCGCAGGGGCTCGGGTACTACCTCGGTGCCGCGGCCTTCCAGATCGGCTCCGTGTCGCTCGGGTTCCTGGTGGCAGCGCTCGCCGGGTACATCGCCTACGCCATCGCCGACCGGCCGGGCATCGCGCCGGGCTTCGTCGCGGGGTCCATCGCCGTGTTCATGAACGCCGGGTTCCTCGGCGGGCTCGTCGGCGGTCTCATCGCCGGTGCCGCCGCGTACTGGATCGGCCGCATCCCGACCTGGCGCTGGCTGCGCGGGCTCATGCCGGTCGTGATCATCCCGCTGTTCGCGTCGATCATCGCCTCGGGCCTCATGCTCCTCGTGCTCGGCGGTCCGATCGCCTGGCTGATGACGCAGCTCACCGGCTTCCTCAACTCGCTCTCCGGTGCCTCGGCGGTCCTGCTCGGCATCATCCTCGGCCTGATGATGGCGTTCGACCTCGGCGGTCCCGTCAACAAGGTGGCGTACGCGTTCGCCGTCGCCGGGCTCGGTGCCGGCAGCGCCTCGAACGTCGTCCCGTTCGAGATCATGGCCGCCGTGATGGCCGCGGGCATGGTGCCGCCGCTCGCCCTGGCCCTCGCGTCCACGGTCCTGTACCGCAAGGGGTTCACGAAGCCCGAGCGCGAGAACGGCAAGGCCGCGTGGCTGCTCGGCGCGTCGTTCATCTCCGAGGGCGCGATCCCGTTCGCCGCCGCCGACCCGCTGCGGGTGATCCCGGCGTCGATGGTCGGTGCGGCCGTCACGGGTGCGATCTCGATGGCGGCGGACGTCACCTCGCGGGCACCGCACGGCGGGTTCTTCGTGTTCTTCGCGATCGGGAACCTGCTCATGTTCACCGTCGCGATCCTGGCCGGCACGGTCGTGTCCGCGCTCGTGCTCGTCGCGCTGAAGAAGTGGGTGCGCCGGGCGCCGGCCGCGACGGACGCGGCTGCCGCCGAGGCAGCGTCCGCCGGCGAGACGGTGGGGCAGCGCGCGCCGGTCGCCGCGTAGCGCGTCAGAGCCCTGCGACACGCCGCCGGGCTGCCGAGACGCCGCTGAAGGCACGAGACGCCGCCGGATCCGGCGGCGTCTCGTGCCGACGCCCCCGTCCCGCACGGGACTGACGGGAGGCTCCCCACCGGTGGGCCCGGCGACGTGGGCCCGGGTGCCAGCTGGGCCCGGGCCTCCCGTCCGTCGCGACGCGCGCGAGCGGTGCGCCGAGGTTCCGCGATCACGGCACCTCGGGGCGCGAGGCGCGCGCATTGCGGAACCTCGACGGGAGCCGGCGGCGTGTTGCGGAACCGCGGGCGGGAGCCGGGGCGGGACCCGGGGGCGGGGACGCACCCCGGAGTCTGTCAGGCCACTCAGGCAAGGTGGCGGGATGACGACCGCCGTACCCTCGACCGTCGCCCACGTCGGCGCCACCACCGCGTCCTCCGGATCGGGAGGTGGCCCGGACCCCGACATCGGCGGGCTGACCGGCCTCGTCCTGCAGGTGATCGACACGATGGGGGAGTGGGGCGTCGCCCTCATGCTCTTCATCGAGACGGTGTTCCCGCCGATCCCGTCCGAGGTGATCCTGCCGCTCGCGGGCTTCCTCGGCGGTGCCGGGCGCATGGACCTGACGCTCGTGCTCGTCCTCGCGACCGTCGGCTCGTACGTCGGGGCGCTCGTGCTCTACTGGCTCGGCGCGGTGATCGGCTTCGAGCGGACCGTCCGGTGGTTCGGCAAGCTCCCGCTCGTCGACGAGGACGACTTCCGCAAGGCGGCGTCGTGGTTCCACCGGCACGGGAAGAGCGCGGTGTTCTTCGGACGTCTCGTCCCCGTCGTCCGCAGCCTCATCTCACTGCCGGCGGGTGCGGACAGGATGCACCTCGCCACGTTCTCGGTCTTCACGATCCTCGGCAGTGGGCTGTGGAACTCGGTGCTCGTGCTCGGTGGCGCGGCGCTCGGGACGCAGTACGAGCGCATCGAGGGGTACACCGAGTGGATCGACCGCGCGGTGTACCTCGCCGTCGTGGTGGTCGTCGTCGCGTTCGTCGTCCGGCGCATCCGCCGGGGCCGCGCGGCTGCCCGGAACTGACCCCGGCTGCCCGGAACTGACCCCGGCGGTCCCGCAACCCCGGCGATCACGCCGAGCGCTCGTCACTTCGCGGTGAGCGCCGACTCCTTGTGCGCGGCCTGCTTGCCCGACTTCTCCGACTCGATGATCCAGTACGGGTCGTCGTCCGTCGGCTTGAAGGTCTGCCCGTCGAACTCGAAGTCCTCCGTCTTCTTCTCGACGAGCTTGCCCGTCGTCTTCCCCTGCGACGTGTTCCACTGGACTTCGTCACCCTTGCGCATGTCGGCCTCCCGCCGTCCTCCGGAGGACACTCCGTCCGGGACGTGGACGGTACGCGCGGCCGCTGGATCATCCCTGGTGCGCAGTTCCGGCCCTTGCGCCGGTCACATTCGGGTAACCGCGGCTCGGATCGGCGGGGCCACGGGTACCGTGGCCGAGGAGTCACACCGCGAACACCCGACGCGGATCCGGACTCCCGAGGGATCGACGTGCACCATGAGCCTGGCCACCGACAGCGCGCGGGCGGAGACCGTCCTGGCAGGACGGTACCGTCTCGTGAAACTGATCGGCACCGGCGGCATGGGTTCGGTGTACGAGGCCCGCGACGAACACACGTACCGCGCGGTCGCCGTGAAGATGTTCGCCACGCCGGAGCGCATGACCACCGCGGACCGGGTGCGCCAGGAGCGTGAGATCCGCCTGCTCAGCATGCTCTCGCACCCCGGGCTCATCCCGCTCTACGACGCCGGCACGCACGACTTCGAGGACGGCCCGCACCGCTACATCGTGATGGAGCTCATCGCCGACGCGACGCTGCTCCGCCGCCTGGCCGAGGGGCCGCTGCACAACTACGAGGTTGCGGACCTCGGCGCCCAGCTCGCCGACGCCCTGGCGTACGTGCACTCCCGCGGGATCGTGCACCGCGACGTGAAGCCGGCGAACATCCTGCTGAGCGACGAGGGCGCCTCCGGGTTCGTCCGCACGGTCAAGCTCACCGACTTCGGCGTCGCGCACTTCGTCGACGGTTCCCGCCTGACGAACGACGGCACGATCATCGGCACCGCCGCCTACCTGTCGCCGGAGCAGGTCGCCGGGGAGCCGATCAGCTACGCCACCGACGTCTACTCGCTCGGACTCGTGCTGCTCGAGGCGCTGACCGGCGTGCAGGAGTACTCCGGCACCGTCATCGAGGCCGCGCTCGCCCGGCTCCGCCGCAACCCGTCGGTGCCCGACTCGGTCGCCTCGGAGTGGCGTGACCTGCTCACCAAGATGACCGCCCGCGACCCCGTGAAGCGCCCGACCGCGGTCGCGGTCGCGCGGGCTCTCCGCGGCGGGTCGACCCAGGTGACCGGACCGGTTCCGCTCGGCCCCGGTCGCGAGGTGCACCGACGCGAACACCGGATGCACCGAGCCGCTCACCGTCACGCACGACGTGGCACGTTCGACGCCGCCCGCCGCTGGCGCCGACGGAACGTCATCGCGGCGTCGGTCACCGCGCTCGCGGTCGCCGCCGCCTGCGTCGGGTCGTACGTCGTGGGCGCGCTGCACTGACCTGCACCGCATCGCCCGGCACCGCACCGACCGGCACTGCACCGCACCGCACCGCACCGCCAAGCCCGGCCGGCAGCGTTCGCTGAGCGCGCCGCTCCCGACCCGTCCGCGCGCGGAGTGATCGGGCAGGATGGGTGCATGAGCGACCAGCGCTGGATCAAGATCTGTGGCCTCTCGACGCCGGAGACCCTGGACGCCGCCGTCGACGCCGGTGCGGACGCGGTCGGCTTCGTCTTCGCCGCGGGCAGCCCCCGCACGGTGACCGCCGACGCCGCGAAGGCACTCGTGGAGCGGCTGCCGGACGGCATCGACGCCGTCGGGGTCTTCCGCGACCAGGCGATCGACGAGGTCGTCGGCATCGCCTCCGAGGTCGGCCTCACCACCCTGCAGCTGCACGGCCGGGAGTCCGCGTCGGACTTCGCCCGCGCCCGCGACGCCGGGTTCTTCACCATCCGGGCCGTCGCCGCCGCCGACTACCTGCGCGAGACGCCCGAGCAGCGCGCTTCCTTCGACCACGACCTCCTGCTGCTCGACGCGGCCGAGCCCGGGAGCGGACACCTCGTCGACCCCGCCACGCTCACGGGGTCGGTGGACGAAGCCTGGATCCTGGCCGGCGGACTCACCCCCGCGAACGTCGCCGACCTCGTGCAGCGGCTCGACCCGGACGGCGTGGACGTCTCGAGCGGCGTCGAGTCGTCGCGCGGCGTCAAGGACGTGGCACGGATCCGCGCCTTCGTCGAGGCGGTCCGCAGCATCCCCTGAGCACGACGGACGGGAGGCTCCCCACCCGCCGGTGGGGAGCCTCCCGTCCGTCCCGTGGTCCGCCGTCAGGCGGTGCGGAGCGTGGGCACCAACTCGCGGAGGAACGCGTCGGTGTCCTCCCAGCCCTCGACCGCGTGGCAGGGGACGCCGAGCGCCTTGACCGGGTAGTCGTTGCCCTCCGGGTCGAGCCGGTCGCCGACGAAGAGCATGTCGTCGAGCGCGATGCCGGTCAGCTCCGCGAGGCGCTGCATGCCGTACGCCTTGTCGATGCCCTTGCGGGTGATGTCGATGCTCGTGGAGCCGCCGGAGCGGACTTCGAGGTCGGGGAGCTCGGCCTGCACGCGCCGACGGAGGTCGTCCTTCTTCGCACCGGTCGGGTCCCAAAGCTTCTTGACGTCCACCGGAGCCGTCTGGCCCAGCGCGGAGAACGTGATCTGCGAACCGCGGTCCTCGAGGATGGCGCCCCACGTCTCGGACTCCCAGTACCCGGCGGCCTTGGCCTGGGCCTCGACCGCGGCGAGGGCACGCGTCTTCTCGTCGTCGGTCAGGTCCTCGGCGTACTGGAGTGCCCAGTCCCCGGCGTCCCACCGGTAGTACCGCGTCCCACAGGTCGGCATGAGGTGCAGCGCGTCGAGTGCCAGGCCGTCCCGGTCGCGGAGCGGGGACACGAGCTGCTGTTCGAACTGCTGGAAGTTGCCGCCGCTGATCACGGCGACGGGGACGACCTCGAGCAGGGACGCGAAGGTGTCGAGCATGCGGGGGTCGAGCGGCGACTTCGACGGGGCGAGCGTGTCGTCGAGGTCGAACGCGACGAGGCGGGGTGTGGACATGCCCTCGATCATGCCAGGACCCGGTGTCCGGACCGAGTGGGGCGGGCCCGGAGGCGTGCCGGGCCCGCCCGTCGGGTCACTCCTTGACGAGCACGACCTCGTCGAGCGGGAGGCGCGTGCGCTCCGCGGTCTCCCGGGCGGCGGCCTTCTCGTCGAGCTGCGACGGGTCGGCGACGTGCCCGATCGCGGTGACCGTCACGGGCACGAGGTGCTCCGGCAGGGCGAACGCCGAGCGGATGGCGTCGACCTCGAAGCCGCCCATCTGGTGCAGGTGCAGGCCCTCGGCGTGCGCCTGGACGGCGAGCGCGGCGACCGACTGGCCGAGGTCGTACTCCGCCCAGCGACGCGGCTCGCCGTCCGCGGTCACCGGCTCGGCGATCGCGACGAGCAACGCACCGGCGCGGTGCGCCCAGGCGCCGTTGAAGCCCATGAGCGTCGCGTGGATCGCGTCGAAGGTCGGGGTGCCACGGCGACCGACGACGAAGCGGCGGGGCTGCGTGTTCGCGGCGGACGGCGCCCAGCGAGCGGCCTCGAGGAGCGCGTCGAGCTGGTCGTCCGAGATGGTGGCGGACTCGTCGAACGAGCGGGGGCTCCAGCGCTCCTCGAGGAGCGGCACGAGGGGCTGGCTGGAGTCGGTGGTGCGGGAGAGCGTCGTCGTCATGCTCGCTGGAACAACCCTCCGGGCGCGCATGATTCCCGATCCTCCCGATCCGCCTGCGAGGATGGGCACGATGAGTGGTGTCCTGGTCGGCTTCGCGATCATCGGCGTCGTCATCGCGACCGGCTACGGCGTCGGGCGGGCGGGGTCGCTCGGGCCGCACGCGCAGTTCGTGATGAGTCGGCTGGCCTTCTTCGTGCTCATGCCGTGCCTGCTGTTCCACACGATCGCCACGGCCGACGTCGCGACGCTGTTCTCCCCGATGCTCGCCGTGTCGGCGCTCTCCGCGCTGTCGGTGGCCGTCGTCACGGCGACCGTGTTCGCGCTCGTGCTGCGGCGCCCGCTCACCACGACCACGGTCGGTGCGTTGGCGGCGTCGTACTCGAACGCGAACAACATCGGCCTGCCGGTCGCGGTCTACGTCCTCGGGCAGGCGACCGCGGTCGTGCCGGTCATCATGCTGCAGCTCGTCGTGATGGCGCCGATCGCGCTGACCGTCCTCGACGCGGCCACGGCCTCCGGGGGCGGCTGGCGACGCCGGGTGCTCGGCCCGGTTTCGAACCCGCTCATCATCGCGTCGCTGCTCGGGCTCGTCTGCTCGGTCACCGGGCTGACGCTGCCGGACCCGGTCCTCGAACCGTTCGTGCTCGTCGGCGGTGCCGCGGTGCCGGTCGTGCTGCTCTCGTTCGGCATGAGCCTGCACGGCTCGGCTCCGCTGCGGGACCCCGCGATCCGGCTCGACGTGCTGCTCGCGACCGGCGGGAAGCTCCTGGTGATGCCGGTGGTGGCGTTCCTGCTGGCCCGGTACGCGTTCGGCCTGGACCCCGCGCACGTGTTCGTCCTGACGGTCCTCGCCGGGTTGCCGTCGGCGCAGAACGTGTTCAACTACGCCCAGCGGTACGACGCCGCGGTCCCGGTCGCGCGGGACGTGGTGCTCCTGTCGACGGTCGGCTCCGTGCCGGTCCTGGTCGCGATCGCGGCGCTGCTGCACCCGTAGGCGGGCGCTCGGAGCGTCAGAAGATCATCGGGCGGTCGTCGTCCAGGACCGTGTCGAGGTCCAGGTCGACCGACACCGGCACGTGGTCGCTCGGGGCGTCGCCCTTCCGCTCGTCCCGGTGGATCGTCGCGCCGACGGTGACGTCCGCGAACGCCTGCGACCCCATGACGAAGTCGATGCGCATGCCCTCGTTGCGGGGGAAGCGGAGCTGCTTGTAGTCCCAGTACGTGTACCCGGTGGGGACGAGCGGCCGGACGACGTCCTGCAGCCCGCGCTCCTCGAACGTGCGGAACGCGGCGCGCTCCGGCTCGCTGACGTGCGTCGACCCCTCGAAGACGCGCATGTCCCACACGTCCTCGTCCAGCGGGGCCACGTTCCAGTCGCCCATCAGCGCGAGCGGCATGTCGGGCTCGGCCGCCAGCCACTCGGATGTCCGGTCGGCCAGCTGGGCGAGCCAGTCGAGTTTGTACGTGTAGTGCGGGTCACCGAGCTCGCGGCCGTTCGGGACGTACAGGCTCCAGAGGCGGACACCCTCGACGGTGACCCCGATCGCGCGGGCCTCGACGGGCAGGCCCGGTCCCTCCTGGCCCTTGAGGAAGCCGGGCTGGCCGGGGAAGTCGCGGGTGACGTCCTCCATCGGCAGACGGCTGGCGAAGGCGACGCCGTTCCACTGGTTCAGGCCGTGCGCCTCGACCGTGTAGCCGGCGGCCTCGAACGCCTCGACCGGGAACTGCTCGGGCTTGCACTTGATCTCCTGCATGCCGAGGACGTCCACGTCCTCCCGCACGAGCCAGTCGACGACCCGACCGACTCGGGTCCGGACGGAGTTGACGTTCCAGGTCGCGACACGCATGCACCGAACCTACCGGGATCGACCGACCGGGCGGACGTGCACCGGGGACAGGGTGTTCCCTGGACGGACACATCACGACCAGGACCGCTGGAGGCACTCATGGCGACGACGACGAACTCCGACCGGGTGGACGGCACGACCACCGGCAGCACCACCACCCAGGTCACCTCGGCCGGGCGCACGATCATCGACGACGCCGTGGTCGCGAAGGTCGCCGGCATCGCGGCCCGCGACGTCCCCGGCGTCCACGCACTCGGCGGGAACACCGCGCGGGCGTTCGGTGCCATCCGGGACGCAATCGGGTCGAGCGACCTCGGCCAGGGCGTCCGGGTCGAGGTCGGTGAGACCCAGGCGGCCGTCGACCTGACGATCGTGGTCGAGTACCCGACGCCGATGCAGCAGGTGGCGGCCGGCGTCCGGCAGGCCGTCACCGACGCGATCACCGACCTCGTCGGCCTGCAGGTCACCGAGGTGAACATCGCGATCGTCGACGTGGACATCCCCGCACTCGACGCTCCCGTCGTCCCCGAGACGCGCGTCCGGTGAACGCCACCGTCGTCGGCATGGCCGTCGGAGCGGTCCTGGCGGTCGTCGCCCTGACGCTCGGGTTCTGGGCGTTCGTCGTGGTGGCCGTCGCGATCGCGGTCGGCGGACTGGTCGGCCGCATCGTCAGCGGCGACGTCGATGTGCGTCGACTGCTCGACGTGCTCCGCGGACGACGGAGCTCCTCGTGAGCCACGTGCCGGTGCCCGGCACCGACCGGATCGCGTCCCCGGCCCTGGTGCACACCGCGCAGGCGGTCGCCGCCGAGGTGCTCCGGGCACCGTTCCGGGAGGTCCGTGCCCGGGTCGTCGACGACGGTCGCGGTGCCCTGGCGGTCGAGGTGACGAGCCCGCTGGCTCTGCCGGTCCTCGGGACGCACGCCGTTCCGCACGAGCCCGTCCTCGCGACCGCGCACCGCGCGCGCACCTCGATCGCGGAACGGCTCCGGACGATCACCGGGCGGAAGGTCGCGCGCGTCTCGCTGACGTTCTCGTCCGCCGTCCTCGCCCGGCCGCGGAGGGTCCGGTGAGCACGAGTCCCGCGAAGGGGACCCCGTCCGCCGACGACGACCGCTCCGTGCGCCGCCTCGTCCGTCGGGAGACGTCCGCGTCCCGGTCGGTGTCCGTCGTCGTCGCGATGACGTTCCTCGTCCTCGTCGCGGTCACGGTGGCCGTCGCCGCCGTGGTCGTCCTGCTCGGGCAGCGCATCGCCGGGGTCGACCCCCGGGACGTGGTGGACGCCGCCGTCCGTGCGCCCACCGGGCTGGTCGACGCGGTGGTCGTCGCCGTCGGTGCCGTCCTCGCGCTGCTCGGTCTCTGGTCCCTGCTACACGGCCTCCTGCCGGCGCGACGTCCCCGACACGTCGTCCGCACCGACCGGCTCGGCGTGGTCGTCGACGACGAGGTGCTCGCGTCCGCCGCCGCGCGCGCCGCCCGGTCCGCGACCCGGCTGGGACCGGACGCCGCCGTCGGGTCCGTCGGTCGCCGCGCCCTGGACGTCGTGCTCCTGCCCGCCTCCGGTGTGGACGTCGACGAGGCGTCTGCCGCAGCGGCCGTGGACCGTGAGCTCGCCGCCGTGGACGTCGTGCCGCCCCTCACCGCCCGTGTCCGGGTGCGCACCACCGGCAGGATCGACGGATGAACGGCACGAACCGCACGGTCGGTCGGATCGTCCTCGTGGTGGTCGGGCTCGTGCTGCTCGCCCTCGGGGTCGCCGTCGTCCTCGTGCAGACACTGCCCGACGCGGCCGACCGCTGGCACGTCGTCGCCGACACCGCACTCGGCGGCCTCGGCTCGGGAGCGGCACGGGAAGCAGGCGTACGCGCGTGGTCGGCGGTGCTCGCGGGCGCGGTCGTCCTCGGTGTCCTGGCGCTGCTCGTCCTCACCTCGATCCGGAGTGGCCGGACCGGCACGGTCGTGGACGACGACGGGCCCGCGGACGGCCTGCCCGGACGGGTCCGCATCGAGGCCGCGGCGATCGAGCACGCGCTCTCGTCCGCGATCGCCCCGCTGCCGCAGGTCGCGTCCCTCGCCGTCGACGTCCGCCGGGTCCGTCGTCGCACCGCGGTCCGGATCCTGGTCCGCACGCGCCGCGGAGCGCCCCCGCGTGAACTCGTCGAACGGGTCGAGGCCGTCGTGCACGACCTCGACGCACTGCTCGGGGAGCGCCTGCCGGTGCTGCTGCGCATCGCCCGCGGCGGGTCGTCCCGTCCGGACCGGGTGCGCTGACCGATGCCCGGCGTCGGTGACGACGGCGACCCGACGGACGACCTCGTCGGCCGCGGCGGACTGCCGGAGGGTCCGGTCGAGGTCCCGGCCGCGGTCGTCGGGGTCGCCCGCGGGCGGCCGCTCGAGCCGGTTTGGGTGAACTCGGCCGGCGGACGGACCTTCCGTCTCGGCCCGACACCGGACCGTGCCGAGGGCTACGTGAAGTGGGTCCCTCCGCGCTACGCGCCGTGGATCGACGCCGAGGTCGCACGGCTGCGCTGGGCGGCCCGCTGGCTGACCGTGCCGGAGGTGCTCGAGCACGGGGCCGACGGTTCCGGTGCGTGGATGGCGACACGACCGGTGCCGGGCTGGAGTGCCGTGGACCCGCGGTGGCGGGACGACCCGCGCGCGGCGGTGATCGGTGTGGGGGAGGGGCTCCGCGCGCTGCACGACAGCCTGCCGGTGCCGTCGTGTCCGTTCACGTGGTCGACGGACGAGCGCCTCGACCGGGCACGAGCGGCCGGTCGGAACGTCGACGCGATCGGTCCACAGCCCGCGACGGACCAGCTCGTGGTGTGCCACGGGGACGCCTGCGCCCCGAACACGCTCCTCGGGGCCGACGGCCGCTGGGTCGGGCACGTGGACCTCGGCGCGCTCGGCGTCGCGGACCGGTGGGCCGACCTCGCGGTGGCGTCGATGAGCCTGGGGTGGAACCACGGCCCGGGCTGGGACGACCTGTTCCACGAGGCGTACGGGCTGCCGCAGGACCCGGAGCGGACGGCCTGGTACCGGGCGTTGTGGGAACTCGACGTGGATGACGTGGACGACCCACGGCGTGCGGCCTGACCCGCCGAGTGGCCTGACCAGCCGGGTGGTCTGACCGACCGGGCGGTCCGGTCGCGCGGGCGCTACTGCCGGGCGCGGGCGCTGCGGCCGGGCGCTGCTGCCGGGCTAGAAGCCGACGCCGCGTGCACCCATGAACGACACCGGGTCGACCGTCCCGCCGCCGACGTGGGTCTCGAAGTGCAGGTGGCACCCGGTCGAGTTGCCGGTGGAGCCGACGAGGGCGACGAGGGTCCCGGCGCCGACCTGCTGGCCGGGGCTGACCCGGAAGCCGCCGGCGACGATGTGCCCGTACGCGGTCTTCACGCCGCCGCCGTGGTCGATGCGGACGTAGTTGCCGTACCCGCCGTAGGGGCCGACGTACTCCACGGTGCCCGCGGACGCCGCGACGATCGCGGTCGAGCAGCCGCTGCCCAGGTCGATGCCGTCGTGCATGGCCGTCGCGCCGGTGTACGGGTTGACGCGGACCCCGTAGCCGCTGGTGATCCAGCCGCCCGCCGGTCGGACCCAGCCGGACCCGGACGGCGCCGTGCCACCGCCGCCGCTCGGCGCGGCCGGCGCGGCCGGTGCACTGCCGCCCTGGTTCGCCGCCGCGGCCGCGGCCTGCTGGTCCCGCAACTGCTGCGCCTGACGTGCCAGCTCGGCTTCGAGGGCCTTCCGGCGACGCTCCTCCGCGGCCTTGCGGATCCGCTCGCCCTTCTCGTACTGGGCCTCGGTCGTGGCGCGACCCGACGTCAGGGAGGCGAGCTGGGCCTCCAGTCGGGACTTGTTCGCCTCCTGCTCGTCGTACGCGGCCTGCGCGCGGTCGGACGCCGCCTGTGCTTCGCCCATCCGGTCCTGTGCGGCCTGCGCGAGCTCCTCGAGCGCGAGCGCGGCGCGGTCGGCCTGGTCGGTGAGCGACCGGGCGACGGACGCGTCGTTGGTGGCCGCGGTCTCGACCCGTTCGGCCTGCTCGGACAGCTTGCTCAGCGCGCCGAGGTCGTAGAGGAGGTCCCGCGCGTCCTCGCCGCCGGTGAGCACGCTCGTCGTGACGTCGGCACCACCGGACCGGGCCATCTGCGCGGCGAAGCGGCCGGCCTGGGCGGCGCTCGCCTCGGCGACCTCGGCGTGCTCCTCTGCGTCGTCCCGCAGCGCCTGTTCCCGCTCGGCGGCGCGCAGGGCCCTGCGCTGGGCGGCCTCGAACGCGGCACCGAGCCGTTCGGCCTCGGCGCGGGCGGCGTCGACCTCGTCCGACAGACCGGAGATGATCCCGCGGATCTCGACGATCTGCGACTGCTTGGCCGACTCCTTGCCGCGGGCCGCGACCACGTCGTCCCACGAGGGGTACGTGGCGGCCTGGGCGGCGGGCGCGTCGAGGACGAGCGTGCCGATGAGACCGGCGATCGCCAGCCCGGTGGCGAGCAGACGCCGCCGAGCCGTCGGCGCGGAGCGGGGACGGGGGGCGGTGACCACGGAGCGAGACATCGCAACGGAGCCTATACATCTCCACAGGCGGTTCGCTGCGGCGACGCTCCGCTGTGGACGGATCCGTGGCGTGATCGAGCCTGTGGACGACTTCGTCGCCGCATCGGAGCCGGACGACGGCCGGTCGGAGGTCAGAACCCGCGCTCGTGCAGGATCCGCTCGGCCGACCCAACGACCGTCCTCTGCAGCACCTCGGCGCCGCGGGTCCCCGCGTAGTCGTGGACGTCGTACCCGTCGCAGTGCGTGATCGTGGCCGGGGGTCCGAGCGAGTCCTCCACGGGCGTCGTCCAGACGTCCCCGGACCCGACGACCACGTAGTCCGGTCGGGCGTCCCGGTAGGAGCCGAGGTCGACGAGCCAGGGGTAGGTGTCGAAGGTGTCCCGGACCTGGAGCAGCCGGACGTCCTGGTCCGCGTAGGCGGCGAGCGGACGGATCGTCCAGAACTGACCGACGCCGACGGGATCGCGGTCAGCGGTGCGGTGTGCGTCCACCCACCGGTCGAGGCAGGCGACCGGTCCGTACCGGGCGTCGACGACCGAGCGGACCGTGCCCGGCGTGACCGCGACGCCCGCGACCAGGACCAGGGCGGCACCCACCGCCGACAGCGTCCGGAGGGTCCGCGTGGGACGGTGCAGCCGGGTCTGCCGGACCGCGGTCCGGGCGAGTTCGCACACCGCGACGAGCGCCAGGAGCGGCATCGTCACGACCGGCTCCAGGTAGCGGGGTGTCTCCGAGCCGGCGACGACGACCCCGACGGACACCGCCACGATCGTCACGAGCGGCAGCGCGGTCGCGAGCAGCACCGCCCGGGAGGACCGCGTCCGCCAGGCCCAGACCGTGCCGCCCGCGCTGAGCAGCACACCGAGCAGCATGAGCAGCAGCCCCGCGTCCCCGGAGGCCGAGGCGGCACGGTCGTCGGTGAGCGCCGCGAAGAACGCCGCCGTCGCGCCGGCCCGGTCGGGGTGCACGTACGTCGACGGGTCCAGGGAGACGAAGGGGCGGAGCGGGATCCGGACGAGGTACCCGACCACGGCGCCGACGGCGAGGGCTCCGGCGACCAGGGCCGCCGGCCGCCACGGCACCCGGCGCGCGACGACGAGCAGGGCGAGCGTGACGACGACGGGTCCGGCGGACCACGGGACGTACAGCGGGTTCGACCCCGTGCTGAGTGCCGCGACGACGCCGACCGTCCCGAGCACCGGCAGCGACGCCCGGCCGGTCCGGACGGTGCGCAGTACGAGCACCGCGGTGGCGAGCATCGCGAGCACGGCCCCGTAGTAGTAGGTCGTCGTGAGCAGCAGGGAGGCGAGTTCGAGGGACGTCGCGGTCGCCGAGGACTCGGTCAGGACGAGCATCGTCACGAGCACGACGGCGAGGACCGACACCGCGATCCGGGCCGGGCGGGCGGCGGCGGGCATGAGCTCGTTCGCGGCCGCACGGACGAGCGCGTACACGGCGAGCAGCACCAGGACGCCGTTCAGCGCCAGGGCCTGCTGCGGTGTCGCGGTCACGGCGGAGACGGCCAGGTAGACCGGCAGCTCCGGGAAGAAGAACAGTGCCGGGGACATCGCCCACTCGAACGGCTGCCCGAGCGCGATCGACCGCGCCACGAGCGGCAGCAGCACGGAGTCGCCGTCGTACCAGAGCAGGGCGACCCGCTCCGTCGCGAGGACGTGGCGGAGCGCGACGACCGCCAGGGCCAGGGCGAGCAGGGCCCCCACGGCCTCGTGCCCGACCGCCCGCGCGACTGCGGAGCGGGGGCGGGGAGTGCCGGCCTCGAGCGGCCGTGCACCGTCCCGCGGTCGGACGAGGGGCATGACCGGAGCGTACCTGCGACCGCGTTCCGGAAGCCGGGCGGAGGGCTCCAGGGAGCGCGGACCGCCGGTCACCGCTGATCTCGGGTGCCGTCCCGGGAGCCGGGCGGAGCGCTCCAGGGAGCGCGGACCGCCGGTCACCGCTGATCTCGGGTGCCGTCCCGGGAGCCGGGCGGAGGGCTCCAGGGAGCGCGGACCGCCGGTCACCGCTAATCTTGGGCACCGTGACCCACGCGCGCGAGCAGTTGATCGAGCACATCAAGGCCGATGCGGTCTTCCACGGCGACTTCACCCTGACCAGCGGGAAGCAGGCGTCGTACTACATCGACCTCCGCAGGGTGAGCCTCGACCACCGCGTCGCTCCCCTCATCGGCCAGGTGATGGCCGACCTCATCGCCGACGTCCCGGACGTCGACGCCGTCGGCGGCCTGACGATGGGCGCCGACCCGATCGCCAGCGCGGTCCTGCACCAGGCCGCTGCCCGCGGGGGCTCCTACGACGCCTTCGTCGTGCGCAAGGAACCGAAGGACCACGGTCGCGGCCGCCAGGTCGAGGGGCCGGACGTCCGTGGCAAGCGTGTGGTCGTCCTCGAGGACACCTCCACCACCGGCGGGTCGCCGCTCAAGGCGGCCGAGGCCCTCGAGCGCGAGGGCGCCGTGATCGCCGCCGTCGCCGTCGTCGTCGACCGGGACACCGGCGCGAAGGAGCGGATCGAGGCGGCGGGCTACCCGTACCTCGCTGCGATCGGGCTGGCCGACCTGGGGCTGTCCGCGTGACCGAGGAGCGTCCGGACGACGCGCGCGAGCCCGACGGCCCCGTCACCCCCGACTCCGGGGACGACGGCCGGGAGGCCCGCCGTGCGCCCGCCCCGGACGCTCCGTTCTCGGGCCTCCGCAGTGCCGCGGACATCTTCGGCGCCCCGCTGACGGAGGAGGAGTGGCCCTCCCGGCGCGAGCGCCGCGAGGCCGAGCGTGCCGCCCGTCAGGCTGGTCGGCCGGAGCCCGAGCCGTTCACCGCCCCGGCGTCCGTGCCGGTCGCCCCCGCGTCGGCACCGGCCCCCGCTTCGGCGCCGGCGCCCGAGCTGGACCCCGGCGCGACCCAGGCGATCTCGATGCCCGAGGAGCTCGCGCTGCCCGGTGGCGTCGCCGGTCGGGTCCCGCCGCCCGCGGCCGTGCCGCCGGTGTCGAACGCCCCCGACCCGCGCGCGATCGTCCTGCCCACGGCCCGCTCCGACCGGGAGGCCCGCGCGGCCGAGGCCCGGGCGATCGAGGACGAGCGTCGACGCACCGACCCGGACGGCCTCGGACGGTCGGACGTGGACTGGCTCGGACGCGTGCGGCCCGGCGCCGTGCCGTCGGCCGACCCGTCGTCGTCGGGCGTGACGCCCGTGCCGCCGGCCCTCGCCGGTGGTCCGGACGCCCAGCCGCTCGGCGTCGAGGACGTCCTGCCCGCGACCGACGAACCGCCGACCTTCACCGAGCTCCTCCGGCTGCACGACGACGTGGACGGGGCCCCGCAGGCCGACCGCCCCTTCGACTGGTCGGTCCTCGGTGAGGAGACCGGCGAGGTGCAGACCACGCTGACCCAGGACGCCTTCGACACCAACCTCGTCGCCGCCGGGTCGTGGGCCACCGGGACGACCGTTCCCGACGCTGCCTCCCACGCCGACCCCGATCCGATCGACCCCGATCCGGTCGACGACGACCGGGCCGGCGAGCGGACGACGCCGTCGGGCGGGTCGAGCTGGTCGCTCAGCGACGAGGCCGCCCGGACCGGCGAGGTGTTCCCCGGTGACGTGACGGACGACGACAGCACGATGGCGATGCCCCTCGACCGTCACGGCGTCGACGACCACGGCGCGGGGTCCCGCGACGGTGGCCACGACGACGGCGACCTCGACGACGACCTGGACGACTCCGTCGGGACGGCTCCCACGGCCGCCTTCGCCCCGCGCTCGGCGGCTCCTGCCGTGCCGCCGTCGGTCCTCCCGTCCGTTGTGCCGCCGTCCTCCGCCACCCCGTGGTGGGAGGCGGAGGAGGACGAGTCGCCGCGGGTCGTGCCGGCGGATCACGTCCCCCCGCTGGTCGAACCGGGCCCGCGCACCGCACGCCGCGCACCGGAACCGCGCACACCCTCGGACGACCGTGTCGCCGGAGCCGACGGGACGACCGGCTCGGACCGTGTGCACGACCGGGACCCCGCCCCCGAGCGGGACGGCGCCCCGTGGCGCCTCGCGCCCGAGGACATCGACCAGTCCGAGTGGCAGGGTCGCGAGACGAGTGACACCGGCGTCATCAAGGACCTGTTCGGCACCGAGGCGATCCAGCAGCTCCGTGACGCGGACGCCGCCCGTACCGAGGACACGAGCACCCGGATGATGCCCGCCGTCGCGGCGACGCCCCCGTCCGGCCAGGCGGAGTCCCGGACGACGGACGCCGACCGTGCCAACTTCATCAACGAGGGGTTCGCCCGTCTGCAGAGCGAGGGACGGCGCGGCAAGCAGCTCCTGGTCTACGGCTCCGTCGCGATCATCGTCGTGCTCCTGCTCCTCGTCCTGGTCATCACCGCCTGGATCCGCGGGAACAGCCTCGAGGAGCAGCCGGCGTCGCCGTCGAGCAGCCCCGCCGGCGCGCTGGCGGTGCACCCGCCGACGAGCGCACTCGACTGACACGCCGACCGGCGGACCGACCGCGCCGAGCCGACACCCAGGCGCGGGGAGTGGAGTGGGACGGCCATGCCGACGCTCGCTTCGACCCTGACCGATCCCCGACCCGCCGTCCGTCTCCGGGCGGTGATGGCCGCCGGGACGACCCCGTCCGTGGACGAACTCGACGTCCTCGTCGCGCAGTGCGCGGTCGAGCCGGACCTGCAGGTGCGGGAGATGCTCACGTGGGCGCTGGTGCGCCTCCCGGCCGCGGTGGTCGTCCCGCGGCTGCTCCCGGAACTCGAGCGCCCCGAGGCGCAGGCCCGGAGCCAAGCGCTGCACACGCTCTCGAAGATCCGCGACGGCTCCGTGTACCCGCAGGTCGCGGAGCGGCTGTCCGACCTCTATCCGGGTGTCGCCAGGACCGCGTGGCGTGCTGCCGTCCTGCTCGCGCCCGAGTCCGAGCGGCCGGAGCTCGCGAAGACGCTCGCCGTGCAACTCGGCCACGGTGACGAGGAGACCCGGCTGGCGCTGAGCCGGGCGATCGCCGGGCTCGGGTCAGAGGTCGCCGGGCCGGTCCTCGCCGTCGCGGCGGAGCACCGGAACGCCGCGGTGCGGGAGCACGCGGCCGAGACGGCCCGGCTGCTCGAGGACCCGGACGCGGGGTCGGCGCTGGCGCTCGCGCGGGCGCGCCGTGAGGTCGCCCTCGGCCGGACGCGTTCCGCGAAGGGCTGACCGCCGGCGGCGGCAGTGCTGGCGGGGCAGCGCCCTGGGTTCCGTGACTCGCCGTGGCCCTGCCCCCGCGGTTCCGGCATTCGCGCATCTCGGGCGCCGAGATGCGCGGATTCCGGAACCTCGGGGGTGGGGGTCGGGCGCGCCGCGGCGCGGCGTGCCGTCAGTGCGGGGCGTCGGGCGTCAGCCAGATGGCGGTCGCCGCGGCGGCCGGGAGGTCCACCAGCGCCTCCGCCCCGCCGGCGTCACGGCGCGCGACTGCCACCACCCCCGCGTAGTCGCGCACCTGTTCCACGCGGAGGTGCGTGCCGAGCCCGACCCCGAGTTCGTCGAAGTACCGCAGCAGCGCCGGGTCGTCGTCCGACACCCGGCCGACGGTCCCGCAGACGCCGGGGTCGACGGTCCCGAGCAGCGCGCCGGGCGTGTCCGGCACGACCCCCTCGGCGCTCGGGATCGGGTCGCCGTGCGGGTCGTGCGTCGGGTGGCCGAGGTCGGCGTCCACCCGGTCGAGGAACGTCTCCGACACGGCGTGCTCGAGCGCCTCCGCCTCGGTGTGCACCTCGTCCCAGGAGTACCCGAGCCGTTCGACCAGGAACGTCTCGATGAGGCGGTGCCGACGGACCATCGCCACCGCGGCTTGCCGACCGAGCGGGGTGAGCACGACGCCGCGGTACGGGGTGTGCTCGATGAGGCCGTCGCGGTCGAGCTTCCGGAGGTTGCCCGACACGGTCGACGCCGAGACGTGCAGGGCCGCCGCGATGTCCCGGGTGGCGAGGCCGTCGTCGCCGCGCTCGCCGGCCTTCCAGACGAGCTTGACGTAGTCCTCGGCCATCGTGCTGAGCGAGGGCAGGCGCATGCGCCAATGGTACGGCCGCTCCTGGTACAACCGGGAGGTGACCTCCGTCCAGCCTCCCGCCGTCCGACGTCGCCGTCGCGGGTGGTGGCCGGTCCCGCCGTCGCTGCTGGTCGGGCTCGCCCCGCTGGTCGTGTTCGCCGTGGTGAGCATCGTGCGCTCGCGGCCGAGCGACGACTACCCGGCGCTCGGCCGCACGGTCGACAGCGTGGTGCGCGACCTCGTCGTCCCCGAGGCGGTCGTCGCGGGCATCCTGGCGCTGGTCGTCACCGCGCTCGGGTGGTGGCGGATCGCGACGGTCGACCCGGCGCGGGGCGGACCGCGGTGGACGATGGTGGCGCCGCTCCTCGTCCTGGCGGTGTGCCTCGGTCGGCTCCCGCTCCTCGACTGGGGTGGGAAGAGCCTGCGGTACTTCCTGCTCCTCGCGCTCGGGGTCCTGCTGGTCGGTGTCGTCGAGGAGCTGATGACCCGCGGCGTGCTGCTCGTCGGACTCCGCCGACGCCTGCCCGAGATCGGGGTGTGGGCGCTCTCGTGCGTGCTGTTCGGGCTGCTCCACTTCCTGAACGTCCTGTCCCTCGCCCCGGTGGCCACGACCGTCCTGCAGGTGGTGTTCGCCACCTCGTTCGGGTCGGTGCTGTACCTGGCCCGGCGCCTGACCGGCAACCTGCTGGCCCCGGTGCTGCTGCACGCCTTCTGGGACTTCGGCGCGATCGGCGTCAGCGCCTCCGCGCCGGGGTCGGTCGACGTCCTGCTCGTCGGACTGCTCGGCCTCGCCACGATCGCGGTGCTGCTGCTCGGCGTCGTCGCCGGCGGACTCGTCGCGTGGCGGGACGACCGGGGCCGGCGCCTGCGCCGCCGGTGGCGGACCGTACCGCCCCTGGGAGCCGCCGCGGTGCGCGGTCCGGAGGCGGGCCTCCCGGCCGGAGCGGACGCCCCGGTCGAACTGGCCGGCTGACCGGTCTAGATCTCCACCTCGTACGGCTCGGTGTGCAGGAGCTCGTGCACGCCGGAGATGACCTCGCTCGGGCGGAACGGGTACTTGTCGATCTCGGCCTGGTCGCTGATGCCCGTCATGACGAGCACGGTGTGGAGGCCCGCCTCGATGCCGGCCTGCACGTCGGTGTCCATCCGGTCGCCGATCATGCCGGTGTTCTCGGAGTGCGCGCCGATGCGGTTCATCGCCGAGCGGAACATCATCGGGTTCGGCTTGCCCACCACGTAGGGCTGCTTGCCGGTGGCCTT
Organism: Curtobacterium sp. MCPF17_050; assembly: GCF_003224435.2. Lineage (NCBI taxonomy): Bacteria > Bacillati > Actinomycetota > Actinomycetes > Micrococcales > Microbacteriaceae > Curtobacterium > Curtobacterium sp. MCPF17_050. Next base: position 496,475 of record NZ_CP126250.1, read on the forward strand.
CTCGATCATCGCGGCTATCGCGCCCGTGGCCGGCAGGACGCCCTCGGCGCTCGGGCCCGTCGCGTCCGGGTTCGTCACGATGAACCGGGCCCCGTCGCGGATCAGGCGGACGGCCTTCGTGATCGCCTCGAACGAGTAGTTCCGGGTCTCGCCGACGACGACGTAGTCCGGTGCCGTCTCGGTCATGATGAACCCGGCCTCGTGCAGGGCGGTCGTCATGCCGGCCTCGCCGATGACGAACGCCGAGCCCTCCGGCATCTGCGACGCGCAGAAGTCGGCGGTGGCGAGGGCCGAGGTCCAGATCCGCTCCTCGGGGACGTGCAGCCCGGACTGGCGGAGTCGCGCGCTGAGGTCACGCGGCGTGAAGATCGAGTTGTTCGTCAGGACGAGGAACTCGGTGCCCTGGTCCTGCCACTGCCGGATCAACTCCGGGGCGCCGGGGAGCGCCTGGTTCTCGTGGACGAGCACGCCGTCCATGTCCGTCAGCCAGCACTCGACCTCGTCGCGGGATGCCATGCGGCCAGCGTAGTGGGCGGACCCGGTCGGAATCCCGAAGTGCCCTAGGCTTTCAGGGCGCGTTCCCGTACGCGTACCGGAAGCGTCAGGAGGAAGCCGTGCTCGTCGACCAGGACCCCCGTGCCAGCCCGGACGGTCCCGCAGCAGCACCTCGCCGCCGAGGCCGACCGAACGTGCTCTCACGCGACCAGGTCATCGACGCCGCCACCGTCATCGCGAACGAGGACGGCCTGGACCGCCTGTCCTTCCGAGCGCTCGGTGCGGCCCTCGGCGTCGCCCCGATGACCGTGCACCGGACGATCGGCGGCCTCGACGACCTGCACGCCGAACTCGTCCGCCGGACGGTCGACGAGTTCACCGCCACGTTCGTCTGGCCAGAGGGCTGGCGCGCCGTGGTCCGGGTCTTCGCCACCACCTTCCGCGACCTGCTCGTCCGGCACCCGCTCGTCCTCGAGTCGCACAGCAGCCGGGCGCCGCTCGCCTCGTCGGAGTCGGACGCCGTCGTCGCGACCGTCGTCGGTGCCCTCCGCTCCGCAGGGCTCTCCGAAACCGAGGCGATGTACGCGTTCTTCGTCGTCTACGACTTCGTCGTGGGGCACACCGCCGTGCAGGTCGGGCGCGGCGACTCCGAGGCCGGGCGGCCCGAGCGGCACCGGCTCGTCGGGGAGGTCCTCGGCGAGCACTCGTACGAGGCGCGCTTCGCGCTCGGGCTCGACGTGCTGCTCGGCGGCATCGAGGCGCGGGTCGCGGACGCCGGGGTGCAGGCCGCGGGCTGAGCGTCGGACGGGAGGCGCGGTGCGCGCGCCGTACGCTGGTCACGTGACCCAGGGCCTCCCGTCCGGCGACCTGCCGGAGCCGTCTCCGGCGCTCCCACCCACCCACGAGGCGACGACGCACGGGGTCGGGCCGCACCCGCGGCCGTGGCCCGAGGGGCCGCAGTACGACCCGGAACTGCTCGAACACGGGGACACCCGCAACGTCGTCGACCGCTTCCGGTACTGGTCGATGGCGGCGATCGTCGCCGACCTCGACACCCGCCGGCACGCCTTCGACGTGGCGATCGAGAACTGGCAGCACGACCTGAACATCGGGTCCATCGTGCGCAGCGCCAACGCCTTCCTGGCCGGCACCGTGCACATCATCGGTCGACGCCGCTGGAACCGCCGTGGGGCGATGGTCACCGACCGGTACCAGCACGTGCGGCACCACGAGGACGTCGCCGCGTTCCTCCGGGTGATGCGGGACGAGGGACGGCCGGTCATCGCGATCGACAACACCCCGGGGGCGGACCGCATCGAGACCGCCGACGTGCCCGAGCGCTGCGTGTTCCTGTTCGGGCAGGAGGGGCCGGGGCTCACGGACGAGGCGGTCGCGGGCGCCGACGGGCACCTCGAGATCACGCAGTTCGGGTCGACGCGGAGCATCAACGCCTCGGCGGCTGCGGCGATCGTCATGCACAGCTGGGTCGTCCGGCACGCGGTGCTGCCGGGCTGAGGCGGGCGGGCGCGTCCCGTCGAGGCGGGCGCATCCCGTCGAGGTTCCAGAATTCGCGCATCTCGACGTGCGAGAGCGGCGCATTGCGGAACCTGGGCGGGATGCGCGCGGCATGTCGTGCGACCTCGGCGCGGGCCCGGCGGGCGCGGGCCCGCGGGCGCGAGCCCCGTGGTCCGCGGTCTCGAGGTCGCGCGAATCGCCGTGGCCGTTCCGTCGAGGTCGCACGAACTGCGCATCGCGACCTGCGGGAGCGACCGATTGCGCGACCTGGGCGGGAGGCGCGCGGCGTGTCGTGCGACCTCGGCGCGAGCCCGGTGCGCACGGGCCGGCGTGGTCCGCGCGGTCTCGAGGTCGCGCGACTCGCCGTGGCCGTTCCGTCGAGGTCGCACGAACTGCGCATCGCGACGTGCGGGAGCGACCGATTGCGCGACCTGGGCGGGAGGCGCGCGGCATGTCGTGCGACTCCGGCGCCGGTCGGTGGGCGCGAGTCGGACGAGCCCGAGCCCGAGCCGGTCGGCCCGGGCACGCACCTGACGCGCGACCCGGACCGACCGTGGGCGGGATGACGGCACCAAGCGGGAGCCCGGCGCCGTCACCCCCGGGGGTCAGGCCCGGCGGCGGCGCACCGCAGCGAAGGCGGCGAGGGCGCCACCGAGGAGCATCGCGACCAGCGCGCCGACGCCCACGCCGAGGCCGACGGGCGAGCCGGTGAACGCGAGTTCGCCGGTGCCGTTCGAGCCCGGACCGGTGCCCGGTGCGCCGGCGGCCGTGGTGCTCGTACCGGTCGGGGTCGTGCCGGGGAGCACGGTGCCGTTCGGCGTCACGTCAGCGGTCGGGGTCGCGGGTGCACTCGGCGCAGGGGTGTTCGTCACCACGGCCGGGGTGGCCGGGACGGTCGGCGTCGGGGTGTCCGTCGGCGTCGGCGTCGCGGGCGTGGTCGGGACCGCGGGCGTGCTCGGGGTGCCCGTCGGAGGGGCCGTCGGGGTCGCGGGGGTCGTCGGTGCCGGCGTGCTCGGCGTCGGCGTCGGCGTCCCGGTCGGGGTGGGGACCGGGGGCACGACCGTGAGGCACGCGTCGGTCGACTCGCCGGCGAACGTCTTGTCGAAGGCGTGGTCGCCGTCGCCGGACGTCACCGAGACGGACCAGGTGTGCTTGCGGGTCGTGTCGAGCGGGAACGTCGTGTCGAACGCGCTCGGCCCGAAGGTCGTGGTGCCGCGGTCGGTGTCGTCGAGAACGACGTCGACCGTCGAGTTCGCCGGGTAGTTCGCGAGCGCGACGTGCAGCTGCGTGCAGGATGCCGACACCTCGGGGGTGTGTGCCGAGGCGACTCCGGTCACCGCGACGGCTGCGATGCCGCCGACGATGATCGAGGCCGCGGCGCCGCCGATGGTGCGGGTGAGGATGCGTGCCATGTTCTGTTCTCCAGGGATTCGGGTACTCCGAGGAGGGCCACCCGGGCAGGCGAGGCAGCATCGGTCAGGACACCGTGGGCAGGGACCCACGGCGAGGGCACGGGCAGGGTGACCTGTGCGTCCGACACGAGAGGGTGCTCGTGCCGCCGAAAGGATGCAGACGTCGGGATGAACTCGGGTGTTCCGTCCACGTGACCCCTCGGGTAGGGGTCGACCGAAGCCTAGTTCCGCTCAGGTACCAGCGCTGTCAGGATGTCCCGAAAGCGGGGATAGATCACCGATGCCCGCCTCGGGTGCACATGTCGTCGCGGGTGCGTTCAGCGTGGGGCGGTCGTGCGGCGGGCGACGAGCCGTGGCTCGACCAGGACCTCGGTGGGGGTCAGCCCCGGGTCCGCGATGCGTTCGAGCAGCCGCACCCCGGCGCCGCGGCCGATGTCGATGCTGCGGTCGTCGATGCTCGTCAGGCCGACGTACCGGGATGCCGCGATCGGGGTGTCGTCGTACCCGATCACCGAGATGTCCTCGGGCACGCGGAGACCTCGATCGGCGATGGCGGACATCGCGCCCAGGGCGGTCACGTCGTTCGCGGCGAACACCGCGGTCACCTCGGGGTGTTCGTCGAGGAGGCGGTGCGTCCCGGTGAACCCCGTCTCCTCGGTGACGTCGGCGGCCAGGACCACGGCCACCCCGGTCACGCCGGATGGCCCGGTCGCATTGGACGGCCAGGGCACGCCGTCCGACGCCGACCCGCCAGCCCGTGCATCCGCCGCGTCGATGGCGGCGCGCCACCCCTCGAGCCGGGCGTCGCTCGCCGCCGAGTGCCCACCGACGAAGCCGAGCCGCACGTGCCCGAGGTCGATGAGGTGCTCGGCCGCCATGCGCCCGCCGGCGAGGTCGTCGTTCGCAACGGTGTCCGCGCGGGCGAGCGCTGCCCGACCGCCCGCGACGACGACGGGCGTGCTCGCCGGGATCGCGAGGTCGGTGTCGGGCTCCCCGGCGATGACGAGTCCCTCGACCCGCATGGACAGGAAGCCCTCGACAGGGGAGACGTCGAGCCCGGTGTTCAGGAAGCGGTCGGCGACGACGAGTCGATGGCCCTGGTCCTGCAGCGCCTCGCGGAGGCCGGTCAGCAGGTCGACGAACCACTGGTTGCGGAAGTCGTCGAGCACGACCCCGATCGTCCGGGAGCGGGTGCCGGCGAGCGACACCGCGGCGGTCGACGGCCGGTAGTCCAGCTCCTGGATCGCCGCGAGGACGGCCGCCCGGCGCTGCTCGCTCACCCGCGGGGAGCGCTGCAACACGAGGGACACGAGCGACTTCGACACCCCCGCACGCGCGGCGACGTCGTAGATCGTCGCGGGCTTGGTGTTCCCCATCGTCATCCTCGACCTCCGGCTGCGCACCCGCCGGATGCGTCCTCCCGATCGTAGCGCTGTCGCGCTCACGCCCTGCCGGGCGGCGCAGGGGCCGGAAGGCCCGGGTCGGTCCGGCCGCGCGCCGCCCGCCCGCCGTGGCGACCGCCCCCGGGCCGGACCCAACAGCAACCAGTCCGCACCGCGGGAGTCCGTGGTGCGGACCGGTTCTCGTCGTGCGTGTCCGGTCCGCGCCGCCCTGCCAGCCGGGAGGCCCGGGGCGGGTGCCCCCCGCGCCTCCCGGCCGCCGTCGCGACCGGTCCCGTGTTCGTACACAACAGGAACCGGTCCGCACCGCGGGGTTCTGCGGTTCGAACCGGTCTTTGTTGTGCGGGTCCGGCCCGCGCCTGGCCAGGCCGCGCACGAGACGGGAGGCCCGGGCGGGCAGCCCCCGCGCCTCCCGGCCGCCGGCGGAACCGGCCCCCCAACTGACGCAACAGGAACCGCTGCGCAATGCGGGAGTCCGTGGTGCGGACCGGTTCTGGTCGTGCGGGTCCGGTCTGTGCCCTCCTGCCGGTCGGGAGGCCCGGGGCGGGCTGGCCGCGCCGCCCTGCCGGGCCGGTGGCTCAGGGCGGGCTGCCCCGCGCCTCCCGGCCGCGGTCGCGGCCGGTCCCGTGGTCCGACACAACAGGAACCGGTCCCCACTGCGGGAGTCCGTGGTGCGGACCGGTTCTCATCGTGCGGGTCCGGTTCGCGCCCTCCTGCGGGGCGGGAGGCCCGGGGCGGGCTGGCCGCGCAGCCCCGCGGGGCGGGCTGGCCGCCCCCTGCGCGGGCGGGAGGCTCGGGGCGGGCTGGCCGCGCCGCCCTGCGGGGCGGGAGGCTCGGGGTGGGCTGGCCGCGCGCCTCCCGGCCGCCGTCGGGACCGCCCCCAACCGACGCAAGAGGAACCGGTCCGCGCCAGGGGAGTCCGTGGTGCGGACCGGTTCTTGTTGTGCGGGTCCGGTCCGCGCTGGCGCGCCCGCGCGTCGCGCGCCCGCCGCCTACCCGATCAAGCTCGGCCGCAGGTCGCGCAGCGTCCGCGTCCGCGTCTGCCGCGCCGTGACGAGGTAGGACACCAGCAGCGCGCCGAGCAACCAGCAGAGCAGCACGCCCGCGTCGCTCCACGCCGTGCCGAGCGAGCCGCCGTACATCGTCTGCCGGATGGCGTCGACGGAGTAGGTCATCGGCAGGGCGAAGTGCAGCGCGGCGAGCGGCCCGGGCAGGGTCTGCCAGGGGAACGTGCCGCCCGCGGTGACGAGCTGGATGAGCATGAGCACCAGGCCGAGGAACTGCCCGACCGACCCGAGCAGCACGTTGAGCGTCATGATGATCGCCGCGAAGGTCGCCGACGCCAGGACCATGACGCCGACCGTCCCGCCGGCGTGCACGACGTCGAGGTCGAGGGCGTACCGGACGATCAGGAAGAGCGCGGCCATCTGCACGACGCCGAGGAGCGCCGGGGTGAGCCAGCCGCCGAACACGACGCGCAGGGGTCGGCGGACGGCGGTGATGGCGCGCTTCGAGATCGGCTTGAGGATGAGGAACAGCGCGTACATGCCGATCCACGCGGCGAGCGAGATGAAGAACGGCGCGAGGCCGGCTCCGTAGTTCGAGGCCGCGGCGATGTTGTCGTCGCCGACCGTGACCGGGTCCGAGATGACGGAGGCCTGCGCGTTCCGCGACGACGCGGTCGATGCGGGGATCTTCGTCCGCCCCTTGTCCAGCTGGGACGCCAGTTCCGACGAGCCGGACTCGAGGGCGTGCACGCCGCTGGCGAGCGACTTCGCACCGTCGTCCGCCGAGGCCGCTCCGGTGGCGAGCTGCGACGCCCCCGAGGACAGCTGCGGGGCGGCAGCGGCCAGCCGATCCGTCCCCGCGGCCACCTGTGCGGCACCGGTCGACAGCGTCGAGGCCCCATCCGCGGCCGTGGCGATGCCGGATGCCAGCTGCGGGGCGGCGTCGGCCAGTGCTGCCGCGCCGTCGGACACCTGGCGGGCACCGGCGCTGAGCGTGTCGATCTGCTGCGTCGTCGCACCGAGCTGCTGTTTCGCGTCCGCTCCGGCGCTGTTCGCCCGGTCGACGGCCGAGGTGACGGTGGCGGTCAGGGCCTGCTGCTGCTCCGGCGTCAGGGTGACGCCCTCGGGCAGGTTCGCGGTGATGTCCTGCAGGACGGCGTCCGCGTCGAGGGGCTGGATCGCCTGCACGGTCGTGTTCGCCTCGTCGACCCGGGCGGCGAGCTCGGCGTTGCCGGCCGCGACCTGTGCGGCGCCGTCGGCGAGCTGCCGCGTCTGGTCCGGCAGCGCGGCCGTCTGCTGCTGCGCCGACCGGAGGCCCGTGGCCAGGGACGCCGCGCCCGTCGCGACCTGCTGTGCGCCCGAGTCGAGCTGCGCGGTCTGTTCCGGCAGCGCGGCCGTGCTCGACGCCAGGGTCCCGGCTCCGGTGGACAGCTCCGCGGTGCCGTCCTCGAGCGCATCGGCTCCGTTCGCGGCCTTCGTCGCGCCGGACGCGAGCTCGCCCGCACCGTCGACGGCGTCCCCCAGGCTGTCCCGCACGTCGGCGAGCCCGACGAGCAGGGTGGTCGCCGCCTCCTTCCCGACGCGTTCGGCGACGGCCGTCCGCATGGTCTTGCCGGCCTGCTCCGCGATGGTGGAGGCGAGGTAGGAGTTCGTGTCCGCCGTGGTCATGACGAGTTCGGCGCGCTCCGGGTGGTCGGACTGCGCGGAGGCCAGGGACGCGGAGAAGTCGTGCGGGATCGTGACGACGAAGTCGTACGTGCCGTCGCGCACGCCGGAGCGGGCGTCGGCCGCGGTGGTCTCGGTCCAGTCGAAGTCGTGGCCGTCGACGGCCTCCTTCGCGACGTCCTTCCCGTAGTCGACGCGCTCGCCGTCGAGGGTGGCCCCGGCGTCCTGGTCGACGATCGCGGCCGGGATCTGGTCGAGCTTGGCGTAGGGGTCGCGGTTGGCCCAGAGGTAGGCGCCGCCGTACAGCAGCGGGACGCACATGAGGGCGATGAACGCCAGGCGGGCGAGCGGGGTGGCGGTCAGGCGCGCGAGTTCGGCGCGGACGAGCGAGGGGATGGTCACGAGCGGGTCTCCAGGGGAGCGGGTGCGTCGGTGGTGTCGGTGGGTTCGGTCGGGAGGCCCGCCGGGGCGTCCTCGGTCCGGGTCGCGTCCTCGGGACCCTCGGTGGTGGTGTCCGCCGCGTCGCCGCGGTCGGTGATCGTGTCGAGCAGGGCGGTCGCCGTCTCCGCCGCGGCCTTGGACGTGACGAGCACGACGGTCACCCCGCGGCGCGCGACGTCCCGGACGACGGCGAACCAGTCGGTGACCGCACCACCGTGCCGCTCGGGCGAGGTGATGACGAGTCCGGAGACGCCGGGCCGCAGGAGCGCGAGCTCGGCGAGCAGTCGGACGCGGGCGTCGGTCGGGACCCGCTGCACCGGGGTGTCGGACCAGTGCGTCATCCCGAGCTCCTCGAGCACCGTGGCGACGTCCGCCCGGGAGGGCCGTCGGCCGGCGAACGCGAGCTCCTCGTGCACGATCTGCTTGAGCGTCATCACCGGGAACGGCTCGGCGACGCCGGGGGTGTCGACGAGGGCGAACGCGCGACGGACGGCCGCGGGGTCGTCGTGTCCGTCGAGGAGCACCTGCCCGGTGTCGGGCTTCATCCGCCCTCCGGCGACGAGCGAGGCGAGCACGGGTGCCTGTTCGGTCTCGACCGCGACGACGCCCGGGTGTCCGGAACCGGCGACGGCGCTGACCACCGGGAGCTCGGCTCCGGGGCCGGTGCCGATGCCGACGGCGGCGAGTTCGAGCGTCATGCGTGGTCCTCCGGGACGGGCGTGTGGGTGGGGAGTGCGAGCAGTGCCGTGCGCCAGTCGACGCCCGCCATGCCGAGGGCGGAGACCACGACCATGCGGCGGCCGGCGTCGTCGGACGTGCCGGACCGTGCGGCCTCGTCGAGGACGGCCAGGCAGGCACCCTCGACGAGCCGACCGAGCGTCTCGGCGTCGACGTCGTCGCGCAGCGTGCCGTCGGCGATGCCGAGGGCGCATGCGTCCTGGACCTGCTCACGGAGCGGGGCGAACACGGTGGCGACGGTCTCGACCAGGGGGCCGCGGACGGCGATGACCGCCATCGACCGGACGTGCGAGACCTCGGTCCACAGGGCCACGGCGATCGCGGCCAGACGGGAGGCCGGGGGCAGCCCTGCGAGGGCGGCTCGGCTCGGCATCGCGGCGAGGATGCGCTCGGCTCCGCCCGTCACGACCTCGCGCACGAGGTCGTCCCGGGAGGGGAAGTGTCCGTAGACCGCACGCCGGGACAGTCCGGCGTGCGCGGCGATCGCCTCGAGCGACGCGTCCGGATCGGCCTGCAGGAGCGTCCGCGCGGCCTGGACGAGGGCGGCGCGGTTCTCGGTCGCGTCCCGTCGTGGCGCACGTGTGGGCCGATCGGTGGTCGTCATGCACCCATCGTAATAACGTGCACACACCTGTGCAACTTCAAACGACCACAGGGTCTGTCCCCTGAACTGCCGACTCCCCGTCCTGAGAAGGACCACATAGCTTCATCGGAACTTCACCCGAACGTCGGACTCATCAGGAGTGTGCTGCGTGCCCCGAGCGACACCGCCCAACAACCCCTCTCGTCGGTACCGCGCTCCGCGGTTGCTGACCTCGATCGTCGCGGTGGCGGCACTGGCCTGCGGCGGACTCGCCGTGGGTGGTGCGGCCTCGGCGGCACCGGCCGGCGTCCCCGCTGCGGCCGACCTCAAGCTCTCCGCGCCGCTGCGGAACGCGAAGCCCACGAAGACGGTCAGCGCGTTCGTCCGCACCACGGGCGCCGGCGCACTCGAGGTCGACGCCGCGGCGAAGGGCGGCGACCTCACCCGGTCGAAGCGTCCCTCGTCCGCAGCGCAGAGTCGCGTGGAGACCATCGAGTCGACCGTGGCGAAGGTGCGGGCAGCGGTGAAGGCCGCGGACCCGGAGGCCACCGAGCTGTACGCGACCGAGTACACGGTCCCGGGCATCGCCGTCGTCGCGGACGTCGCCGCCCTGGCCGAGATCGCGGAGCGCTCCGACGTCGAGAGCATCGTGGCGCTGACGCCGAAGAAGGTCGTCGAGCCGACGGTCAACGAGGACGCCGGTGCAGCCCCGTCCGGCGTCGACCCCGACACCGTCCGTCCCGGTGCGGAGGGCGTCAGCCCGAAGAACGCCGCGAGTGACCTGTACACCCGGGCCTACGACGCCTGGACCGCGACCGGTCACACCGGCGAGGGCGTCAACATCGCCGTGCGCGACACCGGCCTCGACTACACGCAGGCCGACTTCGGCGGACCCGGCACGACCGCGGCCTACCAGGACGCCCTCGCGAGCACGGGTGCGCCGGCCTCCAGCTGGTACGACCCGTCGAAGTTCCTCGGCGGCTACGACTTCGCGGGCCCCACCTACAACGCGGACCCGAGCACCGCGGCCTACCAGCCCGTCCCACAGCCGGACGCGAACCCGATCGACGGCAAGGGCGGCGACCACGGCACGCACGTCGCCGGTACTGCCGCGGGCTACGGCCTCGACGCCGACAAGACCACCTTCCGCGGCGACTACTCCTCGCTGACGCAGCAGCAGGTGCAGGACATGTGGGTGGGTCCGGGCAGCGCGCCCGAGGCCGGCCTCTACGCCCTCAAGGTCTTCGGTGACGGCGGCGGCTCGACCGACCTGACCGGTGCCGCGCTCGACTGGGTGGGCCAGGCGCTCACCGAGGGCAAGGACATCAACGTCATCAACCTGTCGCTCGGGTCGGACTACGGCGCGACCGACGACCCGGACAACGCGAAGATCGACGCCCTGACCGACCGCGGCGTGCTGCCGGTGATCGCGTCCGGCAACGCCGACGACTTCACCGACGTCGGTGGCGCACCGGGCACCGCCGAGGGGGCCCTGACGGTCGCCGCGGCCGCCGCCGGGCAGAGCCTGTACGACGGCGTCCAGGTGACCGAACCGGCCGACCTCGCCAAGACCTACCGGTCGCAGTACTCGGGTGACTACAAGGGGACGCTGCCCGTCGAGGGCGACGTGTTCGTCCCGACGGTCGACGTCGACGGGTGCGCGCCCTTCACGGGTGACGAGGCCGCTGCGCTGAAGGGCAAGGTGGCGTGGCTGAAGTGGACCGACGGCGCGCTCGAGTGCGGCTCGAAGGTCCGGTTCGACAACGTCCAGGCCGCCGGTGGTGTCGGCGTGCTCCTCGCCGGCACGATCGACATCTTCGACTCGGGCATCGCGGGCAACGCGACCATCCCGGGTGCCGAGCTGACCGCGGACAGTGCTGCGAGCCTCCAGGCCGCTGCGAAGGCGGGCACCCTGCACGTGCGCTTCGCCCAGGAGCTCAAGGGCTTCGACATCGCCCGCGGGCAGGAGACCACCAACACCCTCGCGCCGTTCACCAGCCGTGGCGTCCACGGTTCGGTCGACGACATCGTCAAGCCGGACATCGCCGGCCCGGGCGTCAACGTCATCTCCGCCGCGAACGGCACCGGTGACGGTCGCATGTCGATGAGCGGGACCTCGATGGCCACGCCGCACGTCGCCGGTGTCGCCGCCCTGACGTTCGAGGCCCACCCGGGCTGGAGCGCACCGGAGGTGAAGGCCGCGCTGATGAACACCGCGACCTCCGACGTCCAGCAGAGCGCGACCGACGACCAGCTGGCCACGCTGCTCCGACAGGGCACCGGCCGTGTCGACGCCCTGCAGGCGGTCCAGGACACCACCACGGTCCGCAGCCAGGAGAACGACGACCTCGTCACGGCGTCCTTCGGGGTCGTCGAGGTGAGCGGCCCGACGACCGCGAAGCGCAGCCTGCTGGTGCGCAACACGGCCGACGTCGCACACACCTACTCGGTGGCCTACGAGTCCCGGATCGCGAAGTCCGGCGTCGCCTTCTCGCTCAGCGCGACGACGGTCACCGTCCCGGCGAACGGCACCGCCACGGTCACCCTGACCATGACGGTCGCCGACCCGACGCTGCTGCGCAAGACGATCGACCCGACGCAGGAGCAGACCCAGCAGGGCTACCCGCGTGAGTTCGTCTCGGCGGCCACCGGCCTCGTGACCTTCACGCCGGCCGCGACCGACGTGACGCCGCTCCGCCTCGGTGTGTACGCCGCGCCGAAGCCGGTCAGCGCCGTGCACGGTGACGACGTCACCTTCACGGGTACGTCGAAGTCGAGCACCATCGCGCTCAGCGGGACCGGCCTCGCCCAGGGCACCGGTGCATCGCGGTACTCGGCCCTCGCGGCGCCGTTCGTCCTCGGTGCCACCGACCCGAAGGAGGCCTTCCCGGCCGGTTCGGCGCAGCAGTCCCTCGCGGCCGCTGACGTCCGGGCCTTCGGCGCCAGCTCCACGGCAGTCGGTCTGGCGGACAAGTCGCAGGGCGTCGTGTCCTTCGGTGTCCAGACGCAGGGTCCGGACGCCAACCCGGGTGCCGTCACCAACGTCGAGGTCCTCATCGACACGAACCGGGACGGCGAGCCGGACTTCCTGACCTACGACGTGAAGTCCTCGGTGGTCGACGCGACGTTCGTCACGACGGTGGACCTCAACGACCCGAAGCAGAAGACGGTCGACACCTGGCCGCTCAACGTCGACGAGACGCAGGACACGAACACGTTCGACTCCGCCGTCAAGGTGCTCCCCGTGTCGCTCTCGGCGCTCGGGTACACCGCGACGTCGACGAAGGCCGCGTTCGACTACCAGGTCGTCACCGAGTCGGCGTACGCGCCGGGTGCGGCGACCACCGGGTCCTCGGTCGTGGACGAGACGAAGACGGTCACCTTCGACGCCTTCGCCCCGGCGCTGTCCTTCACCCGTGACGGTGTCTCGACGCCGCTGTTCGCCGACGACTCCGCCATCCGGGTCAACCGGCCGGCGTCGACCACGAACGCCAAGGTCCTCCTGCTGCACCTGCACAACGCGGTCGGAGACCAGGCCGAGGTGCTGACGGCGAACGCCGTGCAGCCGACGCTCGCACTGCGGTCGGGCAGCAAGGCCAGCGTCGGTGGATCGTGGAAGGTCGGACGGACCATCACCGCGAAGCCGGGTGAGTGGAACGCCAGCGGCGTCACCTTCACGTACCAGTGGTCGCGGGGCGGCACGGCCATCCCGGGTGCGACCAAGGCGACCTACACGACGACGACGAAGGACGTCGGGCAGCGCCTGACGGTCACCGTCACGGCGAAGAAGTCCGGGTACACGAGCGGGACGACGACCGCACTGTCCGGGCGCATCTACAAGTAGCGCACGGCAGCACGAGGACGGAGCGGGTGGCCCACGGGCTGCCCGCTCCGTTCATCGTCGGTCCGTGTCAGCGCGCGACCAGTGCGCGTACGGGACAGGTAGTTAGACGAACTAGGTAGTTGATGGGAGTGTTGGTGCATGCGAACGAACACCCTGGTGCAGCTCCGACAGAACCCCATGGAGTGGCGTCGACGTGGGCTCACCCCGCCGGACGTCATCCGGGCGATGGTCGAGGAGCGGCTGGCCGAGCCGGGCCACACCCAGCCGATCGGTGACCCGTCCTACGCGGACTTCTTCCGGGGCTGACGCCCCGACTGCTGCGGGGCGCGTGACGCACCGCGGAACAGACGGGAGGCCCGGTACCAGCTGGTACCGGGCCTCCCGTCGTGTTCGGCGCGGGGGCGCCGACGGTGACGTGACCGGCTCAGTTGCCGATCTTGCCGTCGGCGGCGTTCTCCGCCTTGTCGATCTGGTCGCCGTGGCTCCCGCCGGTGGCCTTGTCGGCTGCGCCGGCGGCCTTGTCGAGGCCGGCGTCGGTCGCCTTCTCGCCCTTGTCGCTGTTCGCGAAGTCCTTGGCCTTGTCGCTGAGGTCGCTCATGGTGTTCCTTCCGTTCGTCGGATCACTGACCGGTCCACCGTGCTCCGGTGACCATCCGTCCACGCCCAGGCGTCGTCGCCGATCAGGCGTCATCGCCGGTCAGGCGTCATCGCCCGTCAGGCGTCATCGCCCGTCAGGCGTCGGGGCGCTCCTCGGCGGCCTCGCGCCCGCGGTCGGTCTCGGGCATGACGTCCTGCGGGGCGCCTTCGGTTGAACCGATGCCGCCGTCGGTGAGGTCCCCGGCCTGCTGGCTGTCGAGCAGGCGGCTCATGTCGTCGATCGGGTCGCTCATGGTGGTTCCTCTCGTCGGTGTGGATCCTGCCTCGGATCGTGTCCGTCCCAGCGTGCTCCGTGCCCGGGGCGTCCTCCACAGGGACCGTCCGGCCGGTGACGCGGAGGTGACCAGCCGATAGACTCGGGTGGACCACCGGCCCGGACGGCCGTGTGCGGTCCTCCGCCAACGTGAGGAGAACCAGATGCCCGCAGCAGTCATCATCGGCGCCCAGTGGGGCGACGAGGGCAAGGGGAAGGCCACCGACCTCCTCGGTTCCCGCATCGACTACGTCGTCAAGTTCAACGGCGGCAACAACGCCGGGCACACGGTCGTCGTCGGCGGCGAGAAGTACGCGCTGCACCTGCTGCCCTCCGGCATCCTCACCCCGGGCGTCACCCCGATCATCGGCAACGGCGTCGTCGTCGACATCGAGGTCCTGTTCCAGGAGCTCGACGCGCTGAAGGCCCGCGGGGTCGACGTGTCGAAGCTCCGCGTCTCCGCGAACGCCCACGTCATCACGCACTACCACCGCACCATCGACAAGGTGACCGAGCGCTTCCTCGGCAAGCGCCAGATCGGCACCACCGGTCGCGGCATCGGCCCGACGTACGCGGACAAGATCAACCGCGTCGGCATCCGTATCCAGGACATCTTCGACGAGAACATCCTGCGGCAGAAGGTGGAAGCCGCCCTCGACCAGAAGAACCACCTGCTCGTCAAGGTCTTCAACCGGCGCGCGATCGACGCGGAAGAGGTCGTCGAGTCGCTGCTGTCCTACGCGGACCGCCTCCGGCCGATGGTCGCCGACACCGCGCTCGAGATCCACCGGGCGCTCGAGCGCGGCGAGACCGTCCTGTTCGAGGCCGGTCAGGCCACCATGCTCGACGTCGACCACGGCACGTACCCGTTCGTGACGTCGTCCTCCGCCACAGCCGGCGGTGCCGCGACCGGTTCCGGCATCGGCCCGGGCAAGCTCGAGCGCATCATCGGGATCGTCAAGGCGTACACGACCCGTGTCGGCGCCGGCCCGTTCCCGACCGAGCTGTTCGACGAGTCGGGGGAGTTCCTCCGCGCGAACGGCTTCGAGTTCGGCACGACGACCGGGCGCCCGCGGCGCTGCGGCTGGTACGACGCCCCGATCGCCCGCTACACGGCCCGCATCAACGGCGTGACGGACTTCGTGCTCACGAAGCTCGACGTCCTGACCGGTCTCGAGACCATCCCGGTGTGCGTCGCCTACGAGGTCGACGGTTTGCGCGTGGACGAGGTCCCGGTGTCCCAGTCCGACTTCCACCACGCGAAGCCGGTCTACGAGGAGTTCCCCGGCTGGTCGGAGGACATCACGGGCGCGCGCTCGTTCGAGGACCTGCCGAAGAACGCCCAGGACTACGTGCTCGCGGTCGAGGCGATGTCCGGTGCCCGGATCTCGGCGATCGGCGTCGGACCCGGTCGTGACGCGATCGTCGTCCGGCACGACCTGCTCGGCCAGGGCTGAGCGTGCGGATCCTCTTCGTCTGCAGCGGCAACATCTGCCGCTCACCGCTCGGCGCCCAGGTGCTGCAGGCGCGTCTCGGGCCGGCCGCGTCGGTGCACATCGTCGAGTCGGCCGGCACCATCGCGGACGACGGCGCCGTCATGGACGGTGCGGCTGCGGCCCAGTCGCAGCGCCTCGGTGGCGCCACCGAGGCGCACCGGTCCCGCTACCTGACCGAGCAGATCGCCGCGTCCGCCGACCTCGTGCTCACGGCCGAGCGCTCGCACCGGTCCGCGGTCGTGCAGCTCGCACCCCGTGCGGCGAAGCGGGCGTTCACGATCAAGCAGTTCGCTCGGGTGCTCGACGGCCTCGAGCCGGGGGACCTCGCCGACGTGCACTCGCCGGAGGCCCTGGTCGAACGGGTCGCGCGCCTCCGCGGTGCCGTCCCGCCGCCGTCCGACCCGGCGGACGACGACGTCGACGACCCCTACCGTCGCTCGGAGGCCACGCACGTGCGGGTCGCCGACGAGATCGACGCCGCACTGGCCACGATCGCCGACGCCCTCCGCGCCGTCTCCTGAGGCCGGATCGTCCGGAACGCGAGTACCCCGTTGCACCCCGTTGTACCCCGATCGGCGGATGGCGAAGCCCGTCGTTCCGGGGATCACGGATGAACATCCGGGGCTGAACCCGTGAATCGGCGGGCTCCGCTGTCGATCGGCACGCTCGGTGTCGTAGCGTTCAGGTACCGCAGCACGTACCCCGAACACGACAGGAGAGCGCGATGAACACGACCATCAACCGGACCGCCGCCGGGACCGACGTCACCCTCGACACCGACACCGTCGACATCGTCGCCGTCCTCGAGGCACAGGCCGCCACCAGCGCCCGTGCCGCGCGGGCCAAGCTCACCTGGACGCTCGAGGGCGACGACGAGTGGATCGCCAACTACGGCGGCTACTTCGGCGGCTCCGTCGACAAGCGCGACGGACGCTACGTGGCCTCGGACACCTTCGGCCTGGTCGTCGGCGACTTCGCATCGCTCGAGGACGCACAGACCGCCCTCGCCGGTCACCTGCACGTCATGCTCCCGTCGGTCATCCGCCCGGTCGCGTAGCAGCCTCCCGCCGTACGACGACGCCCCGCTGGTACAGACCAGCGGGGCGTCGTCGCGTCCGGAGGGGGCGCGTCACTCCGGCAGGCGGTAGTTCCCGACCGTGATCGCGTGGGCACCCTGCCCGGCGAGGACCCGCACGACCGCGTCGGCACGGGCGCGGTTCGGCACCGAGTCCTTCGCCGCCCAGGCCGCGAGCGCGGACTGCAGCTCGTGGTCGTTCGTCACGACGCTCGTGGTGACGGTGCCGCTCCGGTCCTCCGCCTGCACGAAGGCCGTGGCCGACGGCGACGAGTAGAACACGCACGTGTCGAACCAGGTGCGGGAGACGCCGGTCCGCTCGTCGACGAAGCGGGCGAGGCGACGGGCCTGCTGTCGGACCTGCTGCGCGGGTGACGCGCCCTTCGCCTGCACCCGGACGCGCCACCAGTTCTCGGCCTCCTCCTCGGCGTTGAGCACCTTCCGGCTCTGCACCTGCACGGCGAACGGCGGGACGAGGGACGACTCGTCGACCAGGTTCCGGAACGCCGGGTGCACCTCGCTCGGTCGCCGCCCGTCGAACACGATGCCGCCCCACCGCTTGCTCTCGATCACCAGACCGCGCCCGGAGTCGGACACCAGTACGTGGTCGACCTGCGCGACGAACTTCCGCCACGACCCCTGCTCGGTCTCGCCGACCGGGACGAACACGACGTTCGTCATGAGCACGCCGTTGACACCCGCGGCACGACAGGCGCGGAGGATCGCCTGTTCCGACGCCTCCTCCCACTTCATGCCCCGGCGCAGGAGTGCGCGGCTCTCCTCGGCCTCCGACGCGGCGTCCCGCCGGCGGGCCTCCACGGCCTCCACCTGTGCGGCGCGATCCGCCTCGATGCGAGCGGTCTCGTCGCGGTGCTCGGCCTCGCGCTGCGCGAGTTCGTCCCGGCGGGCCCGGTCGGCGGCGTCGAGCTCGGATCGGGCAGAGGTCTGGTGTCGCCGCAGGAGGATCACCAGGACGACCACCACGACGGCGAGCCCCCCGGCGACCGACCACGGCACGAGGTCGCTGGTCATGGACCAACCACACCACGAAGGCCGGCCGGGAGGCACGTCCTGCGTCGGCGCGTCCTCCGCACCTCCGCCGTCGGTCCGGAGTGCGTCCGACGGGTTGCGTCAGCGCAGGTGGTCGGCGAACCGGTCGGTGGTCTCGATCAACGCGTCGAGGATCCCCGGCTCGTCGAACGCGTGGCCGGCGTCGTCGATCATCCGGAACTCCGCCGACGGCAGCGCCCGGTGCAGGTCCCACGCGGTGACGGCTGGCGTGCACATGTCGTAGCGCCCCTGCACGATCACGGTCGGCATGCCCTCGAGGCGGCCGGCGTCGCGGATGAGTTGCGCGTCCTCGAACCAGCCGTCGTGCGTGAAGTAGTGGTTCTCGATCCGGGCGAACGCCAGCGCGGTCGTCGGGTCCGCGTACCGGGCGACGAGGTCGGGCCGGGGCAGGAGGGTGATCGACGCCGCCTCCCAGCTCGCCCACGCGACCGCGGCCGGACCGTGCACGGCGGGGTCCGGGTCGGCCAGCAGTCGCTCGTAGGCGCGGACGAGTCCGCCGGGCCGCCGCTCCTCGACCGGGACGGGAGCGAGGTACTGCTCCCACAGGTCGGGGAGGACGTTCGCGGCCCCGCCCTCGTAGAACCAGTCGATCTCGCTCGTCCGCAGCGTGAAGATGCCCCGGATGACGAGTTCGGTGACCCGCTCCGGGTGCGTCTCCGCGTAGGCGAGCGCGAGGGCCGAGCCCCAGGAGCCGCCGAACACCTGCCACGCGTCGATCGCCAGGTGCGCGCGCAGCCGCTCGATGTCCTCGACGAGGGTCCACGTCGTGTTCGCGGACAAGTCCGTGGTCGGGTCGCCGGCGTGCGGCCGGCTCCGGCCGCAGTTGCGCTGGTCGAACAGCACGATCCGGTAGCGCGCGGCGTCGAAGAGCCGTCGGTGGTCCGGGGAGCAGCCGGCACCGGGCCCGCCGTGCAGGAACACGACCGGCTTGCCGTCGGGTGACCCGCACTCCTCCCAGTACACCTGCTGGCCGTCACCGACGTCGAGCAGGCCGGATCGGTTCGGTTCGAGCGGCGGGTAGAGCTGGCGCACGGGGGTCCTTCCGGCGGAGGGGTGGCGGTCGCTGCCACCGTACCGCCGGGCTGTGGTGCCGGCCTCTGCGAGGAGCGGCGCCGTCACGGGAGGCGGTCGTTCGACGGGGTGCTCGCCGACGAGGACGAGCCGTGCCGACGTCGACGGCGGACGACGGTGACGAGGACGCAGACCACGAGCACTGCCACGCTGACCACCGACAGCCACAGGCCGGCCTGCAGACCGCCGAGGACGAGGTCCGGCGTGGCGCCGGGTTCGACGCCGGCGTCCTCCTGCATCCGGTAGTCGACACCGCTCGCGACGAGGAACGCGATCGTGATGAGCGCGCCGACACCAGCTCCGATCGTTGCCGCCACGACGACGCGCTTCATGTGGTCGATCATCCGGACGGTCACCGGCGCTCCAGCTGGTGCCGACTCGCCGTGAGGACCTCGTCCGCCAACGGCCCGTCCGCTTCGGCGACGGCACGCGAGACCACGATGGCGCCGATCATCTGGGTGAACATCGTCACCGCCTGCTGCCGGGCGTCCGTGGGGGCGAGTTCCGTGCCGGTCTCCTGTGCTCGCTGCACCAGCAGCTCGGTGAGGTTCGCGAAGTACCTCTCGAGTCCGTCCCGGTAGGCGCCCTGGGGCGCAGCGCCGTGCCGCCCGGCGTCGACGGGCAGCGCTGCCGAGGGGCAGCCGGCTTCCGGGTGGTCCCGATGGGCGGCCGTCAGGTAGGTGTCGATGACGGCGTCCAGGGCGGACTGGGCACCGTCGGCGTGTTCTGCCCGGATGGCATCGACGGCCGCGAGCGACTCCGCGAAGCCCTTCCGGTAGACCTCGAGCACGAGGTCCTCCTTCGAGGCGAAGTGGTTGTAGAACCCGCCGTTGGTCATCCCCGCGGTGTTCATCAGGTCCTTGATGCCGACGCCGTCGACGCCGCGGCGCTTGAAGCCCTCGCTCGCCGCGCGGACGATCTCGTCGCGGTTGCGTTCCTTCTGGGCTTGCGTGATCCGGGGCATCGCGGTTCCTCCTCGCGGTCGGCTCGAGCGCGGATGACTGCGCTCGTGACTCTTTGATGTTAGTCGACATCATCGGGGTTGACAAGGAATGATGTCGGGCAACATCATTGGTTCTGCGTCGACCGGCGCACTCGAGGGCATCGCGGAAGCCGCCCGAACCCACCTGAAGGACCCACCCATGTCCGAGATCACTGAGACCACCGACACCACCGCAGCCCGCACCCCGGCGTACAGCATCACGGAGGTGTACGAGGTGCTCGACCCCGCTGGCGCACGGCGGTACTCCGAGGTGACCCCGGCCACGGTGGAGGCGTTCGGCGGCCGCTTCGTGGTCCTCGGTGCCCAGCCGGTCGTCGCGGAAGGCGATGCCGGCGCCGTGCTCGCCGTCGTCGAGTGGCCCGACATGGAGACCCTGCAGGCCTGGTACGAGTCGGAGGCGTACGCTCCGGCTCGAGCGATCGCCGCCACCGCGATGCGTCGGCGCCTGGTCTTCCTGCCCGGCGTGCCCGCCGCGGTCTGACCGCACGTCACGACGACGCCGGACGGGCGACGGACGGGAGGCTCCCTACCGGTCGTGTCCGGACCCGCCGCTCACACGGGGGGGGGGGGGGGGGGGAGAGCCTCCCGTCGGTTCGGTGCTACTGCTCCGTTGGCGTGATGCGGGGCAGCGTGCCCAGCCGTCGACGGACGAGGACCGCGGTCCCCGCGGCGAGCGGCAGGAGCGCCGTCACGCCGAGCAGCCCGAGGCCGTGTGCGGGGTGGACACGGCGTTCGGGCAGGGCGTGTTCGAGAGCAACGCGTGCAGCGATCTGGACCCCGCGCTGGCGTCACCCGACGCGGAGTGCCGCACCCTTGCTCGGGTACGTGGACGGTGTTGCGTTCAGCGCCCCTTCACCGGGCATTTTCGCGGGGCAGTCATACGGGAATCCCCAGGTCAAGCAGGACACGGGAAAGTTGTCGTGGTTGTCGCCGCCAGCCCTGTACCGGTGGACGACCGCTCATCGGACGGCGATGTCGATGTCCAGGAGTAGGTAGGATGGTCTACCTAACGAGGAGGGCGCTGCCATGTCTGACGTCGCGCTGTCGGCTCGAGACCGACTCCTGACTGCTGCTGCACGCTTGTTCTACGCGCACGGGATCGAGGCGACGGGCATCAACGCGATTACCGCGGCAGCCGGGGTCGCGAAGATGAGCCTGTACAACAACTTCGCCTCGAAGGACGACCTGGTGAGCGCGTACATCGAGGCTCGGCATCAGGAGTGGTTGGGGCTCTATGCCGTCCGTGTCAGCGGTGCAACCACGGCTGCGGAGCGGGTCACGGCTGTGTTCGATGCGTACATCGACCACGCAGAACTCGGGTACGAGCACGGGTTTCGTGGTTGCGGCTTGCTGAACGCAGCCGCGGAGCTACCGGTCGGTGCCCGCGGCCGTGATGCAGTCCGTCGGCACAAGGAGCAGGTCGAGTCGATCCTGGTGTCACACCTGACGGAGCTGACTTCTCCCGCGACCGCGACCGCCTTAGCGGAGCACTGCTCGTTCCTGCTCGAAGGCGCGATGGCCCGCGCCGGTCTTGAAGGCGCATCGACCCGACTCGTCCACGCGCGAGTCCTCGCCAGCTCCTTGGTGGCAGGGCTGTGAACACACGGGCAGTCGGTATCGGCGCGATTGTCATAGCCGCGCTGCTCTGGGGCACGACCGGAACCGCGGCAACCTACGCCCCCGACGTTGGCCCGCTCGCCATCGGCGCCGTCTCGCTCGGCCTCGGCGGGCTCCTGCAGGCAGCGATCGCTGTGCCTGCGCTACGCCGTGAACGGTTCGCCATCCGCCGCCATTGGCGCGTCGTCGCGCTGGGGGCCCTGTCCGTGGCGATCTATCCGCTGGCGTTCTACAGCTCCATGCACCTCGCCGGAGTCGCAATCGGCTCAGTCGTGTCCCTCGCCTCCGCACCCCTCGCTTCGGGAGTACTGGAACGCGTCATCGACCGCAGCACACTCAGCCGGCCGTGGATGGTTGCTGCCGCGATCGGCGTCGTCGGCAGCGCCTTGTTGTGTCTGTCTAAGCTCGATGGGCACGGCGGAGCGCTCACGTCGACGTTGATGGGGATTGGACTCGGACTTGTCGCCGGCATCACCTACGCCGGTTACTCGTGGGCCGCACATCGACTCATGCATGACGGGCTCGGCCGGGCGGCCTCGATGGGTGCCGTGTTCGGCGGGGGAGGTCTCCTCCTCATGCCGGTGCTGCTCCTCACTGGCGCCCCACTCCTGGCAACGCCAGGAGCGGTGACGGTCGGGGCGTACATGGCTCTCGTGCCGATGTTCGCCGGGTACGTCCTGTTCGGTTACGGTCTCTCGCAAGTCCCTGCGAGCACCGCGACGACCCTCACCCTCATCGAACCGGCAGTCGCCGCCATCCTCGCCGTACTCGTCGTCGGGGAACAGCTCACCGTCGTGGGGTGGGTTGGTCTCGGGCTTATCGGCGTTGTTCTCGTGATCCTGACTACAGCTCCCACGACCAAGCCCGGGGCGAAGGCCCCGGTGCAACTCGAACGAGCCGGGGAACAGAATCTGCACCGCTCAGACGACCGCAGCTGAAAAGGGCGGAGTGGAGAAAGGGCTCGCCGCTCTCCACTCCGCCTTCCCAGCACCCTGACCTCGATCTCGTGACGTCAGTCACGAAGGAGTCCCGGGCAGTGCTCTTTCACCGAGGCGCGGGGAGCGAGGCGGCCCACTGCGTCAGCGTGGTCGAGAACAGCTGCGGGTCACTCGCGTGCATGGCGTGCATCGCTTCGGGGAACGATCGGTAGTCGAGGTCCACCTCGGCAAGCGTGATGAGCTCGCGAGCCTTCGTCGCCTGCAGGTCGCTCATGGCACCGATCAGGACGCCTGTGTCAGGGTCCTCGGTACGAGCGTGGTGGGTGAGCAGGATGGGCGTGGTCACCCGGGACAGCAACTCCTCACTCCGCACGGTGCCAGCCATGGTTCCGTCGAGGAACGCCCGGCTCCACTCAGGGTCGTACTCCTGGAACGCCTGGGGGATCTTCTCGAAGGAGCCCATCATCTGTGCCAGCGGCGACGGAGACGCCTTGGCCGCGTCGAGGAAGCCTGCCCAGTCCGCGATGGACCACTGGTCACCGATGAAGTCGCGCCACAGTTCGAGCACCGGACCCGACGACTGACGCTGGGACTGACCGAACGCGGGGTCGAGCTCGCCGGAGAACAGGGGCGGGTCCTCGAGGACGGCCCCGCGGATCTGGCCCGGCATGGCGTACGCGGAGAGCCACCCGGCCAGAACCCCACCGGACGAGTTGCCGCTGACGATGACCGGTTCACCGATGACGACATTGATGAACCGCACGAGGTCGTTGCCGAGGATGTCGAAGGAGTAACGGCCCGGGGTCCAGCTGCTCCGCCCCTGGCCGCGCATGTCGACGGCGAACACGTGGAAGTCCTCGGAGAGCAGCCCCATCGCCGCTTCGTAGCCCCACCACGACTCGGACTGCCCCGGGATCAGCAACAGCGCGGGCTTGGACGGGTCGCCCGCTTCGGCGTAGTTCATGACGATCTCTCCGAGATCGACGTGATGATCGGCGTAAGCGTGCTCGATGCAGGATCGGCCGTAGGTCTTGTGCTTCCGGATCTGGTCGAGGACGGCAGATGTGTCGCTCATGGGTTCCTTCTTCGTCGTTGTCCCCCTCGGACCACCCGAGGAAGTTGAATCTTCAAACACCATACACGTTTCAGTTGAAGATTCAACTAGCGGTACGCTCGACTCATGCGTACCCACCGAGGCGGTCCCCACGAGCTGTTGACACGTGAGGAACGTGAAGCGTGGTTGGCGATCCTGGCGCTCACGCTCAAACTGCCCGCGGCGCTCGACGCCACACTTCGCGAGACTGGCGACGTGCTCCTGGTCGAGTTCATCGTGCTGTCGTATCTCGCCGAAGACCCGGGGAGCAGCAGGCGCATGAGCGCCATCGCGAAGGAGTCCCACCTCTCGCCGTCACGGACGACGCATCTCGTCGGGCGCCTCGAGAAACGCGGCCTCGTCACGCGCCACCCCTCAGACGATGACGGCCGCGCCATCGTCGCGACCCTCACCGCCGAAGGCTCCGCGTTGGTCCGCGAGCTGTCACCTGTTCACGCGGAGGACGCACGGGCTCGCGTGTTCAACAAGCTCTCTACCGAGCAGATCGACGCACTGCGAGACATCGCCAGGACCATCACCGACAGCTGACGCGCTCAACCTCTCCAACTCCGCCCGCGATCGGCTATCGGACGCGCTCGGCAAAGGATCCCCTATCGAGGCGGCCGAAAGGTTTGCCGATCGAGGCGCAGCGGGTGGCCAAGGATGCGACGGACTATTCTCGACTCTTCACGTCGATCGGAGCTTGACCCACCATGACTGCCATCCAGGTCATCACCGTGCCGTTCGACGCTGGCGTGGAGGGCGAGCGCATGGGTGCCGGCCCCGACGCCCTAATCGCGGCCGGACTTTTGGGCCGGCTGGGGCTGTGCCACGACGTCGATGCGGTTCGAGTAGTACCAGCCGACCGTTGGCGCGCAGAGCTCCGCACCACTTTCACGCTGCACCACGATGTCGCTCAGCACGTACGAAGGGCTCTCGTCGCGGAGCGCGCACCGCTTGTGCTCTCCGGAGATTGCAACATGACGGTGGCAGCGGTCGCGGGGTTGGGCACGGGCAGGCGAACAGGGGTCATCTGGATCGATGCTCACGGCGACTTCAACACCCCGGACACGGACCCGGATGGTTACCTGGACGGGCAGGGGTTGAGCATGCTCACGGGGCGCTGTTGGACAGCGCATACCCGCTCTCTGACGGGCTTCACGCCGATCTTGGACCACCGCGTGCTCCTTGTCGCTGCGCGCGATCTGGACGATGAGGAAAGCCTCGCGCTCGATGGTTCGGACATCGGCACCCTGAGCGCGCAGGAGTGCCAGAACCCAGTCACGCGAGGTACCGCCCTCGCTCGACTCATCGCGGACGTCGATCGGGTGCACGTCCACTTCGATGCTGATGCTCTCGATCCGGAGATCGCTCCAGCGAACAGTTACGCCGCATCGGGTGGCCTCCAGCCCGATGAAGTGATCGCTCTGATCAGCGAGCTGTCCGCGCTTCGCCCCGTGGTGAGCGCGACGATTGCGTCCTGGGACCCGTCCTTCGATCGAGAGGCGCGACTGGGGCGAGCGCTGACCGAGGTGATCGAGGCGATCGCGCTGGTCATCAATCACTCGTGACCAGGCGTGCGAGTCCTGCTCTGACTTCAACCACGGACCGATAGAGAACGTCCGGAGAGGGATCGGCTATCGGACGGTCCGAGCGGCAACCCACTCGCGATCGAGCATGGCGTACTGGTAGCCATCAACCCAGCCCAGGTCGGCGTGCCAGGAGTCCTCGATGCCGTGCTGCTCGCGTCGCATGCCGTTCTTTTCGAGGACGCGGGCTGAGGCGATGTTGTCGGCGTTGCAGCTCGCTGTGACGCGCCGGAGTCGGAGCACGTCGAACGCTGCGGTCAGGAGGCCGCGTGCCAGGTCCGTTCCCAGCCCTTGTCCGGCGAGGTCGGGTTGCAGCATGTAGCCCATGACGCCTTGCGTCGCCCGGGGCATGCCAGGTTGTCCCAGGCCGTCGGTGACGTCGAGGAAGCCTAAGCCGGCGAGCCGGCCGTCCAGCTCGGCGATGCACGAAAAGTCGGTGTCGCTGTCGGGGATGCTCGCCCACTCTTGGGCGTAGGCGTCCGGGTCGACGTGGGTGCGAAGCATGAACCGGTTGACGACAGGGTTGTTCCGTAGAGCGACGAGCTGGTCTGCGTCCTCGGGCTGAGGGTCGCGGAGGAGGAGAGCCCCGCTCCGAGCGGGCCAAGGAAAGGTGCGCACCCCGTCATCCTCCCAAGAGTCAGGCTCGGTGACCGATCGGCTATCGAGACACCGCACCTGCCGTCCGACAACGACTGCGCAAAGCACTGGCGGGAACCCGGTTCCCGGATTCCCGCCAGTGAGTCACCGCTTCGCGGCGCTTGCTACTTGCTCTTCTTGTGCGAGGTCTGCGTGGTGCTGGGGTGCGACTTCGCGTACTTCGACGTCACGAACTTGCCAGTGACCGAGCTTCGCGACGAACCGCCGCTGCTCTTGCCGGACTTGGCCATGACTCCGCGCTCCTTCCTGCCGCGAGCGAGCGGACGGTCCACCCTCTTCGACGCCGCTATGGTCGCGCAGAATGGCGCATGTTGTGCCGCGACACACCGCTAACCACCACATGTAGTGGTTGGCGGCGGCGTCGATGGTTCGCGCAGGACTCCGTTGGCGCTCAGAAGCCGCCAGCGGGGCGCACCTGGTAGTGCTCCTCGAGTGCGGTGACCTCGTCTGCGGTGAGGTCGATGTCGACGGCTGTGGCAGCGTCGTCGAGGTGGTGTGGCTTTGTGGCGCCGATGATGGGTGCGCTCACGACTGGGTTGTTGAGGACCCATGCCATCGCGATCTGCGCCATCGGGACGTTCCGTGCTTCGGCGATGTGCTGCACGGCGTCGATGACGGGACGGTCACGTCCGGTGTCGGCGAAGAAGCTGTTACCGACCGGGTCGTCGGAGGAGCGCTTGGTCTGCTCACCGGCGGGGCGGGCGACGCGGCCCTTGGCGAGGGGGCTGTAGGGGATGCTGCCGACGCCCTGGTCGGCGAGGAGACCGAACATCTCGCGCTCTTCTTCGCGGTAGAGCAGGGAGTACTGGTCCTGCATGGACACGAACCGCGTCCAGCCGTGGAGGTCGGCTGCGTGCTGCATGTTGGCGAACTGCCACGTCCACATCGCGGACGCGCCGATGTAGCGGGCCTTGCCGGCCTTGACGACGTCGTGGAGGGCTTCCATCGTCTCCTCGATCGGGGTCTCCGGGTCGAAGCGGTGGATTTGGTACAGGTCGACGTAGTCGGTGCCGAGGCGGGTCAGGGATGCGTCGATCTGCTGCATGATCGCCTTGCGAGACAGGCCGGCGACGTGCAGGCCCGGCCCGGTGCCGGGCTTGTCGGAGAAGTGCGCCTTGGTTGCGAGGACGATTTCGTCGCGGTTGGTGAACTGTCGGATTGCTTCGCCGACGATGCGTTCGGAGTCGCCGTAGGAGTAGACGTTGGCGGTGTCCCAAAAGGTGATGCCGAGGTCGAGGGCCTGCCGGAAGTAGGGCAGGGCGTCGTCCTTGGGGAGGGACCACTGCAGATGGCCGCTGGCGGGGTCGCCGAAGCTCATGCAGCCGAGCGCGATGCGGCTGACCTTCAGTCCGGAGTTACCGAGGCGGGTGTACTTCACGGGTGGGTCCTTTCGATGGGCACGACGAGGCGACTCATGGTTCGGTCGTTCGGGGTTCCTTCACGCTCGCGGCGTCCTTCGTCGCAGCCCAGTGCGCAAGGAGTTGCAGGCTGTCGTCGGAGGGCGATCCCGGAACTGCGATGTAGGTGATCAGGGCGAGCCCGCTTCGAGAGCTGACGCCCAGTGACTCGAACGTCAGGTCGAGGTCTCCGACGATCGGGTGGTGCACGAGCTTCTCCCCCGCCCGGTGCTCCCGCACCGTGTGACTGGCCCAGAGCGTGCGGAACGCCTCGCTTGCCAGTGACAGCTCCCCGACAAGGGCAGCGAGTGCACGATCCGCCGGGGCACGGGCCGCCTCAGTGCGGAGCACCGCGACGCTCTGCTCAGCGACGCTGTCCCAGTCGCGGTAGAAGTCGCGCGAGCGAGGGTCGAGGAAGATGTACCGGCCGAAGTTCACCGACCGGCTCGGAGTACCGAACAGGTCGAGGTAGAACGCACGCCCCAGCGCGTTCGACGCGACCACGTCGAGCGTGGTGTTCTGCACGATCACCGGCATGCCCGTCATGCCGTCCACAATCTGCTGCACGCCCGCACTCACGCTGCCCGGTTGTGATCGCTGCGCAGAGCGCCGCGGCCGAAGGTGGGTCGGCGCGTTGGCGGCTCGAACGAGGTCGGCCAGGTGGGCCGCTTCGACGTCGTCGAGGAGCAGAGCACGAGCGACACCGTCGAGGACGCTGTCAGAGACGCCGGTCGCGTTGCCCCGTTCGAGGCGTGTGTAGTACTCGGTGCTGATCCCGGCGACGAGGGCCACTTCCTCACGGCGCAGCCCAGCAACTCGGCGGCGTCCGCCGAAGTCCGGCAGGCCAATCTGCTCCGGCAGGAGCCTGGCCCGCCGCGATGTGAGGAAATCGCGAATCTCCGCCTGAGTGTTCACGCCTCGACGGTACGTCAGCGGATCGCCGGCAGGGGGTCCCTGTCAGTGACCGTGTAGCCGGAGTCTGTTTCCGGCCGTGACGGCGTCGTTCACTTGCGGTGTTCCCGATCGAAAGGCACACCCATGACTGACTCCACCGTTTGGTTCATCACCGGCGCAGCGCGCGGGATGGGCATTGACCTAACCCGAGCCGCCCTCGCCGCCGGCCACCGCGTCGTTGCCACCGCGCGTGACGCCTCGAAGGTCACCGAGGTGTTCGGCGAGCGGGATGATCTGCTGGCAGTGTCGCTCGACATCACCGACGAAGACGCGGCGCGGGCCGCCGCGGACGCCGCGGTCTCTCGCTTCGGGCGGATCGACGTGCTGGTGAACAACGCTGGCTTGTTCTACGCAGGGTTCTTCGAGGAGATCAGTCCTGAGCAGATGCGGCAGCAGATGGAAACGAACTTCTTCGGCCCGCTCAACGTCACCCGTGCGCTCCTACCCGTCATGCGTCGTCAGCGCAGCGGTCAGGTCGTCACGATCAGCTCAACTGCCGGCCTCGTCGGTCAGGAGTTCGTCGCGGCGTACTGCGCGTCGAAGTTCGCCCTCGAAGGGTGGATGGAGTCCATCCGGTACGACCTCGCGCCGTACGGTGTCTCGACCATGATTGTCGAGCCTGGCTTCTTCCGTACCGAGCTGCTCGTCGAAGGGGCTTCCACCATCTGGCCAGAGTTGTCCATCGACGACTACGCCGAGCGCACCGCGACGACGATCGAGGCGTGGAAGAGCATGAACGGCAGACAGGGGGGCGATCCCACCAAGCTCGCTGCTGGCCTGGTGTCGTTGGTCGATTCCGATGAGCCGCCGCTGCGATGGGTTGCGGGCGCCGATGCCGTGCAGACCGGTGTCGACAAAGCCAACCTGCTTCTTCAGCAGGTCGCCGCACATGAGGAGCTGTCCTCTTCACTCGCTCACGACGACTGACTCCCTCGACCGGCTACCGGACGTCCCCACGGCCGTCCGGTAGCCGATCGGCTAACGGTCACCCGATCGAACGATGCGACGTCTTCCGAGACTCGTAAACGGCAGGAGGAGCACTGGTCCCGCTCCCAGACCCATGCCCGTGAGAGCAACAGCTGTCATCGCCCAGTCACTCTCGGCGACGACTGCGCTACGGCCCGACGGTCCGACGAGCGTGCAGTCGGTGCCAAGCGGCCAGTACGACGGGGTGACACTGATCCCGACCTCCTCCTCGAACTCAGCACCCACAACAGCAGGGTCCGTCAGGCATCCAACTCCATCATCACCGCCGATAAGACGTCCCTGCGCTGCAACAACAGCACCCGCTAGCAGCACAACACCCACGACGACCGCTGTCGCGGCCAAGAACGAGAAGCGCCCCCAGCTCATCAGCGGTAGTCGATTCCTTCGCGGACTCATGGCCACCCAGTCAAGCCCATGGAACGGCCCGTTGGCCGATCGGCTACTGAGACTGCTGGGCTCGGCTGTTTGGCGTCCCTACTACCGCTTGCCGGTGTAGCGGGCCCGGAGCGCAACGAAGGTCACGACGATCGCCAACCCAACGGCCACGACGGGGATCCCATACAGGTGACCGTCGACTCGGGCGAGGAAAGATCCCGTGCCAAAGACGGCAAGCCCGACCGCGAACAAGAACCAAAGCCAGACAGGTGTGCGGCGGCTCGGGTCGGAGTCGTTTTGCATGCACTGAACCTACAACTCTGCGGTCCGACTCACGCCCGTCCCGGTCATGGATCCCCTACCGGAACGACCACGAGCGACCGAGGCGGCGTTCGGTAGCCCACCGGCTACTGAGACGGTCGATACCGTGCCTGGACCGGCCAGTCGTGGCCGGTTCTGCCTGCTGAGTCATCGACAGCACCTTCGAGAGCCTTCGCTCCACCCGCACGTCCGGTCCGAGGCGTCATTCGCGCCTCGCACAAGTAGACAAGGGTCATTGCGCAAGAACGATTGAGCAGCTACGTTGCTCGCATGGCCTCTCGCGACACACCCCGTTCGACCCTCACCGACGCTGCTTCGATGCGGGTGCTGGCCCATCCGACGCGCCTGCGCCTTCTCGGATTGCTGCGCGAGCGAGGTCCGCAGACTGCGGCGCAGCTCGGCGACGTCGTCGACGAGGCCCCGGGCACGGTCAGCTACCACCTGTCCAAGCTCGCCGCGAGTGACCTCATCCAGGCGGCCGAGCCGCAAAGCGCCGACCGGCGCGAGCGCTGGTGGCAGGCCGCAGCACCTCTCACTTCGTGGGAGCCGGCCGACCTGCTCGACGACCCAGCTCGCCTCAGCGCA
This sequence comes from Curtobacterium sp. MCPF17_050, assembly GCF_003224435.2. Lineage (NCBI taxonomy): Bacteria > Bacillati > Actinomycetota > Actinomycetes > Micrococcales > Microbacteriaceae > Curtobacterium > Curtobacterium sp. MCPF17_050. The sequence continues at coordinate 526,714 of NZ_CP126250.1, forward strand.
TCGGCCGCCCTCGAGAAGTCGATCGTCCAGGCGAACGCGGCGCGCTACCTCCAGTACGTCGACGCCAGACCGGCCCTGCCGCGGGAGTGGGTCACGGCAGCGGCTGGCGGCGACCGCGCGATCCGCCTCACCGTGACGGAGCTTGCCGCCCTGCGCGCCGAACTCGAGTCCGTCGTCGACCGCTGGGTAGATGTCGGCGCCGCGCACAGCCCAGACGTGGAAGACGGGGCCGAGACGATCGTCCTCGCCTACCACGCCTACCGGCACCCAGGTGGTGCGGGCGCGTGAGTGAGAACTCCCCGCCCACCGGGACGCCCGCTCCCGACGAACGCCATGCGCGCGTTGACGCCGCGAAGAGCGACACATCCGACGAGGGTGGCGACGGCGAAGCCGGTTCGTCGAGTCGCGCGGCCCGCACAGCCCTCTGGGCCGTCGTCGCCGCTCACGCGATCTCGCAGACCGGCAACGTGGTCACGGCCTTCGCGGTCCCCTTCTACGTGCTCGCGCTCGGCGGCTCGGGCGTCGAGATCGGCGTCGCCGCAGCGTTCGCGACGGCGCCGGTGATCATCGGCGGACCGCTCGGCGGGGTCGTCGTCGACAGGGTCGGCCACCGTCGCGCTGCGATCGTGGCGGACGTCGTGAGCGGTGCCTCCGTCGTTGCGATGCCGGTGTTGGCGCTGACGGTCGGTCTGCCGTTCTGGGCGTTGTTGGCGCTGGTCTTCGTGGGCGGCCTCCTCGACACCCCGGGCCAGACCGCTCGCCGCGTGATGCTGCCGGGCCTGACCGAGCGGGCGGGTGTGCGCATCGAGCGCAGTGTCGGCCTCCTCGACGGATCCGAGCGCTTCGCGAAGCTGGTCGGCGCTTCCCTGGCGGGCCTCCTCGTGGCGGCCGTCGGCCCGATCGGGGCGCTGTTCGTCAACGCTGCGACCTTCGCGGTGTCTGCGGTCCTGACATGGGCGCTCGTCCCTCGCGATGTGAAGGCAGCAGAAGCCAACACGGGGATCGGGGGTGCGCGGCGCGGGTCCTTCTGGGCCGACCTCGCCGAGGGAGCCCGTTTCGTCGTGCGGGACCCGCTGATGCGGCTGCTGGTCGGGCTGGTCCTCATCACGAACCTCCTCGATGCCGCTCGCGGATCGACCCTGCTTCCCCTCTACGCCAACGACCGTCTCGGAGGCGCGGCAGCGCTGGGGCTGCTCGTCGCGACCATGGGTGGTTGCGCCCTCCTCGGCAACGTCGCCTTCGGTTTCATCGCCCACCGGGTGCCGCGGCGGGTGACGTTCGCGGTGTGCTTCACACTCGCCGGCGGGCCGTCCAGCCTGGCGTTCGCGCTCGGGGCGCCGTTGCCCGTGCTCGTCGCAGCGACCGCGCTGGCAGGGCTCGCGGCGGGATCGCTCAACCCGATCCTCGCGACAGTCGAACTCGAGCGGGTGCCCGAGCACATGCGCGGCCGCGTCTTCGGCCTCATCAATGCGGGAGCGTGGGCTGGCGTCCCGTTCGGCGCCCTGCTCGGCGGGCTCGCCGCCGACACGATCGGACTCGCTTTCGCATTCGGCATCGTCGCGGCGGCTTACGTCGTGACGACTCTCACACCGCTGACGGGCGGGTCGTGGCGGTTGATGGAGAGGAACAAGTCAGCGCACCACGTCGGAAACGATCGTCCCTGACCTGTCCAGCGACCGACCGGCTACTGGGATGGTGTGTGCGGTGCGACGAAGATGCAGAAGGGGTGTCCGGAGGGGTCAGCGAAGACGATGAGGGGTTCGTCGACGTCGTCGGATCTGTCCGTCAGGACTGTTGCTCCTAGGCGTATGGCGCGAGCCCGCTGCTGTTCGAGCGTGGCTGTCGCGTCGACGGTCAGGTCGAGGTGGAGCATCTGCGGAGGTGAGCCGGTGGGCCACTGTGGCCGGGGCAGGTCAGGGACGAGCTGGAACGCCAGGCGGCGGGTGCCGTCTTCGGCGGTCAGCACCAACCACTCGGGTTGTTCCGTCTCGTCGGAGTCGGGTGCGTCGCCGTCTCGGTAGTGAAGGCCCAGGAGTGACCGGTAGAACTCGGCGAGCTCGCGCGGCGCAGGCGTGTCGATGACGGTCTGCAAGAGCTGTGGAACGTCGTCGAAGGAAGGCACACCCCTGTCTACCGTCCGGGTCACCATCGGTTACCGAGACGCCGTTCGCGGCTCCTACGCTTACGGCATGTCAAGGTGCATCCGCTTCGCCCAGGAAAGGGACTCGCACGCGATCGAGCGGATCGAGAACGACGCGGACCAGCTGCTGATCGATCACCTCCACCCCGAGGTATGGTCCGCAGCTCCCACCGGGACCACGCGACTGTCTGAGCCTGGCTTCCTGCTGATCATCGACGTTGACGGGGATGTCGCCGGCTTCGTTCACGTCCTGGAGACGGGTGACATCTCTCACTTGGAACAGCTGTCGGTAGACCCGCTGCAGTCGCGGCAGGGTCTGGGTCGAGCGCTCGTCGAAGCTGCGAAGGACCATGCTCGGGAACGTGGGTACAGGCGCATCTCTCTCCGCACGTACGCGGACGTGCCGTGGAACGCCCCGTTCTACGCAACGGCCGGCTTCGTGGAGGAAGAGCCAGCCACGCCGTTTCATCAGTCACTGCTCGTGGTCGAGGCCGAGCACGGCCTCGACCGATACGGGCGACGGGTGCAGATGAGTGCGTGGCTTTCGCAGCCGCTTCCGTAGGACGGTCCCCTACCGGTCGATGTTGCGCCGGGGTTAGCCTGCGAAGGTGACAGCGGAGGCAGCAGGTTCGGCGCCGGCGGAGCAGCGCTTGCGCGTGCGAGCGGCGCTCGCGATGGCGGCGGTACTCGCGTGGGTGCCTCCGGCCACAGTCAGCATCGTTCGTCTGAATTGGACGACGGTTCCTTCCCGTGTTCCGGTGCACTGGTCTGGAGCGGGACCTGACCAGTGGGCTTCTGTCGCGTCGGCCTTCTGGTCGTGCATCGTGCCTGGAATTGTCGGAGCCGTGGTGTGCAGCCTGTTGGTAGTGCCATTGTCGTCGGACGTTTCGCGTCGGAGCGCGGCACTCACGATGGGCGCGCTCTCCGCGGGAACCGGGGCCATCGCGTTCCTGTGGCTCGCCATGGCGCTGACCGCTACGGGAACTGGGGCACCGTTCCTGGTGGTCCTCGCCCCACTCGGTTGGGGCGTGCTCGTGTTCGGAGTCGCGCTGCTCACGAAGGCACGAACCGCCCGGTAGCGGATCGTCTACCGAAACACGTGTCGGCTGTAAAAGCGTGCGTGAGAATGACACCGTGAAGGCTCAGGTGCGGTGCATCTCGACGAATGACGGTCAAGACCTCGAGGACGTTGTGCTCGAGGATCCACACGATGTCGAGTGGGTCCCGCACCAGATCCGATCCTTCATCAACCGGCTCTTCACGGAGGCGGAGGGACGGGACTGGAACGAGTCGGAGAGAAGCTCAGCCGGTTGGGATACTGGGAGTTCGAGGACTACAAGCCCTGATCAGTCGGTGCAGGAGGCGACAGCATCAGGAGCACCCGCTCTCGTCCGGTAGCCGAGCGGCTATCGAGACGGGGCGTCGCCCTTCCTGCTTCGCGCTCTGATGAAGCCTTCCACGACCCAGCAGCCGACGCCGATCACGATCAGAACGATGACGATGCACACCGGTATCGGTCGATCAGTCGACGCGGTGCCCCGCGAACAGGCCGGTGCCGAGCAGAACGAGCAACAGGCCCGCTCCACCGACGAGTGCAGCTCGCACCTTCGGGCGGTCTGCACCTCTTGGTCGGGGGAGGCCAAGAAAGTTGAAGTCGCGCCACATGCCGCGGAGCATACGGCTGGCTGTTACTGAAGGACTGGTGACCGCTGGGACATGCTTTCCGAGCGAGCCGCACGTCTGAATGACGTTTGGCTATTGCGAACTCGCAGCCACGCCTGCGTCCGGCCGTCCGGCTTGTGGTGATGGCAAATGTCTGGGTCCTCCTCCTTTGCGGACTAGCTGTGCTCCTCGCCGGCGTAGCGCAGCTCCTGAACGGCGGTACGGGCGGCCTCGTGTTCGGTGTCCCGCTCATGACCCTGGGCGTCGTCTGTGTTGTCGCGTCCGTCGTGTACCGATCCCGATCGTCGCGCTAAGGGGCGGAACGCCGTGCAGCCACTGCTGAGGTGATGCCGCAGACGATTGCGGTGCTAGGAAGCAGGGCGGACTCCGCCCCGCTTCAGGCGCAGCGCCCGGTGACGGATCCGCTACCGAGTATCAGTCTCCACACGCACCCTCTGTCCCTCGATCGTGAACTGCCCGGTAGCGCGGACGACTTCTGACAGTTTCGGGTAGCCCCAGTTGCGTGAGTCGAAGTCTGGTTGCCACTTTCGTAGGAGCTGTCCGACCGTCGCGAGGTTCGCCCATCCATCCTCGGACGACGCAGTGGTCACGCTGTTCCGAAGCCCCTCGATGAGACGCGGGTCATCGCGAGGCGCGATCCGACCGCTCACCTGGGACGCTTCCATGAGGGCGGAGTCACCGTCCGCGCTTCCGAGGACGTCCAGGTAGGTGAACTGGTCGCAAGCGTTCCGGAATGATGCTGGCGTCTTGCGTTCCCCGAAGCCGTAGACCGTGATCCCTTGCTCACGGATTCGGGATGCGAGTCGGGTGAAGTCGCTGTCGGACGACACGATGCAGAACCCGTGGAACCGGCCTGTGTAGAGCAGGTCCATCGCGTCGATGATGAGTGCGCTGTCGGTGGAGTTCTTGCCCTTGGTGTGTGCGAACTGCTGCATGGGCTGGATGACGTGCTCGCTCGCCGCTGCTTTCCAGCTGCTGAGCTGCGTCGTCGTCCAGTCGCCGTAGACCCGCTTCACGGACGCAGTGCCGAAGCGGGCGACCTCCGCGAGGACAGCTCCAATCCGGGACGGAGGGACGTTGTCGGCATCGACGAGTACTGCGAGCAGATCACTGGGCGCGTCCATGCGCACAGTCTGGCGGCTTCACCCCGGGCTACTGACTTCTGGTCGCAGCCGAGGCGCCTGCCCGGCCACGCCGTCGCGAAGCGTCGCCGTTCCGATGGACGATCGGCTCACGACACACCGCTCCCGCCTGACCTGACGAGGACTGAACCCGCAACCGGTCGGAGACCTAGCATCAGGGGATGGACGACGCGGTGAGGAAACGGCTCAGCGGCCGGCAACGCAAGGCCAAAGTAGTCGCGTTCTGGTCGCTCACTGTTCTGGGTGCGCCGATCATGTGCGGGGCCTGGATCTGGCTCACTCTCGCGTCCATAGAGCAGGTGACGGAGTCAGCCAAAGCACCCCCGGGCGACACCTCGACCGACGGTTTCTTCGTGATGTTTGGCGTAGTACCGCTTGTGCTCGCACACCTGCTCGGACTCGTCATCCTGCGATCCATCGCGCCGCGCGAACGAGACGAGCGAGGCACGAGCTGGACGATGGCAGCTGTTGCGGTCCTCGTCACGTCTGGTGTCGGCCTTGCCGTGGCGCTGCAGGTCAACGGTGGGGTCCTCCTCACCCCCGCTGACGGCGGCTACACGCCGTAGAGGCCCCTGAGTCTCACTTTCCGTCCAGGCGTCCGAGTCAGGCCGGAGTCAGCGTCCGGTAGACGATCCGCTACCGGGACTGCCCGCAGGGTGAGGACTGCGACGATGGTCCGGTGGCTGAAACCCTCGAACCCTCGCTCGTTCCCGAACTGCTCGTGGCCGACCTGGATCAGAGCATCGAGTTCTGGTGCAACTTGTGCGGCTTCGACGTCGCCTACTCGCGCCCTGAGGAACGCTTCGCGTACATCACGCTCGGTTCCGCGCACCTGATGCTCGAACAAGCGGGCGTGGGTCGCAACTGGATCTCGGGGCCTCTTGAGCGCCCGCTCGGTCGCGGGGTGAACCTCCAGATCACGGTGCCGGACTCCGAGGCGTTGGCGCAGGTCCTCGGACGGGCTGGCGTTGAGCTCTTCATGCAACCCGAGACGAAGTGGTACGGCGTCGGCGAGGAAGAGGTCGGCGTGCATCAATTCCTCGTCCAGGACCCTGACGGATACCTCGCGCGGTTCCAGTCGTCACTGGGACGACGACCAACCGCCCCGTAGACGATCGGCTACCGGGCGTCCGCTGCCCCGTGGTGATCGGACTCGTCGTCCCGGTTGTCTGCTCTTGGTCGTCGGAGAACCAGACCTGCGCATCCCGCGGCCAGGGAAGCGCAGACGGCTGCCGCCGGCAGGACGAGTTGCCAACCGCCCACCGTCAAGAGCAGACCGCCGACAGCGGCAGCGACGAACGCCAGCACGCCCACAACGACCGATGCACGGCGGACCGGATGCGCCACGAGTTCGTCTTCCGCGCGGTTCCTCACGATCACTCCGACCCGCGCGACGGTAGCGGCCACCACGACTCCCAACGGGATCGCGACCTGTGAGGCGACAGCCACCGATTCCCAGTCCACGGAGCTGTACCTGATCGTCCCGAGACTGAACATCCCGACGGCGAAGACCGCGCCGGCGAGGACGACCACGGCAGGGAGCGCAACTCGGCGCGGACAACTCATCGTCGACTCGTCCCGAGATGCCATCATGCCGCCAGGGTAGATCGCGGCGCGCAGACGTGCCGCCACCGGACGGGAGGCGCGGTGCGGGCCCGCCCCGGGCCTCCCGTCCGGCGGTCCCGCCGCGTGCCAGCATGGGCGCATGCCCGTCGTCGAGTCCCGCTGTGTCGTCCCGGTCGACGTGGACGTCGCCTTCGCCGTCTCGCAGACGCAGGGCGAGGTCCGGAAGCGGTGGGACCCGTTCATCCGGCGGCAGCACCTCATCGGCGCGACCGTGCCTGGCAAGGGTGTGCGGACGTACACGGTGCAGCGGTTCGGCCTGGCGATGGAGAGCGAGTACGTCTCGTACAACCCGCCCTCGAACGTCGGCATGAAGATGACGAAGGGCTCGTGGTTCTTCGAGCGCATGGGCGGCGGATGGCGGTTCAGCGCCGCGGAGGGGCAGCCGGGGCACACCCTGGCGGTCTGGCGCTACAACTTCACGTGCAAGCCGAAGTGGCTGGCCCCGCTCGCGGAGCGCATCGGTGTGCTCGTGCTGCAGCGCGACATCGACCGGCGGATCGCGGGCTTCGCGCGGGGCTGCGAGGACCCGGTGGTGCTGGCCGCCGCGGCTCCGGACCGGGGTCGCTGACGGGCGCGGCGGGGCTGCATCCTTTCGATGCAAGTCCCGCACGTGCGTCCCTCCGCCGGTCGTCCCGGCGCGGCGCAGTTCCTAGCGTCGATGTCATGACGAACACCATCGAAGCCCGGTCGCAGACCGGCACCGCTCCGCAGGACCGGCACGGGATCCGCGGCGTCATCGCGCGGCACCCGCTCGGGTCGTTCTTCACCCTCGCACTCGGGCTGAGCTGGCTCGCGTGGGTCCCCTACATCCTGTCGCCGCACGGCATGGGCGTCTGGGACATCCACTTCGCCGAGGTCCTCGGCAGCGCGCAGTTCACCGGGGTGCTGCCCGGCGCACTGCTCGGCCCGCTCGGCGGCGCGTTCATCGTGACCGCGGTCGCCGACGGTCGCCCGGGCCTCCGCCGCTGGGTCGGACGCCTGTTCCGCTGGCGGGTCGCCTGGTACTGGTACGCCCTGGCGCTCGTCGTCGTGCCGGCCCTGATCATCGTGTCGGCGCTGCCGTTCGCCGGCGGGGACGTGCACGCACCGACCGCCCTCGTGTTCGCCGCCGTGGTGCCGGGCCTGGTCATCCAGCTGTTCTCCACCGGTCTGAGCGAGGAGCCGGGCTGGCGCGACTTCGCCCTGCCCCGCCTGCAGCACCGCTTCGGTGGCCTGGGTGCCGCGGCGATCCTCGGCCCGGTGTGGGCGCTGTGGCACATGCCGCTGTACCTCAGCGACTGGGGCGGGTGGCCGAACGCGCACTGGAGCGAGCCCGTCGTGTTCGCCCTGTTCACGATCACGTTCAACGTCCTGATGGTGCAGGTCTTCAACAAGACGGGCGAGAGCCTGCCGCTCGCACTGCTGCTCCACGTCGGCGTGAACAACACGATCTCGACGTTCTTCCCCACGATGTACCCGAGCATGACCGCCGGCACGCTGATGATCGGCCTGACGATCATGTCGACGATCACCGCCGTGGTGCTGCTCATCGCCACCCGCGGGCACCTCGGGTACGACCCGGCCCGTCGGGCGCTGCCGATCGACGCCCCGATCCCGGCGGCGAAGCCCCTCGTAGGATCGCAGCATGGCACCCGCTGAGCCGCTCGCGCAGCGCCCCCAGGCCGAGGCCGGGGGCGCTGCGCCCGCCCGGCGTCCCGCCACCGCCCGCGAGCGCCGCACCGACGTGCTCGTCGCGCTCGGCACCGCCGTGGTCGCCCTCGGTCTGCTGCTCGCCCTGCCGCCGCTCGACGCCGCCGACCCGGACACGATCGGCGAGACCGTCAGCTACCCGGCCGTCGGCAGTGCGCCGTGGACGGTCCTGACCCTCGGGCTCCTCGCCCAGGCGGCCGCCCTGCTCGCCGCCCGCAGGGCACCGCGCGCCACGCTCGTCGTCGTGGCGGGGATCCCGGTGCTCGTCGCCGTCCTCGCCCCGCAGGCGTTCGAACTCTTCGGGCTCACGCCGTTCGCCGTCGCGGTGGCCGTCGTCCTCGCCGCACTCCGCGTCCCGCTCGCACGGCTGTGGCCCGCACTCACCGCAGCGGCCGTCCTGGTCGTCGTCGCGGGAGCGGCGATCTGGGCCGTGCTCGCGGGCGGCTTCCGTGCCGACTTCACCCAAGGCCTGACGACCTCGATCGGCCAGGGCGTCCTGCAGGCGGTCGGCGCCGTCGGCCTGCCGCTGCTCGTCACCCTGGTGGTGCTGTCCCGTCGCGAGGTCCGCGTCGCCCGCACCGCCGAGGCCACCGCGGTCGACCGGGAGCAGGACGCCCTGATCGACGCCGCCGTCTCCCGCGAGCGTGCCGCCATGGCCCGGGAACTCCACGACATCGCCGCCCACCACCTCTCCGGGATCGCCCTCATGTCCGCCGTCATCGACCGCCAGATCGACACCGACCCCGAGCGTGCCCACGAGGGCGTCCGCCAGGTCCGGGAGCAGAGCACCGCCGTCCTCGAGGACCTCCGCCGCCTGGTCGGCCTGCTCCGCGACGACAGCCCCGCCGAACGGGCCGTCGAGACCGTCGCCGGGGTCGTCGACCTGGTCGAACGGGCACGGTTCCGCAGCGACGTCCGGCTGGACGTCCTGGCCGCCGACCACGCGGGTGGTGGCCGTCCGCTCGGCGACGGGGTCGGCCCGCTCGCGCAGCTCGCCGCGTACCGCACCGTCCAGGAGGCCCTCGCCAACGCCGCCCTGCACGCTCCGGGAGCGCCGTGCACCGTCACGATCGACGACCGCGCCAGCGACCACCTCCTCGTGCGCATCGAGAACGGGCCGGCCGCCGTGCCGGCGCAGGGCAGCACGCCCGCCGGTGGCAACGGACTCCGCGGCATGCGCGAGCGGGCGGAACTGGTGGGGGCGGGCCTCCAGGTCGGTCCGACGGACGACGGCGGGTGGCTGGTCGCACTGACGCTCGGCCGGGAGGCCCGGCCCGAGTCCGACACGACGGCCGCCGACCCGGAGGTGGCGCGGTGATCCGCGTGCTCGTCGCCGACGACCAGCCGCTCGTCCGGGCCGGCGTCTCGGCGCTCCTCGACGCCGAGTCGGACATCGAGGTCGTCGGGGTCGCCGCCGACGGCGGCGAAGCACTCGCGCTCGCCCGCAGCACGCGGCCCGACGTCGCGGTCCTCGACATCCGGATGCCGGTCCGGAACGGCATCGAGGTCGCCCGTGAACTCTGCCGGCCGGACGCCGACCCCGCGGTGCCCGTCCTCATGCTCACGACCTTCGACATGGACGACCTGGTGTTCGGTGCCCTCGAGGCCGGGGCCTCCGGCTTCCTGCTCAAGGACGCCGAACTGGACACGATCATCGGCGCCGTCCGTCAGGTCGCCGCAGGCAACGGCACCCTCGACCAGGCCCTGACCCGGCGTGTGCTCCGTGAGTTCACCTCGCGCCGGAGCCTGCAGCCGGTGACGGGCGACCGGGTCGACGGGGTGCTGACCGCCCGGGAGCGGGACGTGCTGCTGCTCCTGGCGCAGGGGATGTCGAACGAGGAGATCGCCGCGGAGCTCGTCGTCGAGGTCTCCACCGTCAAGTCCCACCTGGCGCGCATGCTGCCCAAGCTCGGGGTCCGGTCGCGGCTGCAGGCCGTGGTCTGGGCGTACCAGAACCGCATCGTCACGGTGCCCGAGTAGGACACGGAGCGCCGTCGGGCGCCGCGGCGGGGCTGCCTGGTGCTCCGCTGTCACTCCGCGGGTGCATGATGGGCGCGGCCGTCGCCCGCACGGCCGCGAACTGGAGCCCCCGCCGTGACCGAGACCCGCGCGTCGTCGCAGTCGTCCGACCAGCCGTCGGCTGCGCGTGACGCCCAGCCCGGAGACGCCGGTCCCGGCGACGACGCCACGCACCCCGCGACGGCCAGCCAGCAGCCCGCCGGCCGGGAGGCCCGTGGGCACCGCGGTGCAGCCGGGCTCGCCTTGGCCGCACTCGGCGTCGTCTTCGGGGACATCGGCACGAGCGTCCTCTACTCGATGCGCACGGTGTTCTCGGTCGACGGCGGGATCGTCCGGCCGGTCCCCGAGGACGTCTACGGCGTCATCTCGCTGCTCGTCTGGTCGATCACGATCGTCGTGTCGATCAAGTACGTACTCGTGCTCATGCGGGTCGACAACCACGGCGAGGGCGGGGTGATGGCGCTCGCCGCACTCGCCCGACGTCTGCACGCGCACCGCCCGCGCGGGACCACCGTGTTCCTGGTCATCGGGATCGTCGGGGTCGCCCTGTTCTACGGCGACTCCGTGATCACACCGGCCGTCTCCGTGCTGTCAGCAGTGGAGGGCCTGGGCACCGCGGCTCCGTCGGTCGAGCACCTCGTCGTGCCGATCGCGGCCGTCATCCTCGTCGGGCTGTTCGTCGTTCAGCGGTTCGGCACCGCGAAGGTCGGTGCCTCGTTCGGACCCGTGATGCTGCTCTGGTTCGTCGTCATCGCCGTCGCAGGCATCCCGCACATCGTCGAGCACCCCGGCGTCCTGCAGGGGCTGTCCCCGACCTGGGCGATCGCGTTCCTGTTCGCGCACCCGTTCATCACCTTCATCGCGATGGGCGCGGTCGTCCTCGCGATCACCGGGGCCGAGGCGCTGTACGCCGACATGGGCCACTTCGGACGCATGCCGATCCTCCGCGCCTGGTTCTTCGTGGTGTTCCCCGCGCTCGTCTGCAACTACCTGGGCCAGGCAGCCCTGGTGCTCGAGGACCCGACGGCCACGGAGGACCCGTTCTTCCTGCTGTTCCCGAGCTGGGCGCAGATACCCGTCGTGATCCTGGCCACCGCGGCCACCGTGATCGCGAGCCAGGCCGTCATCTCCGGCGCGTTCTCGCTCACCCGGCAGGCCGTGCAGCTCGGGCTCCTGCCGCCGCTGACCATCCGCCAGACGTCCAAGCGCGAGGGCGGCCAGGTCTACCTGCCGGCCGTCAACCTGCTGCTCTTCATCGGCGTGATGGCGATCATGCTCGCGTTCCGGTCCTCGGCGGCGCTGGCCACCGCGTACGGGGTGTCCGTCACCGGGGCGCTCGTGGTCGACACGCTCCTGCTGCTCGTCGTGGTGAAGCCGCTGTGGCGTTGGGCGACGTGGAAGCTCGTGCTCGTCGCCGTGGTGTTCGGCGGCCTCGAGCTCACCTTCCTGGCCGGCAACCTGTCCAAGGTCGTGCACGGCGGGTGGGTGCCGCTGCTCATCGCGCTCGCCGTCGTCACGCTGATGACCACCTGGCACCGCGGCCGCCAGCTCGTGCAGCAGGAGCGGCGGAAGCGCGAGGGGTCCCTCTCGGAGTTCATCGAGACGGTCAACGCCGACCACATCCCGCGGGTCCCGGGCGTCGCCGTGTTCCCGCACCCGAACAAGGAGACGACCCCGCTCGCGCTCCGGGCGAACGTCGAGCACAACGGGGTCGTGCACCAGCGGGTCGTCATCGTGTCCGTGCTCACCGCGAACGTGCCGCACGTGGCGCTGTCCGATGCGTTCAGGCGCGACGAGCTCGGCCACGACGAGGACGGCATCGACCACATCACGATCACCTTCGGGTTCTCCGACGACCAGGACCTGCCCGCGGCGATGCGTGCCGCATGTGCCGCCGGCGTGCTCGACCTGGCGCAGGAGGACATGTCGGCCGCGTCGTACTTCATCTCCCGTGGTGCGCTCCGGACCGGCTCGGGCAAGGGCGGGATGGTGTCGTGGCGGCGGAAGCTGTTCGTCGCGATGGCCCACAACGCCGCCGACCCGGCTGCACGGTTCGGGCTGCCGCTCCGGCGCACGGTGACGATGGGGAGCGACGTCGAGGTCTGACGCGCCTGCTCGCGCCGGTCAGTCGTCCAGACGCTGGGCGGCGCCGGGCACGACGAGTCGCCACGCGCCCCCAGCCTGCTCCTTCGTCAGGTACAGCCGGTAGGAACCCGGCTCGGCGAGCGGATCGCCGTCGAGGTACTCCACCGGCTCCCCGCTGCTCGTGCACTGGTCCGAGGTCGCGATGACGTCGATGCGGTCGCCGGGCGCGTGGCCCTTGCGGACGCTGGTGATGTCCGCTTCACGGACGCGGTAGCGCCCGAGCGCCTCGACAGTGCGGTCGGTCGGCCGCAGGTCGGCGTCCACGACGAGGCTCGCCTCCTGCTCCTGCTCGGCCGGGGAGAGCGGCGCCCACTCGACGCACTGGCCGACCGAGATCGCCGCGCAGCCACCCAGTCCACCGCCGAGCGCGAGCACGACCCCGATCGAGACCCCGGTCTTCCCCCGTGTCATGGCGTCAGTGTCGCCCAGGTCGGGCTCGTCGTCGCGGATCGTGACCGGATCGTGCCTGATCGTATGCGGGTGGAATACGGAATGCCGAGAAAGAGGCGCTGGGACGCCGCTCGTGTTTGATGTGTGACGTACGGATACCGCCCGGGTACCTGACGGTGCCCGTCCTGAACTGGAGTCCCCTTGCGACCACGCATCCCCTCCCGCATCGCGGTCATGGTGGTGACCGCCGCGAGCCTCGTGCTGACCGTGGCGACACCGACCTGGGCGGTCGCGGGGCGACCGTCCGCGCCAGCGCCGGCCGCGTCCAACGCGCCGGCCCCGGTTCCGTCGACCGGTCCGTCCCCGGCCGCGTCCACTGCGCCGGCACCGGCCACGTCGACCGGTCCGGCCACGTCGACCGACGCCGAGGTCGGGCTCGCGATCGAGGTCGCGAAGGACGGCAACGGTCCGTTCACGCCCGATGACCAGCCGGGCGGCGACAGCGGCGCCGCGAACGGCATCGTCCGCACCCTCGACGCGATCACGTACCGCGTCACGATGAACTCCACCGGCGGAGCCAGTTCGCACGAGCGCTTCACCCTCACCGCGCCGGCCGGTACCAGTTGGGCCGCCGTGCCCTCGCGGTGCACCGGGAGCGGATCACGGATCCACGGCCAGGAGCTGGTCTGTGACCTCGACACGGTCCCCGAAGGCCGGGCGGTCGCGGTGCCGGCGGTGCTCGACGTCTCCGCGGAGCTCCGGCACGGTGACGAGATCACGGTCCGTGCGACCGGCACCGCGGACGACGCCGACAACGGGACCGTCACTGCGACCTCGCCCACCACGACCGTGTCCGCCGCAGCGCGGTACAACCTGGCGAAGGACATCCAGGCGTCCTCGCTCCGGACGGACGTCACCGGTCCCGACGGACAGCGGGGGATCCAGCTCGTCTACCCGATCGCGGTCGACTGGCAGCCGGTCGTCCCGGGCCAGGGTCTGCTCGGCTTCGAGGCGGCCGGTGGTCCGATGACCTTCACCGACGACGTCTCCCAGATCCTCGGCGACCTGCCGTCCGGCGCTCGGCTGTGGAACGGGGACGAGCCCGTGTGCGGCCCCAACTCGCGCGCCCTGCTCGGGTTCGGCGGACTCCCGGCCGGGAAGGGCGGTGGTGCCCGGGCCGTCGCGGACTCGGGCACGATCAGCTGCACGCAGAGCGGCCCGGGGGAGGACGTCGACGTCACGATCACGGGGACGGTGACCGACCCCACACGGATGCCGACGGAGAACCAGTACGGCGGCCCGATCGCCGGTGGCAAGGTCGGCCTCGTCGTCGCCGGGTACATCAGCTTCTGGTTGCCCGAGCCGACGGGCGGGACGAACGTGCTGTCCCGCAACACCTTCACCCCGCTGCAGACCACGTCGGCCAGCGGCGCCCCGAACTTCCCGGGCGGGACCGAGCCGACGGCGGACAACGTGTCCGAGCGCAACCTCGTGGAGTTCGACCCGGGCAGCGGCGGGAAGCGGCTGTACCGGGTGGTCGGCGACGCCCACGAGGTCCGCCCTGGGTCCGCGCGCCAGGGCGATCCCTGGGCGACCGCGGGGGTCCGGCTCCGGAGCGAGGTCACCATGAGCAACGGCGGGCTCTCGGCGTACCAGGACGCGGTCCTCTGCGACACGTTCGACCGTGCCACCCAACGCCTCACCCGGGTGGGGAGCCCGTCACGGGCCGCGGAGGCGACCGGGTTGTCGGACGCGCACGTGCAGTACGCCGCGTACGACATGACGTCGGCCGCAGCGGGGCAGCGACGCACGTGCGACGACGAGGACGGACCGTGGTACGACGCTCCGGAGGACGTGCCGGGCGGCATCGCCGCGGTCGGTGCCGTCCGCGCCGTCGGTGACCTGGCCGGTGGGCGCCACGCGGCGCTGTACTCGTGGGTCACCGTCCTCGACGCCCCGGACGGGACCCGAGCCCTCGACTTCGGGCACCTCTCCTCGGGCACGCAGCACCCCGGGTGGATCCACGACAGCGCCGATCCGTCGCTCGGCGTCGGCGGCCTGACGGACAGCGTCGTCATCACCGAGAACCTCGCCCGGATCGCGAAGAAGACCGTCGACCCCGGACACGACGCTGCCGACACCCCGGACCGGACCACCTCCGCGGTCGCCGGGGACACGCTCGAGTACGCCCTCTACCCGACGCTGACCAACGGGAACACGAAGGGGCGTCCGGCGACGGTCACCGTCCGCGACACCCTGCCGGTGGACACCACCTACGTCCCCGGCAGTGCGTCGACCACCCCGGCGGTCGACACCGTGCAGGACGCGCAGGGGCGGCGGCACCAGCGGCTCACCTGGACGATGCACGACGTCCGACCGAACTCGTCCATCCCGCCGATCACCTACCGGGCCACGATCTCGACCGCGGCGCCCGCCGGTCCGATCGACAACGTGGCCGAGGTCGCGTCCCCCACCGATGCGTCGCCCGCCGAGTACCGCCGAGCGCAGCGAGCGGTGCAGGTCACCACCACGGGCGGGGTCGGTGTGGAGGAACACGCCGTCGAACCGGTCGTGGTCGCCGGCGACCGGTTGGAGTGGGACCTCGTCTACACGAACACCGACCCCGACCCGTTCCACGGCTCCGACCTCTTCGACGTCCTGCCGGATCGGACCGCTGCACACGACGGGTCCTTCCACGGCCGGACAGCGCTCGCCGAGCCCGTGGCGATCGACACCGGGGCCGGGGAGCAGGTGCGCTACACGGCGGCAGCACCCGGCGACGTCTCGCTCGTGGGCACGGACCCGTCGAACCAGCCCGGTGGCTCCACCACGTGGTGCTCGGAACAGGAGTTCGGCGCAGACGGGTGTCCCGCGTCGCTCCGGGACGTGACGGCGATCCGGATCACCCGCACGGCCCAGGTCGCCGTCGGCGCCTCGGTCACGCACCGGTTGGCGCTCGCGACCGAGGGTGAGCAGGACGGCGACACGTACGCGAACCGGTTCGGCCTGAGCGTGGCGGGCATCCGCCTCCCCGTGCAGTCCAACCGCGACACGATCCGGGTGGTCGCCGGGGCGATCGGCGACCGCGTCTGGTCCGACCGGGACGGTGACGGCCTCCAGGGCGCGGACGAGCCCGGCGCCGAGGCCGTCGACGTGCGACTCACGGGGACGGACGACTCCGGGGAGGCCGTGCAGCGGCGGACGACGAGCGACGCGGACGGCGGGTACCGGTTCGACGGCCTCAGACCCGGCGCCTACGTCGTCACCTTCGACGCCCCGGACGACCGCAGCTTCACGCGGCAGCACGTCGGCGACGACGACGCCGTCGACTCGGACGCAGGTGAGGACGGCTCCACCGAGACCATCACGCTCCGCCGGGTGACCACCCCGGAGGGTGCTCTCGACGGGGTGGACCGCACCACCTCCGTCGACGCGGGTGTGCTGCCGGCGGAGGACCCGGGTGGCCCCGGCGACGGCGGGCCGGGCGACGGCGGCCCCGGCGACGGCGGCCCCGGTGACGGTGGGCCGGGCACACCGGGCGGCACCGGTACCGGCACCGGCACCGGCACGCCGGGCAGCTCGGCTGGTGGGAGCGGCCGACCGGCGGAGCAATCGTCGGCATCGGTCCCGGACCGCGCACCGACCGCGGGCACTGCGCGTCGGGGCGACCTCGCCTTCACGGGTGTGGCGGGCCTCCCGATCGCACTCGGCGCCGCGCTGCTGCTGCTCGCCCTGGGCAGCGCGATCGTCCTCGGACGCCGGGGCCGCGCCTGCCGCCGGTGCGGGGACGGGAGGTGCGGGGCCGACCCGCCCCGCGCCTCCCGTCCGGCTCCGGTCACCGGCGTGCGCCGGGGCCGCGCCTGCCGCCGGTGCGGGGACGGGAGGTGCGGGGCCGACCCGCCCCGCGCCTCCCGTCCGGCTCCGGTCACCCGCGAGCGCGCTCGATCTCGGCGCGGTACCCGTCGAGCTGCGCGACCAGTCCCGCGCCGTCGTCCGTCCCGCGGAGGTCCCCGATGAGACGGTCCACGCGGGTGAACACGGCACGCTGCTCGGCGTCGGAGAGCGCACGGAACCGGTCGGCGTCCGGCAGCTGCCCCTGCCACCCGTCGTCGTCGGTCGTGGGGGCCGTGGTCTGCACGACCGTCGAGATGCCGCCCGTCCTCGTGGTCCCGTCGGTCGCACCCGATGCCTCCGGTCCCGTGACGGTCGCGGCGGCAGCGCCGGTGGCTGCGATCGCGACGACGAGAGCCAGGGTCGTCAGTGTGGCTGCGGTCTTCTTCTGCATCACGTGCTCCCGTCCGGTGGGCCGCGGTGTGCGGCACGTCCAGCCTGGGACGAGGCGGGCGTCGGCCGCATCGGCGGACCGGCTGGGCCTCCCGTCCGTCCGACTGATCGTCGCGACCGGCGACTCCGACCTTCGGAGGAGGCGCGACGTGGACTCCGGCGGCTAGCCTCTCGCCATGCGTCCTCTGCCGATCCCGCCGTGGGTGCGGTCCGCGCTCGCGGGGGTGGTGTTCCTCGGAGCCGCCCTGATCGCGATGGAGGGGCTGCACCGAGCCGGGTGGTACCCGACCCGGCTCGACGACTACCGCCTGACCGCGTTGCTCGTCGCGGTGTGCTTCGTGGTGGGGCAGCGACTGCCGTACCCGCTGCTCGTGGTGGTCGGGGTCGTCGTCGCATGGCCCTCGTGGACCTTCGACGTGCTGCAGGTCCGGCTCATCCCGCTCGTCATCGCGGTCTACCTGGCCTGCGCTGCCGGCCGCCGGGTGCTCGCGGTGCTGTCCGTCGCAGCCGTCCCGACCGTGCTCGCGATGTTCCTGCCGCTCGTCTCCGTCCCCGTGCACGACTGGCTCACCGCGCTCCGCGGCTGGCAGGTCTGGTCGAGCAACGCCGACTGGTCGACGATCGTCCTGATGGGGATCCTGCTCGTCGCCTGCGCGTTCCTCGGCCGCGCGACCGCACGACGACGGCGCTCCGAACTCGTCCTGCAGCGCCGCAACGAGGAGCTCGTGCGCCTGCGGGAGGCCGACCAGGCCCGCATCGCCTCGGAGGAACGGACCGCCGTCGCCCGCGAGGTGCACGACGTCGTCGCGCACCACATGGCCGCCATCGTCGTCCGGTCGCAGGCCCTCGTGCGTGTCGGGGTCGCCGACCAGACCGAGTTCGCCGAGTACGCTTCGTGGGTCGCGGGCACCGGGCAGCAGGCGCTGTCCGAGATGCGGAAGGTGGTGCGGGTCCTCCGTGCCGGTGGGGACGGGGGCACGACCGACGCTCCGGTGTCGCTGCGGGCCGCGGTCGAGGACGCCGTCGAACGGGTCCGGGCGACCGGCGTCGAGGTCGAGGTCGACCTCCGCGTGGGGGCGCGGCTCGGCGTCATGCAGGACTTCGCCGTGCTCCGGGTCTGCCAGGAGGCACTGACGAACACGCTCGTGCACTCCGACGGCTCCTCCGTGCGGGTGACGCTCGCCGTCTCGGAGGACCGCATCCACCTCGAGGTCCTCGACGACGGCGGGACCGAGGGCGGCCCACGGGTGCCGGCGCTCGCCGCCGGCGGGGCGGGGATCCGCGGCATGCGCGAACGCGCCGCGTCGATCGGCGGGGTGCTCGACGCCGGTCCGGTCGGCGGCGGCGGCTGGCGGGTCGTCCTGGAGGCCCCGCGTGAGGTCCCCGGATCGGCCGCAGCTCCGACCGGGGGCGCGCACACGACCGGGCCGTCGCTGGCACCGGCGCCGGTCCGGACGCAGGCAGCGACCGCCGGGGCCGGGGACGGGCCCCGTGCCGCTGCCGTTCCCGTCGACCGCCGGGTGGTGGCACCGTGATCCGCGTGGTGATCGTCGACGACCAGGCGGTCGTGCGGACCGGACTCGGCATGATGGTCGACGCCGAGGCGGACCTGACCGTGGTCGGCCAGGCACCGAACGGCGCCGAGGCGGTCACCGTCTGCGCCGAGCTCCGCCCCGACGTCGTGCTCATGGACGTCCGGATGCCGGTGCTCGACGGCATCGCGGCCACCCGCACGATCGTGTCCGAGGGCACCGCAGGCGCGGTCGTCATCCTCACCACGTTCGACGACGAGGAGTACCTGCTCGACGCCGTCCGTGCCGGGGCACTCGGGTTCCTGCTCAAGGACGCCGGCCCCGACCTCATCGCCGCCGGGGTCCGGGCCGCCCACACCGGGGACACCCTCATCGCACCCTCGATGACCCGCGCGCTGCTCGAGAACCGCCTGGTCGCCGCGCCCGTCGCAGGAGGCCCGGCAGCACCGACCCCGCCGGCCGAACATGCCTCGGCCCTCGCCGCGCTGAGCGCCCGGGAGCGGGAGGTCCTCGGCGCCCTGGTCCGCGGTGCGAGCAACGCGCAGATCGCGAAGGACCTCTGGATCAGCGAGGCCACCGTGAAGACCCACATCAGCAGCGTCCTCGCCAAGGTCGGTGCGACCAGCCGCGTGCAGGCAGTCGTGTTCGCCTACGAGAGCGGCTTCGTCCGGCCCGACTGGTCCGCGTAGTCGCGCGCGCCAAGCCGCCCGCCCGGGACGGTTCGCCGCCCGCCCGGGACGGTTCGCGCTGAGCGACAGTGCTCGCGGACGCGGCTACGAGCGGTGTCGCTGAGCGCGAGCGGTCGGCCGCCGCGGTCGGGCACGTGGCGGTCCGGCCGGGAGGCACGTGGCGGGGCCGCGCCGGGCCTCCCGTCCGGCACGGCTCGCGCTGGGCGACAGTGCTCGGGCCCACGACCGCGATCGGTGTCGCGCAGCGCGGAGCGAGCGCCCCGCCGCGCTCAGGCGGAGCGCGTCAGCGGCGCCGCCGCCACCTCGGTCGGCGAGGACACGACGGCCTCGCGGCGGATCGCGATGACGGTCACGTCGTCGTCGTGCGGCACCCGGCCCGCGCGCTCGGTCAGGGCCGCGACGATCGCCGCGGGCTCACGGTCCTGACCGGCGAGCTCGGCGACCGAGTCGACGGCGTCGTCACGTCCGCCGAACAGGTCGAGGACGCCGTCGCTGAAGGAGATGAGCAGGTCGCCCGGCTCGAGGATGCCGGTGGTGGTCGCCCACTCGTCGCGGAGGCCCATCCCGAGCGGCAGGTCGACCGACCGCAGGCGCTCCACGCCTCCGTCGACGCGCAGGATGAAGCTCAGGCCGTGTCCGGCGTCCGCCCACTGCAGGCTGCCGTCGTCGTCGATGCGGGCGTGGAACAGCGTGGTGAAGGTGACGTCGGTGCCGGAACCCTCGGCGGCGAGCCCGTCGGAGGCGCGACGGAGTGCCTCGGAGGTGTCGTCGACCGTGCGGGCGCTGCGGATGGTGGCGCGGACGGCGGCGGCGATCAAACCGGCCCCGACGCCCTTGCCCATGACGTCACCCAAGCTGACGGCGATGCCGTCCCGGGTGCGGTACCAGTCGTAGAAGTCGCCGCCGACGCTCTTCGCGGGCAGGCAGGCCCCGGCGACGGTGACCGCCTGGCCCATGTGGTCGCTCGAGGTCGGCAGGAGGGACCGCTGGACGGCGGCGGCGCGGCTGATCTCGGCGCGGACCCTGCCCTCGCGGGCCTGGGCGGTGAGGACGGACCGGCGGGCGCGGGAGGACAGCTCGTGCACGATGACGGCGACGGTGCCGAACACGATGACGGTGATCGCGAGCCGGACCAGTTCGCTGGGACGCGGCACGTCGCCGGGCAGGAGCACGAACGGGGCGAGGATGACGAACGTCACGCCCAGGACCGAGTACACGATGGTGCGCCGACCCTCGAGGGACGCCCACCACACCACGGGCAGGACCACGAGGGACGTGAAGACCGACGCCCCGGCACCCGTTCCGGTCCGGAACAGGGCGATGGACACGAAGTCGACGGCGAGCAGGATCGGGACGAGCGGCGCCACCTTCGGCAGGTACACGGCGACCGCGGCGAGCAGTGTCGCGATCGCGGTCGCGAGCAGGCTCGCGAGGAAGAGCTCCACGTGGGTGACCGAGAGCGACGGCAGCGCCACGGTGCACAGCGCGCCGAGGGCCAGCAGGCCGCTGATCGGAGCCTGCCGGACGAGGGGGTTGTCGATGACGCTGGTGGGGCGAGACATGCTCAGGGCAGGCTACTGGTTCGGGCTGGGCCGCGCCGGTGTGGCGTCCCGAAGAGGGGCCAGGACGACGACGGCGGGGCACCCGTTCCCGGGTACCCCGCCGTCGTCCGACCTCGGGCTCAGCGTCGCGCGCTCAGCCCGTCCGGCTCACTCCGCGCGGCGGCGTCGCATCCGCTGCGTGAGGAGCAGCCCGCCCGCGGCGAGGAGCACCACGGCGAGGATGCCGATCGGCACGACGTTCGCACCGGTCCAGGCGAGGGCACCGTCGCGGTCCGCACCGGAGCCTCCCGGCTGGTCGCCGACGGGCTGCGCACCGGAACCACCAGCACCGGAACCACCAGCACCGGAGCCGTCAGCACCGGAACCACCGGCACCGGGGGCACCAGCACCGGGGCCACCGGTCCCCGGGCCGCCGGCACCAGGACCGTCACCCGGAGCGGGCGTCGGCGACGGCGACGCCGTCGGGGCAGCGGCCACCACGGTGAAGGCGGCCCGGGCGAGGACCACCCCGCCCACCGAGGCGGTCACCGCGACGCGGCCGGCCGCGGCCGTCGCCGGCACGGCCAGCTCGGCCGTGAAGGACCCGTCGGCGGCCGTGCGGACGGTGACGTCGTCGCCCAGCTCGGGCGTCGTCGCCAGCGTGACCGTCGCGTCCGCCGGGAACCCGGTGCCGGTGACGGTCTGCGTGTCACCGGCGGTGACGCGCTGGTCCTCGACCTGGAGGCTCGGCACAGCGGCCGCGAGCGTCGAGTACCGCACGACGGTCCGGTCCGTCACCGAGCGCTCGGCGATCGGCACCGTGAGGGTGCGGCTGTCGGCGTCGTACGTCCACTCGGACGCGGCGACGGGGGCTCCGTCGATCGTGACCGACTGCGGACGCTCGGCGTTCGTGAACGTCGCCGTCCACGAGCGGTCCTGCACCTGACCGTCGAACGAGCCGTCGACGGGGGAGATGTCGAGCGTGCCGCCGGTCGCCTGCTGCGTGAACCGCATGGCGGTCGAGGCCGAGTTCCCGGCCGCACGGGCCGAGGTGTCGGCTGCGGCGGTGGGCTGGCCCTCGCCGGAGTCCTCGTGCAGGGCGAACGAGCCGTCCGCGCCGGTCGCGACCGTCACCGTGACCGCGTCGAGCGGTGCGGCGTCGTTCGCGACGTGGTGCGAGCGGGTGGGCACGATGCCGCCGCTGCGGACGAACACCGGCATGGTGGTCAGGTCCGTCGTGACGTCGGCGGTGGTGCCGCCCTCGTAGGTCTTGCCGGTGAACCAGTCGGTCCAGGTGTCGCCGGCCGGGAACCACACCGAGGTGGTCGCGGTCGAGCCACCCGAGGTGACGGGTGCGACGAGGACGTCCTTGCCGTACAGGTACTCCTTGCCGGCCTGCGCGTAGGACTCCTGCGCCTCCGGGTACTGCAGGTAGAGCGGCTGCAGCATCGGGGTGCCGGTGCGCGAGGCGTCGGCGGCGAGGGTGTACGTCAGGGGGAGCAGGTCCTCGCGGAGGTTGAGGAACTGCTTCGCCGACGCGTTCGCCTCGGCCGGGTACTGCCACGGCAGCCGGTCGCTGTGGTTGCTGTGCAGGCGGTCGATCGGCTGGAAGGCACCGAACTGCACCCAGCGGGCGTAGAGGTCCGGCGGGAGCTGCGTCGTGCCGGGCTCGGCACCCTCGATGCCGTACTGGCCACCGTTGTGTCCGCCGATGTCGTGGCTGATCGCCGACAGGCCGGTCGCTGCCGACTCACCGGGCGTGTAGCCGACCTGCGCGGCGAGCTCCTGCCACGTGGACGTGGTGTCCCCGGTGAAGTGGAGCGTCGTGCGCTTGTCCGCCCACGGTCCGGTCGGGACGGCCTGCGGGTTGCCGTAGCCGCCCGCGGTCAGCGACCCGTACGCGCGGGAGAACGCGAGACCGCGGCCCTTGAGCTGCTCGTCGGTGTACTCCGCGTACTGCTGGTTGATGAACGCGTCCGGCGTGACGCCGTTCGCCGAGTACTTCGAGTTCTCGCTGCAGCACCAGTCGAGCCACCACATGTCGACGCCCTCGGGCTGCAGGGTGTCGTGGAGCTCGAAGTAGGCCTTGAGCTGGTCGGGGTCGGACCAGTCGAACAGGTAGCGGTCGCCGTCGCCCTTGGTGAGCTTGCCCTTCGCGGTGGCCTGCGCCTTGGCGAACTCCGGGTCGTTGCCCGAGATCGACGGGTGGATGTTGAGCGTGTTGTGGATGCCCTGCTCGTGCCAGTCGGCGAGCAGCGCGGTCATGTCCGGGATGCGGGACGGGTCGACCGACCAGCCGTTCCACTTGCTGTCGCCCTGGTTCGTGGTGCTGCCGGTCTTGTAGTCCGTGTCGATCGCCATGACGTCGACGGGCACACCTTCGTCCTTGAAGCGCTTCGCGATGGCGAGGTAGTCCTCCTGCGAGCGGTCGTAGTACTCGGAGTACCAGACGCCGTATGCCCAGCGCGGCAGGAGCTTCGACGGCCCGGTCAGGGTCGCGAGGTCCTTCAACGCCGTCGTGTACTCGGTGCCGTACCCGAACACGTAGCCGTCCTGGTAGCCCTCGCCGCCGTGGTCACCGCGGGGCGTGGTCTGCTCGGTGGCGGTGTCGTACAGCGCCGAGGCGGTGTCGTCGAGGAGCGACCAGCCGTCCTGGTAGAGCAGGCCGGGGTTGGTCTTCACGGAGCCGTTCGCCGTGTCGAGGTCGCGTCGGTACCCGCCGAGCGGGGCGTGCGCGGCGAGCAGCGGCGAGGACTGGTCGACGACCGCGATGGTGTCGATGTTCACGTTGCAGTTGTTGTCCACGGTCGGGCAGCCGAGCGTGACGTCGTTCGCGCCCGCGGCCAGGTGCACCGGGATCGTGACGGTGTTCCAGTAGTCCCAACCGCTCGTGGGTGCGAGGGCACCGGTGGTGGCCTCCTGGCCGGCCGGTGCGACGGTGAGCTCCGGGGAGTTCGCCGTGCCGTTCGCGTACCGGACCTGCAGGGCGTAGTCGCCCGCCGTCGGGACACCCGTCACGTGCGTGGTCAGCGCCGAGTCCGCGCCGCCCCAGAGTCCGGACGCGAAGCCGTCGCCGGAGAACCCGTTGTGGTCGGCGGCGGTCTGTGCGTTGCCCGCCTTGCCGGCGTCTTCGGCTTCACAGACCGCACCGAAGGCGCAGTCCTGACCGGCGGTCGCGGGGGTCGGCGTCGGGTAGCCCGCGCCGGAGGGCACGACCGCCAGGCTGTCGACGTTCACGCGGCCGGAGTCGGACGCGCTGCGCTCGATCCGGATGGTGTGCTTGCCGGCGGTCAGGTCGAGGGCCGCCGTGGTCTGCTTCCACTCGTCCCAGCTCTCGCCGGCCGGCAGGCGCAGCGTGACCGGCGCCCCACCGTCGACGACGATGCTCAGGATGCGGGTCTCGAGCTGGCCGTCGCCACCGCGGTTGTTCGCGTAGCGCATGGCCAGGTCGTAGGAGCCGGCCTGCTGCACCGTCGTGGCGAACGTCATCGAGTTGCCGACGTTCTCGAACCCGGCGGCGAAGCCCGACCCGGTGTAGCCCGCGTGGTCCTTGGCGGAGGCCAGGCCCTGCAGCTGCAGCGCCTCGCCCTCGCAGAGCGTCCCGATCGTGCAGACCGGGGTCTCGGCGGTCACCCACGGGGAGCCGGTGACGGCCTGACCCGTGGACGTCGTCAGGTCGACCTGGAGGTTGTCCTGGGTGAAGTCCCCGGACCCCTCGCGGTACTTGACGGTCATCTTCCCGGTGCTCAGCGTCAGCCACCCGTCCGCACGCGTCTGCGTGAACGGCGTCGCGGCGAAGTCGTCGCGACCGATGACGTTGAAGGTGCCCTGGTCGATGAACTGCGCGTCACCGGCGTACTCGGTGCGGATCAGGGTGGGGGAGAGGACCTGGAAGCGGGCGTCTCCCGACACCACGGTGCGGGCGTCCGGCGCGGCGGCTGCCGGCAGGGCGGAGATGCCGAGTCCGCCGAGCGCGAGTGCGCCGACCAGGGCTCCGGCGAGGGACGACCCGAGGACGCGTCGGCGCCTCCGGGTCGAGGTGAGAGTGGGACGCAAAGGTGTGCTCCTCGTGGACGGCGTCGTCCGGTCGTTCGTCGGCGGGGCCGACAGCGATCTGCTGAGGTCGTCGCGCGAGCACCCCCGTCCGCCCGCGTTACAACGTGGGAAAGAGTAGGGCTCACAGCCGGTTCAGGGAAGTCCGACAGGAGATCGGAGGGTTCGCGGTCGCGCTCAGCGGACCGGACGGGAGGCCCGGATCGCCGGATCAGGACGCGGTCGCCCTGGCAGTCGCGACAGCCAGCGGGCGCCGAGCGGCGAGGCCGGCGCGGCTACCAGGAGGGTCGGCCGCGCCAGGTCCGGTGGCAGGAGTCAGCGCGGCCAGGTCGCGACGACCGCCACCGCGTTGAAGAGGACGTGCGCCAGGACCGCGCCGCCGAGCCGGTTCGTCATCGCGACGAGCGTGCCGGTGAGGGATCCGAGCGCGAAGGTCGTCAGGAACACCCGGAAGCCGTCGAGCTGGGTCGTCCCGGCGCCGAGCAGGACGTGCAGCACCGCGAACAGGAACGCGGTCAGCAGCACGGCCATGAAGCGTGTGCGCAGTGTCAGCTCCTCGGCCATCCGGCGCTGGAACAGTCCGCGGAAGAAGACCTCCTCGAGGAAGGGGCTGACCAGCACGAGGCCGATCGCCGACACCACGAGCAGCGTGATGTCCGGCGTCCCGAGGGTGGGGACCGGTTCCAGGCCGGTCCTGCCGCCGAACGCGAGGCCGAGGAACGCGTCGAACACCCGGACCAGGATGACGATGCCGATCGCGAAGATCGCGTCCCCGATCTCGAGGCGCAGGATCCGGCCGCGACCCGGGCTCGGTGACCGTCGCAGCACCCAGACGATCCCAGCCACCAGGGGCAGCCAGACGGCGAGATCGGCCGCGATCACCTGCAGGACCGGCGACGGGATGCTCCCGCTGCGGCTCACGCCACCGACGACGCGGGCCAGGATGACCGCCACCCCGAGGGCGACGAGCAGGATGACCAGGTCGCGCTGGCGGCTCGTGTCGGGCTCGGCGTGCTTGACGTCGGACTCGATGCTCATGGGGTCACCGTAGAGGACGCTGCGACCGGATCGCCCGACACAGCCGAGCGTTGCTCGATCATGTGGCACTATTTGAATGCCGTAGGCCGGGACGTCCCCGGTGTGCCTGTGTTGGGACCGCAGGAGCGCGGCAGGATCGTCGGGGAAGGCGGGCCGCGTGGAACTACGCGACTACATCACGGTGTTGCGCAAGGGATGGGTCCTCATCCTGGTGTTGGCACTGGTCGGAGTGGCCGCGGCAGCGGGCTTCTCGCTGTTGAAGAAGCCCGTGTACTCCGCCTCCGCGCAGGTGTTCGTGTCGACGGAGACGTCGGGCAGCGCGAGTGACCTGGCCCAGGGCAACACCTTCACGCAGCAGCGTGTCCTGACGTACTCGAACCTGGTGTCGACGCCGATCGTGCTCCTGCCGGTCATCTCGAAGCTCCAGCTCGACATGAACGCCGAGCAGCTCGCGACGATGGTGTCCGCGAGCGCACCGACGAGCACGACGCTCATCTCCATCAGCGTCAACGACACCGACCCGGTCCGGGCCGCGGACATCGCGAACGCGACCTCGCAGAGCCTCACCAACGTCGTCGAGGACATCGAGGCCACCGACGCCGAGGGGACGAGCAGCGTCAAGCTCACTCGCGTCAAGCAGGCCGACGTGCCGAGCGCCCCGGTCAGCCCGAACGTCCCGGTCAACGTGGCCCTGGGCCTCCTCGTCGGACTCGCGCTCGGCGTCGGCATCGCCGTCCTGCGCGAGACGCTCGACAACCGCGTCCGCACGGAACAGGACGTCGAGAAGATCAGCGACAAGCCGGTCGTCGGCGGCATCGCCTTCGACAGCAAGGCGTCGGAGCGTCCGCTCATCGTGCAGGTCGACCCGCGCAGCCCCCGTGCCGAGTCCTTCCGCACGCTCCGCACGAACCTGCAGTTCCTGGACCTGGGCACCGGCTCGCGCACCTTCGTGATGACGTCCTCCGTGCAGTCCGAGGGCAAGAGCACCACGGTCGCGAACCTGGCGATCGCGCTCGACAGCGCCGGGTTCCGCGTCATCCTCATCGACGCCGACCTCCGCCGTCCGCGCGTCGCCGAGTACATGGACGTCGACACGAACGCCGGCCTCACCGACGTGCTCATCGGCCGCGCCGAGCTCGAGGACGTCGCACAGCCGTGGGGCCGCGGCAAGCTCGTCGTCCTGCCGGCCGGTCAGATCCCGCCGAACCCGTCGGAGCTCCTCGGGTCCCGGGCCATGCAGGAACTCATCGAACGCCTGGAGAAGGAGTTCGACTACGTCCTGTTCGACGCTCCGCCGCTCCTGCCCGTCACGGACGCCGCGATCCTGTCGAAGAAGGCCTCCGGCGCGATCGTCGCCGTCGCCTCGGGCAAGACGCACAAGGGCCAGTTCGCCGCGGCCGTCTCGGCACTCGAGAACGTCGGTGCACCGATCGCCGGGTTCGTCATCACGATGATGCCGGTCCGCGGTCCGGGCGCCTACGGCTACGGCCGGTACGGCTACGGGTACGGCTACGGCCTGGAAGCGGATGAGAACACGCCGAAGGTCAAGCCGCCCAAGCGCGGCGGGAAGAAGCTCGGCGCACTGAGCCGCGCTGAGCGCTGAGACGGGGTCGGGGGACATGGACACTCGCCGGGGGACCCGAAACCTCGGTTCGACCACCACACGGACCACCCTGCTCTGGGTCGCCGTCGTGGTGGTCGTGCTGGTCGTCGTCGACATCGCACTCGTGACCCTCGCGCTCGGTCGCACCGCTCCGAACGCCGGTGACCCGGCAGGCCCGATCCCGACCTTCTCCAGCTCGCCGGACTCGAGCGCCAGTCCGACCCCGTCCGTCTCTGCGGACGCCGCGGGCGTGACGCGTCGCTTCCTCACCGCGGTGGACGGCCAGGAGGCGTGGCGCGCCACCGGCACGACGTGCGGCGGACCCGCGCCCACCCTCGAGCACACCGTCGACGGCGGCGCGACGTGGGTGCCGGTCGCGCTCGGACCGGACGTGTCGACGCTCATGGCGATCCGGGCCTCCAGTACGGACTTGACGATCCTGGCCGGCGTCGGTGCGGACTGCGCCACCACCGTCCGCACCAGTGCCGACGACGGCGTGACCTGGACGGCCGGCAGCCCCGGCGCAGCCGGTGCCGGCATCTCGACGGCCGGCATCGTCCTCGCCACCGGTGTCGTCGAGTCGCCCTGCGGCCGCCCGAAGAAGGCGTACCAGGGACAGCAGACCTCGGTCGTCATCTGTGAGGGGAAGGTCGAGTGGCGTTCGGGCACCGGCGAGTGGGTGGAAGTCCCGGTCGACGGGATCCGCGCGGTGGCGGACAACGACGACGAGTACCTGCTCGCCCGTGTCGGCGCCGAAGGGTGCGCGGGTGTCGAGATCGCCTCGCTGACCGCGATCGGCGTCACGCCGGAGACGGCGACCCCGGCCGTCGGCTGCGCCGCTGACGCCGCGACGATCGGCCCGATCGGCCTCGACCGTGCCGGGGACGACATCTGGCTCTGGGCCGGCGACGCCGTCTCCGTGTCTGCGGACGGCGGCGCGACGTGGTGACCGGATGGCGACCATGACCGCGGGCGCGGTACGGGTCTCAGCATCGACGGGCTCCACCGAAGCGTGGAGTAGGTCCTACTCGCGCCGCGTCCTGGTCACGGACCTGTTGGCGCTCTTCTGGGTCGTCTTCGGCGTGCAGATTGCGTGGCTCGGGCTCGACTCGAACCTGGCGACGAACACCGCCGACCTGCGCCTCAGCTACACCGGGATCTCGATCGTCGTGATCGCCGTGTGGATGAGCGCCCTGGCGCTGTACGACACCCGGGGGCACCGCGTCATCGGCGTCGGCAGCACCGAGTACCGCCTGGTCGCCGATTCGAGCGTGCGCGTCTTCGGGGTCCTGGCGATCGCCGCGTACCTGCTGCACGTGGACCTGGCCCGCGGGTACATCTTGATCGCCTTCCCGGTCGGCATCCTCGTCCTGCTGCTGTCGCGGTGGATGTGGCGCCAGTGGCTCGTCGCCGAGCGGAAGCGGGGGAACTACTCCGCCAAGGTCCTGCTGGTCGGGTCGACCAGCAGCGTGCTGCACCTGGCCCGTGAGCTCGGCCGATCGCCGGAGGCCGGCTACCGCGTCGTCGGTGCAGCTGTGTCAGCAGGGACTCGAGGCGTCCTGCCCGGCTCGAGCGTGCAGAGCTTCGGCGGCTTCGACGACCTGACCGAGGCCCTGGCGGAGACGGGCGCCGACACCGTCGTCATCACCAGCGCGGACGACCTGCCGCCGGAACGCGTCCGGCAGCTCAGCTGGTCCCTGGAGCCCGGGCGCCAGCACCTGGTGGTCGCTCCGAGCCTGACGGACATCGGTGGTCCACGCATCCACGCTCGTCCGGTCCAGGGCTTGCCCTTGATCCACGTCGAGATGCCGACCTACACAGGGAGGAAGCTCTACACGAAGCGTGCGTTCGACTTGCTCGGGTCTGCGGTGCTGATCCTGACGCTATCGCCAGTACTGCTCGTTCTCGCGATTCTCGTCAAGGCCAGCTCGCCCGGCCCCGTCTTCTTCCGCCAGGAGCGCGTCGGTCTCAACGGGTCGACCTTCCGGATGATCAAGTTCCGCTCGATGGTCGTTGATGCTGAGTCCCAGCTTCGGGAATTGAACCCCCTAATCCGCGCTGAGGGCAACGACGTGCTCTTCAAGATGAAGGACGACCCGCGCGTGACCCGAGTTGGGGGCTTGATGCGGCGGTACAGCCTTGACGAAGTACCGCAGCTGTTCAACGTGTTGCTTGGGAGCATGTCGTTAGTCGGTCCCCGCCCGCCGTTAGCCCGGGAGGTCGAGCGGTACGACGTGCACGTGCATCGACGTTTCCTAGTGAAACCGGGAATGACAGGGCTGTGGCAGGTAAGCGGTCGGTCGGACCTGTCCTGGGAGGATTCGGTCAGGTTGGATCTTTACTACGTCGAGAACTGGTCGCTGATGGGCGACTTTATCTTGCTGTGGCGAACCGCCCGAGCAGTCATCCGAACCCAGGGTGCCTACTGACAAAATAACGGACCGTCGACCACGGTGCCGCCACACTCAAAGCGAGTAGGGCCTCCAGCTCTCCAATCCGTCTACAAAGAACGTTCTAGGCGTCGTCGCATCCTGAGGGTGGGAACCTCGATAACGTGATACGAGGCTACGCCGGCGACGATGCCAATTGCTGCTAGAAGAAGCGCTCGCGAGTAGGGGTCGAGCGCTTGAAGGTGAGGGCTGATCAGATAGATGATCGGCAGATGGACAAGATAAATGCTGTAACTCGCCAGGCCAATCTCATTCAGAAACCGCAGACGAGCAACTGCGGCGAACACGCGGGGCACAACGCTCGTTCCGTTCAAGAAGCCGTACAGCAGTACAAGGCATGCGAATAAAGCCTGCAATGAATATCTCGCACTGTCTCGGAACACTTGATCTCGAATCAGGAGGCTGGCACCGAAGAGTCCGATCGCCGCGACGAGGCTCCAATTGCTGCCCAGCGTTCGACGGAATACATCGGACGGCTTTCCTCGTCTCTCCCACCAGTTCAAAGCGATCGCGCAGAGCAAACCAAAAGCGATCGCATCGATACGCGTGTCCGTTCCATAGTAGATGCGATGAGACAGAGTACCTGGCCCGTCCAGAGCGAACGCAAAGCGCAGGCACGAGCTCGCGACGATCACAACTACGGTCACGGCGCTAAGGAGCCGAACTGCTGCAGGGCTGCGCGTCAAGACCAGCCACAGGATGGCGAACACAACGTAGAACTGTTCCTCGATTGCGAGGCTCCAAACGACGCCAGATCCCGGCAGAACGGCAGCTCCACCATCGACTTTGTACCAGTTGTACGCAAATAATATCTGTGCCGCGAATGCTCTCCAGTCCAACGAGTTGAAAGCACTCCAGATAAGGGTGGGCACGCAGATGAGGACGAAGAACGGAGGTGCCAGTTTGGCAGCGCGACGGAAGTAGAAGCGCCCGATTGCGAAGGAGCCGGTCCTGGCGCGCTCATTGAGAGCTAAGTAAGTGATGATGAATCCGCTAATCGCGAAGAATATCGTCACGCCGCTCCCGCCGGGGACCCGATCCCCGAGTCCAGCATGGGCAACTACCACAAGCGTCACGGCGAAGGCGCGCAGCGCATCGATATGAGCGAACCTGTTCGCCGCGTTGAGGGGAGCGGTTGACCTGAGTCCTTTTTGCGGGATCATCTTGAGCTAATGCCCTGACGGCTCAACGTGCTCATCGACACGCTCGGGCACCTCGTCGAGAAGCGTGCGATAGGCATCGACGAGCTTTGACGCTTGAACTTCCCACGAAAGCTGCTCACGGAATCGGTTGCGTCCGTATTGTCCCATGCGCGAGGCCTCTTCCGGGTTTTGCAGAACGAAGTGCAACTCCGACGCGAGACTGCTGGCATCATTGGACTGGGCATACCTCGAAGCTTCAGCCGCGGAGTAGCGACCTTCCTTCACATCGAACTGCACAATTGGTCGGCCGAGTGCCATGTATTCCATGATCTTGTTCATTGTGGATAGGTTGTTCATCTCGTTGACCTCATCCGGATTCACGCACACATCGGAATCTCGTAAGACACTCCTGAGGTCGGCGTCTGAGAGACGGCCGAGGAACTTCACGTTGTCGGCGAGGCCGAGCTGCTCGGCTAGGCGCTCAAGCCGCGCGCGGTCTGGGCCAGACCCGACCAGAGCCAAGCCGACATCTAGCCCGAGTTCTCGGGTGAGGACGGCCATCGCCTCGATGAGGTATTCGATGCCTTCCTGGCGCCCCATCACACCTACGTAGCCGATGAGGTACTTGTGGGAGCCGTGCCAGTCTCTATCGTCGACATTCTGCGCCCATTCACGCGCGGGTCCGGAGCGGACCACAGTGACTTCGTTCTCGCGGAACTGGCCGCGCTCAACGGCGATGGCCTTGTAACTTTCGTTCGTGGCGATCACATGGTCAGCTGCGCGGTACGTCAGCTTCTCGGCGAGCTTGGCGACGGACACGAAGAAACTGTTGAGTGGCAACCGCTTGGCTCGGACCAACTCTGGACCGAGATCGTGCTGGTCGAACACCAGTCTGCTGCCGTCACGCTGCTTGTACGGCTGTGCGACGGCAAAGAGGAGGTCGGGCGGATTGCAGAAGTGGATCGCATCGAACGCGCCCTCCCGCCGGGCCTCCCTGAGGGCAGATCTCATCCTGAGGAGCGACGTGCCGTATTCGTTGACGTAGCCGGCCACACCTCCCGCCTCTCTCGGTGCCCTGTACCTGAGCACGCGAACTCCATCGATTCGGAAGTTACCGGACGGATGCTTGTCGTCGCTCGGACAGACGACCGAAACCGCAGCACCCGCATCGGTGAGAGCTTTCGCTTCTTGCCAGACTCGCCGATCAAAAGGAACGGGAAGATTCTGAACGAGGATGGCTATCCGCTTGCCCGTGAGTTTCTGCATGTGCGTCCTTGTCGGGTGAGAATCGGGAAGTCTGAAGGTCGGAGTGCGGGCAAAAGAGGCGTCACTTGTCAGACCGCATAAGTCGTTGCGCCAAGAGCTGGAAATCACGGAGCGAGGGGAGACCTCTGACGGGTCGAATGCGGAGTGCGGCGACCAGGAAGAGGGAGAGGGCGAGAGACGCGGTGGCTGACGCTGCTGCCGCACCTTGGGCGCCGAAAGCAGGGCCGACAATGAAAAGCAAACCTGTCCCCAGTGCAAGAGCGGTTAGTTGAGCGACGGTCATGGTGTACCCGCGTCCTGCAGCTGCAAGACACATCGACGCGACGAACGCCACGATTCCGAATGTCGTTCCACCGGCGACGATCCAGGCTACGGGTACAGCTGGCTCGAATGCTTCACCGAATAGTAAGGGGACGCCGATCCAAGAAGCGACTACCGTCATTGGGAAGCTGACGAGGCCGGCGCTCAAAGACACACGGACAGCTTCTTCCCTCACGCTAGCGAGTTGAGCTGGTTCACTTCTAGCAATACGGCGGAAGTAGGTTGCGCCCAGCGCCTGGCCGACTGCCATAGGGATGGTGGCAATCGTCACAGCCACAGCGTAGAGACCTGCTTGCGCTGCGCCGATAAGTGGCAGTGCAAGCACCTGATCCAGGCGGCTAGATGCTGCTTCGGCCATCGAGCTTCCTGCGAACCTAGCGCCGCCTCGTAGGGTTTTCGGAAGCGGAACACGCGCGCCTCGCATGGGGATACGGGTCAGGCTGGAACCAAGGATGAAGGCTGCGCTTGTGCCGCCGATGTTAGCGACCAAGACGGTGCTCGTGTTCAGCTGGCCGAGGGAGAGCAGGAGCATGACGAAGACCAAATACATACCGGGTTGCACCAATTGGAGCGCCATGACCCCTCGGAACCGGCCAGCTGCTATAAGCAGGCTCAGGTCGCACGTCCAATTCATCATCAGAGGAGCGAGGGCGACTCCGGTCGATGCTGCCCACCTTGTACTGCCGTCGAAAGCCGCGAAGAGAGTGAGATAGGCGACTGCAGCGAGTGGAACGGAGAGGGCCAAAGCTAGGATATTGAAGACACGCGCTGATCGGAGGGCTGCCGGACCTGTACCGAGCGCCGCTTGCCGCCTGACTTCTAGTGGGACCCCGAGGCCGAGAAATATTGGGACGAGGTTGAAGAGCGCGATCGCTGCTGCTGTCTCACCTCGTCCGGTCGGTCCGATTGCGTGCGCCACAACAGGGGCGGTGGCGAATGCGAGGAGGGTAGCGCCGAGCCGACCGATGATGAGGTGAGACGGAGAGTCACCTTTGGCGAGACCCAGCACGATGGTCGGCATGCGCATCAGTGGTTCCGGAGCCGATGCAAGTACTCGGCCGCCCGCCGTGGATCCATGCCCCAGTGTCCTCCGTCGAGCAGTTCTGCTCGGAGACCGGTCTCGAGCCTTGTGCGAAGAACGCGCGCTGGGTTGCCCGCCACAACCGTGAAGTCAGCGACGTCGCGCGTGACTACGGAGCCGGCTCCTACGACTGCTCCAACGCCGATCCGCTTACACCCAGGCAGGATGACGACGTTGTCTCCAATCCACGACCCAGCGGCGATCTCGCACGCAGTGCGCTCAACATCCTCACTTTCCGAAACGAAGCCCAACTTGGGGTTGTACCAAAATGGATGTAAGCAGGGTGCGTCCAACGGGTGCGCCGCACCGATCCTTCTGACGTGGCGCCCGATGGACACATAGGTGCCGATCGTCGTCAAGCGGTCTGCCGCTCCGGGATCCAGAAGGGAACCGTAGGAGTAATTGCCGACCTCCACCCCGTGATGCTCGCGCAAGACACGCCGCAGGGTCAGAGAGAACATCGGTCCCCCTTCAGCACGCGTGATCGAGTGCAGTATTTGCCGGCGGAAGGGCAATCTCGCGTAAGAGCGCGCGACTATCTGCCCTATCATTGACTGCTTCATCGTCGTTCCTTGCCCGGACATGTCAAACACTTCGCTGCCGCTCGGAAAGATCAGTTCGAGCCTGCTGTCGTCGGTCGACCATCGCTCGACGCCAAGTGCCAACGATGGCT
Source organism: Curtobacterium sp. MCPF17_050 (assembly GCF_003224435.2). Lineage (NCBI taxonomy): Bacteria > Bacillati > Actinomycetota > Actinomycetes > Micrococcales > Microbacteriaceae > Curtobacterium > Curtobacterium sp. MCPF17_050. Next base: position 561,221 of record NZ_CP126250.1, read on the forward strand.
TTGAGCGCGCTCGCAGGCATCCTGCGCGTTTGTGCGATCAGACCGAACCCCTGGTAGTTGGGCACCGCGAAGCCCGCTAGAGCCCGACCAAGAAGTCTTCCTGCAAGGGTTGCTCCGCGTCGCCGCTGCAACGGCTGCATCCGCTTTGCTTCGTTCAAGTCGATGGCCGACAGCTCGACGATGCCCTCATTCTTTGCCTTGATCAGGAGATCGTGCCCGCGGCGTGTGCGCGCCAACACGATCGAATTACCCTCTGCTTCATCGAACTTCGGATACCCGTCGGCGTCGCCAACCCAGAAGTCACCAACCGCTACATCCGCACTGTCGCCTGTGCCATGCGCGCACAGTTTGCATCTTGTCTGTAACTGCTTACCAAGCGTTCCGCCCCAAGATTCGGGGTAGCTCATACTCTCTGTTCTGCCGGCGGTGTCCGTCACCGTGAAGCGCCCGGGCCAGCCGTCTCCGCGGTACTTGAGGCTCGTGACCTGCTCTTCCTCGACGCCGAGGCCCGCAATGAGCGCGTCCGTACCTTGCTGGCTCGGCGTACCCGCGCAAAAGAAACTGAGAAGCAAGGGTTGCTGTCCGGGGGGGTCGTCCGCTCCTTCGAAGTGCTGCCTCACCGCAGCGGCTTCGCAGGGCTTGCCCACGAGGACGTCGTTTGCCGAGGCGCTCCCGAGAGCGGGAATGTTAGCGACCGGAGCGTAGCGTGAGGTCGCCGCGGCTTCGACGTCGGCGCGGGTCATGAGCTGGATGGGGACGGACCGGGAAGGTCGTTCAGTGGAACCAGAACTCGCGACGATCTTGCGGTTGGTTCCATCACGCCGCAGCCAATCGGAGAGCGCGCTCAGCACTCCGGCACTGCTGCCGCGTCTCCGCAGGGCGGGGTCAATCGCCCGTGCTTCCCATGCAGACACGTAGGCGCCGAAGACCGAGTCTCGCTTTGTGTCCGCTTCGGGATGGACCCTCACCCCAACGCCCGGGCACATTCGCCGGAAGGACGCTGCGGCTTCCGGTGGTTCGGGCTGCCCGGGTTGCAACGCCGGTCGTAAGAATCCTTCTTCGTTGAGTTTCATCTCGACGCCCGGAAAGAGCCACTCACAACCGCCGCAGCCGGTACAGTTACCGTTTTGAACCACTCGTTGGATCTCGGTCTGGAGCGTCATCGAACGGCCTCTCGCAAAGCTGTTGCTGCCTGTGCTAGGCGTTCATCAGCGGCTTGTCTAACTGCGGACAAAATGCTTCCGATGCCATCACCTTCCATCGCTTCGATCGTGGCCAGCGTTCTCTCCGCGACTTCTGGTTCGGTACGAAGATCGACGGAATACTTCCAACCGATATCCGCCAAGAGCGGAGCGAACTTCCTCGAGTAAGCCCAAGGGATGGTCGGGACACCTAAGGAGAGCGCATTTAGGCTCGCATGCATCCTCGCCGCGATGACGAGATTGGCACCGCCGATGGTCTCGCGGGCGGCAGTCAGCGACTCAGGAAGTGCCACCTGGATGCCTGGGACAAGTTCTGTGAGCTCAAGGATCGCGGCGCGATCGTCCACCGTGCTGACGGGGTTGATCACGTGCGCAAGGAGCGCGACCTCCCGGCCTCTGTCGCGCAGGTCTTTCACAAGGCCGACGACTGCTTTGCGGTACAAGTCGTGATCGACGTGTGGATTTGGAAACCACAGCAGGCCGGATACATTGAGCAGCACATCGTGCAACTGCGTTTTGTCTGGGCGGGGTAGCGCGAAAACGACATCGGTAGTTAGCAGATCGGGCGTGCGACCGAGTTCCGTCGCATATGCCTGGCTAACGGAGTCCCGAGTGAGCACAACGGCTGCGGACTTCAGCGTTCGTCGGGCGACCGTGCGCCCGATCCGGGTGTTGAAGGGTCCGATGGTCTGCGGGCCGAGAAGTAGTGGAACACCTTGACGGACGACCGCACGTTGGCCGTACACCATGGTGAATAGTCGCTTGAATCCGTAGATGTCGGCGAAGCTGTCCCCAGCTCCGGAGTCAATGACTGCGTCGTACTGCCTCACCTTTGTCTTGATCGGGCCATTACGGCTCCGCAAGTCTTCCGCAATCGCTCGCAACCCGAACGAAACACTTGAATCGCCCCGCCCGTAATCCTGGAAGTTGACAACCACGTCGTCGCCCCAAGCCTGACGGGCAAGTGCAGCCATGCCTTCCGCCAGAACGCGGACGCCGTAGTTGCCGGACTTGCCGTCGGCCCAAAGGATCAACACGCGCATTTAAGTGTCCCTACTCTGTGAGCGAGATTGCATCTGGAAATCCGCTTCTGTCAAGGGCCTGGCTGGACGTGTGCTTCGCCACCGACGCGCCGACCAGAGCAGGTCCTTGAGCGCGCCCTTCCTCCCCAGAAGTTCCCTCGCCAGCGCCTCGATCAAAAGATTGAGGCCCAACAGCACAAGACCTGTTCGTCCGCGATGCGTGAATGCAACGCGAAGCGCTGCATCCACCTTGCTACGAGCGACCAGCGTGCTGACCGTTCGGCCGCTCTGCCCGCCCTCATGAATGATCGTAGTCGTGCGGTCAAGATTCAAGGATATTCGGGCTTTCCGAGCCCTCAACGAAAGATCCCTGTCCTCGCCGTACAAGAAGTAGTCATCGTCGAACGGCCCAAGGCGTGCTGCTGTGCCCCGGCTCATGCCTATAAAAGTGCCAGGAGCCTTCATGAACCTTGGCAGTACTGAGTTGCTGCCACGTCCAATGAAGTGCCGAGCCACGATTGCGGAAAGTCGCCGAGTCGGGGTGAAAACCCAGGATTCATAGATTCTGTAATCGGCAATACCGGCATCGTCGACGAGGAGCGGAACAGTTATTCCTGGGGAGTTCATCAACGCCCCGATGAAATTCGTTGCTGCCGCCGCCGTTGTAATGCAATCCGGGTTCACGATGAGTGCATAGTCGCCATCCACGGCATGCAGACCAAGATTTACTGCTCGACCAAAGCCGATATTGCCGTGGCCGGACAGGATGATCTGGTCTGGCCGTTCCAGGTACTGCTGGCTGTCGTTCACGACTAAACAGACTGAGGGTTCGACCTGCGCCGTTCTCGCGCCGGACACCAAGCCGTCCACCAAGCGGGCAACCGCTACAGGGTCGTTTCTGAAGGCGACGATGATAATCGCTACGCTTCGCTCGCTGGCTCCGAGACGGGGCTCACCATTATTCATCGACGCTGACCGGCGAAATCGGGAAGTTCGAGCAGCCACTCGCGGACCTGCTGCATCCCCGCGTCTTGGGCGGCCACGAGGTGCTGGCGCCTCCTCATCATCTTCTCCCGAAGGGCGGACCGATTCGCGACTGCTGTAGCTACGCTCCTAGCAATGGCCTCAGCGTTGAGCTGGGTGTATAGAGCTCCTTCTTCGAAGTAGTCCCGCAGGACGCGAGTAGGAGAGGTGATGAGGGGTGTGCCCGAATTGAGGGCTTCATAGCCGGCCGACTGCATGGTGCTCTCCATCGTCGTCAACGCGAGCATCACGGATGCTTTCGAACAGAGTGCGCCGTACTCGTCGCTGTTGACGAAGCCCGTGAACACCACGTTCGACGGCGCAGCTGCCTTGACCGAGTCAGGCGCTCGTCCTGTGAGTACCCATGTCACAGTAGGGACGAGGCGGGCTGCGTCAAGGAGCGCGGCGATCGGTTCGTCTCTCGCATATGTGAAGGGGACAAGAGCGAAGGGACCTTCAGGGACAACGGACGTGGCTGTGTCGTTCACCACAGGAACGACCTCAGCTATGTTCCCGTGTGACACGCGCACGCTCACGCCGGCCGCCTCACAGAAGTCGGCGAGATCCAGGTTCGGCACGATGGCACCGCCATGTTTCTTAAGGAATCTGAGCACCCACCGTTTCGCCCAGGACCACTTCGGGTCAAAGAAAACACCCGAGTGCAAATCTCCGACGACAACGGGCCGTCGCATGAGGACATACGGGCTGATGGCGATCAGGGACAACGGAGGTGGCTGCATCACGACGATCAACTTGGGTCGCTCCCGCAAAAGGATCGCCCACGTCATCAGCGCTTGGTGAACGTATCGCCCGGGCAAGAGTCGTAGGTCACTTCGGACGAAGTAGGGCTTGGTGTTCGTGACAGCCGCGATCTCTCTGCTTCGCCGGTGGTCTCGTATCCAGCTGACGGACACGCCGTCGTGCCGGCTGTTAGCGTCCGTTGCAGCCTCGACCCTCACTTCAGCTCCGTGTACGCGGCGAAGAGATCGTCCGCAAGTCAATTGTCAGATCTGCGGAGACCTCGAGATCTGCTCCATCTCCGTTGTTGAGCGCGAGCACGTCGAAGTTCTGGTCGACGAGCTCTGCTTTGTCGACCAGCAGGCTTCGGAGATCCGGCAGAACGGTCATGACGTGGCCAAGGTTTTGTCCCATCAACGAAGACGTCCTCACCACCGGGTCGTACACGCTAACTTTGAGACCAGATCTGATCAGGCTAGCTACGAGATCAACGTTCGGACTTTCCCGCATGTCATCCGTCCCGGCTTTGAAGGCTAGTCCGACAACGAGGACACGTCCCCCCGGGGGCGCGGCGTCGATGATTCGTTGGCTCTGGAACGCTTTGTGCGATTCGTTTGTTTCAAGCAGAGAGTCGATGAGGCCGACCTGGACGCCTGCATTCCTCGCGATGTACTGGAGCGCCCGAACGTCTTTGGGAAGGCAGGAACCGCCGAAAGCTCCACCAGGACGGGTGTAGTACGGAGAAATGTTGAGCTTTGTATCCGACACGAAAATGTTGTGAACAACGGACGAGTCGACGCCGTAAGCAGCAGACACGCGACCGATCTCGTTGGCGAAAGCGACTTTTGCAGCGTGCCACGAGTTATCGATGAATTTAGTGAGTTCCGCTTCGCGGAAACCGGTCTCGAACAGGGGGGCGTCCAGTTCCGCGTGAAGTTGCTGCATCACATTTGAAGGTTTCGCACCGGCCGTTCCGACGACGATCTTCGGCGGCTGGAAATAATCACTCACGGCGCTCGACTCGCGCAGGAATTCGGGGTTGTAGACCAGTTCGATATCGACGTTCTCGCGAAGGACTGCGTCACTGAATATTGGCTGAATCAACTCCTCCATGGTTCCCGGCTTGAACGTGGACCGGAAAGCAACGGTGATCTTGGTCGCACCAGATGAATCGATAGCTCTGGCGATTTGGCGGGTAGCTTCCGCGATGAAGCCCATATTGTGTGACCCGTCGGGCGCGCTTGGCGTGCCTACGCAAACGATGACAACATCGATCGCACTCATGTTCGGGAGTGCCGTGGAGGCTCGCAGGCGCTCGTCAGACACAGCGCGGGAGATGAGGGATTGAACTTCCGGCTCGGCGATGGGTGAACGGCCGTTGTTGACCGTTTCGACCTTTTCGGCGTTGACGTCGACGCCGACGACGTCATGCCCCTGAGCTGCTAGGCAGGCAGCGGCGGTGACACCCACGTAGCCGAGCCCGATGATTACTACCCGCAGTCTGGTTGCGGTTTGCGGCGTTGTTGCGCTCAAGATGGCACCCCTGATCCATGTGCGCCTGCGTGGCGGCGTCGTCGTCCCTTGACGGAATCTGAAGTTACCACGCTTTTTTCAATTTTCGGCAACGTCTCGCGGCTGAGATGAGGTATATCAATGAAATGTTGTAGCCAGTCGCGGCTAGCCGTCGGCGCGGTTAGGAAGCATTTCCGATCATCGGCTGCTTGTCATGCGTCATAGCGGCGCCCACTAATGCTCCGAACAGCAAAGCGGTAGGTGTCCCGTTGGGCATCGGGGCGACCCACGACTGCATGAACATTCCGAGAAGTGCCGCCCCCAAAGCTGTGGCAAAAACGGGGGTCGACGACGGGCGGAACAAGCTCGACGTGGGTCGAAGCGTACATGCCAGGAAGATTAAGAGGCCAAGAAGCCCTGTCTTTGCCGTCATCCATAAGAAGAAGTTGTGCGCGTAGCGGGAGGCTGCAGTGGCAATCTCGGGTGTTGCGTAGCGGCGCCCGGTGAACTCGGGCTTATAGGGTGAGCCTAGTCCGTGCCCCCAGAATGGCGAGTTGCGGATAGCCTCCCAGAGGTAAGGATCTTCTTGTTGCGTCCGATAAAGCGTCGACTTGTCGGTGGAGAGAGCATCACCGGTGCTCCCAGCGAACACTCGGTCAACGAGACCCGAAAGTTGTTGCGTTAACCAGTTGTTCAAGCCCCCAGACGGATCAAGCAGGCCCAGCGCCCATAGTGACGCCAGGGCAGTGGCGCTAATAGCCAAGCCCCGGGCGACTCTTGAGGCGCTTTGTGCGCCGCGCGAGTGCAGCAGGCCAGCTGCGGCGGCGACAGCCAAGGCGAGAATCGGATTACGGCTGAAGCTCAGGGCCACGATCAGTGCCGACGGCAGCACGAGCGAGACGACCGCGGTGGATGGGAGAGCGCCGCGAAGATAGAGGTACAGACAGACGCACAGCACAACTACCGCAAGGTAAGTCGAACTTGTGATCAGGCGGACTGCGCTCCCGTCGTCCCCCGGCTCGAGGCTAGCGGTCAGCGATCGCTGTCCGAGATCGAGCCCGGTCGTGGATGCGAGCGCCGTCAGGGCCGCGGAGATCCACATCATCGCAGTGAGGACTCGCAAGTAGACGCGCGGTGCCTGCGAAATCTGCCATGCTGCCCTTCCGGCAACGAATATTGCGATGGCCAAGACGAACAGGCGGCGTCCATCGTATAGAATATAAACGGCGTTGGTGTTGGTCGCAAGAGATAGGATTGACGCACTGACCAACAATACGGCGAGCACTGCGGATGAGCTGTCGGTAACTTTTTGCTTTCGTGTTCGCAGTAGCAAACCCGCGGCAGCGAATACGGCGAGAATCTCGTAAAGCTCGACCGAAATGCCAGCGATTGGCAGGGCGCGAGGGATTGACGTTGGCAGGGCGGTAAAGGCGGAGGCGAAGGTAAGGACCGTGATCACCATCGGGTGGTAGATAGCGACCAGCGCCACCACGACCACCACCGCCGCCGCCGCTGCGGCAGCCGGGCCGATCATGAGGACGGTGGCCGCGAAAATCGCTGCGACTGGAGCGCCGATCAAGACGTTGCGTCGCAGGCTGCCCTCGGGTGCGCGCGTCGTGAAGCCCGCGGCGCTCCTCATGTCGGGTCTCGATGTTGCATCAGCGCCCTTCTTCTTGGCATGGGGAGAGTACGCGGATGCGTGCGGCAACAGTCCCGGAGCCTGGTTCCCCGATGCAGAATAACGCTCATCTCGGTGCGGAGTCGCTGAGGCTCGCAGCTCCATGTTGGGGAGGATCGAGGGCGGCTCTCCCTTGAAGCGAGTCTTGCTGGGAGGACTGGCCGGGCGGGATGTGATCTGAGTCGAGGTGGGCGGGTGTTGATCTGCCGGTTTGCATCGCAGCAGGGGAAGCAAGAGTAGGGGGGGGGCACGTCGGTGACGGAGTGATGGTCTTGCAGGGACGGCTTACGTCGCTCCTCGTCCGCCCGTGCGACTCTAATCGTCCGCCAGTGCGACTCTCTGAAGAGTCGAGGGACCCTAGGATTGCGTTATGTTCGACCAGCCCGAGTCGCGACGCACTGCAGTGAGCCGGGGGCCTAGGGCCCGCGTCGTGCTGTGGGCCGTCCTGGCCGTCGTCCTCCTGATGATGCTTGCTGGCGTTTGGGTGGGGGTGCGCGGCGTGCTCGCAAAAGGGCACCTCGAACGGGCGCTGCTTGACGTTGGTTCCTTGCAATCGCAGCTCGAAGGCGGCGACACCAGCGCTGGCAAGCAGATCGCGGACCATCTAGAAGATGAGGCGTCATCGGCCCGTCGGCTTACGGGCGACCCAATATGGAGCGCCGCACAGCACGTCCCGTTCTTCGGTGCGAACCTTCGTGCGGTGCGTGAGGTATCCGTGGTGGTCGACGAGGTTGCCGATGGCGCCATCGTTCCCGTTGCAGGCGTTCTCGGCGAAGTGGGCACTGGTTCTCTTGCTCCTCAGGACGGCAAGGTCGACCTCGAGCCGCTCGTCGGGGCACAACCGGCGGTTGCGCAGGCCGCGAAGACACTGACGAAGGCCGATCGGGACGCGCAAGCCATCGACACGAGCGCCACGCTGTCACCGGTGACCTCTGCGGTGAACCAGTTGCGCAACGCTCTAATATCTGCGGCGACGCAGATGGACATAGCGAACCGCGTCGTGCAGCTAGCGCCGGCGATGCTCGGCCATGACAGTGAGCGGAACTACGTCTTGCTCTTCCAGAACAATGCTGAGCTGCGAGCGGGCGGGGGAATCCCCGGAGCGGTCGCGTTGCTCAACGTGCAGGACGGCGTGATCAAGCTTGAGAACCAGGCGGCAGGCTCATCATTCGGCCCGTATGACGAGCCAGTGTTGCCGCTCGATCCCGAGTCCGTAAATCTCTACGGCGATATCACCGCTCGCTACATGCAGGATGTCACGCTGACGCCCCGCTTTGACTTGTCAGCCAGGCTTGCGCGGGAGATGTGGAAGCAGAAGTTCGGGCAGCAGGTGGACGGGGTTCTGGCGATCGACCCGGTGACCCTCGGCTACATCCTCCGGGCGACCGGTCCGGTCCAGCTCCCGACCGGCGACACGTTGACGTCGGACAACGCAGCCAAGCTCCTGTTGAGCGATGTCTACGCCAAATACCCGGATCCGGACGTGCAGGATGCGTTCTTCGCGTCCGCTGCGAGTGCTGTCTTCGAGAAGGTGTCGAGCGGTGGTTTCGACGCCAAGGCGTTCATCGGTGCGTTGACCGACGGCACGAAGGACGGGCGAATCCGGCTGTGGAGTGCGAACAACGCGGAGCAGAAGCAGATTGAGGGTACCGCAGTAGCCGGCACCCTCCCGACAGCGTCGGTGAAGACGCGGGAGTTCGGTGTCTACCTTAACGACGGCACCGCCGCGAAGATGGACTACTACCTCGACAAGAAGGTGTCGGTCGGGAGCTCAGTGTGTCGGAAGGACGGCCGTCCGACTTCTGTCGTCGAGGTCACGCTGAAGAACACGGCACCCGCCGACGCCGCGGCGAGCCTCCCGCGCTATGTGACGGGCGGAGGTGAGTTCGGGACTGAGCCGGGGAAGATCAAGACCTTAATGTCGGTCTACGCACCACCGGGTGCGATCTACCTCGGCGCCTCCCAGGACGGCAAGGGTGCAGCTCTGCTGACGGCGATGGACGGCGACCACCCGGTGGCACAGATCCAGACGCTGCTCGAGCCGGGCCAGAGCACGACCTTCCGCGTGGCGTTCCTCGGGGAGGCGAAGTTCGCGAAGGCCGGCGTGCAGGCGGAGTCGACGCCCGGCGTTCGTCAGAAGAAGGTCGAGCCGCTGCAGTTCGACTGCGCCGAGCCGGTCCCGGTCGGCTGACGCCGGCGAGTGCACGGACAATAGGTACTCAGTGGCCGCTCTCGCCGCAGGGTGAGACGGCGTTTCGCCGAACTACGCGGCCGATCGTGCCCCCAATTCGGGGGTGCTGCGCGGGCTGAGCGGACTGCTAGCCGCACTCAGTTGCGACCTCGGTCCTCGTGAGGGAGGGCGGGTGGAGACAGCGCGTCGCTCGTGACCTGGGGTTCTCGGCGTCGGGCGCACGGTGCCAGCTGCGGACGGAATCAGGAGCACCTGCTCCCTGGGAACCGATCCAGCGCCTGTTCACGAATTCGTTGCACGAAGGGTGGCAACACTCTGTGAACATCCGCTACATTGAGGGAACTTCGCCAATCGCACGTGCCATGTCTGTGGCCACGGGGGGATTGACATCTGCGGAGGCAGGGCTCTGGTATCAGGGTCTGTCGGATCAGATCACTAGGGGAACAACTTCATGAAGAAGCTCATCGCTGCGGTCGTGCTGGCTGGCGCCGCACTGCTCGCCACTCCCGCCGCTGCCAACGCAGCTGGCTACGCTCCCGACTCGGACGTCTCGATCTCTGGCAACTACGTCGCCGGTGGCATCGTCGTCATCAACTTCAGCGAAGGCGCCTTCCAGAACAACGAGACGGTCAACGTCCAGATCACCGGCGCCGGTGTCAACAACGCCACCCTCGGTGCCCTGCCCGTGACCACCGTCTCGAAGGCCTACACGGCCGGCGCCGACGGCTCGCTCCCCGTTCGCGTCACCCTCCCGGTGGGCGGCTCGGGCAGCTACAACCTGACCGCCACGGGCGCCACCTCCGGTGTCGTCGGTGTCGCGTCCTTCACCATCGCCCCGGCTGACGCTGCTGGCGTTGCCGCCGGCAACGGTGCGGGCACCGGCACCAACGGTTCCCTCGCCTTCACCGGTTCGACCGTCTCCACCCTGGCCCTCTGGGTCGCCGGTGGCGCCGTCGTCCTCGGTGGCGGCCTGCTCGTCGTGCGCGGCTCGGTCCGTCGCCAGCGCGAGACCGTCTGAGCTACAGCTCACTGAGCGGGACCCCCGGAGCCGTCAGGCTCCGGGGGTTTCGTCGTGTCCAGAGGGCTACGTCACGTCACGACGAGGAGGATGCCGACGACGCCGATGACGGCGAGCGACGCGACCACCCAGAGCCACCAGGGGAAAGCGGAAGGACGACGGTACTGTCTGCGATTCGGGTTCACACGCCGACCGTAGGGCGGTGAGGTGTCCGGCGGACGGACACTGCGCCTCCTGGCAGGTGCACGCGGAGGATTCTCGGCTGGCCGTCACACGTCGGACACAGCGGCGGGCGCCTTCGGCAACTCCCACACCTCTGCATACCGCTCCCGCACGAGCGGCCAGACCTGCGCGACCGCGTCATCGACGGAACGCACCGAGTCGCTGAGCGGCGGGGTCAGCACGAACTCGTGGGGGATGGGCCGCCCGGAGCGGTCCCGGCGCCCTTCAGGGTCGGGGAAGCGCACGGCGAGCATCCCGGAGCGAGGACGGACGACGGCCGGCACGTCACGTACCCCGTCGAACGCCTGCTCATAGCGGGCGAGCGGGTCCTGCCCCGGCTGCTCGGTCGACAGGAAGCGGAAGCCCCACGTGCGGCCCCGGGTCGCCCAGATGAAGCTCACGACTCACCCCGGCGCAGCACGCGCTGCTCGACCCCGCGGTCCAGGTCCTCGGCGAAGCGCGCGAGCACGCGAGAGGTGAACTCCTGCTCGGCCACCGCCTCGTCCTTGATCTTCGCGACGCGCTTCGTGGCGAAGCTGACGGCCCGAGAGCCGATGCCGCCACCGATCCAGCCCGCGGCCGCACCGACGAGCGGGGACTTGCCGTAGCGCGAGGTCGCCAGGAACCCCACGACGGGCCCGACGAACTTCAACAGCTGCTCCGCCACCTGCGCCCCGCGCTGCCGGGTCGTCGCCCACTTCGCGAAGCGCTCGAACGGCAGCATCGCGGTGATGGGCAGGAGCAGGTCCACCCCGGTCCGGGTCGTCACGTCGATGTTCCCCGGCTCGAACTTCGCCGACGACAGCAGCAGGAAGTCCTCACCGACGTCGAGCGCGTCCGGGTCCTGCACGAAGCTCTGCAGCACGTCGCGGAGTTCGTCGAGTTCGCCGCCGACCTTGCCGATGACGAGCTCCCGGAACGCCTCGACGTCGATGTCGGGCAGCAGGTCCGCCTTGGAGAGCGCCAGGGTCCAGATCCGCGGGAAGCGGGTGAGCCGCTTGCCGTCCTCGAGCACGTCGTCACGAAGGGCGTAGAGCCCGGTGTGGAAGTCGGTGATCAGGGCCTTCAGGTAGCGCTCTTCCTCGCCGGCGTGCTCGGCGAGGAGCTGCCCGTCGACGAGCAGCACGGCGACGTCGGCGCTGAGGAGCGACCGGAAGGTCTCGACCCGGCGCGCGGCCTCGTCGGCGGAGCTCGGGTCCTCCTCGAACCACTCGCCGGGGTAGTCGTGCCACACGATCCGCAGGGGCTTCATCGCCTTCTGCCTCGACCGGCCCTTCGGCAGGGAGTCCGCCGACGGCTCGATGACGAAGCGGTACGAGGTCGAGGCGAACCGGGTCGGGCTGGGCACGGTGTCGCCGTCGCGCATGCCCAGGTAGTTGCGGTGCAGCGTGCGGCCCTGGGCACGGTCCTCGGCGGTCACGGCGAACCGGTTCGATCGTCGGACGCTCGGCTCCTGGGCGGAGCCGTAGAACGACGAGAGCAGGACGGTCTTGCCGCTGCCACTCCCTCCGAAGACGGCGATGTGCTGCTCCACCATCGGGGTGCTGTTCGAGGCCATGCATCGACCGTAGGCGGGGGCACGTGCGGAGAGGCTGAGCCGCCCTCGAGTGGATGAGCCGCGAGCGGCCGTCAGCGCCGTCGCCGCGCGGCCACCCCGAGCAGCACGACTCCGAGCAGCGCCCCGACGACGGCGCCCATCGTGTTCGCCACCACGTCGTCGATCGTCGCGAACCGCGCCGGCAGGAACAGCGCCTGCCCGGTCTCGATGGCGGCGCTGACGAGCAGCCCCGCCGCCGCGCCGGCCCACCACCAGCGGGCCCCGGCGAGCAGCACGACGAGCAGCCCCAGCGGCACGAAGAACGCCACGTTCGCCAGGGACTCGAACAGCTCGTACCCGAACCAGCTCGGCGCTCCGCGCCGTTGCGCCGCGGCGACCACACGGGCGAGCAGCGGTTGCACGCGTGCGTCGACCGGGGTGCCCCAGAACCCGATGAGGACCACCGCCACTCCGTAGCCCACGGCGAGCACCCCGGCGACGCTGCGGCTCCGCCCGGTCGCGTGCGCGCTCGTGCTGCCGTGGCGCCGCAGGGCGCTGCCGGAACCGGCCGTGCGGCCGACGGACGCCGGCGGCACGTCGTGCACGCGGTCGTCCGGTCGATCAGGGGTCACGGGGAGTGACGCTACCGGGGCGGGCCTCCAGGCCGGGTCCGCCGGCCGGCGGATCTCCGCAGGGGAGGCCCGGCCTGTGTCCGCCGCGTTTCGTCCAGATCGCGAGTACCCCGCTTTGTCCCCTGTACCCCAGAAACGTGACGTGTTGTCCCGGTTTTCCGGGGCTCGATACCGACGCGGATCAGGAGAACCCGTGAATGCACGGGGCTGGCTGGTGGGGCGGGGACGTCCCCCGTACCGTTGATCCCGCAAGCAGATGTACCCCAGAACGTGAAGGAGCAGGGCCATGACGATCATCAGCCACGACGTGCACCAGGTCGAGGTGACCCTCGACACGGACACCGTCGACACGATCGCCGTGCTCGAGGCCCAGGTGGCCCACACTCCCTCCCGCGCCATGCTCACGTGGACCGAGGTCGAGACCGGCCTCTGGTCCGCCAACTACGGCGGCTACTTCGGTGGCACGGTCGACAAGCGGGACGGGCACTACTTCGTGTCCGACACGTTCGGCCAGTACGTCGGGGACTTCCGCTCGCTGGAGGACGCACAGTCGCGTCTCGCCGAGCGCCTGCACATCGTGCTCCCGTCCGTCATCCGACCGGTCGACTGACCGAACCCGACACGGAGCACGCAGAAGCGAAGCACCACCCGGAGGCCTGACCTCCGGAACAGCATGACCGAGGCCCCGCCGGAACACCGGCGGGGCTTCGACGTTGCCGGGGAGGCGAGCCGGAGCGGGGACGAGGCGCAGGGCCAGTACCGGCCCGCGGCGGCCCGGTGTCCTGTCCCCAGTCCGGGGGCGTGTACCCCGCCGTCTGGCGCTGGTCCCCCCTACTGGGGACTCCGCTTGTCCCCATACGGCTTCAGCTTCCTGCCAGGATCGGGATCGGCGTCGGCTGCCGTTCCCCGAGTCCCTCGGGCCCTCGAACGCGCCAGGCGCGCTGTCTCGACCCGAAAGTGACCCATGCTGCCTGCTCCCCAGGGCTCCGCCGTGCCCCGCCGCACCGACCTCCGCCGCTCCGGGTTCCGGCTTCTCGCGATGTTCAGTGCAGCTCTCCTCGCGGGCGGCGCCCTGACGCAGGCCGTCACGGCCGATCCAGCGAGCGCCGCGACCGCTCTGTCCTGTGACCAGAACACGCTGTACGGCATCGACACCACGAACAGCCAGCTGGCCTCGATCAACGCCACGACCGGTGCGGTGACGAACGTGACGAAGCTCGATCCGGGCAACAACGCGCTCGCGGTCGCCCGCAACGGGGTCGCGGCGTACGCGTCCCAGAACACCGGTAACACCATCACCGGGTACGACGCGGTCAACGGTGTCCGACTGACGGACGTGACGAACGCCGACCCGAACGGCGCCGCGAACCGACCCGCCCTGCTCCGCGGCGCGGTGAACCCGGCGACCGGTCTCTACTACTACGCCACCGGTGGCACCGGGCCGGTCTACCTCGGTGCGTACAACCCGAAGACTGGCGAGAAGATCGGCCAGGTCGGTCGCATCGGCAACCTGCTCGACGAGAAGAACGGCGACATGGCGTTCAGCACGCGGGGCCTGCTGTTCGTCGTCACCGGTAACCAGATCCGTCGGGTCGACGCCGAGACCATCCCCGCCGTCAAGGGCACGGACACGCTGACCACCTCGCTCGTCGCGACCCTCCCGATCAACGCTAGCGACCAGGGGAGCCCGGGCATCGCATTCTCGTCCGACGGGTACCTCTACGCCTCGGTCAGCACGACGATGTACAAGATCAACCCGGGCTCGGGCAAGCTCGAGACGTCGTACCCGATCGGCACCGGGAGGTACCTGCCGTCAGACCTCGCGAGCTGCAACTACGCCAACACGCTGACTGCGCAGTCGAGCGTCGACGACCGCTGGGGCACCGGCGACCAGTTCACGCTCACCGTCACCGGCGGAGGCGTCACCAGCGGCAACACCACCACGACCGACGGCATCGCAGTTGGTGTGCAGGCGAAGCGCGCCGGTGCTGTCTTGACCCTGCCGTCGAACCGGTACACCGCGACCCAGACCGCGGCCGGCAGCACCGACCTGGCGGACTACGACACGACGTGGAAAGCCGTCGACGTCAACGCCGATCCGACGAGCAAGGACGCCGTCGTCGCCTCCGGTACCGGCAACACCGCCGCGTTCACGTTCCCGGCAGCCAAGACCGCCGATGGCACCGATGTCGTCGTCACCTTCGACAACCGACTCACCCTGACCCACATCGCGAGTGCGTCCGACACGTACACGACGCCGGTCGACGGGGAGCTCGAAGTCCCCGCCGCTGGCGTGCTCCGGAACGACACGGGTACCGGCCTCACGGTCACCGGGCACACCGCCCCCGCGAACGGCACGCTGTCGATGTCGACGACCGACGGCAGCTTCTCGTACACGCCGGTGAGCGGGTTCTCCGGCACCGACCAGTTCACCTACACCGCGGCCGACAGCTCCGGCCGCCGCTCGACGAGCACCGTGACCATCACCGTCACGCCCAAGGCGACTGACGACGCCTTCAGCGTCCACACCGGGTCGACGGCGAAGGCGGACGCTGCCTCCGGCGTCCTCGCGAACGATCACGGCAGTGCGCTCACCGTCACCGGGAACACCACCCCGGCGAACGGCGTGCTGGCCCTCGCGGCGGACGGCTCGTACTCGTACCGTCCGGAGGTCGGCTTCTCCGGGGAGGACTCCTTCACCTACACCGCGGAGGACGGCGCCGGCGCGACCATCACCGGCACCGTCAGCATCACCGTCCTGCCGACCGCGAAGGCCGACACCATCAGCGCGACCGCGGGCGAGACCACCACGGTCGCCGCTCCCGGACTGCTCGGCAACGACCTCGGCACCGACCTGACCGTCGCCGGGACCACCACGCCCGCACACGGCACCGTCGTGGTCGCCAAGGACGGCACCACCACCTACACGCCGGCCCCGGGCTACTCCGGCACCGACGGGTTCGACGTGACCGTCGTCGACGGCAACGGGAAGTCCGACACCGTCACCGTGACCGTCCGGGTCGCCCCGAAGGCCGTCGACGACACCACCACGGTGGACGCCGGCAGCTCCGTCAGCACGACCACCCGCGCGACCGGGGTGCTCGGCAACGACGCCGGCGCCGGCCTCCGCGTGGCGACCTCGAGCACCCCGGCACACGGCACGCTCGTGCTCGACGCCGCCGCGGGCACCTACACCTACACGCCCGCCGACGGGTTCTCCGGCACCGACCGCTTTGACTACACCGCCACGGACGCCACCGGTGCGACGACCTCGGCCACGGTGACGATCAGCGTGCGGCCGTCCGCCACCGCCGACGCCGCGACCACCCCCGCGAACCGGCCCGTGACCGTCGACGTGCAGGCGAACGACCACGGCACCGGACTCACCACCGCCGTCGTCAGCCAGCCGGCTCACGGCACGGTCGCGGTCGGGACCGACGGCACCGTGCAGTACTCGCCCGTCGCCGGCTCCTCCGGCACCGACTCCTTCACCTACACGGCGACCGACGCCGCCGGGCAGACCACCGACCCCGTGGTCGTCACGATCACGGTCACCCCGGTCGCGACGGCCGA
This sequence comes from Curtobacterium sp. MCPF17_050, assembly GCF_003224435.2. Taxonomy (NCBI): domain Bacteria; kingdom Bacillati; phylum Actinomycetota; class Actinomycetes; order Micrococcales; family Microbacteriaceae; genus Curtobacterium; species Curtobacterium sp. MCPF17_050. Next base: position 577,569 of record NZ_CP126250.1, read on the forward strand.
CACCGCCGGAGGCAAGGCGGGCCAGACCGTCACGATCGCCGCGGCCACGCTCCTCGGGAACGACGCCGGCACCGGCCTCACGGTCACGAAGGTGACCGGTGCCGCGCACGGCACCGCGACGCTCGGAGCCGACGGCTCCGTCGTCTACACGCCGGCAGCCGGGTTCTCCGGAACCGAGACCCTCACGTACACGGTGACCGACGCCTCCCGGCAGACCACCACGGCGACGATCACCGTCCTCGTCGGACCGATGGCGATGCGTGACAGCGCCACGGTCACGGCCGGCTCGACGCTGACCGTGCCGAAGGCGACCGGTGTCCTGGCGAACGACCGGGGCTCCGACCTGACCGCGACCGTCGACCAGCGGCCCGCGCACGGCACCCTCGCGCTCGCGGCCGACGGCTCGTACACGTACACGCCCGCGGACGGCTTCTCCGGCAAGGACACGTTCACGTACACGGCGACCGACGGCTCCGGCACCCCGGCGACCGGCCTCGTCACCGTCACCGTGAAGCCGAGCACCGGTGACGACACGCTCACCACCGTCGCGGGGCAGCCGCTCGTCGTGACCTCGGGGGCCCTGACCGCCAACGACTCCGGCGTCGGCCTGATCGTCACCGCCGTCACGGACGGCGCACACAGCACCGTCACCCTCGGCGCCGACGGCTCGATCACCGTCACCCCGGCGGACGGCTTCTCCGGCAGGGACACCTTCGGCTACACGGTCACGGACGCGAACGGATCGACCGGCACCGGGACCGTGACCGTGGTGGTCGCCCCCGTGGCGGCAGCCGACTCGGGCACGGTCCGGGCGGGGGAGACCCTGGCCCGCACCACCCGCGCGACCGGCGTGCTCGGCAACGACTCGGGCACCGGCCTGACCGTCGCGAGCCACACCGAGCCGACCTCCGGCGTCCTCGTCCTCGACGCGGCCACCGGTGCGTTCCGGTACACGCCGGTCGACGGCTTCTCCGGCGACGACTCGTTCACGTACACGGCCACCGACACCGCCGGGACGCCCGTGACCGCCACGGTGCGGCTCGTCGTCACCCCGGCGGCGCAGGACGACACCGCGGCGACCTCGGCGAACCGGCCGACGACGATCGACGTCCAGCGCAACGACGCCGGGTCCGGGCTCCGCACGGCCGTCGTCACGAAGCCGACCAACGGCACGGCCGTCGTCGAGCGTTCCGGCTCCGTCACGTACACGCCCGCCGCCGGCTTCTCCGGCACGGACTCGTTCACGTACGAGGTCACCGACGCCGCCGGGCGGACCACCGACCCCGTGTCCGTGACCGTCACGGTGCGGCCCGTCGCGACGGCGGACACCGTCGGCACCGCCTCCGGCCGGCCGCTCACCATCGCCGCGGCCACGCTGCTCGGGAACGACTCCGGAAGCGGCCTCACCGTCACGGGAGTGAGCGGTGCCGCACACGGTGCCGTCACCCTCGGTGCGGACGGCTCGGTCGTCTACACGCCGGAGCGCGGGTTCTCCGGGACCGAGACCCTGACGTACACCGTGACCGACGCCTCCGGGCAGTCCGCGACCGCCACGCTCCTGGTCGTCGTCGGGCCGATGGCGATGCGTGACAGCGCCACCGTCACCGCCGGCTCGACGCTGACCGTCCCGAAGACCGACGGTGTCCTGGCGAACGACCGTGGCTCCGACCTGACCGCGGCGGTCGACCAGCGGCCCGCACACGGCACCCTCGTGCTCGCGGCTGACGGCTCGTACACGTACACGCCGGCCGACGGGTTCTCCGGACGGGACACCTTCACGTACACGGCGACCGACGGCTCCGGCAACGCGTCGACCGGTGTCGTCATGGTCCTCGTCACCCCGAGTGCCGGCCACGACGCCCGCACGACCCCGGCCGGGCACCCGGTGACCGCGACCTCGGCCGCGCTCACCGCCGACGACTCCGGCACCGGGCTGGTCGTCACCGGCGTCACGAACGGTGCCTCCGGCACCGCCACGGTCGACGCTGACGGCTCCGTCACGTACGTGCCCGCCGCCGGCTGGTCGGGCATCGACCACGTCACCGTCACCGTGACCGACGCCTCCGGCAGCACCGCGACCAGCACCCTGACGATCACCGTCACGCCGGTCCTCGCCGCCTCCGACTCGAGCGCCACCGCGGACGGGGAGCTCGTCGTCCCCGCCGACCAGGGTGTGCTGCAGGGCTCGACCGGCACCGACCTGCAGGTCACCGACCACACCGCGCCGGGCCACGGCGCCGTCGAGGTCGACCGGAACGGCTCGTACACGTACACGCCGAAGCCGGGCTACTCCGGCCCGGACACGTTCGACGTGACCGTGACCGACGGCTCCGGCACCACCACGACCGGCACCGTGTCGATCACCATCGTCCCGAAGGCCGTCGACGACACCGCCAGCACCACGGCGGGCACCCCGGTCGCGGTCGCCGTGACCGGCAACGACTCGGGCACCACGCTCCGCGTCAGCGGCGTCGGCACCGCGGCCCAGGGCGCTCCGACGAACGGCACCGTGCGCGTCACCGGCACGGGGACGGTGACGTACGTCCCCGCTGACGGGTTCTCCGGCACCGACCGGTTCCGCTACACCGTGGTCGACCCGACCGGCGGCACCGCATCGGCGACCGTCACCGTCACCGTCACCCCGACGGCCGTCGACGACGTGCTGAAGACCCCCGCGGGTACGCCGCTCGCCATCGCCGGCACGACCCTCACCGGCAACGACTCCGGCACCGGCCTGACCGTCACCGGCCACGGCGACGCCCGCCGGGGCACCGTCACCACCGGCACCGACGGCGGACTCGTCTACACGCCGGCGGCCGGCACCTCCGGGACCGACCGCTTCCGGTACGAGGTGACCGACGCCTCCGGGCAGACCACCACGGCCACCGTCGTCGTCCTGGTCGGTGCCGTCGCCGGCGACGACTGGAGCACCACGACGACGAACGGCGTCGTCCGGATGTCCGCCGCGAAGGGCGTCCTGTCCGACGACGCCGGCACCGGGCTCTGGGCGTCGCTCGACGTCGAGCCGCGGCACGGGCGGATCGCGCTCGCGAAGGACGGGTCGTACGAGTACACCCCGACGGCCGACTGGTCCGGCCGGGACTGGTTCACCTACACGGCGCACGACTCCGAGGAGAACACCGCCGTCGCCCTCGTCGCGATCGACGTCACCCCGACCGCGACCGACGACGCCACCCGCACGAGTGCCGGCAAGCCCGTCGCCGTGCGCGGCCCCGGCGTCCTCGGCAACGACTCGGGCACCGACCTGACCGTCGTCGCCGTCGGCACGGCAGCGCACGGCACCGCCACACTCGCCGCGGACGGCACGTTCGTCTACACCCCGGCGAAGCGGTTCTCCGGCGTCGACACCGTGCCGTACACGGCGCAGGACGCCGCCGGCCAGCGCACCGACGCGACCATCACCGTGACCGTCGGGGTCACCGCGGTCGACGACACCGGCAGCACCGTCGCCGGCACACCGCTCGCCGTCGACGCCCGGCACGGCCTGCTCCGCAACGACGACGGCACCGCGCTCACCTCGGGCCTGCACCGCAAGGCCGAGCACGGCACGGTCCGCGTGCACGCCGACGGGTCGTACGTCTACACGCCGGCCGCGGGCTTCACCGGGACGGACACGTTCGTGTACACGGTGACCGACGCCTCCGGGCAGACGACCACCGCGACCGCGACCATCCGGGTCGTCGCCGCAGCGGTCGCCCGCGACGACGAGCGCACCGGCCGGACGGGCGAACGCCTGACCGTCACACCGCTCGGGAACGACACCCCGACCGGCGGCAGCACGTTCGACACCGACACCCTGCACCTGCTCGACCCCGCCACCGGGCACATGACCGACCGCTTCACCGTGGACGGATCCGGTACTTGGAGCGTCGAAGACGGTGCGGTCACCTTCACCCCGGAGCGCGACCACCACGGCACGCTGACGGCCGACTACACGGTCCAGGACACCGCCGGACAGGTCGTCACCGCGACGATCACCGTCCGGTACCCGACCGGGCTCGCCGCCGTCGTGCACGTCGCGACGCTCGCCTTCACCGGCAGCACCGGGCTGCTCGGGCTCGGGCTCGGGGCGTTCGCCCTCGTGCTCGCCGGAGCCGCGCTGCTGCTCCGGCGGCGGATGGTCGCGCCGGTGACCGGACCGCGTCGGCGCGGCTAGGCGCGCAACACCGGTCGGGAGGCCCGACCTCCGTGAGTCGACAGGCTCGCAGGGGTCGGGCCTCCCGTCCGTCGGCGGCGCCCGTCGGTCAGGTGGGACCTGTCGTGCGGTTCAGCCGGTGCGGAGGGTGCTGTTCTCCCCGGACGCCACCGGCTCGACCGGGGTCCAGCCGTACCAGCGGCCGTCGATCTCGGTGGTGAGTCGTCCGTCACCGCACGTGACGAGTGACGTCGTCGGCAGCCGGTCGGGCAGGAAGTCTGCTGTCATCGCGGGGCCACCCTTCGCGCCCTCGACCGGTTCACATGCACTCGTGTCGACGCCGTCGGCCGACGAGAAGCGGATGACGTAGCCCGGCTTGCTCGTGTGGAGACGCACGTCGATGTCCTCCGCATCTGCCGGGACCCACGACGGCATGAACCAGGCGACGTCCTCGGAGTTCGCCTTCGACGGGGCATCGGAGTAGGTGTCGTAGTGCGCCTCCTGCTCGGGCAGGTACGGCGTGATGACACTGCACCCAGCGAGGGCCAAGACGATGATGCCCATGCCGAGCACGCCGGCGGCGGAGGTCAGGGCCGAGCGCTCGGAACGGGCGGCGGTGGGCTGCGTGGTGGTGGGCTGCGTCGAGGTCATGCGTCCATCGTCCCGGCGGGCGTCGTCCCGGAGAATGCGGCCACCTCCCGTGATGCGGGTGGGGAGAACCCCACTCTTCGAGGTCGTCGGCCTGTGATGATCGCCGTCACACCGGTCTCACGAGGACCCGTCGCCCGGTCGCCGAACCCGCGGGCTCAGGCGACCGGGTCGATGAGGTGCGGGCCGTCGTTCCGGACGCTGTTCACCGTGCGGGCGACCTCGTACTGCTGCAGGCCGGCAGCGACCTCGAGCGACTCCCGGTCGAGCAGGGTGAGCAGGTCGTCCGTGCCGGCACCCTCGCCGAGCCAGGCGTCGTAGCCGTCGGGGGTGAGGAACGCCGGCATGCGGTCGTGCACCTCGCCCGGGGCCACGTGGGCGTCCCGCGTGATGATCGCGAGCGACAGGCGCCACTTGTCCGGGTCGTCCTCGGGCTTGGTCGGGTCCGGCCAGGCGCTCACCACGCCCGCCATCGCCAGCGCCCCGCCGGGCTCGTGCACGAAGTGGGGTTCCTTGCCGTCCTCGCGCACGACCCACTCGTAGTAGCCCTGCGCGGGGACGATGCAGCGGTTCGTGGCGAAGGCCCGCTTGAACATGCCGCTCGTCGCCACGGTCTCGATGCGGGCGTTGATCGGCTTCGGGCGCTGCTTGGCGAAGTCCTTCGCCCAGCTCGGCACGAAACCCCAGCTGATCTGTGGGAGCTCGCGCTGCCCGTGCCGCTGCCGGACCGCGTACACGGGGTCGGTCGGCGCGACGTTCCAGCTCGGCGCGAGGCCGGTGCGCACCTCGCCGGTGTCCTCGTCGACGTGCTCGGTGCGCGCGGCGAGCTCACCGACGAGCTCGGGCAGGAGGTCAGCGGTGGTGTCGGAGACGACGAAGCGGCCACACATGCGACCAGTGTGCCCGGACCCGCCGACGTCGGTCCGGGCTCAGCCGGGTCCGCTTGACTGACGGCCGTGCAGACCCTCATCGTCACCGCCCACCCCGACCCGGACTCGCTCACGGCGGGCATCGCCCGACAGCTGCAAGCCGCCTTGCACCCCGGCGAGGTCGAGCTGGTCGACCTCGCCGCCGAGGGGTTCGACCCGCGCTTCGGCCCCGCTGACCGGGACGCCTACCGCGCCACCGGTGCGCTCCCCGACGACGTCGTCCGCGAGCAGCAGCGGCTCGACGCCACCGACCACCTCGTGCTGGTGTTCCCCGTCTACTGGTGGTCGATGCCGGCGCTCCTGAAGGGCTGGGTCGACCGCGTCTTCGTCAACGGCTGGGCGTTCGACGTCGACCCGGCCGGTGGGACGCGGCGGAACCTCGGCCGCCTCACCGTGCACCTGCTGCCGGTCGCCGGCGACGCGGCCGGGACGTACGAGCGGCACGGCTACGAGCAGGCGATCCGGACGCAGATCGAGCACGGCATCGTCGACTACTGCGGAGCGGTTCGCGGTGCGACGACGTTCGTGCACGAGTCTGAGCAGGACGACGACGCGGTTCGACGAGCCCTCGTCGACGGTGCCGTCCAGCGGATCGCGCGGGCCGTCAGCGGTGCGGTCGGCGTCGATGGTGCTGCCGGTGTCGGTGGTGCTGGTGCTGCCGGTGTCGGTGGTGCCGCCGACGTCGTCGGGGCTGCCGGTGTCGTCGGGGTTGCCGGTGTCGTCGGGGCTGACGGTCAGAGCACGGAGTAGCCCGCCGGCAGGGGACCCCTGCCGGTCAGGGCGGCGAGCAGCAGCGGGCCGTCGCCGCGGTGCGCCCCGACCTCGGCGAGCAGCACGGCGGCGGCGACCACCGCTGGCTGCGGCGGGGCGAACGGGACCGTGGTGCCCGCTGCGCCCGCGGCGCGCGTGATGTCACTGCCGTGCACGACCAGTTCGACCATCCGGGTGCGCAGGTACTCCTCGACCGGCAGGCGGAGGTCGCCGACCACCGAGATGCGGGCACCCGACGGGACCGCCGCGAGGGCAGCCAGGGCGTCGTCGCGAGCGGCCGACACCGCGGCGGCCGGATCGGTGCCCAGCGAGCCCCCGGCCGAGACACCGCGCGCGGCGACCTCGTCCGGGTCGGTCGCCGTGCCGGTCGCGGTCCAGAGGTAGTCCACCGCGTCGGAGAGGTCGGTCGCGGTCGTCGTGGTGCGTCGGGACTCCGGGCCGGTGTGGTGGTGGTCGAGCGCCGTGGCGTACGTCGCCACCGTGACGAGCGCCCGGTTGGTGTGTCCGACGAGCGCGCGGAGGTCCCAGACGCCGAGCGCCGGCGCGGACCACAGCGCTGCGTCCTCGGCGGGGGAGGGCAGCGCGGCGACGAGGTCCACGAATGCCTGCGCGGTGGCGGCGAACAGTGCGCGGGTGTCCATGGGCTCATCCTGCCGCGGCAGGTGCTGCCCGTGACGGTCAGCTTCCGGGGAGGTCGATCTTCGAGCCCGACGGGAACCGGTTCCAGGCCGGGCCGGAGGCCGTGTGCTCCGTCGGCGGGAGGGCCGCGGCGGCGCGGTGCGCGCGCTCGGCCCGTCCGAGGCGGACGACGTAGGTCGGGATGAAGCACGTGTACCCCGCGACCACGATGACGTTGAGCGCCCGCCCCTCGCTGACCACGAGTGCTGCGAGCGCCAGCAGCGCGAGGCCGGTCAGCCCGGGGCTCGCCCGGACGACGTCGACCACCAGGGTCCGTCGCATCATGGCCGTGTCTTGCAGCACGGCGTCGCGGTCCTCGGGGAGCACCTGTGGCATGCGTCGACGCAGGTACCGCTGGACGGAGTGACGGGCCAGGCGCATCGTGTCCGGACGCACCTGCCGGCCGTTGATCGTGGCCGGCGGGTCAGCGGTCTGCTTCACCGGGAAGCAGGACATCGTCAGCAACCCGGCCGCCAGTGCGGTGGAGATGACGACCACGGTGGAGCGTGCCGTCCCCGCACCGGCCCATCCCGTGTGCGCTGCCGTCACCCCGAGCACCACCCCTGCCAGGACGCCGACGACGATGCCGAACATCACCGCGCGGCGGACGCGCTTCGGCGACACGTCCTCACGGAACCGCGCGCGCACCACCTGCCACCCCAGTCGGAACACGTGTCCTGTCTACCTGCTCGCGCTGTGGGATGTCTCGCGCCCGCCCGACGACCGCGGACGGAAGTCGCACGCCCAGAGCGCTCGTGCCGCCTCGGCCGACGCTCGGTGCAGCGGGAGGTCAGGCCGTCCCGGTGCAGCGACGAGGTCAGGCCGTCGTCCTCGGGGAGGAGTCGGCCAGGCGCAGGACCGTCCGCCGCGGCAGCAGCGGCGCGATGCGACTGGTCCGCGTGTTCGCACTGCCCGAGACGGCGCTGACCGGGGGCGTCGGCTTGTCGAGGGCCCGGAACGCGGCCGCCACGACCTGCTCGGGCGTCTCGAAGCGCACCCGACCCTCGTCCGTGCCGGAGTTCCGGTAGAACTCGGTCTTCGTCGGACCGGGCGAGAAGGCCATGACGGTGACCCCGGCGTCGCGCAACTCGTACGCCAACGCCTCGGTGAACCGCAGGACGAAGGCCTTCGAGGCTGCGTAGACCGCCATCCCCGGCGTCGGCATGTACGCCGTGAGGCTCGCGACGTTGAGCAGCACGCCGCGGCCGGAGGACACGAGCCGGGGGAGGAACGCGTGGCACACGTCGACGACGGCGTCGATGTTGACGGCGAGCTGGTCCTCGAGTTCGGACGGCGTGCTGTCCACGAAGTCGCGGGTCAGACCGATGCCGGCGCAGTTCACCACCGTGTCCACGCGGACGCCCAGCCGGTCGAGTTCGGTGAGCAGGCGCGTGCCGCTCGCTGGCTGCGTGAGGTCGAGCGGCACGACGGTCACCACCCTTCCGTGCGCAGCCCGGAGTGACTGCGCCAGATCCTCGAGGACGTCGGCCCGGCGCGCGACCAGCACCAGGTCGGCTCCGCGCGCGGCCAGGGCACGGGCGAACTCGCGTCCGATGCCGGAACTCGCGCCGGTGACGAGCGCTGTGGTGTCGGTGTGGTCCATGGACTGCTCCTTCGAGGTTGACGGGTGTAAACCTACGTGCATGGGTTAACGGGTGTCAACCTCTCCTCCGTGCAACAGTTGCTCCATGACGAACACGTCGCGTACCCGCACGGGCGACCAGCTGCGGGACGACCTCCTCGCAGCCGCGACGGACCTGCTGTCGCAGCGCCTGGCCGTCACCCCGCCGTCCCTCAGGGAGACCGCGCGTGCCTGTGGCGTCTCGGCGACCGCCGTGTACCGACACTTCCCGTCCCAGCAGGCACTTCTCATCGCCGTGGCCAGCCAGAGCCTCACCGCGCTCACCACGGCGATCGACGACGCAGGCGCGAGCGAGTCGACCGACGACCGCGCCACGGCGTTGCGGACCACCGCGAGCGCGTACGTCACCTGGGCGGTCGCGAACCCCGGCGCGTACCAGCTGCTGTTCGAGGGGCGGGACCTGCTGGAGGACCCGGCGACGGTCGAGTCCGGGATCGACCGACTGCAGAGCCGCCTCGACGCCCTCCTCGTCGGCCTGCCCGCGGGCGACCGGGACGAACGGTTGCAGGCGGACCTGCTCTGGATCGCCCTGCACGGTCTGGTCGTCACGCGCATCCGGAAGACCCGGCAGCAGTGGGAGCGGTCGGTCGTCGAGGACGCGACGGCGCTCGTCGACACCTTCATCAGCTGAACCGACCGCCGGACGCTCGCGTGCGCGGGAGTCCGGACACGCCCGACGCCGCTCGCCAGCCGGGCCGACGAGCAGCGCCGTCCCGCGCCTCCCCAGCGATCGTCCAGTGACGGTCGCTGACCTGGGGCCATGACTCTCGACATCGTCTACACCGCAGCCGCCCACGCCACCGGGGGTGGCCGCGACGGACACGTCCGCACCGAGGACGACCGCATCGACCTCGACACACGCCCGCCGAAGGAGATGGGTGGCAGCGGCGAGGGCACCAACCCCGAGCAGCTGTTCGCCGCCGGGTACGCCGCGTGCTTCCTCGGCGCGCTGCACGTCGCGGGGAAGCAGCTCGAGCTCGACACCACCGGCGCCGAGGTCTCCGCCGAGGTCAGCATCGGTGGCAACGGCACGGGTGGCTTCGGCCTCGCGGTCGAACTCGACGTCTACGCGCCCGCCGTCGAGGGCACCTCGCGGCAGCGCCTGGTCGAGCTCGCACACACCATCTGCCCGTACTCGAACGCCACGCGCGGCAACATCACGGTGACGCTCTCGCTCGTCGACTGATGCTCGTGCGGTGCTCGCCGCTCCCTAGGCTGGAGCGGTGAGCACCGAGCGCTGCCCCTGCCTGAGCGGGAACCCCTACGACGAGTGCTGCGGACCCCTGCACGCCGGCGCGCCCGCTCCGACCGCCGAGCGGCTCATGCGCTCACGGTTCTCCGCCTTCGCGCTCGGCCTGCCTCGGTACCTCCTGGACAGCTGGCACCCGAGCATGCGCCCGGTGACGCTGGACCTCGACCCGGCGCAGCGGTGGACGCGGCTCGACATCGTCGCGACCCGGTCGGGAGGCCCGTTCGACACCGCGGGCACGGTCACGTTCCGCGCGTGGTGGCGCACCGACACCGAGCGCGGGACGCTCGAGGAGACGAGCGAGTTCGTCCGCGAGGCCGGCCGCTGGTACTACGTCGACGGTGTCGTGGCCTGACCGCCCAGGCTCGGCCGGTGCGCGCGAGACGGGGCGTCTGCCCGAAGCGCCGCGAGCTGACCGAGACGCCGCCGTATTGAGCGGCGTCTCGGCCACTCGGCGGCGTCGAAGACTGACGGGGGCGTTTCGCGGGCTCGGGCGTGACGTCTCGCGGGCCCGGTCCGGCGGCGTCCCGGGCAGACGGGGGCGTCCCGCGGTGAGGGGCGCGACGGGCGCGGGTCAGCCGATCGTCGGCGTCAGGCCCACGGCAGCGCGCATCGCTCGACGGACCTCGGCCTCGAACGGCAGGAGCTCGTCCTCATCCCCCGTCAGGAAGAAGCGGATCTGCCCGATCGCCTGCTCGCTGAGCATGTCGAGGCCGTTCAGCACGCGCCCACCCGCTCCGGTCCACGCCGTGGAGGCCCGGGTCGGCCACGGCTCGTAGGCCACGTCGAACAGCACCGCGTCGGGCCCGGACGGCACGAGCGGCAGGTCGTCCGCTGCGCCTCCCGGCAGGGTCGACACCACGAAGCCCATCGGCCCGGCGGACGCGAGCTCGTCGAGGGGGTGCACCTCGAGCGTGACCCCGAGCCGGGCGGCGAGCATGACGAGGTCACCCGCCTTGCCGGTGTCGCGCAGGAACACCCGCACCAGTGCGGCCCCGAGCCGCAGGGACGCCGTGAGGGCGCTCGCCGCGGTCGCTCCACCACCCAGGATCACGGCCTCGCCGGGCACGTGACCGAGTGCGGCGACCGGGCGGACGATCCCCTCGACATCCGTGTTCGCGCCGGCGAGGACGACCGAGGAGCCCTCGTGGCGGAACGCGACCGTGTTCGCGACCCCGAGCTCGTCGACGAGCGGGGTCGTCCGGTCGAGGAGCGGCACCACCTCGCGCTTGAGCGGCATGGTCAGGCTCAGCCCGCGCCACTCCGGACCCAGCCCCGCGACGAACGCGGCGAGCCCGCCGGACGCGACCTCGTGCCTCCCGTACGAGAACGGGAGGCCGAGCACGTCGTAGGCCGCCGCGTGCAGCGCGGGGGAGAGGGAGTGGGCGATGGGGGAGCCGAGGACGGCGAGCTGCGTCCGGTCGGCGTCGGGGAAGGCTGCCACGTCGGCAGCCTAGCCGCGCGTGTCGGCCTGTCCGCGGGCGTCGGCCTGTCCGCGGGCGTCACACGGAACCCCGGGGAAGCGGCGCTTAGGTTAGGCTACCCTTCGTGATCCGTACCTCCCTCCCCAAGCGCCGCCTCGGGCGCGTGCTCGCCGCGGCCGGTGCCGTCGTCGCCGTCTCCCTCGCGCTCACCGGTTGCTCCTCGTCGAGCCCGTCCTCGTCCGAGTCCTCCGGCGGAGGCTCGTCCGACGGGGCCTTCCCGGTGTCCATCACGACCGGCCTCGGCACCACGACGATCGACTCCGCCCCGAAGCGCGTCGTGGCCCTCGGCTGGGGTGATGCCGAGACGGCACTCGAACTCGGCGTGCAGCCCGTCGGCGCCAGCGACTGGCTCGCCTTCGGTGGCGAAGGCGTCGGTCCGTGGCTCAAGGGCGCCTACGACAAGGCGCCGGAGATCATCGACACGCTCGAGCCCAGCTACGAGGAGATCCTCAAGCTCAAGCCCGACGTGATCCTCGACGTGAAGAGCTCGGGCGACAAGGACCGCTACGACAAGCTGTCCGCCATCGCCCCGACCGTCGCGATCCCGAAGGGCGGCGAGAACTACCTCGCGTCCACCACGGAGCAGGTCGACATGATCTCGAAGGCACTCGGCAAGGAGGACGAGGGCAAGAAGCTCCTCAGCGACCTCGACGACTCCTACGCCGCCGCGCGCGAGGCGCACCCCGAGTTCGCGGGCAAGACCGCGGCGATCGGTGCGTACACGTCCGAGGGCTTCGGCGTGTACGCCTCCCGCGACAGCCGCGCCACGTTCATGCAGAACCTCGGCTTCGAGATCCCCAAGGCCATCGACGAGGCTGCGGGCAAGGAGTTCTCGGTGTCGCTCTCGAACGAGAACCTCGACCTGCTCGACGCGGACCTGACCGTCGTGCTGCCGATCTACGTCGAGGCGTCGAAGGCGTCCTCGGACCCGCTGTTCAAGAAGGTGCCGTCGGTCGAGGCCGGGCACGCCATCGTGATCGACGACTCGGACGTCTCGACGGCGTTCTCGCTCGGGACCACCGCGGCGATCGAGTGGGCACTCGAGCGTCTGCCGGACGAGTTCGCGGCGAAGCTCGGCTGACGCCGGCGGGCTGGCGCCGCTGGCTGGTGCCGACCGCAGGTCGGCGGTCGGCGGGCCGGCGATCGGGCGGCGCCGCCGGTCGGCGGTCCGCCGGTCGGCGGTCGGCGGTCGGCGGGCCGGCGATCGGGCGGCGCTGAACGCCCTCGCACAACAGAAACCGGCTCGAACCGCGGGACTCCGCGGTTCGAGCCGGTTTCTGTTGCGCGGGGCCCGGTGGCGCCGCTTGCAGGCGCCGGGGCGCGCGGCGGCGCGGCGGCGACGCCGGGCTGGACGGCCGGGAGGCGCGGGCTAGTACCGGCGGACCGGCGGCGGCCCGAGCGTGGTGGGGCGGGCCTCCCGGCGGGGGCGCGGCGCCAGGCGTCGACCGGCCTGGCACAACGAGAACCGGCTCGAACTGCGGGAGTCCGCGGTTCGAGCCGGTTTCTGTTGCGCGGGGCCCGGTGGCGCCACTCGCAGCCGCCGCGGCCGTGCCAGCTCAGGCACCGAACGTGGACGCGAGGAACGCGAAGAGCAGGGCGATGAGCGGGAACGATCCCTGCACGAACGCGGAGTTGAGGTACTTGCGGCCGGTTCCCGCGAGGACGACCGCGGCACCGAGCATGCTCGCGCAGGAGAACACGACGAGCGTCCAGCCGGTCGCGCCGTTGTCCGCGAGCACGAGCACGACGCCGAGGACCGCGCCGATCGCGAGGAACAGGTTGTAGAAGCCCTGGTTGAACGCCATCGCGCGGGTGGCCTGCGCGTCGGCGTCGGACGCGATGCCGAAGATGCGGCGTACCCGGGGGCTCGTCCACGCGACGGACTCCAGGAAGAAGATGTACACGTGCACGAGGCCCGCCAGGACCGCGAAGACGCCGGAGATGGCGAGCAGAACCGTCATGAGGACATCATCTCAGCAGTCGATGGGTGCTCGGGTCCGCCCCTCGTCCCGGCCGCGCTCGGTCAGTAGGCTCGGGGCATGAACGAGGCCCCGAGCACGAACGACGAGGACGCCGTCGCCGAACTGCAGAGCATCCGGCAGAGCATCGACAACATCGACGCCGCCGTGATCCACATGCTCGCCGAGCGCTTCAAGTACACGCAGCGGGTCGGGTACCTCAAGGCCGCGGCGGGCATGCCGGCGGCCGACCCCTCGCGTGAGCAGATCCAGGTCGCACGGTTGCGGTCCCTCGCGGCCGAGTCGCACCTCGACCCCGCGTTCGCGGAGAAGTTCCTCAACTTCATCGTCGCCGAGGTCATCCACCACCACGAGCGCATCGCGGTCGGCGAGCTGTGACCCTGCCCGACCTGCACCTGCTCGTCGGGTCCTACACGGCGACCGGCGGGGGCAACGCGACGGGCATCTCGATCGTCGGTCCCGGGCAGTCCGCCGGCGAGGCCACCCTCGTCGCCTCGACCGTCGCGGTGCTGGACGACCCGTCCTTCCTCGCCGTGTCGGGGGACCGCGTCTACGCCGTGTCGGAGACGACCGACGGCGGGGTCCACGCGTTCCGCCGGTCCGGGTCCGCTCTCGAGCACCTGTGGGACGCGCCCGCCGGCGGGGACGCGCCGTGCCACGTCCGGGTCGACCCGTCCGGGGCACTCGTCGTCACGAACTACGTCTCGGGCACGGTCACCGCGGTGTCGCTCGAGGCAGCGGAGTCCTACGCGGCCTCCGTCTCCGCCAGTGACGGCATCGTCGGCGGCACCACGGCCACGGCTCCCGCTGCCGACGGCATGGCTTCGGGGCACGGGATCGCCGGCCGGGGGACCGGGGTGTCCGCGGCGCTGCCGGACGCAGCCGTCGCCACCGTGCTCCTGCCCGACGCGACCGGACCGGTCGAGGACCGCCAGGAGGGCCCGCACGCCCACCAGTCGATCGCCACGCCGGACGGGACCGTCCTGGTCGCCGACCTCGGAGGGGATGCCCTGCACGAGTTCCGTGTCGTGGCCGATGCCGCCTCGGTGTCGATCGAGCCGCTGCGCGTCCACCACCTGACGCCCGGATCCGGACCACGACACATGGCCTGGTTCGACGGGGACCTCGTCGTCGCCGGCGAGCTCGACGGTCGCGTGTACCGGATGCGGCGAGACGAGTCGGGCTCGCTCCGCGAGGTCTGCGCTGCCGCCGCCTTCGACGGGCCGGTCGACACCTCGCTGCTCAGCCACGTCGAGGTCGACGAGCACGGCCTCGTCACGGTGGCCGTCCGGGGGCGCGACCAGATCGTCGTGTTCGACGCGTCCGACGGCGGGCTCCAGTTCGTCGGGTCAGCGTCGGCCGGTGGCGTGTGGCCGCGGCACTTCGCCCATGTGCCCGGCTACCTGCTCGTCGCGAACCAGATGTCCGACGCCGTCGCGGTGCTGCCGGTCGGTGCAGACGGTGTACCGGGCGACGCCGTCGGGCAGATCGCGGTCGGCAGCCCGACCTGCATCATCCCGCTCCAGGAGCGCTGAGGGCCGGGAGGCGCGGGTCGCGTCCGGGGACGTCGGCCGCATCAGGCGGGGGGCGAGTCGCGCCCGTCGGGCGGTCGGCCGCGTCCGCCGGGAGGCGGGGGTCGCGTCTGCGGGGCCCGCCCGAGGCCGCCGGGAGCGGGTCGCGCCCGTCGGGAAGCCGGCGCGGCCGCGTCCGCGGCCGCGCCCGCATGGAGGCTCAGCCCTGGTGGACGGGGACCTCGATGAGGTTCTCGAACGGCCGGCCCTCGGCCAGCGCCGACACCTGCCGGCGCACCAGGTCGAGGGACCGCGGCACGCTGAGGTCCGTGTTGCCGCCGACGTGCGGCGTGAGCACGGTGTTCGGCGTCGTCCACAGCGGGTGGTCGGCGGGGAGCGGCTCCGGGTCGGTGACGTCGAGCGCCGCCGAGAGCCGACCGGACCGCAGCTCGGCGACGAGGGCGTCCGTGTCCACGACCTTGCCGCGCGCCACGTTCACCACGAGGGCGCCGTCGGGCAGCGCCGCGAGGAGTTCCGCGTCGACCAGTCCCTCGGTCTCGTCGGTGAGCGGCGCGATGAGCACGAGGACGTCCGTGGTGCGGGCGAGTTCCGGCAGGTCGCCGAAGGCGTGCACCTGACGACCGTCCTGCACGCGGGCCGTGCGCGCGACGACGGTGACCTCGGTGCGGAACGCCTCGAACCGGGTGGCGATGGCGGAACCGATCGCGCCGTAGCCGACGACGGTCACCCGACGGTCGGCGAGGGACCGGGTTTCCCGCGAGTCCCACCGCTGCTCGACCCGGTCGAACTGGAACACCGCGATCTCGCGGAGGGAGGTCAGCGCCAGGCCGACCGCGAGCTCCGCCGTCTCGTCGTCGTGGATGCCGCGGCCGTTCGCCAGGTGCGCGTGACCGGGGACGTGCGGGATCGCCCACTCGTACCCGGCACTCGGCAGCTGCAGCAGCTCGAGGTTCGGCAGGTCGTGCACGTACTGCCACCGGTGCCGTCCACCGAAGTAGAACGGCAGGAAGGCGATGGCGACCTGCTCGGCCCGGGGGTACGGCGCCTCGACGTCCCAGACGTCCAGCTCGATGCCGTCGGGCACCGGACCGAACCGGTCGACCAGCTCCTGGAAGGGCAGCGTGACGATCGGCACCGGGTTCAGGCGTCCGTGCGGGGCGAGAACGCGCCGTGCGAGTCGAGCGGGCCGCGGCCCACGTAGCCCTCGGTCACGTTCTCCTGGATGACGTCGCCGAAGTGCGACGGCAGCGTGGCGCGGTGTGCGTCGCGGAGCTCGTCGATCGTCGCCTCGAACGCACCCTGGACCTCAAGCGAGCCCGACGCGGCGTCGGTCACGCCGATGCGCAGGACCGGGTAACCCCGGCCGTTGCAGAGGCCCTGGAAGCGGACGTCGTCCTCGCGGCGCACGGTCACGATGACGCGGCCGGTCGACTCGGAGAACAGTGCGGTCGCGGTGTCGACGCCGTCGCGGGACTCGAGCTCGTCGAGCACGACCCGGGCGCCGAGGCCGAAGCGCAGGACCGACTCGGCGAGGGTCTGGCCGAGGCCGCCGTCCGCCAGGTCGTGTGCGCTCGTGAGTAGCTGCTCGTCGGCCGCGGCGGCCAGGAGCTCCGCCAGCGCCTTCTCGCGCCCGAGGTCCACCGCCGGCGGGCGACCGCCGAGGTGCCCGTGCACGGTGCCGGCCCAGGCCGACCCGTCGAGCTCGAGGCTCGTCGTGCCGAGCAGGTAGATGTTGTGGCCGTCGTCCTGCCAGCCGGACGGGATCCGCTTGGCGACGTCGTCGATCACGCCGAGCACGCCGACGACGGGCGTCGGGTGGATCGGGGTGTCACCGGTCTGGTTGTAGAACGACACGTTGCCGCCGGTCACCGGGATGCCGAGCTCCATGCAGCCGTCCGCGAGACCTTCGACGGCCTCGGAGAACTGCCACATCACCTCGGGGTTCTCGGGGGAGCCGAAGTTCAGGCAGTCGGTCACGGCAGCCGGGACGGCGCCGGTGACGGCGACGTTCCGGTACGCCTCGGCGAGGGCCAGACGAGCGCCCTGCTTCGGGTCGAGCTGGCAGTAGCGGCCGTTCGCGTCGGTGGCGATCGCGACGCCGAGCCCGGTCTCCTCGTCGACGCGGACCATGCCGCCGTCGTCGGGGAAGGACAGCGCCGTGTTGCCGAGCACGTAGGTGTCGTACTGGTTCGTGACCCAGTTCTTCGAGGACAGGTTCGGGGACCCGAGCAGCTGCAGGACCTGCGCCTTGAGGGCGGGGCCGGTCTCCGGGCGGTCGAGCGACTCGGCGCCGTCGGCCTGCAGTGCGTCGATCCAGGTCGGGTACGCGACCGGGCGGTCGTACACCGGACCGTCGACGGCGACCGTGCGCGGGTCGACGTTGACGATCTCCTGGCCCTGCCAGTCGATGACGAGGCGGCCGGTGCCGGTGACCTCGCCGAGGACGCTCGTCTCGACCTCCCACTTGCCGACGACCTGCAGGAAGGCGTCGAGCTTGTCGGGGCGGACGACCGCCATCATGCGCTCCTGGCTCTCCGACATGAGGATCTCCTCTGCCGTGAGCGAGGGGTCGCGCAGCAGGACGTCGTCGAGCGAGATGTGCATGCCGCCGTCGCCGTTGCTCGCGAGCTCGGAGGTCGCGCACGAGATGCCCGCGGCTCCGAGGTCCTGGATGCCCTCGACGAGCTCCTTCTGGAACAGCTCGAGGCAGCACTCGATGAGCACCTTCTCGGCGAACGGGTCGCCGACCTGGACGGCGGGACGCTTGGTCGGGCCGCCCTCGGTGAAGGTGTCGGACGCCAGGATCGACGCGCCGCCGATGCCGTCGCCACCCGTGCGGGCACCGAAGAGCACGACCTTGTTGCCGGCGCCGGACGCGTTCGCCAGGTGCAGGTCCTCGTGACGGAGGACACCGACCGCGAGGGCGTTGACGAGCGGGTTGCCCTGGTACACCGGGTCGAAGTAGGTCTCGCCGCCGATGTTCGGCAGGCCGAGGCAGTTGCCGTAGAACGAGATGCCGCCGACGACACCGTGCACGACGCGCGCGGTGTCCTCGTGGTCGACGGCGCCGAAGCGGAGCTGGTCCATGACCGCGACCGGACGTGCACCCATCGAGATGATGTCGCGGACGATCCCGCCGACACCGGTGGCAGCGCCCTGGTACGGCTCGACGTAGGAGGGGTGGTTGTGCGACTCGACCTTGAAGGTCACCGCCCAGCCGTCACCCACGTCGACGACACCGGCGTTCTCGCCCATGCCGACCATCAGGTTCTTCTTCATCTCCGGCGTGACCTTCTGGCCGAACTGGCGGAGGTAGTTCTTGCTCGACTTGTACGAGCAGTGCTCGGACCACATGACCGAGTACATCGCCAGCTCGCCCGAGGTGGGGCGGCGGCCGAGGATCTCGCGGATCTTCGCGTACTCGTCGTCCTTGAGCCCGAGGGCCGCGTACGGCTGCTCCTTGTCGGGCGTCTCGGCGGCGTCCTGGACGGTGTCGGGCTTCGGGCGGACGGGCGTGGTCACGGTGTTGTCGTTCCCTGTCACTGGAGTCGCGGGCGCTGGAGTCGCGGTCACTTGACGAGCGCGCGCTCGATCACGGAGGTGAAGAAGGTCAGGCCGTCCGTGCCGGAGGCCATGGCAGCGCGGGTGTCCGGGCCGAAGCCGGGCTCCGTCGCGTGCTCGGGGTGCGGCATGAGGCCGACGACGTTCCCGCGCTCGTTCGAGACGCCGGCGATGTCGTCGATCGACCCGTTCGGGTTCACGCCGACGTAGCGGAACACGACCTGGCCGTTGTCCTCGATGCGCTTGATCTCGTCGGCGTCGGCGACGAACCGGCCGTCGGCGTTCTTCAGCGGGATGGTGATCTCCTGCTGCGCGTCGAAGCCCGCGGTCCAGGCGGTGTCGGCGTTCTCGACGCGGAGCACCTGGTCGCGCCGGATGAACTGCTGGTGGGCGTTCCGGGTGTGGGCGCCGGGCACCAGGCGGGCCTCGGCGAGCATCTGGAAGCCGTTGCAGATGCCGAGCACGGGCATGCCCTTGCCGGCGACGTCGATGACCTCGGCCATGATCGGGGCCTTCGCGGCGATGGCGCCGGCACGGAGGTAGTCGCCGTACGAGAAGCCACCGGGCAGGACGATCGCGTCGACGCCCTGCAGGTCGTGGTCGCCGTGCCAGAGGGCGACGGGCTCGGCGCCGGCGAGGCGGACCGCGCGCTGGGCGTCGCGGTCGTCGAGCGAGCCGGGGAAGGTGATGACCCCGATGCGCATCGTCACTCGACCACGCTCACGGAGACGACGTCCTCGATGACGGCGTTCGAGAAGACGTCGACCGCGATCTCACGGACCTCGGCGAGCTTGGCGTCGTCGACGGGGCCGTCGACCGACACCTCGAATCGCTTGCCGATGCGGACGTTGGTCAGGTCGTTCTTGCCGAGCCGGGCGAGGGCGTTGCCCACCGCCTTGCCCTGGGGGTCGAGGATCTCGGCCTTCGGCATGACCTCGACGACGATCGTTGGCACGTGTTCACTCCAGCACAGGGGTCGGGTGGGGACAGGAACAGTCTAGGTGCCGCCCACGACCCGCCGGAGCAGTTGTGGATGACTGTTCGAAGGCGTATGTTCCACTTCGAACAATCAGCATCGAACACCCGGAGGCCCCGTGCCCGACCTGACGCCACTGGCGTTCGCGGCGCTCGGCCTGCTGGCCGAGGCGCCGATGCACCCCTACGAGATGTTCCAGACGATGCTGCAGCGTCGTGAGGACCGGAACGTCAAGGTCCGACCGGGCACGCTGTACCACCAGGTCGGCCGCCTGGCGGACCTCGGGTACGCCGAGGTCGTCGGCACCGACCGTGCGGGCAACCGGCCCGAACGGACCACCTACGCGATCACGGACGCCGGACGCACGGCGCTCGAGGCGGGCCTCCGCCGCATGGTCGCCGAGCCGGCGGACGAGTACCCGCAGTTCGGGCTCGCCGTGTCCCACGTGGACAACCTCCCCGTCGAGGACGTGGCCGCCGCGCTCCGGGCGCGCATCGCCGCACTGCGGACCCAGCGCGACGGGTACGACGACGCCGCCACGGGCCTCCAGGCCAAGGGCCTCGCCGAGCGCTACTGGCTCGACGTGTCGTACGCGCGTGCCATGCTCACCGCGCAACTCGAGTGGCTCAGTGCCATCGCCGACCGCGTGGAGCGCGGTGACGTCCCCTGGGACGGCCCGGCCGTCCCGGAACCCGTCCAGAACAGCACGGGCGCCGTGCCGAAGAGCGCAGAACCCCTCCAGAACAGCAAGGACACCACTCGATGACATCCGCCTCCGCCGCCGCCGACCTGGAGCACGGCAAGAAGCCGTGGCCAGCGCTCTGGGCACTCGTCGTCGGCTTCTTCATGATCCTCGTCGACTCGACGATCGTCTCGGTCGCGACGCCGACCATCTCCCAGGCCCTCGACGCCGACATCAACGCCGTCATCTGGGTGACGAGTGCGTACCTGCTCGCGTACGCCGTCCCGCTCCTCATCACCGGTCGCCTCGGCGACCGGTTCGGCCCCAAGGTGCTGTACCAGGTCGGCCTCGTCGTGTTCACGCTCGCCAGCCTCTGGTGCGGGCTCGCCGGTTCGATCGAGGTGCTCATCCTCGCCCGCGTCGTGCAGGGCCTCGGTGCCGCGATGATGACCCCGCAGACGATGGCCGTCATCACCCGTATCTTCCCGCCGCAGAACCGCGGTGCCGCCATGGGCCTGTGGGGTGCCGTCGCCGGTGTCGCCTCGCTCGTCGGCCCGATCCTCGGCGGCCTGCTCGTCGACGGCTTCGGCTGGGAGTGGATCTTCTTCGTGAACGTCCCCGTCGGCGTCGTCGCGTTCGTCCTCGCGCAGAAGTTCGTGCCGTCCTTCGCCACGAACCGTCACCGCTTCGACCTGCTCGGCGTCGTGCTGTCCGCGGTCGGGCTCTTCCTGCTGGTCTTCGGCATCCAGGAGGGCGAGACCTACGACTGGGGCACCATCACCGGTCCGATCTCCGTCTGGTCGCTCATCATCGCCGGCATCGTGGTGCTCGCCGCGTTCGTCGTCTGGCAGGGCGTGCAGAAGGGGGAGCCGCTCCTCCCGCTCGGCCTGTTCACGGACCGCAACTTCACCCTCGCGAACATCGCGATCACCGCGGTCGGTGTCGCCATCGCGTCCTTCGCGTTGCCGATCATGCTGTGGGCGCAGGACGTGCTCCGGTTCTCGCCGACGCAGGCCGCGCTCCTCCTGGTCCCGCAGGCCGTCCTCTCGGCCGCGCTCGCGCCCTACGTCGGGAAGCGGCTGAACATCTGGAGCCCGCGCTGGGTCGCCTCGTTCGGCCTCGCCTGCTTCTCCGGCGGGCTGTTCTGGTTCGGCGCCCTCATCGCCGCGAACGCCGACTGGGGCTGGGTGCTCCTGCCGAGCGCGCTCCTCGGGCTCGCGAACGCCTGCATGTGGGGACCGCTCTCCGTGTCCGCGACGCGCAACCTGCCGCCGCGGCTCGCCGGCGCCGGCTCGGGCGTCTACAACACCACCCGTCAGATCGGTGCGGTGCTCGGTTCCGCCGGCATCGCCGCCCTCATGGAGGCCCGCATCCGCGCGGAGTTCCCCAGCCGGTCCGGTGGGTCCGGCATCAGCGCCGAGCAGACGGGGTCCCTGCCGGGCTTCCTGCTCGACCCGTTCTCGCGGGCGATGGGCCAGTCGTTGGTCCTGCCGGCCGTCGTGCTCATCGCGGCGATCGTCGCGGCACTGTTCCTGTCGAAGCCGAAGCAGACGGCCGCGTGGAAGCAGACCGGCGCGGTCGCCACGCAGCCCGACGGTGGACAGGTCGAGGCCGGACAGGCCGACAGCGGTCAGGTCGGCGGCGGCCAGGTCGCGGGCGGCCGTCCCACGACGGGGCAGCGGGACCACGTCGCCGCGCACGCCTCGTCGCCGGCACCCACCACCGCCGAGGAGGAGCTCGCCACCACCGAGCACCACGGCAAGCACGCGGGCGCCTAGCCGCACGACGCCCGCGCTCGTCGCGCCACCGGAGCCCCGGTCCCTCGCACGAGGGGCCGGGGCTCCGTCGTGCCGGCGGCGCGGACACGGCGCCGCGGGACCACGGCGGCGGGGAACAGCCGGACGCGCAGCGGCCGAGCCGAGGGGCGCGGCCCTGGAGCGCGCGGCCGTGGGCGCGCAGCCGCGGGAGCCGCGGGGCGTGGCGCCGCGGGAGCCCGGCAGCGCGGGACCCACTGCCCCCGTCAGGATCGACGCCGCAGGTGCTCCCGCGTCAGCGCCGCCATCTGCTCGTCCGTCAGGTCGTCCACGGCCCTGGCCTCGCGGCGGTCCGAGCGTTGCCACCGGACGAACAGGGCGATGAGCACGGGGACGTCCGCGACCTCGGCGATGAACCACAGCAGGTCGCCCGCCAGGTGCTGGTCCTGCAGGGGCGACGGTGTCCACGGCACGTGCAGGGTGGTCCGGCCGGCACCGTCCAGCACGTGGCCGCTCACCCGCATCACGACCGCGGGCACGGCATCGAGCACGAGTTCGACGAACGCGAGCAGGAACTCGGCGGTCGCGAAGGCGGAGGAGTGGAGCACCCCGACCTCGGACAGCGGTGCCAACAGGAGGAAGCCCAGCACCGGGACGAGGACGGTCACCGCTTCGGTGCTGAGGAACGACTGCCGCAGCACGCCCGCCAGCGGGGTGAGCAGGACGCCGAACACGGCCAGGGCCACCAGGGGCGCGACGATCGCGTTGCCGAGCAGCCGTGCCGGACGGGACCGCAGGACGGCGGCGGCGGCCCCGGACAGGCGGGTCGGGCCTCCCGTCCGGAGCAGCGCGAGCGGGCCGGCCGCCGCGGCGAACGCGGGCACCGCGAAGAACAGCGTCGCGAGCCGCAGGACGAACGCCCACCGGAGCTGGCGGTCGTCCTGTCCCACGATGCCGGACTGCAGCGTCGCGAACAGGCCGAGCGCGGCGACGAACGCCACGGTCCGCCACCACGGCCAGCGCGCGCCGCGGCGGCGGGCGGCGAGGACCCAGCGGCCGTAGACGGCTGCCGCGACGACGACCAGCGTCGTCGCCAGGGGGTCGACGTGCCAGGTGCTCCAGAACTCGGAGGGTGACGGCGTGGGGTGCCTCCCGGGGTCGCGCTGCGGGAGTCATCCTCCTCCGGCCGGGAGGCCCGACACGGCCCCGGCGTATGAGGATCCCTACATGCGCCCCGCGCTCGGCACCGGCGTCGCCGCCTCCTCCGCCGGCACCGTGCGCGCGAGGAGCCACACGCCCAGCGGGATCGCGACGGCCCCGACGAGCGCCAGCGGGAAGGAGAGGTGGAGCTGCATGACCGCGAACGCGGGACCGATCGTGCACACGGCGCCGGCCGCCAACATGGACCACGCCGGGCGGTCCGACCCGGGCGTCAGGCGGGGGAGGGGCCGGTCGGCGCGACGGACCAGGCGGGCGACACCGAGGGTGGCGGCGAGGAGCACGACGACCGCGACCGGGCGGGTGGCCCACCAGACGCCCGAACCCGGCGAGGGGAACGGCAGCCCCACGAGCAGGCCGACCCCGTTGAGCAGGATGAACAGCGGCAGGTGCCAGAGGTAGATCGTCATGCCGTCGCGGCCGAGCAGGAACACGACGGCCTGCGCGGGGCGGGTTGCCATCAGTCGCGTCAGGGGTGCGTGCACGAGCTGGACGAGGCACGCTTGCCCGACGGCGAGGAACGCCAGCGGGAGCATCGGCGGGTTGAGGTCCTGCAGCATGTCCGGTGCCCAGAGGCCGACGGACGTCAGGGGCACGAGCAGGGCGTACGCCAGGCCGGCGATGCCGAGCAGCAGGAGCCGGGACCGTCGGGCGAACCAGCCGTCGACCCACAGGAACCCGAGCTGCTGGGCGAACAGCCACACCGGGCCGAGGTTGAGCAAGCCGACCTCGACGATGCCGGACGCCAGGCGGACCGAGTCGATCGCGGCCGCGAGCAGGAGCAGCGCGAGCAGGGTCCGCCACGGCGCACGCGCGTGCAGCCGGGCCATGACCGGGACGCAGCACTGTGTGATGCCGTAGGCCGCCAGGAACCACAGCGGGGACCCGATGCCGAAGGCGAGCTCGCCGAGCAGGTCGGCGGGCGTCCCGACCGCGGTGGCGATGCCGAGGCCGACGGCGAGCACCACGAAGAGCGGGACCGCGGGGCGGAACAGTCGGACGAGCCGGGTCGCGACGAAGTCCCGGGCTGGGTCGCCGCCGAGCCCGGCCCGGGCGACGGTGCTGCGCCATCCGACGGCGCTCGCGAACCCGCCGACCACGAAGAACAGCGGCATCACCTGGCCGACCCAGGTCGCCCCGACGTACCAGGGCAGTTCCTGCAGTGGGCTCGTGACCCGGATGCCGGACGCGCCCGACCCGACCCCGACCATCGTCACGTGCACGACGACGACGAGGACGACGCAGGCCGTCCGGATGAGGTCGACGACCAGGTCCCGCTGCGCGATGGTCCCCCGGGCGTCCTGAGCGGTGTTCGCCGGCGTCGCGCCGGCCTGCTGCATGGACATGGCTGGACGCTACCGGCCGGTCCACCCCCGTCGAGCGATGCTCAGCTGATCGCGACCGGATCGTGACACATCGTATTCCGCAACGCGCATGTGGCGTTGGCGTCGGAAGCGCGTCCGCCGTGTACTGTGAGCGTTGTCTTGAACGCTGCAAGAGAAAGGCTCCGCATGGTCGACGACACCGAACTCCTCCGCGGAGCCGGACTCCGGGTCACCGCTCCTCGGCTCGCGGCACTCCGGGCGATCGAGGCGTCCCCGCACACCACGGCGGACGACCTGGTCAGCGCGCTCGCCGCTGAACTACCGACGACGAGCCACCAGGCGGTCTACGGCGTCCTCAACGCGCTGACCGGCGCCGGGCTCGTCCGTCGGATCGAGCCAGCCGGTAGCCCCGCCCGGTACGAACGCCGGACCGGCGACAACCACCACCACATCGTCTGCACCATGTGCGGCGCGATCGGCGACGTCGACTGCGCCGTCGGTCACGCACCTTGTTTGACCCCGTCGGAGACCCACGGCTTCGCGGTCACCACCGCCGAGGTCACCTACTGGGGCATCTGCGAGCAGTGCGCTGCGGCGGAGCAGGCGGACGAGGCCGATGAGCCGGCGGGTGCCGTGGTCCCCGCAGCCGCGCCTCCCGCGACCACACCTTCCGCGGCTGCGCCTCCCGTCGCCGCACCCGGCGTGGGCTGACCGCCCACGTCGCACGGGCCTCCCGGCAGGCCCCCGTCAGGCGCGCCCGCTGTCCGGCGCCGCCCACCGAGACCAACCCGAGCCACCCCGACCGATCCAACCGTTCCAACCGTTCCAACCGTTCCACCTAGGAGGAACCGTGTCCGACCAGAACACGCCCACCACCACGACCAACAGCGGGGCCCCGGTCTCCAGCGACCAGCACTCGATGGGTGTCGGGGCCGACGGCCCTCTCGCCCTGCACGACCACTACCTGGTCGAGAAGCTCGCGCAGTTCAACCGCGAGCGTGTCCCGGAGCGCGTCGTCCACGCCAAGGGCGGCGGTGCGTTCGGTACCTTCACCGTCACGCACGACGTGTCGCAGTACACCCGCGCCGCGTTCCTGCAGCCGGGCAAGACCACCGAGATGCTCGCCCGCTTCTCGAGCGTCGCCGGTGAGCAGGGCTCGCCCGACACCTGGCGCGACCCCCGTGGCTTCGCGCTGAAGTTCTACACCGAAGAGGGCAACTACGACCTCGTCGGCAACAACACTCCCGTCTTCTTCATCCGCGACGGCATCAAGTTCCCCGACTTCATCCGTTCGCAGAAGCGCCTGCCGGGCTCCCACCTGCGCAACCACGACATGCAGTGGGACTTCTGGACCCTGTCGCCCGAGTCGGCGCACCAGGTCACGTGGCTCATGGGCGACCGCGGTCTGCCGTCGTCGTGGCGCCACATGGACGGCTTCGGGTCGCACACCTACCAGTGGATCAACGCCGCGGGCGAGCGCTTCTGGGTGAAGTACCACTTCCTCACCGAGCAGGGCCACGCGACCCTGACGCAGGAGGACGCCGACCGCATCGCCGGTGAGGACGCGGACTTCCACATCCGCGACCTGTACGAGGCCATCGAGCGTGGTGACACCCCGCGCTGGACCCTCAAGGTGCAGGTCATGCCGTACGAGGACGCCGCGAGCTACCGCTTCAACCCGTTCGACCTGACGAAGGTGTGGCCGCACGCGGACTACCCGCTCATCGAGGTCGGCACGATGGAGCTCAACCGCAACCCGGAGAACTACTTCGCGCAGATCGAGCAGGCGACCTTCGCCCCGTCGAACTTCGTGCCCGGCATCGCGGCGAGCCCGGACAAGATGCTCCTCGCGCGCATCTTCAGCTACGCAGACGCCCACCGCTACCGCGTCGGCACGAACCACGCGCAGCTGCCGGTGAACGCCCCGAAGAACGAGGTGCACTCGTACTCGAAGGACGGCGCCATGCGCTTCGACTTCCAGAAGGCCGAGGTGCCGGTGTACGCCCCGAACACGCTCGGTGGGGCGCACGCCGACCCGAACGCGACGGACGACGTCCCCGGGTGGGAGTCCGACGGCGCCCTCCAGCGCTCCGCAGCGACGCTGCACCCCGAGGACGACGACTGGGGTCAGGCCGGCACGCTCTACCGCGAGGTGCTCGACGACGCCGCCCGCGAGCGTCTGGTCGGCAACATCGCCGGACACGTCTCAAAGGTGACGCGTGACGACCTGCGCGAGCGCGTCTTCGCCTACTGGACGAACGTCGACCCCGACCTCGGTGCCCGTGTGCGCGCCGCCGTCGTGCCGACCGCTCCAGGCTCGAACGAGGACGCGGAGGCGGTCGCCGTCGAGGCGTAGTCGACGCGGGAACCGCCGGGAGGCTCCCCGCCGGTCACGGCCGGACCGCCGCTGGCGCGACGCTCCGGTACCGGCCGGCGGGGGCCCAGGTGCGAGTCCGACTCGCACCGCGCCTCCCGTGCGTCCGGCTGCGTCCGGTGCCCCGGCGTCAGACCTGCTGGCCGTTGAGGAGGATCGGTCCCTCCGGCCAGTCCTCGAGCCGGGCCGTGACCGGACGGACCATCCACCCGCCCTGCTCGGTCTCCGAGACGCCGGCGCCGTCCGCCGTGAAGGCGCTGAAGGTGCCGACCGCCTCGGGGAACTCGTGCCAGCCCATGTGTGCGTAGAACGGGATCCGGTCCTCACCCGCGCCGAGGAACCCGTACGGCACGCGGAGGCCGTCGAGGACGTCGTGCACGCGGTCCATCAGCTCGCGACCGACGCCCGTGCCCTGCAGTCGCGGTGCGACCCCGACCAGGCCGGTGTCGCCGACCAGGACGTCCTCACCGCCGACCGTGACGAACATCCGCCGGATGCCGACGTGGGCGAGGACGACGCCGTCCTCGGTGCGACCGACCACACGGCGTTCGGGCTGCATCCCCGCCCAGCTCCGGCCGCCGACGTACCAGTGCGACCAGCTCGGGAAGGCCTGCGCCAGCATCGCCGCGATCGCTTCGTGGTCGGTGAGCGTCAGCGCGCTCTCCTCGACCACCTCCCACCGGATGTCGTCAGTCATCGCACCATCCTGCCGGGTGCGCCTGGCCGCCCGCGCGGGTCGGGCTCGCCGCCGGTGGGTCGGGGCTCATGCGCGACCGGTGGTCGTCACCTCGATGCGGTTCGCCCAGGGGTCCTCGAACGCGACCGTCCGACCGTCGTCCGCGGTCTGCACGCCGGCGTCGCGCATCCGGGCGGTGAGCGCGCCGAGGTCGTCGTCGGCCGGCACCTCGATGCGCACGAGGCCCAGCCCGAGGGCGAGCTGTCGGCGTCCGGCCCCGCGCGAGTTCCACGTGTTCATCGCCATGTGGTGGTGGTACCCGCCGGCGCTGACGAACAGTGCTTGGCCGCCCACCGCCGCGGTGGTCTCGAAGCCGAGCGTGTCGACGTAGAACGCCTCGGCGGTGGCGACGTCCCCGACCGACAGGTGCACGTGGCCGACGCGTCCTGGCCGGGCGTCGGCGTGCTCGAGTGCCTCGGCCGTCAGGTGCTCCTGCAGGAAGGCGTTCGGGTCGAGGTACACGGTGTCCATGTCGACCGAGCCGTGCGTCCACGACCACTGCGTCCGGTCGCGGTCCCAGTAGAGCTCGACGCCGTTGCCCTCGGGATCCGTGCAGTAGAAGGCGTTGCTGACGAGGTGGTCGGCGCTGCCGGTGAAGGACTGCGGGTAGCCGGTGGCGACGGAGTACAGGGCGGCGGCCAGGTCGGCCCGGGTGTCGAAGAGCACGGCGGTGTGGAACAGACCGGCCTGCCCCGGGCCGGCGTTCCGGAGCGCCGGCTCGTGCTCGAGGACCAGGACCGGCACGGTGAGTCCGCCCGGCGCGTCCCCGGCAGCCGGACGGCCGAGCACCACGCGGCCGCCCTGTTGCGCGAGCACCGTCAGGCGGACGCCGTCCCGGTAGTACGCCGTCATCGCGTCGAGGTCGGCGACCCGGAGCGTGACGGCGCCCATCCCGGTGTCTGCGGCGAGGAGGTCCTGCGAGTGCATGCCCTCAGTGTGCGCCGATCATGGTGACACGTCAACGAAAGGCGTCACTTCGCGCTGAAGCCTCCGTCGGTCTTGAGCAGCTGCCCGTTCACCCACCCGCCGTCCGGCCCGCACAGGAAGCCGACGAGCGCGGCCGTGTCCCGAGGCGTCGACGCGCGTCCGAGCGGGGTCTGGTCCACGGCGGCCTGCCGGATCTCGTCGGTCATCCACCCGGTGTCGTTCGGCCCCGGGTTGATCGTGTTCGCGCTGACCCGCACGTCCCCGAGTTCGATCGCGGCACCGACGACGAGTCGGTCGAGCGCGCCCTTGCTCGTCCCGTACGGCAGGTTGAAGCCGACGTGGTCGCTCGTCAGGGCGATCACGCGTCGCCGGTCGAGGGGCGCGTCGGCCCCCTCGCGGAGCCGGCGCGCGTACGCCTGCACGATGAGGAACGGAGCCCGCGCGTTCACGGCCAGGTGCTTGTCGAACGACTCCACGGTGGTCGTCGCGAAGTCCGAGTCCACCGACTCGCAGTGCGACATGACGACCGCGGTCACCGGAGCGCCCGCCTCCGCCTCGGCCCGGCCGACGAGCGCGGCCGCCTGCTCGGCGTCGGCCAGGTCGACCGGGAGGCGCGTCACGGCAGCCCCCGCGGCCTCGCACTCCGACACGACCGCGTCCACCCCCTCCGGGTCCGCGGCTCCGTGCACCCGCTCGTCGTACGGACCCCACCAGCTCAGGGCGAGGTCCCAGCCGTCCGCTGCCAGCCGGGTCGCGATGCCGGCACCGATGCCGGCGCGGCGGCCCACCCCGGTCACCAGGGCGAGTGGTCTGCGGTTCGTCATCCGGGCCTCCGTCCCGACCGCGCGTCGGTGCGCGGTCCGGTCCACCCTGGCATCGAACCCGGTCGCTCGTCGGTCCGACCCGACGGGGACGGGCCAAGATGGACCGATGCCCTCCGAACGCCGCGGTCGCCCACGCCCCCAGGACCTGCCGGTCGAGCACGTCCGCGACCGGATGTCGTCGTACATCTACGGCAACATCACCGTGCTCGCCGTCGCGATCGCGGTCTCGCCCGAGCAGATCCACCACGGAGCCGCCGTGCTCACCGTGCTCGCGACGGCGGTGCTGACGTACCTCGCGCACGTGCTCGCGCACCTCGTGGCACACGCGATCGGGGACTCCGCCGACGACACGGCGCGGCGGGAGTCCGTCGCGGTGATCACCCGCAACGCCAACCCGATCGCGACCTCGGGACTCATCCCCGCCGTCCTCTACGCGGCCGCGTGGATCGGGTGGGTACCGGCCGAGTGGGCGCAGACCGCCGCGGTCGTCATCCTGGTCGTCCGCATCGGCCTGGTCGGGGTGTTCCTCCAGCGGTTCCGCGGCAAGCAGCCGTCGTTCCTCGGGCTCTGGGGCGGCCTCGTGCTCGCCGCCGTCGCGCTCGTCATCTCCGTCGTGAAGGTCGTGGTCACCCATTGAGCGAGACAGATCCGTCGGCCGCGACCGAGCAGACCCGTGGCCGGTCCACGGCCCGGTTCCTCCGCGACCTCGTGGTGATCGTGGTGGCGGCGCTGGTCGTGTCCTTCCTGGTGAAGGCGTTCCTGGTGCGGTCGTTCTACATCCCCTCGGAGTCGATGGAGGACACCCTGCTCGTCGGGGACCGGGTCCTCGTGAACGAGCTCGTGCCCGACGTCATGTCGCTCGAGCGCGGTGACGTCGTCGTGTTCCGCGACCCGAACGCGTGGCTCGCCCCGGGGCAGGGCGAGGACCTCATCAAGCGCGTGATCGGGCTGCCGGGCGACCGGGTCGAGTGCTGCGACGCCCAGGGCCGACTGTCGGTCAACGGGCACGCGGTGGACGAGCCGTACGTGCGCCTGCCGGCGGACGTGAACCGGGTCTCCGGCGAGGACTTCTCGATCACGGTGCCGGACGGCCGTGTCTGGGTCATGGGTGACAACCGGTACAACTCCGCCGACTCGCGCGTGCACGGCAACGTGCCGGTCGAGGACGTCGTCGGTCGGGCGTTCGTGATCACCTGGCCGGTCGACCGCTGGTCGGTGCTGTCGCGGTACGGCGACGAGTGGGACGCAGTCCCCGACGCCGACTGAGCGCGAGCGGTGCGCGAGCGGTGCGCGGTGCGCGGTGCGCGGTGCCGGGGGAGTCGTGCGCGTGGCCCGTCGACTGGGGTCATGCGTTCCGTGAACTCCGAGAGGGCTTGTCCGGTATCCGCGTTAGCGTGGTCGCATGAGCACCGAGCACGTCGAGCAGACGATCCCCGCTTCCGCTCCCGTCGCGGCTCGTCGTGCTGCGCTGCTCGCCGCACTCGACGTCGTGCAGGGCGGCCCGGAAGAACGGTTCGAGCGCATCACCCGGATCGCCCGAGAGGCGTTCGGTGTCTCCGGCTCCTTCCTCAACCTCGCCGGCGACGACGTGCTCTTCCACAAGTCGCAGCAGTCCGACCAGGTGTTCCCCGGGTCGACGCCCCTCGTGGACACGTTCTGCGGCCGGACGCTCGACCAGGACGGCCCCGTCGTCGTGCCGGACGCACGCGACGACCTGCGCTTCTCCGACCTGCCGATGGTGAACAACGACCCGAACGTCCGCTTCTACGCCGGGGTGCCGCTGCACGTCGGTGCCGACGCGACCAAGGTCGGGACGCTCTGCCTGATCGACCCGAGCCCGCGTGCCCTCGCCCCCGAGGACGTCGCCCTGCTCGAGGAACTCGGCGTCTGGGCGGAGCGCGAACTCGCCACCGGTCTCGACGACGACCGCCTCCGCACGGTGCTCTCCGGGCTGCAGCCGCACACCGTCGACCTGCCCGGCTGGACCATCGGCGGGACGTCGATCCCGCACGGCATCGTGTCGGGCGACTTCCACGACTGGCGCATCGACGACGGCACGGTGGACCTCACCATCGCGGACGTGATGGGGAAGGGCATGGCCGCCGGACTGCTCGCGGCCGGCATGCGCGGCGCCCTGATCGCCCGCCGGCACGAGGACCCGTCCACCGCGGTCGCCGGGCTCGAGGAGCAGGTCGCCCCGGACCTCAGCGCCGCCGAGGCCTTCGCGACCCTGTTCCACGGGCGGCTCGACACGGCGACCGGTCGGCTGGCGTTCGTCGACGCCGGGCACGGACTCGTCCTGCACCTGCACGCCGACGGCACCGAGACCGTGCTGCGGTCGCTCGACCTGCCGGTCGGCCTGCACCCGATCGGGATGGACCGCGCGGCGGGGGAACTCGTCCTGGAACCGGGTGACACCGTGCTGCTCGTCAGCGACGGCGCCCTCGAGCTGTGGGACTCGACCCTGGCGTCGCTCTCCCGGCTCGGTGCGCTCCACCGGAAGTCGCCGGACCTGTCGACGTTCCTGGCCGGTGTCCGGGGCCGGGCGCTCGAACACGACCCGGGTGACGACCTGACCGTCGTGGTCGTGTCCCGCGACGCCTGACCCGGCCTGACCGGATGGCAGCGTGACCGGCTGGCAGCGCGGCCGGCTGCCTGCTCGATCGGCTGCCCGCCCGATCGGCCGCCTGCCCGGTCGGTCTCCCGCCGGCCGGGACGCGGTCAGGCGCCGAGGCGCTCGATCAGCTCGCGGTAGCGCGCGGCCGTCCGCTCGACGACCTCGTCCGGCAGCACGGGCGGGGTACCGGTGCGGTCCCAGTTCGCGCTGAGCCAGTCGCGGACGATCTGCTTGTCGAACGAGTCCGTCCGGTTGCCCGACTCGTACGCCGCTGCGTCCCAGTAGCGGCTCGAGTCGCTCGTCAGGACCTCGTCCGCGATCCGGATCAGGCCGTCGGCGTCGCGGCCGAACTCGAACTTCGTGTCCGCGATGACCACACCGCGCTGCAGGGCGATCGCCGCCGCCTCGGAGTACACGGCGAGGGACAGGTCACGCAGCGAAGCGGCGTCCGCGGGGCCGACGAGTTCCTCGGTGCGCTCGAACGAGATGTTCTCGTCGTGCTCGCCCTGC
Source organism: Curtobacterium sp. MCPF17_050 (assembly GCF_003224435.2). Taxonomy (NCBI): domain Bacteria; kingdom Bacillati; phylum Actinomycetota; class Actinomycetes; order Micrococcales; family Microbacteriaceae; genus Curtobacterium; species Curtobacterium sp. MCPF17_050. The sequence continues at coordinate 610,141 of NZ_CP126250.1, forward strand.
GGGGCCTTGTACGCGGGCGTGTAGATGGGCTCCGGCAGGCGGTCACCGTTCGCCAGCCCGGCGGGCAGCTGTACACCGCAGACACTGCCGGTCTCCTGGTACTCGGCCCAGCCGCTGCCGACCAGGTACCCCCGCACGACGCACTCCACGGGGAACATCCGCAGCGGCATGACGTGCATCGAGCGTGCCTCGACGGATGCCGGGACGGGCGTCGTCGCCCCGCTCGGGGTGAGCAGGTGGTTCGGGACGTCACGCAGCTGGTCGAACCAGAAGCGCGACAGCCGGGTGAGGAGCTCGCCCTTGCCCGGGATCGGCGGCTCGAGCGCGAAGTCGTAGGCGCTCACGCGGTCGGACGCGACGAGGAGCAGCTCGGTGGCACCGGCGACGTCTGCCGTCGACGCGGGCACGTACAGTTCGCGGACCTTGCCGGAGGAGACGTGTCGCCAGCCCTGGACGTCCGGGGCGGCGCTCATCGGACGACCTTCGCGGCGATGTCGGTGCGGAACTGCGCGCCGGGGAGCGTGATGTCGTGCAAGCCGGCGTAGGCGCGGTCGCGCGCTTCGGCGAAGTCGGCCCCGGTGGCGACGACGCTGAGCACCCGGCCGCCGGTCGCGACGAGGTCGCCGTCGAGGGCGCCCGTCGCCGCGTGCAGCACGGCGACGCCGTCGCGGGCGTTCGCGGCGTCGACACCCGTGATCGTCCGGCCGGTGACCGGGCTCTCCGGGTAGCCCTCGCTGGCCAGGACGACCGTGACGGCCGCCTGGTCGCGGAACTCCGGTCGCGGCGTGGAGCCGAGCTGCCCCGACGCGGCGGCGAGCAGCAGGCCGCTCAGCGGGGTCGCGAGGCGGGGGAGCACCACCTGGGTCTCGGGGTCGCCGAAGCGGGCGTTGAACTCGATCACCCGCACGCCCTGCTCGGTGACGATCAGCCCGCAGTAGAGCAGTCCGACGAAGGGCGTGCCCTCGTGCTCGAGCTGGCGGACGGTGGGCAGGGCGACCAGTTCGGTGACCTCGTCCACGAAGGCCTGCTCGGATCCCCAGCGGTCGTCGAGCCACGGCAGCGGCGAGTACGCGCCCATGCCGCCGGTGTTCGGTCCGAGGTCGCCGTCGGACAGTCGCTTGTAGTCCTGCGCGGGCGACAGCGGTCGGACGTCGTGCCCGTCGCTGAGGAAGAACAGCGAGACCTCTTCCCCGTCGAGGAACTCCTCGACCACGACGTGTCCGTGCTGCAGCCAGTAGGTCGCGTGGTCGATCGCCGCCTGGCGGTCCTCGGTCACCAGGACGCCCTTGCCCGCCGCGAGCCCGTCCGCCTTGACCACGTACGGAGCACCGAGCTCGTCGAGCGCCGCCACTGCCTCGTCCACCGTGCTGGCGGACACGGGACGTCCGGTCGGGACGCCGGCCTCGGCCATGACGCGCTTGGCGAAGGCCTTCGACCCCTCGAGCTGCGCGGCGGCCTTGCCGGGACCGAACACCGGGATGCCCCGGGTGCGGAGCGGGTCGGCGACGCCGGCGATGAGGGGCGCTTCCGGTCCGACGACGACGAGTTCGACGTCGTTCTCGAGCGCGTACTCCGCCACGAGTGGGCCGTTCGTGGGGTCGAGCGACACCGTCTCCACGTCGGCGGCGATGCCGGCGTTCCCCGGCGCTGCCGTGATGACGTGCCCGGCCTGTTCTGCCAGGAGGGCCGTGATGATCGCGTGCTCGCGGGCACCGGAACCGAGGACGAGGATTCGCACCCGATCACCCTACCGAGCCCGATGAGCCGCCCGTAGTGCACCGGCTAGCCTGTGGGGATGCCGCCGAAGACCATCGACGACGCCGTCGGCCGGGCCGCGCTCGACGCCGTCACCGCCGGCGCGACCGACCGCTCCTCGATCGCGACGGCCGTCCGCTGGACCCTGCAGCGCCTGGCCGAGGACGTGCCCGGCAACAGCGTCGAGGTGCGGGTCCCGCCGTTCGCCGCGGTGCAGGCCGTGCCCGGACCGCGGCACACGCGCGGCACGCCGCCGAACGTGGTCGAGACGGACGCGACGACGTGGCTCGCGCTCGCGACGGGTCGGCAGCACTGGGACGACCCGGAGACCACCCGCCGCGTCAGCGCGTCCGGTTCGCGGGCCGACATCGCCGCGTTCCTGCCGGTCCGCCTGCCCTGACCCGGCGGCGTGGTGACACGCACGTCGGTCTCGGTACCCGGGGGAATTAGGTAGGTCCTACCGATGTGGACCGTGCACCCGCTTCTCTAGCCTTGGTGAAGCCGCCGGGATTCGGACCCGACCCGAACGGGTCCGAACCCGGCGACGCATTCCACGCTACGCGAAACCGGGCGCCGTGTGTCAACGGCAGCGGCGAGTCGTGCTGCATCCCGCAACTTCTTCTGCGGTCTGCCCAGACCGTTCCGTCCTGCTCAGACCGTTCCGTGCGCAGACCGTTCCGTGCGCCGGCCGTTCCGTGCGCGGGCCGTTCCGTGCCCGGCCCGGTCATCCCCGGCTCGTTCTGTGTTCAGACGAGTTCGACGAGCTCCGACCGTGCGCGGATGTCCCACTTCGCGAACACGCGTGACATGTGTGCGTCCACCGTCCGGACCGACAACCCGAGTCGGTCCGCGATCCGCCGGTTCGAGTACCCCTGGGCGGCGAGCTCGGCCACCTCGTACTCGCGCTTCGTGAGCGGCTGCTTCGTCCGGCCCGCGGTGACGGCCATGCCGCACGCGGCCAGGTCGGCCTGGGCGCTGGCGATCCACGCGCGGTCACCCGACCGCAGGGCGTCGGCGTACCCGGTGATCGCCGCGGCCAGGGGCCCGTCGACCCGGGTGGCCGCGTCCTGCATCCGCGCGAGGGACGCGGCGGTGTCCCGACCGGCCATCGCGTCCATCGCGTAGTGCAGGGTCTGCGCGTAGAGCACGTGGGTCCACGCGCCCGCCGCCGTCCCGCGCGCGATGATCTCGTCGGCCCGCCGGAGCCCGGACGGGTTCCCGAGCAGCGCCTCGGTCCACGCGATCGTCGTCTCGATCTGGTCGCCGAGGATGCGCATCGCACGGAGCGGTGTGGTCCGCGCCCGCTCCACGGACTCGGCTGCTGCGTCCGGCATGTCGGCGTACGCCTGGGACATGGCCAGACGGGACCACGCGTAGGCCGAGAAGCCGCCGGGGTCGATGACCTCGTACCGTTCGCACGCGGCCGTGAAGGCCGTCACGGCGTCGGACCACCGTCGCTCCCCGAGCGCCCGGTTCCCGATGCCGAAGAGCTCGAGGGTGAAGTCGTACTTGAGGAACGGGTCGGCCCGGATGAGCGGGACCTGCGTCACCATCTCGGCGATGTCCCCGCGCCACACCTGGACCTGGTGCAGCACCGACACGACCTCCCCCACGGTCCACGGCGAGTCCTCGAGGTGGACCGTGGCGGTCGCCAGGCAGGCGTGGGCCAGTCGCATCGCGTCGTCCAGCCGCCCACCGGTGCCGAGGGCCATCACGGCGCACGCGGCGATGGGCAGGAAGGACCGCGGGATCGCCGGGGCGTGCAGGACCCCGGCGCGCTCGATCTCCTGTCGGATCTCGGCGAATTCGCCGCCCCACCCGAGGTGCGAGAGCCGCAGGACGCGCAGCTGCTCGCGCGCGGCCGGGCCGACGTGCGCGACGGCGATCTCGGTCAGCGTCACGGCGGACGCGGCGTCGTCGTCGTGGAACTGCCGGAGGTTGGCGAGTGTCTCGCACGCCTCGACGACCGCGACGTCGTCGACGTCGACGCCGGACGTGGCGAGGCCCCAGGCGGCTTCGGCGTCGACCCGCCCGGCCTCGCGTCCGCTGCTGTACCCGTGGGCGAGCGAGCGCAGGCAGTGGGTGCGGACCCGCTCCGTCGGCGTGAGGACCGCCCCGAGCATGGCGGACGTCAGGGCGATCGTGCTCTCGTGCTCCTGGAGGCCGTTCGCGATCCGCGCTGCGTCGAGCAACTGGTCGACGGGCGGCAGGACACCGCACTCGAGCGCCCACAGGATCGCGCGGAGACGTGCCGCCGGCGGTGCGCCCTCCTGCCGGTCGGTGCGGAAGGCGTTGGCCCGCGCGAACAGGGCGGTCCGTCGGGCGACGGGCACCAGGGCCCGGACGACGTCGCCGACGAGGGGGTGGGACGACCGTGCGACCGGGCTGCCGGTGCCCGTGGAGTCCATCCGCACGAACCCGAGGCCGACCGCCCGGTCCAGGTCGCTCCCGTCCACCAGGGCGAGCAGGCGGGACACCGGGATCGGCTCGGCGAGCGCGACGATCTCCACGACGTCGCGCAGGTCGCCGGGGAGCGCGGCGAGTTCGGTCCGGTACATGTCGGCCAGGCTGTGGGACGCGGTGACCCGCCCGCGCCAGTACCAGCTCAGCGCGGTGTGCTCGAGCGCGCCGGAGGCCAGGCCGGCACGCACCACCTCGCGCAGGTACAGCGGGTTGCCCTGGGTCGCCCGGTGCACCTGTTCCACCGAGGCGGGTTCCAGCGGGGCACCGAGCGCGCGTTCCAGGAGCGAGGACGTCTCGTCCACGTCGAGCGGCACGAGGTCGATCCGCTCGAGGAGGTCGTCCTGCCAGAGCGCCCGCAGCGGTTCGGCCAGCGCCGTGAAGTCGCGGCAGGTGAGGACGAGCCGCGCGCCGTGGTCGCGCACGAGCCACGCGACGTAGCGGGCGGACAGCGCATCGAGCAGGTCCGCGTCGTCGACCCGCAGCACGAGCTCCCGACCCTCCGTCCGGGCCGCGCGGCGCAGGAGTTCCTCGGCCGGGACCGGTTCCGTCAGGTCGTCGCCGAGCACGTCGCCGAACCGGTCCGAGACCGCACCGAACGGCATCGAGGAACCGGCGGCGACCGCGGTGATCGGCACGACCAGGGGTGCCGGGTCCGGCGCTCGTCGGACCACGCGGTCGGTGACGCGGGCGGCGACGGTGGTCTTCCCGAGTCCGGGCGCACCGACGAGCGCGACGCTCCACCGGTGATCGGCGACGACCGCGACGGCCCGGTCTTCCTCTCGGCGGCGGAGCACCGGCCATGACAACCGGGCGGGAGCCCGCGTCGGACGGCGGTCACCCGGGTCGGCTTCGTCGACCATCGCGCACCTCCCGTCTCGAAACCCCGCGGTACCGGACCATCATCTCGCGTCCAGTGGATGAACTGCCGCGCGAGCCTCCTCCCAAGGTGGGGGACAATGGGACGGTGAGCGACACCGATCGACCCGACCAGCGTCCGGTCCCGGCACCCGACGTGGTCACCTCCCCGGACCAGGTCACCATCCGACGCGCCCCACGCTTCAGCGTCTTCATCCTCGGCGGCGCCGTGCTCGGCTTCCTCGTGACGGTCGTCGTCGTCGCGCTCACCATGGGCCTCGACCGCGGCGACCAGCAGGAGACGACGGGCTTCGCCGGGCTCGTCGGGTACTTCGGCCTCTACGGCGTCTCGATCGGCATGCTCGTCGGTGCGCTCGTCGCGGTCGTCCTCGACCGGGTGTCGTCCCGTCGAGCGGCGAGCCTGACCGCCGAGCGGGTCACGGTCGACCCGGTCCCGGAGACGGTCGACGGCGAGCTCGAGGACCACGACGGCCCCGCCACCGGCCCGGCGTCCCCGACCGATGCGACGGCCGAGCCCACTGCGGACGACCAGGGGCACCCCGAGCGCTGAGGTCGCGGACGCGATCACGAACGGACTGGAGGCCCGTCACCAGCTGGTGACGGGCCTCCAGTCCGTGGTCCCGACGCTCCGGACCGACGTCAGCTGAGCTGGTTCGCCTCGACCCAGGCGAGGTACTCCGGCGACACCGTGCCGGTGACGTACTCACCGGTGAAGCAGCTCATCTCGAGGTCCGGGACGTCCGACCCCTCGATGATCGCGTCGCGCATGTCGCCGATCTCCTGGTAGATCAGGTGGTCGCTGCCGAGCACCGTGTTGATCTCGGGGATCTTGCGGTCGTGCGCGATCAGTTCGGCACGGGTCGGCATGTTGATGCCGTAGACGTGCGGGTAGCGGACCGGCGGCGCGGCGCTGGTGAACGTGACCTCGTTCGCGCCGGCGGCACGGGCCATCTCGACGATCTCGCGGCTCGTCGTGCCCCGCACGATCGAGTCATCGACGATGAGGATGTTCTTGCCCTTGAACTCGGACGACATCGCGTTGAGCTTCTGTCGGACGCTGCGCTTGCGCTCCGCCTGGCCCGGCATGATGAAGGTCCGGCCGACGTAGCGGTTCTTGTAGAAGCCCTCGCGGTACTCGATGCCGAGCTTCTGCGCGACCTGCATCGCTGCCGGTCGGGACGAGTCCGGGATCGGCATGACGACGTCGATGTCACCGGTCGGCGCGTACTGCTCGATGGTGTCGGCCAGGCGGTTGCCGAGACGGAGACGGGCGTCGTAGACCGAGATGCCGTTCATCACGGAGTCCGGACGGGCCAGGTAGACGTACTCGAAGGCGCACGGGACGAGCCGCGGGTCCTTCGCGCACTGTCGGGCGTGCATCGTGCCGTCCATCTCGATGAAGACGGCCTCACCGGGAGCGACGTCACGGACGATGTCGTAGCCGCCGGACTCGAGCACGAGGGACTCGCTCGCGACGACCCACTCGCTCTTCCCCGCGTCGTCGAACTTGTGCCCGAGGATGAGCGGACGGATGCCGAACGGGTCGCGGAACGCGAGCAGGCCGTGCCCGGCGATCGTCGCGATCGTGGCGTACGAGCCCTCGACCCGCTCGTGCACGCGCTCGACGGCGTCGAACACCTGCCCCGGGTCCAGGTGCTTGCCGCGGACCTGGCCCTGCAGCTCGTGCGCGAGGACGTTCACGAGCAGCTCGGTGTCCGAGGTCGTGTTGAGGTGCCGGCGGTCGATGTCGAACAGCTCCCGCGTGAGTTCACGCGTGTTCGTCAGGTTGCCGTTGTGCACCAGCACGATGCCGTAGGGCGCGTTCACGTAGAACGGCTGAGCCTCTTCCTCGTTCGTCGCGGCGCCACGGGTGGCGTACCGGACGTGGCCGAGACCCATGGTCCCGAGGAGCGCCCGCATGTCACGGGTGCGGAAGGCCTCGCGCACGTGACCGCGGGTCTTGTGCATGTGGTGCACGTGCCCGTCGACGGTGGCGATGCCCGTCGAGTCCTGTCCCCGGTGTTGCAGGAGGAGCAGTGCGTCGTAGATGGATTGGTTTGCAGGCCCCTGCGCAACGAGGCCGACGATGCCGCACATTCGCGGGGTGCTCCAGACCGTAGGATCGGGTGGTACCGAACAAGTCTGCCATGCCCAGCGGAGGACGACGTATGCCCAACCCCTACGCCGAGGCCGGTGTCGACACCGCCGCCGGTGACCTGGCCGTCGAGCTCATGAAGTCCGCCGTCTCGGCGACGCACAACGCGTCCGTCCTGGGCGGCGTCGGTGGCTTCGCCGGGCTCTACGACGTCTCGTTCCTCAAGGACTTCGAGCGCCCGTTGCTCGCGACCTCGACCGACGGCGTGGGGACGAAGGTCGCGATCGCGCAGGCCATCGACAAGCACGACACCATCGGGCAGGACCTGGTCGGCATGGTCGTCGACGACATCGTCGTGGTCGGCGCGAAGCCGCTCTTCATGACGGACTACATCGCCTGCGGCCGGGTCGTGCCGAACCGGATCGCCGACATCGTCGCCGGGATCGCCCGCGGCTGTGCGGCCACGGGCACCGCGCTCGTCGGTGGCGAGACCGCGGAACACCCCGGCCTGCTCGGTCCGGACGACTACGACGTCGCCGGTGCCGCGGTCGGCGCGGTCGAGGCCGGCTCGCAGCTCGGCGCGCACCTCGTGCAGGACGGCGACGCGGTCATCGCGATCGAGTCCTCCGGACTGCACTCGAACGGGTACTCGCTCGTCCGGCACGTCCTCGGCCAGCGCGGCATCGGCTACACGGACACGCTGCCGGAGCTCGGCGGCCTGGTGGGGGAGGCCCTGCTCGAGCCGACCCGCCTGTACACGTCCCCGCTGCTGGACCTGATCGAGCAGCACCCCGGTGCCGTGCACTCGCTCTCGCACGTGACGGGCGGTGGCATCGCGGCGAACCTGGCGCGCGTGCTGCCCGTCGGGTCCTGGGTCGAGGTCGAGCGGTCCACCTGGCAGCCGCTGCCGGTGTTCCGCGTGCTCGCCGACCTGGCCGGCACCCCGATCGAGGACACCGAGGGCACCTGGAACCTCGGCATCGGCATGTTCGCCGTCGTGTCCGGTGCCGCGGCGGACGAGGTCATCGCGTCCCTCGGGGCAGCCGGACTGCCCGCGTGGACGGTCGGCTCGGTGTCGATCGGTGCGCGCGACCTGACCGGGTTCGAGCAGGGCGCCAAGGGCGTCGACGGCGGGGCCGTGCGCCTCGTGGGGTCCTACGCGGGCTGAGGCGCCCCGCCCGGTACCGCCCCTGGGCAGCCCGCTCCCCGAGGTTCCAGAATCACGGAACCTCGGCGCGCCAGGTCCCGCGTTCGCGGAACCGGGACGTCCGACGCGCGGCGAGTTGCGGAACCTCCTCGGTGCCGCGCGTCGAGGTCGCCCGACCCGCCGTGCGCGGCGTCGTCGAGGTCGCACGACCCGCCGTGCGCGGCGTCGTCGAGGTCGCACGACCCGCCATGCGCGCTCGGTCGAGGTCGCACGACTCACCGTGCGCGGCGTCGTCGAGGTCGCACGACCCGCCATGCGCGCTCCGTCGAGGTCGCAGAAGCGGCCGCCACCGGCGCGCGGCGGCGGCAGATCGTGCAACCTCGGCGGAGGCCCGGCGGCGGCAGACCGTGCGACCCCGGCGGATGCCCGGCGGCGGCAGGCCGTGCAACCCCAGCGGATGCCCGCGCGGCGGCAGATCGTGCAACCCCGGCGGAGGCGAGGCCGGCACGGCGTGCCGCGGCGGAGGCGCGACGACGCATCCGCCCGGGCACGACGAGACGCCGCGCTCCCCGGAGGGGCGCGGCGTCGTCAGACCGGGAGGTCAGGCGGACTTGTTCGTGTCCGTCTGGTTCTCCAGGTCACCATCGTCACCGAACTCGTCGGCCCAGCGGTCGACGTAGTCGGGCTCGTCCGACTGTTGTGCGACGGAGAGTTCGCGTTCGAGAGCACCGTAGTTCGTGTCCGGGCTGAAGTACTTCAGCTCCCGGGCGACCTTGGTGTGCTTCGCCTTCTGACGGCCGCGCCCCATGCGTGACCCCCTCTGTGTCGGCTCGTGTCCGGTCTCGGCGGGCGACGAGTGTGCACCCGGGAAGAACAGACGGTTCGTGGTTTGAAATCTGTCGGCCACTTTACCATGTACCCCGTTGCCGACTTCGCCCGGCGCGTCCCGAGCACAGCAGAATCGAGGGTGATGCGCACCGCCGACCAACACGCCCATGTCGTCGTGATCGGCGCGGGCCAGGCAGGCCTCTCCGTCGCCTGGCACCTCCAGCGCGCCGGACTCACCGCCGGCCGCGACCTGGTCGTCCTCGACCGTGCTCCGGGAACGGGAGGCGCGTGGCAGTTCCGCTGGGAGGCCCTCCGGCTCGGCCTCGCGCACCGGGTGCACGACCTGCCGGGCATGCACGAGATGGGGTTGCACTTCGACGACGCGGACCGCTCACGTCCGGCCCGTGACGTCGTCGCGGAGTACTACCGGCGGTTCGAGGAGCACCACGACCTCCGGGTGCGTCGCCCCGTCGCCGTCACGGCGGTCCGCCGCGAGGTCGGGTCCGGTCCCGCCGGCAGCACGCCCGCGCTCGTGGTCGAGACCCGCGACGACGACGGGACCACCGGGGTGATCCGCGCGGAGGTGGTCGTCAACGCCTCCGGTACGTGGGGCACACCGTTCGTGCCGTGGGTGCCGGGTCGCGACGTGTTCCGGGGCCGTCAGCTCGACACGACGGGGTACCGCGACGCGTCGGAGTTCGCGGGGCAGGACATCGTGGTCGTCGGTGGTGGCACGAGCGCCATCGGCTTCCTGCTCGAGCTCGACGGCGTCGCCCGGACCACGCGGTGGTTCACCCGTCGCCCGGTGGTCTGGTCCGACGACCCGGATCTCGCGCTCGGCGCCGCCGTGGCGGCCGTCGAGGACCAGGACCGGGCAGCGAAGGCGGGACGGACGCTGCCGAGCATCGTCAGCGGGACGGGCCTCCCGGTCTCACCGCGGATCCGACGCGGCCTGGCGCGTGGGCTGTTGCAGCCCGAGCCGATGTTCGTCCGGCTCGACGCGGACGGCGTCGAGACCGCGACCGGTGAGCACGTGCACGCCGACGCCGTCATCTGGGCGACCGGGTTCCGCGCGGACCTCCGGCACCTCGCGCCGCTGCACCTGCGGACCGAGGCCGGTGGGGTCGTCGTGGAGGACGGGCGTGCCGGAGCCGAACCGCGCCTCTTCCTCGCCGGGTACGGCCCGCAGGCGTCGACCATCGGTGCGAACCGCGCCGGTCGTCGGATCGCCCGCCAGGTCCTGGCGGTGCTGGCCGCGGACGACGGGGAGCGGTCACCCGCTCGGGCGTGACCGACAGCGGTGGACCGCACCGCTGGCATCGCGGCTCCGTCCGGCAGTCCCGGTCGACCCTGACCGCGACGGGGACGGCGATCGCGACGGAGATGCCGGACGGCGGCCCGCTGGGATGCGGACCGCCGTACAGCAACGCCTGCGGTTCAGTTGGTGCCGCGGCCGGTCTTCTGCTGCAGGCGGTCGATGTTCTCCGAGGCCTCGGCCTTGTTGAGGTCGGCGGGGAGCTCCTCGCCGGCTTCGCGCGCGAGGGTGTCGAGGTAGCTGCGCTGCGGGCCGGTCATCGGCTCGTCACCGGTCACCCACTGCTCGGGGTCCTTGCTCGCGGTGGTCGACGGGTCCGGGCGCTCGCCGCCGAGGGTCTCCGGCTGGTTCTGGTCTGCATCACTCATGAGCGTGACCGTACGCCGCACCCCCGACGTCCCGCGCAGCACGGCGTCCCCCGACGACCGGCGAACGGACAGGCGACGCCGGACCGGCGCCAGTCCGGCGCCATCCGGCGCCAGTCCCGCGTCAGACCGGCGTCGCCGTGTACCGCACCAGGTCTCCGCCGACGTCGCTCGCCGCGATCGGGACGACCCGGCCGCCCCGCTCGATCCAGAGCGTGTTCGCCTGTTCGTCGAGCCGGTCCACCGGGTGCAGGGCCCCGTCCAGCAGCACCGAGGCGCTCACGCGGACCCGTCCGGACGCGGGTCGCGGCGGCAGCCCCGGCACGTCGTCGGCGTACTCCGGGTACTCGCCGGGGGCCAGGAGCGGCGCCACAGGCGTCGTCACGACCTCCACGCCGGCAGCACCGGTCGACGTGCGGTGCGCCGGTGCTGTCCCGCCCAGGTCGTCGCCGTCGCGCCCCGCGACGGTCACGACCACGAGCCGCACGGCCTGGTCCATCGGCAGTGGGACGTCGACCTTCGGGGCCTCCGCCGTCCCGGCCAGTGCGCGGAACGCGGGCCGCCCGTCGGAGCCGAGGTGGGCCTCCTGGCCGTCGATGCGGACCCGGCCGCGCCCTCGCGAGTCGGCGTAGACCCCGGGCTCCAGCCCGGAACGGCGGGCGTCCAGGAGGCTCACCACGACCCGGTCCGGCCGGTACCAGTCCCGGAGCGTGGCCGGGTCCACCCAGCCGATGCTCGCGACGCCGCGCGTCAGTTCGGCGGAGTCGTCGGCGGCGCGCTCGTCGAGCGCGCCGAGCGGGTGCTCGCCGCGCACCGCGACGAGCCCGTCGTAGCGGCCGTCCGGCGAGACCGGCGGGCGGTGGTCGAGCACCTCGACGCGCTTCGAGACCTTGCCGCCGTGTCCGTCGAAGGTCGCGAAGGTACGGAGGTCCTCGGGCACGGTGGTCATGGGGTCACATGGTACGACCGGACACCGTCACGCGGGGTCATCGCTCGACCGTGCTCGGCTCAGACGCGGTCGTCCGGCGCGTGCGGGACCGGCGGTGCGGTCGGGACGAGGGATCGGATCTCACCCGTGCAGGTCGCGGGGTCGACGCCCTCCGCGGGGCCGGCCGGTCGCGTCGCTCGGCGCGAGGGGGTGCCGGCGTTCGCGAGCTTCTGCGGTTCCAGGCTGTTGCGCTGGGCGGAGCGGATGAGCCGGTCCTCCTCGGCCTCCGAGCGGAAGACGCCGTGCGGCGACCGGCGGAGGGCGGGTCGGACGGGCTCGCCGCGGCGGTCCTGCCCGGGGAAGGGGCGGGAGCGCTTGCCGTAGAGCAGCTCCGACGAGTCGAGCAGCCACGGGACGAGCGCGACCGTGACGCCGTGCATGAGCAGCAGCTTCTTGCGGATGCGGCGGCCGCGGTGGTTGTGCAGCAGCCCCTCCCACCAGTGGCCGACGATGAACACCGGGGTGTAGACCGTGACGACCTCGGACCCGTGCTCGAGCCGGTGCGCCTTGATGTACTTGATGAGGGGCATCGAGATGTCGCGGTACGGGCTCGGCACCATCGTCAACGGGACCTCGATGCCGTGCTCGGCCCACTGCTCCCGGAGGCGCGCGGCCTCGGCGTCGTCGATGGCGACGTGCACCGCCTCGAGGTCGGCGTGCTTCGCGGCGATGGCGTAGTCGAGCGCCTTCAGCACGGGCTTCTGCAGCTTGTTCACGAGGACGATGGCGTGGTCGCCCGTGGCGCCGAACTCGGTCTCCGCGTCGGCCGCGATCTCGTGCGAGACGTCGCGGTAGTAGCGGTTCACGCCGAGCATGAGCACGAACAGCACCGGCATGATCACGAAGACGAGCCAGGCGCCGTGCGTGAACTTCGTGATGGTGACGATGACGAGCACCACGAACGTGAAGGTGGCGCCGATCGAGTTGATCGTGAGGCTGCGGATGACCTGCCCGCGGTGCACGGGCTCCCCGGCGGTGCCGGCACGGTCGGCGCGGAGCAGGCTCACCCAGTGCTTGACCATCCCGCTCTGCCCGAGCGTGAACGAGACGAACACGCCGATGATGTACAGCTGGATCAGGCTCGTGACGTTCGCCCGGTAGACGATGAGCAGTGCGGCCGCGACGAGCGCGAGCACGATGACGCCGTTCGAGTAGATGAGCCGGTCACCGCGGGTGGACAGCGCCTTCGGGGCGTACGAGTCGCGCGCCAGGATCGAGCCGAGCAGCGGGAACCCGTTGAACGCCGTGTTCGCGGCGAGGAGCAGCACCGCCGCCGTGGTCGCCTGGATGACGAAGAACAGGATCGAGTTGTTGCCGAACGTGGCTGCGGCGATCTGGGCGATGAGGGAGCGCTGCGGTGTCGCCGCGCAGTCCGCGAAGCCCTGCAGGTCGCACGCGTTCTCGGCGTAGTGCACGCGGGAGACGAGGGCGAGCGTGATGAGGCCGACGAACAGCACGATCGCGATGCCGCCCATGAGCACGAGGGTCTGCTGCGCGTTCTTGATCTTCGGGCGGCGGAAGGCCGGGATGCCGTTCGCGATCGCCTCGACACCGGTGAGCGCCGAACAGCCGGACGCGAAGGCCCGGAGGAGCAGGAGGATGAAGGCCGCCTGCGTGGTGTGCTCGATGTTCTCGACGGTGTAGCCGGCGGACTCGGCCACGGGCGCGTCCCCGGCGACGATGCGGACGAGGCCGGTCACGACCATCAGGAAGACGCTCGCCACGAACAGGTAGGTCGGGACGGCGAAGGCCTTGCTCGACTCGCGGACGCCGCGGAGGTTCGCGGCCGCCAGCAGCACGACGAACAGGAGCGCCAGCTCCACGCGGAACGGGTTGAGCATCGGCAGCGCCGAGATGATGTTGTCGACGCCGGAGGCCACCGACACGGCGACCGTCATCACGTAGTCGACGAGGAGGGCGCTCGCGACGACGAGCCCGGCCTTCTCGCCGAGGTTCCGGTGCGCGACCTCGTAGTCGCCGCCCCCGGACGGGTACGCCTTGATGAGCTGCCGGTAGGACGCGACGACGACCACGAGCAGCAGCACGACGAGCGCGGCCACCCAGGGGGCGAACGTCAGGAACGCCATCCCGCCGAGCAGCAGGATCATGAGCAGTTCCTGCGGTGCGTACGCCACGGAGGAGAGCGGGTCGCTGGCGAAGATGGGGAGCGCCAGGTGCTTCGGCAGGAGCTGCCCCTCGAGTTTCTCGGAGGGGAGCGGGTCGCCGATCAGTCGGGCTTTCAACGACCGGGTCTCGTTGGTCACGAGCGACGAACTTACTCGTTGGCGGGGCGAACGCAACACCGGAGGCCGGAACCGTATTCCCCCACGACCGGACGGGACGCGGAGAACCCCTCCGATCCGCGGATCGTCGCGGATCGGAGGGGTTCTCCTGTCCTTCTCTGAAGGAACGGACAGGTTCGACGGTCGGTGCTCCGGTGACGGCCGGGAGGCCCGGACCGCGTCCGCCCCGCCGGACCGGTCGTCCTGGTGTCCGGTCGCGTCAGAACGACCCGCGCAGGGCCTCCAGGCCGTCACGGAGGCGCTGGACCGCAGCGTCGTCGAGCGTGCCGCGGGCTGCGCGGCGACGCAGGTCGGCACGGAGCTGCTGCCGGAACACGGCGACCGCCATCTCGGCGTCGCGGAGGGTCCGGCCGCCGGACCCCGTGACCGGTGCCGGCTCGGCGCCGGCGGCACCCGGGGTCCCCGTCGGGCCGCTGTGCTGCGCGGCGGCGAGGTCGGCACGGAGCGACTCCATCGCGGCGCCGACCGACGCGCGGACGCCGTCGGCGAGCGACTTCACGCTGTCCGCGACACCGTTCTCGAGCTGGGCGACCTCGTCGGCTCGGGCGTCGAGCTCGGCGCGACCGGCCTCGGTGATCGCGTAGACGGTCTTCCGGCCGTCGGAGGTCTTCGTGACCAGGCCGTCCTCCTCGAGCTTGGCGAGCCGCGGGTACACGGTGCCGGCACTCGGGACGTAGGTGCCGCCGAAGCGGTCGCCGAGCGCGGTGATGACCTCGTAGCCGTGCATCGGGTGGTCGGCGAGCAGGACGAGCAGGTACAGGCGCAGGTGTCCGTGCGCGAAGACGGGGCTCATGCGACACCGCCCTGCTCGTCGGCGGTCGGGGTGGTGTCGGCGGCCGGGACGGGTGCCGGGCCGTGCACGATCGCGACGTCGCCGGAGACGGAGTTCACCCGGATGTCGACGTACGAGCCGGAGAGCTCCCCGTCGGTCCGGGTATACGTGCCGCGGGTGCCGCGGAGCTCGGCGTCGTCGAACTGCAGGCGGCCGGTGGCGGTGGTGATGGTGCTCGTGTAGGCCGTGCCGTGCTCGAGTCGGACGTCGACCGGGCCGGAGACGGTGTTCACCTTCACGCTGTCCGGGGTGCCGTGCAGGTCGAGCACCACGGCGGACGAGACGGCGTCGGCCGAGAACCGACGGATCTCGCCGGTGGCGACGACGTCGCCCGAGACCGTCCGGAGCGTGACGGTGCCGACCTGGTCGCGGATCGTGGTCGTGCCGGAGACCGCGTGGACCTGGACGTCACCGATGACCGCGTCGACGACGACGTCCCCGGAGACGCTGTTGAGCACCGCGCCGCGCTCGGTGCCGGAGAGCAGGACGCCGGCGGAGACGACCCCGAGCGTGACCGTGACGTCCCGTGGCACGAGGATGCTGACGTCCGCGCGGGCGCCGCCGCCGCGGAAGGACTTGAGGAAGCCGAGGGGGTCGTCCCAGCGCATCTGGGGGTGGTCGACCGTCAGGGTGTCGCCCTCGATCTCCACCTTGATGGGCTTGCCGGAGACCTGGTGGATCTCCACGCGCGCGGTCGGCTCGTCGTGCGTGACGACGTCCACCTGCCCGCCGACCAGGCCCACCCGCAGTGCGCGGACGATCCCGGTGTCGATGACCTTCGGCTCGTCGACGAGCCATTTCTCCTGTGCCATGACTGCTCCTCGGTGTCGGACGGAACGCGATGTATCGCGTCTTTCGGAACACGATACATCGCGTCCTGTGCGGACGCCAGGGTCAGATCGAGACGTCGGGCAGACGGTCAGCGACCAGCAGGGCGGGAGCGGGTCCGGCCTCCCGGCCGGGGCTCCACGGGAACCGGCGGAACAGCGGCATGAGCGGCTGGACCAGCGGACCGATCGCGAACGCGGCGACCACCGTGCCGACGCCGACGTCCCCGCCGAGCAGCCAGCCGACGATGACGACCGTGACCTCCACGACCGTGCGCGCCACCCACACCGGCCAGCCGAACCGTTCGTGCAGCCCGACCATCAGGCCGTCCCGCGCGCCGGTGCCGAAGCCCGCGCCGATGTAGCACGCCGTCGCGACCGCGAGCAGGGCGATGCTCCCGACGAACAGCAGCACGCGACCGACCAGACCGGCCGGTTCGGGGACCAGCCAGAGGACCAGATCGGCCGCCGGACCGATCGCGAGGGCGTTGAGCAGCGTGCCGATCCCCGGTCGTTGCCGGAGCGGGATCCAGAACAGCAGGATCACCAGGCTGGACACGACCGTGATGACGCCGAACGACCACGGCAGGACGTTCTCCAGGCCCTGCGTGAGGACGGTCCACGACGAGACGCCGACGACCGCGCGGACCTGCAGTGCGACCGAGGCGCCGTAGAGGAACAGGCCGACGAGGAGTTGGACGAGACGGAGGGACACGGTGGAGGAGCGGGGCACGGTTCGAGCTTGGAACAGATTGGCCTGCTGGTCGAGAGCCAATCGTCCTACTGTGGACCCCGTGACCCCCGTCCTCCTCAGTGCCCGCTCCGCCGCCGTACTCCTGACGCACTGGCGTGCCGGCTCCGACGCCCCGGCGTACGAGGCGCTCGCCGACGCCGTGCGGGTCCTCGTCATCGACGGGCGCATCCCGCACGGCGCTCGCCTGCCCGCCGAACGCGGGCTCGCGGCCGCACTCGGCGTCTCCCGCACCACCGTCGCGAACGCGTACGCACGACTCCGCGTCGACGGCTTCCTGACGTCCCTCCGCGGGTCGGGCAGCGTCGTCCGCCTGCCGCTCGAGGGGCGCCCGGACCCCGAGGAGTTCGGCGGCGTCGTGCCCGCGGACGTGCTCGACCTGCGGAAGGCCGCCCTGCGGAGCGCCCCGGTCGTGGCCGAGGCCGTCGAACGCGCGATGCGGCACCTGCCGGCGGCGCTCGCCGGGATCGGGTTCGACACCGTCGGGGACCCGGGCCTCCGCGCGGCGATCGCGGAGCGGTACACGGCCCGGGGGCTGCCGACCTCGCCCTCCGAGGTGATCGTCACCGTCGGCGCCCAACACGCGATCGCGCTGCTGGCGCGGGTGCTCGTCGGGCGCGGTGACCCGGTGCTCGTCGAGTCGCCGACCTACCCGCACGCGCACGAGGCCCTCCGCGCTGCCGGTGGTCGGCTGGTGTCGGTCCCCGTCGACCCACGCGGCGGGTGGGACGAGGGCGTGCTCGACGCGACCCTGCGCCGCTCGGCGCCGACGATGGCCTACGTCATGCCCGAGCTGCACAACCCGACGGGCGCGACCATGCCGACGTCCACGCGGAGCGTCCTGCTCGAGGCCGCCGCGGCCGTCGGCACCGTCGTCGTGGCCGACGAGACGATGGGGGAGCTCCGCATCGACGGCCCGTCCGCGCCCCCGCTGGCCGCCGGGGCGCCGGGTGAGGTCGTGATGGTCGGTTCGGCGGACAAGGTGTTCTGGGGCGGGCTGCGGATCGGCTGGATCCGGGCTGCTCCGGAGCTCCTGCACCGCCTGCTCCTCGCGCGGCCGACGGGCGACCTCGGGACGCCGACGCTGGACCAACTCGTCGCGCGCGAACTGGTCCCGCAGACGGCGGCCGTCCTGGAGGCCCGGCGTCCGGCCCTGCGCGCGGGTCGCGACGGCCTCGTCGCCGCGTTGCGGGAACGGCTGCCGGAGTGGGACGTCCCGTCGCCGGCCGGCGGGTTGACCACGTGGGTGGGGCTCGGGCGTCCGGTGTCGACCGCGCTGGTCCTCGCGGCGCGGTCCGAGGGGGTCGTGCTCGCGTCCGGGGGCGTGTTCGGACCGGACGGCGGGTTCGAGCGGTCGCTCCGCGTGCCGTTCACCCTGACCGCGGAGGAACGGGAGCGCGTGGTCGACGCCCTCGCGCGGTCCTGGGCACGGGTGGGCGGGGCGACCGTGGGCGCGCGGGGGTCGTCGGCGGCGGTGGTCTGAGGACGCACGCGTCTGTGGTCGGTGGTCTGTGGTCTGTGGTCTGTGGTCCGTGGTCTGTGGTCTGCGGGGTGCGGTCGGCCGCGTCCGTGGTGCACGGACGTCCGCGTCCGTGGTCCGCGGTCGGCCGCGTCACTCCTGCGGAGGATGCCCATGCCCCTCCCGGGTGATGTGACGAGCGGACGGGCACGCCAGCATCGAGACCATGAACAGCACCCTGTCCTCTCCCGGTGTCGCCCGGGCCGCGTCGCCGACCGCTCCCGGGCACCCGAGCGGCAGTGCCGTGCCGCCGGTCGCCCGACTCACCATGGCGGTGACCGGGGCCGTGCTCGCCGGCGTCGCGACGAGCTTCGGGCAGGCGGTGCCCGGGCTGGCGTCCATCTCCAACGCGGCCGGGCCGTGGTTCGTCGTCGCCGTGCTGCTCGTGCTCGCCGCCGGGGTCGCTCGGGGGAGTGTCCGACCGCGGCTGCGGACCGCGCTCGCGATGGCGCTCGGCGTCGTGCTGCTCGAGCTCATGCACATCGGCTACTGGGCGACGACGAACCTCCGCGGCTACCCGGACTCGCTGTCGATCACCAACTTCTGGGTCGTGATGGCACTGCCCGCCGGGCTGCTCGCCGGTGCCGTCGCCGTCGCGCTCCGGTCTCCGGACGGCCGCTGGCGGGGTGCCGCCGCCGGTGTGACCGCTGCGGTCCTCATCGGCGAGGGCGCCCGCGCCCTGCTGCAGGTCGCCGCGACCACGGGGACCGCCACGTGGGTCGTCCAGATCGTGGTCGGGGTCGGCGTCCTCGTCGCCGGCATCGCCCTGGCCCGGTCGCCGATCGGCCGTGCGGTCGCGCTCGGGGTCGGCGTCGTCGGCTCGGTCGGCGTGCTCGCCGTGTACTCCCTGCTCGGCGCCGCCTGACCGGGAGGTCCCCGCCACACGTCCGGGTACCTGCACGTTCATCCCCAGGATGCACTTCGGCTGGGTGGATGCAGGACCGGGCTGCGAGGATCAGGGCGTGCACCTCCTCTCCGTCTTCAGTCTCCGGAACCGCGCCCTCATCGCCCTCGTGACGATCGTGGTGGCCGTCTTCGGTGGCGTCGCCCTGTCGAGCCTCAAGCAGGAACTCATCCCGAGCGTCGAGTTCCCGCAGGTCGCCATCGTCAGCGCCTACCCGGGGGCCACGCCGGAGGTCGTGTCGAACGACGTCTCGACGAAGATCGAGCAGGCGATCCAGGTCGTGCCCGACCTCGAGTCGACGAGTGCGACGTCGTCCACCGGGCAGAGCGTCGTCTCCGCCTCGTTCGACTACGGCTCGAACCTGGCCAGCGCCGAGGACAAGATCCAGACCGCGGTCAACGCCCTCTCGCTCCCCGACTCCGTACAGACGCAGATCGTCACCGGGTCCTTCGACGACCTGCCGGTGCTGCAGGTCGCGGTCTCGTCGTCCGGCAACCAGGAGGAGCTGGTCGACCGGCTGCAGGCGACCGCGATCCCCGACCTCGAGAAGCTCGACGGGGTCCGGCAGGCCGACGTGTTCGGCAACCCCGGGCGTCGCGTCGTCATCACACCGGACGAGGACGAGCTCGCGGCCCGGGGGCTCAGCCAGACGGCGATCTCGGACGCCCTCGACGACAACGGCACGCTGATCCCGGGTGGCACGATCACCGAGGACGGGTCGACCCTCTCGGTGCAGACCGGTGAGCGGATCGCGTCGCTCGAGGACATCCGCGCGCTGCCCCTCACCAACTCGTCCGGCTCGGGCGGATCGGACGCGGCGGACACCACGTCGACCGACACGACCGGCGCACCCGGCGCCGGTGCACCCGCCGCCGGTGGGCCCGCTGCCGGTGCGACGACCCCGGGTGGAACGACGACCGGTGGCGCGACCGACGCCGCACCCACCGACGCGGCCGCGACCCCTGCCGCCACCCCGACCGACACCACCCTCGGCGACGTCGCCGAGGTCGCGATCAAGGAGTCGCCGCGGACGTCGATCAGCCGCGTCGACGGCGAGCAGGCCCTGACGATCTCGATCACGAAGACGCAGGAGGCCAACACCGTCGACGTGTCGACCGTCGTCGGCGACGCGCTGCCCGGCATCGAGGCCAAGATCGAGGGCGACCCGCGCTTCACCGTCGTCTTCGACCAGGCGCCCTACATCCAGCAGTCGATCGACTCCCTGGCCGAGGAGGGACTGCTCGGCCTGGCCTTCGCGGTCGTCGTCATCCTGGTGTTCCTGCTCTCGGTGCGGTCCACCCTCGTGACGGCGGTCTCGATCCCGACGTCGGTGCTCCTCGCGGCGATCGGCATGCAGGCAGCGGGCTACTCGCTCAACATCATCACGCTGGCCGCGCTCACCATCGCGATCGGCCGCGTGGTCGACGACTCCATCGTCGTCATCGAGAACATCAAGCGGCACATGCGCCCCGGCGTCGACCGAGCGCAGGCCGTGCTCGACGCCGTCCGCGAGGTCGCCGGCGCCGTCACCGCGTCGACGCTCACGACCGTCGCGGTGTTCCTCCCCGTGGCCTTCGTCGCGGAACTCGTCGGGGAGCTCTTCCGGCCGTTCGCGGTGACCGTCACCCTGGCGCTCGTGGCCTCGCTGCTCGTGTCGCTCACGATCGTCCCGGTGCTCGCGTACTGGTGGCTGCGCCCGAAGAAGGCGAAGCAGGCCACAGTGGAGCAGGCCACAGTGGAGCAGGCCACAGTGGAGCAGGCCACAGTGGAGCAGGCCACAGCGGAGCGGGCCACAGCTGAGCGGGACGAGCAGACCGCGCACGCCGTGGGGCGCGCGGACGAGCCCGCCGTCCGTCCGACGTCCGAGGCCGCGCTCGCGTCCGCCGCGGACCTGCACGACGCCGGCACCTCGGACCGTCTCCGTCGCGTGTACCTCCCGGTGCTCCGCTGGGCCGTCCGGGCGCCGGTCGTCGTGGTCCTGCTCGCCGTCGTCGTCCTGGGTGGCACGGCCGCCGCGCTGCCGTTGGTCACCACGAACTACCTCGGGGACTCCGGGCAGAACACCTTCACCGTGACCCAGGACCTGAAGGCCGGTTCGAGCCTCGACGTCCAGTCCGACTCCGCACGACAGGTGGAGCGGGAACTGCAGGACGTCCGCGGCGTCGAGACCGTCCAGACCACCATCGGCACGAGCGGGCAGTCCATCCAGGCCGCGTTCGGCGGCGGCGGATCGGCTTCCGTGCAGTACGCGGTCACCACTGACGCGGAAGCCGACCAGCCGACGATCCAGGCCGACGCCCGGAAGCGGCTCGACGCCATCGACGGCGTGGGCGAGATCACCATCGCCTCGTCCGGTGGTGGGTTCGGCGGCAGCAGCGACATCGAGGTGGACGTCACCGCCCCGACGCAGGCGCAGCTCGAGACCGCCTCACGCAAGGTCCTCGCGACCATGCGTTCGGTCGAGGGCACCACCGGCGCGACGAGCAACCTGTCCGCGGCGGAGCCCTTCCTCGCCGTCCGGGTGGACCGGGCGAAGGCCGCCGACCTCGGACTCACCGAGACCCAGGTCGGTGGACTCGTGGCCGCCGCGGTGTCGCCACGTGACACCGGCAGCATCGAGATCGACGACGCCACGCTCGACGTGTACATCGCGAACCCGGACCCGCCGACGACCGTCGCGGCACTGCGCTCACTCGACGTGCCGACGAGCACCGGCACCGTGCCGCTGACGGACGTCGCGACGGTCGAGCAGTCCGAGGGGCCCACGACGGTCACGACGACGAACGCCGCCCGGACCGCCACGATCACCGTCACACCGGACGCGACGAACCTCGGGGCGGCCGTGCAGTCCGTCACCGCGGCGGTCGACGAACTCGACCTGCCGCGCGGGGCGAGCGCCTCCATCGGCGGTGTCGCCGCGAGCCAGTCGTCGGCGTTCTCGCAGCTCGGCCTCGCCGTCGTGGTCGCCGTGCTGATCGTCTACGTGATCATGGTCGCCACGTTCCGGAGCCTGCTCCAGCCGCTCATGCTCCTGGTCTCGGTGCCGTTCGCCGCGACCGGTGCGATCCTGCTGCAGGTCATCTCGGGCGTCCCGATCGGTGTCGCGTCGCTCATCGGGCTGCTCATGCTCGTCGGCATCGTCGTGACGAATGCGATCGTCCTCATCGACCTGGTGAACCAGTACCGGCGACGAGGCCTGCCAGTCCGGGAGGCGTTGCTCGAGGGCGCGACCCGACGCCTCCGACCGATCCTGATGACCGCGCTGGCGACGATCTTCGCGCTGCTGCCGATGGCGATCGGGCTCACGGGCAAGTCGGGGTTCATCTCCCAGCCGCTGGCCCTCGTCGTGATCGGCGGCCTGGTGTCGTCGACGCTGCTGACGCTCGTCGTGCTGCCGGCGTTGTACGCCCTGGTCGAGGGTGCTCGTGAGCGTCGGGCGCAGCGGAAGGCGGCTCGCGCCGAGGCGTGATCAGCGGGGCGCGTCGCCGCTCATGCGGCGGCGTGCCCCTGCATGCATCGGGTCGTGCGACCGTGCGGCCGACGGCACGCAGACGGGGTCAGCGGCCGTCGGAGTCCTGGTCGAGCTCGCGGAACCAGGACACCAGCACGCACGTCACGGTGACGAGGAACACGACCGCCGCGACGGGTGTGACCACGGTTGCCTGCCCGACGGCGGCGCCGTCCCAACCGGACGCCACCGTGACGAAGAAGGAGAGCCCCAGCAGGAGTTCCGCGGCGGTGCGGACCGACGTCCAGCTTCCGGTGCGGGCACGCACGGCGGAGGGGGTCGGGGCGGAGATCGAAGGGTGCGTCACCCGGCAAGCCTGACGATCCGTCGACATCCTCGACAGTCCCGCTCCGGGTGCCACCCGTGCGGGGCACGTCACCCCGGAGCACGGCACCCCGGGGAACGGTCAGCGGGGCAGGACGGCGTCGGCGTCGGCGTCAGCGTCGGCGTCAGTGTCAGCGTCAGCGTCAGCGTCAGCCCAGGTTGTCGCGCAGGAACGCCGTCACCCGGCGGCTCATCGCCCGGTCGAGCTGCGCGATCGAGTGCGCCGACCCCTGCACGGCGACGAACGTCACCGGGACGCCGTGGTCGCGCAGGGTCGTCGCGAAGCGCTGCGACTCCCACAGCGGGATGAACTCGTCGGTGGAGTGCCCGATGAAGAACGGCGCGGTTTCCTGCGTCACCTGGTACATCGGCGACGCTCGTCCGGCCGCCGGGCACGACCGGTACGACTCGCACCCGAGGTACAGCAACTGCTTCCGCTGGAACGAGGCAGCGACCCCCTCAGCACCGGTGGACCGGACCGTGAGGTCGGTCGGCCCGCTCAGGTCGACGACCGCCCGGATGCGGAAGCCGTCGGCGTGGGCGCTCGACTCGTGGTCCTCGACGGCCAGGAGCGCTGCGAGGTTGCCACCGGCGCTGCCGCCGAACACCCCGACCCGGTCAGGGTCGACGTCGTACGTCTGCAGGGTGGACGGCCGGAAGACGAAGTCGAGCGCGCGGCGGACGTCGTCGAGCCCGGCCGGGAACGGGTCGGTCGGCGCGAGGCGGTAGTCGACGTTGAACGTCACGAACCCCTCGGACGCCAGGAACTGACAGACCGACCGGTACGCCGCCGTGGCCTTGTCGCCGTGGGACCAGCTGCCGCCGTGGATCATCATCACGGCAGGGCGGGAACCGACCTCAACGCGGTCCGGCTCCTCGGCGGCCCGGGCGGTCGGCGTCGGGGTGGGCGTCGAGGTGCTCTCGGGCGGACTGTCGGCCGGCAGGCACACGTCGAGCTGCTGCAGGGGATCCTGCCCGTACGGCACGTCCGGCACGACGTCGATGCCGTGGTACTCCAGCGACAGCGGGTAGATGACGGGGTCGGCGGTGACGGTGCTGTTCCCGTCCCCGGTCCCGTCGACGGTGCACGACGCCGCTGCGCCGACGACCGCGGCCGCGGCGACGAGCGCGAGCAGGGTACGGCGGCCGGACTTCATCGCCAGCCACGGTACATGGGCAGGTGGGGGTGCCAGGATGGGCACGAGATCCACAGGAGGACCCGTGAGCCGTCAGAAGTCCTGGAACGCCGACCCCGAGTCGCTCCTCCGCGTCGGCCCCGGGTTCCGGCTCGACACCGTCGACCCGGACGCGACACCGGGGTTCCCCGGCCGCAAGATCGACGGGCTCGAAGCGCTCGCCGCGGGTGCCTCCCGGTTGGCGGCCCTGCAGGAACGGCTCTGGGCAGCGGCGACGGCGGCGGACCAGCGCCGCGTGCTGCTCGTCCTGCAGGCGATGGACACCGCGGGCAAGGGCGGCATCGTGTCCCACGTGGTCGGCGCGGTCGACCCCAACGGCGTGCGCTACGCGGGTTTCAAGGCCCCCACCGCTGAGGAGCGCGAGCACGACTTCCTCTGGCGCGTCGAACGGCAGTTGCCGGACGCGGGACAGCTCGGCGTCTTCGACCGCTCCCACTACGAGGACGTGCTGGTCCAGCGTGTCCGGCAGTTCGCCGGACCGGACGAGATCGAACGGCGCTACGGCGCGATCGTCGACTTCGAGCGCCGGCTCACCGAGCAGGGCACGACGGTCGTCAAGGTGATGCTGCACATCTCGAAGGACGAGCAGCGCGAACGACTCGGCGACCGCCTCGACCGGCCGGACAAGCACTGGAAGTTCAACCCGGGCGACATCGACGACCGCCTGCTCTGGGACGACTACCAGGACGCGTACCAGGTGGTCTTCGACCGCACCTCGACACCGGAGGCTCCCTGGTACGTCGTGCCGGCGAACCGCAAGTGGTACGCCCGTCTCGCCGTCCAGCAGCTCCTGCTGCGCGCCCTCGAGGACATGCACCTCTCGTGGCCCGCGGCGGACTTCGACGTGGCCGAGCAGCGCCAGCGGCTCGCCGAGTCCTGACCCAACCGCCGGGAGGCCCGTCCCACCTCCGCCTCCGATCCCACCGGTCGACGGGGCTGGTCTGACGGGGCCGGGTCGCGTATGCTCGATCGGTCGGCCTTCGACACCGCGGCCGCGAGCCGCGGACGTGTTTGGGTGTTGTGTAGTTCGAGGGCTGGAATCGCGTCGATCGACGTTGCGATGAACCCCCCTCCACGAGCCGCCCCCGCCGATGTCGCTGCCGGGCTGCGTGGTACGTCTGCACCCCGGAAAGAACACATGGCCCCGTACGACAAGGGCGCGAACTCCCGCGCCGACCGCACCGACCGCACGCGCCACCCGAACGGCACCCCTGCCGCTCGCAGCGCCAAGCACCGCGGCTTCCGCGCTGCCGAGCCGACGGCTCCCCGCCAGAAGCAGCGCTGGGACGCCGACGAGCGTCGTTCCCGTCCGTCCTCGGGCGAGCGCCCGAACTGGGAGCCGCGCGACAGCCGCGGCAGCCGCCCTGCGTGGGAGCCGCGCGGTGCGGGCCGCCCCGCGCGCGGTTCGGACCGCGACGAGCGTGCGCCGCGTCGGTTCGACCGTGATGACCGCGCCCCGCGCAGCTTCAACCGTGACGACCGTGCTCCGCGTCGTGACGCCGATGACCACGGCCCCCGTCGCTTCGATCGCGATGACCGCGCACCGCGCAGCTTCAACCGTGACGACCGCGCGCCGCGCCGTGACAGCGACGAGCGTGCTCCGCGTCGCTTCGACCGTGATGATCGTGCGCCGCGTCGTGGCAGCGACGAGCGTGCGCCGCGCAGCTTCAACCGTGACGAGCGTGCTCCGCGTCGTGGCAGCGACGAGCGTGCGCCGCGCAGCTTCAACCGTGACGACCGTGCGCCGCGTCGTGACAGCGACGAGCGTGCTCCGCGTCGTTTCGACCGTGACGAGCGTGCTCCGCGTCGCTTCGACCGTGACGACCGTGCGCCGCGATCGTTCGACCGCAACGACCGCGCCCCGCGTCGTGACAGCGATGAGCGTGCTCCGCGTCGCTTCGACCGTGACGATCGCGCCCCGCGTCGTGACAGCGATGAGCGTGCGCCCCGTCGTTTCGACCGTGACGACCGCGACCGCGCCCCGCGTCGTGACGACGCTCCCCGCGGCCACTTCGTCCCGGCCGACGACGTCAAGCTCGAGAAGCTCCAGGCCGAGTCGATCGTGGCCGCGGACGTCGAGGGCGTGACCTTCGGCGACCTCGGCATCGGCGGCAACATCTCCCGCGCGCTGGCCGAACTCGGTGCGAGCAGCCCGTTCCCGATCCAGGCGGCGACGATCCCCGACGTCCTGGCCGGCAAGGACGTCCTCGGCCGAGGCCGCACCGGGTCGGGCAAGACGATCGCGTTCGGTGCGCCGCTGGTCGAGAAGCTCATGGAGCACGGCGGCGGCACGAAGCGCAAGATGGGCCGCGCCCCCCGTGCGCTCATCCTCGCCCCGACGCGCGAGCTCGCCCTGCAGATCGACCGCACGGTGCAGCCGATCGCCCGGTCGGTCGGCCTGTTCACGACGCAGATCTACGGCGGTGTGCCCTACGGCCGCCAGGAGGGTGCCCTCCAGCGTGGCGTCGACATCATCGTCGGCACCCCGGGCCGTGTCCAGGACCTCATGAAGAAGGGGACGCTCGACCTCAGCGAGGTCATCATCTCCGTCCTCGACGAGGCGGACCACATGTGCGACCTCGGGTTCCTCGAGCCCGTCCAGGAGATCCTCTCCGCGACGGCCGAGGTCACCCCGCAGGGCAACCGCGCGCAGAAGCTCCTGTTCAGCGCGACGCTCGACACCCAGGTGGCGGCGCTCGTGGAGGAGTTCCTGCACGAGCCGAGCGTGCACGAGGTCGCGGGTGAGGACCAGGCGTCCTCGACCATCGACCACCGCGTGCTCGTGGTCGAGCAGCGCGACAAGGACCGCGTCCTCGAGGAGCTCGTCGCCGGCGAGGGCAAGACCATCGTCTTCGCCCGGACCCGCGCCTACGCCGAGCGTCTCGCCGACCAGTTCGAGGACGCCGGCATCCGCGCGACCTCGCTGCACGGCGACCTCAACCAGTCGCGACGCACCCGCAACCTGCAGCTGCTCACCAGTGGCCGCGTGAACGTGCTCGTCGCCACCGACGTGGCGGCCCGCGGCATCCACGTCGACGACATCTCGCTCGTCGTGCAGGCCGACGCGCCGGACGACTACAAGGCGTACATGCACCGGTCCGGCCGTACGGGTCGTGCCGGCAAGGAGGGCACCGTCGTCACGATCGTCCCGCGCGGCCGTCGCCGCAAGATCGAGGGCATCCTCGAGCACGCGGAGATCGAGGCGGACCTCGTCGAGAGCGGCCCCGGCGACCGCATCATCGCGGAGCTCGCCGCGCGCTGACCCGACCACGCGCGCACGGGAGGCCCGGTACCAGCTGGTACCGGGCCTCCCGTCCGTCGTCCGTGCGCGAAGCGCGACGCGGGCGACGACGCAGCGCGTCAGCGGTTGAAGAAGAGGACGCCCCGGGCGTAGCCGGCCTGGCCGGCGTGCTGGACGCAGTCGTCGAGGATGCTCACGAGCCGCACACCGACGGTCACGGGCGGGTCGTACGAGTCGTCGACGACGGTCTCGAGGTCCTCCGGCGAGAGCGTCTGCAGGTACGCGACCGTGCGCGCGTGCACCGCGTCGAGGTACCCGGTGAGGAGTGCCGCCGACGCGCGGACGCGACCGACGTCGTCGCGGGACATGCCGTACCCGAGCGCCTCGGCGGGGAAGGGCAGACCGAAGCGTTCGACCCAGCCGTCCGCCGTCCACACCTGTTCGGTACCGGCGAGGGCGGCGACCTGGGCGTCCTGACCGCGGGCGATGTGCCAGGCGAGCCAGGCGAGCGTGTTCGCCCCGGCGGCCGGTCGGGACGCGAGCTGGTCCTCCGACAGGCCGTCGACGGCGCGTCCGACGGTCTCGGGCACGCGGGAGAACGCTTCGACGAGGAGTTCGGCGGGAGTGGTCATGTGTCCGACCGTACGCCGCCCGGTCGTCCACCGGTGCCCGCGGTCGTCCGGTCCTCCACAGGGCCAGCGTGGGCGTCCGGGATGTCCCCGGCGGCCGTTACCGTGGCTCACATGCGGATCCTGCACACCGGCGACTGGCACCTCGGGCGCACCCTCCTCGGTGCGGACCTGCTGGAGCACCAGGCGGCGTTCCTCGACCACCTCGTGCAGGTCGTCCGCGAGCGGTCGGTCGACCTCGTGGTGGTCGCGGGGGACGTCTACGACCGGGCGATTCCGCCGGTCGAGGCGGTCCGCATGCTCTCCCACGTCCTCGAACACCTCGCGGAGACGGCGACCGTCGTCGTGACCCCGGGCAACCACGACTCCGCGGTCCGACTCGGATTCGGTGCGGGCGTCATGAGCGACCGGGTCCGGATCCTCGCCGAGCCGTCCCGGCTCGCGGAGCCGGTGCTGGTCGACACCGACGACGGCGGCGGTCCGGTCGCGGTGTACGGCATCCCCTACCTCCAGCCCGACATGGTTCGGTACGCGCTCGCGCCCGTGCCCGACGAGCCGCTCGCCCGCTCGCACCAGGCCGTCGTCGGCGCGGCGATGGACCGGGTGCGGCGCGACCTCGCGGAACGCCCCGGCACCCGGTCGGTGGTCGTCGCGCACGCCTTCGTCGGCGGCGCGCTGCCGAGCGACAGCGAGCAGGACATCCGCGTCGGGGGCGTCGACCGGGTCGCCGAGTCCACCTTCGACGGCGTCGACTACGTCGCACTCGGACACCTGCACGGGCCGCAGCGCGTCGGTGCAGGCGACCGCATCCGGTACGCCGGATCCCCCCTGGCCTTCTCGTTCGGCGAGCGGAACCACACCAAGTCCGTGACGCTCGTCGAGCTCGCGGCCGACGGGGCCGTGACGGTCGACCTCCTCCCGACGCCCGTACCGCGCCGGCTCGTCGACGTGCGCGGCAGCATCGCCCAGATCGAGTCCGGGGTGTTCGCGGAGCACGCCGACGCATGGGTGCGGGTCGCCGTGACGGACACCGTGCACCCGGAGCGTCTCTACGCCCGGGTGAAGGACCGCTTCCCGCACGCCCTCGCCATCACGCACGAGCCCGCAGACGTCCCTGACCGGACACCGGCGCGAGCCGTCAGCGCGACGTCCGACCCGGTCGAGGTCGCCGCGGACTTCGTCACCTACGCCACCGGCGGCCGTCCGGACGACGTGGAGCTCGGGATCCTGCGGGACGCCTACGAGTCCGCCGCGGCCGCCCTGGCCGAGCAGGGAGCACGCTGATGTACCTGCACCGCCTCGACCTCCGCGCCGTCGGCCCGTACCCGGACCTCGTCTCGATCGACTTCGCCTCGCTCGCCGCGTCCGGGGTGTTCCTGCTCGAGGGTCCCACCGGATCCGGGAAGTCCACGATCATCGACGCGGTCGTGTACGCGCTCTTCGGCGGACTCGCCGGCAGTGACGCCAGTGCCGATCGACTGCACAGCCAGCACGCCGACCCCGCCGTCGAGCCCTTCGTGGACCTGGTGTTCGAGACGGGTGCGGGCGTGTACCGCGTCCGTCGCACGCCGCCCTACGACCGTCCGAAGCAACGGGGGAGCGGCACGATCCGGCAGCAGGCGTCCGCGCAGCTCTGGCGACTCGCCGACCCGTCGGACCTGGTCGGCGAACCGCTGTCCCACCGGGCGCCGGAGATCGGCGCCGAGGTCGCCCGCGTCGTCGGACTGAACCGCGACCAGTTCCTGCAGACCGTCGTGCTGCCCCAGGGGGAGTTCGCGAAGTTCCTCCGCGCTCCCGGTGAGGACCGTCGGAAGCTCCTGCAGTCGCTCTTCGGGACAGCGGTCTACGACCGGACGGCCGACGAACTCGCGGCACGGCGACGGGCTGCGGTCGCCGAGGTCGAGGCGGCGGACGCCCGGGTGCGCGACGCGCTCGGCCGGTTCAGCCAGGCCTCCGGGGACGACGACGCCGACGAGTCGACCGCCGGCGACGTCGTGGCCGTGCTGCACCGGACCGCGGCCGCGCACGAGGACGCCCGCGCACGCGCCGCGGCCACCGCACAGCACACCGTCGCCCACCTGCAGGACCTGACCGCGCGCCAGGCGGCCGTCGACCGGCGCCGTGACCTGCTCGCCCGCCAGGATGCCGTCGCCGCCGGAGCGCAGGCCGTCGCCGAGCACCGGACCGCCCTCGTCCTCGCGGACCACGCCGCCGTGGTCGTGGCGGTCGCGGACGGCGCCGCCTCGGCGGAGGACCGCCTCACCGCGCTGGTGGGCGAGCGCTCGACGGTCCGCGACCGGCACGAGGTCACCGATCCGGCACCCCGGGCGACCCACGAGCGGCTCGCGGCGGTCCTCGCCGACGTCCGGCACCTCGTCGAGCTCGAGCGGACCCTCGCCGACCGGACGGTCGCGGTCGGGACCGCGGTCGAGGAGCTCGAACGGACGCGCACCCGGATCGGTACCGCCGCCGAGGCGCTCGCTGCCCGACCGGACGAGCGCGCCGCGATCGTCCTCGCGGCGAGCCAGGCAGCCGACACCGCGGCCGATGCCGATGCTGCTGCACGCGCGGTCGAGACCGCACAGGAACTCGCGCGTCTGCTCGCCGCACGGGCCGCCGCTGCCGACACCGCAGCGCACACCGCAGCCGCCGTCACCGAGGCGGCCGCCACCGCGTCCGGCGCACTCTCGGTCGAGAACGATCTCCGGGCTCGCCGCATCGCCGGCCTGGCCGGTGAACTCGGCGCGGCGCTGACCCCGGGCGACGCCTGCCCCGTCTGCGGTGCGGTCGAGCACCCGGCCGTGGCGCAGCCGCAGGAGGACCACCCGAGCGCCGACCAGATCGACCGCGCCGCGGCGTCCCGCGCTGACGCCGAGCGCGCCCTCGCCGCCGCGACGGCCGAGCACGCCGTCGCCAGTGCCGAGCTCGTCCGCCTCACCGAGGCCGTCGGTGACCACGACGACGCGTCCGTGGCTCGGCAGCGCAGCGAGGCGGAGGCCCGCCTCGACGCAGCCCGTGCCGCGGCCGACGCCGTCGAGGAGCACGAGCATCGGTTGCAGGCGCACGACCGGGCGACCCGGTCGCTCGAGGAGGACCACAACGACCTCGTCACGCGCAGTCGGGTCCTCGCCGACCGCGTCGACGGAGACCGCGCTCGCATCGCCGACGACGAGCAGCGCGTGCAGGCGGCGAGACAGGCCGTGCTCGCGGTCGCCATCGAGGCCGAGTCAGCAGGTGCCGGGTCGGAAGCGAGGACCGCCATCGGCCCTGACGTCGAGGAGACCCTGGCCGGCCTGGTCGGACGGGTCGAGGCCGTGGCCGCCGTGCTCCGTACCGTGGCGGACCTGGACGACCGCGTGACCGCCGCCGAGCGGGACGTCGCCGACCGCAAGGCCGAGGTCGACGCCGCCGTCCAGGCGCAGGGCTTCACCGACGTCGGCTCCGCACGGGCCGCCGCCCTCGACCGCACCGAGGCGGATCGACTCCGCGGGCTCGTGGCCGCCGCGGACCGGGAGCTGGCCGTGGTCGAGGCCGGACTCGCGGAGCCGGCGGTCGTCGCCGCAGCGGAGGACCTGGCGGCCACGACGGCGCGCGAGGACGGCGAGGGCAGCGTCGTGCTCGACCTCGACGCCGCCCGGAGCGCCCGGGATGCCGCTGCCGCCGCCCTCGACGACGCCACCCGAGCCGCAGCAGCCGCGGCCGAGCGTGCCGCCGCTGCGGAGCGGTGCGCCGCCGACCTCGCACGGGCGGTCCGATCACGGGACACCACGAGCGCCGAGAGCCGCGCGGTGGTCCGTCTCGCCGACATCGCCACCGCGGCACCGACCGCCAACCCGACCGGCATCACGCTCGGGACCTACGTGCTCATGCGGCGGTTCGAGGACGTCGTCGCAGCAGCCAACGACCGGCTGCGGGCGATGCTCGCCGGACGGTTCGCACTCGAGACGTCGGACGAACGGGAGACCGGAACCCGAGCCCGGCGGACCGGCCTGGCACTGGCGGTCCGCGACCACCTGACGGACAGCACCCGGGACCCGAGGAGCCTGTCCGGTGGTGAGACCTTCACGTTCTCGCTGTGCCTGGCGCTCGGGCTCGCCGACGTCGTGCAGGCGGAGGCGGGCGGGGTGTCGCTCGGCACGCTGTTCGTCGACGAGGGGTTCGGAACCCTCGACCCGGAGACCCTGGACGACGTCATCGGACAGCTGTCACGGCTGACCGCGGGCGGACGGCAGGTCGGCATCGTGAGCCACGTCGAGGAGCTCAAGCAGCGGATCCCCGAGCGGATCGCCGTCCGACGCACGCCCGAAGGCGGCTCCCGCGTCACCACCACCGTCTGACCTGCCGGACCCCCGTCGGGCAACCCGGTCGGCGCCAGCCGCTCAGCGCCAGCCGCTCAGCGCCAGCCGGTCAGCGCCGACCAGTCAGCGCCGGCCGGTCAGCGCTCACCAGTCAGCGCCCGGTGATCGTCCGCCGGTCAGGGGGAGTGGGGTGCGTCCACGGTGCCGTCGGGCGGCGGCAGGATGTCGGCGGCGATCCACGGGAACACCCACGTGAAGAGGACGAACACGATCGCGACCAGGAGTACGAGCAGCTCGAGCACCTTGAGCGCAGTGGGGCCGGGCAGGAGGCGCCACACGAGGGGGAAGATCACTTGGCCGTCTCCGAGAGTTCCTTCGGCGTGCCGTCCGACGCCTGCATCCAGTAGTCCATCTTCGCGTGCACGATGTACCGCTCGGCAGCGGACCACATCGGGTGGCAGGCCGTCAGGGTGAGCCAGCGGTCCTCGGCGCCCGGCTCGACCCCGGGCTTGTTCGGCACCGGAGCGATGGTCTCGATCTTGTCCGGCGTGACGATCTGGCTGTCGGTCACCTTGTAGACGTACCAGACGTCGAACTCCTTCTCCGCGTCCGTGACACGGACGACGATCGAGTCACCGTCCTGCATCTCGGCGATCTGGTTGAGCGGCTTGCCGTAGGTGACACGGTGACCGGCGACGGCGAAGTTGCCCTCGGCCCCGGGCATCGCGGTGTCCTGGTAGTGCCCGAGCCCGATCGTGTTGAGGACCTGCTCGCGGTCCGTGCCCTCCCCGATCGGACGCGTGTAGTCCGCGCCGAAGCGGGGGATCTGCATGGTGCCGAACACGGTCGACATCCCCGGCGGCTCCGACAGCACGGGTGCCTCGTCCCGGTGCTCCGTACCGACGGCCTTCTTGGTCTCCGGCTGCTTGAGCGTCTCCACGAGGGCGCTCTGCTCGTTCACGGCGACGACGTCCGTCCACCAGGCGGTCCACACCACGTAGAGGCCCGTGCCCGCTCCCGCGATGATGAGGAGCTCCGCGAGCAGTGCGACGAGCGCGCCGAAGACGGTCTGGCGGGGGCGTCGTCGCCGGGGCCGCTCGGCATCGGCCGCGTCGCGGGCGTCGCGTCGCGTCGGCAGCGTGTCGTGAGAGGTCACTGGGGCTCCGGTTCGTGTGGACGGCGCAGTAGGTCTATCAGACCACGGCGACGGCTCGCTGCGGGGATCATCCACAGGGCGGTCCACCGCTACCGTGGTGGAGATGGAGCACCTCATCCGCCCGTTCCGTCCCGAGGACACCGATGCCGTCGTCGCGCTGTGGGAGTCCTGCGGGCTCGTCCGACCGTGGAACGACCCCCGTCGGGACATCGCACGCAAGCTCACCGTGCAGCCCGAGCTGTTCCTGGTCGCGGAGGGCGCTGCCGGGGGTGCCCCGGAGGTCGTCGCCGCGGGCATGGCCGGTTTCGACGGGCACCGGGGCTGGGTGAACTACCTCGCGGTGCGCCCGGACCTGCAGGGCGGCGGGCTCGGACGGGCGATGATGGCCGAGTTCGAGCGGCTGCTCACGGACATGGGGTGCCCGAAGCTGAACCTGCAGGTCCGCGCCGGGAACGAGCAGGTGATCGCCTTCTACGAGACCCTCGGGTACGCCCCGGACCAGGCGGTCTCGCTGGGCAAGCGGCTCGTTGTCGACGACGCGGGTCCGGGGCCGGATGCGGTCGAGGTCGGGCGATCGGGCGCCGCAGGACTCTGACGATTCCTCGCAGTCCTCTCAGGACAGGGCGAGCCCGACGGATGCGGCGAACGCCAGCACGATGCCCGTCGCCTGCACCGCGGTGAGCCGTTCACGGAGCACGAGCCCGGCGAGGAGGACCGTCCCGATCGGGTAGAGCGCGTTGAGCACGCTCATCACCGGCAGGGTCGACGGGTCGTCACTCGAGTGCAGGCCCGCCTGGATGAACAGGTTGGCGACGGCGTCGAGGACCCCGCACCCGACCACCGCGAGCACGAGCGCCCGGCCCGGTCCGGACCGCACGGCACCGGACCCGGCGCCGGCAGGACCGCCGGCCGACCCTGCGTCGTGCGGCGGGCCTCCCGGCCGGAGCCGCACGACCACGAGTGCCGCCGCACCGAGCAGGACCGCCTGCACGACCCGCGCCACCACGAGCGTCGCGACGCCCGCGTCCGGCGGTGATGCGTCGTACGCCAGGACGATCCCGCCGAGCCCGCACCCCGCCGTCGCTGCCGTGACGACCCCGCGGGCGGTCAGGCGGGCGCCACCGCTGTCCGGCACCGCCGCCACGAGGACGACGGCGACGCCCGCCACGACGAGCGCGACCACCCCGAGCGGGGAGAGCACCGTGCCGCGGAGGAGGGCGACCGCGACCGGCACGACCGCGGTGAAGACCGCCGTCAGCGGCGACAGGACACTCATCGGTCCGGTCGCGAGCGCCGCGTACAGGAGGAGCACGCCGACGCCGCCGGAGACCCCGGCCACCACGCCCCATCGGACGGCCTCGCCGCCGAAGCGACCGCCGAGCAGGGCGAGTCCGACCAGGAGCGGCGCGAGACCGACGGCGGCGGCGACCGCCGTCACGGACACCGCCCGTGCCCGGCGGGACGCGAGGCCGCCGAGGAAGTCCGCGGCGCCGTAGACGACGGCGCCGGCGAGGCCGAGCAGCACGGTGATCACGGGTCCCATCCTGCCCGGACCGGTACCCTGCTCGGCGTGAGCGTTCCCTACCACCGGTTGCCCCGTGTCGATGCGGCTTGGCGGTGGTGGCGTCCGCTCGTGGCCCTGGCGGTCTTCCTCGGCTTCTACGTGCTGTCGCAGATCGTCATCGCGATCGCCTACTTCGTCCCGATCGGGGTGCAGCGCGGCCCGGAGGGGCTGAACGACCTGCTGGCGAAGCTGTCCGAGGGGGCTCTCGACCCGACGGACCCGCTCGTGTTGTCGATGTCGCTCGTGTCCCTCGTGGTGCTCCTGCCGGCGATCATGCTGTCGATGAGGATCGCGCGGCTCGGTCCGTACGGGTTGCTGTCCTCGATCCGGCTGCGCGTCCGGTGGGGCTGGCTCGGGTGGTGCCTGCTGCCGCTGCTGGTGCTGGGGATCTTCATGTTCCTGCTCCAGTCGTGGGGCATGTTCGCGTTCGACGGCGGGCTGCACTGGAACACCGCCGCGATCGGTCAGTCCACCGTGTCGGTGCAGACGCTGACGGTGACGATCCTGCTGGTCGTCCTGCTCGTGCCGTTCCAGGCGGCGGCCGAGGAGTACGTCTTCCGCGGGTTCCTCATGCAGACCATCGGCTCGTGGATCCCGGTGCGGGTCGTCAGCACCGTGGTCGCCGTCGGGGTCTCGACGCTGCTGTTCGCCGTCCTGCACGTCCCGAACGGGTACAACATCTGGGGCATCCTCGACGTCGGCTCGTTCGGGCTCGTCGCGGCGGTCATCGTGCTCCGGACCGGCGGGCTCGAGGCGACGGTCCTCCAGCACGCGCTGAACAACATCATGATCTTCGTGCTGCAGGCGCCGGGCTGGTCCGAGATCGACCTGACCGGCGAAGGCTCGCAGGGCTCGTGGCAGGGCTTCGTCGTCACGCTGGCGTCGTCCCTCGGGTACTGGGGACTCGTCGAGCTCGTGGCCCACTGGCGGAAGCTGGACCGTCGCTTCCCGGGACAGGAGGCCCCGCGGTTCCGCGGGCCGGTGCCGCCCTGGGCGGGCGGGCGGCAGTGGCTCCGGCCGGGAGGCCCGGGCTGGGCCGGTGCGCCGGCGCTCGGTGACGGGTCGGTCACCCCCGGCGACCCGGTGCGGGAGCCCCTGCCGGTCGGCGCCGGTGCCGCCGCGGACGCAGACGCGGGTCGCGGTGCGTCCGCCGATGCCGGTCACGCCGCGTCCGCAGCGGTGACTGTGGAGAAGTCCGGTGGTGTCGGCCCCCGGCCGTAGGCTCGTCGCATGAGTCCCACCGCGCCCGCGCCCGAGTCGGCGGGCACCCGCTCCGCCGCCCTCGACGTGCTGCACCGGGTCTGGGGGTACGACGCCTTCCGCGGGGAGCAGGCCGCGATCATCGACCGTGTCGTCGCCGGCGGGGACGCCCTCGTCCTCATGCCCACCGGCGGCGGCAAGTCGCTGTGCTACCAGGTGCCCTCGCTCGTGCGCGACGGCGTCGGCGTCGTCGTCTCGCCGCTCATCGCCCTCATGCAGGACCAGGTCGACGCCCTCGCCGCGAACGGCGTCCGGGCCGCGTTCCTCAATTCCACGCAGGCGCCGGACGAACGTGCTCGGGTCGAGCGCGCGATCGTCGCCGGCGAGGTCGACATGCTCTACCTCGCTCCGGAGCGCCTGAGGATCGAGTCGACGCGCGCGCTCCTGGACCGGGCCCGTATCGCGCTCTTCGCCATCGACGAAGCACACTGTGTCGCCCAGTGGGGGCACGACTTCCGGCCGGACTACCTCGAGCTGAGCATCCTGCACGAGCGCTGGCCGACCGTCCCGCGCATCGCCCTGACCGCCACCGCGACGCCGCAGACCCACCGCGAGATTTCCGCCCGGCTCGGACTCGACGACGCCGCCCACTTCGTCGCCGACTTCGACCGGCCGAACATCCAGTACCGCATCGAGCCGAAGACCGGCGCCCTGCAGCAGCTCCTGACGTTCATCCGCACCGAGCACAGCGGGGACGCCGGCATCGTCTACTGCCTCTCCCGCAACTCGGTGGAGCGGACCGCTGCCGCCCTGGTCGACCAGGGGATCGCCGCGTTGCCGTACCACGCCGGCCTCGACGCCCGGGTGCGTGAGCGCAACCAGTCCCGGTTCCTGCGCGAGGACGGCATCGTCATGGTCGCCACGATCGCGTTCGGCATGGGCATCGACAAGCCGGACGTCCGTTTCGTCGCGCACCTCGACCTGCCGAAGTCGGTCGAGGGCTACTACCAGGAGACCGGTCGTGCCGGCCGCGACGGACTGCCCTCGACGGCGTGGTTGGCGTACGGCCTGAACGACGTCGTGCAGCAGCGCCGGATGATCGACCAGTCCGAGGGCGACGCCGCACACCGCCGGCAGCTCAGCGCGCACCTGGACGCCATGCTCGCCCTGTGCGAGACGGTCGAGTGCCGACGGGTGCGCCTGCTCGCCTACTTCGGGCAGGAGTCCACGCCGTGCGGCAACTGCGACACGTGCCTCGCGCCGCCGGAGTCCTGGGACGGCACCGTGCCCGCACAGAAGCTGCTGTCGACGATCGTGCGGCTCGACCGTGAGCGCGGGCAGCGGTACGGGGTGGCGCACCTCGTGGACATCCTCACCGGCAAGCAGTCGCCGCGCGTGCAGGAACTCCGGCACGACACCCTCGCGACGTTCGGCATCGGCCAGGACCTGTCCGACGCCGACTGGAAGGCCGTCGCACGCCAGCTCCTGGCGCAGGGGTACGTGGCGGTCTCCGGCGACGGGTACGGCACGCTCGTCCTCAGCCCGACCAGCGCCGACGTCCTGGCCGGACGGGTCGAGGTCCGGATGCGTCGCGACCCGGTGAAGGCGCCGCGTGCCGGTCGCTCCCGCCGAGCCGTCGTGTCGGACATGCCGCAGGAGGCCATGCCGCTGTTCGAGTCGTTGCGACAGTGGCGAGCCGGACAGGCACGCGAGCAGGGGGTCCCGGCGTACGTCGTGTTCAACGACGCCACTCTGCGCGGGATCGCCGCGGTACGACCGTCCGACCTCGACGAGCTGTCCGAGATCTCCGGTGTCGGTGCGGCCAAGCTCGACTCCTACGGGCGTGCGGTCCTGGACGTGGTCGCCGCCGCCGGGTGAGACGCGGGCATCGGGTATTGCAGATGTGAAATACGCGCACTATGCTCGGTCTCACTCGCCGGCACCGACATCGGCGGGACATCCGACTCCTCCTCCTCGGGAAAGGTCTGCTGTGTCCTCCACGCCGCTCTTCGACGCGATCGCCAGGCGAACGGCCGCGGCCGGCGTCACCCCCGCTGCCGGTCGTCCGTCCGGCGGTGCAGTGTCCGCACCGGGCGTACTTGGTGCACCGGCCGCTCCGGTCCGACTCGACGCACCCGCTGGACTGGCCGGTCCGAGCACGTCGGACCCCGCACTGCCTACGGACCCCGCAGTGCTCACGGACCCCGCAGTGCTCACCGCGCCCGCCGAGCCCACCGCGCCCGCAGTGCTCACCGCGCCCGCCCGGGCGACCCCTCCTGTCGCGCCGGTTCCTCCCGCCCCACCCGTCCCCACGGACCTCATCGCCGTGATCGACGGGATCCCCGCCCGCCTCCGCGCGTCCCTGGCGCGCGAGTACCCCGTCAGCCGTGAGCAGCTGCCCCTGGTCGAGGCGGTCGTCGACGCCGTCACCAAGGCGGTCGTCGACGCGATCGCCGTCGAGCTCGACCGGATCACCACGAGCGGCGTCATCCGGTCCTGACCCGCGGCGCGCACCCGGCGGCGCGCACCCGGCGGTGCGCACCCTGCGGTGCGCGGGGCCCGACCCCGCCGCTCTGCCTCGCCCCCACCTCTGCCTCGACCCCACCGTCCTGGCCCGAGTCGGCCGGGACGCCGCCCCGCGGAGCGGCGTACCGTCGACCTGGTCGTGGCGCTCGGGCCACGCGGTAAGGAGACCACGGTGCGCGTGTCGGTGTTGGGAACCGGAGCGATGGGAGCGGGTGTCGCGCAGTCGTTGCTCCGCGCAGGGCACGACGTCACGGCGTGGAACCGCACGACGGAGCGCGCGCGACCCCTCGCCGACCTCGGCGCGACCGTCGTGGCAGAGGTCACGGACGCGGTCGCCGATGCCCAGGTCGTGCTGCTGACCCTGTTCGACACCGACGCGGTGGTGGACGTCCTCGAGCAGGCCGCCGGTGATGCGCCGCAGGACGCCGTGTGGGTGCAGGCGTCGACGATCGGGGTGCCGGGCACGGAGACCGTCGTGCAGCTCGCCGCGAAGTACGGCATCACCCTCGTCGAGGCCATGATGCTCGGCACGAAGGCGCCGGCCGAGCAGGGCAAGCTGACCATGCTCGTCGCGGGCGATCCCGACGCGATGTCCGTCGTCGAGCCCGTGCTCGATGCCGTCAGCGCCAAGGTCGTCCACGCGGGCGACCGGGTCGGCCAGGGGACTGCCCTGAAGCTGGCTGCCAACGCCTGGATCGCGTCGATCACCGCGGCCACCGGGCAGTCGGTGGCGATCGCCTCGGCACTCGGCCTCGACCCGCAGCTGTTCCTCCAGGCGATCGAGGGGTCGGCGAGCGACT
The DNA here is from genome assembly GCF_003224435.2 of Curtobacterium sp. MCPF17_050. Lineage (NCBI taxonomy): Bacteria > Bacillati > Actinomycetota > Actinomycetes > Micrococcales > Microbacteriaceae > Curtobacterium > Curtobacterium sp. MCPF17_050. Next base: position 649,551 of record NZ_CP126250.1, read on the forward strand.
CCGCCTACGCCCACACGAAGGGCGCGGCGATGATTGCGCAGGAGTTCCCGGCGCAGTTCGCCCTCGACGGTCTGCGGAAGGACATCGCTCTCATCACCGAGGCAGCTCGGGATGCCGGCGTCGACACCACCCTGCTCGACGCACTCGGCCGGGTCTACGCCGAGGCCAGCGCTGCCGGGCACGGCGGGGACGACATCGCGGCGGTCGGCACCGCGTTCTGACGACCGTCAGGACCGGCGGAACACCTGCCGGAGTCGTCGGGCGACCCGGCCCACGGACTCGTCGTTCAGGGTGTTCGCGAGAGTGAAGGCCTCCTGCGCGGGATCCGCGCCGTCCCGGATGCGTCGCAGTGCGGCATCTGCCCGGGCACGCGCGTCGAGTTCGGCCGCGGGCATGTCGTCCTCGGGCTCGCGCATGCCCTCAGCGTACGGCGGGACGTGTCGCGACACGGACATCAGTACTCGTCGTGGTCCGCGGACTCGTCGACGGCGCCCGCCATCTCGCGCAGGAAGGCCACGACCACGGCCATGTCCTCCGGGGGCAGGTGCTGCGCGACCTCGACGGCACGGGAGTCCAGGTCCCCGATGACGGCCAGGGCCCGACGCATCGAGCGACCCGTGGCGGTGAGGATGACCCCACGCCGGTCGGCCGGGTCAGCGTGCCGTTCGACGTGACCGGAACGGACGAGCCGGTCCACCAGCGCCGACGTCGACGCCGCGGTGATGCCGAGGCGCTCCGCGAGTTCCTTCGAGTTGACGGTCCGGCCGGACGTCTCGGCGTCGACGAGCACCCGCAGGGCCATCAACGCGTTCTCACCGATCCCGAGTTCCTCACGCACACGACGCTGGGCGGAGCTCTCGGCAGTGCGGTACCGACGCAGCGCGTTCAGCACGTCCACCGCGTCGACCCGGGAGTCCTCGCCGTACCAGAAACCCGGGGCTGCTGTCGTCACCTCGGAAGTCATGGGATCAATGCTAGACGGTCTAGTTAGTTTGTCTAGCGAGCGCGTCACATGCACGTCCACCGTCCAGGGAACGAAGCGAGCGACGGTCTGCAACACTCGGGACGTCATCCCGAAACACCCCGGCAACGCGCGGTCAGTAGGTTCGCCGCATGCAGGAGTCGCCGTGCTGAACCGACTCGCGCGGAGCGTCCACAGCGTCGGGGGCGCGGTCGAGCGGACGGACGTCGTCGCGCGTCTGCTGGACGTGCACCTCGCGCGCCGGGACCCCGCGGCCGAGACGGGCTCGATCGGCCGGAGCCTCCGCGGCGTCGTCGGCGCCACCGTGCCGGAGGACGTGGACCTCGGTCCGGACGCGACCCTGGACGCCCTGGCGCTCGACCGCCACGAACCGGCCTCCATCGCCGCTGCGGTGGCGGTCGCCCGGGACGACGCGCGTCGTGCGCGTGACGTCGTCTCCACCGAGCTGTGGGACTGCCTCAACACGACGCGGTCGCGGCTGCCGCGCAAGATCGCGGGGGAGCGGGCGCACGAGTTCCTCGGCTGGGTCCGCGAACGGAGCGCCCTCGCGGTCGGGGTCGTCGACGGGGACGCCAGTCGCGACGAGGTGTGGGAGTTCTTCACCCTCGGTCGCTCGCTCACCCGGTTGACGGTGACCGCGCGGATGCTCGCGTCGGACCTCCTCGACCCGGCCTCGGCGGCGTCGTGGACGACCGCGCTGCGTGCCTGCGGTGCGGGGGAGGCGTTCCACCGCGAGCACCGGCGCGGCACGACGTCCTCGGAGGCGGCCACGTTCCTGCTCCTCGACGCGCACAGCCCGCGCTCGCTCCTCTTCCTCACCCGCCGGAGCGAGGAGTGCCTCGACGACCTCGTCGGCGTGCACCTGGCGGCCGAGGTCCGGGCGTTCGGCGATGCCCGCGCCGAGCTCGAGACCCTGACGCCGGACACCGCGGTCGACGCCGCCCGGTCGGCCGGAGCGCGGCTCGCGCTGGCCGCGGAGACGGTGACGGCGGCGCTGGACGCTCGCGTGTTCGCCGCACCCGAACCGGTCGGCTGACACCGGGCCGGACCGGGCCGGGCCAATCCGGGCCAGGGCCAGGGCCAGGTCAGGTCAGACGGCGCTCGACCGGTCCGCCACCACCTCGTCGTGCTCGAGGTCCCGGCGCACGGCCGCTCGGCTCGCCCGCGTCCCGACCACCGGTGTCGACCGCGTGACGGCGAGGTGCAGACGTGCGTCGGCGTCGTACCGCAGCCGGAGGTGCTGGGACCGAACGAGCCACAGGACGGCGATGGCGAGCGTGACGAAGCCCGCGAGCGCGCCCACGACGATCGCCCACCGCGGTCCCCAGGCGTCGGCGACGGCACCGACGACGGGAGCACCGACGGGGGTGCCGCCGACGAAGATCGCCATGTAGAGCGCCATCACGCGGCCGCGCATCGCCGGGGTCGTGGTGGTCTGCACGAGGGCGTTCGCCGTGGTCATGAAGGTCAGGGCTGCGAGGCCGACGAAGGCGAGCAGGACCGCGAAGACCCAGTAGGTCGGGGCGAGGGCGGCCGCGGTGCAGGCGAGGCCGAACCCGCCGGCGGCGAGGACCAGCGTGCGCATCCGGGGAGCGTCGCGCCGTGCCGCGAGCAGGGCGCCGAGCACCGAGCCGACCGCCATCACCGAGTTGAGCAGCCCGAAGTCGCCCGCACCCCGGTGGAACTCCACCCGCGCCATCGTCGAGGTGAAGATGGGGAAGTTCACGCCGAAGGTGCCGACCACGAAGACCATGGCGAGCACGACGAGGATGTCCGGCCGGGTCCGGACGTACCGGAACCCCGCGACGAGCTGCCCCTTCCCGCGGGCGGCCCGCGGGCGGTCGGCGAGCTGCCGTGGGTCGACGAAGCGCAGGGCCACGAGCACCGCGAGGAACGACCCCGCGTTGATGACGAAGACCCACCCGGAGCCGATCGCCGCGATGAGGACCCCCGCGACCGCCGGGCCGACGAGCCGGGCGGCGTTGAACGACGCGGAGTTCAGCGCGACGGCGTTCGACACGTTCTCGCCCGTCACGACGTCGGACACGAACGCCTGCCGGACCGGGGTGTCGAACGCGGCGACGACACCGAGTGCGAGGGCGAAGCCGTACAGGGTCCACAGCGTCGCGGTGTCGGTGAGGACCATCACGGCCAGGCCGAGCCCGAGCAGTCCCATCAGGCCCTGGGTCACCATGAGCAGGCGACGCCGGTCGAAACGGTCCGCGACCAGTCCGGTCCAGGGCAGCAGGAGCAGTTGCGGACCGAACTGCAGCGCCATCGTGACGCCGACCGCGACGGCGTCGTCGTCGGTCAGCTGGGTGAGGACGATCCAGTCCTGGGCGGTGCGCTGCATCCAGGTGCCGATGTTCGACACGAGGGCGCCGGCGAACCAGATGCGGTAGTTGCGTCCCGAGAGGGACCGGAACACGGCGCTCACCGGGCGGCGAGCTTCCGCATGACGTCCGTGGCGGCGGCGAGGGTCCGTCGTTCCGCCGCGGTGAGGGCCGTGAGCCGGGGACTGAGCCAGTCGTCACGACGCTGCCGGGTCTCGGCGACCAGCTCGGCGCCGGCCGGGGTCGGGCAGAGCAGCACCTTGCGTCGGTCGTCCCCGTGGTCGTCCTTCGTCAGCAGGCCGCGACCGATGAGGACGTCCACGGTCTTCGTCATCGACGGGGGTGTGACGCCCTCGGCCCGGCTGAGGTCGGCGAGCGTCATCGGCCCGTCGCGGTGCAGCAGGGCGAGGGCGGAGAACTGGGCGTCGGTGACGGACGTGTCGGCCTTCTGCCCGCGGAGCGTCCGCGAGAGCCGGTTCACGGCCACACGGACGTCGGTCGCGAGTGCGGCGTGCGGAGCGGGCGGGCGACGCGCGGTGGTCGGGAGCGGGTCGGTGGCGGTCACGGATCGTCAGCCTACCTCATTAGTTCAGCGAACGAACCAATTGGGTCGCATCGCCGCGGCTGTCTCCGACCGCAAGGCGTACGATGGGCATCTGGACAACAGGTGTTGTCCAGATGAGACGGGCCGGAAGGCACCAGGAGGAGCAGGACGCATGAACGGGTTCGAGGGCAAGGTCGCCATCGTCACCGGAGGTGGCAGCGGGATCGGCGAGTCGATCGCGAAGGAGCTCGCGGCAGCGGGGGCCTCCGTCGTCGTGACGGACATCAAGCAGGAGGCGGCCGAGCGCGTCGTCGCCGAGATCGAGCAGGCCGGTGGCACCGCGGCCGCCGTCGCCGCGAACTCGGCCCTCGCCGCCGACAACGAACGTGCCGTGCAGTTCGCCGTCGACACCTACGGCGCACTGCACCTCGCCGTGAACAACGCCGGCATCGGTGCTGCCCCGCAGCCCATCGGCGAGTACGACGTCGAGGCGTGGGACCGCGTCCGCGCCGTCGACCTGGACGGGGTCTTCTACGGCCTCCGCTACGAGATCCCCGCGATCCTCGAGTCGGGCGGCGGCGCCGTCGTCAACATGTCGTCGGTCCTCGGCTCGGTCGGCATCGCGAACAACGCGGCCTACGTGGCGTCGAAGCACGCACTCGTCGGGCTCACGAAGGTCGCGGCGCTCGAGTACACCGCGAAGGGCGTCCGCACCAACGCCGTCGGCCCGGGCTTCATCGACACCCCGCTGGTCCGGTCCTCGCTGAGCGCCGACGAGCTCGCCGGCCTCGAGTCCCTGCACGCCGCCGGACGGCTCGGCACCGACACCGAGGTCGCCGCGCTCGTCCTGTTCCTGCTGAGCGACCAGGCGTCGTTCATCAGCGGCAGCTACCACCTGGTCGACGGCGGCTACTCCGCGCACTGACCCTTCGTGCACTGACCTTCAGCACGCCCACCTCGGTGCACCGACCCTCCGTGCGGTCGCGCGGGCGGCCGCGAGCCGGTGCGCGTGCACCGGCCGGCGGACCGGCCGGCGGACGGACGGGAGGCCGGATCGCCGTGAGCAGACCTGCTCACGAGCGTCGGGCCTCCCGTCCGTCAGCGGGTCTGCGTGAGGATCGCGTCGTGTGCGAGCAGTGCGTGCACGCCCCACGTCCGGTTGGCGATCTGCGTGATGCGCATGCTCACCGCGACGCTCGCCATCGCGAGCGCCTCGGCGCGGCCGATGCCGTGCTCCGCCGCGATCCAGTCGACCATCCGGTCGAGGGCCGTCGTCGTCGCCGCGTTGAGGTCCGCGTCGAAGCCGAACGTGATGCGCCCGGCCGGGGTGTCGGCGTGGATGCCCGCGACCGGCGCCGTGTCGAGCAGGGACAGCGTCATCGTCGTCGTCATGCCGCACTCGACGGCCGTGCCGGAGACCTCGCCGTCGCCCTGGGCGGCGTGCCCGTCCCCGACCGTCAGCAGCGCGTCGGGCACCGTCACCGGCAGGTACAGCGTGGCGCCGGCGACGAGCTCGCGGCAGTCGATGTTCCCGCCACCGACGGCCCGGGGCGGGGTGGTCACATGCTCGCCGGTGGCCTCCGGCGGAACGCCGACGACGCCGAGGAACGGGGCGGTCCGGACGCCGAGTCCGAGCTGGTTGGAGGTGGTCCCCGCCGACGCGTCGATGTCCCAGAGGAGCGGCCCTCGCGTCGACGGGTCGGCGAGCCCGAGCGCTCGGTTCAGCGGGGTGTCCACCCCACCGGAACCGGTGTAGCCCCAGTCGTCCGGGACGAGGTCGTCGAACCGGACCGCCAGCACCTGCCCGGGACGGGCGCCCGCGACCGCGATCGGCCCGAGCAGGCAGTGGCCTCGTCGCGGACTGATGAGGGTCGGCACGTCGACGCCCGGTGCCGGCAGACGCTCGGTGTAGCCGGCGGCGTCGAGCGTGTGGACGGTGACGGTGTCGCCGGGCTCGACCGTCAGCACGGGCCGGCGTTCGGCGGTGAACACGTCGACGGCGGTGTCCGCGGTGGTCGCGATGCGGTGGTGGGTCACTCGGCGATCCTGCCAGGCCGCACCTGTCGGCGCCGTGGGGCGGGCCTCCCGTCCGGACGCGGGACGTGGGCCGCGGGCGGGGTGAGCGTGCCTGCGAGGCGGGTCTGCCTGCCCAGCCTGTGAGACGGGCCTGCCTGGGAGACGGGCCCGTCTCCGGGTGACGCCGCACGACGGACGAGACGCCGCCGGAACCGGCGGCGTCTCGGGTGCGAGGTGGTGTCTCGAGCAGACGGTGGCGTCTCGAACGGTCAGTGGAACTGGGGGATCGTCAGCCAGATCCCGTACAGGACGGCTGCGCCGCAGAGCGCGAAGCAGACGCCGGCACCGAGGGACGCCATGCGCGGTGTCGAGCCCGAGCGCGGGGTCTCCTCGGCGTACTGTGTGCGCTCGCCGCCGACGTCGGCGGGTTGACCGGTGCCGAGCAGGTGCAGGCCGAGCGTGTAGAGCAGCACGACGCCGACGGCGGCCACGAAGCCCACCCCCGCGACGGTGCCGATCGCTCCGAAGTCGATGTCCATCTGGTCCTCCCTCAGTTCCCGGCGGCCACGGACTCGCGCTCCGGGGCGCCCTCGCGCACGTCGTCCGCACCGATCGGCTTGCGGCGGGCGAGGACGGCGAACGTGAGCCCGCCGACCAGGGCCAGCACCGCCACGACGACCAGCCCGATGGTGGAGCTCGACGCGATCCACGTCGCCAGACCGCCCACCACCGCGGCGGACGGCAGCGTGATCACCCAGGCCACGACGATCTTGCCGACGACACCCCAGTGCACGTCGGCCAGCTTCTTGCCGAGGCCCGAACCGATGACCGAGCCGCTCGTGACGTGCGTCGTCGAGAGGGCGAAGCCGAGGTGCGAGGACACGAGGATCGTCGCGGCCGAGCTGGTCTCCGCCGCGAACCCCTGCGGGGACTGCACGTCCGAGATCCGCTTGCCGACGGTCTTCATGATCCGCCAGCCGCCCATGTACGTGCCGAGGGCGATCGCGAGACCGCAGGCCAGGACCACCCAGAGCTCCGGGGCGGTCCCCGCGCCCTGGTAGCCCGCCGCGATGAGGGTCAGGGTGATGACGCCCATGGTCTTCTGCGCGTCGTTCGTCCCGTGGGCGAGCGACACCAGGGAGGCGGACACCGTCTGGCCGTGCCGGAACCCGGTGGCGGCGCCGTGCGTGGTCGCGTTCTTCGTGATCGTGTAGGCCAGGTAGGTCGCGACGAGGGCGATCACCCCGGCGATGACCGGGGAGAGCAGCGCCGGGAGCACGACCTTGGAGACGACCGTGGCCCAGTCGACCGAGTCCAGCCCGGCACCGATCACCGACGCCCCGATGAGCCCGCCGAACAGGGCGTGGGTGGACGACGACGGCAGGCCCGAGTACCACGTGGCGAGGTTCCAGAGCACGGCGCCGACGAGCCCCGCGAAGACCATCGTCGGGGTGATGTGGATGCCGTCCTCTCCTTCGCGGATGAGGCCCTGTGACACGGTCTTCGCCACCTCGGTGGAGAGGAACGCACCGACGAGGTTCAGGACGGCGGAGATGAGGACGGCGGTCCGGGGCTTGAGGGCACCCGTGGCCACCGAGGTGGCCATGGCGTTCGCGGTGTCGTGGAACCCGTTCGTGAAGTCGAACACGAGGGCCACCACGATCACCAGCACGACGGTGACGAGGACGTCCATGCGCGGAACGCTAGGCCGGTCCCCGGAGGTGCGCGTGAACGCGGGATGAACAGGTGCGGCGTCTGCCAGGATGACGCCGTGCCCACGTTCTCCGCCGCACGAGGTGACTCCTCGTTCACCGACGCCCACGGCGTCGAGATCGTCTACTCGACCTGGCGTGCGGGCAGGGCGAAGGGCATCGTGCAGATCGCGCACGGCGTCGGGGAGCACGCGCTGCGGTACGAGCCGCTCGCCCAGGACCTCGTGCGCGCCGGCTGGACCGTGCACGCGACCGACCACCGCGGCCACGGCCGGACCGGTCTCGGACAGTGGGACGGCGACCACGGGAAGCTCGGACGCCTGGGCCCGGGTGGACTGCGGGCGGCGATCGCGGCGGTCGAGCAGATGACGACCGTGGCGATGGACGGCGACCCCGGGCTGCCCGTCGTGCTGCTCGGACACTCGTGGGGGTCGCTCATGGCCCAGCGGATCGTGAACACCTCGTCGGAGCGGTACGCGGGCGTCGTGCTGTCGGCGACCGCGCTCCGGTTGCCCGGGTTCATGAACGGCGGGGACCTCAACCGGCGGCACGCGGCGTCCGGTCCGACGAAGCACGAGTGGCTCACCCGGGACCGGGCGGTCATCGACGCCGTCGGGGTCGACCCGCTCGCGGTCGAGGCCGACGTGCTCGGGTTGTTCGGGCTGCCGGACACCCTCCGGCTGCTCGGGGTCCCGCGCCGGGCGATCCCGCACGACCTGCCGATGCTGCTGCAGGTCGGCTCCGAGGACTCGCTCGGCGGGCCCCGGTCCGTCGAACTGCTCGCGCGGGCGTACCGGCGGCGTGGTCGACTCTCCGACGTCACGGTGCGCGTGTACGAGGGGGCGCGGCACGAGGTCTACAACGAGACGAACCGTGACGAGGTGGTCGCGGACCTCGTCGCGTGGCTCGACCGGGCAGTCGACCGCAGCTGACCGGCGAGGCCGACGCTCCGGTCGGAGGATGCCGTGTCAGCTGGCGGTGCCGCCGTGCCCCGTGGACACGGCCGCGTCCACATCCGCCGACCGTGCCGCCACGCGTGCCAGGAACCGGCGCACCGACCCGTGGAACAGGTCCGGGTCCCGGTTCATCTCCGACCCGTGCGGGCAGGACGCGACCTCCACCAGGGTCGCCGCCGGTCCCGCCGCCGCGACGAAGCGCCGCGAGGCGTCGATCGGCACGTCCCGGTCGCCGACGCTGTGGACCACGAGCAGCGGGACCCCGACCGGCGGCCGCGGTCGCATCCGTCCGAGGGGGATCGGCGTCCGCATGCCGGCGAGCCGGGAGAGTCCTGGGACCGTGAGCGCACCGGCGCCGAGCACGCCGAGGAACCCCGGGAAGCCGGCCTTCACCGCGCCCCACCGGAGCGCGGTGAACCAGTCGAGGGCCGGACACACCAGGACCATCGCGTCCACGCGGTCCCGGAGTGCGGAGTCGCTCGCCGCGTGCATCGCGATCGTCGCCCCCATCGACCACCCGACGAGGACAAGCCGCTCCGCACCGTGGTCGACGGCGTACCGCATCGCGGCGTCGAGGTCGTGCCACTCGTCGGAGCCGAACGTCGCCGGCAGTCCACGGTCGTCCTCGACATCGCCGCGGTACCCGATCACGAGCGAGGTCATGCCGGCGTCGAGGGTGTCGGGGACGCCACGGAGGACGGCGGTCCGGCTGGAGTGGATGCCGTGCACGTGGATCGCCCACGTCGTCGCCCCGGGAACGGGGAAGAGCCAGGCCGGTCGGTCCGAGCCGTCCGCCGTGATCGTGACCTGGGCGGCGTCGGGCGACACGGCTGTCGGCTGGTCGAGGAGGTACCCCGTCCAGAGCAGCTCGTCACCCGGGGCCGGCAGCGTCGCGGGGGCATCGAGCACCGCGCGGCACACCCGCTCGCCGTCGTCCGTGCGGACGTCACCGAGCAGGACGCTGTGCTCGTCGTCCCCGAAGTACACCCGGTACACGCCCGGGCACCGGGTCTGCTCGTCGGCCGGCACGGTGACGCCCGCGGGACCCACGTCGAGGACGGTCACGGTCCGCTTCGGACGCGGATGGACGGCCTTGCGGGCGACCACGACACCCGCTGCGGTCGATGCTGCGAGCCCCACGGCGGCCGCTCCCGCCACAGCACGGACCACGACGCCGGTCATGCCCATGCGCGGACCCCGCCGCCACGTCCAACGCCCGGTCCGACGTCGTGCTGTCCGGCGCTGCCCTGGCTGCCGCTGCCTTGGCTGCCGCTGTCCTGTCTGACCACACGACGACCCTATTCAGGAACCAGCGACCGACCCGCGACCTGTGGACGAACACACCCACCGACGGAGAAGGCCCCGGCCTGTTGGGGGGAACAGACCGGGGCCGGACCACTCGACCCATTGGGGGGAACGGATCGAGTGGCGACGCCCGAGGCTCGAGGGGGGTCGCACCCCAGGCGTGGTGACGACGCTACGCCCGCACACGCACAGCGGCAACTCGGTTCGTTTTCAGGTGATCGGGCCGCACTGCGGGCGACGGACGCCGTTCCCGGCCACCGGACGGGAGGCCCGCTGCGGGGCCGCCACGGGCCTCCCGGAATAGGGTGGCGACATGCACGGTGAGTACAAGGTCCCCGGAGGCAAGCTCGTCGTCGTCGACCTGGAGGTCGTCGACGGCAAGATCGACCAGTTCCGCCTGGCCGGTGACTTCTTCCTGGAACCGGACGACGCGCTCCCGCTCATCGACCAGGCGCTGGACGGCCTCCGTGCCGACACCGACGCGGCCGGCATCGCCGCCGCAGTCCGCCACGCGCTGCCGGAGGATGCCGTCCTGCTCGGCTTCACGCCCGAGTCCGTCGGGGTCGCGGTACGGCGGGCGCTCTCGCGCGCCTCCTCGTGGCGGGACTACGAGTGGCAGGTCGTCCACGAGGGGCCGATCAGCCCGAACGAGCACCTCGCGCTCGACCAGGTCCTCACCGAGGAGGTCGGGGCCGGACGCCGCGGGCCGACGCTTCGCATCTGGGAGTGGGACCAGCCCGCGGTCGTCATCGGGTCGTTCCAGTCGCTCAAGAATGAGGTCGACCCGGCCGGCGCCGAGAAGTACGGCGTGCAGGTCGTGCGGCGGATCTCGGGCGGCGGCGCGATGTTCATGGACGCCGGCGCGATCATCTCGTACTCGCTGTACGTCCCGACCGACCTCGTGCAGGGCATGACGTTCGCCGACTCCTACGCGTACCTGGACGAGTGGGTGATCGAGGCGCTGAAGTCCCTGGGCATCGAGGCGTACTACCAGCCGCTCAACGACATCACCTCGACCAAGGGGAAGATCGGCGGGGCCGCACAGAAGCGCCTCGGCACCGGGTCGCTCCTCCACCACGCCACCATGAGCTACGACATGGACGGCGAGAAGATGGTGGAGGTCCTCCGCATCGGCCGCGAGAAGATGAGCGACAAGGGGACGACGAGCGCCGCGAAGCGGGTCGACCCGCTGCGCTCGCAGACCGGTCTCACCCGCGCCGAGATCATCGACCGGCTCATCGGCACGTTCACGAAGCTCTACGGCGCGACCGAGGGGCACGTCACCGACGCCGAGCGGCAGCGGGCGCAGGAGCTCGTCGAGACGAAGTTCTCGACGCGGGAGTGGCTCGAGCGCGTGCCCTGAGCGCCGACTCCCGGGGTCCGGCCGTCGCCGTCGGTGCGGATCGCGAGGATCAGCCGCGCGGCGGATGTCCTCCGTCGATCGGCCACGTAGCGTCACTCCCGTGAACTGGTTGATCTTCCTGGGGGCGGTGGCCGTCGCGGCCGTCGTGATGTGGATCGCCGACCGTCTGGGCTGGATCGACCTGTCGAACAAGGCCACGCGCGGGGGCGGATCCGGCGGTGCGGTCGGGATGCTGGACGAGGTGTTCGCCCCGACGCGGCACGAGACGCAGACCGAGTACGAACGGCAGGCGCGGTTGCCGCGGGAGGCGCCGACGCCGTCCCGTCACGACCACGACCTGCTGAGCGGGTCGGTGCTCATCCGGGTGCCCGCCGTCGGGGCACACTCGGCCGGTGCGCACCGGGCCGGTACGCACGACCGCCAGTACTGACGGGAACGCGTCAGCGAGCCGTGAGCTCCTGGTAGTCCGGGTGCCGCTCGACCCAGGCCGCGACGTAGCTGCACTGGGCGACGACGCGTCGGTCGGAGTTCGCGCGGACGTCGTCGAGTGCGTTCTGGACGAGCATCGACGCGTGGCCGCCGCCGCGGTGTTCGGGGTCGACCTCGGTGTGCACGAAGCGGATCTCGTCGCCGTCGACCTCGTAGGCCGCCAGCCCGATCACCTCGCCGTCCTCGACGAGGGAGTACTGGTTCTTGTCGGTGTCGTTGCGCACGTCGAGACTCATCGTCCGGACGTTACCCCGGTCGGCCCGGAGTGGGCACGGAGTCGTCCCGGTGCGGGCGCGGAACGTGACGAGGGCGGGTGCGCGCGACGGTGTCCCGTCGCACGGACCCGCCCTCGTCCGGGGGTACTCGGCGCAGCTACTCGGCGCTGTGGCGACCGTGCGGGTGGTCGTCGTGGCCCGACGGGGGGACCGGAGCCGCGCCGGCAGCGTGGGCGCCGTGCTGCGTCCGGATCGCGCCGGTCAGCGTCGGAGGCTCGTCCACCGGGGTCGACGCCGCGTGCGCTCCGTGCGTCGTCGCGTCGGCCGTTCCGCTGGATGCCTGGGCCGAGCGGGGCTGCGCGGGGACGTCGGGCGAGGTGGGCACGACCGCCGTCGAGCCGGTGTCGGGGGAGACGAGCGAACCCGACCCCGCGGCGGCCTGCTGTGCGTCGACGGTCAGGCGGTCGTCGTCGACGCTCTTCCGTGCGGCGTCGGCCTGCTCCTGCAGGGCCGAGGTCTTCCGGAGCGGCGGCACGCGGAAGAACCACGTGAGGACGAACGCCACGAGGACGACGGCCAGACCCACCCAGTAGACGGTCACGGCGGAGTCGCTGAACCCGACCAGGAACGGACGGCTCAGTCGCGGGTCGGCGCCGTTGAGGAAGGACGTGTCGTTGGTGGACGACGTGGTCGACGACGTCCCGCCCTTCCCGTCGCGGAGCTGGTCGACGAGCTCCGGCGCCACCGCGTCGACGACGTCACGACGCTGGTCGGCGTCGGAGTAGTCGACCTGCAGCGTGCCGTCGACGACCTCGGCGTTCGCCTTCGTGGCGGCGGCCTGCAGTGCCTGCTGCTCGGCGGCACCCTTCGCGTCGTCGACCTGCTCGGCGATGACCGTGTCGGCGGCCGCGGCGGGGACCCGTCCGGCGGCGACCTGCTGCTGGACGGCCGCGGTGACCCGCTCCGTGACGGCCTGGTCCGCCGCGCGCTTGGCCTGTACGGCGCCCTGGTCGAGACCGTCCTGCACGTTCCGCTTGACCGGCGTGACGATCGGGTCCCAGATCTGGTCCATCACGCCCGCGTTCTGCTCGGCGTTCGCCACCGCGGGGTTCAGCGCCGCGTTGAGGGCGCTCTTGAGGTCGGACTCGTTCTGGAGCGCCCCGGAGATGTTGGTCGGCATCAGGCTGAACAGCACCGAGAGCAGCACGGCGGTGCCCATCGTGCCGCCGATCTGTCGGAAGAACGTCGCGGCGCTGGTGGCGACACCGATGTCCCGCGGACTCACCGAGTTCTGCGCCGCGAGGGTCAGCGTCTGCATGAGCTGTCCGAGCCCGAGGCCGATGAGGAACATCCCGGTCATGAGGAACCACAGCGGACGGTCCGCGGTCAGGAACGTCAGGACCGTGTAGCCGACGGCGGTGAAGGCCGTGCCGGTGACCGGGAAGATGCGGTACTTGCCGGTGCGCGAGACGATCTGTCCCGATGCGATCGAGGAGATCATCAGGCCGAGGACCATGGGCAGCATCGCGAAGCCGGACTCGGTCGGGGTGACCCCCTTGACGATCTGCAGGTACAGCGGGATCGTCAGCATCGCGCCGAACATGCCGAAGCCGATGAGCACGGACAGGACGGCTGCCATCGAGAACACGTGCGAGCCGAAGAGCTTCAGCGGCAGGATCGCGTCGTCCCCCATCGCACGCTCGACGATGACGAACGCGATGAGCCCGAGTGCGCCGATGCCGTAGCAGGCGAAGGCGCCGGGGGAGTCCCAGCCCCAGTCGCGGCCCTGTTCGGCGATGAGCAGCAGCGGTACGAGGGTGACGATGACGAGGCTGGCACCCCACCAGTCGATGCGCGGCTTCCGGCGCTCGCCGAAGTTGGGCAGGTGCAGGAACGTCAAGACCATGAACAGCGCGATGACGCCGATCGGGACGTTGATGAGGAACACCCATCGCCAGCCGTCGACGAACAGCAGGTCGTCGGCGCCGGCGAAGACACCGCCGACCAGTGGCCCGATGACGGAGGAGATGCCGAACACGGCGAGGAAGTAGCCCTGGTACTTGGCGCGCTCACGCGGCGCGAGCATGTCGCCCATGATCGCCAGCGGCAGCGACATCAGGCCACCGGCGCCGAGGCCCTGCAGCGCACGGAAGCCGGCGAGCATGAGCATGGACGTCGAGAACGAGGCCGCGAGCGAGCCGATGATGAAGATGCCGATGGCCGTGATGAACAGCGGTCGCCGACCGAACAGGTCGGAGAGCTTGCCGTAGATCGGCGTCGTGATCGTCGAGGCGATCAGGTACCCGGTCGTCACCCACGCCTGCTGGTCGAGCCCGTGCAGGTCGTCGCCGATGGTGCGGATGGCCGTGCCGACGATCGTCTGGTCGAGGGCGCCGAGGAACATGCCGGCCATGAGGCCGTAGATCACCAGTAGGATCTGGCGGTGGTTCATCACGGCGTTCGACGCCGTGGTGGGGGCCGCGGGTGCGGTCGCGGTCTGTGTCATGTGCGGGACTCCCGAGGACTTTGCGCTGCGTGCAAAGTTACAACCGCCGCACGCACGGCGTTCTCCGGCGGGGCGTTCCTGTGGGGATCGGCAGCCGTCCACAGCCCGACGTGCGGCTGGACTGGAGGCCCGCATCGCGCGGTCGCCGAGGACCGGCACCAGGGGCCCGGCGCGCACGGCAGGGGTCAGCCGTGCACGGAACGGCGGCCGGTGTCAGGCCCCCAGCGCGGCGTCGACGATCTCCTTGGCCTCGCGCTGCACCTGCTCGAGGTGTTCCTGCCCGACGAAGCTCTCGGCGTAGATCTTGTAGACGTCCTCGGTGCCCGACGGGCGGGCGGCGAACCACGCCTTGTCGGTGACGACCTTCACGCCGCCGACGGCCGCGTCGTTGCCCGGTGCCTTCGACAGCTTGGCGGTGATCGGATCGCCGGCCAGGGTCTCGGCCTGGATGGCGTCGCCGTCGAGCTTGCCGAGGCGCGCCTTCTGCTCCTTCGAGGCGGCGGCGTCGACCCGCTGGTAGACCGGGGCGCCGAACCGTTCGGTCAGCTCGGCGTACAGCTGCGACGGCGTCTTGCCCGTCACGGCGACGATCTCGGACGCCAGGAGCGCCAGGATGATGCCGTCCTTGTCCGTCGTCCACGCGGTGCCGTCCTTGCGGAGGAACGAGGCCCCGGCGGACTCCTCACCGCCGAAGGCCACCGAGCCGTCGATCAGGCCGGGGACGAACCACTTGAACCCGACCGGGACCTCCCACAGGCGACGGCCGAGGGACTCCGCGACGCGGTCGATGATGCTCGACGACACCAGGGTCTTGCCGATGGCCGCGTCCTCGCGCCACTGCGGGCGGTGCGCGTACAGGTACTCGATCGCGACGGCGAGGTAGTGGTTCGGGTTCATCAGCCCGCCGTCCGGCGTGACGATGCCGTGCCGGTCGGAGTCGGCGTCGTTGCCGGTCAGGACGTCGAAGTCGTCCTTCCGCGCGACCACGGAGGCCATGGCGGAGGGGCTCGACGGGTCCATCCGGATCTTCCCGTCCCAGTCGAGCGTCATGAACGACCAGGTCGGGTCGACGTCCGGGTTCACGACGGTGAGGTCGAGTCCGTAGTGGTCGCGGATGAGGTTCCAGTACGGCAGCGACGCGCCACCGAGCGGGTCGGCACCGATCTTCACCCCGGCGCGCTTGATCGCGTCGATGTCGATGATGTTCTCGAGGTCCGCGACGTAGTTGTGCAGGAAGTCGTAGCCGTCGTGCGTGGCGTGCTCGGCGCGCTGCACCTCGGCGTTGCCGCCGGCGATGATCGCGTTCGCCCGGTCCGCGATCCACGTCGTCGCGTCGCTGTCGGCCGGGCCGCCGTGCGGCGGGTTGTACTTAAAGCCGCCGTCACGCGGCGGGTTGTGGCTCGGCGTGATGACGATGCCGTCGGCGGTGTCGTCGTGGCCGGCCGTGTTGTAGGCGATGATCGCGTGGCTCAGCGCGGGTGTCGGCACGTAGCCGTTGTCGGCGTCGGCGAGGACGTGCACGCCGTTCGCGGCGAGGACCTCGAGCGCGGTCCGCTCGGCCGGGCCGGAGAGCGCGTGCGTGTCACGGCCGATGAAGAGCGGGCCGTCGGTGCCCTGCGCGGTGCGGTACTCGACGATCGCCTGCGTGATGGCGGCGATGTGCGTGTCGTTGAACGCTGTGTCGAGCGACGAGCCCCGGTGGCCGGAGGTGCCGAAGACGACCTTCTGCTCGGGGTTCGTGACGTCCGGGACCCGGTCGTAGTACGCGGCGATGAGGGCGTCGAGGTCGACGAGGTCGTCTGCGGTCGCTGGGGTGCCGGCACGGTCGTTCATGTGCCCATCCTGGCATCCGACGGGTGGACGCGTTCAGGGTCACCGCTGGACGAGCAGGACGGCCGCCTGCCGGACGAGGAGCGAGCGGCCGCCTTCCCGGACGAAGGGGGGCGTCAGGGAGTGCGACCGCTCGCGGTCTGGGGGAGTGGTGCGGGTCAGGCGGTGCGGAACGACCCCGTGGCCGTCCGGACCGAGCCGGTGACGGTACGGGTGCTCGCGGTGACCGTGCTCGGTCGACGGGACTGCGTGTCCACGAAGCGGCCGAGGCGGCCCACGGCGACCCCGGTGTAGCTCCCGATCGTGTCGGCCCGGGCGTCCGCAGACGAGGTGTACGTGCCGTGCTCGTCGCGCTGCCGGAGCCCGCTCACGAAGTTCCCGCCGAGGGGGAAGGTGTTCATGGTGGTCTCCTCGCTGTCGTGCCGAGGTGCCACGTCCGTCGAGTCGACGTCCGCGACGCCGTCGACTGCTGCGACCACTCTACGTCCTTCTCTTGCATGATGCAAAAGAAGGACGGCTCAGGCGACGAGCTCGCAGAAGTGCCGACCGCCGTCCGTCCAACTCTGACGGGCGGTGAGCCCCGCGGCGGCGGCGTGTGCACGGAGTGCTGGCAGGCCGACCTCGGCCCACGGGAAGGCCGAGCTGGCGTGGCCGTCCGCGTCCGTCACCGTGGCCGTGTAGGTGCGGTCGGCGTCGGCGTCGCGGTTCGTCTCGACCACCACGCGGCCGCCCGTCCGGACGATCTGCGCGGCGCGGGACAGGAGCGCGACCGGGTCGCCGCCGATGCCGATGTTCCCGTCGATGATGAGCGCGGTGTCCCACCGGCCCTCGTCCGGCACCGGGTCGAAGACCGATCCCTGGACCGCGCGACCGCCGGAGCGCTGCGCGATCGCCACCGCCTCCGCCGAGACGTCCACACCGAGCGCGGGCAGGCCCATCCGGAGTGCGGCGACGAGCATCCGGCCCGGTCCGCACCCGAGGTCGATCACCGGGCCGTCGGCGCCCTCGAGCAACGACACGTCGACACGGTCCGCGGCGGCGCTCCACCGGCCGACGTCCATCGTGACGACCTCGCCGGGACGCGTGGGGTCGGTCAGGCGCAGCCGGCCGTCGGACCGCAGTGCGCGGGCGTACGGCTCGTCGCCACCGGCCCCGAAGGCCTGGACGGTGCTGGTCGTGTCGGTCATCGGACACCTCCGGAGGTGGTCGCGGACTCGGCGGCCAGGGCCGCGGCGAACCGCGTTGCGGGTGCGAGGGCCGCGACGCGCTCGGCGTCGGGCAGCGTGTCGACGTCGAGCAGTTCGGCCAGGAGGCCCGTGTCGCGTCCGGCGGACCGCAGACGCTCGAGCTGCACGGCCCCGGTGTCGTCCTGCGACATCGGCACGCCACGCAGCAGGTCGCCGGTCGGCTCGCGCAAGTACAGCGACCAGAACCCGCCGTCCTCCGCCGGACCGAACCACGCGTCCCGCTCGGGACCGGCGAACACCGGGGCGAGCGCGTCGGCGGACACCTGCGGGGTGTCCATGCCGACCAACAGGAGCGGCTCGTCCACGGTGTCGAACAGGAACCCGAGGCGCTCGTCGAGCCCGCCACCGGGCTGGTGGACGACGTCGAAGCCCTCGGCACCCTCGGGCAGGACGTCGCCGTCGAAGAACAGGACCCGGCGGGCGGCGGGGAGCGCGGAGACCGTCGCGAGGGTGTCGGCGAGGCTCGCGGCGGCGACCCGTGCGGCGCCCTCGGGGGAGAGTGCCGGGGTCAGGCGCGTCTTGACCTTGCCCGGCAGGCACTCCTTCGCGACGACCGCGACCGTGATGCCTCCGGGGCCGTCGGTGCCGGGTCCGCCCGTGGTGCGCGCGGCCGTCACGAGCGGGCCTCGGCGGCGACGCGCTGGCGGACCGACACGGGCGCGGCGGAGCGGGTCCGGGCCTCCCGGCGGTACGCCCGGAGCAGGCGGGACATGTCCTTGACGGCGTTGACCGTCCCCCGGAGCGTCCCGGTGACCTTGCTGTCGCCGATGCGCTGCGCGTACCCGATGTCCGACTCGTCGACGCGCCATCCGGCGGCGTGGGCGGCGAGGACCATCTCGAGCGGGTAGCCGCTGCGGCGGTCGCGGAGGTCGAGGGCGACGAGGTCCTCGCGGTGCATCACGCGCATCGGGCCGAGGTCGTGCAGTCGGTAGCCGGTCGCACGTCGCATGAGGACGGCGAGCACGCGGTTCGCGAAGCGTGCGTGCGGGGCCCAGGCGCCACGGCTCGTCGGGACACGGCGGCCGAGGGCGAGGTCGACCCGACCGTCCGCGACCCGCTGCACGAGGGCGGGGAGTTCGGCGGGGTCCATCGAGGCGTCGGCGTCGCAGAACGCGACGTAGTCGGCGGTCGCTGCTGCCACGCCGGCGGCGCAGGCGGAGCCGAACCCGCGGACCGGTTCCGTCACGACGAGGGCGCCGTGCGCGCGGGCGACGTCCGCCGAGCCGTCGGTCGAGCCGTTGTCGACGACGATCGCCCGGTAGCCCTCGGGGAGCCGACCGATCACCTGCGGCAGGGCGTCCGCCTCGTCGAGGCAGGGGAGGATCACGTCGACGCTCATGGAGACCATTCGGTGCCCTCCGTCGCATCGACTGGTCGAGCTGTCGTCCTCGGGGTGCGGTCCGGCGTCGGGGTCGGCGGCGGGGTGTTGCGTCATGCACACGAGCAAACACGATCCCGGCTGTCGGGGGACAGTGAAGGCGTCCCCCGACGGCCGTTCTGCGCACCGTCCGCGGTGTGCCGACGTGCGGCGGGCCGCGCTGTGGTGCGACCGCGCCCACCCGGAGGGGGCGGGAGCCGGGAGGCGCGTGGCGGGGCCGCCACGCGCCTCCCGGCCCTGTTCGGGGGACAGGACGGGGTCGCCGCGGGTGCCGCAGCGCGGGAGTCCGGACCTAGCGCACGGCCGCCCGGAGCGGCGCGGTCGCGAACTCCCGCATGCCGCGGGTGAAGTCGACCAGCGCGCGCCAGCCGAGCTCGTCGGCGATCCGCGAGGACGACGCCGTCACGTGCCGCACGTCACCGAGGCGGTACTCACCGGTCACGACCGGTTGCGGACCGTCAGGACCGGCGATCGCGGCGGCCATCTCGCCGATGGTGTGCACCGTGCCCGAACCGACGTTGAAGGCCCGGAACGACTCGGACGGCGCGGACCCGGTCGCGTCGATCGCGGCGAGGTTCGCTCCCGCGACGTCGTCGACGTGCACGAAGTCGCGGCGCTGTGCCCCGTCCTCGAAGACGCGCGGCGCCTCGCCCCGCGCCAGCGCCGAGCGGAACAGGGACGCGACCCCGGCGTACGGCGTGTTCGCCGGCATGCCCGGGCCGTAGACGTTGTGGTAGCGGAGGGCGACGGCGCGGCCGCCCGTGGCGCGGGACCACGACGAGGCGAGCTGCTCCTGCGCGACCTTCGTCTGGGCGTACACGTTCCGCGGGTCCAGTACGGCGGACTCGTCGATCAGCCCGGGTCGGAGCGGTCGACCGTCCGGGCCGATCGGGTCGAAGCGGCCGGCGTCGAGGTCCTCGCGGCGGCGGGCCGGCGGGCGCATCGGATCGCCGTCGGCGGTGCTGTACGCACCCTCACCGTAGACGACCATCGAACTCGCGACCACGAGCCGGTCGATGTCGAGACGGTCCATCGCGGCGAGCACGTGCGCGGTGCCGGCGTCGTTGCTCGAGACGTAGTCGGGCGCGTCCTGGAAGTCGACGCCGAGGCCGACCTTCGCCGCCTGGTGGCAGACGACGTCGACGTCCTGCAGCGCGGCGTCCAGGGCGGCACGGTCACGGACGTCGCCGTGCACGAGCTCGATCCCCGCGGTCCGGTGCGCGGTGACGACGGCCTCCGGGTCGCCGTGCACGTCGGTGCGGAGGGAGTCGAGGACGCGGACCTCGTGTCCCGCCGCCAGGGCCTGCCGGACGATCGTGGAGCCGATGAACCCGGCGCCGCCGGTCACGAGCAGCCGGGTCACGGGCGGAGCTCCATCACGCGGGCGCTGGCGCTCGCCGGGACGAGTTCGCGCGGCGTGTAGTCCTCGGGGACCGCGGCGACGATCGAGCCGATGGCGCGGACGATGACCTCGTTCGCGCGGGCCAGACGGTCCATGACGGCCTGGTGCGTGACCGGCGCCTCGGTGTTGGTCGTGGCGTCGGTGCTCGTCGTCTCGTCGGTGCTCGTCGTCTCGTCGGTCACCGGGGCCAGGCCCGCGTCGGCGTCGGTCACGAAGGACAGGTTCACCGTGCCGATGCCGAGCTCCGCGGCCAGCGGGACCTCGGGCGTCATCGTCATGTTGATCGTGTGGCCGCCGGCCTCGCGCATCCAGACGGACTCGGCGCGGCTCGAGAACCGCGGGCCCTGGATGACGACGCACGTGCCGGTCGGGCGGAAGGGCACGTCGAGCGCCGCGACGGCGTCGATCGCCGCGCGCCGGAGCACCGGGTCGAAGGGGTCGGCGAAGGAGAGGTGCCGGACCTCGTCCTCGAAGTAGGTGTCGGCCCGGCCCCAGGTCCGGTCGATGAGCTGGTCCGTCACGACGAAGGTCCCGGGGGCGTAGTCCGGGTGCAGGCCGCCGACGGCGCTCGAGGACACGACGGCGCGGACGCCCAGGGAGCGCAGTGCCCACAGGTTCGCGCGGTGCTCGATGCGGTGGGGCGCGACGGAGTGGGCCCGGCCGTGGCGGGTGAGGAAGGCAACCCGGCGGCCGGACATCGTGCCGATGCTGATCGGGCTGGAGGTCGGGCCGAACGGCGTCGGGACGTCGACCTCGTCCGCGGTGCCGGGTTCGAACAGTTCGTACAGGCCCGAGCCGCCGATCACGCCGATCGTCGTCGTCTTCTCGTTGTCCACAGGTCCTCCGGTCGTCCTCGGCGCTGGTCGGCGCCGTCGTTACGCTACAGATGCGGGCCAGGAGCGGCCCGCGTGTGGTGCCGTCGTCCTGTCGGCGCCACGTCACGACCATTCGGAGGCGCGCGTGCGAACGATCGGTCAGCACCGGGACGCGGTCCAGGCGCTCGTGGGACCGGCCCTGCCGACCGCGGGGTCGTCGCTGCCGCCGGAGTCGTCGTCGGTCGTCGCGCTGGCCGTGGGGTCCGGAGCCGGCCACGGGTACCGCGTGCTCGCCACCACCGTGCTCGCGCCGACGCCCCTGCCGGCCTTCGACAACAGCCAGATGGACGGGTTCGCCGTCCGCGCCGCCGACGCCGGTACGACCGTCCGGGTGGGCGCACCCATCCCGGCCGGGGTCGTGCCCCCGCTGCTCGGAGCGGGCACCGCGGCCCCGATCATGACCGGTGCGCGGATGCCCTTCGGGGCGGACGCCGTCTTCCCGGTCGAGTCCACGCCCGCCGGGTCCTTCCCCGCCGCTCTGCAGTCCGAGGACGTACCGGTGCCGGCCGACCTCGCCTCGGGGACCTTCGTGCGTGTCGCCGGCTCCGACCTGGCCGCGGGTGCTCCGGTCGCCCGCGCCGGGCAACCCCTCACCCCGGCCGTGCTCGGTGCGCTGGCAGGCGCCGGCGTGACGACCGTCGACGTGGTCCGACGCCCACGGGTGCTCGTCGTGTCGACCGGCAGCGAACTGCTCGACCCCGGCTCGACGGCCGACACCGACCTGCGCGCCGGGGCCGCCATCGGCGACGCGAACGGGGTCGCACTCTCCGCCGCGCTCGCCGAGGTCGGGGTCGACACGCGGCGGGTCCGGGTCCCCGACGACCCCGACCGGTTCCTCGGCGCCCTCGACGACGCCGTGGGCGACTGGGCCGACGTCGTGCTCACCACCGGGGGGATCAGCGCGGGGGCGTACGAGGTCGTCCGGCAGGCGCTCGAGCCGCGCGGACTCGTCGTGACCCCGGTCGCGATGCAGCCGGGCGGGCCGCAGGCGCTCGGATCGGTTCCGGTCGCCGGACGATCGGTCCCGGTGGTCGCCTTCCCCGGCAACCCGGTCTCGGCGCTCGTCTCGTTCGAGGTGTTCCTCCGCCCGGTCCTCGCCCGCGCCGTCGGGCTGCCGGAGCACCGTCCGACCGCGGAGCTGCCGGCGGCCGAGCCCACGACTTCGCCCGCGGGCAAGCACCAGGTCCGTCGCGGGACCGTCGTCGACGGCCGCGTGCACTTCGTCGGGGGCCCGAGTTCGCACCTGCTCTGGCACTACGCCGAAGCCACCCACCTCGTCCACGTCCCCGTCGGCGTCGCCAGCGTCGAGCCGGGCGACTCCCTGACCGTCTGGAGCATCCGATGACCGACCTGTCCCACGTCCGCGCCGACGGCAGCGCCCACATGGTCGACGTCTCCGAGAAGGACGTGACCGCCCGGGCCGCGACCGCCACCGCGACGCTCGTCACCCGACCCGACGTCGTCGCACGCATCCTGGACGGCTCGTTGCCGAAGGGCGAGGTCATCGGCACCGCCCGCATCGCGGCGATCATGGCCGTCAAGAAGACCTCGGACCTCATCCCGCTCTGCCACCCGCTGCCGATCGCCGGCGTCGAGGTCGACATCTGCGGCGCCGACGACCGAGTCGTCGTCGAGGTGTCCGTGCGGACGACCTCACGCACGGGCGTCGAGATGGAGGCCCTGACCGGTGCGAGCGTCGCCGCGCTCACCGTCTACGACATGGTGAAGGCGGTCGACAAGACGGCCTCGATCACCGACGTCCGCGTACTCGAGAAGCGCGGCGGCCGCTCCGGCGACTGGAGTGCCCGATGAACGACACGGCCGTCCCGGACCGAGGACGGGCCTCCGTCGTCGTGGTGTCGACCTCGGCCGCCACGGACCCGGCCCTCGACCGCACCGGGCCGGTCATCGCCGACTGGCTGCGGGACCGCGGTTTCGCCGTCGGTGACCCGGTGATCGTCGCCGACCGTGGTCCCGTCGCCGACACCCTCGCCGCTGCCGTCGCCGGTGGCGCACGGGTCGTCATCACGACGGGCGGGACCGGCGTCACGCCGACCGACCGCACCCCGGAGGCCGTCGCACCCCTGCTCGACCTGGAACTGCCCGGCATCGTCGAGGAGATCCGCCGGCGGGGACTGGCCGGAGCCGGACCGACCGCGCTCCTCAGCCGTGGCGTCGCCGGCATCGTCGGGGGCGGCACGTTCGTCGTCACGCTGCCGGGGTCCCGTGGCGGGGTGGCGGACGGCCTGGCCGTGCTCGACGGCCTGCTCGACCACCTGCTCGCCCAGCTGCACGGTGACGGTCACGCTCCCCGGAGCGCCTCGTGAGCGCCGGAGCCGCGGACCGCGTGGTCGTCGCGGACGTCGTCGACCGCGACATCACGGTGGACGAGGTCTCGCGGGTCGTCGCCTCCGACCACGACGGCGCGGTCGTCACCTTCGCGGGGGTCGTCCGCGACCACGACGGCGGGAAGGGCGTCACCGCGCTCGACTACGAACGGCATCCGAGCGCCGGCGAGGTCATCGCCGAGGTCGCACGCACCATCGCCGAGCAGCACCCGGAGGTCCGCGTCGCCGTGCTGCACCGTGTCGGCGCGCTCGGTATCGGGGACGTGGCGCTCGCCGCGGCGGTGGCGTCGGGGCACCGCGCCGAGGCGTTCGCGGCGTGCGGGGCGCTCGTCGACCTCGTCAAGGAACAGGTGCCGATCTGGAAGCACCAGCGCTTCACCGACGGGACGGACGAGTGGGTCGCGGCGCTCTGATGACGGCGGTGCGCGCAGTGGTGTTCGATCGCGAGTCGTGACCATCGACGACCTGGTGACTCGACGGTGGGCCGCAGCGGACGAGGACGCCGAACGCGTGCTCGCCCACGAGCAGTCGCTCCTCCGGGTGACGCCGTGGACGAGGTGGAGCCTCGGACTCGGCCTGGCGGCGCTCCTGGCCGCGATCGCTGGCTTCGTCCTGCTGCCGCGGGGAGAGGACGACGTGGCGCACCTCGTCGTCGGGATGGTCCTCGTCGGAGCGGCTGTCGTGTCCGTCGTCGTCCGCCTGGTCGTCGCCGCGCGCAGTCGACGGGTCGTCGGGACCGCGTTCCCGACGGTGACGACGGTCCTGTCCGCGCAGGAGCGGCACGCCGTCGCTCGTGCCGTGGACGGGAGAGTCCGCGCACCGGAGGACCGACTCCGGATCGTCCGCGCGGCTGCCGTACTCCGTGCGGCTCCCCACCGGATCGAAGAGATGACCTGGTACTCGCTGTTGTGGGCCGCCCTCGCCCTCGGGAGCTCGAGCGCGGCCCCGGTCGGCGGCGCGCTGTACTGCGTCGCGGCCGTCCTCTCGGCAGGAGCTGCGGTGTACGCCGGGCTCGACGTCGCCCGGGTCCGACGAGCGCTGCGGTCGTCGCCGACGCCGTGGGAAGCAGCCGCCGAACGCCCCTGACCCGTGCGCCCGGCGGCGCCGAGCTGGCTGGGCCGGGCTGGCTGGGCCGGGCTGGCTGGGCCGGGCTGGCTAGGTCGGCTGGCTGGGCCGGGCACTGGGTCGGCGGACCGACAGAAGGCCGCCGGACTTCCGCGGTGATCTGTCGGTTCCGCGCAGGAGTCGGCCTGCTGCACCGCCCCGTGAACACGGGCGTAGCGCCGCCGCCTCGCGACTCCCTAGTATCCGGACCATGGGAATCCTGCTGTCCGGCGTGAGCGTCGTCCTGCTCGTGTTCGCCCTGATCGACATCATCACGCGCCCCGACAGCGAGGTCCGCGGCCTGCCGAAGGTCGCCTGGATCATCCTCGTTATCCTGTTGCCGTTCGTCGGCAGCATCGTGTGGTTCGCGATCGGCCACGACTGGAGCGCCGGCCCCCGGAACCACGGCCGGTACGTCGAACCGAAGCGCCACGAGGACGGGTACGCCACGCTCGGCGCCGCCAAGGTCGCACACGGGGACAAGCGGATCTCCGGCACGGAGCAGGAACTCGCCGAGCTCGAACGGGAGATCGAGTACTGGGAGGCCCAGGCGCGCCTGAAGCGGGCGAAGGAAGCCGCCGGCGAGGGCGACCCGAGCCCCGCGAGCTGAGCCGAGCCTCCAGGACGGTCCGGCGCCGCGCGGACCCGCACGACGATCTCCGGCCCGAACCACGGGCGTCCGCGGTTCGGACCGGATGCCGCTGGCCGGATCCGGACCCCGCCGCGCTGCCCGGCCGCCGCGCCTCCGCACCCGAGCCCCCGGCCGCCGCGCCGCCCGGCCTCCGGCCTCCGACCTCCGCACCCGAGCCCCCGGGCCGCCGCCGATCCCGGCCGACAGCTCGTCGCCACGCCGCCCGCGGCACGGGCCGCCCCCGCGCCCGCCTACCCTGGTCAGGTGGCTCATCTCCTCGGCGCCGAGAACGTGCATCTCGAGTTCCCCACCCGTGTCGTCTTCGACAGCGTGACCATCGGCCTCGACGAGGGCGACCGGATCGGCGTCGTCGGGCGCAACGGTGACGGCAAGTCGACGCTGCTCGCCCTCCTCGCGCAGCGGCTCGAGCCGGACACCGGCCGGGTGACGCACCGCCGCGGGGTGACGATCGGGTACCTCGACCAGCGCGACGTCCTGCCCGAGGGCATGACGGTCGGGCAGGTCGTCGTCGGTGACCTCGCCGAGCACGAGTGGGCGGGCGACCCGAAGATCCGCGACGTCATCGGCGGCCTGGTGTCGGACATCCCGTGGGACGAGACCGTCGACGAACTGTCCGGTGGGCAGCGTCGGCGGGTGGCCCTGGCGCGCCTGCTGGTCGGCGACTGGGACGTGCTGTTCCTCGACGAGCCGACGAACCACCTGGACGTCGAGGGCATCCAGTGGCTCGCCGAGCACATCAACCGCCGCTGGTCGTCGAACCAGGGCGGGATGGTCGTCGTGACCCACGACCGGTGGTTCCTCGACGCGGTGTCGACCGACACGTGGGAGGTGCACGACGGCGTCGTCGAGCCCTTCGAGGGCGGCTACGCGGCGTACATCCTGCAGCGCGTCGAACGTGACCGGCAGGCGGCGTCGAGCGAGCAGCGCCGGCAGAACCTGGCGCGCAAGGAGCTCGCCTGGCTCCGCCGCGGTGCCCCGGCGCGGACGAGCAAGCCGAAGTTCCGCATCGACGCGGCGAACGCCCTCATCGACGACGTCCCACCGATCCGCGACACCGTCGCCCTGTCCCAGACGGCGACGGCGCGTCTGGGCAAGGACGTCGTCGACCTCATCGACGCGGGCGTCTCGTTCGACGGCACGATGATCATCGAGGGCGTCGAGTGGCGCATTGCCCCGGGGGAGCGCACCGGCATCCTCGGCCCGAACGGCGCCGGCAAGTCGACGTTGCTCAACCTCGTCTCCGGGAAGCTCCAGCCGACCACGGGCCGGGTGAAGACGGGCAAGACCGTGCAGATCGCGGTGCTCGACCAGCAGCTCGCCGACCTGCAGCAGTTCGCCGAGGACCGCGTCCGCGAGGTCGTCGCCCGCAAGAAGACGAGCTACGTCGCCGACGGCAAGGAGATGACGCCGTCGCAGTTGCTCGAGCGCCTCGGCTTCACGTCCGAGCAGCTGTCGACGCCGGTCAAGGACCTGTCCGGTGGGCAGAAGCGCCGCCTGCAGCTCATGCTCATCCTGCTCGACGAGCCGAACGTCCTGATCCTCGACGAGCCCACGAACGACCTCGACACCGACATGCTCGCCGCGATGGAGGACCTGCTCGACACCTGGCCCGGCACCCTCCTCGTCGTCAGCCACGACCGGTACCTGCTGGAGCGCGTGACCGACCAGCAGTACGCCGTCCTCGGCGGGCACCTGCGCCACCTACCCGGCGGTGTCGACGAGTACATGCGCCTGCGCGCCTCCGGCAGCGGCGGTACGACGGCGTCGGCGGCTGCCGCCGCTTCGGCCGGGAGGCCCGACACCGCCGGTGCGTCCGCGGTCGCCGCCGCCTCGGGGCTGCGTCCGGCAGCGGGGACCGGCTCGGCTCCGGCCGCTGCGCCGACCCTGTCCGGTTCCGAGCGCCGTACCGTCGAGAAGGAGATGTCGGCCCTCGACCGTCGGATCGCCAAGCTCGGGGACGACCGGAAGAAGCTGCTCGACTCGTTCGCGACGCACGACCAGTCCGACTACGAGGGGCTCGGGAAGCTGCAGGGGCGGCTCGCCGACCTCGATGCCGAGGTGGAGCAGCTGGAGGAGCGGTGGCTCGAGGTGGCGGAGCAGCTCGGGGTCTAGCCCGGGCTCGAACGGCAGTGCCGGTCGGCGTCAGTCCCCGAGGCCGAGGATGAGGCGCCGCAGCAGGCCCGCGAGCTGGTCCTGCTCACCCGCGGACAGACCGGCGAGGATGTCCCGCTCGGCTTGCAGCAGGTCGGCGATGGCCGCGTCGACGGCAGCGCGACCGGCGTCGGTGAGCGTCACCAGGACACCGCGACCGTCACGGGGATCCGTCCGGCGGGCGACGAGCCCGCGGGCGGCGAGGCGGTCCACCCGGTTCGTCATCGTGCCGCTCGTCACCAGGGTCTGCTGGAGCAGCGCCTTGGGACTCAACTCGTACGGGTCACCCGCGCGCCGGAGCGCCGACAGGACGTCGAACTCCCACGGCTCCGTCCCGCCCGCCTCGAACGCCTGACGTCGGGCGCGGTCCAGGTGCCGGGCGAGCCGATCCACCCGCGACAGCACGTCGAGCGGCGCGAAGTCCAGGTCCGGGCGCTCCCGCCCCCACGCCGCGACGATCCGGTCGACCTCGTCCTCTGGCGGCATCCGTCCATCATGGCGTGGATCGGCGGCGCACGACCAGTGTCGGGCACATGGGAAGATGGTCGGGCTCCTCCGGGGGCGTTCCGCCTTGGTGTAATGGCAGCACGACGGCCTTTGGTGCCGTTAGGTCCGGGTTCGAATCCTGGAGGCGGAGCTCAGGACCGATCGGCCCATCAACGGAGACGGTTGGGTGTGTTCCTTCCGGAGCGTCTTGGACGTGCGCGGACCTCCTGTCGCACCTTCAGCACAGCGCCGAGGCGGGGAGGAGCGCTGGCCGGGGTCCGTGAACGACGCCGACAGCCTCCTTCACGGACGCAAGCTGTCCCGTACCCGGATCCGGGGCAGGGGCATCGTCTCGGGGCGCTGCGTGTCAGCGCTGAGCGGCTGGGCACCGGCGAGCACATGCGGCTGTGCGTCGACAGCGCGGGCTCGGGAAGGTCACAACCAGCGAGTACCGACGCCACCGACGTCTCTCGCGAGACGCTCGACGAGCGGAGCTGTTAGGAACGACACATGGCTGTCCGGCACGAGATGCTCACCGTCTTCACCGAGGGAGAGGCCGGCGGGAACCGGGTCCCGGTGGTGCTGGAGGCGGACACGTTCACCGACCAGCAGATGCAGGAGCTCGCGGAGGAGACGGGGCTGGAGTCCGCGTTCCTGTCGTCTTCGGACACACCGGCCGTCGGACGGCTGCGCTACTGGGTACCGAACCACGAGATGAGCATGTGCGGCCATGCCACCATGCGGAACCGCATGGTTGCTGAACCGCCGTGGCCATGCCCAACCCGACGACGGATACGTTTTCGCAACCGCTGCTGGCTTGGTCCGGGCGGGAGCGACCACGGACGGTGGGTGGTTCCAGCAGTCTCTGCAGCAGATCGACCCGGTCGATCCGAGCCCGGCGCTCGCCGCGCTGGGCCTCACTCCGGACGACCTCGTCGGAACGTCGTCGAATGCTGCTGCGCCGCGGACGAAGACGCTCCTACCGTTACGCAACACCGCGGTACTGCGCGGACTTCGACCGCACGCAGCCGCCGTCGAACGCGCATGCACCGAGATGGGGTCGACGGGCTTGTATCCCTACGCGGTCATCACGGAGGGGCAAGTGGAAGCGCGGCAGTTCCCGCGGGCATCTGGATACCTGGAGGACCCCGCCACCGGCATCGCAGCCGCCGCACTCTTCTTCGCCCTGGCGGCGAGCGGTGAACTGCCGCGCGGAGTCCTGCAGGTGCGGCAGGGCGTCGCTATGGGTCGGCCCTCACTGATCACCGTCGAAGCCGGCGGACAGTCTCACCACCAGCCGCGCACATGTCGGGTGTCCGGAGCCGTCCGGTTCGCGTGACCGCCGATCAGCCGAGCGGAGCATCGAGGAAGTACCCGTGCACGCTCCGGGAGCTGCGGCGGGCGGATGCGATCCTGAAGCCGGCGTCGGCCGGCTCAGGTGGGCGACCGCCCACGAACCTGATGCAACGGGCGTTCACCGCGTCCGGTTCTCCACGGACGCGGTGGGAACGAACGTCCGTCGCGTCGATCCTGCTCGACACGGATCGTCTCCTGCTGCCTCGTGGCGAACGGCGCTCGCCGAGCAACTCGGTCACTCCGCCGAGGGATGCGGGCGAGCGCTCATCTCATGGGCGCGCGCGTCTGCCTCGGTCTCGTAGATCTCGCCCCAGGCGATGCTCGCGGGCATGGCGTCGACACGCAGGTCCACGTCGGGCAGACAGATCTGCACGAAGTGCGGGAAGGCGGGGAACGACCACAGGTCGTCGTCCTCGAACCGACTCCAGAGCAACAACTCCCCGATGCCGAGCGGGTGGCCGAGTTCCTGACCGTTCACCGGCGGATCGCAGCTGACCATCAGTGCGTGGTGACCGTTCGGGAGCACGATCGGTCGTTCCACCTCGCACCGGAAGACGGACGAGAACCGCTTGCTGTCCATGGACGAGAGGAAGAAGACGTCTCGCATCTCAGAAGTCCGGATCCACGCCATCGACGTAGGGGGTCGGCGTGTGCGGGCGCTTGGTCATCGACTGCACCTCCGCGTCCGCCTTGGTTGCGTAGAGCTCGCCCCACGCGATGCTGGTCGGCATGCGAGTCGTCGGGATGACGACGTCGGGGAGACAGATCTGCACGAACTGCGGGAAGGTCGGGAAGGCCCACAAG
The DNA here is from genome assembly GCF_003224435.2 of Curtobacterium sp. MCPF17_050. Classification (NCBI taxonomy): domain Bacteria; kingdom Bacillati; phylum Actinomycetota; class Actinomycetes; order Micrococcales; family Microbacteriaceae; genus Curtobacterium; species Curtobacterium sp. MCPF17_050. Next base: position 679,605 of record NZ_CP126250.1, read on the forward strand.
TCGTCCCCCTCGAAACGGCTCCACAGGAGGAGTCGAGCGACTCCCTGGGGAAAGCCGAGGTCCTGGCCGAGCGCTGGCGGGTCACAACTGACGACGAGAGCGTGGTGGCCGTTGGGGACTTGGACCCTCGACTCCAGCTCGCACCGGAAGGCGGAATCGAATCGGTCGTCTTCCATCGATGAGAGGTAGTAGGTCGGTTCCACTTCAGAACTCCGGGCCCGCGGTGCAACACACGGTTGCTTCCGACCAGTCTACGATCTGGTCCCACTGTGGGCTCGTGAAGTCCTGACCGTCGCGGTGGCCGACGCCGGACACTGCGTCCATCGCCCTGACCGAAGCGGGCGTGCACGTCGACACCTTCACCAGGCTCGCATCCGCGGGTGTCCCGGACGACATCTCGTCGGCGTGGACCATCCACGCGACCCACGTGTACTCCGGGCAAGCTCGTGACGTCCCTGTGTCGAGCGTGACCAAGGCGAACAATGGGCACACATCGGCCGGGATCACAGCGAGGACCACCACCAGGACCCGACCGATCCGGCGTTCGGTGCGACGACCTTCGGCGCGGATGACCGCCGCGCGCTCAGCAGAGCCGACGTGGTTCGATGAGCAGGACGCCCACCGGCAGCCCACTCTGTGACACGTGCAGACGAGGAAACGATGATCTCCAAGACCCTCGCCGTGAGCGCGGTCCTCGCAGCCACGGCGCTCCTTCTGACCAGTTGTGGAGGAACACCGGTGCAACCGAACGAGACGAGCGCGACCTCGGTCACGCCCGATGAGGCGGAGCAGTCCGTCACCACCTTCGTCGACCGCTCGACGACGGCGCTCGGCGGAGACTGGAAGCCCCGGGGAGGTCCGGGTCTCAGCCCGTGCACGACGGGCGACGGTGACGACGGCGTCTCGTGGGTCGTCATCGTCGATCGTCAGGCCGGGGACGACCCGCACGCTGACGTCGACGCCATCGAACAGCTGTGGAAGCAGCGGGGTGTGACCACTGAGCGGTACCAGAGCGGCGGTACGGACCCGATCGTGGGGATCCGTGGCGCCGGCGGTCCGACGACTTCCGTCGACTTCACCGCCGACCCTCGTGGGTACGCGTTGACGGCGGAGTCAGAGTGCGCCGAGGGTGACTACGAGGACATGGTTCGTCGTCAAGGTGACGCGACCGCGGGGTGACGCAACCGCGGGCCCAAGGTTGAGTCACTCCACGGCTTCCCGCGAGAGCGCGTCCTCGAATCGCTCGAAGGACACGTGCCTGCGCCGCTGACTGCAGATCAGGTGGTTCAGCGTGCAGAGCAAGCGTCGGGCCTAGCTGCCACAACTACCGTCGTCGACATGCGCATCGGCGACTACGACCTTGCTCGGGCGCAGATCGGAGCCGCTGCTGATCGTGTACCCGTGCCCGGTCAACTCAGCTGGCCAGTTCCGACCGGGACTGTACGACAGGCGCTCGGCGGGGAGTCGGGGAGATGACGACAGCTCCTGACCGGCTCGGCTCAGCAGCAGGTAGCCCCGGCTAGCCGCGAGGCAGCGGAAAGGAGCCACCCGGTGATCGACCGTCTCCGCGAGGACGGTCACCGGGCCAGGTCTGGCTGCAGCGACCCGTCGCCGAGCGGATCGCCGCGCTCGAGGGTCTTCGTCCCGACGCGCACCTCGCGGAACTCGAGGTGCTGGGCCGGCGCAGTGCACTCGCACCCTCGGCCCGTCGAACGACGAGCATCCGATGGACGGTCACCTCGCGCCGTCGATGAGGACGTCCAGCTCCCCACTCATCGGGACGCCCGGTAGGTGTGCCCCGCCAGTGGGCATTGGTTGACAAACAGCAACCAAACGGACATAGTTGACCGTCGTCAATCATTCGGGTGCAGTGTGGCATCCCTCGTCCTGGAGTCACGATGTCCCGTCCCGATGCCGCAGCAGCACAGCTGCACCCGACCGAACCGGCGGCCATGTCCCACCGACAGGTCCTCGAAGCGCTCTCCGGGCTCCTGCTCGGCATGTTCGTCGCGATCCTCGCGTCGACCGTCGTCAGCACGTCCCTGCCGAAGATCATCGGTGACCTCGGCGGCGGCGAGAGCGCCTACACGTGGGTCGTCACCTCGACGCTCCTCGCCACGACCGTCTCGACGCCGGTCTGGGGCAAGCTCGCCGACCTCTTCAACCGCAAGCTGCTCATCCAGCTCTCGCTCGTGATCTTCGTCCTCGGCTCTGCGCTCGCGGGGTTCTCGGAGAACCCCGGCACGCTCATCACGTTCCGAGTCGTGCAGGGTCTCGGTGCCGGTGGTCTCACCGCCCTCAGCCAGATCATCCTGGCCGACATCATCAGCCCGCGTGAGCGCGGCCGCTACGGCGGCTACTTCGGCGCGGTGATGGCCGTCGGCACCGTCGGCGGCCCGCTGTTCGGCGGACTGCTGACCGACACGCTCGGGTGGCGCTGGAACTTCTTCGTCGGCGTGCCCTTCGCGGTCGCGGCGATCATCCTGCTGCAGGTCACCCTGAAGCTCCGGACCCTGCCGGAGCGCAAGGTCTCCATCGACTACCTCGGCATCGCGACCATCGCCGGCGGCGTCTCGCTCCTGCTCATCTGGGTCACCCTCGCCGGCAAGAACTTCGACTGGGTCTCGCCCACCTCGTTCGTGATGGTCATCGGTGCGGCCGTCCTGCTCGCGGCCACCGTCTTCATCGAGCTCCGCGCGGAGGAGCCGATCATCCCGATGACGCTCTTCCGGAGCCGCACGTTCACGATGGCGGTCATCGGTTCCATCGCCGTCGGCATCGCGATGTTCGGCGCCACCGTCTACCTGGCGCAGTACATGCAGCTCGCCCGTGGTGCCACCCCGACGCAGTCCGGCTTGCTGACGATCCCGATGATCGCCGGTCTGCTCATCGCCTCGACCGTCGGTGGTGCCCTGGTGACCAGGACAGGCAAGTGGAAGCCGATCATGCTCATCGGTTCGGTCGCCCTCGTCGTCGGACTCGGTCTCATGGGGACCATCGCGTACGACACGCAGTACGTCGTCGTCGCGGTCTACATGTTCGTCATGGGGAGCGGCGTCGGACTCGTCATGCAGAACCTCGTCCTGGTGGTGCAGAACACGACCGAACCGAGGAACATCGGCGCTGCCTCCTCCGGCGTCGCGTTCTTCCGCTCCCTGGGCGGCGCGATCGGCGTCTCGGTCCTCGGAACGGTCCTCGGGACCCGCGTGGCGGACGCCATCAGCGACAAGCAGGACGCCCTGACGAGGGCGATCGCCGCGCTCGGCGAGAAGGGCGCCGCCGTCGCGAAGGAGCTGTCGTCCGGCAGCATCCCCGCCGTCAGCTCGCTCCCGAAGGGCGTACGTCAGATCATCGAGTCGGCGTACGGCCAGGGCGTCGCCGAGATCTTCCTCATCGCCGCCCCGATCGCGGTCCTGCTCGTCCTGGCGATCGCCTTCATGCCGAACGTGCCGCTCACCACGAAGACCGTCGCCGAGCGCTCGACCGACGCTGGACCGGTCGCCGGTGCTGCCGAGGACTTCGCCGGCGTCGGCACCGTCACCGGGTCCAACCCGACGATTCAGTCGGCGGACTCCCAGGACGGCGGCGAGCGGCGTGCCCGACACTGATGTGATGACCGACGCGGCCACGGACCCCCTGCGGACGTCCGCCGAGGACTCGGCCCTCGATGCGACCGAACGCGCGATCGCCGGCGTCGAACGGCAGTTCCTGGCGTTGGCCGGCTCGACCCGGCGCACGATGCGCGAGCAGGCCGCTCAGATGGAGCTGCAGCCGGCCGGCTACCGGGTCCTCCTCGAGGTCGTGATCAACGGCAGCACCGGAGCGGGCGAACTCGCGGAGGCGCTCGGGTACGACAAGACCGCCCTCAGTCGTCAACTCAGCGCGCTCGAGGCGCTCGGGCTCGTCACGCGGGAACGGCACGCGGTCGATCGCCGTGCGGTCGTCGTCCGCGCCACGCCCGACGCCGTCGAGCGGGTCCAGCGCATCCGGGCCAGTGCCCGCTCAGCCTTCCGCGAGCGGCTCGTGACCTGGCCGCGCACGGATCTCGAGGACCTCGCACGACTGCTCGCTGCGCTGTCGTGACCCCCCGCGGTGAAGGAGACGGAACGGTGGGGGAGACCGCTGCGCTGGACGGCGAACCGGCCCCGGCGCCGGTCGGACTGCGTGAACGCAAGCGGGAGGAGACGCGCCGTCGGATCATCCTGGCAGCGCGTGTCGGGAGCCTCGACGCCGGCATCGACGGTCTGACGATCGACGCCATCGCGCGTGAGGCCGACATCTCGCCACGGTCGTTCTTCAACTACTTCCCGAACAAGGAAGCGGCGATCGCCGGGGTGATCCCAGGGACAGCGCGTGCGCTGACCGCGGACGAGTTGGACCAGCTCCCCGCCGACGTCGTCGACGCCGTGGTGGCCATCGTCGTCGCCGTCCTCGGCCGTCAGGTCGACAGCACGAACACGGACCTGCGTCGCGAGGTGTTCGTCCGGTTCCCGGAGCTCCTCGACGAGTTCCGGCCGTTCTGGAAGGCGTCGGTGCGGACCGCAGCCGTGTCCGTCACCGACCTCCTCCTCCGCCGCGGGTCGACCGCGGAGAGCAGCGCCGTCGTCGCGCCGGTGCTCGTCGCGATGTGTGTCTCGGTGGTGCGGACCATGCTCGCCCGCGGCGAACTCGACAGCGTCGAGTTGGCGCACGGGGTCCGCCCGATCGCCGACGCGATCCGTTCGACCGCCGAGGTCGTCACCGGCGGACCTCGGGGCCGGACGTCCTGACGCCGGGAGGCGCCGCGGGCTGAGCCTGTGGAACTCCAGCCGACCGCCCGGGACGCTGCCTCCCCACGGCGGTGATGCGGGTGCGGATCCCGGTCGGGTCGCCGATGCGAGAGGCCCCCACCCTGACGAGTGGGGGCCTCTCGCCGGTCCCGGCGTCGTCGTCGCCCCGAGGCGCCGCTCGGTCAGAGCGAGACGGTCACCCGGTCGAGGTTCAGGTAGTCGCCGCTGCTCGAGGCACAGGAGACAGCCACCGCGTTCGACCCAGCGCCGAGTTGCACGGGCACGGTGACCGTCGCCCAGGTGGACCACGACCCGGTCGCGGGGAAGGTCGCGACGACGGGCGTCCCGCCTCCGATGCTGACCGTCCTGGTCGCGGTGCCGGCAGCCGCGGCGTACCGGAAGGTGAGCGTGTGGCTCCCTGCGGAGGTGACGTTCACGTGCGCGGTCGCCGTCGTGCCCACCGCGTTCCATCCGGCGAGGTACCCCCGCCCCGTGTACCCGGCGTTCGACGCCTCGGTCGGGATGCCCGGGTGGTCGATGTTCTCCGCCTGGTACACGCCGTCGCCCTGCACCACCGAGGTCGAGCCGTCCGGGACGGCCTGCTGCAGCACTGCGACGGTGGCCGAGGCCGCGAGGGACTGCTGCGGCGTCGTGCCGATCGACGGCGTCGGCGCGGTCCAGTCCGGGCCGCCGATGCCCTCGGGGGAGACGTGTGCGGCGGCCTGTGAAGCGTTCGCGGTGAGCACGGACTCGTACTGCGTCTGCCCGGCATCGTCGATGAGGTCCCGGATGTCCCGGGTCAGGATCGCCTTGAACCCCTGGGTGTCGCTCGAACCCTCGTTCACGAAGGTGCCCGCGACCGTGAGGTTCGCGATCGCCCAGTCGACCGCCCGTGTGGCGGTGGTCAGGTACTGCTGGTCGTGCGTGAGCAGGTACATCTGCAGGGCTGCGCCGGCGTACTGGCCCTGGTTGTACGTCCAGTCGTAGTCGGTGAACTGCCCGGTCCCGCTCACGTGGTCACGGATGTGTCCGTTGCGGTCGAACTGGCCCTGCAGCCAGGTGAAGATGCGCTCTGCGGTGTCGCGGTAGGTGGTGTCCCCGGTGGCAGCGTAGAGCCGGAGCGCGGTCTGGACGGCGGTGCCGTTCGTCGCGACGTTCTTCTCGTTCCTGCTCCCGTCGCCCACGTCGACGTTCTTCCACCAGATGCCGCCCCCGTAGGTGGTGTCCTCGTACTGCGCGATGTACCCGAAGATAGCCTCGGCCTCGTCGAGGAACCGCTGCTCCCCGGTGAGTTCGTACGCGCGGACGGCACCGCGCGCCCACCAGCCCATGTCGTCGTTCCAGTCGTTCTGCCGGAAGTCCGGGTACGCGGTCCGCCACCCGTCGAAGACGTCGTCGATCATCCGGCGGCTCGCCGCGTCGTGGGTGCGTGCGTACCGGTCCATCACCGCCTCCCAGTTCTGGGCCTCCCACCAGTAGTCGGTGTAGAGCCCTCCCTGCGGCCCGACGGCGTGCTCCTGGTGGACCTGCCGGTCGCTGTACGTCGTGAAGTACTCCGTGTCCGGATCCCAGTAGGTGGCGATGAAGGCGTCGTAGGCGGCGGTCGCCTGGTCGGTGGTCAGGGCGGAGGCCCGACCAGGGTCGGTCGCGAGGCCGACGCCGGTGAGCGCCGTCGTGGCCACGGCGCCGGCGACGAGCAGGCCGACGAGTCTGTGCTGCATGGGATCTCCTTCGATCCGAGCTGATCCGCCCTGCCCTGCGCAGGCGCAAAAAGTATACTTGAACTACTTCTTGCGTGGATCGGGCTGATGAATATAGTTGAGGCAGTACCAGCGGAAGTCAAGGGAGCAACGTGGCTCAGATGCATGCAGACCTGGTGGGCCGGGTCGCCCGACAGGTCGAAGACCGGATGGGGCCCGAGGTCGGCGCACTGTTCGCGAACTGTTTCGCGAACACCCTGTCGACGACGATGACGACGATGTCGGACGGGACGACCTTCATGGTCACCGGCGACATCCCGGCGATGTGGCTGCGCGACTCGACCGCCCAACTCACGCCCTACCTGCACTTCGTCGGCGAGGACGCGGCGCTGGCGGACACCGTGGCCTCGGTCTCTCGCCGGCAGCTCGAGTACGTCCTCGTCGACCCCTACGCCAACGCCTTCAACCGTGCGCCTGACGGCGCAGGGCACGCCGACGACGTCACCGCCATGGACCCGTGGGTGTGGGAGCGCAAGTACGAGATCGACTCGCTCTGCTACCCGATCCGACTCGCGTACGACCTCTGGGAGCGCACCGGGCGGACCGACCACCTCGCGCGGTTCGCCGAGGTCGCCACCACGGCCATCGACCTGTGGACGGTCGAACAGGACCACGAGACCGCTTCGCCCTACCGGTTCGAACGGCCCGACCCGTTGCTGCCGAGCGACACCCTCGTCCGCGACGGCCGTGGACCGGTGACCGTCCGCACCGGACTGACCTGGAGCGCGTTCCGACCGAGCGACGACGCCACGACGCTCGGCTACAACATCCCGGGCAACGCGTTCGCCGTCGCGGAGCTCCGGCACGTCGCCGTGCTCGCCAGCGCCGTCTTCGCCGACGACGAGCTGGCTCGTCGGGCGACTGCACTCGCCGACGAGATCGACGCGGCCATCCGTTCCTCCGGCATCGTCGACCACCCGGACCACGGCGTGGTCCTGGCCTACGAGGTCGACGGCACCGGGAACGTCCTGCTCATGGACGACGCCAACGTGCCGAGTCTCCTCGCCTTGCCGATGCTCGGGTGGTGCGACCGCGACGACCCGCTCTACCGACGCACACGCGCCGCCGTCCTGTCGCCGACGAACCCGTACTGGTTCCGCGGCGCGATCGGGAGCGGGATCGGCAGCCCGCACACCCCGGGACGCAACGTCTGGCCGATCGCGCTCGCCGTGCAGGGGCTCACCGCCACCGACCCCGACGAGCGCGCCGGACTCCTGCGGCAGCTCTGTACGACCCACGCGGGCACGCAGCTCATGCACGAGTCGTTCGACGTCGACGACCCCACCGAGTACACGCGCCCCTGGTTCTCCTGGGCCAACGCGATGTTCTGCGAGTTCGTGCTCGACCTCGCGGGACTCCGGACCGCAGCCACGCCGGTACCGGAGCCGGAACGGAGTGCACGATGAGCGTCGTCACCACGCCGGAGGAGCAGGCCGTCGTCGCGAGCGAAGCGGACGACGCCCTCACCGCCGAGCAGCCGAAGCGACGGCGGACGGAACGGGGGAGCGGCGTCAGTGCGACCCGGAAGCAGCAGACCCGCGCCGCCTGGCTGTTCCTCGCGCTGCCGGGAGCGTTGTTCGTGCTCTTCACGGCGCTGCCCGTGGTCATCGCGGCCGTCGTCAGCCTCAGCGACTACGCCGTCATCGGCCCCCTCACGTGGACCGGCTTCGACAACTACGTCGACATCGCATCCGACCCGTTCTTCTGGACGGCACTGGGGAACACCGTCTTGTACACGGTGCTCTACGTGCCGCTCGGTCTGGTCATCGCCATCGCCACGGCCCTGCTGCTCAACCGCAGTGGCCGGGCGGTCCGCGTCTTCCGCACGCTGTTCTACATCCCGGTCGTCTCGTCGACCGTGGCGACCGCGACGGTCTGGTACTGGGTGCTCAACCCCCAGCACGGTCTCCTCAACGAGGCCCTGAGCTGGTTCGGCATCAACGGACCGGCGTGGCTGTACGACTCGCACTGGGCGATGTTCGCGATCGTCATGATGAGCGTCTGGGCGGGCTTCGGCGGGAACATGATGATCGTCCTCGGCGGTCTGCAGGGCGTCTCACCGGACCTCCGCGAAGCCGCCCGGCTCGACGGCGCGAACGCGTGGCAGGTCTTCCGGTACGTCGTCCTGCCGGGCATCCGCCGCACCACGTTCCTCGTCTCCACCCTGCTCATCATCAACGCCTTCCAGGTCTTCGACCAGGCGTACGTGCTGACCAAGGGCGGACCCGGGAACTCGACCGTGACGATCGTCTACTACATCTACGACCGCGGGTTCGGGTCGCTGCAGATGGGCTACGCGTCCGCGCTGTCGTTCATCCTGTTCGTGATCATCCTCGCGTTCTCCCTCGTCAACGCCCGCCTCACGAACCGGGACACCGAACGATGACCGCCACAGCCACCCTTCCCCCGTCCGGCACCGTCAGCGAGCGGGACCGTCACCAGCAGCGACGCCGTGCTGCGGCCGTCAAGCGGACGAAGACGATCGCCTGGTGGGTCGGGGTCTGCCTGGTCAGCGTCGTCACGGTCGCACCGCTCATCTGGACGCTCGCGACCTCGCTCAAGCCGGCCGGCGAGATCCTCGCGCACTCGCTGTCGCTGATCCCACAGCGCCCCACCATCGACAACTACGTGCAGGCGGTGACGACCGTCCCGTACGGCCGCTACTTCGTCAACTCGCTCGTCCTCGGCGTCGGGGGAGCCGTCGCGAACCTGTTCTTCGGCTCCCTCGCCGGGTACGCCCTCGCGAAGCTGCGGTTCGCCGGACGCCAGGCGGTGTTCTTCACGTTCCTGTCCTCGCTCATGGTGCCCAGCATCGTCACGATGATCCCGACGTTCCTCATCCTCCGGCACTTCCCCCTGCTCGGTGGGAACGACCTCAGCGGCAACGGCGGCCTCGGGCTCATCAACACCTACTGGGCGGTCATCGTCCCCGGCGCCGCCGGTGCGTTCGCGGTGTTCTTCATGAAGCAGTTCTTCGAGTCGCTGCCCGACGAGCTCGGGGAAGCAGCGCGCATCGACGGTGCGGGTGAGTTCCGCATCTTCGCGCTCATCTACTTCCCGCTGACGAAGGCCGGGCTCGCCGTCCTCGGCCTGCTCAGCTTCCAGGCCGGCTGGAACAACTTCCTCTGGCCGCTGATCGTCCTCAACGACCCGAAGATGATGACCGTCCAGGTCGGACTCGCGGGGTTCGTGAACAACTACACGACGAACTACGGCCCGCTCATGGCCGGGACGATCATCACGATGCTCCCGGTGCTGGTCGTGTTCATCTTCGCGCAGCGCTGGATCATCGAGGGCATCGCGCACGCCGGCAACAAGTAAGTCCTCCCGCCAACCCCGGGGACGCCGGATCCGTCCGGTACCCCACGCACCAGAAAGCACACGACAATGACGTCACGTCGTCTCCTCAGCGCGGCCGCAGCGCTCGCCGCAGCCGCACTCGTCCTCACGGGCTGTTCCTCCGGGTCGTCCGGCGCCACCGGCGCCGACGGCCGACAGGAGGTCACCATGTGGGGCTCCTGGTCGGGCGACCAGGTCGACCAGATCGACACCATGACCAGCGCCTTCAACAAGGCGCAGAGCAAGTACACGGTCAAGTACGTCCCGCAGGAACTCGTCGAGCAGAAACTCCTCACCGCGATCGCGGGCGGCAAGGTCCCCGACCTCGTGCTCTGGGACCGCTACCAGACCTCGCTCTACGCGCCGAAGGGAGCGCTGCAGGCCATCGACGACCGGGTCGCCGACGACAGCGTGGACACGGACGAGTTCTACCCGCAGGCGCTGTCGGAGATGCGCCACGACGGCAAGCTCTACGGCCTGCCGCTGCTGGTCGACAACCGGTCGCTCGTCTACAACGAAGACCTGTTCGCGGAGGCCGGACTGGAGCCGCCCACGACCTGGGACGAACTCAAGAGCGACGCGCAGAAGCTGACCGAGAGGAAGGGCGGCAAGCTGCAGCAGTCCGGCTTCATGCTCAACGACCCGGGCCTGTTCTCGATGTGGCTCCAGCAGGCCGGCGGGCAGCTCCTGACGAAGGACGGCACGAAGACGGCCTTCGACAGCCCCCAGGGGATCGAGGTGCTCGACTTCTGGAAGAGCCTGATGGACGACGGTGTGTACACGAACGGCTTCGGCGACAGCAACGACGTGTTCGCGGCTGGCCAGGCAGCGATGAAGTACGACGGACCGTGGGACGTCCCGAACCTCGACGAGGCCGACGGACTCAAGTGGGGGGTCACCGAGCCGGTCGCCGGGCCGAGCGGGGAGAAGGGCGCCGTGATGGGCGGGTTCGGCCTCGTCATCCCGACCGGGGCGCAGCAGGCCGACGGCGCCTGGGCGTTCGAGAAGTGGTGGGCGACCAAGGCCGAGAACGGCGTCGACTTCGCGAAAGTCTCCGGGTGGATCCCGGCGAACCGTTCCTCTGCGAACGACCCCTTCTTCACCGACGACCCGCGGTACGCCGGTTTCGTGAAGACGCTCGACTACGCCTCCGTCCGGCCGGACGTCCCCGGCTACAGCGACGTCGAGGGCAAGGCCCTCACCCCGGCGCTCGAGAAGTTCATGTCCGGCCAGCTGACCGCGGAGCAGGCGCTCGCGCAGGCAGCGAAGCAGGGCGACCGCATCCTCCAGGAGAACCGCAAGTGACCGACACCCTGACCGGCCTCTGGGCCGACCGCGCCGACCGCATCCAGGACAGCATCGAGCGGCTCTACGGAGCGCCGTGGCCGCAGTTCCTGCACAACGCCTGGCCCGTCGAGGACGCCGACGACAGCACGTTCAACTACTGGTGGCTGGCGCACCTCATCGACGTGCGGCTCGACGCGTACGAGCGCACCGGCGACCCGGCGCGGCTCGAGCAGGCGCGCTCCGTGCACCGGAACATCGTGGAGCGCAACGGCGGGTCGCTGTTCAACGACTACTTCGACGACATGCTCTGGTTCGCGCTCGCGACCCTGCGACTCCACGACGCGACAGGGGAACGGCAGTACCTCGACGACGCAGTCGCCCTGTTCGACCACGTGGTCGAACACGGTTGGAACGACGCCGGAGGCACGAGCCTGGCCTGGCGCAAGCAGCAGCTCGCGTACAAGAACACGCCGGCCAACGGTCCGCTCGTGATCCTCGGCGCGCGACTGCACCGGACCACCGGGGACGACCGGTTCGTCCGGTACGCCGACACGGCGTTCGACTGGCTGACGGAGCACCTGGTCGACGTCTCCGACGGGTTCGTCGAGGACGGCGTCAACCGCGAGGGTGACGGGCGGGTGGACACACAGTGGCGGTTCACGTACAACCAGGGCCTCTACCTCGGCGCCGCCGTCGAGCTGGCGGACCGCCGTCCGGACGACGACCTGCTCGCCGTCGCGGTCCGGACCGCCCGGACGGCCGTCGCGGAGCTCTCCGACGGGGTCGTCTTCCGTCAGGAGGGCGACGGTGGTGACGAAGGGTTGTTCAAGGGCGTCTACTACCGGTACCTCGGGCTCCTCCTGGAGCGGCTGCCGGACGGGGACGCCGACCGCGTCGCCCTGACGGCGTTCGTCCGTGCCAGCACCGACGCGCTCTGGGGGGCGTTCCCGGAGGAGCTCGACCGGCCGGCCGCGAACGACTGGACCGAGCTCCCCGTCGGGACGGTGCCGTACTCGACGCAGCTCAGTGCCGCGATGGCGACCGAGTTGCGCGCCCGGCTCGACCCGTAGGCGGCGGCGCGGTCGAGGCGCCCGCCACCAGCTGCGCAGGCACGAGGATCTTCCGGGAACCACTCTCGCCTCGTGCCTGTCGCAGCACCTGCGCGACCGCCTGTCGGCCCACTCCGGGCTGGTCCTGGGCCATGTGCGTGAACCGGAACAAGTGACGGTCGAACGTCGCGTCCGGGTGGTCGAAGCACACGATCGACACGTCGTCCGGCACGTGCTTGCCCAGCTGCTCGAGTGCGTCACGGAGGAGCAGGGCGATGTTGTACTCCCCGGCCACGAACGCCGTCGCCTCGGGATGCGCCTCGATGAAGGCCACCAGTCTCGCGACGTCGTCCTCCGGGCGGTCGGTGGCGCCGGGCAGCGTCGACTCGACGTCGTGGAAGGCCAGCCGGTCGTCGAGGGCCTTGTCGTTGCGAGCGTGTGCCCCGACCCAGCCCCGCCTCCGGTCGTCGTTCGACGTCACGCGGCTGTCCGACGTGACGAGCGCGACCCGACGGTGGCCGAGACCGAACAAGTGCTCGGTCGCCGCAGCGCCGGCACCGATGTTGTCAGTGGAGATGTCGGAGACCGGGATGCCCTCGTACCGACGGTCGAGGATCACCACCGGGAACCCGGCCGGCAGCAGTTCGAGCACCCCCGGTGGGATGAACTCGGAGCTGCTCGGCAGCACCACCAGCCCCTGGACCCGCGTCGCGAGTGCACGGATGGCGGCGTCCTCCGCGTCGTGGTCTCCGTGGGTCCGCTTGACGACGACGTCCGTCTCGGTCCCGGCCTCGTCCAGCATGCCCTCGAGCACCCGGGTCCCGAAGGTGTCGTCGAAGTTGGTGATCACCACTCCGATGTCGACCTGGTCCGTGGGACGGATCCGAGCGGCAGGGTCGGCGCTGACCACGGTCGTGCCGACCCGCGGCCGCCGCGCGACGTACCCCTCCTGCCGGAGCATGTCGAGCGCTCGACGGAGTGTGATCGCACTGACGGCGTAGTGCGCGAGCAGCTCGGCCTCGGACGGTAGGCGCTGTCCGACCGCGAACTCGCCGGAGCGGATGCGCGACCGGAGGTCCTCGAACGTCGACTGGTACAGCATTCCGCTCCCTTGTCGTCCCAATCCGTATATTCTAAGCACCGAGCGGTCGGGGCGGTACTGGGACGCGTGGTCCCCGTCCTCCCCGTTCCGTCGAGGCGACGACGCGCAGTGTTGCCCCGTGTGACGACCGCATGGGAATACCGAACGCCACTCTGCGATTCTCGTCCCCGATGAGCATCACCGACCCCGACACGACGCACGACGCCCCCGCCTCCTGGGACGCCTGGCGCGCAGCCCGCCGCGAGCGGGTCACCGGCGCGCAGGGCGACCTGGCGCTGATCCGCACCGAGTGGCTCCCGATCGGCCAGGAGCCCGACCTCGAGGCGGCGCTCGCCGACCAGCCGGCGACGGTCACCGCGACCCGTGTGCGTCGGATCGACCTGGACACCGGCGAGCCGCAGCACGGCTACCGCCTGTGGGACGCCGAGTCCCCGGCGATCCGGTCCTACATCGACACCCCGGTGTTCCCGTACGACCCGTCGTGGCGGATCACCGCGCACTTCACGCCCGCCGAGCCCGGCCGGACGATCCCGTACGAGCACCTCCGCGACGCCGCCGGTGCCACGCGCGACCTCGTCGTCCCCGGGGACATCACGGCGACGATCGGCGACCGCGAGTACACGCTCAGCGCCTTCGACGACGACGGGACCCTGCTGCTCGTGTTCGGCGACCCGACGAACCGCAGCACCGACGAGTCCGAGCGCACCTACGGCACCGGCCGCTTCCTGTTCGTCGAGCGGCCGGAGGGGTCCTCGACCGGCGAGGAGTCGGACGTCGTCCTCGACTTCAACCAGGCGTTCGTGCCACCGTGCGGGTTCAGCGACCAGTACAACTGCCCGCTCCCGCCCTTCCAGAACCGTCTGCACGTGCCCGTCCACGCGGGCGAGCGCCACGTCGCGCACCGCGCCTGACGCGTCACGCGGCCGTCGGCCGCACAGCCACACCCTGCCTCCACACACCCCCCGAAGCACCAGGAGTCCCGTGAAGACCCGAATCGTCGCGCTCGCCGCGTCCGGCATCGCCCTCAGCCTCGCCCTCGCCGGCTGCTCGTCCTCCGGGGGCGGCGGATCGTCGTCGGGCGGGAACGCCACCGTGGCGATCGGCTCGCTGTACGAGCCGACCAACCTGTCGAACGTCGACGGCGGCGGCCAGGGCGTCAACGAGGCGTTCCAGGACAACGTCTACGAGGGGCTGTTCCGCCTCGGGGACGACGGCAAGGTGACGCCGCTGCTCGCGAAGTCGTACGACACGTCCTCCGACGGGCTCACCTACACGTTCACGCTCCGGACGGGCGTCCAGTTCCACAGCGGCGCGGAGCTCACCAGCGCCGACGTGAAGAGCTCCATCGAGCGCGTCACCGCCGAGGACTCACAGTCCTCCCGCAAGTCGAGCCTGGCCGTCGTGGAGTCGATCGAGACCCCCGACGACGAGACCGTCGTGGTGCACCTGTCGCAGCGGTCGATCTCGTTCGTCTACAACCTGTCCTACGTCTGGATCGTCCCCGCGGGGGAGACGAAGCTCAAGACCGAGGAGGACGGCACCGGGCCGTACACGCTCGACACCTGGAAGCGCGGCTCGTCGATCACGCTCGAGCCCTTCGCCGACTACTGGGGTGAGAAGCCCGCGAACGGCGGGGTCGAGTTCGACTACTTCACCAGCGCCTCCACGCTGTCGAACGCACTCGCGAGCGGTCAGGTCGACGTCATCACGAGCATCCAGTCACCCGACGCCCTGTCCCGGTTCACCGCGGACGAGTCGAAGTACACGGTCAGCGAGGGCGACTCCACGACCAAGGAACTCCTGGCGTTCAACGACGCGGAGGGCCCCTTCACCGACGTGAAGCTCCGCCAGGCGATCTCGGCGGCCATCGACCGGAAGGCCCTGCTGAAGGCGATCTGGGGCGACTACGGCACCGTCAACGGCTCGATGGTCCCGCCGACCGACCCCTGGTACGAGGACCTGACGAGAGTCAACGCGTACGACCCCGCCAAGGCGAAGGACCTGCTCGCCGAGGCCGGCCACGCCGACGGGTTCTCCTTCACGCTCGACACCCCGTCGTACGACCCGCACCCGGCCGTCGCGCAGTACCTGCAGAGCGCGCTGAAGAAGGTCGGCGTGACCGTCGACATCAACACGATCAGCGCCGACGAGTGGTACACGAAGGTGTACCAGCAGCACGACTTCGAGGCGACGCTGCAGGAGCACGTCAACGACCGCGACGTCGTCTTCTACGGCAACCCGGACTTCTACTTCGGGTACGACAACAAGGCGGTCCAGAAGGACATCACGGACGCCGAGCAGGCTCCGTCCGAGGACCAGCAGACGGACCTGCTCCGGAAGGCGAACGAGCAGATCGTGCGGGACGCCGCGAGCGCGTGGCTGTACCTGTACCCGCAGATCGTCGTGTCGGACAAGGACGTCACGGGATACTGGAAGAACGGGCTGAACTCGCAGTTCCCCGTCTCCGACATCACCGTCTCCTAGTACCGACCGACCAGGCAGGATCCGCACCCCCGCATGACCGCGTACGTCCTCCGCCGCCTCGGCATCCTCGTGCTCTCGCTCGCGGTCGCCCTGGTGGTGGTGTTCGCGCTCCTGCGGATCCTGCCCGGCGACCCGGCCAACGCGCTCCTCGCCGCGAACGCGACGCCGGACCAGATCGCGGCGGCCCGGCGGGAGGTCGGCTCCGACCTCCCGCTGGCGCAGCAGTTCGTGCAGTGGATCGGCCAGATGCTGCACCTCGACCTCGGCACGTCGTTCACGAGCGGGCTCCCGGTGCTACCCGACCTCGCCCAGCGCCTGGTCGTCACCGTGCCGCTCACCCTCATCGCGTTCGGCATCGCCGTCGTCGTGGCCTGCGTCGTCGGGTTCGTCGCCGCTGCCCGTGCCGACCGCTGGTACGGCGTGCTGCTCTCCGGGGTGACGCAGCTCGGCATCGCGGTCCCGGTGTTCTGGATCGGCATCCTGCTCGTGCAGGTGGTGTCGCTGCAGTGGGGTCTGCTGCCGTCGAGCGGCTTCCCGCGTGACGACTGGACGTACCCGGGCGACGCGCTGGAGTCGCTCGCGCTGCCGATCATCACCGTCGCGGTCGTGATGACGGCCTCGATCGCGCGCTACGTGCGGAGCGCGGTGCTCGACGTCCTCGGCGCTGACCACATCCGCACCGCCCGGGCGCTCGGGGCGTCGACGGCGTCGGCGTTCCTCCGGCACGGCGTCCGGTCGGCGGTCGTCCCGGTGATCGCGGTGCTCGGCATCGAGCTCGCGTCGACCTTCCTCGGCGCGGTCGTCGTCGAGAGCGTCTTCGCCCTGCCCGGACTCGGCAGCATGCTCATCACCGGCATCGAGCAGCACGACTACCCGAGCATCCAGGGCGTCCTGCTCGTCTCCACCGTCGCGGTGCTCGTCATCGGCTTCGTCGCCGACGTGGTGCAGCGCATCGTCGACCCGCGTCTGCGCACGAGCGTCTCGGGGAACCGATGAGCGCGCGCCGGTCGGTGTCCCTGACCACGGGCATCGTGCTCGTCGGCGTGGTCGTCGTCGCCGCGGTCGTCTCGCTCGTCTGGCTGCCCTACTCGCTCTACGACACCTCCGGCGGCCGACTCACGCCGCCGGGTGCCGCGCACTGGCTCGGCACCGACACGCTCGGCCGCGACCTCGCGACGCAGCTGCTCATCGGCGCCCGCATCGCGCTCGCGACCGGCATCGGCGCCGTCCTGGTCGGTGGTGTCCTCGGCACCGCCATCGGGCTGGCCGCGGCCTTCGCCCGGCCCTGGCTCGACGACACGCTCTCCGCCGTGCTCGACATCGTGATCGCCTTCCCGACGCTGCTCGTCGCGATGCTGCTCGTCGCTGCGCGCGGTGCGTCGCTCGGGACCGCGATCGTCGCCATCGGCCTCGTCATGGCCGCCGTCGTCGCCCGGCTCGTCCGGATCCTGGCCCGACGGGTGCTCCGCCAGGACTACGTCACCGCGGCGCGGACCTCCGGCACGACCTGGCCGCGGATCGTCACCCAGCACGTGCTCCC
Source organism: Curtobacterium sp. MCPF17_050 (assembly GCF_003224435.2). Classification (NCBI taxonomy): domain Bacteria; kingdom Bacillati; phylum Actinomycetota; class Actinomycetes; order Micrococcales; family Microbacteriaceae; genus Curtobacterium; species Curtobacterium sp. MCPF17_050. Next base: position 696,935 of record NZ_CP126250.1, read on the forward strand.
GAACATCTGGCCGACCCTCGCGGTCAACCTCGCGCTGCAGTTCGGGCTCGCGGTCCTCGCCGAGGCGAGCCTGTCGTACCTGGGCCTCGGTGCGCCGCCGCCGAACGCGTCCTGGGGGCGGATGCTCCAGGACGCTCAACAGACCGCGTTCGAGGCACCCGCCGGTGTCCTCGCGCCGGGCCTCGCGCTCGTCGTCCTCGTCATCGGTGCGAACCTGCTGGCGGACGGGCTCCGTGACGTCGCGGACCCGACCCGTCGCGGACGGCGCGCGGCGCGCGGTGCCGCCCCGGGCCTCCCGGCCGGTGCGCCGGTCGCCGGTGACGGCGTCGGCACCGCCATCGGACCGGTCGCGTCCGCCACCGACGACCCGGACGGGAGGCCCGCATGACGTCCGCCATCGAGGTCACCGACCTCCGCATCACCACCGCTGACGGCACCCCGCTCGTCGACGGCGTCTCGTTCTCCGTGGACGTCGGCGACCGCCTCGGCATCGTCGGTGAGTCCGGCAGCGGCAAGTCGCTCACCGCGCTCGCGGTCATGGGGTTGCTGCCGACGGGGCTGACCGCCACCGGATCGGTCCGCGTCGGCGACGTCGAGGTGATCGGCGCACGCGAGCGCAGCCTGCGCGACGTCCGCGGTTCGGTCGTCGCCCCCGTCTTCCAGGAGCCGATGACCGCCCTCGACCCGCTCATGCGCGCCGGCGACCAGATCGCCGAGCCGCTCCGGCGGCACCGCGGACTCCGCGGGGAGGCCCTGCGCGCCGCGGTGCGCGAGGCGATCGCCGACGTCGCCCTCGCCGATCCGGAGCGCGTCGCCGGGTCGTTCCCGTGGGAGCTGTCCGGCGGTCAGCGGCAGCGCGTCGCCATCGCGATGGCACTCGCGTGCCGGCCGCGGGTCCTCATCGCGGACGAGCCGACCACGGCGCTCGACGTCACGGTGCAGGCGCAGGTGCTCGACCTCCTCGACCGCGCCGTGACCGAGCGGGGGATGGGGCTGCTGTTCATCAGCCACGACCTGCCGGTGGTCGCACGGACCGTGGACCGGGTGCTCGTGCTCGAACACGGTCGTGCCGTCGAGCAGGGTCCCGTCCGGGACGTCATCGCCGCACCCACCCACCCGTACACGCAGCGGCTCGTCGGCAGTGCCCGGACGCTGCAGGACGCGCTCGACGACGGCCGACGCGGAGGTCCGCGATGACCGCGCTGCTCGAGCTGTCGGACGTGACGTTCCGGTACCCCGGCCGTGGCACGCGCCGCACGGGGGGCACGGGCCTGGCGCTCGACGGCGTCTCGTTCGCCGTGCAGCCCGGCGAGCACCTCGGCATCGTGGGGGAGTCCGGGGCGGGCAAGACCACCGTGCTCCGGATGCTCCTCGGCCTGGCGGCGCCGGACAGCGGCACCGTGTCGTTCGACGGCGCGCCCCTCGACCTCGGCGACCGGGCCGCACTCCGCCGGTTCCGGACCGCCGTGCAGCCGGTGTTCCAGGACCCGTACTCGTCGCTCGACCCCCGCCAACGCATCGACCGCATCGTGGGGGAGCCGCTGCGGTCCCTCGGGGTGGCGTCCGGGTCGGAGGCGTCCGACCGTGTCGCCGCCGCGCTGCGGGACGTCGGGCTCGGCGCCGATGCCGGTCGGCGGTACCCACACGAGTTCTCGGGCGGACAGCGACAGCGCATCGCGATCGCCCGCGCCGTGGTGTCCGGTCCCCGGGTGCTGGTGGCCGACGAGCCGGTGAGCGCGCTCGACCTGACGACCCGGGTCGCCGTCCTCGAGCTGTTCGAGCGGCTCGCCGAGGAGCACGGCATGACGATCGTGCTCGTCTCGCACGACCTCGCGGTGGTCGCACGCCTCTGCGCGGCGACCGTGGTCCTCCGCGGCGGTCGGGTCGAGGAGCAGGGCGACACGGGTGCGGTCCTGGCGTCGCCGCGGTCGGACTACACGCGGGCGCTGCTCGACGCGGTGCCGCGGCTGCCGCGCTGAGGCAGTGTGCCCGGGCGTCGACGAGCACCGCCGACGTGTCGGGCAGTGATCGGCGATCTCCCGACTCCGCGCTGCCGCCGCGGGCGACGTGCAGCGCCCGGCCGCCGTGCGTCCAGTCGTGAGGAGACCTGCTCACCAGAACGGTGTGGTCGTGCGACGCGCGGCAGATGCGATGTGTCGGATGATGGGTCGGTGAACCGGACCGATCGTCTCTACGGCCTCGTGGAAGAACTGCGGGCCGTGTCGCCGCGTCCGCGGAGCGCGCGTCGTCTCGCAGAACGCTTCGAGGTGTCCGTGCGGACGATCGAGCGGGACCTCGCTGCGTTGCAGCAGTCGGGCCTGCCGATCTGGGCGGAGCCCGGCCGGACCGGTGGGTACGTCATCGACGCGTCAGCGACGCTCGGCCCGGCGGGGTTCACGCTGGACGAAGCCCTCGCGGTGCTGATCGGGCTCGGCTCGCTCCGCCACAGCCCGTTCCGGCAGGCCGCACAGACCGCCGCCCGGAAGATGCTCGCGGTCATGCCGGACCGGGACGCCGCACGTGCCACCGCCTTCGCATCCCGGGTGCACTTCCTGGAGAGCGAGGACGACGCGGTCGTGCCGACCGAGTTCGCCGAGGCGCTCCGTGCGGATCGCGTCGTGCAGCTGCGCTACCAGGACGCCGGCGGTGCGGAGTCCGTGCGTGACGTCGAACCGTTGGGGTCGATCGAGAAGGACGGGCAGTGGTACCTGATCGCCTGGTGCCGGCTGCGCGACGGCGTGCGGGCGTTCCGTGGAGACCGCATGCTCTCGGTCCGCGTCACCGACGAGCGGCCCCCGACGCGGGCGCTCCGCGCTGAGGACCTCGCGATCCAGTACGGACGACTCCGCTCGGTCGTCGACGACTGATCGGCAGCCGACGTCTTCCGCGGAACACCGACAGGACGGTGTCGCGACGACCCGTGATGCTGATGCTCCAACCTCACCAGCGCCTCTGAAGGAGCCCCATGTCGTTCGCATCCATCCGCATCGTCACCGACGACCTCGACGGTCTCGTCGCGTTCTACGAGCGGGTCACCGGCCAGCAGGCCGAGCGCCCCGCCCCGGTCTTCGCGCAGTTCGTCGGCCCCGGCGCGAGCCTCGCGATCGCGAGCACCGCGACCGTCGCCGTGCTCGGCGGCGCTCTCACTCCTGCGACGAACCGATCGGTGTTCATCGAGTTCGAAGTCGCTGACGTCGACGGCGCTTTCGCCGAGCTCGGGCTCACAGGCGAGGACGTCGTCCTCGAACCGACCACGATGCCCTGGGGCAACCGCTCCGCACTGGTCCGTGATCCCGACGGCAACGTCGTCAACCTGTTCAGCAGTCCGACCACCGACTAGGCAGCCCGCCGCGCTGGCGACCGACGGCAGCTGACGGCGTCGACCCGGCGCCCAGCCGCCACCTGCGGTCGGGAGGCGCGGGGTAGGGGACCAGTTCAGGGCCGGTACCGCGCCTCCCGACCGTCACACCGCCGACCGCGCTCACCGACCCGGTCGGGTCAGGGGACCGGAGCGAACCCGAAGGCCGAGGGGTCCCGCCGGATCGCGTGCAGGATGCCCCGGATGTTCCAGGAGGCGGTCCCGACCTCGATCCGGTAGTCACCGGGTGGTGCCAGCCGAGCTGCGATCTCCTCGTTGTTGGCCCGGGTCACACCGTCTCGCAGGAGCAGGCGCCCACAGTCGCGGGTCGAGATGACGACCTGGGCGATCGGCCCGCCGATCCCGCGAGAGGACGTCGACTGCATCTCGCCTTCCGCTGACGTCACCTGGCAGGTGATCGTCGTCTTGTGGTCGGCGTCGTAGGACTGGACGACAGCCGGGCCCACGAAGACCACGCCGACGATCACCAGGATCGCAGCGATCCCGGCACCGAAGCGGAACCAGGCCCGACGTTGACCGGGACGGACCGACCGCGTTCCGCCGCGGTCACCTGTCGTGCTCGTGCTCGCGCTCCGCCTGCCCACGTCTGCCCTTCGTCGAGTGCCGTGCGTCATCCTGCCCGATAAGCGAGCGCGGCTCCCCACGGGGAGCGGTCACGACGCCAGGAAGTCCGAGACGTTCCGCTCGCCGTCGAGCGTCGCCGGACGCGAGCGGTCCTCGGCAGCGGGGGCTGAGCGCCCGGTCGATCCGGTGCGGTCACTCCAGGAGCGACTGCACCGCGTTCCACAGGTCGTGCTGCTGTCCCCCGGAGAACCAGGCACCAGTCCGCTTGTAGCGGTAGGCCCGGTCGCCCGCCCCGGCCCACCCAGACCCGTGCACGTGACCCACGGGACTCCCGTCCGCTCGCGTCACGTCCCACTCCGACGGTGAGCCGCTCGGAGACCCGTCGCGCGTCACGACGTAGTGGTGTCCGGCGTCCGTCTCGACCTCGAACCGCTGATGGTGATCGAGGTCGGCGTCGCGATCCTGTTCCCGGCCGTCGATCGTCACCCTCGCGATGTTCGCCTGCACGTCCACCATCCTGCACGGCATCGGCAGGAGGAACCGTTCGATCGACTGTCCAGCCGCCGACGTCCTCCCGCCTGCCCAGGCTCAGCGCACCCGCACCGTCACGGTCTCGATGCCCGCGTTGCCGTGCCCGTCCATCGCGTACACCGCGAGCTTCCAGTTGCCGGCAGTCGTCGGTGCGGTGATGCGCAGCGTCCCGTCGCCCGTGGTCGTCACCGGCGTCGGCCGGAGCGCCCCGTTGCCGTCGATCCACCGGCTCGTCACCGACACCCGGTAGGTCACGGTGTCGCCGTCCGGGTCGACCGCCGGAGCGGTCACGGTCACCGTCGACCCGGGTGCGACACCCGTCGAGGGCGAGGCGGCGATGCGCTGGATGACGGGCGGCCGGTTGCCGGTCACCGGCCCGCCGTACGCCTGCTGCACCGCGTAGTACGACAGGCGCTTGAGGCCACCGGTGCGGAGGTTCAGCCACACGCCCTGCTCGTCGTCCTCCACGCCGTAGTGGAACATCGTCGCGCCGAGGGCGACCCCGGGAGCGGCGGTCACGGCCTTCCACGCGTCGGTGTACGAGCGCGCTGCTGCGGTGTCGCTCGGCTGCTGCGGGACACCGTTCGCGTCCGCGGGGACCTCCCACGACCCGGCCGGCCCGGTCTCGGTGACCAGGTACGGCTTCGTGTAGCCGCCGTCCCGCCACTTCTGCTGCACCCAGCCGATGCCGCCGTAGGTGTTCACCGCGTAGAGGTCGAGGCTCGGGGTGTACTGCCGGTACAAGTCCCAGGCCTCGGTCGTCGCGTCGGTCGACGTCACGGGGTGCGCCGGGTCCGCGGCGTGGATCGCCTTCGCGACCTGTTCGACGTACTCGGCGTAGGCGACGCGCTGCGCCTCGCCCTGGCCGAGCATGACCTCGTTGCCGACGTCCCACATGAGGAGTCCGCGGTGGTCGCGGTAGCTCGTGACGGTCTTCGTGATGCTCGCGAGCGTGTTCGACTTGTACGCGGAGTCGTTCACGTAGTCGACGTCCTGGTTCAACCAGAGGCCGGCGACGACGCGGATGCCGTGTGCCTCGGCGGCGTCGAACAGCTGACGGGAGGACGCGTCGGTGCCCCACGTCCGGACCGTGTTCACGCCCATGCCGGCGATGTCCGCCATGTACGACGACGCCTCGGCGGCCGGGGGACCGTACGTCACGCCCTTGACGAGCCAGGGCTTGCCGTCCACGGTCAGCTGCCACTTCCCCTGCGAGCCGGTGACCCGCACCCCCGCGGCAGGCGACGGTGCCGGCGTGGTGGGCGTGGGCGGCGCCACCGGAGTCCCCGTCACCTGGAACTCCCACAGCGAGTAGCCGTGGACGGTGCCGCGCTGCACGCCGAGCATCCGGACGTACCGGCCCGTCCCGGACACCGCCTTCCGGACGACCCCGCCCTTGCCGGCGGTCACGTTCGAGACGGTGGTCCAGGTCTTCGCGTCGGCCGACACCTGCAGCTTGTAGGCCTTCGCGTACGCGACCTCCCACCGCAGGGTGATGCTCGAGATCGTCGCCGTGCGGCCCAGGTCGACGCGCAACCACTGCGCGTCGGTCCGCGCACTCGCCCACCGTGTCGCGGTGTTCCCGTCCACCGCCTTCGCGGCCGACCGCGAACTCGAGTCGGTCGACGACGCGACGGCCGGCCGCCCGGTCGACAGGACGGACGGTGCGGCGCTGGCGGCCGGTGTCCGCAGCGCCACGAGCAGGGCGGCGAGCAGGACGACCGCGAGCACCGCCGCGGCCAGTCGGACGGTCGTGGTGACGGTGCTGCTGACGGCGCGCATCGAGATCCTCCGGTCGTGTCCGGGCAACGCTACGGAGCGTCGACGCCACCGGTCAACGGCTCGGAGTCGCCCCAGTCCGAGGGGCCGTCAGGGGACGTCCGCGACCGGCACCGTCCGCGCCGACGCCTCAGCTCCGGATGACCTCGAGCCTCCCCGGCCCGATCGGCACCACCCCGGCGCGGTAGTCGATCCGGCCGCCGGTCGCCGTGGCGGCATCGACCCGCACCGCGGCCGCGCCGAACCGCCAACCCCGGTTGATGCAGTACACGCCGAACTCGACGACGCCCTCGTCCGGCAGCACCCAGGTGCCGGAGCCCCACTGCGCGGGGTGCCCGACGCCGTCGACGGTGACGGTCGGTCGCGCGCCCCAGGCGAACCAGGGCTTGCGCAGTCGGAGTTCGACCCGGCGGCGGGTGGTGCCCGAGGGCGACGGAGCCGGTGTCACCACCCGAGCGTCCCGGGTTCGCCCTTGAACGGCCCGACGATGTCCGCGGTGATCCAGCCGCCGTAGAAGTCGCCCGCCTGCGCCTGCACGCGTTCGCCGGCGACCTCGCACGAGTCCATCCGCGACGGGTAGACGGCGACGTGGTCACGCAGCTCGCCGTACCCCTGCCACGGGGACCGGTACGTCCAGGCACCCCGCGGCACGACCTCGTCGCCGCCGTGCACGTCGAAGTACGTCGCACTGCCCTTGAACTCGCACATGCTCGAGCCACTCGTCGGCACGAGCGCGCCGGGGGCGAAGTCCGCGATCGACAGGTAGTAGACCGGCGGGTGGCTCGTCTCGAGGACGCGGAGGGCCGCCGTGGTGTCGGCGATGACCTGCCCGCCCAGGCGCACGACGACACGGGCGCCGGTGCGCTCGACGCGCGGTGGCCGCGGGTACTCCCAGACCGACTCCTGACCGGGTCCGGGCTGCACGGGAACGGGGTGGCCGGGGCTGCGTCGCGTCATGCTCCCGTTGTACCCGCCTGTGGTCGCCGGACTGGAGGCGCGTCACCAGCTGGCACCGGGCCTCCCGTCCGGGACGCGGGGGCGACGGCGACGCACCCCTGGCCACAGGACCGTGGCAGGGCTACGCTCGCGGGCACACCACCTCCTCAACGACGAGAGGCTGTCCCGTGCGCCGAACCATCGCGATCACCCTCGCGGCCGTGACCATCGTCGGGGCCCAGGCCCTGGCCGGTCCCGCGACCGCCGCTCCCGCACCACCCGCCACCGCCCGCCATCACGCCCCGGCGGCGACGCACCAGAACCCGATGGCCCTGCGCCTCCCGGACGGCGAGACGGCCGCGAGCTGCGCCGACCCGACCGCCCTGCACGGGGTCGGGCGCGACCGGAACTGGTACCTGTACTGCACGACCGACGCGATCTCGGAGACGGAGACGACCCCGGACGGCGCACTCGTGCAGCACAGTGTCCCGACGTACCGGTCGACGGACCTGACGAACTGGACGTACGTCGGCGACGCCTTCGACACGAAGCCGGCCTGGGTCGGCGAGGCGAACGGCATCTGGGCCCCGGACGTCGTGTACCGCGCCGGATCGCGGGGGAAGCCGGGGACCTGGTTCCTGTACTACACGGCGTCGGACACCCCCTCAGCGACCGGTCCGACCGGCGGCGGCTCCGCGATCGGGGTCGCGACGAGCAGCAGCCCGACCGGACCGTGGACGGACTCCGGCGGACCCGTCGTCGCGCCGCAGACCGCGCCGAACGGTGACGGCTTCCGGTGGTCGTTCGACCCCGAGGTCATCACCGACTCCGGCCGGACCTACCTGTACTTCGGCAGCTACTTCGGTGGCGTGCACGTGCGGCAGCTCACGGCCGACGGCCTGCGTTCGCGTCCGGAGACCGAACGCCAGATCGCGATCGACAACCGGTACGAGGGGTCGTACCTGATGCGGCACGGCGGCTGGTGGTACTACATGGGCTCCGCGACGAACTGCTGCAACGGATCGCTCACCGGGTACGGCGTCTTCGTCGCCCGCTCGAAGAGCCCGCTCGGGCCGTTCCGCGACCGCGACGGCGTCGCGATCACGGACACCCGGGTGGGAGGCTCGCCCCTCCTCGCGCAGAACGGCAACCGCTGGGTGGGCACCGGCCACAACACGGTCGTCACCGACTTCGCCGGTCAGGACTGGATGATCTACCACGCGGTCGACCGGACCGACCCGTACTACGCCGGGCAGACCGGGTACACGAAGCGCCCGGCGCTCATCGACCCGATCGACTGGGTCGGCGGCTGGCCCGTGGTGCGCGGGGGAGCAGGACCCTCCGACTCCGTGGAGCCCGCCCCGGCGGCACAGCCCGGGCAGCGCTCCGCGTACCGGCCGCGCCTCGCCCCGGTCGACGTCCCGGCGCGGACGATCCGGTCGCTGTCCACCGAGTTCGACGGCACCGCGCTGCCGCCGACGCTCACGTGGACCCGGCAGCCGGACAGTGCCACGTACGGAGTCTCCGGCGGCGCCTTCCGGTGGCAGACCCAGGACGCCGACCTGCATCCGCCGCAGACGCCGCTCGCCTCGGTGCTGACCGAAGCGGCACCCGCCGGGGACTACGTCGTGGAGACCCGGGTGCGGATGGACACCCCGGCGACCGGTGACTCCTTCAACTACCGGCAGGGCGGACTCGTCGTGTACGGGGACGACGGGAACTACGTCCGACTGGTGTCGAACTCGATCTTCAACACCCGGCAGACCGAGTTCGGCAAGCAGGTCAGCGGTCAGCCGGACGGTGCGCCGAGCTACGGCAACATGGTCGTCGGGCCGGTCGGGGACGCCACCACGCTCCGGATCGTGCACCGCGTCGTCGACGGGGAGCACCGCTACACGGCGTACACGAGCATCGACGGCCGCCACTTCGTCCGGGGAGGCACTTGGACGGCCGACCTCGGGTCGACGCCGCGCATCGGGCTCATCTCGCTCGGCGGTGCCGGGTCGACGAGCACGTTCGAGCACCTGCGGGTGAGCACCGTCCGGTCGACGCGGTAGGGCGCACGAGGAGGCGCAGTCAGGGGTCGGCGGGTCGCCGGTCGGACGGGCTCGGTGGCGGCTGACACCGCGGGCACCACCAGAGCCGTCGGGCCGGCGAGCCGACGACCTCCACGTCGTCCCGGGCGGTCACCGTCGTGCCGCAGCGCAGACACCGCCGCCCGGCTCGGCCGACCACCCAGTGCCGTTCGCCCCGTCGGAGCAGACCCGTGGTGACCTGGTACGCCTCCGGCACGGTCGCCGAGTGGTGCAGCATCCGCCGGGCCGTCGCGACCAGGGCCTCGGCGTCGACGTCCCCGACGGGCCGGTCGGGGTGCAGGCCGCGGACGAAGCCGAGTTCGTTCACCCAGAGGTTGCCGAGTCCGGCCACCCGTCGCTGGTCGAGCAGGACGCTCCGGACGGTGGCGTCCGGCTCGGCGGTCAGGCGCCGGACGGCCTCGGCCGCGTCGAAGTCCTCGTGCAGCAGGTCCGGCCCGAGGTGCCCGACCACCGCGTGCTCGTCCACGGTGTCGACCAGGTCCACCACGGGGAGGTCGATGCCCCAGACGACCCGGCCGTCCTCGAGCCCGAGACGCACGCGAGCCCGCTGCGCCACGGTCGGAGGCAGCCGGCGACCCGGGGACGTGACGGTCCACGAGCCCTGCATGCGCATGTGGGTGTGCAGGGTCGTCCCGTCGTCGAACCGGGTGAGCAGGTGCTTGCCGTGCGTCGCGTGCGCGAGGACCCGACGCCCGGCGAGACGTCGACCCGCGGCCCCGCCGCCGCGCAGCTCGCCGCTGACGACGCGCGCCCCGTCGACCTGCCGCAGGCGGGCGGCGAGCCGGTGGACGGAGTCACCCTCGGGCATGCGCCGACGCTACGACCGCCCACCGACACGCCCGCTGCCGGGGCCCGGACGGGAGGCACGGGGAGACCTGGCAACGGGCCTCCCGTCCGACGGGTGGTGGGCCGGACCGCTCAGGCGGCGGCGACCAGCCCCTGCGCGCGGTCGCCGGCAGCGTCCCCGCGGAGCATGCGGTCGGCCGTCCGGAGGGACAGCGCCATGATCGTGAGCGCCGGGTTCGCGATCACCGCGCTCGGGAAGACCGAGTTGTCCGCGATCCAGAGGTTCGGGACGTCCCACGACCGACCGGCCGCGTCGACCACCGACGCGCCGGGGTCGGTGCCCATCCGGGCGGTGCCGATCGTGTGCGCGGTGCGCTCGAGCACGCGGACGTCCTGCCCGCCCGCGGCCTCGATGATCGCGGTCATGGTGCGGACGGCGTGGCGCCGGATGGCCTCCTCGTTCGAGCCGGGCGTGAACGTGATCGTCGCCTTCCGGATCCCGTGCTCGTCGACCTCGTCGCCGAGGACGAGTCGGTTGTCGTCGTACGGCAGGCACTCGGCGTTGATGCCGACACCGGCCATGTGCGGGTAGTCCCGCATCGCCCGCACCAGGGCCGCGCCGCGGAGCCCGCCCCCGCGCACGAGCGACGTGGCGAACGTCAGCGGCTGCACGCCGAGGCTCTGGATCAGGTACCCACCGGCGAAGTCGGCGTCGGCCGGGCGGACGAAGTCCTCGGTGATGATCGAGGACGGGTAGCCGCGGTAGGACCGCATCGACTCGTCGAACCGGGCCCAGACCTGCGTGGCACCGTGCGCGGTGAAGTTCCGGCCGACCTGACCGCTGCTGTTCGCGAGCCCGGTGTGCAGGAGCAGGCGGGGCGTCTCGACCCCGCCGGCCGCCAGGACGAGGGCGCGGGTGCGCTGACGGTGCTCGCGACCGTGCTGCCGGTAGACGACGGCCTCGACCTCACCCCGCGCGTCGAGCTCGATGCCGTGCACGAACGCCTCGGCGCGGATCTCCGCACCGAAGGCGACGGCGGCCGGCAGGTACGTCGTGTCCATCGAGACCTTCGCGCCGTTCCGGCAGCCCTGGTGGCAGGAGCCGCACGAGACGCAGGCGTGGCGGAGACCGTGGTGCTCCTGGTGCCGGTCCTCCGTGGTGAGCGCGACGGGGGCGTCCGTCGCGGTGATCCCGACGGCTGCGGTGCCGCGCATCATCATGTCCGACGAGGCGTTCCGGCCCGGTGGGCGCATCGCGTACCGACGTGCGGGGTCCCACGGGTAGTGCTCGGGGCCGGCGACGCCCACGTCGTGCTCGACCTGCTCGATGTAGCGGACGAGCTCAGCGTGGTCGACCGGCCAGTCCACGCCCTCGCCGGTGTCCGACCGCAGGTGCAGGTCGTGCGCGCTCGGCCGCGGTGTGAAGGCACCCCAGTGCAGCGTCGACCCGCCGACACCGGTGCCGCTGTTGTTCGGACCGAAGGCGGTCGGGGCACCGCCGCCGCTGATCCGCTCCTCCATCCAGTTGATGTCCGCCGGTGCCTCGACCTCGTCGGGCAGGTGGTCGCTGGGCTCGGTGTTCCGGCCGGCCTCGAGCGCGACGGCCCGCAGGCCGGCACGGGCCAGGCTCGCGAGGAGCGGTGCGCCGCCCGCACCGGTGCCGACGACGACCACGTCGACGACCTCGTCTTCGCCGTACCGGCGCTGGTGGTCGAGTCTCATCGTGTCGCTCCCGGTTCCCATGCTTCGCGTTGTCCGGCTCCCAGCAGCTGGAAGCCCTGCTTGCGCACGCCGTCCCCGCCGTTGGCGAAGCCGTCGTAGTCGATCGCGGCCATCGTCGCGGGGTGGGCGAGCCACTGCTTGACGAGGTCGACCCCGGCGTCCTCGGACCACGCCCGCAACTGCCCGGCGTCGAGGACCCCACCGGCGGGCGAGTACGTGCCCTCGTCCACGGCGTCGAGGACCTCGGCGAGGTGCTCGTCGGACACCGCGGCCTCCGGGGCGAGGACGTCGAGTGCCGCCCGGTACGCGTCCGGATCGGCGGGCATGCCCTCGGTCCGCCAGCCGTCACCTGCCCCGGCGGCGAGCTGGGCGTCGACGCGCAGCGCGAGGTCGATCGCCCGGTCCGCGGCCTGCGGCACGACCACCCGGGCGACGGCGCGCAGGGTGTCGAGCTGCTGCGGGGTCAGTGCATGTGGTTCCGCCGCCGGGTCGTCGGGGAGCGCGCGCTCCGCGAGCACCCCGCGGGTCCGGGCGCTCACCCGCGGCGATGCGACGACACGGGCGGAGTCGGTCGGGACGGTCGGCCCGTGGTCGACGCGTCGGGTCCAGAACGACCGGATCCGGTCGGCGACCGCGTCCGGCTGTTCCCAGGGCAGGAGGTGCGCGGCGTCCGGCACGACGTCGAACTCGCCCCGGGTCCAGTGCGGGAGGGTCAGTCGACGTTGGGCGTCGGGGCCGAGGTCACCGTCGTCCGCGCCGGCGAGCACGAGGGCCGGCACCGGACTCGGCGCGAACGTGTCGGACCAGTCCTCGCGACTGCCGCGCAGCAGCCACGCCCTCCAGGCTGCCGGATCGGCCCGCTGCACGTCGTGCACGGCCATCGCGGACTCGTGCGGGGGCAGCTGGCCCGCGGTGTTCGCGTCCACGAACGCGGCGGCCTCGTCCGGCCCGATCTCGTGGTCGGCGGCCCAGTCGAGCATGGTCTGCCGACGTCCCTCGTCCATCGGCTCGGGGGAGAGGGGCGACGCCGCCAGGAGCACGACCGCCCGCAGTCCGAACAGGCCGTTCGCGCCGCTCATCGTGCGGCCGGCGACGACCGCGGCGACCTTGCCGCCCATCGAGTGCCCGATCAGCGCCCACTCGGTGGCGCCGCTGGTCCCGATCGCACGCTCGACGAGCACGGCCATCTCCTCGACGGTGGTGCCGCTCGCGGCCGGACTCGTGCCGAAGCCGGGCAGGTCGATGCCGACGAGGTCGAGGGTGCCGTGCAGGCGGGTCCGCAACGCGGCGAACTCCTCGGAACTCGACCCGAGGGCGTGGAGGCAGAACGCGGTCGCCGTCATGGGTCGTTCCTACCGTCGGGGGAGCCGGTGTCCACAGCGCCGTGTACCCCGAGCGGGCACGACCCTCGGTCTCGATCGGTGCCACTCCGCGCATCGGCTGAGCCGCAATCGGAAGCATGCGACCGTCGGGGTACAGGTCGATGCGTGTGGACCGGCCGATCCTGGGACCGACCTGGAAGTCGCGCGGCTTCCGTGACGAACGTCCTCTCCAGCCCGTCTCATCCGTGAACAGCACCCGTTGGGAACGTCCGGCGGGCCATCGGAAGGAGACACCATGACCGACACCACCACGACCACCGTCGCGACCACGTCGACGGGCAGCTCGGCGCTCACGTCCACGTCCACCGGGAAGACCATCGTCGACGACACCGTCGTCGCGAAGGTCGTCGGCATCGCAGCCCGCGACGTCCCCGGCGTGCACTCGCTCGGCAACGGAGCCGCCCGCGCCATCGGTGCCATCCGCGGTGCGATCGGGCAGCGTGACCTCAGCCAGGGCGTCAAGGTCGAGGTCGGCGAGAAGCAGGTCGCCGCCGACATCACCATCGTCGCCGAGTACCCGGTGCCCCTGCAGCAGGTCGCCGAGGACGTGCGTTCCGCGGTCTCCCGTGCGCTCGAGGAGATCGTCGGCATGGAGGTCGCCGAGGTCAACGTCACGATCCAGGACGTCTTCATCCCGGGTGACGACGACGAGGACGAGGACAAGAAGGAGCCGCGCGTCGCATGAGCGCCACACTGACCGGCGCCCTGATCGGCGCCCTCCTGGCAGTCGCAGCACTGCAGTTCGGCTTCTGGGGCTTCGTCCTCGTCGCCGTGTTCGCCGCCCTGGGTGCGCTCGTCGCGGCACTCGCAACCGGACGCGTCGACCGAGCCGCGCTGACCGACGTGCTGACCGGACGCCGGAGCTCCCGGTGACGGACAGCCCGGGCACGGTGCCGGGCCGCGTCGAGATCACCACCCGTGCCCTCACCTCGTGTGCGCGCGCCGTCGCCGCCGAGCGGCTCGGGGCACCCATGAAGCGGGTGCGGGTGGACCTCGGCGACGCCTCCGGGGCACTGGCCATGGACATCACCGGCCCGATCGCCGCTGGCACGGACCTCGTCGAGCGCACCACGTCCGCCGCCGCTGAGATCCGGAGCCGCGTGAGCGCCCTCACCGGTCGTCGGGTCGGCGCGGCCCGCATCGAGTTGACCGGGATCGTGCGCGAGCGCGACGTCCGGGTCCGGTAGGAGAGGACGCCATGAGCAACAATCCCGTCGAACGTCGGCTCCGTCGCCGGAGCGTGTACCGGTCCCGGTCGACCGCCGTGTCCGTGGCGCTGGTGGTGCTCGTGCTGGTCGCGGCGTGGATCGGCACCGAGTCGGTGCTCCGTGCGATCGGAGCGCCGCCGCTCCTGGCCGACCCGCAGACGGCGGTCGACGCCGCACTCGCACCGGACGCGGCCTTCGTGACGATGATCGAGGTCATCGCCGCGGTGCTCCTCGTCGCGGGGATCGTCCTCGTGGTCCTGGCACTCAAGCCCGGCCGCCAGCACCGATCGGTCGTGGCGCACGACCGCGGCGCCGTCGTCATCGACTCGTCGATCGTCGCCTCGACCGCCCGGAACGCCGCCGGTCGTGCCGCGGGTGTCCCCGACGGGCACACCACCGCGAGTGCCCGCGGCCTCCGCACCGAGGTGTCCGTGGTACCGATGTCCGGCATCCCGGTGGACTCCACAGCCGTCGAGCACGCCGTCGCTGAACGGCTCGGACAGCTCGACGAGCGGTTCGGCCGCCACGTCACCGTCCGCGTCAGCGAGAAGGGCTCCCTGTCATGACATCGAGCAACCGCACCATCAACCGGGTGATCCTGTTCGTGCTCGGCCTCGTCTCGGTCGTCGTCGGACTCGCGATGGGTGCCGGAGTCCTGCCCGCCGTCCGGGACGCACTGCGGCCGTACGTGACCATCCCCGACCGCGTCGAGGTCCCCGCGGCCTCGCTGTGGGTCGTGGCGGCGGCCTGCCTCGTCGTGGTCGTGCTCGCGCTCGTCTGGGTCCTCACCCGCGGGCGGGGCGGCACCGCCGTCGCTGTGCGGGAAGCCCAGGGCGACGACGAGGTCACCGTGAACGTGGCCCTCGTCCGTGACGTCATCGACCACGAGCTGGCCGGCGTGCGCGACGTCGTCTCCTCGAAGGTCGATGTCTACACGGTGCGCAAGCACCGCGCTGCACGGCTCCGCGTCGCGGTCCGCCGTGGCGGGGACGCCGTGACGGTCCTCGACGCAGTGGACGCCGCGATCACCACCCTCGACCGGACCCTCGGTCGTCAGGTGCCGGTCCTGGTGCACCTCACCGGAGGCACGCACGTGCCCGTCTCGAAGGTCTCGCGCGTCGTGTGACGGACCGTACGGGCCTCCCGAGGTCCTGCAGATGCTCCGGATAACGCATCACCTACTGTGTAGTGTGCCTAACTACTGAACGGGGAGCATGGTGGAGCGGTACACGCACCACCACGGAAGGACCGGTCTGATGCACTCGACACCCTCGAGTTCCACCTTCGTCGACGGGGACACCCCGACCGAGGCCATCGACATGACGGCTCTGTTCGCGGAGCAGTCGCGTGACGGCCTGCTCGACACCATCTGACCGGCACTCTCCGGTCCCAGGAGCGTCGATCTCGACCGCTCCGTCGCCCCCCGGGTGACACCCCTGCACCACAACGGCACCTCGCGGTGCCAGTCTCGAAAGGCACTCCCATGAGCTTCCTCGGCTTCATCCTCCTCGGCCTCATCGCCGGCGCCATCGCCAAGCTGATCCTCCCCGGTCGTCAGGGCGGCGGCTGGCTCGCCACGCTCGTGCTCGGTGTCATCGGCGCCCTCATCGGTGGCTGGCTCGGTGGCCTCATCTTCGACGTGGGCTACGACGGCTTCTTCAGCATCCAGTCCTGGATCATCGCGATCCTCGGCGCGCTGATCGTCCTCGTCATCTGGGGTGCGATCACCGGTCGCCGCCGTTCCCGCGCCTGACCCTGCCGGAGCCCGGCACGTCGCCGGCACCACGAAGAGCCCCGCACCTGGAGGTGCGGGGCTCTTCGCCGTTGCGGGACGAGCAGGGCTGCGGTCAGGTCCGGAACGTCGCTGCGGTCAGTTCCGGGACGCCGTCGGTGGGTCGGTGCGGAGGGACTTCGCTGCCGGCTCGTCGGAGTGCGAGGACGCGGCGTCGATGAACCGTCCGCCGCCCACCTCGGCCGTGCGTCGTCGGAGCTCGTTGACGAGGTCGTCGTCCTCGGGCTCCAACTCGTCGTCCGGTGCCGTCTCGACCATGATCTGCGACGCGGGGCCCAGCAGGATCTCGGCCTTGACGCCGGTGCCGTCCTCGTCGGCGGTCGGGATCTCGACGATGTCGGTCGTGCCGTTCTCCCCGAGGGCGGCGGCGTACGCGAGGGCGGCGGCGGCGATGGCGTCCCCGGTCATGATCCGGTTGTCGCCGTAGACGATGTACTTCATCCGATGGTCTCCATCGCTCCAGACAACCGACGGCCGAGCATGCCGGCTCAGCCGACGGCCAGGTGTGGGGGTACGCGATGTCGGAGGTCGTCGGCATCCTCGAGGTGCATGGACTCCGTCGAACAACCCCTGGTGCACATCGACCGCCGCGGTTCCGCCGTCGACGAGGCGGTCGCGTTCTACGAGCGCGTCTACTCGAGCCGGGACATCTCCATCGGGCGGGCTGCCGCCGAGGGGTTCTCGTGGCGCTACCGCCTCGTCGGGGACGACGCGGTGACCGTCGGGACGTCCTCGGTGGCGGCGCGTCGCTGGGGAACCATCGAGCCCGGGGACGACTACGTCCTGGCCTGGGCGTCCGCGCCGGGCATCCGGCTCGACACGGCTTCGTCGGATCCTGTCGAGATGCAGCCCGGCGTGCCGGTCATGTACCCCGCCGGGCGGGCGTTCGCCTTCGATGCCGTGCCGACCGCGCAGCACGTCATCCGGTTCGACCGCGCTTTCCTGGAGTCCGTCGCCGCCGCACGACAGGGTGACCTGCCGGCCCCGCTGCAGTTCGCGCGGCAGGCGGACCCGGGGGCCCTCCAGCGCCTCAAGGCCGTGGTGTCCGGAGCCGCCGGTGCCCTGCTCGACCCGACGACGGCCCGCGACCGCCGGGCTGCGCTCGACACGGCGGTCGCCGAGGCGGTCGTGCTCGCGTTCGACGCCGTGCCGGTCCCGCCCTCCCGGCTCCTGGACGGCGGACCCGCGACGATGCGGACCGCCCAGGAGTGGATGGTCGCGAACGCCCGGCGACCGATCACCATCACCGACGTCAGCGAGGCGGCCGGGGTGGCGGTGCGGTCCCTGCAGGCCTCGTTCCGACGGCACACCGGTGCCTCGCCGATGCACTTCCTGCGACAGGTCCGCCTGCACCGGGTGCGCGCCGAGCTCGCCGCCGCCGACGCGAGCACCACCACCGTCGCGCAGGTCGCCCTCGGGTGGGGCGTCGGGCACCTCGGACGGTTCTCCGGCACCTACGCGGCCACGTTCGGCGAACCGCCGTCGGCAACGCTCCGCCGTCGTCCCGGCGGCTGACCGACCGGTCCGGGAGTGGCCGTTCCGGGCAGGGCGAGGGTGCCCCTCCCAGCACGCGCGGACCCGCAGGGCCACGGCGGTGCGCACAGCGGACACCGTGTCCGGACGGCGTACTCGCGGGAGCCCGGCGGTTGGTCCGGCCGGGCGGACGCGGGATGCTGGTCCGTGCGCCTCCGAACCCCTCGGGACCAGCGCACCAGCAGGAAGAGCGCACCGTGAACGAGCGCATCCGTCCCTCCCTCCACGACCTCCGCCGCCAGCCCGACGAGTGGCACCGCCGCGGTCTGAGCCACCCCGACGAGATCGACGCGATGGTCTCGCGCCGGACGTCCGGGTCGACGCCCGCCGAACCCACCTACGCCGACTTCTTCACCGGCGTCTGACCCGGGACGCCGCCGGGGCACCGCCCGCTCCCGGCGCCGCACCCGGCGCGCGTGCTCCCGGCGCCGCACCCGGCGCGCGTGCTCCCGGCGCCGCACCCGGCGCGCGTGCGTAGGCTCGGCGTCATGTCCGACTTCACCGCCGACCAGGCCGCCGTCGTCCGCATCGAACGCGCCGAGGAGGGCCGCTGGGACCTCACCATCGTGAGCGACAGCGGCGTCCCGATGGGGCACGGCGTGCACCTCTTCGACCACACGCAGGACGACGGGGTGGACGAGCTCGCAGCCGCCGCGGACTTCGTCGGCGGCTACGGGTTCCGGTTCGACGGCGAGGCCGTGCAGCAGGACGGGCCGGACGCGTTCTGGGCGCCGCTCTTCCGGAGCTGACGGGTCACGCCCGGACCGGCGCCGCCCGGCCCTGCCCTCCGCGGACGACGGTCACGGTCCGCGTTCCCCGGATGGGATGATGTCGCGGTGCCACCGATCGACGACGACAACGGGTTCCGCCGACAGCGGTTCACGGACGCCGGGGGAGCGGACTACACGGCGATCTTCCGGTCCGAGTACTCCGGTCGGGACCTCGTCGGGGCGACCGCGACGGTCACGGACGCGTTCGCGACCGAGGGCACGCGGTACGAGTACTCGCTGATCGGCGACGCCGACCTGACGCTCCGCACGATGAACGCGCACGGCGGCCGTCGTGGTGGCGTGATCGGTCCGCGGGACGACCACGTGCTGTTCTGGCTCCAGCAGGGCCGCCTCGAGATGCACTTCGCGGACCGGTCCCGGGTGATCGAGCCGGGGACGCCCTACATCGCCTCTGCGTCCGAGGCGTACCGCTTCGCCTCCGAGGGCACGGTCTACAACGGCGTGCACATCTCGGACGCGTTCCTGCGCCGGACCGCGGCCGAGCTCGGCTACCGGATGCCCTCGGGGCCGGTGCTGTTCGACCAGCAGGACGAACGCATCGCGCGGTACGGGCCGCTCCGGCGTCTGCTCCGTGAGGTCAGCCCGACGCTCATGGACGACCGGGTGCGCGGCGCGATGCGGACGGCCCTGAACCGCCGGCTCGCCACGGTCGTGCTCGACACCTTCCCCGTGCGGGACCGTGGCGACGACGTCCCGACCGCGAGCCGGATCCGGGACGCCATCGCGTTCATCGAGGAGCACGCACGCGACCGCCCCTCCGTCCCGGCCATCGCGGCCGCAGCCGGACTCAGCGAGCGCGGCCTGCAGGAGGTGTTCGCCCGCACCCTCGGCGTCACGCCGAACGGGTTCCTGCGCGACCACCGCCTGGACGAGGTCCGGCGGGAGCTCCTCCGCGGTGCGTCGCCGAACAGCGTGCTCGAGGTGGCCCGGACCTGGCGGTTCACGAACCCGAGTCGGTTCGCCGTCGCCTACCGGGCGCGGTTCGGCGAGGACCCATCGGCGACGCTGCGTGCGTCGACGTCGCAGCGCCCCGACGGCGGGTCGTCGTGGCGGATCCGGCGGGCGGTCGACTACATCGAGGCGCACCTGGACGGGGCGTGCTCGGTGGCCGACATCGCGGCGGCGGCCGGCCTCCGGCCGCGACGCCTGCAGCAGCTCTTCCGGGAGGAGCGGGGCACGACGCCCAGCGCCTTCCTCCGTGAGCTCCGCGACCGTCGCCGTCGCGGTGGCTGGCCGGAGCGACGCTCCTGACGGGCTGACGGGCTGACGGGCTGACGGGCTGACGGGCTGACGGGCCGGGAGGCACGGGGCCGGGTGGGCCTCCCGTCCGGCGTCCCGACGACGCCGCGCGTCAGCGTTCGGTCGTGGCGGGCGCTGCGGTGGCGAGCGCGACCATCTCGGCGACGACGGCGCGGAGGCGGACGGCCAGGTCCGCCTGGGACTGCACGGTGAAGCGGTGGGCGGCCTCGGACAGCGCCGACATGACGAGGGCGACGGCCGTGCGGGCGGTGTCCTCGTCGGTCCGGGTGGTCACCGCGGCGATGAGGGCCTGACGGGACTCGGCCATCCAGCGCATCACCATCGAGGTCATCTCGGGGCGACGGACGAGGAGCTCCTTCGCGCGGGCGCGGTCGGCGGCGAGCGGGACGGTGTCCGCGACGAGGGTGCAGACGTCGTCGACGAGCCGACCATCCGCGGCTGCGAACCGGTCCCGCACGACGTCGGGGACCTCGACGGTGTCGAGCCCGATCGCGGCGTGCGCCTTCGACGAGAAGTAGTTGAAGAACGTCCGGGGGGAGACGTCGGCGTCCGCGCAGATCTGTTCGACGGTGACCCCGTCGAGCCCCTGCTCGGTGACGCGCGTCAGAGCGGCGTCGTGGATCGCCTGGCGCGTCTGCTGCTTCTTGCGCTCGCGGAGCGTGCACGGCTCGGTGCCGTCGGGGTGTGCGGGTGCTGCCGTGGTGGTCACGGGAGGACCTCCGGGGTGGGGGAGACGAGGACGGGCCGCCCGCGCGCAGCCGAGGGGACGGCGAGCGGACGGGCGGCCCGGGTGGTCACCGACGCTGGGTCGGGGTGGAGCCGGTCATCGGACCAGTGAACGAGCCTGCCTCGGCAGCGGCGAGACCGGCGTCGGTCTCGAGCTGTGCCTGCGCGGACATGTCCGCCTGCTCCTGCAGGGCCGAGCGCTGCCGCAGCGGCGGCACCTTGAAGAACCAGGTGAGCACGAACGCGAGCAGGATCACACCGAGTCCGACCCAGTAGATCGCGACGGACGAGGCGTTGAAGCCGGCCATGAACGGGCGGGTCAGGCGGGCGTCGGCGCCGGTCAGGAACGAGGTGTCGTTGGTGGCCGATGCGCTCGAGTCGTCGTGCGCGCCCTTCTCGATCTGCTTCGCGAGGTCGGGGACGACCTGGTCGACCCAGTAGGTGCGCTGTCCGGCGTCCTCCCAGTCGACCGCGAGCTTGCCGTCCACGACGCTGGCGTGCGCCTGGTCGGCTGCCGTCGCGAGCGCGGTGGCCTCGGCCTGCGGGGTGGCGTCGGAGACCTGCTGTGCGATGACGGTCTCGGCGGCCGCCGCGGGGAGCGTGCCGGCGGCGACCTGCGCCTGGACGGCGGTGGTGACCTGCTCGGTGACGGCCTGGTCGGCGGCCTGCTTCGCGGCGGTGGTGGCGCGCGCCAGGCCCGAGCCGATGCTGTCCTGGACCGGGTCGACGATCGGGTTCCAGATCTGGTCCATGACGCCCTGGTTCGCCTTCGCGCTGGCGACCCGCGGGTCGAGTGCGGCGTCGAGTGCGGACGTCAGGTCGGCCTTGTCGGCCGTCGCGTGGACGATGTTCGTCGGCATCACCGAGAACAGGATCGACAGGAGCACGGCGGTGCCGAGCGTGCCGCCGATCTGGCGGAAGAAGGTCGCCGAGCTGGTGGCGACGCCCATGTCCCGCGCCTCGACCGATCCCTGCGACGCGAGCGTCAGGGACTGCATGACCGAACCGAGTCCGAGCCCGATGAGGAACATGCCGATCATCAGGAACCAGAGCGGCTTGTCGATCGTCATGAAGGTCAGGACGACGTACCCGGCGGAGACGAGCGCGGTGCCGATCACCGGGAAGACCCGGTACCGACCGACGCGGGCGACGATCTGACCGGAGACGATCGAGGCGATCATGAGGCCGCCGACGAGGGGGAGCGTGGCGAACCCGGACTCGGTCGGGGTGAGGCCGACGACGATCTGCAGGTAGAGCGGGATGGTCAGCATCGCGCCGAACATCGCGAACCCGACGAGGAAACCGATGACGGTCGCCATCGAGAACGTCCCCGAGCGGAAGAGCTTCAGCGGGATGATCGCCGCGTCGCCCATCTTCGACTCGATGAGCAGCAGTGCGACGAGGCCGACCGCGCCGATGACGTAGCAGGCGATCGCGGCCGCCGACCCCCAGCCCCAGGTGCGGCCCTGTTCGGCGACGAGGAGCAGCGGGACGAGGGTGACGATGACCGCGGTCGCGCCCCACCAGTCCACGACCGGCTTGTCCTTCGTGTCGTGCACCTTCGGCAGGTGCAGGAAGACGATCACCATGACGAGCGCGGCGATGCCGATCGGCACGTTGATGAGGAGCACCCAGCGCCAGCCGGTGATGAAGAGGATCTCGGACGCGCCGGCGAGCAGACCGCCGATGAGCGGGCCGATGACCGAGGAGATGCCGAACACGGCGAGGAAGTAGCCCTGGTACTTGGCGCGCTCACGCGGGGCGAGGATGTCGCCCATGATCGCCAGCGGCAGGGACATGAGTGCACCGGCACCGATGCCCTGCACGGCGCGGAAGGCCGCGAGCATGAGCATCGAGGTGGACATCGACGAGAGCACGGCGCCGAGGATGAACACCACGATGCCGAAGATGTAGAGCGGACGACGGCCGAAGACGTCCGAGAGCTTGCCGTAGATCGGCGTCGCGATCGTCGACGTGATGAGGTACGCCGTCGTGACCCAGGCCTGCTGGTCGAGCCCGTGCAGGTCGTCACCGATCGTGCGGATCGCGGTGCCGAAGACGGTCTGTCCGAGCGAGGACAGGAACATGCCCGCCATGAGGCCGTAGATGACGAGCAGGATCTGACGGTGGGTCATCAGGGGTTGCTGGCCGGGCGCGCCAGCGGTCGTGGCGTGCCTGTCCTGCACCGAGGTCGCTGCGGTGGCTGTTGACAATGGGGGTCCTTCTTCATCGATGTGCCCGGGCGGCGGACGCGTCGTCGGGCGGTGGCGAGGTCGGGCGGAGGCCGGGATCCGGACGGATCGCGAGGGCTGCTGCGCGCCGTGAAACCTTGCAGACGATGCAAAGTTACACCCGATAGTTCCATGACGCAACCATCTCCCCGGACCTTCCGGACCTCGCGGACCTCGCGGACCTTGCGGACGGTGCGGACGGTGCGGACGTCTGCTCAGGAGAGGTCGCGCAGCGCCCGGTCGACCGCGTCCTCCGGGCGACCGTCGTCCTGCTCGGCCCACCACCGGAGTGCCGCCGTCGCCGCCCCGATCACGACCGCTGCGGTGACCGCGGGCGCGAGCCCGTCTGCCCGGACCCCGTCGTGCTCGGCCACGAAGCGGACCAGGTGCTCCTCGGTGCCTCCGGGGAACCGGGGGGCCTCGCGGGCGAGGGTCGGGTTCACCCGGATCACCCGGAGTCGGTGCCGGGTCGTCTCGACCACGGCGTCGGGGAACGTGGCGGCCGTACGGTAGGCGGCGCGGAGGCCGGCGCGCGCGGGTTCGTCAGCGGGGCGGGCGTCCAGGGCTGCGGTGAGGCGCTCGGCGAACTCGTCGAGGCCACCCCAGACGAGCGACGCCTTCGTCGGGAAGAGCCGGAAGAGCGAGCGCCGGCTGACCCCGGCAGCGGCGGCGACCTCGTCCATCGAGACGAGGTCGTACCCGCGCTCGTCGAACAGGCGGAGCGCGACGAGCGACACCCGGTCCGGGTCGATCGTGCGGGGTCGCCCGGTCGGCCGATCTGCCATGGGCCGATCCTGCCACGCGGTCGTCCGGGCGCCGGACTCTGGTGACTTCCGGCACTGAGTGCTAGAACTGTGCCGACGGGCGACCGTCGCCGGTGGGACCCGCCCGTCGGCTGCTCGACGAGGAGACACCATGACCGACCCAGCACCAGCCAGCGCGTCCGCTGCCCGTTTCGCCGGCCGGACGGTGATCGTCACCGGAGCGGGCTCCGGGATCGGCCGCGCGACCGCCCTCCGCATCGCCACCGAGGGCGGCCGGGTGATCGCCACCGACGTCGTCGCCGACCGGCTCGACGCGCTCCGCAGCGAGCTCGTCCACGGCGCCGGACTCGACGTCGAGACCGTCGTGGGTGACGTCGCAGCCACCGAGACGATCGAGGCGCTGCTCGCCGTCGCCGGCGACCGAGTCGACGCGCTCGCGAACGTCGCCGGGATCATGGACGCGTTCCTGCCGCCGGACGAGGTCGACGACGCCACGTGGGAGCGGGTGTTCAGCGTCAACGTCACCGGGCCGATGCGGCTCACCCGTGCCGTGCTCCCGCTCATGATCGCCGCGGGCCGTGGGTCCGTCGTCAACGTGGCCTCCGAGGCGGCGCTCAAGGCATCCGCCGCGGGAGCCGCGTACACGTCGTCCAAGCACGCCATCGCCGGCTACACCAAGAGCGTCGCCTTCTTCCACGGGCCGCAGGGCATCCGCGCGAACGCGGTCGCGCCGGGTGCGGTCGCGACGAACATCGAGGCCCCGATGCGGAGCGAGTACGCCGCCCGTCGGGTCGGCCCGATCATGCAGACCACGATCCCGCCGGTGGCGCAGCCGGAGCAGCTCGCGGCCGCCATCACCTGGCTGCTCAGCGACGACTCCGCGAACGTCAACGGGGCGGTCCTGCCGAGTGACGGCGGTTGGTCGGTCGTCTGAACCGGCCGCACGACGGACGGGAGGCCCGTGGCGGCGCCGCCACGGGCCTCCCGTCCGTCCCGTCCGCCCCGCGCCGTCTGGGGTGCGGTCCGAAAACGGGATACCGTTCCTCCTATGAGCACCGAGACGAACACCCCCACCGAAGCCGTCGACGAGGAGCCCGTGATCACCTTCGCCGACCTCGGGCTCAGCGATGCCGTCCTCAAGGCCGTCAAGGAGATCGGGTACGAGACCCCCTCCGCCATCCAGGCCGCCACCATCCCCACCCTGCTCGAGGGCCGCGACGTCGTCGGCCTCGCCCAGACCGGCACCGGCAAGACCGCCGCCTTCGCGCTCCCCGTGCTCTCCCGCATGGAGTCCGGCGCCAAGCTGCCGCAGGCACTCGTGCTGTCCCCGACCCGTGAGCTCGCGCTCCAGGTCTGCGAGGCGTTCGAGCAGTACGCGTCGCACATGAAGAACGTCCACGTCCTGCCCGTCTACGGCGGCCAGGCGTACGGCGTACAGCTGTCCGCCCTGCGTCGCGGGGTCGACGTCGTCGTGGGCACGCCGGGTCGCATCATGGACCACATCGCCAAGGGCACCCTCGACCTGTCCGAGCTGAAGTACCTCGTGCTCGACGAGGCCGACGAGATGCTCAAGATGGGCTTCGCCGAGGACGTCGAGACGATCCTCGCCGAGACGCCGGACACCAAGCAGGTCGCGCTGTTCTCCGCGACGATGCCCGCGCAGATCCGCCGCATCTCCAAGCAGTACCTCAACGACCCGGCCGAGATCACGGTCAAGGCGAAGACGACCACCTCGGCGAACACCACGCAGCGGTACCTCATCGTCTCGTACCCGCAGAAGGTCGACGCCCTCACGCGCATCCTCGAGGTCGAGGACTTCGAGGGCATGATCATCTTCGTCCGCACGAAGAGCGAGACCGAGACCCTGGCCGAGAAGCTCCGCGCCCGCGGGTACGCCGCCGCCGCCATCAGCGGGGACGTCGCCCAGGCCCAGCGTGAGCGCACGGTCAACCAGCTGAAGTCCGGCAAGCTCGACATCCTCGTCGCGACCGACGTCGCCGCCCGCGGACTCGACGTCGACCGCATCACGCACGTGGTGAACTTCGACATCCCGGTGGACACCGAGTCCTACGTGCACCGCATCGGCCGCACCGGTCGCGCGGGTCGATCGGGTGCCGCGATCAGCTTCGTCACCCCGCGCGAGCGCCGGCTGCTCTCGGCGATCGAGAAGGCCACCCGGCAGCCGCTCACGCAGATGCAGTTGCCGAGCGTCGAGGACGTCAACTCGACCCGCCTCACCCGCTTCGACGACGCGATCACCGCGGCCCTCGAGCAGCAGTCCCGGATCACCGCGTTCCGCGACATCATCGGGCACTACGTCGAGCACCACGACGTCCCCGAGTCGGACGTCGCCGCGGCGCTGGCGGTCGTCGCGCAGGGCGACACCCCGCTCCTCCTCGACCCGGCCGACGACCGCGTCCGCCAGCAGGCCGAGCGCGACGAGCGCCGCAGCCGTGACGACCGTCCCGCCCGGGACGGCGACCGTGAGCGCGACGGCGGCGACCGCCGACGTCGCTCGGTCCCCATGACGGCCTACCGCATCGAGGTCGGCCGCCGCCACCGGGTCGAGCCCCGGCAGATCGTCGGCGCCCTCGCCAACGAGGGCGGCCTCCGCCGCGACGACTTCGGTGCGATCCAGATCCGCCCGGACTTCTCCGTCGTCGAGCTGCCGTCGGACATGGGCTCGGACGTCCTCGACCGACTGCGCGACACCCGGATCAGCGGGAAGCTCATCGAGATCCAGCCGGACCGTCGCGGCCCGATCCGCCGAGACAGCGGTCCGCGCCGTGACGGCGGGCGCTACGGCGACCGGGACGACCGCGGTGGTCGCGACGACCGCGGGTACGGCGACGACCGCGAGGCGCGCAAGCCGCGTCACACGCGCGACTGACACGACCGGCCGCGCACGCGACCGACCACTGACGGGAGGCCCGGTACCACTGGTACCGGGCCTCCCGTCGTTCCTGTGCACACCCTGGTGTGCCTGCGGCGCGGTTCGGTACTGTGGACCCCGTCAGAGCCTCCGGGGGATCTTCTGCGCGGGGGTGCAGGTACGAAGAGAAGAGGGGTTCACCATGTCGCGTGTGCTTTCGACCGAGCAGGCGAAGACCGCCATCCGTCAGATCCAGTCCATCGTGAACGGTGGGTTCACGGACCAGATCTCGCAGCTCGATGCGCAGGGGCGCATCCTGTCCGACTCGAACGTGTGGGACGGGCCGTTGGCTGCGAACTTCCGTGGTTCGACGTGGCCGGAGACCAAGGCTGCGCTGGACAAGGCGAAGACGGAGCTCGAGCAGCTCCGCACGCAGCTCGACAAGATCTCGCAGGACATCTTCACCGCGGGTGGCGGCGCGTAACACCGCCCGACAGCGCCCGGGTCGTCGACTGGTTCGACGGCCCGGGCGTCGTCGTACCGGGCCGGCCGTCCCCAGATCGGGGCGTGGTGCTGACACTGGTCGCCCGCCTGCGGTAGACAGGACAGCACGCCGACGTCGCCAGGGGTGACGTCGAGCGCAGGGGAGCGACCGGCGGGACCCGGGACCGTCGCCGACCCCGATGGCACCCCCGTGCGCGGCAACCGCGTGCACGGGTCTTCGGGATCAGGAGGGGACACCGTGCACAGCACCCACGGTTCACCGGAGGCACGTCGATGACGGCGGTCGAGGTCGGGCGTCAGGACCGGCGTCGGCTCGAGGTCGGCACCCCGCGCCGTCGGCTCCTCGCCGTGCGGACGGTCGCCGTGCTCGCGGCCGTCTCCGGCATCAACTACATCGCGTGGCGGTGGGTGGCCTCGGTGAACTGGCACTCGTGGTGGATCGCCGTGCCGCTCATCCTCGCCGAGACGTACAGCGTCATCGACTCGGTCCTCTTCGCGTTCGGCGCGTGGAAGCTCCGGGAGCGCGGTGAGCCGCCGACCCCGCCGAGCGACCCGGTCACCGTCGACGTCTTCATCACGACGTACAACGAGCCGATCGACCTCGTCATGCGCACCGCCCGTGCCGCGAAGGCGATCCGGCACCCGCACGAGACGTGGATCCTCGACGACGGCAACCGTCCGGAGATGCGGGCTGCGGCAGAGGCCGAGGGCCTCGGGGTCATCACGCGCGGCAAGGACTGGGTGGACCGGCCGCGCCACGCGAAGGCCGGCAACCTCAACAACGCGCTGCTCGCCACGCAGGGCGAGTTCCTGCTCATCCTCGACGCCGACCAGGTGCCGGACCCCGCCATCCTCGACCGGACGCTGGGGTACTTCAAGGACGAGCGGATGGCACTCGTGCAGACCCCGCAGTGGTTCGAGAACGTGCCGGACTCGGACCCGCTCGGCAGCCAGGCGCCCCTGTTCTACGGGCCGATCCAGCAGTCGAAGGACGGCTGGAACGCCGCGTTCTTCTGCGGGTCGAACGCGATCCTGCGCCGCGAGGCCCTCATGCAGCTCGGCATCACGCGGTACGTCCGTGAGGTCGAGACGAGCGTGCAGCGCACCGTCAAGACGGCGAAGAAGCTCCTCGCCCGCGCGCGCGAGAACGAGACCGACCCGCGCGTGCTCGCCGCCCTCGACGACGCCGAGGTCGTGGTGGAGCAGGCACGCGCCGACATCGCCACGGGCGAGCCGCTCGGCGACGTCACCTACCGGTTCCAGCGCGGCATCGACGCGATCGCCTTCCGGTTCGCCGCGGCGGACCTCGAGGCGGTCCGTGCCGAGCTGCAGGAGCTCGCCGCGATGTCGACCGACGCCAACACCTTCGCGGGGCTCGACGACGCCGCACTCGACGTCCTCGGGCAGCGCGACGCGTCGCCGGTCGCCGCGATCGAGGCGATCGCCGTGCTGACCCGCGCGCTCGACGTCAACCGCGACGACGAGGCGCAGCCGATCATGCCGCTGGCGACGATCTCGGTGACCGAGGACATGGCGACCGCCATGCGCCTGCACGGTCTCGGCTGGAAGTCGGCGTACCACGACGAGATCCTCGCGAAGGGCCTCGCGCCCGAGGACCTCCAGACCATGCTCGTGCAGCGCCTCCGCTGGGCACAGGGCACCATGCAGGTGTTCTTCCGCGAGAACCCGCTCGTGCAGAAGGGCCTGTCGTTCGGCCAGCGCCTGATGTACTTCTCCACGATGTGGAGCTACCTGTCGGGCTTCGCCGCGGTCGTCTACATCGCCGCACCGGTCCTCTGCCTGTCGTTCGGCGTGGTGCCCGTGCAGGCGTACAGCGTGGACTTCTTCGTCCGGCTGATCCCGTTCCTGGTGCTCAACCAACTGCTGTTCTGGGTGGTGGCCGCCGGCAGACCGACGTGGCGCGGGCAGCAGTACTCGCTCGCGCTCTTCCCGGTCTGGATCGAGTCGGTGACGAGCGCGTTCGAGAACGTGTTCCGCGGCAAGCCCCTCGGGTTCCGCGTGACGCCGAAGGTGCGCGACGAGTCCGAGGCGCGGCCCCGGTGGGACCTGGTCAGGCCGCAGCTCATCGCGATGGGGGCCCTGGTCGCCGCGCTCGTGATGATCGCGATCCGCTACCTGGCCGGGCAGGCCGAGGGCATCGCGCCGCTCGTCAACACCGCCTGGGTCGTGTTCGACCTGTTCATCTTCGGCATCGTCATCCGGGCCGTGCGCTACCGCGGGCCCGAGGCCGAGATGCCCCTGGCCCATGAGTCGACCACCGTCGGAGGACCCCTGTGAACGTAGACGCCAGCATCGACGTCCCGGCGGTCCCGGCGTCGCTCGACACCGTGCAGGACACGTTCGGGTCGTGGTGGGAGGGCCTGGGGGTCGACGACGTCTCGCTGCGGTTCCGGTTCGAGACCGCGATCGTCGAGATCGCCGCCAACGTGATCGAGCACACCCGCCGGTCCGACGTCGGTCAGGGCCGACGGTTCCTGCTCGACCTCGGCACCGACGGCGACGACCTGGTCGCGGTCCTGTCCGACAACGGCATGCCGGTCGACATCGACCTCGGCGAGGTCACCATGGCGGACCCCGAGGACGAGGGGGGCCGGGGGCTCGCCCTGGCCATCGCCGCCCTCGACCGCCTCGAGCACACCCACCAGGGCGGCCGCAACGTCTGGACGCTGGTGTGCGCTTGCTGAGGCAGAACGCGGCGAAGGCGGTCGCGCTCCTGGTCACGATCGGCGTGCTCGTGCTCGGGGGAGCACTGCCCGCTGACGCCGTCACGTCCGGCGTCCGCGAACCCGCGAGCGGGAAGACCTGGTTCGGACCGGACCTCGACTGGGGTTCGGACTCACCGGACGGCTACGAGGGACGACTCGACGCGACGCCGTCCATGTACGGCGTCGAGGTCGCGTACCCGATCGACCGGTCGGCCGAGCGGGAGCTGCTGCGCGCGACCCGTGCCGCTGCGGCGCAGGGTGCCGTGCTCGTGGTGAGCCTCGAGCCGGACCGTGCGCTCCGGACGCTCACGAAGGCCGACGCCCGCCGGGCGAACACGCTCCTCCAGGAGATCCACCGGCAGTACGACACGCAGCTGCTCGTCCGCTTCGCCCCGCAGATGAACGGCACGTGGCTGCGCTGGGGGCAGCAGCCGACGCAGTTCATCCGGGCCTTCCGGGCGCTCGCGTCGCAGGTGCACGCAGGGAACTCGGACGCCCGCATGGTGTGGCAGCCGTCCTACGGCGCCGGGTACCCGTTCGGCTCGTCCGCCGGCCGGTTGGCCGACCTGTCGGCGACGGACACGGAGAAGCTCGACACCAACGGCGACGGGCAGCTGACCGAGGCCGACGACCCGTACCTGCCCTACTGGCCGGGCGAGGCGTCGGTCGACTGGGTCGGCCTGTCGATGTTCTACTTCGGCAAGGGAGCGGCGACGGAGGCCGCCGGGCGTGACGTCCCGCTGACGCGGAACGACGTGCCGGAGTCCGACGAGGTGGCACAGCGCTTCGCCGAGACCTGGGGCTACCAGCGGGCCCAACCGGAGACGTTCACGGAGCGCTTCGCCGCGGGCCGGGACCTCCCGATGCTCCTCGACACCGGTGCGCTCTACGACCACTCGCTCGGAGGGGACGCCGAACTGCTCGTGAAGCAGGGGTGGTGGCGGCAGGTCATCGACGCCGTCCGCGACCACCCGGAGATCCGCGGTGTGACCTACATCGACGCGATCCGGCGTGAGCCCGAAGCGGGCAACCGGCCCGCGGACTGGCGGTTCGCCAAGGCGCCCGGGGTCGCCGGGTCGTTCCGCACCGACCTGCAGGAGTCCGACCGCTTCGTCTTCGGTCCGGTCACCGAGCGGGTCACCCCGCAGCAGGGCGCCGAGGCCACGAACCAGCAGCTCGACACCGGCGGCGACCAGATGGCCTGGATCGTCTGGTTGGCGGCGGGCCTCGCGGTCGTGTTCGTGCTGAGCGGGCTGTTCGGGCGGCTCGTGCCGAGCTGGCGCTACCCGGACGACGGCAAGCCCGGACGTGATCTCCGACTCGACCTGTTCCGCGGGTTCATCATCCTCGCGGTGGTGATCACGCACATCGAGGTGTCCGGCCCGTACTCGTACCTGACGCTGCACGCGGTCGGCGCCATCACCGGTGCCGAGATGTTCGTGTTCCTGTCCGGCATGGTCCTCGGCATGGTCTACCCGCTCGGCGTCGCCAAGTTCGGCGAGTGGGCTTCGGCGATCGGGGCCTTCAAACGGGCGCGCAAGCAGTACGTCGTGACGCTCGTCGTCATCCTCGTCGTCTTCGCGCTGAGCTTCATCCCGTTCCTGAACACGGACGCGATCACGACCTTCACCGACCGTGGGACCGGCACGGACGGCGTGCGGGCCGAGGGGCGCGTCTACGACCTGTACCCGAACGCGATGCAGCTGCTCGCCTACCCGCCGCCCTGGTACGCGATCCGACAGTTCCTGCTGCTCGAGATGGGCCCCTGGCCGTTCAACATCATGGGCCTGTTCGTGGTGCTGAGCCTGTTCATCCCGGTGTTCATGTGGATCATCCGCCGCGGGTTCTGGTGGGCGCTGCTCATCGCGAGCTGGGCGCTCTACGTGTTCCAGGTGCTCAACCCGGAGTTCAAGCCGGTCAACGCCCAGTTCGACGCGGTGTTCCCGCTGTTCATCTGGCAGGTGGTCTTCACGCACGGCCTCGTGCTCGGCTACCACCGACGGCAGATCACGCGCGCCCTGACCGGCCGCGTCGGCAAGGTGCTCGTCGGCGTGCTGGTGTGCGGGTACGCGGCGTTCCTGGTCTACGTCTGGGCGGGTGACCGGTTCGACTTCACGCCGGTGCCGTTCCCGGCGGACATGTACCGCGAGTTGTACAACACGGCGTACCAGCGTGTGGACCTGCAGTGGGGTCGTCTCGTCGACATCGCGTTCTTCGCGATCGTGTCGTACGCGATCCTCACGGTGTTCTGGAAGCCGGTGAACGCCGTGATCGGCTGGCTCTGGATCCCGCTCGGTCAGGCCAGCCTGTACGTGTTCGTGTGGCAGGTGTTCTTCGCGCTCGTGATCGCGTCGATCCCGGTCGACTACGGCAACGTCTGGATCGGGACGATCACCCACACGGTGCTCATCCTGCTCGTCTGGTACATGGTGCGGAAGAAGTTCCTGTTCTCGGTCATCCCGCGCTGACGCGCGGCGCGCGACGGGCTACAGGCAGACGGGAGGCCCGGTACCAGCTGGTACCGGGCCTCCCGTCTGCCTGTCAGGCCGTCCGGCCGTCAGCGCGACGCGATCGGCGTCGGGTCCACCGGGTCCGGCGGCACCGGCAGGGAGCCGCGGATCTGGTTCTGTGCCTGGCAGTCGCTCGTGCAGTTCGTCGCACCCGCGCTCAGCTCGACGGCGTCCTCGCCGAGCACCCCGCCCATGCGTCCACCCGGCTGCACGGTCCAGGTCGTGGTCGTGGCCGTCTGCGAGGTCTTCGTCGCGACCTGCGGGCTGTCCTTGCCGAGGAGCATCTGGTGCGCGCCGCTGCCCGAGGCCACCGCCGCGGTGCCGTCGCCGAAGTTGACCTTGCCCGTGTACGGGTTGACGAAGTAGAACAGGCCCGCGCCGAGCGTGTGCGTGAACTCGACCGGTCCGGCGAACTCCGTCTCCATCTGGAAGATCCCGCCCTGGGCGCCGTCCTTGGCCTGGATCTTGTACTTGCCGGCTGCGGTGCTGAAGATCGCGACCAGGGTGTCGTCCCGCACCTCGAGGGACGACAGCCGCGTGCCGGCGAGCTGGGCGGGCGTCAGCGTCGGGACCTTCGACGCGAACACGACGGTCGGCTTCGTCACCATCCGCTGCGTGTCCGGTGCGCCGGTGAGCGTGTAGTCGTGGACGCCGAGGTCGGCGACCCGGATGTCGAAGCCGTTGTGCTTGCCGCGCACGGCGATCGTGCCGGACACCGCGGTGTCGCGGAGCTTGAAGTCCTTGCCGACCGCGGGGTTCGTCGTGGTGCCGTTCACGGTGACGGCGTAGTCCCCGCCGGTCGAGGTCTTGCCGGACGCCTGCGCCGGGGTGACCCCGACGAGGGCGACTGCGGCGACCGCGGCGGCGACGACGGTGGCGGCGATGCCGACCGTGCGGCGACCCGCGGTGCGGCCGCGGTGGGTGGTCGTGGTGTCCATGGTGTGCCTCCTGTGCTCGGGGCGGTTCGTCCCCTCGGCACGATCGTCGCCGCTGCAGCGGGACGGCACCATCGGACCTTGGTACTAGTACCCGCCTGCCGGACGACGTCGGCGTGGGGTCACCAGCCGTGGTCCCGGGCCCAGAGCGCGGCGCTCGTCCGGTCGGCGACACCGATGCGGCGGAACACGCTGCCGACGTGCACCTTCACGGTCCGTTCGGCGATCCCGAGCTCAGTGGCGATCTGCCGGTTCGACAGGCCACGGGCCAGACGGACCAGCACGTCACGCTCCCGCGGCGGCAGGTCGGGCGCGTCCCGGTCCGCCGCACCACGGAACGGACCACCGGCATCGTGTCGGTCCGGACCGTCGGCGCGGCCGCCCACCGGACCGCCGCCGTCGGATCGGACCGCGCCGCCGGTGCCCGCCGGGACACCGCTGCCGGTCCCGGCACCGGCGGGGCCGTCGGAATCCGCGTGCCGGTCGGCCCCGCGGGGCAGGAGGCTCCGGGCCACCCGCGGGTCGATCGGCACCTCGTCCCGCGCCGTCGCCTGCACCGCCCGGACCACGTCGTCGGGGTCGGCGTCCTTGAGCAGGTAGCCGGTCGCGCCGGCCGCCAGCGCGGCGCGGACCCGGGCGTCGTCGGCGAACGTCGTGAGCACGAGCACCCGGGCCGTGGGGACGCGCACCCGCAGCGCGGCCGTGGCGGCGACCCCGCCCGCGCCCGGCATCGACAGGTCCATCACCACGACGTCCGGCTGCAGGGTCTCCGCCAGGTCGACCGCGGCCTCGCCCGTGGCGGCCTCACCGACCACCGTGCAGTCCGCCGTCGTGTCGAGCACCGCCCGCAGGCCGTTGCGGACGAGCGCGTGGTCGTCGACGAGCAGCACCCTCACCACCGGTCGGCCTCCGCCGGCAGGCTGAGCTCCCACGTGGTGCCGCCACCCGGCGCGGTCCGCAGGTGCAGCGACCCGCCGGAGTCCTCGGCCACCTGCCGGAGCAGCGTCGTGCCGAGGTGTCCCTCCCGCCGCGCGCTGAGGACCGTCACCGGGTCGAAGCCCGTCCCGTCGTCGGACACGCGGACCGACAGGTCGCCGTCCCGCCGTCGGACGACGACCTCGACCCGCGAGGCCCCGGCGTGCCGCACCGTGTTGGCCACTGCCTCCCGCACGAACCGCACCACCGCGGTCAGGGCGGCCGGTGGGGCGTCCACCCGGTCCGGCACGTCGAGGACGGTGGCGATGCCGGAGGCGTGAGCGCGCGCGGTGGCGTCGGCGAGCGCGGCACCGAGCCCGTCCCGGTCGGGGGCTGCCGGCTGCACCGCCGACATCAGCGAGCGCAGGGCGGACACCGCTCCGCGGAGGGTCGACGCGGCGGCGTCGAGCGCCGTGGCGGTCGGACCCGTCGCTCCCCGCGCGACCGCGCCGAGCGAGAACGCGAGCCCGGCGACGTCCTGGACCGGTCCGTCGTGCAGGTCCGCGGCGATGCGTCGGCGCTCGGCGGTCTCGGCGTCGAGCGCGCGGACGAGCAGCCGTTCGCGGTCCCGCTGGCCCGAGCGCAGGCGGAGCAGCAGCCACAGGAGCACCGGCAGGAGCAGCCCGATCACGACGGCGACCGTGCCGAACGCGAGTGCCGCGAACGCCGAACGGAGCGACGCGGAACTCGCCAGCACGTCGTCGTACGGGTAGTAGACCTCGAGCAGCAGCGGGTCGCCGGAGGGGACGTGGACCGCCTGGTACGCCTCGAGGAGCGGCCCCTGTCCCCGCTCGTAGCGGTTCTCGGGTGCGCTCAGGTCGGACACCTCGGCGTCGGACCGGTCCTCGGCGAGTGCTTCGAGGTCCTCGTCGGACAGCGTGAACCGTTCACCCGTGAGCCGGGGTTCGTCCGACCAGAGCACGGTCCCGTCCGGTGCCCAGAGCTTGACGCGGACGGCGGCGCTCGCCGCGGTCGCACGGCGCACGGCCCGGTCGAGGGCCTCCACCGCGTCCCGGTGTGCGGTGGTGTCGGCCTGCGGGTCGACGATCGCGTCGCGGAGCGCGGGTTCGACGACGGACCGCGCGACGGCCGCGGTGTCGCGGGTGGCGTCCTCGACGGCGAAGCGTTCCGCTGTCCGCTGCGAGACGAGCGTCCCGGCAGCGGCGACCGCGGCACCGCCGAGCACCGCCGCGAGCACGACGCCCACCAGGACCCGACGCCACGGGGTCGCGCGGACCGGGCGTCGCCGCGGGTCAGGGGGCACGACGACCACGGCCCTCGGTGCGCGCTCGGCGTGACCGTCGGGCGCTGGCTCCGTCGTCCGTGGTCCGCGCACCCGGTCACCGTAACCGCTGCGCGGTGTCCGGTACGGCTCCGGCGGGCGTCGGCGCGCGCGGCGGACGAGACCGGCTCGTCGAGACCGGCCGGAGCGGAGGAGCGTGACCCTCGTGCTCGGCGGACTCCCAGGCGCGGTGCGGTGGTCAGGGGTTGAGTGGCCTCACAGCTTCGCGCGCCCGCTCAGACGGAGGCCGGGGGTGCGGACCGGACGTCGAGGAGGACGGATGGACATCGACCGCAGGCTGTTCCTGCTCGGAGGCACGGGGGTGCTGCTGCTGGCCGGCTGCTCCACGCGCCCCGAGCGGACCGAGGTCGCCGACTGGCCGACCGACCCGCCGGAGGGACCGGCGACCATCAGCTGGTGGGCCGGGCAGGTGGCGTCGAAGGACGGTGGGGACCTCCGACGGCGACTGATCGCCGAGTTCCAGAAGGAGCACCCCGACATCCGCGTGCGGATCGTCAGCGCCCCGAGCGACACCGACACGAACCGGACGTCGCTGACGACGCAGATCGCAGCCGGGTCGCCGACGCCGGACGTGTACCTGGGCGACGTCGCCTGGCCCGGGCAGTTCGCGAAGAACAAGCTCGCGACGCCGGTGAACACGCTGGTGGGGGAGGACTTCTTCGAGCAGTTCCCCGAGGGGCTCCGGCTCGCCGCCAGTGTCGACGGCACGTACTACATGTTCCCGCTCTACATCGACGAGTCGTTCTTCCTGTACCGCAAGGACCTGCTCGACAAGCACGGCTTCCAGGTACCCGGGTCGTGGGAGGAGGTCCGCGACACCGCGGCGAAGCTCGTCGACACCGGGGACGTCTCGTACGGGTTCGCGTTCCAGGGCGACGTGTACGAGGGCCTGACCTGCAACGTCACCGAGTTCGTCGCCGACGCCGGTGGCTCGCTGCTCGACGACGGCCTCGAGAACGCGACGACGACGAGTTCCGAGACCCGGCGGGCGTTCGAGTTCATGCGCTCGCTCGTCACCTCCGGCGCGAGCCCGCGTGCGACGCTCACGTACCAGGAGCAGGACACGAACGACGCCTTCTCGGGCGGTCGTGCCGCGTTCCTCCGGAACTGGTCGTACGCGTGGGGCATCGCGAACGGCCCGGACAGCGCCGTCCAGGGCAAGGTCGGGCTCGCCGCCCGCCCGACGTTCGACGGGATGGAGGACCACCACTCGACGATCGGCGGTTGGGGGAACTACATCAACCCGCACACCCAGCAGCCTGCAGCCGCCCTCACGTTCGCCCGCTGGATGTCGAGCGAGACGGCGCAGCAGTTCCTCACCCGCGAGGGCGGGGTCCTGCCGGCCCGGTCCGCGTCGCTCGTCAGCGCCGACGCGAAGCGGCAGCAGCGCCCGACGTACGACACCGCCGCGGGCATCACGCTCGTACCGCGTCCGACCTCGACCGCCTACTACCCGAAGGTCTCGCAGGGCGTCTACCAGAACGGCAACGGCATCCTCGGCGGGCAGCGCACCGTCGACGGCGGGACGCGCGCGATGGCCGACGCCATCGGCCTCGCGCTCCGGGGAGCGGCGCTGTGAGCGCCGCGACCGGCGTCCGGACGTCGACCCGACCGGGAGGCCCGACCCGCCCCGACCCCGTCGTTCGCCGGAGCGGACGGAACCGTCTCGACCGCCTGCGTGCCCGGAGCGCCTGGGGCTTCGCCGCCCCGGCCCTCCTGGTCGTCGCGGCGGTGACGATCTTCCCGGTCGTCTACTCGATCGTCCTCAGCTTCGCGGACGTCGAGATCGGCTATGACGGCTTCGCGATCCAGGGCTTCGGGTTCGACAACTACGCGGCCCTGGTGCAGAGCGCGGACTGGTACCGGGCGCTCGGCTTCACGTTCCTGTACACGATCGTCACGGTGTTCGTGGAGCTCGTGCTCGGCATGCTCGTCGCGCTCGTGCTCGAGCGGCTCGGGGCGACCCGGGGCTGGATGCTCGCGCTCATGCTCGTCCCTTGGTCGCTCGTGACCATCGTCAACGCCCAGCTGTGGAAGTACGTCTACGACTCCACGTACGGGGTGGCGACCTGGTTCTTCGCCCTGTTCGGGGAGGCGCCGGTGATCCTCGGCGAGCCCGTCCCGGCCATCACCGGACTCATGGTGGCCGACATCTGGAAGACGACGCCGTTCGTCGCGATCATCCTGCTCGCGGGCCTGGTGCAGATCTCCGAGGACCACTACGAGGCCGCGGAGCTCGACGGCGCCAACGGCTGGCAGACGTTCTGGCGCGTGGTGTTGCCGCAGCTCGCCCCGACCCTGACGATCGCGGTGCTGTTCCGCATCCTGCAGGCGTTCGGCGTCTTCGACCTGCCCTTCGTGCTGACGAACGGCGGCCCCGGGACGAGCACCCAGTCGCTCGCGATCATGGGCTACAAGGTGCTCTTCCAGGACATCAACATCGGGCCGGGAGCGGCGATCGCGACGAGCACCGCGCTCATCGTGGCCGCCGGCTGTCTGCTCTTCCTCCGGGCCTTCCGGAACCAGGCGAAGGGAGGCGAGGCCTGATGCCCCGTCAACGGATCCGCAAGGGCTGGCGGCGGTGGGTCAACACCGTCAACGTCAGTGCCGTCGTCATCGCCGTCGTCACCGCGTTGCCGCTGTACTGGCTCGTGACGACGTCGTTCAAGCCGTCCTCCGAGATCGCGCAGTCCCCGCCGACCGCTTTCCCGATGTCGTTCACGCTCGACAACTTCGTCGTGGCGTTCCGGGACAACGCGCTCGGGCAGTACATGGTGAACAGCATCATCGTGTCGGTGTCCACGACCGTGATCGTGCTCGCGCTCGCGTTCCTGGCCGGGTACGCGCTCGCCGGCCGGTGGATCCGTGGACGCACCGCGATCATGACGTCGCTGCTCATGTTGTCGGTGTTCCCGGCGATCGCGGTGCTCACCCCGCTGTACCTGCTCGAACGGAACCTGGGACTGCTCAACTCGTACCCCGGGCTGATCGTGCCGTACGTGGCGTTCAACCTGCCGTTCGCCATCTGGATCATGCGGAACTACCTGCAGGGCATCCCGTCGACGATCGAGGAAGCCTCCGAGATCGACGGCGCCGGTGCCTGGCGAACGGTGCTCTCCGTGATCCTGCCGATGGCGAAGCCCGGGTTGTTCACCGTCGGGGTCTTCACCTTCACCGCGTCGTGGAGCGAGTTCCTCATGGCGCTCACCTTCAACAGCGAGAACTCGCTGCGGACGATCCCGGTCGGCATCGCGCTGTTCGGGACCCAGTTCACGGTGCCGTTCGCGCAGATCTTCGCGGCGAGCGTGGCGGCGACGGTGCCGATCGTCATCCTCGTGCTCGTGTTCCGCCGGTCGATCGTCTCCGGGCTCACGTCCGGCGCGGTGAAGGGCTGAGCGGCCGCACACACGACGGGAGGCCCGTGGCGATCCCACCACGGGCCTCCCGTCGTGTGCCAGCGCGACGCGCTGCCGCGTCGACGACGGTGTGTCAGCGCTGCTTCGTCGTGCCGACGAAGAGGTCGTCGAACAACCCCTGGTCGTCGGTCGGCTGCTCGCCGTGCTTCCAGCGGCGGCGCAGACGGCGGATGGTGGTGATGCGCACCGGGTCGACGCCCGGCTCGGACTCGTACATGCCCATGGTGTCCCTTCCCGTCGGACATGACCCCCTTGCGAGGGGTCCTGATCGTCACCGACGGTACGACGGTGGACGGGAGCACGTCCGGGCGAACGGGGAGGTCGCCGACCCATCCGCGCTGCGCGGACAAACCCCCCAGCGACGATCCGACCGGCCCATACCCTGCACTACGACGCGGGTGGCACCCCGTCGTCGAGCGCCCCGGCGATCAGGTCCACGATGCGGACGAGGCGTCGACGCTCGCGTTCCGAGAAGGAGGACAGGAGTTCGTGCAACTGCTCGTTGGTGCTCGCCAGCGCCGCTGCGAAGACCTCCTCGTGACCGGGTGTGAGCTCGATGAAGCGGCTCCGACCGTCCTCCGGGTTCGGCACCCGTCGCAGGACGCCCTGCCGTGCCAGCCGGTCGACGAGACCGGTCACCGCGGGGCCCGTCAGCCCCAGGTGCACGCTGAGGTCCTTCACGCGGACCGACCGTCCGGCCGTCTTCGCGCGCCACACGTACCGCACGACCAGCAGGTCCGTGCCGGTGATGCCGGTCCGGTCGCGCAGACGGTCGCGCAGCGAGATCGAGGAGTGCTCGAGCCGGGCCAGGGCGCCCATGACGTCGAGTTCACTCACGGGCTCGCCTCCTCGACGTGCAGCCGCGCGCGGGTCGGCTCCGCGCGTTCGGGCTCACCCTATCCGGACGGCGGTCTCGTCCGGTCCGGTCGGGTGACCCGGTGAGCGCGCCGACGTCCTCAGATGGTCCGGGCGACGAGCAGTCCGTCACGCCGGTCCGGTTCGAGGTCGCCGGGACCGAACCGGAGGCGGCCGTCCGCGACCTCGCCGGCGTCTACGCCGGCAAGCAGTGGTTGTCCCGCCGGACAGAGGGCGAGTACTCGTACCGCTACACGGCCGTCGGGGACTCGGAGGTGTCGATGCGCCGGTCGACCATGAACGGCTTCCTCCGCGGCGCCTCCACCCCGGGCAACGAGCTGGTGATGGGGTGGCTCACGTCGGGCTCCGGCGTCCCCGACACCCTGCGCGACCGCGTCCCGCTCCGCATCGGGCAGCCGACGCTGTTCGCCGCGCACCGCGAGGTCGTGTTCGTGGCCGCCGACTACGACCAGCAGCTCGTGCACCTGGATCGTCGGTTCGTCCGCGAGGTCGCCTCGGAACGGTTCGACGTGGGCACCCGCGACCTGCGGTTCGACCACCTGCGACCGACCGAGAGCGCGGCCGTCCGGCACTGGCGCGACTCCCTCGGCGCGCTCTCCCGCGCGCTGCGCGAGGGCGGGACCGACTCGCTCGTGTGGCACGAGGCGAAGCGGCAGACGGCCGACGCCTTCCTCCGGGTCGTCCCGCCGCAGCTCGACCGCCTCCCCGCCGAGCTGCTGCACCCGCGGCAGGCGAAGCTCCGGGCCGCCGTCGAGTACGTCCACGCCCACCCCGAGGACCCGATCACCATCGCGGAGCTGGCGCGGGTCGCGGGGTTAAGCGTGCGCAGCGTGCAGGAGTCCTTCCGCCGGACCCTCGGTGTCTCGCCCCTGACCTACCTGCGGCAGGTACGGCTCGACCGCGTGCACGACGAACTGCTCGCCCGCGACCCGCGGACGGCCTCGGTCGGTGAGGTCGCGACCCGGTGGGGCTTCGCGCACCTCGGACGCTTCTCCGCGGCCTACGCGGAGCGGTTCGGCGAGTACCCCAAGCAGACGCTCCGACGGTGACCTGCTGACCCGGAGCGGCACGGGTTCCCCGGCAGGACACCGGGACGCGCTACGGTTCCGCCATGACCGGTACGCCGACGACCGCCGCGGCCCCGCCGACCACGGCAGGACGACGGGCACTCGTGTCCTGGGCGCTCTGGGACTGGGGCTCCGCCGCCTTCAACGCCGTCGTCACGACGTTCGTCTTCAGCACCTACCTGGCGAGCCGGGCCTTCGTGGACCCGGCACTGGTCGCCGCCGAGGACTCGACCGGTGCAGCAGCCGCCGCCGTCGAGCGGGAGCTCGCCCACAACGCCGCCGTCGTCTCGACGGCGTTGACCGTGGCGGGCATCCTGGTCGCCCTCGTCGCCCCCGCCGTCGGGCGGCTGGCCGACACGTCCGGGCACCGCAGGCGGTCGGTGCTCATCGCGACGGTCGGCGTCTTCCTCTCGATCGTCGGCATGGTGTTCGTCGCCCCGGAGCAGCCGTACCTGGTGCTCGGCGCCGCGCTCATCGGCATCGGGACGGTCGCGTACGAGATCGCCTGTGTCGGGTACAACGCGATGCTCGGGCAGGTCGCCACCGGACCGAAGACCGGCCGGGTCTCCGCGATCGGCTGGGCCGCCGGGTACTTCGGCGGGATCGTGCTCCTCGTCGTCCTGCTCCTGCTCTGCATCCAGGACTTCGGCGTGGACGGCCGCGGTGGGCTCCTGCAGCTCCCGGCGACGGTCGCGGGCGGGCAGTGGGACGTGCGCGTCGCGATCGGGATCGCCGCGGTCTGGCTCGCCGTCAGCTCGGTCCCGCTCTTCCTCGCCGTTCCCGAGGCACCCGCCGACCCGAGCCGCCGCGGGTCGCTCTGGACCGCCTACGCGGACCTCGGGCGGGACGTCGCCCGGCTCTGGCGGACGCGGCGCAACGTGCTCGCGTTCCTGCTCGCGAGTGCGGTGTTCCGCGACGGCGTCGGCGCGGTGTTCACGTTCGGCGGGATCATCGCCGCCCAGGTCTTCGGCTTCAGCCCGTCCGAGGTCATCCTGTTCGCGATCGTCGCGAACGTCGTCGCGGGCATCTCGACCGTGCTCTCCGGCCGACTCGACGACCGGTTCGGGTCCCGTCCGCTCATCATGGTGTCGCTCGTGGGGCTGGCTCTGACCGGCACCGCGGTGCTCTTCGCCGGCTCCGCGCAGGTCTCGTTCTGGGTGCTCGGTCTCGCGCTCTGCGTGTTCGTCGGGCCGGTGCAGTCGTCCTCCCGGGCGTACCTGGCCAAGCTCGCGACGCCCGGTCGTGAAGGAGAGCTGTTCGGCCTCTACGCCACCACCGGCCGCGCGGCCTCGTTCATCGCGCCGGCGCTGTTCGGCCTCGCCGTGACCGTCGGCGGGTCGACCCGGTACGGGATCCTCGGGGTGGTCGTGGTGCTCGTCGCCGGGCTCGTGCTCATGGCGTTCGTGCGCGACGAGACCCGGCCCGCCAGCCGGGGCGCCGCCGCCTGACGGAGGCGGGGAGGGCCTCCCGGCCGCCGCCTGCCCGCGGGTCCTGCTGCCCTCGACGACCACCGAGACCGCCGCGCGTACCGTCCGGGTCGACGACCCACGAGGAGGAACCCCATGAAGGCAGTTGTCTGGCACGGCATCGGCGACATCCGGCTCGACGAGGTCCCGGAGCCCACGATCCAGGACCCGCACGACGCGATCGTGCACATCACCCGCTCGGCGATCTGCGGTACCGACCTGCACTTCGTCCGCGGCACCATGGCCCCGATGCAGGAGGGCACGATCCTCGGTCACGAGGCCGTCGGTGTCGTCACCAGCGTCGGTGACGCCGTCCGTGGCTTCAGCGCCGGCGACCGCGTCGTGATCAACTCGACGATCTCGTGCGGCGCGTGCCGGTACTGCCGGATGGGCCAGACCGCGCAGTGCGACGTCGCGAACCCGAACGGCCCGCAGGCGGGGACGAGCTTTTTCGGCGGCCCCGAGTCGACCGGTCCGGTGAACGGTCTGCAGGCCGAGTACGTCCGGGTCCCGTGGGCGCAGAACACCATGCACCCGCTGCCGGAGAACGTGAGCGACGAGCAGGCCATCCTGCTCTCCGACATCTTCCCGACCGGGTGGTTCGGCGCCGAGCTCGCCGGCGTCACCCGCGGCGACGTCGTCGTGGTGTTCGGCGCGGGCATCGTCGGGCAGTTCGCCGCGGCGTCCGCGTTCAAGCAGGGCGCCGGGCGCGTGATCGTCGTCGACGGCGAGGAGACCCGGCTCGCCGCCGCGCTCGCGCAGAACTGCGAGGTCGTCGACTACAACCGCGAGGACCCGGTGCAGGCGATCATGGACCTCACGAACGGGATCGGCGCCGACGCCGTCATCGACGCGGTCGGGGTC
Source organism: Curtobacterium sp. MCPF17_050 (assembly GCF_003224435.2). Lineage (NCBI taxonomy): Bacteria > Bacillati > Actinomycetota > Actinomycetes > Micrococcales > Microbacteriaceae > Curtobacterium > Curtobacterium sp. MCPF17_050. The sequence continues at coordinate 739,929 of NZ_CP126250.1, forward strand.
GACGCCGAGCGCCCGAAGCGGGGCCCGGCAGCGGTGTCCGACGAGCAGGCGGCCGCGTTCGACGCCGAGGTCGCCCAGGTCGCGCCCGACGCCTCCCCGGACGGGTTCGGCGAGGCGCAGCAGTGGAAGCCGGGTGACGGCCCGTCGCAGGTCGCGCAGTGGGCGGTCGCGTGCGTGGCGAAGTACGGCCGGATCGGGATCATCGGTGTGTACGGGCCGACCGCGCAGTCGTACCCGATCGGCGAGGCGATGAACAAGAACCTCACGATCCGCATGGGCAACTGCGACCACCACTCGGTCACGCCGCCGCTCATCGACATGGTCGCAGCGGGCCAGTTCGACCCGACCGCGCTCATCACCGAGCACGAGGGCATCGGTTCCGCGATCGAGGCGTACGAGGCCTTCGACCGTCGCGAGCCGGGCTGGATCAAGGTGGAGCTGTCGGACACGTCCGCCTGACGGCGGTCCACACGCACGCGCGGACCGCGCACGGCTCGGCCTGGAGGCCCGGCACCGGTCAGGCGGACCGGTGCCGGGCCTCCCGGCGCTCGCGGTGCGTCGGCGGCTCCTCCACGGACGTGCTGCGGCGCGGAGTTCCGCACAGATGCCCGCGACGGTCGGACGCCGGGGGAGCGGTGCGCCAGGATGGGACGCATGACCGACCAGCGGATCGCCGTCGTCGTCCTCGCCGCCGGGCAGGGCACGCGCATGAAGTCCTCGCTCCCCAAGGTGCTGCACCGGCTCGCCGGGCTGCCCCTCATCGCCCACGTGCTCCGGACCGCCGAGTCCCTGTCGCCCGAGCACGTCGCCGTGGTCGTGCGGCACGAGCGTGAACGCGTCGCGGCGGAGATCACCGAGCGTGCCCCCGACGCCCTCGTCGTGGACCAGGACGACGTCCCCGGGACCGGTCGGGCGGTGGAGGTCGCGGTCGACGCGCTCCCGGCCGACTTCGACGGCGTCGTCGTGGTGCTCTCCGGCGACGTCCCGCTGCTCGACGCGCAGAGCCTCCGCGGACTGGTCGAGGCGCACGCGAGCCAGTCGAACGCGGTCACCTTCGTCAGCGCCATCCAGGACGACCCGACCGGGCTCGGCCGGATCCTGCGCGACGCCTCCGGCGCCTTCACCGGTGTCGTCGAGCACAAGGACGCGACGGACGAGCAGCGCGCCGTCACCGAGACCAACGCCGGGATCTACGCGTTCGACGTCACCCACCTGCGCGCGGTGCTGCCGTCGCTGACGACGGAGAACGCACAGGGCGAGAAGTACATCACCGACGTGCCCGCGCTCATCGCCGCCCGCGGGGGACGGGTGGACGTCGTCACCCTGACCGACCCGTGGCTCGTCGCCGGGATCAACGACCGGGCACAGCTGTCGGATGCGGCCCGGGAGCTGAACGCGCGGATCGTCCGTCGGCACCAGCTCGCCGGCGTCACGGTGCAGGACCCCGCATCGACGTGGATCGACCTCGACGTGTCCATCGAGCCCGACGCCGAGCTCCTGCCCGGCACGCAGCTGCTCGGAGCGACGGCGATCGCGGCCGGCGCCGTCGTCGGACCGGGCACCACGCTCCGGGACACCGAGGTCGGAGCCGGCGCCACCGTCAACCGGGTCGACGCCACGCTCGCGGTCATCGGGGACGGCGCCTCCGTCGGGCCGTTCGCCTACCTGCGGCCGGGTACGGTCCTCGGCGACCGCGGCAAGATCGGTACCTTCGTCGAGACGAAGAACGCCGTGATCGGTCGCGGCAGCAAGGTCCCGCACCTGTCCTACATCGGCGACACCGAGGTGGGCGAGGACTCCAACATCGGCGCGGCCACCATCACGGCGAACTACGACGGCGTGCACAAGCACCGCACCGTCGTCGGGTCGGACGTCCGCACCGGGTCGCACAACGTGTTCGTCGCCCCGGTTAGGATTGGTGACGGGGCGTACACCGGTGCAGGCACGACCGTCCGCAAGGACGTGCCGGCCGGGTCGCTCGCGATCAGCTACGCCCCACAGCGCAACACCGAGGGATGGGTCGAGGAGAACCGACCCGGTACCCCGGCGGCCGAGGCAGCTCGGCGCGCGCGAGGCGAGTGACACCTTCGACGGTCCCTGCGGCCGTCAGCGGTGGGCCCCGATCGGAGCCCAGGACATCGGCCCCGGCGGGGTCAGATCGGCCCCCTCTCGGGGTCAGGGAGTGAGCACCACACGTGTCCGGAATCAAGACAACCGGCCAGAAGCGACTCGTCCTGGTGGCCGGGCGAGCGCACCCGGAACTGTCGAAGGCGATCGCGGAAGAGCTCGGTGTCGACCTCGTCCCGACCGACGCCCGGACCTTCGCCAACGGTGAGCTCTACGCCCGCTTCGACGAGTCGGTGCGCGGATGCGACGCCTTCGTCATCCAGTCGCACACGGCCCCGATCAACGAGTGGCTCATGGAGCAGCTCATCATGGTCGACGCGCTCAAGCGTGCCTCGGCCAAGCGCATCACCGTCGTGGCGCCGTTCTACCCGTACGCCCGCCAGGACAAGAAGGGCCGTGGGCGTGAGCCGATCTCGGCCCGTCTGGTCGCCGACCTGTTCAAGGCCGCGGGTGCGCACCGCATCATGAGCGTCGACCTGCACGCGCCGCAGATCCAGGGCTTCTTCGACGGTCCCGTCGACCACCTGTTCGCCATGCCCGTGCTGCTCGAGCGCTTCAAGGAGATGCTCGACCCGGAGACCCTCACCGTCGTCTCGCCGGACATGGGGCGCGTCCGCGTCGCCGACATCTGGTCCGAGAAGCTCGGGGCTCCGCTGGCGATCATCCACAAGCGCCGTGACCCGCTCGTCCCGAACCAGGTCTCCGTGCACGAGATCGTCGGTGACGTCTCCGGTCGCTGGTGCCTGCTCGTCGACGACCTCATCGACACCGGGCGCACCATCGCGAAGGCCGCCGAGGCACTCAAGGCCAACGGTGCCAAGGGCGTCGTCGTCGCCGCCACCCACGCGGTGTTCTCCGACCCGGCCACGGAGCTGCTGCAGAGCGAGTTCATCGACCGCGTCGTCGTGACCGACACCCTGCCGCTGCCACCCGAGAAGCGCTGGGACAAGCTCGAGGTGCTGCCGATCGCGCCGCTCATCGCCCGGGCCATCCACGAGGTGTTCGACGACGGCTCGGTGACGTCGATGTTCGACGGCGCCGCCTGAGCGCTCACGTCCGACGGTGGCACTGACCGCGCGGGACGCCCTCGCCGCCCGACTCCGGTCGGGCGGGAGCGTGTTCGCTGAGGACGAGGCGGACCTGCTCCTCGCGGCCGGTGACGGCGACGCGGTCCGGCTCCGCGGCCTGGTGCAGCGTCGCCTGGCGGGGGAGCCCCTCGAGTACGTCCTCGGCTGGGCGGCGTTCGACGGGCACCGCGTCCGCGTCACACCGGGCGTCTTCGTGCCACGGGCGCGGACGCGGGTCGTCGTCACGGAGGCAGCCCGACGGCTCCGACGGTACGACCGTGTCGTCGACCTGTGCTGCGGAGCGGGGGCCGTCGCGATGGCGCTGCTGGAACGCGTCGGAGCGCTCGACCTCGTCGCTGCCGACATCGACCCCGACGCCACCGAGGTGGCCGCGGAGAACCTCGGCGACCGCGGCATCGTCGTGACCGGGAACCTGTTCGACCCGCTGCCCACCCGGTTCCGCGGTGCCGTGGACGTGCTCGCCGTGAACGCCCCGTACGTCCCGACCGACGCCATCGCGATCATGCCGCCCGAAGCGCGCGACCACGAGCACCGGGTCGCACTCGACGGCGGCGCCGACGGGCTCGACCTGCACCGGCGCATCGCTGCCGGCGCTGCTGACTGGGTGCGGCGCGGCGGGTCCGTGGTCATCGAGGTGTCGGCCGAGCAGGCGCCGGTGTCCGCGGAACTGTTCCGCACCGCCGGCTTCACGACCGATGTCGTGCGGGACGACGAGGTCGACGGCACGTGCGTGGTGGCGACGCTCCCCGCCTGACCGCACGGGCCTCCCGTCAGGACGCCGTGATGGTGACCCCGTGCCACCCGGTCGCGCCGTTCGGTGCCGGCGGCCGCTGCACGCTCGTCTGCACCTCGCCGTCGGCACCGACGGCACGGACCTGGATCTCGTGCCGTCCCTTCGTCGCCGTCCACCGGAGCACCCACTGCCGCCACGTGTCGGCCGAGACCGAGTCCGCCAGTTCGGCGTCCTGCCAGTCGGCGTCCCCGACCTTCACCTGCACGGCCTTCACCCCGGTGTGCGGCTGCCACGCGACGCCCGCGATCGGGACCCGGTCGCCGACGGCCACCGTGACGCCGTCCACCGGGGTGTCGATCCGCGACTCGAGCTTCACCGGTCCCCGCTCCGACCAACCCCGAGGCGTCCAGTACCCCTGTGCCCGGGAGAACCGCGTCACCTCGAGCTCGGTCACCCACTTCGTCGCGGACACGTACCCGAACAGGCCGGGCACGACCAGCCGCGCCGGGAACCCGTGCTCGGCGGGCAGCGGGTCGCCGTTCATCCCGACGGCCAGGAGCGCGTCGGTCCCCTCGTCCTGGAGCACGTCGAGCGGGGTCCCCGCGGTGAAGCCGTCGATGCTGCGGGACAGCACCATGTCCGCTCCGGCGCGGGGGCGGGCGCGCGCCAACAGGGACCGGATCGGGTACCCGAGCCAGAGGGCGTTGCCGATCAAGTCGCCACCGACCTCGTTCGACACGCAGCTCAGGGTCGCCATGTGTTCCTCGAGCGGGAGCGCGAGCAGTTCGTCCCAGGTGAGCTCGACCTCCTCGTCGACCTCGCCCGTGATCTTCAGCGACCAGTCGGCGGGGTCGATGGCGGGGACGCGCAGCGCCGTGTCGATGCGGTAGAAGTCGGCGTTCGGCGTGACGTACGGGGTGATGGCCTCGACGTCCAGGCTCGCGCCGCTCGGGACGGGCGGGGCGGGCGTCGCCGGCTGCGGCAGACGCACGGCTCGCCGGACGGCCGCTGCGGCCTGGAGCGAGGCCGAGCCGGTCCGGGAGGCGCCGCCCACCACGACCGCGAGCGCTGCGCTGGTCACCGTCCAGCGGATGAAGGAGCGGCGTGCGACCGCACCAGCACCGCCGGGTCCGGCGGTCGGGACCGCGCGGGCGTCCTCCCAGCGGCGGAGACGCTGGAGCAGGAGTCGCAGCACCACCACCGCGGCGGCGATGCCGGCGACCGTCGGGGCGCCGTCGAGGGTGCCGCTGCCCGAACGAGTGGTGACGGCGAGGAGTGCGAGCACCCCGCCGGCGGCGAAGACGAGCGCGCCGTACGGCGGGTTCCGGCGTTCGAGGACACCGGCGCCGGCCGCCACCGCGACGAGGATGACGCTCATGAGGACGAACAGGGCCACCTTGTCGCCCGTTCCGAACAGCGACACCATGAGGTCCTTCGCCGTCGGGGGCGCGAGGTCGATGACGGCGGAGCCGACCGCGACGAGCGGACTGCCTGCGCCGCCCAGGACGAGCGCGCCCAGTTCGGCGACCGCGAGGAACGCGAGGACGGCGATGACGCCGACGAGCGCTGCGGCCCACCTGCGGTGCGGGAGGAGGCGCGGGTCTGGCTCGGTCACGATCGGATCGTAGGTCAGTCGTGCTGGGAACAGGGCGTCGGTGCCGCTCGTGGACTGCGGCTGCGGCTGCGGCTGCGGCTGCGGCTGCAGGTCGCGCGTCGGGTCCGGGTCGGGATCGGGGTTCGGGGAGCGTTCACCCGGTGCGAGGTGTGCCGTGCGGGCGCCGTGGCAGGATCGGAGCGTGCCGTGGCGACCTGATCGTGTCCCCGGGCTCGGTCGCGCCCGCGACGACCAGCACCGCTGGTCCTCCGCCGCTCGGCTCCTCGTGCTCCGGTGGGTGATCGTCGGTGTGTGGGTGGCGCTCCTCACCGCCCGGATCATCGTCGTGACCGTCCACCCGGACGCAGACCTGCGGGCCTTCGGCATCGCGGAGGCGGTGGCCGTCACCGCTGGCGTGACGATCGTCGTCCTCGCGGTCGTCCGTGCACGCGCAGCGGGTCGGCGTCGCGCTGACGACGTGCTCGCGCGCGCGGTGCGCCGTATCGACCCGACTGTGTGGCTGGTCCCCGCGGCTCCGACGCAGGAACTGCGCGGGGTGATCGAGGCGGCCCGACCCGAGGTGCCGCTCACCGCTCGCGTGACCTGGGCGTTCGGAGCGACGGAGGCTTCGCTGTGGGAACTCGACGGACGGCGGGCGATTCGGCAGCTCGTCATCCGGTGGAGCCGCGTCATGCACGTCGGGACCGAGGCGGTCCTCGTGCCGGGTGCCGGTCGGCGCACCGCCCCCGCCGTGGCGGTGCACTACGTCCGAGCCGATGACACGACCGCCGTCGCGACGTTCTTCGTGCGTGTCGCCCCCGGTTCGGACCGGTTGCTCGGCCCCGGTGCTCGTCTCGACGACCTGCTCGCCCGACTCGCCCGCGAGCGCATCGTCGCCTGACGGGGATGGCGCTGCGGACCTGTGCGTGAGCTCGTGCTCGTGCCCGTGCCCGTGCCCGTGCCGGTGCCCGTGTCCCGCCCGGCACCGACCGGGACACGGGTTCGCCCGGGTCGGCTCTCGTCGATGACGAAGCAACCGACCCGGGCCTGCGCTCCCGCGGGTCCTGCCGCGGGTCCTGCTCAGTGCGTGGACGGTTCCTGTTCGACCTCGCGGCGGTCGTTGTCGGACCAGAGGGTGTGGAACGTGCCGTCCTTGTCGATGCGCTGGTAGGTGTGGGCGCCGAAGAAGTCGCGTTGCCCCTGGATGAGCGCGGCGGGCAGGCGCTCGGACGCGAGGGAGTCGAAGTAGGACAGGGCGGAGGAGAACCCGGGCGCGGGGACACCGGACGCGGCCGCGATGCCCACGATCCGACGCCAGGCGGCTTCGCCCTCGGCGACGGCGTCGGCGAAGTACGGGTCGACGAGCAGCGACTCGAGGTCCGGGTTCTTCTCGTACGCCTCGACGATGCGGTTGAGGAACTGGGCGCGGATGATGCAGCCGCCGCGCCAGATCTTCGCCATGTCCCCGAGCGCGATGTCCCAGTCGTACTCCTTCGCTCCGGCGATGATGAGGTCGAAGCCCTGCGCGTACGCGACGACCTTCGATGCGTAGAGGGCTGCTCGGACGTCGTCGGTGAACGAGTCCGGTGCCTGGGCGATGTCCGGCCGTGAGGTGACCGATTTCTGGACGGCTGCGCGCTGCGCGGGCCGGGACGAGACGGCTCGGGCGAACACGGCCTCGCCGATGCCGGAGACGGGGATGCCGAGACCGACTGCGTTCTGCACGGTCCAGACGCCGGTGCCCTTCGATCCGGCGGCGTCGCGGATGACGTCCACGAGCGGTGTGCCGGTGTCGGCGTCCTTCTGCTTGAGGACCTCCCCGGTGATCTCGATCAGGTAGGACTCCAGGTCGCCCTTGTTCCACTCGTCGAACACGTTGACGAGCTGGTCGACGCTGTAGCCCCCGATGCGGCGCAGCAGGTCGTAGGACTCCGCGATGAGCTGCATGTCGGCGTACTCGATGCCGTTGTGCACCATCTTGACGAAGTGTCCGGCGCCGTCGGTCCCGACGTGGGTGACGCAGGGCTCGCCCTCGGCGACGGCCGCGATCGACTTCAGGATCGGGCCGAGCGTCTCCCACGCCTCGTCCGAGCCGCCGGGCATGATCGACGGCCCGTGCAGGGCGCCCTCCTCGCCGCCGGAGATGCCGGTGCCGACGAAGTTGATGCCCTTCTCCTTCAGGTCGTGCTCGCGGCGGATGGTGTCGTGGAAGTTCGCGTTGCCGCCGTCGACGATGATGTCGCCCGGCTCGAACCGCTCGGCCAACTGACCGATGACGGCGTCGGTGCCCTTCCCGGCCTGGACCATGATGATCGCCGTGCGCGGCTTCGACAGCGAGGCGACGAAGCCGTCGATGTCCTCCGACGCGATGAAGCCCATGTCCCCGTGCTCGCGCATCAGGTCCTCGGTCCGGGCGTAGGTGCGGTTGTAGACCGCGACGGTGTTCCCCTCACGCGACGCGAGGTTCCGCGCCAGGTTCGAACCCATCACCGCGAGGCCGATGACCCCGATGTTCGCCTGTTCGTTGTTGTCTGCCACGTCGACTCCTTCGTGTCTGGACGGCCGTCGCCAATCTATGCAGCGCCCGATGTGCTCATCCAGGTCTTCCGCATCCTGGGGACAGTCGGTCCCCCTGTTCGTACTGTGGAGACATGGCCGATGCGACCGTCCTCCCGCCCGTGCTCGTGATGGGGGTCTCCGGATCCGGCAAGTCGACGATCGGTGAGGCCCTGACACAGGCGCTCGTCGACCGCGGACAGGCGGTGGAGTTCGTCGACGCGGACGCGCTGCACCCGGCGGCGAACAAGGAGAAGATGCACGCCGGCATCCCGCTCACCGACGACGACCGTCGCCCCTGGCTGGACGCGTGCTCGTCCCGCATCGCGGAGGTCGAGGCCTCCGGCTCGCGGTGTGTGATGGCGAACTCGGCGCTGAAGCGCGCGTACCGGGACCGCCTGCGTGAGGACGCCCCGGACCTCTTCATCGTGTTCCTCGACGGGTCGCGCGAGCTCATCGCCGATCGGCAGCGCCACCGTCACCACGAGTACATGCCGAACTCCCTGCTCGACTCGCAGTTCGCGACGCTCGAGCGCCCGGGCGCGGACGAAGCCGTCGCGGCGGTGCCGATCCACGGGGTCGTGGACGACACCGTCGCGGCGATCCTCGCCGTCCTGCCCTGAGCCCGTCCTGCCCCGAGCCCGTCCGGCCCTGAGCCCGTCCTGGCCTGAGCCCGTCGCGCTCGACGACCTGACCGTCGGGTCTACTTCCGGCTGAGCTCCGACCGTCGAGCGCGGTACTCCTCGGCGTCGATCTCGCCGCGGGCGAACCGGTCGGCCAGCACCGACCGCGCGTCGGCGATCGCCCGTCCGGCACCGCGGCGGAGGACGCCGAAGACGACGACCCCGACGACGAGCAGGAGCAGGAGCGCCGGGAACACGGGGAAGCCGTGGGACGGCATCCCGCCTCCGTGCCAGTACGGAGCGGTGGCAGCGAGTGTGGTGAGCATGGGGACCTCCGAGGTCGGGTGTGGTGCCGCGGTCGCGACACGACAAGGCTGTCGGTCGGGAGGCCCCACCCGCGTCCGCCAGGAGAGCCCACTCGGACCTGCTCCCGCCGGCTCACCCGCGCCGGTTCGTCCACAGGCGACTACTCCTCCGGGCGTAGTCCACAGGCCCTCCCGCTGCGCGATGTGTCGGGGGAGGGCCGACCGTAGGCTCGCTGCATGACCACCGACACGCGCTCCGACACCCGCCCGGCGGGTGGACGCCGGTTCGCCCGCGTGGGACGGGTGCTGCCGGTGGCGCTCGTGCAGGTCGTCGGCACCGTCGCCGCCACCCGGTGGGCAGCCGAGGACTGTCCCGGTGCCGTCGGTGCTGGTGGCCCGCCGTGGACAGAGCGCTTCGGTGACGGCGTCGACCCGGTGTTGCTCGGACCCCTGGCATGGGTGCTGCTCGTGGGCGGGATCGTCGTCCTGCCCTTCCGGTGGCGGTGGCCGGTCGTGGTCCTGGCCCTGACCCTCGGCACGACGATCGGCTACGCCCTGGTCGTCAGTCCGCGTGGGCCGTTCGTCGCGGCGCTGACCATGGCGCTGGCGAACGCCTGGTTCCGCGGCCACCGCGTCCCCACGTACGTCGCTGCCGCGGTCGCGCAGGTCGTCCTGCCCTCGGCGGACACCCTGACCGGCCGCGCGCCCTTCCCGACCGTCACCACGATGACGCTCTGCCTGGCGTGGCTGACGGTCACCATCGCCGTCACCGAGCTCGTCCGGGTACGGGTGGCCCGCGCCGCCGACGCCCGTCGCGCCCGCCTCGCGGCGGAGCAGCAGCGCGCCGGCGCCGAGCGCGTCCGCATCGCCCGGGAGCTCCACGACTCGGTCGCCCACAGCATGTCGCTCATCAACCTGCAGGCGGGGGTGGCCCTGCACCTCGGGGCCGAACTCCCCGAGCAGACCCGGGAGTCGCTGCTGAACATCCGCGACTCCAGCAAGCAGGCGCTCGTGGAGCTCCGGACGATCCTCGGCGTGCTGCGGGCCGTCGACGCACCGTCCGGCACCTCCGACCGCACCCCGGTCGCCGGTCTCGACCGCGTCCCCGACCTGGTCGATCGAGCCCGCCTGGCCGGGATGGACGTGGAGCTGCGCCTGGACGGCCCGGTGGAGACCGTCGCCGGCGTCGTCTCGCGCAACGCCTTCCGCATCGTGCAGGAGTCCGTCACGAACGTCATGAAGCACGTCCCTGACCACCACGCCTCGGTCGTGGTCGACGTGGGGGCCGAGGTCGTCGACATCACGGTGACCGACGTCCCGGCGCCGGTCGCGATCGGCGCCGGTGCCCCGCGGACCGAGGAGGCGCCCCGCGGGCACCGCTCCTCGTCCGCCCTCGCCCGTGCGGCGGGCCAGCACACCGTGACCGAGCAGGCGGACGGCGGCAGCGGCAGCAGTCCGGGGAACGGGCTGGTCGGGATGCACGAACGGGCCACGGCTGTCGGCGGCACACTCGCCGTCGGCCCGACGCCCGACGGCGGGTGGTCGGTCCACGCACGCCTGCCGATCGGCGAACCCGCACGCACTGCGTCCAGAGCGACGGAGACGACCGCATGACCATGTCCGCGACTCCCACCACGCCGGATCTGATCCAGATCGTGTTGGTGGACGACCAGAGCCTCATCCGTGCCGGACTCCGCGCACTTGTGTCCGCCGAGCCGGGGATGCAGGTCGTCGGTGAGGCGTCCGACGGCGAGGACGCCGTCGCGGTCGTCGCACGGGAACTGCCGGACGTCGTGCTCATGGACATCCGCATGCCGGGGACCGACGGCCTCGTCGCCACTCGGCGGATCTCCGAGGACCCGGCGCTCAGCGCGGTGCACGTGGTGGTCCTCACGACCTTCGAGGAGGACGACACCGTGTTCGAGGCGATCCGTGGTGGTGCTGCCGGGTTCCTCGTGAAGGACACCGAGCCCGCCGAACTCCTCCGGGCGATCCGCACCGTCGTCGCGGGGGAGTCGTTGCTGTCGCCGGGCCCGACCCGGTCGCTCGTCGAGGCGTACGCGGCGCACGCGAAGCCGGCAGCGCTCGCACCCGAACTCGACGCCCTGACCGACCGCGAGCGCCAGGTCATGCGCCTGGTCGCGAGCGGCTTGACGAACGCCGAGATCGCCGAGCGCCTGTTCGTCAGTCCGGCCACGACGAAGACCCACGTCTCCCGGGCGATGATCAAGCTCGGCGCTCGCGACCGCGCCCAACTCGTGGTCTTCGCCTACGAGACCGGCCTCGTCACCCCGGGGTGGACGGGATGACGGGCACCAGCACGAGCAACGAGGGCGACGATCGAGCCGACAGCGTCGACGAGGTCCTCGAACGTGAGATCCCTCGCTACGCCGACGCGCTCGACCGCCTTGCGCGGTACGCCCCCGGGCCTGTCGGGTCGGCCGCTGCCGATGGACACACGGCCGCCGCCGGTGCAGGCTCGACAGGTGGACGCCGGATGCATCCCGCACCGCCGCGGAGGAGCACCGCGCCCACCTCGAGGAGGAGCAACGCCGTGACCGATCCCGCGAACCCGACCCCCGGTGCGACCGACGCACGCTCTGCGGGCGGAGGCACAGCCTCCAGGCCGGACACCTGGGCGAGCACGGACCGTGGACAGCTCGTCGACCGTGCCGAGGTGATCGTCACCAGTCCGGACCGGAACTTCGTCACCCTCAAGCTGACCACCGCGGACGGCGTCATCGGTCTCGGTGACGCGACCCTGAACGGCCGCGAGCTCGCGGTCGCCGCGTACCTGTCCGAGCACGTCGTCCCGCTGCTCACCGGTCGGGACGCCAGCCGCATCGAGGACGCCTGGCAGTTCCTCTACCGCTCGACCTACTGGCGTCGGGGTCCGGTGACGATGGCCGCGATCGCCGCCGTCGACATGGCGCTCTGGGACATCAAGGCCAAGGTCGCCGGGATGCCGCTCTACCAGCTGCTCGGCGGTGCTTCCCGGACCGGGCTGATGGCGTACGGGCACGCCTCGGGCAAGGACCTCCCGGAGCTGTTCGACTCGATCCGCCAGCACCAGGCCGAGGGGTACCGGTCGATCCGCGTCCAGACCGGCGTGCCGGGGCTCGAGTCCATCTACGGCATCGCCTCGAACCGCACCACCGAGGGCAACGCCGGCGTCCGCTACGACTTCGAGCCCGCGCAGCGTGGGGCGTTCCCGGCCATGGAGGACTGGGACACCCGCGCGTACCTCCGGCACCTGCCGACCGTCTTCGAGGCGGTCCGCAACGAGTTCGGCCCCGAGCTGCCGCTCCTGCACGACGGACACCACCGGATGACCCCGATCCAGGCCGCCAAGCTCGGGAAGTCGCTCGAGCCGTACGACCTCTTCTGGCTCGAGGACTGCACCCCCGCCGAGAACCAGGAAGCGCTCCGACTCGTCCGGCAGCACACCACGACCCCGCTCGCCATCGGTGAGGTCTTCAACACGGTCTGGGACTTCAAAGACCTCATCCGCGACCAGCTCATCGACTACGTCCGCGGTGCCGTCACGCACATGGGCGGCGTGACCCCGCTGCGGAAGACGATGGACTACGCCGCGATGTACCAGGTGAAGTCCGGGTTCCACGGGCCGACCGACATCTCGCCGGTGGGGATGGCGGCCCAGATGCACCTCGGACTCGCCATCCACAACTTCGGGATCCAGGAGTACATGCAGCACGGCCCGAGGACGAACCAGGTGTTCCAGCAGACGGCCACCTTCGCGGACGGGTACCTGCACCCCGGCGACGAGCCCGGCATCGGCGTCTCGCTCGACGTCGACGAGGCCGGGAAGTACCCGTACGAGCAGGCGTACCTGCCGTTCAACCGCCTGGCGGACGGCACCGTGCACGACTGGTGAGCGTTCCCGGGCGCTGCACCGTGCCCGACGGGCAGAGTGGTGGCGTGGACCCCGCAGCGCTCGCCGACGTCGCCCGCGACCTGTTGCGCGCCGCTCCGGGCGACTTCGTGGCCGCGCGGACGGCACGGCAACGAGCGGTCCGGAAGGACGACCGGGAGCTCGCGGCCGCGATCGGGAAGCTGAAGAAGCCCGCGCCGGCCGCGTGGATCGTCGACCTGCTCGCCTCCGAGGCCGCCCTCGACGACGCCGTCGACCTCGGTCCGGCCCTCCGGCAGGCGCAGGCCTCCGCGGACCCGCAGCAGATCGCGACACTTCGGAAGCAGCGGTCACAGGTCGTGGCGGCGCTCGCCGACACCGGGGCCGACCGGGCGTCCGCAGCCGGGCACCCGCCGACCCCGGCCGTGCTCGAGCAGGTCCGCGCGACCATCGAGGCCGGCATGGCCGACCCGCACGCCGGCGCCGCGATCCGATCGGGCCTCCTCCTGCGGCCCCTGGAGAGCGTGGGGTTCGAGGACGTCGACCTGACCGACGCGGTGGCCGTCCCGGACGCCGTCCCGGACGCGTGGTCCGGCAGCGACGCGCCTCCCATCCCGATCACGGCCGGGAGGCGCGGTGCACGCCGTCCCGCCGCGCCCGGTCCCGCAGACGACGAGCCCGGGACCCCCGACGAGCCCGGGATCCCCGACGAGCCGGGGACCCCCGACGAGCCGGATGCTCCTGACGGGCCTGGGACCCCTGACGAGCCGGATGCCCCGGATGGACCAGATGCTATTGCCGAACCGGATGCTCCGGACGGGCCCGACCTGCCGGCTCCCGACGAGGACCAGCGCGACCCCGCAGCCGAGCGCCGCGAGGCGCGCGAGGCCGAGGCGGCAGCGAGACGTGCCTCCCGGCAGGCCGATGCCGCTCTCGACCAGGCGGAGTCCGCCCTCGAGGACGTCGAGGACCGACGCGCCGACCTCGACCGCCGCCGTCGCGACCTCGAGCGACAGCTCAGCGCCCTCGACCAGGAGCGAGCCGACCTCGACGCCGAGGCCGAGCGGCTCGGGCAGGAGCGCGACGACGCCGAGGCCGCGAGCGACCGCGCCCGGGAAGCCCTCGTCGCCGCCCGGCACCACCGTCGCCGCTGACCAGTCACGGCACCGTCGCGACACGCCCGGAGCCCCTGCTAGACTCGGTGACTGACTTCGGCGAGGGCCGCGCAAGCGGCCGTGATCGACGCGGTGGGAGACCCGGCCAGCCCTGGGAACGTTCCTCACGCGTGCACGCGTTCGAGTTGCAACACCACAGACCCCCCCCGATGCCGGCACTCCGGCGTCGTCCCCGACACCAGGAGGCATCATGGCTGACTACACCAAGCTCGCAGCGGAAGTCCGCACCAAGTTCGGCAAGGGTGCGGCCCGCAAGCTCCGCGCCGCCGACAAGATCCCCGCCGTCGTCTACGGTCACGGCACCGAGCCGCAGCACATCAGCCTGCCGGGCCACGAGACGATGCTCCTCGTCCGTACCGCCAACGCGGTCGTGGACCTCGACATCGAGGGTGCGGCCCAGCTCGCCCTCGTCAAGGACGTCCAGCGTGACCCGGTGCGTCAGATCATCGAGCACATCGACCTCGTCGTCGTGCGTCGTGGCGAGAAGGTCACGGTCGACGTGCCCGTCGTCATCGAGGGCGAGTCCTTCGCCGGCACCATCCACGTGCAGGACCTGGCGAGCGTCTCCCTGCTCGTCGAGGCTACCGACATCCCCGAGCACGTCGTCGTGGACGTCGAGGGCCTCGAGGACGGTGCGCAGGTCCACGCGTCCGACCTGCAGCTCCCGGCCGGTGCCGAGCTCGAGACCGACGCCGAGTCGCTCGTCGTCCAGATCGTCACCCCGCGTGGCACCGCTGACGACGACGCCGCCGACGAGGCCGCTGCCGAGGCGGGCGCCGAGGCCGGCACCGAGGGCGGCTCCGCCCCGGCCGACGCCGACTCCGAGTAAGACGACGACGACGTCTGGCCGACGCTGATGGCGGAGCGCATGTTCGTGGTGGTCGGGCTCGGGAACCCCGGGCCCGACTACGCGGGCAACCGTCACAACGTCGGCCAGATGGTCCTCGACGAACTGGCCGCCCGGATGGGTGCCACGTTCAGGAAGCACAAGACCCCGAACCAGGTCGCCGAGGGGCGCCTCGTACCGGGGGGCCCGAAGCTCGTCCTCGCGAAGCCCGGGTCGTTCATGAACACGTCCGGCGGTCCGGTCTCCGCCGTCCTCGGGTTCTACAGCGTGCCGCCGGCGGACCTGATCCTGGTCCACGACGAGCTCGACCTGCCGTTCGACTCCGTGAAGCTCAAGGGCAACGGTGGCCACGGCGGGCACAACGGCATCCGCGACGTCATCAAGGCGACGAACACGAACGAGTTCGCCCGCGTGCGGGTCGGCATCGGACGCCCGCCCGGCCGTCAGGACCCGGCCGACTACGTGCTGCGTGACTTCTCCGCCGCCGAGAAGAAGGCGCTGCCGAACCTCCTCGCCGACGCGGCCGACGCCGTCGAGGCGATCGTGACCGACGGCCTGCTCGCCGCGCAGCAGCGCTTCCACGCCCCGGCTTGACCACCGTCGCCATCGGACGACCTGGAGCCGGGCAGCTCCTGAGCCGGAACCGGCCAGGAGGCCCGCCCCGGCTCCGCCACGCGCCTCCTGTTCGCCCGTCGCGCACGCCGCGACCGCTGTCGGGGGCCGCCGGTACCATCGTGTGAGTGACGATCTCGGGCCTCATCCCTGCGCTCTCGCGCGCCTCCTCCTTCGATCGTGCGCTCCGTGCCGCTCCTCGCGACGCCGACTTCTCGGTGGTCGACGGCCTGCGCGTGCCCCTGTTCGCCGCCCTGCTGGCCGAGCGCTCGGGCCCGCAGTGCGCCTTCGTCATCACCGCGACCGGGCGGGAGGCCGAAGCCGTCCGTGACGCCCTCAGCTGCACCGTCCCCGACGCGGACGTGCTCGAGTTCCCGGCGTGGGAGACCCTGCCGCACGAGCGTCTCAGCCCGAGCCCGCAGACCGTCGGCACCCGCATCGCGACCCTCCGCGCACTGCAGCGGTGGCAGGACGCCCCTGCCGCGGAGCGCCGGACGACCGTCGTGGTCGCGAGCGTCCGGGCAGCGCTCCAACCGATCGCCGACAACCTGACCGAGCTCGCTCCGGTCGTGCTGCGGAGCGCGTCGCGGGGCAACGACCTCGGCGCGATCGCCGCACAGCTCGTCGACCTCGCGTACGCCCGGGTGGACCTCGTCACCCGCCGCGGGGAGTTCGCCGTCCGCGGCGGCATCCTCGACGTCTTCCCGCCGACGGCCGACCACCCCGTCCGCGTCGACTTCTTCGGTGACGAGATCGAGGGCATCAAGGCGTTCTCGGTCGCCGACCAGCGGTCGACGGACGACGACCTCGACGCGGTGGAGCTCACCGCATCACGCGAACTGCTCCTGAGCGACGACGTCCGGCAGCGGGCGCGCGAGATGCTCCACGAGTTCCCGAACCTGTCGCAGATGCTCGCGAAGGTGTCCGAGGGGATCCCCGTCGAGGGCATGGAGTCCCTCGCCCCGGCGCTGGTCCGCAAGCTCGTGCCGGTGACGGAGTACCTGCCCGAGGAAGCGACGATCGCGGTCTTCTCGCCGGAGCGGGTGAGCGGTCGCGCGCACAGCCTGGCCGAGACGAACCAGGAGTTCCTGCAGGCGGCGTGGAGCGCGGCCGTGGCGGGTGCCCAGGCGCCCATCGACCTCGATGCGGGCAACTTCCTCACGGTCCAGCAGCTGAAGAACACCCGCGGGCAGCGCACGTGGTGGACGGTGTCGCCGTTCGACTCCGGGGCCGACGAACCGCTGAGCGACGCCGACGCGGCCGCCGAGGCGGGGGAGTACATCCGCGTCCCGGGCGAGGCGATCCCGAGCTTCGCCGGCAGTGCGGACGGTGCGGTCGCCCACGTCAAGGCGCTGACCGACGACCAGTGGGCCGTCGTCGTGACGGCGCAGGGCCAGGGCCTCGTCGAACGTGCGGTGCAGGTGCTCGCCGACGCCGGGGTGGCTGCGCGCGCCGAGACGCTGGACGGGCCTCCCGAGCCGGGCGTCGCCATCGTCACGACGGCCAGCGTCGAGCACGGCTTCGCCGTCGCGGACCCGCGCATCGCGCTCCTCAGCGAGGCCGAGTTCTACGGCCGCAGCGTCCAGCAGGGCGCCCGCACCGTCAAGAAGCTCGCGAGCCGGCGCAAGAACGTCGTCGACCCACTGCAGCTGAAGCCGGGCGACGTCGTCGTGCACGCCACGCACGGCATCGGCAAGTTCGTGGAACTGGTCAGCAGGGAGGTCAGTTCCGGCGGCCGGAACGCCGTCAAGCAGCAGCGTGAGTACCTGGTGCTCGAGTACGCGCCCTCGAAGCGGAACTACCCCGGCGACAAGCTCTTCGTGCCGACCGACCAGCTCGACCAGCTGTCCCGGTACGTCGGCGGCGAGAACCCGACCCTGTCGAAGATGGGCGGCTCGGACTGGTCGGCGGCGAAGTCGAAGGCGCGCAAGGCCGTGCGCGACATCGCGGTGGACCTCGTGAAGCTGTACTCCGCCCGCATGGCGTCGAAGGGGCACGCGTTCGGGCCGGACACCCCGTGGCAGCGCGAGCTGGAGGAGGCGTTCCCCTTCGCGGAGACCGTCGACCAGCTGACGACCATCGACGAGATCAAGCGCGACATGGAGAGCCCGATCCCGATGGACCGGCTGCTCTCCGGAGACGTCGGCTACGGCAAGACCGAGGTCGCGATCCGCGCCGCGTTCAAGGCGGTGCAGGACGGCAAGCAGGTCGCCGTGCTCGTCCCGACGACACTGCTCGTCCGCCAGCACATGGAGACGTTCCAGGAGCGGTTCGCCGGGTTCCCGGTGAACCTGCGCGCCCTGAGCCGGTTCCAGACCGAGAAGGAGACGAAGGAGACCCTCGCGGGCCTCGCCGACGGCACCGTCGACGTCGTCATCGGCACGCACCGGATCCTGTCGCAGAGCGTGCAGTTCAAGGACGTCGGCCTCGTCATCATCGACGAGGAGCAGCGCTTCGGCGTCGAGCACAAGGACCAGCTCAAGAAGCTCAAGACGAACGTCGACGTCCTGGCGATGTCCGCGACGCCGATCCCGCGCTCGCTCGAGATGGCGGTGACCGGCATCCGCGAGATGTCGACCCTCGCGACCCCGCCGGAGGACCGGCACCCGATCCTCACGTTCGTCGGACCGCAGTCGGACCTGCAGGTGGCCGCGGCGATCAAGCGCGAGATGCTCCGCGAGGGCCAGGTGTTCTACGTGCACAACCGCGTGAAGGACATCCAGTCGGTCGCGTCGCACCTGGCCGAGATCGTGCCGGACGCCCGCATCGCCGTGGCGCACGGGCAGATGGGCGAGCAGGCCCTCGAGCAGGTCATGGTCGACTTCTGGGAGCGCCGGTTCGACGTGCTCGTGTCGACGACGATCATCGAGACCGGTCTGGACATCGCGAACGCGAACACCCTCATCATCGACAAGGCGGACAAGTACGGCCTGTCGCAGCTCCACCAGCTCCGCGGCCGTGTCGGTCGTGGGCGCGAGCGCGGGTACGCGTACTTCCTGTACGACGCCGAGAAGCCGCTGTCCGAGACCGCGCAGGACCGCCTCGAGACGATCGCGGCGAACAACGAGCTCGGCGCGGGCATGCAGGTCGCGATGAAGGACCTCGAGATCCGCGGTGCCGGCAACCTGCTCGGCGGCGAGCAGTCCGGGCACATCGCGGGCGTCGGGTTCGACCTGTACCTGCGGATGATCGGCGAGGCGGTGTCGCAGTTCCGCGGGGACGTGGCGGAGGGACAGACCGAGCTCCGGCTCGAGATCCCCGTCGACGCGCACATCCCGGAGGACTACGTCGAGTCCGAGCGACTCCGACTCGAGGCGTACCAGAAGCTCTCCGCCGCGTCGGCCCCGGCCGCGCAGCCCGAGGCGATCGACATGGTCCTCGACGAGCTCACCGACCGGTACGGCACCCCGCCGCAGGCCGTGCTGACGCTGATCGAGGTGTCCCGCCTCCGCCGGATGGCGCAGCAGGTCGGCCTGTCCGACGTGGTCGTCATGGGGTCGAACCTGCGGGTGGCGGGCAAGGAACTCGCCGACTCGGCGCAGGTCCGCCTCAAGCGGATGTTCGCCGGTGCACGCTGGTTCCCGCAGCAGGACGCCGCGAGCATCCCGGTCCCGAAGCCGCACGGCGAGACCCTGCCGGACGACGCCCTCATCGGTTGGGTGGAGAGCATCCTCACCGCGGTCTACGGAGCGCCCGCCCGGGCGGAGGCCCCGGCCGCCTGACAGTCCTCGTCCGGTGACCACCGGACGGACGGGAGGCCCGGGACGGATCCGTCCCGGGCCTCCCGTCGGTCGCGTGGTCGCGCCGGTGCGTGAGCGGGCGCTACTCGGTGGCTTCGGCCTCGGACAGCTCGCGCCGCTGGCGGTACCGGCGCGCCCGCACCGACACCACGACCGCGGACGCGACCATCGCGATGCCCGACCCGACGAGGACCGCGAGGACGCCCTCGTCGACGATCTCCTCGTTCGCCGCGAACGCCAGTTCGTTCATGAGCAGCGACACGGTGAAGCCGATGCCGCCGAGCACGCCGACCGTCATCACGGAGCCGACCGAGAGGGTCGACCGACCCGGTCCGCGGAAGAGCCGACCGGCCACGACGCCGAACAGGGTGATGCCGATGACCTTGCCGACCGGCAGCGCCAGGACGACCGCCCAGAACGTCGGGGAGAGTTCGCCGATGCCGACGGCGGGGATCACGACCGCTGCGGAGACGAAGGCGAAGACGGGGAGCACGATCGCGTTCGACCACGGCTCGACCTGCTCGTGCAGGGTGCCGCCCGGACGTCGGGGGAGGACCAACCCGAGGGCCACACCGGCGATGGTCGCGTGCACACCCGAGTGGTACACGAGCCACCACGTGACGAGGCCGACGAGGACCATCGCGACGACGAGGAACGGCTGCGCGGCACTGCCCGGGCGTAGCCGGCGTCCGAGCAGTGCGAAGACCACGAGCAGGACCGCTGCTCCGCCGAGCGCGAGGAAGTCCGTGCCGTGCGCGAAGACGACGGCGATGATGACGATCGCGATCAGGTCGTCGAGGACCGCGAGGGCGAGCAGGAACACCCGGATCGTCGCGGGCAGCCCGCGCCCGAACATCGCCAGGACCCCGAGCGCGAACGCGATGTCCGTCGCGGTCGGGATCGGCCATCCGTGGGTGTACGGCGTCCCGGCGGTGACGAGCAGGTAGACGAGCGCCGGCACGAGCACACCGCCGACCGCGGCGATGGCCGGGACGACGGCCGTCTTCGGGTTCGCAAGCTCGCCGGCGACCAGCTCGTGCTTCAGCTCGATGGCGACCAGCAGGAAGAAGACCGCGAGCAGGCCGTCGCTGACCCAGTGGGTGATCGAGAGGTCGAGGCCGACCGCTCCCCACGGGGTGTGCCAGTCGAGGCCGCGCTCGAGACCGGGGCCGAGTGCGGTGTTGGCGACGACCAGTCCGAGGACGGCGGCGGTGAGGAGGGCGATCGCGCTGAAACGGGGCGAACGGACGAAGGACGGCATGCGGCTCCGGTGGAGATCGGGTACGGGGAACGGACCGTCGACCAGGCTTCCCGACACACCTCGCCCAGGATAGCGGGACGGCCCGGGAGCCCGATCCACGCGGAGCCGCGGGTGGCAGCATGGCGGCATGACTGCCGTTGCCGAACTCGTCGCCGTCGTGGACCGCCTGCTCGACCCCGAGCACGGATGCGTCTGGAACCGCGAGCAGACCCACGCCACCCTCGCCCGGTACGCCGTCGAGGAGACCTACGAGCTCGTCGACGCGATCGACGGCGGGGACGACGACGAGCTCCGCGAGGAACTGGGCGACGTCCTGTACCAGGTGGTGTTGCACGCGGGGATCGCTGCGCGGCAGGGCAGGTTCGACCTCGACGACGTGGCCGACTCCGTGCGCGAGAAGATGCAGCGCCGCCACCCGCACGTCTTCGGCGACGAGGAAGCGCACACGGTCGAGGACGTCATCCGGGTCTGGCGTGCCGCGAAGGCCGCCGAGAAGTCGTCGCGGACGAGCGCGTACACGGGCGTGCCGCGGGCGATGCCGCCGCTCGAACGTGCCGTGAAGCTCCTGGAGCGGCTGGAGGAGCGCGGTGACCTGCACGCCGCGATGGCCTCCGTGACGGACGGCGCCGTGCTCGAGGTGGTCGATCCCGTCCCCGGTGCCCCCGTCGCTCCCGGTGTCGCCGGGGTTCCCGCTGCCGCCGACGTCCCCGGTGCCCCGATCGCTCCCGGAGCGCCCGGTGCTCCCGGTGTCGCCGGTGCTCCCGGTGTCGCCGATGCTCCCGGTGGCGCCGACGGAGTGGCGGCCTCCGGCGCGGTCGGTGTTGCGGACGTCGTCGGTGCCGCGGACCCCGGTGACGCCGCTGCCGGGCAGCAGCCGGGGACCCGGGTCGACGCGGCCTGGGGCGCCGGGATGCTCGCCGAGGTGGCCGTCGCGCACGAACAGGGTCTGGACCCGATCGCGAGTCTCCGAGCCGCGGTGGCGATGCTCGAGGTGGCGGGCCGCAGCCTCGAGCAGGACGACCGCGGAGAGGACCGGGCAGACGACCGCGGGGGCGACCGCGCAGACGACCGTGACGACCACGACGAAGAGCGGGCGTCCTCCTAACCCGAAAAAGGAGGACGCCCGCGAGCGGGAGACGGCGTCACCAGGGAGCGACGCCGACAGGGGATCCCGCTCGAACCGCGGAGGCGCTTGCAGCACGCCGCCTCCGCTGCCGGCCGGCGCGCGGATCAGGCACGCTCCGACCGAGGTTCTGGATGCAGCATATCAGCGGACACGCGCTGCTGCAAGAGGCGGTCCTGCTCTGCGAGAATCGACGGCATGGCGACGACCGTGACGGCCCCCAGGGGCATGCGAGACCACCTCCCCGCCGACAAGGCCCGGCGGGAGCACGTGCTCGGCGTCATTCGCGGTGTGTACGCGCGACACGGGTTCGACGAGATCGAGACGCCGGTCGTCGAGGACGCCGCCCGCCTCCACTCCGGACTCGGTGGCGACAACGAGAAGCTGGCCTTCGCCGTGATGCGCCGCGGGCTGACCACCGAGGACCTGCGGCAGGCCGACGCGCCGCTTGACCTCGCCGACCTCGGGCTGCGGTTCGACCTGACCGTCCCGCTCGCCCGGTTCTACGCCTCCCACCGCGCCGAACTGCCGAGCGTTTTCCGTGCCGTGCAGATCGCGCCCGTGTGGCGTGCCGAGCGTCCGCAGAAGGGGCGCTACCGCCAGTTCGTGCAGTGCGACATCGACGTCCTGGGCGAGCCCGGGCAGCTCGCCGAGATCGAACTCATCCGGGCGACCACCGCGGCGCTCGACGCGCTCGGCATCGTCGGCACGTCGATCCGGATCAACGACCGCCGCATCCTGCTCGCGCTCCTCGCCTCGTGGGGGGTCACCGAGCAGTCCGCAGCCGACCGGGCCCTCATCACGGTCGACAAGCTCGACAAGATCGGGGCCGTCGGCGTCGCGGAGGAACTCGGGACCACGCTCGGCCTCGACCCCGCCGCCACGGCCGACACGATCCGGGCGCTCGAGTCCGCCGACTGGGACAGCGTGCGCGGTGCCGACTGGCTCGACGCCGAGGCGTTCGCCGACCTCGAGCGACTGCGCGCGGCGCTCCCGGGCGTCGACCTCCGCTTCGACCCGACGCTCGTCCGCGGCATGGGGTACTACACCGGCACGATCTTCGAGGTCGCGCACCCCGACTTCGGGTACAGCCTCGGTGGCGGCGGCCGCTACGACGGCATGATCGGGCGCTTCCTCGGGCAGGACGTCCCGGCAGTCGGGTTCTCGCTCGGGTTCGAGCGGCTCGTGGACCTCGTGTCGCTGCCCGGTTCGGCCGAGTCCGACGCCGTCGTGCTCGTGTACGACAAGGACGTCGATCCGGTCCGGTTGGCCGCGCTGAAGGCCGAGGCGCTGGACACGCACCACCGCGTCCGCCTCGAGAAGCGCACGAAGAACATGAAGAACCTGCTCGCCGGACTCGCGGAGCAGGGCTTCGGCTCGTTCGCCACCGTCGGGACCGACACTACGTCGCTCGACGGCGTGGAGTTCCGTTCGCTCGCCTGACGGACTCCTCCCGGTCATCCACAGCCAGGCGTCGCGGTGCAGCGGCGTCGCTAGGATCGACAGCGCAACCACCACAACCCAACGACAGGGAGTTCCCCGTGGCAGTGATCGATGCCGTAGGCGCACGCGAAGTCCTCGATTCCCGAGGCAACCCGACGGTCGAGGTCGAGGTCCTCCTCGACGACGGTGTCGTCTCGCGCGCCCTCGTCCCGTCCGGTGCCTCCACCGGCGCCTTCGAAGCGTACGAGCTGCGCGACGGCGACGACTCCCGGTACGGCGGCAAGGGCGTGCTCAAGGCCGTCGAGGCCGTGCTCGACGAGATCGGCCCGGCGCTCGAGGGCTTCGACGCCACCGACCAGCGTCTCGTCGACGCCGCGCTGATCGAGCTCGACGGCACCGAGAACAAGTCGCGCCTCGGCGCGAACGCCATCCTCGGCGCCTCGCTCGCCGTGGCCCGCGCCGCGGCCGACTCAGTCGACCTGCCGCTGTTCCGCTACCTCGGTGGCCCGAACGCGCACACGCTCCCCGTGCCGCTCATGAACGTCGTCAACGGCGGCGCGCACGCCGACACCAACGTCGACATCCAGGAGTTCTTCCTGGTGCCGTACGGCGCCGAGTCCTTCTCGGAGGCCCTGCGCTGGGGCGTCGAGACCTACCACGCCCTCAAGGGCGAGCTGAAGAAGCAGGGCCTCGCGACCGGCCTCGGCGACGAGGGCGGCTTCGCGCCGGAGCTCGCCTCGAACCGCGCCGCGCTCGACTTCCTCCTCGCGGCGATCGAGAAGGCCGGCTTCACCCCGGGCAAGGACATCGCGCTGGGCCTCGACGTCGCCAGCACCGAGTTCTTCCACGACGGCAAGTACTCCTTCGAGGGCAAGCAGCTCTCGAGCGCCGAGTTCACGCAGTACTTCGTCGACCTGGCCCGTGACTACCCGCTCGCCACGATCGAGGACCCGCTGGCCGAGGACGACTGGGAGGGCTGGACCCACCTGACCGCCGAGCTCGGTTCGAAGCTGCAGATCGTCGGCGACGACCTGTTCGTCACCAACCCGACGCGGCTCCAGCGCGGCATCGACGAGAAGGCCGGCAACTCGATCCTGGTCAAGGTGAACCAGATCGGCACGCTGACCGAGACCCTCGACGCGGTCTCCCTCGCGCACCGCCACGGCATGACCGCGATCCTGTCGCACCGCTCCGGTGAGACCGAGGACACCACGATCGCGGACATCGCCGTCGCGGTCGACGGTGGTCAGATCAAGACCGGCGCCCCGGCCCGCTCGGACCGCGTCGCCAAGTACAACCAGCTGCTCCGCATCGAAGAAGAGCTCGGCGACGCGGCGGTCTACGCCGGCCGCTCCGCCTTCCCGCGTTCGGCTTCGCTGTAACCCAGCACCCCCGAGACGCCGTCCTCCGTCCGGAGGGCGGCGTCTCGCCGTTCCGCGGAACGGACCCGTCCGCGCGTGCCACCGACTCACGCGAGCCGCCTCGTCTGCGCGAGACGCCCTGTCTGCGCGAGCCGTTCCTCCCGTCTGCGCGGGACGCCCCGTCTGCGCGAGACACCCCCGTCTGCGGACGACGCCGCGGTGCGCGCGAGACGCCTCCGGATTCGGCGGCGTCTCGCCGAGGTGGCGGCGTCTCGGCGGCCCGGCGGCGGCCCGTCGGTCAGTTGACGTCCCGGGACCCGAGCCAGCCTGGAAGCCCGGGCCCCGCCTCCAGGCAGGTGGAGCGTGACGCCCCCGTCTGCGCGTGAGGCCGCGGTGCGCGCGAGATGCCTCCGGATTCGGCGGCGTCTCGACGAGGTCGCGGCGTCTCAGCGCGGCGGGGGCGTCTCGGGGACCGAGCCGGACTGGAGGCGCGGGGCGCGGGGGCGCTTCCAGCGTCGGCAGCCGTCGCTGAGAGGGTGCGCAACGCGCGCGCGGCGGGATGCCGAGCCCCGACGGCCGCGTTATCGTCGTCGTCGTGCCCAGCCAGAAGCCCCGCGTCCGCCGCGTCCCCGTGGCCATGCCCGAGGGAGCGACCTCGGGACAGCCGTGGTACCGGTCGCTGCACTTCTCCGGGTTCAGCTTGCTGATGCTCGCGATCATCGTGCTCTTCGTCGTGGTGCTCGCCCCCTCGCTCCGCACGCTCGTGCAGCAGCAGGACCAGATCACCGACATGCAGCGGCAGGTCGCGGCGCAGAAGGCCGACGTCGCGCAGAAGAAGCACGACGTGGCGCGCTGGGACGACCCCGCTTACATCGAGGCACAGGCGCGCGACCGCCTGCTCTACGTGTACCCGGGCGAGGAGAGCTACCTGGTGATGGGCAGCGAGGCCGGCGCTTCGGCCACCCCGGCGCCGAGGACCGAGTCCGGCACCCCGGTCAGCTCGACGGTGCAGACGCCGGACGTGGACTGGGTGCGGTCGATGCTCTCGTCCGTCCTCGAGTCCGGGCTGTCGGACGAGACCGATGACGAACTCGAGCGCCGCGGCGACACCGGTGACGGCAGCGGCAGCGACACCGACCGCGGGACGGACAGCGGCTCGTCCCCCGAGTAGGGCCGACGCGCGGAGTCGGGTAGGCTCACGTGCCCGTGACGACCCCTCCGTTCGACCCGCCGACCGCGCACGACGTGCAGGTGGTGACCGCCCAGCTCGGACGCCCCGCCCGTGACGTGATCGGCATCGCTGCTCGCTGCGTCTGCGGCAACCCGACGGTCGTGTCCACGAAGCCCCGCCTCGGCAACGGCACCCCGTTCCCGACGCTCTACTACCTGTGCCACCCGGCAGCCACCGCAGCGGTCAGCACCCTCGAGGCGAACCAGGTCATGCCCGAGCTGGCCGCCCTCCTCGAGGACGCGGACACCGCTGAGCAGTACCGCCACGCGCACCAGGCGTACGTCGACGACCGTGAGTCGATCGAGCACGTCGAGGAGATCGCGGGCATCAGCGCCGGTGGCATGCCCACCCGCGTGAAGTGCCTGCACGCGCTCGTCGGGCACGCCCTCGCCGCCGGACCCGGCGTCAACCCCATCGGAGACCTCGCGCTGGAGCGCGCGGACTGGTCGCCGTCTCGGTGCGAATGCCGGGCCTATGATGAGGATGCAGACGCCGGAGTCGGGGTGGGTGGCGGCGAGTCCTGACCAGCCGCCCAGCAGTCCAACCACCCCAAGGAGATCACCAACCGTGCCCAAGATCCTCGTCGTCGGCGGCGGCTACGCCGGCTTCTACACCGCATGGAAGCTCGAGAAGCACCTTCGCAACGGCGAAGCCGACGTCGTCATGGTGGACCCGCTGCCGTACATGACGTACCAGCCGTTCCTCCCCGAGGTCGCCGCCGGGTCGATCGAACCGCGTCACGCCGTGGTCTCGCACCGCCGCCACCTCAAGTCGACCCGTGTCGTCACCGCGAAGGTCACCGGGGTCGACCACGCGAACAAGACCGCGACCATCACCCCCGCGGTCGGTGAGCCGTGGCAGGAGTCGTACGACCAGATCGTCATGACCGCCGGCGCCGTCTCGCGCACCTTCCCGATCCCGGGCGTCGCGGACGAGGCCATCGGCCTGAAGACCATCGAAGAGGCCGCGGCGATCCGCGACAAGATCCTCACCAACTTCGCCAAGGCAGCGAACCTGCCGGCCGGCCCCGAGCGGCAGCGTCTGCTCACGGTCGTCGTCGTCGGTGGTGGCTTCGCCGGTATCGAGGTCTTCGCCGAACTCCGCTCCTTCGTCTCGGACCTGCTCAGCAGCTACCCGCAGATCGCCTTCGAGGACACGCACTTCCACCTCGTCGAGGCGATGGGCCGCATCATGCCCGAGGTCTCGCTCGAGACCTCGCACTGGGTGCTCAAGAACCTCGCCGAGCGCGGGGCCACCGTGCACCTCGAGACGCAGCTCGCCTCGGCCGTCGGTGGCGTCTGCCAGCTCAAGGCCAAGGACGAGTCGATCGAGGTCATCGAGTCCGACCTGATCATCTGGACCGCCGGCGTCATGGCGAACCCGATGGTCAAGGGCACCGACTTCCCGCTCGAGCCCCGCGGCCGCATCACGGTGCAGCCCGACCTCCGCATCGTCGACGAGGGCACGGTCATCGCCGACGCCTGGGCCTGCGGTGACGTCGCGGCCGTCCCGGACCTCACCGGTGGTGGCGTCGGCGGCATGTGCGTGCCGAACGCCCAGCACGCGGTCCGTCAGGCCAAGCAGCTCGCGAAGAACCTCGTCGCGACCCTGCGCGGCGAAGCCACCGTCGACTACAAGCACGAGAACCTCGGTGCCGTCGCCGGCCTCGGTCTCGGCATCGGTGTCTTCCAGTCCGGCAAGTTCGCGATGAAGGGCTTCCTGGCCTGGGGCGCCCACCGCGGCTACCACGGTCTGGCCATGCCGTCGTGGGAGCGCAAGATCCGCGTCGTCGGCGACTGGGTCTCCGGCTTCTTCCTCGGTCGCGACATCGTGTCGCTCGACGACCGCGAGACGCCCCGCGCCGCGTTCGAGGCGTGGGCCTCCCGCCCGAAGCCGGCCGTCGAGGCCGCTCCGGGAGCCGAGTCCCCGGCCGAGGGTCAGCCCGCCGGTGCTGCCGGTCCCGCGTACGCCACGCCCGCCGAGGACGTCTCGAAGGCCGCCGAGCCCGTCGGCGCCGGCGAGTCCGCCAAGACCGAGTAGGCAGCGCACACCCGCTGTCGAGAGGGCGGTCGCCCGACGGGTGGCCGCCCTCCGGCGTCGGTAGGCTGTCCCGGCGCGGCCGCCCGTCGCCGTGCGCCCCCGTGGCCCAATCGGTAGAGGCATGCGACTTAAAATCGCCGAGATGAGGGTTCGAGTCCCTCCGGGGGTACGGAGACCGGACGGGCATCCGACTCAACATCGCCGAGATGAGGGTTCGAGTCCCTCCGGGGGTACGGAGACCGGACGGCACGCCCGCCGTACTCGTTACGCTGACCAGGTGGTCGGGATCGGGAGCGCGCTGACGAACCTCCGGGACGCGCTCCGGCGCCCCGAGGCCCACGTCGAGGTCATCGACGGCGAGACGGTCCCCGTCGGCATGCTGCTCGGCACGCTCGGCGCACTGCTCCTCGACGCCGGCAGCTCGGTCACCGACGTCCGCTCAGCGCTCGAGAAGGCCCGCGACGCAGCGGGTGTCGGCAACGGCCTCGCCATCGGGGTGCTGCCAGCGCTCGTCATCGTCAGCGAGACCGCGACGGGCGCCGCGACGATCGTCAACGCCGAGGGCATCGAGCTCTCGTTCCGCCAGTCCGCCCGCGCGAACCGCCTGGTGCTCGGTCTGGAGCGCGGCGCGATCGCCCTCGCCGAGATCCCCGCCCGGGTCCGGAGCATCCGCCAGGGCACGCGACCACCGGCCCCGCTGCCGTGGGTGCTCGGCAACGCACTGACCTCCGCCGGGCTCGCGGTCGTGTTCCGGTGCCCGTGGTGGGCGGTCCTCCTCGCGCTGGTGGTCGGGGCGCTCGTCGGGGTCATCGGCCTGCTGCTCCGGCGCTTCCGTGAGGCCGTGGCCGTCGTGCCGTTCCTCGCGGCCTTCTGCTCGACGGCCGTCGTCGGACTCGTCGCCGCCGGCACGGGCTTCGACCACGTCCCGCTGTACGCCGTGTGCGCGCCGGTCGCGGTGTTCGTGCCCGGAGCACTCATCACGAACGCCCTGCTCGAACTCACCGCCGCCGACATCGTCACGGGGTCGGCTCGTCTCATGCAGGGACTCATCATGCTCGGCTTCATGGCCGCCGGGATCGCGGCGGGGAGCACGGTGACCGGCCTCCGCATCGACCCGACCTCGGCGGCACTCGTCGGCGAGGTCGCGGGCATCGGCACCGACCGACCCGGCTGGGAGGCCGTCCCCGCGCTCTGGGCGTCGTGGGTCGCCGTGGTGGTCCTCGCCACCGGCATCAGCCTCGTCTTCGGATCCGGGTGGCGCCTGACGGCGGCGTCGGTCGTCGTCATGGTCACCGCCTACGCCGTCGTGTCGTTGCTCACGCCGCTCAGCGGCAGCGTCGTCGCGACGGGCCTCGCCGCGGCGCTGCTGTTCGTCGCGACGCGTGTCCTCGAACGCATCGTGCCGGTGGTGCCGGCGACCGTGTCGTTCCGGCCGGCGTTCCTGCTGCTCGTGCCCGGCACGGTCGGGCTGGTCGCGGTCGCGACGTTCGACGCCGCCGCGCTCGCGACGCCGCTCGCGACCTTCGTCAGCCTCTGCGTCGGGACGAAGATCGGCGGGCTGCTGCCCGGGCTGTTCGCCCGGTCCGCGCCGACCCACTGACCGAGGGGATCCGGCAGCCGGCGCCGGGACCACCTGGCGTCACACGACCGGGGCACGTCGTCCCGTTCTGGAGGCTCGGTCTCCGCCCGCCGGACGAGTGAGTGGACTGCGCGTGGTGGGCTTCCCGGCCCACGCCGTGCCGGTCACTGTCGAATCGGCGCCCGGTCCGTTGGGCCTGTGCGGGCCTCCCGGCCGACGCGTGCCTGTCGCCGTCGGACCGGTCGCCACTCCGTGCGGAGCATGCGGGCCTCCCCGCCGGCGCGCATCCAGTGCGCGCCCGCCGCCGCCACGGAACCGGTCAGGACGCGGAGGCACCTCCGCGGAGCCGGGGCCAGAGCAGGACGGCTGCCGCGAGGGCGACGACCACCGCGACCGCGGAGGCCCAGGCGACGACCGGCAGGTGCGTCCCGGTCGGGCCGGAGTAGACCGCCGCGGCCAGACCGACGGCGACGGCCGCGAGGGCGCCGTACCGCGGACGGGACACGGCGGCGAGGGTTGCTCCTGCCGACCCCCGGAGCGGCAGGAGCGTCACGACGAGTGCGCCGAGGCCGCCGACGCAGAGCGTGCTGGCGAACTCGGACACGAGCGAGGCGGTGAACCCGGACCCGGCCGTCACACTGTGCACGACCCATCCGACGGCCGCGAGGACGAGCAGGGTCACCGACCGCCACGTGGCGCTCCGCGCACAGGCCGCGACACCGTTCCCGAGTCGCATGGCGGCGGTGTCCACGTCGGCGCGGCCGACGGGTACCAGGAGGACGCCGACGACGAGGGCGGGGGAGAGGTCCGCGGTGCGGGTGAGGCCGCTCGCGACGACCGCCGCGAGCACGAGACCGGGTGAGACCCGGAAGGTGACGGCTCGTCGATCCTCACCCGCAGCCCACCGCGTCGCGAGCACGACACCGGCCGTGAGCACGACGACGCCGGCGAGGACGGCCAGGGCGAGTCGGACGTAGCGAGCCTCGAGGGCGATCCCGGTGCCCAGCAGCGTGGACACCGCGGCGAGCGTCGTGCCGACCGCGATCGAGACCCAGGCCGGCAGTGCGTCGTCACCGCGCGTGCGCTCGGACCGGGGCCGGTTTCGGCCCGTGAAGCGGGAAGCGGGACGCGGCAATCGCCCGCGGAGGGCGCCGGCGAGGACCCGCACCGGTCCGGCCACCAGGAGCAGGAACGCGGCAGCGACGCCGACCGCGATCGCGAGCGTGCGCCACGAGAACGAGGACTGGATCGTGGGGACCGCGTGGTCGTACGCCGTGGCGACCGTCCAGTCACCTGCTGGGCCGGACCAGTCCGGCCGCCCGTCGGGTCGGCCGTCGGTGCCACCGCCGGGCACGCCCGCGGAGGGTGGGCCGTCGGCGGGGCTCCCCGGTCCGCCACCCGGTCCGTCGTCGGGGTCGGACTGCTGTCCCCGGCCGGGCCGGGGCGTCGGGGCCACGGCGCCGCTGCCGGAGGAGGGGCGGTCGGCGCCCGGGTCCGATCCGGACCCGTCGGTGGGCGACGGCCCGCTCACGCGGACCGGGACCGCGGGTGCCGCCCGGGAGGTGTTGCCCGCGACGTCCTGCGCCCCCGCGCTGATGCGGTGGGTGCCGCCACGGAGCACGTCGGCGACGCGGCACGACCACGCCCCCGAGGCCGTGACCTCCGCCCGGCAGACCGCGACGTCGTCGACGTAGGCGGTCACGATGGTCCCGGGCTCCGCGGTGCCGGCGATGCGGACCGAGCGTCCGTCGACGACCGCGGACGCGGACGGAGTGCCGATGCGGGGAGCGGCCGGGGCCGTCCGGTCGATCGTGATGCTGCTCGGCGGCGAGACCGCGCTCCGGAGGTCGGAGCGGTACCCGTCGGCCGTGCTCGCGGTCTGCGTCGCCGTCACGGTGGACGGGCCGTCTGCGGGCGCACCGGGACCGACGGCCCAGGAGACGTGCCAGGTGCCGACGGGCCCGACGATCGCGGTGCGCACGGCCGTGCTGCCGGCCCGGGTGACCGTCACGGTCGCGCCTGGTCGGCCGGTGCCCGTGACGGCCCCGGCGGTCGGTCGCCGGGTGGTGACGACCGGTGGGACGATCACGTCCGACGGAGCGGCGTCGGCGCTCGGGAGGGACGAGGTGGTCGTGTCGAGGACGGTGAAGACCTGCGCCGGTCCCGAGTGCACGGTGCCCACGCACGACCAGGTGCCGTCGGCCCTGGCGGTCGTCCGGCACACCGAGGCGGACGGGACGGCGGGGTCGGCGACGCGGACACCGTGACCCGGGGCGGCACGGCCGGAGAAGCGCGCGAGATCGGTCGTGAGGTCCCCCGGGTCGGCGATGGTCGGAGCCGTCGGGGTGCCGCCCGACGGCGGCGCCACGGGTGTCCGGCTTGGTGACGGGCTCGGTGCGGCGGGCGCCGGGACCGGGTTCGCGAACGTGGGTGGCTCGGTCGGCGGCGCGGTCGTGCCGGCACCGGGCAGGGTGGAGGGGACGGCGGCCACCGGTACGGCGTCGAGCGGTACCAGCACGAGGGGTACCAGGACGAGACCGGCCGCGGCGAGGAGCAGGCGGGCGACCGTGCCACGGCTCTGGGATCGCCGAGCCCGGGTACCGCCCCTCGCGCCCCGGTGTCCCACGTCGCCCCCTGCCGTGTCCATCCCCTCCATCCCACGTGATCAGGCGCCCCGGGTCAACACCCCGCGCGGACGATCCGGCCGGTTCTGCGCCGATCGTCGCCCGAGCCGGGCGTGGTCCGCGAGCAGGGTGTGCGGCACTCGGGAATCGGCCGTGAAGATCCTCCCCCGGTGAGCGCGCTCCGACCTGCTCGGTAAGATCGTCGAGGACCTCCCTGGTCCGCCCGACGGACCCTGGTGGTCCGGCACGACCGCGGCCCGACGCGCAGAGGAGCACGACCGAATGGACACCGGACTCATCACGGCACTCATCGTGGTCGGCGTGGTGGTCGTCGTCCTCGTGGTGATCGGGATCTGGCTCTGGGTCAGTCACAAGTCGCTCGTCGCACTGCAGGGACGGGTCGACAGCGCTTGGTCGGAGATCGCCGAGCACCTGCAGCACCGTGCCGAGTTGATCCCGACGATCGTGAGCACCGTGCAGGGGTACGCCTCGCACGAGGACTCCGTCTTCTCCGCCGTGGACCGGGCCCGCACCGAGACGCTCTCCGCCGGGGACGCCGTCGCGGCCTCCTCCGCCGAGGGGCACATGCAGAAGGCACTGAAGAGCGTCTTCGCGGTCGCCGAGCACTACCCGCAGCTCCAGTCGAGCCAGGGGTTCCTCGAACTCCAGTCGCAGCTCGTCGCCACCGAGGACAAGATCCAGTCCGCACGCCGGCACTACAACGGCGGTGTCCGCGAGCTCAACACCAAGGTGAAGTCGTTCCCCACGTCCACCTTCGCGAAGCACCGCGGGGTCGGGCCCGCTCCGTTCTTCGAGACGGCCGAGCCCGCCGCGATCGCGGAACCCCCGCGCGTCCAGTTCTAGGCGGCTGCGTTCGTCAGCCGTCCCGTCGTGGACGGACACCCAGCGCGCCGGCCAGGTCCGCGGCGGCCGTCCCGCGGTCGGTGACCTCGACGTCGCCGAGCCCCTGCCACGCCGCCGTCCGGCGGAGCAGCGCCGCCAGGCGGTCGACGTCCACCACCGACCCGGGCTCGTGCCAGGCCGTCCGGACGTGCAGCACCCCGCGCTGCCGGTCGCTCTTCAGGTCGACGCGCCCCACGAGCGCCTCGTCCTGCAGCACCGGGAGCACGTAGTACCCGAACACCCGCTTCGGTGCCGGCGTGTAGATCTCGATCCGGTAGTGGAAGCCGAACACCCGCTCGGCACGCGGCCGGAACCAGACGACCGGGTCGAACGGGCTGAGCACGGCGTCGGCGTCGACCCGTCGCGGCACCCGTGCGTCGACGTGCATCCACGCGCGGTCCTTCCACCCCACCACCGACACCGGGACGAGCTCGCCGGCGTCCTCCAGGTCGGCGATCGCCGCAGCGGTGTCGTCCGCGCGCAACCGGTGGTGGTCCGCCAGGTCCGCGCGGGTGCCGATGCCCACCGCGCGGGCCGAGCGTCGGACGAGTTCCCGGACGGCGTCCTGCCGGTCCGGAGCCGTCGCGAAGTACCCGGCCGGCAACACCTGGTCGGGGAGCGCGTACACCCGCTCGAAGCCGGCACGGCCCGCGCTGACGACGTCGCCCCACCGGAAGAGCTGTTCCAGCCCGTGCTTCACGTCGCTCCAGCCCCACCAGGGGCCCCGGCGCACGTTCGACTCGTGCTCGACGGCGCTCGCCGGCATCGGCCCCTGCGCCGCGAGCAGCGCGAGGAGCTCACCGCGCACCCGGGCGGTGCGTTCGACCCCGGCGATCCGGTTCGGCCGCGTCGCGTCCCGCTCCCGGTACGCGTCCATGCGCCAACGGAACAGGCGGAGGTCGTCGCGCGGGACGAACGCCGCCTCGTGCGCCCAGTACTCGATCCACGGGCTGCGCTGGGTGAGCGTCAGCCGGTCGAGGGCCGCCTTGTCGTAAGCGCCGAGGCGTGCGTACAGGGGGAGGTAGTGGCTCCGCTCGAAGACGTTGACGGAGTCGATCTGCAGCAGGCCGAGACGTGCCGCGCCGGCCGACACCGTGCGCGCGGTGACCGCTTCCGGTCGGGGCCGGCCGAACCCCTGCGCGGCCAGGGCCACCCGGCGGGCCTCGGAGGCGGAGAGCGTGGTCCTGACCATGGGGGAACGCTACCGACGGCGCCCGACACCGCGTGCCGATCCGGTCCGTGCCGCGCCCGGTACTCCTGCGGCATCGCGTGGATACAGTGAGCGCATGGCTTGGGTCAAGAAGGCGCACCCCGATCCCGTGGTCGAGGAATCGGTGCCGATCGGCATGCGGATCGCGGGGGCGTTCTCGTGGCGGGTGCTCGTCATCGCGGGCGTGATCGCGCTCTTCGTCTGGCTGATGACGATCTTCAGCGACATCCTCGTCCCCTTCCTCGTCGGCATCGTGATCTCCGCGCTCCTGGTGCCGATCTCGAACCGGCTGCAGCGGCACCACGTGCCGAAGTGGCTCGCCGTCGTCCTCAGCCTGCTCGGCGGGCTCGCCGCGGTCGCAGCGCTGCTCTGGCTCGTCATCGACCAGATCATCGCGTCGTACCCCTCGCTCCGCGACCGCACGGTGTCCCAGTTCGGCAACGTCCGCGAGTTCGTGCTGAACTCCGGATTCGGGATCTCACAGGCGGACGTCGACAACTGGATCGGGGAGGCCACCACCTGGGTGCAGGACAACACCGGGACGATCCTGTCCGGGGTCGCCACCGCCGGCTCGAGTGCCACGCACGTGTTCGAGGCGCTCTTCATCATCCTGTTCACCACGATCTTCCTGCTCATCGACGGCAAGAACGTCTGGCGATGGACCGTGCGGCTCTTCCCGCGCAAGGCCCGCGCGACCGTGGACGGGGCCGGCGTCGCGGGGTGGATCACCCTGACGAGCTTCATCCGCGTGCAGATCTTCGTGGCCTTCGTCGACGCCGTGGGCATCGGCCTCGGCGCGTTCATCGTCGGACTGTTCTTCGGCGGCATGCCGCTCGTCATCCCGATCGCCGCGATCGTGTTCCTCGGTGCGTTCATCCCGGTCGTCGGCGCGATCGTCACCGGCTTCCTGGCCGTCTTCGTCGCACTCATCTTCAACGGGCCGCTCGCCGCGGTGCTGGTGCTCGGCGTCGTCCTGCTCGTCCAGCAGATCGAGGGCCACATCCTGCAGCCCCTCGTGATGGGCAACGCCGTCAAGGTGCACCCCCTCGCGGTCGTGCTCGGTGTGACCGCCGCGTCCGGGCTCGCCGGCATCGCCGGCGCGTTCTTCGCGGTGCCGCTCATCGCGACGCTCAACGCGATGGTCACGACCATCGCGAGCGGCCGGTGGCGGGGACTCGACTCGGAGCACGTCCGCGAAGCGACCCCGAAGCGCGGCCAGCACGGCCGCATCCAGCTCCTCCGACGACGTCGTCACCAGGTCGGCGACGACGTCCCAGCGCCGGGCAGCGACGCGCAGCCCGCGGCCGAGCCCGGGACCGCCAGCACGAACTGAGCGTCACGTGGCACGCGACCGCTCCGCGACCGACGATGATGGGACCGTGACCGACACGACTGCAGCCCCGATCCCGACGCTCGCCGACATCGAGGCCGCGCGCGAGACGATCGCCGGGGTGGCGCGGGTGACCCCGATGGAGACGTCGAAGTTCCTCGAGGGCCTGCTCGGGTCGCCGGTGCACCTCAAGTGCGAGAACCTGCAGCGCACCGGCGCGTACAAGGTGCGCGGTGCCTACAACCGGTTGTCCACGCTGTCGGCCGAGCAGCGGGAGGCCGGGGTCGTCGCCGCCAGCGCCGGCAACCACGCGCAGGGGGTCGCCTTCGCCGCCCGCGAGCTCGGCATCCCCGCGACGATCTTCACGCCGGTCGGTGTCGCCCTGCCGAAGCTGCAGGCCACCCGCCGGTACGGGGCGGACGTCGTCCTGCGCGGGCACTCGGTGGAGGAGGCGCTCTCCGCCGCCAAGGACTTCGCCATCCGCACGGGCGCCGTCTTCATCCCGCCGTTCGACCACCCCGCGGTGATCGCCGGTCAGGGCACGGTCGGCCTCGAGATCGTCGACCAGGTGCCCGACGTCGACACGGTCGTCGTGCCGATCGGCGGTGGCGGCGTCATCTCCGGCATCGCGATCGCGGTGAAGGGGATGGCCGAGCGCCTCGGTCGTGACATCCGGGTCATCGGCGTGCAGGCCGAGAACGCGGCCGCCTACCCGTCGTCGATCCAGGCGGGGGAGCCCGTCACCATCACGACGAGCCCGACGATCGCGGACGGCATCGCGGTCGCGCGCCCGGGCGACATGAACTTCCCGATCATCCGCGATCTGGTCGACGAGATCGTGACCGTCTCCGACGACGACGTCGCCCGGGCACTCCTCGTGCTGCTCGAGCGCGCGAAGCTCGTGGTCGAGGCCGCCGGTGCCGTCGGCGTCGCGGCGATCATGGCGGGCGCGGTGCACGACACCGGCCGGACCGTGGTCCTCCTCAGCGGCGGCAACATCGACCCGCTCATGATGGAGCGGATCATCACGCGCGGACTCGTCGCCGCGTCCCGCTACATCGGGATCCGGATCATGCTGCCGGACCGTCCGGGTCAGCTCGCCCGCGTCTCGCAGATCATCTCGGACGCCGGTGCCAACGTCGTCGAGGTCCTGCACACCCGTCACGGCCAGGGCGTGGTGATCAGCGAGGTGGCGCTCGACCTGTCGATCGAGGCGCGCGGGCCCGAACACGCCGACGAGGTCATGGCCCGGCTGCAGGAGGCCGGCTTCCGCCCGGAGCAGCTCACGAACTGACGCGCGCTCCTCCGGCAGGACCGCGCTGCGCACGGCGACGGCCTGGAGGCCCGGGCCGGCCCGGCGGACGGCGGTCGCGCCTCCAGGCCGTCGCGACGGTCAACGACCTCCGGCCCGCCGTGCGCGGCGGGCACACGACGGCCCGGCGTGTACCAGGACGGTGCACGCCGGGCCGGAGGTCGGGTGCCGCGAGGCCGCGAAAGCCGTGAGGGCCTACGGCTCGTACCGCTCGACCTTCGTGACCTCGACGGCGATCTCCTTGCCGTTCGGGGCCGTGTACGTCGTCGCCTCACCGGCACGGAGGCCGACGATCGCGGCGCCGACCGGGCTGACCGGGCTGTACACGGTGAGGTCCGAGCCCTCCGCGACGATCTCGCGGTTGCCCACGAGGAACGTCGAGGAGTCGCCGGCGATGGTCGCGGTGACGACGGTGCCCGGTTCGACGGTGCCGTCGAACTCGGCCTCGGTGACGGTGGCGTGCTTGAGGAGCTCGGTCAGGGAGCGGATGCGGGCCTCGATCTTGCCCTGCTCGTCCTTGGCGGCGTGGTAGCCACCGTTCTCCTTGAGGTCGCCCTCTTCGCGCGCGGCCTCGATGCGGCTCGCGATCTCGATGCGGGCCGGGCCGGTGAGCTGCTCGAGCTCGGCGGTGAGACGGTCGAACGCCTCCTGGGTCAGCCAGGTGCCCTGCGTGTCGTTGCTCATGTCGTTTCCCTTCGGCCGCGACGGTCGGGACCGGTCACGGCGTGTGGCGCAAAAGAATCGAGACCGGCCGGCGGCCGGTCTCGAATCGTGATTCCGAGCAGTCTAGGGAACCCAGCACGAGTGGATCAAGCCGGTGACGGCCCGCGACGTCGTGTTCACGGGCGTCGAGAGCGAGCGGCTCCGCTGGTCGTCCGCCGGCACCGTCACCACCCGCCAGCCGACGATCGTGTAGCCCTTGTCGAGCGCCTGGACCGCGCACTCGACCTCGGTGCCCGGGTCGACCGCCAGCTGGGTGTGCACGACGACCTGGTGGTCCGACACGACCTCGTACCCGACGTCGTCGGTGTCGAGCCCGTGGTCGGTCTGTCCGGGGCCCGCCCAGATCGCCCAGACCGCGAACACGACGGCGATCGCGACCGCGGTGACGATCGCGAGCAGCCTGCCCCGGCGCCGGGTGCCGGCACCGCGACCGTAGCGGTCGTCCAGTGCTGCCCGGTCGGCGGGTGCCGCGCTACCGGCTGCTGCGGGCCCTGCTGCTGGGGCGGTGTGCTGATCGGACAGTTCGGGGCTCCCGGGGTGATTATCCTGATCCCAGGGTAGTTCACGCTCGCCGTGCGCCACCCGCGTCCGAAGGTCCGTGAGCAGTGGAGGAACGCTGTGCCCCGTCGTCTGCTCGCCGTGCACGCCCATCCCGACGACGAGTCGAGCAAGGGCGCGGCCACGGCGGCGAAGTACGTGGCCGACGGTGCAGAGGTCCTCGTCGTCTCGTGCACCGGGGGCGAGGCCGGGGACATCCTCAACGAGCAGCTGCCGGACGCGTCGAAGGCCCGCGCGCACCGTGACATGGCGGGCTTCCGCCGCACCGAGATGGCGGCCGCGCAGGCAGCCCTCGGGATCGACCACGTCTGGCTCGGGTACCACGACTCCGGACTGCCGGACACCGAGCAGGGTGAGACGGTCCGCCCCGGCACGTTCGCGACGGTCCCGCTCGAGTACAGCACCGCGGCCTTGGTCCGGGTCGTCCGTCGCTTCCGCCCGCACGTCCTGGTGACGTACGACGAGAACGGCGGCTACCCGCACCCGGACCACATCCGGACGCACGAGGTCTCGGTCGCTGCATGGCGTGACGCCGCGGATCCCGAGAAGTACCCGGAGGCCGGGCCCGCCTGGTCCGTGTCGAAGCTGTACTACGAGCGCACCATGAACCCACGGCGGTTCTCGGCCTTCCACGAGACCCTGCGGGAGCGCGACCCCGAGAACCCGCTCCTCGAGCAGCTCGGCGAGTGGGTGCAGCGGTTCGCGGACCGGCCGGACCTCGCCACGTCGCACGTCGACGTGCACGAGTACTTCGAGGCGCGGGACGCCGCACTCCGGGCGCACGCGAGCCAGGTGCCGCCGGACAGCCCGTTCTTCTACTGGCCGAACGAC
The DNA here is from genome assembly GCF_003224435.2 of Curtobacterium sp. MCPF17_050. Classification (NCBI taxonomy): domain Bacteria; kingdom Bacillati; phylum Actinomycetota; class Actinomycetes; order Micrococcales; family Microbacteriaceae; genus Curtobacterium; species Curtobacterium sp. MCPF17_050. The sequence continues at coordinate 778,729 of NZ_CP126250.1, forward strand.
CTGCTCGCCGAGGTCTGGCCGACCGAGGACTACCAGCTCGTCGAGGCCCGAGTGCCGACCGAGCTCCCCGAGTCCGACCTGTTCGCAGGGATCCCATCCGAAGAGGACGCGCACGCGTGAGCACCATCGCCGCCGTACTGACAGCCACCCCCAGCCCGAGCCCGAGCGGCGTCCCCGACGTCGACGTCACCCCCGGGGTCGCCGGCTTCGTCGCCATCGCGGTGGTCGCGATCGTGACGATCCTCCTCGTGCTCGACATGACGCGGCGCATCCGTCGCACCCGCTACCGCGCCGAGGTGCGGGAACGCCTCGAGGCCGAGGTCGCGGGCGAGTCCGCCGACGGCGCCGCGACCGACGAGCCGTCACGTCGCGCCGCCGAGGACGGCCGGGCCGACGTGGGCGACGACACCGAGCGCGGCTGACGCGTCCGCACGACGGACGGGAGGCTCCCCACTAGCTGGTGGGGAGCCTCCCGTCCGTCGTGGGTGCGGCGTCCGCGCGCCGCCTCAGCGCACCGGGTCGAGGGCGATGACCAGGATGCCCGCCCACTGCGCGGCGAAGGCGACGACCGTGAGGGCGTGGAAGACCTCGTGGAAGCCGAAGAACGTCGGCGACGGGTCCGGGCGCTTGAAGCCGTAGACGGCCGCTCCGAGGATGTACGCCACCCCGCCGGCGAGCACGAGCACGGTCATCGGCACGCTCGCCGCGAAGAGCTGCGGCAGGATGAGGAACGCCGCGCAGCCGAGCGCCAGGTAGAGGGGCACGTACAGCCACCGCGGTGCGCCGATCCAGAAGACGCGGAAGGCGACGCCGAGCAGCGCCCCGCTCCACATCACCCAGAGCACCACGACCATGAGCGTGTGCGGCAGCGCACAGACCGCGACGGGCGTGTACGTGCCGGCGATGAGCAGGAAGATGTTCGTGTGGTCGATGCGCTTCAGCACGCGCTTGACGACCGGGCCCCACGGGAACCGGTGGTACGTCGCGGAGACGCCGAACATGATCATCGACGTCGCCATGAACACGGCACTCGCCGCCTTCGCGGCAGGGGTGGCCGCGAGCGCGATGAGCACGATGCCCATCGCCACGGCGAACGGGAACGTGCCGGCGTGGATCCACCCGCGCCAGGCCGGGCGGGGCGCGTCCGTCGTGGCGGCGTCGGCGCTCGCCTCCTCCGTGAACGGGACGTGGGGGAGCGCTGGCGCGTCCTGGTCTGACTGCATGCCCTCGACGCTACGACCGGATCACGGAAGAGCGGCTGGGAGTCCCCGTGCGGAGTGGTTGCACTACAGTCGACGCGTGACGGGCAGGCTGGGATGGGCGGGGCGTGGGCTCCTCTACCGTGCGTACCAGAACCGCATCCGCCGCGAGATCGAGGGCGCGCAGAAGCCCAAGCACGTGGCGATGATCGTCGACGGGAACCGCCGGTGGGCCCGGCAGCTCGGTCTCGAGACCGCGGCACACGGCCACCGGGCCGGCGCTGCCAAGATCCCCGAGTTCCTGTCCTGGTGCGAGGACCTCGACATCCAGGTCGTCACGCTCTACCTGCTCTCGGCCGACAACCTGAAGGGTCGCGGCGGCGAGGAGCTCGACCAGCTCGTCGGGATCATCGCCGACCTGGCCGAGCGCCTGTCGCACCACCGCACCTGGCGGGTCCAGCACGTCGGGTCGAACGACGGCCTGCCGCCGGAGCTCGTCAGCGCGCTCGAGCGGGCCGAGGAACGCACCGCGGACCACGCCGGGCTGCACATCAACCTCGCGGTCGGGTACGGCGGTCGGCGGGAGATCGCGGACGCCATGCGGAGCATCGTCCGGTCCCACGGCGAGGGCGGCGGGACACTCGACACCCTGGCCGAGGTGCTCACGCCCGAGCTCATCGGTGACCACCTGTACACGCAGGGGCAGCCGGACCCGGACCTCATGATCCGCACGTCGGGGGAGCAGCGGCTGTCGGACTTCCTGCTCTGGCAGAGTGCCCACAGCGAGTTCTACTTCGTCGAGGCCTTCTACCCGGACCTGCGCGAGGTGGACTTCCTCCGTGCGGTCCGCGACTTCGGGTTGCGCTCGCGACGGTTCGGCGGCTGAACCGCTCCACAGGGTCCGAGCCGGGGTGGCCGGGGCCGATCGCCCGGCACCGCGCGCCTGGCGTTCCGCGGACTGCATTCGACCGCCTGCACCGGTCCCAGTAGGCTCACAGGGTTCTGCCCACTGGAAGGTGCACCCCGTGACCACGATCGACGAGTACGTCGCCGGCTTCGCCGAGGAGCCCGGCTACCTCGACCACGCCGCGTTCGGCCCCGTGCAGACCGCCGTCCTCGAGGAGCAGCGTGTCCTCGGCCACATCCAGGAGCACATGCGCTTCGGGGCGATGGAGACGCTCGACGAACAGGACGCCCGGGTCCGCGCCGTCGCCGCCCGTCTCGTCCGCCGCCGGGAGGACCAGGTCGTCTCGCAGACCGCGACCACGCCCGGCCTGCTCCACACCGCCTTCGGCCTGACCGGTGGGGTCCTCGTCGCCGCCGACGAGTACCCGTCGCTGCCGCTCGCCCTCGCGAGTGCCGCGTCGGCGACCGGCGGCCGCGTGCAGCCCGTCGTCATCGAGTCCGGCGCCGGCTGGCTCACGCCCGAGCTGATCCGCGAGCGGCTCTCCGACGACGTGACCGCGGTGGCGCTGTCCCTCGTGGACTGGCGCACCGGCTACCTCGCCGACCTCGCCGCGATCCGGGACGTCATCGGCGACCGTCTGCTCATCGTCGACGCCATCCAGGGCTTCGGCGTCGTCGACGCCCCGTACGAGGTGGCGGACGTCGTCGCCACGGGCGGCCAGAAGTGGCTGCACGCCGGGTGGGGCACCGGCTTCGTGTCGTTCAGCGACCGGGCCCTCGAGCGCGTCCGGCCGGCGCTGTCCGGTCCGCACGGCACGACGGGCTGGCCGTCCGATGTCCCGACCGTGCGCCCCGGTGCGACGGCCTTCAGCATGTCGCGGGTGGACCCCGTGTCCCAGGCCCGTCTCGCCGTCTCCCTCGAACGCCTCACCGCCGTCGGCGTCGCCGCCGTGCAGGAGCGCGTCGCGAACCGGGTGGACCGGGTCATCGCCATCGCCGACGAGTTCGGCCTGCCCGTCGTGTCGAGCCGCGACCTCCCGGAGCGCGCCGGCATCGTCGTACTCCGCCCGGGTGCCGGACGGCTCACCGCACTGAGCGCAGCGCTGCACAACCACGGCGTCACCGCGACGGCCCGCCTCGGTGAGGTGCGGGTCTCGGTGTTCGCGTCCACGACGGACGAGACGCTCGGGATGTTCCGGGACGCCTGCGTCTCGTACGCCACGATGACGGCCTGACGCCTGACGCCTGACGCCTGACGCCTGACGCCTGACGCTGGCCGCGCCGCGCCTCCCGGCCGTTCAGCCGGCCGACACACGACCGTAACCGCGCGATCAGGCGTGTCGCTGGTGCGCTGCGCCCACCCGTCGTAGCTTGGCGACATCGGGCAACGCGCCCGGTCGGAGCGGCCACGGTCGGTGCTCCGGGACCGCTCCAGTGGCCGCGTCGAGGACATGGACCGGGTCGCTCGCGGCCCGGGGATGGAGTGGTCGTGACCTCTCAGAACGTCTCCCGCGGAACCTCGTCAGCAGCGCCGGCATCGACGTCGGCCGCCCAGCGCACCTACGTGCTGGACACCTCGGTGCTGCTCAGCGATCCGCGCGCCCTGTTCCGCTTCGCCGAGCACGCGGTCGTCCTGCCCGTCGTGGTCGTCAGCGAACTCGAGTCGAAGCGCAACGACCCGGAGATCGGGTACTTCGCCCGGCAGGCGCTGCGCATCCTCGACGAGCTGCGGGTCGAGCACGAGCGACTGGACTTCCCGGTGGCGGTCGGGGACGGCGGCTCGCTCCGCGTCGAGCTGAACCACTCGAACCAGTCCGTCCTGCCGTCCGGGCTCCAGCTCGGTGACAACGACTCCCGCATCCTGGCGGTCGCGTCCAACCTCGCGAACGACGGGCTCGACGTGGTGGTCGTGTCGAAGGACCTGCCGCTCCGGGTGAAGGCCGCGTCGATCGGCCTCGCCGCCGAGGAGTACCGCGCCGAACTCGCCGTCGACACCGGGTACACGGGCATCACCACGCTGCAGGTGTCCGGCGACCAGGTCACGGCGCTCTACGAGACCGAGGAGCTCCGCACGGTCGACCTCGACGGCGTCCCGGTCAACACCGGGGTCGTCATCTCCTCCGAGCGCGGCTCCGCACTCGGCCGCGTGCACACCGCCAGCTCGGTGTCGCTCGTGCGCGGGGACCGCGAGGTCTTCGGCCTCCGCGGGCGGTCCGCCGAGCAGCGGCTCGCCATCGACGCCCTGCTCGACCCGGAGATCGGCATCGTGTCCCTCGGAGGGAGTGCCGGCACCGGCAAGTCCGCGCTCGCACTGTGTGCCGGTCTCGAGGCCGTGCTCGAACGGCAGCAGCACAAGAAGATCATGGTGTTCCGCCCGCTGTACGCGGTGGGCGGCCAGGAGCTCGGGTTCCTGCCCGGAGACGCCTCGGAGAAGATGAACCCGTGGGCGCAGGCCGTGTTCGACACCCTCGGGGCGCTCGTGTCCGACAACGTGCTCGACGAGGTCGTCGAGCGCGGCATGCTCGAGGTGCTGCCGCTCACCCACATCCGGGGCCGCTCCCTGCACGACGCGTTCGTCATCGTGGACGAGGCGCAGTCGCTCGAGCGCAACGTCCTGCTGACGATGCTGTCCCGCATCGGGCAGAACTCGCGCGTGGTGCTCACGCACGACGTGGCGCAGCGGGACAACCTGCGGGTCGGCCGGCACGACGGGGTCGCGTCGGTGATCGAACGGCTGAAGGGGCACCCGCTGTTCGCACACGTGACGCTGACACGGTCGGAGCGCTCGGCGATCGCGGCGCTCGTGACGGAGCTGCTGGACTCGCCCGACCTGGCGTAGGGGCGGGCGGCCCGGCCGGCTCGATTCGCGCTGAGCGACAGACCTCGCGTTGGTCGGCGCGAGGGCTGTCGCTCAGCGCGATCCGACGTCCGGCGCGACGGCGCCGGCCGGGAGGCTCGGGGTGCGGGACGGCACGGGTCCGGCGGCGCGGACCGGTCTCGCACACCAGGAACCGCTCCGAACCACGGATTCGCGTGGTCCGGAGCGGATCCGGTTGTTGCGCCGCCGACCCGCGCCAGTGCGCTGCTGTCGGGTGATCGCTGCGGACGGGAGGCTCGGGGTGCGTCGCCGCCGAGCCTCCCGTCTGGCCGCCGGGGTGGGATGGGCCCGGCGGCGCAGGACGGGCCCGTCGGGGCGGGACGCCGCCGGACGCCCGAGACGCCGCCGGGAACGGCGGCGTCTCGGTGACGGAGCGGCGTTTCGTGCAGACGCCGGTGTCTGGTGCTGGCCGGGTCAGGCGGGGCGGGTCATGCTGAGGACGTCGAGGGCGCGGTCGAGCTGCTCCTCGGTGACCTCGCCGCGCTCGACGAAACCGAGGGCGACGACCGCCTCCCGGACGGTGATGCCCTGGGCGACCGCCGTCTTCGCGACCTTCGCTGCCGACTCGTAGCCGATGACTCGGTTCAGCGGCGTCACGATGGACGGCGACGACTCGGCGAACGCCCGCGCCCGCTCGAGGTCCGCCTGCAGCCCGTCGACGGTCTTGTCGGCGAGGACGCGGGTGCTGTTCGCGAGCAGACGGATGGACTCGAGCAGCGCCGTGCCCATCACCGGGATCGCGACGTTGAGCTCGAACGAGCCGGACGCGCCCGCCCACGCGACGGTCGCGTCGTTGCCGATGACCCGCGCGGCGACCATGAGCGTGGCCTCGGGGATCACCGGGTTCACCTTGCCCGGCATGATCGACGAGCCCGGCTGCAGGTCCGGGATGTGCAGTTCGCCGAGCCCGGTGTTCGGGCCGGAGCCCATCCAGCGGAGGTCGTTGTTGATCTTCGTCAGGCTGACGGCGATGACCTTGAGGGCACCGGAGACCTCGACGAGGGCGTCGCGGGCTCCCTGCGCCTCGAAGTGGTCGAGCGCCTCGGTGATCGGCAGTCCGGTGTCCTCCGCGAGCTGCGCGATGACCTGCTGCGGGAAGCCCTTCGGCGTGTTGATGCCGGTGCCGACCGCGGTGCCGCCGAGCGGGACCTCGGCGACGCGGGGGAGGGTGGCGGTCACGCGCTCGATGCCGAGGCGGATCTGGCGCGCGTACCCGCCGAACTCCTGGCCGAGGGTGACGGGCGTGGCGTCCATCAGGTGGGTGCGGCCGGACTTCACCGCGCCGGCCCACTCGGTCGCCTTGCGCTCGAGTGCCTCGGCGAGGTGCTCGAGTGCCGGCACGAGCGAACGGATGAGGGCGTCCGTGACCGCGACGTGCACGGAGGTCGGGAAGACGTCGTTCGACGACTGCGACGCGTTGACGTGGTCGTTCGGGTGCACCTCGGTCCCGGCGGTCCGGGAGGCGAGCGTGGCGAGGACCTCGTTCATGTTCATGTTCGAGGAAGTGCCGCTGCCGGTCTGGTACACGTCGACCGGGAAGTGGTCGTGGTGCTCGCCGCCGATCACGGTGTCCGCGGCGGTCGCGATCGCCTGGGCGACGTCGTCGTCGAGGATGCCCAGCCGGCCGTTCACCAGGGCTGCGGCGCGCTTGATCCGCGCGAGCGCCACGATCTGCGCGGACTCGAGGCCCGTGCCGGAGATCGGGAAGTTCTCCACGGCCCGCTGTGTCTGCGCACGGTAGAGCGCCGACGCGGGGACCCGCACCTCGCCCATCGTGTCGTGCTCGATGCGGAACTCGCCGTCAGCGGGGGTGGTGGTGTCGGTCACGTCGTCGTGGTCCTTCCTCGTGGTGCTCACACCGGGTCGCGGTCGCGGGCGGTGTCGGTGTCCGCTCGGCGGCTCGTCGCTGCCGGGGCGGTGTCGTCGTCGGACGTGGTCCGTCCGGGCGCCCGGCCCGTGTCCCCACGGCGCAGGCGTCCGCCGTACGGGCCGGTCAGGCCTGTCCGACGACGGTGTCGATCGTGACCTCTCCCGTGGTGAGGTCGTAGGTCGCGCCGACCACGGCCAACCTACCCTCCGCGATGGCGTCGGACACCGCGCCGGAGCGGTCGAGGATGGTCTTCAGGCTCGACTCGAGGTGTGCGGCACCGACCGACTCCTGCGCGACGTCCGGGTCCGTGGCGCGGACACGCTCGACGCTCGGCGCGATGGCGTCGACGAGGGCCTGCAGGTGCGGCGCGGGAACGGGCTCACCCGACCGAGCAGCGGCGACGGCTCCACACTTGGTGTGCCGGAGCACGACCACCAGGGGCGTGCCGAGCGCGACGACGGCGAACTCGATGGAGCCGAGCACGACCTCGTCCACGATCTGTCCGGCGTTCCGGATCGCGAACACGTCACCGATGCCGGCGTCGAACACGTGCTCGAACGGCACGCGCGAGTCGGAGCAGCCGAGGACGGTGGCGAACGGAGCCTGCGAGCCCTGCAGCTCGGAGCGACGCTCGGGGTCGATCCGCCCGGTCCGGCGCTTGTCGGCGGCGAAGCGTGCGTTGCCCTCGACGAGGAGTCGGAGGGCCTCGGCGGGGGTGGAGGCGGCGCGGTCGGTCATCGTGTGTCGTTCCTCGGGCGTTCGGGTTCTCGGGACTGGTTCGTGGTGGTTCTCGGCCGGTGCTGGCCGCGGTCGGCCGCAGGACCGGCCGCCGGCGGCTAGTTCCGGAGTTCCTCGCCGATCGCGGTCGCGACGGTGCGGAACGAGCGGTCGTCTGCGGTGCCGGCGAGCACGACGGTGTCCCGACCGGAGGTCGTCACGAGGGCGTACGCGTTGTTGCCCGCGTCCTTGCCCTCGTCACGACGGTCGTAGACGGTCCACTCGACGCCACCGATGTCGCGGGAGCCGGTCGCCGGCTTCTGGTCCAGTTGGTCGGCGATCCAGGTGTCGTTCGCGTCGATCCCCTGGTGCATGCCGATGTACTGCGAGTCCGGCGTCAGCAGGCCGATCGTCCAGACGGCGACACCACGAGCGGAGCCCGACTCGTAGTCGGCGTGGTTCGAGGTGTACGAGGACGGCAGCGTCGGGACCAGGAGGGTGGCACCGGACACGTCCGCCTGCTGTGCCACCTGGCGGTAGTCCACGGCGCGGTCGACGGCCTGGTCGGGTCGCACCACGACCGCCACCAGGAAGAGCACGATGCCGAGCGACGCGATGAGCGCCAGGACGAGGTTGAACGCCGTCTGGTGCTCACGCCGCGCACGACGAGCGGTGTCCTTCCGCGCCCAGGTCTCCTCGGCTGTCTCCGGGCGGCCGAGCTCGGCGACGATCGGTCGACCGGTGTCCGGATCGGTCATCGGGCACCACCGACCGCGGAGTCGTCGGCAGTGGGACGGTCCTCCGTTGCGGCACGCGCAGCGTCGAGGCGGGCGCGGGCGCCCATGAGCCACTCCTCGCAGCGAGCAGCCAGGGCTTCCCCGCGCTCCCACAGGCCGAGGGAACGCTCGAGGGTCGCGGACCCCTGCTCGAGTTCGGAGACGACACGGACGAGTTCGTCACGCGCCGCCTCGTAGCTCAACGAGCGGACGTCGGGCTGCTCGGACTGCTGCTCGGAAGACACGGTCCGATCCTACCGAGCCGCCACCGACGGTTCCGCTGTCCGGCGGTGTCCGTGGAGAACGCGCGCCGAGGCGCACGGAGCGTCGCCCGGGAGGTCGGGACGGGCCTCCGAGCCGGAACGGGCCGACCGGGGCGCGCCTCCCGCGTCAGGCGGCGTCCCCGGCCGCCCCGCCGGCGCCCGATCCGTCCGGACCGGGCCCGTCCGCCTCCAGCGTGCCGACCGCGGTCCCCGCTCCGAGCGTCACGTGCACCGCGGTGGCGCCGTGGAGCTCGTCCGCGCCGCGGACCACCGCGCCGTCCTGCGTCTGCACGATCGCGTACCCGCGTCGGAGGGTGTCGCGCGGGGACAGGGCCCGGAGCCGCCCCGTCAGGTGCCCGACGTCGGAGTGGGACCGCTCGATCCGACGGTCGAGCAGCTCCCGGGCGCGGGAGAGGTCACGGGCGACCTCCTCGGCACGTGTGTCCACCAGCCAGGCCGTCGAGGCGAGCGCGGGCCGGGACCGCAGCGCGGCGATCCGGTCCGCCTCGACCGACAGGGTGTGCGAGAGCCGCAGGCCGAGACGGGCTCGGGCCTGACGGACGTTCGCGAGCTCCTCGGCCACGTCCGGGACGACCCGCTTCGCCGCGTCGGTCGGGGTGGAGGCCCGGAGGTCGGCGACCTCGTCGAGGATCGGCCGGTCGGCTTCGTGCCCGATCGCCGACACGAGCGGTGTCGTCGCCGCGGCGGCCGCGCGGACGAGGCCTTCGTCGCTGAAGCCCAGCAGGTTCTGGAAGTCGCCACCACCACGAGCGACGATGATGACGTCGACCTCCGGGTCGGCGTCGAGCTCCTGGATTGCCGCGGTCACCTCGGCCACGGCACGGTCGCCCTGCACCGCCGTGTGCACCGTCCGGAACTCGACCTGCGGCCACCGCAGCTGGGCGTTCCGCTTGACGTCCTTCTCGGCGTCGGAGTCCTTGCCGGTGACGAGGCCGATGCGGTGCGGCAGGAAGGGCAGACGCTTCTTGCGGGACGGGTCGAACAGCCCCTCCTCCGCCAGGGCACGCCGCAACCGCTCGAGCCGTTCGAGCAGGTCGCCCAGCCCGACGTGCTTCATCTCGACCACCTGCATCGTCAGCGAGCCGCCCTTGACCCAGTAGTTCGGCTTGACGGCGGCGACGACGCGGTCGCCCTGCTTGAGGTCGGTGGGCACCCGGGAGCGGACGCTCGACCAGATGGAGAAGGACACGGTCGCGTCGACCTCGACGTCCCTGAGCTTGCCGTAGACGTTGCCGCCGGCGACGTTCCACTGCGTGATCTCACCCTCGACCCAGGCGACGCCGAGGCGGTCGATCCAGTCGCGGAGCTTCGCGCCGAGCAGCGCGACGGGCCACGGGTCCTCCGCCGTGGGCGGCCCCTGTTCGATCGCCATCGTGCTCCTCCCGGTCGTGCGGACCATGGTGTCGGACGCCGGTGACATCCCGGCCGTCCGCGCGTTCTCCACGGGCTCGTCCGTGCCCAGGCTGCGCGGGTCCTGCTCACCTATCATCGGGGACGTGACGATCACCAACGGCCACTCGGTCCCGCTCGCCCCGCCGCGGGTCCCCGCAGCGCGCGGACGCCTGCGTGACCTGCCGGTCAGCGGGAGCAAGCGGGTGCTGCTCGCGGCGCCGCGCGGCTACTGCGCTGGGGTCGACCGCGCCGTGGTCGCGGTCGAGAAGGCGCTCGAGCAGTACGGCGAGCCGGTGTACGTCCGGAAGCAGATCGTCCACAACGTCCACGTGGTCTCCACACTCGAGCAGCGCGGCGCCGTGTTCGTCGACGACGTCGCCGAGGTGCCACGCGGGTCGCACGTCGTCTTCAGCGCGCACGGTGTCTCCCCGGCGGTGGTGGCCGGAGCCGCCGCACGCGACCTGCACGCCATCGACGCCACCTGCCCGCTCGTGACGAAGGTCCACCGCGAGGCCTCCCGGTTCGCGAAGGCGGAGCGCACCATCATCCTGATCGGGCACGCCGGCCACGAAGAGGTCGAGGGCACCATGGGTCACGCGCCCGAGCGGACGATCCTGGTGAACGGCCCGGCCGACGTCGCCGCGCTCGAGGTCCCCGATCCGGACAACCTCGTGTGGTTGTCGCAGACCACGTTGAGCGTCGACGAGACGATGGAGACGGTCCGGCTCCTGCGGGAGAAGTACCCGTCGATCGAGAACCCGCCCTCCGACGACATCTGCTACGCCACCCAGAACCGGCAGGTCGCGGTCAAGAAGGTCGCACCCGCCGCGGACCTGGTCATCGTGGTCGGGTCCGCGAACTCGTCGAACAGCGTGCGCCTGGTCGACGTCGCCCTGGAGTACGGTGCCAAAGACGCGCACCGGGTCGACTACGCCGAGGAGATCCGGCAGGAATGGCTCGACGGGGTCGAGACCGTCGGCGTGACCAGCGGCGCCTCCGTCCCGGAGGTCCTGGTCGCCGAGGTGCTCGACCAACTCGCCGACGCCGGCTACGGCACGGTCGAGGAAGTCGTCACCGCGCACGAGGACCTCATGTTCTCCCTCCCGCGCGAACTCCGCACCGACGCCGACGGCAAGCCGACGCGTCCGCTGGGCGGGCGCACCCGATGAGCGCTCCGGACGGACGCCCGACCGGGTGGGACGTCGTCCCGCCGCGCGGGACCACGGCCGTGGACGCTCAGGAGGCCCGGATCGCCCCCGATACCGCGGGTGCCGCCACGCAGACCCCGGGCGCCGTCCCGGCTGGGCGACCGGCTCCGCAGTACGGCGAGTACGCGCCCGAGGGCTGGGTGAACCCGGTCCTCGTCGAACAGGAACGTCAGGAACGTCAGGAACGTCAGGAACGCGAGGACCGCGAGCGCGCTGCCGCGTCGGCCGCTCCCGGGGCCGCCGGCGGGTCGGGTCGTCCCGCTGTCCGAGCACGAGCTGCTGCGACGGCCGACCGGACGCCGACCACCGGGGACGCCGCGTCGGCCCGACGGCTCGGCGCGTCCCCTGTCGACGTGCTGCTGACCTTCGTGCTCCTCGGCATGGGGCTCGTGAGCGTCGTCCAGTCACTCTCGATCGGGTCCGTCGCCTCGACGGTGCGCGAGGAGCTCGAGACGAACTACACCGCTCTGCAGGACCCCGGAGCGCTCAACGGCGCGGCGATGATCAGTTCGGTCGTCATGCTCGTGGTCTTCGCGCTCGTCCTCTGGTGGACCGTCGTCCGGCTCCGCGCAGGTCGGAGGAGCTTCTGGGTGCCGTTGCTCGGGGGAGCGGTGGCGACCCTGCTCAGCGCGGTGGTGTTCGCCGCCGTGGTCTTCCGGGACGACGGGTTCGTCGCAGCGATGATGCGGCAGGCTGCCGGAGGCTAGGCCCAGCGCCGATGCCGCGCCGTCAGGCGAGGAAGGCGGCGACCGCCCCGTGCAGGTCGGCGAGGTCGTCGACGTGCACGAGTTCCCGCACCGAGTGCATCGAGAGCAGACCGACGCCGATGTCGATCGTCGGGATGCCGAGACGCGTCGCCGCGATCGGTCCGATCGTCGAGCCGCCCGGGATCGTGTTCACGTTGACGAACGGCTGGAACGCCACGCCCGCGGACTCGCACGCCGCCGCGAACACGGCGGTGCCCTTCGCCTCGGTCATGTACCGCTGGTTCGCGCTGATCTTCAGGAGTGGGCCACCACCCGGGCGCGGGCGGTTGGTCGGGTCGTGCTTCTCCGAGAAGTTCGGGTGCACCAGGTGCCCCGCGTCGCTCGACAGCAGCCACGATGCCCGGAAGGCGCGGGCGGACTCGGAGCGGTTCGCCCCGAGCCCCTCCTGCACGCGGGCGAGGACGTCCTCGAGGAACGGCCCGCCGGCACCGGACGGCGACGAGGACCCGATCTCCTCGTGGTCGAACGCGGCGAACACCGGGATGTGGTCGCCGTCGCCCGGCGCCTCGACGATCCCGCGGAGGCCGGCGTGCACGCTCGTCAGGTTGTCCATCCGGCCCGACGCCAGGAATGCACGATCGATGCCGATCCGCGACGGGGCCTGCGAGTCGGCGAGGAACAGGTCCCACGCCACGGCCGTCTCGCCGAGTCGGGAGCGCAGCCACGCCTCGACGTCGGTGCCGCCGGTGGTCCCGTCGGTGCCCACGATCGGCAGCGTGTGGCGCTGCTTGTCGATGCCCGGGCCGTCGTTCGCGCCGCGGTCGAGGTGGATCGCGAGGTTGGGGATCCGCGCGACGGCGTCCACGGTGTCGAACAGGCTCGCGGTGCCGTCGGCGTGGACGACCCGTCCGGCGATGCGGAGGTCACGGTCGAACCACGTCGACAGGACCGGGCCGCCGTAGACCTCGACGTTGAGCTGTTCCCAGCCGCCGACGCGGACGGACGGGTTCGGCTTGATCCGGAACCCGGGGGAGTCGGTGTGCGCGCCGAGGATGCGGAACGGCGTCGTCGCCGTGGCTCCTCCGGGGAGGCGCCAGGCAATGACCGCGCCGTCGCGGACGACGACGTAGGCCCCGGGCTCGGTCGGCCATGCGTCGGTCTCGGCGAGGTCGGTGAACCCGGCGGCCACCAGGCGGTCGCGCGCGACCGAGGCGGCGTGGAACGCGGTCGGCGACTCCGTGACGAAGTGGGCGAACTCGCTGGCGATGGCGTCGACGGTCATCCGTCCATCGTGGCACGGCGGCGGTGGGCGGACGCAGCAGAGGCCACGGGACGCAGAACGGGGCACGTCCGTCGGACGTGCCCCGTTCCTCCCGGTCCGGACCGGGTGCTCGCTGCTCAGCTCTGGGACTGACCCGCGGACCCGAGGACCTTCGTGGCCTCGACGACGCGGGCGGCCATCGCCGTCTCGGCGACCTTGCCCCAGGCGCGCGGGTCGTACTGCTTCTTGTTGCCGACCTCGCCGTCGATCTTGAGGACGCCTTCGTAGTTGGAGAACATCGAACCGGCGATCGACCGCGTGAACGCGTACTGCGTGTCCGTGTCGATGTTCATCTTGATGACGCCGTTGCGGACGGCCTGGTGGATCTCGTCGTCGGTCGACCCCGAACCGCCGTGGAAGACGAGGTCGAGCGGGTTCTGACCGGTGCCGTGCTTCTGCGCGATGGCATCCTGGATCTCGCCGAGGAGTTCGGGCCGGAGCTTCACGTTGCCCGGCTTGTAGACGCCGTGCACGTTGCCGAAGGTCAGCGCGGCGATCCAGCGGCCCTGGTCGCCCATGCCGAGTGCCTCGACGACCCGCTCGACGTCGCCCGAGGTCGTGTAGAGCGCGTCGTTCGTGCCCTCGTGCTGCACGCCGTCCTCTTCGCCGCCGACGACGCCGATCTCGACCTCGAGGATGGCGTTGATGTTCCGCGTCTTCTCGATCATCGTCTTGGCGATCTCGATGTTCTCGTCGAGGGGGACCGCCGAGCCGTCCCACATGTGCGACTGGAAGATCGGGTTGCGGCCCGCGCGGACCTCTTCCTCGCTCGCCGCGATGAGCGGGAGCACGAAGCCGTCCAGGGCGTCCTTCGGGCAGTGGTCCGTGTGCAGCGCGACCGTGATGGGGTAGTTCTTCGCGACCTCGTGCGCGAAGGCTGCCATCGCGAGGGCGCCGGCTGCTCGGTTCTTGACCGTGTGCCCGGCGAAGTAGTCCGCGCCACCGGTCGTGACCTGGATGATGCCGTCGGAGCCGGCCTCGGTCAGACCCTGGAGGACCGCGTTGATGGTCTGGGACGATGACACGTTGACCGCGGGGTAGGCGAACTTCCCGGCCTTCGCGCGGTCGATCATCTCGGCGTACTGGTCCGGCGTTGCGATGGGCACTGGGTTCTCCTTCGACTTCTTCGGTGATGTCGCAACCGATGCTAGTCAGGGGCGGTTGGTGGGCGGTGGATGTGGTCGGCACCTGTGGACGGAGCACGGTGTGCACATCCGTGCGCGCGGGGAGGCCGGGAGGGTGGCGGTCGGTAGGCTCGGGTCGTGACTCCCACGACTGAGACCGGCTCCCTGTTCCTCCAGCCCGACCGCAACCTGGCGCTCGAACTCGTGCGTGCGACGGAGGCCGCCGCGATCCGGGCACAGCCGTGGGTCGGACGTGGTGAGAAGAACCTCGCCGACGGTGCCGCCGTCGACGCGATGCGCAAGTTCCTCGGCACGGTGAACTTCGACGGCGTCGTCGTCATCGGTGAGGGCGAGAAGGACAACGCCCCGATGCTCTACAACGGCGAGCACGTGGGCAACGGCCACGGCCCGGCCTGCGACATCGCGGTCGACCCGATCGACGGCACCTCGCTGACGGCCGCCGGGCGACAGAACGCCATCTCCGTCATGGCCGTCTCGGACCGCGGCTCCATGTACGACCCGTCCGCCGTGTTCTACATGGACAAGATCGCCGCCGGGCCCGAGGGCCGCGGGGTCCTGGACCTCGAGAAGCCCATCGGCGAGAACATCCGTGCGCTCGCCAAGGCGAAGGGCAAGGACCTCGAGGACATGGTCGTCGCCGTCCTCGACCGCCCGCGCCACGACGAACTCATCCGTCAGATCCGCGCGACCGGTGCCGGCACCCGACTGCTGCTCGACGGTGACGTCGCCGGTGGCATCGCAGCGGCGCTGCCCGGGTCGAACATCGACATGTGCGTCGGCGTCGGCGGGACGCCCGAGGGCATCATCACCGCCTGCGCGATCAAGGCGCTCGACGGCGTGATCCTCGGCAAGCTCCAGCCGAAGGACGACGAGGAGCGCGAGCGCGCCGTCGCCGCCGGTCACGACCTCGACAAGGTGCTCGACCAGGACGACCTGGTCACGGGCGACAACACGTTCTTCGTCGCGACCGGTGTCACCGACGGCGTCCTCGTCGACGGTGTCCGTCGTTCGCGCGGCGTCATCCACACCGACTCGCTCGTGCTCCGGTCCCGCTCGAACACGATCCGCCGCATCCAGGCGGACCACCGCGCCGAGAAGTGGTTCTGATCCGCTGACCCGCGGCGCGCCGAGGATCCGCACAAGGAGAACCCGCTCGAACCACGTACTCCCGTGGTTCGAGCGGGTTTTCGTGGCCCCGGCCCCGGCCCCGGCCCCGGCCCCGGCCCCGGCCCCGGCCCCGGCCCCGACCCCGGTCCCGGCGCTGCTCAGTCGCGCTCGGTGCTCGCGACGAGCTCCGGCGCCGTCAGCAACCGCGGCTCGTCCTCGATCGACGTCGGGTCCGCGATGACCTTCGACTCGTCGAGCAGCGACAGCCGACGGGCGCTCGGGAGCACCTGCCGCTCGAGTGACCCGACGAACCGGTTGTAGTCGACCACGGCACCGCGGATCGACCGGCCGAGCTTGTCCACGTGCCCGGCCATGGTCGACAGCCGCCCGTGCAACTCGCGGGACACCCGGAACAGCTCGCGTGCCTCCTGCGTGACGACGTCCTGCTGCCATGAGAACGCGACGGTCTTCAGCACGGACCACAGCGTCACGGGCGAAGCCAGTGCCACCCGCTTGCGGAACGCGTGGTCGAGCAGGCCGGGGTCGGCGGCCAGGGCGCTCGCGATGAGGGACTCCGACGGGATGAACGCCACCGTCAGCTCGGGGGAGGCGTCGTAGCCCGACCAGTACTCCCGGGCCGCCAGGGCGTCGACGTGCGCCCGGAGCGCCCTGACGTGCTGCGCCATGAGGTGTTCGCGCCGCGCACCTTCCGCCCCGGTCGCGGACGCCGGGATGTCCATCGCCTGCAGGTACGCGGCGAACGGCACCTTGGCGTCGACGGCGATGTTCTTCCCGCCCGGCAGGTGCACGATCATGTCCGGGCGGGCCGCCCCCGCCGTGGTGGTCACCGACGACTGCACGTCGAAGTCGACCCGCTCGAGCAGCCCGGCGGCCTCGACCACGTTCCGCAACTGCGTCTCGCCCCACACCCCGCGCGTGCTGTTCGACGACAGCGCGCTGGCGAGGGTCTCGGCCGTGGCACGGAGGCGTTCCTCGGACTCGGCGGCCGACCGGAGCTGCGCCGACAGGGCGCCGTACTGCTCGCTGCGGGAGCGCTCGAGCTCGGCGATCTTCTCCCGCATGACCTGCAACGTGTCGGCGACCGGGCTGAGCGCGGAGAGCACCTTCGACTCGTCGTGCGCCCGGTTCGACTCGGCGCCGTGCATGCGCTGCACGAGGTGCTCCAACTCGGCCGCCCGGCGCTCGAGGGAGTCGACCTGTCGGCGGTACTGCGCGTCCTGCGCGTCGAGCCGCTCCTCGGCGTCACGTCGGGCCACGTCGAGCTGGGAACGGAGGCCGTCCGCCGTCGCGTTCGCGGTCGCTGCGTCCACTCCGGCACGGGACCGGGCGAGTGACCACGCGACCACGGCCCCGACGGCGATGCCGATCACGAGACCGATGACCAGGGCGAGGATCTGCATGACGCGACCCTGGCAGGTCCCACCGACACCGGGCCTCCCGACCGGCGGCGAGCCGTGCGACGGGCCGGACGGGGCCCGTCGGAGCGCGGTCAGTCCGAGAAGACCATGGGGCGACGTGACAGCCGCGGCTGCGGCGTCGTCGCCTTCGGCTTCTCGACACGGGCGCGGACCGGGTTGATCGTGACCCGGGTCACGGCGCCGAGCGCCTCCACCGTCGGGACGCCGTGGAACCCGGCCGCGTGGACGACGATGGCGGCGCAGGCCTCGGCGTCGGCCGCCGCGTCGTGGTGCTGGAAGCCGGAGAAGCCGGCTGCCGTCGCGGCCGACGGCAGCCGGTACGAGTCGAGCGTGTACGTCTTCCGTGCGACCGCCAGCGAGCACATCGAGTGGTGTTCGGCGATCTCGATCCCCGTCGCCGCACAACCGCCGGCGATCACGCCCATGTCGAAGCGGGCGTTGTGCGCGACGAGCACGTCACCGTCGGCGAACGCGACGAGGTCCGGGTACTGCTGCTCCCACGTCTTGGCGTGGGTCACGTCCGATTCGACGATCCCGTGGATCCGCGTGTTCCACTCGAGGAACGCGTCATGCCCGGCGGGCGGGCGGATGAACCAGGAGGCCCGTTCCACGACGCGGCCGCCGCGCACCTTCACGAGTCCCACGGAACACGCGCTCGCGGGCGAGTTGTTCGCGGTCTCGAAGTCGATCGCGGTGAAGTTCAACACGCGATCGATCGTCGCACGGGGATACGACAACTCCGGAATCGAGCGCGGCGTGGTGCCGGCAGCGGGAGTCCCCGCTCGTACGCTGTGGCGATGGAGACCGGTCCCGCACGCACCCCGCTCGTCCTCGTCCTGGCGGGCGCCGGGTACGGACAGCAGGCTCCGCTCCTCCGGTGGTCGACCACCATCGCGCGGGAGTGCGGCTGTGCGGTCCTCGCACCCGACTGGACGGTCGACGACGCTGCCCGCGCCGACCCGGTCGGCTTCGTCACGCAACACGTCGCCACCGCGCTCGGCGACCGGCTGCCCGACCTGGTGGTCGCCAAGTCCTTCGGGTGCTCCGCCCTGCCCTGGGCGGTGGCGCACGAGGTCCCCGGCGTGTGGCTGACCCCGGTGCTCACCGACGACACGGTGCGCGACGCGCTCGCCACGGTCAGCGACGGAGACGTCGCGGTCGGCGGTTCCGCCGATCCCATGTGGCGGCCCGACCGTGTCACGCACACCCGGGCGCGGCTCGTGACCGTCGTCGGAGCCGACCACGCGCTCGAGGTCCCCGGTGACTGGCGACGCTCCCAGCGCCTCCAGGTCGAGGTGCTGAGCGTCGTCGAGGAGCAGGTGGCGGCCCTGGTCCGACCAGGCGGGCGGCGGTAGCCTCCCGTCATGGCCGACCCACGCGACCTCGACGACCTGCTGGCGCAGGCCGAGGTCGTCGACGCACCGCCGCGCACCGCACGACGGGCGATCAGCCTGGCCCTCGTGCTCGCCGGCACCTGCGTCGCGATCGCCGTCGGCGCCCTCGCCGGGTTCCGCGGGCTCGTCATCGCGGCGATCTGGTACGCCACGTTGGATCCCACGTCGAGCGGCGGCTGACGGACACACTGGAGGCTCCCCACCGGCACGGCCCTGTCCGTCGCCGGCGCGTCGGCTCGGAACCTGCGGCGGGACCCAGGGGCGGCCCCGTCACGCCGCCGCCGGTAGGCTCTCCTCCCGTGGCACTCACCATCGGAATCGTCGGTCTCCCGAACGTCGGCAAGTCGACCCTGTTCAACGCCCTGACCAAGAACCAGGTGCTCGCGGCCAACTACCCGTTCGCGACCATCGAGCCGAACGTCGGGGTGGTGAACCTGCCGGACCCGCGTCTCGACCAGCTCGCGGAGCTGTTCGGCTCGGAGAAGACCGTGCCCGCGCCGGTGTCGTTCGTCGACATCGCCGGCATCGTCAAGGGCGCGAGCGAGGGTGAGGGGCTCGGCAACAAGTTCCTCGCCAACATCCGCGAAGCCGACGCCATCGCGCAGGTCGTCCGCGGCTTCACCGACGACGACGTCGTGCACGTGGCGAACAAGGTCTCGCCGGCGGACGACCTCGAGGTCATCAACACCGAGCTGATCCTCGCCGACATGGAGACCATCGACAAGGCGCTCCCGCGGTACGAGAAGATGCTCAAGCTGAAGCAGGCCGAGCCGATCGTGCTCGAGACCGCCCGCGACGCCCGTGCCGAGCTCGAGAAGGGCGTGCTGCTCTCCGCGACCTCGATCGACCTCGAGCCGATCAAGGAGCTCGGGCTGCTCAGCGCCAAGCCCTTCATCTTCGTGTTCAACGTCGACGAGGCGATCCTGACCGACGAGGCCCGCAAGGCCGAGCTCGCCGCCCTCGTCGCCCCGGCGAACGCGGTGTTCCTCGACGCCCAGGTGGAGTCCGAGCTCATCGACCTCGACCCCGCGGACGCCGCGGAGCTCCTCGAGTCGACCGGTCAGACCGAGTCCGGTCTCGACCAGCTCGCGCGCATCGGGTTCGAGACGCTCGGGCTGCAGACGTACCTGACTGCCGGTCCGAAGGAGTCGCGTGCGTGGACGATCGGCAAGGGGTGGAAGGCTCCCCAGGCTGCCGGTGTGATCCACACGGACTTCGAGAAGGGCTTCATCAAGGCGGAGGTCATCTCGTTCGACGACCTCATCGCCACCGGCTCCATCGCCGAGGCCCGTGCGCAGGGGAAGGCCCGCATCGAGGGCAAGGACTACGTCATGCAGGACGGCGACGTGGTGGAGTTCCGCTTTCAAGCAACATCTGGACAGAAGTAGAGGAAGCCTCGAATGACCTTCACCTTCACAGATCTCGACGCGGTGACTCGTCAGGCGATGCTCGAGGAGTTCGAGAGCGACGTAGCTGCTGGACGCGTGTACATCAGTGCGCGTTCTGCGCCCGGGTCGGAAGCTGACTACTTCGACGCGCAGCGTACGGCGTTCACGAGCGGGGACGCCGACTCCCTCAGTCGAACGCTAGCGACATCGGGCATCAGCGCATCGGTTCAGAGTGATGGAAAAGCGGTGAACATACCTGACGCTGCTGCCGCCTTGGGTGACGGGCAGTTTGTCGCCTACTATTCTCGGGCCGTTTGTCGGCGTGCGATTGAAGAAGGCGTGCATGCTGAGGTGTATCGGGGGCAGGCGACGGCGGCGCATCGCCCAAGTTCAGACGCTCTCGTTGGGACTCGAATGGATCCCGCAACTCTCCTCAAGGACTTGCGGGACCATTCTCTTCAACCGTGGCTCTTCGCCTCTGTCGGCAAGGTCAATAGCGGGCTCACGGTGAGGCGCGCGTGAACGGCAATTTGGAGGAGTTCTGCATTGGACTGACGTCGGGGGGCAAGAAGTGAGTCCTACCGCACGCCAGTCACTGGGGGACCGGGGAGAATCTGCAGTAGCCAAACTTGTTCGGTGCCCGGGGTGTAAGAGATCAGATCGAACGTTTCGACTCCTCCCGACCAACTTCAAGTGCGCGGATGTTGTCTGCGACTTCTGCGGCTACCTCGCACAAGTCAAAACCAAGTCTGTCAAAGGTGAGGTTCCGATGGACTGCCCGCGCCAGTTTCTAGGGGCGGCGTGGGGTCCGCAGCAGGAGAGAATGCTTGCGGGTATTTACTTCTCGCTCTACCTCGTTGTGGAGAATGACACTGGCGCGATGGGAATCTGGTTTTTGCCGAGGGATCTGCAGACGCCAGAGATGTTTGCTGCGCGAAAGCCGCTCAGCCCTTCAGCGAAACGGGCAGGGTGGCAAGGCTTCATGATCGATACCTCGAAGGCGACCGCGCCCCCGGTGCGACATGCCGACGGCGACGTGGTGGAGTTCCGAATCGGATCAACATCTTCTGGATCGAAGTGAGGGCGCAGGAAGATGATCAAGTCAGCGAACCAGTATCCGGTGCATACGCTCTTCAGTCATGAGGGCAACGTGCTCTACAAGATCCCGCCGTACCAGCGTGAGTACTCGTGGCACAAAGCTCAGTGGGAGGACCTCTTCGAGGACTTGATCGACGCTGACGGGGCGCACTTCCTAGGCACCATCATCACGCTCGACCAGACCACTGACGCGCTCGAAGGCAGCATCCTTCAGGTGGTCGATGGTCAACAACGGCTCACGACGCTCACGCTCCTCCTGGCCGCTGTGTACTCAGTGCTCAAGGAGCACATCGATAGCCTCGACGATGACACCCGGACCGACGTCACCAATCTCGGGCGTCAGCTGGTGCGTAAGAGTGACGGACAGCCGAGGGTCACGCCCCAAAAGCAGGGCCTGAACCTTTTCGACTACCTCAAGGTTCTCGAGGAGGCCGGGCTGCCCGTCGAAGGCGAGTGGAAGCCGTACTACCCAAGTCGACGGATCGCGAAGTGCTATCAGTACTTCCGCTCTGCAATTCTCAAGCTCGCCGACACTGAGGACATAGCTGAGACCGAGGCCGCGCTTCGAGTCCACGAGGCAGCCTTGAAAGCGGTCATCGTGAAGATCGAGGTGGTGAGTCATTCAGACGCCTTCGTTCTCTTCGAGTCGCTGAATAACCGTGGCATGCCGCTTTCGCCGGTGGATTTAATCAAGAATCACCTGCTCGCCGAGTCGGAGAAAAAGAAGATCATGAACGTCGATCAGGCGTTCAGACACTGGAACGACATGCTGACGAGCCTGGGGGACAATTACTCCACTCAGGAGCGTTTTCTCCGGCACTACTACAACGCATTCAAGTCAGAGCTACCCGATGTGCCCAACGCCTCTGTCGCCACCAAGTCGAATCTCATTCGAATTTACGAGGACCTTCTCGAGCGGGACTTGAAAAAGGTGGCGGATGCTCTCGTCACCGCGAGCAAGATCTACGGCCGCATCAACTGTGTCGTCGAGCTTGACCGACCGACGTCGCTCGACAGGGCCTTCCAACGGCTCCTGCGAGTTCAGGGTGCCCCGTCCTACGTCCTCTTGATGTGGTTGATGGCGAAGCAGGACGAACTTGAGCTCAATGAAGCCGATATTGAAGCAATTGCCGATCTCCTCACGAGCTTTTTTGTGCGTCGCAACTTGACTGGCTATCCGCCAACATATGCGCTGACGAAGCTTTTCATGACGGCTATTGATGCAATTGACGCGGGCCGCGGTGAGGATATCTTTGGGATCGTCGCCGAGAAGCTGACCGCGGTGTCGGCGTCGGACGACGAGTTTCGGGCACGGCTCTTGGGTCGCATTTATGACGACAACACTGATGTTGCAAGGTTTGCCTTGACGATACTTGCCGAAGACGAGATGACCAAGGAGACGGCAGTCGATCTCTGGCGTCAGGAGAAGAATCACTTCGTTTGGACTATCGAGCACATCCTCCCACAAGGTGAAAACCTGCCGAGGGCGTGGGTTGATATGCTCGGGGGTAAGGAAGTGGCTGCCGAAGTGCAGGAGGAACACAAGCACCGGCTTGGGAACCTCACGATCACCGCTTATAACAGCAACCTCGGGAACAAGTCATTTGTGGAAAAGCGCGACCGACTCGACTCCAAAGGTCGACCGATCGGTTATCGCAACGGGCTGTCGCTGAATGCTGAGTTGGTGACGCTTGATTCTTGGACCAGTGACGACATTGAGCGCCGCACGCAGGAGCTGGCATCACGGGTGATGTCACGGTTCCCGCTTCCCGGGCCGGTTAACGGCGACGTCGTGGAGTTCCGCTTCAACAACTAGAGCGGCCTCCGATCCGTGTCAACGCACGGATCGGGCTGGCTCGTTCGTCACAGATTCGTCAGCAGCGCCCAGAACGGCGTCGACGAGGCCCTGCGCGGCGGTCCGGGTCTGGTCCTCGGCGGTCGGCCAAAGGTGCGTGTACGTGTTCAGCGTCACGGACGGCGACGCGTGTCCGAGGGCGTGCTGCACTGTCGCGACGGAACAGCCGGCCTCGATGAGCCCCGACGCGAAGTAGTGCCGGAGGTCGTGCAGGACGAGTCCCTCGAGGCCCGCCCGGGCGAGCGCCGTGTTCCAGGCGTAGCCGACGGTGTTCTGGTGCGCCGGCTGCCCGTTCTCGGCCGGGAACAACCACGCCTCCGGCTGCCCCTGGAGGCCTCGAAGCGCGATGTGCGCGGAGAGCTCCTGCAGCAAGCCGTCCGCGGCCGGCACGTCGCGCTCTGAGCCGTGCTTCGGCGCGCGGATCTCGACGGTGCCCCCGTTCACGCGCTGCACCTGCCGGCGGACCTCGATGCGGGGGTTCCGGAGGAAGTGGACGTCGCTGACACGCAGGGCCGCCGCCTCACCCAGGCGCAGGCCGGCGAACGCGCAGACGGCGAGGAGGGCACGCCAGTGGAGGTCCGCGCCGTCGAGCCAGCGGCGGACCTCGTCGTGCGTCGGGATGCGCATCGCGACCTCGCGGCGCCGACGGCGGGGGAGGCGAACGCCGACCGTCGGGTCGTGGACGAGCTTCCGGTCGACAACCGCAGCGCGGAACACCGTGCGGACGTTCTGTAGCCGAGTCGCGATCGTCCCGGGCGCGAGGCCAACGCGCTGCACTTCGCCCTCGACCGGTCGCCCGCGGGGCTTGGTCTGCATGGCCTTGATCCACTCCTCGATGTGCGCGCGGGTGATATCGCGCAGCGGCCGGTCGAGGAAGGTCGTCGAGTTCACCGCGATCGCCATCGACCGGGCGGTGGAGGCCTCCCACACCTGCCGGGGCGCCCACTCCGCGTAGAAGTCACGCAGCGTCTGCCTGCCGGCCCTCTGGGACGCGTACGTGCCCGTGACGACCGCGGCGGTCTGCTCGTCGAGCCACGCTTGCAGAGGCCCCTTCGTGCGCCCCGTCTTCGTGATCTGCTTCCCGCCGGGCACCGGCCGGAACTGGGCCTGCCAGCGGCCGTCGGGGAGCTTGCGGATGGACGCCATCAGAGGCTCGCGTCCCAGGGCGAGTCGACGAGGACCTGCAGCCACGGTGGCGTCGAGTGGTTGCGGAAGACCGATGCCTCCGAGATCGCGTCCTCGAGGTCGTCGCTGGTGACGAGGGGTGCCTGGCCGGTTGCCCATCTCCAGACGTCGATCGAGCGGTCGCTACCTGCGATCCCGGTGACGTCGACGGTGTCGGTCGGGCGGGGCGTCCACGGCATCAGTAGTCCGAGCGGCGAGACGTTCAACGCGACCGCGAGGACAGCCAGGTCGTCGACGTCGACGCGACGGTCCCGGGTCTCGATCTTGCCGATCGCCGCGGTCGGGATGCTGTAGCCGACCTCGCGAACAGCCTCGGCGAGCTGCGCCTGCGTCATGCCGGCGGCCACGCGGATGCGCTTGAGGTTCTCCGCGACGGCCCGTCCGGTCGGGCCCATATCGTTACCGCGCTGTCTCTGTCGATCTTCCATATAACGACAGTAGTTGACAACTAGCGACAACTGCACCTAGCTTCCTTGCAAGGAAACCACCCACGTTCGAGGGAGAGCACGATGAGCAAGCTGCTCACATTCGAGGAGACAGTAGAGCTCCTCAACACGTCCGAGTCCACGCTGCGCTTCTGGGTCTCCCGGGGCACCGCACCGGACTCGTTCAAGCTCGGCCGCCGCCGGATGTTCCGCCTCGAGGACGTCGAGGCGTGGATCCAGAAGCACGCGGAAGCAACGGCGTGACCGGCTTGGCGAACTTCTTCCGCCCGGGTATGAGTGCGGCGGAGGCCGCGGCGGCGCTGGTGGCCGCAGAGAAGAGCCCCGAGCCGGCGGCAACCGGTCGGGGCGAGATCCAGAACCAGGAAAGGGATCAGATCATGGATGAGACTAGCGGCCGCATCGTCGCGTGGACAGAGTTCGGCCCGCAGGGCGAGCGAGGGCCTCTGTGGGAGGTCACGATCGAGCGGTTGACCGCCGACGAGCCGTGGACGCTTTACGCGGCGTTCGAGGGCTTCGAGGACGGTGCCGCACAGTTCGAGGAGCTGTCCCGCTGCGCCAGTGCCGGCTACCGCGCGGAGCGGGAGCTGATGCGCCTTACCGACCCGGAGCGGTGGGCTCGCGGTGAGATGGCAGCGCGGCACCCAGAGCTCCTCCACCGCAGCGTGAAGCCGCTCGAGGCGTACGTCGCGAAGCACAGCTACCGGTGCGCACTGCGTGGATGCACGATGTACGGCCTGTTCCACGTGGACGACGACGAGACGCAGGTGCGCCACACGGCGCTACACGCCACGGGACGGGGCTGGGAGCTCGAAGTCGCGACGGCGCCCGGCAGCGACCGGTGGCAGGTACTGACCAGTGGCGGTCGCGTGGTCAGCGCCGACGATCCGCGGGACTTCGCAGCGGCGTTCTCGACCGCCCGGCGACGCGTGGACGAGCTCAACGGTTCGGGGCGGGGCTGATGGCGGCCGTGCGCGTTCTCACGGCGGCACACCCGATCCACGTCGAGAAGCGGTGGCGTCCGGACGGTGCGGGGACGGTCGTCGCCCTGATCCTGCCGGCGCCCAGCGTGCTGCTCGAGGTCGGGGAGGCGCGTCGGCTCGCCCACGAGCTCGTCGATGCTGTGGCGGCCGTGGAAGGCGGAGGGGCGGCCCGTGAGTGAGCACGAAAGCGTTCCGGTGGGCACGGGAGCAGACCGGCCTCCCCGGCCCCCAGAAGTTCGTCCTGGTGATGCTGGGCGACTACTACAACGACGAGTGGTCGCGAGCGTGGCCGTCGCTCGGTCGGCTCGCCGACGACACTGGCTACGGCAAGTCGACAGTCGAGCGGGCGCTGCGTGCGCTTCGAGAGGAGGGCTTGATCGAGGTAGAGGCGTGGGTGATGAACGAGGGCGCGCAGCAGATGCCCAACCGGTACCTGTTGCCGCTGTTCAGGCCGCGGGTGCGCGCGGCGGCAGAGCAGCCGGTGCTGGCGTTCTCCTACAGCTCGGAGTCCGGATCGATGCTCTACGGCGATCTGGTGCGGGTTCCGGGGTCGAACCTGTGCATCGAGGACGGGTCGCTCGAGGGGTAGCGCGGTATTCGGGGCCACCCCGCGCTGACGTGGGGGTATCCCCAGAGCGGGGTGGGGGTGTCCTCGCTCCGACGGGAGGGGTGCCCCCAGAGCGAGGACCAATAGGACATAGCAACGGTCATGGAACAGTCATAGAACGGACAGGGCACGCGGGGCGCGCCCTGATCGCGGAATCCGATGAGGTCCTGTCATGAGCGCCCTTCAAGAGCAAGCGGAGTTGCTGGTAGAAGCTGCTGGGCGTCGTGACGGTGCAGCCTTCCGAGCGGTTCTGAATTCCATGCCTCTGGGCGAGCCGAGCGAAGGGGTTGCGGTGTTGGTCGCATCCCTCGCGATTGAGGTCGCGGACCTGCGTGGTGCCGGCGCGCGGGTGCTGCAGGCGGACGAGGTCGTCGTGTCGCGGAAGCTCATGCGGGATCTCGGCAAGGAGTCCCGGCGGGTGCTGAGCGAGGCGGCGGCTCGTGATCGCGGCGCGACGGCTGGGAACAGCTCTGCGACGGGCCGGGGGTGAGGGGCGATGACGACGGCACCGCGACCAGCAAGTGCGCTCGTGCACGGCACGGCCGGTCCCGTCGTCATCGTCTCCGGCCGTGTAGCCGCGTTCCTCGGTCGGTACGCCGGCCTCGACGACTTCCGCGTGCAGAACCGTGGTCGTGACGCGGAGGTCGACGAGACGCTCGTCGCGCTGCGCCTGGTCGCGATGGCATGGCGGGAGACGCGCGGCGTCGGTTCCGTCGACACAACCGTCCGCCCAACTCCGCCACAACCGGTTGGAGAGTCATCTCAAGGCCTCACCACCGCACAGGCGGCGGCCCGGCTCGGAGTCGGAGCTGAAGCGGTCCGCAAGGCGATCCGCGAGGAACGGCTCCCGGCTCAGCAGATTGACGGGCGCTGGAGGATCACACCGGAGGCCGTCGAGCACTTCAAGGCCGCACGCGCGGCATGACAGGAAGGACACCCGATGGGCCTCATCGCTGGCTACACGACACCACCCGACCTCAGCTCTCCCACCCCCCTCGAAGCGGAGGCCACCGCGATCCAGCGGGAGTTCGAGCAGGCCTTGCAGGTCATCCGTTCGGACACCCGCACGACGGCTGAGGGCAAGCGCATCGCGATCGCCGAGATCTGGGCGCCCGCCGCGGAGCGCGTTGCTGCGCTGCAGCGGCGACAGCAGGAGTCCTATGACTCGGCCGTCGCCCGCCTCGAGCGCCAGCTCTACGGCACGATCGACAGCAGCGACAGCGCCGCGATCGTCGGCACGCGGGACGCCTTCGACCGAGTCGAGAAGCTCGCTGCCGAGCAGCCCCCGACCGGGCCCCTGAGCGCCGAGCGCCAGGCAACCCAGCTCCTGGACCGCGCGCTGAAGACCGGTGACCAGCCACTCGTGCGAGCCATCATCGCGACCGCCATGAACCGAGGCTGGCACGAGCTGTTGGCTGGCTTCGTCGCCGCGCACTCGGACCTCGGTGACCCTGTCTCGAACATGATCGAGCTCCGCAAGTGGGACCCAGCCGTGCGCATGGTCACGTACTACACGTTCCGCTTCCCAGCACCGCACGAGATCACCGGCGCGACCATCGAGCGCGCCTACGAGATCGCCGACGAGCGCTCGAACCCCACGAGCCCGCTCGGAACGCCGCAGCCGGCAGGACCCCGGCCGTACATCGGCGAGAAGCCCAGCTGGCTCAGCGCACACCGCTGACCCACGTGAACGCGCAGGGCGTCAACGTCACCCACCGCGGGCCGCACAGCTTCGCGAGTGGGATCGATGGCCGAAGGAGCGGGCGCATCCCTTTCCCCCGCGTCGAGATCGACCAGCGCCACCCCCACCATCCGCACCGCACGGAAGGACCAGCACCCGTGAGCAGCACGTTGAACACCGCGACCACCACCCTCGACGACGACGTCACCCGCCCGAGCACCACAGCCCCCGGTGACGGACCTGCAGACACCACCGACCCGAACCAGGTCGCAGCCTCCGCACGACCCGCACCAGGACCTCAGGCACTCGCGTCCGGGATTGTGAACGCCTTCACCCTCGTCATCCCGAAGCCGAGACCCACCACCCCCAACGTCAACCACCGCACGGAGACGTACACGACGACCGCGCCCAACGGGACAACCGTCACCGTCCGACGCGACCTCGAGACAGGCGACACCCAGATGGTCGACGCATGACGGCAGAGGGGTGGGGGGTGACCCCTTGTACCAGCACAACCCAGGACCGCCGGGGATCGCTCTCGAACATCTGAGGGGTTCAAAACTTCCGAGCCTTGTGCTTTGAATGCTGCTCGATCACTGAGTTGTCGCCGATCTGAAGCCCCTCGGGTGGGGAGTGGAGATCGAAACTCGGGAGTTCGCTGAGCACGACGGCACGGCTCGACCCTCGCCGCCGGCGAACGTCGGCTGGCGACCCGCTTCTAGCCCGAGGAGGGCATTGTGACCGATCAGCCGAATCAGACATGGGTAGGCCCGACTCCGCCGCTGAACCCGACGGCCGGAAAGCAGTGGCTGCAGACAAATCCGGACGACCCGGACGATCCCCGGAACACCGGAATCCTCTACGAGTGGGAGGACGACTGACGTGCCCGCCGTCACCGGCACGCTCCGCGACTTCAACATCCAGTCGCTCGCCGCGTTCAGCCCGCGCATCATCTTCACACCCTCCGGAGTAGCCGTGTCGGAAACCCGGCTTTACTCCACGAAGCCGGTGGTGGTCGTCCCGAACCTCGGCGGCGACTTCGAGGTCTTCCTGCAGGCCACGGAAGACGTGGACCCGGCGGTCTGGTACACGATCCGCATCGAGTGGCTCGACTCCGACAAGGGCTACGTCGGCGTCGACCTCGTGGAGTGGAAGCTCTTCGTTCCGTCGGATGGCGGTTCGATCGGTGACTTGCTGCGAGTGCCTGCGAGCGCGGTCCGCGTCTGGGTCGGACTCGAACCGCCGGCGTACCCGTCCCCTGGGACGTTGTGGCTGCTGATGAACCCGGACGACGTCGACGACCCGCGCAACACCGGATACCTCTACGAGTGGAGTTAGGCATGGACTGGAAGAAGAAGGTCGACATCCGGGGCCCGCGTGGCTTCACCGGGCACTCGATCGAGAACGCCCGCATCGGCCAGGACGACCACCTGCGGTTCGACCGCGATGACGGGTTCACGTACGACGTCGGCAACGTGCGGGGCCCGCAGGGTCTCCCCGGGGCTGAAGAGCTACCCGCAGATGATGCGGTCGCGGCCTACATCGGCACGACGGGTGAGAGCAAGACGAAGACGGCGCTGGTCGGCGCGATCGCGGACGCCGGCACTGATCTGTTCGTGTCGAAGACCGAGCGGCGCCACGACGGCGTCTACGTCCCCTCGTCGCTCGCAGCGCTGCGGTGGCGGCAGATCCGCACACGGGTGCTCGCAGGCGGCGGTCAGGGGCACATCGCCTGGCTGGGCGACTCGATCCCGTTCGGAGCGGCCACGACGGGAGCGTCCAACCCGAAGCCGGTCAACTCCTACCCGGGGCGCGTCCGGTCGATCCTCGCAACGCAGTACGGGCCGACCGGAGGCGGCTTCACGCTGGCGAACAACAGCGTCCCGACGAACAACGCCTGGGACCCCCGGTGGACGTTCAACGGCGCTGTGTCGAACGCCGCCTTCGGGCCGTTCCAGAAGTCGACGTACCGCGCTCATGCGGCTACGGCGGAGTACATCGAGTTCACGGACGTCGCGGACAGCTTCACCCTGTACTTCCTCCCCGGCGGCGGCGCTGGCGGCCTCATCACGGTCTCGATCGACGGGGTGAAGGTCGGAACCGTTTCGACGCTGTCCGGTTACCAGGGCGCGCCGACCCTTCCACGCCGCTCCGGCTACTTCGCGCAGAACAGCCAGGCGCACCACGTCGTCGACGTCCCCGCGGGTGCTGTCGGCCGTCACACGATCAGGGTCACCCCGCCCGCCAGCGGCGGCGACGCGTTCCTCGTCGCGATCGAGTCGCACGTGTCGACCGGACGCTGGCGAGTCGGGAGCATGTCGATCAGCGGGCAGAGCCTCGACTCGTTCGGTGCCGGCCCGACGAAGAACGACGACGCGTACGGCCTCTACGGCCGGCCCTGGCTCGACACGATGCGTGCTGACCTACTCGTCATCGCGCTCGGCATCAACGACTGGCAGGCGCAGCGCCCGATCGCCTTCGTCAAGGACGCCCTCCGAACGCTGATCGCTCGGCAACGCGCGAAGGGCACCAGCGTCGCGGGATCAGGAACAGCACCGGGTGGGGATGCGGTGCTCCTGTGGAACCCGAAGCCGAGCATCGAGCGTCTCGGCGATGGAACGTACGTCAACCCGAGCTGGGACGAGTACCGGGCGGCGTACTACGACATCGCCGACGAGCAGGACGTGTGCCTGATCGACTTCGGAGACCGGTGGGGAGGCAGCTACGCGACAGCGAACGGGCTGGGCCTCTACGCCGACCCCATCCATCCGGGCGACGCTGGCGCTGACGACATGGCCGCGGGCGTCGTGCACGCTCTGTTCGAGGTCATCTGACACACACGCCAAGACCCCCTCGGGTTCCTTCGGGAACTCAAGGGGGTCTTTCGTCATTCAGCGGCAACGGCCGCTGCAGGTCATGACAGGTTGCCCAGCAGGGCGGGGTAAAGCTCGAGTAGATCGCGAGTAGCTGCGAGACTCTGCCCGTCACCGCCGAGGATGACGCTCTCCCCGGTCCGGAATGTCAGGGTCAAGGCTGTCGCGGTGTGATCTGCAGAGCCCGGTACGAAGACGTTGGGGGCCGCTTGCAAGTCCGCTTTCGAAAGCGACGAGCGCGACCAGCTTTCCGTCCCGATCGTCGCATCGTCTTTCGCATAGGCCTTGTGCACGTGCTCGGAGGTCAGCACGACGACGTGGGTCGTCTCGTCAAGGAATCGTGCTTCGGCGTACAGGAACGATCCGTCACCGATCGCGAGCGCAAGACCGCTGAGGAGCCGCTGAGGGACGTGGGCCCGTCCGGACCAACGCTTCTCGTCGGGCCAGCCATAGGAGTGCGCCGTCAGTACGCGATTGAGCTCGTCCGCTACCCGCTCCGGCGCGCTCACAGGACGAACATCTCATCGTTGGAGGACGTGTAGGTCCAGGTTCGAACGTCGATTGGCACGCCGACTGTGACGAGGATCGTGCGGGACCCTGTCGTCGTTGGTAGCGAGACCCAGCCGCCCCCGTTCTCGAGAGCGGTGACAATTGCCCCCTCAACCGTGTCCGTGTCCGTGTCGTCGCGCAGCTCGATCGTCTGCGAGCCGTAGTTGACGGCGGACTTGAAGATCGCGTCGGCCATCAGGCGCTCGTCTCGTTCGAGCCGTTGGATCGCATGGACGATTGCTGAGTCATTGGTTCCCCCTAAGTTGGTGCCGAAGGGCCGAGCCTACGGACCGTGTGGACGTGTCGTGCACCCCACGAACGGGGGCGCGACCGCCACCTGAGACCAGGCTGTCATGGCATTGCGGTCGGACCCAGATAAGGCATCGGCGCTCCTAACGGCTAGTCCCTGGTCGAACCGCGGCCGCTGCGTGCTGCAGCCCATCCCGACCGCCTGCCGGTGCGGGAACTCGACGCTGACGAGCTTCGTGATCGCGTCCGCGGTGGCCGTCACGCTTGTACACGCCCATGCGGACGTGCGGCGCCGGGTCTGCCGCCCTAGCCACAGACTGCCCCGTTCGGTACCGTCATCGCATGCGAGTGATCCTCTACATCAGCCAGGGCGAGAGCCCCCTAAAGTTCGACTTCGACAACCGCGACGAGTGGCTTAACGTGCAGGGCCAGATCTACGAGATCGCTCGCCTCGGCGGGACGGGGATCCTGCGCATCAAGCAGGGCGTGAAGGACACCATCTCGGTGCTGCTGAACCAGGGCACGCAGATGTGGTGGCGCGAGAGCGGCGTCTGAGTCAATCACTGGTTGATCCCGTCGACGCCCTGGCGCTCGACGTCGGAGAGCTCGTGCCCCGCGACCTCCGCAGCTCGACGAACGGGTCCGACTAATCATGCCGGTCGCCCTTGAGAGCTCTAGAGCGGCATGCTGCTGTTGTTCGTGTCTGCCGGACCGCGAGGTCGCATCGCGTCTCGCCACACCCAGGCACAGTCCGCGGCTTGACCAAACCCCCACTCGACGAGGAAGGCCCGGTCGGTCCAGGCGATGACGTCGGCCTCGACCTCGAGCGCACGGTCGGGAAACTGCAGCCATACGAGGACCGGGTCCGGGGTCGGCAGGTCGAACACGGGGCCGCCGTACGCCGCTTCCGGGAGGGAGAGTGCGGGACCGAGGGCCCAGCGGTCGCGGCGCCGACGGGCCATCAGCGGGTGCGGGGGTCGAGCGCGCGCTTCAGGACGTAGTCGCGGTCGACGAGGACCTCTTGCAGCCGGCCCTGCCATGCGGTCTGCACGAGCACGGCGACCTCTGACGACGCGATCGCGAAGCACTTCAGGTGCAGGGTGTCGGGGATCTGCTCGAACGCGATGTCGGCCCATACCGGCTGCGGCGGGTCGATGGTGGTCAGTTCGCCGACGAGCTCGGGGTTGAAGCCGATGGGCTGGTGCAGGGTGACGTCGGGGTGCTCGGGTGGTGCCCACTGGTGCTCGGCCATGCGGCGATGGTGCCCGAAGCGGCCGACATCTCCACAGGCGTCGGCGATCACAACGCGCGCGCAGCGAACGTCGAACGCGCGTAAGCCGCTGGTATCGTCGGCCGCGGGCAGGGAACACGCACGAACGCGATCGTGTTTTCACACGCGAGAGGAGGGCACATGTCGATCAAGAGCGAAGCCGAACGAGCCGCCGCGAACATCCTCGAGGAGGCGTGGGACTCCGATCGGTTCCCGGTGGATCCGGTCGTCATTGCAGAGCGAATGGGAATCTTCGTCTTCGAGGCACAGCTGCCCGGCAACGTGAGCGGTCTGCTCAGGAAGGACCCGGGGCAGGAAGCGGAGATCTTCGTCGACGTCGACGACCCACCAGTGCGGCGTAGGTTCACCACTGCGCACGAACTCGGGCATTTCGCCCAACGGCGCGACCAGGACGAGTTTGTCGGATACATCGATCGCCGTGACGGACGAGCACAGGAAGGCACGAAGCCCGAGGAGATCTTCGCCAACACCTTCGGTGCCCATTTGCTCATGCCGCGGTCCGCCGTGAAGGTGCTTGTCGATGCCCGCAACTCCGACGTTCAGATGGCTCGGTTCTTCGGGGTGTCGCTGCAGTCGATGCAGTTCCACCTCGAGAACCTTGGGTATCGCCGCTCCTGATGACGTCGGAATCAGACGCGCCCGCGGCAAGCTCTCAGGCCGATGACGAAGACGCTCGGCAGAGAACGATCGACCGCGGGCGTGCTGAGATTGAGCGCATCCTCGCTGAAGCTCGCGAGGATCGGACTTCTTGGCGACGGTTGTACTCCTCGCCGGACCTCGGATCGGAGCGCCACCGCCAGCACTCAAGGCGGAAGTTCTGGCGATGGCCCTGGGCGCGCAGGAAAACGCCCACCAGCCTCGAGGAAGTCGTCCTTGCGGACCACCACCTCGACGTCCAACTCAAGGCGATGGTCGCCCGTGGTGCACTTGGGGCAATGTTCGGCCAACTGCTTGTCGCAGACGTCGTGTTTTTCCTCTACGCATGGCTCGGCCGCGACTGGAAAGTTCCCGGCGAGGTCATGCTCGGATGGCTTTCTGCGACCGTCGTCGAAGTGATCGGCGTCGTGGTCGTGGTGGCCGGTTACCTCTTCCCGAAGGACGGGCATCGGTGGAGTCGACCCTCCGCTCCGCAGTTCTCACCGTCCCGTGAGGTGCCCCAGGACCCTCCCACCCCAGGCCCGAGCGACGACTAGAGCGCGGATGTGGCGGCCTCGCGGCGATGGTGCCGCCGGCCGCCGACATCAGTTGATCGAGACGCTGCGGATCCCCGCGGTTACGTTGGTGTCGCCTTCGGGTCGCTGGCTGAAGCACGACCAGGAGACTTCCCGGGTGTCGGCGCCGCTCTCGTCGACCGACACTGAGGCGGTCCCGCTCACGTAGACCACCTTTGACTCCGAGCTGCTCTCCGAGCCTTCCTTCGCCGTCGTGCTCACGATCTTCGTGACCTCCCAGGGCGCTGCGTCGTGGGTCTTCTGCCACTCGCCAACGACGGCAGGGCCGGCCTTGTCCTTGCAGGCGTTCTCGAAGGCGACGAAGTCGGAGCTCTGCGAGCAGCCAGCGATGAGGGTGCTCGCTGCGCCGACGAGCATCGCGGGAGTGACGAGCCGGACCGGGGTCATGCGCTCATCATGGCTGGCGTCCGGCGCTCCGTACAGCCCTCAGATGGCTGTCGGTGGGCGGAGGACGATGTGCCCATGATCGACAGCGAGCGGGCCATCTTGGCGTTCGAGGGAGCAGTACCCGACGCGGACGTGCTCGAGGACTGCACCGCCGACAGCTGACACGAAGTCGGCGCCGGAACCCGATGACGCCGGTATGTGTTACCGTCAGCATCACGACAGGCCCTTGGGAATGTCGTCCGCCTGGGGCCCCGCTGACGCGGGGCCTTCAGTGCTTTCAGGGGTTCCAGACGCTCTCGTGCTCGATCGCCGGGAAGATCGCGTCACGCGACTGCTGAATCGCCTGGATCAGCCGGGCGTCGGTCGTCATGTGGAACCGCTTTCGGAGGTAGATGAAGCCTGCGAGGTCGGCTGCCTGCAATCCGCGCTCGAGGTGTGACCCGCGCCACTGAATCGGCAGATCGATCATGGGCAAGGTCGACGGTCTGAATCCGGGAGTGCCGACAGTTGCCCAGGTCGCCGCGCGTGCGTCGTGGTGGGCACTGTCCTGCACCTCATCTGCGGTGACACTGACGCGCTCGCCGAGGATGGCCGCGTAGTCGTTGATCCTCTCGAGTAGATGCTGCAACGCGATGGAGTGGGGCGGGTGCGGGGTGACGTATCGACGGATCAGCCGGTCCTCGCGAACTCCGCGGATGAACACGCGCGCGCCGCAACTGGTGATGTTCTTCAGCGCGTTCCGGAAGGTCGCGTGGGCGGCGGCCGGCATGTCTCGGAAGCAGGTCCATTCGCCGCTGCGCTGGAACAGCTGCTGTGCGTGGAGCTCGGTGCCCGGATCGATGCCGTGTGCTTTGTGCGTGCGCCACATGACGTGGTCAAGACGGCGGTTCAGCTCGGTGAGCTGGTGGTCGTCGACGACGACGGCGGTCGTGAGGTAGACAAAGCCCTTGATGTAGGACTCGTCGATGAAGGCGTGCAGCACAGGGTCATCTTGCCCCGTGTGGCCGACACGACCGAGCGATTCTTGTGAGTAACTCTGTGGAGGCGCCCTCAAGCCGGAGGATGTGTGCATGGGTCGCGCTCACCGCTGGAACACTCCGCAGACGGCCACCAAGCGTGCCCGGGAGCAGGACTACCGGGACCGCCGGCGCCGCGCTGAGCTCGAGCGGGCGATGTTCGCCGAGGCGGCCGCGATGATGCGTCCCGTCGACGACGCGGGCGCGGGGCTCGTCGTGGAGCTCGTGATGCGCGCCGCGGCCGACGGCGACGAGAACGCGTTGCGGATCCTCGCTGCTCGTGAGCACCTGAACGCGCTCGGCGTCGAGCACCCTGAGGAGCTCGACGACAGGACGTGGGAGGCGGTGCGGGTGACGCACACCGGCGGGACGCCGCGCGCCCTCACCACGGGCGGCAGTCGGACGACGACCGCATGACGCTGCCGCTGTGGACCCCGGTGCGCGGCCTCGCACTCCGCGGGCTCGAGGAAGCGACCCAGGCAGTCGAGGGCGGCCCCGGGAACGAGTACGTCGCCCTCGGTACCGCGGCGTTCTGGGCAGCAGCTCTGGACGAGCAGCTCATGCGCACCTACGGCGCCGACTACGACGCCGTGCGCGACGCTGACGAACAAGGGCGGGTGCTCCCCGGGATCCGCCTGGTCCGCAACGGGATCACCCACGGTGCTGTGATCGCTGTGCGGCAGGCGGGGTTCAGCTGGCCTCTCACCTTCCCGATCGACTGGGGGCCGTCCATATACGGCCCGCTCGAGGCTCTGCTCGGTGACTGGATCGGAGATCGGATGCAGACGAAGTCCGTGCCGCAGCAGGACATCGTCTACCGCGCACACCTCGAAGGACGCGAGCTCCCTGTTCCGTTGAACGCTGCGATCGGGTGGTTCACGCGACTCGAGCACGTCCAGTGGGATCTCGACGCGCTCTAAACGGCCCGCAGGTGCCCTCGGCGTACGGGCGGCTTGACGCCGAGCCACTCGTCGACGTCGTCCCGCAGCACCCGCCACGTCGCGTTCCTCGCGCGCTGGTAGCCGCGCAGATTCCCGGACCTGCAGGCGTCCGTGATGGTGCGCCAGTGGCAGCGTGCGTAGTCGGCGGCCTCGCGGGCGGTCATCCACTCGTTCATGCCCGAGACTCTGCCAGCCAGGCGTCGAGGTCCACGGCACGGTACTTCACGAGACGCCCGACAAGGGTGGCCGGTGGCCCCTTCCGGAGCCGACGCCACTCGTACAGCGTCTTCGTCTTCACGCCGAGGTAGTCCGCCGCCTCGGCGAGGGTGAGCAGATGTGGAGGCGCCGGTGCACCCGCGGCCGCCGAAGCCTCAGCGAGACCAAGCTCGGCGAGTTGGCGTGCGACCTCCTCACGGATGATGGCGCGGAGCGCGGTGGAGAGTTCGTCCATGCGGCCAGTGTCGTTCGTCAGACGTTCGTCAGGACAGTCGTCATCTACCGTTGGCAGTCGTTGCTCGACTCGTGCCCGATCCCCGTACTTCTGCGGCAGTCGTCGGTAGCCGTGGGCTACCGTTCCGAACGCGGAAGTTCCGCTTCAACAACTGAGGCCCGGTGTCCTGCCCGCACCCGTGGTGCTCGTCGCCACCGGTGGGTACGGTGGAGCCGTCGTGCGCGATGCGCGGCGGGTCGGCAACCCGGCCCGGGGAAGCAACACGGGGGAGTGCCGGTCATGACCGAATTCGTCGAGGTGCCACTGCTCCCGCAGTCGGATTCGTCCAACGGTGGGAAGTTCACGTACTCCACCGCGTCGGCACTGCAGTCGAAGCTCCTGGCAGAAGCGGCTCGGCTCGAAGGGCAGGCTGGATCCCGGGCCTCGTACGTCTCGACGGCGAAGCACGACTTCGAGGGCCACTTCTCGGAGTTGTTCGCCACGAACGCCACCACGGCGTCGCAGGACGCGTCGAACCTCGCCAGTGCCCTCCGCACGGTCGCCGGGTACGTCGGCAAGATGATCGCGGCCGGTCACGAGGAGGACGCCCGCCGCAAGGAGAACAACGAGTGGGTCCACCGGCACAACAACAAGGACTTCGGCGACCAGTTCCACGACTTCTGGTTCGGTGAGGACGAGCGCCCGAACGTCGATCCCGGACCGGCCCCGACCTTCCCTGCTGCCCAGGCCTCGACCGGCTCCCGCCAGACCCCGGCTCCCGGTGGCGGTGGAGGCGGAGGCGGAGGTGGTACTTCCTCTGCGCGGCCGGAGGACCTGCGGTCCTTCGCAACCGGATCCCGCGGGCTCGACGACGCCCTCGCGGCGGCCCCGGGCGGCATCGAGGCGGCGCTCGCCGACTTCGCGAGCGACTGTTCATGGGGCCACATCGATGCGGCCGGAGTGGTGGGCGCCTACCGCCGGTACCTCAGCGCGAACGCCGAGGACGCCTCCTGGGCCGACACGATCGCCGCCGCCTTCGAGGCCGCCGGCGGCGCCGGGGCGGTCTCGACCCTGAGCGACGCAGCGCTCGGCGCGGCACTGCAGGCGGCCGGCGTCTCGGCGAGCCGTTCGAGCCTCCAGATCGACCCGCCGACCGCGGCGGGTGCGATGCCGACCAGCGGGTACGCGAACGACCCGGTGAACACGTCGACCGGCAACTTCCTCGAGCCGGAGACGGACCTGGCCTTCGTCGGGGCATCCGGCCTGGCCTTGACGCGCATGTACAACTCGATGCCGTCCGCGCTCGGGACGCCGGGGGTGTTCGGACCGGGATGGGCATCGGTCCTCGACCAGGCGCTCCTGCTGTCCGACACCGGTGCCCGCTGGGTCCGGGACGACGGGCGAGCAGTCGACTACCCGCGCGACGGTGACGGCTTCGGTCGTGCTGTCGGCGAGAACTCCTGGCTGCACCGGGAGCCGGGCGAGGGTCCCGACGGGGCCCGTCTCGTCGTGCGCGACAACCAGGGCGGGTGGTGGGCGTTCGACCCGACCGGTCGCTGGCTCGCGTCCGGACGTGGGCACGGCGAGACCACCACGGTGAGCCGTGACGGTTCGGGTGCCGTCATCCGCCTCGAGCACGAGTTCGGCCGGAACCTCGAGGTGGAGTACGTCGACGGACGCGTGGCCGTGGTCCGTGCGTCGGACGGACGCCGGATGGAGTACGGGTACGAGAACGGGTACCTCGGCCGCGTGACCGGTGCACTCGGGACACGGACGTACCGGTGGAACGAGGACGGCCTCATCGCCGCTGTCGTCTCGGCCGCCGGCGTGGTCGAGGCCGAGAACACCTACGACGAGCAAGGACGTGTCGTCCTGCAGGTGTCCCAGTACGGGCGGCGCACGAGGTTCGCCTACCTCCCCGGTCGCGTGACCGCTGTGTCGGACGAGGACGGCACCCGGTCGAACTCGTGGATCGCGGACGCGAAGGGACGCCTGGTCGGGATGCTCGACTCCGCCGACCAGCGGCAGTCGATGACGTACGACGCTTCGGGCAACCTGGTCTCGTCCACGCGTCGAGACGGGTCCGTCACGGTCCACGCCCACGACGAGCGCGGTCGGCGGACGCGCACGGTCACCGCCGAGGGTGCGGACCTGACCTGGGGGTACGACGCGCAGGACCGGGTGACCACCTTCGTCACCGCGTCGGGATCGGTCATCAGCTACGAGTACCCCGATGACGTGTCGCGGAACCCGTCGGTCATCCACGACGCCCTCGGTGGGCGCACCGAACTGGAGTGGGATCGCGGTCGGCTGCTCAGGGTCGTCGACCCGACCGGCGTGCCGCTGCACTTCGCGTACGACCGGGCCGGTGACCTCGTCGCGATCCGGAACGCCTCGGGGGAGACGTCCCGGACCGAGCGCGACGCCGCGGGACGTCCGACCGCTGCCGTCAGTCCGTCGGGTGCGCGCACCGAGTACCGGTACGACGGAGCGGGGCTGCTCGTGCAGCGGACCGACGCGGACGGTGCGGAGTGGCGGTTCGAGCACGACCCTGCGGGACGGCCCACGGCGGTCGTGGACCCGACGGGCGCGCGGACCCGGTTCGAGTACGGAGCGAACGGCGAGCTCGTCCGCACCACCGATGCGCTCGGCAGGACCGTCGAGCGCGAGTTCGACGACCTGGGCAAAGTGGCCGCGGTCGTGCTCCCGGGTGGCGGGAGGTGGGCGTTCGCGCACGATGCGCTCTCGCGGCTCACGAGCGTCATGGACCCCGCTGGCGGCACCTGGTCGCGCGAGTACGACGTGGCCGGGAACCTGACGGCGAGCATCGACCCGACCGGGCTCCGGGCCTCGGCGACGACGGAGCGCGACACCGGCACCGTCACGATCGCCGACGCCTTCGCCCGCACCACGGTCCGCTTCGACGAGTACGGCCGACCGGTGCGGGTCGAGGCCGAGGACGGCTCGGCCGAACTCGTCACCTACGACGCGGCGGGCAACGCGGTCGAACTCGTCGACGGCGAGGGCGGCTTGACGACGCTCGAACGCGATCAGGCCGGCCGGGTCGTCGCCGTCGTGGCGGCCTCCGGCGCGACCACGGTGTACGAGTACGACGCGTGCGGTCGCCCGTGGCGGACCACCGACCCGGTCGGCGGGGTCACGGAACTCGTCTGGGACGCCGATCAGCGTCTCGTCGCCAGGACGTTCCCGACGGGCGAGTCCGAGCACTTCGAGTACGACGCGGTCGGACGCCTCACGGTGCAGCGGGTGCCCGGGGTCGGGACCACGCGGTTCGAGTACGACCGGGTCGGGCGGCTTGTCGCGACCCGGGGCCCCGCCTTCGGTACGCGTCGCTTCACCTACGACGCCGTCGGGCAGCTCGTCCGCACGGTGAACGGGGTCGGTGGCGTCACCTCGTACGACCACGACGACCTCGGGCGGGTCACCCGGGTCACGGGGCCCACCGGCGCCGTCACCGAGTACCAGTACGACGACCTCGGCCAGGTCTCCGGCATCACCGACCCCCTCACGCGCCGAACGGTCCTCCGGTACGACGCGGCAGGTCGACCGATCTCGCGGACGGATGCGGACGGCCGCACCACCACGTGGACGCACGACGCGTCCGGGCGGCCGGTCAGCACCTCGGTCGACGGTCGGCTGGTGTCGGTCGTCGAGCACGACGCCGCCCGGCGTCGGGTCGTCGTGCACGACCACACGCGCGACGACGGCAGGGTCGT
The DNA here is from genome assembly GCF_003224435.2 of Curtobacterium sp. MCPF17_050. Taxonomy (NCBI): domain Bacteria; kingdom Bacillati; phylum Actinomycetota; class Actinomycetes; order Micrococcales; family Microbacteriaceae; genus Curtobacterium; species Curtobacterium sp. MCPF17_050. The sequence goes on from NZ_CP126250.1 coordinate 819,017, forward strand.
CGACCACGAACTGCGCTTCGACGGTCGTGGTCTGCTCACCTCCCGGACCCGGGACGGCTGGGGCATGACCTGGGAGTACGGACCGGACGGCGAGCGCATCGCGTCGACCGACACGAACGGCGTGCGGACGACGTGGACGCGTGACGCAGCCGGACGGGCGGTCGCCGTCGAGCACCCGGGACTCGGCCGTGTCGAGTTCGACCGCGACGCGAGCGGTCGGTGCATCGCCGCGCGTGCCGGTGGGCACGTGCAGAGCTGGGCCTTCCACGACGGGTTCATGACCCGGCACACGGGCGGGAGCGGTGCGACCCTCGTCGAGCGTGACGACCACGGGAGGGTCTCCCGGGTCACCCGGCAGGGCCCGGACGACGGCCCGGCCCGTGTGACCACGGTCGAGTACGACGCCGCGGGGCAACTCGTCGCGGTGGAGACGGACGCGGGCCGGTCGACGTGGGAGTACGACCTCGGCGGACGCCTCGTCGCGGAGTCCGGCCCCGACGGCACGACGACACACGAGTACGACGCAGCGGGGCAGATCCGTTCGACGGAGCACCCCGACGGGTCGCGCAGCGAGTACCTGCACGACGCCCTCGGGCGGCGCGTGGCCGTCACCGACCCGGACGGGGCGAGGACCGAGTACGGCTGGGGCACGATCGGTCGTCTGGCCGAGCTCGTGCACCGTCCCGTCCCCGGCACGAGCGACCACCCCGCGACGGAACACCGCCTGTGGGTCGACGCACTCGGCGAACTCGCGGAGGTCGACGACGCGTCGGTCTGGTGGGACACGGCCGCCGCCGTACCGACCCTCGTGGCGGTGGGAGGCGAGCGGGTGCTCGGGCTGCCCGCAGGGCTCACCGCGGTCGGGACGACCTGGACCACCGACCAGTGGCGTGGAGCACGGGCGACGGACGTCGGCGATCCCTGGGCGGTCACCGGGACCGTCGGCTCGTCGACCGCCGCGTCCGGGTTCCCGGACGACATCGGGGTCACGGCGACGGGTGGGCTCGTCGTCGCGGGCCTCGAGTGGCTCGGTGCGCGCGTGTACGACCCGACCGCCCGGGGCTTCCTGTCCGCTGATCCGCTGCCCCCGGTCATCGGCGCCGGGTGGGACGGCAACCCCTACGCGTACGCGGGCAACGACCCGCTCGGGGCCGTCGACCCGACCGGACTCCGCCCGCTCACCGACGCAGAACTGAAGGCGTACGACAGCTCGGCATCGCGCGGCGCGTTCGCTGCCGCCGGTGACTTCTTCGCCGACAACTGGGAGTACTTCGCCGGGGGTGCCATGGTCGTCGCCGGCGGCGTGCTCATGGCGACCGGTGTGGGCGGCCCGGCGGGGATGATGCTGATCAGCGCCGGAGCCGACACGATCATCCAGAAGGCCACGACGGGCGAGGTCGACTGGGGCGAGGTCGCGCTCAGCGGCGCCCTCGGCGGGTTCGGCGGTGCGGGCATCGCAGCCCGGGCGGGACTGACCGGGATGAAGGCGTCGGTCGTCGCGGGTGCCAGCTCCGGCGGGATCGGTGGCGGCGTCCAGGGAGCGTACGGCTACTACACGGGGCCGGGCCCGCACTCGGTCACCGGAGCGCTCTCCGCCACGGGCCAGGGTGCGCTCGCGGGGACCGTCACCGGTGGCGCCGGTGGAGCCGTGGGCCAGAAGGTCAGCGAGGGCATCATGGGTGCGGTGACGCGGAACGCCTCCGCCGACACGGCGGTCATGGGGCGCAGCATGGAGTACCGCGTCCATCCCTACGGAGCTGCGCACGGGTACTCCTCGTACGAGGCGCTGCCGTCCCGGGTCTACGACTGGACAGAGGCGCACCTCCCCACGTCGGTCCACGAGCGGGTGCACCTCTGGGCGAACGAGAAATGGGTGGACTACCAGAAGATGCAGGGCAAGGACATGGTCGACATCGGCGCTCCGGACGAAGCGCTGCGCCCAGCAGGGGTCGATCCACTCGGACCGAGCGCGTACTACGACATGGAGCAGAGCCGGGTGGCCGGGTACTCCGGGTACTCCCAGGACCCCCAGCCGAGTTGGGACCTGCGATGACGTCGCCGACCTCGTCGCGCGCTCCCGAGCCGGGCCCACCGGAGACGCGGTACTTCCGCGTCGCAGGACGACCGCAACGCCGGTTCCTGTTCACCGCCGGCGTCACCACGTGGGAGGTGTCGAGCGGCGCAGGGACCTCGTTCGTGGTGGACACTGCAGGACTGCGCGACGCGCTCGGCATCGCCCCCGGCGGTTCCCGGAACGACGAGCAGCACTGCCGGTCCCGAGCCGTCGAGCTGTTCGAGTCGGGCGACCGGGAGCACTGGGTGCAGTACCCGTTCGGCGGCACGGCCACGGACGAGGAAGTCCTGGGCGGCGCTGCCGGCCCTGACCCCTCGACGGCGTGATGCCCAGCCGGACCGGTGCTCGTCCGTGGTGCGACGTCAAGCGTCGTCGGCGGCGCCAACGAACAGCGTCCGCCCGTCCGCGTTCACCGGGAGCATGTCGCCGCACCGCGCCGCTGCGTCCCGGAGCCGCCGGATGAACGCCGGGTCCTCCGGCTCCAGGAGGTCGTCCGGCGCCTCGCGCAGCAACAGTTCGCTGGACGGACCCACCAGCATCCTGGTCCGTTCGAGCGTCCCGTCGTCCCCGACGCAGGGCACCGCGATCGTGTCCGTCCTGGTGTTCGCGCCGAGGATGGCTGCGTAGTCGGCGACGGCATCCGCGATGAGGTCCCCGGTGAGGACGTCTGCGCCGTCGTAGTGGATGTACTTCACGATGTGCCCTCCCTGGTCCCCACGGTAGGCACCGGGGTTCCGGGAGCGGCACAGGATGAGTCGCCAGGCGCGGGGAGTGGACACCAGCGACCCATGGGACGTCGCCGACGGCGCCACGTCAGCGCTTCAGAGCAGCTCGGCCGCCGGGTAGCGGACCCACGGGCCGGTACCCGACTCGGGGCAATGCTCCTCCATCACCCGCTCGACCACTTCGTGGTCAGCAGGCGCACGCCGGTACAGGGCGACGAGGTCGACCCCGGACTCCACGTGTCCGTCCTCCCAGCGAACGTCGTAGCGGTACTCCCGTTGCGGCCGTCGGAGCCAGCGCGACGGCGAGTTGCCGCCTGCCGCCCACGGGCGCCGCGACCAGCAGGGCAGGAACGACGGAACGCCGCCCCCGGAGGGACGGCGTCTCGTGTCGAGTGGCGTCGGGCGGACCCTACCGTACGGCTCAGGCGGCCAGTGCCAGCTCAGGCGCACGCACGGCGCGCGCCTGCAGGATGGTGCGGCTGGCCTCGCCGCGCCAGGAGCGGCCCGGGACGACCCAGCCCGCTTCGCCGTCGACGGCGACGCGGACGCCGGGCGTCAGGAACAACCCGAGGTCGTCGGCGGGCATGCGCACGAGGTACTCACGCTGCGAGCGGTCCTCACGCACGGGGAACTCGGCGATGCGGTCGGGGGAGACGGTGGGCGCCGCGATGGCGGTCCCGGTGATGATGGTGTGTTCGTTCGTGGTCATGGTGCTGTCTTTCTTCAGTCGTTCGGCGTCGCGCGGGGCCGGACGGACTCCGTGGTCTCGTCGGCCGCAGGAGCGCGGACGCGCACGTCGACATTCGACGTGCATGCTCGCCGGTCGGGGAGCGGTGGTCTCGCTGGAATGCGATCCAGGGGGATCGGTTCGAGACGGTCGGTGTGCGCGAGTCAGATGGGTTCGCTGCAATGCACCAAATGAGGACACTACTCCGTAGACGTCCGTCTGTCCAGTCGCGCGGTCGGTTCCCGGGCCCCGCCGGCCAGGAGGCCCGCCCAGCGCTCGCCGTCGTGTCCGGTCTCCGTGCCGCATGACCGCATGCCAGTGGCAGCGACAGCCCGCTCCGAAGGCGTAACACGTGGGAAACCGACGGGGCCCGAGCGCGAAACACCCCGTCGTTACGGTTCGAGCACTGAGCAAGCGCTCAGCCCGAACCCCGACGAAGGACCCGCACGGATGCAGCACCGCACTCGGCTCCGCTCCCGCACGACCACCCGCCTGACCACCACACTCCGCACGGCCGTCATCACCGCGGGAGGTGTCGGCCTCGCCGTCCTCGCGGCGACACCGGCCGCCGCGGCCCCGGTCGCGACCACGGCCACGATCACCGCACCGGCCACGGTGACGGTCGGCGACACCGTCGACGTCGCCCTGACCCTGCCGGCCACGTCCGACGTCTTCGCGTACGAGATCGACATCGCGGCGGACGCCGACGCCGTCGAGGTCGTCGACGGCAGCGCGACCGGTCCGGACGGCGGGTTCGACTCGGTCGAGCAGGACGGCGACACCGTCACGCTCCTGCACACCCGCCTCGGCACCTCGCCCGCGCTGTCGGGTGACCTCGCGGCGTCGGTCGAGCTGACCGCGACGAGCCCCGCCACGGTCGACCTCGCCGTCACGAGCGTCACCCTGGTCGCCACCGACGGCAGCACCACCACCCTGACCGACCCGGCCTCGACGACCGTGACGATCGCAGCGGTCCCGACGGCGAGCCCGACGCCGACGCCCGGCCCTCCCAGCACACCGACGGCGGCTCCGACCACCGCACCGGGCGGCACCGGCGGCGCCGGCGGACCCGGCACCGGCACGGGGACCGGCGGGTCCGTGGACCCGGTGACCGACACCTCACCCGCACCCGCCGGCGGCGCTCTCGCCTGGACCGGTGCCGACCTCGCACCCTGGATCGCCGCCAGCGTCGCGCTGCTGCTCGCCGGCGCGGGCCTCGTCGTCGCCCGTCGCCGTGCCTCCCGTGCCGCCCGGACGGAGGACGCCCGATGACCGCCACCGACCGCTCCCGGACGACCGACGCCACCTCGACCCGAACCCCCGGAGGAACCCCCGTGACCCGCCGTCGTCGCACCACCGTCGCCGGAGCGGCGCTCCTGGCCCTCGTCGGCACCGCCGTCGTCGCGACCCCGTCACTCGTCGCGAGTGCTGCGCCGGCCGCCGTCGACGCGAGCCCCGCCGCCATGCTGGCGCCGTACTACACGGCGCTCGACCTCACCGGTGACGACCAGGTCACGCAGACCGACCTCACCGTCCTGTCCGACCACCTCGGCACGAGCGCCACCGACCCGGACTGGTCGACGGTCTCGGTCGCAGACGTGGACAGTGACGGCACGATCACGCTGACCGACGTCGCCGGCCTGTCCCAGCGGATCATCTACGACGACGGTCCCTTCCGACTCGTCGAGGCCTCGACACTCGACATGCAGGCCGCGATGAACGCCGGGGTCACGACCTCGGCCGAGATCACCCAGGACTACCTCGACCGCATCGCCGCGTACGACCGGACCACCACGGACACCGGGACGGGCGGGCGGCCGCTCAACTCGATCGTCACGACGAACGCCGCGGCACTCACGGCAGCGAAGGCCGCCGACGCCGAGCGGGCCGCGCACGGGATGACGAGCATGCTCCTCGGCGTCCCGATCGCGCTGAAGGACAACTACGACACGAAGGACATGCCGACCACCGGCGGCTGCGGCTGCTGGGACGACAACCAGACCACGACCGACGCGGCCATGGTCGCCGGCCTCCGCGACGCCGGGGCGGTCGTCCTCGCCAAGGCGAGCCTCGACGAGTTCGCCTTCGGGTTCGTGTCCGAGTTCTCCTCGAACCAGCCGGCGGGATCGTCGCTCCTCGTCGCCAGCCCCTACGTGACCAGCCAGACCGCCGGCGGGTCCAGCGGCGGCACGGGCGCGGCGATCGCGGCGAACCTGGCGGGCATCGGCTTCGGCACCGACACCGGCGGCTCGATCCGCGTCCCGTCCTCCTACAACCAGCTCGTCGGCATCCGCCCGACGGTCGGTCTCGCGAGCCGCGACGGCATCATCCCGCTCGCGCTGTCCCAGGACACCGGCGGCCCGCTCGCCCGTTCGGTCACCGACGCCGCCGTGGCGCTCGACGCCGTCACCGGCATCGACGCGGCCGACCCGGTCACGCAGGGCCAGGCGGGCAAGGTCCCGACCTCGTACACGCAGTTCCTCGACCCGACGGCGCTGCAGGGGAAGCGGATCGGCTACGTCACGTCGATGGTCGGCACGAACCGCACCACCGCGCGGCTCTTCGCCGAGGCCCGGGCCACCCTGGAGGCCCAGGGTGCGACCGTCGTGCCGATCACCGCGACGCCCGAGTTCAACCGGGTCCTCAGCGAGGGCAGCGGCAGCACGAACGAGTTCAAGCACGACCTGGACCAGTACGTCGCGAAGCACCTCGACCCGGACGTCACCGCGCGCTCCCTGCAGGGCATCCTGGACTCGGGGGAGTACGTACCGAGCCGGAAGGGCACGTACCAGCAGCGCAACGCGATCACCGAGGCGCAGTACCAGGCCTGGGCGGGACCGGAGGGCTCGCACACCACGCAGATCGCGACCGGCAAGCAGGTCGTCACCGGGATGATGGACGCGCAGGACCTCGACGCGCTCGTCTACCCGTCGGGCACCCCGTACGGCACGCAGGGCACGAACATGCGCCTCAGCCCGAACACCGGCATGCCGGCCGTGACCGTCCCGATGGGACAGGCCACCGCGGCGGACGCCACGATCACCGGGGCGGGCGTGAACCTCGAGTTCCTCGGCCGCTCCTACGACGAGGGCACCGTCATCGGCCTCGGCTACGGGTTCGAGCAGGCGACGCACGCCCGCACGACGCCGGCGCTGTACCCGGCGCTCGGGTGAGCACGCCGGTCGCCGACGCGACCGACTGACGGACGGGAGGTCCGACCAGCTGGGGTCGGGCCTCCCGTCCGTCTCGTCGCGGCTCCGCAGCCGCGTCCGTCAGTTGAGCGTCGGGGTGTCCTCCGGTACGACGCCGCCGAGGTAGAGGTCCGCGGCGAGGTCGCGGAGCGCCCGCAGGGCGACGCGCTGCGTGAGCGGGCCGTAGGAGATGCGGGCGACGCCGAGCGCTTCGTACTCGGACGCGGGCAGTGCGCCCGGCAGGCCGATGACGCTGAGCTTGCCGCGGCCCAGGCCCTCGACGAGCTGTTCGACGACCTCGCGCTGGTGCCCGCCCGGCACGAACACGAGCGGGGCGCCCGCGTCGAGGAACGCCTTGCCGCGCGCGATGGCGTCCGCGATGCTCTCCGCGATCGGGCGGTCACCGCCGCGGGCGATGGCGTCGGTGCGGGCGTTCAGCTGGAAGTCGACACCCTCCTGCTCGGCGGCCTTGATGATCGCGGCGACACGGGCGACGGACTCGTCGAACGGGCGGAGACGGTCCTCCACGTTCGCGCCGACGATGCCCAGGCCGATCGCGCGGCGGATCGTCTCGGCCGGGTCCTCGTACCCGTCGTCGAGGTCCGCGGTGACGGGCAGGTCCACCGCGTCCACGACGGTCTTCGCGCCGGCGAGGGCGAGGTCGAGCGGCATGCCGCCGTCCTGGTACCCGTACGACGCGGCGATCGAGTGCCCGGCGGTGGCGATCGCGCGCGTCTCGGGCAGGGCCGCGACCGTCTTCGCGCTGATCGCGTCCCAGACGTTCACGACGCGGAGGATCTGCGGGGCTTCGTGCAGGGACTTGAGGGTCGTCGCCTTCTCGGCGGAGCTCGTGGTCATGGAACTGACAGTAGGCGTGCGGCGGAGGCGCTGTTCACGCTGGGCGACACCGTTCGCGGGCGGCGGCCCGAAGGGTGTCGCCCAGTGCGAACGGTCGCCTGCGGCGCGGGCCGCAGACGACGCGAGATGACGTCCGGACTCGTGTCGGGCCTCCCGGCGGGGCATGCTGGACGGCATGGCGAGCGACGAACAGGACCCGGTCGGCACGCTCCGCGGGGTCCGCACGAGCATCAAGTGGACGCGGTACGCGCCCGACGTGCTGCCCCTGTTCGTCGCCGAGATGGACCACGAGGTCGCGCCGGAGATCCGGCAGGCGCTCGTCGAGCGGGTGCAGCAGTCGGACCTCGGGTACCTGGACGGGCCGGGACCGCTCGCGCCCGCGTTCGCCGCGTTCGCCCGCGACCGCTGGGGCTGGGACGTCGACCCGGCTCGCGTGTACCTGGCGACGGACGTCAGTGTCGGCATCGTCGAGACGCTCCGGCTCGCGCTGCCCGACGGCGGTCGCGTCGCCATCACGCCGCCGGTGTACCCGCCGTTCTTCGAGCTCGTCGAGGAGGCCCGATGTCAGGTCGAGGAGGTGCCGCTGCTCGAACGGTGGGGCGTGTACCGGCTCGACCTCGACGGCCTCGAGCGGGCGTTCGCCGACGGCGTCCGGGTGTTCCTGCTCTGCAACCCGCACAACCCGATCGGGCTCGTCCACGACCGCGCGGACCTCGTCGCGCTCGCGGAGCTGGCCGCCCGGTACGACGTCCTCGTCATCAGTGACGAGATCCACGCTCCGCTGACGCACCCGGGCGTGCAGTTCACGCCGTTCGCGAGCATCGCCGAGCCGCTCGGAGCGCGGAGCGTCTGCGTGACGAGTGCGAGCAAGGGGTGGAACCTCGCCGGCGTGAAGTGCTCGGTCATCGTCGCCGGGGACACCCGCACCACCGAGCTCCTCGACACCCTGTGGGAGGAGGTCGCCTGTCGGACGAGCATCCTCGGGCTGCACGCGAACGTCGCGGCCTTCAGCTTGGCCGTCGGGTGGCTCGACGACGTCGTCGACCGCATCGTCGCGAACGACCGGCTGCTGGCGAAGCTCCTCACCGAGCACCTGCCCGGCGTCGTCTACGCGCGACCGCGGGCCGGGTACCTGGCCTGGCTCGACTTCCGGGGGCTCGGCCTCGGCGACGACCCGGCGGTGCAGCTCCGGGAGCACGCGTTCGTGGCGCTCAACTCCGGCCTGCCGTTCGGGGCGCAGGGCAGAGGGTTCGCCCGGATCAACCTGGCCTGCTCGCCGGAGACCCTGCGCGAGGCGGTGTTCCGCATCGCTGCCGCGTACCCGTCGAGCGCGCAGGAGGGTGTCGTCTGGCACGTCGCCTGACGGGGACTGCGGTCGCCCGCCTCTGCTCCCCAGATCGGCGACGAGGGTGGGCCGTCCACAGATGACGGTGCCCGACCTCGGCGCGGTGCTGCGTCTGGGGATCGTTCTGCTGTGCTTCTCCACCAGGAACCGGCCGCCGGGTCACCACGAGCGTCCAATGCCGCTAGACGAACTTGTCCAGCTCGAGTTGGACACGTACCGTGAAGCGTGCGGACCTCATCCGCGCCCTCCACCAGCGAGCGCAGCGACGGGGCGTCGAGTTCGTGCTCCTCCGGCACGGCGGGCGCCACGACGTGTTCCTGTTCGGCAGCGCACGCATCGAGGTCCCGCGACACCGGGAGATCCGGGAGATGCTGGCGCGCGCGATCATCCGTGCGTGCGACGACGGGGAGGACGACCGATGACCACGAAGCACACAGTCCGGGCTCAGCGCGACGGACGTTCCTGGCTCGTGTGGATCGACGACGAGTTGCGGACGCAGGCGCGACGGCAGCGCGACGTCGAGTTGATGGCCCGCGACTGGTTGGCGAACATGCACGACCGCGACGCGGACAGCTTCACGCTCGACGTCGAGTTCGTGCTGCCGGACTCGGTCCGTGCGCACCTGGACCGTGCGGTGGAGCTGCGGGCCGAGGCCGACCGAGCACGACGAGCCGCCACGAACGAGACGGCAGCAGCGGCCCGGGAACTGCACGAGGCCGGGCTCACCCTGCGCGAGATCGGGCCGCTGCTCGACGTCTCGTACCAGCGAGCGCAGCAGCTGGTGGCCGCCGCGGAGTGACCCGCGCTCAGGCGACGGGCGCGAAGTGGTTGCGACCGATGACGGTCACGTGCAGGTCGACCTCACGGGAGGGGACCTGGTCGGTCAGGGAGATCCACTCGCGGGCCACGAACGCGACGGACGGCCACCGGCGGACCTCGGTCACGGGGAACCCGTCGATGAACACCTGCCACATGCCCTGCTCACGGACGGCCTGGACCTCGTGCGTCGCCATGCCCGAAGCGTAGCAACGGCACCAGCGGACCGGCCAGGACGGCGGAGCCCCCCGGCCGGCCAGCGGGTGGGAGCGGCCCGCGGCTCGGAGCGCCCCGCGGCTCGGAGCGCCCCGCGGCTCGGAGCGCCCCGCGGTTCGGAGTGGCCCCCGGCTCGGAGTGGTCAGGGCGTGACCATGCCGCCGTTCACGTTGAGGGTCTCGCCCGCGACGAAGCTCGACTCGTGCGAGGCCAGGAACACGTACGCGGGAGCGAGCTCGGCGGGCTGTCCGGGGCGACCCATCGGCGACTCGCTCGACCCGAAGTCCGGCAGCGTCTCGGGGTCGACCCCGGCGGACACCTGGAGCACCGACCAGGTCGGCCCGGGCGCGACCACGTTCACGCGGATGCCGCGCGGGATGAGCTGCTGCGCGAGCCCCTTCGAGAAGTTGTTGACGGCCGCCTTCGACGCCGCGTAGTCGAGCCGGTCGGGGGCGGGCTGGTAGGCCTCCATCGACGCGGTGGTGATGATCGTCGAGCCGGGCTCCAGGTGGGGGAGCGCCGCCTGCACGAGCCGGAAGAGCGAGAGCACGTTGACGGTGAAGGTGTCGACGAGCTGGTCGTCCGGGATGTCGGTGACCTCGGCGCGCCAGTGCTGCTTGCCGGCGCAGCTGACGATCGCGTCGAGCCCGCCGAGTTCGGCGACGGCCCGCTCGACGAGCGCGGCGGGGTAGTTCGGGGCGGTGAGGTCGCCCGGGATCGTGACGGCCTTGCGACCGGCGGCCTCGACCAGGGCGACGATCCGCTGCGCGTCCTCCTCCTCGTCGGGCAGGTAGGCGAGGGCGACGTCGGCGCCTTCGCGTGCGTAGGCGATCGCGACGGCCGCGCCGATCCCGGAGTCGGCGCCGGTGATCAGCGCGCGACGCCCGGTGAGGCGCCCGGTGCCACGGTAGGAGTCCTCACCGTGGTCCGGCTTCGGGTCCATCCGCGACTCCAGGCCGGGCTCCGGCTGCTGCTGCGGTTCCGGGCTGGTGTTCGGGTACCGGGTCGTCGGGTCGCTGTACTCGTACTGGTCGCGGGGCATGTCGAGGACCGTACGCGGACCGGCCGGGAGGCCCGTCAACAGGTGCGCGCTCCGGCCTGCCTCCCCGGCGTCAGAGGTCGAGCGCCATCGCCACGTCCGCTCGGACGTACGGGCTCGGCGGGTGCTCGTCGGTCCGGAGGTGACGGAACCCCGTCGTCTCGTACAGGTGCACGGCACTCGTGAGTCCGCTGTTCGTCTCGAGGAGCACCCGGCGTGCGCCGAGCTCCCGGGCGCGGTCGACCGCGGCGCGGATGAGTCGGCGTCCGGTGCCGTGCCCCTGGTGGTCCGGGTCGACGGCCATCTTCACGAGTTCGAACGCGTCGTCGCCGTGCGGGGCGAGCCCGACGCAGCCGACCACGTCGGAGCCGAGTCGGGCGACGAGGACGACGCCGCCGGGCTCGACGATGTGCTGGACGGGGTCGCCGAGCAGTCGACGGTCCTCGTCCTCGAGTGTGAAGAACGTCGTGATCCAGCGCTCGTTCAGGGAGCGGAACGCGGCGGCGTCGGCGGCGGAGGACATGTCGTCGATGACGACCTCGGTGGTGGCGGGCATGCCTCCATCCTGGGTCGCCGAACCAGACACGTCCAATACTCGTTCGGACGGATCGATAGCATTCCGGTATGGATCGTGCTCCCGAGGTCGACCTCCGACAGCTCCGGGCGTTCCTGGCGCTCGCCGACGAACTGCACTTCGGTCGGGCGGCCGTCGACCTGGGGATCGCGCAGCCCGCGCTGTCCCAGCTCATCCGCCGCGTCGAGGTCGCCCTCGGCGTGGAGCTGTTCGCGCGCACCTCGCGGAGTGTCGCCCTCACGCCCGCCGGTCGGGTGCTGCAGGGGCGGGCGCGGTCCCTCCTGGCGCAGGCCCGACGGGACCTGGACGAGACCGTGCGGGTCGGGCGGGGAGAGGCGGGTCGGCTCGACGTCGGGTTCGTCGTCTCGGCGCTGCCACTCGGTCCGATCGAGCGCGTGCAGCGGTTCCGGGAGCGCTTCCCCCTCGTGCGCGTCGAACTCACCGAGGGGTTCTCCTCGCGGCTCGTCACCGCGGTCCAGCGCGGGGAACTCGACCTGGCCGTCGTGCGCGACCCGGACCCGGTCGACGGCGTGCGGTTCACCCGGTTCCGGAGCGAGCCGTTCGTGGCGGCGGTGCCGCGCGGCCACCGGTTCGCCGGACGGACGAGCATCCGGGGGCCGGAGCTGCTCGACGACCCGTTCGTGTTCTTCCCCGCCGAGGCCGGCAGGCTCGCCACCGAGCGGAACACCGCGCCTGTGGCCTCGGGTGGTCGGCGTCCGGTGATCGTGCAGGAGGCAACGACCTGGGCGACCGTGCTGCACCTGGTCGGCGTCGGCCTCGGGGTGACGGTGCTGCCGGAGAGCGCGGCGCTGGCGGCCCCGGACACGGTGGTGCTCCTGCCGCTCGAGGGCAGCGCGCACCGCAGTGAACTCGTCTGGGCGTCCCGGTCGGGTGACGACCGCGAGGTCCTCCGCAACTTCGCCGCCGCGGACTGACCGGGCGCGGAGTCAGCCGAGCGGCAGGACCGGTGCACGCTGGTCGCCGAGCTCGTCCTCGCGCCACGGTCGGGTGCCGGTCAGCGCGAGCCCGAGCTGCACGAGCACGAACGTTACGTGGGGTTCGACGTCGGGGTCCCACGGCCCCTCGACGCCGAGGCCGAACGCGCCGAGCTCGTCGTCGGCCTCGTCCCGGAGCGTGAGACGCCACCGGCCGTCCCCGAGCTCCTCGGCGACGGCCCACCGCGCGGTGCGGAAGCGGTCCGGCGTCACGCCGTCTTCATGATGTCGGCCGTGAAGTTGTGCAGCCGCGCGAGCAACGACTCGGACCGCATCGCGATCGTCGCCGGCGGGTTGAGGTGCGGCGGTGCCGTGCGGATGAGCATGGAGCAGCCGAGGTCCTCGCAGATGTACGAGCCGATCGTGTTGCCGTTCCGGCCGGCCTCACCCGCGCGGGCAGCGGAGAACAGACGCACCTGCGTCGCCGGCTGCGGGGAGTGGCAGAACGAGCACATCGCCGCGATGCCCGGACGGAGCGAACCACCCGCGGCCCGGACGACGATGCCGACGGGCTTGCCGTCCATCCAGGACACCATGTACCCCCGGCGGGCGGCCTGGGGGTCACGCCAGCCCAGGTACTCGCGTTCGTTCCACAACGTCTCGTGCAGCCCCGGGATCGGGAGTTGCGCGAGTTCGTCGGGCGTCGCGTTGACGAAGGACGATCGGATGTCGGATTCGGTGAGCGGCTGCACGGTTCCCCTCGCGGTGGCGGACCGGACCAGGCTAGCCCCGTGCGCCGACAGGCGGACGCAGCGCGGGCCTCCCGTCCGGTTCAGGACAGCCGGGAGGCCCGGACCGCGCCGAGCGCACCGGTCCCGTCCGCCACCAGCACCGCCCGACGGAGCGCGTCGCGGCCGACGCGACGCGCGGCGGCGTCGTCGGCGGCGAACTCGACGAGGACACGGGTGGACCGGGCCATCGCCCGTGCTCCCGGGACCCACGGCACGGCCCGTTCCACGGACTCGGCGAAGCCGACGACCGACGCGTGGTGCTGCCGGAGGTGGGCACGCTCGTGGGCGACCACGGCCTCCAGTTCGTCCGTGCGCAGCCGATCGGCGAGCCCGGTGCTGACGAGGACACCGCCCGACCGGCCGGGCACGGCGCACGCCAGGGCGGTGTCGGCCTGCAGCACCGCGACGAGGGTGCCGTCCACCTCGCGGTGCGGTGCTGCGCCGGCGCGGAAAGCCTCGCGCACGGCCGCGTGCGCGGGACCCGGTCGGACGCGGACCGCGACGGCGAACGCGATCACGGCGAGGACGGCGACGCCCACGTTGAGCCCGTGACTCGGCGAGTCGCCGATGCCGAACGGGTCGCCCAGCGGCCGGTCCGCGAGCACGACCAACGCGATGCCGACGACGAACCCGGCCGTCCCGACCACCACCGCGGCCTGCCATGCGGCGATCGCCGTCCGCGGGCGGTCGATCGTCCACCCCGCCCGGGTGAGCACGCGCGGGACGAACGCGACCACCGCGAGGGCGAGCACGACCAGGCAGACGCCGGTGACGACCACGGGACGGACCGGTCAGGGGCGGGTGCGCGAGTCGATCGCGCGGCGGAGGACCTCGAGGTCCCCGGACGCGAGCGAGCCGGTGAACTGCAGGAGCGCGGCCTCACGGTCGGAGGCCGCGGCGAGCGCGGTCGACATGAGCGACGCGGTGTGGTCCTCGCGCGAGTGCGCGGCACGGAAGGTCAGCGGAGCATCCGCGTGTTCCTCGCGCAGCACCGCACCCTTGCGACCGAGCCGGTCGAGCACGGTGAGGACCGTCGTCAGGGCGGGCCGGGGCTCCCCGAACGCGTCGAGGACCTGGCGGGCGGTGAGCCCGTCGCTCGCCGAGGCGTCGGCGGACCAGAGCGTGTCGAGCACCGCCTGCTCGAGCTGCCCGCGGGGGCGCGATCGCTGTCCTGCCACGACCGCCACTCTACGTGATGTCGAACGGCCGACCGGTGCTCCCGTCGCCGAGGACCGGGTCGGTGGTCGGCGAGACCGCCGGACGCGCAGTCCGACACATGCCCGTAACGCGGGCTCGGTATGCTCACCGGACAACAGAACACGACGGCCGACCACCCGCCGCGGGAGAGCCCGACCGGATCGCAGCGCATCATCGATGCTCCTCCGGTCCCGGGCACCGAAGGAGCAAGCTCCCCGCCAATCTCTCAGGTCCAACACCGCAGCGGACAGGCCACTCTGAAAAGCAGACGCGATCGACGTGGGCGCATCCCGCGGCGCACCGTCTCGCCCACGGTGAAAGCCGCAGGACCTCACGGGCCGCGGTGAAGCTCTCAGGCCCATGACAGAGGGGGAGTTCCGCACCCGACGACGGTCGTCGGGCCCTGCCGATGTCAGGAGGACTCCGTTTTGTCCGAACCACTGCGTTCGTCGCCGCTCGAGGCAGCGCACGAAGCCGCCGGTGCGACCTTCACCGACTTCGCCGGCCACCGCATGCCGGTCCGGTACTCGTCCGACCTCGCCGAGCACCACGCCGTACGTCGAGCCGCAGGGGTGTTCGACCTGTCGCACATGGCCGAGATCGGCGTGCAGGGACCCGACGCCGTCCCCTACCTCGACGCCGCACTCGCCGGGTCGTTCGGCGCGATGCCGGTCGGCCGGGCGAAGTACTCGCTGCTCCTCACCCCGGACGGCGGCATCCTCGACGACCTCGTCGTGTACCGCACCGGAGAGGACGTCTTCCTCGTCGTCGCGAACGCCGGTAACCGGGACGTCGCCGTCGCGGCCATGCAGGACCGTGCCGCCGGGTTCGACGTCCTCGTGACGGACGACTCCGACCGGACGGCCCTCGTCGCGATCCAGGGGCCGGCCGCAGCGGGCACGCTCGACGCCCTCGTCGTCGCCGACCGTCTGCAGCCGGAGTCCCCGCTCGACGAGCTCCGGTACTACCGCGTCCTGCACGCCCTGTTCGACGGCAGCGAGGTGCTCATCGCCCGCACCGGGTACACGGGCGAGGACGGCTTCGAGCTGTACAGCGACACCGAGGTCGCCCCGGCGATCTGGGACGCCCTGCTCGCCGCCGGGGCCGAGCGCGGGGTGGTGCCCGCCGGGCTCGCGGCGCGTGACACCCTCCGCCTCGAGGCCGGCATGCCGCTCTACGGCCACGAGCTCGACACCTCGGTCCGACCCGCACAGGCCGGACTCGGCCGGGTCGTCGCCACCTCGGGGTCCTTCGTCGGCGACGGCGGCGTGCAGCCGGCCCCCGACGCCCGCGTCCTCGTCGGCATCGTGATGGAAGGACGCCGTGCTGCCCGTGCCGGGTACGACGTCCTGCGCGACGGGGTCGTCGTCGGCACCGTGACCTCCGGCGCGCTCTCGCCGACGCTCGGCCACCCGGTCGCGATGGCGTTCGTCGACCCGGACTGCGCCGACGGGGGACAGGTCCTCCACATCGACGTCCGTGGCACCGCCATCCCCGGCACCGTGACCGCGCTCCCCTTCTACCGCCGCGCCTCGAAAGGCTGATCCCATGACCGACCAGACCGCACTGCAGTACACCAAGGACCACGAGTGGATCCTCGTCGAGGGCGACGTCGTCACCGTCGGCATCACCGACCACGCGGCCGAGCAGCTCGGTGACGTGGTCTACGTCGAGCTCCCCGCCGTGGGCACCACCACGACCGCCGGCGAGCAGCTCGGTGAGATCGAGTCCACCAAGAGCGTCGGCGAGCTCTTCGCCCCCATCGAGGGCGAGGTCGTCGAGGTCAACGAGGCCGTCGTCGCGACCCCGGACACCATCAACCACGACCCGTTCGGCGCCGGCTGGCTCGTCAAGCTCAAGGTCGACGGCACGACGTTCCCCGAGGACCTCATGGACCACGACACGTACCGGGCCTCGATCGCATGACCGCGGACCAGGACCTCACCACGTCGACGAACCTGCAGACCACCTTCGCCGACCGCCACATCGGCACGACGTCGGCCGAACAGCAGGCCATGCTCGACGTCGTCGGCCAGCCGTCGCTCGACGCCCTCGTCCGGGCAGCCGTCCCCGAGTCGATCCACGCCGCACCGGTCGCGCACTCGAGCGTGCCGACCGCGGTGGGGGAGACCGAGGCGCTCGCGGAACTGCGGGCCGTGGCCGGGCGCAACACCGTCCGCCGGGCGATGATCGGCCTGGGCTACTCCGACACGCACACGCCGGCGGTCATCCAGCGGAACGTGCTCGAGAACCCGAGCTGGTACACGGCCTACACGCCGTACCAGCCGGAGATCTCGCAGGGCCGGCTCGAGGCGCTCATCAACTTCCAGACGATGGTGTCCGACCTCACCGGCATGGCCACCGCGGGTGCCTCGATGCTCGACGAGGGCACGGCCGTGGTCGAGGGCATGCTCCTCGCCCGTCGCGCCTCGAAGGTGAAGGGTGACGCGTTCCTCGTGGACGCCGACCTCCTGCCGCAGACCGCCGCGATCCTCGGCCACCGCGCCGAGGCGGTCGGCATCACCTTGCGCTCCTTCGACGCCGCGGACGGCCCCACCGACGAGCAGCTCGACGGTGCCTTCGGCGTCGTCCTGCAGTACCCCGGCGCCTCCGGCCGGATCGTCGACCCGAGCCGTACCGTCGAGCGCGTCCACGCGGGTGGCGGCATCGCCGTCGTCGCGGCAGACCTGCTCGCGATGACGCTGCTCGCGAGCCCCGGTGACCTCGGTGCCGACGTCGCGGTCGGGACCAGCCAGCGCTTCGGCGTCCCGCTCGGGTTCGGCGGACCCCACGCCGGGTACCTCGCCGTCCGCGCGGGCCTCGAGCGTCAGCTGCCGGGCCGACTCGTCGGGGTGTCCTTCGACGCCGACGGCAGCATGGCCTACCGGCTCAGCCTCCAGACCCGCGAGCAGCACATCCGCCGCGAGAAGGCGACGAGCAACATCTGCACCGCGCAGGTGCTGCTGGCGGTCATGGCGTCGATGTACGCGGTCTACCACGGGCCCGAGGGCCTGCGGTTCATCGCGTCCCGGGTTGCCCGGACGGCCACGGCCCTCGCCGACGTCGCCCGCGCAGCCGGCGCCGAGCTCGTGCACGACGCCTTCTTCGACACCGTCACGCTCCGGTTCGCCGGCCGCGCGGAGTCCGTCGTCACGGCAGCGCACGAGGCCGGGTACCTGCTGCACCTCGTCGACGCCGACACCCTCCAGCTCTCCGTCGACGAGACCACCACGCCCGAGGACGTCGTCGCCCTCGCCCGGGTGTTCGGCGCGACCGACGTGACCGTCCCGGCGATGGAGACCGCCGTGCGGGACGCGACCACGGGCGTCGCGTCCGGGCTGGAGCGCGCGAGCGCGTTCCTGACCCACCCGGTGTTCAGCGCCCACCGCAGTGAGACGCGGATGATGCGCTACCTCAAGCACCTGTCCGACAAGGACTACGCGCTCGACCGCGGCATGATCCCGCTCGGCAGCTGCACCATGAAGCTCAACGCGGCGACCGAGATGGCCGCCGTGACGTGGCCCGAGTTCGCCCGACTGCACCCCTTCGCCCCGCGCGGGGACGTGGAGGGCTACCTCGACATGATCGGGGACCTCGAGACCTGGCTCGCCGAGGTGACCGGCTACGACACCGTCTCGGTGCAGCCGAACGCGGGCAGCCAGGGCGAGCTCGCCGGACTCCTCGCGATCCGCGGCTACCACCGCTCCCGCGGCGACGAGGCACGCACGGTGTGCCTCATCCCGTCGAGTGCGCACGGCACGAACGCGGCGTCGGCGGTCCTCGCCGGCATGCGGGTCGTCGTGGTCGCCTGCGACGAGGACGGCAACGTCGACCTCGACGACCTCCGGGCGAAGACCGCGCAGCACGCCGAGCAGCTCGCCGCGCTGATGATCACGTACCCGTCGACCCACGGGGTGTACGAGCACGACATCACCGCGGTCTGCGACGCCGTGCACGACGCCGGCGGCCAGGTCTACGTCGACGGCGCGAACCTCAACGCGCTGCTCGGGCACGCCCGATTCGGGGACTTCGGCGGGGACGTCTCGCACCTCAACCTGCACAAGACCTTCTGCATCCCGCACGGTGGTGGCGGTCCAGGCGTCGGGCCGGTCGCCGCGAAGGCGCACCTGGCACCGTTCCTGCCCGGGCACCCGATGGCGCAGGAGGCCGACCGGCGGACGGGTGCCGAGGCGTCGACCGAGGACGGCCGGCTCGCGCACGCGGGCGGTCCGGTCTCCGCCGCGCCGTACGGCAGCCCGAGCATCCTGCCGATCACCTGGACCTACGTCCGGATGATGGGCGTCGAGGGCCTCACCCGCGCCACCGAGGTCGCCGTGCTCGGCGCGAACTACCTGGCGGCGCGGCTGCGCGAGGCGTTCCCGGTCCTGTACACGGGCGAGTCGGGTCTGGTCGCGCACGAGTGCATCCTCGACCTCCGCCCGCTGCGGGAGGCGACGGGGATCACCGTCGACGACGTCGCGAAGCGGCTCATCGACCACGGCTTCCACGCCCCGACGATGTCGTTCCCGGTCGCGGGCACGCTCATGGTCGAACCGACCGAGAGCGAGGACCTCGCCGAGCTCGACCGCTTCGTGGACGCGATGCTCGCCATCCGGGCCGAGGCGGACGCGGTCGGCCGGGGGGAGTGGCCGGCGGAGGACAACCCGCTCGTGAACGCCCCGCACACGGCAGCGTCGGTCATCACCGGCGAGTGGGACCACGCCTACACGCGGGAGCAGGCGGTCTACCCGTCGGCCGGGCAGGCGACGCGCAAGTACTGGCCGCCGGTGCGCCGCATCGACCAGGCGTACGGGGACCGCAACCTCGTGTGTGCGTGCCCGCCGATCGAGGCGTTCGCGTAGCCGGGTCGCCATCCTGACGACGACGGACGGGAGGCCCGTGGCGGATCCGCCACGGGCCTCCCGTCCGTCGTCGTCCTGCCATCGCCGACGGTGGAGCGCTCCGACCACGAGCCGCTCTCGACCACACCTGTGGTTCACCGGGACGTCACCTGGACGATGCACGGACCTCGATGCAAACGCAACAGATCACCTGATACCGGCTCGCGCACGCGGGGAAGTTGCACTTTGCCGCAACGATCCTGCAACTTGGTTTCAGACGTGTAACCGATGTGCGCTGGGTTTGGACGGGCCCCTCAGCACTGCCTACAGTTCAGGAGTCAAACGCGGCGGGAGGGACCTCTGTGCCCGGCGCGTCCCATGCACCAGGAGGAACTCTTGATCAAGAAGCGCGCTGGGCTCTCTGCCCTCGCCGTGCTCGGGGCCACAGCTCTCGCCCTGACCGGCTGCTCCGGCAACGGTGGCGGAAGTGGCTCGGGCTCCGGCTCCACGAACGCCAACGGCATCGTCACCACCAACGGCAGCGAGCCGCAGAACCCGCTCATCCCGTCGAACACCACCGAGACCGGTGGCGGCAAGATCATCACGTCGCTGTTCGACGGTCTGTTCACCTACGACGCCGACGGCAAGCCGGTCAAGGAACTGGCGAAGAGCGTCGAGACCGACGACTCCAAGACCTTCGACATCACGATCAACACCGGGTGGAAGTTCACCAACGGTGAGGAGATCACCGCGGAGTCCTTCACGAAGGCGTGGAACTGGGCGGCGCAGAAGTCGAACGCCCAGGGCGCGAGCTACTTCTTCGAGAACATCGAGGGCTACGACGCCGACAAGGACTCCGAGCTCACCGGCCTGAAGGTCGTCGACGACGACGAGTTCACCGTCACGCTCAAGTCGGCGCAGTCGGACTTCCCGCTGTCGCTCGGCTACAACGCCTTCGTGCCGCTCCCCTCGGCGTTCTACGACGACCCCAAGGCCTTCGGTGAGAACCCGATCGGCAACGGTCCGTACAAGCTCGACGGCAAGAAGGCCTGGACCCACAACCAGGACATCAAGCTCGTCGCGAACGAGGACTACCAGGGCAAGCGCAAGCCGAAGAACGGCGGTCTCACGATCACGTTCTACAGCACCCAGGACACCGCGTACTCCGACGCCCAGGGCGGCAACCTCGACGTCCTCGACGCCGTGCCGGACGCCGCGTTCTCGACCTACAAGTCGGACTTCCCCGACTCGAACGTCAACCAGGCCGCCGCGATCTTCCAGGCGATCTACCTGCCCTACTACCTCGACCACTGGAAGGGCGAGGAGGGTCAGCTGCGTCGCGAGGCGATCTCGATGTCGATCAACCGCAAGCAGATCACGGACAAGATCTTCCAGGGCACCCGTACCCCGGCGAAGGACTTCACCTCCCCGGTGATCGACGGCTGGACCGGCGACCTGAAGGGCTCCGACGTCCTGAAGTACGACCCGGACGAGGCCAAGAAGCTCTGGGCCGAAGCCGACAAGATGTCGAAGTACAACGACACCCTCACCATCACCTACAACGCCGATGGTGGCCACGAGGCATGGGTGACCGCCGTCACGAACTCGATCTCGAACACGCTCGGCATCAAGGCCGAGGGCAACGCGGTCCCGACGTTCGCCGAGGCGCTCGAGCTCCAGACGGACGACAAGCTCAAGGGCGGAAGCCGTACCGGTTGGCAGGCCGACTACCCGTCGCTGTACAACTTCCTCGGCCCGACCATGGGTGAGGGTTCGTCGAACAACTACTCGCGCTACGACTCGGCCGAGTACAACGAGCTGCTCGCCAAGGGCCGTTCGGCCGCGACCGTCGAAGAGGGCAACAAGTTCTTCGACCAGGCGCAGGAGCTCCTGTTCCAGGACCTCCCCGAGATCCCGCTCTGGTACTCCAACGTCACCGGCGTGTGGTCCGCGGACAACGTGAAGAACGTCAAGTTCGGCTGGGACTCGGTGCCGCTGTACTACGACATCGAGGTCACCAAGTAACACCGGTCCTCGCGGAGGACCCATCGCGAGCAGGTATCCTGCTCCGCGGCCAACCGGACGGGGGTTCGGGGACCACACGGTCCCCGAACCCCCGTACCACGGCGGCTACACCTTCCCCCACGACCGCGGGCGCCGCCGCCCGCACCGGACACCCGTGCCGACCCTCGGACCGTCCACCCCACACGACATGAACCTGAACGACATGCGCGCTCCGTACCAGGCAGGGATCTGATGCTCTGGTACCTCGGCAAGCGCCTCCTGCAACTCATCCCCGTGTTCTTCGGGGCCACGTTCCTCATCTACTTCATGGTCTTCTCGCTGCCCGGCGACCCGATCGCCGCGCTGTTCGGCGACCGCCAGCCGTCGCCGCAGGTGATCGAGCAGCTACGGGCGCAGTACAACCTGGACAAGCCGTTCATCATCCAGTACCTGCTGTGGGTCGGCGGTCTCTTCCGCGGTGACCTCGGGGTCACGTACTCGGGCCTCCCGGTGAGCCAGCAGCTCGCCCAGGCGTTCCCGATCACCGCCCGTCTCGCGATCCTCGCGCTGGTCTTCGAGGCCGTCGCCGGCATCCTCGTCGGCGTCATCGCCGGGCTCCGCAAGGGCAAGTGGTTCGACGCCACCGCGCTCGTCGTCTCGCTGCTGCTCATCTCGGTGCCGACCTTCGTCGTCGGCTTCCTGCTGCAGTACGTCTTCGGCATCAACCTCGGGCTGTTCCGTGTCACGGTCTCCGGTCAAGCGCCGTGGTCGGAGCTCGTGCTGCCGGCGATCGTGCTCGCGACCGTGTCGTTCGCCTACATCGTGCGCCTCACCCGCGCGAGCGTCGCCGAGAACATGAGCGCCGACTTCGTGCGCACCGCGACCGCGAAGGGCCTGTCCCGTCGTCGCGTCGTGACCGTGCACATCTTCCGGAACTCGCTCATCCCCGTGGTCACCTACCTGGGCGTCGACATCGGCAGCCTGATGGTCGGTGCGATCGTGACCGAGGGCATCTTCAACATCAACGGCGTCGGTGGGACGGTCTACAAGGCCGTCACCCTCGGCGAAGGCCCGACGGTGGTGTCGTTCGTCGCCGTGATGGTCATCATCTTCATGCTCGCCAACCTCCTGGTCGACCTGCTCTACGCCGTCCTGGACCCGAGGATCCGCTATGCCAAGTAACACCGAACCGCGATCGGCCACGCACTACGTCGCCCCGATCGAGGAGACACCGCTGCAGGCGGTCGACCAGGTCAACGTCGACGAGAAGACCCGTTCGCTGTGGACCGACGCGTGGGAGTCCATGCGTCGTCGTCCCACCTTCTGGGTCTCCGCGGTCCTCATCCTGCTGATCCTCGTGGTCGCGATCGTCCCCGGGCTCTTCACGCACGTGGACCCGCGCGCCGCGAACCTCGACTACAGCGACGAGGGTGCCCGTGCCGGACACCCGCTCGGGTACACCCGCCAGGGGTCCGACGTGTTCGCCCGCGTCATCTGGGGTGCACAGAACTCGCTGCTCGTGGGGCTGCTCGCGACCGTGCTCGTCACGATCGTCGGCGTCGTCATCGGCGCGATCGCCGGGTTCTACGGCGGCTGGCTCGACGCGGTCGTGTCCCGCATCGCGGACATCTTCTTCTCGATCCCGACCGTCCTCGGCGCGATCGTGATCATGTCGGTCATCCCGCAGCGCAACGCCATCACGGTGTCGCTCGTGCTCGCTGTGTTCGCCTGGCCGCAGATCGCCCGCATCATGCGCGGTGCCGTGCTCAGCGCGAAGCAGTCCGACTACGTCACCGCCTCGGCGGCGCTCGGTGTCAGCCGCTTCCAGACGCTGGTCAAGCACGTCATCCCGAACTCGCTCGCACCGGTCATCGTCGTCGCGACCGTCTCGCTCGGGACGTTCATCGTCGCGGAGGCGACCCTGTCGTTCCTCGGCATCGGTCTGCCGCCGTCGGCGCTCAGCTGGGGTCTCGACATCGGCACGGCGCGCACCTCCATCCGCACGAACCCGTCGACCATCTTCTGGCCGTCCGCCGCCCTGTCCATCACCGTGCTCGCGTTCCTCCTCCTCGGTGACGTGGTCCGCGACGCGCTCGACCCGAAGGCGAGGGCCCGCCGATGAGCGAGACACTCACCCAGCCGAACGCCCGGACGTCCGGTGCCGCCGGCGCCCCGCTGCTCGAGATCACCGACCTGCACGTCGGCTTCCGGACGCAGAGCGGTCTCGTGCAGGCCGTGCGCGGCGTCAACATGACGCTCGAGCAGGGCGAACGCCTCGCGATCGTCGGCGAGTCCGGATCGGGCAAGTCGACGAGCGCCCAGGCGATCATCAAGCTCCTGCCCGGCACCGGCCAGATCACCGGCGGCTCGATCAAGCTGAACGGGCGCGAGCTCGTCGGCATGGACGAGAAGCAGATGGCCGAGATCCGCGGCACCGAGATCGGCTACGTCCCCCAGGACCCGATGTCGAACCTCAACCCGCTCTGGAAGATCGGTTTCCAGGTGGAGGAGGCGATCAAGGCGAACGGGATGGCGACGGGCAAGGCCGCCGTCCGTGCCCGTGCCGTCGAGGTCCTGCAGGAGGCCGGGCTCGGCGACGCCGAGAGCCGGCTCAAGCAGTACCCGCACGAGTTCTCCGGCGGCATGCGCCAGCGCGTGCTGATCGGTATCGGCCTGTCCAGCCGACCGAAGCTGCTCATCGCCGACGAGCCGACCTCCGCGCTCGACGTCACCGTGCAGCGCGTCATCCTCGACCACCTCGAGAGCCTGACGCGCGACTTCGGCACCTCGGTCCTGTTCATCACCCACGACCTCGGTCTCGCCGCCGAGCGTGCCGAGAAGCTCGTGGTGATGTACAAGGGCCAGGTCGTCGAGGCCGGTCCGTCGAAGGAGATCCTGGCTGACCCGCAGCACCCGTACACGCAGCGCCTCGTCGCTGCGGCGCCGTCGCTCGCGAGCCGTCGGATCCAGTCCAAGGTGCAGCACCAGACGGTGGACATCGCGTCCGGCACCGGCAGCGAGGACGACGAGCTCCTGTCCCGCGCCCACGAGCGCGAGAGCAAGCCGACCGAGGACCTGATCGTGGTGAAGGACCTGCAGAAGGTCTACAAGCTGCGTGGGCAGGGCATCGCGACCCGCGAGCTCAAAGCCGTCGACGGTGTGTCGTTCTCGATCCCGAAGGGCACCACCACGGCGCTCGTCGGCGAGTCCGGCTCCGGCAAGTCGACGGTCGCCAAGCTCGTGCTGCAGCTCGAGTCGATCACCGCCGGCTCGGTGCAGTTCGACGGCATCGACATCGGCGCGCTCAAGGGCAAGGACCTGTTCGACTTCCGTCGCCGGGTGCAGCCCGTGTTCCAGGACCCGTACGGATCGCTCGACCCGATGTACAACGTCGGGAACACGATCGCCGAGCCGCTCAGCACGCACAAGGTCGGCGACAAGGCGTCCCGTCGCGCGCGGGTGCTCGAACTGCTCGACCAGGTGTCGCTGCCGAAGTCGATGGTCAACCGGTACCCGAGCGAGCTGTCCGGTGGCCAGCGGCAGCGCATCGCCGTCGCGCGCGCGCTCGCGCTCAAGCCCGAGGTCATCGTGCTCGACGAGGCCGTGTCCGCACTCGACGTGCTCGTGCAGGGGCAGATCCTCGACCTGCTGACCGAGCTGCAGTCCGAGCTCGGCCTGACGTACCTGTTCATCACGCACGACCTCGCGGTCGTCCGTCTGGTCGCGGACAACGTGTGCGTCATGCGCAAGGGCCAGATCGTCGAGAAGGCGACCACCGACGAGGTGTTCGCGAACCCGCGGGAGCAGTACACGAAGGACCTGCTGGCAGCCATCCCCGGCGCCGGCTTCGAGTTCGGACGCTGACCCGCCGCACCTCGCGACCGCCGGAACGCGCCGCCCCGATCACGGGACGGCGCGTTCCGTCGTTCGCGGCCGGCAGCTGCGGTGGCCGGAGCGGAGGCGAGGGTCAGATGGAGCGTGCGGCTCGGCTCGGGTCGGTCACGGCGTCGGGCCGGTCAGGGCATCGGGCCGGTCAGGGCGTCGGGCCGGTCAGGGCGTCGGGCCGGTCAGAGGCGCGCGCCGGCGAGGCTCGCGGCGATGCCCAGCACGACGAGCGCGGTGATCGACCAGCCGTGGACGCGGTGCACGATCGGGGCCGCGGTCACCGTGGCCGGGAGAGCACCGTCGTACACGACCGGCGCGGGGACGGACGCGCGGATCTCGTCGGCCGCAGCGGCGACGCCCACCGGCACCGGGCCTCCCGGCCGGAGCACCGCCAGGCGGGCATCCGGACGCGGCGCGATCCAGACGCGCTGCTCGCCCTGGTCGGTGACCACCTCGAGCCCGTACTTCGTCCGGACCTCCCGGACGCGCCGCCACGCGAACCGGGTGGTGCGGCGCACGTCGACGACGACCAGGGCGTCCTCGGTGATCTCGATCCGCGGACGCCACAGCACGACCCACGCGAACCAGGCGGTGAAGAGCGACGGCACGGGGACGAGCAACGCGGCGCCCGGCCCGTTCGTGACGAAGCCGATGACGACGAGGGCTGCGGCGACGATCCAGAGGACGACGGCGAAGCGGCGCATGTTCGTCGCGACGATCCGGGCGGGCATGGGGCAAGCCTAGGAGACCCGGCCTCGGGCGGTGACGAGAGCGCCTCCTCGGGACCACCAACCGAGCGGGCCAGACGGGCCGTGCGCGTACCGGTGGACCTGATGTCCCGAGGAGGCGAACCCGGGGGTCGTCGTCCAGACCATGGTCACGCCGACACGGCCGGCTGTCAACGGGTCAGACGACGAGCGCCTCGATCTGGCCGCGGATGACCTCGGCGCTCGGGAAGCGCAGTCCGACGAGCCCGACGTGCCGCCAGCGGATGACGCCGTCCGGACCGATGACGAAGACGGAGCGACGGAGTCCGATCCCCGGCAGGTGGACGCCGTAGGCGCGGATGACGTCACCGCCGACGTCCGACAGCAGGGGGAACGCGAGCGAGGCGCCGCGCGCGAACCCCTCGTGCGAGTCGAGTCCCTGCGGGCTGATGCCCCAGACGACCGCGCCGAGGTCGCGGAAGTCGTCGAGCTCCTCCTGGTACGAGCAGAGCTGCGCGGTGCACACGGGCGTCGCATCGCCGGGGTAGAAGGCGAGGACCACCGGGCGACCGATCTCGGAGGCGAGCGAGTACTCCGCGTCGGTGCGGACGCCCTGGCGGACGAGCATGCCGGGCAGGGTGAAGCCGGGGGCGGCGGAACCGATCTCGGGGATGGCCATGAGGCAGATCGTACGGTCCAGGGGCTCGTCGATCCGTGGACCGCACCGAGGATCCCTGCGAGCGCGCGCACCGGATCGACGAAGGGGCCGGACGCAGTGCGTCCGGCCCCTCCCTCGATCAGCGGGCGCCGCCCGTGGACGGTCAGTCGGTGAAGCCGACCTTCGTCCAGTCGATGTTCTGCGCCCCCGCGAACGCGCCGTAGTTGGCGAGCTTCGGGTTCTGCGCGACGAGCGCCGGCTTCGCGGTGATCGGCATGGAGTGTCCGATCGCCCAGACCTCCTCGTCGATCTGGTTCCAGATGGCGTTCGCCTTGTCCGTGTCCGGCTCGGACAGGGCCTGCTTCGTCAGGTCGTCGATCTCCCTCGAGCTGACCCGGCCGTAGTTCTGGCCGACGTCACCGGAGGTGTAGATCGTCGCGCTGCTCGAGTGGAAGCCGGTGCCACCCCAGACGAAGATCGTCATGTCGTAGTTGCCCGGCGTGACGTACTGCTCGAAGAAGTCGTCCGTGGCGACCGACTTCAGCTTCAGCTCGACGCCGACTTCCTTCAGCTGCTGCTGCATGACCTGCGCCAGCTGCTGCGACGTGGGAGCGCCGGACGGGATCGTGATCGCGATGGAGAGCTTCTTCCCGCCCTTCGAGCGGTACGCGCCGTCGGTCTTCCACCCGTCGTCGTCGAGCAGCTGCTTCGCCTTCTCGACGTCGAACGTCGCGTTCGGCTTGGTGTTCGACGTGTAGCCCTTGTCCGTGGACAGGAACAGGTGGTTGTCGAGCGTGCCGAGCTTGTACGGGAGCGTGCCGCCGATGACCTGCGCGAGCGCGTCACGGTTCACGGCGTGCTGGATCGCCAGCCGGAGCTGCTTGTCCTTGAGCAGGCCGTTCGACGAGAAGTCGACGTGCGTGTACTGCGCGGACGTCGACGCGAGGATCCTCGTGTTCTTCGCCTTCTTCACGCGGTCGAAGCGCTCGGAGGTCGTCGTGAGGACGGAGTCGATCTCCTTGTTGAGGTAGGCGTCGACGTCGGCGTTGCCGTCCAGCGACCGGAAGATCACCTGGTCGAGCTTCGGCTCGTCGCCCCACCAGTTGTCGTCCGGCTTCATCGTGACGGTGCCGGCGGTCTCGTCGAGATCGGTGATCTCGTAGGGCCCCGAGGAGACCGGGACCTTGCCCTTGTAGCCGTTGTTGAACTGCTCGGGCGTGCTGGTCTGGCTGGCGGGGTAGAGCGGGCTGAAGAGCGACTTCCAGTCCGAGAACGGGGTCGAGAACGTCACGACGACGTCCCGGTCGGTCGCGCCCTTCGTGACGGACTCGATGTCCTCGTAGCCGGTCGAGCCGGCGATGAGGTACGCCTCGTCCTCGCCGTTGGTGGTCTTCCACTCGTTCTCGAAGTCACGCCACGTGATCGGCGTGCCGTCGTTCCACTCCGCCTGGTCGTTGATCGTGTACTCGATGGTCAGCGGGTCGTCGCTCGTGACCTCGGCCTTCGTCACGTAGTCCTGGTTGAGCGCCGGGGCGCCCTTCGCGTCGATCGTGTAGATGAACGGCATCGTCGCCTGTTCGATCGTCGACGCGTCGACGAGCGGGCCGTCGACCTGGTTGTAGTTCCACTGCGAGACCCATTGCGAGATCGGCAGACGGAGCGTGCCGCCGTCCTGCAGGTCGGAGACCGGTGTGGCGTTGATCTGGGCCGAGGTCGGCAGTGACTTCTTGCCCGAGTCGTTCCCACCGGTCCCGCCGGAGTCGCCGGAGCCGCCCGAGCAGCCGGTGACGGCGAGGGCGATGCCGGCGAGGGCCGCCGTCACCGCGAGGACTTTCCTGTGCTTCATGTGGTTCCCCTCTGGAAGTTGTCGTCGAGCCTAGGGCCCTCCGAAGGGGGTAGAGCGCGTTTTCTGCTGTCGACGTCCTTTCGTTACGCGGCGGGACGTCGGACGACATGTACCGGAAACAAACCAGGCCCTATGGTGGCCTCCATGATCCGCTTCCTGGGGCGGCGACTCGTGTACTACGTCGTGCTCGTGTTCCTCGCGACCTCGCTGACCTACTTCCTCGCGTCAGCGACGTTCAGTCCCCGTTCCGTGTACGCGCAGCGCAATCCGGCTCCGTCAGCACAGGTCATCGACGCGAAGCTCGACGACATCGGCGTCAACGACAAGACGCCGATCGTGATCCGGTACACGCACTGGCTCGGTGACGTCGCGCACGGTGACCTCGGGCAGACGATCCAGGACCGCCCCGTCAACGAGCAGTTCTTCCCGCGGCTCGGGGTCAGCCTCCGGCTCCTGCTCGTCGGGTCGGTCGCGGGCATCGTGCTCGGCGTGCTCGTCGGCGTGTGGAACGCGATCCGGCAGTACCGGATCTCCGACCGGGTGAGTGCGGCGATCTCGATCGTCCTGTTCTCCACACCGGTGTTCCTGACGGCCGTGTTCCTGAAGATCGGAGCGACGAAGCTCAACCAGGACGCCGGCAGCCAGCTCATCAACTTCACGGGGGAGGCGACGCCGGGGCTCGACGGGACACCGTGGACGCTGCTCCTGGACCGCGGCGCGCACCTGCTGCTGCCGACGATCTCGATCGCCGTCGGTCTCATCGCGATCTACAGCCGGTACCAGCGGGCGACGATGCTCGACGTGCTCGGCTCGGACTTCCTCCGGACCGCGCGGGCGAAGGGCCTCACCCGCGGCCGGGCGACGTTCAAGCACGGTCTCCGCACGGCGCTCATCCCGATGACGACGCTGTTCGCCTACGGGTTCCTCGGCATCCTGACCGGTGCGACCCTGACCGAGAAGATCTTCGCCTGGAACGGGCTGGGGTCGTGGTTCATCGACGCGGTCAACAACAACGACGTCAACGTGGTCACGGCGTACACGCTGTTCGCGGCGGTCGTGGTGCTCGTCGCCGGCTTCCTCGCCGACCTCGCGACCGCTGCGCTCGACCCGCGCGTCAGGAGGGCATGACATGACCGACACCCGGATCGAACCCGTCGACCCGTCGCTCGTCGCGCGCAGCGACGTGCCGGCCCGTCCGACCGCGCAGGGCAACCGACTCCTCCAGACGGTGCGCCGGCTCTTCATGAACCGCGGCGCCGGGATCGGCGTCGTCGTCGTCCTGCTGCTGTTCGCCTTCGCGTTCATCGGGCCGCTCGTCAGCCCGTGGCAGTACTCCGAGATCGACTACACCTCGTTCACCCGGCCCCCGAGCGATGCGCACTGGTTCGGGACGAACGGCATCGGGCAGGACGTCTTCGCCCAGACCGCGCGCGGCATGCAGAAGAGCCTGCTCATCGGGCTGCTCGTCGCGGTGTTCTCGACCGCCATCGCCGCGATCACCGGGGCAGCGGCGGGCTACTTCGGCGGCTGGGTCGACCGCATCGTGATGTTCTTCGTCGACATGCTGCTCGTCCTGCCGTCGTTCCTCATCATCGCGATCATCAGCCCGCGCATCCAGAACGCCGGGTGGATCGTCCTCGTGGTCCTCATCACCGTCTTCGGCTGGATGATCACGGCACGGGTCGTGCGGGCCATGACCCTGTCGGTGAAGGAGCGCGAGTTCGTGCGGGCCGCCCGGTACATGGGCATCGGGCCGTTCCGGATCATCTTCCGGCACATCCTGCCGAACGTGGCGTCCTTCCTCATCATCGACGGCACGATCCAGGTCGCGACCGCGGTGCTCGGCGAGACGACGCTGAGCTACTTCGGGTTCGGCGTGCAGGCACCGGACGTCTCGCTCGGGACGCTGATCGCCCAGAACCAGGACAACGCCCTGACGAGCCCGTGGCTCTTCTACTTCGCCGCCGGGGCCCTCGTGGTGTTCGCGATCGCCGCGAACCTCATCGGGGACGGGCTCCGCGACGCGCTGGACCCGACCTCGACGACCGGGAAGCGCCAGAAGCAGAACCGTCGTCGTGACCAGAACCAGGCGGCCGTCGACGTGGCCGCGCTGAACACACAGGCCGGATCGGGCGCATGAGCGTCGCGGACGACCGGGGAAGCAGCATGAGCACCATCACGAACGGCTCGACCACGGGCGCGACCACCACGGAGCCGATCCTGCGGGTCCGGGACCTGCACGTCCGGTTCCCGACCCCGCGGGGGACCGTGCACGCGGTCCGCGGCGTGGACCTCGAACTCCGCCGCGGAGAGGTACTCGGCATCGTCGGCGAGTCCGGGTCCGGCAAGTCGGTGACGAGCATGGCGGTCCTCGGGCTGCTGCCCGACACCACGGAGGTGAGCGGGTCGGTCGAGCTCGACGGCGAGGAACTGCTCGGCCGGTCGGACAAGCAGATGAGCCGGCTCCGCGGGCACAAGGTGGCGATGGTCTTCCAGGACCCGCTGTCCGCGTTCACGCCGGTGTACACGATCGGCGACCAGATCGCGGAGACGGTCCGGCTGCACCGCGGCGCCTCGAAGGCGGAGGCGCGAGCACGGGCGATCGAACTCCTCGAACTCGTCGGCATCCCCGAACCGGGTCGCCGCGTGGACGCCTTCCCGCACGAGTTCTCCGGCGGCATGCGCCAGCGCGCGATGATCGCGATGGCCATGGCGAACGACCCGGACGTGATCCTCGCCGACGAGCCGACGACGGCGCTCGACGTGACGATCCAGGCCCAGATCATCGAGGTGCTCCGGACCGCCCAGCGCGAGACCGGGGCCGCGCTGGTGTTCGTCAGCCACGACCTGGGCGTCATCGCCGGGATCGCGGACCGCATCGCGGTGATGTACGCCGGCCGGATCGTCGAGACGGCCACGGCCGAGGAGCTCTTCGCCCGACCGCGGATGCCGTACACGATCGGGCTCATCGGCGCGCTGCCGCGGCTCGACGCCTCCGACCGGTCTCCGCTCGTGCCGATCCCGGGCGCACCACCGTCGCTCATCGGGCTGCCGGACGCCTGCCCCTTCGCGGACCGGTGCCCCCTGGTCAGTGCGGTCTGCCGGTCGACCGAGCCGGTGCTCGCCCCGCCCGTCGACGTCGTACCCGGTGCCGACACGGCCGCTTCCGGCACCGCCCGCACCGTGCCGGTCGGGCACACCGCCGCCTGCCACCGCACCGCCGAGGTCGCCGCCGCACACGCGGACGCCGGCCGCATCTTCTCGCTCCCCGTGATCCCGGACCACAGCGCCCGGATCGAGGCCACACGGACCGACCGCGAACCCGTCGTGCACGTCGAAGGGCTGACGAAGACCTTCCCGCTCGTCAAGGGCTCGGTCTTCCGCCGCAAGGTCGGAGACGTCTTCGCCGTCGACGGGGTCGACCTGGACATCCGCCGCGGGGAGACCCTCGGCCTCGTCGGGGAGTCCGGCTCCGGCAAGTCGACGACCCTCCACCAGCTCATGGACCTCGAACGGCCCGAGGCCGGCACGGTCGAGCTGTTCGGGGAGTCACTCGCCGATGCCACCGCGCGCGGGGCCGCCGGCACCCGGGCGCTCCGGCAACGCATCTCGATGGTGTTCCAGGACCCGTCCGCCAGCCTCGACCCGCGCATGTCGGTGTACGACGTCGTCGCCGAACCGCTCCGGGCGGTCGGTGCCCCGTCCTCGCGCGTCGCCGACCGCGTGCCGGAGCTGCTCGAGCTCGTCGGTCTGCGAGCGGCCGAGGCCGACCGGTACCCGCACGAGTTCTCCGGTGGTCAGCGGCAGCGCATCTCGATCGCCCGTGCCCTCGCCGTGGAGCCGGACCTGGTGGTGCTCGACGAGCCGGTCTCCGCGCTCGACGTCTCCATCCAGGCGGGCGTGCTCAACCTGCTCGCCGAGCTCAAGGCGCGGCTCGGACTGTCGTACCTGTTCGTGTCGCACGACCTGTCCGTCATCCGGCACGTGGCCGACCGCGTCAGCGTGATGTACCTCGGTCGCACCGTCGAGGAGGGCGCCGTCGACGAGGTCTTCGAACGCCCGATGCACCCCTACACGGCCGCACTCATGTCGGCCGTGCCGGTGCCGGACCCGGTCGTCGAGCGGGCACGGAGGACGATCCTGCTGCCGGGCGATCCGCCCAGCCCGACCGAGCGGCCGACCGGGTGCCGGTTCCGGTCCCGCTGCCCGCTCTACGCGCTCCTCCCCGAGGACGAGCGGCGCCGGTGCGAGCAGGAGGAGCCGGAGAAGGCGCCGCGTCGCGGCGAGGACGTCGACCACCGGGCTGCGTGCCACTACCCGGAGAAGGTGCCCTCGATCGCGGCGTAGTCGGCTGCCGGGCGGGAGGCGGTGCGCACCGACCGCGCGCCGCCTCCCGTTCGTCAGCCGGGCGCGCCCGCCTGCTCAGGTCTTCGGGTGGTTGACGACCGGGTCGTCCCACGTCGGCGGCGTCGGGTACTCACCCGGTCGGGACTCGGTCGGCCAGTCCAGCGTCGCTCGGCCGTAGACGGCTGCGGACAGCGCGTCGGAGTCGTTGGTCCAGAACGGTTCGCTGTAGACGTCGAGGGAGTACCGGCCGTCGACGTCGAGGGAGTACTGGATCTGCCACCCGTCCCCGGTCCACGCCCGGACCCCGTGACTGCCCGAGAGCGCTCGCACCTCGAAGGTCCATCCCTTCGCCCTGAAGTGCTCGAGCATCGGATCGAGGTCACGCTTCGCCCCCGATGCGCCGGGCGGTGCCCACGAACGTGGCGCGCGGAGGTAGTAGCTGTTGACGGCCGTCGAGCCGGGAAGTGGCGCGACACCGTTGGAGCCGTCCAGTGGGAGGTCGTCGCCCCTGTCCCACTCCCATTCCCCGCGGTGCACCTGGTTCTGCGCTTCTTCGAGGAGCTGTTGCATGTGTCGGTAGCGGTCCCGGTACCGATCGAACTCCTCGTGCAGCGTGAGTTCCGCGACGTCGTCCTGCGTCAGTCCGGCTGCGTCCTTCGTCTGCTGCGCTGCTCCCGCCGCGCAACCGGCTAGGAGCACGGTCATGACGAGGGCGACGAGCGTGAGTGGCCGTCGTCGTGGCTGCATCAGATTCGGGGGCGGTTGATGATCGGCGCATCCCACTCGGGCGGCTCCGGGTACTCACCGGGAGAAGAGCGATCCGGCCATCGCAGTGATGCTCGGCCGAACACTGCCCTGGCGAGTGCGTCGGCGTTGTTGGTCCAGAAGAGGTCACTCGACACGGTGAGGGAGTAGCGGCCGCTCGGTTGGATGAAGTACTCGACGTGCCAGCCGTCACGGACGCTGCCGTCGAGGTAGTAGGTGTCGGCGACCCGCTCGATGTGCATGTTCGCGCCGCGGTGCTCGAAGTAGTCGATCATCGGATCGAGGTCTCCTCTGGAACCCGTGGCTCCCTCCGGGGTCCAGGCTCTGCTCGACTCAAGGAAGTAGCTGTTGTCGACGTCCGCGCCGGGAAGGGGAGTGCGGCCGTCGCCACCGATCTGCGGGTTGTCGTCGCCACCGTTCCAGTCCCACTCTCCCTCGTGGACCGCGCGCTGTGCCGCAGCCAGTACTCGTTGCATCTCCTCGTAGTGCTCCCGGTACCGGTTGAATTCCTGGCGCAAACTGAGTTCCGAGACATCGGCACGTGTCAGACCGGCTGCGTCCTCCGGCATGGATTTCCCTCCTGCTGTGCAGCTGACCGTCCCCCCGAGGATCAGGGCAGCGACGACGATCGCGAGCAGTTTCGTGGTCATGATCTTCATCCTGGCTTCCCGTTCGCGATGATCTCGGCGATGTGCCGTGCAGCCGTTGACCCGGACGAGAGGTACCCGACTCCGTGCTCTGGGTACA
The DNA here is from genome assembly GCF_003224435.2 of Curtobacterium sp. MCPF17_050. Lineage (NCBI taxonomy): Bacteria > Bacillati > Actinomycetota > Actinomycetes > Micrococcales > Microbacteriaceae > Curtobacterium > Curtobacterium sp. MCPF17_050. Next base: position 853,305 of record NZ_CP126250.1, read on the forward strand.
TGTCGTGGCCCGTGACTGCCTTCGTACCGGGGGCGGCTTCGGATGAGAAGACCTCGACCTCGGGGAGATCCCGAGGATCCGTTCGCGTCGACCGACCGAGGGCCGCAACGTGGTCGTTCTCACCCTCGGTAGCGAACACACGGTCGACGTTGAGCTGGTCCGGCTTCGTCGCGTCGGTGAACCCGACCGAGCCGTACGTGACGAATGAGTCGATCCGGTGACGTGTCTGGGCTAGTGCTTCCGCAGCTGTCGTCGATCCGTAGGAATGCCCGAGGACGGCGATGGAGCGCGGTGGGCTTCCCGCGCGACTGTCGACGGCGCCGTCGAGGAACGAAGCCAGGTTCGCCCCACCGGTGGTTGCTCGCCCTTGGCCGGGTACCTCGGGGAAGGACGGCGCGCGGTAGCCGAACCAGGAGACGACAGCGAACGACGATCTCTGGTCCTGACGTGCTGCCGTCGAGAGGAGCCCGTGTGCAGCACGTACCTTCTCCGGAGCACTCCCGACCGTCGTCGTCGCGCCCGGTACGTTCACCGTCACGTTCGACGCCGTGTCGAGGTCCCCGAGCGAGATCGCCGCGACGAGCGCGCCGTTCGAAGTCCCGAACCCGACCAGCTGACCGACCTGCGCCGATGGCGGGGCGAGCCTGGCCGCAGACTGGTCAGCGCGCTCGAGCCCGTCCCGCAGCGCCAGGACCTGCCGCGTGAACTCCTCGAGGCCGACCGCGCCGTACGTGTACGGCAGCCCGAGCATCCGGTACACCCGCCCCGGGTTCGCGACCGCTGCACGGAGCACCGCGCGCGAGGCGATGTCCCGCGCCACGGCCGGGAGCCCGTCGATCCCGGCGAGCTGCAGCTTCGTCCTCAGCGGCAGCGCCTCGACGTCCTGGTCGGACAAGCCGAGCGCATGCCAGGCCGCCGCGACCTCGACGGTGGTCGACGACGGGTCGAGGACACGCTGGAGCTCCCGGGGCAGTCGAGACGCCCCGGCCGCGTCGAGCACGCCGTCGGACAGCGACCCTCCTCCCGCCGCGGCGAAGGCGTCCGCGATCCGGTCCAGCCAGGCAGCGTCCGCGGCGTTCTCGGCGAGGTGGTCCTCGAACCCCGGCACGAGGGACGCGTCGTCCACGGGCACCCAGGCGCACGTCCGGGTGAAGGTCACCCAGGCGTTCCGCACACGGGTGAGTTCCTGGGCGGTGGCCGCGTCCTGCGCGCGGGCGCGCGCAGCGACCCGGCGTAGGCGGTCCGGATCCGCGCCGCTGCGTCCGCCGGAGCCACCGCTGCTCGTCCGGACACGAGTGCGCGCGCGGAACCGTGCCGTGAGTGGCGTCGGGCGGACCGGCGTCTCCGACGGCTTCGGGTCGACCACCGCGTCGCTCCAGTCCAGCGCGGGTCGCAACGGGGCCCCGACGCCGACGAGCACCTGGTCACGCTGCCGTTCACGCTCGTGCCACGCTGCCAGGTCGTGCTGTCGACGCTGTTCGTCGTGTGCCTGGCGCCGGACGACGTGGAGCTGCCCGGCGAGGTCGTCGAGCGCCCGGACCAGGCGGACCCGGTCCTCCGACTCGACCGTGTGCGCCTGCTCGTAGAGCCGTGCGTAGGCGCCGTGGAAGTCGCGCAGCGCGTCTTCGGCGCTGGCGCGTCGTCCGGCGGAACCCGCCCGGAGTGACAGCGCGACCTCCGACGCGCACGCGAGCAGCCGCACGGCCGCGGCGTCTTCGAACTCGATCCCCATCGTCCCCCATCGCTCGTGCTGATGTGTAGAACGTAGCATTTCAGACGCAGGGTGGACGAGCGGTCGGGGGAGCTGTGGAGAACGGGAGACCGGCGGACGGGAGGCGCGTCGCCGAGCTGGCCCCGCGCCTCCCGTCGGGTGGGCGGGGTGCCGCAGGACATCTGCCGCTAGGAGAACAGTCCGGGGAACGCCCGCGCGACGAACGGGTAGCCGACGAAGACCGTCGCGTCGAGGAGCACGTGCGTGATGACGAGGGGGAGCAGCCGCCCCCACTTCGTGTAGATCCACCCGAAGACGACGCCCATCACCGCGTTGCCGATGAACGCACCGAAGCCCTGGTACAGGTGGTAGCTGCCGCGCAGGACGGCCGTGGACAGGATGACCTGCCAGCGTCCCCATCCGAGGTCGTCTCGGAGTCGGGCGTACAGGTAACCGACGACGATGACCTCCTCCTGCAGCCCGGACCGGACGGCGGAGAGCAGCAGCACCGGGATCGTCCACCAGTACGAGTCGAGCGCCGCCGGGTCCACGGCGACGGTGATGCCGAGCGCCCGTCCGGTGAAGTAGAGCGCCAGCCCGGGGATGCCGATGCCCAGGGCGATGAGCGCCGCGCCGCCGAGGTCGGGCCGGACGCGGAAGCGGTCGATGCCGAGCCGGCCCAGGTGGGGGCGGGACGACTCCCAGAGCAGCATGCACACCAGCGCGACGGGTGCGAGGTCGACGGCGATGCCCAGCAGTTGCCGCGCCAGGTCGACGTACTGGACCGTCGTCGTGGAACTGTTCAGCGCGGTGGACTGCTCGCCGAGCGGTGTCGTCTGCGACAGGTCGTCGATGATCTGCAGGACCGAGTACAGCGCGCTCGCGCCGAGCGAGAGCATCAGCACGACGGCGATCTCGGTCCACGTTCGCCGTCGGCTCATCGGCTGTACTCCTCCTGGTTGCAGAACTACCGGTAGACTGGCGAGTCGGGCATGGTCCCGAACCCCGTCGGGCACCGTCCCGCACTCCTCGGGCTGGTCCCGAACCCCTTCGGGCCGGTCCCGAAACCGGGCGCTCGCCCGATCTTCTTCCGAACACAAAAGGATGTCCTGTATGGCGCTCGCCACTCGGTCCGACCTGCGCAACGTCGCCATCGTGGCACACGTCGACCACGGCAAGACCACCCTCGTCGACGCGATGCTCACGCAGACCAACTCGTTCGACGCCCACTTCGAGGGCGAAGACCGCATGATGGACTCGAACGACCTCGAGCGCGAGAAGGGCATCACCATCCTCGCGAAGAACACCTCGGTGCTCTACAACGGGAAGCACGCCGAGGAGTTCAACCCGGGCGGCCGCATCACGATCAACGTGATCGACACCCCCGGCCACGCCGACTTCGGTGGTGAGGTCGAGCGCGGCCTCTCCATGGTCGACGGTGTCGTGCTGCTGGTCGACGCGTCCGAGGGCCCGCTGCCCCAGACCCGCTTCGTGCTCCGCAAGGCGCTCGCCGCCAAGCTGCCGGTGATCCTGCTCGTCAACAAGACGGACCGCCCGGACTCCCGGATCGACGAGGTCGTCTCGGAGAGCCAGGACCTGCTCCTCGGGCTCGCCTCCGACCTGGCGGACGAGGTCGACGACCTGGACCTCGACGCGATCCTCGACGTCCCGGTCGTGTACGCCTCCGGTCGCGCCGGTGCCGCGAGCCGCAACAAGCCCGAGGACGGCACGCTGCCGGACAACGACGACCTCGAGCCGCTCTTCGAGGCGATCCTCCAGCACGTCCCGGCCCCGACGTACGACGACGAGCACCCCCTGCAGGCGCACGTCACGAACCTCGACGCGTCGCCGTTCCTCGGCCGCCTCGCGCTCCTGCGCATCTTCCACGGCACGATGAAGAAGGGCCAGACGGTCGCGTGGGTCAAGCACGACGGCTCCGTCGTCAACGCACGCATCACCGAGCTCCTCATCACCAAGGCGCTGAACCGCTTCCCGGCCGAGTCCGCCGGCCCCGGTGACATCGTCGCCGTCGCCGGCTTCGACACGATCACCATCGGTGAGACGCTGAGCGACCCCGAGGACGTCCGCCCGCTGCCGACCATCACGGTCGACGACCCGGCCATCTCGATGACGATCGGCACGAACACGTCGCCGCTCGTCGGCAAGGTGAAGGGCCACAAGCTCACCGCGCGTCTCGTGAAGGACCGTCTCGACCGTGAGCTGGTCGGCAACGTCTCGCTCAAGGTCGTCGACATCGGACGCCCGGACGCGTGGGAGGTCCAGGGCCGTGGCGAGCTCGCACTCGCCATCCTGGTCGAGCAGATGCGTCGTGAGGGTTTCGAGCTCACCGTCGGCAAGCCGCAGGTCGTCACCAAGCGTGACGAGAACGGCAAGCTGCAGGAGCCGTTCGAGCACATGACGATCGACACGCCGGAGGAGCACCTCGGCGCCATCACCCAGCTCATGGCCGCCCGCAAGGGCCGCATGGAGAACATGGTGAACCACGGCACCGGCTGGATCCGCATGGAGTTCATCGTGCCGTCGCGCGGCCTCATCGGCTTCCGCACGTCGTTCCTCACGGAGACCCGCGGCACCGGCATCGCCAACGCGATCTTCCACGGCTACGACGACTGGGCCGGCTCGATCCAGACCCGCATCAACGGCTCGATCGTCTCCGACCGCTCCGGTGTGGTCACCCCGTTCGCCATCACGAACCTCCAGGAGCGGATGACGTTCTTCGTCAACCCGACGGAGGAGGTGTACGAGGGCATGGTCATCGGCGAGAACTCGCGCGCCGACGACATGGACGTGAACATCACCAAGGAGAAGAAGCTCACCAACATGCGGTCGGCCAACGCCGACACGTTCGAGTCGATGACGCCGTCCCGGCAGCTGTCGCTCGAGGAGTGCCTGGAGTTCGCCCGCGAGGACGAGTGCGTCGAGGTCACCCCGGACGCGGTCCGCATCCGCAAGGTCGAGCTCGACGCGCAGGCCCGCCAGCGCAGCTACGCCCGCCTGAAGCGCCAGGACGCGTAAGCAGCCGAGCACCATCCAGGAGGCCCGTCCTCCGTCCGACGGCCCGGTCACCGCTCCAGGTGGCCGGGCCGTCGGCGTCCGTACCGTCGGCGCCCGTGCCGTCGGGACCGGGACCGGGGGATACGGTGGTCCGGTGACTCTCGACCTGCTCTCGATCTACCAGGACCTGCACGCCCACCCGGAGCTCGGGTTCCAGGAGCACCGCACCGCCGGCGTCATCGCCGACCGGCTGGCGGAGATCGGCGGCATCACGGTCACCACCGGGGTCGGCGGCACCGGGGTCGTCGGGGTGCTCGGGAACGGGGACGGCCCGGTGCTCTGGCTGCGCGCCGACATCGACGGGCTGCCCGTGCAGGAGCGCACCGGCCTGCCGTACGCCAGTACCCACCGCGGGGTGGACGAGGACGGCAACGAGGGGCCCACCATGCACGCCTGCGGCCACGACATCCACGTGACGTGGCTGCTCGGCGCCCTCGAACGGCTCGTCGCCACGACCGCGGACTGGCACGGCACGGTCGTCGCCGTGTTCCAGCCTGCAGAGGAGGTCATCTCCGGCGCGCGGGCCATGATCGAGGACGGTCTCGTCGACCGCTTCCCCAAGCCGACCGTGGTGCTCGGGCAGCACTCCGCCCCGGCGCCGGTCGGTGTCGTCGCGGTCGGGTCCGGAGCGGTCATGGCGTCGAGCGACCGGTTCACCGTGACCTTCACGGGCCGTGGCGCGCACGGCTCGGCACCGCAGGCGTCCCTGGACCCGATCGTCACCGCCGCGTCCGCCGTCGTGCGCCTGCAGACGATCGTGTCGCGGGAGGTCGCCCCGAGCGACGCCGGGGTCGTCACCGTCGGGTCGTTCCACGCCGGCACGCGGCCGAACATCATCCCCGACACGGCCGTCATCGAGATCTCGACGCGCGCCCGCAACGAGGAGACGCGAGCGCGGATCGTGGCCTCGATCGAGCGGATCGTCCGTGCCGAGAGCGAGGCCGGGGGACTGGCCGCTCCGACGATCGCGCGTGCGCCGGGGGCGGACGTGCTCGTCAACGACCCCGAGCAGGCAGCGGTCGTCCTCGACGCCGTCCGTGCCGTCGTGCCGCACGCCGTCGACATGGAGTCCGGACTGGCGATGGCGTCCGAGGACGTCGGGCAGCTCGCCACCGCCGCGGGTGCCCCGATCGTCTACTGGTTCACCGGCATCACCGACCCGGAGCTGTTCCGCAGCGGCGCGGAGATCCCCAGCAACCACTCGCCGTTCTACGCACCGCAGGCCGAGACGGCGATCCCGGTCGGGGTCGACGCGCTCGTCGCGGCCGCGCGGGCGTACCTCTCCTGACTCCGGTCCGGGGCGACTTCCCAGCGAACGCACCACGACTCCGCCGTCCGGCCGGTTACGGTACCGGCATGCGCCGCCCGATCCGCACCTCGCTCACCGCTGCCGTCGCCGCCGGCGTCGCCCTCGCCGGTCTGAGCGGCTGTTCGTCCGACGCCGTCCGCCAGGCGACCGACCTCGGTTCCTCGGTCGCGTCGACCGTCTCGGAAGGGGTCCAGGGCATCGACGGAGCCGCGATCGAGCGCGGCATGGCCGACGTGGCGGGCGGGATCGACGGAGCGCTCGACACGGCCCTGCGCGGGACGCACGTGACGAGCGACGGCCAGGTCCCCGACGGGTTCCCGTCCTCGTCCGTCCCGCTCGTCGACGGCACCGTGCTCGGCGGTGGGGCCGGCCCGGGAGGCTCGGGCTGGGTCGTGCAGGTCCGCACCGCGTCGGTGGGGGACTTCAGCACGGCGGCGCAGCAGCTCGCCGACGCCGGCTTCGCCGAGTCGGCTGAGCGGGCCGACAGCTCGAGCGCGTTCGGGTTGTTCCGGAGCGACGACCACCGCGTCGTCCTGACGTTCTCCGCGGCCGACGGCGGCGCCACCGCCACCTACATCGTCACCTCGCGCTGACGCCCGGGGGCGATCCGCCGGCGCGCGGCGCCCGGAGCCCTTCCCGTACGCTTGCAGGCGATGTCCACGGCACCGGCCACGCGCCCCGAACGCGTCCTCTTCGTCCACGCGCACCCCGACGACGAGACCCTGTCGTCCGGCGGGACCATCGCGACCCTGCTCGAGCTCGGCGCACACGTGACCGTGCTGACCGCCACCCGGGGGGAGCGCGGCGAGATGCTCACGGCGGAGCTCGCACCGCTCGCCGGCGACGGCCCACGCGTCGCCGCGCACCGCGAGACCGAGATCGCGGCGGCCCTCGCAGCCCTCGGCGGCCCGGCCCACCTGTGGCTCGGCGGCCCCGGTGCCCGGCCGACCGATCTCCCGACGCGCCGCTACACCGACTCGGGCATGCAGTGGGGGCCGGACGGCCGCGCGACCGCGGCCGGCGACGCACCGGAGGACTCCCTGACGCGGGCCGACCTGGGCGAGGTGGTCGACGACGTCCGTGCGGCGATCCGGTCGACCGGTGCCGACGCCGTGGTCACCTACGACGACGACGGTGGGTACGGACACCCCGACCACGTCCGCGTCCACGCCGCCGCGCGGTACGCCGCGCGCGCCGAGGAGGTCGCGTTCTCGATGATCGTCGACGCGGACTCCGGCCGCGCCGACGTCACGGTCGACGTCCTCCCGGTCCGCGGCAAGGTCCGGGCAGCGCTCGAGCAGTACCGCAGCCAGCTCACCGTGGACGCCGCCGATCCGCGCGAGCCCGGTGCGCTGTCGTACGTCCTGCCGCACGGCGCCCGGCAGGCCGTGCCCGCGCTGGAGGGCTTCCGGCACGACGTGCCCCCGGTCCCGACCGCGCCGCAGTCGTTCGCCGAGATGTCGGGCCCGGGCCGCGCCGCCGCACTCGTGGTCGCCGCGGCCGTCGGCCTGATCGTCGGCGGCCTCGGCACCGTCACCCACCAGCAGACCGTTCCCATCGGGTCGTGGAGCGCAGCACCGATCGGCATGGTCCTCACGATGCTGATCGTCATCGGCGTGGTCGTCGGCGTCCGCCTGCTGTACCGGTCGCGCCTGCTCGTCGCGGCCGTCGGGGTCGGCGTCATCCTCGCGACCCAGGTGCTCGTCGCCGTCGCCGGGACGAGTTCGCCCCTCGTCCTCGCGAACGCCGCCGGGTACGTCTGGACCTTCGGCCCCGCCGTCGTCGCGATGCTCGTGCTCGCCTGGCCCGACCTCTCCGGACTGCGCGCAGACCCGGCACGGCAGGCCGACCGGTCCGAGGTCGCAGCACCGCACGGGTAGACTCGCAGTCGCTCAACCCCGGAAGGGAGCACCCGCTCGTGACCTACGTGATCGCTCAGCCCTGTGTCGACGTGAAGGACCGCGCGTGCATCGACGAATGCCCCGTGGACTGCATCTACGAGGGTGACCGGTCGCTCTACATCCACCCGGACGAATGCGTCGACTGCGGTGCGTGTGAGCCGGTCTGCCCGGTCGAGGCCATCTACTACGAGGACGACCTCCCCGAGGAGTGGGCTGACTACTACAAGGCCAACGTCGAGTTCTTCTCCGAGATCGGCTCGCCCGGCGGAGCGGCGAAGGTCGGCGTGATCCACAAGGACCACCCGGTCGTCATGGCACAGCCCCGGGCCTGACACCCGTGGCGCTCGACCTCCCCGACTTCCCCTGGGACCAGCTCGCCCCGTACAAGCAGCGGGCGACGGCGTACGAGGGCGGCATCGTCGACCTCAGCGTCGGGTCGCCGGTCGACCCCACGCCCGAGGTCGTCCGTCGCGCACTGGCCGACGCGACCGACGCCCACGCCTACCCGCAGGTCGCCGGCACGCCCGCGCTCCGCGAGGCGATCGCGGCCTGGTACGGCCGTCGCCAGGGCGTCCGGCTCACCGCCGACCACGTCCTGCCGACCATCGGGTCGAAGGAGTTCATCGCCGGGCTCGCGCTCTGGATGGGACTCGGACCGGGTGACACGGTCGTCTTCCCCGAGGCCGCCTATCCGACCTACGAGCTCGGCGCCGCACTCGTCCGCGCCGACGCCATGGCCGCCGACGACCCGGCATCGTGGCCGACCAGCACGAAGCTCGTCTGGCTGAACTCCCCGGGCAACCCGGACGGGCGGGTGCTCTCGATCGAGCAGCTCCGCGCCGCCGTCGCCCGCGCGCGGGAGCTCGGCGCCGTCATCGTCGGCGACGAGTGCTACGCCGAACTCGGCTGGGACGCCCCGTACGACACCGGACCCACCCCGACGATCCTCGACCCGCGCGTGGTCGGTGACTCGTTCGACGGCGTCCTCAGCGTGTACTCCCTCTCCAAGCAGTCGAACCTCGCCGGGTACCGCGCAGCCTTCGTCGCCGGGGATGCCGCACTGCTCGCCGACGTCCTCGCGATCCGCAAGCACACCGGCATGATGCCGCCGCTGCCCGTGCAGCAGGCGATGGTCGTCGCACTCGAGGACGAGACGCACGTGCAGCAACAGAAGGCCCGCTACCGCACCCGGCGGAACGTGCTCCGGACGGCATTCGAGCGGGCGGGGTTCCGCATCGACGCCAGCGGTGCCGGACTCTACCTCTGGGCCACGCGGGACGAGCCCGCCCTGGACACCGTCGCGTGGCTGGCCGACCGCGGCATCCTCGTCGCGCCCGGCACGTTCTACGGCGCTGCCGGTGCCCGTCACGTCCGCGTCGCCCTGACGGCGACGGACGACCGCATCGCCGCCGCTGCCCAGCGCCTCGCCAGCGCGGGTCGCATGGCGGGCGGCTGACGGGCCTCCCGGCCGGGATCGACGCACGGGCGTCGCGTCCGCGCAACCGTGGTTGCACACCAACCGACCGTCCCCGGGCTGTACCCGATCGACAGTCGCCGCCGTTAGGCTGTCCAGCGTGACTGACACTGCCAACGACGCTCAGAAGACGGCCACACCGCCCACGACGCCCATCCCGGTGAGCCCCGGTGCCGAGCAGGCGACCGAGACGGCCACGCTGTCGTACCCGGGGGGTCAGGCGGAGTTCCCGATCCTGCAGAGCGTCGACGGCGCGTCCACGATCGACATCTCCTCGCTGAAGAAGCAGACCGGGCTGAACACGCTCGACTACGGCTTCGTCAACACCGGCTCGACGAAGAGCGCGATCACGTACATCGACGGCGACCAGGGGATCCTCCGCTACCGCGGGTACCCCATCGACCAGGTCGCGTCGAACTGCACGTTCCTCGAGGTCGCCTGGCTCCTCATCTACGGCGAGCTCCCGTCGCCGACCGAGCTCGAGGCGTTCGACAGCCGGATCCGCCGGCACACCCTGCTGCACGAGGACCTGCGCCGCCTCTTCGACGCGTTGCCGCACTCGGCCCACCCGATGTCCGTGCTCTCGAGCGCCGTCAGCGCCCTCTCGACGTACTACGAGGACGACATGGACGTCGACGACCCCGAGAAGGTCGAGCTGCAGACCGTCCGGCTCCTCGCGAAGCTGCCGGTCATCGCCGCGTACGCGCACAAGAAGGCGATCGGACAGGCCTTCCTGTACCCGGACAACTCGCTGTCGTTCGTCGACAACTTCCTCCGGCTCAACTTCGGCACCATGGCCGAGCCGTACCAGCCGGACCCGGTGCTCTCGAAGGCGCTCGACCGGCTGCTCATCCTGCACGAGGACCACGAGCAGAACGCCTCGACGGCGACGGTACGGCTGGTCGGCTCGACGAAGGCGAACATGTTCGCGTCGATCTCCGCCGGCATCAACGCGCTCTACGGCCCGCTGCACGGCGGCGCGAACGAGGCCGTGCTCGAGATGCTCCAGCAGATCAAGGACTCGGGGGAGCCCGTCACCCGTTTCGTCGAGCGCGTGAAGAACAAGGAACGCGGGGTGAAGCTCATGGGCTTTGGACACCGCGTGTACAAGAACTACGACCCCCGCGCGAAGCTCGTGAAGGAGTCTGCCGACGAGGTCCTCGAGGCGCTCGGCGTGCAGGACGACCTGCTCGACATCGCGAAGGAACTCGAGCAGATCGCGCTCGAGGACGAGTACTTCGTCAGCCGCAAGCTCTACCCGAACGTCGACTTCTACACCGGCATCATCTACAAGGCGATGGGGTTCCCGCCGCGGATGTTCACCGTCCTGTTCGCCATCGGTCGGCTGCCCGGGTGGATCGCCCAGTGGCGCGAGCTGAACAACGACCCGCTCAACAAGATCGGCCGCCCGCAGCAGCTGTACGTGGGGTACCCGGAGCGCGACCTGCCGCAGCGCTGACGCGCTGACGCACGGCCTGGAGGCCCGGAGCCGGTCTCGTCGACCGGCGCCGGGTCGGGACGCTCAGGGCGCGTCGGAGGACCCCGCCTCTGGCGCGGTCTCCCCGGTGTCAGGCGTGCAGCGCCGTGTTGAGCTGGATCCCCTCGCCCTTCCGCTGCAGCGCCTCGACCGCACCCGTGACGGAGTTGCGCCGGAACAGGACGTTCGGCGCGTCCGACAGCTCGGCGGCCTTCACGGTCCGGGGCGTGCCGTCCGGGCCCGGAGCCGCCCCGACCAGGACGACCTTCGTGCCCGCCGTGACGTACAGCCCCGCCTCGACGACGGAGTCGTCGCCGAGCGAGATGCCGAGGCCGGCGTTCGCACCGAGCAGGGCACGGGCACCGAGGCGGACACGGTGCGTCCCGCCGCCGGAGAGCGTGCCCATGATCGAGGCGCCACCACCGATGTCGGTGCCCTCCCCGACGACGACACCCTGGGAGACGCGCCCCTCGATCATCGCCTCGCCGAGGGTCCCGGCGTTGAAGTTCACGAAGCCCTCGTGCATGACGGTCGTGCCCGGCGCGAGGTGCGCGCCGAGCCGCACCCGGTTGGCGTCGCCGATGCGGACCCGGTCGGGGACGACGTAGTCCACCAGCCGGGGGAACTTGTCGATCGCGTGCACGGCGACGCCGGCGCGCTGCAGGGTCGGCCGGAGGCGGGTGAGCGTGTCGGGGTGCACCGGGCCGGCGTTCGTCCAGGCGACGATCGGCAGGTGCCCGAACACGCCGTCGAGGGAGACCTCGTTCGGCCGGACGTGCAGGTGGCTGAGCAGGTGGAGGCGGAGGTAGGCGTCGGGCGTGCTCGTCGGGGCCTCGTCGATCACGATGTCGACGGTGACGACCTCGAGCCGGACCTCGCGGCGCGGGTCATCGCCCGCGGCGGCCTGCAGACCGGCCGGCACCGCTGCGTCGGCCGGCCGCTCACCGAGGTGCGTCTCCGGGAACCAGGTGTCGAGGACGGTGCCGTCGGCGGCGATCGTCGCGAGGCCGTGGCCCCAAGCGGAGGTCGGGCGGGCGTCGGCGGACGTGTCGGTCGTGTCGGTCACCGCACCAGGGTACCGAGGCGCCGGACCCGACTCCCGGACCGGCCGGACGGACGTTGCGGGGTCGGGACGGGCCTCCCGGCCGGGCTGCGACCGCGGCAGCGGGACGACAGGGCCGGCGGATAAGGTGACCGCATGCCGCAGCCGCTCGACCTCAGTGCCTCGTCCATCGACATCACCCGCGCCATCTGCGACATCGAATCGGTGTCCGGGAACGAGGGTGCGCTCGCCGACGCGATCGAGGCCGCCCTCGCCCCGCTCGCGCACCTGGACGTGGTGCGCGACGGGGACGCGATCGTGGCGCGGACGGACCTCGGTCGGGAACGTCGGGTCGTCATCGCGGGGCACATCGACACCGTGCCGCTCAACGACAACCTGCCGACCGAGTTCCGCACCACCGAGGACGGCACCGAGATCCTCTGGGGTCGCGGGACGGTCGACATGAAGGCCGGTTGCGCGGTGCAGCTCAAGCTCGCGGTGGACCTCGTCGCGCCGAACGTCGACGTCACCTGGGTCTTCTACGACCACGAGGAGGTCAGCGACGCGCTGAACGGCCTCGGTCGTCTGGCCCGTACCCGGCCCGAGCTCCTTGCCGGCGACTTCGCGATCCTGGGCGAGCCCTCGGGAGCGCAGATCGAGGGCGGCTGCAACGGCAACCTCCGGGCCGAGATCCGCACCTCCGGGAAGCGCTCACACAGCGCCCGGAGCTGGATCGGCGACAACGCCATCCACAAGACCGCCCCGATCCTCGCGACCCTCGCGGCGTACGAGCCTCGGACCGTGACGGTCGACGGGCTCGAGTACCGCGAGGGCCTCAACGCCGTGGGCATCTCGGGCGGGATCGCCGGCAACGTCATCCCGGACGAGGCGATGGTCCACGTCAACTACCGCTTCGCGCCGTCCCGCTCCGCAGACGAGGCCGTCGCGCACATCCGCGAGCTCTTCGACGGGTACGACGTGACGATCGTCGACCTCGCCGCTGGAGCCCGCCCGGGTCTCGACGCGCCGCTCGCCCAGCAGTTCGTCGCGGCCGTCGGCGGACCGGCCCCGCGCCCCAAGTACGGCTGGACGGACGTCGCCCGCTTCTCCGCGCTCGGCGTCCCCGCGGTCAACTACGGCCCCGGTGAGCCCGTCTTCGCACACCACGACGACGAGCAGGTCCCCGTCGCCCAGATCGCGGCCGTCGAGGACGGACTGCGGCGGTGGCTGACGGCGTGACCACCGCCTCCACGGCCGTGCCCCGTCCGCGGGCGTCGAGGGCGGCACTGACGTGGGTCGTCGTCCGGTGGCGGCTCGTCCCGTGGTGGCTGCGCATCACGGTCGTCTACACCCTCTCGCGGGTCCTGACGACGGTGATGATGTCCGGCTTCGCCCGGATCCAGGCGGCGAACTCGTTCACCGTGCAGAACCCGACGTACCTGTCGTTCGCCTCGATCTGGGACGGCGCCTGGTACCGGGTGATCGCCGCGAGCGGGTACCCGTCGACCCTGCCCGTCGACGCCGCGGGACACGCGACGGAGAACGCGTGGGCGTTCATGCCCGCGTACCCGTTCACGGTCCGGGCGCTGATGGCCCTGACCGGAGCGTCCTTCGAGTTCGTCGCCGTGTGGGTCTCCCTGCTCTCCGGCTGGGGCGCCGCGCTGGTGTTCCGCCGGCTGATGGGCCGGTTCCTCGACCCGACCCGCGCGACCTTCGCCACCGTGCTGTTCTGCGTCGCGCCGGTCTCCGTCGTGTTCCAGGTCGCCTACGCCGAGGCGATGGGGGTCCTGCTGCTGCTCGTCGCCCTGCTGCTCCTGGTGCAACGGCGGTTCTGGGCGATGCTGCCCGTCGTCCTGCTGCTCGGGATGACCCGGCCGACCGGGCTCGCCTTCGCGCTCCTCATGGTCCTGTTCGTGCTCGTCGGGGTCCTCCGGCCGGCGTGGCTGCGGATGCCGGAGCGACTGACCCCCCGCACCGCGGTCGCACCGGCCACGGTCGCGGTGGTCTCCGGACTCGTCGGGCTCGCCTGGCCCGCGGTCGCCTGGGCGGTCACCGGTGTCCCGAGGGCCTACACCGACACCGAGCTCGCCTGGCGGTCGTCGTACATCGGTTGGGGCGAGCTCGTCCCGTTCACCCCGTGGGTGCAGGGCTTCGGGTGGTGGTTCCACCAGCCGGCGGGGGCGATCCTGTTGGTCGCGGTGCTCCTGGGGTTCGCCGCCGTCGTCTTCCAGCCCGCCGCCCGGAGCATCGGCCTCGAGCTGCGGCTCTGGGGCGTCGCGTACCTCGTGTACCTGCTCGCGGTGTTCTTCCCGCAGTCGAGCACGTGGCGCATCCTGCTCCCGATCGCACCCCTGCTCGGCGTCGTCGCACTGCCACGGTCGCGGGTCTACCGGGTCGCACTCGTGGTCCTCGCGGTCGTGCTGCAGTGGACCTGGCTGTACTTCTGCTGGTGGGTCGACGGGTACGACTGGACCCCACCGTGACGCCCTGACCCGACCGCTCGGAGCACCCCCGACCGGGGCGGTTTCGCAGTCGCGCCTGTCTACGGGATAATGGCCCCTGTTCGTACTGCACGAAAGGGGACATCTGATGGCAGCGATGAAGCCGAGGACCGGCGACGGGCCGATGGAGGCTGTCAAGGAGGGTCGACTCATCATCGTGCGGGTTCCGCTCGAGGGTGGAGGCCGCCTGGTGGTCTCGGTCAACGACGCCGAGGCCAAGGAACTCCACGACGCACTGGCAGAGGTCGTCTCGGCCTAGTACGTCGACGCACCACCACGGAAGGCCCGGGACGCGTACGTCCCGGGCCTTCCGTGCATCCGGGCCTTCCGTGCGTCCGGGCCCGCCGCTGAGCGGGCCTCCGGCAACGCCCCGGCGCCCGGCCCGAGACGCGGTACCACGACCCTGCAGGACCCGGGACGGTACCTGCGGCACCTGGAGTGAGGCGGCCTCTCGGCCGACGGACCGACCCGACTGACCGGATCAGACCGAGCGATGCCGACCGCGTCAGGCCGTGAGCTTCGTCATCTGCAGCAGCCCGTCGCCCGCGGGGGAGAGGGCGCTGCGGACGGCGCCGGAGGTGGAGACCTCGGTGAGCAGCAGGCGGAAGTCCGTCGTCGCCCGGTCGCGCTTGACCGGGTCGGCGACCTTGCCGCGCCACAGTGCGTGCGGGACGAGCACGGTACCGCCGGTCTTCGCCAGGCGCAGGCCGTGCTCGACGTACTCGATGACGTGCTCCGGGTCCGCGTCGATGAGCACGACGTCGTAGCTGGCGTCGTTCATGCGCGGCAGCACCTGAGCGGCACGACCCGGGATGAGCCGGACCCGACCCGGCGCGGTGCCGGCGGCGATGAACGCGTCCCGGGCGTACTGCTGGTGGTCGATCTCGACGTCGATCGTCGTCAGCGTGGCATCGGGCGCGCCCGCGAGCAGGTACAGCCCGGACACGCCGAGACCCGTCCCGATCTCGATGATGCTCGTCGCCCGGGACGCCGCGGCGATGACGCTCATCTGCGCACCGATCGCCGGGGAGACCGGTTCCACCCCGAGCTCGAGGGAGTGCTCACGCGCACGGGCGACACCATCGGGTTCGGAGACGATGTCCTCCGCGAACTTCCAGTTCGAGTCTTTCTCTGACACGCACACTCCTCGTCGGTCAACTCTACGGGTGACTCGCCGGGTCCACGCGTTAGGCTCGCTCCCGTGAACATCCAGCTCGACAAGATCCTGATCATCGGGATCATCGCCGTGCTGTTGCTCGGGCCGCAGCGGCTGCCCGTGTACGCCCAGAAGCTCGCCGAGTTCGTGAAGGCCGTCCGCCGGTTCGCGGACAGCGCCAAGGAGCGGATGCGCGAGGAGATGGGCCCCGACTTCGACGACGTGAACTGGCAGAAGCTCGACCCGCGTCAGTACGACCCGCGCCGGATCATCCGGGACGCCCTGCTCGACTCGCCCTCGTCCGGGGCCGAGACCGCGACGGCGACGGCGGCGACCGTCACCGCCGCGAAGGTGCGGGCACCGGCGCCGGTCGTGCCACTGGCTGCGGGCGAGCCCGCGCCGTTCGACGTCGAAGCGACCTGACCCGGACCTCGTCCGTCGTCGCTCAGGACAGCGACAGGCCGAGCTTCCGGCCGGCGAGTCCCCGACCCATCGCGGTGAGCCGGTCGGCCACCGCGTCGAGCGCGACCGCCGCGGGGTCCGACGGGTCACCGAGGACGACCGGGAGGCCCGCATCGCCGCCGGCGCGCAGCGGCACCGAGAGCGGGACCCGGCCGAGCACCGGCACGGGGGCGTCTTGACCGCGGGAGAGTCGTCGGGCGGTCTCGTCGCCGCCGCCCTCGCCGAACAGGTGCAGCACGCTGCCGTCGGGCTGCACGAGCCCCGCCATGTTCTCGACGACGCCGATGACCTTCTGCCCGGTCTGCCGCGCGACGATCCCGCTCCGCTCGGCGACGTCCGCCGCGGCCGCCTGCGGGGTGGTCACGACGAGCACCTCGGCGTGGGGGAGCAGCTGGCCGACGGAGATCGCCACGTCGCCGGTGCCGGGCGGCATGTCGAGCAGGAGCACGTCGAGGTCGCCGAACCACACGTCGGACAGGAACTGGTTCACCGTCCGGTGCAGCATCGGGCCGCGCCAGGAGACCGCGGTGGAGACGTCGTCGACGAACATCCCGATCGAGACGACCTTCACCTCGTGGGCGACCGGCGGCAGGATCATGCTGTCGACGCGGGTCGGCCGCGGGGCGACGCCGTGCTCGTCAGTGAGCCCCATGAGCCCCGGGATGCTGAACCCGTGCACGTCGACGTCGACGATGCCGACCCGCTGCCCCCGACGCGCGAGCGCCGCCGCCAGGTTCGCCGTCACGGTGGACTTGCCGACGCCGCCCTTGCCGCTCGTCACCGCGATGACGCGGGTCAACGAGTCCGGGGTGAACTGGACGCCCTGGGGACGACCCTCGCGCAGCCGCTCCGTGAGGGCGCGACGCACGGCGGGGTCCATCACGGACACGTCGACGTCGACCGCCGCGACCCCCGCCACGGAACCGGCGGCGGCGCGGACGTCCCGCTCGATGGTGTCGGCGGCCGGGCACCCGACGATCGTGAGTTGCAGGTCGACGCGCACCGAGCCTCCCGGCTGGACGTCGACGCCCCGGATCATGTCGAGCTCGGTGACGGGCCGGCGGATCTCGGGGTCGAGGACACGACCGAGCGCAGCGAGGACCGCGGCGCCGAGCTGGTCCTGCGCGGTGGCGCCGTCAGCCACGCGTCACCGAACGCTCGTGGCCGCGGTCGTCCAGGTCGTCGAGGTCCTCGGGGTCGCCGTCGCGGCGGTCCAGTTCCTCGAGCAGGGAGCGGAGCTCGGCACGGATGAAGTCCTTCGACGCCATGTCCCGCATCGCCAGGCGGAGGGCGACGACCTCGCGGGCGAGGTACTCGGTGTCCGCGAGGTTGCGCTCCGCCCGCTGCCGGTCCTGCTCGAACTGCACGCGGTCCCGGTCGTCCTGCCGGTTCTGCGCGAGCAGGATGAGCGGCGCCGCGTACGAGGCCTGCAACGACAGCACCAGGGTCAGCGCGGTGAAGCCGATCGCCGCCGAGTCGAACTGCCACGACTTCGGCGACAACGTGTTCCACCCCATCCAGAGCACGCAGAACAGGGTCAGCCCGATCAGGAACCAGGGCGTGCCCATCGCACGGGCGATGCCCTCCGTGGCGCGACCGAACGCGTCGCCGCGTCCGCGTCGGCGGGTGGGCAGCACACGCGTGCGCATGCCCTTCGGGGAGTCGAGGCGTTCCTCGGGCCGCTCCCGGCGGTTCTCATCTGGGCGTGCCACGATTCGTCCTCCTTCCCGAGGGGATCGCCGTGCGGCGGGTGCGGGTCCGTGGTCGCGACGCGGCGCCGGGGTTGGCGTCGGCCGCGTCCTGACTCCGCCAGTCGTCCGGGAGGACGTGGTCGAGGACGTCGTCGATGGTCACCACCCCGACGAGTCGGTGGGCGTCGTCGACCACGGGGACGGACAGGAGGTTGTAGGTCGCCATCACCCGGGTGACCTCGGCCGCGCTCGCGTCGACCTCCACCGGCTCGGTCTGCTGGTCGATGAGGGTGCCGAGGCGTTCGTTCGGCGGGTACCGGAGCATGCGCTGGAAGTGCACGAGCCCGAGGAACCGTCCGGTCGGCGGCTCGTACGGCGGGAGCGTGACGCACACCGCGGCGCCGAGCACCGGGGCGAGCTCGTGACGGCGGACCAGGGCCAGGCCCTCGGCCACGGTCGAGTCCGCGGACAGGATCACCGGCTCGGTCGTCATGAGACCACCGGCGGTGTCCGGCTCGTACTCGAGCAGCATGCGGACGTCCTGCGCCTCCTCCGGCTCCATGAGCTCGAGGAGGGCTTCGCTGCGCTCGTCGGGCAGCTGGGCGAGGAGGTCGGCCGCGTCGTCCGGCTGCATCTGGTCGAGGACGTCGGCGGCACGGGCGTCCCGGAGCGCGGACAGGATCTCGATCCGCTCCTGGTCCGGCATCTCCTCGAGCACGTCCGCGAGGCGGTTGTCCGGCAGCTCCTCGGCGACCTCGAAACGGCGCTCGGACGGCAGGTCGAGCAGGGTCGACGCCAGGTCGGCGGGCACCAGGTCGGAGTAGGCGGCGATGACGTGCTCGGCGGACTGGGACTCGCCGGGGAGCTCGTCCTCGGTGACCTCGTTCCAGGTCGCGAACGTCGTCGGGCCCTTGCCGAACGGGGACGGCGTGGTCTTCGGCTTGCGGAGGAAGAGCTGCGCGATCGACCAGTCGCCCTGCCCGTGGTCCTCGATCGCCACGTCCTCGATCGTCGCCCGGATCTGCTCCTTCTTGATGAGGACCTTGCGGCCGAGGATCTCCGCGATCACCCGGACCTCACCACCGCGCTGCTCGAAGCGGCGCATGTTGACGAGCCCGGTCGTGATGACCTGCCCGGCGCCGATCGAGGTGATCCGGCCGATGCTGACGAAGATGCGGCGCTTGCCGGGGACCTCGACGATCAACCCGACGACCTGTGGGGCGTCGACGCGGCGGTACACGACGAGGACGTCACGCACCCTGCCGACACGGTCGCCCGCGGGGTCGAAGACGGAGCACCCGGCGAGGCGGGCGACGAAGACCTTCGAGGCGCTCACCCGTCCAGCGTAGTCGCTCGTCCGGGCGTGCTCGCCGCCCCTTCCCTGGTGGTTCTCGTGTGATCGCAAGGACTCCGGTGGATGATGACTGGGTGAGTACTCAGAGCCCCTTCGGCGGCCGCACGGCACAGGCGTTCCCCACCCTGCCGCGCGGTGACGTCCTCGGCACCTACGACAGCTACCCCGAAGCACAGCGCGTGGTCGCGAAGCTCGCGGAGTCGGACTTCCCGGTCGCGAAGCTGTCCATCGTCGGCAACGACCTCAAGACCGTCGAGCGCGTGACCGGCAAGATGACCTACGGACGAGCAGCACTCGCGGGTGCACTGTCCGGGCTCTGGCTCGGGTTCTTCTTCGGCATCGTGCTGACGCTCTTCTCGCCGCAGGCCGGCGGGCTCTTCCTCCCCGCCGCCGTCATCGGTGCCGGGTTCGGCATGCTCTACGGCATCGTCTCGTTCGCGATCACCAAGCGACAGCGGGACTTCACGAGCATCCACCAGGTGCTCGCCACCACCTACCAGATCGTCGTCGACCCGCAGCTGTCCGGTCAGGCGCAGCGGATCCTCGGCCAGGGCGGTGCGATCCAGCACACGTCGTGGGACCAGCCGAACGCCGGCGGGTACGGCGGACAGCCGGGACCCGGGCAGAAGGGGCAGGACCAGCTCGGGCAGCGCCCGGGACAGCAGCAGTGGCGTCCGGGGCCCGGTGGGGTGCCGCCCCAGCAGGGGCAGTACGGTCAGCCGGGGCAGTACGGCGCGGGCCAGCCGGGCGCAGGTCAGCCGGGGCAGTACGGTCAGCCGGGACCGTACGGTCAGCCGGGCGGGGGCGCGGGCGCTGGCCAGCCGCCGCAGTACGGTCAGCCGGGCGCCGGCCAGCCGGGCCAGTACGGGCAGCCGAGCCAGCAGCAGTGGCGCCCGGGCGGTGCGCCGCAGGGCTCGCCCTACGGTGGGCACGCCACCCCGCACCAGCCGGCAGGCCCGGCGCAGTCCGGCGGACCGGCGCAGTCCGGCGGACCGGCGCAGTCGGGCGGCCCGACTCGGCCCGGCGACTCGGCTCAGCAGCAGGGCGGGGACGGGTCATCGCGGCCGGACGACACCCGCGGACAGGCGCAGGCCGGGCCGCGGTACGGCACGAACGACGGGCCGCGGTACGGCACGAACAACGGCGGTGCCCGGACGGCGCCGACCGGTGACCCTGCCCCCGGGGCCGGCCAGCGCTCCACCGCACCGCGGTACGGCACGAACGAGGGCGCTGCCCGCACGCCGGACGCCGACGCGACCGCTGACCAGACGCAGCGTCCGTCAGCGGCGACCCGCAGCTACGGCACGAACGACGGCCCGCGGTACGGCGAGCAGGCCCCGGCGCCGTCGGACACGGACGGCGCCGCGGACGACACGAACCGGCGCGAGGACGACGACAGCCGCGCGTGAGCGGTCCCGCTCCGGACGGTGCCACCGTCGGGAGTGAGCGGACGACGACGGGCTCCTGGCCGGTGCTGCACCGACCGGGAGCCCGTCGTCGTGTCCGGTGTCGCGCATGGGCGATCGCGCCCGCTCGGCGCGGCCCGCGGTCTGGTTCGACCCGGCGGGCTGGTCCGACCTGGCGGACTGGTGTGGCCTGGCGGGCTGGTCCGACCCAGCTGGCGGGTCGGGCTTGGCGGACTGGTGCGGCCTCGCTCGCCGTGTCGGCGGACCGTGTGGGCTCAGAGGATCTTCGAGAAGCAGACCGACCGGGCTGCACCGACGTACGGCCCGAAGTTCGCGATCCGTCGGAAGCCCTCGCGCTCGTAGAACCGGATGGCGCCCTTCTGCTCCGTACCGGTCTCGAGGACGAGCGCCGGTGAGCCGAGGTCGAGCGCCGCTTCCTCCAGCCGACGCAGGATCAACGCGGCGACGCCGGAGCCGCGGGACTCGGTCCGGACGTACATGCGCTTGACCTCCGCGATGCCGTCGTCGACCAGTCGCAGCCCGCCGCACCCGACCGGGGTGCCCGCCTCGTCGCGCGCCACGAAGAACACCGCGATCGAGTCGGCCGTCGGCTTCGGACCCGGCTCGGTGTCGGCCCCGTACGTGCTGTCGATCTCGATGCGCTGGGCCGCTCGCAGCCGCTGGGCGTCGGGCGAGTCGAAGTGCTCGACGTCGATCAGGAAGGTGCCCGAGGGGGCTTCAGCGCTCACGAGGCCCAGGCTAGCGCGCGGACCTCGCGATCCACCCCTCCACTTCCGAGGGGGTCCGGGGGATGTGCACCGACAGGTTCTCGGCGCCGTCCTCGGTCACCAGGATGTCGTCCTCGATCCGGACACCGATCCCACGGAACTCCTCCGGGACGGTCAGGTCGTCCTGCTGGAAGTACAGGCCGGGCTCGATCGTGAACACCATGCCGGGCTGCACGATGCCGTCCAGGTACATCTCCCGGCGGGCCTTCGCGCAGTCGTGCACGTCGAGGCCGAGGTGGTGGCTCGTGCCGTGCACCATGTAGCGGCGGTGGAACTGGTTGTCCGGCTGCAGGGACTCCTCGGCGGAGACCGGCAGGAAGCCCCACTCGGCGGTCTTGCGCGCGATGACCTCCATCGCGGTCGCGTGCACCTGCCGGAACGTGATGCCCGGCTCCACGATCGCGAACGCGGCGTCGGCGGCCTCGAGCACGGCCTCGTACACCATGCGCTGCACGGGCGAGAACGTGCCGCTGACCGGCAGGGTACGGGTGATGTCCGCCGTGTAGAACGAGTCGACCTCGACCCCGGCGTCGATGAGGATCAGGTCGCCGGGCTGTACGGCACCGTCGTTCCGGGTCCAGTGCAGGATGCAGGCGTGGTGGCCCGCGGCGGCGATGGTGTCGTAGCCGACCGTGTTGCCGTCGGCACGGGCGCGACGGTTGAACGTGCCCTCGACGATGCGCTCGCCGCGAGGGTGTGCGAGCACGGCGTCGAAGTCCGCGATGACGTCGTCGAAGCCGTGGCGGGTCGCGTCGACGGCCTTGCGCAGCTCGTGTACCTCGTAGGCGTCCTTCACGAGGCGGAGTTCGGACAGGTCGCGGGACAGGACGTCGTCCGTCGCGGGCGCACCGTCCTGCTCCGGCGCGCCTCCGACCGTGGTGCCGAGGCGCTCGTCGAGTGCGCGGGTGAACCCGGGGTCGGCGTCGCGGACCACGAGTGCGGAGGCGTCGAGCCCGGCGAGTGCGGCGTCGAGCGCACCGAGGTCCGCCGTGGCGACACCGAGGTCCGCGGCGACCTCGGCCAGGGAGGGGCGCGGTCCGACCCAGAACTCGCCGATCTCGGGGTTCGCGTAGAACTCTTCGGAGTCACGGCCGGCCGTGGCGCGGAAGTACAGGGTGGCGTCGTGGCCGTCGCCGTTCGGCGCCAGGACGAGCACGGAGCCGACGACGGTGTCGGTGCCCCAGCCGGTCAGGTGGGCGAACGTCGAGTGCGGGCGGAACGGGTAGTCGCAGTCGTTCGAGCGGACCTTCGCCTGGCCGGCGGGCACCACGATCGTCCGACCGGGGTGCAGTCCGGAGAGCCGGGCGCGACGCGCGGCGGCGAAGGCGGACTGCTCGCGCGGGGCCGGCAGCGGGCGCTCACGCTCGGCCCAGTTCGCAGCGATGTGGTCCTTGAAGACGGACGAGCCGGGGGTGGTGGAGCGGTTGCTCGTCGCGCGGGGAGTGGTGTCGGCCATGTCCCCATCATCGCACCGCTGCACCGAGCGGGGTCCGGCAGCGCAGTCCGGAACCGCAGGGACCCGCTACGGGGTCGCAGCCGTGCGGTGACGCGAGCGCAGCACGAGGAACGGCGCGCGGGGAGGGGCTCTGAACGGCGTCCGACCGGCCGTCGACGTGTCGGTAGCATTGCCGCGTGCCTGATCCGTTCATCGACCTGCACGCTCACTCGAGCGTCTCCGACGGCACCGAGCGCCCGGCCGACCTCGTCCGCGCGGCGGCGGCGAGCGGACTCGACGGTGTCGCCCTGACCGACCACGACACCACAGCCGGGTGGCACGAGGCCGCCGAGGCGGTCCGGCAGCTGCCGATGACCCTGGTGCCCGGGCTCGAGCTCAGTACGCGCATCGGATGGCGGAGCGTGCACGTGCTCGGCTACCTGGTGGACCCGGCGGATCCCGGACTCGCGGCCGAGACCACCGCGATCCGTGACGGCCGCCTCACCCGTGCCCGCAGCATGGTCGACGCCATCGGCCGCGACCACCCGGTCACCTGGGACGACGTCCTGGCGGAGTCGAGCGAGGGGGCGACGATCGGACGTCCGCACATCGCCGACGCCCTGGTCCGACTCGGCCTGGAGCCCGATCGCAGCGCAGCGTTCCGCGGCATCCTGCACCCCTCCTCCGGCTACTACCAGCCGCACGACGCCCCGACCCCGCTCCGTGGCGTCGAGCTCATCCGTGCCGCCGGCGGTGTGCCCGTCATCGCGCACCCGGCCGCGTCATCGCGGGGGATCGTGATCGACGAGCCGATGCTCCGCGAGCTCGTCGACGCGGGCCTCGGCGGACTCGAGGTCGACCACCGCGAGAACAGCGCGGACGGCAAGCGGACGCTCCTGGACTGGACCGGTCGGTACGGCCTGTTCGTCACGGGTTCGAGCGACTACCACGGCGAGGGCAAGCCGAACCGCCTCGGCGAGCACCGCACGGCCCGACGCTCCTTCGACGCGATCGTCGACCAGGCGACCGGCAGTGCGCCCGTCGTCGGGCCCGGATCCCGCCTGTCCTGACCGTCGGCCGGTCCGTCGGACCAGGCTCGGGCCTCCCGTCCTCGTGGAGCGGGGGCGGCCGGTGCGGCGTCGGCGCCGGGCTGCGTCCCGGACCCGGGGACGACGAAGGCCCCGTCACGCTCGTGACGGGGCCTTCGGCCTGGAGGCGCTACTCGCCGTCCGAGGAACCCTGCGGTGCCGAGGCGGTCGCCTCGGACGAGCCGGTGCCGCCACGACGTCGGCGGCGGCGACGGCGCTTCTGAGCGCCGTCGGCGGTCTCGTCACCCGCGGGGGAGGCGGGGGCGGACGCACCGCTCGGGGCAGTGGCTTCCGCTACGGGAGCGGAACGCTCCGGTCGGTCTGCCGAGGTGCGGCGCGAGCCGGACTCCTCGGAGCCCGACGACCGGGTGCGGCTGCGTGACCGCGAACCGCCGGCGCTGCCGGAGGCGGAACCCGAGCGACCTCCGGACGCCGGCTTCTCGCTTCCGGCGGTCGCTGCGCGCGGCGAGGTGCCGGGCAGGCGACCCTTCGTGCCGGCCGGGATGTCGAGGTCGGTGAAGAGGTGCGGCGACGACGAGTACGTCTCGACGGGCTCGGGGATGCCGAACTCGAGCGCCTTGTCGATGAGCGTCCACTTGTGCAGGTCGTCCCAGTCCACGAACGTGACCGCGATGCCCGTCTTGCCGGCACGGCCGGTGCGACCGGCGCGGTGCAGGTACGTGTCCGGGTCGTCCGGGATCGTGTGGTTGATCACGTGCGTGACGTCGTCGACGTCGATGCCACGGGCGGCGACGTCGGTGGCGATGAGGACGTCGCGCTTGCCGGCCTTGAAGGCGGCCATCGCGCGCTCGCGCTGCTCCTGGTTGAGGTCACCGTGGACGGCGGCGGCGTTGAACCCGCGGTCCTTCAGCTCCTCGACGATGCGGGCGGCGGCGCGCTTGGTCCGCGTGAAGATGACGGTCTTGCCGCGGCCCTCGGCCTGGAGGATGCGGGCGATGACCTCGTCCTTGTCCAGGGAGTGCGCGCGGTAGATGACGTGCTTGATGTTCGCCTGCATCAGACCCTCGTCGGGGTCCGTCGCGCGGATGTGCACCGGACGCGACATGAAGCGGCGTGCGAGGGCGACGATCGGGGCGGGCATCGTGGCCGAGAAGAGCATCGTGTGCCGGACGGCCGGGACCGCCTGGAAGATCCGCTCGATGTCGGACAGGAAGCCGAGGTCGAGCATGCGGTCGGCCTCGTCGAGGACGATCTCCTGCACGTGCGACAGGTCGAGGAGACGCTGCCGGTGCAGGTCGATGAGTCGACCGGGCGTGCCGACGACGATCTGGGCGCCGGCCTTGAGCTGCTCGACCTGGCCCTCGTACGCCTTGCCGCCGTAGATCGACACGAGCTTCGTGGGGCGGTTGACCATCGCGGACTCGAGGTCCTCGCTCACCTGCACGGCGAGTTCGCGGGTGGGGACGACGACGAGCGCCTTCACCCCCGGCCCGGGGTCGGCGCCGATGCGCTGGATCAGTGGCAGGCCGAACCCGAAGGTCTTGCCGGTGCCGGTCTTGGCCTGACCGATGATGTCCTGGCCGGTCAGGGCGAGCGGGATCGTCTGCTGCTGGATCGGGAAGGGCTCGATGATGCCCTTGCTCGCGAGCGCATCGACGATGTCCTGCTCGATCTGGAGTTCTGAGAAAGTCAAGAAGTTCACCCTGTTCGTGGGGAGGAGTCCCGGCCAGTCTACCGACGTGCCGGACGAGGACGAGCCGACCCGTATGCTGGTCGTGTGGTGTCGTGGTGGAACCGGAAGCGCGCTGCGCAGCTCGCCGCGGCCTGGCTCGCGTCGCGGAACCCGCGCGGCGGTGCCGTCGAGCGTCTCCGGCTCGACGACGTCAGCCCCGAGCTCGACGTGTACCTCGGCCAGGCCGCCTACCTCCAGCTGTCGCTGTACGAGACGATGGGCCGCGCCGGAGCCGGTGCCCCGACGCTCTCCGGCCGGCTGGTCACGGGCGTGCTCGCGACCACCGCACTCGAGCGGCACCGTGCCATCGTCGCGGAGATCGAGCGGGGCGGGCAGGAGCCGGCCGACCTGATGGCGCCGCACCGCGAGGCGATCGACCGGTTCCTCGAGCGGACGAACGGTGCCGACTGGTACGAGTCGATGCTCACCGGGTACGTGACCGCCGGCATCCTCAACGACCTGTTCGCGAACCTGCTCCGGTCGCTCCCGATCGACGTCCGGCAGCGCCTGCGCACCGTGTTCGACGCCCGGGAGGAACCGGCCGTGGTCGAGGAGCTCACGGCACGCATCGACGAGGACCCGGTCGTGGCGTCCCGTCTCGCGATGTGGGGGCGGCGCCTGGTCGGGGACACGCTCCTCGTGGCGCGGTCGGCACTCGCCTCGCACGCCCGCGAGGACCAGGAGCGGCTCGAGCCGGTCTGGACCGAACTGATCGCGGCGCACACCCGGCGGATGGACGCGCTCGGCCTCACGGCCTGATCGGCCTGACGGCCTGATCGGCTGGACCCGCGCGCGTGTCGACGACGGCGAGCAGCGGTCCGCGGATCACGGTGAGCAGCGCCACGGCGAGTAGCCGGACGGGCTCAGGCGCCCTGCTTGACCAGACGCTCGTAGTGCGCTTCGTCGGCAGCGGTCCGACGGCGGCCGAGCACCACCTGGACCACGAGGGCGACCGCGGCGGCCCCGAGCAGCGCGACGACCCAGATCCAGGTGCCGTCGTACGGCCACCCGGCCCAGGTCAGGACCTCCCAGAGGACCGCCGCGGCGATGCCGCCGACAGCCGGGCCGACCAGCACGCCACGGGTCGTGCGCAGCGGCACGACCACGTGGGCGACGGCCCCGAGCAGGATCCCGCCGAGGACGGCGAAGAGGAGCTCCACGCCCGGGAGGGTCAGGCGACGAAGCCGATGCGGCGGGACTCCTCGGAGCCCACCTCGACGTACGCGAGCGACGCGACCGGCACGATGAACCGGCGGCCCTTGTCGTCCTTGAGGGACAGGTGCGTGGCCTTGGCCGCGAGGGCCTCGGACACGGCGGTCTCGATCTCGTCGGCGGTCTGGGCCGTCTCGAAACCGATCTCACGCGGGCTGTTGATGATGCCGATCTTGATGTCCACGAGGTCAGCGTAGTCGAGCGCCCCCGGGCTGCCCGGAGCGTTCGCCGCGGGCGCACACCCCGGTCCCGCACCCGGTCCCGCACCCGGTCCCCGCATCCGGCGCGGGTGGCGCGCGATGTCGGCAGCGCTGGGTACCGTACGTGCGTGCCACCGACCACCCTGACGCCCGCGCCGGACCTCGGCTCGGTGTCGCGTGCGCTCGTCGAGGACCCTGCGCAGCAGGCGGTCCTGGCCCTGCCGGACGGCGAGCACGCCGCGGTGTTCGGCGCGCCGGGAACGGGCAAGACGAGCACACTGACGCGGCTCGTGGCCGACCGGATCGCCCGACCCGGTGCCGTCGACGCCGCTGGGCACGCCACCGTGCTCGCGCTCAC
This sequence comes from Curtobacterium sp. MCPF17_050, assembly GCF_003224435.2. Lineage (NCBI taxonomy): Bacteria > Bacillati > Actinomycetota > Actinomycetes > Micrococcales > Microbacteriaceae > Curtobacterium > Curtobacterium sp. MCPF17_050. The sequence continues at coordinate 880,638 of NZ_CP126250.1, forward strand.
CTCGGCCCGCATGGCAGCCACGGCGCTCCGGGACCGGCTCGCCGCCGCGGTCGACCGGGTCACGCCGGGCGCGCTCGCCCGGACCGTCAACTCCCTGGCCTTCCAGGTCGTGGCGCACGCGGCGACCGTGCAGGGCCAGGACGCTCCCACCCTGCTGACCGGCGGCGAGCAGGACCGCATCCTCGCCGACCTGCTCGCCGGACACGAGCTCGACGGCGGCGGACCGGACTGGCCGGCACCGATCACCGCGGTGGTCCGCGAGCGGGCGGGCTTCCGCACGGCGCTGCGTGACCTCATGATGCGTGCGGTCGCGGCCGGCATCGAACCCGACGACATGCGGGAGCTCGGGGACGAGACCGGGCACCCCGAGTGGCGTGCCGTCGGGGACCTCGTCGACGAGTACCGCGCCACCGTGACCGCGTTCCGGACGACCGCGCTGGACGCGGCAGAGCTCGTGGCGTTCGCGACCGCGGCCGTGCTGCGGGGGGACCTCCCGCCCGCGGTGGCCGCGCTGCGTCTCGTCGTCGTCGACGACGTGCAGGAACTCGTCGAGGGCGAGATCGCCCTGCTCGGTGCCCTGGCCCGTTCCGGCGTGCAGGTCGTCGCGTTCGGCGACCCGGACATCGCCGCCTCGGCCTTCCGCGGCGCGGAGCCGGACGTGCTCGGCCGCCTCGGTCCGCGCCTCGGCGTCACCGGCGTCCGGGAGATCGTGCTCGGCACGGTGCACCGGCACGCCGGACCGGTCCGGGCGCTGGTGACCGGCGTCACCGGCCGCATCGGCACCGCCGCCGCGGGCCGACAGCGCTCCGCCGTCGCCCGGGAGGCCCGTGGCCGCTCCGACGCCGTCCTGCACCTGGAGGCCCCGAGCCGGTCCGCGATGGTCGCCGCGGTGGCGAGGCGCCTCCGCGAACACCGGCTGCTCGACGGAGTGCCGTGGCACCGGATGGTCGTCGTCACCCGCAGCGGGGCGGCGATCCCGGAACTCGTCCGGGCGCTCTCGGTGGCCGAGGTGCCGGCGACCGCGGGTGCCGCGCCCACCCGGCCCCGGGACGAGACCGCGTCCCGGGCGCTCGTCGACGCGGCCGCCGTCGCCCTCGGTGTGGTGCCGCTCGACGCCCAGCTCGCGACCGCGTTCGCGACCGGACCGCTCGGCGGACTCGACACCCTGGCGATGCGACGGTTGCGGCTGGCGCTCCGGCGCGAGGAGCTGGCGGGCGGCGGGACCCGCACGTCCGACGAGCTCCTGGTCGACGCACTCGGTGCCCCGGAGCGACTCGCGACGATCGACGCGCCCTTCGCCCGCCGCGCCGCACGGCTGGCGAGGAGCTTCGCGGCCGCGCGGCACGACGCCGAGACCGGGGCGAGCATCGAGGAGGTCCTCTGGGGGCTGTGGGAGCGCAGCGGTCTCGCGGGCACCTGGCGTGCCCAGTCGGTCGCCGGAGGTGTCGGAGCGGCCGAGGCCGACCGACACCTCGACGCCGTGGTCGGGCTCTTCACGGCCGCCAAGCGGTTCGTCGAGCGGACGCCGGACGCCCCGGCGCGCGTCTTCGTCGACGACCTCCTCGGTGCCGACCTGCCCGAGGACTCCATCGGACCGGACCGGACCGCCGGGCGGGTCCGGGTGCTGACCCCCTCGGCCACCGTCGGACTGGAGTGCGACGTCGTGGTGGTGACGGGCCTCCAGGACGGCGTCTGGCCGAACACCCGCGTGCGGGGCAGCTTGCTCGACCCGGACGGGCTCGTCCGCGCCGCCGCCGGCGTCCCGCACTCGCCGACGGACGACCGGGCGGCGGTGATCGGCGACGAGCTGCGCCTGTTCGCCCGGGCCGTGTCCCGGGCGACGACGCAGGTCGTCATCGCGACCGTCGCGAACGACGACGAGTCCCCGTCGCCGTTCGTCCGGCTCGTCCCGGTCCCGCCGGACCGACAGCCGTCGGCGCACCCGCTGTCCCTGCGCGGCCTCGCCGGCTCGCTGCGTCGGCGCGTGGTCGCGACCGGCGACTCCGAGGCGGCGTCCGCACTCGCGCGCCTCGCCGCCGAGGACGTGCCGGGGGCGTCGCCGGACGACTGGTACGGCCTGGCCGAGCCGACGACCGACGCGCCGCTCGTCGACCTCGACGCCACACCGGTCGTGCCCGAGGACGGCGACGAGCCCGTCCCGCCGACGGTGTCGGTGTCGCCCTCCCGCATCGGCACGTTCGAGGAGTGCCCCGTGCACTGGTTCGCGCAGACGTTCGGCGGCGGCGCCCCGAGCCCCGCGATGGGCATCGGGACGATCGTGCACGAGGCGATGGAGCACGCGACCGAGATCGACGTCGAGTCACTGTGGCAGCGGGTCGAGGGCCGGTGGGACGAGCTGACGTTCGAGTCGCCGTGGATCGCGGACCGTGAGCGCGCGAGGACCCGACGGATGATCGAGGGGCTCAGCGACTACCTCCGGACCACCGCCAGCGCCGGGCGTCGACTGCTCGGGGCCGAGTCCTCCTTCGCCCTGGTGACCGGCCCGGCCCGGGTGCGGGGGAGCATCGACCGGATCGAGGTCGACCCCGACGGCCGGATCAGCATCGTCGACCTGAAGACCGGACGGTCGATGCCGAGCGAGAAGAACGACATGCCGGCCCATCCACAGCTCGCCGCCTACCAGCTCGCGGTCGCCGACGGCGCGGTCGAGGGCGTCCCGGTCGGAGCGGAGACCACCGACGCACGGCTCGTCTTCGTGCAGAACCCGAAGGGCGCGCACGCGTACTCGGAACGGACCCAGCGCGCGCTCGACCCGGAAGCGCGCGAGGCGTACCGCGAGCGGTTGCACGGCGTCGCGCGCGGCATGGCGGGACGGACGTTCCTGGCGGCGGTCGACGAGCACTGTGACCGCGCCCGCACGGGCACCGAGTGTCGGATCCACGTCGTCGGCGAGGTGACCTGGTGAGCGCGGACGAGGCGCCGACAGCGGTGGACGGCGCCGGGACCGGTCGGACCGGGTCGGACCCCGCCGTCCCTGTACCCGGACCCGAGCACCGCGTGCCCGACGGCGACGTCCCGCTGACACCGCGGGTCGGTGCCGACGCGATCGCGGACGCCCTCGGGAAGCCCCGACCCACCGAGCAGCAGCGGGCCGTGATCGAGTCACCGCTCGCGCCGGCCCTCGTCGTCGCCGGTGCCGGCAGCGGGAAGACCGAGACGATGGCCTCCCGTGTCGTCTGGCTGCTCGCGAACGGATTCGTGCAGCCGGACCAGGTGCTCGGCCTGACCTTCACCCGCAAGGCCGCGGGCGAGCTCGGCGTGCGCATCAACGACCGGATCGCCGCGCTCGAGGACGCCGGGCTCATCGCTGCCGGCGACGCCTTCCTCGCGCCCACGGTGTCGACCTACAACGCCTTCGCGAACGCCGTCTTCCGCGAGAACGCCCTGCTCATCGGCCGGGACGGCGAGTCACAGGTGCTCACCGAGCCGTCCGCCTGGCAGCTCGCCCGTCGGGTCGTCGTCGCCGCACGGGACGACCGCCTGGCCGGACTCGACCGCAACGTCGACACCGTCACCGCGGCCGTGGTGGCGCTCGCCGGGGCCGCGTCCGAGCACCTCGTGGACCCGGCGGACCTCCGTCGGTTCGCGATCGACTTCGGGGAGCTCCTGGAACTGCCCGGCTCGACCAGGGGCACGCCCTACAAGGCCGTCACCGACGCCGTCGCCGCGATCGGGTCGCTCGAACCCCTGGCCGACCTGGTGGAGGAGTTCCGTCGGCAGAAGGTCGACCGCGGCTTCGTCGAGTTCTCCGACCAGATCGCCCTGGCGCTCGCCGCGGCCGACGCCGCCCCGCGGGTGGCCGCCGACCTCCGAGCCCGCTTCGCGGTGGTGCTGCTCGACGAGTACCAGGACACCTCGGTCGTGCAGACGCGCTTCCTCGCGCGGCTGTTCCGGGACCACCCGGTGATGGCGGTCGGGGACCCGCACCAGTCCATCTACGGCTTCCGCGGAGCGAGTGCCGCGAACCTCGCCCGGTTCCCGGCGGACTTCGGCGCGCCCGCCGCCGACCCCGTCGTCACCTACGCCCTGTCGACGAGTTGGCGGAACCCCGTCGACGTGCTCGCCGCGGCGAACGCGGTCGTCTCCCCGCTCTCCGCCGCGTCCGACGTCCGGGTGGAGCAGCTCGCACCGCGACCGGGAGCGGACCGCGGCACGGTGGCGGTCGCCTTCCCGGAGACCCTGCCCGACGAGGCGGACGCCGTCGCCGCGTGGTTCGCGGACCACCGCGGGCGGAACCCGGACGGCTCGATGGCGCTCCTGCTGCGCGCCCGGAAGGACCTGGCGGCGTTCACCGCAGCGCTGGCCGCCCGCGGGGTGCCGTACCACGTGCTCGGGACGGGTGGGCTGCTGCAGCGGCCGGAGATCGTCGACCTGGTGGCCTGCCTCCGCGTGCTGCACGACCCGGCGGCGGGCAACGACCTCATCCGCCTGCTCGCCGGTGCCCGGTGGCGGGTCGGCGCGGCGGACATCGTCGCGCTGCACGGTCTCGCGCGCTGGTTGTTCGGCCGCGACCACACGCACAAGCGCCTCGACGACGACGTCACCGCGGCCTTCCGGGCGTCCGTCGCCGCGGGGGAGCAGGGCTCCGTGGTCGACGCGCTCGACTTCGTCACGACCGCGCCGGACGACCACTCCGCCCTCGCCGGCATCAGCCCGGCCGGCCGCGAGCGGATGCGCGCGCTCGGCGCCCAGCTCGCCACGCTGCGCTCCCGTGCCGGCGGGGACCTGGTCGACTTCGTCACGCTCGTGGTGCAGGAGATGCGGCTCGACATCGAGGTCGCCGCGCACGAGCAGGGCGGGTCGGCGTACCTCGACGCCTTCGTCGACGAACTGAGCGGCTTCGTGCAGACCGACGACCGTGCCGACCTCGGCGCCTTCCTCGGCTGGATCGACGCCGCAGCCCGCCGCGACGACATGGGGCCGCGGTCGGAGGAACCCGAGGGCGGGACCGTCCAGATCCTGACGATCCACGGTTCGAAGGGCCTGGAGTGGGACGCGGTCGCCGTGCCGCGGATGGTCGAGGGCGCCCTGCCCGCCCGGCCCCAGGAGGGGTCGACGGGGTGGCTCGGGTTCGGCCGGTTGCCGTACGAGTTCCGCGGCGACGCCGAGGAACTGCCCCGTCTGGCCTGGCGCGGGCAGGAGACCCAGAAGGACGTCGTCACGGCGATCGACGCCTTCAAGGACGAGGTCCGGGCGCGGAACGAGGACGAGGAACGCCGCCTGACCTACGTGGCGCTGACCCGCGCGAAGCACGAGCTGCTCGTCACCGGGTCCTCGTGGTCGACCGGGGTGAAGCCGACGGCCCCGAGCCGGTACCTGCTCGACCTCGTCGACGCCGGGGTACTCCCCGCCGACCGGATCCCGGAGGGCACCGCGCACGAGTCGAACCCGCTCGGCGACCAGGGAGCGACGCAGACCTGGCCACACGTGCCGTTCGGCTCCCGCGGTCCGCGGGTGCTCGCCGCCGCGGAGCGCGTGCGCAACGCGAACCCCGGCGCCGCCGGTCGCCACGCCGCCGACATCGACCTGCTGCTCGCGGAACGCCGGGCGGCCCGGTCGGCCGCGCACGCGGTGGTCGTCCCGCACCGCGTCCCGGCGTCCGGTTTCAAGGACTACCTCGGCGAGCCGGACCGCGTCGCCGAACGGCTGCGCCGTCCGATGCCCGAGCGGCCGTACCGGGCCACCCGCCTCGGCACCCTGTTCCACCAGTGGGTCGAACAGCGTGCCCGTGGCGGTGGCGCCGCGGCGCCGCTCGGCGGGTGGGACGGCGGGCTCGACGCCTGGGCCGGCGAACTCGACCTCGACGTCGGGGAGACCGCTCCCGCCACCGACGGTGACCTCGCCGTCACGGACGACGACGCCCGACGGCTGGCCGACTTCCAGGAGACCTTCGCCCGGTCACGCTGGGCGGGTCTGACGCCCCTCGAGGTCGAACGCGAGATCCACATCCCGTTCCTCGGGCACAGCGTCGTGTGCAAGCTCGACGCCGTCTACGAGATCGACGGGCGGATCGAAGTTGTCGACTGGAAGACCGGCAAGGCCCCGACCGGTGCCGAGGACCTGGAACGCCGGCAGGTGCAGCTCGCGCTGTACCGGGTCGCGTACGCCGAGTTCACCGGCCGGCCGATCGAGGACGTCGACGCGGTGTTCTACTTCGTGGCGGACGACCTCGAGGTCCGACCGACGTCGCTGCTCGACCGTGCCGGGCTGGAACGCGCCTGGCGGGACGCGATCGGCTGAGGCGAGCCGCGCCTCCAGGCCGGATCAGCCGTGCCGGCGCTCGGTGGAGGAGAGCAGCTGCTCGACCTCGCCGATCTCCATCGTCTCCGGCGACACCGCCTGCAGCGGTGCGGCCGACGGTGCGTGGACGGCCTCGGCCAGGCGGTGCATCATCGCGACCGCGTCGTCGACGACCTCGGTGCTCTTCACCTGCACGCCGTGCAGCAGCCACTGGGCGGTCTCGAGCTCGTGGTGCACGCGGGCGCGTTGCCCGAGCTGCCGGTCCCGACCGCCACCGCCGGCGGTGTAGGCGCTGAGGACCGTGTCGAACGCCTCGCGGCGGCCGGCGAGCACCCAGGCCAGGTCCTTCGCCGGGTCGCCGAGGCGGAGTTCGCCCCAGCCGAGCACGCCCGTGACCTCGTCGCCCTGCACGAGCAGCGAGTCGACGCCGAGCGAGCCGTGGACGACGGTCGGCGTGAACTGCCAGAGCTGCTGGTCGCGCGCGGCACCCTCCCAGCGCTCCTGGAGCGCGGCCGGCACGAGCTTCGTCGCGACGGCCCGGTCCATCACGGAGACCGCGGAGCGGAGCACCTCGAAGGGCGTCAGGGACGGCAGGCCGGCGTCCGTCACGAAGCTCGTGGGCAGGACGTGAAGCGCGGCGACCGCGCGGCCGACGCTGGTCGCCAGCTCCGGACGTTCCGTCAGGTCACGGAGCGCGGGGTGCTCGCCCTCGACGAACGTGGTGAGGATGGCGCGGGTCGACCCGATCGGCGCCTGTCCGCGGTACTCCGGGACGGCGAACGGGAGGCGCGTGCGGATCCCGGCGCTGAGCGCGCGGATTGCCACCAGGTCGGCGGACTGGCGGGCCTCGGCGCGCTGGTTCCGGGGACGGCGGATCGCCGAGCTGTGGCCCTCCGCGTCACGGACGACCGCCGACTCGTAGTCACCGGCGGCCACCGAGCCGAGCGTGCGCGTCCCGGTCAGGACGAGCCCGGGCACGGCCGTCGTCGCCAACGCGGCTAGAGTGAACTGCGATCCCGCCATGCCCATCAGGGTAGGTCCGCGGCACACCCGATCGGTGCGCGCCACGCTGACCCGGGACGTGTCGACCACGAGGAGATCCGCGTGACCGTGGAGTTCGCCGCCCGGCTGCCGCTCGCCCGCAACGAGCTCGACCGCGATGCCGAGTACCGCGCCACCCCCGACCTCGACCGCGTGCTGCGGGACGACCCGGCGACGCGGTTCCTGCCCGTCCACGCCGGCGCGATGCTCCGGGGCGGCGACGGCGCGCTCCGCTTCGTCGACGCCGGACAGGTACCCGAGGACGCGACGCTGCTCTACCTCGGACGCGCGGTCGCCGACGCCGCCGACGCTCCGGCCGGCACCCGCTTCGTCGCGGCGCTCGTCGACGACGACGCTGCCGCCGCCATCGAAGCGGACACCGCGGCATGGGAGAACCTGCGCATGTTCGGCACCGAGCTGTCCGCCCGCGACCAGGGCCTCGCGGTCGAGGCGGTCGCGATGGCGAACTGGCACGCGGTGCACGGCTTCTCGCCGCGGACCGGCTCGGCGACCGAGTCGACCTCGGGCGGGTGGGTCCGCCGCGACCCCGAGGGGCACCAGCACTTCCCGCGGACCGACGCGGCGATCATCGTCGGCATCACCGACGGCGAGGACCGCATCCTGCTCGGCTCGAACGCCGCATGGGACGCGAACCGGTACTCGCTGCTCGCCGGGTTCGTCGAGCCGGGGGAGTCGCTCGAGGACGCCGTCCGGCGTGAGGTCTTCGAGGAAGCGGGCGTCACCATCGAGGAACCGGAGTACCTCGGCTCGCAGCCGTGGCCGTTCCCGGCGTCGCTCATGGTCGGGTTCCGCGCACGTGCCGTCGACGGCGACCCCTCCGCCGCCCGGCCGGACGGGGTCGAGATCCTCGACGTCCGCTGGTTCTCCCGCGACGAGATCCGCGAACAGGCCGGGGACACGATCCTGCTGCCCGGCCGGACCTCGATCGCCCGCGTGATCATCGAGGAGTGGTACGGCGGGCCGCTCGACCTGCCGTGACGGTCGCACCCGGCGCCGGCGACCCGGCGACCCCGACCCCGGACGCGCTGCTCGCCGCACTTGACGCCGAGCAGCGGACGGTCGCACGGACGCTGCTCGGTCCGGTGGCCGTGCTGGCGGGTGCGGGGACCGGCAAGACCCGCGCTATCACGCACCGCATCGCCTACGGGGTCGCGACCGGCACGTACTCGCCGAACCACGTCCTCGCGCTGACCTTCACCACCCGGGCGGCGGGAGAGCTGCGCTCGCGGTTGCGCGCACTCGGCGCCGGAGCCGTCCAGGCCCGGACGTTCCACGCCGCGGCGATGTCCCAGCTCGGGTACTTCTGGCCGGACACGGTCGGCGGGCACGCCCCCGGGCTCGTCGAGTCCAAGGGCCGGATGATCGCGCACGCCGCGGACACCATCGGCCTGCGGGTCGACACCCCGACGCTCCGCGACCTGGCCGGCGAGGTCGAGTGGCGCAAGGTGCAGCGGCTCACGTACGACGAGTACGAGTCCGCCGCGACCGAGCGGACGATGCCACGCGACACCTCGCCGTCCCGCGTGGTCGACCTCATGCGCGCGTACGAGCGGCTCAAGGACGACCGTCGGCAGATGGACTTCGAGGACGTGCTGCTCGCGACCCTCGGCATGGTGGAGTCCGAGCCCCGGGTGGCGTCCTACGTGCGCCAGCAGTACCGGTTCTTCGTGGTGGACGAGTACCAGGACGTCTCGCCCGTGCAGCACGACCTGCTCCGCGCGTGGCTCGGCGGTCGGGACGACCTGTGCGTGGTCGGTGACGCCAGCCAGACGATCTACTCGTTCACCGGCGCGTCCAGCCGCTACCTGCTCGGGTTCGGCTCGGAGTTCCCGCGCGCGTCCGTGCTCCGGCTCGAACGGAACTACCGCTCCACCCCAGAGGTCGTGCACGCGGCGAACGCACTCATGCGCGGGCAGCCGGGGGCGCTCGACCTCGTCGCGCAGGAGACCGCCCCTGGTCCGGAGCCGACGGTGCTCGCCTGCGCGCACGACGGGGACGAGGCCGCGACGATCGCCCGCCGCATCACCGAGCTCGTGGACGGCGGGGCGGCGTACGGCGAGTGCGCCGTCCTGTACCGCGTCGGCGCGCAGTCCGCGGCGATCGAGTCGGCGCTCGCCCGCAGCGGGATCCCGTACCGGGTGCAGGGCGGGAAGCGCTTCTTCGACCGCCCGGAGGTGAAGCTCGCCGTGCACCACATGCGCGGCGAGGCGGTCCGGCAGACCGACGACGAGCTGCTGCGCCGGGTGGAGCTCGTGCTGCAGATCAGCGGGTGGACGCGCACCCCGCCGGAGGGCACCGGTGCCGTGCGTGAGCAGTGGGAGGCCCTGCAGGCGATCATGCAGCTCGCCGAGTCCGCGCCGGCCGGGACGACCATGCAGCAGTTCACGGCCGACCTGGTGGACCGTGCCGCGACCCACCACGAGCCGGAACTCGACGCCGTCACGCTCGCGACGCTGCACTCGTCGAAGGGCCTGGAGTGGCCGCACGTCGTGCTCGCGGGCGTCGCCGAGGGGCTGCTGCCGATCTCGTACGCGACGACCGACGACGGCGTCGACGAGGAACGTCGGCTCTTCTACGTCGGCATCACCCGTGCTCGTCGTTCCCTGACGCTGACGTGGTCCGGTCAGGGGTCCACACGGGGTGGGGCCCGGGTGGCGAGTCGGTTCCTGGCAGCCCTCGGCACGCACACCGCGGATGCGGAGCGACCCGCCGCACCGTGACCGACAGGTCCGTCCGGTCCACCAGGAGCTGCTGCGCGTCCGGGTACTGGGTCACCAGGGGGAGCCGCTCGAGGACCAGCCGGGTCACCGTCGTGGCGACCGTCGCAGCCCGGTAGGGCGACAGTGCGGCCACGGGACGGCCCCAGACCTGCGCGGCGATCGCCGGCCAGGCGGGGTCCGCGTCGGTGCGCTCGAGTTCCACGCACTGGAGGCACGGCCCGGCTCCCGGGACCAGGAACGGCCCGACGCGGACGCGTCCGTCGCCCACCACCACCGGCAGGTGCGGGACCGACCGGCGACACCAGGCGGCCCGGACCGTCGGGTCGGTCACGTGGTCGGCGACCAGGACGGCGAGCGTCGGCGGCGGGTCGGGCTCGGGGACCGGACCACCGCGCGGCACCGACGTCCGCACGACGGTCACGCCGTCACCGGTGAGCATCCGGTCGAGCTCCTGCGCGAGCGGCCCGGCACCGGACACCTCGACCCGGGCAGCCGGCTCCGCGCCCAGGTCGACCAGGGCCGGAGCGGCGTCCCCGAGCAACCGGGCCGCGACGGCGGGTGGGCACCCGACGCTCCGGGCGACCCCGGCCATCGCGTCCCGTCCGGTCTCGCTCCGGAGCGCGCAGAGGAAGCGCTCCTCGGCCGTCGTCGGGACGGTGACCAGCGCGCGCGGCGGGTCGACCCCGAGCTGGACCGTGCACGGATCGCGCCAGATGAACTCGAGCGTCGGGTCGATGCGGATGCCCATGCGTCCACGCTGGCGCAGGCACCGCCGACGGGGCAGTCCGGACGCCGATCTGTGGACAAGACGAGGCGGGCCGGACGGTCGGGACGCAAGGCGGGTCGCGCCTCCCGTCCCGACAGGGTTACTAGTGCCGCGGTCCGCCCTGCGGGTCGCCGTCGGCGGGCCCGGCCGTCGGGCCGTCGCCGGAGTCCTCGATGCCGGAGTCCTCGATGCCGCCGTCCTCGTCCTCGTGCGGACGGTCGGCGGTGGTGTCGTTGAGCAGGTCCTCGAGCGCTCGGTCGAACGCGTCGTCCTCCGGCGTCTGCGACGGGTCGCGGAGCCGGGCGACCAGGGACTCCGGCGCGTCGATGTCGTCCGAACCGGGCACCAGGTCGAACGCGGCCCAGAGCGCGTCGCGCTCGCCGGCACCGAGTTCGTCGGTGACCCGCTGCCACATCGCGGCCGCTTCACGGAGTCGGCGCGGGCGGAGTTCGAGACCGACCAGCGTCGCGAAGGCGGACTCGGCCGGGCCTCCTGCGGCGCGACGACGTCGCACCATCTCCGCGATCGCGCCGGAGCGGGGGAGACGGGCGGTCGCGGCGGCCGTGACGGTGTCGACCCATCCCTCGACGAGCGCGAGCATCGTCTCGAGTCGGGCGAGGGCAGCGTCCTGCTCCGGGGTCCGCGGCGGGATGAGCGCCCCGGAGGCCAGCGCGTCCCGCAGCTGCTCCTGGTCGGTCGGGTCGATGCCCGACAGGGACTCCTCGACCCGGTCGAACGGGATGTGCACGCCCTTGGCGTACTCCGTGATCGACGAGATGATGTGCAGCCGCAGCCAGCGTGCCGAGCGGAACAGTCGGGCGTGGGCGAGCTCGCGGACGGCGAGGTAGATGCGCACCTCGTCGGCCGGGACGTCCAGGCCCTCGGCGAACTCGGCGACGTTCTGCGGCACGAGCGCGGCGACCTGCTCGTCGAGGAGCGGGACGCCGACGTCGCCGCCGGAGACGACCTCCTTGGCGAGCTGCCCGACGACCTGGCCGAGCTGGATCGCGAAGAGCGCACCGCCGACCCCGCGCATGGCCTTCGAGACGTCGCCGAGCATGAGCTTGAGCTCCTCGGGCGCGCGCTGGTCGATCGCCTCGGTGAGGGCGGTCGCGATGCTCGACGCCACGGGCTCGGCGATCTGCGACCACACGGGTGCGGTCGCCTTCGCCCACTGCTCGCGCGTGTAGACGCTCGGCGTCGAGGTGAGTTCCGCGACGGTGGTCACCTCGTCGAGCCAGAGCGCCGCGACCTGGAAGGCCTGCGCCGCTGCCTGCGCGGTGGCGGGGTCGAGCGGCTGCTCGCCCTCGCGGGCGATCGTGGCGGCGCGTTCGGCCGTCACGGTGAAGTCGATGCCGTCGCCGCCGTCCTGCGCGGCCCGCTGGAGCTGGCTCATGAGGTTCGCGACGAAGGTCGGGTCGTTCGGCAGGCCGGCGGCTCCGGCGAGCTGCGACGGGTCGATCTGGCCCTCGCCGGACAGGAGCTTGCGGAGCATCTCCCGGAAGTCGTCGTCCGGCCCCGGCTGCGGTTGATCAGGCATGCCGACTACGCTAACCGCTGCCCGTGAGGCCGTGCCTGGGACCGGCCCGGGCAACCGCCCGTCCGGCTGCGCCGTGGGCGAACAGCCTCCGGAAGGACCCGTGTGACCCTCTTCGCCCCCGCCCCCCGTCGTCGCTCGCGCTCACGGACGGTCGGCTGGGCCTTCGTCGTCGGCGCCCTCGTCCTGGCGGTCGTCGCGAGCCTGCTGCCGAGCCCGTACCTCATCGAGATGCCCGGCCCGGTGTTCAACACGATCGGCACGCAGCGGCAGGGGACCGGCAAGGACGCGAAGGACGTCGAACTCATCCAGATCGACGGGCACCGCACCTACCCGACGTCGGGCGCGCTCGACATGCTCACGGTCAGTGTGCAGGGCACGGCGACCGAACGGCCGCCGTGGACGAGCGTCATCCGCGCCCTCTTCTCGGAGTCCGAGGCGGTGGTGCCCGCCAGCGCGATCTACCCGCCCGGACGGACGACCGAGCAGGTGAACGAGCAGGACGCCGCGGACATGACGAACTCCCAGCAGTCCTCCGTCGCCGCGGCCCTCGTGCAGGAGGGGTTCGAGGTCCCGAGCGAACTCGAGGTGGGCACCGTGCAGCAGGGCTCCCCGGCCGACGGCGTGGTCCGTGAGGGGGACGTCATCACGGCGTTCGACGGCACGTCCCTCACCACGAACTCCGACGCGTCGACCCTCCGGCAGCTCGTCGCGGAGCACGGCACGAGCGCACCGGCGACGATCACCGTCGAGCGGGACGGGGCGACGCGGGAGCTCTCGGTCACCCCGCGGACCGAGCAGGGCACCGCGCTGCTCGGCGTCGGCGTGGTCGAGCACTACGACTTCCCCTTCGACGTCGACATCGCGCTGCAGGACGTGGGCGGGCCCTCGGCGGGCATGATGTTCGCGCTCGGGATCATCGACGAGATCACGCCCGGCGGGTTGAACGGCGGCGAGCACGTCGCGGGGACCGGCACGATCACCGCCGGTGGCGCGGTCGGACCGATCGGCGGCATCCGGCAGAAGCTCCACGGCGCCGAGTCGGCGGGCGCCACGGTGTTCCTCGCCCCGAAGGCGAACTGCGACGAGGTGGTCGGACACGTCCCGGACGGCCTCGATGTGTACGCGGTCTCGACCCTCGACCAGGCGGTCACCGACCTCGAGACGATCGCGGCGGGCCGGAGCACGGCCGGGCTCGAGCGCTGCACCTCCTGAGCGCCAGGCGCACTGCCGCGGTCTCCGGGCCGCCGGCCTCCCGGACGACCGGCAGGGACGGCCCGGACGGCTCGGCCGGGAGGCCCGGGGCGCGATCCTGAGATGCGGCACAGGTTCACTGTCGGCCGGGACGAATAGGATCGGCAGCACTGACGGCTCGGCCTGCCGGCGCCGCCGGTCCGACACGTCTGGAGCACAACAAGTGACGAACACCTCGTCCACCGCGGGACGGCGCTCGCCGCGTGTCCCGATCGTGGTCACGATCATCGTGCTGGCCGCACTGGTGATCGGCTTCTTCATCTTCGCCAGCCTGTACACCGACTACGCGTGGTTCGCGCAGCTCGGGTTCGAGCGCGTCCTGACCACCCGGTGGCTCGCCGGGACGGCCATGTTCGTCGCCGGCTTCCTGGGCATGGCGATCCCGGTCTGGCTGAGCATCGTCCTCGCCTTCCGGTTCCGTCCGGTCTACGCGAAGCTCAACGCGCAGCTCGACCGCTACCAGCAGGTCATCGAGCCGCTGCGCCGCGTCGTGGTGCTCGGCATCCCCGCGGTGCTCGGCGTCTTCGCCGGTCTGGCGACCGCACCGCGCTGGAACACCGTCCTCGAGTACCTCAACCGGACGCCGTTCGGCAAGACCGACCCGCAGTTCGGGCTCGACGTCGGGTTCTACGTCTTCGAGCTGCCGTTCTGGCGCGCCGTCGTGGCGTACTCGTCCGCCGTCGTGCTCATCGCCGGCCTCGCCGCGCTCGCCGCGACGTACCTGTACGGCGCGATCCGCTTCGGCGGTCGAGAGGTCCGCATCTCGAAGGCCGCGCGCATCCAGCTCGCGATCACGGCCGCGCTCTACATCGCGCTGCAGGCCGCCAGCCTCTGGCTCGACCAGTACACGGCGCTGACGAAGGACAACTCCCTCATCACGGGCGCGCAGTACACCGAGGTGAACGCGACGATCCCGGGCCGCGAGATCATGGCGGGCATCGCGGCGATCGTGGCGATCCTGTTCATCGTGACGGCGGTCATCGGCCGCTGGCGCGTGTCGATCATCGGGACCGGGCTGCTCCTGGTGTCCGCGATCGTCATCGGCGGGATCTACCCGTGGATCGTCCAGCGCCTGCAGGTCGCACCGAGCGAGCGCTCGTTCGAGTCCGCGTTCATCCAGCGGAACATCGACGCCACCCGGGACGCCTACAACGTCGCCGGGGTCCAGGAACAGGACTACGACGCCACCACCACGGCGACGACCGGTGCCCTGTCCGAGGACGCCCAGACGACGGCGAACATCCGCATCATCGACCCCAAGATCGTCTCGGACACGTACAGCCAGCTCCAGCAGTACCGGCAGTACTACAAGTTCCCCGACCAGCTCGACGTCGACCGCTACCAGGTGGACGGCAAGACCGAGGACACCGTGCTCGCGGTGCGTGACATCGACCTCGACGGCCTCGGTGCCTCGGCCACCCAGTACAACCGGACGTTCGTCTACACGCACGGCTACGGCGTCGTCGCGGCGTACGGCAACCAGCGGGCATCCGACGGCAAGCCGGTGTTCATCGAGTCGGGCATCCCGGCCGGCGACACCCTCGGCAAGTACCAGCCGCGCGTCTACTTCGGCGAGAACTCGCCGGCGTACTCGATCGTCGGGGCACCGGAGGGCACGAAGGACGTCGAGCTCGACTACCCGTCCGGCTCGGACGACGACGACGGCAACGCCACCACGACCTACGCGGCGGACGGCGGACCGAAGATCGGCAACTTCTTCAACCGCCTGGTCTACGCGGCGAAGTTCCAGTCGGAGCAGATCCTGCTGTCGAACGCCGTCAACGCCGACTCGCAGATCCTGTACGACCGTGACCCGGTCAAGCGCGTGCAGAACGTCGCGCCCTACCTGAAGCTGGACCAGGACGCGTACCCGGCGATCGTCGACAACCGCATCAAGTGGATCGTCGACGGCTACACGACGAGCAACGCGTACCCGTACTCGCAGAGCCAGAGCATGACGGACAGCATCAACGGCACCGAGTCCGGCAGCTTCCGCACCGACCAGGTGAACTACATCCGGAACTCGGTGAAGGCCACGGTCGACGCCTACACGGGCAAGGTCACGCTCTACGCCTGGGACACGAAGGACCCGGTGCTCAAGACGTGGCAGAAGGTCTTCCCGACGTCGCTGCAGCCGGTGTCCGCGATGAGCGCCGACCTGCTCGCCCACGTGCGCTACCCGACCGACCTGTTCAAGGTCCAGCGGAGCATCCTCGGCACGTACCACGTCACCAACGCGAACTCGTTCTACTCGGGCGACGACGCGTGGACGACGCCGGTCGACCCGACCTCGACCTCGACGAGCGCCGGGGACGCCGACTCGGCGGGCACCACCACCGGGACGAACGCGAACACCACGAACGCGCTCGGGACGCAGACCACGGCGACGAACCCGGACCAGCAGGACCCGTACTACCTGACGATGAAGGTGCCGGGCGCGGGCACGGCCTACTCGCTGTACAGCACCTACATCCCGAAGCAGAACTCGTCGTCGAACGCGCGGAACGTGCTGACCGGCTACCTGGCCGTCGGATCCGACGCCAGCGGGGCAGGCAAGGGCAAGAAGGGCGAGGGCTACGGCAAGCTCACGCTGCTGACGATCCCGAAGACCGACAGCATCCCCGGCCCGTCGCAGGTGCAGAACCTGTTCAACTCCGACCCGGCCGTCTCGCAGGAGCTCAACATCCTCAAGCGGGGCAACAGCACCGTCAAGCAGGGCAACCTGCTGACGCTGCCGGTCGGTGGTGGGTTCCTCTACGTGCAGCCGGTGTACGTGCAGTCCACGTCGAGTGGGTCGTACCCGCTGCTGCAGAAGGTGCTCGTGGCCTTCGGGGACAAGATCGCGTTCGAGGACACGCTCGACGAGGCGCTCGACGAACTGTTCGGCGGCAACTCGGGCGCGGCCGCGGGTGACTCCGGTGCGGCTGCGGGGAACTCGGACTCCGACGACGAGGGCTCCGACACGTCGACGGGTGGGAGCTCGACGGGCGGTGCCACCGGTGGTGCGACCGGCGGCGCGACCGGTGGGTCGTCCTCCGGCGCTGCGACGCCGGACCTGCAGCAGGCGCTGTCCGAAGCGGACGAGGCGCTCCGGGCTCGTGAGCAGGCGTACGCCGACAACGACCTGGTCGCCGCCGCCGAGGCCGACCAGCGACTGCAGGAGGCCGTCGAGGACGCCATCGCAGCGCAGGGTGGCAGCGGCTCCGACGGTTGATGCGGGCGGGCGGGGTGCTCGATTTGGCACCCCGCCCGATCCCGTGTAGTGTTTTCCATGTGCCGCGGGGTGGAGCAGTTCGGTAGCTCGCTGGGCTCATAACCCAGAGGTCGTAGGTTCAAATCCTGCCCCCGCAACCAACGCGACACGAGAAGCCCCGGTCCTCACGGACCGGGGCTTCTTCGCGTTCCGGTGCTTGTTCGCGGCCCGGCGCGGCCCGGCGCGGCCCGGCCCGGCACTCTCGCACGGTCCGCACCGCCGGATGTCCCTCGCTCGTCGTGGCGCATCGCCGCGTCCGCTGTCGCGGCCGACACGCCGGGGTGCGCCGAGTCGGCCGGGAGGCTCGGCGCCGGCTGGCACCGAGCCTCCCGGCCGTCACGGCTCCTGCGCGGACGCGGTCGCTCGCTCAGCTCGTGGCGCGTGCGCCACGGACGCCGCGACCGAGCGCGTCGATGCGCGCGAGCTCGTCCGAGGTGAACGTGACGTCAGCGGCCGTGACGTTCTCGGCGACGCGCCCCGGGTTCCGCGATCCCGGGATCGGGACGATGTCGTCGCGCTGCGCCAGGATCCACGCGAGCGCCAGCTGCGAGAGGGAGACGTCCTTCTCCGCAGCGAGCTCGGTGAGCCCTGCGACGACCGCGGTGTTCGCGTCCCAGTTCTCCGGGGCCCACCACTCCAGCCACTGGCGGATGTCGTCCTCCGCGTAGGCGCTCCGCGGTCGCACTGCGCCGCTGAGGAAGCCGCGTGCCAGGGGTGAGTAGGCGACGAGACCGATGCCGAGCTCGTCGACGACCGGGAACAGGTCCTCCGACTCGCGGGCGAAGACCGAGTACTCGGTCTGCAGCACGGAGATCGGGTGGACCGCGTGCGCCCGGCGGATGTTCTCGGCGTCGGTGTTCGACAGGCCGAGGTAGCGGACCTTACCGGCCTGCACGAACTCCTGCATGACGCCGACGACGTCCTCGACCGGGACCTGCGGGTCGTGCGCGTGCTGGTAGAGCAGGTCGATCGAGTCGGTGCCGAGGTTCCGCAGACTGGCGTCGACGACGTCGCGGATGTGGTCGAGCTGCGAGTTCGGGGCGTACGTGTCCGTGAAGCCGAACTTCGTCGCGATCGTGACCTGATCGCGGATTGGGGCGAGTGCGGCGCCGAGGAGCCGCTCACCGCTTCCCCAGCCGTAGAGCTCCGCGGTGTCGAAGTGGGTGACGCCGAGGTCGTGCGCGTGCCGGATCGCGGCGACGGATTCCGTGTCGTCGCCGGGGCCGTACGCGAAGGTCGTGCCCATCGCGCCGTAGCCGATCGCGCTGACGACCAGGCCCTGTCGTCCGAGTGTTCGTTGCTGCATGTCGTCCTCCTGGAACGGATCGTGGTTCGAGTGGCACTGTACGCCGAAACTGTCAGAGTCGGTCAAGTACGGCAGACGCTGACTCAGGGGTACGATCGGACCATGAGCGAGACGGCGGAGGCACGGCCCGGACTACGGGACATCGCCCGCGACGCAGTGCGAGCGCGCATCGCCGCGGTCGCCATCGCCCGGTTCGACGCGGAGGGGTTCGACCGGGTGACGGTCGAGCAGGTGGCTGCGGAGGCGGGCATCTCGGCACGGAGCTTCCACCGGTACTTCCCGGCGAAGGAGGACGCGGTCATCGGTGACCCGGCCCGGCACGGTGCCGCCCTCGCCGCGGCGTTCGGCGCACGTCCGGCGGACGAACCGGTCTGGAGCGCCCTGCGTGAGGCCTTCGTGGCGATGCTCGAGCACGGCAGCGACGACGACCCGGAGACCGGACGGCGCTCCGTCCGGGTGATGCTGAGCACACCGTCGCTCCGGGCGCGGAACACCGAGAAGCACCACGCCTGGGCCGAGGTGCTCCTCCCGTTGGTGGTCGACCGGCTCGGGGGGACGGACGGCGACCTGCGTGCGCGGACG
Source organism: Curtobacterium sp. MCPF17_050 (assembly GCF_003224435.2). Lineage (NCBI taxonomy): Bacteria > Bacillati > Actinomycetota > Actinomycetes > Micrococcales > Microbacteriaceae > Curtobacterium > Curtobacterium sp. MCPF17_050. Next base: position 899,379 of record NZ_CP126250.1, read on the forward strand.
GTCGTGCAGGCCGCGCTCGGGTGCTTCGACGTCTCGGTGGCGAGGTGGGCGGAGGGCGGCGACGACGTCGTGGGGATCCTGCGGCGGTCGTTCGACGTCCTCGACGTCCGGTCCTGACGGAGCCCGGCGTGGTTAGCCTGGCACCGTGACGACACTGACCATCGCCGCGGCGCAGTTCGCCCCCGGAGACGACCCAGCCGCGAACCTCGAGACCGTCCGCGCCGCCGCCGTCGACGCGGTCGCCCGGGGGGCCCGCCTCCTGGTCACGCCCGAGTACACCTCGTACTTCACAGCCGACATCGACGACCGCTTCGTCGCGGCCGCGCAGCCGCTCGACGGCTCGTTCGTCACGGGCCTCCGTCGGATCGCGCGGAGCACCGGCATCGCACTCGTCGTCGGCGTCGCCGAGGTGGGGGAGACCCCGGGTCGGTTCCGCAACACGCTCGTCGCGATCGGTGCGGACGGCTCGGTCCTCGAGACCTACCGGAAGGTGCACCTGTACGACGCGTTCGGTTCCCGGGAGTCCGACCGCATCGAGGCCGGCGACCCCGCGCAGCTGCCCGTCGTGGAGGTCGACGGCGTCCGGGTCGGGCTCGAGACCTGCTACGACCTGCGGTTCCCCGAGGTGACGCGACGTCTCGCCGCGACGGACACCGGGGCCGCGGACGTCGTCGTGCTGCCGGCCGAGTGGGTCCGCGGTCCGGGCAAGGAGCACCACTGGCGGACCCTGCTCACGGCGCGCGCCGTCGAGAACACCGTGTGGGTGCTCGGGGTCGGTCAGGCGCCCCCGGTCGGGATCGGGGCGTCGCTGGCGCTCGACCCGACGGGCACCGCGGTCGCAGCGCTCGGCGCGGAACCGGGGCTCCTCGTGGTGACGGTGGACACCGCGGTCACGGACCGCGTGCGGGCGGTGAACCCGTCGCTGTCCCTCGGTCGTTACGCGGTGGTCCCGCGGGACTGAGCGAGCCCGGCCAGCCGTGACACGGCCTCCTCGAGGACCGACCGGCGCTTGCAGAACGCGAACCGGATGAGCGACCGGTACCCGTCGACGTGGTCGGGCCGGACGAAGGCGGACACCGGCACCCCCACGACGCCGACGAGCCGCGGGAGCTCGAGGCAGAGCGCGCGGGCGTCGTCGTGTCCGAGCGGAGCGGCGTCCGCGATGACGAAGTAGCCGGCGTCCGGGCGCAGCACCCCGAACCCGGCGGCGGCCAGACCGGTGGCGAGGAGCTCCTGCTTCGCCCCGAGGTCGGCGGCGATCCCGGCGAACACCGTGTCGGGCAGGCGGAGCCCGGTCGCGATCGCCGGCTGGAAGGGTGCCCCGTTGACGAAGGTCAGGTACTGCTTGACGGTCGTGATCGCCTCGACCAGCGCTGCCGGGGCCGTGAGCCAGCCGATCTTCCAGCCCGTCGTGTTGAAGGTCTTCCCGGCGCTGGAGATCGACACCGTGCGGTCCCGCGCTCCGGGCAACGACGCCGGCGGCACGTGGGTGCCGGCGAACGCCAGGTGCTCGTAGACCTCGTCGGTGACGATCACGGCGTCGTGGCGCTCCGCGAGCTCGACCACGGTGCGGAGCACCTCGATCGGCAGCACCCGACCCGTCGGGTTGTGCGGGGTGTTCACGAGGACCACGCGCGTCCGGTCGGAGAACGCGGCGCGGAGGTCCGCCTCGTCCGGCAGGAAGTCCGGCGCCCGGAGCGGGACCGTGACGTGCGCCGCGCCGGCGAGTCGGATGAGCGCGCCGTACGCGTCGTAGAACGGCTCGAAGGTGACGACCTCGTCGCCGGGCTCGACCAGCGCCAGGAGGGTCGCGGCCAGGGCCTCGGTGGCACCGGCGGTGACGAGGACCTCCCGGTCGGGGTCGACGTCGAGCCCGTACCAGCGCGCCTGGTGCTCGGCGACGGCGGCACGGAGGTCCGGGGTCCCGCGGCCGGGCGGGTACTGGTTGGCACCGTCCCGGATCGCACGGACGGCCGCGTCGAGGACCTCTGCGGGCCCGTCCTCGTCCGGGAACCCCTGCCCCAGGTTGACGGCACCGGTCGCTGCGGCGAGGGCGCTCATCTCCGCGAAGACGGTCGGCGCCGGCACCCCGTCGGGGCCCAGCAGCATCGCTCCCTCGGCGGCTCGGAGCCACGGACCGGTCTGCCGCATGCGCGACCCCTCTCACCCTCGGGGCACCGGCCGGGAGGCTCGGCGCGCGTCGGGCCCCAACTTTAGCGTCCGACCGGGGGTCGCCTCCGGTGGACATCCGGAGGACCGGCCACACAGCTGACGCATACGATCGGCTTGGTCAGCTCGCAGCTGCGCCATCAGGACCGCCCAGGTCGGTGGAGAAGACTGCAGGAGCTTTGGAAGGAGCACGTCCCGCATGAGCGACACACACCACGGACACGGCGACGACGACCGTCGCGACGAGACCACCGGCCCGGACGAGTCAGCCGGTACCCGCCACGGGCACCGCGACGCCGACGACATGGACGTGGTGGGGACGACTCCGGCGCAGGAGACCGAGCAGTTCGCTGGCGCCTCCGACCACACGGACCGGTACACCGCCCCGTACCCGACGGCCGACGCAGGGTCCGCGGATGCGGCACCGACCGCCGAGTACGGCCAGTACGGCCAGTACGCGCAGCAGGGTCAGTACGGCCAGGGCGGGCAGTACGGCTCGGGTCGGTACGGCTCGGACCAGTACGGCTCGGGTCAGTACGGGAGCGGCCAGTCCGGCACCGCGCAGTACGGGCAGGACCAGTACGGCACGGCCCAGTACGGGCAGGGCCAGTACGGCACCGCCCAGTACGGGCAGGGCCAGTACGGCGAGCACGACACGTCCGGCGACACCCGGTACGGCCAGCAGGACCAGTACGGCCAGGGGCAGTACGGCCAGGGCCAGTACGGCCAGCAGGGCACGTACGGCCAGGACGCTCCCCGGTACGGCGAGCACGCGAGCGACCACCACACGGCCTCCGGTGCGAGTGCGTTCGGTGCGGCGGCCGACCAGCGGCCGGAGAACGGCCACTACTTCACCGGCGCCCCGGCCGCCACGAGCACGACCCCGCGCGACCGCTCGGGTCGGAACCGTCTCGTGCTGCCGCTGGTCGCGGCCGCCGTGATCGCCGGTCTCGTCGGCGGCGGCGCCGGTTGGGCAGCGGGCGCAGCGTCGGACGGCGGCACGGTCGTCGGTGGCTCGGGCACCTCGCAGAGCGGTGGCAACCTCACCGTGAACGACTACGACTCCGCCACCGTCGTGACCGCGGTCGCCGCCAAGGCCACCCCGTCGGTCGTCACGATCAACGTCTCCGCGAGCAGCGAGGCCGGCACCGGTTCGGGCGTCGTGCTGAACAAGGAGGGCTACATCGTCACGAACACCCACGTGGTGACGCTCGACGGTGACAGCGCGAACGGCACCATCTCGGTGACGACCTCGAACGGCAAGGTCTACAAGGGCACGCTCGTCGGCACCGACCCGACGGTCGACCTGGCGGTCATCAAGATCGACGCGCCCGACCTCACGCCGATCGACTTCGCCGACTCGTCGAAGCTCAACGTCGGCGACACCGCGGTCGCGATCGGTGCGCCGCTCGGCCTGTCGAACACCGTCACCGACGGCATCGTCTCCACGCTGAACCGCAGCATCCAGGTCACCTCGAGCGACCCGAACGCCGGCGGCGACACGAACGAGGGCCAGGGCAACAACGGCAACGGCCCGTTCGACTTCTGGGGCAACGGCGACAACGGCAGCAGCTCCGGAGCCAGCACGACCGTCTCCCTCCCCGTGATCCAGACGGACGCGTCGATCAACCCGGGCAACTCGGGTGGCGCGCTGCTCGACGACAAGGGCGCGCTCATCGGCATCAACGTCGCGATCGCCAGCGCCGGCAGTTCGGACTCGTCCAGCTCGCAGGCCGGCAGCATCGGCGTCGGCTTCTCGATCCCGTCGAACCTGGTCAAGCGCGTCGCGACCGAGATCGTCGAGAACGGCAAGGCCACCCACGGTCTGCTCGGTGCATCCGTCGGTGACGCGACCGAGGACGCGAGCGCCACGCAGGTGGGCGCGCTCATCAAGGACGTCACCTCGGGTGGCGCGGCGGCCGACGCCGGGCTCCAGAAGGGCGACGTCGTGACGAAGCTCGGTGACGCCTCCATCGCGGACGCCACCGACCTCACCGCGCAGGTCCGCTTCTACGCCGGTGGTGCGACGACCGAGATCACCTACGTCCGCAACGGGGAGACCCGCACGGCGAACGTCAAGCTCGGCACGTACGACAGCTCGAACTGACCCGGGACGCTCCGGACGGGAGGCTCCCCACCAGCTGGTGGGGAGCCTCCCGTGCGTCTGCCGGGCCACGGCGGGGCGCAGCCAGGTGGCCGCCGCGGGTGCTTGATAGGCTCGGGTCCGCTCTGCGGAGCGGCCCCGGGCCGTCCCGCGCCCGCCGGACCCCGAGGATCACATGCAGCACGACGGACAGGCCCTTCCGGGTGTCTCCTACGTCATGCCCGTCCTCAACGAGGTGACCGAGGTCCGCGCGGCGGTGGGCAGTCTGCTCGAGCAGGACTACCAGGGGCCGTTCGAGGTCATCCTGGCCCTCGGCCCCTCGATCGACGGCACGAACGAGCTCGTCGCCGAGATGAGCGCCGCGGACCCGCGGATCCGCGCGGTCGAGAATGCGGTCGGCTCCACGCCGGCCGGGCTGAACGTCGCGATCCGGGCCTCCGAGCACCCGATCGTCGTCCGGGTCGACGCCCACAGCGTCCTGCCGCGGGACTACACGCGGATCGCCGTGCGGACGCTGCAGGAGTCCGGCGCGGACAACGTCGGCGGCATCATGCGCGCCGAGGGCCGCACCCCCTTCGAGAAGGCCGTCGCCCTGGCGTACGGCAGTCGCGTCGGCCTCGGCGGCACCCCGCACCACGTCGGCGGGCAGGCCGGACCGGCCGAGACGGCGTACCTCGGGGTGTTCCGACGGGAGCGGTTGTTCGCCGTCGGGCTCTTCGACGAGGGCATCAAGCGCGGGCAGGACTGGGAGCTCAACCGGCGCCTGCGCACCACCGGCGGCACGGTCTGGTTCACCCCCGAGCTCGTCGTCACCTACCGGCCCCGGCCGAGCCTCCGCCGTCTCGTCCGCCAGTTCGTCGCGACCGGGCTGTGGCGCGGTGAACTCGCCCGACGCTTCCCCGCCGGCAACGGCCTGCGCTACTTCGTCCCGCCGGCGATGGTCGTCGCCGTCGCGCTCGGCCTGGTCGCCGGGCTCGTCGGTGTGGTCGGAGCGTTGCTCGGCAGCCCCGTCGCCTGGGCGACGGTCGGCTTCGTGGTCCCGGCGGTCTACCTCCTCTTCGTCGTCGTCGGCGCCCTCGCGGTGTCACGACGGTCGGACCCGGCGACACGGGCGTGGCTGCTCGTCGTCCTGCCCTGCATCCACGTCGGCTGGGGCGTCGGGTTCATCATCGGGTTCCTCACCCGGACCTCCGATCTGACCACGCACACGGGACGGTGACCGACATGGCCGACGACGACCGCGGGAACGGCGGCCTGCCGGGTCCCTCCGACAGCCGCGGGTTCGCACGCCCCACCTCGATCGCGGAACTCCGCGCCGTCGCCCAGCCGGACGAGGTCCGCGCCCGGGCGAACGCGGAGCACTGGACGGCCTCGCTGTACCTGCGGGACATCTCGCCGTACCTGACCTCGGTGCTGCTCCGGACCCGGGTCAGCGCGAACCAGGTCACCGGCCTGATGATCCTGGTCGGCTGGTCGACCGCGGCCGCACTCCTCATCCCGGGCATCTGGGGCGCGCTGCTCGCCCTCGTGCTCGGGCAGCTGCAGATGCTCGTCGACTGCTCCGACGGCGAGGTCGCGCGCTGGCGGGGCACACGGTCCCCGGCCGGCATCTTCCTCGACAAGGTCGGGCACTACACCACCGAGGGACTCATCCCGATCGCGCTCGGCGTCCGCGCGGCGACGTGGCCGATCGAGGGCGTCGACTGGATGTGGACGACGATCGGCTGCGCGCTCGGCCTGGTCATCGTGCTCAACAAGGCGCTCAACGACATGGTGCATGTCGCCCGTGCCCACGGCGGCATGGAGAAGCTCGCCGACCGCCGCGACGGGGTGACGGTGCCGTCCGGTGCCCGCCTCGCGACGCTGCGTCGGGTGGCGCGGTTCCTGCCGTTCCACCGTCTGTACCACTCGGTCGAGCTGACGATCATCACGTTCGTGGTCGCGCTCGTCGCCCTCGTCGTCGGGCACCCGCTGGCCGACCGGGTCCTGGTCGGGGCACTCCTGCCGCTCGCGGTCCTCGCGACGGCCGGGCACTTCCTCGCCATCATCTCGTCGAAGCGGGTCCGCGCGTGATGCCGGGGACCGATCGGCGTCGCGCGGTCCCGCACCGCGAGCGGCCACGGGTCGCCGTGGTCAGCCTGACGCAGGGGACCCGGCCGGAGGACCTCCGCCGTGGCCTGGACAGCGTGCTCGCGCAGCAGGACGTCGACCTCGACGTCATGTGCGTCGGGAACGGGTGGGAACCGGTGGACCTGCCGGACGGGGTCCGGGCGCTGGCACTGCCGGAGAACCTCGGGATCCCCGCCGGTCGGAACGCCGGGGCCGCGGCGGTCGACGGCGACTACGTGTTCTTCCTCGACGACGACGCCTCGGTGCCGTCGCCGACGTTCCTGCGCGACGCGATCGCGCTCTTCGAGCGGGACCCCTCGCTCGGGCTCGTGCAGCCGCGGGTCGTCGACCCGAGCGGCGCCGCGAACCCCCGACGCTGGGTGCCGCGCATCCGCAAGGGCGACCCGGAGCAGAGCTCTCCGGTGTTCTCGGTCTGGGAGGGCGCCGTCGTCCTGCCGATGGACGTTTGGCGCGCCGTCGGAGGCTGGGGTGCGGAGTACTTCTACGCGCACGAGGGGATCGAGCTCGCGTGGCGGGTCTGGGACGCCGGTCGTCGCACCTGGTACGCGGGGGAGCTCGTCGCGAACCACCCCGCGATCGACCCCGCTCGGCACCGTGAGTACGTGCGGCTCAACGCGCGGAACCGGGTCTGGCTGGCCCGACGGAACCTGCCCGCCGTTCTCCGGCCGCTGTACGTCGGCAGTTGGGCTGCCATCCAGGTCCTGCGCTGGTGGCGCTCCCCGCGGCGCCTCACCACCTGGTTCGCTGGCGTCGCCGAGGGGTGGCGCGCGGACTGCGGGCCGGTCCGGGTGATGGGATGGTTGACGATCGGCCGGATGACGCTCGCGGGTCGACCGCCCGTCGTCTGAGCCCCGGCGCGCGCCTCGGACTCGCCCGACCCCGACACGACCACCATCCACCGACCGACCACCACGCAGGAGCAGAGCATGGCCATCGTCAAGGACGCCCGCACCGCGATCCGTCTCGTGGCCCGCCTGCTGCGGTCGCGGAAGGTCCGCACGCAGCTGGCCCGTCGCCTGCCCTCGGTCCCGCGGCCCGCACCGGGGTCGGTCGAGATCGCCGTGTACTTCGCCGACGGTCCCGTGAACATGTACCAGATCCGGCAGTGGTACGGCCCCCTGGCGGAGCTGGCGCGGCACCGCGGGGTCGCGATCATCTCGCGGAGCCCCGGCGCGATGCTCACGCTGCTCGACGAGTCGCCGGTCCCGGTCGTCTACGCCCGGCAGGTCGTGGACCTCGAGCGGTTCGTCGCCGAGCAGGCCCCGAAGACCGTGCTCTACGTCAACCAGAACGCCCGCAACTTCCAGATGATGCGGTACGGGCGCATGTGGCACGTCTTCGTGAACCACGGCGAGAGCGACAAGATGTACATGACGACGAACCAGTTCAAGGCGTACGACTACGCCCTGATCGCCGGTGACGCCGCCCGGGACCGACTCGCCGACGCGCTGTGGGACTACGACCTGGACGCCCGGACCATCGCCATCGGGCGTCCGCAGGCCGACCACTTCGTGGGGGAGCCGCCCTACCCGTCCGACGACCGCACCGTGGTGTTGTACGCCCCGACGTGGGAGGGTGACCGCGGCGCCGCTGCTTACGGGTCCATCGCGAGTCACGGGACGACGATCGCCGACCGTGTGCTCGCGTCGCCGCAGCACCGGCTCGTGTACCGCCCGCACCCGCGGAGCGGCGTGGTCGACCCCGCGTACAAGGCCGCGCACGAGCGGATCGTCGCTGCGATCGCGGCCGCCAACGCCGCCGACCCGTCGGCGCACCACGTGTACGACGACGGGCCGACGCTCGGCTGGCAGCTCGCGGACGCCGACGTCGCGATCACCGACATCAGCGCGATGATCTACGACCGCCTGGCCGTGGGGAAGCCGTTGCTCGTGACCCGACCCGTGTCCGCCGACGCCGAGGTGGACGAGCGCGGGTACCTGTCCGACGCCGACTGGCTGCGCGCGGACGACGCCGGGGACGTCATCGCCCGTGTGGAGCGCGCCGCGAACGACGCCGAGCAGCTCGCGCGACTCCGCCACTGGGTGCAGCGGTACTTCGGCGACACGACGCCGGGCACGGCGACCGCGCGCTTCCACGCGGCCGTCGACCGCCTCGTCGCCCACTGGCACGAGGTCGCCGCCGCCCGGTCCGGTTCTTGACCGGTCCGGGCGGCGGCGGCCTCAGGGCGCGAGCCCGGGACCGGCGAGGGACATCCGCCACAGGTACTCGGACCGGTCCGGACGACGCCACCGCACGATGACGACGCCGGTCTCCTCCGGTCCTGCGCCGAAGACGGCGAGGGACAGCCCCCGACCGGGCTCGAGCCGACGGACGACGAGCGGCGGGGAGTAGCCCGTCCCGAGGTGCGTCAGGTCGATGCCGTCGAGGGTCTCGGTACTGGCGTTGATGATCTCGTACCGCCGTGGGGCGGCCGATCGGTCGACGGTGAACGGTACTGGGTACGCGGTGGTGGGGTGGTGCATGGGCAGCACAGTAGGGGTGGGGTCCGACGCCGGGGCCCCGTCAGCCCGCCGGACGACCGGGGGCTGTGGAGCGCGGTGCGGGATGCCCCGGTTGTGCAGGAGTGGCCTCAGGCCCCGTGGTCCGCGTTGTACCGGTCGAGGGCCTCGCCGATGGGCCCGTCGAACTGCAGCCGGCCCTTGTCCAGGTACAGCCCGCGGTCGCAGAACCGGCGCAGGTCCTTGTCGCTGTGGGAGACGAAGAACAGCGTCCGCCCGCCCGCCAGGAGCTCCTCGATGCGCTTGTAGCACTTCTCACGGAAGGCCTTGTCGCCGACCGCCAGGACCTCGTCGACCAGGATCACCGGTTCGTCCAGCCGCGAAATGACCGCGAAGGCGATCCGGACCTTCATGCCGCTGGAGAGGTGCTTGTACGGGGTGTCGACGAAGTCGCCGATCTCGGCGAACGCGATGACCTCGTCGAACGCGGCCCGGATCTCGGCGCGGGACATCCCGTGCAGACCCGCCGTCAGGTAGACGTTGTCGCGGACGGTGAGGTCCCCGACGAACCCACCGGTGATCTCGATGAGCGGCGCGACGCCGGCCCCGACGTGCACACGGCCCTCGTCCGGGAGCATGACCTGCGCCACGAGCTTCAGCAGTGTCGACTTGCCCTGCCCGTTCCGACCCACCACGCCGATCGCCTCGCCCGGGCGCACGTCGAACGAGACGTTCCGCAGCGCCCAGAACTCGTCGGCCTTGCGTCGCCGCTGCCCGCGTCCGAACAGGTCCTTGAAGCTCCGACTCGCCCGCCGGTTCCGCTTGAACCGGATGCCGGCGTCGGTGACGGAGATCACCGGGGCGGTCGTGCTCGCGGTGACGGTCGGTTCGGTGGTGGCCATCACAGCTCCTTGAGGACGCGGTGCTCGCTGCGGCGGAAGACGACGAGCCCGACGGCCAGGACGACGGCCGTGACCACGACCGAGGCGAGCACCTCGACCCAGTCGAGCTGACCCGGGAAGAACGCCGAGCGGTAGATCCCGAAGATGCCGCTGAGCGGGTTGATCGCGGCCAGGTCGTGCAACGCCGGGGGGAGGGCCTGCGTGCCGTAGATGATCGGGGACGCGTAGAACATGAAGCGGAGCACGAGCTTCACCGCACGCTCAAGATCGCGGAAGAACACCACGAGCGGGGCCACGATGAGCCCGAGGCCGTAGACCAGGGTGGCCTGCAGCACGATCGCGAGCGGCCAGAGCACGACCTGCCAGTGCAGGTGCGCCCCGGTCGCGAGCACGAACACGGCGAGCACCGGGATGCTCAGCAGGAACTCGATCGCCTTCGACGCGTCGATGCGCGCGACCCAGATGCTCCGCGGGATCGTCGTCGAGCGGATGAGCTTCGACTCCTTGATGAACGCGCGGGTGGAGTCCGAGACGCCGCCGGTGAACCACATCCAGGGCAGCAGGGCGGCGAGCAGGAACACGATGTACGGTTCCTCGCCCACCGAGCCGCGGTGGAAGACCTGCGTGAAGACGAACCAGTAGATCGCCGACATCACTAGCGGGTCGAGGATCGACCAGAAGTACCCGAGTGCGGACGTCGAGTACCGCACACGCAGGTCGCGGACGGTCAGCAGCCAGAGCGCCTGCCGGTACCGACGGCCGGTGCCCCGGGACCGCGACGGCGACGCCGCGACTGCCGTGGCGTGCGTGCGCGTTCCGCTCATGGGTTCCCTCCGGTCGGGACCACGCCGGAGGCAGGCGACGACCAGGGGGTCCTGACGACGGTCAGGCGAACAGGTCGTTCGCGCGCTCGAGGTCCTCGGCGAAGTCGATCTCGACCGCGTACAGGTCCGAGATGTCGATCGGCGTCCAGCGTAGCCCGTCCTCGGCGATGGCAGCTTCGATGCCGCCCTCGAAGTACTCCTGGTCGTCGACCCGGCCGAGCTGGCGCACCAGGGCCTGCTTGTCGGCCGCGGAGACGTAGTTGATGCCGACTGCCTCACCCAGACCACCGACGACCTTCTTGGAGAGCTTCGCGATGAAGCCCTCGGCGTCGACCGTGTACTTGACCTCTTCGTCGGAGACCTTCTCGGTGTTGACGCTGACGAACGAGCGGCCCTCGTCGATCATGTCGGCGGCACGCACGAGCGCCATCGGGTCGAAGACGACGTCGCCGTTCATCCAGAGGACGCCGCTCTTGCCGGTCGCCTTGAGGGCACGCAGCAGGCTCTTCGAGGTGTTCGTGGAGTCGTAGGACTCGTTGTAGACGAAGTTCGCCTCCGGGAAGGCCTCGACGATGTACTCCGACTTGTAGCCGACGACGATGGTCACCCGGGCGCTCGACCCGAAGGCGGCGCGGATGTTGTCGAACTGCTGCTGCATGATGGTGCGGCCGTCGCTGAGCTCGGTGAGCGGCTTCGGCAGGCTGCGCCCGAGGCGGCTGCCCATCCCCGCTGCGAGGATGACGATCTGCGTGGTCATGCTTGTCCCTTCCGGTGTCCACCGGTGCCGGTGTCCGGGAGCTGCCCTGGCTGGGCGCGCTCCCTCTGGCGCTGGGTGGACTCTTCGAGTCTGCTCGCTGCCGGTTCGGGTTCGCAGAGAGTCCGCGCGATCCGGAGCGACACGCGCTCCGACCGGCGGACGCTCCGCGCGGCGCGGGCAGGTTTCCGAGTGGTGAACACTGCGTCGTGTCCCGGTGAATGATACGGAACCAGGCCGCGTCGGGGTACGGCTCGCCCGGCATCGTGTTCATTTCGTGACCCTGCCGGACGCGGCTCCCCGACCGGTCGGAACCGTTGGTACGGTTGGGCTCGTGTCGGCAGGAACAACGGGAGACGACGACGTGTACAGCACGTCGGACGCCACATGGACGGCCGATCAGGACGACGACGACGCGACCGCTGCCCCGGGGCCGGGCACGGGCGACCACGACGACACGGGGGACACGGGCGCACACGACGCGTCCGCGGGTGACGACATGACGGACCAGACGACCGGCAGCGCGGTGCGGGCAGGGGGCGGCGCGGAAGCCGGCGTCGCTGCTGCGGCCGCCGCCACGAGCACGCCTGCGCCGCGACCGACGAAGAACGGCAAGAAGCGGTCCGGGCGGGCGACACGCCCACAGGGTTCGGCCGCGTCCCGGACCGCCGACGAGCGCGCGGAGCCCGAGGACGGGCGGGGCGACCAGGAGGCCCGGGAGGGTTCCGGCGCCTCCGGTGCGCCCGACCGGGCAGCGCGGACGACGAAGCGCCCCTCACCCCGGCAGAACGTGCCGCAGCAGCCCGTCGTGCTCCGCGCCGACGGCCTCGTGAAGCGGTACGGACAGACGCTCGCGGCGGACGACGTCGACCTCGAGATCCGCAAGGGCTCGATCTTCGGCGTGGTCGGGCCGAACGGTGCGGGGAAGACGACGACCCTGTCGATCCTGACGGGCCTGCTCCGCCCCGACGCCGGCACCGTCACCGTCCTCGACCACGACGTGTGGGCCGACCCGACCGCGGCGAAGCGGGCGATGGGCGTCCTGCCCGACCGGCTCCGGCTCTTCGACCGCCTGACCGGCGCGCAGATGCTGTTCTACTCGGCGACGCTCCGGGGGCTCGACGGCGCGACCGCTCGCAGCCGCAGCGCCGACCTGGCCGCGGCGTTCGGTCTCGGCGACGCGCTCGGCCGCCCGGTCGCCGACTACTCGGTCGGCATGGCGAAGAAGATCGCCCTCGCCGCCACCCTCATCCACTCGCCGCGCGTGCTCGTGCTCGACGAGCCGTTCGAGTCCGTCGACCCGGTCAGCGCGACGACCATCACCGACATCCTCCGCCGCTACACCGCGGGGGGCGGCACCGTCGTGCTCTCCAGCCACTCGATGGAACTGGTCCAGCGCACCTGCGACTCCGTGGCGATCATCGTCGGCGGGAAGGTCCTGGCCGCCGGCACCATGGCGCAGGTCCGCGGGCGTCGCAGCCTCGAGGACACCTTCGTCGAACTCGCCGGAGGCCGCCCCGTCACGGAGAGCATGGAATGGTTGCACAGCTTCTCCGGCTGAGGGCCGACCTGCTCGCGGGCGAGGTCCGCGGGGGAGCCCGACGGTCCGTGGCCGTGGTGGTCGGCACCCTCGTCGCACTCGTCGTCGCCGTCTGGGTCGCGTCCGTCTTCGGCGGCCTCCGCGGAGCGGACCCCGCGGCCGCCCGCGCCGTCGTGGTCCTGGTCGGGGCCGCCGTCGCCGTCGGGTGCACCTTCGTGTCCCTCGCCGTCGGGGTCGTGGACCCGCTCGACCCGCGACGCTTCCTCGTGCACGGCATCTCCCGCCGGGACCTCGCCGTCGGACTCGGCCTGGCCGGGCTCCTCGGCGTCCCGGTGCTCGCGGTGGCGGTGCTCGCCGTCGGCCAGGTGGTGACGTGGAGCCGTGGAGCCGGGCCGGTGCTCCTCGGGGTCCTCGCCGCGGTCCTGGTCATCGCGACGAACGCCCTGCTCATCCGGGTCGGCAGCACCGTCGGCGCCTGGCTCTTCGCCGCGCACCGCGCCCGGGACGCCGCCTGGTTCGTGACGTTCGTCGTGGTCGTGCTGTCGGTCCCGACGGTCCCGCTGCTGCTCCGCCCGGCGTGGGTCGAACCCGCCGGCGCGGAACTGCAGCGCATCGCGGACGTCGCCGGCTGGACGCCGTGGGGAGTGGCGTGGGCCGTCCCCGCGGACGCCGCGAACGGGGACGTGGGGTCAGCCGTCGGCAAGCTGCTGGTCGCGCTCGTCGTCGTCGGGCTGCTCGCCCTCGCGTGGTGGGCCCTCGTCGGGCGGCTGCTCGTCACGGTCCAGGGCCGGAGCCGGAGCCGGCACTACCGCACCCTCGGCTGGTTCGACCGGCTCGGTGCCACCCCGTTCGGCGCGGTCGCCGCCCGGGCGCTGACGTACTGGGGACGGGACCCGCGCTACCGGAGCTCGTACCTCATCCTGGTGTTCGTGCCGCTCGTGGTGGTGCCGCTCGGCGTGGCCGGTGTGCCGTGGGCGTGGACCGCGCTCGCGCCGCTGCCGCTCATGGCGCTCATCGCCGGGTTCCTGCCGCACAACGACGTCTCGTACGACAACACGGCCGTCTGGCTGCACGTCGCCTCGGGTGCCCCGGGGTGGACCGACCGCCTCGGGCGTCTCGTGCCGCTCATCGTCGTCGGTGTCCCGCTGCTCGTCCTCGGTGCCGCGGTGTCGGCTCGGCTGTACGGGGACCCGGACGCGTTCCCGCTGCTCGTCGGTGTCTCGGCGAGTGCGCTGCTCGGCGGGCTCGGCCTGTCGAGCGTCGTGTCGGTGGCCCTGGCCTACCCGACGGTCCGACCGGGCGACCACCCCTTCCACCAGCCCCAGGCGGCCGGTGCCACGGCGACGGTCGCACAGACGCTGATGGTCCTCGGCACGCTGGCCTGCATGGTCCCGGCCGGGTGGTCGGCGGTCCGCGTCCTGCTCGACGGCGGCGACCCGTGGCCGGCGATGTGGATCGGCGCGGGCGTCGGCCTGGCGGTGCTCGTGCTCGGGGTCGTCGTCGGCGGCGCGGTGTTCGACCGACGCGGCCCGGACCTCCTGGCCGCCGCGCAGCGGAACTGACCGTCCGCAGGCCCCTCGACGAGACCGGAGGGCAGCGCGTCCGCGGACGGCGACGTACGCTGGTGTCATGAGCACGACGGAACCCGGTGGTGGCGGCCTCGACGTGATGGACCGCGAACTCGAGAAGCTCCTGGAAGAGGAGGCGATCGAGCCCGGCGACCACGAGCGGTTCTCCCACTACGTCAAGAAGGACAAGATCCTCGAGTCCGCCCTGACCGGCAAGGCCGTCAAGGCGCTCTGCGGCAAGAAGTGGATCCCGGGCCGCGACCCGGAGAAGTTCCCGGTCTGCCCGGACTGCAAGGCCATCTACGAGAAGATGAAGTCCGAGTAGGACCCCCGCCGCCCGGCACCCGCGCGCTCAGACGACGAGCGTCGGGATGGCCGGATCGCCGCGACCGATGCGCTCGGCGTCCGCCGGTAGCTCGGCCTTCGCGCGCTTGTGGTGCGCCCGGGCCGCCTCGACCCCGGCGGCGCCGAGGAACGCGGGGTCGACCTCACCGGAGGTCACCACGGGGACGAGCAGGTCCCGCTCGTCCGGTCCGACGGATCCGGAGGTCAGCACGACCTCGGCGGTCGCGATCCCGTTGCGCAGGCGCCGGCCGGCCTCCTTGCGGCCGCCCGTGGACGCCTTGTCGGCCGACTTCTTCGCCACCGGGACCCACTCGCCCGCGGGGGAGTGGTGCGCGACGAGCTTGAACACCATGCCCGCGGCGGGGTGCCCGGAGCCGGAGACGACGGACGTGCCGACGCCGTACGAGTCCACCGGGGCGGCCCGGAGCGCGGCGATCGTGTACTCGTCCAGGTCGTTCGTCACGGTGATCTTCGTGCTGGTCGCCCCGAGCCGGTCGAGTTGGGCGCGGACGCTCGCGACGACCGACGGCAGGTCGCCGCTGTCGATGCGGACGGCGCCGAGCTTGCCGTTCGTCAACCGGACGGCGGTGTCGACGGCGGCCTCGATGTCGTAGGTGTCGACGAGCAGCGTCGTGCCGGTGCCGAGCGCGTCGATCTGCGAGCGGAACGCAGCCTCCTCGGTGTCGTGCAGGAGCGTGAAGGCGTGCGCGGCCGTGCCCATCGTCGGGATGCCCCACGTCCGCCCGGCCTCCAGGTTGCTCGTCGCGCCGAAGCCCGCGATGTAGGCGGCACGGGCGGCGGCCACGGCGTTCCACTCGCCGGTGCGGCGGGAGCCCATCTCGGCGAGCGGGCGTCGGTCGGCGGCGGACACCATCCGGGCGGCGGCGGAGGCGATGGCCGAGTCGGCGTTGAACACGCTCAGCGCGAGCGTCTCGAGCATCACGGCCTCGGCGAAGGTGCCCTCGATCTGCAGCACGGGGGAGTTCGGGAAGAACACCTCGCCCTCGCGGTAGGCGCGGACGTCCCCCCTGAAGCGGTAGTCGGCGAGCCAGCGCGCCGTGCCCTCGTCGATGACGCGGCGGTCCCGGAGGAAGCCGATCTCCTCGTCGCCGAAGCGGAACTCGGTGAGCTGGGTGAGGAAGCGCCCGAGTCCGGCCGCGACGCCGTACCGGCGCCCGTCCGGCAGGCGGCGGGCGAACACCTCGAAGACGCAGCGGCGGTCGGCGGTGCCGTCCTTCAACGCGGCGTCGACCATGGTGAGTTCGTACTGGTCGGTCAGGAGCGCGGTGGTCACGCGTCCGACCCTACCCAGCGGGCCCGCCGCCCGGCCAGGGACCGCCGGGAGGTCCGGTGCGCGTCCGCCCCGTCGGTGGCGTCGGTACGCTGGTCACCGTGACGGATGCACCGATCGGAGTCTTCGACAGCGGCGTCGGCGGGCTCACGGTGGCCCGGGCGATCATCGACCAGCTGCCCCGCGAGAGCGTCCGCTACGTCGGGGACACCCTGCACTCGCCGTACGGCCCGAAGCCGATCGCCGACGTCCGGCGGTACGCGCTGCAGGTGATGGACGATCTCGTCGACCAGGGCGTCAAGGCACTCGTCATCGCGTGCAACACCGCGTCCTCGGCGGTGCTCCGGGACGCCCGCGAACGGTACGAGCAGGCGACGGGCATCCCCGTCGTCGAGGTCATCCAGCCCGCGGCCCGCGCGGCCGTCAAGCAGACCCGCACCGGACGGATCGGGGTCATCGGCACGATCGGCACCATCGCGTCCCGCGCCTACGAGGACGCCTTCGCGGTCGCCGCCGACGTCACCCTCACCACGGCCGCGTGCCCGCGGTTCGTCGAGTTCGTCGAGGCGGGCGACACCTCGTCCGCCGAACTCCGCGAGGTCGCCGCCGGGTACCTCGCCCCGGTCCGGGCCGCCGGGGTCGACACCCTCGTCCTCGGCTGCACGCACTACCCGCTCATGTCGGCCGCGATCCAGTACGTGATGGGGCCGGACGTCACGCTCGTCTCCAGCGCCGAGGAGACCGCGAGCGACGTCTACCGCCGCCTGGTCGAACACGGGCTCGAGCGCACGAGCACCGAGCCGCCGAGCCACTCGTTCGAGGCCACCGGTGCCGACCCCGACGGCTTCGTCCGGCTCGCCCGTCGCTTCCTCGGACCCGAGGTCGCCGCCGTCGGCCACCTCGAGACCGGCACCATCACGCTCCCACGCGCCCTGCGCTGACCTTGCCCGGCCCGCCACCCGGCGGGCGCGCGACCGACCGGACCACCCGCACCGAGCCTCCAGGCCGGACCGAGAGGAACACCATGAACGCCACCGACGGACCCGTCCGCATCGACGGTCGGACGACCACCGACCACCGCCCCGTCACGATCGAACGCGGCTGGAGCAGCCAGGCCGAGGGCAGCGCGCTCATCTCGTTCGGGAACACGAAGGTCCTCTGCACCGCCTCGTTCACGAACGGTGTCCCGCGCTGGATGGCCGGCAAGGGCACCGGCTGGGTCACCGCCGAGTACTCGATGCTCCCGCGGTCGACGAACGAACGCATGCAGCGCGAGTCGATCAAGGGCAAGGTCGGCGGCCGCACGCACGAGATCTCGCGACTGATCGGCCGGTCGCTCCGCGCGGTCGTCGACATGAAGGGCCTGGGCGAGAACACGCTCGTCCTCGACTGCGACGTGCTGCAGGCCGACGGCGGCACCCGCACGGCGTCGATCACCGGCGCGTACGTCGCGATGGCCGACGCGATCGAGTGGGGCCGGTCGAAGGGCTTCATCGGCAAGAAGGCGACGCCGCTGACGGACAGCGTGCAGGCGATCTCGGTCGGGATCGTCGGCGGGGTGCCGATGCTCGACCTGGCGTACGAGGAGGACTCGCGCGCCGACACCGACATGAACATCGTCACGACCGGGTCGGGGAAGTTCATCGAGGTGCAGGGCACGGCGGAGCACGCGCCGTTCGACCGCGAGGAGCTCGACGCGCTGCTCGACCTCGGACTCGCGGGCAACGCCTCGCTCGCCGCCGTCCAGCGCGAGGTGCTGGGGCTGTCCTCGTGACCGGCACGGTCGTCCTCGCGACGCACAACCAGGGCAAGGTCGTCGAGCTGCGGGAGATCCTCGGCGAGGCCCTCGGCGGGGTCGAGCTCGTCGCGTACGACGGCCCCGAGCCGGTCGAGGACGGGGACACCTACGCGGCGAACGCGCTCATCAAGGCCCGGGCGGCGGTCGCCCACACGGGGCTGCCCGCGCTCGCGGACGACTCGGGCATCGCGGTCGACGCGCTCGGGGGTGCGCCGGGCATCCACTCCGCCCGGTACGCCGGCACCCGGGTGGACGCGGACAACATCGCACTGCTCCTGCAGAACCTGGAGGGCGTGGTCGAGCGGACCGCGGCCTTCGTCTGCGCCGCTGCGTTCGCGACGCCCTCCGGTACCGAGCACGTGTTCGAGGCGGTGTGGAACGGCGAGGTCGGCACCGAGCCGGTCGGTGACGGCGGCCACGGCTACGACCCGGTGTTCCGGCCGGACGACGCGGAGGGGTCGGCAGCGGAGTTGACCCGCGCCGAGAAGAACGCGCTGAGCCACCGGTCGAAGGCGTTCCGGGGCATCGCGCCGATCGTCCGCGAGTGGTTCGAGGGCGCGGAGCGGTAGCCGCTCGCGGTTGGCGGGGTGCCCGGTGCCCGGTGCCCGGTGCCCGGTGCCCGGTGCCGATCGGACGGGCACAACACGAACCGGCTCGAACCGCGGATCTCCGTGGTTCGAGCCGGTTCGTGTTGTGCTGGTCCAGCTCGCGCCGGCCTCGGTCGGGCCGGCGTCCGTCCGTCGGGCCGGCGTCCGTCGGCCACTGCGGCGGCTACGGCAGCGGGTCGGCCTGCTTCGCCTTGCGGGAGTTGCGGACGTACGTGATGACGGCGGGGACCACCGTGACGACGACGGCGGCGAGCAGGATCACGTCGATGTAGTTGCGCACGATGTACGCCACCGCGGGGATGTACCCGAGGAAGTACCCGAGGAACGTCACGCCGACGCCCCAGATGACCGCCCCGACGGCGTTGTACAGCGAGTACTTCCGGTAGTTCATCCGGCCGACGCCGGCGGCGATCGGTGCGAAGGTCCGGACGACGGGGACGAAGCGGGCGAGGATCACCGCGAGGGCCCCGTACCGGTGGAAGAACGCGTTCGTCCGGTCGACGTTCGCCTTCGAGAACAGACCGCTGTCCTTCCGCTCGAAGATGGGCGGTCCGGCCTTCTTGCCGATGTAGTACCCGAGCTCGCCGCCGATGAACGCGGCGGCGCCGATCATGAGCGCGACGACCCAGATCGGGATGCCGCCGATCTGCCCGTGGCGGTCGAAGGCGAACAGGCCCGTGATGACGAGCAGGCTGTCCCCGGGGAAGATGAACCCGACCAGCAGGCCCGTCTCGGCGAAGATGATGGCGCAGACGACGAGCACGGCGAACGCCCCGAAGTGGTCGAGGATGTACTGCGGATCCAGCCAGGGGATCAGGGCGAGTGCGACGGAGTCCATGGTTCTTCCGGTCGGCGGACGAGGGCGGATGGCACCCGCCGGACCGAGGGTACCGTGCGGGCATGTCCTGGCCATCCGTCGTCAGGCTGACGTCGATCGACGATCGCCGGCTCACGGACCGGGACCGTCGGTCCCGCGTCACCCGGTGCGGAAGGAGGGACTCGAACCCTCACGCCGAAGCACAGGAACCTAAATCCTGCGTGTCTACCGATTCCACCACTCCCGCTGGCCGCACCAGTGTACGCAGGAGGGCCCGTGGCGGAGCCGCAGTGGGCCACCCGTCGGCCGGCCGGCCACCCGCGGCGGGACACCGCCGGGGCGGCGCCGCTCAGCGCAGCGTGCGGGACAGGTAGCGCGGCACGTAGCGGAGCAGGACGCCGGCACCGACGAGCCCGAGCACGCCCATCACCCCGCTCGCGACCGCGATCGTCGCGACCGCGGTGACACCCGAGATGACGAGCGGGGCTGCCGCGGAGCCGACGTCCCCGGTGAACCGCCACGCCCCGAGGAACGGTGCCGGACGGTCGGCGGGCGCGAGGTCGGCACCGAGCGTCATGAGGATGCCGGAGCCGACGCCGTTCGCGAGCGACATCGCCATCGCCACCGCGACGAACCAACCGACCCGGGCGTCGAGGTGGTCGCTCCCGGCGAGCAGGAAGTAACAGACGCTCAGGCCGAGCATGCAGGGCAGGGCGCTCGCCAGCCGGCCCCACCGGTCCATGATCTGGCCGCTCGTGTAGAACAGCGCGAAGTCGACCGCCCCGGCGATGCCGATCACGAGCGCGGCCGCCGAGTCGTCGAGTCCGACGTTGACCGCCCAGAGCGGCAGGATCACCTGGCGGCCCGCCCGCATCGCGCCGATGAGCGCGGCACCGCTGCCGAGCCGGACGAGGACCCGGTGGTGCTGACGGAGGGTGCGGAACAGCCCCTCGGACTCCGCCTGCACGAACTGCTCGCCCTCGTGCTCCGCGGGCGCCGGCCGGGAGGCGCGGCGCGGCCACTGCAGGCCGCGCGCGCCCGTCGCCGGGTCGCGGATGACGAGGAGCACGACGGCCGCGCCGAGACAGCACACGACGTGCACCCAGAACGCGCTCTGCGTCGTCCCCGTGAGGTGCACGACGCCCGCGGCGAGGAACGGGCCGACGAAGTAGCCGAAGCGGAACACCCCGCCCAGGCTCGACAGCGCGCGGGCCCGGATCCGGAGCGGGATCGCGGTGGTCATGTAGGCGTGCCGGGCGAGCGCGAACACCGCCGTCGACAGGCCGACCAGGAAGACCCCGACCGCGAGCACGACCGGGTTCGGCGCTGCCGTGCAGACGAGCAGGCCGACGACCGACACGACCGCGGCGCCGATCATCGCGTTCCGTTCGCCGATCCGCGCGACGACGACCCCGGAGGGCACGTCGCCGATGAGCTCGCCGACGAGGAT
Source organism: Curtobacterium sp. MCPF17_050 (assembly GCF_003224435.2). NCBI lineage: Bacteria > Bacillati > Actinomycetota > Actinomycetes > Micrococcales > Microbacteriaceae > Curtobacterium > Curtobacterium sp. MCPF17_050. The sequence goes on from NZ_CP126250.1 coordinate 920,138, forward strand.
GAGGGACGCGACGAAGCCGGCGATCGCGAGGCTCGCCCCGAGGGAGTCCGCGGCGATCGGGATGATCGGGATGATCGCGCCCTCGCCGATCGCGAAGAGCGCCGCGGGCAGGAAGCCGGACAGCAGGACGCCACGGAGGTCGAAGCCGTCGTTCGGGGTGCTCGTCATCGTCGAGCAACGGTACGCCGGTGTCGGAGTTACCCTGGACGCATGCGTGTTCTGGCGGCGATGAGCGGTGGGGTCGACTCGGCGGTGGCCGCTGCCCGGGCGGTCGAGGCCGGCCACGACGTCGTCGGCGTGCACCTCGCCCTGAGCCGGATGCCGGGCACCCTCCGGACCGGCAGTCGCGGCTGCTGCACCATCGAGGACTCGATGGACGCCCAGCGGGCCGCCGCCGCACTCGGCATCCCGTACTACGTGTGGGACTTCTCGGCGCGCTTCAAGGAGGACGTCGTCGACGACTTCGTGGCCGAGTACCAGGCGGGGCGCACCCCGAACCCGTGCATGCGGTGCAACGAGCGCATCAAGTTCGCCGCGCTGCTCGAGAAGGCCCTCGCCCTCGGCTTCGACGCGGTCTGCACCGGGCACTACGCCTCGATCGTCACCGGCGCCGACGGCTCGCGCGAGCTGCACCGCTCGGCGGCGTGGGCGAAGGACCAGTCGTACGTCCTCGGCGTGCTGACCGCCGAGCAGCTCCGGCACGCGATGTTCCCGCTGGGCGCCACCCCGTCCAAGGACGAGGTCCGGGCCGAGGCGGCGGCGCGCGGGCTGACGGTCGCGCAGAAGCCGGACTCCTACGACATCTGCTTCATCCCGGACGGCGACACCCGCGGCTGGCTGGCGGACCGTGTCGGCACCGCGCCCGGCGAGGTCGTGGAGCGCGACGGAACAGTGGTCGGCTCCCACGAGGGCGCCACCGGGTACACCGTCGGACAGCGTCGCGGCCTCGCACTCGGCCGTCCCGCAGCCGACGGCAAGCCCCGCTTCGTGCTCGAGATCCGACCGAAGGACAACACCGTCGTGGTCGGCCCGAAGGAGGCCCTCGACGTCGCATCGCTCTCCGGCACCCGGTACACCTGGGCGGGATCGGCCCCGTCCGACCCGTCGACGCCGTTCCGGTGCGACGTGCAGATCCGCGCCCACGCCGACCCCGAGCCCGCGACCGCACGGGTCGAGGACGGCGCCCTCGTGATCGAGCCCGACGAGCCCCTGTCCGGCGTCGCACCGGGGCAGACCGCGGTCGTGTACGTCGGCACCCGGGTGCTCGGGCAGTGCACGATCGACACCACGGTGTCGGCCGCTCCCGTCCCCGCCTGATCCGGCGGTCCACGCCCCCGGACGGGCGCACCGCTGCTGCGCGCGGCGTCGGTGGAGCACGGTAGAACTGACTGCATGAGCGAGACCGACGCGACCTTCGAGACCATCGACCCCGCGGGGCTCGACGCCGCGCAGGCCGCTCGGGAGGTCGACCGGCTCCGCGCCCGTGTCACCGAGCTGCGTCACGCCTACTACGAGGGCAACGGTTCCCCCGTCGCCGACGCCGAGTACGACGCGATGATGCGCCGGCTCGACGCGATCGAGCAGCGCTTCCCCGAGCTGCTCACCGAGGACAGCCCGACGCAGACCGTCGGCGGGCAGGCCCAGACGACGCAGTTCGCGCCGGTGGAGCACGCCGAACGCATGCTCAGTCTCGACAACGTGTTCAGCCCGGAGGAACTGACCGACTGGGCGCTCAAGGTCCAGCGGGACGCCGGGACCGAGCGCGTGCGGTTCCTCACGGAGCTGAAGATCGACGGCCTCGCCATCAACCTGCGGTACGAGCACGGCCGGCTCGTCTCGGCGGCGACCCGTGGCGACGGCGTCGTCGGTGAGGACGTCACCGGCAACGTCCGGACGATGGGCACCATCCCCGACCGGCTCGCCGGCACCGGACACCCGCCCCTCGTGGAGGTCCGCGGCGAGATCTTCTTCCCGGTCGCGCAGTTCGACGAGCTGAACGCCCGGCAGCGCGACGCCGGCGAACGCGTGTTCGCCAACCCCCGCAACGCAGCAGCGGGCTCCCTGCGCCAGAAGGAAGAGGGCAAGTCCCCGGCGAAGCGCGAGCTCATGGTCGACCGCCTCCGCCGACTCCGGATGCTCGTGCACGGCATCGGTGCCTGGCCGGTGCGGGACCTCGAGCGGGACACCGACGTCCGCGCCCAGTCCGAGGTGTACGAGCTCCTGCACGAGTGGGGACTGCCGACCGGCACGCACCACCGCGTGTTCGACTCGATCGAGGACGTCCTGGGGTTCGTCACGGACTACGGGGAGCGCCGGTCGGCGGTCGAGCACCAGATCGACGGCATCGTCATCAAGGTCGACGACCTGGCCCTGCACGAGGAGCTCGGATCGACCTCCCGCGCGCCACGGTGGGCGATCGCGTACAAGTACCCGCCGGAGGAGGTCCACACGAAGCTGCTCGACATCGTCGTGAGCGTCGGACGGACCGGGCGCGCGACACCGTTCGCGTCGATGGCCCCGGCCGAGGTCGCCGGCTCGGTCGTGCGACAGGCGACGCTGCACAACCAGCAGGTCGTCAAGGCGAAGGGCGTGCTGATCGGCGACACCGTCGTGCTGCGCAAGGCCGGCGACGTCATCCCCGAGGTCCTCGGCCCCGTGGTGGAGCTCCGTGACGGCACCGAGCGCGAGTTCGTGATGCCGACGGACTGCCCCGAGTGCGGTACCCCGCTCCGTCCGGCGAAGGAGGGGGACATCGACCTCCGCTGCCCGAACGCGGAGAGCTGCCCGGCGCAGGTGCGCGGGCGGGTGGAGCACATCGCATCGCGCGGGTCGCTCGACATCGAGGGCCTCGGCGAGGTCGCCGCCGCCGCCCTGACCCAACCGGTGTACCCGGAGACGCCGCCCCTGGTGACGGAGGCCGGGCTCTTCGAACTGACGATGGAGGACATCGTCCCCATCGAGGTCATCGTGCGGGACGCCGAGACCGGCATGGAGAAGACCGAGGACGGCGGCGCCCCGAAGCGCGTCACCCCGTTCAGCCGGGCGCGCAAGAAGACCGACCCGCCGTTCGACCCCGAGGCCCGCGGCGCCGACTACACGGGGGAGCCGGGCCGCTACCCCTCGAAGAACGCGTTCGAGATGCTCGCGAACATCGACGCCGCGAAGACGAGGCCGCTGTGGCGGATCCTGGTCGGCCTGAACATCCGGCACGTGGGACCCGTGGCGGCCCGCGCGCTGGCGAACCACTTCGGGTCGCTCGACGCGATCCGGTCCTCCTCGCGGGAGGACCTGGCGGCGGTCGACGGCGTCGGCGGCATCATCGCGGACGCCCTCCTCGACTGGTTCGAGGTCGACTGGCACCGCGAGATCATCGACCGGTGGACCGCGGCCGGCGTGCAGCTCACCACCCCCGGCCACCCGGGCCCGGGCGCAGCCGTCGCCGAGGGCGGTGTGCTCAGCGGCGTGACCGTCGTCGCCACGGGATCGCTGGAGGGCTTCACGCGGGAGGGCGCGCTCGAGGCGATCATGGCCGCGGGCGGGAAGGCCGCGTCGAGCGTCAGCAAGAAGACCGACTTCGTCGCTGCCGGGCCGGGTGCGGGGTCGAAGCTGACCAAGGCCGAGCAGCTCGGCGTGCGGGTCATCGACGCGGCGCAGTTCGCGGTCCTCGTCACCGAGGGGCCGGCAGCGCTCGCCGATCCGGCCCCGGACGACGCTGTGCCGGACGACGCGGTGCCGGACGACACGGAGAAGCCCGCGACCTGATGCGGACGCATGCACACCGGAGCGGGATCCGGCTGCTGCGACGCGCCAGGGCCTGTCCCCAGTACGGGGGGCAAGTTGCATCCCGCATGACCCCCGAAGGGCCGTTCTCCATACACTCGACAGCGCATCACCTGTCGTCTGCAGGGGAACGACAGGCTGGCCTTCCAGGGGGAGACCCGTTTGCTGCTCTTCGCCGCGGCGCTGCTGACCGCCTCGATGCACTCGCAGGGAGTGGTCGAGGCCCCGGCCGTGCCCGCCGTCGCCGTCGTCCAGGCGACCTCGTCCGCGCCCATGCGACACGCGCCTCCCGAGCAGGGACGGGACGGAGCCGTCGACGCTCTCGCCGACGCCACCGGGCAGCGCTGGCTCGAGGTGCTCGCGGCGGCACCGCCGACCGTCCTGCGCGCGGCCGACGCCGACGGCCGGGTCCTCACCACCGCGATGGACGACCCGCCCACCAGCAGCACGGTGACGGCGTGGTGGTCGGCGCTCTCACCCGCGACGCGGACCGTCCTCACCGACGACGCCCCGGCGGTCGTCGGCAACCTCGACGGGGTCCCCTTCGACGTGCGGGACGCGGCGAACCGAGCGGTGCTGACGTCGGAACTCGCCGACCCGCAGGCCCCGACGGCGTTGGCCGCGATGCTCGGACAGGTGCAGGAATCGCTCGAGCAGGAGCCCGGCGACCCGCGCAAGTACCTCGTCACGCTGGACACGCGGGGGAGCGGTCGGTGCGCGATCTCGGTCGGTGACATCGGGACGGCCGGGCACGTGTCGGTCGTCGTCCCGGGCATCTTCTTCACCGTGAACGGGCAGATGGCGGACTTCACCGCGACCGCCGGTGACGTGTACCGGGAGCAGGCGACCGTCGCCCCCGTCGCGGCACCCGCGGACGGACCCGGGGTGGCGGTCCTGGCCTGGATGGGCTACCGCACGCCGGGCATCTCCGACTTCATGTCGCTCGACCTCGCGCACCTCGGGGCGGACCGACTCGTCCGGACGCTCGACGGCATCCGATCCGTCCGCACCGGCCACGAGCCACGGCTCGGCGTCGTGGCGCACTCGTACGGGTCCACCACCGCGATGATCGCACTCTCCTCGGGGCGGGTCACGGTCGACAGCCTCACCATGCTGGGGTCGCCCGGCAGCGCGGTCACCACGGCCGACCAACTCGCGGTGACCCCGGGGCAGGTGTACGTCGGCGGAGCGCACTGGGACCCGGTCGCCGGGACCGGCTTCTTCGGGACCGACCCGGGCCTCGCCGCGTTCGGGGCGGCACGGCTCGACCTCCTCGTCGCGGACGACCCGGACGGAGGCGGCGACGTGTTCCGACAGCCGTTCGGGCACAACGACTACCTCAAGCCGGGCACTGCGTCGCTGCACGACGTGGCGCTCATCGCGGTCGGACGGGGTGACCTGGTCCGTGGTGAGCACCACGAGGGCGACGGCCGGCACGGCGACATCGTCCAGGCGACGCCGGACATGTACCTCGTCCGGCCGCAGGACCTCCAGCCGCGTGACTGACGACCACGGGGTCGGCGGACGTGACCGGATCGTGACCCGGGGGTGCGCTGGGAGGCGATCCGTGCCTCCCGGCCGCACCGTCGGGGCGGGTGCGAGCCGGTCGTGCGCCTTCCTGTGCGGCCGCGCAGCCCCGAGCCGGCGCGCAGCAGACCCGACCCAGCGCGGCTCCCTACCGTCCTCGACATGCGGATCGCGCGCTGGCCGGGGGCCTTCCTGATGTTCGTCGTCATGTCCGTGCTCGCCGGGCTGCTCGTCGCCGTCGCGGTGACGCCGACGGTGGCGGTGGCGGGCGAGGGGGCCTCGGGGGCCGCGGAGTTCTTCGAGGACCTGCCGAGCTACCTCGACATCCAGACACCGCAACAGCTCTCGACCGTCTACGCGGAGCAGGGTGGCAAGGACGTGCCGATCGCCTCGTTCTACGCGGAGAACCGCACGGACGTGACGTCGTCGCAGATCGCCGACAGCCTCAAGCAGGCCGCGATCGACACCGAGGACCCCCGGTTCCGCGACGAGGGCGGCATCGACGTCGTCGGCACCATCCGCGCCGCCATCGCCGACGCCCTGCACGCGGGTGTCCAAGGCGGGTCGAGCATCACCCAGCAGTACGTGAAGAACGTGCTCGTGCAGCAGTGCGAGCAGCTCACCGGCAAGGACCCCGCGTCCACCAAGACGAAGGTGGACGCCTGTTACGACAAGGTCGCCGGCCAGACCGAGGCCCGGAAGCTCCAGGAGATCCGGTACGCGATCGCGGTCGACCAGAAGTACACGAAGGACCAGGTCCTGACCGGGTACCTCAACATCGTCGGCCTCGGCGGGCGTGTCTACGGTGCGGAGGCCGGTGCGGAGTACTACTTCGGCGTGCACGCGGCGGACCTCTCCCTCGTGCAGTCCGCGACCCTGGTGGCGATCCTCAACAACCCGTCGTACCTGCGCATCGACGAGCCGGACAGCACCGCGAACGGTGCGGCGAACGGGTACCGGCTGACGAAGGTCCGGCGCGACTACGTCCTGCGCCGCATGCACGCCCACGGCACGATCTCGGCGGCTGCCCTGCGGAAGGCGGTCGCGACGCCGATCACACCGCGGATCACCGACACCGCGAACGGGTGCTCGAGCGCCGCGACGAAGTACGACGCGGGGTACTTCTGCGACGCCGTGCGGTCACAGCTGCTCGCGGACCCGGCGTTCGGGAAGACGGCCTCGGACCGGATCGCGACGCTCGACACGAAGGGGCTGTCGATCCACACCTCGCTCGACCTCGACCTGCAGCACACCGCGCAGGCGGCGCTGTCGTCGTACGTGCCGACCACCATGGCGGGCGTCGACGCCGGTGGGGCGAACGTCACCGTCGAACCCGGGACGGGACGCGTGCTGTCGATGGTGCAGAACACGGACTACACGCAGTCGGACGCCCCGACCGCCGGTGCCACGGCGGTGAACTACAACGCGGACCAGGCCGTCGGCAGCTCGGGCGGCTTCCCGACCGGTTCCACCTACAAGGTCTTCACCCTGGCGGACTGGTTGGCGAACGGACACACGCTGTCGCAGTCGGTGTCGACGACCGAGCACACGTTCCCGCAGTCGGAGTTCACGAACTCGTGCGTCGGTGTCGGCGGTGCGCCGTGGCAGGTCGCCAACGCCGAGCAGGTGGAACCGACGATGAGTGTGCTCGCGGCCACCGTGGAGTCGATCAACACCGCGTTCGGCGCGATGGCGAAGCAGCTCGACCTGTGCGGCATCCAGAAGACCGCCGAGGCGATGGGCATCCACCAGGCCGACGGCAGTGCACCCGACTCGAACCCGGCGTCGGTCCTGGGAACGAACCCACTGTCGCCGATCGACCTCGCCGAGGCGTACGCCGGCTTCGCGAACGGCGGCATCGTCTGCACGCCGACCACGATCGACTCCGTGACGACCGCCAGCGGCGGCACGATCCGACCGACCCCGCCCACGTGCTCGCGCGGCGTCAGCGCCGAGGTCGCCGGCACCGTCGACTACGCGCTCCAGGGCGTGCTGTCGGGGAAGGGGACGGCCGCGAGTGCGAACCCCGGCGACGCGGTGCCGAAGTTCGCGAAGACCGGCACGACCGACGGTGACGAGCAGAACTGGCTCATCGCCTCGTCGACGAAGTACACGAACGCCACGTGGATCGGCAACGTGCAGGGCCACGTCCGGTTGGCGGACTGGCCGTTCCTGCAGGGGACGACCGGGTACAGCGCGAAGTTCGGGGTCGGCAAGCAGATGATGGCCTACCTGGACGGCGTCGTCGGCGGGGGGCCGTTGCCTGCGCCCGACCCGGCGCTCATCGGGCCCGCGGCGTCAGCTCCGGCTCCGGCTGCGCCAGCGGCCCCGGCCCCGGCTGCGGGCCAGGGTGGAGCGGCGGCAGCCGGGCCCGGTGGTGTGGGCACGGGGTCAGCCCCCGGGCAGGCCGCTGCGGAGCGCTGAGCACCAGGCGTCCTGCTCGGACGCCCGGCTCGGCTGCGGGTCCGGGTCCGGGTCCCGAGCCGAGGAGGGGCGTCCGACCTCCGTCCGGCCCGCCCAATAGACTGGGCGGCATTCCACGAACCGATCGACGGAGCACCATGCCTGACATCACGAGCGAGCAGGTCGCCCACCTGGCGAACCTCGCACGTATCGCACTCACGCCCGACGAGATCGAGAAGATGACCGAGGAGCTGTCACTCATCGTCGACAGCGTCGCGAAGGTCACCGAGGTCGCGACACCGGACGTCCCCGCGACGAGCCACCCGGTCCCGCTCGAGAACGTTTCCCGCCCCGACGAGGTCGGCCAAACGCTCACCCAGGAGCAGGCCCTCTCGGGTGCCCCCGACTCGGACGGCGAGCGCTTCCGCGTGACCGCGATCCTCGGCGAAGAACAGTAGGCGGAACAGTGACCGACGACATCACCACACTGAGCGCCGCTGCGCTCGCCGACGCCCTCGTGGCCCGCGACGTCTCGAGCGTCGAGGCGACCCAGGCGCACCTCGACCGCATCGCCGCCGTCGACGGGGACGTGCACGCGTTCCTGCACGTCAACCAGAACGCGCTCGCCGCGGCCAAATCGATCGACTCGCGCCGCGCCGCCGGGGACGACCTCGGCCCGCTCGCCGGCGTGCCGATCGCCGTGAAGGACGTCCTGTGCACGCAGGACATGCCCACCACCTCCGGGTCGAAGATCCTCGAGGGCTGGGTCCCGCCGTACGACGCCACCCCCGTCGGGAAGCTCCGCCGTGCCGGCCTGGTGCCGCTCGGCAAGACGAACATGGACGAGTTCGCCATGGGCTCGTCGACCGAGTTCTCGGCCTACGGCCCGACGCGGAACCCGTGGGACCTCGACCGGATCCCCGGCGGGTCCGGCGGCGGCTCGGCCGCTGCGGTCGCCGCGTACGAGGCGCCGATCGCCCTCGGGTCCGACACCGGTGGGTCGATCCGCCAGCCGGGCGCCGTCACCGGCACCGTCGGCGTCAAGCCGACCTACGGTGGCGTCAGCCGCTACGGCGCGATCGCGCTCGCGTCGAGCCTCGACCAGATCGGCCCGGTGTCCCGCACCGTCCTCGACGCCGCGCTCCTGCACGACGTCATCGGCGGGCACGACCCGAAGGACTCGACCTCGCTCCGCCAGGAGTGGCCGTCGTTCGCCGCCGCCGCGCGGGAGGGCCTGCAGGCCGACTCGCTCCAGGGCGTCCGCATCGGCGTCGTCAAGGAGCTCGCCGGTGGCGAGGGCTTCCAGGCGGGCGTGACGCAGCGCTTCCAGGAGACCGTCGCGCTGCTCGAGTCGGCCGGTGCGGTCGTCGTCGAGATCGACGCGCCGTCGTTCGCCTACGCGATCAGCGCCTATTACCTGATCCTCCCGGCCGAGGCGTCCTCGAACCTCGCCAAGTTCGACTCCGTGCGCTTCGGTCTGCGCGTCACGCCCGAGGGCGGGGCCACGGTCGAGGACGTCATGGCCGCCACGCGTGAGGCCGGCTTCGGTCCGGAGGTCAAGCGCCGCATCATCCTCGGCACCTACGCGCTGAGCGCCGGCTACTACGACGCCTACTACGGCAGCGCGCAGAAGGTCCGCACGCTGGTGCAGCGGGACTTCGCCGCCGCGTTCGACCAGGTCGACCTGCTCATCAGCCCGTCGGCGCCGACCACCGCGTTCAAGATCGGTGAGCGCATCGACGACCCGCTCGCGATGTACCTCAACGACCTCACCACGATCCCGGCGAACCTGGCGGGTGTGCCGGGCATGAGCATCCCGAACGGCCTCGCGCCGGAGGACTCCCTGCCGACCGGCGTGCAGCTCATGGCGCCGCAGCGCGAGGACGCCCGGCTCTACCGCGTCGGCGCGGCCCTCGAGCGGCTCCTCGAGCAGCAGTGGGGCGCCCCGCTCATCTCCCGGATCCCGGACCTGGACGCCGTACAGCAGTCCGCCGCAGAGGAAGGTGTCATCTGATGGCCAAGGACGCACTCATGGACTTCGACGAGGCGATCGAGCGGTTCGAGCCGGTCCTCGGCTTCGAGGTGCACGTCGAACTCGCTACGAAGACCAAGATGTTCTCGGACGCGCCGAACTTCTTTGGTGGCGAGCCGAACACGAACGTGACACCGGTCGACCTCGGCCTGCCCGGGTCCCTGCCGGTCGTCAACGAGCAGGCCGTGCGCTACTCGATCCAGCTCGGGCTCGCGCTCGGCTGCTCGATCGCCGAGAGCTCGCGGTTCGCGCGGAAGAACTACTTCTACCCGGACAACCCGAAGAACTACCAGATCTCCCAGTACGACGAGCCGATCGCGTTCGAGGGCGAGGTCGAGGTCGAACTCGCCGACGGCACCATCTTCCAGGTGCCGATCGAGCGCGCCCACATGGAGGAGGACGCCGGCAAGCTGACGCACGTCGGCGGTGCCACCGGTCGCATCCAGGGCGCCGAGTACTCCCTGGTGGACTACAACCGCGCCGGCGTGCCGCTCGTCGAGATCGTCACGAAGCCGATCATCGGCGCGAAGGAGCGCGCGCCCGAGCTCGGTGCCGCCTACGTGCAGGTCATCCGCGACCTCGTGCGTGCGCTCGGCGTCTCCGAGGCCCGGATGGAGCGCGGGAACCTGCGTTGCGACGCGAACATCTCGCTGCGCCCCTGGGGACAGGAGGAGCTCGGCACCCGGACCGAGACGAAGAACGTGAACTCGTTCCGCGCGGTCGAGCGCGCCATCCGCTACGAGATCCAGCGCCAGGCCGCCATCCTCGCCGCCGGTGGGACGATCACGCAGGAGACCCGGCACTGGCACGAGGACACCGGCCGCACCTCGGCCGGGCGCCCCAAGTCGGACGCGGACGACTACCGGTACTTCCCGGAGCCCGACCTGCTGCCCGTCGTGCCGGACCCGGCCCTCATCGAGGAGCTCCGCGCCGGCCTGCCCGAGGCACCGGTGGCCCGCCGCCGTCGGCTCAAGGGCGAGTGGGGCTTCGCCGACCTCGAGTTCCAGGACGTCGTCAACGGCGGCCTGCTCGACGAGGTCCAGGCCACGGTCGACGCCGGTGCCGCTCCGCAGGCCGCCCGCAAGTGGTGGACCGGCGAGATCAGCCGCGTCGCCAACGCACAGGACGCCGCACCCGGTGACCTCGTGTCACCGCAGCACGTCGCCGAGGTCATCGCGCTCGTCGAGTCCGGCGACCTGACCGACCGGCTCGCACGCCAGGTCCTCGAGGGCGTCATCGCCGGTGAGGGCTCACCGGCGCAGGTCGTCGAGGCCCGCGGGCTGAAGGTCGTCTCGGACGACAGCGCCCTCACCGCCGCGGTCGACGAAGCCCTCGCCGGCCAGCCCGACGTGCTGCAGAAGATCCGCGACGGCAAGGTCCAGGCCGCCGGCGCGATCATCGGTTCGGTCATGAAGGCCATGAAGGGCCAGGCGGACGCCGCACGCGTCCGCGAGCTGGTCCTGGAGCGCGCCCAGCAGCAGTAGGGCGGGGCACTGCGAGACGGGAGGCCCGTGGCGGGATCGCCACGGGCCTCCCGTCCGTCCGCCGGCGGCTCGGACGCCAGCCACGGCGGCCGGACCATCCTGGGGACACGTCAGCGACCTGGTGACAGGATGGAGCGTGTCAGCAACGATCCGAGCCATCGGTACCGCCGTCCCGCGGACCACCCTCGGGCAGGCGGAGGTCCGTGACCTCTTCGCCGCCCAGCCCGGCCTGGGGCGGCTGGCGACCCGACTCGTCCCGGCGGCGTTCGACGCCTCCGAGGTGGAGCACCGTCACAGCGTCCTGCCCGAGCTCGACGCAGCGGCCGAGCCCGGGCCCTTCCGCGACGTCGACGGCGTGCTCGCCTCGCCGAGCACCGGGATGCGCAACGACCGCTTCCGCGAACTCGCGCCGCCCCTGTTCGTCGGTGCCGCCCGCGACGCCCTCGAACGCGCCGCCGTCGACCCGGCGACCGTCACGCACGTCGTGACCGTGTCCTGCACCGGCTTCACGCAGCCCGGTCCGGACCTGGCGATCGTCGAGGAACTCGGCCTGCCGCGCAACGTCTTCCGCCAGCACGTCGGCTTCATGGGGTGCTTCGCGGCGTTCCCGGCCCTCCGCATCGCGGACGCCTTCGTCGGAGCCGACCCGTCGGCCGTGGTGCTCGTCGTGTGCGCCGAACTCTGCACGCTGCACGTGCGTCACTCGGAGGACCCGGACCAGATCGTCGCGAACAGCGTCTTCGGGGACGGGGCCGCCGCTGCCGTCGTCACCGCGGACGGCTCCGGGCTGCGGCTCGACGCGTTCACCACCATGGTGCTGCCCGAGGGCGCGAGCGAGATGGCGTGGAACATCGGCGACGAGGGCTTCGAGATGGTCCTCAGCACCGCGGTGCCGAAGCTCATCGGCGTGCACGCGCAGGAAGCGGTCGCCCCGCTCCTCGACCCGCGCGGCTGGACCCCCGACGACGTGCCGGTGTGGGCCGTGCACCCGGGCGGTCGGGCCATCCTCGACCGCACCCAGGACGCCCTGCACCTGCCCGACAGCGCCCTGACGGCCAGCCGGACGGTGCTGCGCGAGCACGGCAACATGTCGAGCGCGACCGTGCTGTTCGTCCTGCAGGAAGCCCTGGCCGCGGAACCGACCGACGGCACCCCGGTCGTCGCACTCGCCTTCGGGCCGGGCCTGACGGTCGAGGCCGCGGCACTGACGGTGGTGGGTGCGTGACGGACCGGATCGACCTGTCCGCGCGCGCCGTCGACCTGCGCGAACTCATGGACGACCCGCACTGCGATCCGGCCACGCTCGACCGGACCTACCGGCGGTTCGCCGTCGTGAACGCGGCCGTGAGCGGCTGGCGGGCGGTGTGGCAGACGCACGTGGTGCCGGCGCTGCCCGCGACCGGACGGGCCCGCGTGCTCGACCTCGGCTGCGGCGGCGGGGACCTCGCCCGGTCGCTGAGCCGGTGGGCGCGGGGCGACGGCTTCGACCTCGAGGTCGTCGGTGTCGACCCGGACCCGCGCGCGATCCGGGCGGCCGAGCGGCTGTCCGCGCCCGGGGTCACCTTCCGGCAGCAGTCGAGCGCCGAGCTCGTCGCCGCTGGTGAGCGGTTCGACGTGGTCGTCTCGAACCACGTGCTGCACCACCTCGACGACGCCGAGCGTCACGCGTTCCTGCGTGACTCCGCGGTGCTCGCCGGGTCGCGCAGCGTGCACTCCGACATCCGGCGGTCCGCAGCCGCCTACCGGCTGTACGCGATCGGGTCGGTGCTCGTCACCGCGGGGACGTTCATCCGCGAGGACGGGCTCCGCTCGATCCGCCGCAGCTTCACGGTGCCGGAGCTGGCCGCCGCCCTGCCGCCGGGATGGCGGGCCGAGTCGGCGTCCCCGCACCGGGTCCTCGCGGTCCGGGGCTGACCCCCTCCGCACCACGGCGCGAGGGACACCGACCCCTACGGACGCAGCAGCACCTTGATCGCCCGGCGCTCGTCCATCGCGGCGTACGCCTCGGCGGCGTCGTCGAGCGGCAGTTCGAGGTCGAACACGCGGCCCGGGTCGATCGTGCGGGCGAGCACGTCGGGGAGCAGCTCCTCGATGTAGGCGCGGGCCGGGGCCATGCCGCCGCCGACCGTGATGTTCCGGGCGAACAGGAACGGCATCGGCAGCTCCGGGTCGCCCGCGGGGACGCCGACGTACCCGACGTTGCCGCCCGGACGGACGACCCGCAGCGCCTGGTCCATGCTCTCCGCGGTGCCGACGGCCTCGAGCGCGCAGTCGGCCAGGTCGCCGCCGAGCAGGTCGCGGACCGCCTGCACGCCCTCGTCACCGCGGGCCGCCACGATGTCGGTCGCGCCGAACTCGCGCGCGAGGGCCTGGCGGTCCGCGTGGCGGCTCATGGCGATGATCCGCTCGGCACCGAGTCGTGCTGCCGCGAGTACACCGGACAGGCCGACCGCGCCGTCACCGACCACGACGACGGTCCTGCCCGGGCCGACCTCGGCGGAGACCGCAGCGTGGTGCCCGGTCGAGAAGACGTCGGACAGCGTCAGCAGCGACGGGACGAGGTCGTCGTCCACCGGGCCCGGCACGACCACCAGGGTGGCCGCCGCATCCGGCACGCGGACGTACTCCGCCTGTGCGCCGCCGAGCGGGTGACCGTACGCGTCCGGCGTCACGCCGAACGTGGAGCGGTGGTCGCAGCCGCTCGTCATGCCGTGCGCGCAGGCCTGGCAGGTGCCGTCGTTCGTGGTGAACGGGGCGATGACGAAGTCGCCGACGTGCAGGTCCGTGACCCCGTCGCCCACCTGGTCGACGACGCCGACGAACTCGTGGCCGATGGCGCGCGGCTCGGTGGTGTCGCGGACGCCCCGGTACGGCCAGAGGTCGGAGCCGCACACGCAGGCGGCGGTGATGCGGACCACGGCGTCGGTCGGCTCGATGATCGTCGGGGCGTCACGCTCCTCGACACGGATGTCGCGGGGAGCGTGGATGACTGTTGCGCGCACGGGGAGTGCCTTCCGTCGTGATGGTGGGGGACCGGCCGGTCGACGTCGTCCTGCCGCCCGTCGACAGTACGCTCGTGCGGGTGGACGAGGACCGGTACGGCAGTGACGTGCTCTCGGGCGACTGGCGCTCGCGAGGCGTGCGGAAGGTGCGGCAGGTGCCGCTCGAACGGGACATGGTGCTCGAGGACCCGGCCTCCGGCTGGGCCGGCGCCGTGGTCGGGCTCGAGGCGGGCAACGTGTCGCTCGAGGACTGGAAGGGCCGCACCCGCGCCTTCCCCTTCACGGGGCAGTTCCTGCTCGAGGGCGAACTCGTCACCCTGACCCGCCCACAGGCACCCGTCGGCCGCTCCGCCGCCGCGGCACCGCCGGCGAGGACGAGCGGACCGGCCGGGAGGCCCGACCAGGCCCCGGCGGTCCGGCGTGCGCCCGAGGGCGGTCGCCTGCGCACCGCGTCCGGCTCGTTCGCGGTCGAGCAGCAGCGCGCCCGCGTGGCGCTGCCCTCCCGGATCATGGTCGAGGGCAAGCACGACGCCGAACTCGTCGAGAAGGTGTGGGGCGCGGACCTCCGCGTCGAGGGCGTCGTGGTCGAGGAGCTCTCCGGCGTGGACAACCTGGCCGACGTCCTCGACGACTTCCGCCCGACCCGGGAGCGCCGGGTCGGCGTGCTGGTGGACCACCTCGTGCCGGGCTCGAAGGAGTCGCGGTTCGCCGACGCCGTGATGCGCGGGAAGTGGGGCGCGCACGTGCTCGTCGTCGGGCACCCGTTCGTGGACGTCTGGCAGTCGGTGAAGCCCGCGCGCGTCGGACTGCGCGAGTGGCCGATGATCCCGCGGTCGATCGAGTGGAAGGCCGGCATCTGCCAGGCGCTCGGCTGGCCGCACGCCGAGCAGGCCGACATCGCCCGGGCGTGGCAGCGCATCCTCGGGCAGGTGCGGACCTTCGCCGACCTCGAGCCGCAGTTGCTCGGACGGGTCGAGGAGCTCATCGACTTCGTCACCGAACCGGTCTGACCCGAGCGCACCGGTCTGGCGGACCCACACCGGGCCTCCCGTCCGGACCCGCCCGGCGCCTCCGCGCGGATCCCGGGCGCGCCGCCTACGCTGGCGGGATGGACGGCATCGACGGACGCGTGCGGAACGCCGTCGACGTCTGGCTGCGCTGGCTGCCGCGGTGGCAGATCGGTTCCACACGTCCACGCACCCGGATCTGCCGACGCTGCACCGGGTCGCCGATCGCGGCGGCCGCGGGCTTCGGGCCGGACGTGCCGCACCCCGTCCAGCACGCGCTGATCGGTCGGATGTCGGCCATCGTCGAGGACGCGGTCGACGAGTACACCGCGCGGAACCTGCCGCTCCTGCAGCGGGAACTCGAGCGCGCCGCCGCCCGGAAGCGACGGGCCGGGTACCAGCCGGCGGAGGGACTCGAGCCCGAGTTCCAGGGGCTGGACGTCGACCCGCAGCCGCAGCCGGGTGAGCCGTTCCTGTTCACGCTCGGTGAGCTCGCCGGCACCGGCGCGAGCGAGCAGGAGCCGCGCGAGCCGCTGTCGGACGAGGCGAAGGCCGCGCTCCGGCACGAGATCGAGCTGTCCGACGAGTGCGCCCGGTCGACCGGGACGGCGGTCTGCCTGGCGCTCACGGACCACCGGGAGCGCATCGCCGAGGCGGTCGACCGTCTGGTCGAACCGCAGATCGCCGCACTCGTCTCGGACATGTTCCGCGGGCTGGACGGACCCGACGAGGGCCCGCGGGGCGGACTCTTCTAGCGCTGCGGAGTGGCCGCACCGGTCGGGGCACCGGTCCGGCGGGCCCGAGCGCGCAGGACCAGTCGGGCGAGCAGTCGCCACCCGACCAGGAACACCCCGAGGACGATCGTCGTGACCACCACGAACGAGATCGGCAGCGGGTTCCCGTCCACCACGCCCTGCCCGGTCGCGACCCGGATGGCCAGACCGACGAAGACGGTCAGGACCCACACCACGACCGCGGTCGGCCAGGTGACGAGCGGCCGGGACCATGCCCCGGACGTCACGTACGCGATCGCCCACCCCGCGAGGAAGGGGTACGCGGTCGTCCACAGGCCGAGCGGCGCGAAGGGTTCGCCGTGCGACCCGCGGCCGATGACGGCGAACGTCACGACGAGCACGACGTCGACGACCGCCGCGAGCCAGTTCCAGGGTCGAGTGTCCACGGCACCATCCTCGCAGGCGTCCGGGTGCGGCGGGCAGCCAGGAGTTCACCGTTCGGTCACGTGCCGTTGGGGCGGTCCTCCCACCATGGAGTGGTGACGACGCTCGAGAGCCCGGCCCCCGCTGCGACCGGGAGGCCCGGCCCGCGTCCGCCGCGGGTCGTCGCCTCCCGCGGTGCCCCGCGTGTCCGCCGCGAGGACACGCTGCCCGCCGTCGCGGTCGCCGAGGCGCTCGGCGCGGACGTCATCGCGGTCGACGTCCGGCGCACCGCCGACGACGTCGCGGTGCTGCTGCACGACGAGACCCTCGGGCGGATGTGGGGCGACGGCCGCCCGGTGTCGGAGGTGTCCTGGTGTGACGTCGCCCGGCTCGGCAACGGACTCGACCGCATCCCACGGCTCGACGCGGTGCTCGAGCGACTCGACGGGTGCTCGGCGTCACTGCTGGTCCGGCTCGCCGACCCGGCCGACGCCGCCGTGGCGGTCCGCACCGTGCAGGCCGCGGCGGGGTCCGTGCCGGTCGCCTGGCGGGGGACCACCGACGCCGTGACGGCCGTGCGCGCGCTGCTGCCCGAGGCCGACGTGTGGCTGCCGTGGGACTCGCTCGGAGCGCCGACGGCCGCGCACCTGACGACGGTACGGCCCTCGACGCTCGACCTCGACGTCGCGTTCCTGACCCCGGCGACCGTCCGGGCCGCACACGCCCTGGGCCTCTGCGTGGCGGTGTGGACCGTGGACGACCCCGAGCCGACGCGCTGGGCGACCCGACTCGGGGCCGACCTGCTGCTCACCGAGGACGTCGCCACGGTGCACGCCGTGCTCGCTGCGGCGGAGCGGGACGGCTGGGTCCCGCGTCGCGAGCCGACCGAGCCCGAGGTCGCCGGACGGGCCCAGGCCCTGGCACACCGCATCGCGCACGAGGTGATCGCCTTCACCCGGGAGCACCGGATCAGCACGGACGCCGGTGACGCCGCCGCCCGGGTCCTCGACCTCGACCGCGCGATCGAGCAGCACGTCCGCGGCCGGGTCCGCGCGGTGTTCCCGGAGCACGGCTTCACGGGCGAGGAGTACGGCGTCGCGCCCGGGGACAAGCACCGGTGGTACCTCGACCCCGTCGACGGCAGCACGAACCTGGCGAACGGCGTGCCGTGGACGAGCACCTCGCTGTGCCTGACCCGTTCCGGACGACCCGTCGTCGGCGTCGTCGCCGACCCGTGGCGCGGCGAGGTGCTGGAAGCCCGCCGCGGCCGGGGCGCCACCGAGCGGGACCGGGTCCTGCGTCTCG
The DNA here is from genome assembly GCF_003224435.2 of Curtobacterium sp. MCPF17_050. Classification (NCBI taxonomy): domain Bacteria; kingdom Bacillati; phylum Actinomycetota; class Actinomycetes; order Micrococcales; family Microbacteriaceae; genus Curtobacterium; species Curtobacterium sp. MCPF17_050. The sequence goes on from NZ_CP126250.1 coordinate 937,835, forward strand.
ACGACAGCCCGCGTGCCCTCGCCGGTGCGGTGGTCGGCACCGAGCTCGACGGGCACCGTCCGTGGTCGGGCTTCACCGCGTTCGTCACGGCGCTCGCCGCGCGGTCGTGCTCCGTGCGGGTGACCGGGTCCGGCACGCTGACGATCGCGCAGGTCGCGGCCGGGCGGGGGATCGGCGCGTGCACGCCCGCGTTCGACCCGGTCGACCACGGTGCCGCGGTCCTGCTCGTGCACGAGGCCGGCGGGGTGGTGCTGACCCTGGACGGACCGGTGTCCGACTTCCCGCCGGTCGGGGCACCGTTCCTCGTGGCGCACCCCGGCGCCGCCGACGAGCTGGCCGCGATCTGGTCCGCGGCGCTGCTCGGTGCGGGGTCGGAGCGGTGACGATCTGCGGCTGCTTCTGAGCACACACCCAGTCAGTCCGGGCCGGGGGTGCCTACCGTGGGCGCCAGCGGGCACGGTGTCCGCACGAAGGAGCACGTCATGGGATTCCTCGACCGTCTGCTCGGCCGCGAGGAGCGTCCGGCACAGCCACGACCCGGCGGCGGACAGCAGCAGGGGTACCCGTACGGCCAGCAGTCGTACCAGCAGCCGTACGGCGCACCGCAGCAGCCGACCGGCGCACCGCAGCAGCAGGGCGGTGGCGAGGACGAGCGCGCCGTCGCGCGCTACCGCTACCTGCTCCGCACCGCTCCGCCCGAGCGCATCGAGGAGGTGCACGCCGAGGCCTTCGCGCAGCTCACCCCGGAGCAGCGCCGCATGGTCTACGAGGAGTTCACCCGCACCGCACCCGCCGGTGAGGCCCCGCGCGGCGACGACCCCCGCTCCCTGGCCCAGTCGGCGACCCGCTCCGAGCTCCGCCAGCCCGGGTACATGGAGCGCTCGCTCGGCGGCATCGGCGGCGGCGGCGGGTTCGGCGGACGGCAGGGATCCGGCTTCGGCAGCATGCTCGGCGCCTCCCTGCTCGGCACCGTCGGTGGGTACGTGATCGGGTCCGCCCTGATGAGCGCCTTCCTGCCGGACCCCGGGTCGTTCGACGGTGGAACCGATGCAGGGGCTGCGGACGACGGCGGTCAGGGGGACACTGGTGACGGATCCGGTGACGGCGGTGCGTCCGACGGCGGCGGGTACGAGAACGCCTCCTGGGGCGATGGCGGATCCGACTTCGGCGGTTCGAACGACGGCGGCGGGTTCGACCAGGACTTCGGCGGCGACTTCGGTGGTGGCTTCGACGTCTGAGTGACGCTCCGCGCTCCACCGGCCCCTCCTGTCCAGCCGGTCACGAAGGAGCGACATGGCGATCATCGAGGCCACCGGCCTCACCAAGACGTACACGTCACGGTCGGGGCCCGTCCACGCGTTGGCGGGCCTCGACCTCTCGGTGCCGGAGGGCACCGTCACCGCACTGCTCGGCCCGAACGGCGCCGGGAAGACCACGACCGTGAAGGTGCTCACCACCCTGGTCGTCCCGGACGCCGGCACCGCGACCGTCGCCGGCACCGACGTCGTCGCCGACCCGCAGGGCACCCGGCGCGCGATCGGCGTGTCCGGGCAGTACGCCGCGGTCGACGAGAACCTCACCGGGGCCGAGAACCTCGAGATGATCGGCCGGCTGTACCACCTGGGACGCCGGGCCGCGCGCGACCGGGCCCGCGAGCTCATCGACGTGTTCGGGCTCGCCGAGGCGGGGGACCGGCCCGTGAAGGGGTTCTCCGGCGGCATGCGCCGGCGGATCGACCTCGCCGGGGCACTCGTGATGAACCCGCGGGTGCTGTTCCTCGACGAACCGACGACGGGCCTGGACCCGCGCAGCCGTCTCGCGCTCTGGGGGATCATCGAGGACCTCGTCGCCGACGGTGCAACCGTGCTCCTCACCACGCAGTACCTGGAGGAGGCCGACCAGCTGGCCGACGACATCGCCGTCATCGACGACGGTCGGGTCATCGCCGAGGGCACCTCGGACGAGCTCAAGGCGCAGGTGGGCGGACACCGGCTCGCCGTGACGCTGGTCGACGCCGCCGACGGGGAGCCCGCGACGGCCGTCCTCCGGCGTCACGGCAGCGGCGAGGTCGAGACCAGTGCGGACGGTCGGTCGCTGGCGGTCGCCGTCGACGCCGGGCCGGCGGCCCTGCAACGGGTCCTGGCCGACCTCGGGGCGGCCGACGTCGCACTGCACGACGCGGGCATGCGCCGCCCCACGCTCGACGACGTGTTCCTCCGGTTGACCGGGCACGCGGCGACGGCGGACGAGGCGGAGGCGGGCGACGGGTCGGGCGCGGGCCGGGCCTCCCGGCGGGGCCGCGGAGCACCACCGACAGACGGCGGCGCCACCGGCACCGGGGCGGGATCGCCCGGTGACCCGGACGCCGGTTCACACCTGGCGGCGGGAGCCGGACGGGAGCGGAGCCGGTGACCGCGACGTCCACCGGGTCGGCCCTCGGGCGGCAGCTGCCCGTCGTGGTGACGTCCCCGCTCGCGGTGTGGATGGAGGACGGCTGGGTCGTCACGAAGCGGAACCTCACGAAGCTCAAGCGGTCGCCGGACATGCTCGTCTTCGCCGTCCTCCAGCCGATCATGTTCGTCCTGCTGTTCAGCCAGGTGTACGGCGGTGCGATCAGCGTGCAGGGGACCGACTACACGCAGTTCCTGATGGCCGGGATCTTCGCGCAGACGGTCGTGTTCGGGGCGACGTTCTCCGGGTCGGCGATGGCGCAGGACCTGAAGGACGGGCTCGTCGACCGGTTCCGCACCCTGCCGATGTCGGCGTCAGCGGTGCTCGTGGGCCGGACGGCCTCGGACCTCGTGCTCAACGGCATCTCGATGGTCATCATGATGGCGACCGGCCTCGCCGTGGGGTGGCGGGTCACCTCGTCGCCGTTCGAGTTCCTGGCCGGCGTCGGGCTCCTGCTGCTGTTCAGCTACGCGTTCAGCTGGGTGATGGCCCTGCTCGGCATGAGTGTCGGGACGCCGGAGGTCATCAACAACGCGTCGTTCATGATCCTGTTCCCGCTGACGTTCATCTCGAACGCGTTCGTCCCGAGCGAGACCATGCCGCTCGTGCTCCGGGTCTTCGCCGAGTGGAACCCGGTGTCGTCGCTCGTGCAGGCCGCCCGGCAGCTGTTCGGCAACGCGGGGTCCGCGCCGGTGCCGGACATCTGGACGATGCAGCACCCGATCGCCACCGTGCTCATCGGGATCGTGGTGATGCTCGCGGTGTTCGTGCCGTGGGCGGTGCGCAAGTACACCCGGATCAGCAGCACCTGACGCAGGGCTCCGGGCGGCCGCGGTGGGCCGCCCGGAGTGCTCCTAGTCGCGGTCGGTGATCGCGTCGCGCACCTTGCGGCGCAGGACCTTGCCGATCATCGAGCGGGGGAGGTCCTCGACGACCACCACGCGCCGCGGCACCTTGTACGCGGCGAGCTGGTCGCGGCACCAGGCGCGCAGGGCGTCGGCGTCGAACGAGGACGGGTCGGCGGGCACCACCGCGGCGACGACCTGTTCGTTGCCGGCCTGCGTGATGCCGACGACCGCGACCTCCTTGACGCTCGGGTGCTTCATCAGGGTGTCCTCGACCTCGGACGGCGAGACGTTGAAGCCGCCCGTGATGATGAGCTCCTTGAGCCGGTCGACGATCCGCACGAAGCCGTCCGCGTCGATCGCCACGATGTCGCCGGTCCGGAACCAGCCGTCGGGGGTGAACACCTCGTCGGTGGCGTCCGCCTTGCCCCAGTAGCCGCTGAACACCTGCGGCCCGCGCACCTGCAGTTCGCCGGACTCGCCGGTGCCGAGGACCTTCGTCTCGTCGTCGGGGTCCACCACGCGGCACTCGGTCGAGGGCAGCGGGAGGCCGATCGCGCCGAGTCGACGGGCGTCGGACACCGGGTTGGCCATGAGCACCGGAGAGCACTCGGACAGGCCGTAGCCCTCGACCAGGAAGCCGCCGGTGCGGGCCTCCCACGGTTCGATGACGTCCTGGGAGAGCGGCATCGCGCCGGAGATGCCGATGTCGATGCCCTGCAGCGACACCCCGGCCGAGTCGGCGGCGTGCTGCAGCCGCGCGTAGATCGGCGGCACGGCCGGCAGGAACGTCGGCGGGCGCTTCTTGACCGCCGCCAGCACGAGGGCCGGGTCGAACGCCGGGAAGAGCACGAGGCGCCCGGCGATGCTCATCGCGAAGGTCAGGCAGAGCGTCAGGCCGTAGGCGTGGAACATCGGCAGCACGGCGTGCACGACGCTGCCGTCACCGGCGCTGATCTGGGGGATCCAGGCGCGGGCCTGTGCGGCGTTGGCGAGCAGGTTGCGGTGGGTCAGGACGGCGCCCTTCGGGGTGCCGGTCGTGCCCGAGGTGTACTGGATGAGCGCGACGTCGTCGGTCTCCGGGCGCGGGTGCCGCTTCGACAGCTTCCGGCTCGACACCAGGTCGTCCCAGCGGGTCGTGCCGGTGACCGGTGCGGTGAGCTTCGCGCGCGACTCGCGGGCCTTCGCGACCGGCAGCGAGAGCGCCAGGCGGGTGCGGCGCGGCATGGCGCGCGTGAGGTCGACCGAGACGATCGCGTCGAGGGCGAGGTCCGAGGGGAAGTCCTGCAGCGTGGCGACCGACTTGTCCCAGGCGATCGCGACCTTCGCGCCGTGGTCCTCGAACTGGTGCCGGAGCTCGCGCGGGGTGTAGAGCGGGTTGTGCTCGACCACGATAGCGCCGAGCCGCAGCACGGCGTAGAACGCGACGACGTGCTGCGGGCAGTTCGGCAGCACGAGGGCCACGCGGTCGCCCTTCGCCACCCCGAGCTTCCGCAGGCCGTTGGCCGCGCGCGCGATCTGCTCCTCGAGTTCGGCGTACGTCGTCGTCCGCGTGAAGAACTCGAGCGCCACCGCCTTCGGCCAGCGCGCCGCGGACTGCTCGACCAGGTCCGGCAGGGACCCGGTCATCGGCTCGATGTCGTGCGGCACCCCTGACGCGTAGGAGGCAAGCCAGGGACGAGGCGTGTCGATGCTCACGCGGACCAACCTAGCGGGCGGACCCGAGTCCTCGTCAGGCATGCTCCCGGGCGGACGGAGGGCGCACTGTCAGGGGCGCGACGGACCATTGCACCATGTCGTTCGTCTCCGATGCCTTCCGCACCCGTCTGCAGGCCACGTTCACGGGCAGCACCGCCGGCAGTCCGGAGTGGGTGGACGCCCTCGAGCAGGGGACCGACGCCGGCTTCTTCGGCCCGGGCTCGGCCACGTGGTCGGTGCACGGCGGCAACCAGACCATCGTCGCCGGTGTGCGCGCGTTGCTCGTCCAGGCGCTGCACCCGGGTGCGCTCGCCGGCGTCGCGGACCACTCCCGGTACAAGGAGGACCCCTTCGGTCGGCTCGCCGGCACGATCCGGTGGATCTACACCGTCACGCACGGCGACACCGCGACCGCCCGGGCGGGGAGCGAGTGGGTGCTGAAGCTGCACGAGCGGGTCCGCGGCGTGTACGTCGACGGGCACGGCGTCGGACGGCCGTACACCGCGAACGACCCCGACCTGGCGCGCTGGGTGCACCTGGCGTTCACGGACGCGTTCCTGCGCACGGCGCAGCGCTGGGGGCAGCCGATCCCCGGCGGCGCGGACGCCTACGTCAAGGAGTGGGCGGTCGCCGGTCGGCTCATGCGGGTCGCGGACGCCCCCGAGTCCGAGGCCGAGCTGCGCGCCCAGATGGACGGGTACCTCGACCGCGGGGAGCTCGCGGTGACGCCCAGGACCCGGGAGGTCCTGCGCTTCATCAAGAACCCCCCGCTCGCCCAGCTGCTGCGACCGGGCTACCGGGCGGTGTACCAGGGCGCGGTCTCGACCCTCGACCCGCGGCACCGGTCGCTGCTCGGCATCCGGACGCCCGCGATCGGACCGATCGAGTTGCCCGTCGACCGGGCGACCGGGGTCGTCCTCGACGGCATCGGCAGCGTGCTCGGCACGCAGTCCGGCACCGAGCGTGCGGCGCTCGCCCGCATCGCCCGGCTGGAGCGCGAGGCGGCGGCGGAGCGGGGCATCGACGGCGCCTGACGGCCTGGCCGAGGTCGCACGATCGGCCCTCCGGACACGTCCCGGCCGAGCGTTCGTGCGACCTCGGCGCCGCGCGGGCGGCGTGTCGTGCGACCTCGCGGGCCCGACCGGCCCGGGGTGCGGACAGCGCGTCCGGCCCGGGTGCGGACAGCTCGTCCGGCCCGGGGTGCGGACAGCGCTGGCACGGACGGGAGGCGCGGCACCAGCTGGATCCGCGCCTCCCGTCCGCCGGTGGCTCAGAAGCCGGACGGCACCCGCGGGGTGTAGGCCTGCTCGAGTCGCGTGACCTCGTCCTCGGTCAGCGTGATCGCGGTCGCCGCGACCGCGTCGTCGATGTGGTGCTCCTTCGTCGCGCCGATGATCGGCGCGGAGACGGCGGGCTTGCCGGCGACCCACGCGAGCGCGACCTGCGCCATGCTCGCGCCCCGCTCCTCGGCGACCTGCCCGACCGCGTCGACGATGGCGCGGTTCGCGTCCTCGTCCTGGCGGTACAGCGTCTTGCCGAACTCGTCGGTGTCGGCACGCGAGCCGGAGCCCTGCGCGTCCCACGGGCGGGTGACCTTGCCGCGCGCGAGCGGGCTCCACGGGATGACACCGACGCCGGTGTGCTCGCAGAACGGGTGCATCTCGCGCTCCTCCTCGCGCTCGAGCAGGTTGTACTGGTCCTGCATGCTCACGAAGGGCGTCCAGCCGTGCAGCTCGGCGACGTGCTGCATCTCGGCGAACTGCCACGCCCACATGCTCGACGCGCCGATGTACCGGGCCTTCCCGGACTTGACGACGTCGTGCAGCGCCTCCATCGTCTCCTCGACGGGCGTGTCCGGGTCGAAGCGGTGGATCTGGTACAGGTCGACGTAGTCGGTGCCGAGGCGGGTCAGCGAGGCGTCGATCTCGTGCATGACCGCCGCACGCGACAGTCCTGCACCGTTCCGCCCGGGGCGCATCCGGTTGTAGACCTTCGTGAAGACCTGGACGTCCTCGCGCGGGGCGAGTTCCGCCAGGAGCTTCCCGGTGATCTCCTCGCTGCTGCCGGCGGAGTAGACGTTCGCGGTGTCGAACGTGGTGATGCCCGCCTCGAAGGCGCGGCGGACGAAGGGCCGGGCGTCGTCGAGTCCGACGCTCCAGGCGTGCGAGCCGGCGGCCGGGTCCCCGTAGGACATCATCCCGAGGACGATGCTCGAGATCTCGAGGCCGGAGCTGCCGAGGCGGGTGGTGGGGACGGTCGTGGTGTCGGACATGCGGGTCCTCCCGGGACGTGACGGTGCAGGTACCGACGGGACGGTCAGGCGGTCGTGCGGGCGTCGCGCCCGGTGACCGCGAGGAGCTTCACCTGCAGCGGAGCATCGTCGTCCACCTGCACTGGGGCCGCGTACAGGCCGGTCGCGGCGAGGGACTGGATCTGCGGCTCGAAGTGCGTCCACACCGCCTCGACGAGTTCGTCCGGCAGGTGCTCGTCGCTGCCGGTGGCCCGCGCGAGGTCCCACGTGTGGATCGCGATGTCGCTCGTCTGCTCCGCCAGGTACTCCCCGGCGCTCACCACGTCGGTGGCCAGGTGCACCGGGGTGTCCTGCGGTGCGCGCTGCCACGCCTCGATCGCCGCGCTCGAGTGCCGCTCCCACGCCGCCACCAGGTCGTCACCGATCGGCTCGAGGTCGGCCGCGGCCTGTTCGTGGTCGCACCCCGTCAGGAGCTTCGGGATCCACCGCTGCTCGTCGACCACGTGGGCGACGAGGTCCCGGGTCGTCCACTCCGAGTCGGGGGTGGCGGCGTCCCAGTCGGTGACCGCGGCGACGCGGCGGCCGAACTCCGCGGCCGCGATGGTCTGCAGGGCGATCCAGTCGGTGGGCATCGTGGTGACTCCTGTTCGTCAGCGGTGCTGCTCACGCTACCGCTCGGCACGTCGTGCGTCGGGACACGGGACGAGCCCCGACGCCGAGGGCGCCGGGGCTCGTCGAGTGGGACCGCGGGTCAGGCCGCCTGGAGGACGAACTGCACGTCGAGGTTGATCGTGACGTCGTTGCCGAGCGTGAAGCCACCGGCCTCGAGCGCGGCGTTCCAGTTCACGCCGAACTCGGTGCGGTCGATCTTGGTCGTCGCCTCGGCGCCGAGCTTGGTCTGGCCGTAGCCGTCGGTGGTGACGCCGCCGAACTCGGTCTTGAGCGTGACGTTCTTGGTGACGCCGCGGAGCGAGAGCTCGCCGTCGATGAGCATGTCGTCGCCGTCCTCGCGGATGCCCGTCGAGCGGAACGTCATGTGCGGGTGCTCCTCGGTGAGGAAGAAGTCACCGGTCGCGAGGTGCTGGTCGCGCTGCGCCTGGTTGGTGTTGATGCTGGCGACGTCGATCGAGGCCTCGAGGGTGGTGTCGAGGGGGTTCTCGGCGGTGACGAGCGTCGCGTCGAACTGCTCGAACTTGCCCTTGACCTTGCTGATCGCGAGGTGGCGGACGGAGAAGCTGACCTCGGAGTGGGTCGGGTCGAGCTTCCAGGTGCCGGTGACGTAGCCGGGGATGGCGGAGGCGGTGAGAGCCATGGTGTGTCCTTCTTCGAGCGATGTGTCTTCGAGCGGTGAGTCGGGGGGCCGGCGCGGTGGTGCATGCGCCTGCATCGACCTTGATGCTACCCCATCCTGCACCCGTTTGGTTGAAGCATCAACCATTGTTTCCCGAGGAGTCGACCCGGGTACTGCGGAAACCCCTCACGAGAGCGCTCACTCCAGTAGCGTCGGGCACATGGAATTCAGGTACCTGGGCAACTCCGGACTCAAGATCTCCGAGATCACCTACGGCAACTGGCTGACGCACGGCTCGCAGGTCGAGAACGACGTCGCCACCCAGTGCGTGCGGGCAGCGCTGGACGCAGGCATCACCACGTTCGACACCGCGGACACGTACGCCAACACCGCCGCCGAGACCGTCCTCGGCGAGGCGCTCAAGGGTGAGCGTCGGCAGTCCCTCGAGGTCTTCACGAAGGTGTACTGGCCGACCGGCCCGAAGGGGCACAACGACGTCGGCCTCAGCCGCAAGCACATCATGGAGTCGATCAACGGCTCGCTCGAGCGGCTGCAGACCGACTACGTCGACCTCTACCAGGCGCACCGCTACGACTACGAGACGCCGCTCGAGGAGACCATGCAGGCCTTCGCGGACGTCGTCCGCCAGGGCAAGGCGCTCTACATCGGCGTCAGCGAGTGGACCGCCGAGCAGATCCGCGCCGGTGCCGCGCTGGCGAGGGAGCTCGGCTTCCAGCTCATCTCGAACCAGCCGCAGTACTCGATGCTGTGGCGCGTCATCGAGGGCGAGGTCGTCCCGGCCTCAAAGCAGCTCGGTCTGTCCCAGATCGTCTGGTCCCCGATCGCGCAGGGCGTGCTCACCGGCAAGTACAAGCCGGGCCAGCCGCTCCCCGAGGGCTCGCGCGCCACGGACGAGAAGGGCGGCGCCGACATGATCAAGCGGTTCATGCGCGACGAGGTCCTCGAGGCCGTGCAGCGCCTGCAGCCGGTCGCCGACCAGGCCGGACTCACGCTCGCCCAGCTCGCCATCGCGTGGACGCTGCAGAACGAGAACGTCGCGTCCGCGATCGTCGGGGCATCGCGCCCGGAGCAGGTCACGGACAACGTCAAGGCCGCGGGCGTCACCCTCGACGCCGACGCGCTCGCCGCGATCGACGACGCACTCGGCGACATCCCCGAGCGCGACGCGTCGAAGAACGTGTCGCCGGCGCAGCGCCCCGCCTGATCCGGCGGGTCGCGGTCGCGACCGACCAACCGACGGGAGGCCCGGTACCAGCTGGTACCGGGCCTCCCGTCCGTCGTGCGCCCACCGGCAGGCGACCGCTGCTCGGCTCGTGACCGGCGGGGGAGGCGCAGGGCGCTCCGGTGGGGACACCGCGTGATCGGTGCGGGAAACCGCAGACGCGTCCTCGTGCCCTGTGCGGGAACCCGGGCCGGTGTTGTGATGACGGAGCACCGCTCACCACGCTGCTGCCCGGCGACCCGAACGACCGAAGGCTCCACGATGCCCCTGCTCCCGCACGCCCGCGACCTGCTGCGGTGCCCGTGACCGCCTCCTCGATCGGAGCCCGCCGGTCGTTCGCCGACAGCGCGGTCGCCGCCGTGGCCCGCAGGTCCGCGACCGACCTGGCCTGGCTGCTCCCGGTCCTCGCCGTGACGGCCGCCGTCCTCGTGGTCGGCCTGGAGGGCAACCCGCAGCGGATCGACGACGAGGGCACGTACGCGGCCCAGGCGTGGTCGGTGTTCCACCTCGGCGGCCTCACCCACTACACCTACTGGTACGACCACCCGCCGCTCGGGTGGATCCAGATCGCCCTGTACACCGAGGCGACCGGAGCCTGGGTGCGGCACGCGACCGCGGTCGGCGCCGCGCGCGAGGCGATGGTGGTGTTCGCGGTCGCCTCCGCCGCCCTGCTGTACGTGCTCGCGCGCAAGCTGCAGGTCAGCCGCCCGGCCGCCGCCGCGGCGGTGCTGGTGTTCGCCCTCTCGCCCCTGACGGTGCAGTACCACCGCGACGTGTACATCGACAACGTCGCGACCCCCTGGCTCCTCGCGGCCTTCGTGCTCGCCGTGTCCCGTCACCACCAGCTCGTCGAGTTCGCCGGCTCGGCCGCCTGCATGGTCGCGGCGGTCCTCAGCAAGGAGACCTTCCTGCTCGCCCTGCCGTTCCTGGCGTGGACGATGTGGCGGTCGGCGCACCCGGAGATCCGCCGGTACACGCTCAGCGTCGCCGCGGTCGTCCTGGCGCTGGGCGGGTCGTCGTACCTGGTCTTCGCGGCGACGAAGGGCGAGCTCGTGCCCGGGCCCGGACACGTCAGCCTGTGGCAGGGCGTCACGTTCCAGCTCGGGGACCGGAGCGGCAGCGGCTCGGTGTTCGACCCGGCGACGCCCGCGAACCACGTGGTGAGCCTGTGGCTCGGCCTCGACCCCGCCTTCGTGGCGCTCGGGGTGGTCGCGAGCGTCGCCGCACTGGCGGTGCCGCGTCTGCGCTCGGTCGCAGCCGTCGCCGTCTTCCTCATCGCGGTCGTGCTGCGTCCGAACGGGTACCTGCCCGTGCCGTACCCGATCGCGATCCTGCCGTTCGCCGCCCTCGCGATCGCCGGTGTTTCGGACGTCCTCGTCCGGGCGGTGGTCGATGCGGTCCGACGGGCACGGCTGGCCCGGGCGTCCGGCGAGCCGTCGGGCAGACCGGGTCGCCTGGTCGTCTCGGTCGTCGGACTGACGGTCTGGTCGGTCGCGGCGGTCGGGGTCGTCGGCGTCGCCGCTCCCGCCTCCGCCGCCCGGCTCGGGTCGTTCATGACGACCTCCGCGGACGCGCCGATGCTCGGCGCGCAGGACTGGATCACCGCGAACGTCTCCCGGTCGGACCGGCTCCTGGTCGACGACGCACTCTGGGTCGACCTCGTCCGGGCCGGCTTCCCACGGCAGAACGTCATCTGGTACTACAAGCTGAGCACCGACAGCGCCGTCGCACGCCAGAACCCGTCCGGCTGGCGCGACGCGGACTACATCGTGACGACGCAGTCCGTGGCGATCGGCGCCACGCAGCTGCCGGGCATCCAGGCCGCACTCCGCGCCTCGGCGCCGGTCGCGGTCTTCGGCGAGGGTGGCGAACAGGTCGTCGTCCGGCGCATCGACCGGCAGGGGGCGGAGCACCTCCGGGCCGGTGCGGAGCGGGCCGCGGCGACCCGGGAGCGGGTCGGGACGGAGCTGGTCGGCAACCCGGCGCTCCGTGCCTCGGACGACCAGACGGCGCTCCTCCGCAGCGGGGGCGTCGACGAGCGGGCGACGGTCGGGATCGGGGCGGTGCTCGCGGCCGGTCCGGTGACGCTCACCGCGCTCCCGGTGGTGCCGGGGGAGCAGGAGACGGCCCGCCGCGGCGTCGTCCTGCAGGCCACGAACACCGCCGCCGCCGAGCAGGCCGAGATGCGCCTGCGCGGACTCGAGGGTGCGCTGGCGCCGGACCGCGTCCACCGGCGCGGCACCGAGGTCGCTGCGACCTGGTCGCCGAACGACCCCGCGGGGCCCGGTGTGCTGCGCGGCGGTACCGGCCGCGCCGGGTGACCTCCCCGTGCACGGGCGTCGGCGCCTCCGTGGACGCTCGCCATGACGGAGTTGCGGGCCATGGCAGATGAACAGCGCGTGTCGCGCGACTGGCAGGGGCCTGGCAAACCCTGTACCCCGACCAAACCACCTCCCCGTGACCCCCGAACCGGGGGCATGCGCTCACCAGTGACCCCCGTCCTGGTGCCACCCGTCCAGGGGGTGGCGCCCGCGTCGACCCCGCACCCGTCCACCACTCCGCACCCGTCCACCACGCCCGGAGCGACGGCAGCACCCGTGGCCGCTGCGGCGGCCTCCCGTCTCGTCCGCCTGACCCGGGCCGTGCGGGAGCTCGCCACCTTCGGCGCTGTCGGCCTCATCGCCTTCGTCGTCGACCTCGTCGTCTTCAACGTCCTCCGTGCCGGCGTCCTCGCCGACCACGCCGTGACCGCGAAGGCCGTGTCGGTCGTCGTCGCCACCCTGGTCGCCTGGCTCGGCAACCGGTTCGTCACCTTCCGGACGCAGCGCACCCGCGGCCGTCGGGAGACGGTCCGGGAGGGTGTGCTCTTCGCCGCCACGAACGCCGGCGGGCTCGCGATCGCAGCCGGCTGCCTGCTCGTCTCACACCACGTCCTCGGTCTCACCAGCACCCTCGCCGACAACGTCGCCGGCAACGGGGTCGGTCTCGTCCTCGGCACAGCGTTCCGCTTCGCCGCGTACAAGACCCTCGTCTTCCGTTCCCCCGACGCTCGTCGCACGAAGGAGCCCACCGAATGACCATGCTCACCACGCTGACAGCGGCCGCCGCGCCGCTGCTCCAGCCGAACGACCCCGCCGGGACGCCGGGGGACGTCCCGAACCGCGGCACCACGGACGTCCCGACCGGCGGGTCGGGGCAGAGCGCGCACGTCGCCTGGTCCCTGGGGGAGTGGATCGGCTACTCGGCGCTCGTCGCGATCTCCGTGCTGCTGACCCTGGTCGCGCTGTCCACCCTCTGGTGGATGCTGCACGCCTGGCGCTCACGCTCGACCCTCCGCGCCACGAGCTTCAGCCAGACGCCGCGACCGGCCGCGCACCGCTTCACGCTCCTCGTGCCCGGGCGGCACGAGGAGGAGGTCATGGGGCAGACGCTCGACATGCTCGCCACCCAGGACCACCCCGACTTCGAGATCATCGCGATCGTCGGCGAGGACGACCCGGGCACCGACCGGGTCGTGCGCGAGGCCGCCGCCCGGCACCCCGGGTTGATCCGGGTCGTGGTGGACGACACCCTGCCGAAGAACAAGCCGAAGGCGATGAACCTGGCCCTGCAGTACGCGACCGGCGACATCGTGGGCGTGTTCGACGCCGAGGACGAGGTCTACCCGCGCCTGCTCAGCCTCGTCGACTCGCGGTTCCAGGAGACCGGCGCCGACGTCGTGCAGGGCGGCGTGCAGCTGATGAACTTCAAGTCCAGCTGGTGGTCGCTCCGCAACGTGCTGGAGTACTACTTCTGGTTCCGGTCGCGCCTGCACTTCCACGCCGAGTCGAAGTTCATCCCGCTCGGCGGCAACACCGTCTTCGTGACGAAGGAGCGGCTCGACTGGTCGGACGGCTGGGACGCACACTGCCTCGCCGAGGACTGCGAGCTCGGCGTCCGGCTGTCGGCCGACAACGCCAAGGTCGTCGTCGCGTACAGCCCGGAGGCGGTCACCCGCGAGGAGACCCCGCCGACGTTCGCCTCGCTCCTGAAGCAGCGCACCCGGTGGAACCAGGGCTTCCTGCAGGTCCTCGAGAAGGGCGAGTGGAAGAAGCTCCCCACGTTCAAGCAGCGCTTCTTCGCCCGGTACCTGCTCACCATGCCGTTCATCCAGGCCGCGACCGGGCTGCTCATCCCGCTCAGCGTGATCATGATCGCGTTCGTGAAGGTGCCCACCGGGATCGCCCTGATCTCGTTCATCCCGCTCGCGCCGACGCTCATGCTGCTCGCGGTCGAGATCGCCGGGCTCGGCGAGTTCGGCCGGCTCTACAAGGAGAAGGTCCGCGTCCGCGACTACGTGAAACTCGTGCTCGGCCTCGTGCCGTACCAGGTGTTCCTCGCCGCCGCGGCCGTCCGTGCCGTGATCCGGCACGCCCGGAAGCAGAACGGCTGGGAGAAGACCGAGCACACCGGCCAGCACCGCGGTGCCGGCCAGCCCGAGGTGCAGGGCTTCCCGTCGGCCGTGACCGAACCCGAGCCGGCCCTCGTCGGCGCGACCGCGGGAGGTGACCGATGACCGCCAGCATCACGGACACGACCGGCATCCCGATCCGCGGCGCACGGAGCTCCTCCGGCATCGGCACCTGGATCCGCGTGCACTCCCGGAGTGCGGCCTGGCTCCTGCCCGTCGTCGCGATCGCCGCGGTCGTGCAGGCCTGGAACATGGGCGGCACCCCGCAGCGCATCGACGACGAGGGGACGTACACCGCGCAGGCGTGGGCGATCACCCACCTCGGCGAGATCACGCACTACACGTACTGGTACGACCACCCGCCGCTCGGCTGGGTCCAGATCGCCGGCTACACGCAGCTGACCGGCGCGTTCGCCCGCTACCCGTTCGCCGTCGAGGCCGCTCGCGAGGCGATGGTGTTCTTCGCCGCCGTCTCCGCCGTGCTCCTCTTCGTGCTCGCCCGCCGTTTCGGTGCCGCCCGGCCCACCGCGGCGGCCGCGGTGCTCGTCTTCGGCCTCTCGCCGCTGGCGCTGCAGTACCACCGCACCGTCTACATCGACAACGTCGCCACCCCGTGGCTGCTGGCCGCCTTCGTCCTCGTGCTGAGTCGCCGCCAGCAGCTGGCCGGGTTCATCGGCGCCGCCGCGTGCTTCGGGATCGCGGTGCTCAGCAAGGAGACCTTCCTGCTGGCGCTGCCGTTCCTCGTCTGGACCGCCGCCCGTCGAGCGGACCCGAGCACCCGTCGGTACACGCTCAGCGTCGCCGGAGCGGTCCTCGCCGTGATCGGTGGCGCGTACGTCCTGCTCGCCGGCGTCAAGGGCGAGCTCCTGCCGGGTGCCGGTCGGGTCAGCCTGCTCGAGGGCATCACCTACCAGCTCGGCACGCGTGCGGCGAGCGGTTCCGTCTTCACCGGCGGCAGCCTCGCGAACGAGGCCGCAGCACAGTGGTGGGCACTCGACCCGGTGTTCATCGTGCTCGGCTCGGCAGCCGCGGTCGTCGGACTGTTCCTCCGCCGCGTCCGCCCGGTCGCCGCGATGCTCGTGTTCCTGCTCGTCTTCATGTTCCGCCCGAGCGGCTACCTGCCGGTGCCGTACGTGATCATGCTCGTGCCGTTCGGCGCCCTGCTCGTCGCGTACGTCGCGGAGCGCGCCGTGCTCGCCGTGACCGGGGCCACCGCGTTCCGCGCCCGGAACCGGGTCCGCGGTGCCGGCCGTCGCACGCTCGGCGGGGTCTGGGCGCTCGGCACGGCCGCTGCCGTCGTCGTCGCCGTCCCGCTCTGGGGCACGCAGCTGCGCGGGTTCCTGGTCGCCGACCTCGACCGACCGATGGCGCAGGCGCAGGACTGGATCGGCGACAACGTCGACAAGAGCTCCCGCCTGCTCGTCGACGACGCCATGTGGGTCGACCTGGTCGACGACGGCTTCGCGCGGAACAACGTGGTCTGGTACTACAAGCTCGACACCGACGGAGCCGTGGAGCGCCAGTCCCCGAACGGCTGGAAGGACTCCGACTACGTCGTCACGACCGACTCGATGCGCACAGGCGGGACCTCCTCGTCCGACGTGCGGCAGGCGATCGCGAACTCGACGACCGTCGCGTCGTTCGGCACCGGCAACCAGCAGGTCGACGTCCGCCTCATCAACGCGCAGGGACGGACAGCGGCCGAGCGTGAGGCCACCAGGGCGAGCGACCTGCGGAAGACGCTCGGGACCGAGCTCGCGGAGAACCCCGCCCTCCGTGCCGACGCCGGCACCGCGTCCCAGTTCCGCGCCGGCCAGGTGGACCCGCGCGCCGTGGTCTCCCTCGGTCAGGTCCTGGCCGACCGTCCCGTGGGCGTCGACCGCTTCACCCCGCTGCCGGGCGAGGACGGGCAGACGTTCCGGCAGGTCGTCCTGCACGCGAGCAGCGTGCGGGCCGCCGCGGCGACCGAGCAGACCCTGGACGCCATGGCGGACACCTACCGTCCGGAGTCGATCGAGCGCGACGGCGACACCCTGACCGTCCGCTGGTCCGCGACCGACCCGACCACCGCGCAGGTGGGTGCGCCGTGACCCCCGCGGCCCGTCCCACCCGTACCCGTACCCGACCCAGCACGCCTCCCACCCGAAGGAGCACCACCATGACCGCCTCCCTCCCCACCCGCCGCCGCACGGTCGTCGTCGGCGCCCTCGCGGCGTCCCTCGTCGCCGCCACCGTCGGCCTCGCCCCGCAGTCCGCGAGTGCCGCGACCGACCAGGGCTGGCTCCGCATCGGGCACCTGTCGCCGGACACCAAGAGCGTCGACGTCGAGCTGTCCGGCCTGTCCGGCGGCAAGACCGTCTTCGAGCTCGACGACGTCGCCTACGGCCAGGTCAGCCCCTACGAGAAGCTCCCGACCGGCACGTACGTCCTGTCCATGCGTGCGTCCGACGCGCCGGACTCGACGCCGGTCATCTCGACCGACGTCACCGTCCAGGGTGGCGACGCGAGCACCGTCGTGGCGTTCGGCAAGAGCAGCGCGCTGGAGACGGCCGCGTTCACCGACGACCTGCAGCAGCCCGGCGACGGCAAGGCGAAGCTCCGCCTCGTCCAGGCCGCCACCACCGCGAAGACGGTCGACGTCAGCACCGCCGAGGGCACCGCGATCGCCTCGGACGCCGCGTTCGGCACCGCGACGAAGTACGCGACGGTCGACGCCGGCAAGTGGGACCTCGACATCTCGGGTGGCGGCCAGATCGGCAGCGCCGACGTCGACCTCGCCGGCAACACCGTCTCGACGCTGTTCGTCCTCGACGACAGCGAGGGCGACCTCACGGTCGTCCCGGTCACGGACGCGGCGGCGACCGCCGAGACCCCGGCCGGCGGCGTGCAGACCGGTGGGGGCGGCACGGCCGCCGCGCGGCCGACGACCGACCTGGTCCACGCGGTCGTCCGTGTGTTCCGCGGGTTGTTCGGCTGATCCTGCCGACGTCCACCCGGACAGGAGGCCCGGCCGTCGTGTGCCGACCGGCGGACGCCCGCCGGGCCTCCCGTCCGACACCGCACGTCCACCACCCAGCAGAGAGCGAGCCAGCATGACCCGCAGGAACTGGATCCCCGTGACCGCCGTCGCGCTCGCCGCGGTCCTCGTGACCGGCGGCATCGCCGTGGCCGCGGTCCAGCCGTGGTCCGACCGCGCCCCGGAGGCCGGCGGCGTCTCCACCCCGACGTCGACGACCGCGGCCGGCCGGCCGCGGACCCCCGAGCAGCTCCGCACGGACTTCCTCGACCGGTACGTCGAGGACGGCCGGGTCGTCCGGAAGGACCAGGGGAACGACACCGTCAGCGAGGGTCAGGCGTACGGCCTGCTCATCGCGTACGCGGCCGGCGACCGCGAGCGCTTCGGCGAGATCTGGTCGTGGACGGCGGAGCACCTCCTCACCGATGACCACCTGCTCGCGTGGCGCTGGACGACCGACGGCGGGGTGGCGGACGCGCAGTCCGCGAGCGACGCCGATCTCGACGCGGCCCGGGCGCTCGTCCTGGCCGGGAAGACGTGGGGCGACGACCGTCTCACGGCTGCCGGCACGCGGCTGGCCGACGCCGTGCTCGACCACGAGACCGCCTCGACCGACGCCGGTCTGGTGCTCCTGCCGGGACCGTGGGCGGACTCCGACCCGTACCGGTACAACGCCTCCTACGCGTCCCCGGCCGCCTACCGGGTCCTCGGGGACGCGACCGGTGACGCGCGGTGGGCAGCGTTGGAGCGTGGATCCACGGCCGTGACCTCCGCGGTCCTCGAGGAGACCGACCTGCCGAGCGACTGGTCGCAGGTGCACTCGGACGGCGCCGTCGACGCGATGCCCACGAGCGCGTCCGACCCACGGGTGCTGTACGGGTACGACGCCATGCGGATGCCGCTCCGGTACGCCGAGGCGTGCACCCCGTCCGACCGGGCCCTCGCCGCCGGCCTCGTGCCGACCCTGCGCCGCAGCACCGAGCTCGCGGCGCAGCTCGACCTCGGTGGCACGGCCGTCACGGGGGACCGGAGCGCGCTCGCCTACGTCGCCCGGGCCGCGGCCGAACGGGCCGCCGGGTCGACGAGTGCGGCGGCGGCCGACCTCGAGCGTGCCGACCGGACCGCCGCCACGACGCCGACGTACTACGGCGACGCGTGGGCGGCACTCGGCGCGACGATGCTCACGTCCGACGTGCTCGGCGGGTGCGCGACCGCTGGCGGAGGCACGTCGTGACCGGGCAGCGCGGTCGTCGCGCCGTCCGCCCGGACGGCGGCGCAGCGAGGACGGCACTGCGCACGCGGCTCCGCCGGCACCGGGTCGCCCTGAGCGCGGCCGTGGCCGTCGTGGTCGCCGCCGGCGCCGTGGCGACGGGTGTCGCCGTGGCTGCCGATGACAAGACCGACGGAGTAGCCGGCGTACCGACCGCGACCCCGTCCGCGGCCTCGTCGTCCGCGTCCGGTCCCTCGTCCGCGCCGAGCGGCGACCGGGACATCGCCGGGTTCCAGGACCCCGCGGCACCGGCGGCCCGTTCCGACGCGACGCCGACCCGGGTGTCGATCCCGGCCATCGGGGTCGACGCGGGCCTGGAGGACCTCCACCGCGGGGCCGCCGGCGAACTCGACCCGCCCGAGGCCTGGGACGACGCCGGCTGGTTCAGCGACGGCATCGTGCCGGGCGAGGTCGGACCGGCCGTCATCGCCGGGCACGTCGACAGCCCGACGAGTGCCGCGGTCTTCTTCCGCCTCGACGAGCTCGTCGCCGGTGACCGCATCGCCGTCGCCATGACGGACGGCAGCACCCGCACCTTCGCCGTCGACCGCACCGAACGCGCGGCGAAGAGCGCCTTCCCGACGAGTGACGTCTACGGCACCACACCCACCCCGACGCTGCGGCTCATCACGTGCGACGGCACCTTCGACACCGCCACCGGGCACTACACGGACAACCTCATCGTCTTCGCCGACCTCGTCGACGACTGACCCGGCCCCGGACGCCCGACCCGGACGCCCGACCCGACCCGGACACCCGACCCGACCCGGACCCTGGCAGGACACCGAACAGGAGCACCCGATGCCCGACCGCACCCTCGTGATCATCCCCACGTACGACGAGGCCGAGAACATCCGGCCGATCATCCGCCGGACGCTCGACGCCACCGAGGAGCACGTGCACCTCCTCGTCGTCGACGACGCGTCCCCGGACGGCACAGGGGAGATCGCCGACACCATCGCCGGCGAGACCGACCGGGTGCACGTCCTGCACCGCACCGTCAAGGACGGCCTCGGCGGTGCCTACCTGGCGGGGTTCGCGTGGGGGCTCGACGCCGGGTACGCGAAGCTCGTCGAGATGGACGCCGACGGCTCGCACCACCCGGAGTACCTGCCGTGGATGACCGAGCTCGCCGACACGTCCGACCTCGTCCTCGGCTCCCGGTGGGTGCGCGGCGGGCGCGTGGAGAACTGGCCCTGGCGCCGGGAGCTCCTCTCACGCGGCGGCAACCTCTACACGCGGCTCGCGCTCGGCGTCGACGTGCGGGACGCCACCGGCGGGTTCCGCGTCTTCACCGCGGACGCCCTCCGACGCATCGACCTCGACGGCATCGCGTCGAAGGGCTACTGCTTCCAGGTCGACCTCTGCTGGCGTGCACTCGAGGCCGGTCTGCGGGTCGTCGAGACGCCGATCACGTTCACCGAACGGGAGTTCGGGGTCTCGAAGATGAGCGGGAACATCGTGCGCGAGAGCCTGACGCTCGTGACGCGGTGGGGGATCGACCGGCGGCTCCGCGAGGCGCGGTCGCTCCTCCGGCACCGCCGGCGGCTCCCGTCGGTGCGCGCGAACGCACACACGGTGCCGAACCCCACCGCCTGACGGGCGTACCGACGAACGGACGGGAGGCCCGGTACCAGCTGGTACCGGGCCTCCCGTCCGTCATATGGGGTGCGCGGTCAGCGCACCACGACGAGGCCACGGCCGCCGAAGCGGACGCCGTCGGTGTCGAAGTCGGCGTCGCCGAAGCTGAACAGCACCTCACCGCCGGCGCCGACGAGCGGCACCTCCGTCGCGGCGTCCGACAGGTTGACGACGACGTGCACCGGCGCCGCGGAGGGGCCGAGCAGCCCGCGGGTGAGCACGAGCCAGCGCTCGTCCTCGCTGAACCGCACCGCGTTCGCCTCGTACCGGTGGTCGACGAACGCCTCGTCGGTCCGGCGGAGGGCGACGAGCACGCGGTAGGCGTTGAGGATGCGGGCACCACGCTCCGACTCGGCGTCGGCCCAGACGAGCTTCGAGTTGGTGAACGTCGTCGGGTCCTGCGGGTCCGGCACCGTCGACTCGTCCCAGCCGTGCTCCGCGAACTCCTTGATGCGGCCCTCGGCCGTCACCTTGCCGAGCTCCGGCTCCGGGTGCGACGTGAAGAACTGCCACGGGGTCGTCGCGGCGAACTCCTCACCCATGAACAGCATCGGCGTGAACGGGCCGAGCAGGGTCAGGGCCGCCGCGATGACGAGCCCCTCGTCCGACACGGTCGCAGCCAGGCGGTCGCCGGCGGCCCGGTTGCCGATCTGGTCGTGGTTCTGGTTCGCCACGACGAGCGCGGTCGTGGGGGAGGTCCCACGGTCGATCGGGCGACCGTGGCGCTTGCCGCGGAACGAGGACCACGTGCCGTCGTGGAAGAAGCCCTGGTCGAGCACCTTCGCGAGTGCCGTCAGCGGGGCGAAGTCGGCGTAGTAGCCGTTCGTCTCCCCGGTGACGGCGACGTGCACGGCGTGGTGGAAGTCGTCCGACCACTGCCCGGCGAGCCCGTAGCCGCCGGCCTCGCGCGGACGGAACATCACCGGGTCGTTGAGGTCCGACTCGGCGATGAGCGAGAGCGGCTTGCCGGTGAACGACGAGTAGGCGTCGGTCTCGCTCGCCATCTCGGCCAGGACGTGCGGCCGGGTGGTGTCGCGGATCGCGTGCACGGCGTCCAGGCGCAGGCCGTCGACGTGGTGGTCGCGGAACCACATGCGGACGTTGTCCAGGACGTAGCGGCGGACCTCGGGGTGCTCGACGTTGACCGAGTCGCCCCAGGTGTTCGCCAGGCCCTCCACGAGGTACGGGCCGTACAGCGGCAGGTAGTTGCCGCTCGGGCCGAGGTGGTTGTAGACGACGTCCTGGATGACCCCGAGACCGAGCGCGTGCGCGCGGTCGACGAAGCGGTCGTACGCGTCGGGCCCACCGTAGGGGGCGTGCACCGCGTACCACGCGACGCCGTCGTAGCCCCAGTTCCACTCGCCGTTCACGCCGTTCACCGGCAGGAGCTCGACGAACTCCACGCCGAGCTCGACGAGGTGCTCGAGCTTCGCGGCGGCCGCGTCGAGGGTGCCCTCGGGCGTGAAGGTGCCGACGTGCATCTCGTACACGACGCCACCGCGGACGGGGCGGCCGGTCCAGGCGTCGTCGGTCCAGGCGAAGCGTGACGGGTCGACGACCTCGGACGGGCCGTGCACGCCCTCGGGCTGGAACCGGCTGCGCGGGTCGGGGCGGACCGCGTCGTCGTCGCCGATGCGGAACCCGTAGCGGGCGCCGACGACCGGCAGGACCGCGTCGGTGGTCCACCAGTCGTCGTCGCCGCGTGTCAGCGGGTACTCGGTCCCGTCGACGACGAGGCGGACGTTCTCGGGCTCGGGGGCCCAGACGCCGTAGCGGTCAGGACTGGTCATGCGTGACCCTCCAGGATCTCGACCTCGGCCTGCGCGTCGGTCTCGGTGTCGTCGGTGGTGGTGTTCGTGGTGTCCGTGCTCGCCGCGTCCGTGCTCGCCGCGTCCGTGGCGTCGTGTCCGGCGCCGTCGACGACGTCGGCCGGCACGAGGAGCGCGACCGGGAAGTCCGTGAGCAGCTCGCCGAGCAGCAGGTCGCGGTCCGCCGGGAACCGGCGACCGGTCAACAGGTCGACGCGCTCGACGGGGACGACGTGCAGCAGCGTGTCCGCCCAACCGCCCACGGCCTCCAGACCGAGCGGCAGCCGGGTGGCGATCGTCACGGCGCCGCCACGGTCGAACGCGACCACGTGGTCGGCGGCCGGACCGGTCGCGTCGAGCGGGACGTACCGGCTGAAGAGCTCCGGGTGGTCCCGGCGGGCGCGCAGGGCACGGCTCGTGACGAGCGTCTTGGCAGCGGCGTCGAGGTCGATCGCCGGGAGCACGTCGGGCCCGTCGTCGTCCGCTCCGTCGAGCGTCGCGAGGACCCGGCGGCGCTCGGCGTAGTCGACCGGACGACGGTTGTCGGGGTCGACGAGCGAGCGGTCCCAGGCCTCCGTGCCCTGGTAGACGTCGGGGACGCCGGGCGCGGTGAGGTGCAGGATCTTCGCGCCGAGGCCGTTCGACCAGCCCGCCGCGGTGATCCGCTCGTCGAGGGCGTCGAGCTCGGCGACCACGGCGGGGTCGTCGAACGACGCGTCGACGAGCGCGTGCATCTGCTGCTCGAACGCCTCGTCCGGCTCGGTCCACGTCGTGCTGTCGCCGGCTTCGCGCGAGGCCTTCTCGGCGTAGGCGTGGAGCCGCTCGCGGGAGGCCGGGCGGGCGCCGACGATCGCCTGCCAGAGCAGGTTCGCGAACACGCCGTCCGCGAGCGGGGCGAGGGCGTTCAGCCGGTCGAAGGTCGCCGTCCACTCCTCGCCGAGTTCGGCGAGGACCGCGATGCGTGCGCGGGTGTCCTCGCTCCGCTTCGTGTCGTGCGTGGTGAGCGTGGTCATGGCGAGCGGCCAGCTGGCGAGGCGCTCGCGCTGGGCGGCGTGGAACTCGTCGAGGGTGACCGAGAAGATGCTCGGGTCACCGCCGACCTCGCTCAGCGACGACAGACGGGAGGTCCGGTAGAACGCGGTGTCCTCGACGCCCTTCGCCATCACCATGCCGCTGGTCTGCTGCAGGCGGATCGCTGCGGCGTCGTCCCCGTCGCACAGCGCGGGCGCGATGCGGTCGATGACGTCGGCGAGGTCCGGGCGGGACTCCGCCGCGACCTCGAGCGCCTCGACGAGGTGGTGGATGCCCTCGGGCAGGTAGGTCCGGTAGACCTCGAAGCTCGCGACGACCTCGGCGACGGCGTCGACGATGCGGTCCTCGGCGAGGGGCGCACCGTCGGCCTGCACGACCGGGTCGACGACGAGCAGGCGGGCGAGACGACGCACCTCGCTGTTGAGGATGCCGTCGGCGATGCCTCGACGGGTGCCACGAGTCAGGTCCTGCCAGGCGACGTGCTCGCCGCGCAGCCGGTCCTCGAGCGCGGTGAGGGGTGCCTCGCCCGCGGGGTCGACGAACACACGGTCGATGAAGCCGAGCGCGTCGTAGCCGGTCGTGCCGTCGACGGGCCACGACGACGGCAGGAGTTCGCCGGGCTCCAGGATCTTCTCGACGAGCGTGTAGGCGCCGCCGGTCAGGTCGGCGAGGTCGTCGAGGTAGCCGGCCGGGTCGGTCAGGCCGTCCGGGTGGTCGATGCGCAGCCCGTCGACGAGCCCGTCGCGGAACCACGAGCCGATGACCCCGTGCGAGGCGGCGAACACCTCGGGCTCCTCGACGCGGATCGCCGCGAGGGTGTTCACCGCGAAGAACCGGCGGTAGTTCAGCTCCGAGTCGGCGCGCTTCCAGTGCACGAACTCGTAGTGCTGCCGCGCGTGCACGGTCGCGACGTCGTCGCCGTCGTGCACGGTGCCAGGAGCGGTCGGGTAGGCGGTCTCGCCGACGAGCAGACGGGGCGCGTCGTCGGCGCTGCCGGTGTCGAGCGTGACGCCGTCGAGCAGCCGGTCGTCGAGGACCGGGATGCGGATGCGTCCGCCGCCGGCCGCCCAGTCGACGTCGAACGCCCAGGCCATCGGGGACTCCTGGCCGTACTCGAGGAGCGACCACCACCACGGGTTCACCGCGGGCGTGGCCACACCGACGTGGTTCGGCACGACGTCGACGAGGACGCCGAGCCCGGCCGCGTGCGCGGCCTCGGCCAGTGCCCGGAGGGCGTCGTCGCCGCCGCGTTCGGTGTCGACGTGGCTGTGGTCGACGACGTCGTACCCGTGGCCGGAGCCGGGCTCCGCCTGCAGGACGGGGGAGAGGTACAGCCAGTCGGCGCCGAGGTCACGGACGTAGTCCACGACGTCGCGCGCGGCGTCGAGGTCGAAGTCGGCGGTGACCTGGAGGCGGTACGTGGAGGTCGGGTTGCGGCGGGTCATGCGGCACTTCCAGGGGTGTCGGATCCGGCGGCGGGGGCGTCGCGCTCGGACGCAGCGTCGTCGGAGGGGGGTGTGGCGGGGGTCTCGGTGCCGGTCGTCGGCGTCCCGGCGGTGTCCGCTGCCGGTGCCGGGGCGACGCCGGCGGCGCCGGCCGTCCCCGCCGCGCTCGGTGTCGCGGACGCTGCGGGGTTCGCGGGGGTGGCGGTCGGGTGCTCCGGCTCGCTCTGCTCCGCGGTGTCGACGGGCGTGCGCTGGATCTCGTGCTCCGGCTCGGCACGCAGCACGATCATCGACCGCGCGGGCACGTCGAGCGCGTCGCCGGCCTCGAGCACTTCGTCGCGGGCCCCCGGCTCGGCGGTGTCGATGCGGACGGTCCAGCCGGGGGAGTACTCCTCCGGCGGGAGGGTGAACGTGACGACACCGTCGTGCGCGTTGAAGTACGTCAGGAAGGCGACGTCGGTGACCCGCTCACCGCGGGCGTCACGCCCGCGGATGCCCTCGCCGTTCAGGTACATGCCGACGCTCTTGCCGAAGCCGGAGTCCCACTCCTCGGGCTGCATGGCGTCACCGGCGGGCGTCAGCCACACGACGTCGGGCAGCGGCTCGCCCTCGCCCCGACGCACCGGACGGCCGTTGAAGTACCGGGTGCGGCGGAAGGTCGGGTGGTCGTGCCGGAGCTTCACGACGTCGGCGGTGAACTGGATGAGTTCGTCGTCCGCCGTGGACCAGTCGATCCAGCTCAGCTCGGAGTCCTGCGCGTAGACGTTGTTGTTGCCCTGCTGGGTGCGACCGAGTTCGTCGCCGTGCGCGATCATCGGCACGCCCTGGCTGAGCAGCAGCGTCGCGAGGAAGTTCCGCTGCCGCTGGAGTCGGAGCGCGTTCACGTCCGGGTCGTCCGTCGGCCCCTCCACGCCCGAGTTCCAGGACCGGTTGTGGCTCTCGCCGTCGTTGTTGTCCTCGCCGTTCGCCTCGTTGTGCTTCTCGTTGTAGGAGACCAGGTCGTACAGCGTGAAGCCGTCGTGCGCGGTGATGAAGTTGATGCTCGCCTTGGGCGTGCGGCCGTCGTGCTCGTACAGGTCGGCGGAGCCGGAGATGCGGGACGCGAACTCACCGAGGGTCGACGGCTCGCCGCGCCAGAAGTCACGGACGGTGTCGCGGTACTTGCCGTTCCACTCCGACCACTGCGGCGGGAAGTTGCCGACCTGGTAGCCGCCGGGGCCGACGTCCCAGGGCTCGGCGATGAGCTTCACCTGCGACACGATCGGGTCCTGCTGGACGAGCTCGAAGAAGGCCGCGAGCCGGTCGACTTCGTAGAACTCACGGGCCAGGGCGGCGGCGAGGTCGAAGCGGAAGCCGTCGACGTGCATCTCGGTGACCCAGTAGCGGAGCGAGTCCATGATCAGCTGCAGCGAGTGCGGGTGCCCGACGTTGAGCGAGTTCCCGGTGCCCGTGACGTCCATGTAGTACCGCTTGTCGTCGTCGACGAGGCGGTAGTACGCCGCGTTGTCGATGCCGCGGAACGACAGGGTCGGTCCGAGGTGGTTGCCCTCGGCGGTGTGGTTGTACACGACGTCGAGGACGACCTCGATGCCGGCGCGGTGCAGCTCGCGGACCATCGTCTTGAACTCCTGCACCTGCTGGCCACCGTCGCCCGAGGACGAGTAGTGCGCGTGCGGCGCGAAGAACCCGATGGTGTTGTAGCCCCAGTAGTTCGACAGCCCCTTGTCCTGCAGCGTCGAGTCGTTGACGAACTGGTGCACCGGCATGAGCTCGAGCGTCGTGACGCCGAGTCGCTGGAGGTGCTCGATGACGGCCGGGTGCGAGACACCCGCGTAGGTGCCGCGCTGCTCCTCGGGCACGTCGGGGTGCGTCTCGGTGAGGCCCTTGACGTGCGCCTCGTAGATGACCGTCTCGCCGTAGGGGATGCGCGGCGGGCGGTCGCCCTGCCAGTCGAAGAACGGGTTGATGACCACGCCCTTGACCATGTGCGACGCGGAGTCCTCGTCGTTCGTGGAGTCCGGGTCGCCGAACGTGTACGAGAACAGGGACTGGTCCCAGTCGATGTCACCGCTGGTGGCCTTGGCGTACGGGTCCAGGAGGAGCTTCGCCGGGTTCGAGCGCAGCCCGTTCGCCGGGTCGTACGGGGCGTGCACACGGAAGCCGTACTGCTGGCCCGGGCCGACGGTCGGCAGGTACGCGTGCCAGACGTGGGCGTCGACCTCGACGAGGCGGACGCGCTCCTCGGTGCCGTCGGCGTCGAACAGGCAGAGCTCGACCCCTTCGGCGACCTCGCTGAACACGGCGAAGTTCGTGCCGCTGCCGTCGTAGGTCGCGCCGAGGGGGTAGGGGTTGCCGGGCCAGGTGTGCAAACGTGCCTCCAGAAGGGGTGAACCCGGCCAACGTATCGAGGGACCCCTGTGATGTCCGGCTCCTGGCGCCCGGTGGCGGTGCCGCGGGGTCCGCGACCGGGCCCGGGCCCGGGCGGGGACTGCGTCCCGTCGCCCGGGCGCGGCTCACGCGGTCGTCGACTCGGCCGCGTCGGCGATGTTCGCGGTGATCGCGTCGATGAAGGCGGCGCGCTCCTCACGGGAGGCAGGGCGGCCGGGCACACCGGGGATCTCCTCCCAGGGACGCGGGCCCGAGTCGCGGCGGTACTCGATGCCGAGCGCGTCGAGCCGGGCGAGGTGCTCGGTGAGCCGCTCCCGGAACTCGCTCACGTCACGCGGTCCCGCGACGTCGGCCGACCAGAGCGCCTCGGCGAGGGCGGCGACGCGGGGGAAGAGCTGGTAGTCGAGCCGCTGGACGGTGTCGACGTGCTCGGTCCACATGTTCGCCTGGCCCCCGATGACGTGCGCGCGCTCCTCGTCGGTGAGCGACGTCGGCACCGGGTCGAACGCGTACACGTCGTCGACGGTCAGCACGATCGAGATCGGGATCGGCTCGTTCGGCAGGTCGCTCTGCCGGTAGTCGAGGTACACCTGGTCGTCCGGCGTCGAGATGACGTCGTGCCCGCGGCGGGCAGCGGTGATCGCGCCCTGCATCCCGCGCCAGGAGACCACGGTCGCCGACCGGGAGAGCATCCCGCCCTCGAGGATCTCGTCCCACCCGAACGCCCGACGCCCGCGCGACTCGATGTGCGCGGCGAGTTGCCCGACGATCCACGCCTGCAGCTGCTCCTCGTCCTCGAGTCCGAGCTCGCGGATGCGCTCCTGGGTCCGCGGGTCGTCCTCCCACTGGTCCTTCGGGCACTCGTCACCGCCGAGGCCGATGTAGGCACTCGGGAACAGGGCGATCACCTCGTCGAACACGTCCTCGAAGAACTGCACGGTGCTGTCCTCGGCGTTCAGCACGTCGTGCGCGATGCCCCACTCGGTCCACACGTCGAGCTCACGCTCGGGGTGCACACCGAGTTCCGGGTACGCGGCCAGTGCGGCACGGACGTGCCCGGGTGTCTCGATCTCCGGGACGACGGTGACGAACCGGTCCGCGGCGTAGGACACGATCTCGCGGATGTCGTCCTGGGTGTAGAACCCGCCGTGTGGTCGTCCGTCGTACCCGGGCACCTGCAGCACGCCGTCGGCGTCGGGGACGTGCGCTCCGACCTGGGACTCGCGCCGCCACGAGCCGACCTCGGTCAGGCGCGGGTACTTCTGGATCTCGATGCGCCACCCCTGGTCCTCGGTCAGGTGGAAGTGCAGCCGGTTGATCCGGTGCACCGCGAGCTGGTCGACGAGCCGCAACACCTCGGCCTTGGTGCGGAAGTGCCGCGCCACGTCGAGCATCACGCCCCGCCACGCGAAGGCCGGGGCGTCCTCGACGACCGTGGCGGGGAGCGTCCACGCTCCCGTCCGCACCTGCCCGCGGCGGTACACGTCGGCGGGGAGCAGCTGCAGGAGGGCCTGGACGCCGTAGAATACACCGGCGGGGCCACCGCCCTCGATGACGACGCCGTCCGGGGTGACGGTGAGCCGGAAGGACTCGGCACGTTCGCCACCGGGCCCGGCCGGGAGGTCGTCGGGCGTCGGAGCGAGCCGCAGCGCGATCACCGGTGCGTCCTCGGTGCCACCGACACCGAGGAGCGGGAGCCGGGTGGAGGCGCGGAGCACCTGCTGCAGGTACTGGGCGACGGTCTCGGTGGCCGGGTCCGCGCTGACGCGCGTCCGGTCGTCGATCGTGAACGTCCCAGGGACGTCGTGGCGGGAACGCGGGCGTGGGATGAGCATCGGACTCAGGTCCTTCCGTGGTGGTGGATCAGAGGCGGAACGGGTTGGACCGCGTGAGCGCGAGCAGGTACCAGGCGGTCGCCCCGGTGTGCAGGCTCGCGTAGTAGAGGTCGCCGAAGCCGGTGTCGAGGCCGTCGGACGACGCCGAGACGATGCCCTTGCCGTCGCCGTTCGGCTCGGTGGCCTGGGCGAGCTGGACGCTGTCCAGGATCTGCGCCGCTCGCGCCCGGTCGCCCCGCGCACCCCGGGCCTCCAGGGCGAGTGCCAGGTGCCCGGAGCCCTCGAACCAGACCTTGCTGACGTCGGTGTCGGAGAACGACGGGCCCGTGTACGGGCCGTCGTGTGCGGTGAGGTGGTCGAGCACCCAGGTGACGGACGGCGAGTACCGGCGGTCGAGCGTCGCGAGGTACGCCCAGGTCTGCACGTCCTCGGGGATCGGGGTGCGGTTGATCGTCGTGCCGTCTGCGTCGGTCCCGGTCCACAGGTGTCCGTCGGTCGGGTCCTGCATCGCGCGGACGAACGACTCGGCGAGCGCCGCCCGGCGTGCCCACGTGCGGTCGCCGGTGAGCTGGGCGAGCTGCGTGAAGAAGCCCGTGACGTCGATGTTGTGCTCGGTGGACTTGTACATGATCGGCTGGTCGTCGGCGTTGCGGCCCCCGGTGTAGCCCGCGGGTCGGCGCACGTCGTCGCGGGCGTTCGTCTCGATCCACGTGCCGAGACGGAGCGCCCCGTCGAGGAACCGCCGCTGCCGCGTCACCGCGTACAGCCGGCAGAACGCCATGCCGACCCAGGACTGGTTGCCGGTGTACGACGCCGGCGAGCCGACGTCGATCGGCCGTGGCGGGTCTGCCACCGGGAAGGAGTCCGGTTGGTAGGAGGCCCGGGTCCGGCCGTCGCCGATCGGGTCGGCCGCCTGCAGGGCCAGGAGCGCGTCGCCGAGGGCGGTCGCCCGCTGGACGTCCCCACGGCGGCGGCGGGCGAGCCAGGCGAGGACCATGAGCGAGTCGTCGTACGCGAAGGACGAGACGAACTCGCTCGGCAGCGTCGCGAAGTAGCCGCCGGAGTAGGAGCGGGGGAGGCGGGGCGCGGTCCCGGTGCCGTACTCGTCCATGCGGAGGTCGAGGTAGTCGTAGGCGAGGTCGCGGGACCGGATGCGGGACGACACGGGGCGCCCCGGGTGGTGCCCCGCGGTGGCGGCGGACGCGGCGCGGGCGGGAGCGGCGGACGCGATGCCCGGGGTGCCGAAGGCGACGGCCGCGGCGGCGACGGCGGCGGCACCGCCGAGGACGACACCACGTCGGCTGAGCGTGCCGGACCCAGAGTCGTTCGAACTGCGGTCGTTCGGCTTGCGGTCGGTGGTGGAGGGACGGGTCGGGTCGGTCATGACGTGCTCACTTCCTGCCGCTCCGGTGCGGCGGACGCTGGATCCGTACGGGGAGGGTGCGGTCGCCGGCCGACCGGTGGGGTCCGGTCGGCCCGGGCGAGGAGGGGGCGGCGGTGACGGTCGACACGGTGGACGGGAGGCCCGGCTCGGCCGGTCCCGTCGCCCGCGTCATGCGGCCGTCACGGCCGACTCGGGCGCCAGGAACGCGGCGCCGAGGGCGGCGAGCGGCTGGTCGGCGGGCGCGAGGAGCACGCGGGACGACAGGCCGAGCGACGCGACGAAGGGGGAGGAGCGGGCGGCCTCGTCGAAGTCCGCGCGCAGGGGGACGAGGAGGCGCTCGCCGAGGGACGCGAGGCCGCCGCCGATCACGACGGACTCGACGTCGGCCGTGACCACGAGGATCCGGACGGCCGATGCGACGCCGGCGACGAACCGGTCCCGTACCGCGACCGCGGCGGGGTCGCCGGCGTCAGCGCAGTCGAAGACGCTCGTCGCGGCGCTGCCGGCATGTCCCGGCCAGGCGACCGCGAGCGCGGAACCGGAGGCGACGGTCTCGAGGCAGCCACGCTGTCCGCAGACGCAGGGCAGTCCGTCGGCCAGCACCGGGATGTGCCCGATCTCCCCGGCGTTGCCCCGCGCACCGCGCCAGAGTCGACGGTCGACGACGAGCCCGGCGGCGAGTCCCGTCCCGATGTTGAGGTAGGCCTGCGGCCCGTCGAGCTGCATGGCCTGCGCCGCTCCGAGGGCTGCGACGTTCACGTCGTTCTCGACCTGCACCCGCAGGCCCAGCGTGTCGGCGACGATCGGGCCGAGCGCGACCTCGGACAGCCCGAGGTTCACCGCGTGCCGGACCCATCCGGTCTCGGGGTCGATGAGACCGGGGATGCCGATGCCGACGGAGGTCGCGGTCCGACCGGTGCGCTCGGTCAGGGACCGGATCACCAGCAGGGTGTTCGCGACCACGGCGTCGGGCCCGGACCCCGTCGGCACACGCACCCGGTCGAGGACCGCACCCGACGGCGCGACGGCGACGGCGTCGATCTTCGTCCCGCCGATGTCGAGGCCGATCCTCATGGGGTTCCCGTCGTCGGGGGGAGCGACCTCGGCGTCGAGGACGCGGCGTCAAGGCTGCGCATGCGGGTTAGTAAACACGCCTTACGCCAGCGGGGCAAGCACGGAATCAGGCCGTGTTTCCGCGAGATCACGCGGCTGTTACGGGTTCGGATCGGGGGTTGACAGCGGATTAGGCACGGCCCTTTACTAAGGCAACCGCTCGACGAGGGAGATCTGATGGCGAACGAGACGGACGCTCCGGCGGCCTTCGGCGCGCAGCTCCGGCGCCCGCGGAGCAAGGCGCTGCCGCAGCACAGCCGGGCCCACAACCGGTCCCTGATCCTGCAGACGCTCTTCACCGACGGGGCCATGAGCCGCGCCGACCTGTCCCGGCAGTCGGGCCTCACCCGGCCCACCGTGTCGGGGCTCGTGGCGGAGCTCGAGGCGGACGCGCTCGTCACCGAGCTCGGGCCACGGGAGGACCTCCGGGTCGGCAAGCCCGCGACCCTGATCAACCTCAACGTCGACGCGTTTCACATCGTCGTCGTCGACCTGTCGCTGCCCGACCACTTCGTCGGCGCGGTGACGAACCTCCGCGGCGACATCGTGAACAGCGCGAAGATCGAGGTCGACGGGGCGACCGGTGACCAGGCCCTCGTCCGGATCATCCGCCTCGTCGAGCGCCTCGCCGCGATGACACCGCGTCGCCTGCTCGGCATCGCGGTCGGGTGCCCCGGCGTGATCGACGCGTCCGGCACCGTCCTCGACTCGGTCGCCCTCGGCAGGGGACTGCCCCTGCAGCAGCAGCTCGCCGAGCACTTCCGCCTGCCGGTGCACGTGCTCAACGACGCGAACGTCGCCGCACTCGGCGTCCATGCGTTCGAGCTCGAACCCGCCGGCGACCTGCTCGTCGTCGCGCTCGAACACGGTGTCGGTACCGGGATGCTGCTCGGCGGCCGCCTCGTCGTCGGCGAACGGTTCGCAGCCGGTGAGATCGGCCACCTGACGATCGACGAGGACGGAGAGCCGTGCCCCTGCGGTCGCCGCGGCTGCCTCGAGGTCCTCATCGGCGCGGACCACCTGGCACGCCGGGTCGCCGAGGTGCCCGATGCCGACCGGGCCGACGTGCTCCGCTCCGCGGGCAGCATCCTCGGCGGTGTCCTCGCGCCGATCATCAGCGCGGTGAACATCACCGAGATCGTCGTCACCGGCCCGGCGGAGCTCGTCGAGGGCCCCTTCATC
Organism: Curtobacterium sp. MCPF17_050; assembly: GCF_003224435.2. Taxonomy (NCBI): domain Bacteria; kingdom Bacillati; phylum Actinomycetota; class Actinomycetes; order Micrococcales; family Microbacteriaceae; genus Curtobacterium; species Curtobacterium sp. MCPF17_050. Next base: position 970,178 of record NZ_CP126250.1, read on the forward strand.
CAGGCGGTGCACGCCACCGCGACGGCCCGCACCCTGGCGAGCGTCGGCAACGACCTCGCCGTGACCGCCACGACCACCAACAGCGACCTGATCCTCCGGGGCGGAGCAGCCTTCCTGCTCGCCGCGGAGCTCGGGGTGAGCTGACCCGTCACAGCAGTACGACCACCAAGGAGAAGCAATGCGTACGACGAAGTTCGCGGCAGCAACTGCCGTGGCCCTGACCATCGCACTGGGCATGACCGCCTGTTCCAGTGCCGGGAACGCCGGGAGCGGGGGCGGCGGCGGGACGAAGGCGATCGCCGACGTCGACGGCGACGGCAAGACGCTCACCGTCTGGGCGATGACCGGGGACTACTCGGACAAGACCATCGCCGCGATCAACAAGGAGTTCGAGGCGAAGACCGGGGCCGAGGTCCGCGTGCAGATCCAGCAGTGGGACGGCATCACGACCAAGGTCTCCACCGCTCTCGCGACGAACACGCCGCCGGACGTCCTCGACCTCGGCAACACCCAGGTCGCGAGCTACGCCGCCAACGGAGCGCTGCTCGACCTGACGCCGTACGCGAAGGAGCTCAAGCAGGGACAGACGTGGCTCGACGGGCTCTCCGACCCGGCCACCGTCGACGGGGCGCTGTACGGGGTCCCCGGCTTCGCCGGTGCCCGAGCGGTCATATACAACAAGCAGATGTGGAAGGACGCCGGCATCACGGAGGCCCCGACCACGTACGAGGAACTCACGGCGGACCTCGACAAGGTCAAGGCGGCGAACACCGCGAAGGACTTCTCCGCCTTCTACATGCCCGGTCAGTACTGGTACGCCGGCATGCAGTTCGTCTGGGACGCGGGCGGCGAGATCGCGACCGAGCAGGACGGCACCTGGAAGGCCGGGTTCGGTGACGCGGAGGCGCAGCAGGGCCTGGCCGACTTCGCCGAGTTCGCGAACGACTACTCCTCGAAGGCGTCGGCGACGCTCAACACCGACAGCCCGGACATGAACCAGGTCTTCGCCGACGAGAAGACCTCGGCCATCCTCAGCACGAGCGGCACGCTCGGACTCATCGAGCAGGCCAACCCGGAGATGACGGCGGACCAGCTCGGCACCTTCCCGTTCCCGGGCAAGTCCGGCAAGACCCAGCCCGTCATGCTCGGCGGCTCAGACTGGGGCGTCGCGGCGAAGTCGAAGAACACGGACCTCGCCCTGCAGTGGGTGAAGATCGCGTCCAGCCCCGACATCCAGAGCGAGTACGTCTACGGCGACAACGGCTGGATCCCGAACAGCACCGACGGCATCAAGGCCGCCGACTCCACCCTGAGCGACGTCAACAAGGGCTTCTTCACGGCGGCACTCAACTCGAAGGCGACCCCGGCGAACTCCCGCTGGGCCGACCTGGAGGGCGACCAGAGCATCAACACGCTGTTCTCGAGCGTCGTCTCCGGCTCGAAGACACCGGAGGAGGCAGCCGCCGACTTCGACGAGGCGGCCGACGCCGCGCTCAACAAGAAGTAGGCAGCACTCCTCGACCGAAGCCGGACGGGGTGGGTGCGCAGCACGACCTGCCGCACCCGCCCCGCCACCCCTCACGGAAAGGCCAGACGTGACCGTCTCAGCCACCCGCCCGAGCCAGGAGCGCACCGGCCGTCCCACCCGCTCCTCCGACGAGCGCCCCGGTGGCGCTCCCCGCCGTCCCTCCCGGTCGTTCGCCCCCCTGTGGCTGCTCACCCCGGCGGGCCTCGTGCTCGTCTTCGTGACGATCGCCCCCATCGTCTTCCTGGTCTTCACGTCGTTCACCGACTACGACCAGCGCACGCTCTACACCGGTGCCTACAACGCCGTGGGCCTGGCGCAGTACGTGCAGATCCTCTCCGATCCCGCGTTCTGGGCCTCCCTGGTCCGGACGGTCCTGTTCACCGTGGCGATGGTCGTCGGCAGCATCGTGATCGGAGCCGGCGTCTCGCACCTGATGACCCGGCTCGGCGTCGTCCTCCGCTACGCCGTGACCATCGTGCTCATCTGCGCGTGGGGCATGCCGAACGTGGCCTCCTCGCTGGTGTGGAACTGGCTGTTCCAACCGGGGTACGGCGTCGTCAACTGGATGCTGACCCAGCTGCACGTCTTCGGCGACATGACCGACACCGACTGGGGCAACAGCGCCGGTCTCGCGTACACGTCCATCTGGATGCTCGTCGTCTGGCAGGCGGTGCCGTTCATCGCCCTGACGCTGTACGCCGCCGAGACGCAGATCCCGCTCGAGGTGAAGGAGGCCGTCCGGCTCGACGGCGGCTCCGAGTGGACGGTCTACCGGGTCGTCACCGTCGAGTACCTGCGGCCGACGCTCCTGCTCGTGACGATGCTGTCGATCATCTGGGACTTCAACGTCTTCAACCAGATCTGGCTCGTCTCCCAGGGTGGCCCGGACGGGGCGACCTCCACCCTCGGCGTGTTCACCTACGTGACCGCGTTCGTCGGGCACGACATCGGCACCGGGTCCGCGGTGGCCGTGATCGCGGCGGTGATCCTCATGGTCCTCAGCGCCCTGTACATCCGGAACCTCGTCCGATCGGGAGAAGAGCTGTGACCACCGCACTGCCGACGGGCGTCCCCGTCCAGGCCGACGTCCCCGTCGCCGTCCCGACCCCGGAAGGCGTCGCCGCGACGAAGCGCATCCGCCGTCGGCGCCGTCCCGTCCGGTGGGTGAGCAGCACCATCGCCGTGGTCTTCTGCGCGGTGTGGATCTTCCCCGTCTACTGGATGGTGAACACCGCGTTCAAGCCGCGGACCGAGGCCCTGACGAGCACGCCGCTCTTCGTCCCCGCCCACCCGACCGTCGCGAACTTCGTCACCGCGTTCACCCGGGCCGACTTCCTCGTGTACCTCAAGAACTCGAGCATCGTGGTCGCCGGCGCGGTCCTCCTGTCGCTCGCGGTCGGGATCCTGGCGTCCGCAGCACTCTCGCGCTTCCGCTTCCGCGGACGGCGGACCATCCTGGTGGTGATCCTGCTCGTCCAGATGCTCCCGGGGACGGCGCTGCTCATCCCGCAGTTCCTCATCTTCAACCAGGCCGGGCTCACCGGCAGCTACGTCGGCCTGATCCTCGCCTACGTCGCCTCGGTGCTGCCGTTCTCGATCTGGGTGATGCGCGGGTTCTTCCTCGCGATCCCGATGGAGATCGAGGAGGCGGCGCGCATCGACGGTGCGAGTACCTGGCAGGTGCTCACGAAGGTCCTGTTCCCCCTCGTCATGCCGGGCATGATCGCGACGAGCGTGTTCGCCTTCATCGCGGCGTGGAACGACTACATCGTCGCCTACACGTTCATGCAGGACCAGGCGCAGTACACGCTGCCGGTGTGGCTCGCCTCGTTCACGACGCAGACGACCGGGACCGACTTCACCGGGCAGATGGCGGCCTCGGTGCTCTTCTCGCTGCCGGTGGTGGTGTTCTTCATGATCATCCAGCGCAACCTGGTGTCCGGGATGTCCGCCGGGGCGGTCAAGGGATGATGCGTCGCGGCTGTCCGGTCGTCCACAGTTCGTCACGGACGACCGGACAGCCAGTGGCCGCGGAGTAGCGTCACCGCCATGACCAACATCGTCACGCAGATCGCAGACAAGGTGCGGCCCGTCGGCGTCGCCTCGAACTACGGCGACCCGGTGGACGTCGGGGACAGCACGCTGATCCCCGTCTCCGTCAACTGGTACGGCTTCGGCGGCGGCTCCGACGCCGACGAGGACGGCGCCGGTGGCGGTGGCGGCGGGGCCGTCTCGCTCCCCGTCGGCGCGTACGTCCGCCGTCCCGGCCAGGACCTCGCGTTCGAGCCGAACCTCATCTCGCTCCTCACCGTGAGCATCCCGGTCATCTGGGTCACGGGCAAGGTGCTCGCGAAGCTCATCCGTGCGCTGAAGAAGTGACGGACTGACCGGACGACGACCGGGAGGCACGGTGCGGACCCGCACCGTGCCTCCTGTCCGTCTGCGGTCGCGTCCCGCGTCCACATCGCCACTACACTGGCGGGACACACACGGGAGTCCGGGTCCACCGGGCTGAGAGGGAGCGAACGGCGCTCCGACCGTCGAACCTGATCCGGATCATGCCGGCGCAGGGAGGAGTCCAGGTCATGCCTGCTGTCATGCAGTCTGCTGTCCCGTCCACCACGCCCACCCGCTCACTGCGGTGGCGGGTCGTGGACATCGTCGTCGCGAGCGTCCTCGCCGTCGCGATCGGCGTCGTCTTCAAGCTGTGGGAGTTCGGCTACGAGCCGATCAGCGCCGCCAGCGCGCTCGTGCTCCCCGGCACCCAGTCGCTCTTCGGCGGCGTCTGGCTGCTCGCCGGTCCGATCGTCGCGATCGTCGTGCGGAAGCCCGGCGCGGCTCTGTACGCCGAGATGGTCGCGGCGTCGGTCGAGGCCCTGCTCGGCACGCAGTGGGGGTGGCTCACGCTCGAGGCCGGGCTCGTGCAGGGCCTCGGCGCCGAGCTCGTCCTCGCGCTCTTCCTGTACCGCGTGTACCGGCTGCCGGTCGTCGTCCTCGCCGGGGCCGCTGCGGGACTCGCGCTCGGCGTCAACGACTCGTTGCTCTGGTACGCGGGGCTCGACGCCGGCTTCAAGGTCGTCTACGTGATCTGCGCCGTCATCTCCGGTGCCGTCATTGCCGGACTCGGCTCGTGGCTCATCGTCCGCGCCCTCGCCGCCACCGGCGTGCTCTCGTCGTTCGCCGCGGGCCGCGAGCACACCAAGCGTGCGGCTCGCGCCTCGGCGTGACGTCCGCACCGTCCGCCGTCGCCGGGCCCCTGTCCGACACCACGGCGTCCGCGGCACGGATCACCTTCCGCGACTGGGGGTGGCGGTACGCGTCCCGTGAGCGGTGGGCCGTGCGCGGGGTGGACCTGACCGTCGAGCCCGGCGAACGCGTCGCGGTCGTCGGGCCCTCCGGTGCCGGCAAGTCCACCCTGCTCCGGGCCGTCGCGGCCGTGCTGCCCGACGAACCCGACCCGGACGACGACACCGCCGCCGCGGTCCAGGGCGAAGTGCTCGTCGACGGGGTCGCACCGGGCAGCGCCCGCGGGCGGGTCGGGCTCGTCATGCAGGACCCCGAGGCGCACACCGTGATGTCCCGGATCGGCGACGACGTGGCCTTCGGGTGCGAGAACACCGGGGTCCCGCCGGAGGAGATCTGGCCGCGGGTCCGCGCTGCGCTCGACGTCGTGGGGCTGGACCTCCCGCTCGACCGGTCCACCGCGGCGATGTCGGGCGGGCAACGGCAGCGGTTGGCGCTCGCCGGGGTGCTCGCGATGCGCCCGGGAGCCCTCGTGCTCGACGAGCCGTGCGCGAACCTCGACCCGGACGGGGTCGCACAGGTGCACGACGCCGTCCGTGCCGTGCTCGACGAGACCGGCGCCACGCTCCTGGTCGTCGAACACCGGATCGGCACCTGGCTCGACCTCGTCGACCGCCTGGTGCTGCTCGAACCGGCCGGCGGCGTCGTGGCCGACGGGCACCCGGCCGAGGTGCTCGCCGCACACGGAAAGGCGCTCACCGCGGCCGGCGTCTGGGTGCCGGGCAGCGAACCGCTTCCCGGCTCCGCACGACACCGTGCGGCCCAGAGCGCCACCGCGGACCGGCAGGGAGGCACGGATCGCCTCGTCGCATCGGCCCTCGGCACGGCGCGGGGCCGGGGACCCCGCATCGGCAGCGGGATCGACCTCTCCGTGCGTGCCGGGCAGGTCATCGCGGTCACCGGACCGAACGGCGTCGGCAAGTCCACGCTCGGCCTGACCCTCGGCGGGCTCCTCCGACCCGCCGCCGGCACCGTGCACGCCACCGCCGCACTACGGGGCGACGCGGCCGAGGACCCGTCGGCGTGGTCCAGCCGCGAGCTCGCCGCCCGGATCGGCACCGTCTTCCAGGACCCCGAGCACCAGTTCATCGCCCGCACCGTCCGCGAGGAGCTCGCCGCCGGCCCGCGTGCCGTGGGCCGGCCGGACGTCGACGCCCGGGTCGACCGGGTGCTCGCCGACTTCGACCTGGCGCACCTCGCCGACCAGCACCCGTTCACGCTGTCCGGCGGCGAGCAGCGCCGGCTCGCGATCGGGGCCGTCATCGCCGCCGAGCCGCCCGTGCTCGTGCTCGACGAACCGACGTCGGGACAGGACCGGGCGACGTGGCAGGCCGTGGTCGACCGGCTCGGTGAACTCGCCGACGGCGGGACCGCGGTCGTCGCCGTGACGCACGACCGTGACCTCGTGCGGGCGCTCGACGCGGTGGAGGTCGTCCTCGGACCCCACGGCGTGCGCGCTGCGGTGGCGGACGAGCACGACGGTCCGCCGCACGTGGCGCCGGCCGCGTCGGCCGCGACCGTATCGGCCGGCACCGGATCGGCCGCCCGGACCGACGCGGTCACGCCGGCCGCGTCGACCCGCTCGATGGACGCGCGCAGCAGCACGGGCCGCGAGCGCACCCGCGCGACGTCCCCAGGGGCCGCGGCCGGACCGCCCGGGTGGGCCGAGCCTCCCGTCCGGCCCCGCGGGATCCGCGGTGTGCAGCCGGTGGCGTCGCTGCTCGGCGTCCTGGCGCTCGGCCTGTGCCTCGTGCTCAGCCTGGACGTCGTGTCCGCCGCGGTCGCGCTCGGACTCGAGGTGCTCCTGCTCCCGCTCCTGCGGATCCCGCCGCGGACGTTCCTGCTGCGGACCGCGCCGCTGCTCGCGGCGGTGCCGCTGACGGCGGTGAGCATCGCCCTGTACGGCCGGCCGTCCGGGCGCGAATGGTTCGACGTCGGCTTCGCGCACGTGACCGACGGATCGCTGACCCTCGCACTGGCGACCGCGCTGCGCGTGCTCGCGGTGGGGCTGCCGGCGATCGCGCTGTTCGTGCGGGTGGACCCGACCGATCTCGCCGACGGGCTCGCCCAGCTGCTCCGGTTGCCCGCGCGCTTCGTGCTCGGCGCGCTCGCGGCGATCCGGATGACGACCCTGCTCGGCGATGACTGGCGGCAGCTCGGCAACGCACGGCGGGCCCGGGGCGTGGCCGACACCGGGCGGCTGCGGCGCGGTGCGTCCATGGCGTTCGCGCTGCTCGTGCTGGCGCTCCGGCGGGCGACGACGCTCGCGGTGGCGATGGAGTCGCGCGGGTTCGGTGCGCCCGGACGGCGGACGTGGGCGCGGAGCGTCCGGTTCGCCGGACCGGAGTGGGCGATGGTCGGGGTGCTCGTCGGCATCGGCGCCGTCGCGGTCGCCGTGGCGGTGGCGGCGGGGACGTGGCGTGTCTGACGAGCGGACCGGTCACGCGACCGACCCCGCGGAGGTCGTCGCCGACGTGGTGGCACGCATCCGTGCCGCGGTCGCGGGCGGGGTCGGCGGGGGTCTGGTCGGAGGTGGCGACAGGGGCGACGGTCGTGCTCCCGGTTCCGGTGGGGACGGCCTCGGTCCGGACGCTGACGGTGCCGGTCCCCGTGGGCGGGTGGTGGTACTCGTGGACGGGCGGTCGGGGACGGGCAAGACCACGCTCGGGAACGCCCTCGCGGTCGCACTCGGAGCGCAGGTGGTGCACCTCGACGACGTCTACCCCGGGTGGGACGGTCTGCGCGCGGCCGCGGACGCCGTCGTGACGGACGTGCTCGGCGCGCCGTCCGGGTACCGCTCGTGGGACTGGCAGGCGGACCGACCGGCCGCGTGGCGCACGGTCGACCCCGATGCGCCACTCGTCATCGAGGGGTGCGGGGCGCTCTCGCGCGCATCCGCTCCGCTGGCCACCGTGCGGCTGTGGCTCGAGGCCGACGACGCCGTGCGGTGGGACCGGGCGATCGGTCGGGACGGCGCCACGTTCGAACGCGAGTGGGCGCGGTGGGCAGACCAGGAGGACGCGTTCATCCGGACGGAGCAGCCGGCAGCGCTCGCGGACGTGGTGCTGCGGACCTGACCGCGGGTGCGCATGTCCGCGGGGCCGTGGGGCCGCGGCCACGCGGGCGGTCTCCCGGGCCTCCGGGACCTACGCCCAACCGAGCTCGTGCAGCCGCTCGTCGTCGATGCCGTGGAAGTGGCCGATCTCGTGCACGAGCGTGGTGTGCACCTCGTCCTTGAGCTCGTCGAGCGTGTCGCACTCCGCCAGGTGCTGCTTCCGGAAGACGACGATCCGGTCGGGCAGCTCGCCGAAGCCGTACTGCCCGCGCTCGGTCGCCGCGACGCCGTCGTACACGCCGAACAGGTCGGAGCCGTCCTCGGGTTCGTCCTCGACGACGAACACGACGTTGTCCAGGCCGTCGACCATCTCGTCCGGCAGCTGGTCGAGCTCGTCGGTCACGAGCTGCTCGAAGTCCTCGGGCGACATCTCCATCACGGGAGCGATCGTCGCACGGGGACCTGTGGGAGCCGATCAGCCGGGACCTGCTCCGGGCGCAGCGGAGGGGGCGCTCTCCGGGCCGTCCTCGTCGGTGCGGGCAGCAGCGCCCTCGCTGCCCGGGAGGACGCCCCGCTCGGACAGCAGGTGTTCCAGCGCCGGAGCTGCGTCCGCCGCTGCCTCCCGGGTCGCGTGGGTCCCGTCGAAGGTCACCGGATGCCCGTTGATGACCGCTGGACACGCGTTGGCGGAACACCAGACCGATCGAGTGTCGAGGTAGAGGTCGCCGTGTCGTCCAGCAGCTGCGCTGTCGGCTGCGATCGACGGGAGCCAGCGCGACAGGTCGGCGTTGCATGCGGACGGCCCCTGGACAGCGGTGGCACAGGCGTCCCACGTCGGTGCCGGGATGTTGGGGGTAATCACGACGGCAGAGCCGATCACGGACCGTACGGCATCGATCTGCTGTTCGACGCCCTCCGCGCGTTCGCGTTCGTCGAGTGCGCGGCGGTCGTCGCGCAACGGTCCGAGGACGTTGACGACCACGAGGACGTCCGGACGGACCTCGGCCACGCGACCGGGGAGTTCCTTCCGCTCCGGCGAGCAGTCGGTGTCGCCGTGTGCGATGTCCAGCGTCGTGAACGGGCACCCGTACCGAGCGGCGGCGACGAGCTTCCACTCCGATCCCGACTGCTCGGCGAGTCGGCGGAAGGCCGGCAGGAGGAACTCGCTCGTCGAGTCCCCGACCACCATCACGGTACGGGCCCCGTCGCCGAACGTGCACTCGTCCACCGGACGGAGATCACGCGGGTCGGAGCAGCGGAGGAGCTCCGCGGAAGCCGGGTCCGCCGCGAGACCGTCGAGGTACCCGCCGCCCCTGACGGTGTCGAGCGACGGTGTCAGGCCCTCCGGCCAGCGACGCAGCGCGAGCCCTGCCTCGACCGCTGCCGTGCGGGCAGCAGCCACCGGGTCCGGGCGCTCCTCGCCGTCGGATGCGCCGGTTCCCGGGGCGTCCGCCGCTGCGGCAGCCGGGACGTCGAGGGGCTGGTACCGCGTCACGGCAGCCGCTGTGAGGAGGACGGTCATGAGTGCCAAGGACAGGACGGTGGCGACGGGGTGACCCGGGCGCACCGTTCCGTGATCGGGCTGGGTGGTTCTGCGGTCGGAACGCGGGCGGCGCAACGGCCGTTCCACCAGCTCGTACGACAGGCACGCGGCGACGACGGCGACTGCGAGCGCCACGGCGGGGGGCCAGGGGAGGAACGTCGGGAGGAGCACCAGGACGGGCCAGTGCCAGAGGTAGAGGGAGTAACTCCGCCGACCCACCGCCGTCAGCGCGTCGGAGGACAGTGCGCGCGAGACGGCGTTGCGCCGGTGACGACCACCGAGGACGACCAGGGCGGCCCCGCAGGTCGGGAGGACACCGAGCGGGACCGGGACACCCATCGACGGTGTACCCGAGACGACCGCGACCGCGATCATCCCGCATCCGACGGCGGCGCAGACCGTGGCGACGCCGGCGCGGGGACGGCGCAGGACCGGTTCGAGCACCGCGAGCAGGACGCCGACGGCGAGTTGCCAGGCGCGTGTGGCCGTCGAGTAGAACGCGACGTCGGGTCCGTCGGGGAGCACGACGACCGCGAGGGTGATCGACGCGCACACGATCGCCACCAGTCCGACCACGACACTCGCTCGACCGCGGCGCCGGAGGAGGAGCAACAACAGGGGAGCGAGGACGTAGAACTGTTCCTCCACGCCCAGGGACCAGAGGTGCCGGAAGGGGCTGGGCTCGCCGGTGAGGTCGAAGTACCCGGACCGGGTCAGGACGAAGCGCCAGTTCGCGACGCCGAGGAGCCCGCTCAGGCCGTCGACGGCGACCGATCCGAGGCGCTCACCCCGCAGGGCCACCGCACTCGCGAGGAGGGTGACCCCGATGACGAGCACTGCTGACGGCGCGAGTCTCCTGACCCGACGACGAGCGAAACCGACGAGGTCGATCGTCCCCGTCCGGCGCAACTCGGCGCACAGCCCGCGCCCGACGACGAAACCCGAGATGACGAAGAACACGTCGACGCCCAGGAACCCACCGCTGGGCCACCCGAACGCGTGGTCCAGCAGGACCACCGCCACGGCGACGGCCCGCAGCCCTTGGACATCGGAGCGGAGGTCGGGAGAACGCATCTGGCCACCGTAACCAGACCGGCATGCGACCAGAGAACATTCCACATGTCGCACCTGATGGCCGCGCCGTGTCCCCGGTGCCGTCGACGGACGCCGCGCACCGGGAACAGAGAAGGCCCCCGTCGAGGACGGGGGCCTTCATCTCGGGGTGAGTAACGGGGCTTGAACCCGCGACCTCCTGGACCACAACCAGGCGCTCTACCAGCTGAGCTATACCCACCATGTGTCGGTCCGGCGAGCCGGAGCAACCACTCGATTGTAGTACATCCGAGCGCCTGCCCGGACCACGATCGCTACTCGGCGGGTGCCGGGCTCGGCTGCGGGGTCAGGCGGGGCTCCCACTTCGCCACGACCTCGGCCGCGATGGCCTTGACGTCGTCGCTCGCCGGCCCGGGCTCCGGTGTGAAGCCGGCACGGCGGTAGTACTCGAGCTCGCGGATCGACTCGAGGATGTCCGCGAGGGCACGGTGCCCGCCGTGCTTCGCCGGGGAGTTGAAGTACACGCGCGGGAACCAGCGACGGCAGAGCTCCTTGATGCTCGACACGTCCACGCTCCGGTAGTGCAGGTGGCTGTCGATGCGGGGCATGTACTTCGCCAGGAACGCGCGGTCGGTGCCGATCGTGTTGCCGGCCAGGGGCGCGGTGCCCTCGGCGGGGACGTGGGCGAGGATGTACTCGAGCACCTGGTACTCGGCGTCGGCCAGGGGCACCCCGTTCGGGATCTCCTCGATCAGGCCCGACGTCGTGTGCATGTTCGTCACGAATTCGTTCATGTTGTCCAGGGCCGACTGGTCCGGCTTGATCACGATGTCGAACCCGGGGTGCACCGGGTTGAGGTCGAAGTCCGTGACGACGACCGCGACCTCGACGAGCTCGTCGACGGCGACGTCGAGTCCCGTCATCTCACAGTCGATCCAGACGAGACGGTCATTCCCTGCAGACATGCCCCGATCCTACTTCCGTGCTCCGACGCCCCGGGACTAGGCCATCTCGCCGGCCGAGATCGCCTCGGCTTCGACGCGCTCGGGCTCGGCCCCGTCGTCCACACGGCGCAGCACCTTCGTGGTGAGCACGACGACCAGGAACGCGATCGCCACGGACACGCCGGCGAAGACGTAGGCGGCACTCGGCGAGTACGCGTCGGCGAGCAGCGTCGCGACGGGCGGTGCGATCGCGCCGCCGATGAAGCGGACGGCGGAGTAGGCGCTGGACGCGACGGAGCGGGGCAGGTCGGTCGCCTCCATGACGGACTCCGTCAGGACGGTGTTGAGGACGCCGAGGACGAGCCCGCCGATCACGACGCAGACGATGAGCCCGGCCTGCGACCGCACGAGGACGGCCGCGGCGAACAGGTCGAGCGCGAGCAGCGGCAGCGCGAGCTTGAGGACGCTCGTGCGGCGCATGCGCGCGGTGAGCATCGGGGCGACCCACACCGAGGTGATCGCGAGCCCGACACCCCAGCCGAAGAACGTGAACCCGATGCCGAGCGCCCCGAACCCGAGGGGGAACGGCGTGTAGGCGAGGAGCACGAAGAAGCCGATGTTGTAGAACAGCGCGGTCGCGGCGAGGGCTGCGAGTGCGGGGCGGCCGAGGGCGCGGAACGGGGCGGAGAGCTTCGTCGGGGTCGGCTTCTCGAGCATCCCGGGCTTCAGCAGCACGAGGATGGCGATGAACGCGACGGCCATCAGCGTGGTCACGCCGAAGAACGGTCCGCGCCAGCTGACCGACCCGAGCAGGCCGCCGACGAGCGGGCCGACCGCGATGCCGAGACCGAGCGCGGCCTCGTACAGGATGATCGCGGAGGCGGTGCCACCGGCGGCGGCACCGACGATCGTGGCGAGCGCGGTGGAGATGAACAGGGCGTTCCCGAGGCCCCATCCGGCGCGGAAGCCGATGATCGTCCAGACGTCGTTCGACACGGCGGCGAGCACCGAGAAGAGCACGATGAGGGCGAGCCCGGTCATCAGGGTCTTCTTCGCCCCGATCCGGCTCGACACCCAGCTGGTGAAGAACATCGCGACGCCGGTCACGGCGAGGTAGCTCGTGAAGAGCAACTCGGTCTGCGCTGGGGTGGCGCGCAGGGACTCGGCGATCGCGGGGAGGATCGGGTCGACGAGGCCGATGCCCATGAAGGCGACGACGCACGCGAAGGCGATGGCCCACACCGCCGAGGACTGCTTGAGGATCGAGCCGGACTGCCCGGCGGGTGCGTGCGCGTTCACGCGGTGGTCTCCGTTCTGGCCCTCGCTGCGATGAGGGCCGATGCGTGGTGCAGGACGTCCCAGTCGTCGTCGCCCAGGTCCTCGAAGAGGGGGCCGACGGTGCTGGTGAGGGCGGCTCGCCAGGCGACGAGTCGCTCGCGGCCGACGTCGGTGATCTGGATGAGCTGCCCGCGGGAGTCGTCGGGGTCGACGGTCCGGGCGGTCAGCCCGTCGGCGGTCATGCCGGCGACCAGGCGGGTCATGGTCGGCTGGGACACCCGCGACGCCGTGGCGAGTTCGCCGAGCCGGAGGGCTTCCTCGGACTCGAGGATGCCGAGCGTCCGCCAGACGGCGGTGGACGTGGTGTGCCCCGTGGCCTGGAGTGCCGACCGGATGAGCCGGTTGACCGAGACGAGGAGCGTCTCGAGCGTCTCGTCCCGATTTGGTTTCACCATGAAACTGTATAGCAGGGCTATGGATCTGGCAACCGCGTCCGTGCTGACCGTGCCACCTCCGGCGCTGGTAGAAGGGATGCATGAGCGACATCACGATCCACGAGGGCGACGAGTTCACCGCCATCTTCCACGGGGGCCCGTTCGACGGGACCACGGACACCCGCACGGCCACGAGCGATGCGCTGGACGACGAGGTGACGGTGTTCGCGGACGTCGAGGGCCTCCAGACCGCCTTCACCTACAAGTCCACGGGCTCGCGCCAGGTGCTCGACCAGATCTCAGTCGACTACACCTTCGCGCCCGACGAGTCGGACCCGGTCGACGACCTGCAGGACCGCGGCGACCGCAGCGGCGAGTTCGACCGCGAGTAGCGGTCATCAGCAGCCCCGGTCGTCCGCGACGGCCGGGGCTGCGTGCTGCCGGGGCCGGACGCGGTCCGCCCGCCGCCCGCCGGTCCCGGTCCCGGTCCGACCGGTCGATCGGGAGTGCACCGGAGCCGTCACACGTTGGAGGACGTCATGCAGGTCGATCTCTGGACGTCCGCGTTCTGCGCGCCGTGCGCCGCCGCCCGACGCGTGGTCGGCGACGCCGCCCGACTCGTGCCGGGGCTCGCCGTCACCGAACGGGACGCCGCCGCCGAGCCCGACGTCGTCGAGGAGCTCGGCATCCGCTCCACGCCCACCGTCGTCGTCCGACGGGACGACGGCACCGAGGTCTTCCGGTCAGCGGGCGTCCCGACCCGCGACCAGTTCCTCGTCGCGGTGGCGAAGGCGCTCGACTGACACCGGCCGCACCCCAGTGACGACCGGCTCCACCGGGCGCCGCAGCGCCCGGAGTGCCCGCCGGCGGAGCCCTCTCACCGCGCGGACGGGTGTCCCGATCGACATCGCCACGGCGCGACACCACGTCGGGGCCGGCACCGCAGATCGCCGGGGCCGGGCTCGACACCTCGTCTATGGTCGAGGGATGCTCGGTGCCGACGACGTCCTCGACCCGCCGCCTCGACGCGTCCTCGTGGCGGGGACCGCAGGCGTCGGCAAGACCACCACCGCCCGACGCATCGCGCAGGCCGTCGGTGCTCCACACACCGAGATCGACGCGCTGTACCACGGGCCCGGGTGGACGGTCCGGCCGACCTTCGCGCAGGACGTCGACGCGTTCACGGCCGCACCGGCATGGATCACCGAGTGGCAGTACCGGTCGGTGCGGGCGCTCCTCGTCGACCGAGCGGACACCCTGGTGTGGCTGGACCTCCCGAAGCCGGTGGCGTTCTGGCGACTGCTCCGGAGGACCGTCCGACGACGGCTCCGGCGCATCGAGCTGTGGAACGGGAATGTCGAGCCGCCGTTGTGGACGGTCGTCACCCGGCGCGAGCACATCCTCCGGTGGGGGATCGCGACCCGGAACGAGACCCGCAAGCGGGTGGCGGCGCTCGCCGACTCGACTCCACACCTCCGCGTCGTGCGGCTGCGCTCACAGCGGGACGTCGAGCGGTTCGTCCACCGCCTGCTGGCCGGCACCGAATAAGATCGTCGGCGTCCGCCTCCGTAGCTCAGTGGATAGAGCAGGTGGTTTCTACCCACCGTGCCGCGGGTTCGATTCCTGCCGGGGGCACCGATGACGAAGGCCGCCACCCCGTCCGGGTGGCGGCCTCCGTCATGCTGTCACGGGTCAGTCCTCGTCGGTGTCCGCGCGTCGACGCAGTTCGCTCGCACTGACCGGGTTCGCGTGCGACGCCCCCGGCCCGGCGTCGGCAATGTCGCCCTGGGTACCAGCACCCTGGTCCTCACGATCGCCAGCCGGGGCGCGGTCGTCGCGAGCGGCGGGCAGGTCGTTCCGTGCGGGCTGCTCGTTCCGCTGCTCGTCCCGCAGGACGGGGGATCGGTCGGCGGACCCGGGGCGGCCCGCGGCGTCGATGCGGACGTCGTCGACCACGTCGTCGTTGTCCGCATCGCGGGAAGCCGACCACCCGGGCGTCGTGGCGGCCGGTGCCGGGGTGGCGGCCCGGAACGCGGGGGAGCCGAGCGACGGGCGGATCGGGGTCGTCTCGCCGTCGGAGTAGGGCCGGGTGACGTTGTCCGAGATCGGCACGGTCGCGTCCTGGCCGTTCGCCGGGGCGGAGGCGGCGGGGGCCGACGGGGTCACGCTGGGCTGTGCCGGGCGGAGGGACGTCGTCGTCGGCGTGGGTGCCGGCTCGGGAGCCCGGGAGGAGTCGACCTTGTCCGCGTTCCACTCCTGCTGCCGCTTGATGAGGTCGGCGTCCGGGTCGGGTGTGTCGAACTTCCACCGCTCCAGGTCGCTCTTGAAGAGCTTGCGCGTCCGGTTGGGGCGGGCCTGCCACTCGAGCATCCGGTCGCGGAACTCGGCGAGGGCGTTGTCCGCGTGGGAGGTGAAGGTCGAGGAGTTCTTCTTGATGTCGGCGATCTCGTGCTTCGCCCAGTCCGCGGCGACCGGTGCTCCGGCGATCGGGAGCAAGCGCAGGCGGATGTCGGCGTCCTCGGCCAGGTGGTCCGCGTAGGCGCGCTCGTCGTGACCGAGCGACCCCCAGCTGGCTGCCTTCCGCGCCGCCGAGACGAGGCCGGCGACGGCCGCGTTCCTGGCCTCGCGCTCCTGGTGGGCCACGACGCGCTTGGCGGCTCCGCGGCCGATCAGCGCCGCGATGACGCCCGCCACGATGATCGCGACGAAGGGGATGACCGCCCCCGACAGCACGCGCCAGCCCGTGTCGGACGAGGTCCAGTCGATCAGGTCGTTCCACCACTGCATGCGCGTACCGTACTTCCGGATCGGTCAGGTCCCGGGGACGACAGGCGGACGGGGCGGACATCCGCTCCACCCGGTGCCGCCGTGCGCGACCGTCACCAGCGGAGGGTGTCGACCGCGTCCTCGGCGTTCCACACGTTCGGGAGCTCGACGAACCGTCGCTCGGCAGCCACGTAGCGACGTGCGCGGTAGGCGGTGCCGCCGGCCACGTCGACGCGGTCGACGTAGCCCACGATCTCCCCGTTCGCCCGCGTGACGCGGCTCAGGTCGTCACGGACGTCGAGGATGCGGAGGTCGCCTCGCGACCGCGCCGTCGGGCGGGGCGAGTGGATGCTGAGCCGGGCGTCCGTCGTGGACTGCATGTGGGCCTCCTGGTCGTGTGATCTGGGACGACCGTACGACCGACCACCGACACGCCGGAGGCGCCGGAACAGGGTGGGGAACACCGCCGAGCGCCGCCGTGTTGTGGAGGACAGTCCAGTACCGCGCTCTCCGGAGCCAGGAAGGTAGGTCCCCATGACCACGTTCGTCCTCGCCGGTGGTTGCTTCTGGTGTCTCGACGCCGTCTACCGCACGCTCCAGGGCGTGCAGGACGTCGTGTCCGGGTACATCGGCGGCAGCGACCCGCACCCGACCTACGAGCAGGTGTGCACCGGCACCACCGGCCACGCCGAGGCGGTCGCCGTCACCTTCGACGAGTCGGTCCTCCCGGCGGACGTCGTCCTCGACGTCTTCTTCACCCTCCACGACCCGCGGCAGCTGAACCGTCAGGGAGCCGACGTCGGCACGCAGTACCGCTCCGCGATGTTCCCGGCCGACGACGAGCAGCGTGCGCTGTTCGAGCGGGCGATCGAACGCGCTTCCGACATCTGGGACGGCGGGGTCGTCACGACGCTCGAGCCGCTCGGGGCGTTCCACCGCGCCGAGGAGTACCACCAGGACTTCTTCGCCAAGAACCCGGGTCAGGGCTACTGCCTCGCCGTCGCGCTGCCCAAGGTGAACAAGGTGCGCAAGGCGTACGGTCAGTACATCCTGGCGTCCTGACGGAGGGGCGCCGGGGCCACGAGGAGGTGGTCGGACGATGACGAACGACACGATGCCGGACACGACGACGGAGACCTGGGTGGCCGTCGGTCCGGCCGGTGCGGTGGGCACGATCCACCGCGCGGCGGACGGGTTCCGGGTCGAGCTCTACGGACGACGCGGTCCGGGCGGGACGTACCCGTCGCTCCAGTCGGCCAAGGGCGCGGTCCACAAGGCGATGGGTCCGCTCGCGGACCGGCCCGAGTTCCACGCGCACTGACCGAGGGGCCGCTGACGCGGCTCCCGACCGGGAGGCCCGGATCACCTTCCCTCCACAGGGACCGTGATCCGGGCCTCGCGTCCACAGTTCGACGACGCGCCACGGTCGGAGCGGCGCCCCGATCGACGATCGGTGCATGAACGACACGATCACGGTCTGCGGCATCATCGCCACCGAACCCCGACACCTCGTCACCGAGACGGGTGTCGCCATCACGAGCATGCGTCTCGCCTCGCCGTCGCGCCGCTGGGACCGCAGGACGTCCAGCTGGGTCAACGGCCCCACGAACTGGTACACGGTCACGGCGTTCCGGTCGCTCGCGGCCAACGTGCACAAGTCCGTGAAGAAGGGCGACCGCATCGTCGTCACCGGACGCGTCCGGATCCGGAACTGGGAGCGCGACGGGCGGGGCGGCACCTCCGTCGAGATCGACGCCGACGCGCTCGGCCACGACCTCGCCTGGGGCATCAGCAACTGGATCCGCGTCCCGCGCCACGTCGGCGATGTGCAGACCACCACCGCACCGGGCCCGGACGTCGACCCCCGGACGGGCGAGGTCGGCCCGGACGACCCCGACGCGGACCTGCACGACGCCGACCCGGTCGCGCACGCGACCGAGTCCGTCGAGCACGTGCGCGGACACGGCGACCACGGTGACGACGTGCTCGCCGGACCCCTCGAGGACGCGTCGTACGACGCCGGCGCGGTCGGCGTGCACGACACCGTGGCGCGCGGCGACGGCCCCGTGTCTCCCGACGAGCTGTTCCCGGGGCAGGAGCCCGGATGACGCCGCGACCGTCGCCACGGCGTCCCGGGCACCACCGACCGCGACGACACCGACCGCGACGACACCGCGAGCGGGGCAGCGCTGGCCGCGTCGGATCGGTAGACTCGCTCCGATATGGCTGAGTACATCTACCAGATGGTCCGCGCCCGCAAGGCGGTCGGCGACAAGCTGATCCTCGACGACGTCACGATGTCGTTCCTCCCCGGCGCCAAGATCGGCGTCGTCGGACCGAACGGTGCGGGCAAGTCGACGATCCTGAAGATCATGGCGGGGCTCGACCAGCCGTCCAACGGCGAGGCGAAGCTGACCCCGGGCTTCACCGTCGGCATCCTCATGCAGGAGCCCGAACTCGACGAGACCAAGACGGTGCTCGAGAACGTGCAGGAGGGTGTCGGGGAGATCCACGGCAAGCTCGCGCGCTTCAACGAGATCTCGGCCGCGATGGCCGAGCCCGACGCGGACTTCGACGCGCTCCTCGCCGAGATGGGGACGCTGCAGGAGGAGATCGACGCGGCCGACGCGTGGGACCTCGACTCGCAGCTCGAGCAGGCGATGGCCGCGCTCCAGTGCCCCCCGGGGGACGAGCTCGTCACGCACCTGTCCGGTGGTGAGAAGCGCCGTGTCGCGCTCTGCAAGCTCCTGCTCCAGAAGCCCGACCTGCTCCTGCTCGACGAGCCCACCAACCACCTCGACGCCGAGAGCGTGCAGTGGCTCGAGCAGCACCTGCAGCAGTACCACGGTGCGGTCCTCGCCGTGACCCACGACCGGTACTTCCTCGACCACGTCGCGCAGTGGATCGCCGAGGTCGACCGCGGCCGGCTCTACCCGTACGAGGGCAACTACTCGACCTACCTCGAGAAGAAGCGCGCCCGACTCGAGGTCCAGGGCAAGAAGGACGCCAAGCTCGCCAAGCGCCTGTCGTCCGAGCTCGACTGGGTCCGCAGCAACGCGAAGGGCCGCCAGGCGAAGTCCAAGGCGCGCCTGGCCCGCTACGAGGAGATGGTCAACGAGGCCGAGCGCACGCGCAAGCTCGACTTCGAGGAGATCGTGATCCCCGTCGGTCCGCGCCTCGGGTCCCAGGTCATCGACGCCGAGCACCTCCACAAGCAGTTCGGTGAGCGCGTCATCATCGGCGACCTGTCCTTCACGCTGCCGCGGAACGGCATCGTCGGGGTCATCGGCCCGAACGGCGTCGGCAAGACCACGCTGTTCAAGACGATCGTCGGGCTCGAGCCCCTCGACGGCGGCCAGCTCAAGATCGGCGAGACGGTCGACATCTCCTACGTCGACCAGAGCCGCGGTGGCATCGACCCGAACAAGAACCTGTGGGAGGTCGTGTCCGACGGCCTCGACTACATCCAGGTCGGCAAGACCGAGATCCCGTCGCGTGCCTACGTGTCGCAGTTCGGGTTCAAGGGCCCGGACCAGCAGAAGCGTGCGGGC
Source organism: Curtobacterium sp. MCPF17_050 (assembly GCF_003224435.2). Classification (NCBI taxonomy): domain Bacteria; kingdom Bacillati; phylum Actinomycetota; class Actinomycetes; order Micrococcales; family Microbacteriaceae; genus Curtobacterium; species Curtobacterium sp. MCPF17_050. The sequence goes on from NZ_CP126250.1 coordinate 989,633, forward strand.
ATCCTGTCCGGCGGTGAGCGCAACCGTCTGAACCTCGCGCTGACGCTCAAGCAGGGCGGCAACCTGCTGCTCCTCGACGAGCCCACAAACGACCTGGACGTCGAGACCCTCGGCAGCCTCGAGAACGCCCTCCTCGAGTACCCCGGTTGTGCCGTGGTCATCACGCACGACCGGTGGTTCCTCGACCGCATCGCGACGCACATCCTCGCGTGGGAGGGCCTGAACGAGGACGGCACGCCGATCTGGTACTGGTTCGAGGGCAACTTCGAGGCCTACGAGGAGAACAAGGTCGAGCGCCTCGGGGCCGACGCCGCGAAGCCCGGCCGCGCGACGTACCGCAAGCTCACGCGGGACTAGTCCCCGTGGCGAGACTGCACGCGCCGGTCCGCATCCGCTGGAGCGACATCGACGCCTACGGGCACGTCAACAACTCGGCGATGCTCCGGCTGCTCGAGGAAGCGCGCGTGCTGGCGTTCTGGGCGCCGGACCCCGACGAGGTCGACGAGTCGGGGTCCGCGCCGGAACCCGTGATCGACGGGCGGCCGGGCTCCGGGACGATGACGGTCATCGCTGCGCAGCGGCTCGAGTACCTCGCGTCGACGCCGTACTTCCGTCGGCCGCTCGACATCCAGCTGTGGATCGGGCGGATCGGCGGGGCCAGCCTGGACATCTCGTACGAGGTCTGGTCGCCCGTCGGACACGAGCCGGCGGAGCTGTACACGCGCGCCACCACGGCGCTCGTCCTCGTGGACGCGACGACCAACCGACCGCGACGGCTCACCGAAGCCGAGCGGGCGGCGTGCCAGCCGTACATCGAGCCGGCCGTGCAGTTCTCCCGGCCGTGACCCCGGTCCGGCGCTGACCGCTCCGCTGCACCAGAACAGGCCCCGCTCGTCGAGCGGGGCCTGTTTCACGCGACGGGGAGGCGCATCATGCCCTCCTGCGCGACGGTCGCCAGCAGCCGGCCGTCGCGGGAGAACATGCGACCGAGCGCCAGCCCCCGACCGCCCTGGGCGCTCGGCGACTCCTGCGCGTAGAGGACCCAGTCGTCCGCCCGGCCGTCGCGGTGCCACCACATCGCGTGGTCGAGGCTCGCGAGCTTCACGCCCGGGGTGCCCCACGCGACGCCGTGCCGACGCATGATCGGTTCGAGGAGGGACAGGTCGCTCGCGTAGGCCAGGACCGCGCGGTGCAGAGCGGGGTCGTCGGGTAGGTCGCCCTCGACCCGGAACCAGACCGCCTGGTGCGCGACGCGGGCGCCCTGCACGTCGAAGTAGACCGGACCGTCGACGTGCCGCAGGTCGATCGACCGCTCCGCCCAGGCCTGCGCCGTGGGGTGGTCGACCGCGCCCAGCACCGACGCCGCCGACGGGAGCGACTCCGGGTCGGGGACGTCCACCGGGAACGGGTCCTGGTGCTCCGCTCCGGCGTCCGGCACCTGAAAGGACGCGATCATCGAGAAGATCGGGAGACCGTTCTGGTACGCCTGCGCCCGTCGGGTCGCGAACGAGCGGCCGTCGTGGATGCGCTCCACACCGAAGGTGATCGGGACGTCGATCGCACCGGGGCGCAGGAAGTAGCCGTGGACGGAGTGGATGTCCCGGCCCTCGATGGTGGCCTGCGCCGCGACGATGCACTGCGCGAGCACCTGGCCGCCGAAGACCCGTCCTCCGGGGGACCAGTGGCTGGCACCGGTCAGGATCGTCTCCCGGGTGCTCGCTCCGGTGTCCTCGAGTCGCAGGGTCGTGAGGAAGTCGGGTTCGCGGATCACGCCGCCAGTCTACGAACGGGTCCCGGTGTGGCCGAGGAGGGCGCGGGCGCACCCATCGCGACACCGTGGGCGCCGACGCCCGACGGGGCCTGGTCCTCCTGCTCGGTGGCGTCGTCCGCGACGTCCCCGGGGACCGCCACCTGCGGGTCGACGAGACCCGCCGCGGTCGGGGACGTCCGGAGCAGACTCCACGCCGCCACCGCGACGAGCGCTCCACCCACGCTGGCCGCCCACGGGGTGAGCGCACGGGACCAGAGGTCGGGCGCGACGAGCCAGACGAGGTGGTTGGCGACGACCGAACCCGTTCCACCGAGGAACAGGGCGAGACGAGGACGGAGGCTCGGGCCGGCCAGCAGTCCGGTGACGACGAGGACCGAGAGCAGTGCGTTGACGAGGTGTGGCATGGGCGGGACAGGGGGAGACGAGACGGGCGGGGACGACGGCTGTGCCATCGGGAGGCGGGGCGACGGGCCGACCCGCTGCGGGTCGGCCCGTCGCCCTCGGGGTGCGTCGGCTCAGCTGCCGGAGCCACCCTGACCGACCGCGAGCGGCTGCGCGCCGGCCGCGGAACCGGTGTCGGCACCGCTCGTGCTGACGGCGATCTTCCGGGGCTTCGACGACTCCTGCACGGGGATCGTGACGCTCAGCACGCCGTTGTCGTAGTGCGCGGCGATCCGCTCGACGTCGAGGCCGTCGCCGAGGGTGAGCTGACGGACGAAGGAGCCGGGCTGGCGTTCCCGCGTGAGCCACTGCGCGCCGTCGGGAGCCCCGAGGGTGCGCTCGGCCCGGATGGTGAGGACCGATCCGTCGACGTCGATGTCGACCGATCCCGGATCGACTCCGGGCAGGTCGACGTCCATCACGTAGTGGTCGCCGGCGCGGTAGAGGTCCATCGGCATCGAGCGGGGCCCGGCTGCTGCTCCGCTGAGGAGGGATCCGGCGAGACGGTCCAGCTCGCGGAACGGATCGAAGGTCATGGCCATCTGAATCAACTCCTTCACTGAGTGCTTCGCGGTTGAGTCGCCGTGACTCAACTGCCATCCGTTCTAGCACTCGAACCCGGAGAGTGCCAAGAACGCGCTCAGAGCTCGCTGAGGGCCGGACCAGGGAGCGTCAGGACGGTCGCGGCTAGGATCGACGGTGACATGAGCAGCTCGTTCACCCTTCCCGACGCCGCCTCGCTCGGTGACCTCCGCACCTACCTCGGACGAGCCGCTCGGATCGAGGACGGGTCCGTCCGGCTCATCGCCGACTCCGGTGTCCTGGCCGTCTACACGGCGATCCTCTACCCGCTCGGGCTGCTCGACGAACTGCCCACCGTGCTCGGTCTGCGCACGTTCGCCCTCACCCAGCCGGAGCACATCGACGTCGTGGTGCCGCTCCGCTCGTTCCAGGAGCGCCTGCGTCTGCTCGCGGAGGCGAACGACGTGGAGCACGCGGACGCAGCCGACCCGACCCGGGCGACCCCGATCGAGGTCGAGCTGCCGCTCGAGGTGCACACCGTGACCTGGGCTGCGATCTCCCCGCCCCGCGGCGGCTGGGTGCCCCTGCCCGACGTGTCGGCGGAACTGCTGCACCGTGCTGCGCGCCAGGGGATCGACGAGGTCGCCGCCTCCGTGCCGACGAGCTCGGGGGAGTCCATCGTCCGCCGCGTCCGTTCCGAGGTCTGGGGTCGGCCGATCCCGGACGTCGAGCACCTGCCGGCCGGCGCGGGCTTCGCCGCCGAGAGCCTCGGCTTCCTCGGGACCGAACCGGTCCGGCTGTTCGAGACGGGGCCGTGGAGCCGGCTGACGACCTCCAGGGGGCACGTGCTCGTGAAGCGGCGGGCCTGGACGCTCAGTTCCTGACGGACGGACCGGAGGCCCGTGGCAGGGTCGCCACGGGCCTCCCGTCCGTCGTTCCGCCGCGTCGGTGGCCGCCGCTCCTGTCAGTCGAACGCGTTCGTCATCGCGTGTGCCGCGCGGTCGAGGTACGCCCACAATTCGGCCTCGTCGAGGGGCGCGAGGTCGAGTGACTCGACCGCGTCCTGCATGTGCTGGAGCCAGTGCTCGCGTGCCTCGGGGGTGATGCGGAACGGGTGGTGCCGCATCCGGAGCCGGGGATGGCCGCGCTGCTCGCTGTAGGTCGACGGGCCGCCCCAGTACTGCTGGAGGAACTGCGAGAGCCGCCAGACCGCGCCGTCGAGGTCGTCTGCCGGGTACATCGGCCAGATCACCTCGTCCTGCTGCACGCTCTCGTAGAAGCGGCGGACCAGGCGGTCGAAGGTCGGGGCGCCGCCGATGCGGTCGAACAGGGAACCGCTCGCCGCAGCCCCGCCGAGTCCGACACGGAGCGTGACGGGCTGCGCGGGGACGCCCGGGGCCGGCTCACCCGTGGGGGGACCGAGGGGGATGGCGGGTCCGGTCATGGGGTGTCCTCAGGGTCATTGTCGTCGCCGGTCCGGATCGCCCGGCCCAGGATGTTCATCCGGCCGCGGCGGGCCCGCGGCGCGGGGGTGGGCACCGGCGCGGTGCGGACGGGACGGAGGCCGTTCACCGACGTGGCGTTCTCCCACCCCTCCGGCATGATCATGGCCATCGCCGGCAGGGTGACCCCGAGTTCGTCCACGCCGCGCTTGAGCCGCACGCGGAGTTCCCGTCCGACGACGTCGAGCTCCGACGCGCGGGTCTTCACGACCAGGCGGAACACCATGCCGGTGTCGGTGATCGACTGCAGGCCCCAGATCTCCGGTTTCTCGACGATGCGCTGCCGCCAGCGGGCCTCCTGGGACATGGTGACCGCGGCGTGCAGCAGGGCGTCCTGCACGGCGTCGATGTCGGTGTCGTACGGCACGGTGATGTCGACGAGGACACGGGACCAGCCCTGGGACAGGTTGCCGACGCGGAGGATCTGTCCGTTCGGCACGAACCAGAGGATGCCGTTCACGTCGCGGATCTGCATGACCCGGAGCCCGACGGACTCCACGACCCCGGTGGCCTGGCCGGTGTCGACGACGTCACCGACGCCGGCCTGGTCCTCGAGGATCATGAAGATGCCGGACAGGATGTCGCGGACGATGCTCTGCGCGCCCACTGCGAGGCCGGCGGCGACCACGGAAGCGCCACCGACGATGCCGACCGCCGCGGTCGGGAACACGGTCGAGATGATGATGGCGAAGGCGATCACGGCGACCACGACCGTCGCGAGGTTCTCGAGCACGCTGCCGAGCGTCCGGGTGCGCTGCACGACGCGGGCGGTCTGCAACGGGGAGGCCACCAGGGCCTGGGTGTCCGCAGCGCCCTGCCGCTTCTTGACGCCGTTGACGATGCGGTCGACGACCTGCTTGATGGTCCGGCGGAGCACGAGGCGGATGATGACCGCCGCGAGCAGGACGATCAGGATCGTGATCGGGACGTGCCAGGTGTCGACGAACTGGGTGAACGTGTTCGACGCCCACTTCGAGACGTCGTCGGTGGTGTCTGCTGCCGAGGTCATGTCCGGACGATGCTAAACGGCGAGGCTCCGACGCCCCTGGAGGAACGCCGGAGCCTCGCCACTGCTCCCATCGGGATCAGGCGTCGGCCGCCTGGACGCGGAGCGCACGCTCGGTGCCCGCGAGGTTCTCGCTGACGATCCGACGCAGTGCCGGGGTCTCCGGGTGCGCGTCGAGCCAGGCCCGGGCAGCGTCACGCAGTTCCGTCGACGCCAGCGGTGCCGGGTACAGGCCCGTCACGATCGTGTCGGCGATGTGGTAGCTGCGCTCGTCCCAGATCCGCGTGATGACCTCGAAGTAGCGCTGCACGAGACCCTCGAGCACGACCGGGGAGTTCACGTGCTGGAACCCGACGGTCGTCTGCCGCACGATGGCGTTCGGCGCGTCGTCCGTGTCGACGAGCGACGAGAACGCCGCGAGCTTGCCCTCGGCGGTGGGGATCGTCCCGCGAGCGCGGGCCGCGGCCTGCTCGCCCGAGGCGGTCCGGTCGGCGGCGAGCTCGGCGTCGATCTCGTCGTTGCCCGCGGCACCCGCGAGGACGAGGCCCTCGAGCAGCTCCCAGCGCAGGTCCGTGTCCACGACGAGCCCCTGCAGTGTGACCGATCCGTCACGCAGTCCCTGCAGCGTCGCCACGTGCTCGGGCGTCGACGGGATCTGCGCGAAGAACTTCACGAACTGGAACTGCGCGTCCGATCCGGACTCGGCCGACGAGGCCAGCTGCCACAGCGTGTCGCCGACGGTGCGCACGGTGGCGTCCGACTTCGACGGTGCGACGTAGTTGCGCGCCGCCAAGAGCAGCTGCGACAGCGTGGTGCGGATCGTCGTCGACTCGGTCTCGGTCGCGATGTTGCCGAGCACGAGGGTGACGTAGTCGCTGGCGGGGGACTCGGCGTCACGCGTGGCGTCCCAGACGGAACCCCAGACGATCGACCGGGCGAGCGGGTCCGCGATCGACGCCAGGTGCTCGATCGCCGTGCGCCGCGACTGCTCGTCGAGGCGGATCTTGGCGTACGCCAGGTCGTCGTCGTTGAGGAGCACGAGGTCGCCGCGGTGCACGCCGACCAGCTCGGGGACCTCGGTGCGGGCGCCGTCGACGTCGATCTCGACGCGGTGGACGCGGTCGAGCTTGCCGCCGGACGAGGCCGTGTCCGCGCCGAAGGGGGCCGACGGGTCGTTCGTGAAGGCGTACACGCCGATGGCCAGGCGGTGCGGTCGCAGCGTCGGGTGGTCCGACGGCGCCTCCTGCAGGACGGCGAACGAGGTGATGACGCCCTCGGCGTCGGTCTCGATCTCCGGGCGCAGGGTGTTCACGCCCGCCGTCTCCAGCCAGAGCTGCGACCACTCGGACAGGTCGCGGCCGCTGGTGGCCTCGAGCTCGACGAGCAGGTCCTTCAGCTCGGTGTTGGAGTGATGGTGCTTCCGGAAGTACGCCGCGACGCCCGCGAAGAACGCGTCGATGCCGACCCACGCGACGAGCTGCTTGAGGACCGAACCGCCCTTCGCGTAGGTGATGCCGTCGAAGTTGACCTGGACGTCCTCGAGGTCGTTGATCGTCGCGACGATCGGGTGCGTCGAGGGGAGCTGGTCCTGGCGGTAGGCCCAGGACTTCTCCATCGCCTGGAACGTCGTCCATGCGCCGGTCCACTCGGTGGCCTCGGCGGTCGCGATGGTGGAGGCCCACTCGGCGAACGACTCGTTCAGCCAGAGGTCGTTCCACCACTTCATCGTGACGAGGTCGCCGAACCACATGTGCGCGAGCTCGTGCAGGATCGTGACGACCCGGCGCTCCTTGATGGCGTCGGTGACCTTCGAGCGGAAGACGTAGGTCTCGGTGAAGGTGACCGCGCCCGCGTTCTCCATCGCGCCGGCATTGAACTCCGGCACGAAGAGCTGGTCGTACTTCTCGAACGGGTAGGCGAAGTCGAACTTCTCCTCGAAGTACGCGAAGCCCTTCCGGGTCGTCTCGAAGACGTAGTCCGGGTCGAGGTACTCGGCCAGCGACCTGCGCGCGAAGACGCCGAGCGGGATGGTCCGACCGTCGCGGCTGGTGAGCTCGCTGCGGACGACCTCGTACGGGCCGGCGATGAGCGCGGTGATGTAGCTCGAGATGCGCGCGGTGGGCGGGAAGGTCCACGTGGCGTGGTCGCCGTCGACGTGCGGCTCCGGCGTCGGGGCGTTCGACACGACCTGCCAGCGCGCCGGCGCGGTCACGGTGAAGGAGAACTCGGCCTTGAGGTCCGGCTGCTCGAACACGGCGAACATCCGGCGGCTGTCCGGCACCTCGAACTGCGAGTACAGGTAGACCTCGTCGTCGACCGGGTCGACGAAGCGGTGCAGGCCTTCTCCGGTGTTCGTGTACAGCGCGTCGGCGACGACGACGAGTTCGTTCTGCTCCTGCAGGTCGGCGAGCTGGATGCGGACGCCGTCGTTCACCGCGTCGACGTCGAGCGCGGTGCCGTTCAATGTGACCGAGTGCACGGTCTTCGTGATGGCGTCGATGAACGTGCTGGCGCCGGGCGTGGCACTGAAGCGCACGCGGGTGGTGCTGCCGAAGGTCTCGGCTCCGCGGGTCAGGTCGAGCTCGACGTCGTACGTCTGCACGCTGACGATGCCGGCGCGTTCCTGGGCTTCGATTCGGGTGAGGTTCTCTCCGGGCACGGACGCTCCATCTTCGCTGCGGACGCGGACGATCGATGTCCGCGTGTCGGGGTCCCGGCCGGCGTCGTGCACCGGTGGGACGGCTCGGGACCAGCCTAGCGAGCGGGCGTACGCTGCGATCCGTGACCGACACGACTGTGGAGACGACCCCTGCGACCCGGACTGCTGTGGAGTTCTGGTTCGACCCGACCTGCCCCTGGGCATGGATGACGAGCCGCTGGGTGGGGGAGGTCGAGCGGCACCGCGACCTCGACGTCACCTGGAACGTGATGAGCCTGTTCGTCCTCAACGAGCACAAGGAGGACATGCCCGCCGAGTACCGCGAGGCCCTCGAGCGGAACCAGGTGTACGCGCGCCTGGTGACCGCCGCGAAGACCCGGCACGGCCAGGAGGTCGTCAAGCCGCTCTACGACGCGCTCGGCGAGCAGATCCACCACCGCCAGCAGAAGGACGCCGCGCAGGTCGTGCCGGCCGTGCTCGAGCAGCTCGACCTCGACGCCGACCTCGCCGACGCGGCCTGGACGGACGAGACCGACACCGCGATGCGTCAGAGCCACCGGAACGGCATCGAGCGCGTCGGCCAGGACGTCGGCACGCCCGTCATCGCCGTCGACGGCGTCGCGTTCTTCGGGCCGGTCATCTCCCCGGCGCCGAAGGGGCAGGAGGCGCTCGACCTCTGGGACGGTGTCGTCGCCGCAGCCCGCTACCCGGGCTTCTTCGAGCTCAAGCGCTCCCGCACGACCGGCCCGGTCTTCGACACCGTCGAGGACTGACCGCCCGGCCCGACGACCCGACGGGAGGCGCGGTGCGGGTCCGCACCGCGCCTCCCGTCCGTCGTCCCCCTGCGGGCATCGCCCGCTCAGGCCAGCGGCAACCGCATCAGGGTCAGGTCGAGCCAGCGGCCGGCCTTCCGGCCGACCTCGGGCACGACGGCCACGGTCTCGAACCCGAGCCGCTCGTGCAGGGCGATCGACCCGGCGTTCGTGCTGCAGATGCCGGCGATCATGACGTGTCGGCCCTCAGCCGTCGCGCGGGCCACCAGGGCGCGCATGAGCGTCGACGCCACGCCCCGGCCGCGGAATCCCTCGACGACGTAGACGCTGTGCTCGACGGTGTGGCGGTAGCCCTGGTGCGGCCGCCACTGCGAGTACGAGGCGTACCCGGCGACGACGCCGTCGACCTCGGCGACGACGACCGGCCAGCCGTCGCCCTGGCGTTCGGCGAGCCAGGTGTCGAACCACGCTCGGGGGTGCGGCTCCTCCTGCCAGATCGCGGTGGAGTGCAGGACGGCGTCGACGTGGAGACCGTGCACGACATCGAGGTCGGCGGGGGTGCAGTCGCGGATCGTGACCGCGTCCGTCGCATATGCTGTCGCCATGTCTCACATCGTAGACGAGCAGGAGGGCGCCGGCGCACTCCCGGGCGTCGTGACCTCCGAGGACCCCGACGACGCCGACCAGCGCCGCCTCGGGGAACGGCTGCAGCGCCTCCGCACCGAGCGCCGGTGGAGCCTGACCGAACTCGCCGACGAGTCCGGCGTTTCCCGCGCGATGATCAACCGCGTCGAGCGGGGCGTCTCCAGTCCCACCGCGACGATCCTCGGCCGCCTGTCCGGAGCGTTCGGCCTGACGGTCTCGCAACTCCTCGACGAGGCCCTCGAGCACGAGGTCCCGCGCTCCAGCGACCCGGACGAGGCCCGCGGGGTCCAGCGCGCCGCGTCCGCGGACTCCTGGACCGACCCGGAGACCGGGTACCGCCGCCGCCCGCTGTCGAGCGCCGACTTCCCGGCCGACGTGACCGAGGTGCGCCTTCCGGGTGGACGCGAGGTCGCGTACCCCGCCAGCGCCTACGCCTTCCTCCGGCACTGCATCTGGGTCGTAGAGGGGACGCTCGAACTCCAGGCCGGTGACACGACCAGCCGCCTCGGTGCCGGCGACCGCATCGAGCTCGGCGAACCCGCTGACGTCGTCTACCGGAACCCCGGCGACGAGCCGTGCCGGTACGTCGTGGTCGTCGTGCGGCACCGCTGACGGGAGGCCCGTCCGCCGTCCGCCGGACGGGTCCCGTCCGGCGTGTGCCCGGGAATAGGATCGGTCCATGCGCATCCACCTCGGAACGGACCACGCCGGCCTCGAGTTCACCAAGACCCTCAGCGTCCACCTGACCGAAGCCGGCCACGAGGTCGTGGACCACGGACCGACCGAGTACGAGCCGCTCGACGACTACCCCTCGTTCTGCATCAACGCCGCGCACGCCGTCGTGCAGGACCAGCGCGCCGGCGTCCAGGCCCTCGGTGTCGTCTTCGGCGGGTCGGGCAACGGTGAGCAGATCGCCGCGAACAAGGTCGAGGGCATCCGCGCGGCCCTGGTGTGGAACGAGTCGACCGCGCTGCTCGCCCGCCAGCACAACGACGCGAACGTCATCTCGATCGGCGCGCGCCAGCACACCGAGGCAGAGGCGATCCGCTTCGTCGACCTCTTCATCGCCGAGCCGTTCTCGGGCGAGGAGCGCCACGCCCGCCGCATCGCGCAGCTCGCCGAGTACGAGACCACCGGGCACATCGCCGGCAAGCAGATCGACCAGTAGGGCCGAGTAGACAAGAGCAATGCCCGAGGGTCACTCCGTCCACCGCATCGCCCGCCAGTTCGAGCTGCACTTCGTCGGCCGGGTCTGCGAGGTCTCGAGCCCGCAGGGTCGGTTCGCCGCCGGAGCCGCGCAGCTCGACGGCCGGAAGATGATCGCCGCACGAGCCGTGGCGAAGCAGATGTTCCTCGAGTTCGAGGGCGACCTGTTCCTCCGCGTGCACCTCGGCCTGTACGGCGCGTGGGACTTCGCGGGTGAGATCTCGACCGACGCAACGATGCGGAGCGCGAAGGGGCGGATCGGCCAGACGAACCAGCGTGGCACGGTCGCGGAGGACAGCGACGCGGGCGACGACGCCGACCACGTGCCCGACGACGACGGCGAGGACTCCCTCCGCTCCATCGGTGCCCCACGGCGCTCCCGCTACCGGATGGCCGAGCAGGAGAAGGTCGAGGACCCGATCGAGGCCTTCCCGCCGGACCCGGTCGGGCAGGTGCGCGTGCGGATCCTCACCGAGACCGCCGTGGCGGACCTCCGCGGACCGACCGCCTGCGTGGTCGAGGACCCGGCCGGGGTGCAGCGTGCGCTCGACAAGCTCGGCCCGGACCCGATGAACGACGACGGGCCCGAGGCCGAGAAGGTCTTCGTGGACAACGTCCGGAAGCGCAACGTCGCGATCGGCCAGCTGCTCATGGACCAGTCCGTCGTGAGCGGCATCGGCAACGTGTACCGGGCGGAGCTGTTGTTCCGGCAGCGCATCGACCCGTACAAGCCCGGGAAGGAGATCACCGTCAGGCAGGCGAAGGCGCTGTGGCAGGACTGGTCGAAGCTCCTGCACGACGGGGTCCGCATCGGGCAGATGATGACGATGGACGGCCTGACCGACGCCGAGTACCGGAAGGCGATGCGCTCCCGGGCCGACCGACACTGGGTGTACCACCGCGCGGGGGAGCCGTGCCGGGTCTGCGGCACCGAGATCCGCGTCGCCGACATGGCCGGCCGCAAGCTCTACTGGTGCCCGAAGGACCAGAAGTAGCCCCGCCGGTCAGAGGTCGCGGTGGGTCCAGCGACCGGCGATCGCGGTGCCGAGGACCGGCATCGCCCGGAGCGTCGCCGACGGCGCGGTGAGTGGGTCGGTCGGCACGAGGACGAGGTCCGCGACGTCGCCGACCGTGACCGACACCCGTCCGTCCGTCGACCCCCGCCACGCGGCGAGCGCCGACATCCGCTGTTCCGGGTGCCACGGCTCGCGGCCGTCGCGGTCCCGTCCGACGGCGGCGGCCATCGACACCCACGGGTCGAGCGGCGCGACCGGGGCGTCCGAGCCGAGCACCATCGCTGCGCCCGCACGTTCGAGCGCGGCGAACGGGAAGGCCCGGTCCGTGCGTCCCGCCCAGTGGTGGTCCGCGATGTCCCGGTCGTCCATGGCGTGCTCGGGCTGCACGGACGCGACGACGCCGAGCCGGGCGAACCGCTCGACGTCGGGCACGGCGAGGAGCTGCGCGTGCTCGATCGAGCCGCGGCTCCCGACCGTCTCGAGCGCGTCGAGCGCGAGCGTGACCGCGCGGTCGCCGATCGCGTGCACGGCGGGGACGAGCCCGGCGTCGACCGCCCGACGCAGCAGCGGGACGAGGTCCTCCGGCGCCCAGGTGAGGACGCCCTCGCCGTCGGCGGTCGCGGCGGTCCGGGTGCCGAGCGACCCGTCGGTGATCACCTTGAACGGCCCGACGGTGAGCAGGCCCCGCGTCCCGTCGACGACGTCGCCCGTCCGCAGTCCGCGGCGGACCGCCTCGTCGAGCCGTGCCGGGTACACCCCGGAGGCGATGCGCAGGCCGTCCGTCCCGGCGTGGATCCGTCGCACCCACCGGTCGATGTCGGCGTCCATCTCGAGGTCGACGACCCCGGTGACGCCCCGGGCCGCGGCCGCCTCGACGGCGTCCGCGACGGAGGCGTCGAGCTGGTCGTCCGGCACCCGGGACAGCGCGGCGGTCACGTCGAACGCGTCCTGCTCCCGGAGCACACCGTCGGTACCGGCCGGGAGCGCCCGGCCGAGCACGGCGCCGAAGTGCGCCAGGGCGACCTCGTTGCACCAGACGGCGTGCAGGTCGGCGCTCACGACGACGACCGGGAGGCCCGGTGCGGCCTGGTCGAGCAACTCCCGTCGAGCGGGGCGGGGCCAGAGTCCGTCCCGGTAGCCGTGCCCGACGAGCACCCGGTCCGGGAGGCCGGTCCGGGCTGCGGCGGCGAGGCGGTCCGCGGTCTCCTCGGCGGAGCCGCAGTCCGTCACGTCGATCCGTCGGCGCACGAGTGCCCACTGGTCGAGGTGCACGTGGTGGTCGCGGAGACCGGGCCCGAGCCAGGCGCCCTCGGCCTCGACGACCTCGGTGTCGGTGCCGGTGTGGGTGTCGGTGTCGAGCGGGTCGAGCGTGCCGGCCGGCGCGACCGCGGTGACCCGCCCGTCGACGACCAGGACGTCGCTGGGGGCGCCGGAGGTGCCCACCCGCCGGACGGTACGGAGCAGGGTCGCCGACATCACGCCTCCAGGCCGGTCGTCGTGGTCCCCTGGACGCGCGCCATCTCGTCGGCGAGTGCGGGGGAGGCGTAGGGGCCGTCGGTCCGCAGGCCGGCGATGATCCGGTCGACCACCTCGGGTGCCTTGTTCTGGCTGAGCTTCGCGCGGGCGTCGAAGCGGGTGACGCGGATGCGGATGCCGACGGTGCCGCGGGCGATCCGGCGGGCGGCGTCCGCGTCGACGTCGAGCGACCCCGGTGACGGCATCGAGGCCTCGAAGTGGTCCACGAGGTCACCGAGGACACGGAAGTTCTCCTCGTCCGACAGGATCTCCGGCGTCCCCCACAGGTGCGCGGTGGTGTGGTTCCAGGTCGGGATGAACTGTTCCGGCGGGTACCAGGCGGGGGAGACGTACCCGTGCGGGCCCTGCACGACGACCAGGACCTCGTGCTGCCCGAGTTCGTGCGCCACCTCGTCCGGCCGACCGACGTGTGACACGAGGACGATGTCGTCGCTGCCGTCGGGCTGCTCCTCGAGCAGGAACGGGTAGTGCGACGCGACGAGCCCCTCCGCGGTGGAGGACACGATCGTCGCCCAGGGGTTGCCGCGGACGAGTCGTCGGACCTCGTCGACCTCGGTCATCAGGAAGGAGGGTGTGTGCCGCATGCGACGAGCGTGGCACATGCCAGGCTGGTCGGCATGGAGAAGCGCGCAGCCTACGGGTCCGTCCTGCCCTACGTCCGAGAGTGGGTCGCCTACAAGGTGTGGCAGCTGCGGCTCCCCGGCGTGCAGGTCGCGATCGGCTTCGAGGACGAGGAACTGTTCGCCGACGCCTGGGGGTACGCCGACGTGGCAGCCGGGCGGCGACTGACGACGACGGACCTGTTCCGGATCGCCTCGCACTCGAAGACCTTCACCGCCACCGCGCTGCTCCAGTTGGCCGACCAGGGCGCGCTGCGGCTCGACGACACGGTCGGCTCGTTCGTCCCCGCGCTCGTCGAGGCGGGTTCCCCGATCGCCGACGCCACCGTCCGCGAGCTCATGGAGATGGGTGCCGGGGTCGTCCGTGACGGCGCCGACGGTGACCACTGGGCGCTCGCGCACCCCTTCCCGGACGCGCAGCAGCTCGTCGACCTCGTCGTCGCGGGCGGCGCGAAGGTCCCGGTCGGGTCGGCGTTCAACTACTCGAACCTCGGCTACGGGCTGCTCGGGCTCGTCATCGAGGCCGTGACGGGCACCCCGTACGCCGAGCACGTCCGCACCGCGATCACCGAGCCGCTCGGGCTCCGCCACACCGGTGCGGAGTTCGACCCCGCCCGCGAGGACGAGTTCGTCGTCGGCTACACCGGCCTCCACACGGCGCGCACCCGGCAGCCGGTCCCGCACGTGACGACCGGGGCGCTCGCCGCGGCGACCGGCTTCCACGGCACGGCCTCGGACCTGGTCCGCTACTTCTCGGCGCACGTGCCGGGTCGCGGGACGCTGCTCTCCGACCACGCCAAGCGCCTCGCGCAGCGGAAGGCGTGGAGTGCGCTCGACTCCGACCCGGCCGCCCGCGGCTACGGTGCCGGGTTCATCGTGGACCGGATCAACGGCCGGGAGGTCCGGGGCCACTCCGGCGGGTTCCCCGGACAGATCACGCAGTCCGTGTTCGACCCCGCGTCCTCACTGGTCGTGTCCGTCCTGACGAGCAGCGCCACCGGTCCGGCGACGATGCTGGCGTACGGCATCGTGCACCTGCTCGACGCGGCCGCCGACGAGCACGCGGCCGGTCCGGCGATCCCCGCCGACGTCGACGCCGCACGGTACACGGGGCGCTTCGCGACCTTCGAGGGGATCACCGACATCGCGAGGGTGGGTGACCGCCTGCTCGCGATCGACCCGACGCAGCCGGTGCCGACCGAGTCGCCGGTCCGGCTCGAGGTCGTCGACGCCGAGACGCTCCGCATGGCATCCGGCGACCGGTTCGGGTCCGTCGACGAGGACATCGTGTACACCCGGGACGACTCCGGCGCGGTCGTGTCCGTCCGCGGGGACAGCGGCATGACGCAGCGGCCGTGGTCGGTGCCGGACGAGACGCCGGAGGTCGCGGCCGCCCTCGTGTGACGCCCTGCTGGCCGGGTTCGGCGGTGCTGGCCGGGCACGGTCCGCTCGGCCGATCCCGATCCCGATCCTGATCCCGACCACGGTGCCGCGCGGCCCGGCCCTGCGCACCGGCGGCGTCAGCGCACGTCGGCGGTGTCCCAGAGTCGGCGGACGCCCGCGCCGACCGGGCGGACGAGCGGTGGGACGAACACGAGCGCAGCCGCGGCGAATCCGACGAACTCGCCGACCTGCGGCACGGTGAAGAGGGGCAGGAGTGCTCCCTGCGGCGGGATCCAGACGCGGAACAGCACGTTCATCACGGCCTCGGACAGCAGCCAGACGCCGGCTCCGACCGTGACGAACCAGCCCGCGGTGCGGCGCGACCCGGACGACCGCACCACGAGCACGACGCCGAACACCAGGAGCAGGACGCGCGCGAGGAGCAGCAGCACGGTCGCGCCGGGGTGCAGCGCGGTGGGCAGCAGGACCCCGAGCGGGAGGGCGACGGCTGCGAGCCCGAAGCCGAGCGTCGCACGGTCCCCGCGTCGGGCGGCGAGGACGGCCGTGACGGCTCCCGCCACCAGCCCGACGACGCCGAGCCCGACGACGCCCAGCCCCGACGACGTCGGCCACGCGGCCATCCGGTCCAGCCACCCGATGACGACCGTGACGGCCGGGACGAGCGCGGCCACCACGGCGGCCAGCGCGGACAGTCGTTCGTACCGGGTCTGGTCCACGGTTCCCCCTCGTGACGCGATGCAGTACCGGCACCTTACACATCACCGGACGACGAACGCGAGGACCACCGTGTCGGGGTGGGGACAACCCCACCCCTGGTCCGGGAGACGGCAGGATGGGACCGGGCCCTCGTCTCCGCGAGGCTCGATGCATGACCGACACCGACCGGCTCGACCTGGCCCGCACCGTCCCCCTGGACGAGGCGGTGGCCTCGCCCGACCACGCCGAGACCGTTCCGCTCCACGACGTGACGGCAGCACCCGACCACGCCGAGACCGTTCCGCTCCACGACGTGACGGCGACCGACCGGGACACCACACCCGGCCGGGACACCACCGCCGACCGGGACACGACGCCCGACCGCGACAGCGCCCTGACCGACCGACACCGGAAGCCACCACCCCGATGCCCTCCCAGCCCGCCCCGAGCGACGGCACCCACCCGAGCTGGGACGCGACACCGCCCCTGTCCGCCCAGGGCAGCGCCACGCGGGGGCCGTCGAGCCCGGTCCGTGGCGGGGACGGCGGCATGACGGCCGGTGCCTTCTACCGGGAGGCCTGGCGTCGGTCGCCGCGGGACTTCGGCTACATGGCACTCACGGCGGTGCTCCTCTGCACGCTGTACTTCGCGTTCCCCGCCGTCCTGGGCATCGGCGGGTTCGGCTCGCGGGACGTCCTCAACCCGTTCACGCTGCTGCTGTTCTTCGTCGCGCTGTTCGTCGCCCGGTGGCTGGGGCAGTTCGAGAAGCTCCGGATGAGCTGGGCGGACCCGCGACCGATCCGTCCGGTGGACTGGACGCCCCGCTGGCAGCAGAACTGGTGGACGCGCACCGGGTCTGCGGTCGCGAACCCGCACTACTGGCTGTACCTGCTGCACGCGGTGGTCGTCTACCCGATGGCCGCGGTGGTCACCGTCGGTGCCGGGCTCCTCCTGGCGGTCGGGTTCCTCTGGCCGGTCGTCGCGGTCCTCGCCTACGTCGTCGCCGGGACGTACCTGGTCGACCCGAACGGGATCGGGTCGATCGCCGGGCTCGGCACCCTCGCGCTGCTCTCGATGGCCGCGAGCGTCCTGCTGTTCCCGCTGTGGCTGCGCGGCTCCGTGCTCGCCCACTACTGGATCGACCACGGCCTGCTCGGCGGGTTCCGGGCCGAGGTGCTCGAGCAGCGTGTGGCGGGCCTCCAGGCGTCCCGCGCCGGTGCCGTCACCGCGGAGGGGCAGGCGCTCCGCCAGATCGAGCGCGACCTGCACGACGGCCCGCAGCAGCGACTCGTCCGACTCCGCATGGACCTGGCCTCGGCCGAGCGGTCGTTCGAGAAGGACCCGGAGCGCGCCAAGCAGCTCATCGCCGAGGCCTCGGGACACGCCCAGGACGCGCTCGACGAACTCCGGGCGCTGTCCCGCGGGTTCGCGCCGCCGATCCTGCTCGACCGCGGTCTCGTCGCGGCCCTCGAAGCACTGTGCGCGCGGTCGCCGATCCCCGTCGGGCTCGACGTCCGTCTGCCGGACGGGCTCGAGCTCGCGTCCGAGATCCAGCGGAACGTGTACTTCACCGTGAGTGAGCTCCTGACGAACACGGCGAAGCACGCCGGCGCCTCCGCCGCGGGGGTCTACCTCGGGCTGCTCGTCGACGCGTCCGGTACCTGGTTCCTCACCGTCAGCGTCACCGACGACGGCCGCGGCGGTGCCAGCCCGCGCGAGGGGCACGGCATCCAGGGGCTGATGGGCCGGATGCGCGCCCTCGACGGGGAGCTGACGGTCTCCAGCCCCGCCGGCGGCCCGACCGAGGCGACCGCGCGGATCCCGCTCGGCGCGCTGAACGGCGTCCCCACGCACCGCGCGTGACCGGCGTCCGGTCGCCACTAGGCTGACCGCATGACCGACGGCCCGGATGCAGCGCGCATCCGGGCCGTCGTCGTCGACGACGCCGTCCTGCTGCGCGAGGGGCTGGCCCGCGTGCTCGACGAAGCCGGCATCGACGTCGTCGGGCAGTTCGGCGACCCGGCCTCGTTCCTGGCGGCGCTCCCCGCGCTCGCGCCCGACGTCGTGGTCATGGACGTCCGGATGCCGCCGACGTTCACCGACGAGGGCGTCCGCGCCGCCGTCCAGGCCCGTCGGATCGCACCCCGGACCGGGATCCTGCTGCTCTCGCAGTACGTCGAGGCCACCTACGCCGAGGACGTCCTCGCCGCGGGCAGCACGGGCGTGGGGTACCTGCTGAAGGACCGTGTGACCCGCCTCGACGAGATCGACGACGCCGTGCGCCGCGTGGCCTCCGGCGGCACCGTGCTCGACCCCGAGGTCGTCACGCAGCTCATGAGCCGCCGCCGCGACCCGCTCGCCGCCCTGACCCCCCGTGAGCGTGAGGTCCTCGGGCTGATGGCCGAGGGCCGCACGAACGCCGCCATCGCCCGCGCCCTGGTGATCGGGACCGGCGCGGTCGAGAAGCACGTCTCGAGCATCTTCGCCAAGCTCGCGCTCGAGGACACCGGCGAGGACCACCGCCGTGTCCTGGCCGTCCTGGCGTACCTCGGATGACCCGCGTCCCGGCACCACTGCTGGCGCTCGCCGCGATGGTGTCGGTCCAGATCGGGGCCGCGGTCGCGAAGACCCGCTTCGAGGAGGTCGGCTCGCTCGGCGCGGTCATGCTCCGCCTGGTCATCGGTGCGCTCGTCCTGGCGCTGCTCGTCCGTCCGCGGGTGCGGCACTGGACCCGCGTGCAGTGGCGAGGAGCCGTCGTGCTCGGCCTCGCCCTCGGCGGCATGAACGTCTTCATCTACCTCGCGTTCGCGACGATCCCGATCGGCGTCGCCGTGACGATCGAGTTCCTCGGTCCGCTGGCACTGTCCCTCGTGCACACCCGCCGGTGGCGTGATGCCGTCTGGGCAGCCCTGGCGCTCGCCGGCGTGGTGCTCCTCGGCGTCGGGCCGTCCGCGGTGGGTGACCTCGGGGGAGTCGCCGCGGCGGTGCTCGCAGCAGGGTGCTGGGCCGCCTACATCGTCATGAACCGACGCGTCGGTGCGGCGATCCCGGGCATCGACGGCCTGAGCGTCTCGATGCTCGTCGCGATGGTCGTCGCACTGCCGTTCGGGCTCCGGCCCGCGGCCGAGGGCGTCGTCGCGGACCCGGTGCTCCTGCTGGTCTTCGGCGCCGTGGCGGTCCTGTCGAGCGTGTTGCCCTACTCGCTCGAGATGACGGCCCTCCGGCGCATGCCGACCCGGGTGTTCGGCGTGCTGCAGAGTCTCGGGCCGGCACTCGCGGCGCTCGCCGGGCTCGTCGTCCTCCGCGAGGCACTGTCTCCCGTCGAGGTCGTCGCCCTCGCGTGTGTCACGGCGGCGAGCGCCGGGGTGACGCTCACGGCGCGCCGCAGCGCGGCGCCGCTCTGACCGACGGCGGACACGACCACCGTCGGGGGTGTGCGGGACGTGGGGTGGGCCTCCCGGCCGGCCGGGAGGCCCGTGCCACGTCGGCGACGCGACCGTCATCGGTCGCGCACCACGATCCGTCTACTCGCCGCGGAGGAAGTCCGCGTACGTGGGTTCCGCCTGCACGTCCGACAAGAGCGACGGGTCGTTGACCCGTTGGTCGACGTAGGCCTCGATGACCTCGGGTGGGGTGAGCAGGTGGGCGACCCAGGACGGCACCTCGGTCTTCTTCATGGTGCCTCCTTCCGATCTCCGGTCCGGACGGATGTCTCGAATCTCGAGCATCTTCGCGAACCGGTGTGTCGGGAACGATCCTCGCGCTCGTCCGCGAAGTCAACGCAGTGCGTCATACGGACTCCGCTGAGCGCTGTCGCACCGGTCGGGGATCAGAACGCGCCCCGTTCGTCGGTGCGTGCCCGGTCCGTGGGTCGGCGGCTCGGAGGGTCCGGTGCTTGACGGCCGAACGCCAGATCCAGGCGTCGGCCTGCTGCCCGAACTGCGCCCATTCGACGAGCACCGCGTCGCGCGTCCAGCTGCGGGCGAACGCCTTGACCCGTACGTGGAACGTCGGGAACTGCACCCATGCCCAGACCGGCATCGGGGTGACCGCGTGGCAGACGTCACCACCGCGTGCCTCCTCGGACAGGGAGAAGGCGCGCGGGCGTTCGACCTCCGGGTGTTCCGGGGGCTGCCACCGGTTCTCGCGACGCCGTCCCACTCCCGTATTCGAACGTGTGTTCGAACATTCCGTCAAGTCCCGGACGCGCTCCGGCGTGTCCCGGGGATCGGCGCGGTGGCCATGTAGCACTCCGAGGGCTCCTCGTCCACCCCCATGACGCGGGCCGGTTCCGCTCGTAGCCTGGCGTGACTGGCCCAGACCCTGCCAGCCGCGTCGCGCACTCCCGGATCCGACTCCGGTCCGACGTGGACACCGCCTCAGGAAGGCAACCATGCAGCACGTCACCGCCGCCCCCGGACTCCGCACCGGAACGTCGACCCGATCGCAGCACCTCCTGCAGCGTCCCGTTCGTCTCCACCTCCACTGTGTTGCTCCCGCACTCACCTCAGCGGCGCTCAGTCAGGACCTCGGCGGGTCGTGGGCGCCAGGGGCCGACAAATGGGGCCTCCCGACGATCGGTGAGTGGGCGTAGCCGTGGGCGAGAACGCGATCAGTGCCCGGTTCACCGGGGCGCAGTGGTTGTTGTCGGTCGGCCGGACCCCGTTGCTCCGCGTCGACACGCGTGCGGAAGCCGAAGCCTCCGGGCGCCAGCTCGCCACCGTCCTCGGCCTGCGCTTCGAGACGCCCTGCGTCATCGGCTGACGGCCTGCGGAGGAACGGCTCACGCGTCCAGGTCGGCTGCCGAGGCGATCCGCACCCGACCGGGCAGCCCCTGTAGCGCCGCGTGCCATGCCCACGCTGCAGCGACGAACACGGCAGAGGTGACGACCCACAGCGTCCACGGGACGGGTGAGTCGAGCAGGCCGAGCGTCAGCGGGAACAGTGCCATGCCGACCGAGCCCGCGGTCTGGAAGACACCGATGGCTCGCCCGCGGATGCGCGGGTGTGGGGCTTCCGCCATGACCGCGTTCGCGGCCGGGAGGTACACCATGTCGGCCACCGCGAGCAGGACCGCGACCAGGACGACGTAGGTCCACGCCGCCGCGCCGTGCAGGGCGGGGAGGAAGACGAGGGGCGCGGCGGTGAGCGCTGTGAGGACCGCTCCGAGGGCGATCAACCGGCCGCGGTGCAGCCCGGCGACTCGTTCCGTCACCGTCGTCTGCAGGAGGGCGCACAGGCCGGTCGCGATGGCGAACTGGACGGGCGCGACCGCGGGCGGCATGTCCCATCGCTGGACGAACAGGACGCTGAGCGCGACGTTCGGGAGGACCATGGCCGGCCCGATGAGGAACTGACCGAGCGTGATGAGACGCATCGACCGGTCCGCAGCGAACTCGCGGAACGACCCGGTCCGGCCATCGCGTCCGATCGCCTCCGTCGCAGCGGTGATCCGTCGACCGGTGCGTTGCGCCGCGAACACGACCGCCGCGGCGACGCTCGTCACCACGTTGGCGAGGACCAACCAACGGAGCCCGCCCGGGCCGTGCGCCAGTGTGACGGCGGCGATGACCGCGCCGGCGCCGAGGGCCGCAGCCTTCGTCGCCTCGAGGAACGCGAACCACCGTTCGAACGGGCGCCCGTCGGCGAGGTCGTGGACGTACGCCGTCCATGACGTCCAGTACAACCGCTCGGACGCGTTGACGAGGAAGATCGCGGCGAAGATCATCACCGGGTCATGGGCGATCAGGTAGAGCGCGAACCCCGCCGCGGACATCAGGTTGTTGAGGATCATCGATGCCTTCGCGCCGAACCGGTCGGTGAGGGCGCCACCGATCAGTCCGATGGGCAGGGCGATGAGCGAGCCGACGGTGGAGAGCACGCCGATCGCGGCCAGCGGCACATCGGTGGTGAGCGTGAAGTAGACGATCGTCAGCGGGAGGGTGAGTCCGGCACCGATGGTGTCGGTGAGGACCGCGAACGTGACGAAGCGGTGCTCACGGAGGGTCGACAGAGAAGCCCGTGTCCGGGCGAGAGCGAACAGCATACGGAGTGGTCCCAGGGGTCATCGCGGAGCCGACATGCGGCCGCGCGGGCATGCAGGAGGACGTGAGCGGGGAACTCACGTGGAGGAGTGGCCGTCGCTGGTGCGTCGGCTCAGTGCTGCGTTGCCATGACTCCGGGAGGTATCGGCCGTGGCCCGCTGCGTGCAGAGGCCGGCTTGACGGGGACCAGTGCCCGTGCGACTCGGAACGGCGTGCGCCGTGTTCCTTCCCCGCATCGGACCAGTAGCCGGAACGCTACCGGCTCATCTGCGGGAGCGCCACTGCCCGACGGTGGACCCGGCTGCTCGACGGTCTGGTCAGTTGCAGCGCGGCCGTCTGGACGGTCGTCCGGACACTCATCGCTCCTCGCCGGTGATGCGTGACCAGATCCCGAGGTCGACGCGGCCCGCGTCGGTGAAGCCCGCGTTCCGCGCGATGCCCTCGAAGGAGAACCCCGCGCGTTCTGCGACTGCCGCCGACGGCCGGTTCTCCGTCGCGATGCGCAACTCGATCCGCTCGAAGGACTGTTCCACCAACAGCCATGACGAGAGTGCTGCAACCGCCCGGGACGCATGTCCCCGTCCCCGGTGGTCGGGACTCAACCAGTAGCCGATCTCAGCTGTCCGCGCCCGCCAGTCGACGCGCTTCACGTCGATGCAGCCCGCCATGGCCCCGTCGACACGGATGCAGCGCACCAGCCCGGCACCGCTCGCACGGACCGACTCACTCACTCCCGTGCTCCACTCGGCGGCGAGTTCGACCGGGTAGGGACGGGGGAGCGGCAACCAGCGTCGGATGTCGCTGTCGTCGACAGCGGCGGCGATGGCGGGCGCGTCCAGAGTGGTGAACGCGGTCAGCCGTGAGCCGTCGTCGAGCTCGATGACCACGTCCGGGAGAACCTGCACGGAGCACAGTCTCGCTGATGTCCCCGGAGTCGTGTGGTCATCGAGCGCTGAGCGACCGCGAGCCGCGGCGCACGTCGAGTCTCCAGGTCACGAAGGGCCTCCCGGCGACACCGGCCCGGGTGCGGGTCGTCGGTCGCCACAGCAGTCTCGCCGCCCCGACCGTGGCGACGAGGGCGGGGTCGGAGGTCGACGCCGTGCAGGCGGCGGACGTCGCGCCGGCACAGCACCTACCCTGGACTGGTGCTCTCCCGACGTGACGCCGCCATCCGGCTCGACATCCCCCTCGAGATGGCGACCCACCACGGGATCCCGTCCCGCCTCAGCGAGGCCGAACTCACCGCGATCGAGCAGGACCCGCCCGCGTGGCTCGTGCAGTCGCGGGCGAACCGCACCGGCAAGAAGGTGTGGGTGCACCTGGAGTGCGTCGTGTGCGGGTACGCGGAAGAGGCCCGGCCGAAGAAGTGGTGGCCGGACTGGGACCACCTGATGTGCGACTACCACGCGCCGTACCAGGCGCCGGAAGCCCCGGCGGGCTTCACACGGCGCGAGGTCGAGGGTATCGGCAGCCGCTTCGTCGCCCTCGTCGACGAGCGGTCGTAGTCCGCGTCGTCAGTCGGCGTCGTCAGTCGGCGACGCGGGCCGTGGACTCGCGCACGCTCAGCGTCAACTCCGGCCCCGGCCGTGACGGCAGCGGAGCGTCGGCCTCGATCTGCTCGCGGAGCAGGACCGCCGCCCGCTGGCCGAGTTCGACGGTGTCACGCGTCAGCGAGGTGATCGCGGGGCGGACGAGCCGGATCATCGCGGAGTCGTCGAACGACACGATGGACACGTCCTGCGGCACGCGGACGCCCATCTCGCCCGCGACGCCGAGTCCCGCGACGGCGAGCACGTCGTTGTCGAACACGATCGCGGTGGGGCGCCGGGCGCCGGACAGCAGGCGTCGGGTGGCTGCGGACCCGGCCTCGGCGGAGTAGTCGGTGGGGATGGACTCCGTGCGGTCGTCCTCGGTGGCGTCCGGCAACGTACCCGCGAACGCCCGGACGCGTTCGATGCGCAGTGCGGTGTGCTCGAACTCCGGCGGCCCGGAAACGTGGGCGATGCGGCGGTGCCCGAGTGCGCGGAGGTACCGGAGGACGGTGTCGGTCGCGTCCGAGTCGTCGATCCAGACGCTCGGGGCCGACCCGGCGGGGGTGGGGTGCGAGCCGACGACGACCGACGGCATCCCGAGCTGGGCGAGCAGACGGAGGCGGTCGTCGTCCCGGCGCGGGTCGATCACGATGACGCCGTCGACCCGGTGCCCGCGCCACCAGTCGCGGTAGGTCTCGAGTTCCTCGTCGGCGTCACGGGCGACGAGCAGGGTCATGCCGATGTGGGTGCCGGTCAGGCCGAGCTGGATCCCCGAGATGAGGTCGCCGAAGAACGACTCGGTGCCGAGCGTGCGCGCCGGGCGGTTCAGCACGAAGCCGATCGACCCGGCCTTCGCGCCGCCGAGTGCCCGGGCCGCGGTGTGCGGCTGCCAGTCGAGTTCGCGCGCCGCCTGTCGCACTCGTTCTCGTGTCGCCTCGGACACGCCGGGGCGCCCGTTGAGGGCGAAGGAGACGGCGCTGATCGACACGCCCGCCCGCGCTGCGATGTCGGCGATCGTCGTCCGCCGTCCTGTGGCCACGGGCTTGACTATAGCGCTTTAGTCAGGCATCGTCGCCGTCACGCAGCGGTTCGGCGCAGAAGGCTGAACCGGTTCAGTAGCTCGACGAAGGAGTCAGCAACGATGAGAACCACCCCACGCACGACGTCGGGCCGAGTGGCCGCGATCCTCGCCGGCGCTGCCGCCGCAGCGCTCGTCCTCACCGGTTGCTCGAGCGGCAGCGGGGCGGCCACCGGTGGCGGTGGCGACGGAGAGGTCAGCGGGTCGATCACCCTGCAGACCTGGGCACTCACGCCGACGTACACGGACTACCTCAACGGCGTCGTGAAGGCGTTCGAGAAGAAGTACCCCGACGCGGAGGTCAAGCTCGTCGACCAGCCCGGTGACGGCTACGCCGAGAAGGTGCTCAGCCAGGCGTCGTCGAACTCCCTGCCCGACGTCGTCAACCTGCCGCCGGACATCGCCCTGCCCCTCGCGAAGCGCGGGTTCCTGCAGGACGTGGCGAAGGACGACTCCACGCTCGGGAAGACCTACGTCGAGGGCGCACTCGCGGCCTACCGGTACAAGGGCGTCGACGGCACGTTCGGGTACCCCTGGTACCTCAACACCGACATCGACTACTGGAACAAGACGATGTTCGAGCAGTGCGGCCTCGACCCGGAGAACCCGCCGACGACCACGGACGAGCTCTTCGACCAGGCCGCGACGATGCACGAGCAGTGCCCGGACGACTACCTCATGAGCCGCAAGCCCGGCCTGTCCGACTTCTCGCTGGCCGGCGTGAAGATCCTCAACGCGGACGGCACGAAGTTCACGTTCGCGGACTCCTCGAAGGCCGCCGACCTGATCAGCAAATACGCGAAGGCCTACCAGGACGGGCTCATGCCGTCGTCGGTCCTCAACACCGACTACCTCGGCAACTCCACCCTGTTCACGCAGGGCAAGGTCGCCTGGACCACCGGTGGTGCGACCGCGATCAGCGACTTCGAGAAGAACAACCCGTCGCTCAAGGGCAAGATCATCGTCTCGCCGGCGCTGGACAACCCGCCGCTGTACGTGCAGGGCCTCAGCGTCTCGGCGAAGAGCAAGCACCTCGCCACCGCCGAAGCGCTCGCCGCGTTCATGACGAACGCCGAGAACCAGGAGGAGTTCGCCCACCTGGTGAACATCTTCCCGTCGACGAAGTCCTCGCAGTCCGACCCGTTCTTCTCGGAGGACGACGGCACCGTGCACGCGAAGGCCCGCGTCCTCGCGAACGACGCCCTGAAGACCGCGAAGAACCTCAACCCGGTCGAGGCGAACTCGGCGATGACGGACTTCCTCGACCAGCAGATCGCGCTGGCGATGAAGGGCGGGACGACGCCCGAGAAGGCGTTGCAGACCGCCCAGACCAAGATGAACACCCTGCTCGCCAACGGCTGATCCGGCCCGGTACCCGAAGGAAGAGGGAGGATCGTCATGCGTGCGAACCGCTGGTTCACGCCCTGGCTGCTGGTGCTGCCCGCACTGGTCTGGCTGCTCGCGTTCAGTCTCTGGCCGTCGATCAACACCGTGCGGCTGTCGTTCACGAACGCCAGCCCGCTCGGTGGGGTCAGTGCATGGGTGGGGACGGCGAACTTCCGGACCCTGCTCGCGGACCCGCAGGTGTGGGAGGCGCTGCTCAACAGCGTCATCTACATGGTGGTGTGCCTGCCGCTGCTGACGGTCCTCCCGCTCCTCATGGCCGTGCTCGTGCAGCACAAGATGCCCGGGATCGCGTTCTTCCGGACCGCGTACTACACGCCGGTGATCGCGAGCGCGGTCGTGGTCGGGCTCATCTGGAACTGGATCCTCGACGACCGCGGCGTCGTCAACGAGATGGCGCAGTCGCTCGGCGTCGTGCAGGGCGCGATCCCGTTCCTGTCCGACCGGTGGCTGCTGCTGTTCAGCGCGATCAGCCTGACCGTGTGGAAGGGCCTCGGCTACTACATGATCATCTTCCTGGCTGCCCTCGGGAACGTCGGCAAGGACCTGCACGAGGCCGCCGCTCTCGACGGCGCCGGGGCGGTGCGCCGGTTCTGGTCGGTCACCATGCCCGGCGTCCGCGGCACCATGACGCTCGTCGGAATCCTGGTGTGCGTCAGCGCCCTCCGGGTCTTCAGCGAGCTCTACATCCTGACGAACGGGACGGGTGGCCCCGGCGGCCAGGACAACTCCCTCGTCATGCTCATCCAGCAGTACGCCCGCGGCTTCACCGGCAACCTCGGCTACGCGTCCGCCCTGAGCCTCCTGCTCTTCGCCGTGACGTTGATCCCGATGCTCGCCCTCGCCCGGATGAACAGCAAGGCGGACAAGTGACGAACACCACCAGCACCAGCGAACCGGTCATCGGCGGCAACGCCGGCGTGGCCGCACCGACACCGGACGTGACCGGCGCGACGGACGTGGGCCGGGCCTCCCGGCAGTCCCCGCCCGGCGGACGCAAGCGCCGTCGCGCGGTCTGGGGCGTCATGTCCACCCGTGAGAAGGTGCTCCGCTACGTCCTGCTCGTCGTGGTGCTGTTCATCACGATCGGTCCGTTCCTCTGGCAGCTCTCGACCTCGCTCAAGGGCACCGGCGAGGACATCTACACCGCGAACCCGTCGTTCATCCCCGCGCAGCCGACGTTCGGCAACTACCTCCGCGTGGGCGACGCCATCCCGGTCTTCGGGTACATCGGGAACTCGCTCATCGTCGCCGCGATCGACGTCATCGGGAACATCGTGTTCGCCACGCTCGCCGGGTTCGCGATCGCCCGCCTGCAGTGGAAGGGCCGCAAGGTCGTCCTCGGCCTGTTCCTCGCCACCCTCGTGCTGCCCGGCGAGGCGACGATCATCTCCCAGTTCGTCACGGTCAAGGACCTCGGCCTCGCCGACTCCCTGGTCGGTGTCGCCCTGCCCGGCATGATCGCCGCGCTCAACGTGCTGCTCATGTACAACGCCTTCCGCCAGGTGCCCGAGGAGATCGACCAGGCGGCCGTGATGGACGGCGCCAACGCGATGCAGCGCCTCCGCTACATCTCGCTGCCCGCCGTGCAGGGGACGATCGCCGTGATCGCGATCTTCTCGTTCATCGGTGCGTGGGACGACTTCCTCTGGCCGCTCATCGTGCTGCAGTCCCCGGACAAGCTCACGCTGACGGTCGGGCTGCAGTACCTGCAGGGCACCTTCGCCACCGACCAGCGGATGATCGCCGCCGGGACGATGATCGCGTTCATCCCGATCGCCGTGATCTTCGCCGTCCTGCAGCGCTTCTTCTTCAAGGGCGTGGAAGAGGGCGGGGTGAAGGGCTGATGCGCTTCGGCGTCAACCACACACCGTCGAACGGCTGGTTCCACTCCTGGCTCGACTTCTCGCCGTCGGACACCGCACGGGACCTCGAGGCGATCGCCGGGCTCGGCGCCGACCACGTCCGGGTCTTCCCGCTCTGGCCGGTCGTGCAGCCGAACCGGACGCTCATCCGGCAACGGGCGCTCGACGACGTGGCGACGGTGGTGGACATCGCCGGCTCGTTCGGACTCGACGTCACGGTCGACGCGCTGCAGGGGCACCTGTCGAGCTTCGACTTCTTGCCGTCGTGGCTCGACTCGTGGCACCGCCGGAACATGTTCACCGACCCCGACGTCGTCGGCTCGACCGCCGCGTACGTCCGGGCACTCGCCGCCGCCGTCGGGGACCGGCCGAACCTGCTCGGCGTCACGGTCGGCAACGAGGTCAACCAGTTCGCGCACGCCCCGCACCCGTCGCCGTTCGCGACGACGCCCGAGCAGGGGCACGCGTGGGCGGCGGCGATGGTCGCCGCGGCGCGTGAGGGGCTGGCCGGTCCGGAGGTTCAACCCGGCTCCGGCACCCGGCCCGCCTCCGCCGTGGGGGAGCGTCCGGCCCCCCTCGTGACCCTCGCCCAGTACGACGCGGCCTGGTACGACGACGCGCAGCCGTTCGGCCCGGAGCACGCGGCCGACCACGGGGACGCGACCGTCACGCACTCGTGGGTCTTCAACGGGTCGGCACGCCTGCACGGTGCCCTCGGCCCGGGGTCGGTCCGACACGGCGAGTACCTGCTGCAGCTCGCGGCCGCGTGGAACACCCGCGCGGACCGGCCGAACTGGTTGCAGGAGGTCGGCGCACCGACCAACGTGGTGGACGTGGCCGACGCCCCGACGTTCACCGAGCAGACCATCCGGCACGCCCTCGACGTGCAGGGGCTGTTCGGCATCACGTGGTGGTGTTCGCACGACGTGTCCCGCTCGCTCGCCGACTTCCCGGAGCTCGAGTACGACCTCGGCCTGCTCACGAACGACGGCCGCGTGAAGCCGACCGGGGAGCGGTTCCGTGAGATGGCCCTGGCGTTCGGTGACGGCCGGTACCAGGCCCCGACCCCGCCGACGACCTCGCTCGTGCTCGACGACGTCGCCCCGGACGGGACGCCGCTCGGTGGGACCCGAGCCGACTCGGCGCCGGGCGGCCGGTTCGCCGCGGCCTGGCTCGCGATCGCCGAGCAGGACGGCCGCGGCCCGCAGGTCGTGCTGCGCTCCCGCCTCGGGGATCCCGCGCTCCTGGCCGCGCGCGGGATCACCACCTGCGTCGACGTCCCGAACGACACCGCGTCCGCCACCGTGTCCGTCGCACACCCCGCGACGATGCCCTGACCCCGATCAGCACTTCCGCACGACCAGCACCACGCCCCACGCCCCGACGACCCGGACGGACACCGCCGTCCCGGAGGACCCATGCACGACGACATCCCGCTCACCATCGGCCGCGCACGCCGTGTCCTCGACGAGCGCATCCTGCCCGAGGTGCACGCCACCGCTGTCCCGCTCGACACCGCCTGGCACGAGCTGCCCGGTGAGCCGATCGCCCCCGCGGAGGGTCTGGCGCTCGACTTCGAACCGTACGAGGTCGGCACTCCGTGGGGTGCCGCGTGGGGGACCACCTGGTTCCGCCTGTCGGGCACCGTCCCCGCGGAGTGGGCCGGCCAGCGGGTCGAGGCGCTCGTCGACCTCGGCTTCGACAAGAACATGCCCGGCTTCCAGTGCGAGGGGCTCGTCTACCTGTCCGACGGCACCCCGGTGAAGTCGCTCAACCCCCGCAACCAGTGGGTGCTCATCACGGAATCAGCCGTCGGCGGCGAGACCGTCGAGTTCTTCGTCGAGGCAGCGTCCAACCCGGTGCTGCTCGACTACCACCCCTTCCTCGTCACGCAGGAGGGCGACATCCGCACGTCGTCCCCGAAGCGGCTGTACACGAGCCGCCGGATGGACCTCGCCGTGTTCGCCGCCGAGGTGCACGAGCTCGCGCTCGACATCGACGTCCTGCTCGAACTGCAGGAGGAGCTGCCGCAGGGCCCCCGGCGCATGCGGATCCTCCAGGCGCTCGACGACGCCCTCGACGCCCTCGACCTGCAGCACATCCCGGAGACCGCCCCCGGCGCCCGTGCGGCGCTCGCCGAGGTGCTCGCCGCACCCGCCGAGGCCTCCGCGCACCGGATCTCCGCCGTCGGCCACGCCCACATCGACTCCGCCTGGCTCTGGCCGGTGCGCGAGACGATCCGCAAGGTCGCCCGCACCACGTCGAGCATGACCGAGCTCATCGGCCAGACGGACGACTT
Organism: Curtobacterium sp. MCPF17_050; assembly: GCF_003224435.2. Lineage (NCBI taxonomy): Bacteria > Bacillati > Actinomycetota > Actinomycetes > Micrococcales > Microbacteriaceae > Curtobacterium > Curtobacterium sp. MCPF17_050. The sequence continues at coordinate 1,019,652 of NZ_CP126250.1, forward strand.
CCTCTACGGCATGTCCAGCGCGCAGCAGTACGCCTGGATCAAGGAGCACCGGCCCGAGGTCTACGCGAAGGTCAAGGACGCCGTCGCCGCCGGCCGGTTCCTGCCCCTCGGCGGGATGTGGGTCGAGTCCGACACGGTGATGCCGACGGGCGAGAGCATCGTCCGGCAGTTCTCCCAGGGCCAGCGGTTCTTCGAGCGCGAGTTCGGCATCCGACCGAAGGGCGTCTGGCTGCCGGACAGCTTCGGCTACTCGCCGGCGCTCCCGCAGCTCATGCGTCGCGCGGGCTTCGAGTGGTTCTTCACGCAGAAGATCTCGTGGAACCAGGTGAACAAGTTCCCGCACCACACGTTCCTGTGGGAGGGCATCGACGGGTCGCGGGTGTTCTCGCACTTCCCGTCGATGGACACGTACAACTCGCGGCTGTCCGGCTCCGAGGTCGCGAAGGCCGCCCGGCAGTTCCGGGAGAACCGGCTCGCCTCCGGGTCGATCGCGCCGGTCGGCTGGGGTGACGGCGGCGGCGGCACCACCCGCGAGATGACCGGCACGGCGGCACGTCTGGCGGACCTCGAGGGCAGCGCCCGCGTCACGTGGGAGCACCCGGACGCGTTCTTCGACCGGGCCAAGAGCGAGCTGGAGAACCCGCCCGTGTGGGTCGGCGAGCTCTACCTCGAGCTGCACCGCGCCACGCTGACGAGCCAGCACCAGACGAAGCAGGGCAACCGGCGGAGCGAGCACCTGCTCGTCGAGGCCGAGCTGTGGTGCGCCACGGCCGCTGCCCGCACCGACTTCGCCTACCCGTACGACGAGCTCGACGCGCTCTGGCAGCAGGTCCTCCTCCAGCAGTTCCACGACATCCTGCCGGGCACCTCGATCGCGTGGGTGCACCGTGAGGCCGTCGAGCGGTACGCGGAGATCGCGGCCCGCCTGGAGGCCCTCATCGCCGCCGCCCTGTCGGCGCTCGCCGGTGAGGGGGACGCGACGGTCGTCGTCAACCCGGCCCCGAGCCTCCACGGCGGCGCCCTGGCGCAGAGCGCGATCCTGACGACCGACCTGGAGGCGACCACCCCGGTCCGCCTCGAGGAGGCCGACGGCGGCTTCGTGCTCACGAACGACCTGGTCCGCGTCGTCGTCGACGGCCGCGGACTCGTCACGAGCGCCGTCGACCTGGCCACCGGTCGCGACGCGATCGCACCGGGCCAGGTCGCGAACCTGCTCCAGCTGCACCAGGACTTCCCGAACATGTGGGACGCGTGGGACGTCGACCGGTACTACCGGAACCGCGTCGACGACCTGGTCGACGTGACCGCCCTGCGCGGCTCGGTCGACGAGGACGGGACCGCCCGCGTCTCGGTGTCGCGCTCGTTCAGCGAGTCGACGCTCACGCAGGAGATCACGCTCGCGCCCGGCACCCGGACGCTCGAGTTCGACCAGGTCACGGACTGGCACGAGACCGAGAAGTTCCTCAAGGTCGCGTTCCCGCTGGACGTCCGTGCCGAGCACACCATCGCGGAGACCCAGTTCGGCGCGCAGAAGCGGGTGACACACACGAACACCTCGTGGGAAGCCGCGAAGTTCGAGACGTCCATGCACCGGTACGTGCTCGTCGAGGAGCCCGGGTTCGGCGTGGCGCTCGTCAACGACTCGATCCACGGGTTCGACGTCACGCGCGACGCGGTCGACGGGCACGTCACGACGACGGTCCGGCTCTCGCTGCTCCGCGCACCGCGGTTCCCCGACCCTGAGACGGACCAGGGCGTGCAGACGCACCGGTACGGCCTGGTGATCGGGACCGACGTCGTCGGGGCGACCGCTGCGGGCACGGTCATGAACACGTCCGTCCGACGGATCGCCGGCGCGCACGGCTTCGACTCGCTCGTCCAGGCCTCCGGTGACGTCGTGGTCTCGGCCGTCAAGCTCGCCGACGACCGCATCGGTGACCTGGTCGTCCGCGTGTACGAGCCGGCGGGCCGACGCGGGACCGGGGGTCTGGCGGTCGACGGGCCGTTCGGCGAGCCGGTCGAGGTCACGCTGCTCGAGGAGACGGACCCGGCGCTGCCCGGCGTCGCCGCGGTCACCGACGGGGTGGCGGCCTTCGCGGTCGACGCCTTCGAGGTCCGCACCTTCCGCTTCCCGCGCACGAGCGAGGAGCGCTGACGGCGGCCCACTGAGACCCCCGCCGCCGGGACTTCGGGTGTCCCGGCGGCGGGTCCCACGGCCGGACCGGTCGTGGACCGCGGCGGCACCTCGTCGCCGCGGACACCACTCGAAGAGGAGTGTCATGCAGAAGACCATGAAGATCGGGATCGTGGCGGCGTTGGTCGCGATGGTGGCGGCGCCGATGGTGCCCGCCGCCGCGTCGGCGGCTCCCGGCGGGCCGGCAGCGGCATCGCAGGGCCACGGGCACGGCCACGGACACGGCCACGGCCACGGCCACGGCCACGGCCGCCCGGGGCACACCGCCCCGACGAAGTCCGGGCCGACGAGCATCGCCTACGTCGAGGTGAACAACGACGAGCTCCGGAACGTCGGCCGGTACACGCTCGAGAACGGCGCCAACGCGTTCGACGTGGCGATCATCTTCGCGGCGAACATCAACCGTGACGCGGACGGCGACGCGGTCCTGTACGCCAACGAGAACGTGCAGCGCACGCTCGACCAGGCGGCGACCCAGATCCGCCCGCTGCAGGCCAAGGGCATCAAGGTCACGCTCTCGGTGCTCGGCAACCACCAGGGCACGGGCCTGGCCAACTTCACGTCGAAGGCGGACGCGCGGGACTTCGCGGCGCAGGTGTCGGCGACCGTCGAGAAGTACGGGCTGGACGGCGTCGACCTCGACGACGAGTACTCGGACTACGGCGTGGACGGCACCCCGCAGCCGAACGACCAGTCGATCGGCTGGCTCATCTCGGCGCTCCGAGCGGACATGCCCGGCAAGATCATCTCGTTCTACGACATCGGCCCGTCGTCGACGTCGCTGCAGCACGAGAAGCCGTCGATCGGCAAGAAGCTCGACTACGCCTGGAACCCCTACTACGGCACCTACACGGCGCCGAGCATCCCCGGCGTGCCGAAGTCGAAGCTCTCGGCCGCGGCGGTCGACATCCAGAACACCCCGGTGGACCTGGCCGTCACGCTCGCCGAGCGCACCAAGGCAGACGGGTACGGCGTCTTCATGACGTACAACCTGCCGGACGGAGACGTCAGCCCCTACGTGTCGCAGTTCACGCAAGTGCTCTACGGTCAGTCCGCCGTCTACAAGTAGGGGAACGACCGATCCATGAGTGACGAGCGCCGTGGCAGCCCGACCACCGACAGCCCGACGAGCACCGGTCCCGTGACCGCGGTCGCGGCCCGGAACGGAGTCGGGTTCGTCTCCCGGCAGGCGACCCTGATCGAACAGACCGACCCGAGGGGGACCGTGCAGGTCGTCCCCGGGTTCGCCGGACGGGAGGTCGGGCTCACCGACGTCCTGACCTGGGTCTGGTTCCCGGAGCGGTCGCTGCCCGAGGGGCAGACCGAACCGGGGGTCTCGGACCTCGACCGGTTCTGGGCCGCCACGGCGTTCGCACTCGACGTCGTCTTCACCGACCGCACCCGGCTCAGTGACGGCGTCGGTGACGCTCTCGCCCGCGACCAGTACGGGGACGCCGTCACACCCGAGGCGCAGGACGACGCCCGCAAGCAGTGGGTCGACCAGTGGAACCGGCGGACCGTCGACCTGTCGGCGGTCGCCGGCAAGGTGGTGGACCGCCTGGAGGCCCGACTCGGCCGCGCAGACGGGCCCGCGTCCGCTGACGGGCCGGATCCGGCGGTGGACAGGGCGGTCCGGGCCGACGCCGGGCCGGCCGCAGACGCGGCGTCGGCCGCAACCGTCCGCACCGTGCGCGGTTGGCTCGACGACGTCCGGATCGAGCCGGCCGGCCCCGGGACCGGTGCCGTGCCTCCCGGCGGTCGCCCGCTCGACTCCGTCCGCACCACCCGGGGCACGCACTCGTCGGGCACGTTCTCGCGCGGGAACAACGCCCCGCTCGTCGGACTCCCGCACGGCGGGGTGTTCGGCCTGCCGATGACGAACGCGTCCGACAGCCGGTGGCCGTACGCCTACCAGGAGCACAACCGCCCGAGCGACAACCGCCCGGCGATCCAGGCGTTCGCGACGAGCCACCTGCCCTCGCCGTGGATGGCCGACCGCGGGGTGTTCCAGGTCATGCCCTCCCCGCTCGCCGAGCCCGACGTCGACCGGACCGCCCGCGCGCTCGGGTTCGACCACGTCGACGAGCTCGACGGACCACACCGGTACCGGGTCGGCCTCGACGAGGGCGTCACCGCGGAGATGACCGCGGGGGAGTTCGCCCTGGCCTGGCGGTTCACCGGTGTCCGCAGCGTCGTGCTCGACCATCACGGGGTGCTCCGCTCGTGTTCGGTCCGGCTCGAGGACGGTGCGGTGGTCGTCGACGCCCTGCTCGACGACCGCCCCGAGACCCCGCCGCACCACGTCCACGTCCGGATCATCAACGCGGTCGCCGAGCACACCACCGTCGTCGACGGGGAGCTCCGCGGGTGGGTCGAGGTCACCGGGGACACCGACGTGCTGCTCGGCATCTCCACCGTCTCCGCCGAGGACGCCGTCGCGAACCTGCGTGCAGCGGGCGACTTCACCGCGATGCGCGAGCAGGCCGAGGACCGGTGGGTCGCCGAACTCGACGTGCTCCAGGTCGAGGGCGCCACCGACGACCAGCTCGTCTCGCTGTACTCCGGGCTGTACCGGGCGTTCCTCTACCCGACGCGCGCGGGGGAGACCGCTCTGGACGGGACACCGCGCCACCGTTCCCCGTACGGCGACGTCCTGTCCGAGCCGATCCGGGACGAGCCCGGACCCGAGGTCGTCGACGGGCCGCTCACCACGACGAACGGGTTCTGGGACACCTACCGCACCGCGTGGCCGCTGCTCGCGCTCCTCACCCCGGACACGGCGGCCGACCTCGCCGAGGGCGTCGTCGGACACTTCACCGACGGCGGCTGGACCCCGCGCTGGAGTGCCCCCGGCGCCGAGGACGTCATGACCGGCACCACGAGCGACACGGTCTTCGCCGACCTCGTGGCCAAGGGCGTCGACGGGTTCGACGTCGAGCAGGCCTACCGGTCGGCGGTGCGGAACGCGACCGTCCCCGCGCGCGACCGACGGGTCGGACGGAAGGGGAGCCTCCCGGGCCTGTTCCGCGGGTACGTCGACACGGCGACCGGCGAGGGGATGTCGTGGACGCTCGACGCGGCCATCAACGACTGGGGTGTCGCCGTCCTGGCGCGGGTGATGGCGGAGCGTGCCGCGGCTGCCGGAGACGCGGCCGGAGAAGCACGGTACCGGGCCGAGCACGAGTGGTTCGCCCGTCGGTCCCTGCAGTACCGGAACGTCTTCGACCGGGAGCGCGGGTTCTTCATCGGCCGGACACCGGACGGTTCGTGGCGGGACGACTCCGACCCCGACGGCGGCTTCGACCCCGACGTGTGGGGGAGCGACTACACCGAGACGAACGCGTGGGGCACGATGTTCACCGCGCCGCACGACGGTGCCGGGGTGGTCGACCTGCACGGCGGGCCGGCCGGCTTCGATGCCGCGTTCGCCCGCTTCTCGGCGCGACCGGAGACCGGTGCCACCGACCGCTCCGGGTCGTACGGGTTCGCGATCCACGAGATGACCGAGGCCCGCGACATCCGCATGGGCATGCTCGGACTGTCGAACCAGCCCGCGCACCACATCCCGTTCTTCCCCATGTTCACCGGCCGGCACGACGACGCACACCGCATCGTCCGCGAGTGCCTCGACCGGCTGTTCGTCGGCTCCGACCTCGGCCAGGGGTACCCCGGTGACGAGGACAACGGCGAGATGAGCGCCTGGTACGTGTTCGCGACGATCGGGCTGTACCCGTTGGCGCCGTCGACCGGCACCTACGTGCTCGTGCCGCCGTCGGTCCGGCGGACGGTGCTGCGTCCGCCGGGGAGTGGTTCGCCCACCGTCATCGAGACCACCGGTACCGGCCGGTTCATCGGCGCCGTCACGGTCGACGACGAGCCGTGGGGGTCCATCAGCATCCCGCACGCGGTGGTGGTCGGGGCGTCGTGGATCGTCGTCGCGCTGTCGGAGACGCCGGTCGGGTGGGCTGCGGACACGCGCCCGACCTCGGCGTCCGAGCAGCACGGGTACCGGGACACCCCGGACGACGTCCTGCCGGTCGGGGCCTCACCGCTCACGGACGACACCGGGCTGACCCAGGTGGCACTCGCCGCGGGGGAGGGCGTCGTGGTGCCGGTCACGGTCGCGGCGGCATCGCTCGTCACGGTGACCGCGGCCGCGGCGGGGACGGCATCGTGGCGGATCGTGCTGCGGGACGCCGACGAGCGCGTGGTCCATCAGCTCGACGCGCAGGACGAGGAGTTCGTGTGGGCCGGGCAGACACGGGTGTTCCCGTTCGCCGGCGGGGTCAGCGCGGGGACGCTCTCGTTCGAGGCCGTGACGCCCGTCACGCTGACGCAGCTGCAGTGCATCGCCGCCGACGGGAGTCCGTCCTGACCGGGTGTTGACACGTCCTGGCTACGGGGATTAGCTTATGGCTAACACTCGTAGCCAGGAGGCGCTCATGCTCGAACACATCGAACTCGACGGCGGCACCATCGCCGTCGACGTCAGCGGCACCGGTCCGCTCGTCGTCCTCGCACACGGCATGGGTGACAGCCGCCACTCGTACCGGTTCCTCGTCCCGGAGCTCGTCGCCGCCGGCTACCGGGTCGCGAACGTCGACATCCGCGGCTGCGGGGACTCGAGCACCGGCTGGTCCGGCTACGAGCGCGCCGACATCGCCGCGGACCTCGTGGCCGTCGTGCGGCACCTCGGCGGCCCCGCCGTCATCGTCGGGCAGTCGATCAGCGGCGGTGCCGCGACCATCGCGGCCGCGGACGCACCCGACGTCGTCGCCGGCATCGTCGAGCTGGCTCCCTTCACCCGCGCACAGTCGTTCGACCTCGGCGGGTTCCTCCGCAACCGCAACCAGCACCGTGCCGGGACGTTCCGACTCCTCACGGTCATGACGACCGGCAGCCTGCCGGGTTGGCTCGCCTACCTCGACATCGCCGTGCCCACCAAGCCCGCCGACTGGACGGAGGAGCGTCGCCGCATCGAGGACACGCTCCGGCAGCCCGAGCGCATGGCCGTCCTCCGCGCCATGACGAAGACCTCGCCGACCGACGCCGGCGCCCGGCTCGCCGACGTCCGCTGCCCGGTCCTCGTCATCGAGGGCAGCGCCGACCCGGACTGGGCCGACCCCGCCGCCGAGGGACGCCGGGTCGTCGCCGACCTGCCGTCCGGTCTCGGCGAGCTCGCCGTGATCGAGGGAGCCGGGCACTACCCGCACACCGAGACCCCGGCCGAGGTCCTGGCGCTCCTGCTCCCGTTCCTCGGCCGCACCCTCGCCGCGCTGCCGATCGGGGGCGATCGTGCCTAGGGCCGGACTCGACGCGGCGGTCGTCACCGAGGCCGCCGCCGCGCTCGCCGACGAGAACGGGCTCGCGCAGGTGAGCATGAGCACCGTCGCAGAACGGCTCGGCGTCAAGGCGCCGTCGCTCTACAAGCACGTCGACGGTCTCACCGACCTCACCCGACGGATCGCGGTCGTCGCGGTCGCGGAACTCAGCGAAGCGCTGCGGGACGCGACGCAGGGGCGGGCCGGGAGGGACGCCCTGGCCGCCGCCGCCGGTGCGGTCCGCCGGTACGTGCGTGAGCACCCCGGTCGCTACGCGGCCACGACCGGCGCTCGTCCCGCGGACGCCGACGACCCGCTCACCCTCGCACTCGACCGGACACTGTCGTCGTTCTCCGCGGTCCTCCGCGACTACGGCCTCGACCCGGCGGACGAGGTCCACGCGCTCCGGATGCTCCGAAGCGTGCTGCACGGCTTCGCGACGCTCGAGGTCTCCGGCGGATTCCAGATGGGGACCGACGTCGACGAGAGCTTCACGTGGATGATCGACTTCCTCGACCGCGGCCTGCGCGCCGGTCCGTCACGATGAGCGTCGGACACGACCCCGTCCGCGGCGGCCTCCGCGCCGGCGCGGAACTCGTCGCCTGGGTGGCCGTACCGTGGGCACTCTGGCCGCACTCGATCCCGCTCGCGATCGGGGCCGTGCTCCTGCTGCTCGTCCCGCCTGCCGTGTTCTCGACGCCCGGCGACCGGCCGGGCGGCGACGCACCGGTCGCGACGCACGGCATCGTCACGATCGTGTCGGTCCTGGCGCACCTCGTCGGCGCGACCGTCGCCGCGTGGGTGATCTGGCCCTCCTGGCTGGCCGTCGTCGTCACCGCACTGTGCGTGACCGTCGCGGTCACCGAAGTGCCCCGGTGGCGGTCGCTGCTGGCCTGGCGGCGGATGTCGCAGCCATCGGCCTCATGACCCTCGTCCCTGCACCGGCGCTCGGAGATCGCTGCTCGCCCGGCGCCCGGGCTTCCGCACCCCCGGGGACGAGCGGTGGGACGCTGTGTTCGTGATCGACCCGCGCTCGCCCGACTCAGCCGTCTTCGTCGCACCCGACGGGGACGTGTACGTGGACCGCGACGGCCCCGGTGCCGCGACGTTGCGGCGGTGGCGGGACCGGTACGACCTCGTTGCCGTCCGTCGGCGACAGCGACGGGCGGCATGGGGATGGGTGCTGCTCGCAGTCGCGACCGTCGCACTGGCGGCGGCGGTGGGTCTCGGGATCGGCGTCCTGGTGGCGGGCCCGTCCCTCCGCGCGACGACGTTCGGAGCGGGTGGGGCATTCATCGGGGTCTGGGTCTGCATCGGGACCGCGTTCGTGGTCACCTCGGGCGAACCGCGGAGCGCCGCCAGGGCTGTCGTGCCCGTCCCGGCCGTGGTGCTCGCCGCAGCGCCGGCGGACGCCAGCCCAGCCGACGTGTGGCGGTGGAGCGTCGCCGTCACGGCCGAGGCCGACCGACGTCAGACGATCGGGTACGAGACGTACGTCGAACGCCCCTTCATGCAGGAGCAGGCGGATCGGGCACGGGAGCAGTACGCGGCGGTCTACCGGGCGTACGTCGAGACCGCGCGGGAGTTGGGCCTACCGCTCCGCGAGCCGGAGATCCCCCTCCTCACGGGTGACCCGAGCGGCACGGGCTCAGCCGGCGGCCCCGGAGGTCCACTGCGGTGACGCGAACAGCTCCTGCAACTCGGTCACCAGACGAGCCGCATGGAAGCCGTCCGCCGCCGCGTGGTGAATCTGGACTGCCAGAGGCATGACGACCCGGTCCTCGGTCCGCCGGTAGCGGCCGATGGTGAAGATCGGCGACAGGTGGTCCCACGCATCCCGGATCCCCAGCGTGAACCCGGTGAACGACGCCCACGGGATGCTCGACACGTCGAACACGTTCGGCGGCACGTCGTCCTGCGGGAAGAGCGAGGACGCCGTGCGGTACCGGTCGAGGACGTCGACGGCCTCACGGTGGAAGGTCGCGAAGTCCTCGCGGTACGGCGTCCACACACTGGCGAACGTCTCCCGTTCCGGGTTGAACACCGTGAACGACGGATGCACGACGTCCCACACGGCCGGGTCTCCGGACGAGTCGAGCGCCATGCGGAACGCCTCGTGTCGGTTGACGATGGTCGACAGCGCCCACATCTGCGCCACGGAACTCCTGACCGGCGTCCCGTGCAGGGCGCCGACCAGTTCGGTGACGTCGACGTCGATCGTCATCGCGTAGGTGCAGGGAACACGGTGGCGGTAGTGCTCGAAGTGCTCGCGGCGAGGCCAGGTCGCGACGTCGATCGGCCGGAGGGTGTCCATGGTGCCGAGCCTAGGACGGCGATGGTGCAATGCCGTCGGCCCGGTACCGTCGCTCGCATGGGTACTGCCTTCACGATCTGCCGGACCGTCGAGGACGACTGGCCACTGGTCCGCGAGCTCCGGATCGAGAACGCGACCGACAACCCGATCTCGTACGGGGCGACCCTCGAGACGACCCGCGGCATGACGGAGGACGACTGGCGTCTCCGCGCTCGGCGCGGCCAGGGGATCGACACGACCAGCCTCGCCGCGGTCGACGACCTGTCCGGCCGGTGGATCGGGATGATGAGCGCCCAGATCGGGGACGAGGACGGTCCGGGCCCGGTCCTGACCGGGGTCTTCGTCTCGCCGGCGTTCCGAGGTCGGACGCACGGTGTCGCCGACGCCCTCCTCGGGGGCATCGTGGACTGGGCGGGTCAGCGCGCGGACCACCTCCGCCTGTACGTGTACGAGCACGGGACACCGGCGCGGCGCTTCTACTCCCGCCACGGGTTCGTCGAGACGGGCCGGACTCGACCGGTGGGCTTCACCGACGGCGTGACGTTGGAGATGGTCCGGGCACTCGAGCAGGCCGGTCGGCCGGAAGGCGCTCCCCGGTGAGCCCGATCCGTCTGGTCTCACCGGAGGACAGCACGGCGCTCGCCGACCTGCTCGTCCGCAACCGGGAGTTCCTGGCACCGTGGAGCCCGATCCGGGCCGACGGCCACGAGACCGTCGAGGGCCAGCGCTCGGACATCGCGCTCGTGCTCGACCGACATCAGCGGGGCGAAGCCGCTCCGTTCGTGATCCTCGATGACGACGGCGGGGTCGCTGGCCGGCTGACGTTGAGCGGCATCGTGCGGGGACCCTTCCGGTCGTGCGCGATGGGGTACTGGCTGTCGGAGGACCGAACCGGACGCGGGCTGGCCACCCGGGCTGTGGCGGCGGCGCTCGGCCACGCGTTCGACGAGCTCGCCCTCCACCGGGTCCAGGCCGAGACACTGGTGCACAACACCGCCTCGCAGCGGGTGCTGGCCCGCAACGGCTTCCTGCAGTACGGTCAGGCGCCGCGGTACCTCGAGATCGCGGGCCGGTGGCAGGACCACCTCATGTTCCAACGCCTCCGCGATGACCCGCCGGTGGCGCCGATCCGTTGACTTTCCAAGCTGGCAAATGATTGACTTGCCGACATGGAAAACGAGCAAGACCTGGCCCGGGCCCGTGAAGCGCTCGCTGCCGTCGAAGCCACCCGCGCCTCCGTCGCCGACCGCCTCGTGACGCCCTGGTGGTACCACCCGACGCTCGGGCTGCTGACCGCCGCCTACCTCGTCGGCTACACGCTCGGTGGCACAGTGGTCCGGATGAGCGTCCTCATCGCCTTCTTCGTCGGACTCGGCGCCCTCGTCTCCGTCTACCGTCGCCGGACCGGCGTCTGGGTCTCCGGACATAGGGCAGGCGCCGCTACCCGATGGGCGGTGGCGATGGGGGTGTCGGCCGTCGTCGTGGTGGTGACCGCCATGGTCGTCCATGCCGCAACGGGCCTCCTCTGGCCGGTGTGGGTGTGCGCCGGGGTCCTGTTCGTCCTGATCGTCGCTCTCGGGCGGCGGTTCGACGCGCGCTTGCGGTCGGAGCTGCGCAGCGGCCACGTGGTCGCGTCCTGATGGCCTCCCCGCTCGACGAGCCGGCGAGCAGCGCGCCTCCGACCTTCGACGAGGTCGTGCACGCGCCGAACCGTCTGCAGATCTGCGCTTTCCTCGACCCGCTGGACGAAGCCGAGTTCTCGGTCGTCCGCGACGCACTCGGTGTGAGTGACTCGGTGACGAGCAAACAGGTGAAGGTGTTGCAGTCGGCCGGCTACCTCACGGTGAGCAAGCCCACCGGCAACGGCCGTGTCAAGACGTGGCTCGCCCTCACCCCGGAGGGTCGGCGCGCGTACCGAGCGCACGTCGCCGCCCTGCGGGTGCTGCTGGGCTGAGTCAGCCTGTGACGGAGCGTCAGGCGTGTTCGGCCAGATGCGCGCCCCACACGGCGTAGGTGTCCCGGTAGCGGTGCTCCTCCGCCTCCGGACGCCACACCGACCGCGTCAATTCCTCGGGGAAGCCCACGACGTCGACGCGCGGGTGGTCCGCTGCCACCGCACACGACCGGCGGTTGAGCTCCCGGCCGTGCGCACCGGCCGCGATCCGTGCAGGTCGGGAGAGGCTGCCGGCGTTGTCGAGCGGCGGGATCGCACCGACGAGGACCCGGGTGCCGGGCGGGAGCGCGTCGAGGAGCGCGGCGAGGGTGTCGCGGAGGTGCCGTTCCCAGGTGAGCGGCGACATCACCCGGAGGGCGTCGGTGATGCCGACCATGACGACGACGAGCTCACAGCCACGCAGGTGCTCGCGGTGTCCGTCCACCACGGTCGGCAGGTCCCGCACGCTCGACGACGGGGCGCTCGCGATGGACCACGACGTCCCGCGGCCACGCCGTGCGGTGCTGTGCCGGGCGAAGAACGCCGGCAGGGACAGCTCGTGGGTGCGCACGCCGAGGGAGAGCTCCCCGCGCTCGCCGAGGAACAGGACCCGTGTGACGTCCGATCCGACGACCGTTCCCTCCGCGGGGTCGTCCGGGTACACGTCCCACGCTGCGTCGGAACGGCGGAAGAGGAACTCGCTGAACCGGCCGACGCGTGCCGGCAGCGTGACGGCGGACCGGACGGCCGTGCGGACTCGTGACATGGGTGCGCCGCCGTCGATCCCTGCGGCAGCGGGTGCGCCGCGCGTCGACGTCCTTCCGGCCAGCGCCACGCTAGTCCTCACGAATGTGGACCGTCGGGGTACGGCGCCGTGCGCCGCGACCTTGTGGACGGGACGACGGGAATGTGGAGGGGATGACGGGAATCGAACCCGCGTAGCCAGTTTGGAAGACTGGGGCTCTACCATTGAGCTACATCCCCGCGGCCGCGCACGAGTCGCGGCCCCACCACCATACCGGACGAACGACACCGCCATGATCCTGCCGCCGCCGGACGAGTCGTCGCAGCGCACGATCAAGCGCTCCCGGGTGCTCTCGTACGTGCTCGTCGCGGTCGCCGCGGTGATGCTGTCCCTGCGCCCGGAACTGCTCGGCGACCCGCAGGCGCAGCCGTGGCACGCGCTGCTGCACGTGTGGCGGATCGTGGTCGGTCTGCTGCTCGGGGTCGCCGCGCTGGCCGTCCAGGTCATCGTCGGGGTGCGCTGGCGACAGGGCCTCCGGAAGTCCGCGGACGACTGACTTCCCCACAACCGAGGGTCCTGCCGGGGATCGCGCATCGCGAGCCCGCTAGACTCATCGAGGTCGTGGGGCCGGACTCGTCCTGCCCGCGCGTCAACAGGCGCACACGACGATCCTGGCCCTCGTACCGGGGCGTAGCTCAGCTTGGTAGAGCGCCCGCTTTGGGAGCGGGAGGTCGCAGGTTCAAATCCTGTCGCCCCGACCAGGTCACATCGAACGTCAACCAACAGGAGAACATCCCTTGGCCACCAGCACCGTCGACAAGGTGAGCGACACCCGCGTCAAGCTCACCGTGAACGTGACGCCGGAAGATCTCAAGCCGAGCATCGACCACGCGTACAAGCACATCGCCGAGCAGATCAACATCCCCGGCTTCCGCAAGGGCAAGGTCCCGCCGGCGATCGTCGACCAGCGTGTCGGCCGCGGCGAGGTCCTGAACCACGCCGTCGGTGACGCCATCGACACCTTCTACCGCCAGGCGGTGGACGAGCAGGAGCTGCGCATCCTCGGCCGTGCCGAGGCCGACGTCGCCGAGCTCCCGAACGTCAAGGACTTCTCCGGCGACCTCGTCCTCACCTTCGAGGTGGACGTGCGTCCCGAGTTCGACCTGCCCGACTACGGCTCCATGGAGATCGAGGTCGACGCGGTCGAGGTCTCCGACGAGGAGATCGACGAGGAACTGCAGAACCTCCGCACGCGCTTCGGCACGCTCGTGACCGTGGACCGTCCGGCCAAGGTCGGCGACTTCGCGCAGCTCGACCTCACCGCCACCATCGGTGACGACGAGGTCGACTCGGCCACCGGCGTCTCCTACGAGATCGGCTCGGGCGACCTGCTCGAGGGCATCGACGAGGCGCTCGAGTCGCTCACCGCCGGCGAGTCCACCACCTTCGAGTCGAAGCTCGTCGGTGGCGACCGCGAGGGCGAGACCGCCCAGATCGCCGTGACCGTCACCGCCGTCAAGGAGCGCGAGCTCCCCGAGGCCGACGACGAGTTCGCCCAGATCGCCAGCCAGTTCGACACGCTCGACGAGCTCAAGGTCGACCTCAAGGAGCAGATCGCCAAGTCGAAGACCTTCGGCCAGGGCGCTGCCGCTCGGGACAAGCTCGTCGAGCAGCTCCTCGAGTCGGTCGAGATCCCGATCTCGGAGAAGCTCATCGAGGACGAGGTGCACCGTCACCTCGAGCAGGAGAACCGCCTCGAGGACGACGAGCACCGCAAGGAGGTCGCCGAGTCCAGCGAGAAGGCGTTCCGCTCGCAGATCCTGCTCGACTCCATCGCCGAGAAGGAGCAGATCCAGGTCTCGCAGGAGGAGCTCACGCAGTACCTGATCCAGGCCGCTGCCCAGTACGGCATGGAGCCCGCCGAGTTCATCAAGGTGATCGACCAGAACGGCCAGATCCCCGGCATGGTCGGCGAGGTCGCCCGCTCGAAGGCCGTCGCGACGGTCTTGTCGAAGGTCACCGTGAAGGACACGGCCGGCAACCCGGTCGACCTCTCCGCGTTCACCGCGGGTGTCGCCCAGGGCGACGACGTCGACGCGGACGAGTCCGACGACGAGTCGGCCGAGGCCGACGCGAAGTAGTCGCGACCATCCTCACGAACGGGAGGCACGGTGCCAGCTGGCACCGTGCCTCCCGTTCGTGTTCCCGCACGTTCCGACCGTGTTCCCGGTCTGCCTGACCGCCGACAGCGAACACACGAGACCACGTGCGTTGCAACCGATAAGTTCGACAACAAGCGACAACTGAACGGGAGCTTTTCCATGGCCGAAGCAACACTGAACCCCAGTGTTTTTGACCGCCTTCTGAGAGACCGGATCGTGTGGCTCGGCTCCGAGGTCCGCGACGACAACTCGAACGAGATCGCAGCCAAGCTGCTGCTCCTCGCCGCCGAGGACCCTGAGAAGGACATCTACCTCTACATCAACTCGCCCGGTGGTTCGATCACCGCCGGCATGGCGATCTACGACACGATGCAGTTCGTGCCGAACGACATCGTCACGGTGGGCATCGGTCTCGCCGCGTCGATGGGGCAGTTCCTGCTCTCGTCCGGCACGCCCGGCAAGCGCTACATCACGCCGAACGCGCGCGTGCTCCTGCACCAGCCGTCCGGTGGCTTCGGTGGTA
This sequence comes from Curtobacterium sp. MCPF17_050, assembly GCF_003224435.2. Lineage (NCBI taxonomy): Bacteria > Bacillati > Actinomycetota > Actinomycetes > Micrococcales > Microbacteriaceae > Curtobacterium > Curtobacterium sp. MCPF17_050. Next base: position 1,034,844 of record NZ_CP126250.1, read on the forward strand.
CCGCCGCCGACATCCAGACGCAGGCGAAGGTCATCCTCGACATGAAGCAGCGGATGGCCGAGCTCACGGCTGAGCAGACCGGCAAGTCCATCGAGCAGATCCTGAAGGACAACGACCGCGACAACTGGTTCTCGGCACAGGAAGCCCTCGAGTACGGCTTCGTCGACCACCTGCGCGCCTCGTCCGCCGAGGTCGTCGGTGGTGGTGGCACCGTCAGCGACGGCGAGACCCCCACGCCGGCCGCCGAGCCCGACGCCCAGTCCTGATCCCCACCGAAGAAAAGGAAACGAGAATGCATCTCCCCATGCTCGGTGGCGCGCAGAACGTCCCGGCTCCCACCGACCGGTACATCCTCCCGAGCTTCGAAGAGCGCACGGCCTACGGCTACAAGCGGCAGGACCCGTACGCGAAGCTGTTCGAGGACCGCATCGTGTTCCTCGGCGTGCAGGTCGACGACGCGTCGGCTGACGACGTCATGGCCCAGCTGCTCGTGCTCGAGTCGATGGACCCGGACCGCGACATCGTGATGTACATCAACTCGCCCGGTGGCTCGTTCACCGCGATGACGGCGATCTACGACACGATGCAGTACATCCGCCCGCAGATCCAGACGGTCTGCCTCGGTCAGGCCGCATCGGCCGCGTCGGTGCTCCTCGCCGGCGGGACCCCGGGCAAGCGCCTGGCGCTCCCGAACGCCCGCGTGCTCATCCACCAGCCCGCTGTCCAGCAGGGTGGCGGTCAGGCGTCCGACATCGAGATCCAGGCGGCGGAGATCCTCCGCATGCGCACCTGGCTCGAGGAGACGCTGTCGAAGCACTCCAACAAGACGCCGGAGCAGATCAACCACGACATCGAGCGCGACAAGATCATGTCCGCGCAGGAAGCGGTGGAGTACGGCCTGATCGACCAGGTCCTCACCAGCCGCAAGAACCTGCCGGCGCTCGTCAAGTAGCGCGACACGACGACGGCCCCGTACCGGATCGGTACGGGGCCGTCGTCGTGTCCGGGGTGGTCCGGCTCAGCCCTCGTCGGGGTCGTCGGCGGCAGGCGCCGGGCGACGACGGACGAGCAGGAGCACGGCGACCGCCGCAGCCACGACGACGAGGCCACCCGCGCCGATCCACAGGGCGTCGGACGCGGTGGACGACGTCGTGCCGGACTCGGTGCCCGTCGTGCTCGCGGCCGCTGACGACCCACCCGCGTCGGCGGCACACGTCGGCGGTTCCGTGGAGCCCGCTGCGGGGGAGAACCCGGCGGGCGCGTCCCACGTGAAGTCGTACGAGTCCGAGACCGTGTGCCCGTCCGCGGAGATGATCTGCCACTCAACGGTGTACTCCCCGGAGTCGCCGAGTGCGGCGGCGGTGGTCATCGTCGGACCGTCCACGTCGACGCAGCCGTCCTCGAAGTACTCCCCGTCCGGGCCGACCACGCGGAAGGCGAACCCGGAGTCGGTGTCGCCGATGTCGAGCAGGCGGTCGTTCGTGGTGATCGCGAACGACTCTGGCAGCTCGGTCAGGGTGCTGTCGGCCGCCGGGGTGGCGGAGACGAGGTAGTTGTGCGCGCTGGCGGGGGCAGCGAGCCCGAGGACCGCGCTGCCCGCGATCGCGAGCGCCGCGGCGGACGCGGCCACGAGCCTCCCGGCCCGACCGCGCACGTCCGCCGGGCGCGAGGCCGTCTGCGTGCCCGACGTCACTTCGTGCTGCCGCGACGGCGCGACGCGGCGACCGAGACGACGAGCGCGACGGCGCCGAGGAGCAGGCCACCGAGGCCGAGGAACCGGCCGACCAGGTCGGGGTCCGCCGGAGCGGTGGAGGACGCAGTGGAGGCGGTGGTCGCCGCCGACTCGCCGGACTCGGTGGACTCCGTGGCGCCGTGGGCGTGCTCGTCCTCCGCGGTGTCCGCCGCGGTCAGCGTGATCGTGGGCGCCGGGTGCTCGGGCTCGGCCTTGCCGGCCTCGGTCGTCTGGTCCCACTCGGTGGAGCCCTCCTCGCAGGTCTGCGAGACGGGCATCGCGACGGTGTCGCCGGCCGTGCCGTCCGGCAGGGCGAAGGAGAGCGCGAAGGTGTCGCGCTCGTCGGCGGGGAGCGGGGTCTTCGCGGTGTAGGTGACGCTCGTGACCCGCTCGGCCGCGGCTTCCGACTCGTCCTCGTCCGCCGCGGCACTGGGCGCCGTGTACGGCTCGGTCTCCTTCGTGATCGTCCAGTTCGGGTTGACCGTGGGCGTGACCTCGATGACGGACTCGGGGACGTGGAACCGGAGCTTCGTCGTGGGGGAACCGTCGCAGCCGTGCGGGACGGAGAACGTCACCGTGGTGTACGAGTTCGCCGCGGTCGAGGTGGCGTCCGCGCCGACGTGTGCGCTGGCAGCGGCCGCGGAGCCGAGGACGATCGCGGCGGCGACACCGAGGGTGGCGACGCCGCCGGTGGCGAGGCGCTTGTGCATGGTTCCTCCAGGAGCCGTTCTCTACAACTTGTAGAGCAACGGCGACCACGCTACCAGGCCGCCGACGCCGTGGGCGAACGCGGCCGGGGGTCCCGCGCTGTGTCGGCGGATGCGGTTAGGCTCGGTCCCACGACGACCTCGTGCACCGCACTGGCGGCGCGCGTCGACCAGGGAAGGCCGAGAGCATGGCACGCATCGGAGAGAGCGCCGACCTCCTGAAGTGCTCCTTCTGTGGGAAGAGCCAGAAGCAGGTACAGCAGTTGATCGCCGGCCCCGGCGTCTACATCTGTGACGAATGCGTCGAACTCTGCAACGAGATCATCGAGGAACGCCTCGCCGAAGCGGGGGAGGACACCGGCAGCGGCGAGTTCGACCTGCCGAAGCCCCGCGAGATCTTCGACTTCCTGCAGGAGTACGTCATCGGGCAGGACCCGGCCAAGCGTGCCCTCGCGGTGGCCGTCTACAACCACTACAAGCGCGTCCGTGCGCAGGGGCAGATCACCGCCGCCGAGGACCGCGACGACGTCGAGATCGCCAAGTCGAACATCCTGCTCATCGGTCCGACCGGCTGCGGCAAGACCTACCTGGCGCAGACCCTCGCGAAGCGGCTCAACGTGCCGTTCGCGGTCGCGGACGCCACCGCCCTGACCGAGGCCGGCTACGTGGGCGAGGACGTCGAGAACATCCTCCTCAAGCTCATCCAGGCCGCCGACTACGACGTCAAGCGCGCCGAGACCGGCATCATCTACATCGACGAGGTCGACAAGATCGCGCGGAAGGCCGAGAACCCCTCGATCACGCGCGACGTCTCCGGCGAGGGCGTCCAGCAGGCGCTCCTCAAGATCCTCGAGGGCACGGTCGCCTCCGTCCCGCCCCAGGGCGGCCGGAAGCACCCGCACCAGGAGTTCATCCAGATCGACACGACGAACGTCCTGTTCATCGTGGCCGGGGCGTTCGCCGGGCTCGAGGAGATCGTGTCCTCGCGCGTCGGCAAGCACGGCATCGGCTTCGGCGCGCAGCTGCACAGCCCGCTCGACCAGCAGGACCTGTACGCCGACGTCCTGCCGGAGGACCTGCACAAGTTCGGGCTCATCCCGGAGTTCATCGGTCGCCTGCCCGTCGTCACGACGGTGTCGAAGCTCGACCAGGCCGCGCTCATGCAGATCCTGACCGAGCCGAAGAACGCCCTCGTCCGGCAGTACCAGCGCATGTTCCAGATCGACGGCGTCGAGCTCGAGTTCGACCAGGGTGCGCTCGAGGCCATCGCGGACCTCGCCGTCCTGCGGCAGACGGGTGCTCGCGGCCTCCGGGCGATCATGGAAGAGGTCCTCGGGCCGATCATGTTCGACATCCCGTCGGACGACGACGTCGCTCGCGTGGTCATCAACCGGGCCACCGTGCTCGAGAACGCCGCGCCGACGATCGTCCCGCGGTCGCAGCCGAAGCGCGTCGAGAAGTCCGCGTAGCGGCGGCGACGGCAGCGGCGCACCGCCGTCGCCGCCGTCGCGCGGCCTACTCGTGCCCGCGGCCTACTCGAGCCCGCGGCGTCGCAGGAGCGGCCCGACCTCGGCGTCGCGGCCGCGGAAGGCGCGGTACGCCTCGAGCGGGTCCTTCGCCCCGCCGACGCCGAGCAGGAGACGGGCGAACCGCTCGCCGGCCTCGCGCGAGAGCCCGCCGTTGTCGCGGAACCACTCCACGGTGTCGGCGTCGAGCACCTCGCTCCAGATGTAGCCGTAGTACCCGGCGTCGTACCCGCCCGAGAACGTGTGCGCGAAGTACGTCGACGAGTAGCGGGGCGGGACGGCCGGGGCGTCGACGCCGGCGTCGGCCAGGGCCTGCCGTTCGAATGCCTCGACGTCGGTGACCGCGGCCGCTTCGGCAGCGGTGAGCCGGTGCCAGGCTTGGTCGAGCAGTGCGGCCGCCAGGTACTCGGTCGTGCCGAAGCCCTCGTTGAACCCCTCCGAGTCGCTGAGCCCGAGGACGAGTTCGGGCGGCATCGGCTCGCCGGTCTCGTAGTGCTTCGCGTAGTTCGCCAACACCGAGGGCCAGGTCACCCACATCTCGTTGACCTGCGACGGGAACTCGACGAAGTCACGCTCGACGTTCGTGCCGGAGAACCGCGGGTAGGTCGTGCGGGCGATCAACCCGTGCAGCGCGTGTCCGAACTCGTGGAACAGCGTCTCCACCTCGTCCTGCGTCAGGAGCGTGGCCGAACCCGCGGCGGGCTTCGGCACGTTGAGGTTGTTCACGACGACGGGGAGCGTGCCGAGCAGGTGCGACTGCTCCACGACGGGGTTCATCCACGCGCCGCCCCGCTTGCCGTCCCGCGTGTGCAGGTCGAGCAGGTACAGCCCCACGGGCTCGTCGTGCTCGTCGGTGACCTCGAACACGCGGACCTCGTCGTTGTAGCCACGGAGGTCGGGTCGTTCGGTGAACCGCAGGCCGTACAGGGCGGTGGCCGCGTGGAAGACGCCGTCGACCAGGACCCGGTCGGCTTCCAGGTAGGGGCGGAGCGTTCCGCTGTCGGCGGCGAACTGCTCACCACGCAGGACCTCGGTGGCGTACGCCCAGTCCCACGACTCGACCTCGTACCCGACGGTCCGCGACCGCACCGCCCGCTCGTCGCGTGCGTTGGCGGTGGCGGCCGGCACGAGCGACGACAGCAGCCCGGCGACGGCGTCGGGGTCGCCGGCGGTCTCGTCGGCCGTGACGACCGAGGCGTGGTCGCGGAACCCGAGCAGCTCCGCGCGCTCGGCACGGAGGCGCACGATCCGCAGCAGGACGTCGCGGTTGTCGAAGGCGTTGCCGCGTCGTCCGCGGGAGAGCGACGCCTCCATGATCCGCTGTCGGAGCCCGCGGTCGGTGAGCGTGGCGAGCCACGGGTGCCCGGTGTAGAGCGGCAGGGTGACGAGCCAGCCGTCCAAGCCGCGGTCGGCCGCTGCGGTGGCGGCCGCGGACAGTGCGCCGTCGTCGAGTCCGGCGAGCTCGGACTCGTCGGTGACGTGCACGGCCGCGTCGTTCGTGTCCTCGAGCAGGTTCCGCTCGAAGGTCGTCGTCAACGAGGAGAGCTCCTGGTTGACGGCGGTCAGTCGTTCCTTGCCGGCGTCGTCGAGTCCGGCGCCGGCGAGCGTCATCTCGGTCAGGGTGCGGTCGACGAGGCGTCGGTCCTCGTCCGACAGACCGGCAGTGTCCTCGAGGTCGTCGTGCACGGCCCGCACGCGCGCGTACAGGCGGGCGTCCAGCACGACGGCGTCACGGTGAGCGGCCAGGAGCGGGGACAGTTCGGCCTCGAGGTCGCGGAGCGCGTCGGTCGAGTCGGCCGAGGTGACGGTGGAGAAGACCATCTCGACCCGCTGCAGCAGCTGTCCGGACCGTTCGAGCGCGACGAGGGTGTTTTCGAACGTCGGCGGGTGCGGGTCGGTGGCGATCGCCTCCACCTCGGCGCGGTGCTCGGCCATCCCGGCGTCGAACGCCGGTCGGTAGTGCTCCGTCCGGACGTCGTCGAACGGCGGGAGGGCGTAGGGGAGAGTGCTCGGTTCGTCGAACGGAGTGGCCATCCCCACAACCTATCCACCGACCCGTGTCAGGGCGTGGCGGCGTCGATGAGGACCGCGGCTGCGCGCCGGGCGTGGACGGCAGCGTCGGGGGTGCCGGCGATCGCGGCGGTCGTCTGTGCCCCCTCGGCGAGGAGTGCGAGCTGCGCGGCGAGCTCCTCGGCGCGCTCGACGTCGGAGACGGCCTGCACGGCGAGTTCGCTGACGAAGCGCTGGAACGACTCCTTGTGCTCCCGGGCGATGGCCGCGACGGCCGGCGAGGTCGCACCGAGCTCACCGAACGCGTTGATGAACCCGCACCCGCGGAACGTGTCGTCGCCGAACCACGACTCGAGGAAGTCGTAGACGGCGAGCATCTTCGCGCGCGGGCCCTCCGCGGAGTCGACGGCCGCGCGGATGCCCCGCTCCCAGAGCCCGTGCCGCCCGGTCAGGACGGCGGCGACGAGCTGGTCCTTGCCGGGGAACGCGGCGTAGAGCTTCTTCAGCGAGACCCCGGCGGTCGTCCGGATCTCGTCCATGCCGACGGACTGGATGCCGCGCGCGTAGAACAGCGCATCGGCGGTGTCGACGATCCGTGCCGTCGTCTCCGGCTCGACCGTGCTCGTGGCCATGCGCACTCCGTCCGTCCACTGTCCGCCGGCCGGGCCCCGCGCCGGGAACGCTGGTTCTCCACTGTACGCCGCGGACCGTTCCCCCTGGGCTCCGCGTTCCCGTCAGTCCTCCGAACCCGCGTCGTCCGGGTCCGTCACCTGCGCGTGACCGAGCGGGTCGAGGTGGATCGACGTCCCGTCGTCCAGCTCGACCACGGGCTTGCCCTCCAGGAAGGTGAGCGTCCAGCGCCACGTCGACGCGTCGACCGATTGCGCCGCCAGGTCCTCCTCGACGCTGCGGACCGCGACGATCATCGTCTCGGGCAGCCGCGCGGGCGGCTCCGCACCGACGTTCCATCTCGTGCCCAACTCCATGTGTGCCTCCAGTCCGTGGGTGGCGGGGACGCAGGACGCCCCGCCCGTGTCTCCACGGTAACGGGGCGTCCTCGGTGTCCGGGTCGCAGCCCGGGTGCTCCGACTAGGCCGAGGGCTGCTCGGCCAGCTCGATCTCGGTGACCGCGAACTCGTCGCCGTCCACGAAGGCGAGGTCCTGGATGCGGCCGACGGCCGCCAGGTCCACGGCCGCGCGCTCCACCAGTTCGCGGAGGTCCGCGGGCGCCTGCACGACGGCCCGGGTGACGGGCGTCTTCTGGGACGCCTTCGCGGCCGTCTTCGCACCGCGGATGCCGATGAGCGCCTGCCCGACGGCGGCGAGCAGCCCGGTCTCGGCCTGGTCGACCGGCAGGTCGGCCCGCGTCGGCCAGGAGGCCCGGTGCACGCTGGTCTCGTGGGTCCAGGCCCAGACCTCCTCCGTCGCGTACGGGAGGAACGGGGCGAGCAGACGGAGCAGGACGTCGATCGCGCCCCGGAGCGCGAGCACCGCGCTCGCCTGGGTCTCGTGGGTCGCGTCCGCAGCGGTGCCGTACGCACGCTCCTTGACGAGCTCGAGGTAGTCGTCGCAGAAGGTCCAGAAGAACCGCTCGGTGATCTCGAGCGCACGGGCGTGGTCGTACGCCTCGAACGCGGCCGTCGCCTGGTCGACGACGGTGCCGAGCGCGGCGAGCATGTCGACGTCGAGCGCCTCCGTCACCCGGTGGGCGCCGGTGGGCAGCTCGAAGCCGTAGACGAACTTCGCCGCGTTGAGCACCTTGATCGCGAGACGACGGCCGACCTTGATCTGCTTCGGGTTCTGCGGGTCGAAGGCGGCATCGGTCCCGAGCTTCGACGAGGCCGCCCAGTACCGGACCGCGTCCGCCCCGTGCTGCTCGAGGATCGACAGCGGCGTGACGACGTTGCCCTTCGACTTCGACATCTTCTTGCGGTCGGGGTCGACGATGAAGCCGGAGATCGAGGCGTTCGTCCACGGAACCACGTCGGCCTCGAGCTGGCTGCGGAGCACGGTCGTGAACAGCCAGGTCCGGATGATGTCCTGCGCCTGCGGGCGGACGTCGTACGGGTACACCAGGCCGTAGAGCTCGGGGTCGGTCTCCCACTTGCCGGCGAGCTGCGGGGTGAGGGACGAGGTCGCCCAGGTGTCCATCACGTCGAGCTCGCCCTGGAAGCCACCGGCGACACCGCGCTGCGACTCGTCGTACCCGGGGGCCGGGTCGGACGACGGGTCGACGGGCAGCTGCGCCTCGGTCGGGACGATCGGCTGGTCGAAGACCGGGTTGCCGTCGGCGTCGAGCGGGTACCAGACCGGGATCGGCACGCCGAAGAAGCGCTGGCGGGAGATGAGCCAGTCGCCGGACAGGCCACCGACCCAGTTCTCGTACCGGACCTTCATGAAGTCGGGGTGGAACGCGATCTGGTTCCCCCGCTCGAGCAGGGTCGCCTTGAGCTGCTCGTCGCGGGCCCCGTTGACGATGTACCACTGGCGGGTGGAGACGATCTCGAGCGGCTTGTCGCCCTTCTCGAAGAACTTGACCGGGTGGTTGATCGTCTTCACGTCGCCGACGAGCTCGCCGGACGCGGTGAGGGCGTCCACGACGACCTTCTTGGCGGAGAACACCGTCTTGCCGGCCATCTCGGCGTAGAGCGCCCGGCCCTCGGTGGACTCGATCCACGCCGGCTCCTCGGAACGGATACGGCCGTCGAACCCGATCACGGAGCGGTTCGGCAGCTGCAGCTCGCGCCACCACACGACGTCGGTGGTGTCGCCGAACGTGCAGATCATCGCGATGCCGGCGCCCTTGTCCTTCTGCGCGAGGTGGTGCGCGAGCACCGGGACCTCGACGTCGAACAGCGGGGAGCGGACGGTCGTGCCGAACAGGTCCTGGAAGCGCTCGTCGTCCGGGTGCGCGACGAGGGCGACACACGCCGGCAGGAGCTCGGGGCGGGTGGTCTGGATGACGACGTCACCGCTGCCGTCGGACTTGTGGAAGGCGAGGCCGTGGTACGCGCCCGGCATCTCCTTGTCCTCGAGCTCCGCCTGGGCGACCGCGGTGCGGAACGTCACGTCCCACAGGGTCGGGGCGTCGGCCTGGTAGGCCTCGCCGCGCTCGAGGTTGCGGAGGAAGGCGCGCTGGGCGCTGGCACGCGAGGTCGCGTCGATCGTGCGGTACGACTGCGTCCAGTCGACGGAGAGCCCGAGGGTGCGGAAGAGCTCCTCGAACTGCTGCTCGTCCTGGACGGTCAGCTGGTCGCACAGCTCGATGAAGTTGCGACGCGAGATCGGCAGCTGGTCGGCGGCCTTGCTCGACTTGCCGTCGCCGCCCTCGAACGGCGGCGTGAAGTCGGGGTCGTAGGGGAGCGACGGGTCGCACCGGACGCCGTAGTAGTTCTGCACGCGACGCTCGGTGGGGAGCCCGTTGTCGTCCCAGCCCATCGGGTAGAACACGTGCTTGCCCCGCATGCGCTCGTACCGGGCCTTGAGGTCGGTGTGCGTGTACGAGAACACGTGCCCGATGTGCAGCGAACCCGAAGCGGTCGGCGGCGGGGTGTCGATCGAGTAGACGGCGGACCGGTCACCGGCGGCGGCGCGGTCGAACCGGTAGGTGCCGTCCTGCTCCCACTGCGGTCCCCAGACCTGCTCGAGTCCGTCCACCGATGGCTTGTCGGGCATGGGCTTGGTCATGGCTGCGCCTTCCGTTCGTATGTGCGGCACCGAGTCCGTGATGAGGTGCCTGAGTGTCCCCGCGCTCGACAGGGTCCCTCCAGCGTAGTGGTCGCCCCGTCGCCACAAGCCCGACTGGTAGGCTTCCGGGGTTTGTCCGGCGAGCGCGGCTCGCAGGTCGCCAGTGTCGCCGCCTCGTCGGACGCCCGAAGGACGCACAGCACACCGGAGGAACGACTTGCCAGCGAACGACACACCGACGCAGCCGCACGGGGACCGCCCGTTGCGGACGAAGGGCGCCGCCAAGCGCGCCCGGCGGAAGCTCACCGAGGACGACGTCACCGTCGTCGAGGAGTCGCTGCTCAAGCGTGCCGTCGCCGCGGCGGCGCTCGGCAACGCGATGGAGTGGTTCGACTTCGGCATCTTCGCCTACCTGACCGTCACCATCTCGAAGGTGTTCCTGCCGGCGGGCGACCCGACCTCGAACCTGGTCGCCACGTTCGGCTTCTTCGCCGCCGCGTTCATCGTCCGCCCGATCGGTGGCGCGGTGTTCGGCCCGATCGGCGACAAGATCGGCCGGCAGAAGGTCCTCGCGCTGACGATGATCCTGATGGCCGCGGGCACGCTGATGATCGGCCTGATCCCGTCCTACGACACGATCGGCTTCTGGGCGCCGGTGCTGCTGCTCGTCGCGCGGTTCGTGCAGGGCTTCTCGACGGGTGGTGAGTACGGCGGTGCCGCGACGTTCATCGCGGAGTACTCGCCCGACAAGCGCCGCGGCTTCATGGGCTCGTGGCTCGAGTTCGGCACGCTCGCCGGCTACGTGCTCGGCGCCTCGATCGTCACGGTCCTGCAGTACGCGATGCCCGAGGACGCCCTGCTGAGCTGGGGCTGGCGCATCCCGTTCATCGTGGCCGGGCCGCTCGGCCTCATCGGGCTGTACCTGCGGCTCAAGCTGGAGGAGACCCCGGCGTTCCAGAAGCAGCAGGAGCAGGCTGCCGAGCGCGAGTCGCAGAAGACCCCGTTCCTCAAGCTCTTCGCCGAGAACTGGCGCTCGCTCATCGTCTGCATCGGCCTCGTCCTGGTCTTCAACGTGACCGACTACATGCTCCTGTCGTACATGCCGACCTACCTCGAGACGAACCTCGGGCAGAACGCCACGTTCGGCCTCATCCTCATCGTCATCGTGATGATCCTCATGATGGTCGTCATCACGTTCGGCGGACGGCTGTCGGACCGGTTCGGTCGTCGCCCCGTGCTCGCCGCGGGATGCATCGGGTTCATCCTGCTGTCCTGGCCGGCGCTGAAGCTCGTGCAGACCGGCACCGGCCCCGGCGTCTTCGCCGGCCTGCTCATCCTCGGTCTGGTCCTCGTGACGTTCACGTCGACCATGCCGTCGACGCTCCCGGCGCTGTTCCCGACGATCATCCGCTACGGCGCGCTGGCCATCGCGTTCAACGTGTCGGTCTCCCTCTTCGGTGGCACCACGCCGCTGGCGACGCAGGCGCTCATCGCCGGAGCGAAGGACGCCGGCTTCGGCTGGGCCGAGGACATCCCGGCCTTCTACCTCATGCTCGCGGCCCTGATCGGGCTGGTCGCCGTGTACTTCACGAAGGAGACCGCGAGCTCACCGCTCATGGGCTCCGGCCCGACGGTCGCGCACGAGGACGAGGTCGCCGACGTCATCGCGGAGTACGACGACCCGACCTCGGAGCTCGCGCAGTCCGACTGGGCGAAGGACTTCTCGACGAGCCAGTTCCCGGTCATCCCTGAGGACGGCGGCGGGGCGAGCCAGGAGCAGGCACCCGCCGGTTCCTGACCCGCCGACCACCCGGCCGGGAGGCCCGTCCTGCGTCCGCAGGGCGGGCCTCCCTCGCGGATCGTCCTCTGCCCCTGACGAGTCGGGGCGGTCCCGGCCGCTCCGGGAGCCCGGGTCAGGCGGGCTCGGTCGGGCCGGCGGTGAGCCGTTCGGCGGCGCGGACGAGTCGCTCGGTGACCGGATGGGTCGGACGGGCGAGGACCTCGTCGGCGGGACCGGACTCGACAACAGTGCCGTCGTGCACGACGAGCACGTCGTCGGCCAGCCGCCGGACGGCCCGGAGGTCGTGCGACACGAACACCATCGCGACACCGGTCTCGTCCCGGAGCCGTTCGAGCAGTGTCAGCACGGCGTCCTGCACGGTCGCGTCGAGGGCGGTGACGGGCTCGTCGAGCACCATCACCTCGGGCTCGGTCGCGAGGGCCCGGGCGATCGCGAGCCGCTGCCGCTGCCCGCCGGACAGGGTGCGCGGGGAGCGACGCCGGAGCGCGGGGTCGAGCCCGACCTGCCGGAGCGCCGTCGCCACCCGGTCGCCGAGGGGTCCGGTCGCGCGCCGAGCCCGGCCGCCGGTGAGCGCGTCCGCGAGGACCCGGTCGACGTCCCACCGTTCGTCGAACGTCGCGCCGGGGTCCTGTACGACCGCGGCGATCCGCGGGCGACGATGGCGACGGTCCCGTTCGGGCAGCGGCGCCCAGGGCTCGCCGCCGAGGGCGACCGTGCCGTCGTCGGGGGTCTCGAGCCCGAGGAGCATCCGCGCCACGGTCGTCTTGCCGGAACCCGAGGCCCCGACGATGCCGAGCACCCGACCACGGTCGACCCGGAGCGACACCTCGCGGACCGCCGGGACCCCGGCGTAGGTCCGGCGGAGTGCATGCGCCGCGAGCACGGGGGTCTCGACGGGACGGCCGGCAGCTGCGGCATCGGCGATCACGACGCCTGCGGCCCCGACGTCGGCACCGCGGACGCCGGCGGTCGGACCGCCGCGCAGGGGGCCGTCAGCCGTCCGCGCCGCCCGGACGAGTGCCCGCGTCGCCTCGTGCCGGGGTGATCCGAGCACGTCCGCGGTCCGCCCGTCCTCGACGACCCGTCCGCCGTGCATCACGACGACCCGGTCGGCCCACCCCGCGACGAGCCCGAGGTCGTGCGTCACGACGAGCACCCCGGTGCCGCGCAGCTGCGCCGCGCGGAGCTGCTCCATCACGGTGAGGGCGATGCCGGCGTCGAGCGCGGTCGTCGGCTCGTCGGCGACGAGCAGCCCGGGGTCCGCGATCGTGGCCGCGGCGATGAGCGCACGCTGCCGCATCCCGCCGGACAGTGTCCCGGCTGTGCGCCCCTCCGTGGCGAGCGCGGGGTCGAGTCCGACCGCCTCGAGCGCCGCTCCCACGGCGTCGACACGCTCGCGAGCGGTCAGGTCGGTGTGCAGCCGGAGTGCGTCGGCCACCTCCCGCCCGACGGGACGGAGCGGGTCCAGGGCGCCGAGGGCCTCCTGGCCGACGTAGCCGACGAGGCGTCCCCGGACGTCGCGCCACCGCCGATCGGACAACGCGCGGACATCGCGCCCGGCGAGCACGAGCCGGCGGGCGCCGATGCGGACGCCGTCCGCGGAGAGCCCGAGCGCAGCCCGGACGGTGACCGACTTGCCGGAACCGGAGGCGCCGACCAGGGCGACCAGCTCACCCGGGGCGACGTGGAGGTCGACGTCCTCGACGAGCGTCGTCGTCCCGACGGTGGCAGCGAGCCCCGCGACGTCGAGGACGGGCTCGGCGGTCCCGGCGCTGCTCACCGAGCATCCCCACGTCGGCGGAGCGCCCGACCGAGCACCGTCACCGCTGTCGCGAGGACGACGATCGCGAGGCCCGGGAACGTGCTCATCCACGGGGCCGTCTGCAGGTAGGTGCGGCCGTCGGCGAGCATGGCGCCCCACTCCGGCGCGGGTGGCGGTGTCCCGACGCCGAGGTAGCTCAGGGCCGATGCCCACACCACCGCCTGACCGATGCCGAGCGTGCCGACGGCGATGATCGGCCAGAGGGCGGCGGGCAGCACGTGGCGGAACACGATCGCGGCGGGGGAGCGGCCGAGGAGCACGGCGGTCTCGACCACCTGCGACGCCCGCGCGGTCCGGACCAGCCCCCGCACGATCCGGGCGTACCCCGGCGCGGTCGCGAACCCGACGGCGAGCATGGCCGGCACCGGACCCGGGCCGGTCACCGCGATGACGACGAGCGCGACGAGCAGCAGCGGCAGCGCGAAGGCGACCTCGGTCACCCGACCGACGACTGCGTCGACCACCCGTCCACCGAGCCCGGCCAGGACGCCGAGCAGCACGCCGGTCACGCCGCCGACGAGCGTGGCGACGACGCCGACCAGGAGCGACGCCCGTGTCCCGGCGACCACCCGCGCCAGGACGTCCCGGCCCGACTCGTCGGTGCCGAACGGACGACCCGGGCCTGGTGGCAAGAGGGCCTCGGCCGGGGAGACCGCCAGCGGGTGCGCGCCGCCGAGCAGCGCCGGCCACAGGGCGGCGACCACCGCGACCGCCACCACGGCGGCCGCGATGGTGCCTGCCGGCCCGAGCGTCCCCCCACGGAATCGCTCGGACCGGCGTCCGGCGCGCGCGCCGGACGTCTCGGACAGCCTGGTCGGCGTGCCGCCGGACCTGCCGTCGGGGTCGGTGCCGGGTCCGGGAGCGACCGGCTCGGTGCCGGACGGGAGGCCCGGGTCGAGGATGCCGCTCACCGTGCCTCCGCCTCGCCGCCGCGCGGGTCGACCGCGCGCTCGACGAGGTCGGCCACGGCGAGCACGACGACGTACGCCGCCGCCGACACGAGCGCGATCCCCGCGACGAGGGGCATGTCCCGCTGCGTCACCGCGGTCACGAGCGCCCGGCCGATCCCGGGGAGCGCGAACACCGACTCGACGACGACGGCCCCGGACACGAGCGACCCGAAGGCCCAGGCGGACAGGGCGATCCCGGGGAGTGCGGCGTGCCGGAGCAGATGGCGACCGAACAGACCGGCGCGGGACTCCCCACGACCCCTTGCGGCCAGCGCGAAGGCGGACCGTTGCGCGTCCACCACGCCGTCGCGGATCGTCTCGGCCAGGTACCCGGCGACCGGCACCGCGACGACGAGCACGGGCAGGACCCAGCCGCGCAGCGTGCCGTCGCTCACGGCGGGCACCCACCCCAGGGAGCTGGCGAACACCACGATGAGCACGCTGCCGAGCCAGAAGTGCGGCATCACACTGGCGGTGACGGCCAGGCCGGTGGTCAGCAGTGCCGCTGTCCGGCCTCGTTGCGTCGACCACCACGCGGCCACGACCGCCAGCAGCCAGGCGACCCCGAGCCCGGCGACCGCGAGGGTCAGCGTCACGGGCAGTTCCTGCGCGAGGAGCGTCGACACCGGCGTCCGGAAGGCGTACGAGTCCCCGAGCTGCCCCGCCGCCAGACGACTGAGGAACACCAGGTACTGCACGAGGACGGGCTGGTCGAGCCCGTACTCGGACCGCACCTGGGCCACCGCCTCGGCCGACGCCTGGGACCCCGGCCCGCCGAGGATCGCGAGGGCGGGATCCCCCGGGATGAGACGGATCGCGACGAACACGATTGTGGCGACGGCCCAGAGCACCCCGATGCCGCCGAGGACGCGGCGCACCGTCCAGCGCACCCAGCCCGCACGGACAGGCTGGCGTGCCGGACGGGCACCGGACCTCTCCCCACCGGCACGGCCTGTCGGCCGCTGGCGCGTCCGCCGGGAACCGGCGGCGCGGGCCCAGATGCGACGCAAGGGGATCAGCGCGCGATCCACGCCGTGCCGAACCACGGCGTCGAGACCGACGTGGTCGAGATGCCGTGGACGGCCGAGCGGTACAGGAAGTGGTTCTGCTGGTCGTAGAGCGGCAGGACCGTCCGGCTCTCGAGGATCGTCCGTTGTGCCTGCTCGACCAGCTCCGCTCGCTCGTTCGCGTCCGAGGTCTGCGACGCCTTCTCGAGCAACTCGTCGAGGGCCGGGTCGTCGAGCTGCGCCAGGTTCGCGAAGTAGCCCGACGGTGCCGGGGTGATCGAGGCGGAGTCGTACAGGATGCGGAGGACGTCCGGGCCGACCTTCGTGTACGGGGCGCTGACGACGTCGTACTGGTTCTCCGCGAGTGCCGCGTACCAGCTCGACAGGTCGAGTTCCTGCAGCCGGACCTCGATGCCGACCTCGGCCTCGGACGCCTGGATCTGCTGGAACAGGCTGCGCTCGGCGGGGACGGACTGGTTCGTCGACACCGGGAACGTGACGGTCAGGGTCTTCCCGTCCTTCTCGCGGACGCCGTCGCTGTTGGTCTTCCAGCCGGCCTCGTCGAGCAGACGCTTCGCCTCGGCCGGGTCGTACGCGAACAACGACTCGTCCGAGTACGACGTCGGCTCGACGCTCGACAGCACGGAGTACGAGCGCTTCGCGGTGCCGAGGAAGAGCGACCGCAGGCCCGGGTCGATCTCGGCCGCCGCGATGAACGCCTCGCGGACGGACTCGTCGCGGAAGACGCCGTGGCCCGAGTTCAACTCGAGACGGTTCGACGCACCCGGGCGGGGAGCGTCGAGGTCGCGGACGCTGCCCTTCGCCGAGGCTGCCTTGAGCTGGTCGGGCTGGGCGTTGTCGATGACGTCGACCTGGCCGGACTGCAGGGCCGCGTACCGCGAGGTCGAGTCGGGCAGGAACCGCCAGGTGAGTCCGTCCAGGCGCGGCTCGGTGGACGACCCGGCGAGCGGCGTGTACGCCGTGTTCCGTTCGAGCGTGACGCGGTCGCCGTGCTTCCACCCGGTGACCGCGAAGGGGCCGGTGCCGACAGGGGACTCGCAGTTCGTCGCCTGCTTCCGCTGGAGCGCCTTCGGGGACTCCATGCCGACCCACGGCTGCGAAAACGACTCGAGCAGTGCGGCGTCGGGACGGCTGAGGGACAGCGTCACCGTGTGGTCGTCGGTGGCGGTCGCCTTCTCGATCGACTGCAGGGCGAGGTACCCGGTGCTCGAGGCCGTGGCCGGGTCCTGCACGTGCTCGATGTTCGCGACCACGGCCGCGGCGTCGAAGGGGGTGCCGTCGGTGAAGGTGACGTCGTCGCGAAGCGTGAACGTGAGGGTCTTCCCGTCGTCGCTCGTCGTCCACTTCTCGGCGAGCTCGGGCGTCGGCCGCCCGTCGTCGTCGAGCCCGACCAGTTCCTCGATGTACTGCGTCGCCAGCAGCGCCTGCGGGTAGTTGCCGCCGACGTGCGGGTCCAGGCAGGTCGGCTCGGCGTCGCCGGAGGCGTAGGTGAGCGTGCCGCCGCTGACGGGCGTGCTGCTGTCCCCGGCGGCACCGGCGGCGGAGCACGCGGTGACGGCCAGGAGGATCGTGGCCGCGCCGGCGACGCCGGTCACGATGCGCCGCAGCGCCGGGCTTTTCTGTACTGGGTCCAAGATCATGGCTGGCCGAGTCTAGCGCTTTACTGGAGGCATGGACGAACCGATCCGCCGCGGTGGGCGACCGCGCCGCTCGAGCGCCGAGGTGCTCGCGGACGCCGCCGCCGAGCTCTTCCTGGAGCAGGGCTACGGACGGACCACGGTGGACCAGATCGCCGCCCGTGCCGGGGTGAGTCGGGCCACCTTCTTCAACTACTTCACCGCCAAGTCCGACGTCATGTGGCTCGACCTCGACGCAGCGGTCGCCGACCTGCCGCGGCACCTGGCGTCCTCGACCGAGTCGAGCGCCGTCCGTGCCGTCGAGGAGGCCCTGCTCGCCGCCGCCCGGGCGCACGACCCGGAGCGCGTGCCCTGGGCGATCGCGCAGGCCGAGGTGATGGACGTCGGCGACGGACTCGTCGCGAGCGTCGCCACCCGGGTGACCGCGCAGCACCAGGCGGTCGCGTCCTTCGTCGCCGGTCGGACCGGGGAGCACGCGGGGTCGCTCTGGCCGCAGACCGTGGCGGGCGCGATGCTCGGTGCCGCCGCCGCGGCGTTCGGGGTGTGGGTGCGGGACGGCGTCGCGCGACGGCCGCTCGTCGAGTACGTCGGCGCCGCGCTGACGCCCGTGGTTGCGGGGCTCGACGCGCGCTGACGGCGCCGGTCTGGCCGCACCGGTCCGCTGTCGCCGGTCCGGCCGTGCCGGAACGAGGTGCCGGTCCGGCACGGCCGGGTCGAGGCCGCAGACGGCAGACGGCAGACGGCAGACGGCAGGCGGTAGGCGGTAGGCCGACCCTGGCCGGGCCGGGCCGCGCCGGAGCACTGGTCTGCCCGCCCCGGTCCGCTGGTAGGTTCGGGATGCGCCGTCCGAGGGGGACGGCCACCGACATCAGGGGGACCCGTGTCCGACACACCCGATCAGCAGCCGTCGTCCGGACCGGGTCCGGACCACACCGGAGGGCCGGACGGTCTGTCGGACCGTGGGCAGGGCCTCCCGGCCGACCAGGGCCAGGTGCCCCCGGCACCGCAGTGGACCGGCGGGCGGGACGCGCGCACCGGGGCTCCGCAGGATCCCGCGCCCCCGGCGCCGCAGGTGCCCGGGCAGCAGCAGGTCCCCGGCGGCCCGCAGCAGGTCCCCGGCGGCCCGCAGCAGGTCCCCGGGCAGCAGTACCCGGCCGGCCCGCAGCAGCCCTGGCAGGGTCCGGGCGCCCCGGTCGCGCAGCCCGGCGGCGCCGCCGCGTTCGGGACCCAGCCCCCGCAGCAGTCCCGGGGTCGCCGTGCGCTCGTCACCATCGCGGGCATCCTGGCGTTCGTCGTCGCCGCCGCGCTGGTCCGCTGGGGCTTCGCCTCGTTCGGTGGTCCGTCCAAGCAGGAGCTCGTCGACGAGGGTGTCGCCAAGATCTCCGAGCAGACCACGTTCCCGCGGCAGGTCGACGAGATCACGACCTGGACCGGGGTCGAGGCCGAGGACGAGGCCATCCACTACCGCTACCGGGTGGACGCCGACCCGGCCGCCGTCTCCGAACGCACGATCCGTGACTCGGTGCTGTCGAACCTCTGCTCGACGGACGCGACCCGCGACATCCTCGAGGAGGACATCGCGATGCGGTACTCCTACGTCTTCACCGGCTCCGACCAGACCGTCGACCTGGAGTTCACGAACGACGACTGCTGACCGTCCCGGGGGTCAGGCGCGGAGCGTGCCGGCGCCGCCGGACGCCACGTCCTCGACCGTGCCGTCCCGGACCACGTCCGGGATGTCGTCGCTCGTCGGCCGCAGGACCGGGGCGCCCGGCACGGACAGCGTGAGCACCGCCTCCTCGACGTACTGGCTCTGCTCCAGCGAGTCCTCGATCCGGCGGAGCCGAGCGGCCACGTGCTCCTCGGTGTCGTTGCCGACGAGGTCGACCGCGGCGACGAGGTAGACGCGGGACGGTCCGACGAACTCGAGGTGCAGGTAGCTCACGCTCTCCACCTGCTCCCGGGCGAGCAGCTCGACGAGCACGGCGTTCTCGAGCTCCGGGGACGTGCTCTCCCCGAGCAGGAACCGGCGGTTGCGGTCGATGAGGACGATCGCGACCACCCCGAGCAGCAGCCCGACGGCGATGGACCCGATCGCGTCGAACACGGCGAGCCCGGTGACCTGGTGCAGGAGGACCCCGAGGAACGCGATGACCAGGCCGACCAGGGCGGCAGCGTCCTCGGCGAACACGGCCCGGAGCGTCGGGTTCGAGGACTGCAGCACGTGGCGGAGGACCGGGACCCGTCGCTTCGTCGCGGCGCCGCGGGCCTGCCGGAACGCCTGCAGGAAGCTCGTGCCCTCGAGACAGAACGACACCGCGAGCACGATGTAGTTGAGGGTGACGTCCTCGGCCGGGCCGGTGTCCCCGAGCTCGCCGATGCCGTGCGTGATGGAGACGATCGCGCCCGCGGTGAAGAGCCCGAACGCGGCGAACATCGACCAGATGTACGTCTCGCGGCCGTAGCCGAGCGGGTGTCTCGCGTCGCGCTTCCGGGCACCCCGCCGTTCCGCGACGAGCAGGAACACCTCGTTGCCGGTGTCCGCCCACGAGTGCGCGGCTTCGGCGACCATCGACGCCGAGCCCGACACGAGGGCGGCGACCGACTTCGCGATCGCGACGAGCAGGTTCGCCCCGAAGGCGATGAGGACGGTGAGCAGCGACTCGGGCTTCTGCTGCGAGGACGAGGCGTCCGGAGCGGTCTCCGGGGCCTCGGGGGACGACGACGAGGGCATCGCTCCAGCATGCTCCCGTCCGGTAGAGTCGGTCCCACAGGCATCGATCCGGCCATCACCGGGGAGCCTCCCGGAAGAACACGGCACCGACGGGGTCGTCACTAGAACCGGGCGGGTTCGGGACCGACACCACCCCGACGCAGAGTGGTCACGAGCAGGCGTTGCGCGCCGGTCCGTGGCAAGCGAGGTGGTACCGCGGAGCGCAGGCTCCGTCCTCGTGGTCCAGTTCCACCGACCTCCAGGAGCCTCCCGTGCGGTACCCGCTGAACTCCGAACCCGACGGCGTGACCCCGTCCCCGTCCTTCCCCTCGGTCGAGGACGGCATCCTCGCCTTCTGGAAGGGCGACGACACCTTCCGTGCCTCCATCGCCCAGCGCGAGGGCTGCGACGAGTGGACGTTCTACGACGGTCCGCCGTTCGCCAACGGCCTGCCGCACTACGGCCACCTGCTGACCGGGTACGCGAAGGACGTCTTCCCGCGCTACCAGACCATGCGTGGCAAGCAGGTGCACCGCCGCTTCGGGTGGGACACCCACGGTCTGCCCGCCGAGCTCGAGGCGATGCGGCAGCTCGGCATCACCGAGAAGCACGAGATCGACGCCATGGGCATCAACGTCTTCAACGCTGCCGCCAAGCAGTCCGTCCTGCAGTACACCGACGAGTGGCAGCAGTACGTGACTCGTCAGGCGCGCTGGGTCGACTTCGAGGACGACTACAAGACGCTTGACGTCACGTACATGGAGAGCGTCCTCTGGGCCTGGAAGACGCTGTGGGACAAGGGCCTGGCGTACGAGGGCTTCCGGGTCCTGCCGTACTGCTGGAACGACCAGACCCCGCTGTCGAACCACGAGCTCCGCATGGACGACGACGTCTACAAGATGCGTCAGGACCAGTCCGTCACGGTCGCGTTCCCGCTGACCGGTGCGCGTGCGGAGGAGCTCGGGCTGACCGGCGTCCGCGCCCTCGCCTGGACGACCACCCCCTGGACGCTGCCGACCAACGCTGCGCTCGCGGTCGGTCCGGCGATCGCGTACGCGGTCCTGCCGGCCGGGCCGGGAGGCGCGGCTGACGGTGGCGCCGCCGGTTCCGCGACGTACCTGCTCGCGTCCGACACGGTCGCCGCGCACGCGAAGGACCTCGGCTACGCCTCGGCCGAGGAGGCCGTCGACGCCGTCACCCGGACGATCGAGGGCCGGGAGCTCGACGGCGTCACCTACGAGCGCCTGTTCGACTTCCTGTCGGAGACCGAGGGCATGGAGAACGGCTGGAAGGTCCTCGTCGCCGAGTACGTCGAGACGGGCGAGGGCACCGGCATCGTGCACCAGGCCCCGGCCTACGGTGCCGACGACCAGGAGGTCTGCGCGGCCGCGGGCATCCCCGTGGTGCTCTCCCTCGACGAGGGCGGCCTGTTCACGTCGCAGTTCGGCGAGGTCGCCGGGATGCTCTGGTCCGACGCGAACAAGCCGCTGACGAAGGCCGTCCGTGACGCCGGCCGGCTCCTGCGCCAGGCGTCGTACGAGCACAGCTACCCGCACTGCTGGCGCTGCCGCAAGCCCCTCATCTACAAGGCCGTCTCGTCGTGGTTCGTCCGCGTCACCGAGTTCCGCGACCGCATGGGCGAGCTGAACCAGGACATCACCTGGGTGCCGGACAACGTGAAGGACGGCCAGTTCGGCAAGTGGGTCGGCAACGCCATCGACTGGTCGGTCTCCCGCAACCGGTACTTCGGTACGCCCATCCCGGTGTGGGTGTCCGACGACCCGGAGTACCCGCGTCAGGACGTCTACGGCTCGCTCGAGGAGATCGAGCGCGACTTCGGCCGCCTGCCCCGCAACGCCGAGGGCGAGGTCGACCTGCACCGGCCGTTCATCGACGAGCTGACGCGGCCGAACCCGGACGACCCCACCGGGCGGTCGACGATGCGACGGATCACCGACGTGTTCGACGTCTGGTTCGACTCCGGCTCGATGCCGTACGCGCAGGTGCACTACCCGTTCGAGAACCGGGAGTGGTTCGACACCCACAGCCCGGCCGACTTCATCGTCGAGTACATCGGGCAGACCCGCGGCTGGTTCTACGTCATGCACGCGCTGTCGACCGCGCTGTTCGACCGCCCGGCGTTCACGAACGTGATCAGTCACGGCATCGTGCTCGGGTCCGACGGGCAGAAGATGTCGAAGAGCCTGCGGAACTACCCGGACGTGTCCGAGGTGTTCCACCGCGACGGCGCCGACGCGATGCGCTGGTTCCTCATGTCGTCGTCGGTGATCCGCGGCGGCAACCTCGTCGTCACCGAGGAGGGCATCCGTCAGGGCGTCCGCGAGTTCCTCCTGCCGCTGTGGTCGACGTACTACTTCTTCACCCTCTACGCGAACGCCTCCGGCGATCAGGGGTACCGAGCCACCCGCAGCACCGCGAGCACCGACGTGCTCGACCGGTACCTCCTCGCGAAGACCCGCGTGCTCGTCGCCGACGTCACGACGCACCTCGACGCGCTCGACACCCCGCTGGCCGCGCAGGCGATCCGCGACTTCGCCGACGTGCTCACCAACTGGTACGTCCGGCGGTCGCGGGACAAGTTCTGGGCCGGCGCGGAGTCCTCCCCGGAGGCCCGTGCCGCGTTCGACACGCTGTTCACGGTCCTCGAGACGCTCGCCCGGGTGGCGGCGCCGCTGGCACCGCTCGTGACCGAGGAGGTCTGGAAGGGCCTGACCGGTGACCGCAGCGTGCACCTGACCGACTGGCCGTCGCCCGACGAGTTCCCCGCCGACGACGCCCTGGTCGCGGCCATGGACCGCGTGCGGGACGTCGCGTCGAAGGGCCTCGCGCTCCGCAAGGCGACCGGCACGCGCGTCCGTCTGCCCCTCGCCACGCTGACGCTCGTCGTGCCGGACACCGCGGCCGTCGAGCCGTTCGCGGACATCCTCCGCGACGAGCTCAACGTCAAGCGCGTCGTGCTCGAGCAGCAGGCCGAGGAGTCCCTGGCGCAGTACGGCATCGAGCGGAAGCTCACCGTCAACGCCCGCGCTGCCGGCCCCCGCATCGGCAAGGCCGTGCAGCAGGTCATCCCGGCCGCCAAACGGGGCGACTGGACCGCGACCGAGACCGGCGTGACCGTCGGCGGCATCGACCTCGTCGAGGGCGAGTTCACGCTCGACCTCACCGTGGCCGACACGTCCAAGGCCGTGGCGTTCCTCGACGGCGGCGGGTTCGTCGTCCTCGACACCGTCACCACGCCGGAGCTCGAAGCCGAGGGCATCGCCCGCGACGTCGTCCGTGCCGTGCAGCAGGCCCGACGCGACGCCGGTCTCGACGTCGGTGACCGCATCGTCCTGACGCTCCGTGCGGACGAGACGGCAGCAGCCGCGATCGGCGTGCACGAGACGCTCATCGCGAACGAGACCCTCGCCGGCGGAGTACAGGTCGTGCCCACGACGTTCGGTCAGGACGAGGACACCGTCGCGGTCGGCGACGGAGCGAAGGTGACCGTGGAGGTCCAGCGCGCATGAGCGACAGCAACGAGTACGAGGTCCCCGCGGAGGACGCGGACGGGATCGAGATCCCCGTCGGTCCGGCGGGCGACACCGCTCCCGGCGAGGAACTGCCGTACGGCGGGGACGACGACGAGGTCCGGCGGGTCGAAGCGGCGCTCATGGCCCGGATCGGGGAGCAGGCACCCGAACGGCGTCTGACCGCGACCCGTCGTGCCGTCGAGCTCCTGGGCGACCCGCACCTGGCGTACCCGGTCATCCACATCACCGGGACGAACGGCAAGACGTCGACCGCCCGGATGACCGAGAGCATCGTCCGCGCCCACGGGCTCCGCACCGGACTCATGACGAGCCCGCACCTCGTCTCGATCCGGGAGCGCATCGTCATCGACGGCGAGCCCATCGAGCCGAGCCGGTTCGTCGAGAACTGGGACGACATCACCCCGATCCTCGAGATGACCGACGCCGAGCTCACCGCGAAGGGTGAGCAGCCGCTGACGTTCTTCGAGGCGCTGACCGTGCTGGCGCTCGCGTGCTTCGCCGAGGCACCCGTCGACGTGGCCGTGATCGAGGTCGGCATGGGCGGCGAGTGGGACTCCACCAACGTCGTGCAGAGCCAGGTGCAGGTGTTCACCCCGATCGCCATCGACCACGCGAAGCAGCTCGGCAGCACCGTCGCCGAGATCGCCCGGACGAAGTCGGGCATCGTCAAGCCGTCCTCGTCCGTGGTCACGAGCGCGCAGACGCCCGAGGCCCTCGCGGAGCTCGAGCGCGCGGCCGAACTCACCGAGTCGGCCCTCGCGGTGGAGGGGTCGGCGTTCCGGGTCACGAGCGACACCCCGGCCGTCGGCGGGCAGCTCGTCAGCGTGCAGGGCATCGCGGGCGCGTACGACGACCTGTTCGTGCCGCTGTTCGGCGCGCACCAGGCGCACAACGCGGCCGTCGCGATCGCCGCGGTCGAGTCGTTCCTCGGCCGCGGCAGCCAGGCCCTCGACGAGGACGTCCTCAGCGAGGGCCTCGCGAACGCGACGAGCCCGGGCCGCCTGCAGCCGATCGCGACCGGGCCGACCGTCGTGGTCGACGCCGCGCACAACCCGCACGGTGCCAAAGCCCTCGCCGACGCGCTGCCGGTGGCGTTCCCGTCGGAGCACGTCGTCGGCGTCGTCGGGATCCTCCGCGACAAGGACGCCCGCGGGTTCGTCCGTGCGCTCAAGGACACCGTCGCGACGTTCGTCGTGACGCAGCCGCCGGGGGAGCGTGCACTGGACGCAGACGAGTTCGCCCGGGTCGTCGTCGACGAGGTCGGCAACGACCGGGTCGTCGTCGAGCCGTCGCTCGCCGGCGCCCTGCAGGAGGCCCGCGACCTGGCCGACGACGCCGACGCCGAGGACGCCATGGTCCTCGTCGCCGGGTCGATCGTCATGGTCGGCGCGGTCATGGACCTGGTGCACCGGGAAGGCGGGACGAAGTGACGGACGCGGGGCGGGCCTCCCGGCCGCCGCGTGCACCCCGGGTCCGACGCCCGCGTCGTGACCGTGGTGCCCGCGAGAGCCTGCTCTCGATCACGCTGGGCCTCGAGGCGTTCATGTTCTTCTTCCCGATGCTCGTCGTCTACGGCAAGCACACGCTGCCGGCCGCCGTCGCCTTCGGCGGGGGCATCGGGGCGATCATCGTGCTCCTCCTCGCGTCCCGGCTGACCGGTTCCCGGGCCGGTGTAGGGTTCGGGTGGCTGCTGCAGGCGGCCATCCTCGCCACCGGGTTCATCGAGCCCTTCATGGTCGTGGTGGGCCTGGTGTTCCTGGCGTTGTGGGTCTTCTGCTTCGTCAAGGGCGGTCAGCTCGACCGGCAGAACGCCGCCCGTCGCGCCGCACTCGGCGAGGACTGATCCATCCCACCTCGAACCGCAGGGAGTCCCGCTGTGTCCGAACTCGAAGAGACCCTCGTCCTCGTCAAGCCCGACGGCGTCGCCCGCCAGCTCACCGGTGAGATCCTCCGCCGGATCGAGGCGAAGGGGTACGAGATCGTCGACCTGAAGATGCTGACCGCGCCGCGCGAGCTGCTCGACAGCCACTACGAGGAGCACCAGGGCAAGCCGTTCTTCGAGCCGCTCGTGGAGTTCATGCAGTCTGGGCCGCTCGTCGCCGTGCGCGTCGCGGGCAACGGCGTCATCGCCGGTTTCCGCTCGCTCGCCGGCACCACCGACCCGACCTCGGCCGCCCCCGGCACCATCCGCGGTGACCTCGGTCGCGACTGGGGTCTCAAGGTCCAGCAGAACCTCGTGCACGGCTCCGACTCGGCCGAGTCCTCCGCCCGCGAGCTCGGGCTCTGGTTCGCCTGATCCGACTGACCTGTCCCGGTCCGACGGTGTCCGACCGGGACGACGACGGCCCCCGCACTCCTCGGAGTGCGGGGGCCGTCCTCGTACCGGCGCTCGGGTTACTTGCCGGACGCGCCGTTCGCCTCGACGAAGGCGGCGAACGCCTGGGCGTCGGCCCACGAGTTCGTGCCCTGACCGTTGTACTGCTTCCCGTTCACGATGACGGTCGGGGTGCCCGTCAGCTTCGGCAGGTCGGAGTTCGGCAGCGGCTCGGTGAGCGCGCGGTTCGTGGCGTCACCGACCCAGCCCGCGAACTCCTGGTCGGTGATGCAGGACTGCACCTTCTCGTTCGTCGCGCCGGCCTGCTTCGCGATGTCGGCCAGCTTGTCGTTGCTGAGCCCGCGGGTGTTCTCCGACGGCTGGTTCTCGTAGAACGCGCTGTTGACGTCGAGGAAGGCCTCCGGGTCGTAGTTCGCGACGCAGGCCGCGGCGGCGGCGGAGCGGGTCGAGTACTTCGAACCGAGCGAGGCGCGGTCGAGCAGGTTGAACGGGTGCACCTCGAGCGTGGCCGTGCCGTCCTGGACCCACTGCTTGATCTGGTCCATGTTCCCGGTCTCGAACTGGTTGCAGATCGGGCACATGTAGTCCTCGTACACGGTGATGTTCGTGACCGAGTCGTCCTGCTTCGTCGGCGTCGGCTCCCCGCCCTCGGGAATGGCCTTCGTCTCGACGGGCACGATCTTGCCGCTCTCGCCGGTGAGGACGATGCCGTCGCTCGCCATGTTCTTCGGGCCCGGGCCGACGGGCTGGATCGAGTTCGCGATCACGAGCACGACGACCGCGACGACCGCGAGCGACCCGACGATGATCGCGCTGATCGTCAGCGTCTTGTTCCGACGCCGGCGGGCCTGCTCCTTCTGGCGGGCCTCGCGGGCACGCTCGCGCGCAGCGTTCCGGCGCGCCTTCTTGCTCTCGTTGTCGCTCATCGGGAACGAGCGTAATGCCCGCGGGCGTCGGGACCAGGCCCTGGCGCTGGGAAGCACCCCGGAATCCGGTGACACGTCATCTCATCGACCGCTGCTGACAGCCTTCCACCAACTCGTCGGGTCACGAAGAAGCCAGACGCGGGGCACGGAACGGCGGCACGATCGACAACGGTCCTGTGAAGCGAGGCAAGATCGTGTGGGGTGGCGGGCTCGGCGCTCGTCTCGTGATGCAGATGCAAGGGGGACCGATGACGATCGAGATGTTGTGGGAGCAGGACGATCCGGATGCGGTGCTCCGGGACCGTTTCGGGTTCGCGAGCGCTGAGGCCGTGGGCGACTGGGTCACCTCAGTGGTCGAGCGCCAGTGGGGTCTTCGTGTCGAGTCGCCCGAGCGGGTCGTGATGAGCGACCGCAACGCCCTCGTGTGGGTGCGCAGAGGCGACGAACGTCTCCTGCTGAAGTGGTCGGTCGCACCTGACCGGTTCGAACGGCTCACGTTCGCCGCCGAGCTCACTGCGTGGCTCGGAACACTCGGATTGCCCGTGTCGGCGCCGGTCCCGACACTCGCGGGTGAGGTGCAGGTGACGAGCGCTGGCATCTCGATGGGATTGCAACGCGTCATCGACGGCGGCCACCTCGACGTCGACGACGCCGATCAGGTCCGTGCAGCGGGAGCGACGCTCGCGCGGCTGCACGATGCGCTGCGCGAGTGCCCACTGCGCAGCTCGCGACCGGAGGTCCTGTCCGTGCCGGCACCCCTCACCGAGCAGATCGCGGGCTGGGTCACTTCCGACCCGTCGACGCTGTCCCCGGAGGCCCGAGACGTCCTCGGGCAGCTGCTCGAACGAGCACCTGCGGACCTGCCGCCCGTACAGATCGTGCAGGGTGACTACCGCGCCGCGAACATCCTGTGCGCAGGCACCGCTGTCGTCGGCGTCCTCGACTTCGAGGAGCTCCGACTCGACCATCGGATCGGCGAGCTCGCTCGTTCAGCGGTCATGCTCGGGACGCTCTTCCGCGACTGGGAGCCCGTTTCCGAGTCCGTCCGACAGCAGTTCCTGGATGGCTACCAGTCGGTCCGAGCCCTCACGGAGGAGGAACTCCACTGGTGGCCGGTCCTCGTGCTCTGGTACTCCCTGGCACTCGTGCCTCCCGGGGACGACCCCGACGGCTGGGGTCGAGCAGCGACCGAGGTACTCGAGCACATGGCGAGGTAGGAGAATGCCGTCACGACAGTCGACGGCCATCAGACGACGAAGCGAGGGGCGACCGACTCTGCCACTCCGGATGGCGATGCGTTGCAGCAGCCGCGAAGTGCGGGGCGCGCTCGCGTCCGGAGTCGCCCTACTCCCGAAGGCGCTGACGGACGGGTAGCGCAATGGCACGCTTGGCTGGCACCTGTGGCAGGTGAACCTCGCGGCTCACTGGTCATCGCCACAGCACGCCAAGATGTGCCCACACTTCTGCAGTCAGTGGTGGCCGGGCTTCCACGGGCCTCGATCACGAACCTCGACGGCGAGTCAGCGGTCGTCACGCAACGAGCCGGCATCCTTGTTCCTCGCGCCGGGGTCCTCACGCTGAGCTCGGAACAGGCTCGGGCGTCCCGTTGACCGATGGGCTACCGGAGGAAGCCGGTCAGGAGGGCCAGCTCACCGATCGCCCTTCGGCTTGCGGAGTGCGAAGCGCCACAACCCGACTCCGGCACTGAGCCACAGGATGCCCAGGGCCGTGCTGAGCAAGACCAGCACTGTATCGACGTCGGGGCGAGTCAGACGCACGACCGACGTCGCGACGAAGACGACTCCGAAGACAAGCCCGATGGACCCCAGCACCTTTGCGCTCACGACGTCCACGTGGCGAACCTATCGCTCGCGGTCAGAGGAACGGGAGCACAACGAGCATTCCGCCGACGAGGAGCGCGACACCACCAGCCACGATCACCCCCGCTGCGAGGACCGAGACCGTGCCGGTCAGGATCGCCAGCAGGCCGCTCAAGCCCGCGACCTGCCCGACCGCTGTGCTGGTCCGAACGCTCCGAGATCCACGGGCGAAGAGCTCCTCCATGTCCCTGGGGCCGTCGTCGGTGTGCACTCGCCGAGCATCGCACACGTGCTCGAGCGGCGTTGCAGGACCGGCTCAGCCACACATCGATGGCAGTCGGACGACGTGCTCGGCGGATGACCCCTGCGGGCGTCAGAGCGTCGTCAGCACCGTCGGGAACTTCACGAGGATCACCACGACGATGAACAGGTAGTTCGCCAGCGGGAACGCCCAGCAGAAGGGCAGCAGCGCGCGTCCGACGCGACGGGCCCCGTCACCGAAGGGCAGGTTCCCCTTCGCGAGGTTCCAGATCGTCAACACCCAGAACATCGGGATCGTCATCGCCCAGACGAGCATGCACCAGGGGCAGAGGTAGCCGATGAACCAGACGGTCTGCGTGAACAGCCAGGTGACGAAGACCCAGGCCAGGAACACGCCCGCGTTGAAGACCGTCCAGAACCACCTCGTCCCGCGGAAGCCCGCGAGGAGCACCACGCCGACGGCGATCGGGGCGACGAAGCCCATGAGCCCGAGCAGCGGGTTCGGGAACCCGAAGAGGTGTCCCTGTGCGCTGGCCATCACGTTCGAACAGTTCACGAACGGGCTGACGTCGCAGGACAGGACGGCCTTCGGGTTCTCGTACTTCTCGAACTCGTCGAGGACCAGTCGGAACGCCGCGTACAGCCCGACCACGCCGGTGACGAGCAGCAGGATCGCGACGGCGACGGGGCGGCGGGGAGCGACAGGCGTGGAACTCACGGCGTCATCTTCGCACGGGGCTCCCGGCGTTCTCCGTGACCGCGTGCGATGATGGGGGAGTCACCCGGCCGATCCGGGCGACGACGAGAACTTGCCGGGCCACCGCCCGGACGTGATGGTGCTGTGAGAGAGCACCGTGACCGGACGACGCGTCACCTCCGACGCCGAGCCGCCGTGAGCCGGGTGCCCACGACGACGGACGCGGAGAAGACGGACCGGTCACGCAACAGCAGCGAGCGCGGGGGCGGAGTCGCCGCCCGCACCGAAACGAGAGAATTCCCGCCACCCACCGGGTGCGTGCGGGGTCGAGGAGTGCACCAGTCCATGGTGGATCAGAACGAGAACCAGAACCAGAACACCGACGACGCGCCGAAGCGCCGGACCCGCCTCTTCGGCGGCCGTCGCGCCCGGTCGGGCGGCCTGGAGGCCCACGAGCCGTCCGACGTCGCAGCGGACGCTGTCGACACGGACGGTCCCGACGCCGCGGCTGACGACGTCGCGGAGACGGCCGACATCGCCGAGGCGGTCGACGTCGCCGAGACGGTCGACGTCGTCGACGGCGCGGACGTCATCGACACCGCCGACGTGACGGACACGGCCGAGGCGGACGTCGAGCAGACGTCCGAGGCCGACGAGCTCGTGCTCGACACTGCCACCGGTCCCGTGCCCGTCGCGGTCGACACGTCCTCGGGTGCGGGCACCGCGCCCGACGACGTCAGCACCCTCACCGGGGACGCCACCGTCGCGGACACAGCCGGCACCGCCGCGCAGGACGAGACGGCTGCGCAGGACGAGACCGCCGGCCAGGACGACACGGTGGCTGGTCGGGACGGGACCGGTTCCGCACCGACCGCCGGCGCGGTGGACGCGGGCGACGAGGCGGACGCGGAGCGGGCCTCCCGTCCGGACCGGACCGGCGAGACGGCCGAGCCGACGCCCGCCGAGCCGTTCGTCCCGAAGGCCACGAGCACGCTCAGCCTGATCTTCCACGCCCCGGTGTTGCCCGACCTGCCGGCCCGCCCCGAGCGCGACCGCTCGGGCCGCGACCGGTACGAGCGCAGTGAGCGTCCGGAGCGCGGCGGCCGCGGTGACCGCCACGACCGCGCGGACCGTTTCTACCGCGACGACCGGGACGACCGCCCCGAGCGGACGGAACGCCCGGACCGGAGCGACCGCTGGGACGACGAGGACCGTGACGAGCAGGGTGGCGGCCGTCGTCGCACCCGCCGACGGGGGAGCAGCAGCGACCGCGAGCAGGCCGAACCCCGCCGCCGCGAGCCGGAGCTCATCACCGAGCCGCAGCGCATCAAGGGCTCGACCCGCCTCGAGGCGAAGAAGCAGCGTCGTCGCGACGGCCGTGACGCCGGGCGCCGTCGCCAGGTCGTGACCGAGGACGAGTTCCTCGCCCGTCGCGAGAGCGTCGACCGGCAGATGATCGTCCGGTCGAGCTCCTCCACGATCGAGATCGGCGTGCTCGAGGACAACGTCCTCGCGGAGCACTACGTCACGAAGTCGCAGAACGTCTCGCTCATCGGGAACGTCTACCTCGGCAAGGTGCAGAACGTCCTGCCGTCGATGGAGGCCGCCTTCGTCGACATCGGCCGCGGCCGCAACGCCGTGCTCTACGCCGGCGAGGTCGACTGGAACTCGGTCGACACCAGCCACGGTCGTCGCATCGAGGCCGCCCTCAAGCCGGGCGACAAGGTCCTCGTGCAGGTGACGAAGGACCCGGTCGGCCACAAGGGCGCCCGCCTCACCAGCCAGGTGTCGCTGCCGGGCCGCTACCTGGTCTACGTGCCGAACGGCTCGATGAACGGGATCTCCCGCAAGCTGCCGGACACCGAGCGTGCCCGTCTCAAGAAGATCCTCAAGGAGGTCCTGCCCGAGCACGCCGGCGTCATCGTGCGCACCGCCGCCGAGGGTGCGACCGAAGACCAGCTGACCCGCGACGTGCAGCGCCTCACCAGCCAGTGGGAGGCCATCGAGAAGAAGGTGCAGAACGGGCAGGCCCCGGTCATGCTGCACTCCGAGCCCGACCTGCTCGTCAAGATCGTGCGCGACGTCTTCAACGAGGACTTCACGAAGCTCATCATCGACGGCGAGTCCGCCCGCCAGACGATCGACGAGTACCTCACCGCCGTGGCGCCGGACCTCAAGGACCGCGTCGAGCTCTACGACGGGCCGGACTCGTTCGAGGAGTACCGGCTCAACGAGCAGATCGAGAAGGCGCTCGACCGCAAGGTCTGGCTGCCCTCCGGTGGGTCGCTCGTGATCGACCGCACCGAGGCCATGACGGTCGTGGACGTCAACACGGGCAAGTTCGTCGGCTCCGGGGGCAACCTCGAGGAGACGGTCACGAAGAACAACCTCGAGGCCGCCGAGGAGATCGTCCGTCAGCTCCGCCTGCGCGACATCGGCGGGATCATCGTCGTGGACTTCATCGACATGGTGCTCGAGGAGAACCGCGACCTGGTCCTCCGGCGCCTCGTCGAGTGCCTGAGCCGCGACCGGACGAAGCACCAGGTGGCGGAGGTCACCTCGCTCGGCCTCGTGCAGATGACCCGCAAGAAGATCGGCGTGGGCCTGCGCGAGTCGCTCGACGAGGTGAACGCGAAGGTCAACGACAACAACGCCGACCCCGGTCCGACCAAGGGGCGCCGCAAGGCGCGCAGCGGCAGCGGCAACGGCAACGGGTCGAACGGCGGCAACGCCACGACCGAGCAGAAGTCGTCGGCACACCAGATCACCGACGACGTGAAGCACGCGCTGTCCCGGATCGCTGCGTCCACCATCACGCACGACGAGTCCGGTGCGCCGCTGACCGGCATCGCCGCGACGGTGTCGCCGGCGTCGCCGGTGTCGGTCGCGTCGCCGACCTCGCCGGTCGCCCCCGCGGCGGAGACGCCGGCCGAGTCGACGGGCGGGTCGAAGCGGCGCCGTCGTCGCGGGAGCCGAGCCGGGGACCTGCAGCAGGCACCGGCGCAGCAGGCTCCGGTCGCCGAGCAGGCGTCGACGCTGGAGACGCCCGCGCCCGAGGCCGTCCTGCCCGGCACGACGGCCGGCGCCGACACGACCGACACGCAGCCGGAGGTCCCGGCCCCCGCAGAGCAGCCCGTCGCGCCGGCACCGGTCGCACAGCAGCCCGCCGTGTCCGAGCTGGCTCCCCAGGCCGCACCGAAGGAACGCCCCGCGGGTCGTCGTCGGGTCAGCTCGTCGGCCGCGATCACGCCGGCCGACACCACGGTCGCCATCCTCGACATCCCGGTCGGGGTCGCCAAGCGCGAGCCGCGACGGGTGAGCGAGGAGGCCGCGGAGTCGCTGCTCGACTCGGTGCTGCAGGCGCTCCCGGAGCCGAAGCAGCCCGGTCAGGGTCGATCTCGCTCGCGTCGCGTGTCCTCCGGCAGCATCAGCGCACCGGCCAGCCCCGCCGGGACCGACGGCACCGAGGACGACGGCACCGTCATCGTCGGGCGGTGAGGTGACCGACGAGCAGCCGACGGCTGGTCGCGGCCCGGTCCCGGGTCACGACCAGCCCGGTCCGGGCTGGGGTGCGGTCCCCCCGCCGCGGTCGCACGTCGGCCCGCCTCCGGCCGCCCCGGTCCGCGCCGCCGTCGTCGCACCGGGCGCGTCCGCGCTCGCGACGACCGGGGCCGCCCTGACGGTGGTCAGCGTCGTCCTGGTGGAGTTCGTCGCGGGTCTGGTGGGCCTGGTCGGCACGAGCACGATCGTCGGGCCCTTCCGGAGCCACGGCGGGACGAGCCTGGTGGAGGCGTTCGTGCAGAGCGTCTTCGTCACCCGGTTCCCGTTCCACCTGGCGGCGTTCCTCGTGCTCGCCTTCCTCGCGCCCGTCGTGCCGCGGGTGCCGCTGCCCGTGGTCCTGCTCCGCGT
Source organism: Curtobacterium sp. MCPF17_050 (assembly GCF_003224435.2). NCBI lineage: Bacteria > Bacillati > Actinomycetota > Actinomycetes > Micrococcales > Microbacteriaceae > Curtobacterium > Curtobacterium sp. MCPF17_050. The sequence goes on from NZ_CP126250.1 coordinate 1,067,959, forward strand.
CCTGCTCGCCGGTGCGGGCGGGACCCTCGCCCTCGCACTCGTGGGCCTCGTCCACGGGGTGGCCGAGGCCGCCGGGCAGGGGACCGTCGGACAGGCCCTCGGGCGCCTGCTCGTCGACGCCGTCACCACGCCGGTGCAGATCGGGCTGCCGCTCGCGCTGATGTTGCTCGGCTCGTCGACGGTGGCGTGGCTGTGGCTCGGACGCGCACGTCGCCGTCCGTCGGGAGCCCCGCGGGCCTGACGACCCGTCCGGAGGCCCACTGGCCGCGTGTCGGCACCCGCGGTCGTCGGCAGCAGACGGTCGTGTCAGTGGCGCTTGTCGCGCTGCGGCACCCGCAACCCGCTCGCGATGAGCCGCAGCACCAGCTCGCGACCGGTCACGGGGGAGGCCCCGGACGCCACGAGTTCGTCGTACCGGGCCTGCGGCACGTCGTAGTGGTCGTGGTCGAACGCCCGTCGCGGGACGCCCGCACGGTCGGCGAAGGCATGCAGCTCGTCGTAGGATGAGTCACTGACCAGGTGTGACCAGAGCGTGTCGTGCGCGGGCCAGGCCGGGGGATCGATCAGCACGGTCATCCCGCCATGGTACGTGTGTCGGCGTTTGACCCACCTGGTCGGATCGAGTATTCTCGATCCCTGGTGTCAGCGGGCCGTTCTGCCTGCGTCGCCGATCGACTCGGGGCGACCTGGGACCCGGGTGAACCGGGATCCGGGGCAAGCCGGGTGGATCGCGCAGAAGTGGGCACCCGAGACTTCCCTCAAGCAGAGTTACGTAAGGAATCCACGTGGTTTACGCAGTAGTGCGCGCCGGCGGCCGTCAGGAGAAGGTCGAGGTCGGCTCGATCATCACCATCGACCGCATCAAGGCCGACGACAATGGCAACATCGACCTCGCGCCGGTGCTCCTCGTGGACGGGGACAAGATCACCTCCGCCGCGGCCGAGCTCGCGAACGTGACGGTCACCGCCGAGGTCCTCGCCGATCTCCGCGGCCCGAAGGTCATCATCCAGAAGTTCAAGAACAAGACCGGTTACAAGAAGCGCCAGGGCTTCCGCGCGGATCTCACGCGCGTCAAGGTCACCAAGATCGCGTAAGGCGGAGGTAGAGACATGGCACACAAGAAGGGTGCGAGTTCCACTCGCAACGGTCGCGACTCGAACGCACAGCGCCTCGGCGTGAAGCGCTTCGGTGGCGAGGTCGTCAACGCCGGTGAGATCATCATCCGCCAGCGCGGCACGCACTTCCACCCCGGCGCGAACGTCGGCCGCGGTGGCGACGACACGCTGTTCGCCCTCTCGGCCGGTTCGGTCGAGTTCGGCACCAAGGGTGGCCGCAAGGTCATCAACATCGTCAACGCGTAGTCACCGACGATCAGTTCAGCGGGAGGGGCAGGCCGTGTGCCTGCCCCTCCCGCTGTTTTCCCGTACGACAACCAGGAGTGAACCCATGGCGACGTTCGTCGACCGCGCGACCCTGCACCTGACGGCAGGCAACGGTGGCAACGGCTGTGTGTCCGTCCGTCGTGAGAAGTTCAAGCCCCTCGCGGGCCCCGACGGCGGCAACGGCGGTGACGGCGGCGACATCGTGCTCGTCTCCGACCCGCAGGTCACGACCCTCCTGGGCTACCACCGCTCGCCCCACCGCTCCAGCCGCAACGGCCAGCCGGGCATGGGCGACCACCGGAGCGGTGTCAGTGGCGAGACGCTCGAGCTCCCCGTCCCCGTCGGCACTGTCGTGTACGACGAGGACGGCGAGGTGCTCGCGGACCTCACCGAACCGGGCATCCGCGTCGTCGTGGCCCCCGGGGGCCAGGGCGGGCTCGGCAACGCCGCTCTGGCGACCACGAAGCGCAAGGCCCCCGGGTTCGCGCTGCTCGGCACCGACGGCTGGAGCGGGGACGTCAGCCTCGAGCTGAAGACCATCGCCGACGTGGCCCTGGTCGGGTTCCCGAGTGCGGGGAAGTCCTCGCTCATCGCCGCGGTCTCGGCAGCGAAGCCGAAGATCGCCGACTACCCGTTCACCACCCTCACGCCGAACCTCGGCGTCGTCGAGTCCGGCACGACCCGGTTCACCGTCGCGGACGTCCCCGGCCTGATCGAGGGCGCGTCGGAGGGCAAGGGCCTCGGGCTCGAGTTCCTCCGCCACGTGGAGCGCTGCGAGGCACTCCTGCACGTGATCGACTGTGCGACGCTCGACGCCGGCCGCGACCCGGTGAGCGACCTCGACGTCATCCTCCGCGAGCTCGAGCAGTACCCGGTCCCCGAGGGACAGGTCCCGCTCCTCGAGCGCCCGCAGCTCATCGCGCTGAACAAGATCGACGTGCCGGACGCCGCGGAGCTCGCGGCCTTCGTGACCGCGGAGTTCGAGTCGCGCGGCTACCGGGTCTTCCCGATCTCGACCGCGTCGCACAAGGGCCTGCGCGAACTCACCTTCGCCCTGGCCGACATCGTCGAGCAAGCGCGGGCCGAGCGTGCCGCCGAGCCCGAGGTCGAGCGCATCGTCATCCGCCCGAAGGCCGTCGACGAGAAGCCCTTCACAGTCCGGGCCGAGGGCGGCGAGGAGCACCGCTTCTACCGCGTCCGCGGCGCGAAGCCGGAGCGCTGGGTCCAGCAGACCGACTTCACCAACGAGGAGGCGATCGGCTACCTCGCCGACCGGCTCGCGAAGCTCGGTGTCGAGGACGGCCTCTTCAAGGCCGGAGCCGTCGCCGGGTCCACCGTCGTGATCGGTGGCGACGGCGGGATGGTCTTCGACTGGGAGCCCACCCTCACCTCCACCGCCGAGCTCATCACGAGTGCACGCGGCACCGACGCCCGACTCGACCTCAACGCGCGCCCCACACGCAACGAGCGTCGTGCCGACTACTTCGAGCGGATGGACGCGAAGGCGGCCGCCCGCGCGGAGCTCGAGCAGGAGCGCCGCGCCGGGCTGTGGCAGGACGACGCCACCGACGCGGGCGTGCCCGACACCGCCTCGTCCGTCGAGCAGGCAGCAGCCGAGCGGGACTGACCCGGGAGCGACGATGACCGACACGACCGAGCGCACCGCCGGACCCGTCACCGAGCGGGCCGACATCCCGCGCGCGCGACGGATCGTCGTGAAGGTCGGGTCCTCCTCGGTCAGCGGGGACAACGCCGGGCAGATCGGCCCCCTGGTCGACGCGTTGGTCGGTGCGTACCGGCGTGGGACCGAGGTCGTGCTCGTGTCCTCGGGTGCGATCGCGACGGGCTTCCCCTTCCTCGGCCTGGACGGCCGGCCGGACGACCTCGCGACCCAGCAGGCGGCCGCCGCGACCGGGCAGGCCGTCCTCGTGTTCCGGTACCAGAAGGAACTCGACCGCCACGGCGTCACCGCGGCCCAGGTGCTGCTCACCGCCGGCGACCTGCAGAACCCGACGCACCGCGTGAACGCCCGCCGTGCGATGAACCGGCTGCTCGAACTCCGGGTGCTCCCGATCGTCAACGAGAACGACACGGTCGCCACCCACGAGATCCGGTTCGGTGACAACGACCGGCTCGCGGCACTGGTCGCCCGGCAGCTCGAGGCCGACGCCCTCGTGCTCCTGTCCGACGTCGAGGCCCTGTACACGAAGCCGCCGGAGCAGCCCGGCGCCACCCGCATCGACGAGGTCCCGTTCGGCGACGAGCTCGCCGGCGTCACCTTCGGCTCGATCGGCGCGGCCGGGGTCGGCACCGGGGGAGCCGGCACGAAGGTCGCGGCCGCGCGACTCGCCGCCGAGGCCGGCACCGCGGTCCTCGTCACGGCCACCGCGCTCGTCGAGCGAGCCCTCGGCGGCGAGCACGTCGGTACCTGGTTCCGGGCCGCACCACGCGCCTGAGCGCGGGTCGTCGACGGCCTGGAGGCGCGCCTCCCGTCCGTGTCCACAGGTCGCGTCACGCGGGTGGTCGCCGGTCTACGATCGGTCCATGTCCCGCACCGCCCCCGCTCCGACCCTGGCCGACGTCCTGACCGCCGCGCGCTCCGCATCGACGGCGCTCGCGACCGCGACGACCGCCGTCAAGGACGCCGCTCTCCGGGCGATCGCGCTCGAGCTGCGTGCGGGCACGGCCGAGATCGTGACGGCGAACCACGAGGACCTCGTCGCGGGGGAGGACGCCGGCCTGTCGTCGGGTCTGCTCGATCGACTGCGGCTCGACGTGGCCCGGGTCGATGCTCTCGCGTACGCCGTCGAGCACGTCGTCGGCCTGACCGACCCGGTCGGCCAGCACGTCCGGGGATCGGTCCTGCCGAACGGCCTGCAACTCACGCAGGTCCGCGTGCCGTTCGGGGTCGTCGGCGCGATCTACGAAGCACGACCGAACGTGACCGTCGACATCGCCTCCCTGGCCCTGAAGTCCGGCAACGCGGTCGTCCTGCGCGGCGGGTCGGCGGCGCAGCGGACGAACGCGGTCCTGGTCGCACGGATCCAGGACGCCGTCGCCTCGGTCGGACTCCCGCGGGAACTGGTCCAGACCATCGACGAGTTCGGCCGGCAGGGCGCGACCGAGCTCATGCGTGCCCGTGGGCTCGTCGACGTGCTCATCCCGCGGGGGAGCGCCTCCCTGATCCAGACCGTCGTGACCGAGTCCCAGGTGCCGGTGATCGAGACCGGGGCCGGGGTCGTGCACGTGTTCCTCGACGAGTCCGCGCCGCTCGACCGGGCCGTGGACATCGTCCTGAACAGCAAGGTGCAGCGGCCGAGCGTGTGCAACGCCCTCGAGACCCTGCTGGTGCACGAGCGGGCCGCGGAACGGCTGTTGCCCGTGCTCGCCGACCGGCTCCGTGGCGCCGGGGTGACCCTCCGTGGCGACGACGCCACGCGGACGATCGTGCCCGGGGTGCTGCGCGCGACCGAGGCCGACTGGGCGACCGAGTCGATGGACCTCGACCTGTCGATCCGGGTCGTGTCGGACGTGGACGCGGCCATGGCGCACATCGCCCGGTGGTCGACGCACCACACCGAGTCGATCGTGACGAACGACGTCGACACGGCGGAGCACTTCCTGGCCGGGGTCGACTCCGCCGTCGTCATGGTGAACGCCTCGACCCGGTTCACCGACGGGGGTGAGTTCGGTTTCGGGGCCGAGGTCGGCATCTCGACGCAGAAGTTGCACGCCAGGGGGCCGATGGGGCTTCCGGAGCTCACGAGTACCAAGTGGCTCGTGCGCGGGCAGGGACACATCCGCGGCTAGGATGGTCCGGAGTCTTCCTCGACCGATCGGAGCACTGCCAGATGTCACTCCTCGCTGAGGCCGCCGAGCACGCGGCCGGCGTCCCCGCGATCGTCTACCCGATCGTCGCCGCCTGCTTCTTCACCTTCCTGGGCTTCGTCACGTGGAGCTTCCGCGACGTCGCCTACCGCCACTCGCACAAGTTCCAGGCCACCCGGCAGCACGAGACCGGCGTGGACGAGTTCGGCCACTCGAAGATCTGACCAGCCCCCCGATGCTCGAGAGCACGGGTCGGCCGCGCATCGGGGTGATGGGCGGGACGTTCGACCCGATCCACCACGGTCACCTCGTGGCGGCGTCCGAGGTCGCGAAGCACTTCGACCTCGACGAGGTCGTGTTCGTCCCGACCGGTCAGCCGTACATGAAGGCGGACGTCACCGACGCCGAACACCGGTACCTGATGACGGTCATCGCGACGGCGTCGAACCCGATGTTCACGGTCAGCCGGGTGGACATCGACCGCCCGGGTCCGACCTACACGGTGGACACCCTCCGCGACCTCCGCGAGCAGCGCCCCGACGCGCAGCTCGTGTTCATCTCCGGAGCGGACGCGGTCCAGCAGATCCTGGACTGGAAGGACCACGACGGCCTCTGGGACCTGGCCCACTTCGTCGCCGTGACCCGACCGGGACACGCGTTGAGCATCACCGGACTCCCAGAACGGGACGTTAGTGTCCTCGAGGTCCCCGCGCTGGCGATATCCTCGACCGACTGCCGCGATCGGGTGAGAGGCGGGTCCCCCGTCTGGTACCTCGTACCGGACGGCGTCGTCCAGTACATCTCGAAGCACCATCTGTATCGGAGCGTTGCATGAGTCCGTCCGACGCGCAGCCGCCCCTGTCGCGGCGTCAGATGCGCGAGCGTGAGCGCGCCGCGTCCGGCGGTGCCCAGCCCGTGACCCCACCGCCGACCGTCGCCGCGACCAGCGCGCCGGAGGCCCGGCGTCGTCCCGGTTCGCACGTCGCGCCCGGCTCCGCGGCGCCCGCCCAGTCGGCCGTCCCGCGGTCCGCCAGCGCACCCTCGGGTGTCCCGGACCAGCCGCCGGCGTCCGCGACGGAGATCGTGCCCGGCACCGGCGGGATGTCCCGCCGACAGCTGCGGCTCCTCCGCGAGGCACAGGAGCAGGGCGGCCGTCCGGTCCCGCTGCAGAACCCCACCCCGCACTCCTCGGACCGCACGGTGCAGGACGTGCTCGGCACCCTGTCCGGTCCGGCCGCCGTCCCGGCCCCGGACGCACAGGTGCCGTCCCTTCCGACGCCCGCCGAGACGGCCGCGTCGGGCGTCGACCCCGAGCGGGCGCCGCTGGTGCCCTTCGGGTTCGCCGGCCCCGCCGACACCGCCGACACCGCAGACCGGTCGGACGACGACGCCGGTCAGGACACCCGCGCTGAGGACGACGGCGGCGAGACCTCGCACTGGCAGGAGCCGAACCCCGAGGTGTCCCACCTCGACCCGGCAGCCGTCGAGCAGGCCACGGCCGCCGACGGATCGCCCGACGCGATCGAGCCCCTCGAGGCGGCGGCCGCGCACGCGGAGGAGCCGCGCCTGCACCGCACCACCTGGGCACCGCACGACGCGGACCCGGACGACCTCGCGGTCACCGACGAGCCGGGTACGACGGCGGGGACCGGTGTCGACGACGTCGTCCCGGCCCCGACCTCCGCCCCGGCTGCAGCGGCTCCCGGCGTGTTCCCGCTCGACCTGGACGACGACGACACGAACGAGGTCCCGCTGCCCGTCGTGCCCGCCGACGCCCAGGTGTCCGGACCGACCTCCGCCGTCCGTTCCGGCTCGGCGTCGGCGCCGGGCTCCGCATCCCGTCCGGCGTCGTCCGATGCCGGCCGCGAGCCGAAGCCGGTCACCGCGGCCTTCGAGGCGCCGAGCGGCCACTGGTCCACCTTCGCGCACGACTCGAACGACGCCGAGGTCCACGACGAGGAGACCGGCACCCGTCGCGTCACCGAGGCGCGGTCGAACGCCATCATCCTGCCGAACTCGGCCCTGGCGGACCCGACCGGTGCGCTGAACGCCACCGGCGAGGTCATCCTCACCGGGTCGATCGACCTGCCGTCCTCGCTGTCCTCGACCGGGTCGCACCGGCCGATCGACGGCGCCGAGGTCGACCGGCTGCTCGACCAGCAGGACGAGCAGCCCGACACCGACGCCAGCCCGGTGCGCGCGAGCCGTGCGGTGTCGAGCCACACCTCGACGCGGCAGGTCGTCCTGGCCGCGGCGAAGCCCAAGGACTCGAAGGCGCCCGTGGTCCTGGCGGTCGCGGCCAGCGCGGTCGGGGTCGTCGCGGCGGGCGTGATCGTCGTCGCCCTGGTGGCCACCAACTTCTTCGGCTCGTAGCCGATCACCGGGTCGTCGGTCCGGGCTCACCGTCCTCGTCGGCATGGCCGTCGTCGGCGGTCTGACCTATGATCGACACCCATCATGAACATCGCGACGCCTCCGTCGGGATGACCACCGGAAGGAATCCGTGACCGCCTCCGCTCGCGCACTCGAACTCGTGCAGATCGCCGCCCAAGCGGCCGACTCCAAGCAGGCCGAGGACCTCGTCGCCCTCGACGTCACCCGACCGCTCCAGCTCACCGACGTCTTCCTGCTCACCACCGGCCGCAACGAGCGCAACGTGCTCGCCATCGCCGACGAGATCGAGGACCGCATGCTCGAGGCAGGTTCGAAGCCGCTGCGTCGTGAAGGCCGCAGTGAAGGCCGATGGGCGCTGATCGACTTCGGGGACATCGTCGTGCACGTCTTCCACGAGGAAGAGCGCCAGTACTACTCCCTCGAGCGACTCTGGTCGGACTGCCCGGTCATCCCGCTCGACCTCCCGGTCGACCAGACGCAGGCGGCCGAACAGTCCGCGTAGCGGCGACGCGCCCGGGAGGCGACGGCGATTTCGTTCCCCCGTCTCCGCGTGGTGTACGCTGTACTGGTGCCTCCGGGGAACCGGAGGGACACCGACAGGCCGCTTGCGGCCGACGGGTCTGTGGCGCAGCTGGTAGCGCACCTGCATGGCATGCAGGGGGTCAGGGGTTCGAGTCCCCTCAGATCCACCACCGAAGCCCCGTTGCTCCCCGAGCAACGGGGCTTCTCCCGTTCCTGCCCCGTCGCCCGCCCGGGTCCCCGCGGCCGATACGCTGACCGCATGAGCAGCGCAGCCCCCCGGTCCGGGTCCCAGACGTCGATCGCATCCTCCGGCTACACCGCCGACATCGCGAGCGTCGGCGCGACCCTGCGGGCACTCCGCCACGACGGCCGCGACCTCGTCACCACCTTCGACGCGGACGAGGTACGACCGGTCTTCCGTGGGGCGGTCCTCGCCCCGTGGCCGAACCGAGTGGTGGACGGCCGGTACACCTTCGGCGGGACCGAGCACGAACTCGCCCTGACCGAGCCGAAGCGCTCCCACGCCCTGCACGGACTGGTCGCCTGGACGGAGTTCGCCGTGCTGGAACATGACGTCGACCGTGTGGTGCTCGCCACGACCGTGCAGCCGCAGGAGGGGTACCCGTACCGGGTCGAGGTCCGCGTGGAGTACCGCCTCGACGCCGACGGCCTGCACACCACCGTCACCGGCACGAACACCGGCGACGACCGGGCACCGTGGGGGACCGGCCCGCACCCGTACCTCCTCGCCGGCGCGGGCACGGTCGACGACTGGACGCTGACGCTCCCGGCCGCCGAGGTCCTCGAGGTCACCGAGGACCGGCTCATCCCGACCGACCTGGTCCCGGTGCACGACGAGTTCGACCTCCGGACGCCAACGCACATCGGACCGCGGTTCATCGACCACGCCTTCACCGGCTTCGACCGCGACACCGACGGCATCGCGGCGATCACCGTCACGGCAGCGGACGGACACGGCGTCCGGGTCGCCTTCGGCCCTGAGTGCGGGTGGGCGCAGGTGCACACCGCCGACCACGTGGTCCCCGGGTACCACCGTGCCGGGCTGGCCGTCGAGCCGATGACCTGCGCGCCGAACGCCTTCAACGGGGACGCCTTCGCCGCCGACGTGGACGCCGGCCTCGTCGTGCTCGAGCCGGGCACCGCCCACGCCGCCGCATGGACGATCTCCGCGGTCTGACGGCCGAGGCGGTTCCCACCCCGTCCGTCGAGGGAGGCGCCGGCCCGCGGCTCCAGACCCGCAGGCTCGACGGCCCGGTCGACCTCGCCGTGCTCGCCCGGAGGACCACGACCGACCTGGTCTGGTTCGACTCCGCACTGCCGGAGGGGGCCCCACCGTCGGCGGGGCTCCGTGCCGCGTGGTCGGTGCTCGCCCTCACGGACGGGCCGTTCGCCGCGCGGTTCCGTCACCGGGACCGTGTCGCCCGGCTCGACGTGTCGCCTGCCGCCGGGTCGTGGTTCGGGTCGTCCCGGGTCGAGGACCGAGCCGCGTTCGCCGTCCTCGACGACCTCCTGCAGCGCACACCGACGCTGGACGCACCGGTGGACGGCTGTGCGTTCGCGCTCGGGTGGGTCGGCTTCCTCGGGTACGAGCTCGGGCGTGAGGTCGACGGGCCCGACCGGACCGCGGACGGACACGCGGACGCCGACCTCCGGTTCGTGGACCGTGCGGTCCTCGTGCGGGGGGACGGAGCCGCCTGGGCGCTGACCCTCGTGGACGACGACGAGCCGGACGCGTCCGCGGCGAACCGCGCCTGGTCGGCCGGGCTGTGCGGCGCGGACCCGGACGACCGGGGGCTGGCCGCTCCGGAGCCGCACGACGACCTGGCGGACCGGGCCACGGGCCTCCCGGACGGTGGTCGGGAGCCCGACCGGTCCCTCCTGGAGGCGTGTGGTCGCGTCGACCGCGCGGCCTACGAGCGTGCGGTGGACACGTGCCGTGACGAGATCCGCGAGGGCAACGCGTTCCAGGTGTGCCTGACGACGGCGTTCGCCGTCCCGGACGCACCGGATGTAGCAGACTCACCGGACGCCCTGGACCGCCCCGGGGCCGCCGGCGACCGCCACCTGGCGGAGTACCTGCGGATCCGCCGGAGCGATCCGGTGCCGTTCGGCGCGTACCTGCGGACCGGTGACCTGCGGATCGCCAGCCGGTCCCCGGAGCGGTTCCTGCGCATCGACGCCGACGGCGGTGTGCTGGCCGAGCCGATCAAGGGCACCAGACCGCGTCACGTCGACCCGGTCGAGGACGCCGTGGTGCGCGCCGACCTGACGACCAGCGCTAAGGACCGGGCCGAGAACGTGATGATCGTCGACCTGCTGCGGAACGACCTGCAGCGGACGGCGCGCCCGGGGTCGGTGCGCGTCGAACGGCTCTGCGACGTCGAGACGTACGCGAGCGTCCACCAGATGGTGTCGACGATCGCCGGTGTCCTGGCACCCGGGGCGTCCCGGGCCGCGGTCGTGCGGGCGGCCTTCCCGCCGGGGTCGATGACGGGAGCGCCGAAGCGCAGTGCGACGGCGATCGCGGACCGGCTGGAGGGTGCCCCGCGCGGGGTGTACGCCGGGGCGATCGGGTACTTCTCGGCCAGCGGTGCGGTCGATCTGTCGGTGGCCATCCGGACACTGGTGACGGTCCTCCACCCGGACGGGTCCGTGCGGCGCAGGACGCTCGGGGCGGGCGGCGCGGTGACGTGGTCGTCCTCGCCGGAGGACGAGGCCGACGAGGTCGAGGCGAAGACGGTGTCGGTGCTCCGCGGGGTGGGTGCGGCGGCGCACTGGTAGCCCTCGAACAGGTGTTCGAGCCGCTGTCCACCGGATGTCGGTGCCGGTTGACATCATCGAACACATGTTCGAACATGAGGGCATGCAGACGGCGACGGCACTCCGGTCGTCCGACGAGCGCAGCGACCGCGGACGCGGGGACCGCGAGCACGTCGGGCGGAACGGTGCTGCTCGCGGGGGCGCGGACGGGGCTCGCGGGGCCGACCACGTCGGAGCAGCGCGGGCGGCACTCGACCGGATCACCTCGCTGCGGTCGCGGGTGGCCGACATGGAGTCCACCCGGGTGGACACCGACGGGCTGCCCACCGCGGACGCCCTCGCCCCGCTGCTGCCGGGCGGTGCGATCCGCGCGGGTGGCACCTACGCCGTGCCGGAGTCGGTGCTGCTCGCCCAGACGATGCTGCAGGCGGCATCGGCGGCCGGCGCGTGGTGCGCAGTGGTCGGCGTGCCCTCGTTCGGTGTGGAGGCGGCGGCCGCGGCGGGGATCGACCTGGAACGACTCGTGCTGGTGCCGGACCCGGGCGACCAGTGGCTCGCGGTGACCGCGGCCCTCGCCGACGTCGCGCAGATCGTCCTCACCCGTCCCCTCGGCCGCGTGGTGCCCGGTGACGTCGCCCGGCTCTCCGCGCGTCTCCGGCAGCGCGGGGCCGCACTCGTCGCGCTCGGGTCCTGGCCCGGGGCGGACGTCACCCTGCGCGTCACCGAGTCCCGGTGGAGCGGGATCGGCCACGGTCACGGGTACCTCACCGAGCGACGGGTGACCGTCACCGCGTCGGGGCGCGCCGGTGCGGTCCGACCGACGAGCGCCGAACTGCTGCTGCCCGCTGCGGACGGCTCGGTCCGCGCGGCCGTCCCGACGACCGCGGTCGCCGCGGTGCCGGTCGACGAGCGGGTCCTGCGTCCCGTCGCGGTGGCGTCGTGAGCCCCCGCGGGCGCCGAGCGCTGGTGGGCACGCCGAAGGGCGGGGGAGCAGGCGCTGCACTGTCGGGCGTCGGGATGCCCGGTGTCGGGATGCCCGGTGCGGGAGCCGTCCGTGCCGACGCGCTCAGCCGGGGAGCGGGGCTGCCGGAACCCCCGCCGACCCGCACGATCGTCCTCTGGTGCCCGGACTGGCCCGTCATCGCGGCCGCCCGGGCAGCTGGCGCGCCTCCGGAACAACCGTTCGCCCTCATCGCCAAGGGCCTGGTCTTCGCCAGCTCCGCCTCGGCCCGGCAGGTCGGGGTGGTCCGAGGGTTGCGGGTGCGGGAAGCACAGGCACGCTGCACCGACCTCGTCACCCAGCCGTACGACGACGCGCTCGACCACCGTGCGTTCGAGCCGGTCATCCGCGCCATCGAGGAAGCAGCACCCGGGGTGGAGGTCCTGCGCCCCGGGACGATCGCGCTGCGGGCCCGCGGTCCGGCGCGCTACCACGGTGGAGAACGGGCCGCGGCGACCGTCCTGGCGGGCATCGCGGCCGACCACGGCGCACCGGGTGTCCGGGCCGGGGTGGCCGACACCCCGTTCGCCGCCGAGCAGGCCGCACGGGCACGACCGCGGCGGCCCGGGGAGCGCGTCCGGATGGTGCCGGTCGGCGGGTCGGCGGAGTTCCTCGCCCCGCTGCCGCTCGGCGTGCTCGGCGACCCGGACCTCGCGATGGTCCTCGGCCGACTCGGGATCGCGACGCTCGGGGACTTCGCCGCGCTCACCGACGAACAGGTGCGCGACCGGTTCGGCGTCCCCGGGGCGTTCCTGCACCGCCTGGCCGGCGGGCGCGACCCGCGGGAGGTCTCCGCGCGCGAGGTGCCGCCCGACCTCGAGGTCCAGGCGTCCTTCGAACCGCCCCTCGACCGCGCCGACCAGATCGCCTTCGCGTTCCGCCGCTCCGCCGACGACTTCGCCGCGAAGCTCCGTGCAGCCGGTCTCGTGGCGACGACGATCCGGGTCGGCATCGTCGACGAACGGGACGTCCTGCTCGAACGGGTGTGGGCGCACCCGCGGTGGTTCGACGCGGCCGACGTGGTGGACCGGGTGCGGTGGCAGCTCGCCGGCGGGGTCGACCCGACCGGGCTCGAGGCGCCGGTCACCTCGGTCGTGCTCGAACCCGTCGCGGTGGACGACCTCGCGAACCACGAGCGCGGACTCTGGGGCTCCGGACCCGACGAGCGGGTGCACCACGGCCTGGCCCGCGTACAGGGCATGGTCGGGCACGACGGTGTCGTCACGCCCCGGATCGGTGGCGGCCGCACGCTGGCGGAACGCGTCGTGCTCGTGCCGTGGGGGGACGCACCCGCCGGGGGCGAGCGCGCCCTCGCGGTGGTCCGGGACCGCCCATGGCCGGGCAAGCTGCCCGGGCCGCCGCCGGCGACGGTCCTCGAGCGGCCGCGCCCGGTGGACGTCGTCACGGCGGACGGCGGCCCGGTGGACGTCGACGACCGGGGCACCCTGACCGGCGAACCCGGACGCTTCCGGTCGGACGGCGACCGCGGCGGACGGTTCGCACCCGTCACGGCGTGGGCGGGGCCGTGGCCGCTCGTCGTGCGGTGGTGGGAGTCGGGCGGACGACGACTGCACCGCCTGCAGCTCGTCGACGCCGAGGGGCGGGCGTGGTACCTGGTCCTCGCCGACCACCGCTGGTGGGCAGAGGCGATCGCGACGTGAAGGACGGACACTGATGGGGTACAACAACCCGCCGATCCCGTGGTCGCAGTTCGAGCGCGCCCTCTCCGACAAGCGGAGCCCGGGGACGACCCCCGAGGGCGACGGCGGCGACAGTCCGGCCTGGTCGCGGAAGCGTGCGCCGTACCGTCCGGCGGACGTCGCCTCGCCGGACGCGCCGCCCGCCGTGCCGTACGCGGAACTCCACGCGCACTCCACCTTCAGCTTCCTGGACGGGGCGAGCCCGCCCGAGCACCTGCTCGAGGAGGCCGCGCGACTCGGCCTGCACGGACTGGCGATCACCGACCACGACGGCTTCTACGGTGCCGCGCGGATGGCCGAGGTCGCCGAGACGTACCCGAGCGTCACCACCGTCTACGGCGCCGAGCTGTCCCTCGGACTGACCGGACCGCAGAACGGCGTACCCGACCCGGAAGGCTCGCACCTGCTGCTCCTCGCCGACGGGCAGGACGGGTACCACCGGCTGGCCGGCGCGGTGACGGCCGCGCACCTCGCCGCGGGCTCCGAGAAGGGGCGTCCCCGGTACGACCTCGACGACCTCGCCGAGCGGTCGGGCGGACGGTGGCGGGTGCTCACCGGCTGTCGGAAGGGCACCGTCCGCCAGGCCCTCGAACGCGGCGGCGAGAGCGCTGCCGACCAGGCGCTGCGGGCGCTGCTCGACCGGTTCGGGACGGGCTCCGTCGTCGTGGAGCTCTCCGACCACGGGGACCCGCTCGACAGCGCCCGGAACGACGTCCTCGCCGCGCTCGCCGCCCGGCACGCGCTGCCCGTCGTGGCGACCGGGAACGTGCACTACGCCACCCCGGACCGGTTCCCGGTGGCGACCGCCCTGGCCGCCGTCCGCGCCCGGCGCAGCCTGGACGAGATCGACGGGTGGCTGCCCGCCGCCGACACCGCGCACCTCCGGTCCGGCGCCGAGATGGCCAGGCGGTTCGCCCGGTGGCCGGGTGCCGTCGAACGGAGCGTGGTGCTCGCCGACGAACTCGGCTTCCAGCTGAAGACCGCGAAGCCCGGGCTGCCCGACCTCGACGTGCCGGACGGCCACACGGCGATGACCTGGCTGCGCGAACTCACCTGGCGTGGGGCCCGCCGGTTCTACCCCGGGGACGCGGACGGCGTCGACGCGCACAAGCGGGAGCGCATCGAACGCGAGCTGTCGGTCATCGAGGACAAGGGCTTCCCCGGGTACTTCCTCATCGTGCGCGACATGGTGCAGTTCGCCCGCGAGCGGGGGATCCTCTGCCAGGGGCGGGGTTCGGCCGCGAACTCGGCGGTCTGCTACCTGCTCGAGATCACCGCCGTCGACTCGATCCGGTACGGCCTGCCGTTCGAGCGGTTCCTGTCGGCCATGCGCGACGAGGAACCGGACATCGACGTGGACTTCGACTCCGACCGGCGCGAAGAGGTCATCCAGTACGTCTACGACAAGTACGGCCGGTTCAACGCCGCGCAGGTCGCGAACGTCATCACCTACCGGCCGAAGGGCGCGGTGCGGGACATGGCGAAGGCACTCGGACACAGCCCCGGACAGCAGGACGCCTGGTCGAAGCAGGTCGAACGGTGGGGTTCGGTCACCGAGAGCCAGGACCACGACATCCCGGAGCCGGTGGTCGACCTGGCCCAGCAGGTCCTCGGGTTCCCGCGGCACCTCGGCATCCACTCCGGCGGGATGGTCCTGACCGACCGGCCGGTGGGCGAGGTCGTGCCGATCGAGCACGCCCGGATGGACGGTCGGACCGTGCTGCAGTGGGACAAGGACGACTGCGCGTACATGGGGCTCGTGAAGTTCGACATGCTCGGACTCGGCATGCTCGCCGCGCTGCAGTACTCGTTCGACCTGGCCGCCGACCACTGCGGGGAGCGGTGGGACATGCACTCCATCCCGAAGGAGGAGCAGGGCGTCTACGACCAGCTCTGTCGCGCGGACACGATCGGCGTGTTCCAGGTGGAGTCCCGTGCGCAGATGGGCACGCTGCCCCGGTTGCTGCCGCGTCGGTTCTACGACCTCGTGATCGAGGTCGCCCTCGTGCGTCCCGGGCCGATCCAGGGCGGGGCGGTGCACCCGTACATCCGCCGGCGCACGGGTGAGGAACCGGTGACCTACATCCACCCCGCGCTCGAACCGGTGCTGGAACGGACGCTCGGGGTCCCGCTGTTCCAGGAGCAGCTCATGCAGATGGCCATCGCGGTCGGGAACTGCTCCGGGGACGACGCCGACCTGCTCCGTCGGGCGATGGGGTCGAAGCGCGGCCTCGAGAAGATCGACCGGCTCCGGGACAAGCTCTACCGGGGCATGGCGGAGAACGACATCCACGGCGAGGACGCCGACGCCATCTACGCCAAGATCCAGGCGTTCGCGAACTTCGGCTTCGCGGAGAGCCACTCGATCAGCTTCGCGCTCATCGTCTACGCGAGCGCGTGGATGCGGCTGCACTACCCGGGGGCGTTCCTGGCGGCGCTGCTCCGCGCGCAGCCGATGGGGTTCTACTCGCCGCAGACCCTCGTCGCCGACGCCCGCCGGCACGGGGT
This sequence comes from Curtobacterium sp. MCPF17_050, assembly GCF_003224435.2. Classification (NCBI taxonomy): domain Bacteria; kingdom Bacillati; phylum Actinomycetota; class Actinomycetes; order Micrococcales; family Microbacteriaceae; genus Curtobacterium; species Curtobacterium sp. MCPF17_050. The sequence continues at coordinate 1,084,074 of NZ_CP126250.1, forward strand.
CCGCGTGCTCCGGCCGGACATCCTGCGGTCCGAGGTCGACGCGACGCTCGAACCGATCGAGGGTCTGACGGACGCGGTCGGGGACGACGCCTGCCTGGCCACCGAGCAGCCACCGGTGCTGCCGTTCGACCGGGACGCCCCCGACGACACCGCCGCACACCGTCGTGACGGTGCCTCCGCCGTGCGGCTCGGCCTCGCCGAGGTCGCGTCGCTCGGCCGCCGGAGCGCCGAGCGGATCGTCGCCGAGCGGCGGGCGAACGGACCGTTCACGGACATGTCCGACCTCGCACGCCGGGTCGGCCTCACCACCGCGCAGCTCGAGGCGCTCGCCGCCGCGGACGCGTTCGAGTCGCTCGGGGTCGATCGTCGTGGTGGCATGTGGTCGGCGGCGCAGGCGGCGGCGGAGCGCCCCGACCAGCTGCCGGACACCCAGGTCGTCGTGCAGCCGCCGCTGTTCGGGCAGATGACGAGCGGGGACGTCCTCATCGCGGACATGTGGTCGACGGGGATGTCCACGGACGACCACCCCGTCGGGCACCTCCGCGAGCGGTTGTCGGCGCGCGGGGTGCTCAGCGTCGAGGACACCAGGACGGCGGAGACCGGCCGGCGCGTGGAGGTCGGCGGGATCGTGACGCACCGGCAGCGCCCGGCGACGGCGTCGGGGATCACGTTCCTCAACGTCGAGGACGAGTCCGGCCTGGTGAACGTCATCTGCAGCGTCGGGGTGTGGGCCCGGTACCGCCGGGTGGCACGGGAGTCCCCTGCGGTCATCGTGCGGGGGATCCTCGAGCGGTCACCGGACGGGGTGGTCAACCTCGTCGCGGACCGCATCGAGCACCTCCCGCTCGCCGTCCGGACACGGTCGCGGGACTTCCAGTGACCGCCGCTCCCGTCCCCGGGACGCACCGCTGGTGACGACACACCGGGAGCCTGTGACGCGCACCGACCGCCGCTTCCGTCCGGGTCAGTGCGCTGCGCGCACCGCCGGAGCGTCCCGCACCTCGGGCACCCGAACGGTCACCTCGAGCCCACCCGTCGGCAGGTTGCGGAGGGCCGCCGTGCCGCCCGCCCGTTCCGCCACCGCCCGCACGATCGCGAGCCCGAGGCCGGACCCGCCCGGCATCGGGACCCCGCCGGTGGTCGGGTCCGGGTCGCGGCGGGACGTGCGGGCCTCGTCGGGTCGGGTGAAGCGGTCGAACGCGACCGGCACGAACGACTCCGGGACGCCGGGGCCGTCGTCCGTGACCTGCAGCACCCCCTCGCCGGAGGCGGCCCGCCAGCTGACGAGCACGGTGCCTCCGCGGGGGAGCGCCGCGACGGCGTTGCCGGCGGTGTTCGTGACGAGCTGTGCCATGCCCCCGGTGTCGAGCCGGTACCGCGGCTCGTCGGAACCGTCGGAACCGTCGGAACCGTCGGAACCGTCGGCCACGGTCGGCGGTTCGAGTTCGAAGTCGACGGTGACGTCCTTCGCGCTCGCGATGAGCCGCACCCGGTCGACGGCGGCCATCACCTCGTCACCGAGGTCCGACCAGGTCGTGGCGGACTGCGGGGCACCGTCGGCCGCGCGGCGCTCCGACTCCTCGATCCGCGAGAGCGTGAGCAGGTCGTTGGCCAGTCGGGAGAGCCGGGCGACGCTGTTCTTCGCCCGCTCGATGTGCGCGGCGAGTGCGCGGGCGTCATCCCGGTCGAGCGCGGCGAGGTCGAGCTGCGTGGTGAGGATCGCCAGCGGTGTGCGGAGCTCGTGGCTCGCGTCCGAGACCATCTGGCGCTCGCGTTCGGTGGCCTGTCGCGTCCGCGCCAGGAAGGCGTTGAGGGTCGTCGCGAGCGAGGCGAGTTCGTCCTGCGCCGGGCCGACCGGCAACTCGGCACGTTCGGGGGCGACGGACAGCCGCTCGGCTTCGCGACGCATCCGGTTGACCGGACGGAGTGCGGTGGTGGCCAGCACCCACGACGCGACGCCGAAGGCCAGGAGGATCGCCAGACCGGTGAAGGACAGCGTCGTGGTGAGTTCGTCGACGACGATCGCCTCGGCCTGCGAGTTGCGGGCAGCGACGACGGTCCAGCGACCGGCCTGGTTCACCGGGTGTTCGACGACCACGCGGTACTGGGACCCGCCGAGCTCGACGACCGAGGTGCCGGCCGGCGTCGTCCGCAGACTGCCGAGCGACTGCTCGAGGCGGCGCGGCATCGAGGACAGGGTGATCTCACCGGTGGGGGAGACCACGGCGACGAACTGGGCGTTGCCGGGTGGTGAGAGGTTCGGGTCGCTGTCGACCTCGAGCGTCGCGACGTACGGGTCCGTGTCGGCGTCGAGCAGGGTCTCGGTGGCGCTCGCCACGACGTTGACCACCTGCAGGCGCATCACGAGCACGAGCAGGGCGATGACGACGGCGGCGATGACGGTCGACCCGATCGTGATCCGGGCGCGCAACGACAGCGACCGCAGCCGGGACGGCCGGCGCCCCGGCACCCGCCCCGCGGTCACGCCGCCGTCCGACCGCACCACGCGGTCGTCAGGCCGTGACGAGGTCGAGCCGGTAGCCCCGACCGCGCACGGTGCTGATGGCCACGGTGGCCTCCTGCGCGACGAGCTTCTTCCGCAGGTAGGAGATGTACTGCTCGACGACGTTCGGGTCCACGTGCTGCGACCCGTCCCAGACCTCCTCGAGGATCTTCGGCCGGTCGACGACGGTGCCGACCGAGCGCGCGAGGAGGCGCAGCAGGGCGAACTCGGTGGGGCTCATCGCGACCCGCTGCCCCTTGACGGACACACGACGGGCCTCCGAGTCGATGGAGACGTCCCCGACCTCGATGGTGCGCGGGGCGCCGGTCGGCTCGCGACGCCCCAGTGCCCGCAGACGTGCGGTGAGCTCGGCGAAGGCGAAGGGCTTGGTGAGGTAGTCGTCCGCGCCCGCGTCGAGCCCGAACACACGGTCGTCGACGGCGTCCCGCGCGGTCACGAGCAGGATCCGGACCGGGTCCTCGCGCTCGCGGACGCGCCGCGCCAACTCGAAGCCGGACATGCCGGGCATCATCACGTCGACCACGGCGATGTCGTAGGGCTGCTCGCCCAGGGCGATGAGTGCCTCCACACCGTTCTCGACCGCGGTGACGCGGTACCCCTCGGCGGCGAGCCCGCGCTCCATGAGCGCGCGCATCTCGTCGTCGTCCTCGACCACCAACAAGCGCATCTGGACCTCCTGCGACCATCGTGGCACCGAACGCGGACCGCGTGGGCGGTTCCGTCGTCACAACGCCTGAGCAGCGACACAGCCGACCGGTGCGGGCTGCGGTCAGTGGACACCCGAGACTGACGGGTACTGACGGTACCCCCTTCGTTGCTATGCTCCGCCTCGGACGCTGCACCCGACAGACCGTCCTGTACTTGGGGGAAGCATGCACGACCCGGACCTTCCGGAGATCGTCCGCCTGCGCGCCGAGCTCGACTCCGCCTGGAAGGGCGTCGTCGGCCTCGGAGCGCTCGACGGACCACACCGCGACCGCGTGGTCGCCGACCTGCGCACGGCCGTGCCGGACAGCGCCGGTCGCGCAGCACGGGCGGTCGGACCGGAGGCGGTGGTCGCCGAGATCGGCCGGTTCGCCGACGTGGAGATGGGCACCTCGGACCCGACGTGGCCCGCAGCCGACGTCTGGCGCGAGGTGCTGTCCACCGCCACCGAGGCCGCACGGGCAGCGGGCGAGCGGGTCTGCTGAACCGGGGGCCGGCGTCAGTCGTCCTCGCCGAGGAGTTCCTCGCGCACGCGTCGGACGTCCTCGAGCAGGGCCCCGATGAGCACCCAGTGCCGGGAGTTCGGCCGGACCACCGCGAGCGGGGCCGTCAGGGCGTGCTCGAGCGTGGCGTCCTCCGGACCGTCGTCGAGTTCACCCGGCGTCAACCGCGCTGACTCGACCTGTGCACCGAGGCGTCGGACGTCGGCACCGATCCGGGCGACCTCGGTGGCGATCCGACCGACCATCGGGTCGGCCCGCAGGTCGGGGGCGGTGTTGTCCCGGACGGCACGGGTCATGCCGGTCACGCGCGTGACGAGGACCCGCAGGTGTTCGGCGACCGCGACGTCGCGCTCGAGGATCGTGCGGTGCCGGCCGCCACGCGGGTTCATCGTGAGGGAGTCGCGCGCCGACGTCAGCGCCGCCTCGGTCCTGCCGTGCTGCTGGCGGAGTGCGCGGGCCTGGCGGAGTGCCTCGTCCCACCGTCCGGCGTCCCACCCCTCGGTCAGTCCGACGGCGATCCGCTCGAACGCGGCGGCGGTGTCACGGGCGAGCCGCGCGACCGCCAGGTGCGCGGGTTCGATGAGCACCGGCGGGACGATGACGGCGTTCACCGCGAGGGCGACGACCGCGCCGACCACGGTCTCGAGGATCCGGTCGGCCGAGTAGTTCGGCGTGACGACACCCGCGGTGAGCACGAGCATGCCGCTGATGCCGACCTGCGTCGCGGAGGTCGGTGTGAGCCGCAGTGCCCAGGCGAGCAGGATCGCGAGGACGACGACGAGCAGGACGACCGCGACGGCGTCGCCGAGGAGCAGGTGCACCCCGGTGGCGAGCACCACGCCGAGCAGCACGCCCGCGCTCCGCTCGAGGCCCTTGACGAACGACTGGTTGATGCTCGGCTGGACGACGAGCAGGGCGGCGATCGCGGCGAAGGTCGGGAAGGGCCCGCGGATGAGCAGTTCGCACAGGAGCACCGCCGCGACCACCGCCACCGCGGTCTTCACGACCTGCAGGAAGGGTGTGCGACTCGAGCTGCGGAGGGGCGCGACCGGGTTCACGCTCCCACGGTAGCCACGAGCCGCACGCCGAGCCGGGCACGAACGCGACGGATCCCCGGTGACACGGTTGACTGTGGACGTGTGGCCGAACCATGAGCGAGTCATCCCCGAGGCCTTCGCGGGGTCCGGGACGACGGTCGTCGCCGCGCGCGCTCACTCGGTCGAGCCGTCCGGCAACGGCTACCTGTACGGCTACGAGGTGGACACCGTCGACCGGGCCGGCCAGCGCGCCACCGTCCTGACCTACGTCGACACCGGTGGCACCCACGACCAGAACAGCGCCATCGTCACCGACCCGACGACCGGCGACCCGGTGTCGGTGTGGGCCTACCCGAACGACCCGGGCCTCCCGGTCCTGCCGCAGGTGACGTACCGCGACGCCGTCGCCGAGCTCCTCACCACGCTCGGGCTGCCGGTGACGAACCCGACGCTGACGGTCGCCGCGTACCGACCGGGGAAGCGCGCCGTCGTCCGCGTGGACGCCCCGGAACGGACCCTGTTCATCAAGATCGTCCGTCCGCACCGGGTCGCCCCGATCGTCCGGACCCACGAGCAGTTCGCCGCCGCCGGCCTCCCCGTGCCGCGGGTGCTGGCGAGCCGCGGCGACGGACTGCTCGTCCTCGAACTCGTCCGCGGCGTGCCCGCCGGCAGCCGGATCACCGACATCGCCGACGACCCGCGGTTCGTGGCGTCCCTCGCCGCGCTCACCGGGCGGATCGCCACGGTGCCGATGACGCAGCAGGCCCGGGCCGACGCGATGGACCACGCCGACTGGCACCGTCGGACGCTGACGACTGCGCTCCCCGGCGACGCCGAGGAGATCGACCGGCTGTACGACGCCATCGGCCGCCGCTCCATCGGGTGGGCCGCGGGCCAGAAGCAGGTCGTGCACGGGGACCTGCACCTCGAGCAGGTGTTCGTCGACGAGGACGAGCCCTGGCGCATCTCCGGCCTGCTCGACATCGACACCGCCGGCTGGGGACACCCGGTGCGGGACATCGGCGCCGTGGTCGCGCACCTCGTCGTCACCGGGCTCTGGCACCGGTCGCGCGGGGACGCCGAGCGTGGGGCCGCCGCCGAGCGTCTCGCCGACGCCGTCGCCCGCGACTGGGTCGCCCGCAACCCGCAGGAGGCCGAGCGCATCGGACCCGCCATCGGCGCGCAACTCCTCGCCCACGCCGGCGGCCAGGCCACCACCGGGTCGGCGAACGGCATCGCGACGGCGGAGCAGCTGCTCGCCGCGACGCGGGCCGCCCTGGCGGAGCCGGCCCCGAGCCTCCCGTCCGGCTCCGGCCGTCCGCGGTCCGCGCCGAGCGTCTGACCAGCGGTCCCGACGAGGACGGTTCCGGCTGCGGTCAGGTGGTCAGCGTGGCCGCGCGTCGACGGCGACCGGCCGGGAGGCCCGCCACGCGCGGCGGGCGGGGAGTCGCCTCCGACGTCGGCTGGGGAGTAAACTGACCGCGCACGCACCGCGTGCTCGTATGTCGCGTCGATTCCTGCCGCGACGACCGGTCGCCTGACCGGTGCGGGTGCCGGATCCGCGTCGTCCGGGTTCGGACCTCCTGGGGTGGGCCTCTCATCGAGGCGTGGCCCTCCGGAGGGCGGAGCTCTCCGGGGGCACAGTTCCGGGACGACGCGTGCGTGCGACGGCGCCGGACCTCCCGCGCAGGCCGTTCCATCGACCACCGGTCCTCACCCTGGGCCGTGCGATGCGGTCAGCCGGACGATCCGGTGCGCTCCGGGCCACGGCGGCCCGGGGAGGACCCGGGTGCGACGGACGCACCGACACGACTTCCGCCCGTACCGGGTGGCTCGCCCCGACGAGGGCGGAACAGGAGGAGCCTTGGCTCGATCAGGTACCCGCCGCGCTGCCGGTGGCACGCGGACGGCGTCGCGCCGGACCCGGCCGCTCGACAACGACGGCCTCATCCCCGTCCTCGCCCGTGCCGTCCGCGAGGTCGAGGCCGCCGCGCAGCGCGGAGCCCTCAAGGCCACGAACCGCACGAAGTTCCAGGCAGTGGCGCTGCTCATGCGTGAGGAGCGCGCCCGCGTGAAGGCGGACACGACGCTCACCGACGCACAGCGTGCCGAGCAGCTCAAGCGCCTGGACGGCGTCGCGACGATCCTGGCGAAGACCGCCGCCCGGGACACCAGCGTCATCCAGCTCCTGACCGAGGAGGCCGCGGTCTCCGAGGCCACCCGCACCGTGAAGCGCGACATGATGATCGCCGCCGGCATGGAGCTCCAGCCCGAGGACCTCGTCATCGCGGCCGAACCCACCGCGGCGGTGGAGACCCCCGAGCGTGCCGTCGTGCCGCAGGCGGTCGTGCAGCGCCAGCTCGCCAACCCGTTCCTGCCGCCGGACTTCGCGCTCGCCGACCAGCCCGTCGCCCATCCCCGCCGGCTGGCGAACTGGGAGCTCTTCGGTCCGCTGTTCAAGTCGTTCGAGTACGGCGCCGGCGGGGGAGCAGCGTCCATGCCGCTGCCCGAGCCCGCGTCGCTGCACACCCCCTCCGGTGTGACGCTGATGAAGCACCAGGCCGAGCTCGTCACCTCCGCCGCGCAGGGACACCGCACCTTCCTGCTCGCCGACGAACCGGGTCTCGGCAAGACCGCGCAGTCGCTCCTCGCGGCGGACGCGGCCAAGGCCTTCCCGCTGCTCGTCGTCGTCCCGAACGTCGTCAAGACGAACTGGGCGCGCGAGGCCGAGCGCTGGGTGCCGAACCACCGCGCGACCGTCATCCACGGTGACGGGCAGGACCTCGACGGCTTCGCCGACATCCTCATCGTCAACTACGAGATCCTCGACCGGCACGTCGGCTGGCTCGGCACGTTCGGCTTCAAGGGCATGGTCGTCGACGAGGCACACTTCATCAAGAACAAGGAGTCGCAGCGCTCGAAGTACGTGCTGCAGCTCGCCGAGAAGATCCGGGAGCGGACGGCGAACCCGCTGCTCATGGCCCTGACCGGTACCCCGCTCATCAACTCCGTCGAGGACTTCCGCACCATCTGGGAGTTCCTCGGCTGGATCGACGACAAGAAGCCCCGCGCGCAGCTCATGAACGAGCTCGAGGAGATCGGGCTCACCCCGGCAGACCAGGGCTTCTTCACCGAAGCGCGGAAGGCCGTGATCGACCTCGGCATCGTCCGACGGCGCAAGGTCGACGTCGCGGCGGACATCCCCGCCCGCCGGATCGCCGACATCCCCGTCGAGCTCGACGGCGACGAGGGCCGCTCCATCCGCGACGCCGAGCGCGAGCTCACCGCGAAGCTCGTCAAGCGGTACCACCAGGCGCTCGCCGCCCGCACTGGCCAGGACCCGGTCGTCGGCATCGACGAGAAGCTCGTCCGCCAGGTCGCCCGCTGGGAGCTCGAGGACCAGGACGCCTCGTCCACCGGCGAGAACGTGTTCTCCATGGTGCGGCGCATCGGCCGGGCCAAGGCGCAGCTCGCGGCGGACTACGCGGCGCAGCTCGCCTCGAACGTCGGCAAGGTGGTGTTCTTCGCGAAGCACCTCGACGTGATGGACCAGGCGGAAGAGGTCTTCGCCCGTCGGCACCTGCGCACGGCGACGATCCGCGGCGACCAGACGCCGGCGCAGCGCACGGCCGAGATCGACTCGTTCGTGAACGACCCGGACGTGGCCGTCATCGTCTGCTCGCTCACCGCGGCGGGTGTCGGGCTCAACCTGCAGGTGGCGTCCAACGTCGTCCTCGCCGAGCTGTCCTGGACGAGCGCCGAGCAGACCCAGGCGATCGACCGCGTGCACCGCATCGGGCAGGAGGAGCCGGTCACCGCATGGCGCATCATCGCCGCGCAGACGATCGACACGAAGATCGCCGAGCTCATCGACAGCAAGGCCGGACTCGCGGCCCGGGCGCTCGACGGCTCGGACGAGGAGGTCGTCGACTCCGGCGACATCCAGCTCGACGCCATGGCCGCGCTGCTCATGGACGCGCTCAGCCGCTAGCGCTCGGTGCGGCGCTCGCTGCCCAGCCCCGGCGCCGTTCGGCACCGCACAACAGGAACCCGCTCGAACCACGGACGTCCGTGGTTCGAGCGGGTTCTCGTTGTGCTGGGCCAGCTCGCGCCGGGCCGCGCCGCGCGCGTCAGACGCGCGACTGGACCTCCGCCAGGGACGGGTTCGTCGCGGTGCTGCCGTCCGGGAACACCAGGGTCGGCACGGTCTGGTTGCCGCCGTTGACCTCGGCGACCAGCTCGGCGGTGCCCGGCGTCTGCTCGATGTCGACCTCGCGGAAGGGCACACCGGCCTTGGTCATCTGGTTCTTCAGCCGGGCGCAGTAGCCGCACCAGCTCGTGGTGAACATGGTGACGCCGCCGGCCTGGGGCACGAACGCGTCACGGGTGATCGTCTCGCTCATGTCCTCATTCTCGCCCTGCTCCCCGGGAGGCTCTTGACCGGGTTGTCCTACATAGCTAGGTTACGAGCATGGAACCGTTGCTCCGCGTCACCGCTCCGACGCTCGACGTCCTCACCGCCCTGCTCGCGGCAGAGGGCCCGGCCTGGGGGCTGCAACTCATCAAGGTGGTCGGACGGCCGTCCGGCACCGTGTACCCGATCCTCGAACGACTCGAGCGTCAGGGGTGGGTCGACTCCAGCTGGGACGACGACGCCGAGCGTTCCGGGCCCCGTCGCCGCCTCTACGAGTTCACCGCCGACGGGCGTCAAGCTGCGGACGAGCTCGTCGACGCTCGACGAACAGCCGACGCCGCAGCCACCCGTCCCGCACCGCGCCCGAGCACCCGGCCGGTGACCTCGTGACCGCGTTCAGCCGCGCCCTCGTCGCCGCCGCCGTGGCCATCTCACCCGCCGAGCACCGCCCGGTCCGGCGCGAGCAATGGCAGGCGGACCTGCGCGACGCGGCCGACTTCGGGCTCTCACCGACGGCGTTGGCCTTCGGCGCCTTCACCACCGCACTGTTCCACCGCCGAGGGGTTCGGCGTACCACCTGGGGAGAGACCATGACCACCGCACCGTTCTCGAAAGCGGCGACACCACACACCATCCGCACCGTCCCGGTGCTGGTCAGGGTCGCCGTCCTGGCGATCCTGATGACCGGACCGTGGCTGATCCTGCAGCCCAACTACGGGTACGAGAGCGACCTCGACCGCACCGTCGGCGTGATCGGTTTCTGGCTCCTGTCGTACCTGGTCCCGGGCGCAGCGGTGACCGCGGCGGCCTTGCTCCTGCCCGGATCGAGTCCCGGTCGCCGTCGCCTCGGTGCCGCGTTGATCGCGGCCGCTGCGGTCGGTGCGGTCGTCACCCCGCTCGTCGTCCCGGATTCTGGTTGGCCCGTCAGCATCCTGCCGGCGGTGCTGCCGTCCCTCCTCGCGCTCGCCGGCTGGCTCGTCGCGATCGAGGCGCCACGACGCGGCTGGCTGCTCCTGCTCGTTCCGCTCGGAGTGGCGACCCTGATCGAGAGCGGCGCGCTGTGGGTGGTCGTCCCGATCCGGCTGCAGCCGTGCATCATCTCCCTGCTCGGGCTCGCCGTGGTCGTCGCCGGGCTCCTGGCCTGGCGAACCGCTCGGTCCAGCCGAGGCACCCGTGGTGAGGAGCATGCCGCCACCCTGGTAGACAGGACCGCGTGAGCGACACCCACCTCGAGATCGAGCGCACCTACGACCTGCCCGACGGAGCCCCGCTCCCCGACCTGATCGGCGTCGGCGGCATCATGCGGGCTGACCACCAGGAGCCGTTCGAGCTCGACGCCACCTACTGGGACACGCAGCGGTACGACCTCGTCGCCGCGCACGTCACCGTCCGCCGTCGCACCGGGGGACACGACGCCGGCTGGCACATCAAGCGCGCCGAGTCCGACACCGTCCGGCACGAGCAACACTTCCCGCTCACCGAGGACCCGGACACCGTGCCCGACGAGGTCCTCGCCGCCCTGTTCACCGAGCGCCGGGGCCGCGGACTGCACCCGGTCGTCCGCATCACCACCACCCGCACCGTCACCCGCCTGCTCGACGAGGACGGCGACCAGATCGCCGAACTCGCGGACGACCGGGTCGTCGCCGAACGGCTCGACGACGACGCTCCGGCCGACCCGCGCACCTGGCGGGAGGTCGAGGTCGAGACCCTCGGCGGTGTGGACGAACAGGTCGCTCACGAGCTCTTCGCCGCGCTCGACGGTCGGTTCGCGACCGTCGGCGCCGGCCCCGCCGCAGTCGCGTCCAAGCTGGCACGCGGGCTCGCCGGCGCACCGGCACCGCGCCTCCAGACCGTCGACCGTCCCGAGAAGGGGACGACCGCGCGCATCCTCACGAAGCGTCTCGGGAAGCTGCGCTCCGCGCTGCTCGGCCAGGAGGCCCGGCTGCGGTCCGGCGAGAACGCTGAGCTCCGCGACGTGGCCGCGACGACGCTGGAGATCGCGGCGATCCTGCAGACCTACCGACCCGCGTTCGCCGCCGGTGACGCCGTCGACCGCGCCGTCGCCGGCGCCGACGCCCTCGCCGACGTGGCCGCCCGCGCCGCGCTCGCCGAGTACCTGGTCGAGCGGCTGCCGCGGGCGTCGACGCCGGCGCAGGACGCCCTCGTCGACGCCATGACCCGCGAACGCATCCTCGCCGCCACGCGCGAGCGACGCGACTCCGCGGTGCGGGACGTCGTCGCGGCGCTGCACGGGGAGCCGTTCCTGGAGCTCCTCGACGCCCTCGACGACGCCGTCGAGCGGCCCGCCCCGACGGCGTGGGCGCTCCGGTCGCCGAAGAAGGTCGCCCAGGACGTCACCGCCACGGTGAAGCCCCACGTCCGGGAGCTCGTGCGCGACGCCGTGGCCGACGACACCTCCGACACGGCGGCCGCACGCGAAGCAGCCGACCGGGCTGCGACCGAACTGGCCTGGCAGGGGACGATGCGCGCACGACTCGCGATGGACGTGCTCGGGGACGACGCCTTCCCGCACGCACTGTGGAAGCGCATCGGGACCGCCGCCGACGTCCTCACCGAGCGGGTGCGGTCGCTGTACGCACTCGACGCGCTCCGCACGCACTCCGGGATCGCCGATCGCGGAGGCGAAGGGACGTTCGGGTACGGCGTGCTCGCCGGCGACCGGGTCCGGCTGGCGGAGGAGTCCTACGACGAGGCGGTGCACGCGCTCAACCGCGTGTGACCGTCGGACACGACGACGGCGCGCACCCGGGTCGGGTGCGCGCCGTCGTCGTGTCGGTCGCGGGGTCCGCTCAGCCGGCCGCGATCGGGTTCGCCGTCGCGGCCGCGGGGGAGACGTCGGCCAGACCGAGGACGTCGAGCAACCAGGCCAGTTCGAACGCCCGCTCCTTCCACGAGTCGTACCGTCCGCTGACGCCACCATGGCCGGCGGCCATCTCCGTCTTCAGCAGGACGGGAGCCCCGACCTCGCGGAGCTTCGCGGTCCACTTCGCCGGCTCGACGTACAGCACGCGGGTGTCGTTGATCGAGGTCACGGCGAGGATGCGCGGGTACTGCACGTCGTCGCGGACGTTCTCGTACGGCGTGTACTCGCTCATGTAGCGGTAGACCTCGGCATCGTGCAGCGGGTCGCCCCACTCGTCCCACTCGATCACCGTGAGCGGCAGGTCCGGGTCGAGGATGCTCGTCAGCGCGTCGACGAACGGCACCGCGGCGAGGATGCCCGCGAACCGCTCGGGGGCCAGGTTCGCCACCGCGCCCATCAGGAGCCCACCGGCGCTGCCGCCCTCGGCCACGAGCTGGTCGGCGCTCGTCCGACCGCTGTCGATCAGGTGCTCGGCGACGGCGACGAAGTCCGTGAAGGTGTTCTTCTTCGTGAGGGTCTTGCCGTCCTCGTACCAGTGCCGGCCCATCTCGCCACCACCGCGGACATGCGCGACCGCGAAGACCACCCCGCGGTCGAGCATCGACAGGCGCATGACGCTGAAGCCGGGGTCGATCGAGTGCTCGTACGACCCGTAACCGTAGAGGTGCAGCGGCGCCGGGGCGTCCGCGTCGACGGCGTCCTTGCGCCACACCAGCGAGATCGGGACGCGGGTGCCGTCGGCAGCGGTCGCCCAGTCGCGCTCCTGCACGTAGTCGGCCGGGTCGTACCCGCCCAGCACCGGCTGCCGCTTCAGGACGGTCACCTGTCCGGTCGTCAGGTCGAGGTCGCTCACCTCGGACGGCGTCACGAAGGACGTGTACCCGAGGCGGAGGGTCGGCTGGTCCCACTCGGGGTTGCCGCCGAGTCCGGCCGAGAACAGTGCCTCGTCGAAGGGGACCTCGTGCGGTTCGCCGTAGCCGTCGCCCTCGATCGGGATGACGGCGATCCGGGGGAGCGCCTCGGACCGGTACTCGAGCGCGAGGTGCCCGGCGAAGGCGTCCACCGACTCGATGCGCCGCTCCTCGTGGTGCGGGACGACCACGCGGCGGTCGGAGGTCGAGGTCGGGTCGTCCGCGGGCACGTCGACCAGCTCGAAGTTCTCCGCGCCGTCGTTGTGCAGGACGAGCAGACGGTCGCTGCCCCCGACGATCGCGTGCTCGATCTCGTACTCCACGCCCTCGCGACGCGGCCACACGACACGGAACTCGCCCGTGGGGTCGGACGCGTCGAGGACGAGCGCCTCGGAGGTGATCTTCGACCCGAGCTCGATGACGATGTACTGCGACGAACGGGTGACCCCGACGCCGACCCAGTACCGGTCGTCCGGTTCCTCGAACACGACCACGTCGGCGTCCGCCGCGGTGCCGACCTCGTGCCGCCAGATGCGGTCCGGGCGCCAGGACTCGTCCACCGTCGGGTAGAAGACGTACCGCCCGGAGGGGTCGAACGTCGCGCCGGCTCCGGTGTTCGGGATGGTGTCGGGCAGGTCCTGCCCGGTCTCGAGGTCGCGGACGGCGAGCGTGTACCGCTCGTCGCCCTCGACGTCGACGCCGTACACGAGGCGGCTGCCGTCGTCGCTGATGTCGTACGTGCCGAGCGAGAAGAAGTCGTGTCCGTCGGCGAGGGCGTTGCCGTCGAGGACGACCTCCTCGCCCGGGAGGGTGGCTGAGCCCTCGTCGAGGGACGGCGGCGTCCAGTCGTCCGGCCCGCTGATCGGGGCGCGGCACTGCACGCCGTACTGGCTGCCCTCGCTCGTGCGGGTGAAGTACCACCACTGGCCCATCCGCACCGGCACCGAGAGGTCGGTCTCCTGCACGCGGCTCTTCACCTCGTCGAACAGGCGGTCCCGCAGCGCACCGAGGTGCTCGGTCTGCGCTTCGGTGTACCGGTTCTCGGCCTCGATGTACGCGACGGTGTCCGGGGACTCCTTGTCACGGAGCCATTCGTAGTCGTCGACGAAGTCGATGCCGTGGTGGGTCCGCGTCACGGGCCGCTTGGCGGCGGTCGGCGGGGTGGTCACGTCGTGCTCGCTGGTCACCGGCCCACCCTATGCGTTCGGGATGGAGGCCCGTCCCGGCTCCGGACGGAACGCTCGAGGCGCTCGATCCCGCCGGCATCGTCGGAGAGTGAGCCTCGTCGCGCTGATGCTCGCGCAGGGTGCAGTTCGGTCCGTGACCGGCCCCTCCGACACCACGTCGGCAGAAGGGGTGCTGGTCGGTTGCTCCGTCGCCTGTCATGATCGCGTCGTTCTCGACACTTCCGAGTGAGAGGGGGCATCAGTGGATGACGACACCGAAGCCGACGCAGCACTGGCTCGTCGGCTCGCGGACGGGGACCGGACGGCGCTGGCCGACGCGTTCGACCGGTTCGCGCCGACCCTGACGCGCTACGCGTGGGCGCTGGCCGACAGCCGACAGGACGTCGAGGAACTCGTGCAGGACACCTTCCTCACGCTCTGGCAGAAGGCTGCCGGACTCGACCTGGCCACGAGTGCGCTGCTGCCGTGGCTGCTCGTGGTGTGCCGCAACCACGCCCGCAACCAGGCCCGACGCTCGGCGAAGAACCGCGGGGACGAGCTCCCCGAGGAGCTCGCGGCGCATCCGGGTGCCGACGAGGCCCGCGAACGCCTGCGCTGGGTCCGCGACGAGATCGCAGCACTGGCACCCACCGACCGACGCATCTGCGAGCTGTGCCTGCTCGAGGGCCACTCCTACGCCGAGGCCGCGCAGATCCTCGGCCTCAGCGTCGGGGCGGTCACCCAGCGGGTCTCCCGCTCGCGCGCACGACTGAAGAAGGCGGTGATGCACGATGAACACTGAGCCCCCCACCGGAGACGACCTGCAGCGGATGCTCGTCTCGATGAAGCACACGGTCCTCGACCGCGCCGAGGACCGTCGCACCGCACCGCGCCGTCGCGGCCGACGTGCCGGTGTCGCGATCGGCGTGATCGCGCTGCTCGGCCTCGGCGCCACGAGCGGCGCTGTCGCCCTCGGGATGATCCCGCAGCCCTTCACGGCCTCGGCCCCCGCGCCGTCGCCCAGCCCCACCGGACCAGCGATGCCCAGCACGCCGGCAGCGGCACCGGTCCAGGAGATCCCCGACCCCACACCGACACCCACGGGCACGAAGGGCGCCTTCGCGCTCAACGACCCCTCCACGTGGACCATCTCCGGTTCTGAAGTCGGGCCGATCGCGATCGGCGGTGCGTTCGAGGCCGAGGGCGACGACCTCGGCGTCGCTTACCGGTCACTTCCACCAGGCGAAGGCTCGTGCAAGGTACCGGGCACGTGGGCACGCGAGGGCTACTCGACCATCGAGCTCGCCTGGGAGGAGACGGAAACCTCCGGCGCCCTCGTCAGATCGGTGTCCGGCGTTCTGATCACGGCGGAGGACGGCGGCACTCCGACGAGCCTGGTGCCCGGCCCGACGACGGCAGCTGGGATCGGTGTCGGTTCGACGATCGGGGAGGTCCGTGCGGTGTACCCGACGCTGGTCAACTCGGCGCCGGACTTCTCGGGCCCGGGGTCGATGTGGGACGTCACACGAGCTGACGGTGTACTGCGCTTCCAGGTCGGAACTGACGGGGAACACGTGAACGCCATCTGGGTCAGTACCGATCCGAACCGACCGATGGCCGTCTGTGGTGCCTGAATCGGCCCGTTCCGCGGTGGAACTGGTCTCCCTCCAGGCTGTCGAGTCGAACGGTCCATCAGGAACCTCAGCTCGTGGATCGTGCGTCCACGACCGGTCTGTTGCTCCATCAGGACGACCCCGGTGCCGCTGCCGCCCGGATCCGCTCGGCGAGTGCGTCGAGTTCGGCCAGCACGTCGGCCGCGACCCACGCCCGGTCGCGTCGACGTTCCGTGACGGGGCGGAGCACGCCGGCGCCCACGAGCTCGTCGATCACCGCGTCGGTCCACGGCAGGTCCGCCGGGAGCGCTGCGCTCACCGCGGCCTCGGTCAGCACAGGATCGGCCAGGAGGACGCGGAGGAGGTCCGAGCGGTGTGTGACCCGCGGTCCGTGACCGGTCGGGCGGACCGCGCTCCGGTCGTGCTCGACCTCGTCGAGTCGGAGCGCGGCGAACTCGACCTCGTCGCAGACGACGCCGACCGCCCGCGCCGTCAGGGCGACGATCCCGTCGACGGCGCCGTCCCGGTAACGCTCGAGCTCGGTGAAGTAGCCCGCTCGATCGGCGACCAGGGCAGCGGCCACGGGCACGACGAGCGCGGTCGTGACGCCACGCCGCCGCAGGACTGCGTTGACCAGCGCTCGACCGATCCGCCCGTTGCCGTCGGTGAACGGGTGGACGGACTCGAAGTGGGCGTGGGCGATCGCGGCCTGCGCCAGGGCGTCGACGTCGTCGCGTGCGAGGAACGCGAAGAGGTCGGCCATCGCGGCGGGGACGTCGTCCGCGGGCGGCGGCACGTAGGCGGCGTCCCGGGGACACACCCCGCCGCCGATCCAGTTCTGCACCCGACGCCACTGCCCGGCGGCGGGGCCGTCCACCGGGTCGTCCCGCATGAGCACCGCGTGGGCGTCGAGCACGGACCGCTCGGTGATGCTGCCCCGACCGGCGGCCGTGATCATCCCGCGCAGGGCGGCGGTCGCCCCGACCATCGCCGTGGCACTGCCGTTCGCGCGGATGCCGACGAGCGCCCGGGCGTAGTCGTCGAGCGTGGCGTGCTCCTCCTCGATCCGGGACGACGAGACCGCCTCGGTCCGGGCGAGCAGCAGGTCGAACGCGGCCGTGCGGTCACCGAGCCGGCGGTCGAGGTCCACCAGGCGGTCGGTCGCGCGTGTCAGCAGAGCGGCGAGGTCGGGCGGCGCCACGTACGTCTGCTCCGCGATCGCGGGCGGCACCGCACACCGCACCGAGTGTGTCATCCGGTCGGCGCGCGGCAGCCGCCGGTTGCTCCGCCACGGACGCGTGGTCGAGCCGTGGCGTGGCCAAGCCCCCGCGGCACGCCCGCTCCCGATCGCCGCGCGTGGTGCACCCGACGCCCCGGGACGGAGCGCCCAGTCCGCGCCGATCGTGACTGTCCTGTCGGTCGTGTCCGTGGTGCCCGTCATGCTGCCTCCCGTTCCTCGCACCGGCCGACGGTAGTGGCGGTGCGGCCCGATCAGCGAAGAACCCGGATGTCGTGTGCACGGGCCGGGCCGGCGCGGTCGGCCCGGCTCGTCCCGGTACGGGCACCGATCGGTACCGTTGTGGAATGACTGACAACACGTTCGTGATCACCGGTGCCCACGTCGTCCCCGTCGAGGGTGACGAGTTCGACGGCGGGGCGGTCGTCGTGCAGGACGGCCGGATCACCGCCGTCGGACCGGACGTCACCCCGCCGGACGGGCTGCCGGTCGTCGACGCCGCCGGTGCCTGGCTCCTGCCGGGCTTCGTCGAGGCGCACGGGCACGTGGGCATCCACGAGGAGGCGAACGGCTCCGCCGGGAACGACACGAACGAGATGACCGGCCCGAACATGGCGGCGGTCCGCGCGATCGACGCGGTCGACATCGAGGACGAGGGTTTCCGTGACGCCCTGTCCGGCGGCATCACGAGCATCGTCGTCAAGCCCGGCTCCGGCAACCCGATCGGAGGGCAGACGGTCGCGATCAAGACCTGGGGCGGCCGCACCATCGACGAACAGCTCATCTCGGACAGCGTCAGCGTGAAGAGCGCCCTCGGCGAGAACCCGAAGCGCGTCTACGGCGAGAAGGGCCAGACGCCGTCGACCCGCCTCGGCGTCGCGAAGGTCATCCGCGAGGCCTTCCTGGCCGCCGACCACTACCGCGCTGCCCGCGACGCCGCTGCGCGCAAGGACGAGCCGTTCGAGCGTGACCTCACGAAGGAGACCCTCGCGCGCGTGCTCGACGGGGAGCTCGCCTGGGACCAGCACACCCACCGTCACGACGACATCGCGACGGCGATCCGCCTCGCCGAGGAGTTCGGCTACCGCCTGGTCGTGAACCACGGCACCGAGGCCCACAAGATCGCCGACCTGCTCGCTGAGAAGGGCATCCCGGTGGTCTACGGCCCGCTGTTCACGAGCCGGTCGAAGGTGGAGCTCCGTGACCGCGGCATCCCGAACCTCGCCACGATCGCGGCGGCCGGGGTCCGGGTCGCGATCACGACGGACGCCCCGGTCGTCCCGATCAACATGCTCGTGACCCAGGCCACGATGGCCGTCCGCGACGGGCTGCCCCGGCAGACCGCGCTCGAGGCGATCACCTCCGCCCCCGCGGACATCCTCGGTTTCGGCGACCGTGTCGGCCGCATCGCCGCGGGGTACGACGCCGACCTCGTCCTCTGGGACGGCGACCCGCTCGACGCGACCAGCCGCGCGCAGCGCGTCTGGATCGAGGGCCGCCAGGTCTTCGCCTACGTCGACGGTCAGGGCGTCACGACACCGCGCTGGTGACACCGTGTCGGACGGGAGGCGCGGCGCACCCCCGCCCCGTGCCTCCCGTCCGACGCGTCAGTCCTCGCGCGCCAGCAGGAAGTCGTTGATGCGCTCCGTCATGCCGAGGTCCATCTCGATCCGCACCCCGTTGACGGTGTGGATCGGCGCCGCCTGCCGGATGCTGGAGACCAGCCACAGCGCGTCGGCGGCCCGCAGGTCGTCGAGCGTGACGAGCTCGTAGGCGGTCTCGATGCCCTCCTGCTCGGCGAAGCGGAAGACGTCGGCCTGCGTGGTGCCGTCGAGGATGCCGATGTCGGTGCGGGGCGTCACGAAGCGGCCGCCCACGGACATGATGAGGTTCGCGCGGGTGCCCTCGAGCACGTACCCGTCCGTCGAGACGAACAGCGCGTCGTCGGCTCTGCGGCGGACGGCTTCCCGGAGTGCCGCCATGTTCACCGCGTACGAGAGCGTCTTCGCGCCCTGCAGCAGCCACGGGGAGGTCCGCTCGACGTCGTGCCGGTAGCCGCGGTCGAGCGTGACGACGCCGATGCCCTCGGTGCGGTCACGCGTCTGGTCGGCCGACGGCGCCGCGTACACCCACCCGGTCGGACGCCCGAGGCCCTCGACGCCCCGGGTGAGCACGGTCTTCGCGTACGCCTCGCGCACCGGGTCGAGCCGGGCGCAGACGGCCTCGATCGCCCGCCGCCACGCGTCGACGTCCGGATCCGGCAGGTCGAGCTTGGCGGCGGAGCGGACGAAGCGGGCCAGGTGCGCCTCGAGCGCCTGCGGTCGGCCGTCGATGACCGTGATCGTCTCGAAGACGCCGTCCCCGCGGGTGAGCCCGAGGTCCATCACCTGGACGTGCTCCTCGAGCGGCTTCTCCCACGTGAAGGCGTCCGCCTCCGGGTCGTGCGGGGCTGCGGACCGCGAGGGCTGGTTCAGGACGGCGAGGACGGTGTCGGTCATGCCACCCATCCAACCCCAGGTCAGCGACCGCCGGGCAGCGCGTCCATGAGTTTCCAGACCGCCTGCGTCAGCTCGGGGTGCTGGAGCGCGATGCGCCGGAGACGGTGGTACTCCTCGCCGTGTTCGGTGCCGTGACCGGAGGCCGGGTGCGCCGACCACTGGGAGCTCCGGCGGCCGATCCGGACGTCGACGTCCATGGCCTCGGCGCGGAGGATGAGCACGACCTGCTCGTCCACGGTCGGCAGCGTGTGCATGAAGTCCCACGGGTCGTCGCCCTGCCGGCAGCGGTGTTCGACGATGACCGAGATCTCCTCGGCGGCTTCGGCGCGCAGCACCTCGAGGCTGCGCCCCGCCCTCCGGGACTCAGCCATGACGCCCCCAGAGCACGCCTGCCATGCAACGAGCGTACGTCATCGGATCGGCCACACTGGACCACATGACCGAGCGCGACGAGAGCAAGTCCCAGCACCCGGCCGTGGTCGTCGTGTACCTGCTGCGGGACGGTGCGGACGGGCCGGAGGTCCTGCTCGGCGAGAAGCGACGCGGGCTCGGCACGGGCCGCGTGGTCGGTCCGGGCGGCAAGCGCGAGGGCGACGAGACGGCGGTCGAGACCGCCGTCCGCGAGGTCGCCGAGGAGGTCGGTCTCCGCGTCGACGCTGCCGACCTGGATGCCCGTGGCACGTTGGACTACCGGTTCCCGTTCCGCCCGTCCTGGTCCCAGGTCTCGGACGTCTTCGTCTGCCGCCGCTGGCAGGGGGAGCCGTCGGGCGGCGACGAGCTGGAGCCGCGGTGGGTGCCGGTCGACGCCGTCCCCTACGAGGCGATGTGGGACGACGCGCGCTACTGGCTGCCCGGTGTGCTCGCGGGCGGTCGGGTCGAGGCGCGGGTCGTGTTCGCCGAGGACGACGCGACGGTCGCCGGGTTCACCGGGACGGGCATCGGGGAACCGGCCTGAGCGCCGGGGACGCCGGACGGTGAGGCCTGCGGGCCCGACGTCGACCGACGGTCAGCGCGACCGCTGTGTCCGCGTGCTGCCGGTCCGGGCCTCCTCGGCCGCGGCCATCACGTCCGCGTCCCCGCTCTGTCCGCCGAGCGGACGCACGAAGAAGTCCACGACCCCGAAGGCGATCGCGGCCACGAGCGAGAACATCGCCCAGCCGTCCCAGAGCCCGGCGACGCTGCGGCCGCCGCTCGGCGCGAGGACGATGCTCGTGACGTACGACATCGCCGCGAGCACGAGGAAGACGACGACGATCGTGACGAGGAGGCGGTGCCAGGCGATGCGGGACATGATCACCCCAGGATACCGACGCCGGGAGCGCTACCGACCGCGGTCCAGCGGATCGTTCTCGAGCCCGTCGCGGCCACCGGTGAACACGTCGCCGCCGGCGCGGTCGTCCTCCCACCCGTCGTCGCGCACCACCTGCAGCGTGCCGGTCGCGGTCGAGGTCAGGCCGTGCCGCTCGAGCTCGGCGTCGCGCTCACGACCGAGGAACTCGCGGTTCGCGGTGTTCGCGTCCTGGAACATCGTGGTGCGGCCGGTGACGATCGCCCGGATGCGACGGCGCTCCCACCACTGCTTGCCGAAGTACATGAGCACGAGCCCGGCGGCCGCGTAGCAGGCCATGGTGATCAGCCCGCGGGCCGGACCGGGGCCGACGCCGTAGACCTCGTGCTTGATCATGTCGACCATGCTCGAGCCGACCACGACGTGGTTCAGCCACGCGAACGGCTCCGGCATGAACCACTTCGGGTAGGCCCCGCCGGAGGACGGCATCGACAGGAACACGAAGCAGATCATCGCGGGGGCGGCGATGAAGCGGCCGACGAAGTAGCTCAGCCCGTTGACCGCGAGTCCGATGGCCACGATCCACCCCCAGGCGATGAGCACGAGCGGCACGAAGTGCCCGGAGATCGCACCGACGACCGGACCCGCGAGGGTGTTCGTGATGACGGAGATGACGAGACCGCCGACGACGATCACGGTCATGCGGGTGCGGTGCCGCAGGGGCCCGCCCATGATGCCGATGAACATCGCGACCATGTAGCCGCCGATGCACCACGCGAGCATGACGTACATCGGGACGGTGCCGTACTCGTCCCGCGCCGGCAGCGCGGCGAGCTCGGTGACCTGCGGCGTCGCGACCCCGATGCCGGTCAACACGGCCGTCAGCGTCGCCGGGACGAGGTTCGCGACCTGGAACTGGTGCGCGCTGGCCTTGAAGAAGGTGTTGGCCGACGGGTCGTACGCGACCGCCATCGACCCGGCGAGGACGTCCCGCTTCGCGGCCGCGAGCGAGTCGTAGGTGTGGAAGACGAACTCACCCGGCAGGGCCTTCTGCACGGCCGCGACGAACGACGGGTCACTGCCGACGAGCGCCACTGGGACGTCGTGCGGATGCGGCGCGTGGAAGGCGAAGACGTAGCAGAGGCAGAAGCCGACGATGAAGAACAGCGGCATCCAGAGCTGCAGCCCGATGAGCTGGAGGGACGGGTGCAGGGTCGAGTACCAGCGCCGGTAGCGCCCGATCTGCTGCTTCGGCGGCGCGCTGGAGCGGGCAGCGGCGGGTGGACCGGCGGCCGTCCGCGCACCACCTGCCCGTTCCGGCAGGTCGTTCTTCCTCGGTCGGTCGTTCCGCGGCGTGCTCACTCGGCGCTGCGCTCCTGTCCTGTCGTCTGGCGCTCCACGATACGCTGCGGCAGCAGGGGTGCCTCCGGGGTGGGCGACGGGATCAGGAGCGGCTGCGGGAGGCCTGCGCGGAGTCCATCGCGAGCTCCTCGGCATCGAGCGTCACGAGCACGCGGCGCATGACCTCCTCGTCGAGGTTGCCCTTCTCGCGCTCCTCGAGGACGATCTCGCGGCGACGGTCGAGCAGCTCGCGTCGGATGTCCTGGATCTGTGCGCCACGGAGGCGCATCGGGGCGTTGCGCTCCTCGTCCTCTTCTTCCTCGGCATCGCGGCGGAGGGTCTCGGCCTGCCGCTCGAGCCGGGCCTTCAGGCGGTTCACGACGCTGTCGACGGCCTGGTGTCCGTACTGCTCCGCCCAGGCCGGACGTCGGCGCTCGAGCAGGGCGATCGCCGCTTCGGTCGTGCGCTGGTTGAGGCGCATCTCGCTGCGGACGTCCTCCTCGCTCTCCCCGGGGTCCTGCACCTGCAACGCGCGGATCACGAACGGCAACGTCAGCCCCTGCAGCAGGAGTGTGCCCACCGTCACGACGAACGCGATGATGAAGATGGTGTCCTGCGCCTTGACCTGGACGGGGTCGGAGACGACGGCGACGGCTGCTGCGAGCGTGACGACGCCCCGCATGCCGGTCCACGAGATGACCGTGAGCTCCCGCCAGTTCAACTTCGGCTCCGCCGTGCCGCGCAACCACCGCAGGGAACGGTGACCGCGGGACAACCGGACGCGCAGCGGTCTCAGCCACCTGCCGTTGATCCGGTTGCGCGCGTAGGACTCGAAGACGAAGAGCGGACGGACGAGGACCACGACGACGAGCACGACGGCCGCCGCGGTGAGGGTCTGGGCCAGGCTGCGGTTGCTCTCGAGCAGGTCCTGCACGACCGTCTTCAGCTGCAGCCCGATCAGGGCGAACACGAACCCCTCGAGGATGACGTCGATGCTCGTCCAGAGCGGGCGCTCCTGCAGTCGCGTCGCGTACCCCTCCTTCGGCGAGTTGTACCCGATGTACAGGCCGGCGGTGACGACCGCGATGACGCCGGAGCCGGACAGGTGCTCGGCGAGGACGTACGCGACGAAGGGCAACAGGATGCTCATGATCGTCTCGACCACGGGGTCGTTGATGCGCATCCGGATCCAGTGCACCGCGACGCCGAGGACGATGCCGACCGCGAAGCCGACGCCGATCGCCAGGCCGAAGATGCCGAGGTCCTGCCAGATGGTGAGCGACGTGCCCGCGGCGATGAGCGTGAACACCCGGACCAAGGTCAGCGACGCCGCGTCGTTGATGAGGCTCTCGCCGGACAGCACCGTCATCACACGGCGGGGGAGTCCGAGCTTCCGGCCGATCGCGGCGGCGGACACGGCGTCCGGCGGAGCGACCACGGCGCCGAGCAGGATCGCCGCCGGCCAGTCCATGTCGGGGATGATCAGGTACGCGGCGAGTCCCACCGCGAGCGCCGTGACGATGACGAGGACGATACCGAGTCGCCGGATCTGCTTGATCGACTGCCGGAAGCTCTGCCACGACACGTCGAGTGCCGCCGAGTACAGCAGCGGCGGCAGGATCACCGTGAGGATCACCTCGGAGTCGATCTCGATCTCCGGCAGGCCGGGCAGGAACGAGACGGCGAGTGCGACGGCCGTGACGAGCAGCGGGGCGGGCAGCCCCTTGGCGCGGGCGAAGCCGGTCACCGCGAGCGAACCGATCAACAGGATGAGGAGTTCCGCGGTGCCCATGAGGCCCATCCTCCCATCCGGATGGTTCGCAGGCTGAACGGTTCCGCAGCCCCGGTGAACGGCCGGTGGACGACAGGGTTTGCTCCGGAGCCGCCGGGCTGCGACACTTGCCCGCGGTGGACATCACACTCATAGTCGTCCTGGTCATCGCGTTGGCCCTCTTCTTCGACTTCACAAACGGATTCCATGACACCGCCAACGCGATGGCGACACCGATCGCCACCGGTGCCATGAAGCCGAAGGTGGCCGTGACGGTCGCCGCGGTGCTCAACCTCGTCGGTGCGTTCCTCAGCACCGCCGTTGCGACGTCGATCTCGCACGGGCTCATCAACGAGGGCCCCGGTGGCGTCGCCATCAGCCCCGAGATGATCTTCGCGGGCCTGATCGGCGCGGTCGTGTGGAACATGATCACGTGGTTGCGCGGCTTGCCCTCGTCGTCCTCGCACGCGCTCTTCGGCGGGCTCATCGGCGCCGCGATCGTCGGCGCCGGCTTCGACTCGGTGAACTACGCGGCACTGCTGACGGTCGTGATCATCCCGGCCTTCCTGTCGCCGGTGATCGCCGCGCTCGTGTCGCTCCTCGCCACGCGCATCGCCTACCGCGTGACCCGTCGTCCGGTGTTCCCGAACGAGCGCGGGGGCTTCCGCATCGGACAGGTGTTCACGAGCTCGATGGTGTCGCTCGCCCACGGCACGAACGACGCGCAGAAGACGATGGGTGTCATCACGCTGACGCTCATCGCCTCGGGCGCGCAGTCGAGTGACCAGGGCGTGCAGTTCTGGGTCGTCGTGGCCTGTGCCCTGGCGATCGCCCTCGGCACCTACACGGGCGGGTGGCGCATCATCCGGACGCTCGGCTCGGGCATCACCGAGATCCGCGCGACGCAGGGCTTCGCAGCCGAGGCGTCCACCGCCGCCACGATCCTCGCGTCGAGCCACCTCGGCTTCGCACTGTCGACGACGCAGGTGTCGTCGGGCTCGATCATCGGCGCGGGCCTCGGCCGCCGCGGTTCGAAGATCCAGTGGTCGACGGCCGGCAAGATCGTCATCGCGTGGTTCATCACGCTGCCCGCCGCCGCGGCGGTCGGGGCGATCGCCTCGGGCATCGCCCACTTCGGCGTCATCGGTCTCGTGCTCGACGCGGTCATCGGTGGTGCCGTGATCCTCGGCCTGTACCTGTGGTCGCTGCGCAAGCCGCACGAGCACGCCGCGGCCATCGAGGTCGACGTCGCCGCGAACGCCGTGCTGACCCGCAAGGAGCGGCGCGACCTGCAGCGCGCCAAGCGTGCCGAGGCCGTCGCCGCGCGTCGCGCCGAACTGAGCCGCGAGCGGACCCTCCGCCGCATGGCCGGACGCAAGGGAGGCCGTCGCTGATGGGTATCGCCATGGACGGACGCTGCGGAGGGACCTGCTGATGGGTATCGACTGGGCGGCGTTCCTGCTCGTCGCACTCGTGGCCGTCGTGTCGGCGTGCTTCGTCGTCACCGTCTACTCCGTGGGCCTCCGCCTCTGGAGCGCCGCCGACGCCCGCGCGGGCAAGTACACCGTGAAGGACGACGGCACCGTCGGCCCGGCCACCGCCGGCTTCCCGGACCCGACCGCGGCCTCCACCGCGATCCGTGCGTTCCGGGCGCTCGCCGTGGCCTGCTTCGCCGCCTGCGGTGCCGCGGTGCTGTACGGCGTCTACCTCATCGTCCCTGCCTTCCACTGACCTCCTGGCCGGCCGCACCGGCTGGACGGTCGCGGGCTAGCCTCGGGAGGTGACCGCGACGGAGAGGACCACGACGTGACGAGCGCTGCCACCCGCACCGAGACCGATTCCCTGGGCTCGAGGGAGGTGCCGGTCGACTCCTACTGGGGGATCAACACCCTCCGGGCGATGGAGAACTTCCCGATCGCCTCGGTGCCGATCGCGGTCTACCCGGACCTCGTCGCGGCCCTCGTGACCGTGAAGCAGGCGGCGGCCCGGGCGAACAAGGCGATCGGTGTCCTCGACGCCGAGCGGGCCGACGCGATCGACCGTGCCGCGCAGGAGGTCCGCGACGGGGCACTGCGGGACCAGTTCGTCGTCGACGTGGTCCAGGGCGGCGCCGGGACGAGCACGAACATGAACACGAACGAGGTCCTGGCGAACCGGGCCCTCGAACTGCTCGGCCGGGAGCGCGGCGACTACGCGTACCTGCACCCGATCGACCACGTGAACCGCAGCCAGTCGACGAACGACACGTACCCGACGAGCATCAAGATCGCGATGATCACCGGTGTGCGCCGGCTCGCCGACCAGCTCGAGCAGCTGTCGGCAGCGTTCGCGGAGCGCGGGGAGGCGTTCGCCGACGTCCTCAAGGTCGGCCGCACGCAGCTGCAGGACGCGGTCCCGATGACGCTCGGCCAGGAGTTCACCGGCTTCGCCCACACCATCGCCGAGGACGTCGTCCAGCTCCGCCGGGTGGTGCCGCTCCTCGGCGAGATGAACCTCGGCGCGACCGCGATCGGGACGGGCATCACCGCCGACCCGCTGTACCGCGACGAGGTGCGGCGGCAGCTGCAGGAGGCGAGCGGCATCGACGTCGTCACGGCCCCGGACCTCATCGAGGCGACGAGTGACGCCGGCGCGTTCATGACCCTGTCCGGCACGGTCAAGCGCAGCGCGATGAAGCTGTCGAAGATCTGCAACGACCTGCGGCTCCTGGCGTCCGGCCCGCAGGCGGGCCTCGGGGAGATCACGCTGCCGCCGCGGCAGGCCGGTTCGTCGATCATGCCCGGCAAGGTGAACCCGGTCATCCCGGAGGTCGTCAACCAGATCGCCTTCGCGGTCGCCGGCGCGGACACCACGGTGACGATGGCGGCCGAGGGTGGTCAGCTCCAGCTCAACGCGTTCGAGCCGATCATCGCGCACTCGATCCTGCAGTCCCTGCAGTGGATGACCCGCGGGTGCGCGACGCTCCGCGAGCACTGCGTGACCGGCATCCGGGCGAACGAGGTACGGCTCGCCGCCCAGGTGGACACGAACGTCGGCGTCGTCACCGCGCTGACGCCGTACATCGGCTACGCAGCGGCGGCGTCCATCGCGCACACCGCCCTGACGACGTCGACCCCGATCTCGACCCTGGTGATCGCCGCGGGTCTCATGGACGCGGACCAGGTGCACCGGGTGCTCAGCCCCGCCCGGTTGTCCGGCATCGAGCTGGCGACCGGTGCCATCCCGGTCGTGACCGAGGAGATGCTCGACGAGGCCGCCCGGGACGCCGAGGCCCGTCGCCGGTCCTGACCGCTGCCGGACGGGAGGCACGTGCCGGGTCCGGCGCGCAGCCTCCCGTCCGCACCGTGCGCGGGGCGGACGCGACGCGGCGCGTCCGTGCGCACGACGGAGACGCGGCGCGGCGCGTCAGTTCGCGTTCGGGTGCAGCGCGTCGTACCGGCGGAACGACGGGACGAGCCGGAGCAGCAGCGCGACGAGCGCGATGATGAGGACGCCGCCGATGAGCGGCGGCCAGGCGAAGCCCGCTGCGACGACCAGACCGGCGTACAGGTCGCCCACGCGCGGCCCACCGGTGACCACGACGATGAAGATGCCCTGCAGTCGGCCGCGCATGCCGTCCGGCGCGGCGGCCTGGAGGATCGTCCCGCGGAACACGCTGCTCACGTTGTCCGCGCCGCCGGCCACCGCGAGGGCCAGCGCGCAGAGCGCCAGTGCCGGCAGGATCCCCGTCGAGAACGTCTCCGACGCCCGTCCGCCGAGGAGGTGCGCGGCCGCGACGACGACGCCGAACGCGGCGATCGCGCCGCCGTAGACGGTGATCGCCCAGCCGACCGCCTCGCCCTGTCGGCGGACGTGCCCGAGCGGGCCGGAGAAGACACCGGACAGCAGCGCACCGACCGCGTAGGCGGCCGAGAGGGTGCCGACCGTGATCGACCCACCGCCGACGACCAGGGCACCGATCGCGGGGAACAGCACCCGGGGCTGCCCGAACGTCATGGCGATGATGTCGAGCACGAAGGTCATCGTGATGTTCCGGGAGCGGCGGAGGAACCGCGCACCCTCGACGAGCGACGACAGGCCCGGACGGAGGGCGTCGTGCTCGGGAGCCATCCGTGGCAGCGTCACCACGCCGAGGAACGCGGCGCTGAAGAGCACGACGTCCACCGTGTAGGTCGGGGCGAAGCCGAACGCGGCGACGAGCACACCGCCGACCGCCGGCCCGACCGTCACGGAGAACCCGGCGCTGATGCTGTTCAGGGCGCTCGCCGCGGGGAGCAGGTCGTTGCCCACCAGCCGCGGGACGATCGCCGCCCGGGACGCGCCGATCACGGTGCCCGCGACGGCGTTGACGGTCACGAGCACGTAGAGCAGCACGACGCTGTCGAGCCCGAGCCAGGCGTGCGCGGCGATCATCGCGGTCGACACCCAGGCCATGACGGCGGAGACCAGGGCCACCGTGCGGCGGTCGAAGGCGTCCGCGAGCATGCCGCCGTACAGCCCGGCGAGGATCATCGGCACGAGCGAGATGACGCCGACGAGCGACACCATGAACGTCGAGCGCGTGATCTCGTACACCTCGAGCCCGACCGTGACGCTCGTCATCATGGTGCCGATGCCCGCGATCGAGCTGCCGATCCAGAGCCGCGCGAACGCGGGGGAGCGGCGGAGCGGGGTGAGGTCGGCGAGCAGGGAGCGGCGGGGCTTCGCGGGGGCGTCTGGTGTCACAGTGGAACCATTCTGTGGCCTGGAGGGCTCCTGCGGGGCACGTGCACGTCCTCTGGTTGACTGTCGGGCATGACTGACCTGAACAGCAAGCCCGAGTTCGACGCCCCCGAGGGCCCCGCCCCCACCGACCTCGTGGTCACCGACATCGTCGTGGGCGACGGCGACGTCGCCGAGGCGAGCTCGACCGTCAAGGTCCACTACGCCGGCGTCGAGTACGAGTCCGGCGAGGAGTTCGACAGCTCCTGGGGCCGTGGCGAGCCGATCGACTTCCCGCTCGCGGCGCTCGTCCGCGGCTGGCAGGAGGGCATCCCCGGCATGAAGGTCGGCGGTCGCCGCAAGCTCGTCGTCCCGCCGGAGCTCGCCTACGGCCCCGCCGGCGGCGGACACTTCCTCTCCGGCAAGACGCTCATCTTCGTCATCGACCTGCTCGGCGTCCGCTGATGGCGGGCGTCCCGGAGGTCCCGACCCTCGAACTGAACGACGGACACCGCATCCCGGCGCTCGGCCTCGGCACGTACTCGCTCGACGGGGACGAGGGGGTCGCGGCGGTCGGTGCTGCGATCACGAGCGGGTACCGCCTGCTCGACACCGCGCTGAACTACGGCAACGAGGACGCGGTGGGCCGTGCGGTCCGCGAGTCCGACGTGCCGCGCGACGAGTTCGTCGTGACGTCGAAGCTGCCGGGACGCCACCACGGCTACGACGAGGCACACCGCTCGGTGGACGAGACCCTGGCGAACCTGGGGCTCGACCACCTCGACCTGTACCTCATCCACTGGCCGAACCCGTCCGTCGGGAAGTTCGTCGAGACCTGGAAGGCGTTCGTCGACCTCCGGGACAGCGGCAAGGTCCGCTCGATCGGTGTCTCGAACTTCACCCCCGAGCACCTCGACCGCATCCTCGACGCCACCGGGGTCGCCCCGGCGGTGAACCAGGTCGAGCTGCACCCGTACTTCCCGCAGGCCGACCTCCGCGCCGTGCACCAGCGTCTCGGCATCGTCACCGAGAGCTGGAGCCCGCTGGCGAAGCAGTCCGAGCTCCTCACCGAGGGACCCGTGACCGCCGCGGCCGCAGCGCACGGTGTCTCGGCCGGCCAGGTCGTGCTGCGCTGGCACGTCCAGCTCGGCGCCGTGCCGGTCCCGAAGTCGGGCGACCCGGACCGCCAGCGCGAGAACCTCGACGTGTTCGGCTTCTCGCTGACCGACGACGAGGTCCAGGCCATCTCCGCCCTCGAGCGCGGGCGGCTCTGGGACGGCGACCCGGACACGCACGAGGAGATGTAGGCGAGCGCTCGCGTTCGGACCCGACCGGGGCAGGGGGATATCATCGGTACCCCTGTCCCGAAGGGTTGCGAGTGTCCGAACCGCGTGTTTCCGAACCGACCGAGATCGACCGTGAACGCGGCTACGTCGACGGTCTGTTCCACCGACTCGACGAACTGACCACCGAGGCCGAGCAGCGGCTCGTCGAGACCCGCCGGCAGGCAGTCGGTGGCAACCACCAGAGCCGGACCGAGCGCGACGCCTTCGCCCGGCTCTACGAGGACACCGTCGCCACCCTGCGGCGCGTGGGCGACCGCCTGGTGTTCGGGCGGCTCGAGGTCCAGGACCCGCCCGCCGACGAGGACGCCTTCCGGTACATCGGGCGCGTCGGGCTGCGGGACGCCGACCACCGGCCGCTGCTGCTCGACTGGCGCGTACCGGGTGCGAGCGCGTTCTACCAGGCCACCGCGGCGCATCCCATGGGCATGCGGGCCCGACGTCACCTGACGCTCGAGGGCCGCACGGTCGTCGGCGTCGAGGACGAGGTGTTCGACGCCACGCTCTACGACGACGAGCGCACGCACCTGCAGGGCGAGGGAGCCCTGCTCGCGGCCGTCACCGCCGAGCGCACCGGGCGGATGACCGACATCGTCGCGACGATCCAGGGCGAGCAGGACCGGATCATCCGCTCCCCGCTCGAGGGCGTCCTCATCGTGCAGGGCGGGCCGGGCACCGGCAAGACGGCCGTCGCACTGCACCGCGCGGCGTACCTGCTCTACTCCTACCGGGAGCGTCTTCGCGGCTCCGGCGTGCTCGTCGTCGGGCCGTCCCCGGCGTTCCTGACGTACATCGAGCAGGTGCTGCCGTCCCTCGGTGAGACCGGTGTCGTGATGGCGTCCCTCGGGTCGCTCCACCCGGGGCTCCACACCACCGTGCACGACCGTCGGGACGTCGCCGCCGTGAAGGGGTCCGGCGAGATGGCCGACCTGCTCCGCCGCGCGGTCCGGTCGCGGCAGGTCGTCCCGACCGAGTCCGTCACGCTCGACGTCGAGGGCGAACGGCTCGTCGTCCCGCCGCAGCTGGTCGCCGACGCCATGCGCCGTGCCCAGGACCGCGGCAAGCCGCACAACGTCGCCCGCGTCACGTTCAACAAGAACGCGCTCGACGCCATGACGCGACTGCTCGCCGACCAGCTGCGGCACCGCGGGACGACGGTGGACGAGGCCGACGAGAAGGTGCTGCGCGAGGACATCCGCAGCTCGTACGACGCCCGGGTCCTGCTCAACACGGCGTGGCTGCCGCTGCCGGCCGAGAAGCTCCTCGAGGACCTGTACGCCCGGCCGAACTGGCTCGCGTCCCTCACACCGAACTGGTCGCCCGAGCGCCGTGCACTGTTGCGGCGCGAGCGCGGGGCCGGCTTCACGGTCGAGGACGTGCCGCTCCTGGACGAGGCGGCCGAGCTGCTCGGGGTGTTCGACCCGACCGGTGGTGCGGCGAAGCGGCAGGCGAAGGCCACCCGGAACCGGGACATCGAGAACGCCCGGCAGGCCATCGAGAACATGGGCGTCGAGGGCATCGTCAGCGCCGAGCAGGTCGCCGGTGCCTTCGCGGAGGGCGGGGACCCGCGCTCCACCGCCGAGCGTGCCGCCGAGGACCGCGAGTGGACCTACGGGCACATCGTGGTCGACGAGGCGCAGGAGCTCTCACCGATGCAGTGGCGGGTCCTGGCGCGCCGCAACCCGCTGCGGTCCTTCACGATCGTCGGTGACATGGCGCAGGGCTCGTCGCCGGGTGCCGCGCGCACGTGGGACGACGTCCGCGGTGCGCTCGCCCGTCGTCGTCGTGGTCGTGCCCCGCAGGTGCCGCTGGACTCCCGCCTCGAGGAGCTCACCGTCAACTACCGCACCCCGCGCTCGATCGTCCAGGCGGCCGGGGCCTTCGCCGCGGCGGCCGGTCTCACGGTGACCGCGAACGAGGCGGTCCGTGACGGCGACCCCGTCGAGCGCTTGCGCGTCGACCGGGCGGACCTGCTCGACACGGTCGCGGACCGGGTCGACGGCGAGCGCGACCTGATCGGCTCCGGGACGATCGGTGTCATCGTGCCGGAGGCCGACGTGGCCGCCGTCCGCGAGCGCCTGGCCCGGACCGAGGCCGACGTCCGCGGGCTCGGCTCACCCCGGGCGGGGTCGGTCACGGTGCTCACCGGCGCGGACGCGAAGGGCCTGGAGTTCGACGGCGTGCTGCTCGTCGACCCGGACCGGGTCGGCTCCGACGCCGCTCGGGCCGCGGCGGCCGTCTACGTCGCGATGACCCGTCCCACCCGCCGGCTCACGGTCATCGAGGTCGCCTGACGGTCCGGCCGGTCGGGCCGGTGCCTCCTGCGGTCCGTCCGACCTGCCGGGAGGCTCGGGAGCGACCCCGTCAGGCCGGCTCGCCCTGGTCGCGTACCTGTTCCACGAGGGCCGCCCACGGGCCGTCCAGGCGACGACCCGGGATCGTCACCGTGGTCCGGGCGACGGTCACCGTCCACACGTAGTCGTCGCGGACGGCGCTCTCGTCACGATCGGCACCCTCCCCACCCGCACCGTCCGGAGCCGCCCCGGGTGCCACGGACCCGTCGCCGGGGAGTGCCCCGACGAGTTCCGTCCACCGGTCGGCGTCCGGACGGGCATCGGTGTCGACCCGCCATGCCCGCGGGAGGCCGGCGAACCCACCACTGCGGCGCACGACGATCTGCATGCCCCGGAACCTACGCCCTCCGCACCCGCGCCGGAGTGCCCGGTTGAGCAGCGCTGCTGCGGCTCAGACCGTCACCCCGACGCGCTGCCAGGCACCGGCGACGGCGGTGTGCTCGCGCGAGACCGCTCCGAACCGCGCCGCCGCTGCTCGGACCGTGACGGCCGCGAAGTCGGCGAAGTCGATGGACGCCGACACCTCGGCCGAGGTGAGGGCGTCCCACCACACCTGTCCCGCGCCGACCCAGGCCGGTCCGCCGATCGTGGTCGCGGCGAGGAAGAACGCGTGGTTCGGGATGCCGGAGTTCAGGTGCACGCCGCCCTGGTCCTCGGCAGACTCCACGTAGTCGGCCATGGTCGCGGGCTGTGGGTCCGCCCCGAGCACCGGGTCGTCGTAGGCCGTGCCCGGCGCACGCATCGAGCGGAGGGCGACCCCGTGCACGGCGTCCGTGAACAGCCCTTCGCCGACCAGCCAGGACGCCTGTTCCGCGGTCTGCCGGGCGGCGTACTGGGCGACGAGCACGCCGAAGACGTCGCTCATCGACTCGTTGAGCGCTCCGGACTGCCCCTGGTAGACGAGGTCCGCGGTGTACTGCGTGACGCCGTGGGCCAGCTCGTGCCCGATGACGTCGACCGCGACGGTGAACCGCCGGAAGACCTCGCCGTCTCCGTCGCCGAACACCATCCGCTGCCCGTCCCAGTAGGCGTTGTCGTACTCCCGCCCGTAGTGCACGGTGGCGTCGAGGGGGAGTCCGGCGCCGTCGATCGACGCCCGTCCGAACACCTCGAGCCAGAACGCGTGCGTCGCGCCGAGGCCCGCGTACGCCTCGTCGACCGCGGGGTCCCCGGTGTCGCCGTCACCCTCCCGCCGCACCACCCTGCCCGGCAGCGTCGTCGTGCCGGCGGCGTCCGCGATCGTGCGCCGCGGAGCGACGTCCGGCGCCCCGGCGGTCCTGGCCGCGCGGAGGCCGGTCACGTGCTTCGGCTCCTGGACGCGGTCCATCGAGGCGAGGGCGGTCCGGGCTGCGGCGGCAGCGCGCGGGAACCGGTCCTCCGGTGCGTCGGCGACGGCGCGGAGGAGGTACGGCGGGACGACGGAGCGCGGCGAGCGGCTGGTCATGGCGACATGCAACCACCGGGGGCCGACAGCCGGTTCGGCGACCGGCCTCCCGGCTGTCGGTTCCGCCGTCAGTCGCGCTTGCGGTTCGCGACCAGGGCGAGTGCGTACGACTCCCACCACTCGCCGGCGGCCGGTCCGCCGTTGCACGCGCCGTCGCTCAGCCCGGGGGTCTTCACCCACAGCAGCGCGTCGAGCCGGGTGGTGCCGCGCGTGACGTGCGGGGTCTGGCCGAGGCCGGCGCCGTCGGGGTTGCACCAGTCACCCCGCCACCCCTGCCCGTTCCGTGAGACGTCGATGACGAAGTGCGGGTCGCCCCCGATCGCGTCGGCGAGCTCGTCGGCGTAGGCGCGCTCCTGGTCCACGCGGTAGAAGTTCGACACGTTCGTGGCGAAGCCCTGCACGCGGTCGACGCCCGCCCGGCGGAGCCACCCGGCCATCGTGTCCACCGGGACCCGGTTCTCGTTCCCGCCGTCCAGGTACACCGTCAGGCCGTGCCCGGTCAGGGCCCCGACCGCCTTCCGGAGGAGCGGCAGCCGGGTGTCCCGCAGCCGCTCGCACACGGCGATCTGCGCGATCGAGTCCGGCTCGACCAGGACCACCGCGTGCGAGCCCGCGAGCGCACGCACGACCGCGCGGACCCACGGCAGGTAGTCGTCCTCGGCGGTGCCGCCGCGCGACCAGTGGCCGCAGTCACGGTCCGGGATCGCGTAGAGGACGAACACCGGGGTCGCCTGCTGCGACCGGGCCGCGGCGAGGACGCTCCGGACGGTGTCGACGGTCTCCGGGACGGACGGGTCGGTGAGCCACGTCGCGAGGGGCTGGTCGGCGATCACGGCGAGGCGTTCGGCCGTGGTCACCCGGCCCGCGTCCCGCGCCGCGGTCACGTGCCAGCGTGGCTGGTTCGCGCTCGCCGGCTGACGGGCGAGGCCACCCGACCACGCCTCGGCGACGCTCTTGCGATGCACGACCTGGCGGTCGCCGGTGCCCGGGAGGACCACCGTGACCGCGACGACGACGGCCGTGACGAGCGCGGCGACGACCCCGATCCACACCCACTGTCGGCGGGTCGAGGCGCGCTGCGCTCCCGGCATGGGCCGTCCTCCCGCTCGGGCGCCGCCCCCGGTCGGCGTCGCTCTCGCCCGCCATGTTCCCACCCGATCGGCACCGGATGCCAGGGTGCCGCCCAGGGCCCGGCCAGCAGGGGTGCCCCAGACTGGCCCGATGCTCCGGAAACTGCTCCTCCTCGCGCTGACGGTGGGCTACGCCTGGGTGATCTGGCGCATGACGCTCACCCCGCACGTCTTCACCGAGGCCGAGAACTCCCTCGTGCTCCGCGCCGTCGCCTGGGTCCAGCAGCTGCCGCACGGGGCGTGGTTCACCTACGACCGGACCGAGTTCCTGGCGAACGTCGCCATGTTCGTGCCGGTCGGGCTGATCGCGGCGCTGTGGTTGCCCCGGCGCTGGTGGGTCCTCGGTGCCGTGGTGGCCGTCGCGCTCTCGGTCGGCATCGAGTTCGCGCAGGCCGTGTACCTGCCCTACCGGGTCGCCGACCCCCGCGACGTGCTGTCGAACGGCATGGGTGGTCTGCTCGGTGCGACGCTCGTCGGCTTCGTCCGGAGCCTGCTGCCGGAGCGCCGGCGGCGGCGTCCCCTGCGGGCCCGGACCGTCTGACCGCCGCTCGTCGAGCGGGACGCGCTCTGGTATGCTCGTTCGGTTGCCGTCGAACGGCCGCGGATCAAGAGCGCTCACACAGCAGGTGTGGGCACCGCGCAACGGACACGCTCTCACGCAGAGCAGGAAAGGGGATCCTCCATGGCACTTGACGCGAAGATCAAGCAGGAGATCATCGAAGAGTACGCGACCCACCCGGGCGACACCGGATCCCCCGAGGTCCAGGTCGCCGTTCTGACGCGTCGTATCAACGACCTGAACGAGCACCTCAAGGAGCACAAGCACGACCACCACTCGCGTCGTGGTCTGCTGCTCATGGTCGGTCAGCGTCGCCGTCTCCTCGGCTACCTCTCCGACGTCGACATCGCCCGCTACCGTGCGCTCATCGAGCGCCTCGGCCTGCGCCGCTAGTCATCGTCAGGGTGCTGCCTCGTCGCAGCCCTGCTGGTCCGGAGCCCCGTCCCTCCTCGTGAGGGCCGGGGCTCCTGTCGTTCCCCGGCGGGTGCGTCGGCGTCCGACGCGGACGGGAATGCCTCCCCGTCCGCCGCGGTTCCGTGTACTGTTCATGCAAACGCATTGAAAGTCGGGAGCCTCCATGACCACCATCGCCGTCGTCTCCGCCGGGCTCTCCGAGCCCAGCTCGACCCGCCTCCTCGCCGACCGACTCGCAGCCGCAGCCGGTGCCGCGCTCGCGGGGGAGTCAGCGGGCCCCGTCGAGGTCCGGAACGTCGACCTCCGCCCGCTCGCCCACGAGATCACCGACGCGATGCTGACCCGCTTCTCCGCTCCGGCACTCGCGGCGGCGACGGCCACGGTCGTCGAGGCGGACGCGGTCGTGTTCGTCACGCCGGTCTTCACGGCGGGCATGAGCGGCCTGGCGAAGTCCTTCCTCGACGTGCTGGACAAGGACGCCCTCACCGACATGCCGGTGCTGCTCGGCGCGACGGGCGGGACCGCACGGCACTCGCTCGCCCTCGAGCACGGCATCCGACCGGTGTTCGCCTACCTCCGGGCCGCCGTCGTCCCCACCGCGGTCTTCGCCGCCACGGACGACTGGGGGAGCGACGACGCGGGCGTGCTCGACGCGCGCATCCGCCGGGGTGGAGCCGACCTTGCTTGGGCGGTCCGGGCCTCCCGGCGGCAGCCGCAGCAGGCGGACGCGCTCCCGGCGGTCACCGACTTCGCGTCGTTGCTCGGCGGGCTGCAGCACCGGTGACACCGGTGTCGCGCCCGCCGGGTCAGTACCAGTGCGGGTCGACGCTCATCTCGTGGTCCCACGCGCCGCACGGCGATCCGTAGCGGTCCGCGATGTACGCCAGACCCCAGTCGATCTGCGTCTCGGCGTTCGTCCGCCAGTCCGCGCCCGCGGCGGCGAGCTTCGACGCCGGCAGGGCCTGCGGGATGCCGTACGCGCCACTCGACGCGTTGAGCGCGTTCGCCCGCCACCCGGACTCCTGCGTCCAGAGCGAGACGAGGCAGCCGAACTGGTCGTCGCCCCAGCCGTGGGCACCCATGGCGCTGCGCGCGTAGGCCTGCGCGGCCGCCGGGTCGACGGTGACGCCCTCGGTGCTCGGGTAGGCGTTGTCCGCCGAGCTGGCAGCGCCGCCGGCGGCACGCGCGGTCTCGGCCGCGGCCCGTGCGGCGGCCGCCTGCGCCGCCGCCTGCGCCGCGACGGCCTGGCCCACCTCGTAGCGACGCTGCGTCTCGGCGGTGGAGTCCCGGAGCGCGGCGAGCTGCGCGTACAGCTCGTCGCTGTGCGACTCGGTCTCCGCGACCGCCGCGTCCGCCCGTCGCTGTGCCGCGCGGGCGGCGGTGGCGGTCGCCTCGGCCTGGTCCGCCAGCGACGCCCGCTCGTCCTCGGCCCGCTCCGCCTGGTCGTGCAGCGACGCCGCCGTCCTGGCGGCGACCGCGGCCTCGTCCATGACGCCGTCCCACGTCGTCGACAGCTGGTCGAGCGCGCCGAGCTGGTAGAGCAGCTGGTCGGGGTCGTCCGCCGTCGCGATCCGGGTGGTCATCTGGTCGGTCGAGCCGTCCCGGTACAGGTCGGCCGCGAGGCGCCCGGCCCGGGTCCGCGCGCGCTCGGCCGTCGCGGACGCCTCGTCGGCGTGGGCCTGGAGGCTCGTGGCGGTACGGGTGGCCTCGGCCAGGTCCGCCTCGGCGGCGGCTGCCGCGGCGGCGGTGTCGAGGGCGACCTGCGACTTCTCCGCGGCCTCGGCCTGCACCGACCGGAGCGCGGCCCGGACCTCCGCCACCTCGGCCTGCTTCGCCTGTTCGTCGCCCTCCGCCCGCTGGACGTCCTGCCACGTCGGGTAGTCGGTCGCCGAGGACGGGGCCGCCGTCACCGCGGGGACCACGAGGGCGCCGACCAGCACCCCGACGGTGAGGAGGGTACTCCGGGCACGACCCAGCCGAGGTGCCCGCCGTGGTGCTGCTGCGACCCGTGGTCCGGCCGTCCGTCGTGCTGCTTCCCCGCGCATGGGAGCAGGCTACCGAGGACACGCCCGTTCGCCACGGGCACCGCCGTCGGTCCACCTCGGAATGCTAAGGTCGGCTGGTCTGGGGACCGTTCCCCGCGACGACACACAACACCGCACGCAGACCGGCACGAAGCTGGTCATCGGTGGTGGCATCCGGGCCGAACCGCATCCCGAGTGCTCCCACTGCTGGCCAGACATGCGTTCCGCGTCGTGGAGCGCACGTGCACGCGTGTGCCCGAGGCCGGGTCTGCTGCTCACACACGCAAGGAGGCATCCTCTTGGAGGGTCCCGAGATCAAGTTCGCTGAAGCGACCATCGACAACGGTCGCTTCGGCACCAGGACGGTCCGGTTCGAGACCGGTCGTCTCGCGCAGCAGGCACAGGGTGCCGTCGCCGCGTACCTGGACGAAGAGACCATGCTGCTGTCGGCCACCAGCGCCGGGAAGCACCCGCGCGAGGGCTTCGACTTCTTCCCCCTGACGGTCGACGTCGAGGAGCGCTCGTACGCCGCCGGCAAGATCCCCGGCTCGTTCTTCCGTCGTGAGGGCCGCCCCTCGACCGAGGCGATCCTGGTCTGCCGCCTCATCGACCGGCCGCTGCGCCCGTCGTTCGTCGACGGCCTCCGCAACGAGGTCCAGATCGTCATCACCGTCCTGAGCATCGCGCCGGACGAGTTCTACGACGCGCTGGCCATCAACGCCGCGTCCGCGTCGACGCAGATCTCCGGTCTGCCGTTCTCCGGCCCGATCGCCGGTGTGCGCCTCGCGCTCATCCCCGGCGCGAACGGCACCGACCAGTGGGTCGCGTTCCCGAAGGCGTCGCAGCTCGCCGACGCCGTCTTCGACCTCACCGTCGCCGGCCGCGTCGTCACCGACGAGGCGGGCAACGAGGACGTCGCGATCATGATGGTCGAGGCCGAGGCCACCGAGCACGCCTGGAACCTCATCGAGGGCGGCGCGACCAAGCCCGACGAGGCCATCGTCGCGCAGGGCCTCGAGGCGGCCAAGCCGTTCCTCAAGTCCCTCGTCGAGGCGCAGGCGAAGCTCGCCGCGCAGTCGGCCAAGGAGATCCAGGACTACCCGGTCTTCCCGCCGTACGCCGACGAGGTCTACGCCGCCGTCGAGTCCCTCGCCCTCTCCGAGCTCGGGGACGTGTACCAGATCGCCGGCAAGGCGGAGCGTCAGGACGCCGACGACGCGCTCAAGTCGCGCGTCAAGGCGGCCATCGCCGAGCAGGTCGCCGCGGGCACGCTGCCCGAGGTCGCCACCAGCCAGGTCAGCGCCGCGTACAAGTCGGTCACGAAGAAGGTCGTCCGCGGCCGCATCCTGACCGAGCAGGTCCGCATGGACGGTCGCGGCCTCGCCGACATCCGTCCGCTCGACGCCGAGGTCGCCGTGATCCCGCGTGTCCACGGCTCCGCGGTCTTCCAGCGCGGCGAGACGCAGATCCTCGGCGTCACCACGCTGAACATGCTCAAGATGGAGCAGCAGATCGACTCGCTGTCGCCCGTCACCAAGAAGCGCTACCTGCACCACTACAACTTCCCGCCGTACTCGACCGGTGAGACCGGCCGCGTGGGGTCGCCGAAGCGTCGCGAGATCGGGCACGGCTTCCTCGCCGAGCGCGCCCTCGTGCCGGTGCTGCCGTCGCGCGAGGAGTTCCCGTACGCCATCCGTCAGGTCTCCGAGGCGCTGAGCTCCAACGGCTCGACCTCGATGGGCTCGGTCTGCGCGTCGACCCTGTCGCTCCTCAACGCCGGTGTGCCGCTGCGCGCCCCGGTCGCGGGCATCGCGATGGGCCTCGTCTCCGACACCGTCGACGGCCAGACCCGCTACGCGGCGCTGACCGACATCCTCGGTGCCGAGGACGCCCTCGGCGACATGGACTTCAAGGTCGCCGGTACCTCGGACTTCGTCACGGCCATCCAGCTCGACACGAAGCTCGACGGCATCCCGTCGTCCGTCCTCGACGCCGCGCTGAAGCAGGCCAAGGAGGCCCGCTCGGCCATCCTCGGTGTGCTGAACGAGGCCATCGACGGTCCGGACGAGATGGCCGACACCGCGCCGCGCGTGATCTCGGTGAACATCCCGGTCGACAAGATCGGCGAGCTGATCGGCCCGAAGGGCAAGACGATCAACGGGATCCAGGACGAGACCGGCGCCGACATCTCCATCGAGGACGACGGCACGGTCTACATCGGCGCCGTCGACGGTCCGTCCGCCGAGGCCGCGCGTGCGCAGGTCAACGCGATCGCGAACCCGACGAACCCGGAGATCGGGGACCAGTTCCTCGGTACCGTCGTGAAGATCGCCACGTTCGGCGCCTTCGTGTCGCTGCTCCCGGGCCGTGACGGTCTGCTGCACGTCTCCGAGGTGCGCAAGCTCGCCGGTGGCAAGCGCGTGGAGAACGTCGAGGACGTCCTCGGCGTCGGTCAGAAGATCCTGGTCGAGGTCACCAAGGTGGACGACCGCGGCAAGCTGTCGCTCGCGCCGGTCGTGGCCGACGACGTGGACACCGAGGGTCGCGACGACCACGGCACCCACGCCGAGATGCCCGCCGAGGGCTGATCGACCCGCGTCCCGACGCACGGACGGCCGCCGACCCCGATGGGGTCGGCGGCCGTCCGCCGTCGCGGGCAACGCCGTCCGTCGGGACCGGGCTCAACCCGCGGTCCTGCCCGGGTCAGGAGGCGGGCGTCTCCTGGATGCCGACGAGCTGCGCGCGACCGAGCAGGTGCTCGCGGAGCATGAAACCGACGACGGCCGGCGTCGCGCCGGCGGGGACGTCGAGCGTCGGGACGTCGAGCGCGCTCACGGTGAAGAAGTACCGGTGCGGACCGTGGCCCGCGGGCGGAGCGGCCCCGAGGAACGTGTCGGTGCCGAACTCGTTGCGGCGGCGGGTGGCGCCGTCGGGCAGGAGCGAGTCGTCCGTGCCGGCGCCCTGCGGCAGCGATGTCACCGATGCCGGGATGTCCGAGACGGCCCAGTGCCAGAAGCCGGAACCGGTGGGGGCGTCCGGGTCGTAGGCCGTGAGCACGTAGCTCTGCGTGCCCTCGGGGGCACCGGACCACGCCAGGGCCGGGGAACGGTCCTCGCCACCGGCGTCGGAGCCGCGGGCCCAGTCGGGCAGCTGGCCGCCGTCCGTGAAGTCGGGGCTGGACAGGTCGAAGGAGGGGACGTCGGGCAGGTTCCAGTTCGGGTGGTTCGTCATGCTCCGAGCCAACACCCGTGCGCCCGGTGGATCCCGGGAGCGCTCCGGTCGGCGCTCAGGCGGCGAGGACCCGCTCGGCGACCCGGTTGAGTGCTGCCGTCGCCGCGATCGCGTCACCGGCGTAGGCACCGGACATCGCGCCGTCGCGGGCGAGCATGAGTTCGTCGGCACCGTCCCCGGGGAGCGGGTGTCCAGCGGCCTGCAGCAGGTCACCGAGGCGTTCCGTGTACCAGTCGCGGTGCACGGCGACGACCTGGCGCACCGGGTCCCGCGGGTCGTGGTACTCGGCGGCCGCGTTGAGGAACGCGCAGCCGCGGAAGTCCGGACGGTTCACGTCGGCGGCGAGGGCGTCGACCCACGCGCGGACGGCGGCCTGTGGGGACTCGGCGTCGCCGACGACGGACTCCATCCAGGCCTGCACACGGGTGTGCTGCTCACGCACGTAGGCGAGGATCAGGTTGTCCTTCGAGCCGTAGTGCTTGTAGAACGTCGCCTTCGTGACGCTCGCCTCGGAGATGAGGCGGTCGACGCCGACACCGTGGATGCCCTCTTCGTAGAACAGGCGAGTGGCCGTCTCGAGGATGCGGACCTTCGCGCCGCCGGAGCGGGGAGCCGGGGGGACGCTCGACCCGTCCGGCGACGCGAGGTTCTGGTTGCTCGGGGCCCGTCCTTGCAGACGCTGACCCAGGAGACGCTGGACGGTCGGTTGGGGGGAATCGACCGTCACAGCGTGGCTCTCCTTGGGTCATCGGCTCCGCGGCGGAGCGGGGGGACTCGTGCCGCGCAGGACTGATGTCCCGAGCCACCGGATCGAGATCTAGGGGGGCTCCCGATCCGGTGACACCACTGTAGCACGATGAGGACAGACAGACGAGTCCGTCTGTCCTTCTTTTCTGTACCCCTCTTCGGGTGTCCTCTCCCGACGGCGGTCTGCCTGGGCGATCCCGGCCCGGCCTTCAGTAGAGTCATGACGATGAACCGCCCAGTGCCGCTGCCGCTCGAGGCTCCGGAAACGTCCTTCGTGACGTCCGGTGGAGCCCTCGTCCGGCGCACCGTTCTCGCCTCGGGCGTCCGTGTGCTCACCGAGTCCGTCCCCTCCGTCCACTCCACGAGCATCGGGTTCTGGGTGGGGGTCGGCTCCCGCGACGAACGTGCCGGGCAGTACGGCTCCACGCACTTCCTCGAGCACCTCCTGTTCAAGGGCACCGCGGAGCGCACCGCGCTCGACATCGCGGTGGCGTTCGACTCCGTCGGCGGTGAGCACAACGCCGCGACCGCGAAGGAGTACACCTGCTACTACGCCCGCGTCCGGGACACCGACGTCCCGATGGCGGTCGGCGTGATCGGCGACATGGTGACGAACTCCACCCTCGAGCCGGCCGCGTTCGACGTCGAGCGCGGGGTCATCCTCGAGGAACTCGCGATGGCGGCCGACGACCCGGCGGACGTGGCGGGGGAGGCGTTCTTCGCCGCGACCTTCGACGGGCACGCCCTCGGCCGCCCGATCGGTGGGACCCCGGAGTCCATCCGCGAGGTCCAGCGGGACGAGGTGATGGCGCACTACGCCGAGCACTACGAGCCGAACGGCATCGTCGTCACCGCTGCGGGCGCCGTCGACCACGACCGGTTCTGTGCGCTCGTCGAGGCCGTCTTCGCGGACGCCGGAGCCGCCGTGCCGCTCGCCCGTCGCACCGCGCAGCCCGTCGCCGACCCCGTCGAGTCCACCGTGCGGGTCGTGCACCGTCCGACCGAGCAGGTCAGCATGCTCCGCGGGTCCCAGGGGCTCGACCTCCGCGACGACCGCCGCCCGGTGCTGAGCGTCCTCAACGCCGTGCTCGGCGGGGGCATGAGCTCCCGGCTCTTCCAGGAGGTCCGCGAACGCCGGGGCCTCGCGTACGCCGTGTCCTCGTTCGCACCCGCCTACCTCGACAACGGGGCGTTCGGTGTCTACGCCGGCTGCGCCCCCGACAACGTCGCCGGGGTCGTCGACATCATCGACGGGGAGTTCCGCCGCATGGTCGACCACGGCATCACCGAGGACGAGCTCCGTCGCGCCAAGGGGCAGATCGAGGGCGCGCTGACGCTCTCGCTCGAGGACTCTGACGCCCGGATGACCCGCCTCGGCCGTGCCGAGCTCGGGACCGGCGAGTTCACCGACCTCGCGACCGCCCTCGAGCGTGTCGACCGCGTCACCGCCGCCGACGTGCTCGACCTGTCCCGCGACCTCCTGACCCGACCGACGGTGACCGCCGTGGTCGGAGACGTGCAGCGCGACCGGCTGGCGGCCGCCCTCGGGATCGACGGTTGACCTCCACGATGTCGCACTACCTCTACCTCGTCCGGCACGGCGAACACCAGGACGCCGAGCACGGTCTGCGGGACGGCAAGCTCTCCGAACGCGGCAAGCGCCAGGCGATGCTCATCGCCGACCGTCTGGGCGGCGTGCCGTTCGACGGCGTGTGGCACTCCCCGCTCGACGCCCCGAGCGAGACCGCGTCCTTCCTGCAGCAGCGCCTCCCGGCCATCCAGCCCGAGCCGTCGACCCTGCTCTTCGACTGCATCCCCTCCGGACCGACACCCGACA
This sequence comes from Curtobacterium sp. MCPF17_050, assembly GCF_003224435.2. Taxonomy (NCBI): domain Bacteria; kingdom Bacillati; phylum Actinomycetota; class Actinomycetes; order Micrococcales; family Microbacteriaceae; genus Curtobacterium; species Curtobacterium sp. MCPF17_050. Next base: position 1,127,753 of record NZ_CP126250.1, read on the forward strand.
TGCCGCACGCCTACAAGGGCTGGTACGGGGGCGTCACGGAAGAGGAGATCGTCGCGGGACAGGCGCAGATGGAGGACGCCGTCGCGGAGTGGTTCACGCCCGCGATGGAGGACCGCCACGACCTGCTCATCACGCACAACGCCGTCATCGGCTGGTTCGTCCGCGAGGTCTTCCAGGCCCCGGAGTGGCGCTGGATGGGGACGAACGTGGCACACAGTTCGCTGACGATCATCCGGATCCGGTCCGCGAAGCCCGCCGAGCTCGTCACGCTGAACGACCTCGCGCACCTGCCGGTCGAGCTCCGCACCGGGCTGCCCGTCCCGCAGCCGCTCTAGGGCCGGCGCACGGGCTTGCGGTACCAGGCGGTCGCGTTCGGGTTGTCGTTGAAGGCCGGCACCCGCTCGTAGCCCCGACCGCGGTACATCGCGCCCGCGGCGACGAGCGAGTCGTTCGTGTCGAGGACGATGCTCGTCGCGCCGAAGTCCGCGGCGGCGGTCTCGAGGACGTCCATCATCGCGGTCGCGACGCCGCGGCCCCGACCCTCCGGCGTCACGAACACGTGCTTGACCTCGAAGCGCACGTCGTCGCCGTCGTCGGCGATGCGGCGCAGCCCGCCACAGCCGACCGCGACGGCTCCGTCGGTCGCGACCACGAAGACGCCGTTCGGCGGCACGAACTCGGCGGCCGGTGTCCGCTTCCGCGAGTAGTTGCCCTGCGCGCTCGGGAACGTGGCCTCGCGCTCGTCCAGGTACCGGTCGAGCAGGGCGTCGACCTCGGGGAGGTCGGCGGGGACGACGCGGACGCTGACCTGGCTGCGATCGTCGGACATGCTCCGATCCTAGGATGGGGACATGGTCACTCCCGTCGCCGTCGTCGGCGCCTCCGGTCGGCTCGGGGGCCTCGTGGCCGCCGTCGTCGAGGAACTGCCCGAGTTCGAGCTCGTCGCGCGGTTGTCCTCGCGGGACAGCGCGCACGACGCCCCCGGCTCGGTGTTCGCGGGTGCGGAGCTCGTCGTCGACGTCACGGTGCCCGCGCTCAGCCCCGCCATCGTCGAGAACGCCCTGGCCAGCGGCGCGAACGTCCTGGTCGGTACCTCGGGGTGGTCGGGGGAGCGACTCGGGAGACTGCGGGCGTCGCTCGTCGACCGGCCGGAGCAGGGCGCCTTCGTCGTGCCGAACTTCTCGATCGGGTCGGTGATCGGCACGCACCTCGCGACGATCGCGGCCCCGTGGTTCCCCTCCGTCGAGATCGTCGAGAGCCACCACGCCGGCAAGATCGACTCGCCGTCCGGGACCGCCGTCCGCACCGCCGAGCTCATCGCCGAGGCCCGGCGCGACGTCGGGCCGGTCGAGGCCCCGCACGTCGACCAGCGTGCGCGCGGGCAGCAGGTCGCGAGCGTGCCGATCCACTCGCTCCGGCTGCCCGGGGTGAAGGCCGTGCAGGACGTGGTGCTGAGCGGTCCCGGCGAGACCCTCACCATCCGCCACGACACCGGGGACGACGCCGCCTACCTGCCGGGCATCCGCGCCGCGCTGCAGGCGGTCGGGTCGATGCGCGGGTTGACGGTCGGCCTCGGCTCCGTGCTCGGCATCGGGTAGGCGACGCTCGTGCGAGGCCTGCGGTCACCGCTCTGGGGCGTCCTGCTCATGACCGTCCTGCTCGTGGTGTACATCGTGCTCGTCGGGCAGCGGGCGGTGGCGTTCATCGCGACCGGCCTCCCGGTCGGCATCGGCATCGGCGTCGCGCTGGTCGTCGTGGCCCTGGTCGGGGCACTGCTCCTCGTGCTGGAACTCCGCTTCGGACTGCGCATCACGCGCCTCGGCGCCCGGCTCGAACGGGACGGCGGCGCACCGTCGGACGTCGTTCCGGTGCGCCCCTCCGGGCGTCCGGACCGGGGTGCCGCCGACGAGCTGTTCCCGCGCTACCGCGCCGCGGTCGAGGCCGCCCCGGACGACTGGCGTGCCTGGTACCGCCTCGGGGTCGTCTACGACGCCGCGGGGGACCGGAAGCGCGCCCGCGCCGCGATGCGGACCGCCCTCACGCACGCACGGTGACGGTGCGTGGACGGGGTCAGAACGCCGCGTCGACCGCGTCCTCGGCCCGCGTGTACCGGAACGTGTAGCCCGAGTCGAGCAGCTTCGCCGGGACCATCCGCTGGTTGGACAGGAGCATCTCGTCCGCCGCGTCCCCGAGCAGCCTGCGGAGCGCGAAGGCCGGGACGCGGAACAGGTACGGGCGGTGCAGGTCCTCGGCGACGCGCTTGGTGATGCGGTCGGCCACGGCCGGCTCCGGGCCCGACAGGTTGACCGGACCGGACACGTCGTCGGCGGTCACGAGGTGCACGATCGCGCCGACCTCGTCCTCGAGGGCGATCCACGGCCACCACTGGCCACCGGTGCCGAGACGACCGCCGCCACCCGCCTTCGTCAGCGGGACGAGTGGGGCGAGCGCGCCACCGCCCTGGCCGATGACGATGCCGGTGCGCAGCAGCACGACGCGCACGCCGTCGGGCGCGCGGCGGGCCGCTGCCTCCCAGGCGGTGCAGACGTCGGCGAGGAACCCGCTGCCGGACGCCGCGTCGTCGTCGAGGACGTCGGCCGGCCGGTCGCCGTAGACCCCCGAGGCGGACCCGGAAAGGAAGACGCGGGGCGGTGTCGTCGCGGCACGCATCGCCTCGACCAGGGTCGTCGTGGCGTCGACCCGGGAGGACCGGATCGCGTGTCGGTAGGAGTCCGTCCAGGGCAGCTTGCCGAGGTTCGCGCCGGACAGGTTGACGACGACGTCGGCGCCGTCCAGGACGGCCGGGTCGAGCGGACGCTCCCCGGGTGCCCACCGGAACTCGGTCGGCGTCCGCGGCTCGCGCCGCACCAGCGTCGAGACGTGGTGCCCCGCCTCGCGCAGGGCACGGACGAGTGGCGTGCCGATGAAGCCGGATGCGCCGGCCACCAGGACCGAGAGGGGCTGTGACGTCATGCCGCCACGGTACTCACGCACCTGACGGCCCGCCGCGGCGCTGCCGGGAGGCCCGACACCCCGCCGGTCGCCCGGCTCGCCTCCACCGCGGCGCACGCTTAGGCTCGACGTCGTGACCGAGATCCCCACGCCGTACGAAGACCTGCTGCGCCGAGTGCTCGAGGAGGGCTCCCCGAAGGGCGACCGGACCGGCACCGGTACCCGCAGCCTGTTCGGTGCGCAGCTGCGCTACGACCTGTCGCAGGGGTTCCCGCTCGTCACCACGAAGCGCGTGCACATGAAGTCGATCGCGTACGAGCTGCTGTGGTTCCTCCGCGGGGACTCGAACGTCGGCTGGCTGCAGGAGCACGGCGTCCGGATCTGGAACGAGTGGGCGGGCGAGGACGGCGACCTCGGGCCGGTGTACGGCGTGCAGTGGCGCTCCTGGCCGACCCCGTCCGGCGAGCACGTCGACCAGATCGCCCAGGTCATCGAGCAGATCCGGTCGAACCCCGATTCGCGTCGGCTCATCGTGTCGGCGTGGAACGTGGCGGACATCCCGAGCATGGCGCTCGCCCCGTGCCACGCGTTCTTCCAGTTCCACGTCAATGACGGCAAGCTGTCGTGCCAGCTGTACCAGCGGAGCGCGGACATGTTCCTCGGCGTCCCCTTCAACATCGCCTCGTACGCCCTGCTGACGCACATGGTCGCGGCACAGACCGGACTCGAGGTCGGCGACTTCATCTGGACGGGTGGCGACTGCCACGTCTACGACAACCACGTCGAGCAGGTGCAGGAGCAGCTGACCCGGACGCCGTACCCGCTGCCGACGCTCGAGCTCGCCCCGCGCGACTCGATCGACGACTACGAGTACGAGGACATCACCGTCGTCGGCTACGAGCACCACCCGGCGATCTCCGGCAAGGTCGCGGTCTGATGACGGACGACCGGGCGGGGTCCTGGACGGAGCCCGGGCCCACGCCGCCGGTTCCGGATCGACGCGCCAGCGGCGAGCCGGCCGTGCCGGTGGGGATCACCGGCGTCGGGCTCGTCTGGGCCCGGTCGTCGAACGGCGTCATCGGCGCGGACGGGGGCATACCCTGGCACGTGCCGGAGGACCTCGCGCACTTCCGCGAGGTCACCGGCAGCGCGACCGTCGTGATGGGGCGTCGCACCTGGGACTCCCTGCCCGAGCGCTTCCGCCCGCTGCCTGGTCGCCGGAACGTCGTGCTGACGCGGGACACCGCGTGGTCCGCCGAGGGTGCCGTGGTCGTGCACGACCTCGCGAGCGCGCTCGACACCGACGAGGACGTCTGGGTGATCGGCGGCGGTGCGGTCTACGCGGACGCCGTGTCCTTCGCCGACCGCGTCTCGGAGACCGTCGTCGACGTCGCGGTCGACGGGGACACGTCCGCACCGACCCTCGACGACGCCTGGACGCTCGTCGACGAGGGCCCCTGGCAGGTGTCCCGCGTCGACGGCACGCGCTACCGCTTCCTCGACTGGCGCCGCCGCGCCTGAACCCACCTGTCGGAGGTGATCCGGGCCTCCCGGCGGGGCACCGTCCGGGCGGACGGACGCCCGGTCCGTCGCGCCCGGTACGCTGGACTCCGTGTCCACGCGTGAGAATCCCTTCGGCCAGGTCCTCGTCGCGCTCGTGACCCCGTTCACCGCCGACGGCGAGGTGGACTGGCCGGGCGTCGAGCAGCACATCGACGACTGCATCACGGCGGGTGCCGACGGCATCGTCGTGACCGGCACCACCGGCGAGACGTCGACCCTCACCGACCCGGAGAAACTCCGGCTGGTCGAGGTCGGCAAGTCCGTCGCCGCGGGTCGCGCGAAGATCATCACCGGCGGTGGCTCCAACGAGACCGCGCACGCCATGCAGCTCTACAAGCAGAGCGAGCGCGCCGGTGCCGACGGGGTCATGATCGTCACGCCGTACTACAACAAGCCGACCCAGGCCGGTGTCCTCACGCACTTCCGGATGATCGCCGACGCGACCGACCTGCCGGTGATCCTGTACGACATCCCGGGCCGCACCGGCATCCCGATCACGTACGACACCATCCTGCGCGCGTCGAAGCACCCGAACATCCTCGCGGTGAAGGACGCCAAGGGCGACTTCGCCGAGGTCTCGCGGGTGCTCAACAACACGGACCTCATGTACTTCTCGGGCGACGACACGAACGTGCTCCCGCACCTGTCGATCGGTGCCACGGGCCTCATCGGTGTCACGGCGAACATCACGAGCACGCCGTACCGCACGATCGTCGACGCCGTGAACCGCGGCGACCTGGCCACCGCGACGGCCGAGCACAAGCGCCTCGAGCCCCTCGTCCGCGCGGTCATGACCCACGTGCCCGGCACCGTCGCCGCGAAGTACGTCCTGCACGGGCTCGGCCGTATCGGCAGCCCGCGTGTCCGCCTGCCCCTCGTCGGGCCCGAGGACTCCGAGGCGTACGCCATCGAGACCTCGCTCGAGGCCGTCCGGGACGTCCCCGGCGCCGACTTCTCCAACTTCCGCCCCGACCGCAACGCAGCGGCCGGCGGCGCACTACCGAAGGTGCCAGGCACCACCCGCTAGACGAACACCGCGACGCACGACGTGCGTCGCCCGAATCCGTAGGACCGAATGCCCACACAGATCTCCACACCGCAGCCGCTCGAACCCGGAACGCTCCGAGTCATCCCCGTCGGGGGACTCGGCGAGATCGGTCGCAACATGACCGTCTACGAGTTCGAGGGCAAGATCCTCATCGTCGACGCCGGCGTCCTCTTCCCGGAGGAGCACCAGCCCGGGGTCGACCTGATCCTGCCGGACTTCTCGCCGATCCGGGACCGCCTCGACGACGTCCTCGGTGTCGTGCTCACGCACGGGCACGAGGACCACATCGGCGCCGTCCCGTACCTGCTGAAGCTCCGCGGCGACATCCCGCTCATCGGCTCCACGCTGACCCTCGCACTCGTCGAGGCGAAGCTCAAGGAACACCGGATCAAGCCGTACACGCTCAACGTGGCCGAGGACCAGACCGAGCAGCTCGGTCCATTCCACCTCGAGTTCGTCGCCGTGAACCACTCGATCCCGGACGCCCTCGCCGTCGCCATCACGACCCCGGCCGGCCGCGTGCTGCACACGGGCGACTTCAAGATGGACCAGCTGCCGCTCGACGACCGGATCACCGACCTCCGTGCGTTCGCGCGTCTCGGCGAGCAGGGCGTCGACCTGTTCCTGCCGGACTCCACGAACGCCGACGTGCCGGGCTTCACCGCCCCGGAGCGCGACATCGGCCCCGTGCTCGAGAACATCATCACGCGCGCCCGCAAGAAGGTCGTCGTCGCGAGCTTCTCGTCCCACGTGCACCGCGTGCAGCAGGTCCTCGACGCCGCCGCAGCCGCGAACCGCAAGGTCGCGTTCATGGGCCGCTCGATGATCCGCAACATGACGATCGCCGCCGAGCTCGGGTACCTGCGGGTGCCGGAGAACGTGCTCATCGACACGAAGAAGGCGAAGAACGTCCCCGACGACCAGATCGTCTACATGTCGACCGGGTCCCAGGGCGAGCCGATGGCCGTCCTCGCGCGCATGGCGAACCTCGAGCACCAGATCGAGATCGGCGAGGGCGACACCGTCATCCTCGCGTCGTCGCTCATCCCGGGCAACGAGAACGCCGTCTACCGCGTGATCGACGGGCTGACCAAGCTCGGCGCGAAGGTCGTGCACAAGGGCAACGCGAAGGTGCACGTCTCCGGGCACGCGTCCGCCGGCGAGCTGCTCTACTGCTACAACATCCTCCGGCCGCGCAACGTCATGCCCGTGCACGGCGAGCACCGTCACCTGTACGCGAACGCCGACCTGGCGATCCAGACCGGCGTCCCGCCGCGCAACGTGGTCCTGGGGGAGGACGGCACGGTCGTCGACCTCAAGGACGGCGTCGTGACCATCGCCGGTCAGCTCGACATCGGGTACGTCTACGTGGACGGGTCCACCGTCGGTGAGATCACCGACGCCGACCTGAAGGACCGCCGCGTGCTGGCCGAGGAGGGCTTCATCTCGGTCTTCTGCGCCGTCGACTTCACCACGGGCCAGTGCGTCATCGGTCCGGAGATCCAGTCCCGCGGATTCGCCGAGGACGACTCCGTCTTCGACGACGTCCGTCCGCAGATCGCGAAGGCCCTGGCGGACGCCGCCGGCAACGGCACGCGCGACCAGCACGCGTTCACGCAGGTCGTCCGGCGCACGGTCGGCCGCTGGGTGAACACGAAGCACCGCCGTCGCCCGATGATCGTGCCGGTCGTCATCGAGGCGTAGGGGCTCCGCCCCACCGCACCGGGAGGCCCGCTGCACGTCCGCTCCGGACGTTGCGGCGGGCCTCCCGTCGTTGTCCCCGGGAACGATTAGGGTTCTGCCCATGGCCGGAGGCACCAAGTCGACCACGCGCTCGCGCGCGTCCTCGTCGTCGACCCGTGGAAGCGGGGCGCGCGGGACGACGCGCACCCAGGCGACGACGAAGAAGCTGCCGCAGGCTGCACCCACGCCGGTGTTCCGTGAGCAGAACCCGCTCGTGACCGCGTGGATGGGCGTGGCGCACGGCGTCGGCGCCGGTTTCCGGCTGCTCGGCAAGGAGTCGCTCGAGAAGGACCAGCGGCGCGACGGGTTCCCGTTCCTGTTGTTCGTCCTCGCGGTCCTCGGCGCCGTGGTGGAGTGGCTCAACCCGACGAACCCGGTGTCGATCGGGCTCGACGCCTACACGTTCGGTGGCCTGTTCGGGCGCCTGGCGTTCGCGCTGCCCGTCATCATGGTCGTGTTCGCCGGCTGGCTGTTCCGGCACCCGGCGTCCGTGCACGACAACACCCGGATCGGGATCGGCCTCGGGCTGATGCTCGTGTCGATAGCTTCGCTCTGTCACGTGTTCGGCGGACAGCCGAGTGCCGCGGACGGCATGCCCGCCCTGGCCGCGGCCGGCGGCGTGCTCGGATGGGTCGTCATCGGCTGGCTCGTCGCCGTCGCGACCGCGTGGGTCGCGGTCCCCGTGGCGGTGGTCCTGCTCGCGCTCTCGCTCTTCATCATCACCAAGACCCCGCCGAACAAGCTCGGCCGGCGGCTGCACGAGCTGTACGCGTACCTGTTCGGCGCTCCCGGCCCGGCCGCCGAGGCACCCGTCGCCGAGGACGACACCGCGCCGGCGACGAAGCCGACCCGCAAGCGGAGCCCGAAGGGGCAGTCGCAGGACTTCCCGCTGTTCGAGGACCTCGGGTTCGACGAGGACGGCACCCCCGTCGAGGACGGCGCTGACGGGCACCTGCCGTGGTGGCGCCGCAACAAGTCCGGACGCGAAGAGGACCCGGCGTACGACAGCCCCGTCATCCCGCCGACCGGTGCCGCGCCCGCAGCCGTCCCGGCCCCGGGTGCCGCGGCCGGTCTCCGCGACCTGACGCCCGCCGAGCCGGTCTCGGTCAACCTGAACGACTCGGTCGAGCAGGACGTCGCCGACGACCTCGACCGCGCGGAGCAGGCACTGCGCGACTTCGGGTCGCCGGCGCCGGCGTCCCCGACGGAGGCGTTCCGTCCGGACCGTGACGTGGCCGCTGCCGTCGCCACGGGCCTCCCGACCGGACCGGCGCCCGTCGCTCCGGCGAGCGTCCCCGTCGTGTCGGCGGAGTCGGACCTCGGCGACGTCGGCGTGGACGACGAGCCCGAGGGTCTGCCGCCGGTCGCGACCGAGGAGGACCCGGCGCACCCGTACCGGCTGCCGGCGGCGACGACACTGAGCCCCGGCACCCCCTCGGTCGCCCGCAGCCAGGCGAACGACGAGATCGTCGCCGCCATCACCGGCGTCCTGACCGAGTTCAAGGTCGACGCGAAGGTCACCGGGTTCTCCCGCGGTCCGACGGTCACGCGGTACGAGATCGAGCTCGGCCCGGGCGTCAAGGTGGAGCGCGTCACGGCCCTGTCGAAGAACCTGTCCTACGCGGTCGCCTCGAACGAGGTCCGCATCCTCTCGCCGATCCCGGGCAAGAGCGCGATCGGCGTCGAGATCCCGAACACCGACCGCGAGATCGTCTCCCTCGGTGACGTCCTCCGGTCGAGCGCGGCCACGAAGTCGAAGCACCCGATGACCATCGGTGTCGGCAAGGACGTCGAAGGCGGCTTCGTCGTGGCGAACCTGGCGAAGATGCCGCACCTGCTCGTCGCGGGCTCCACGGGCTCCGGCAAGTCGGTTTTCATCAACTCGATGATCACGTCGCTGCTCATGCGCGCGAAGCCGTCCGAGGTCCGCATGGTCCTCGTCGACCCGAAGCGCGTGGAGCTGTCGATCTACGCCGGCGTCCCGCACCTCATCACCCCCATCATCACGAACCCGAAGAAGGCGGCCGAAGCGCTGCAGTGGGTCGTGAAGGAGATGGACATGCGGTACGACGACCTGGCGTCGTTCGGCTTCCGGCACGTCGACGACTTCAACAAGGCCGTCCAGAACGAGGAGATCGTGCTGCCGGCCGGCAGTGAGCGGAAGCTCAAGCCGTACCCGTACCTGCTCGTCGTCGTGGACGAGCTCGCCGACCTCATGCTCGTCGCCCCGCGCGACGTCGAGGAGTCGATCGTCCGCATCACCCAGCTCGCCCGCGCCGCCGGCATCCACCTGGTGCTCGCGACGCAGCGCCCGTCGGTGGACGTCATCACGGGCCTCATCAAGGCGAACGTGCCGTCGCGCATCGCCTTCGCCGTCACGAGCGTCACGGACTCCCGCGTCATCCTCGACCAGCCCGGCGCCGACAAGCTCATCGGCCAGGGCGACGGCCTGTTCCTGCCCATGGGGTCGTCCAAGGCGGTCCGCGTGCAGGGCGCCTGGGTGCAGGAGACCGAGGTCGCCGAGGTCGTCCAGCACGTCACGCGGCAGGCCCAGCCCGAGTACCGGCAGGACGTCGCGGCCGTGGTCGAGCGCAAGGAGATCGACGCCGACATCGGCGACGACCTCGAGCTGCTGTTGGCGGCCGTCGAACAGGTCGTCTCGACGCAGTTCGGTTCGACGTCGATGCTGCAGCGCAAGCTCCGGGTCGGCTTCGCGAAGGCCGGGCGGCTCATGGACCTCATGGAGTCCCGCGACATCGTGGGGCCGTCCGAGGGGTCCAAGGCACGTGACGTCCTCGTGACGGGGGACCAGCTGCCCGCGGTGCTCGCGAAGCTCCGGGGCGAGGAGCCGCCGGCAGCGCCCGCCGCCCCCGCCGCGGCTGGGTCCACGCAGCCGACGGAGGGGTCCGACGACCCGTACGGGGACGACCCGGTGGCCGGCATGACACGTGGGTACGATGAGGTGGACGGCGACACCGACGAGGACGCCTGGGGCCTGACGGGCAGGGAGTGAGACCATGACCGCCTCCGACGGTACGACCAACCGGTTCCCGTGGCGCGGCCGGATCCTGCGGAAGGGTCCCGGCCCCGCATCGACCGCGAACGTCGCGAACATCATCACCGTGGTGCGCATCCTCATGGCGCCGCTGTTCTTCGTGCTGCTCCTGGCGGATGCCGGTGCGGACGGGCCGGTGCGCATCTGGGCCGCGGTGCTCTTCGTCGTGGCGATCGTCACCGACAGCGCCGACGGCATCATCGCGCGACGCCAGGACCTGGTCACCGACTTCGGGAAGCTCGTCGACCCGATCGCCGACAAGGTCCTCATCGGCGGCGCCCTCGTGGCCCTCTCGATCCTCGGGGAACTGCCCTGGTACGTGACGGTGCTCATCATGGTCCGTGAGATCGGCATCACGGTCTTCCGGTTCGCCGTGCTGTCCGACCGGGTCATCCCGGCCAGCCGCGGCGGCAAGGTCAAGACCGTGCTGCAGGCCGTCGCGCTCACCCTCGCGCTGTTCCCGTGGTGGCACCTGGTCGGCGACCTCGCGCACTGGGTGAACGGCGTCTTCATGACGGCCGCCTTCGTGGCGACCGTGGCGAGCGGTGTCGACTACCTGGTGCAGGCGTGGAAGCACAACCGGACCCCGGCGTGACCGACGCCGACTCCGGCGGTCACGCAGCGGCACTCGTGGCGGCCCTGACCGCACGCGGCGAGACCGTGGCGGTCGCGGAGTCGTTGACCGGCGGACTCGTCGTGTCGGAGCTGGTCGGCGTCCCCGGGGCGTCGGCTGTCGTGCGCGGCGGTGTCGTCGCCTACGCAACGCCCGTGAAGGCGACCGTGCTCGGTGTCGATGCCGACCTGCTCGCCGAGCACGGCGCCGTGGACCCCGAGGTGGCCCGCCAGATGGCCGCGGGTGTCCGGATCGCGCTGGCCGTGGACGGCGTCCCCGCGACCTGGGGGATCAGCACGACCGGCGTCGCCGGACCGGATCCGCAGGACGGCAAACCGGTCGGCACCGTGTTCATCGGGATCGCGAGCGCCGAGCGCGCCGCAGCGGTCGAACTCCACCTGGACGGGGACCGCGGGGCAATCCGCGCGGCGGTCGTCTCCGAACTCCTGGCACGTCTGCGATCCAGACTCCAGGGCGTGGAATAGCGGGCGTGACCGTCAGGTTACATCTCACGCAATCTCCAGCAGGACGGCAGCCGCACTGGCTACCATGCTGCAACCGGCAACCTCAGGGTCGCCGGACCCGAGCTCGGTCATCCGGATCGAGCGGGCGCGGAGGTGACAGGAAGGAGGAGTTCTCATGGTTCTCGTTCGTCAGGAAATCGGCGACGTGCTGCGGGACTTCCGCTTGCAGAAGGGCCGGACCCTCCGTCAGGTCGCGTCCAAGGCCAGTGTTGCCCTCGGGTACCTCAGCGAAGTGGAGCGCGGTCAGAAAGAGGCCAGCTCCGAGATCCTCGCTTCTGTGGCGGATGCCCTCGACACCCCGATCTCGACGATCATGCGCGAGGTGGGCGACCGCCTCGCAGTGGTCGAGGGACTCACGCGTGTCCCGGACACGCTCCCGGACGAGCTCGTCGCCGAGTTCGACAACGACCTCGCGGTGCGCTGATCCGTACCGCTCGAACGCCCCCGTCGGTCCGCCGACGGGGGCGTTCCCCGTTGTTACGCTGGTTGGATGCGGGTGAGTGAGTTCTGGCGAGCCGTCGACCAGGTGTTCGGGGACGCGTACGGAGCGGTCGTGTCCCGGGACGTCGTGCTCGAACAGCTCGGAGGCCGGTCGGCCGCCGACGCGCTCGCGGCGGGCATCGACGCGCGTGCCGTGTGGGACGCCCTCTGCGACTCGCAGGACGTCCCGCTCGAGCGTCGGCACGGCAAGGGACTGCAGGAGCCGCGCGACTGAGTCTGCGGAGGATGGGAACGTGTGTTCGGCGTGTCGCTCGAACACGTGTTCGGTCGGTGCTACGTTCCTCCACAGCGACGTCGACCGGGTGTCCCATCCACGACCTCCGCTCCTGACGGCAGGGATGTCGGTGGGCGGCCGTAGGTTCGAGGACATCGGAACATGTCCGAAGCCTTGTCGCAGAACGAGTGGCCTTGCACCATCGGCCGGTCCGGACGCGACAGCCTACAGGCGGCCGTCATCAGCACGAAGGAGCACCCCATGCCATCACCAGTAGACCGCGAGAAGGCCCTCGAGACCGCACTCGCCCAGATCGACCGTCAGTTCGGCAAGGGTGCCGTGATGCGCCTCGGGACGGATGAGCGTGCCCCGGTGGCCGTCATCCCCACCGGTTCCGTCGCGCTGGACGTCGCGCTCGGGATCGGTGGGCTCCCGCGCGGACGCATCATCGAGATCTACGGGCCGGAGTCCTCCGGCAAGACCACGCTGACGATCCACGCCATCGCGAACGCGCAGCGCAACGGCGGCATCGCGGCGTTCATCGACGCCGAGCACGCGCTCGACCCGGAGTACGCCAAGAAGCTCGGGGTCGACATCGACGCGCTCCTCGTCTCGCAGCCGGACACCGCCGAGCAGGCGCTCGAGATCGCGGACATGCTCGTCCGGTCGGGTTCCATCGACCTCATCGTCATCGACTCCGTCGCGGCACTCGTGCCCCGCGCGGAGATCGAGGGCGAGATGGGTGACTCGCACGTCGGTCTGCAGGCCCGCCTCATGTCGCAGGCACTCCGCAAGCTCGCCGGTGGGCTGAACCAGACGCAGACCACGATGATCTTCATCAACCAGCTGCGCGAGAAGATCGGTGTGTTCTTCGGATCGCCCGAGACGACCTCCGGCGGTAAGGCGCTCAAGTTCTACGCGTCGGTCCGCCTCGACATCCGTCGCATCGAGACGCTGAAGAGCGGGACGGACGCCGTCGGCAACCGCACCCGCGTCAAGGTCGTCAAGAACAAGATGGCGCCGCCCTTCAAGCAGGCCGAGTTCGACATCCTGTACGGGGTGGGCATCTCGCGCGAGGGTTCGCTGCTGGACTTCGGCGTCGACCACGGGATCGTGAAGAAGTCCGGTGCTTGGTACACCTACGACGGCGACCAGCTCGGGCAGGGCAAGGAGAACTCGCGCTCCTTCCTCATCCAGAACCCCGAGATCGCCGCTGAGATCGAGGGCAAGATCCTCGCCAAGCTCGGCGTCGGCGGTGCGAAGGAAGCGGCGCCGGTCGACTCGATCGCGCCGAAGCTCGCGGAGCGCAAGGGCGCGTGACCGACCACGACGGCGAGGACCTCGCGCCGGTCACCGACCTGTTCGGTGCGAGGTCCCGCCGGCGCTCCGGCGGTGCCCGGCCCGGTGCCGGCGACGCTGGTGGCGCGGGTGTGACTCCAGCGGACGCCCCCAGCCGGGCGGATGTCGGCAGCGATGATCCGGGTGCCGGTGCCGGTGCCGGTGCCGGTGCCGGTTCCGGACGGGAGCGTGTGCCTGTGGCTCCGCCGTCCGACGCCGACGCCCCGGTGCCGCTGCCCGTCCGCGGTGCGCAGGCGGCCTGGCTGTCCCCGGTCGTCGGCGACGGTTCGGGCCGGAGCGCTCGCGCCGAGCAGGACGGGTACGGCGACGAGGAAGCCGACGCGCAGACAGCGTCGGTCTTCTCGATCACCGGCGATGAGTTGGACCCGGCGGACGCCCCGCGGCCGCTCGACGAGCAGCGCGCCGACGCCGAGCGCGTCAGCATGCGCGCGCTCAGCCGCCGCGGCGTGAGCACATCCGAGCTCCGGGCGATGCTCAGCAAGCAGGACGCGTTCGACCCCGACGTGATCGAGCAGGAGATCGAACGGCTCACCCGCGTCGGGCTGCTCGACGACGTCGCCCTGGCCACCGACCTGGTGGACCGGATGCACTCGCGCAAGGGACTGGGCCGGCAGGCGATCGTGGCGGACCTCCGTCGCCGCGGCATCGACCAGGCCGCGATCGACGCAGCACTCGACGCGGCCGCGGACGACGAGGACGACGAGTTCATCCGGGCGATCGAGCTCGCCACCAAGCGTGCGGGCCAGATGCGTGGTCTTGACCGTGCGACGGCCGAGCGGCGGCTGTCCGGGTTCCTCATGCGCAAGGGCTACAACGGCGGTGTCGTGCGGATCGCGGTCGAGCGTGCGCTCGACGGACCGCGGCGTCCGCCGACCGGAGGCCGCGGCACCGTCCGGTTCGAGTAGAGCGCCTCCGGTCCCGATCCGGCCGCTGTCCGGGGGGCGCCCGGTTCTACACTGGGACGATCATGGAGACCGTCGCCGCGCGCCCGCGTACCTACGAAGTGCGCACCTACGGGTGCCAGATGAACGTGCACGACTCCGAGCGGCTCAGCGGGTCGCTCCGAGCCGCCGGGTACGTCGCCGCGGAGGACGAGCAGGCCGACGTCGTCGTCATCAACACCTGCGCCGTGCGCGAGAACGCGGACAAGCGCCTGTACGGCAACCTCGGCCGGCTCGCGTCCGTCAAGCGCGAGCGCCCCGGCATGCAGATCGCCGTCGGCGGCTGCCTGGCGCAGAAGGACAAGGACGTCATCCTCGAGAAGGCGCCGTGGGTGGACGTCGTGTTCGGCACGCACAACATGGGCTCCCTGCCGACCCTGCTCGAGCGGGCCCGGCACAACGACGAGGCACAGCTCGAGATCCTCGAGTCCCTCGACGTCTTCCCCTCGACATTGCCGACCAAGCGGGAGTCGACCTCGAGCGGCTGGGTGTCGATCTCCGTCGGCTGCAACAACACGTGCACGTTCTGCATCGTGCCGTCCCTCCGCGGCAAGGAGCGGGACCGCCGGCCGGGTGACGTGCTCGCCGAGATCCAGGCCCTCGTCGACGACGGTGCGATCGAGGTCACGCTGCTCGGGCAGAACGTCAACTCCTACGGCGTCGAGTTCGGCGACCGTCAGGCGTTCGGCAAGCTCCTCCGCGCCACCGGGCAGATCGACGGCCTGGAACGCGTGCGCTTCACCAGTCCGCACCCCGCAGCGTTCACCGACGACGTCATCAGCGCGATGGCGGAGACGCCGAACGTCATGCCGCAGCTGCACATGCCGCTGCAGTCCGGCTCGGACCGGGTGCTCAAGGCCATGCGGCGCAGCTACCGGAGCGAACGCTTCCTCGGCATCCTCGACCGGGTGCGCACCGCGATCCCGCACGCTGCGATCTCGACCGACATCATCGTCGGCTTCCCGGGCGAGACGGACGAGGACTTCGCGGACACCATGCGCGTCGTCGAGCAGGCCCGGTTCGCCACGGCCTTCACGTTCCAGTACTCGATCCGCCCCGGTACCCCGGCTGCGACGATGGACGGTCAACTGCCGAAGGAGGTCGTGCAGGAGCGGTACGAGCGACTCATCGCCTTGCAGGAGCGGATCACCGCAGAGGAGAACAGCGCACAGCTCGGGCGCACCGTCGAGGTCCTCGTGGCCACGGGGGAGGGCAAGAAGGACGACAGCACGCACCGCCTCTCCGGCCGCGCCGAGGACTCCCGCCTCGTGCACTTCGCGGTGCCGGCCGGGTCCGACGTGCCACGACCCGGCGACGTCGTCTCCGTCGAGGTGACCCGGGCCGCGCCGCACTTCCTCATCGCGGACTCGGACGCCCCCCTCCGCATCCGTCGCACCCGAGCGGGCGACGCGTGGGACCGCGCGCAGGCCGAGTCGTGCGGCGTCCCCACCCCTGCCGTCCCCGGTGCCGGACCACGTCCGGTGTCGCTCGGTCTCCCCACGCTCCGTGTCGGACGCTGACGGACGCTCGGCGGACCCCGGGTCACGCTCCGGTGCGGCGATCGACGGACCCGCCGGGCCGGGCGTCGGTCCGGGTGTCGGGAGCGACCAGGGCGCACCACTCGACCTGGTCGCCGGCGCGGACGTCGTCGCGGTGGTCGGGGCGACCGGCACGGGCAAGTCCGAGCTCGCCCTGGCCCTCGCCGAACGGCACCGTGCGCACGGCCGACGGGCGGAGATCGTCAACGCCGATGCCATGCAGCTCTACCGCGGTATGGACATCGGCACCGCGAAGGTCCCGGAGTCCGGACGTCGCGGGATCCCGCACCACCAGCTCGACGTGCTCGACGTCACGGACGAGGCGAGCGTCGCGGCGTACCAGCGTGACGCCCGCGCGGCGATCACGGAGATCACGGCGGACGGCGGTGTCGCCGTGCTCGTCGGCGGCAGCGGTCTCTACGTGTCCGCCGTGCTGTTCGACCTCGACTTCCCGGGGACCGATCCCGTGCTCCGCGAGCAGCTCGAGCGGGAGCACCGGGAGCTCGGGCCGACCGTCCTGCTCGACCGACTGCGAGCGCTCGACCCGGCAGCGGCGGCCGTGATCGACGCCCGCAACCCGCGGCGGTTGATCCGGGCCGTCGAGATCGCGAGCCGGTCGGACCGCGTCACCCCGAGCCTCCCGTCCGCGCCGCGCCCGTGGCAACCGGCGCACGTCCTGCACCTGCGGCGCGACCGCGAGCAGCTCGTGGCGGGCCTCCGCACCCGGGCCGAGCGCATGTTCGCCACCGGGCTCGTGGACGAGGTCGCGACCCTGCGGGACCGGGGACTCGAACAGGGCCGCACGGCGCGTGCCGCCATCGGGTACGCGCAGGCACTCCAGGTCCTCCGCGGGGAGGCGACGGTCGACCAGGCCGTGGAGGCGACGAGCATCGCGACGCGCAAGTACGCGCGACGACAGGTCTCGTGGTTCAAGCGGTACGCCGACGCCGGAAGGACCCGGGTGAGCGCGGTGGACGTCACCGGCGCCGGGGCCGCGGAGCTGTCGGGACTGGCCCGTAGGATCATCCCGTGACCGAGCTGCACTTCACCAAGGGCCACGGGACCGGCAACGACTTCGTCCTGTTCGCCGACCCCGACGCGACGGTCGACCTGACCCCGGACCGGATCCGTGCGATCGCAGACCGCCGGTTCGGCGTCGGCGCCGACGGCGTCATCCGGGCGGTGCGGTCCGACGCGATCCCCGAGGGCCGAGCGGTCCTCGCCGAGGACCCGGACGCCACCTGGTTCATGGACTACCACAACGCCGACGGCTCGGTGGCCGAGATGTGTGGCAACGGGATCCGCGTCTTCGCCCGGTACCTGACCGAGGCGGGACTCGTCGACCTCGCCCCGGGACAGACCCTGACCGTGGGCAGCCGGAAGGGCGTCGTCGACATCCAACGGTCGTCGACGGGCTTCGCTGCCGACCTCGGCCGGTGGCGTCTCGGCATCGACGGTGGCGGGTCGGACGACGTCCTCGTCCGCGCGAAGGAGCTCGACCGCGCACGGCCCGGCCTCGGCATCCACGTGGGCAACCCGCACGTCGTCGTGGCGGTCGCCAGCGAGGAGGAGCTCGCCGGCATCGACCTGACCTACGTGCCGGTGCTCGACCCGGCTCCCGCTTCGGGCGCGAACGTCGAGTTCGTGCTCCCCGGCGACCCACTCGTCACGGACGGTGTCGGCGAGATCACGATGCGCGTGCACGAGCGCGGGAGTGGCGAGACGCTGTCGTGCGGCACGGGTGCGATCGCCGCGGCCCTCGCGACCCGGTACTGGGCGGGCTCGGCAGCGCCGGACACCTGGCGCGTCCGCGTTCCGGGCGGCGTGCTCACCGTGCGCATGTTCGCGGCTGAGGACGGCGAGCACGTCTCGCTCGCCGGTCCGGCGGAACTCGTCTTCTCGGGTGACCTCACGGTCTGAGGCGGCCTGAGCCCGTCTGGGTCCGTCCGAGCTGGTCCGGGTCCGTCCGAGCTGGTCTGGGTCCGTCCGAGCTGGTCTGGGTCCGTCCGAGCTGGTCTGGGTCCGTCCGAGCTGGTCTGGGTCCGTCCGAGCTGGTCTGGGTCCGTCCGAGCTGGTCCGGGCCCGCCCGAGCTGGGCCGGGCAGGCCTCAGCCAGCCCCGGTCACGCCGTCCGGTGCACCCGGATGACGCGGAAGCCCTTGTCGGTCGTCGCCCGCGTGACGGTGAAGCCCTCCGCCAGCGTCTGCTGCAACCAGCGCTGCAGGGAGTCCCCGCCGAGGTCCTTCGACACCACGAGCCAGGCGTCCCCGCCGACGGCGAGCCGGGGGATCCACGTGCGGAGGATGTCGTGCAGTTCGTCCTTGCCGACCCGGATCGGCGGGTTCGACCAGATCGTCCGGAACACGGCGTCGGACGGGATGTCGGCGGGCAGACCCACCGTCACGTTGTCCGCTCCGGCAGTGGCGGCGTTGGCGCGCGCCAGGTCGAGGACGCGCTCGTTGACGTCGACGCCCCACACGTGGGCGTCGGGGGACTGCAGCGCCATGGTGATCGCCAACGGACCCCACCCGCATCCGACGTCGAGCAGGTCCCCGGCGGGCGCGGGCGCGGGGACGGTGCGCAGCAGCACGCTCGTGCCGCGGTCGATGCCGTCCGGGCTGAAGACGCCGGCGGCGGTGGTGAGGTCGAGCGTCCGACCGGCGAGCGTCACGCGGATCTGCCGCGGCCGCGCCGGGCTCTCCGGAGTGGCAGAGAAGTAGTGGTCGTTCGCCATGGAAGAACCGTACCGGGAACCCCGTGTGTCCAGAGGGCTCCGGAGGTACCCTGTGGAGAGCATGACGGAATCCCATCAGCAGGACGAACAGACCATCCACGACGACAGCGCAGACGGTGTCGTCGAGCGGGTGCTGCGCAACGCCGACCGGCGCGCAGCATCCTCCATCTTCGCGCCGGCGCAGGCGATCCAGACCCGCTCGGTGGACGAGCAGGGCTGGGACGGCGACGGCGAACAGTACGACCGTGAGGACCGTGCGGCGCTGCGCCGCGTCGGCGGCCTCTCCACCGAGCTCGAGGACGTCACCGAGGTCGAGTACCGGCAGCTCCGGCTCGAGCGGGTCGTCCTCATCGGCGTGTACGCGCAGGGCGACGCCTCCGACGCCGAGAACTCCCTCCGCGAACTGTCGGCCCTCGCCGAGACCGCCGGTGCCGTGGTGCTCGACGGCCTCCTGCAGCGCCGACCGAACCCGGACCCGGCGACGTACCTCGGCAAGGGCAAGGCCCAGGAACTCGCGATGGTGGTCAAGGCCACCGGTGCCGACACGGTCATCGCCGACACCGAACTCGCACCCTCGCAGCGGCGCGCGCTCGAGGACGTCGTGAAGGTCAAGGTGATCGACCGGACGGCCGTGATCCTGGACATCTTCAGTCAGCACGCCACCACCCGCGAGGGCAAGGCGCAGGTCGAGCTCGCACAGCTCGAGTACCTGCTGCCGCGTCTGCGCGGTTGGGGTGAATCGATGTCCCGACAGGCCGGTGGTCAGGTCTCCGGCGGTGCAGGTATGGGCTCCCGTGGTCCCGGTGAGACGAAGATCGAGCTCGACCGACGCCGCATCCACACCCGGATGGCGAAGTTGCGCCGTCAGATCGCGTCCTTCACACCCGCCCGCGAGGCCAAGCGCGCCGACCGCGACCGCAACGACGTCCCGAGCGTCGCGATCGCCGGGTACACGAACGCCGGCAAGTCCTCGCTGCTCAACCGACTGACGAGCGCAGGCGTCCTGGTGCAGAACCAGCTGTTCGCCACCCTCGACTCGACGGTCCGGCGCACGGAGACGTCGAAGGGTCGCGAGTTCACCTTCACGGACACCGTGGGCTTCGTCCGGAACCTCCCGCACCAGTTGGTCGAGGCGTTCCGTTCGACGCTCGAGGAGGTCGGGAACGCGGATGTCATCGTGCACGTCGTGGACGGCTCCCACCCGGACCCGGCGGCGCAGCTCGCGACCGTCCGCGACGTGATCGGCGACGTCGGCGCGCGCGACATCCCGGAGGTCGTCGTGTTCAACAAGGCCGACCTGATCGACGACACCCAGCGCATGGCCCTCGTGGCGCTCGCGCCGGACGCCGTCTTCGTGTCGGCGCGGACCGGTGCCGGCATCCCGGACCTGCTCGCGGCGATCGAGGCTCGCCTGCCGGAGCCCGACGTCGAACTGACCGTCGTCCTGCCGTTCTCCCGCGGCGACCTGGTCTCGCAGCTGCACGACGCCGGCGCGGTCGAGTCCCTCGACTACGTGGCGGAGGGGACGCGCCTCCGGGTGCGGGTCTTCCAGCGGGACGTCGCCGAACTCGACCCGTACGTGGTCGCGCCGATCGCGTCCGTCTGACGCTGGTCCGCCGGACGGGAGGCGCGGTGCACGCTCGCACCGCGCCTCCCGTCCGGCGTCCCGCGGGACGGGGACGAGGGCGCCTGCCCGCACCGCCCTCGCGATGCGTGCGGCCGCCCTCGTCGTGTGTCGGGGAGTGGTGTCAGAGGGAGCGGAGGACCGCGACGACCTTGCCGAGGACCGTCGCGGCGTCGCCGAGGATCGGCTCGAACGCGGAGTTGCGGGGCAGCAGCCACGTGTGCCCGTCGCGCTGACGGAAGACCTTGACGGTCGCTTCCTCGTCGAGCATGGCGGCGACGACGTCACCGTTCTCGGCGGTCTGCTGTGCACGGACGACCACCCAGTCGCCGTCGCAGATCGCGGCGTCGATCATCGACTCGCCCACGACCTTGAGCATGAAGAGGTCGCCCGTCCCGACGAGTTGACGGGGGAGCGGGATGATCTCGTCGACGTGCTGCTCGGCGGTGATCGGGACACCGGCGGCGATGCGCCCGACCAGCGGCACGAGGGTGGTGGCGTCCACGTCCGGCCCGTCGGTGCCGGGCGTCGGCTCGTCGACGAGGACCTCGAGCGCGCGCGGGCGGTTCGGGTCACGACGGATCCAGCCGCCGAGCTCGAGCTGTCCGAGCTGGTGCGAGACGCTCGAGAGTGACGAGAGGCCGGCGGCGTCACCGATCTCGCGCATGCTCGGCGGGTAGCCCCGGCTGGCGATCGACGCGCGGATGGCGTCGAGGATCGACTGCTGCTTCGCGGTCAGCGGTTTCTGTCCGCGCAGTTCGTCCGTCACGTCTCGCCCTTCGTCGCGGTGGATCGGTGTCCGCGGGAATGTCGGTGGTCGCCGCGAGACTCGTTCCAGTCGCTCGAAACAGTATCCGGTCGACACACCCGGGCCAAACACCTGTTCGAGCGTGTCGCAGGAAATCCCCCCACAGATCCCTCCGCGGGACTTGTGCATCCACCCGATCGAACGTATGTTCGGTACACGGCTTCGGTCGGCCCATCTGGACCGGTCGGACTCCGACGGCAAGCAGGAAGGCAACGACATGAGCACCAACGCCATCGCGGACACGCAGCACACCGCAGCACCCGCAGTGCGGACGCGTCTCCGTCTCACCCGTCGCGGGCGGGTCGTCTTCACGACCCTCGCCGCCCTTCCCGTGCTGTTCTGCGTCGGGATCGCGATGCTCAACGGCGGTCAGGCATCTGCCGGTGACCGGGCGGCCGACGTGCACTTCGACACGGTCACGGTCCAGCCGGGCGAGACCCTGTGGCAGCTGGCCGAGCAGACCGCGCCCGACTCCGACCCGCGCGACTTCGTCCAGGACGTCGTGAGCCTCAACGCACTCGACGGCTCGGGTGTGCAGGCCGGCCAGGAGATCGCCATCCCGGCCCAGTACGGCAACTGACCGTCCGACCGTCGGGTGTCCGACGCGATCACCGATCGCGCACCGTCCGGACGGGCAGCGAGCCCCGAGGTGGCGCGGCCTACGATGGATCGGTGGCAATCACGCTCGAAGACCTCCCCATCCGCGACGACCTGCGCGGGCAGAGCCCCTACGGCGCCCCGCAGAAGCACGTCCGCGTGCAGCTCAACGTCAACGAGAACACGCATCCCGTGCCGGAGGACGTCGCGGAGGACATCGTCGCCTCGGTCCGCCGAGCGCTGACGACCGTGAACCGCTACCCGGACCGCGAGTTCACCGAGCTGCGGGAGTCACTCGCCGGGTACCTCGGGCACGGACTCGGACCGGAGTCGATCTGGGCGGCGAACGGCTCGAACGAGGTCATCCAACAGCTCCTCCAGGCCTTCGGTGGACCGGGGCGGAGCGTGCTCGGGTTCCCGCCCACCTACTCGATGCACTCGATCATCGCGTCGGGGACCGGCACCGCGTGGATCCCCGCCGAGCGTGACGATGCGTTCCGGATCTCGCCGGAGACGGCCGTGGCCGCGGTCACCGCCCACCGGCCGGACCTCGTCTTCCTCTGCGGGCCGAACAACCCGACCGGGACGCCACTCGAGCTCGCCACGATCGAGGCCGTGTACAACGCGACCGACGGCATCGTGATGGTCGACGAGGCGTACGCCGAGTTCATGCCGGTCGGGCAGCCGACCGCGCTCACCCTTCTGCCCGGTCGGGAGCGCCTGGTCGTGTCCCGCACCATGAGCAAGGCCTTCGCCTTCGCCGGCGCCCGGGTCGGCTACCTCGCCGCGGACCCCGCCGTCATCGACGCGCTCCGCCTCGTGCGCCTGCCGTACCACCTGTCCGCCTTGACCCAGGCCGCGGCCGTCGCCGCCCTCCGGCACGCCCCGGAGATGCTGCGCATGGTCGACGACATCCGCGGGCAGCGCGACCGCATGGTGACGGAACTGCGCGCGATGGGGTACCAGCCGCACGAGACGTGGTCGAACTTCGTGCTGTTCGGCGGGGTCGCCGACCCGCGTGCAGCGTTCGAGTCGCTGCTCGAGCGCGACGTGATCGTGCGCGACCTCGGCATCCCGAACCACCTCCGCGTGAGCGCCGGGACGGCGGAGGAGACCACCGCCTTCCTCGACGCCATGCGCGCGGTCGCCGCCGAGCAGCCGCCCGTTAGGGTTGCAGCATGACCGCGCGCACCGCCGAGATCACCCGCTCGACGAGCGAGTCGACCGTGTCCCTGTCGCTCGACCTCGACGGCACCGGGAAGTCCGAGATCGCGACGAGCGTGCCGTTCTTCGACCACATGCTGACGGCGTTCAGCAAGCACTCCCTGATCGACCTGCGCGTGCAGAGCTCCGGTGACACGGACATCGACGTGCACCACACGGTCGAGGACTCCGGCATCGTGCTGGGGCAGGCGCTCCGGCAGGCGCTCGGCGACCGCGCGGGCATCGGCCGCTACGGGGACGCCCTCGTCCCGCTCGACGAAGCCCTGGCGCAGGCGGTCGTCGACGTGTCCGGTCGTCCGTACCTCGTCCACACCGGAGAGCCCGCCGGCTTCGAGTTCCACCGGATCGGCGGACACTTCACCGGGTCCATGGTCCGGCACGTGTTCGAGGCGATCACGATGAACGCCGGCATCACCGTCCACGTCCGCGTCCTCGACGGGCGCGACCCCCACCACATCGCGGAGGCCGAGTTCAAGGCCTTCGCCCGGGCCATGCGCCGCGCGGTCGAACTCGACCCGCGCGTCGACGGCATCCCGTCCACGAAGGGCACGCTGTGAGCACCACCCGGCCGAACGTCGTCGTCCTGGACTACGGCTCCGGCAACGTCCACTCCGCCGCGAAGGCGCTCGAGCGCGCCGGCGCCGACGTGACGCTCTCGAACGACAAGCGGGCAGCGCTCGAGGCCGACGGGCTCCTGGTCCCCGGTGTCGGCGCGTTCGCCGCGGTCGTCGACCAGCTCGAGGGGGTGCGCGGCGGCGAGATCGTCGACCACCGCCTGGCTGGTGGGCGGCCCGTGCTCGGTATCTGCGTCGGCATGCAGGTCCTGTTCGAGCGCGGCGTCGAGCGCGGTGCCGACGTCGAGGGCCTCGGGCAGTGGCCCGGCGTCGTCGAGCCGATCGAGGCCGAGGTTGTGCCGCACATGGGCTGGAACACGGTCGAGGCCCCCGAGGACTCCGTGCTGTTCGACGGCCTCCGCGACGAG
This sequence comes from Curtobacterium sp. MCPF17_050, assembly GCF_003224435.2. Taxonomy (NCBI): domain Bacteria; kingdom Bacillati; phylum Actinomycetota; class Actinomycetes; order Micrococcales; family Microbacteriaceae; genus Curtobacterium; species Curtobacterium sp. MCPF17_050. The sequence goes on from NZ_CP126250.1 coordinate 1,151,772, forward strand.
CGCTTCTACTTCGTGCACTCCTACGGCGTCACCGACTTCCCGCTCGAGGCGTACGGGCCGTTCCGTGCGCCGAAGCTCACCTGGGCCGAGCACGGGGAACGGTTCATCGCTGCGGTCGAGAACGGCCCGCTGAGCGCCACGCAGTTCCACCCGGAGAAGTCCGGCGAGCCGGGCATCCGCCTCCTCCGCAACTGGGTCTCGTCGCTGTGACCCCCGATCCCGACGGGACCATGACCGAGCTCTCCACCACCCAGCCCCTCGTCCTGCTGCCGGCCGTCGACGTCGTCGACGGCCAGGCCGTGCGCCTCACCCAGGGCGAAGCCGGCAGCGAGACCGGGTACGGCGACCCCGTCGTCGCGGCCCGCACCTGGCGTGACCAGGGGGCGGAGTGGATCCACCTCGTGGACCTCGACGCGGCGTTCGGTCGTGGCGACAACCGCAGGGTGATCGCGCACGCCGTCCGCGAGGTCGAGGGCGTCTCCGTCGAACTCTCCGGCGGTATCCGCGACGACGCCTCGCTCGAGGCCGCCCTCGCCACCGGCGCCGCCCGGGTCAACCTCGGCACGGCCGCGCTCGAGAACCCCGACTGGGCCGCGCGGGTCATCGGGCAGTACGGCGAGCAGATCGCCGTGGGGCTCGACGTCCGCGGCACCACCCTCGCAAGCCGGGGATGGACCGAGGACGCGGGCGACCTCTGGGAGGTGCTCGACCGGCTCGAGGACGCCGGCTGCGCCCGGTACGTCGTCACCGACGTCACGAAGGACGGCACGCTGCAGGGCCCGAACGTCGACCTGCTGCGCCAGGTGTGCGACCGGACCGACCAGCCCGTGGTGGCCTCGGGCGGCATCTCGACGCTCGACGACCTGCGTGCGCTCCGCGAACTCGTGCCGCACGGTCTCGAGGGCGCGATCATCGGCAAGGCGCTGTACTCAGGGGCGTTCACGCTCCCGGCCGCGCTCGACATCGCCTCGGAGTAGTCCGTGGCGGGGATCTCGAACGGCCGCGGCACCGGCCCGGAACCCGACGACCGGACCGCCGAGGAGCACGCGGCGCACGACCACACCGCCGACTCCGCGGGGAACCCCTGGGCCGGTCGGACGTTCGACGCACACGACACGACGTTTGCCGAGGACGACGGCCTGGCCGACCCGGACCTCGTCGCCGCGATCACCGCGGTCGCCTCGGGAGGCCCGCACGGCGCCGTCGTGGACGCCCTGCGCTCAGCACGTCTGCTCATCCCGCTCGTCGCCGAAGCGGGCGACGTCGGGGAGACGCCGGACGGGCGCAGCGTCGACAAGACGCAGGAACTGTCGATCGTGACCGTGGCCGGCCCGGACGGCCGCGCCGTCATGCCCGCCTTCACCTCGGTCGAGGCGATGCGCGCCTGGGACGCCGGTGCCCGTCCGATCCCGGTCGAGTCCCGCCGGGTGGCGATGGCCGCGGCGAGCGAGGACACGCAACTCGTCGTGCTCGACCCCACGGCAGCGACCGAGTTCGTCCTGCGGCGGCCCGCGGTGTGGGCGCTCGGGCAGGACCTGCCCTGGACGCCGTGCTCCGAGGACCCCGAGGTCGCGCGGGCCTTCGCCGGCACGATCGAGACCGAACCGGCCGTGGTCCGGGTCGAGCTGTCACCGGGGGACCCGCTCTCCCGGTTCGCCGGGCCCGAGCTCACGGTCGGCCTGCGACTCATCGCCGGGCTCGACCGCGAGCAGGTGACGGAACTGGTCGGGCGCCTGCAGCAGCGGTGGGCCACCGATCCGGTGATCGCGGAACGCGTCGACAGCATGCGCGTCGCCCTCCGCGCCGCCTGATCACGGCCCTGCGACGACCGGGAGGCCCGTGTCCGGTCCGACCCGCGGGTCCGCCCGCTCGGCGGTGCGGCCCGGTGAGCCGCGGGTGCGCCGGTACGATGGCCGGGTGAGCAGCATCCCGACGACAGCCTCCGGTACCGGCGACATCGTCACGGGTCCGACCGGTCGGCCCGTGCGGGCGTTCCCCGTGCCGGACGAGCTGGACGGCCACGGTCCGGCGCGCATCATCTCCCTGTGCAACCAGAAGGGCGGGGTCGGCAAGACCACCACCGCCATCAACCTCGGTGCCGCGCTGGCCGAGTACGGGCGGAAGGTGCTGGCAGTCGACTTCGACCCGCAGGGTGCCCTCTCCGCCGGCCTGGGCGTGCGGACGCACGACATCCCCACCGTCTACGACCTGCTCATGGGCGCCGTGAAGGACCCGAACCAGGTCATCCAGCCGACGAACGTGCCGTTGCTCGACGTCATCCCGGCGAACATCGACCTGTCCGCGGCCGAGGTGCACCTGGTCAACGAGGTCGCCCGGGAGCAGATCCTCGCGAGCGTGCTGCGGAAGGTGTCGAACGACTACGACGTCATCCTCATCGACTGCCAGCCCTCGCTCGGCCTCCTGACCGTGAACGCCCTGACGGCCGCGCACGGTGTGCTCATCCCGCTCGAGTGCGAGTTCTTCGCCCTCCGCGGTGTCGCGCTGCTCATCGAGACCATCGACAAGGTGCGCGACCGGCTCAACCCGGCCCTGACGCTCGACGGCATCCTCCCGACCATGTACGACTCGCGGACACTGCACTCGCGGGAGGTCATGGAGCGGGTCGTCGAGACGTTCGGTGACCGTGTCCTCGACACCGTCATCGGGCGCACCGTGAAGTTCCCGGACGCCACGGTGTCCGCACGGCCGATCACGCAGACGGCTCCCGAGCACGCCGCGGCCCACGCCTACCGGCAGCTGGCCCGAGAGCTCGTCCAGCGTGGCGCCGTCGCCTGAGGACCCGGCCACGAGCCTCCCGTCCGGCACGCCCGGACCCGTCGACGACGCGCGCGACGCGCCGGTCGGCACCACGACGGCACCCGGGTTCCGGGTGCGTCTCAGCAACTTCGACGGACCGTTCGACCTGCTGCTCTCGCTCATCACGAAACACGAGCTCGACATCACCGAGGTCGCCCTCAGCGCGGTCACGGGGGAGTTCATCGCGTACGTGCGACAGGCCGAGTCGAGCGACGAACTCGACGAGGCGAGCGAGTTCCTCGTCGTCGCTGCGACGCTCCTCGACCTGAAGATCGTCGGACTGCTCCCGCAGGGTGAACTCGTGGACGCCGAGGACGTGGCGCTCCTCGAGGCCCGCGACCTGCTCTTCGCACGACTGCTGCAGTACCGGGCGTTCAAGCAGGCCGCGGACTGGTTCGGCGACCGCTGGGCGACCGAGTCCCGACGGCACGTCCGGAGCGTCCGGCTCGAGGAACGGTTCCGCGCCCGGACCCCGGAGCTGGTGTGGACGCTCTCCGTGCAGGACTTCGCGGCGCTGGCGGCACTGGCGTTCGCCCCGCGGGAGATCCCGACCGTCGGGCTCGACCACCTGCACGCCCCCGCCGTGAGCATCCGGGAGCAGGCCGCCATCGTCGTGTCCCTCCTGCGCACCCGCGCCGACGAGGGGTCGCCGGACGTGACGTTCCGCGAGGTGATCGCGGGCGTCGACCAGGCGGGTATCGTGGTGGCTCGTTTCCTCGCGATCCTGGAGCTGTACCGGAACGCCTCCATCTCGTTCGAGCAACTCGAACCACTCGGGGAACTGATCCTCCGGTGGACCGCGCTCGACTGGACGGACGAGAGCCTCGCGAACCTGGGAGCCGACTATGACGGATGACGTGCACGCTCGCGGTGCGCGCGCCCGCGCCGGTGGATCCGCCGAGCCGGGTGGCTCGGACGAGATCGAGGACGCCCGAGCCCTGGAAGCCGAGCTCCGTGCTGCCGCAGCGGCACGGGCCGACGCGCCCGCTCACGCCGCGCCTCCCGTCGAGGCATCGATCGACCGTCAACTCGAAGCGATCCTGATGATCGCGGACCAGCCGCAGTCGCTCGTGGCACTCGCCGCCGCCGTCGGGGAACCGGTGGCCGTCGTCCGGCAGGCGGTCGACCGCCTGGTGGCCGACTTCGACGGCGTCGACGGCACGGTCCGCCGCGGGTTCGAGCTCCGGGAGGTCGGCGGGGGCTGGCGCTTCTACGTCCGCTCGGAACTCGACGCCGTCGTCGAGCAGTTCGTCGAGGCCGAGCGTCCGGCACGGCTGTCCCAGGCAGCCCTCGAGACGCTGGCCGTGGTCGCCTACAAGCAGCCGATCACCCGTTCCCAGATCGCCGCGATCCGGGCCGTCAACGTCGACGGCGTGGTCCGGACCCTCGTCGCGCGCGGCCTCATCGAGGAGTCGTTCACCGACTCCGAGACCGGCGCCATCAACTACGTCACCTCCGAGTTGCTGCTCCAGCAGCTCGGCATCAACTCGCTCGACGAGCTTCCGCTCATCTCGCCCCTCCTGGAGGACGGCGCGGACGGCTTCGGGCAGACCGAAGGGATCCCCGATGGCCGGGTTTGACCAGAACGACAGACCACGACGAGACGACGACCGCCGCGGCGGCTCCGGACGCGCGGGCGGTGACCGGCCGGGAGGCGCGGGCCGCCGTGACGACGCACCTCGCGGTCGCGACGGGGCCGGCTCCGGCGGGTACCGCGGGCGGGACGACCGTGGTGCGGGTGCGGGTGACCGCGGTGGCTACCGCGGGCGCGACGACCGTGCTGGCGGAGACCGTGGTGGGTACCGCGGCGGCGAGGACCGGGGTGCCGGTGGGTACCGCGGGCGCGACGACCGTGCCGGTGGCGACCGTGGTGGGTACCGCGGCGGCGACGACCGGGGTGCCGGTGGGTACCGCGGGCGCGACGACCGTGCCGGTGGGGACCGCTCGACGGGCGGGTACCGCGGGCGCGACGACCGCGGCTCCTCGGACCGCGGTGCGTACCGCGGTCGCGACGAGCGTGGTGCCGGCGACCGGGGCGGGTACCGCGGGAGCGACGACCGCGGGGCCGGTGGGTACCGCGGGCGGGACGACCGGGGCGGCGACCGTCCGACCGGTGGGTACCGCGGGCGTGACGATCGGGGCGGCGACCGTCCGACCGGTGGGTACCGCGGGCGGGACGACCGGGGCGGCGACCGATCGACCGGTGGGTACCGCGGCGGTGACGACCGGTCCTCCGGTGGCTTCCGAGGGCGTGACGACCGTGGCGGCGACCGTCCGACGGGTGGCTTCCGAGGCCGTGACGACCGTTCCGGCGGGTACCGCGGCGGAGACGACCGGTCTTCCGGTGGCTTCCGCGGACGTCCGGACCGTGACGCGCGCAGCTCCGACCGTCGCTCGGACGACCGTGGCGGCTTCGTGAGTCGGGACGATGACCGCGGCCGATTCGTGCGCCGCGACGACTCCGACCGTCGGCCCGGCGCTGGCGCCCGTGACGACCAGCGCGGTGGGTACCGCGGTGGTGACCGGCCGCGCGACGACCGTGGCGCGGAGCGTGGCGGACACCAGGGACGTGACTTCCGCGGCGGCGGCCGCGATGACCAGCGCGGTGGGTACCGCGGCCGTGACGACCGCGGGGCCACCCGTCGGTCGGACGACCGGGGTGCCGAGCGTGGCGGCGACCCGCGCCGCGACGACCGCCGGAGCCCGGACGGCGCCCCGAGCAGCGTCTGGCACAACGGCCGCCGCTACGTCGGTGGCACGACCAGCCCGCGCAACGACCCCGCACGCAAGCGCACGACGCCCCTGCCCGCCGGGGAACGCGACGACGAGGGTCGTCCCGCCGAGGGCACACCCGAACGCCCGATCATCCCGGACTGGGACCCGGCGGACGGGACGACGACCGACGGAGGCGAGCCGGACCTCCAGGAGGGTGGTGAGCGTCTGCAGAAGGTGATCGCCGCTGCCGGCGTCGCCAGCCGTCGTGTCGCGGAGAACCTCATCGCCGAAGGGCGCGTGACGGTGAACGGCGAGGTGGCGGACATGCTCGGTCGCCGCGTCGACCCGGACACCGACGAGGTCGCCGTCGACGGTGTGCCGGTGCAGACCGACACCTCGCGGCGGTACGTCGTCCTCAACAAGCCGACCGGCGTGGTCTCGAGCATGCAGGACGAGCACGACCGCCCGGACCTGTCCCAGTTCGTCGACCGGTTCGAGGAGCGCCTGTTCAACGTCGGCCGCCTCGACTACGACACGGCCGGCCTGATCATCCTGACGAACGACGGAGCCCTCGCGCACGTGCTGGCCCACCCGTCGTTCGGCGTGACGAAGACCTACGTCGCGAAGGTCGACGGCACGATGACGCCCTCCACGCTGCAGCTGCTGCTCGACGGCATCGACCTGGAGGACGGGCCGATCGCCGCCGACAAGGCGCGCCTGCTCGAGTCGTCGCGCGGGGAGTCCCTGGTCGAGATCACCCTGCACTCCGGCCGCAACCGCATCGTCCGGCGGATGCTCGAGGCGATCGGGCACCCGGTCCTCGAACTCGTCCGACGGTCCTTCGGACCGCTCCAGCTCGGCAGCCTCGCGCCGGGCCAGGTGCGGGAACTCACCACCGTCGAGCTCGGCAAGCTGCTCAGCATCGCGCGGACCGCGGGGACCCGCACGGGTGACGACGAGGCGGAGAGCACGGACTGACCGGCTCACGGACGGCGCCGGCGCAGGTGGGGGAGTTCCCCACAGGCCCGGCGCCGTCCCGTTCCCGGGCCGTACCGCTCGCTAGGCTTGCGGCGTGACCGATGCCACTCCGCCCGCCCGCTCCGACGACCCTGGGTCGTCGGAGATCGACCGGCGACTTCGCGGTCCGGTGCGGATCGTCGGGACCGGCCTGCTGGGCGCCTCGATCGGCCTCGCCCTGCGTGACAAGGGAGTGGACGTCATCCTGGACGACGTGTCCCCCGCCGCGTTGGCGCTCGCCGTCGACTACGGCGCCGGACGCCGCCCTGCGCCGGGTGACGCACCGGAGCTCATCGTCGTCGCGGTGCCGCCGGACGTCACGGCCAGCGTCGTGGAACGGGAGCTCGCTGTCTTCCCGGACGCCGTCGTGACGGACGTCGCGAGCGTGAAGTCCGGGCCACTCGAACGACTCCGTGCCGTCGGCGCGGACGTCTCGCGCTACATCGGCTCACACCCGATGGCCGGTCGGGAACGCAGCGGGCCGACCGCCGCCCGGGCCGACCTGTTCATCGGCCGTCCGTGGGTGATCGCCGGACACGACGACATCACCCACCAGCGAGCTGCCCCGGTGGAGCACCTGGCGCTCGACCTCGGCGCGACCGTCGTCCCGATGGACCCCGCATCCCACGACCAGGCGGTCGCCGTCGTCTCCCACGTCCCGCAACTGGTGTCGACGCTCATGGCCTCACGACTCCGGGACGCTCCGGGGGAGGCCCTCGGGCTCGCCGGCGGCGGGGTGCGCGACGTCACGCGCATCGCCGCGAGCGACCCGGGTCTGTGGGTGCAGATCATCGGCGCGAATGCCGCACACATCCGACCGGTGCTGACCGACCTGCGGGACGAGCTCGACCGGGTGATCGACGCGCTCGCCGACCCGACGGCCCCCGGGTCGCCCCGCAGCCTGGCCGAGACCATCGCGTCCGGCAACCGGGGTGTCGAGCGGTTGCCCGGCAAGCACGGCTCCACCGCCCGGTTCGCCCGTGTCGTCGTCCTGATCGACGACCGTCCCGGACAGTTCGCCGCGCTCCTCACCACCATCGGGGAGCTCGGCATCAACCTCGAGGACCTGCACCTCGAACACTCGCCACGGGCGCAGATCGGCATCGTCGAGGTGTCGGTGGTCCCCGAGCACGAACAGCGACTCGTCGAGGAACTCGAGGGTCGCGGATGGAGGATCGCAGCAGCATGGGCCTGAACGAGCACGACACCGCACTCGAGTCCGGCGTGACCGGGGGCCCGGACGGCCCCGACGCCGGACTGCCGACCCCTGTCGACCAGCCCGGACCCCTCGGCGGCGGCGACGTCACCGGTGGTCCGGACGGCCAGGGTGCCGGTGAACTCGGCTCCACGCGTGACCCGATGCCCGCGGGGCTCCCGGCCGGCGCGTTCGTCGCGAAGTTCGTCATCGCGGTGGATGGCCCCGCAGGCAGCGGCAAGTCGAGCGTGTCCCGCGCCGCGGCGCGCGCACTCGGCTTCGGCTACCAGGACACCGGCGCCGCCTACCGTGCGCTCGCGTGGCACGCCCTGCAGCTCGGCGTCGACCTCGACGACCCGGCCGCGGTCCTGGCCAGCTGGGACCACTTCGACTACGAGATCGGCACCGACCCCGACGCCTACTTCGTGCGCGTCGGCGGTGTCGACGTCACGGACGCGATCCGGACGCCCGAGGTCACGGCGGCGGTCGCGCACATCGCGAAGCTGCCCGACGTGCGCGCGAAGCTCGTCGCGCTCTTCCGGCAGGTCATGCGGAAGGCGGACGGACAGGGCATCATCACCGAGGGACGCGACATCACGACGGTCGTCGCACCGGACGCCGAAGTCCGCATCCTGTTGACCGCCGACGAATCCGTTAGGATGGCACGTCGGTCGGCAGAGGTCACGACCCAGTCGGCCGAAGAGACCTCGGCCGCCCTCGCCCGTCGGGACGCTGCCGATGCGAAGGTCGTCGACTTCATGAACGCCGCCGACGGCGTCACCACCCTCGACTCCACCGACCTCGACTTCGACCAGACCGTGCAGGCGGTGGTCGACCTGGCCCGCTCGGCCACAAACTGACGACGAGGCGGCCACACGGCCGCACGTGAACCACGAACACGCGGCCGACCGGCCGCCGGCAAGGAAACCACCATGGCGCAGCTGGACGACCGAAGCGACGACGACTTCCCCGAGTACGACGACTCCCTCGGCGAGCGGCTCGCCGACATCGACGAGGCCGAAGCGGACCAGCGTGCGAGCGCGCTCCGTGCCGGGCTCGAGGACTACGACCTCGACGAGGAGGACATCGCACTCCTCGAAGCCGGCAAGCTCGGCGTCGACGGCGTCGCGTACCTGCCGGCGCTGCCGGTGCTCGCGATCGTCGGGCGTCCGAACGTCGGCAAGTCGCAGCTCGTGAACCGCATCCTCGGGCGGCGTGAAGCCGTCGTGCAGGACACCCCGGGTGTCACGCGTGACCGCGTCAGCTACAAGGCCGAGTGGAACGACAAGCGGTTCACCATCGTCGACACCGGCGGGTGGGAGCCCGACGCGAAGGGCATCAACGCCTCGGTCGCCGCCCAGGCCGAGGTCGCGATCGACCTCGCCGACGCGGTGCTCTTCGTCGTGGACGTCACGGTCGGCATCACCGCGACCGACGAGCACGTCGTGAAGATGCTGCGCGGCACCGACCGTCCGGTCATCGTCGTCGCGAACAAGTCCGACGACGAGCGCCGCGACCTCGAGGCCCACGCGCTGTGGAACCTCGGCCTCGGCGAGCCGCACCCGGTCTCGGCCCTGCACGGTCGCGGTGTCGCGGACCTCCTGGACCTCATCATCGCGACGCTGCCCGACGTGTCCGCGGTCGCGAAGCAGGAGATCGGTGGCCCGCGTCGCGTGGCGATCCTCGGCCGCCCGAACGTCGGCAAGAGCTCGCTGCTCAACAAGGCCGCCGGCGAGGAGCGCGTGGTCGTCAACGAGCTCGCGGGGACGACCCGTGACCCGGTGGACGAGCAGGTCGAACTCGGTGGCAAGACCTGGCGCTTCGTCGACACCGCCGGCATCCGGAAGCGCGTGCACATGCAGCAGGGGGCCGACTTCTACGCCTCGCTCCGCACGACCGCCGCCCTAGAGAAGGCCGAGGTCGCCGTCGTCGTCCTCGACGTGACCGAACCGGTGTCGGTGCAGGACCTCCGCATCATCGACCTCGTGCTCGAGTCCGGGCGCGCACTCGTCCTGGCCTACAACAAGTGGGACCTGCTCGACGACGAGCGCCGCCGTTACCTGGAGCGCGAGATCGAGCAGGACCTGGCGCACGTCACCTGGGCTCCGCGCGTGAACATCTCCGCCCGCACCGGACGCCACCTCGAGAAGCTCGTGCCGGCGCTCGAGACCGCACTCGAGTCGTGGGACACCCGCATCCCGACCGGCAAGGTCAACGCCTTCGTCGCCGAACTCGTCCAGGAGCACCCGCACCCGGTCCGCGGTGGCAAGCAGCCGCGCATCCTGTTCGCCACGCAGGCGTCGACCCAGCCGCCGACCTTCGTGCTGTTCACGTCGGCGTTCCTCGACCCGCAGTACCGCCGGTTCATCACACGGCGCCTCCGCGAGGTCTGGGGCTTCGACGGCACCCCGATCATCGTCAACATGCGCGTCCGCGAGCGCCGGAAGCGCTGACCGGTCATGGCCGCGCCGCGAGGGGAGCGATCGACGTCACCGCGTCGGTCGCCCCTCGTGGCGGGGCTGGTCCTGCTCGTCGCGGTCGGCGTCGGCGCGGTCGCGCTGCGGTCCGCTCCAGATGACCGGACGTCGGCGTCCACGCCGTCGCCGTCCCCGAGCACGGACGGACCCCGGATGGCCATCGGCCACGGCTTCATCCCGGACGAGCCGACGTCCGACGCGACGGTCGTCCCGTCCGGCGCTGGCGCGGGCACCGGTGCTGCTCCCAGCGGTGACACGACCGTGGTCGACGCCGCGACCGGACTGCCCGTCGACGACGGGCAGGCGTCGGCTCCCTGGTGGCGACGGGCTCTGCCGATCGCGGGCGACCTCGTTCCGATCCGAGATGACGTCCGGGGCACCGTCCGCCTCGAGGTCGTCGGGGAACAGGTCGTCCAGATCACCCTCACCGGTGTCCGGGTCGATGCGGGGTCCGGGGCGACCGGGTCGCACGTCGGTGCCGTGCGGGTCCAGCTGTCCTCGGGTGACGTCGTGGGGACCGACCGAGCACGGTGGACCGGTGACGACGTTCCGGCCGACTTCGGCTCGTTCACGCCGGACGGCGAACACCCCGTGTTGGTCATCGTCGACCCGCAGGACCTGCCGTCGGTGGTGCACTCCGTCCTGCTCGTCGACGCCGGCACCGGTGCCGTGCTCGGCGGAGCGGAGTTGCTGCCCGTCTCCTGACCGGGGCAGCCGTGCGCGCTGTGGTGCGTGCGGGATGGATGGCAGCGCCCGACCGCTCGTCCGAGGGAGGGTCGGTGACCGCGGCGCGGACCCCGCGTGGCTACGCCGCAGATCCCGGGGCCCCGCCATAGATCCGGTGGCCCCGCGATGTGGCCGGATGGGGCACCATGGGACGGTGACGCCGCACCCGCCCGCCCTCTCCGCGCGGGCGGACCGCGCGTGGACGCGACTGCGGCTCGACCGCCTCGCAGGCGGACGACAGGGCGGCTACGTCATCCGGGAGGACATGCTCGCCCACCCGGACACCGTCCGGTCGTTCCGCTGGATCCGCTGGCTGCTCGTCGCCGAGACCGTCGTCGGACTGACCGCGGTCCTCGTCGCCGTGCTCCTGACCCGGGCCGGCCAGGACGTCCCGTGGGCGGTCTGGTTCCGCGCGACGGTCGTGCTGCTCATCACCCTGACGCTGTACGTGTTCGCGTGGCGGGCGCAGCTCGGGTACTACTGGGCGTACCAGCGGCTGCGGCTGTTCAGCCGGGTCTTCCCGATCGTGACGCTGGTGATCGCGGCGATCCCCGGGTTGTACCCGTTCTGGATGGTCATCGAGCAGATCGTCTTCTCGGTCCTCATGGTCGGGATCGGGGACGTGCTGACGAGCGACCACATGCGGAGCACCTTCCCGAGGCCGGCCCGCCGCGAGGCACGGTAGCCGGGGCGGACCCGACCGCGTACCCCAGGACCACCGAGGATGCGTGTCGCCCGGACCACGAGGAGCATCGTGGGTCGTATGACCACCACCTCCCTCCCCGGCGGCACCTACCGCATCGCTGACGACCTCGACCTGACCCGCGTCGGGTACGGCGCCATGCAGCTGGCCGGGCCGCACGTGTTCGGACCGCCTGCCGACCACGACGAGGCCGTCCGGGTGCTCCGGACCGTCGTCGACCTCGGCATCACGCACATCGACACCGCCGAGTTCTACGGCCCGCACGTCACGAACGAGCTCATCCGCGAAGCACTCGCGCCGTACCCGGAGGACGTCCACATCGTGACGAAGGTCGGGTCGGTCCGAGACGCGAAGGGCAACTGGGTGCCGACCCGAGAGCCCGACGACCTCGTCGCGCAGGTGCACGAGAACCTCCGCACCCTCGGACTCGACCGGCTCGACGTCGTGAACATCCGCATGGGCGGGTTCGACGCCCCGGAGCCGGGTTCGATCGCCCCGCAGGTCGAGGCACTCGCCCGCCTGCAGGAGGAGGGGCTCGTCCGGCACATCGGTCTGTCGACCGTCAGCGCGGAGCAGCTCGCGGAGGCGCAGAGCTACGTGCCGATCGTCTGCGTGCAGAACATGTACAACGTCGCCCGCCGACAGGACGACGCCCTCGTCGACCTCACCGCGTCGCAGGGCATCGCGTACGTGCCGTACTTCCCGCTCGGTGGGTTCTCGCCGATCCAGTCCGGAGCACTCGACCGGGTCGCGGCGCGCCTGGAGGTGTCGCGGCTCACGGTCGCCCTGTCATGGCTGCTCCAGCGGTCGCCGAACATGCTGCTCATCCCGGGGACGTCGTCGGTCGCGCACCTCCGGGACAACATCGCGTCCGCCGGGTTCGTGCTGCCGGACGACGCCGTGGCGGAACTCGACGCGATCGGGACGGCCGCGTAGCGGCCGGGGCGGACGGGAGGCGCGTGACGACCCCGCCGCGCCCCTCCCGGCCACCCGTCGGTCGGTGGCGGTCGGTGGCGGCCGGTCAGGCGACGGTGGCGAGCGCGAACGGCAGCACGGCGGACGCTCCGGCCCGGCGGAGTTCGCGACCCGCGACCGTCATCGTCCACCGGCTGTCGACCAGGTCGTCCACGAGCAGCACCGGCCCCTCGTGTGCCTGCAGTGCGGCGGCCAGCTCCGGGCCGACGACGAAGGTGTCCCAGACGCCGGACAACCGGTAGGCGCTGTTCGTCGCACCGTCGCCGCGCGGGACGCCGCCGTCGCGGTCCAGGGTGCCGAGGTGCTGCAGCCGCCCGATCGAGGACAGGGCCTGCGCGAGCGAGCCGACGAGCTGCGGGCGGGAGCGCGAGGACAGCGCCACCACGCCGGTCGGTCGGACCTCCCAGGGCCAGTCCTTCAGCGCTCGGACGCAGCCGTCGACGAGTTCGCGGGACACCGGCCCGTCCGGGGTGCCGGTCGCGAACAGCGCCCGGAGCGGCCCGCCCCACCCGAGGTCGGTGAGTCGCGCGACCGCACGGCCCGGGGCCACGAGTTCCCCGGCCGGGATCTTGCCCTTCACCGCGACCCCGAGGGACGCCATGCCCGAGGGCCACTGCGCACGCGGGGCGATCTCGACGCCGACCTGGTCGAGCGCGGTCGCGGCGCCGGAGCGGTCCGCGTCGGAGACGTCCGTCGGGTACCAGGCGCCGGCGCAGTTGTCGCACCGGCCGCACGGCTCGGCCGTGGGGTCGTCGAGGTCCTGCTGGAGGAGCTGCATCCGGCACGCGCTCGTCGACTCGTACGCCAGCATCGACGCGGCCTCGGCGGCACGGGCAGCGGCGACGCGCTCGTAGCGAGCGGCGTCGTACTCCCACGGGCGGCCGGTGGTGACCCAGCCGCCGCCGACACGACGGACGGCACCGTCGACGTCGAGCACCTTGAGCAGGAGCTCGAGCGTCGACCGCTTGATGTCGACGAGCCCTTCGAGTGCGACGGTCGACATGGCGCTGTCGGGGGAGAGTGCACCGAGCACGGCCGAGGCGCGCGACTCGGTCGGCATGGACGCGCTCGCGAAGTACTGCCAGATCTCCTGGTCCTCGCGTCCGGGCAGCAGCAGCACGTCGGCGTTGTCCGTCGCGCGGCCTGCACGACCGATCTGCTGGTAGTAGGCGACCGGCGAGGACGGCGCGCCGATGTGCACGACGAAACCGAGGTCGGGCTTGTCGAACCCCATGCCGAGCGCACTCGTCGCGACCAGGGCCTTCAGCTCGTTGCCCTTCAACTGCCCTTCGAGCTGCTCGCGTTCCTCGTTGTCGGTCCGGCCGGTGTACGCGCGGACGGCGTACCCGGACTCGCGCAGCAGGCGGGCGATGTCCTCGGCAGCCGAGACCGTGAGCGTGTAGATGATGCCGCTGCCGGGCAGGTCGCCGAGGTGCGCGAGCAACCAGCCGAGCCGGGCGCGGGCGTCGGGCAGTGTGAGCACGCCGAGCCGCAGCGAGGCTCGCGCGAGCGACCCACGGATGGTGAACACCGGGTCCTCGGGGCCGGCGGTGAGTTGCTCGGCGACGTCCTCGACCACGCGCTCGTTCGCGGTCGCCGTCGTCGCGAGCACCGGCACGCCGTGCGGCAGGGAGCGGATGAGCTCGGCCAGGCGCCGGTAGTCGGGTCGGAAGTCGTGCCCCCAGTCGGAGATGCAGTGCGCTTCGTCGACGACGAGCATCCCCATCCGCCCGATGAGCGCGGGCAGCTGTTCGTCGCGGAACTTCGGGTTGTTGAGCCGCTCGGGGGAGACGAGGAGCACGTCGACCTCGTCACGGGCGAGGGCGGCCTGCGTCTCGGTCCACTCGTGCGCGTTCGCCGAGTTGATGGACACCGCTCGCACCCCGGCCCGTGCGGCCGCCGCGACCTGGTCCCGCATGAGTGCGAGCAGCGGCGACACGAGCACGGTCGGCCCGCCGCCCCGGCGCCGCAGCAGCAGGGTGGCGAGGAAGTAGACGGCCGACTTGCCCCACCCGGTGCGCTGCACGACGAGGGCGCGCTGCCGGTGCTCGACGAGCGCGGAGATCGCCTCGAGTTGCCCCGGGTGGAAGACGGCGTCGACCCGACCGGTCAGGGCCTGCAGGGCCTCCTGCGCCTCGGCGGCGATCGCAGCGGACGGCGCCGGACCGGCCGACGACGCGACCCCCGCGGCAGGCGGGACGGAGGAGGCAGCAGGTGGGTTCATGCCCCCATGCTGTCAGGACCGACCGACGAACCCGGCCACGAGCCATGACGCTGAGGAGGACCCGCGACCACTCACTGGTAGGTGACCAGGGACGGGGTCGGCTGCACCTCGGCCATCGTCTGCTCCGGCGTCAGCATCGGCGAGTCCTCGTCGTGGAAGTTCTTCCACCCCCAGTGCAGCCCCTCCGGACCGCCCTCGTGCAGCGCCTTCCAGGTCGCCTGCTTGTCCGGTTGCGCGCCCTGCCCGTCGACGTGCACGAGCAGGTCGAGCTCCGGGTGTGAGGTGAGCGAGCCGCGGTCGACGATCATCGACGACCGGAACTGATGCAACACGAGTGCCTTCGGCGGCAGCCCCTGCCGGCGGACGAGCTCCGCGAGCCACGCCGACACCTCGTCCACCTCCCGCGCACCGACCGAGCCGATCTGCTCGAGCGGGACCTGGTCGGGCCCGAGTCGCCACTCCGGGTCGAGCGCCAACCACACGTCCGGCCGCCGCAGCAGCGACTCGTACCGTTGCGCCTGGGAGAGGAAGTCGCTCCGCCCGGGCTGCAGGTCGATGATGGTCGGCATGCCGGCCTCGTGCGCGGCGTCGACGTACGGCTCGAGGGTCGACACGGGCAGCTCGCGTGAGTAGTCGCCGTCCGCTCCGGCCTCGCCGGCGGCGACGGTCGCGATCACCTCGAAGGCGGGCGTCACGGGCACGTCGGAGATCCCGCGGTACTCCCGCGCGAGGGCCTTGGCCCGCCGCACGCTCGCCGCCGGGTCCTGTTCGCCGAGCACCCCGAGCACGGGCGCGCCCGGAGCGCCGTACAGGGCCGTGTACCGGTGGCCGTCGAAGGGCCGCCGCCCGCCGTCACCGATCCGGTACCCGGTCTGCGCCGCCCGGACGACCCACTCGGGGTCGCCGAGGTCCGCGAAGGCGGCACCGAGCAGCAGCGTCGGCCGACCCTCCGCACCGTGCAGCGCCCGCACCACGTCGCCCGACGCGGCAGGGTCCGACACGCCCGAGGGCATCTCCACCAGCTGGGCACCGGCAGCCCGCGCGGTCGCCACGGCCGCGGCATCCGAGGACCGGTCCGCCACGAGCACCGTCTGCCGGGAGGCCCGCTCCGCCTCCGCCCGCTGGCCTCCTTCCGGCGCGTCCCGCTCGGCGACGTCCGTGTCGAGCGAGACCCTGCCGACCGCCTGGTACCAGGACGCGTCGAGTCGCTCGAGCTCGGCGTCGACCGCCTCCGGTCCCGTGCCCACGAGGAGCGCGGGGACGTGCGCGCGCACCGCGGCGCTCGCCGCCCGCCGCACGGCTTCGGCGTCGTCCGCCGGCGCCACGACCGCCCCGGGAGCGGACCGGAACACGGCCCGACTCGTCCGGACCGACCGCTCGGCGGCGGAGTCCTGGGCGACGACCGTGACGGTGTCGGACGCCACGCGGGTCAGGGTCGGCCGCGGCTCCGGCGCGGCACCGGAACAGGCGGTGACACCGAGGACGAGGCCGGTCACCGCGAGCGCGAGCAGGGGACGAACGGGTCGGGAACGCATCGAGCCACCATAGGAGCCGGGCGACAGCCAGCCTGGGAACCGGGTCAGTCCGGTCGGTAGAACGGGAGCATGCTCCGACAGGCCGACGACCGACCGACCATCGGGCCGGTGTCGCCTCCCGATCTGCACTGCATGACCCTCAACCTGCGCCGCCAGGTACCCCGGCCCGCCGGGCACCCGGACGCGTGGGAGCACCGCCGGGACGCCGTCGTCGCGCTCGTCGCCTCCGAGCAGCCGACCGTGCTCGCCGTCCAGGAGGCCCTGCGCCGGCAGGCGGTCGACCTCGCCACCGGCATCGGCGAACGGTGGGAAGCCGTCCTCCTCGGGCGGGACCGCCACGGCGACGGCGAGGCCGTCGGGGTCCTCGTCGACACCGAGCGCTGCACCGTCGTCGAACGCCGCTCGTGGGCGCTCTCCCGCCGACCGCTTCGCCCCGGCAGCCGCGCCTGGGCCACCGCCTTCCCCCGCCACGCGGTCGGCGTGGTCCTCGACGACCACGCCACCGGCAGACGCTTCCTCGCCCTGGCGACGCACCTCGACGTCGTCTCGCCGTGGGCGCGGCTCCGGTCTGCGCAACTCCTCGGCAGGATCGTGGCCGAGTCCGCGCTGCCGGCCGTCGTGATGGCCGACTTCAACAGTGCGGCAGGATCCGCGCCGTGGCGTGCGCTGGCGGACGCAGGTGTCCCCGACACCTGGGGGCGGGCCTCCCGTCCGGAAACGCCGGAGGTCGGGACGTACGCCGCGTACCGGGAGCCCCGCGCCGACCGGCCACGCATCGACGGCGTGCTCGCGACCGAGACGGCCGTCGTGTCCCGCGTCGCCGTGTCCACCAGGCGGCCCGGGGGAGTGTGGCCCTCGGACCACCTCGCCGTGCACGCCGTCCTGTCGTTCGGAGCGAGCGCGTGATCGCCACCCTCGGGCTGACGTTCCTCCGCCGACCGCACGGCGCCGTCTGGGCCGCCGACCTGCTCCGGATCGTGACGCTCGTCAGCGTGCCCGTCGCCGCCGTCGGATGGGGCGCGGTGGCGTTCGCCGTGATGGCGCTCGCACTCCTCGGCGCCGTCGTCCCACGCATGCTCGGCCTCCGCCCGACGTTCGACGCAGCGGTCGTCCTGCTGAGCCTGGTCGCCGCGTGGAGCAGCATGCTCGACTGGTACACGACCGTGTTCCTGTGGGACAAGGTCGTGCACGTCATCCTGGTCGGCCTGCTCGCCGGGCTGCTCTACGTCATCGCCTCGGACGTCGGGGTCATCGCCTCGGCCCCGCGTGCAGGGGTGCTGCTCTCCGCCCTCGTGGCGCTCGCCGCGGGGATGGCGATCGGCTCCGTGTGGGAGATCGGCGAGTGGCTCGGGCACAACTTCGTCGACGACACGATCGTCGTCGGCTACGACGACACCATCGGCGACCTGGCCGCGGACGGGGCCGGCGCGTTGCTCGCCGGGTTCGCACTGCCGTGGTTGTCGCGGGAGCGGCGGGTCGACCGACCGGGTCAGGCTGCCCAGGGTGTCGGCGCTCGCCGCGAGGGCACGTCGGCGCTGCACACGCAGGGTTGACGCGCGCGGGCTGCGGGCCGTGGCGCGGTGGGGCTCGCGCTTCCGCTATGCTGGATGGGCTGCTCCGCGCTCGGTCGGGTGGGGAGCAGGGCCTGCAGTGTCCTTCGTGGACGCGGGGTCTGGGTCCGTACGGACTCACGGGCTGTGGCGCAGCTTGGTAGCGCACTTGACTGGGGGTCAAGGGGTCGCAGGTTCAAATCCTGTCAGCCCGACCGACAGCCCCGACGGAACCGAGTTCCGTCGGGGCTTCTTCGTTCTCCTGACGCGATTCTCGTTCGGTGACGGGTGCGAACTCGGCCGCGTCCCGTGGCACTTCCGCCACGGCGGGAGGTACGACGTGACGCTGGTCGCCGACGCCCACACGACGACAGACGCCGAGCACGACGGAGTGGCCATCACCGGCGAGCAGATCGTGGCCCACACGAACATGTACTTCGCCGGACTGCGCTACCCCGGCCGACAGTTCGCCGCCTTGTCGCACGGCGCCGTCGCCCTCTCGTCCGCGCGGTAGGCGACCATCCATCGCGGGGCCGGCCTCCGCGTCACCCGGGTCGCGGTGTTGCCGTCGCTCGCACGCCTGGGGCAGGATCACCACATGACGGGGGAACGCGGAGACCGAGCACGGGTGGTCGCGGTGAGCAGGGACAGCAGCCACGACTTCAGCAAACCCGTCGTGGACGAGGTGACGCTCGTCGAGGGCCTGGGCGTCGAGGGTGACGCACATGCGGGACGCACGGTGCAGCACCGATCGCGTGTGGCTCGGGACCCACTGCAGCCGAACCTGCGCCAAGTGCACCTGATCCACGCCGAGCTCTTCGACGAGGTGGCTGAGGTCGGCTTCGCGGTCGCGCCGGGCGAGATGGGCGAGAACATCACGACGCGGGGGATCGACCTCCTCGGACTGTCGACCGGTGCACTGCTCCACCTCGGAGCCGACGCCTGCGTCCGCGTGACCGGGTTGCGGAACCCGTGCCAGCAGATCAACGACTTCGAGCCCGGTCTCCTCCGCGAGGTGTTGGGTCGCGCCGAGGACGGCTCGGTGCGACGCAGAGGCGGCGTCATGGCAGTCGTCGTCTCGGGCGGAACGGTCCGGGCCGGTGATCCCATCCGCGTGGAGAACCCGGCGGGCGACCACCAGCCGCTCGGCCCGGTGTGACCGCGGCCCCCCGGGACCGGCGTCACGTCGCTGGTCCGTGTCCTTGCGATCGCGCCACCGAGGACTGCATCATCGGCCCTGCGAGGATCGACACGTGATCCTCCACGGGGCGCTGACGACGCTCGAACCCATCACGCCGGACCTCGCAGCTCGTGTCGTGGCGCGTGACGAGCGTCCCGGTGATGACTGGCACGCCGAATACCCCTTCGCGGATGAGCTCGACCCGCTGCGGTCGTTGGCGACCGCGTCGGCGGTGGACCCCGACTTCACGATGTACCTCGTCCGGCGTACGTCGGACGGTCTCGCCGTCGGCGGGTTCGGCTTCTTCGGCCCGCCGGATGCATCGGGGACGGTCGAGTTCGGGTACGGCCTGGTCCCGTCGGCTCGGGGCGCCGGTCTGGCGACGGAGGCAGTGGGACTGGCTCTCGACCGCGGCCGTCTGCGGCGCGCGCGCCGCGGCGGCGGACACGGACGTGACGAACACGGCATCGCAGCGCGTCCTCGAGTCGAACGGCCTGGCGGAGGTCGACCGCCGTGGGTCACTCGTGTTCTACCGGCGGGAGTTGCCTGCCCACCGTGCCCACGGTGAACAGCGCGCCGCCCGCGACGAGCACGGCGCTCGCGGCACCGAAGCAGCGGGGGAGTAGTCGGCGCCGGAGTCGAGGAAGCGGCGCCGCATCGGTGCCCCCTTCGGTGCGACCGGAGCGGTGTCCCTCGCGATCGGCGTGCCGGTCACCGGCCACCGCGTTCACCCTCGGACTCCGGACAGCCCTCGCGAAGCCCCTCGGGACAGCGCGGCAGCGGTGGCGGTCCCGGCCGAGGGGATGACCCGGCCGGGACCCGGGTCAGAACGGCACGCCGCAGACGAGGACGGCGTTCGCGAAGGCCGTGGCTTCGCCGGTGCGAACGAACAGGCGGGCGTCCGCGGACAGCGCCTTGAGCTCCTCGTGCGACACCGCGCGTCGCTCCGGGAACCGGTCGGCGAGCCACCCGTCGGCCTCGGTCCCGGCGGCCTCGGTCGCGGCGATGCACTCCTGGAAGACGGCGTCCCTGAGCAGGGCGTCGAGGACGTCCACGAACCGGGGGACCCCGTGCACGAGCGCGAGGTCGACGACCGGCACGCCGGGCGGGATCGGCAGGCCGCAGTCCGCGACGACGACCAGGTCACCGTGGCCGAGCCGGCTGAGACCGGCGTTCAGCTCGGCGTTGAGGATGCCGCCCTTCTTCACGACGCACCCCCGGCCGGAGCAGCCGGAGCAGCCGGAGCGGCCGGAGCGGCCGGAGCAGCCGACCCGTGCGGCAGGTCGACCGAGGGCAGCACGTCGTCCAGCGTCGGGTAGGACGGTTGCGTCCCGGCCCCCTGGACGGCGAACGCCCCGACCCGGACGGCCTGCCGCGCGGCGTCGAGCAGGGAGTCCCCGGCTGCGAGCCCGGCAGCGAGGGCGCCGACGAACGCGTCGCCCGCACCCGACGAGTCGACCGCGGTCACTCGCGGGGACGGGACCGCGACGAGGTCGTCCGTCCCGTCCGCCACGAGCGCACCCCGCGCGCCGAGCGTCACGACGACACTCCGCACACCGAGTGCACGCAGCGCGGCGACCAGTGCGGGTTCGTCCGTCGGCACGTGTGCACCGGGGTCGAGCTGCGCGAGGACGAGTGCCGCCTCGTGCTCGTTCACCACGAGCGGGTCGGCCGCGAGCACGACCTCCCGGTCGACGGGCACGACGGGCGCCAGGTTGAGGAGCACCCGTCCGGTCGCGAGTTCCGCGGCGGCGGCGATGCCGTCTGCCGGGATCTCGCCCTGCAGGACGACCACCGCGGCCGACGCGACGACCGGGGCGGCGGTGAGGAGGGCCTCCCGGTCGGTGGCACGGTTGGCGCCCGGGACGACGACGATCGTGTTCTCGCCGCTCCGGTCGACGGTGACGGTCGCGAGCCCGGTGGGGGCGTCGACGGCACGCACGTGCGTGACGTCGACCCCGCTGTCGGCCAGGAGGCTCGTGGCGACCTGCGCCGAGCCGTCCCGTCCGACGCTCCCCACCATGGCGGTGGGAGCGCCGCGACGGGCGGCGGCGACGGCCTGGTTGGCGCCCTTGCCGCCGGGCAGCAGGGACATGGAGGTCGCGACGAGGGTCTCGCCGGGCGACGGGTGCCGCTCGACGGTCACGACCTGGTCGACGTTGAGCGAACCCACGACGACCACGGTTCCGGTGGAGCGGCTCACTTGGTGAAGTCTCCGACGTTGCTCTTGGTCACCGACACGACCGGCACCTGGACGGTCTTCTTCGCCTTGCCCGAGGCTGCCTTGATCGCCTGGTCGACCGCGAGGGCGCCGAGCTTCGCCGGCTGCTGCGCGACGGTGCTGCTGAGCGTTCCGTCCTCGATGGCGCTGAGACCGTCGGCCTCGCCGTCGAACCCGGCGACCTTGACGTCCTTGCCGGCCTTTCCACCGAGCGCCTTGATCGCGCCGAGGGCCATCTCGTCGTTCTCGGCGAAGACGCCGACGACGTCGGGGTGTGCCTGCAGCAGGTTGGTCGTGACGTCGAGCGCGGTTGCGCGGTCGAAGTTCGCGGTCTGCTTGCCGACGACCGTGATGTCCGGGTACGCCTTGATGCCCTCGGCGAAGCCCTTGCCGCGGTCACGGCTGGCGGAGGTACCGGCCTGGCCCTGCAGGACGAGGATCTCGCCCTTCTCGCCGATGGCCTTCGCCAGGTCGTCGGCGGCCTGCTTGCCCCCGGCGACGTTGTCGCTCGCGATGAAGGAGTCGACGTCGGCGCCGTTGACGGTGCGGTCCACGGCGATGACGGGGATGTCGGCCTTGTTGAGCGCGGTCACGCTCGGGCCGGCGGCGTCGGAGTCGACCGGGTTGACGATGACGGCGTCGGTGCTGCCGCTCGAGGCGGTCTGCAGCTGGTTCGCCTGCTGGGCGGAGTCGTTCTGGGCGTCGACGACCTCGAGTGTGACGCCCTGCTTCTTCGCCTCGGCCTTCGCGCCGTCGCGGACCTCGACGAAGAACGGGTTGTTGAGCGTGGAGAGGGCGAGCGTCACCTTGGTGTCGCTGCCGCCGCCGGCCGCGCCGCTGGTGCTCGTGCGGTTGCACCCGGCGGTGCCGAGGACGACCAGGCCGGCGACGACGCCGACGGTGGCGACCTTCTGGAAGGAGGAGAACTTCATCGTTGGTTCCTTTGTGCTGGTGGTGTGGGGGAGGGAGGAGGAGGAGTGGGAGGTCAGCTGCTGCGCGTCTTGCGGCGCAGGACGTCGAAGCCGACGGCGACCGCGATGACCAGGCCGATGACGACCTGCTGCCAGAACGAGCTGACGTTGAGCAGGTTCAGGCCGTTGCGGATGACGACGAGCACGAGTGCACCGATGAACGTGCCGGAGATCCGACCGACACCGCCGGCGAGCGAGGCGCCACCGATGACGACCGAGGCGATCGCGTCGAGTTCGTACCCGCTGGCGGCCTGCGGCTGCGCGGAGTCGAGGCGGCCGGCGAGCAGGAGGCCGGCGAGTGCGGCGAACAGGCCGGACAGGGCGAAGACGACGACGACGATGCGCTTGACCGGCAGGCCGGACAGGCGTGCGGCCTCGGCGTTGCCGCCGACCGCGTACATGCTGCGGCCGATGACGGTGCGGTTGAGGATGAACGAGGCGACGAGGGCGGCGAGCACCAGGACGATGATCGGCACCGGGACCGGGCCGATGTCACTGCCGAGGAACGACACCTGCGGGGAGGTGGGGACCGGCTTGCCGTCGGAGAGCACGAGGGTCAGGCCGCGGGCGACGCTGAGCATGGCGAGGGTCGCGATGAACGACGGCAGTTTGCCGTAGGCGCTCGCGAGGCCGTTCACGACGCCGGTGGCGAGTCCCGCGACGAGCCCGCCGACGAGGGCGAGCCACCCCGGCAGCCCTGCGGTGGCGAAGAACCAGCCGGAGACCATGGCGGACAGGGCGGCGACCGACCCGACGGACAGGTCGATGCCGCCGGCGACGATGACGAACGTCACGCCGAACGCGAGCACCGCCACGGTCGACACCTGGATGCCGATGTTGAGGAGGTTCCGGCCGGTGAGGAAGTCGGGCGTCGCGATGAAGAGCGCGATGCAGAGCACGACGAGGCCGACGAGGGCGCCGTTGTTCGCGAGGAACTTCGTGAACGAGGAGGACCGCGACGGGGCCTTCACAGTGGTCGATGACATGCGGGTGCTTTCTGGGAGGTACTGCGCTGTACGCGGGGGAGGGGACGGCGGCGGGATGTGCGGTGGTGCGCCGTGCGGAGTGGGGCGCCGGGGTCAGGCGGCGTCGGCCTGCCCGTTCTCGGGCTCGGTGACGTCCCGGGCGGCGAGGGTCATGACGGCGTCCTCGGTGGCGTCGGCGCCGTCGAGTTCGCCGGCGATGCGGCCGTCGCGCATCACGAGGATGCGGTCGCTCATGCCGAGGACCTCGGGGAGTTCGCTCGACACCATGACGACGGCACCGCCGGCTTCGGTGATGGCGTTGACGAGCTCGTAGATCTCGACCTTCGCGCCGACGTCGACACCGCGGGTCGGCTCGTCCAGCAGCAGGACGCTCGAGCCGGCGAGGATCCACCGACCGAACACGGCCTTCTGCTGGTTGCCGCCGGACAGGGACCCGATCGGCTGGTCGATGTCGTGCATGCGGATCCGCAGGCGGGCGGCGACCTGCTCGGCGCGCTGCTTCTGCCCGGCGAAGTCCACGAGACCACCCCGGGCGCTGGACGCGAGCGTGGCGTAGCCGAGGTTGTCGTTGACCGACGCGCCGAGCACGAGGCCCTGGCCCTTGCGGTCCTCGGGCACGTGTCCGATGCCGGCCTTGATCGCGCCGGCCACGCTGCCCTTGCCGAGCTTCCGGCCCCGGACGGACACGGTGCCGCTGTCGTAGCTGTCGGCCCCGGCGATGGCGCGGACGAGTTCGGTGCGTCCGGCGCCGACGAGACCGGAGATGCCGAGGATCTCGCCGGCGTGCACGTCGAAGGACACGTCGGTAAACCGTCCGGCGGCGGTGAGGTGCTCCACTCGCAGCACGGGGTCGGCACGGTCGACCACGGCGGCACCCGTCGGGTACTGCTCCTCGATGCTCCGCCCGACCATGAGCCGGACGAGCTCGTCCTCGGGTGTGGAGGCGGGCACCTCGGCGACGAAGTGACCGTCGCGGAGCACGGCGACCGTGTCACCGATCTCGGCGATCTCGTCGAGGTGGTGGCTGATGAAGAGCATGCCCACCCCGCGCGCCCGGAGGTCGGCGACGACGCGGAACAGCGCCTCGGTCTCGTGGCGGGTGAGTGCCGCGGTCGGTTCGTCGAGGATGAGGATCCGCGCGTCGACGCTGAGCGCCTTCGCGATCTCGACGAGCTGCTGCCGGGCGATGCCGAGGTCGCCGACCGGGGTGTCGACGTCGACGTCGAGTCCGATGGTCGCCAGAGCCGCCTCCGCCTGGCGGCGGAGCGTCTTCCGGTCGACCATGCCGAAGCGAGTCGGGATCCGACCCATCATGACGTTCTCGGCGACGCTGAGCGACCCGACCAGGTTCAGTTCCTGGTGGATGGTCGCGATGCCGAGCCGCTCCGCGGCCGAGACGGTCGGGAGGCTCACCTCGGCTCCGTCGACGAGGATCCGTCCGCCGTCGGGCTGGTGGATGCCGGACATCATCTTGATGAGCGTCGACTTCCCGGCGCCGTTCTCGCCGAGGAGGACCTGCACCTTCCCGGCGTGGACGTCGACGGTGACGTCGGTGATCACCTGGACGGGGCCGAACGACTTGCTCACCCGGTCGAGGGTGAGGAGTGGGTGCTGCTGCAGGGGGGTCTGCGGCATCGGTGTCTGTTCCATGTCAGTGCTCCGGGTGCTGCTGGTCAGCGTGCTGCTGGTCGGCGTGCTGCTGGTCGGTCGGGCGCGACGGTGCGGCCGGTCGACGGGGACGGATGGGGGTGGCCGAGGAGGCGCGGACGATGAGCTCGCTCGGCAGGCGGACGGACTGCGGGGTGCCGCCGTCGATGACGTCGCGGAGCAGGTCGACCGCGACACGGCCCATGTCCTCGACGCTGTGTGCGACGACGGAGAGGGCGGGCTCGAGGAGCGAGAACCACTCGATGTCGTCGAAGGCGACCAGGGCGATGTCCTCGCCGACACGGAGACCGAGCCGGTTGAGGATCGCGATCGCGCCGACGGCCATCAGGCTGTCCGCGGCAAAGATCGCCGTCGGCGGGTCGTCGAGACCGAGCAGGGTCGTGACGCCGGTCGAGCCGGACGCGGCCTGGAAGTCGCCGAACACGACGAGGTCGGGGTCCCCGCTGAGGCCCGCGGCGGTGATCGCGTCCTGGTACGCCGTGAAGCGCTCGCGGCCGGTGGAGACGCTCTGTGGGCCGGCGATGTACCCGATGCGGGTGTGTCCGAGTGCGGCGAGGTGCTCGACGGTCTGCCGGATGCCGGTGCTGCTGTCGGTGGTGACGCTCGGCACGTCGATGCCCGAGATCACGCGGTCGACGAACACCGTGGGGATCTCGCGGTCGACGAGTTGCTGGACCGTCCCGGTGTCGTTGCCCTGCGGTGCGACGATCACGCCGTCGACCCGGCGGGCGATGAGCGTGTCGAGGTACCGGTTCTGCTGGTCGGCCCGCTCGTTCGCGTTGCCGAGCAGCGTGACGTAGCCCTCGGCCAGCGCGGCCTGCTCGATCGTGTGGGCAAGGTCGGCGAAGAACGGGTTGCGGACGTCCGAGACGAGCAGACCGATCGTGTCCGACCGGGTCGAGCGCAGCGCACGGGCCTGCAGGTTCGGGCGGAAGTCGAGGTCCTTCGCGGCCTGCTCGACGGCCCGGCGCGAGTCCTCGCTCGTCGCGGCGTTGCCGGAGAGGACGCGCGATGCCGTCGCTGCCGAGACGCCGGCGCGGGCGGCGACGTCCTTGATGGTGACGGCGTTCATCGTTGAGCACTCCGTTGGGCGAATCGTGGAATCGATTCCATGGAATCGATTCCACGACCATAGGCACCGCGCCCGGTCATGTCAAGCAGCGGACCTGGGCGGGGTGCACCCGCGCCGGAGCCCCGGTGACCGATCAGTCCGCGGGCATCGGGACCGGCGTCGGAGCCGTCGGTGTCCCCGCCTGGGGGATCGCGCTCGACCGGCGCAACCCGAGCGTCAGCAGCACGACCGCGCCGACCACGGCGACCGCGCCGGAGAACCAGAAGTCCGCCGACAGCCCGAACGACGTCACGGCCGCACCACCCAGGACCGACCCGGCGGCGATCGCGAGCTGGATCGTCGTCACGAACAACGCCAGCCCGCTCTCCGCGCCCGCCGGTGAGGCCGTCGACATCCAGGTCTGCGTGCCGAGCGGCAGGGCGCCCCAGACGAAGCCCCACACCACGAGCAGCGCGAACACGCCGAAGACCGAGTGCGCCGCGAACGGCAACAGGACGACGGCCGCGGCGAGGACGGTCTTCGCGACACCGATCGTGCCGATGACGTTGCGGCTCAGGGTGAACCCGGCGACGAAGTTCCCCGCGATGCCGGCGATGCCGAACACGAGCAGCGCCAGGGTGACCGTGTCCGGCCCGACCCGGACGAGGTCCTCCAGGTAGGGCGCCACGTACGTGTAGGCGGCGAACTGTGCGACGAAGAGGAACGCGGCCGCGATGAGGCCGACGCGGGCACGCTGCACCCGGAGCAGACCCGCGAGCGTCGCGAACCGCACCCGCTGCGAGGAGGGGATGCTCGGCAGCATCGCGATCTGGAGCACCAGCGCGACCAGGCCGAGCGCGCCACCGATCACGAAGGCGAGGCGCCAGCTCGCGAGCGACGAGACGAACGCACCGAGCGGCAGGCTCACCACCGTGGCGACGGAGACGCCCGCGGTGATGAAGGAGGTCGCACGGATCACGGCGGACGGTTCCACGAGCCTCCCGGCGATGCCCGCACCGATGGCCCAGAAGCCGCCGATGCCGACACCGAGGAGCATCCGGGCGACGAGCAGCACACCGAAGGTGGGCGCGACCGCGGCGAGGGCGTCCGCCACGACCAGCAGGACGGTCAGGGCGAGCAGCACCGTCCGGCGGTCGAGGCGCGAGGTGGCGACCGTCACGACGGGAGCGGCCACGGCGCCGGTGAGACCCGTGAACACCACCATCAGGCCGGCAGTCCCGATGTCGACGTGCAGGTCGCGCGCGATGGACGGCAGCAGGCCGATCGGCAGGAACTCCGAGAGCACGAGGACGAACGAGCCGAGGGCGACCGACAGGACGCTCAGCCAGCCGCGGCGGGTGGAGGTGGTGGTCATGGACGCCACAAGCGCGGGCGGCCGTCGGTCATTCCTCCGTGACGGCGGGCGGCCGGGTGCGCCGACCGGAGCGGGCGCTCAGCCGCCGAACGCCGAGATCTCCTCCGGCAGCGGTTCGTGCATCGCCCGCCGGAGCGCCGCGGCCCCCGCGACGACGCTCGCGCGCTCGTCCTCCGGCACGGCGTCGAGGAGCCCGACGATCTCCACCCGTCGCCGGTCCATCACGTCGGCGACCAGTGCTCGTCCTCGCTCGGTCGCGCCGACGAGGACCTCGCGGCGGCTCTCGGTGCTCGGCAACCGCTCGACCCACCCGTCCTCGACGAGCCGGTCGACCATCCGGGTCAGGGTCGACGGAACGACCGCGAGTCGCTCGGCGAGGTCACCCGATCGTGTGGGTCCGAGGGTCGTCACGAGGACGACGAGCCGGAACTGCGGGACGGTGACGTGCTCGAGCGCGGGGGCGAGTGACCGGGCGACGACCCCGAGCAGTCCGCGCGAGGCCGCGAGCAGCTCGTCGATGCCCTCTGATGGTGCGTGTGGCATGCGCCCATCCTGCCGGACGGACGCCGCCCGGCCGTGCAGACGGGAGGCCCGGTGCCAGCTGGCACCGGGCCTCCCGGCCGACCGAGGTCGCATCTCAGACGCGGACGGCGCGCTCGTCCGGTACGCAGTGCGTCATCATGAGGCCGTCGACGTCCCGGGGCCCGTTGTGGCCGAGGTTGGCCAGGCGCGCGAGTTCGGCCTCGTCGAGGGTCTGGGACTGCAGCGGCGGCAGGTCCTTCACCTCGTCGAGCGTGATGCCGAGGCCCTCGCCGACCCGGCGACCGAGGTCGTCCTCGACCATGTAGAAGTGCCAGAGCATGCGCTCCTGCACGGGCCGGGCCGCCTGCGAGATGAGGTCGACGAAGTTCGCGACCAGGTCGTCGCGCTCCCAGTCCTCGAGGAGCAGGTAGCGCTGACCGGCCTGGGTGTAGTCGTTCGTCCGCGGGATGCGCTTGCGGGTGAGACGACCGACGATCTCGGGCCCCTGGTCGTCGTGCGTCGGGTACTCGGCCTCGCGCAACCCACCGGTGATCGACGGCTCGTAGTTGACGTGCGGGTTCTCGCCACCGTGGTCCTGGTGGTACGCCATCTGCCCGTCGCGCTGGTTCGTGGCGACGTTCCCGTTCTTCGGGGCGTTCACCGGCAGCTGCAGGTAGTTCGGGCCGACGCGGTACCGCTGCGTGTCCGAGTACGAGAACGTGCGGCCGACGAGCATCTTGTCGTCGGAGAAGTCGAGGCCGTCCACCAGCACGCCCGTGCCGAACGAGAGCTGCTCGTTCTCGGCGAAGTGGTTCGTGACGTTCCGGTTCAGGACCATCTTGCCGACGACCTTCGGCGGGAACTCGTTCTCGGGCCAGACCTTCGTGTCGTCGAGCGGGTCGAAGTCGAGCTCGGGGTGGTCGTGGTCGTCCATGAGCTGCACGCGGAGTTCCCACTCCGGGTACTCACCGCGCTCGATCGCCTCGTACAGGTCCTTCGACGCGTGGCCGAGGTCGCTGCCCTGCACGACGGCTGCATCGGCCTCGGTCATCGAGCTGACGCCGACCGACGGGATCCAGTGGTACTTGACGAGCTTCGTGTCGCCGTCGCCGTTCACCCACTTGTAGGTGTTCACGCCGAAGCCCTGCTGCGTCCGGTAGTTCGCGGGGATGCCGCGCGGGCTGAACAGGTTGACGAGCATGTGCATCGACTCGGGCGTCTGGGACATGAAGTCGAAGATGCGCGCGGGCTCCTGGCGGAACGTGACGGGGTCCGGCTTGAGGGAGTGGATGACGTCCGGGAACTTGATCGCGTCGCGGATGAAGAACACCCCGAGGTTGTTGCCGACGAGGTCCCAGTTGCCGTCCTCGGTGTAGAACTTCACGGCGAAGCCGCGGGGGTCGCGAGCGGCTTCGGACGAGTCGCGTCCACCGATCACGGTCGAGAACCGGATGGCGACGTCAGTGCGCTTGCCGGCCTCCTGGAAGAGCTTCGCGCGGGTGTACTGCGCGATCGGCTCGTCACCCCAGGTGCCGGTGGCCTCGAAGTACCCGAAGGCGACCGCACCGCGGGCGTGCACGACCCGCTCCGGGATCCGCTCGCGGTCGAAGTGGCTGATCTTCTCGAGGAACTGGTAGTTCTCGAGCGTCGCCGGGCCACGGGCTCCGACCGTGCGCTGGTTCTGGTTGTCGTAGACGGGGTGGCCCTGCCGGTTGGTGAGCACCCGGCGGTCGTCACCCTCGGCGGGTGGCTGGCTGGAGACGTCGGTCATGGCGTCGTCCTCTCTGCGTTCTGGTCACGGACTCGGGTTCATGCCCGAGTGTGGCCTGCAGGCCGGACGGCTGTTCCCAGCGCTCAGGGGGTCGTCAGGTCGGCGCCGATCGATCGTGCCTCGCCCCTGCGATGTCGGACACGAGGCTCGTGGCGCCGCGGCCACGAGCCTCCTGCCCGCTCGGACACCCATCCCGTCAAGCGGCGTCGAACCGAGCCGTCGCGGTCCTGCCGGCAGCACCGGACACGTCGACCGTCAACACGAGGTCAGGGCTGGTCGACCGCACCGTGATGCGCGGGTCGACGGACCGCAGCGCACCGGCAGGGCCGTCGACGGTGATGGTGACCACTCCCGTCAACCGCTGTGTCGGCTCGCTCACCGACACCACGACACCGTCGCTGTCCCGGCGCACGACCACGCACCCCGTGCGGTCGATGCGTGACCCACCGATCGCGGGGGTCCCGCTGGCCCAGGCGGTGAGTGCGGTCACGCCGGTACTGATCTGCCGAGCGGCCTGGAGGCTCGCGGTGTTCGCGAGCACCACCACGTCGTCCGACGCGGCAGCCGCCGACACCTGCGCCTGCGTCGCACCCGGCAGTTGAAGCCAGGAGTAGGTCGCGTCCGTCGGGTCGACTCCATGGTCGAGCCAGAGTGTCACGAAGCGGCGAGTACGGGTGGTGTCGTCCTCGTAGGTGCCCCGGTGGTCCATGTCGGTCCAGCGACCGGAGCGGTCCTCCCGGAGTGCGCGGACCGCGGTGCCCGCCGGGAAGACGTAGCCGCCGGTGCCGGGGACGTGCACCCACCGCGGGGTGAGCGTCGTCGCCGTGCTGCTCGGCGTGGTGAGTGCTGCGCGTCCGTCGACCACCGGGACCGTCTGGCCGTCCAGACCGGTGTTCCGCTGTTCGACGACGGTCTCGACGCGGACGCCGTCCGAGCTGGTGATGCCCGCGCCGAGGTGCAGCACGACGTCACCGAAGCCGAACCACGACTTGCGGGCCCGCAGCGTCTGCTTGGCGAACGACAGCCCCATGCCGACGACGGAGACGTCGTCCTGCACGACGCCGCCGGTCCACGTGTTCGTCGACCCCCGACCGGCGCCGAGGGCGAGCGGCTTGACCTGCACGGTGGTGCCGGGGATCCGGTACTTGTCGGCGGTCGGCCAGTACTGGTTCGCCCAGTGGCCGGGCTTCCCCGGCAGGTACAGGTAGGTGGCGCCCTCGCCGGTGTACCAGCCCTGCAGGTTCTCGTCGTTGGCGGTCTCGTACGGCTTGATGGTCGTGCTGTCCATCGCGATGCCGAGGGCGAAGCCCGGGCGGCGATGGACTGCGCGGGCCATCGACGTCGCCACGACCGACCGGGTCGACTCGGCCGCGGTCGGCACCGCCGCGTCGGCGACGAGCGCGCGGCCCCGGACGATCGACGGGATCCGGACCTGCTCGATCGGGACATCGTCGTAGGCGAAGTACGGCTGGGTGGTGTCCGCGGCGATCCACCCCTTGCACACCGACCGCAGGGCGGCCGCGTCCGAGGTCGGCAGCACGTCGGCGAGCTGCACCAGCGTCGCCACCGTGAGGTGCCCGAGGCGGTGGTCGGTCTGGTAGAACCGCGACAGCGCCCGTCCCCGGGTCATGTCCATGAACGCCCCGGCGTGGATCCACGGGCGGAAGTTGTCCTCGACCCAATCCACGACCCGGTCGAGCCGCGCCGCGGTGAACGACCACTGCGTCCCCCGGACCGCGAGCATGCTGTAGGTCAGGTACTGCAGCAGCGAGAAGCCGTAACTGCCGTTGTACGGGTGGTACTCGTGCTGGACGAAGCCGCCGTCGGGGTAGAAGCCGTCGCCGCTGGTCGCGTAGTCGAACACGGGGGCGTACGCGTTCTTCGCGTCGGCGATCACCGCGCCGTCCTCGCTCAGCGCCCCGCGGACGATGGCGATCGAGCACGCCCAGTTGCGGTTCGCACCGGTCGACGTCATCTCTGCCGTCACCCTGGGATCCGGCGCGTACTTCCGGATCGCCGTCATCCCGGTGTCGATCTGCGCGGCCGACAGCTGGTCGTGCAGCAGCAGGCAGACGTCGTTGAGGGCGAGCGGGATGCCGATCTGGAAGTCCCACCAGTTGTCGTACCGGCGCACACCGCCGCCGTACTTGTTCGCGAGGAACCAGTCGAACGCCGACACGAGGTCGGCCGCGAGCGTCGCGTCGCCGGTGAGGGCGCTGCCGGGGGTCTTCAGCGCGAGCGCGAGGGTCCGGAGACGGCCGATCGCGGTCGTCTGCAGCGCCGACGTCGAACTGCTGTCGAGGTCGGCCCAGAGGTACGTGCGGCCGGTGCCGGTGTCGAGGGCGTCCCAGACCGGTGCCGCCGCGGCGGCGAGATCGGCCACGTACCGCGCGACGACCGGGTCGCCGAGGTCGACGTCACCGATGAGGGTGGCGAGCCACTGCGACCGGACGGTCGCGAAGGGGGAGACCGCGGCGGTGCCGACGGCCCGGGCGGCAGTGCCCGGCACGAGCGACCCGGTGCCGGCGAGGGCGGCGACGGCCGCTGCCCCGACGAGGACGGTGCGTCGCGAGGGGCCGGAGGGCTGTGCTGACTCGGTCATGACGGTGCCTCTCAGAGGTAACGGACGGCGGACAGGACGATGCCGGCGATGGCGACCACCCAGACGTAGGGGAGGACGCGCACCATCACCTGCTGCGGGGTCACGCCCGAGTACTGCGCGGCCCACACGGTCTGGGTGCTCGTCGGGTCGGCCACGCCGAACACCTGGTTGTACGACGTCATCAGGCCGAGGACGGCCATCGGCGAGTAGAAGCCGATCGCGGTCATCGCGCCGGCGATCCCGGCACCGAGCCCGAAGATGTTCAGTGGGCCGCGGTACAGGCACAGCGGGACGAGCACCGAGAACACGACCACGTAGAGCACGACGTTCGTCGGGGCGACGGCCTCGACGATCGGCCGCAGCGCGGAGACCGCACCGGGAAGCCCGACCGCCGCGAGCAGCATGCCGATCGCGATGAAGAGGGCGATCGGCGGCGCGGCCACCTGGAAGGCGTCGTACAGCGAGCGGAGCATGCGGGTGGCGATGAGCCGCGGCGGGGTCGTGGTGAGGACGGCGAACAGCACACCGGCCAGGAGTGACGGGATGATCGGGACCTGCAGGACGAGGGCGAGCACGATCGGCACGAGCGGCGTGAGCAGGGCGAACCAGGGTGCGTCGCCGAGGCGCTGCCGCCGGCTGCGCGTGTCGGCGGCGGGAGCGCCGCCGCTCGCGTCCGCGTCGGACATGGACGCGAGGGTCCACTGGTGCACCGTCCCGCGCCGCCGTGTCTCGACCAGCACGTAGACGACCGCCGCGGCGGCGGCGAACGGGAACAGCAGCACCATGAAGGAGCGCACGTCGGCGACCGGCAGGTCGAGCGCGGTCGAGAAGAACTGCCACACCGGCAGCTCGAACGGTACGCCGGCCCCGATGCCCATCAGGATGGTGCCGGCGGCCGTGACCTTCGGCACGCCGACGGCGATCATCGCGGGGATGCCGATGACACCGGCGAGCAGGGCGGCGGGCGCGGACCCGGTCACCGCACCGCACAGCGCCGAGATCACGAGGACCCCGAGCGCGACGACGACGGGACGGTCGCCGCCGAACTCGACGGTCTTCCGCACCAGCGTGCTGGCGATCGCGGTGTCGCGCATGAGCGATCCGAGCCACGACCCGAGCAGGATCGCGATCATGGTGGACGCGAGCCGGATGGCGCCGTCCTGCAGCACGGTGCTGAGGACGCTGTTCTCGGCGCCGACGAACGGTGCGCCGGACACGAGGGCGATCGCGACGGCGAGCAGCACGAGCGCGAACGCGGTGGGGACCTTGCCGGTCAGGATCAGCGCGACGCCGATGGCCATGACGACGATGATGGCGATGCCCATGGTCAGTTCTCCCTGGTGGTCGGAGCGCGACGCGCGCCGGTGCGCGTCGCGAGGGCGGCCTGCGCGGCCGCGGTGAGGAGGAGCGGGGAGCGGCCCAGCCCGACGCTGCGGGCCGCGAAGGCGTGCGCCGCGACCTCGTCGGCACCGGCGACGGTGCCGAAGCGGCGCAACCGGCCGATGCGGAGGACCTGCAGCCCGAGCGCGGCACGGAGGCCCCGCGACCGGTCCGCGGTCACGAGGTGGTGCGCGCGCTCGTGTTCCACGGCGGCCGCGCGGACGCTGCCGGACGGGAACCACCGGCGCCAGTCGAGGTCGTCCACGAGGCGCTCGCAGAAGTCGACGGTGTCGGTGAACAGCTCGACGCGGTGGTCACGGGAGCCGTACCGGGCGAGCAGCCCGCCCTGGGCCAGGCCGCCGCCGCGTTCGACGACGCGGATCGCCCCCGAGGACCCGTCCGCCGACCCGCCGGAGGACGGTGCGCTGGTCCGATCGGCCAGCGCGACGCCGAACGCTGCGGCTCGACGGCTGAACTCCGCGAGCTGCTCCTCCGACCTGGTCTCGTTCGTCGGCGTCCCCCGGAGCAGCATGACCCCGAGAGCGTCGTCCGAACGGTCCGCGAGCGCGCCGATCCGCCGACGGTCGGCGGCCGGGAGGACCGCTGCGACGGTGCTCACGACCGCACCTCGAGGACGGCGACGAGTGCTTCGGACCGGTCCTGCCCCTCGACCTCGGTGCGGGCCAGGGAGATCAGCTGGGACTCGTCGAGCACCCCGGACAGGTCGGCGATGCGTGGGCCGATGAGCAGCTGCAGTGCGGGTGCCCGCGACCCGCCGTCCCCGTACGCGGTGTGCTCGGCGATGAGCTCCGGGAGCGATCCGGCGCCGGCGCCGACGGTGCTCTGCTGCACCCGGGCGTCCGCCGAGGCGAACCGGACCACCCCGTCCCGGTCGAGGACCCGCACCGGGTGGGTCGGCTTCCGGAGGAACCGGCGGCGCTCCGGCCCACCGAACACGACGTGGTTGTCGGTGGCGGCGAGGACGCGGACCGCGGCGGCGTCGACCTGGAGGCCCTCCGCGGCGATCGCGCGCAGCTCGCCGTCCGTGCGGCGCTGGGTCCGGTCCTGCGTCCGCAGTTCGGTCGCCCCGGTCGCGACCGCACGCACCGTGTTCGACTGCGGGTCGACCGTGACGTCCACCGACACCTCGGCGGGCGCGGCCCCCTGCGCGATGACGGCCTGCTCGGCCTCCCGGCGCACCGCGAGGATCTGGTCGTCGGTCGCGCCGGGGATCACCCGCTCGACCTGCTCGCGGATGAGCGCCAGGGCGACGCCGATCGGGCTGATGACCTCGCTGTGGTCGGCGATGCGCCACGCGGCCCCGTGCCGGGCACCGGCGTGCGGGGTGACCGACGCCGCCCCGCCGCCGCCACCGACCAGGAGCACGTCGTCCTTCGCGATGCCGTAGTCGTCGACCATCTTCTCGACGACCTCGAGCACCGGGGCGACGCCGGCGTCGAGGACGGCACGCGCGGCTCCCGGGACGTCCGTGCCGAGCGC
Source organism: Curtobacterium sp. MCPF17_050 (assembly GCF_003224435.2). NCBI lineage: Bacteria > Bacillati > Actinomycetota > Actinomycetes > Micrococcales > Microbacteriaceae > Curtobacterium > Curtobacterium sp. MCPF17_050. Next base: position 1,186,933 of record NZ_CP126250.1, read on the forward strand.
GGCGGCGAGCGGTGCCAGTGCGGCGCGGGCCGACTCCGCCGGCGCGTGCGCGTAGTCGTCCTCGGGCACGAGCCCGAGCGCGTTCGCCGCGCAGGTCATCGTGATCGCGAGCCGCCCGGTGTCCGTGTCGAGTACCGCGTAGTCGGCCGGGTCGCCGTCGAGCGGCGCGATCGTGGCGAGCCGGGCACCCCGCAGCTGCTCGACCGGCGCGAAGCAGGCGTAGGGGAGTCCGGCGATGTGGGCGCTGCGCGGGCCGACGTGTGTGACGTGGGCCGACCCGGACGTCCGGATGCGCACCATCGACCCGCCGCCGACGCCGACGGTGCGGACGTCGAGCGCGGACAGGTACGTGGAGCTGCCGCCGAACTCGGTGTACTGCACGGCGACCTTGCCGCGGCGGATCACCGAGATGTCGGTCGAGGTGCCGCCGGTCTCCAGGAAGAGCCCGTCGCTCAGCTTCTCCTGCATGAGCGCTCCGGCGACGCCGGCCGCGGGACCCGACAGCACGGTGAGCAGCGGGCGTCGGCGCATCTCGTCGAGGGACATCACGCCGCCGTCGCACCGCATCACCATGAGCGGCGCGGTGATGCCCGCGGCGTCGATGCTCGCCTGGACCAGGTCGGCCGTGGCGAACATCCGCGGCAGGATCACCGCGTTGAGGACGGCCGTGCGGGTGCGCTTGCTCAGCCCGTACAGCGACGTGATCTCGTGCGTCGCGGTGACGAGGAAGCCGCGCTGGCGGGCGGCGGCGGCGACGCGCTCCTCGCCGATCGCGTCGTCGACCGAGAACGGCTCGGTGACCACGACGGACTCGATGCCCGCGGCCTGGAACCGGTCGAGGACGCCCGCGAGCGCTGCGTCGTCGTCCGCCTGTCGGAGGTGCTCGTACGACACCGGGAGGCGCTTGCCGTCGGCGATCTCGATCCGGCCGAGTCGGCGCAGCCGCCTCGCGAAGAAGCCGGCGGGGCCCCGCCCGATGCCGATCATCCCGACCGGCGCGACGTCGCCCTCGAGCAGCGCGTTCGTCGCCTGGGTGGTGCCGTGCGCCAGGAACACGACGTCGCCCGGCGACCGGCCGATCGTCGCGAGCAGTTCGTGGAGCGCGGTGACGATGCCGTGCGCGACACCGTCGGGGTGGTCGTGGCTCGTCGGTGTCTTGGCCTGGCCGATGAGCCGGAGCGTGGCGGCGTCGATGGCGACGGCATCGGTGAACGTGCCACCGACGTCGATGCCGATGCGCAGTGCGTTGGGTTCCACGTCGTCGTGACCTTCCTGCGGGGTGGGATCGGGGGAGTACTTCGGGAGGGAGGAGTGGGTGCCGGGGGAGCAGGGGCGTCGCGCGCCCCCGCTCCGGTCGGCTCAGTAGCCCTGGACCTCGGGCCAGCGCCGCTCGACACCGGCGCGGTCGAGCTCGGCGGCGAACACGGCGAACCGCTCGTCGTCCGACTGGACGTCCTGCGGGTCGAGGTCGTGCTCGATGCAGTGCACCGCCAGGGCGCCGGCGACCTCGCCGACGTTCCACTCGACGGGGTGCAGCCGGTAGCAGCCGTTCGTGATGTGCGTGGTGCCGAGGTCCTTGCCGGCCGGCAGCACGTTCCGGACCCGCTGCGGCACGAGGGCACCGAGCGGGATCTCGAACGGCACGCTCGGGACGTCGACGTAGTTGTCACCGCCGGTCGACGGGTGCAGGTCGAGCCGGTAGCTGCCGACGCCCACCGAGTCCCGGTAGCGGGTGCGGCCGGTGACGCCGACGATCTCGGCCGCGACGTCCTGCTCGCGGATCGTGGTGACGGCCCGGATGCGCCGGGACTCGCGGATGTACGGTGCCTTCGCGAGCCCGTCGGCACCGCCGGTGACGTCGCCGCGGAGCCTGAGCCCCGGGAACCCGGTGCCGCCGTCGGCGCGGGGCGCCTCGGTCTGCAGCCAGAACAGGACGGAGAGCGAGAGCTGGCGCGCCTCGTGCACGGCCTGCTCCGCGGTCGCGGCGTCGGCGGCGAGGTCCTCGCCCGCGCCGATGAGCGGCTTGAGCCAGTAGTCGTTGAGCGGCCAGTTCACCAGGCAGATGTCGGAGTCGAAGGCGCCCTCGGTGAACAGCTTGCGGGCGAGGATCCGGCGGAAGCCCCACAGCTCCTTGTCGCCGGCGTCCGCGCTCTGGTCGGCGCTCACCGCGAGCGGGTCGGTGTCCGGGTTCGGTTCGAACGTCCGCGGGTGCGCCTCGAGCGTGCGCGGGTCGGGCGCCAGGAACCCGAGGAGCGGCGCCGGCCAGAAGTCCGGCTGGTAGGAGCGCCAGAAGTCGTACATCGCCGGACGCTCGATGGTGTGGTCCTCGCCCTCGTGGTGCGAGACGGCGAAGCAGAACGTGATGCCCTGCTGGTTGCCGGGCTCGGCCGTCTCGGGCGCGTGGGGTTCGTCGTGCTCGCTGCGGGCCTCCGCGCCGACCACGTGCTCCACGCCCGCCAGCGGCAGGACCTCGCCCGTCTCGGTCGCGTCGAGGACGAACGCGCCCTCGAGCCGCGTGCGGCGGCCGTCCGCGCCCAGGACCGTCACGTCCGTGCACCGGTCGCCGTCGCTGCCGGCCGCAACCGGCCGCTGCTCGAGCAGGACCGTCAGCCGACCTGCGCTCCGGTACGGCTGCAGGAGCTCGTCGATGACCGCGACCGCGACGCGGGGCTCGTGGCACAGCTTGCTGACCCGGCCGGCACCCGGGTTGAGGTCGGGCAGTGCTGCGGCCTCCTGCCGGAGTGGGTAGACGCGGCGGTAGTGGTCGCGGATGCCGTCCCGCAGCGCGCGGTAGCTCGCGGTGACGCCGAACTGCTCGACCCACGGGTGCTCGTCCGGCGGCACCGCCTGGTTGGTGAGCTGGCCGCCCAACCAGTCGGTCTCCTCGGTGAGCACCGCGGTGCGACCGGAGCGGCAGACGGCGATCGCTGCGGCGACGCCACCGAGGCCGCCGCCGACGATCACGACGTCGGCGCGGAGCGTCGCGACGGTCTCGGACGGGCGGTCGGGGGTGGTGTTGGACATGGTGCTCCTGGGTGGTCGAGGGTGTGGTCGGGAGGCGTCAGACCGCGGGCGCGACGAGAGTGGCGCCGCGCACGAGGCTGCAGTCGAGGAGTTCCTGGACCGGCGGTCCGGCGGACGTGCTCGGTGCAGGGGCCGCGCGGCGCGCCTCCAGGACGTCGGTGAGCGCCCGGACCGCGCGTGCGCCGAGTTCGGTGCGGGGAGCGCGCAGGCGTGTGAAGTCGGCGGGGCCGTCGGCGGCTCGGTTGTGCTCGCCGAGCACGACCACCGACAGGTCCTCGGGGACGGCGACGCCGTCCGCGGCGAGCCGGGCGTGCAGCTCGTGCGCGTCGGCCGGGTCCTCGACGAACACGACGCTCGGCTGGGAGGGCCGGATCGACGCCCAGGCGTCTGTCACGGTCCGGTTCGGGGTCACCTCGGCCTCGGCGACGGTGGCGCTACCCGAGGCGGCGGCTGCGACGATGCCTGCCCGGCGGTCACGGCTGGACTCGGCGGTCTGCGGCAGCCGGAGGAGGCCGAAGCGCCGGTGCCCGAGCTCGAGTGCGCGGACGGCGAGGGCGTGCGTCGCACTGACGTAGTCGACGCCGACGTAGGGCACGCGGCCGTCTGCGGCCTCGCGCCGCCCGATCGCGACGAACGGGTACGTGGAGTCGAGCAGCCGTTCGAGTTCGTCCGGGTCCATCTCCCGACCGAGCAGGATGCAACCGTCCGCGAGCCGGAGGCGGTTCGACTCGTGGAAGAGACGGCGGCGACCGTCGACGACGGGGGTGCTCGTGAAGAGCAGCAGATCGGCTCCGACGCCCTCGGCGGCGCTCTCGATTCCCGTGAGCAACGGCGTGTAGAAGTCGGACGAGCGGTTGGGGAACGCCGGCTCGTAGGTGAAGACCCCGATCAGTCCGGTGGCTGCGCCGACGAGGCTGCGGGCGACCGGGTTCGCGACGTAGGTGGTCTCACGGATGACCTCGAGCACGCGGTCCCGGGTGGCGGCGGGGATCCGGCGGGCCTCGTCCGCCTTGCCGTTGAGCACGAGCGAAACGGTGGACTGGCTGACGCCGGCCATGTCGGCGATCATCCGCTGGGTGACGCGCGTGGTCGTGCTCATGCGGTCTGCGCTCCGATCGGTCTCGTCGTCGAGGTGGTGCGTACGACCGTAGGACAGAAAAAGAGCTCATACGTATGAGCAGTGGAAAAAGGATCGATCGCGGTCAGTCCGCGACGGCCCGAAGGGTCGTCAGGTCCGTCCGCGGTTGCGCCGCCGCACGGCCTTCGGCGCCCGTCCGGCCATGAACGACCGCGCCGGGTCGACGACGAACCCCTGCCGCAGCGCCTCGCGCCCGACGAGCATCCGGAAGCCCATCTGGTCACGGTTGCTCAGCGTCGTCTCCGACAGGACGGTCCGCCCGGCGAGCTCGATCGACATGAGCACGACGATGCGCTCCTGGGCGTGGCCGCTCGAGCTGCGGATCACCCGGCGGTCATGGACGTCGCACTCGACCGTCTGGGGATCCGCGTCGGAGTCCTGCCACGGGTGCACCGAGAACCGGACCCGTCCGCCGGGCAGCTCCTCGATGTCGAAGGCGTGCAGTGCCGAACTCCTTGCCCCGGTGTCGAGCTTGACCTTGATCCACGGGACGCCGATGTCGGGCAGGGCCGCCCACTCGCGCCACCCCGCGACGATCGGCACGCGGGACGCCGCCCGGGCGCTGTCGGAGCGCTTCGCGGAGTCGGCCATGCCCCTATCTTGGCAGTGATGAAACTCGCCATCCTGTCGCGCGCTCCGCACGCGTACTCGACGCAGCGCCTCCGCACCGCCGCCGCCGAGCGCGGTCACACCGTCAAGGTGTTGAACACCCTCCGCTTCGCGATCGACCTGACCGGCGAGCAGCCCGACCTGCAGTACCGCGGCAAGCTGCTGTCCGACTACGACGCCGTCCTGCCGCGCATCGGCAACTCGATCACGTACTACGGCACCGCGGTGGTGCGGCAGTTCGAGCAGATGGACGTGTACACGCCGAACACGGCGAACGGCATCACGAACTCGCGTGACAAGCTCCGGGCGAACCAGATCCTGTCCCGCCACGACATCGGCATGCCGGCGACGACGTTCGTCAACAGCCGGGCGGACGTCCGCGGCGCGATCGAGCGGGTCGGGGGCGCCCCGGTCGTCATCAAGCTGCTCGAGGGCACGCAGGGCATCGGCGTCATCCTCGCGCCCGAGGCCAAGGTCGCGGAGTCGATCGTCGAGACCCTGCACTCGACGAAGCAGAACGTCCTCATCCAGCGCTTCATCGCCGAGAGCCGCGGGAAGGACATCCGCGCCCTCGTCGTCGGTGACCGCGTCGTCGCCGCCATGCGCCGGAGCGCCTCCGGGGACGAGTTCCGGTCGAACGTGCACCGCGGCGGCACCGTCGAACAGGTCACGCTGACGCCCGAGTACGAGGAGGCCGCGGTCCGCTCCGCCCAGATCATGGGCTTGCGGATCGCGGGCGTGGACATGCTCGAGGGCAACGACGGCCCGCTCGTCATGGAGGTCAACTCTTCCCCGGGCCTCGAGGGCATCGAGCGTGCCACCGGGCTCGACGTCGCCGGTGCGGTCATCGACTACATCGCGAACCAGGTGGCGTTCCCGGAGATCGACGTCCGCCAGCGCCTCAGCGTCTCGACCGGGTACGGCGTCGCCGAACTGCTCGTGCACACGAACGCGGACCTCGTCGGCAAGACGATCAAGGACTCGGGTCTCTGGGACCGCGACATCACGGTGCTCACACTGCACCGTGGCACCGCGGTGATCCCGAACCCGCGGAGCGGCGTCGTCCTCGAGCCCGGTGACCGGCTGCTGTGCTTCGGCAAGCTCGAGGAGATGCGGTCGATGGTCCCGGACCGTCGTCGCCGTCGCACGAAGCTGCGGAAGCTCCCGAAGGACGCCCTGTCCGACGGCTGACCGCCCCAGCCAGCCGACCGGCCCGCCGGGAGGCCCGGGTCACCACAGCAGGACGGCCTCCGCCGCCGCCTGCCGCTCCGGATCGTTCACCCGTGGGCCCTCGTCCGGATGACGCGGGCACCCCGGACGAGCGGTCCCGGTGCGAGCGGCGCCGCGTAGCGTCCGGACGGAAGAGCATTCGTCTCGTGACCCGCGATCCGTGATCCGTCCGGGAGGACGGCCGACCGGATGGTGGGCACCGTGAACAGGGAGCACGCCATGACGAAGTACGAATCGAACCGCGACGTCGAGCCGATCCACGTCACCACCTACCGATCTGCCCGCAAGGCCGCCCGGCGTGGCTGGGCGGTCCCGGCCGACGTGCCAGTGCCGTCGATCGACGACGTCTGGCGCAACGGACGGACCCCGGCGGACCGAGCCCGACAGCGCTGACGGCACCGGGACGGCAGCCGGGCGCGGCGTCGGGCACACCACGTCTGGACGTCAGCCGGGGTCGGCCCTCGTCGCCCGGACCGCCGCGAGCACGACGTCGAGTGCCCGGTCCAGTTCCGGCAGCGTCACGGCGCCGTACCCGAGCACGACCCCGTTCCCGGACCGTCCCCGCACCGTCTCGTAGTCGGCGAGGTCGGCCACCAGGACGCCCTCCACGGCAGCGCGGGCGAGCACGGCAGCGCCGGTCGCCGGACCCGGCCACGTCAGCACCGCGTGCAGACCGCCGGTGAGGGCCCGTGCCTCCAGGCCGGGGACCCCGCTCGTGGTGAGCCGGACCGCGATCCGTTCGCGCCGGTGCGTGTAGTCCCGCCGGACCCGACCGAGGTGCCGACGGAAGGCGCCGGTGCGCAGCAGGTGCGCGAGCGCGACCTGCACCGGCTCGGCGACCACCGCGCCCCGGGCCGTGCGGGCGGCGAGGACCGCCGCGCCCACCGCTCCGGACGGGACGACGACGTACGCGCAGCGGAGCCGTGGGTCGAGGGTCTTCGAGAACCCACCCAGGTGCACGACCACGCCGTCGGTGTCGAGCGCGGCGAGGGCCGGGACCGGGTTGCCCCGGTGCCGGAACTCGGAGTCGTAGTCGTCCTCGAGCACGACCGTCCCCGTCGTCGCCGCGTGCGCGAGCAGCGCTCGCCGCTGTCCGACCGGCATGACCGAACCGAGCGGGTACTGGTGGGTGGGGGAGACGAGCACCGCGTCGACGGGAGTCCGGGCGAGCACGGTCAGGTCGATGCCGTCCGCTCCGACGGGCACGGGAACGACCTCCGCGCCGGCGCTCGTCAGGGCGCGGTGGCCGGAACGGTAGCCGGGGTCCTCGACGGCGATGCGCGGAGCGCGGCCCAGGCGTGCCCGGAGTGCCTCGGCGACGAGGGACAGCGCCTCGGACGTCCCGGCGGCGACGATGACCTGCGCGACCGACGGGGTGAAGCCGCGCGCCAGCCCGAGTTGCGCGACGAGTTGCTCGCGGAGCGCGGTGAGGCCCGCGGGGTCGGACAGCGCGTTGCGGAGCGGTGCGTCCGCCGCCGCACGCCAGGCAGCCCGCCAGTCCCGGTCACTGATCGCGGTGACGGCGGGGATGCCCGGGCGGCAGTCGACGACGGCGCGGTCGCCAGGGTCGCCGGAGTTGCCGGGGTCGTCGGGGTCGGAAGGGTCGCCGGGGTGGGAAGGGTCGGCGAGGCCGACGGGGTCGCCTGTGTCCCCGGGGACCACGGCGTGCAGGTGCACCGACGCTCGTCCGGGCGACGGTCCGGGGACTCCGGATCCCGCGACGACCCGCGCTGCCGCACCCGGCCGGGTCCGGATGTAGCCCTCGCCGTCGAGTTGGTCGTAGGCCGCGACGACCGTGCCCCGGGCGACCCCGAGTTCGGCGGCCAGCACCCGCGTCGACGGCAGCGGGTCCCCGGCCCGGAGGGTCCCGTCGTGCACCAGGGACCGCACCCGTGCGACGACCACCGACACCTTGCTCGACTGGTCCATCCCGCACACCCCGATCTGGTCTACTCGCTGGTCCAGTCCTGACCCTAACGTCGGGGCATGCCCGCTCCCGACGCCATGCCCTCGCTCACCGTCCGCCGTCTCCGCGACCGGCAGCAAACCGATCCCGCCGTGCTCTCCGCGGTCCTCGCCGAGGGGTTCGTCGCTCACGTCGGCCTGGTCCGCGACGGCTTCCCGATCGTGCTGCCGTACCTGTACGGCGTCGGCGACCTCGGCGCCGGCCCGGTCCTGCTCCTGCACGGCTCCACGGGCGGCGGACTGTTCCTCGACGCCGGGGAGGAGGGCGTCCCCGTCTCGGCGACCATCACGCACCTGGACGGCATCGTCTTCGCCCGCTCGACCTTCGACAGCTCGGCGAACTACCGCAGCGCGATGGTCGTCGGCCGCGCGACCGTGGTCCCGACCGAGCTGCGGGCCGAGGCGCTCCGACAGGTCGCCGACCACCTCATGCCCGGCCGCCGCGCCGAGGTGCGCGAGATGACCGCGAAGGAGGTCCGGCAGACCCAGGTCCTGCAGCTCCCGCTCGACGCCGCGAGCGTCAAGGTCCGGGCGGCCGGCGTCGGCGAGGCGCCGGACGACGGCGAGGACCACCGCGTCTGGGCGGGCGTCCTGCCGGTCGCCCTCCGGGCCGGAGCGCCGGTCCCGGGAGCGCTCGCCGCCGCCGCGGCCACGGCGCCCGACCCGTCCGTGGTCGCGCTCGCCGCGCGACTCGCGGGAGCCGCCGACTGCCGGGAGGCCCGACTCGCCTCCGCCCCGTCGCCCGCCTCCGCCCCGTCGCCCGCCTCCGGCGGCGGTCGGGCCTGACCTCGGGAGCGGCCGGGACCGGTACCGCGTGTCTGTGACGGACCGCAGGAACTCCCCGAGGTTCTCCAGCCGGGATCAGGTTCGTGACCAATACGTTATCTCCCCGGGTCGTCGCACGAGGGGCGGTCCAGACCCGGAAGGAACCATGGGACGCCACGCACTGCCCGCACGGGACGACGACCGCCGGTCCGGACCTGCCGCCGCACCCAGCGTCCCCGCTCCGAGCGCCCGCGCCGCCGGTGCCACCGCTCCTGTTGCGCCGGCGTCCAACGCCCCCGTCTCCCGCGCCACCGCTCCCGCAGCGAGGGTCGCAGGGCCGAGGGCCTCCGCCCCGATGAGTCGGGCACGCGGCCGCCGTGCCGCGGCCGGCCCCGTCCTTGCCCGCAGCACCTTCGTGGCGCACGAGCGACCGGCCCGCGTCGTGGCCCTCGGGCCGTCCAGCACCGCCCGCGCCGCCGTCGCCCCGCTGGCTGAGGCCGCGTCGGCCGACACCGCGTCGGCCGGCACCGCGACGGCCGGTACTGCGTCGGCCGGTACCGCGCGCTCGCGGTCGGCAGCGCTCCGCGCCGAACGCGCGGCGGACCCGCGCCACGTCCGTCGTGCCGCGACCGCCAAGCGTGCCGCCCTGCTCATCGCGCCGGCCCTGGCGATCACCTCGACCCTGTCCCTGTCGATCCCGGCCGACACCGCGACGGCGGCACCGGCACCGACCGCCACCACGACGACGTCCCAGGAGCTGCAGACCTACACCGTCGCCCACGACGTCGAGGTCCCGATCATCTCCTCCGACGGCGTCACGACGACGTCGGTCGTGTCGTACCCGACCCTGGTCCTCCGCTTCGGCGTCACCGAAGCGCAAGCGCAGGCCGCCCTGTCCGCGGCGCTCTCGCCGGGTGGAGACCGCGCGACGGTGCTGCAGACGGCGCTGCAGTACCTCGGCGACCCGTACCTCGAGGGCGGGGCCAGCCACGCGGGCATCGACTGCTCGGGCCTGACGATGGTGGCGTACCAGGCGGTCGGCATCCAGCTCGCGCACTACGTCCCCACGCAGGACGCCGTCGCGACGACCGTCCCGGAGTCCGAGGCAGCACCGGGGGACATGGTGGTCTTCGACAACGAGGACCACGTCGGCCTGTACCTCGGGCAGGGACTCGTGCTCCAGGCACCGCACCCGGGCGAGGTCGTCGACATCGTCCCCATGTACTCGATGCCGCACCACTTCGCCCGACTGCTGCCCGCAGGGTCCTGACCACCGGGGTCGGTACAACGGTGCCACAGGAGATCGGTGGGCGGACTCGCGAAGGGTTGCGGGCCTCCCGTAAGCTGGAGTGATGGCCACCGACACCCGCACACCGTTCGAGGAGCAGAGCGCAGCACGCTCCGTCCGCCCGCAGGTGCGCCCGCGCACCGAGGGCTGGAAGCAGGCGACGGGGTCCGACGGGCGACCCCTGCTGCAGTTCGCGTCTCCGAAGCGGGGCAAGCCGCCCGTGCACCTGGCCGACATGACGGTCGAGGAGCGCGAGGCGAAGGTGAAGGAGCTCGGCCTGCCCGGGTTCCGCGCCAAGCAGCTCGCGACCCACTACTTCACGCACTACACGTCCGACCCGGCGAAGATGACCGACCTGCCGGCTGCCCAGCGCGAGGAACTCGTCGCCGGGATGCTCCCGCCCCTGCTCACCGAGACCCGTCGTCTCGAGACGGACAAGGGCGACACGATCAAGTTCCTCTGGAAGCTGCACGACGGGGCCCTGGTGGAGTCGGTGCTCATGCGGTACCCGGGCCGGATCACGCTCTGTGTCTCGTCGCAGGCCGGCTGCGGGATGAACTGCCCGTTCTGCGCGACCGGCCAGGCGGGCCTGACGCGGAACATGTCGACGGCCGAGATCATCGAGCAGATCGTCCGGGCGAACGAGGCCATCGCGGCCGGTGAACTCGGTGGCGACCCCCGCAAGGGCGGGAAGGACCGCGTCGACGCCGAGCGCGTGACGAACATCGTGTTCATGGGCATGGGGGAGCCGCTCGCGAACTACAAGCGGGTGATGGACGCCGTGCGCATCATGGTCGCGCCGCAGCCGAACGGCCTCGGCATGAGCGCGCGCGGCATCACGATCTCGACCGTGGGGTTGGTGCCGGCGATCCTGAAGCTCGCGGAGGAGGACATCCCCGTGACCTTCGCGCTCTCGCTGCACGCGCCCGACGACGAACTCCGCGACGAGCTCATCCCGGTGAACTCGAAGTGGAAGGCCGACGAGGCGATCGACGCCGCCCACAACTACTACGTGAAGACCGGCCGTCGTGTCTCGATCGAGTACGCCCTCATCAAGGACATGAACGACCACGCCTGGCGTGCCGACCTGTTGGCGGAGAAGCTCAACAAGCGCGGCAAGGGCTGGGTGCACGTCAACCCGATCCCGCTCAACCCGACGCCCGGGTCCGTGTGGACCTCGTCCGAGGTGCACGTGCAGGACGAGTTCGTCCGCCGACTCAACGCCGCCGGGATCCCGACCACCCTCCGCGACACCCGCGGCAAGGAGATCGACGGCGCGTGCGGCCAGCTGGCCGCAGCCGACTGACGGCCGGCAGACGGCCACGGCAGCTGGACGACGGCTCTGACAGGAGGCGCGGTGCGGATACGCACTGCGCCTTCCGTCGTTCCCAGGGACGGTCGGTGGTCGCGATCACGCACGGCGCCCGTGGCCCGGCACAGCAGGGGAGCAGGCACGACACGCCCGGGCGTCGAGCTGGCTTGGCGCTCCCGTTCACCCGTGCGTAAAGTAATCACTCGTTGCCGCTGAGGCGGAGAACGGAACGGCCGAGACACTGACCGGGTCAACGACCTGGGAGATGCAGTCTGGCTCCGATCTTCCCCGGGCAACGAGCCAGCCTCTCTGGCGAAGCATCCTGGTGGTGTGGAGTGGGGAGTGCGTCTGGTCCTTGAGAACTCAACAGCGTGCACATTGTCAATGCCAATTTTATTGACCTCGTGCCTGGTCGGTTTTTCCGGTCGGGTCATGATGCAATTCCTTTTGGATTGAAGATTGTCAGTAGACAGTCAACAGTCAAGATCAACTCGCTGGCACTTCGGTGTTGGTTGTAATTTTTTACGGAGAGTTTGATCCTGGCTCAGGACGAACGCTGGCGGCGTGCTTAACACATGCAAGTCGAACGATGATCAGGAGCTTGCTCCTGTGATTAGTGGCGAACGGGTGAGTAACACGTGAGTAACCTGCCCCTGACTCTGGGATAAGCGTTGGAAACGACGTCTAATACTGGATATGACTACTGGTCGCATGGCCTGGTGGTGGAAAGATTTTTTGGTTGGGGATGGACTCGCGGCCTATCAGCTTGTTGGTGAGGTAATGGCTCACCAAGGCGACGACGGGTAGCCGGCCTGAGAGGGTGACCGGCCACACTGGGACTGAGACACGGCCCAGACTCCTACGGGAGGCAGCAGTGGGGAATATTGCACAATGGGCGAAAGCCTGATGCAGCAACGCCGCGTGAGGGATGACGGCCTTCGGGTTGTAAACCTCTTTTAGTAGGGAAGAAGCGAAAGTGACGGTACCTGCAGAAAAAGCACCGGCTAACTACGTGCCAGCAGCCGCGGTAATACGTAGGGTGCAAGCGTTGTCCGGAATTATTGGGCGTAAAGAGCTCGTAGGCGGTTTGTCGCGTCTGCTGTGAAATCCCGAGGCTCAACCTCGGGCTTGCAGTGGGTACGGGCAGACTAGAGTGCGGTAGGGGAGATTGGAATTCCTGGTGTAGCGGTGGAATGCGCAGATATCAGGAGGAACACCGATGGCGAAGGCAGATCTCTGGGCCGTAACTGACGCTGAGGAGCGAAAGCATGGGGAGCGAACAGGATTAGATACCCTGGTAGTCCATGCCGTAAACGTTGGGCGCTAGATGTAGGGACCTTTCCACGGTTTCTGTGTCGTAGCTAACGCATTAAGCGCCCCGCCTGGGGAGTACGGCCGCAAGGCTAAAACTCAAAGGAATTGACGGGGGCCCGCACAAGCGGCGGAGCATGCGGATTAATTCGATGCAACGCGAAGAACCTTACCAAGGCTTGACATACACCGGAAACGGCCAGAGATGGTCGCCCCCTTGTGGTCGGTGTACAGGTGGTGCATGGTTGTCGTCAGCTCGTGTCGTGAGATGTTGGGTTAAGTCCCGCAACGAGCGCAACCCTCGTTCTATGTTGCCAGCGGGTTATGCCGGGGACTCATAGGAGACTGCCGGGGTCAACTCGGAGGAAGGTGGGGATGACGTCAAATCATCATGCCCCTTATGTCTTGGGCTTCACGCATGCTACAATGGCCGGTACAAAGGGCTGCGATACCGTAAGGTGGAGCGAATCCCAAAAAGCCGGTCTCAGTTCGGATTGAGGTCTGCAACTCGACCTCATGAAGTCGGAGTCGCTAGTAATCGCAGATCAGCAACGCTGCGGTGAATACGTTCCCGGGCCTTGTACACACCGCCCGTCAAGTCATGAAAGTCGGTAACACCCGAAGCCGGTGGCCTAACCCTTGTGGAAGGAGCCGTCGAAGGTGGGATCGGTGATTAGGACTAAGTCGTAACAAGGTAGCCGTACCGGAAGGTGCGGCTGGATCACCTCCTTTCTAAGGAGCATCTGGTCAGTGCTGCTCACCGTCGTGGTGGGTTGGTTGCTGGTCCAGGCGCCCGGTTCGGACCGAACGTGTCCGACGGGTAGCTCATGGGTGGAACATTGACAGTGCAGTCGGGAGCGCGTCTTCTGGTCTCAGTACGCTCGGGTGTCTCTTTGTGAGGTGTCTGGGTTGGAACGGGTCGGGGGGAAGCGGGTTGGCTGGTGCACGTTGTTGGGTCCTGAGGGACCAGGCTTCCTGATCGTCGGGTTGTCTCTTTTGGAGGCGGGTTCGGTGGTTGGGGGTTGGGCCGCAAGGTCCTTCGGTGGGCTGCATGAGGCTAGGCGTTGTGTCTGGTGGAGTGTGGTGCCGATCGTATGTTGAGAACTACACAGTGGACGCGAGCATCTTTAGATTCGCGTCATCGATGATCGTCGGCTTTCGGGTTGGCGTGAAACATGGCGTTGGATCGCAATTTTAATCTTTGTGGTCAAGTTTCTAAGAGCAAACGGTGGATGCCTTGGCATCTGGAGCCGAAGAAGGACGTAGAAATCTGCGATAAGCCTCGGGGAGCTGATAATCGAGCTGTGAGCCGAGGATTTCCGAATGGGGAAACCCCGCCAGGCGACTTGTCGACCTGGTGACTCCCGCCTGAATATATAGGGCGGGTAGAGGGAACGTGGGGAAGTGAAACATCTCAGTACCCACAGGAAGAGAAAACAACATGTGATTCCGTGAGTAGTGGCGAGCGAAAACGGATGAGGCTAAACCGATCATGTGTGATAGCCGGCGGGCGTTGCATGGTCGGGGTTGTGGGACACGTCGCTCAGTTCTGCCGGACTGGGACGGTTACAGCGCATCATAGTCGAACCGGTTTGAAAGCCGGGCCGTAGTGGGTGCCAGCCCCGTAGACGAAATGGTGTTATGGCCGGATGTGTATCCCAAGTAGCACGGGGCCCGAGAAATCCCGTGTGAATCTGTCAGGACCACCTGATAAGCCTAAATACTCCCAGATGACCGATAGCGGACAAGTACCGTGAGGGAAAGGTGAAAAGTACCCCGGGAGGGGAGTGAAATAGTACCTGAAACCGTTTGCTTACAAACCGTCGGAGCCTCCTTTGTAGGGGTGACGGCGTGCCTTTTGAAGAATGAGCCTGCGAGTTAGCGATATGTGGCGAGGTTAACCCGTGTGGGGTAGCCGTAGCGAAAGCGAGTCTGAATAGGGCGATTCAGTCGCATGTCCTAGACCCGAAGCGAAGTGATCTATCCATGGCCAGGTTGAAGCGACGGTAAGACGTCGTGGAGGACCGAACCCACTTCAGTTGAAAATGGAGGGGATGAGCTGTGGATAGGGGTGAAAGGCCAATCAAACTTCGTGATAGCTGGTTCTCTCCGAAATGCATTTAGGTGCAGCGTTGCGTGTTTCTCGCCGGAGGTAGAGCTACTGGATGGCCGATGGGCCTCAACAGGTTACTGACGTCAGCCAAACTCCGAATGCCGGTGAGTGAGAGCGCAGCAGTGAGACGGTGGGGGATAAGCTTCATCGTCGAGAGGGAAACAACCCAGACTACCAACTAAGGCCCCTAAGCGTGTGCTAAGTGGGAAAGGATGTGGAGTTGCACAGACAACCAGGAGGTTGGCTTAGAAGCAGCCACCCTTGAAAGAGTGCGTAATAGCTCACTGGTCAAGTGATTCCGCGCCGACAATGTAACGGGGCTCAAGCACACCGCCGAAGTTGTAGATTTCGCACATAGACAAGCCTTCGTGGTTCAGTCGTGCGGAGTGGTAGGAGAGCGTCGTGTGGCGAGTGAAGCGGCGGAGTGATCCAGCCGTGGACGCCACACGAGTGAGAATGCAGGCATGAGTAGCGAAAGACGGGTGAGAAACCCGTCCTCCGAAAGACCAAGGGTTCCAGGGCCAGGTTAATCCGCCCTGGGTAAGTCGGGACCTAAGGCGAGGCCGACAGGCGTAGTCGATGGACAACGGGTTGATATTCCCGTACCGGCGAACAACCGCCCAAGCTAATCCAGTGGTGCTAAGAGTCCTAACCCGGCACTTGTTGATCCCTTCGGGGTGAGACGGGCCGGTCTAACGCTCGACCCCATGCTGGTGCGGTTAGCGTATGAACAGGTGTGACGCAGGAAGGTAGCTGAGCCAGGCGATGGTATCCGTAAGGTGAACCTGGTGTAAGGATGTAGGGCTGACGATAGGCAAATCCGTCGTCTGTACGCCTGAGATCCGACGCGTACCCGTCAGGGGAAATCAGTGATCCTATGCTGCCGAGAAAAGCATCGACGCGAGGTTGCAGCCGCCCGTACCCGAAACCGACTCAGGTGGTCAGGTAGAGAATACCAAGGAGATCGAGATAATCGTGGTTAAGGAACTCGGCAAAATGCCCCCGTAACTTCGGGAGAAGGGGGGCCGGACACGTGACCGGATTCACTCCGTGAGCGTTGAAGGCCGCAGAGACCAGTGGGAAGCGACTGTTTACTAAAAACACAGGTCCGTGCGAAGTCGCAAGACGATGTATACGGACTGACGCCTGCCCGGTGCTGGAAGGTTAAGAGGAAGGGTCAGCCTCACGGCGAAGCTCTGAATTTAAGCCCCAGTAAACGGCGGTGGTAACTATAACCATCCTAAGGTAGCGAAATTCCTTGTCGGGTAAGTTCCGACCTGCACGAATGGCGTAACGACTTCCCAGCTGTCTCAACCGCGAACTCGGCGAAATTGCACTACGAGTAAAGATGCTCGTTACGCGCAGCAGGACGGAAAGACCCCGTGACCTTTACTATAGTTTGGTATTGGTGTTCGGAGTGGCTTGTGTAGGATAGGTGGGAGACTGTGAAGCGGGCACGCTAGTGTTCGTGGAGTCATTGTTGAAATACCACTCTGGTCACTTTGGATGTCTAACGTAGGACCCTGATCGGGTTCATGGACAGTGCCTGATGGGTAGTTTAACTGGGGCGGTTGCCTCCCAAAGAGTAACGGAGGCGCCCAAAGGTTCCCTCAACCTGGTTGGCAATCAGGTGGCGAGTGTAAGTGCACAAGGGAGCTTGACTGTGAGACTGACAGGTCGAGCAGGGACGAAAGTCGGGACTAGTGATCCGGCAGTGGCTTGTGGAAGCGCTGTCGCTCAACGGATAAAAGGTACCTCGGGGATAACAGGCTGATCTTGCCCAAGAGTCCATATCGACGGCATGGTTTGGCACCTCGATGTCGGCTCGTCGCATCCTGGGGCTGGAGTAGGTCCCAAGGGTTGGGCTGTTCGCCCATTAAAGCGGTACGCGAGCTGGGTTTAGAACGTCGTGAGACAGTTCGGTCCCTATCCGCTGCGCGCGTTGGAAATTTGAGAAGATCTATCCCTAGTACGAGAGGACCGGGATGGACGAACCTCTGGTGTGTCAGTTGTTCTGCCAAGGGCACCGCTGATTAGCTACGTTCGGACCGGATAACCGCTGAAAGCATCTAAGCGGGAAGCCGTCTTCGAGATGAGATTTCCATGCACCTTGAGTGTGAGAGGCTCCCAGCAGACTACTGGGTTGATAGGCCGGATGTGGAAGCGGGGACTAACGACCCGTGGAGCTGACCGGTACTAATAAGCCGAAGACTTGACACACACTTTTTACCCACACCTTCACGGGTGTGGGGCTCGCGTCCACTTTGTGGTTCCCGACAGACGATCGGGAACAACTGAAACTGAACACCGCGCATGCGCGGAATGGTTTCGAAGCTTCCTTGTTGGAGTGTCGAAATTGTTCCGGTGGTCATAGCGAGAGGGAAACGCCCGGTCACATTCCGAACCCGGAAGCTAAGCCTCTCAGCGCCGATGGTACTGCAAGGGGGACCTTGTGGGAGAGTAGGACGCCGCCGGACTTCTTTTCACAGAACGATCGAGCCCCTGACCGGGGTGAGCCGTAATGCTCATCCCGGTCAGGGGCTCTTTCGCGTTCCCACGCCGGCTGAACAAGCGGTGTCATGGTCCGGGTAGACCGGAGACATGAAGGTCGTCGGAGTTGAAACGTTCGGAGGGCCTGGAGCCCTCGCCGTCCATGAAGTGCCCGAGGTGCACGCCGGTGCCGGTTCGGTCCGCATCGCCGTCCGGGCGTTTGCGATCAACCCCACGGACACGGGGGTGCGGGCGGGGGAACGCGACAGCTCGAAGGCCACGGCTCCGTACGTGCCCGGGATGGATGCCGCGGGCGTCATCGACGAGGTGGGACCGGACGTCGAGGGGTGGTCCGTCGGTGACGAGGTCATGGCGGTCGCCCTCCCGCTCACCGGACACAGCGGTGCGTACGTCGAGTACCTCGTCGCCCCGGTCGGGTCGTTCACGCGGATCCCGCGCGGGACCACGATCGAGGCAGCATCCACCGTGCCGATGAACGGGCTCACCGCCATCCAGATGCTCGAGCTCGCCGGGCTCGAGCGGGGCCAGACACTCGCCGTGACCGGCGCCGCCGGACTCCTCGGCAACTACGTCGTGCAGCTCGCGAAGGCCGCCGGCATCACCGTGATCGCGGACAGCTCCGAGAAGGACCAGGCGCTCGTCCGTTCGCTCGGGCCGGACCACATCGTGCCGCGCGGGGACGACTTCGCTGCCTCCGTCCGAGCCGTCGTGCCCGAGGGGGTCGACGCCCTGTTCGACTGCGCCCTGCAGCGCGACACCGTCGTCCCGGCCATCCGCGAGGGTGGTGTGTTCGTCGACGTCCGCGGTTGGGAGGGCAACGGCGCACCCGGCATCCGGTTCGAGCGGGTGTCCGTGTTCAGTGAGTACCGGTCCTTCGACAAGCTCGAGCGGCTGCGCCACGGCGTTGAGAGCGGCACGATCGTGCCCCGGGTGGCCGAGGTCCTGCCGGCGGAGCGTGCCCCGGAGGCACACGAACGCCTCGAAGCCGGCGGGACGCGGGGTCGCTTCGTCCTCACTTGGTGACGCAGCTGCGGTGACCGCATGACGCACGGAGGCCCGGTACCAGCTGGTGCCGGGCCTCCCGTCCGTTCGTCGCGCGTCAGCGGAGGCGGGTCGCCGCTATGCCGCCGTCGACGTCGAGCGTCGCACCCTGCATGCCGGAGCGTCGCATCTCTCGCGGGACTACCGGGAGGCGTACGGGCGGCCGCCGGCGGAGGACGCGACCGGGGCCCGGAAGGCGTTCGCCGCTGCGGGCTGACAACCGGGCAGGGGTGTGGTGGCCGCTGTCGACCACCGCCTGTGATCCGGTGTCAGCGGTCGAGTACGGCCTCGATCGTGTCCGCGGCCGTCTGGACGTCGTCGTGTTCCCAGACGCGGATGACCCTCCAGCCCTCGCTGCGGAGGACGGCGTCGTGCCAGGCGTCACGCTGCCGGTTCGCGAGCAGCTTCGTGCGCCACAACTCGGCGTTCGCCTTCGGCACGTGTGCGTGCTCCTCGCACCAGTGCCAGAAGCAGCCGTCCACGAACACCGCGACGCGGGCACGGGGGAACACGAGGTCAGCACGCGCTCGTGTGTCCGGACGCTGATCCGGCTGTCGACGAAGAACCGACGGCCGCGGGCGTGGAGGGTGCGGCGCAGGGCGAGTTCCGGCGCGGTGTCACGGCGTCCGAACCGGGCCATGTGGCGGCTGCGCTCCTCGTCGGCGTCCCAGTGCTGCATGCCGCGACGGTACCGAGCGAGTGGTGCCCCTCGGGAAGACTCCATGCGATCTGTGGAGGACTCCGGCGGTCAGCCCTCGAGTTCGGCGCGGAGGTACGGCGCGGTGCGGCTCGACGGGGAAGCAGCGACCTCGGCGGGCGTGCCCGACGCGACGACCTGACCGCCCGCATCGCCGCCGGACGGCCCCATGTCGATCACGTGGTCGGCGGCAGCGACGACGGACATCGCGTGCTCGACCACGACGACCGTGTTGCCCGCGTCGGTCAAGCGGGACAGCTGCTCGGTGAGGCGCTCGACGTCGGCCGGGTGGAGGCCCGTGGTCGGCTCGTCGAGCAGGTACAGCGTGTGGCCGGAACGGGCGCGCTGCAGCTCGGTCGCGAGCTTGATGCGCTGCGCCTCGCCGCCGGACAACTCCGGTGCGGGCTGCCCGAGTCGGAGGTAGCCGAGGCCGACCTGCTGCAGGGCGTTCAAGGCACGTGCGGCGGCGGGGAGGTCGGCGAGGAACGGTGCCGCCTCGTCCACGGTCATGCCGAGGACGTCGGCGATCGTCACGCCGTCGAGGCGGACCTCGAGCGTCTCGTCGTTGTAGCGGGAGCCGTGGCACTCCGGGCACGGCGCCCAACTGCCCGGCAGGAACAGCAGCTCGACCGACACCGAGCCCTCTCCCTGGCACACCTCGCACCGGCCGCCGACGACGTTGAACGAGAACCGGCCGGCCGTCCACCCGCGGGCCTTCGCGTCGTCGGTCGCGGCGAACGCGGCACGGACCGCGTCGAACAAGCCCGTGTAAGTGGCGAGGTTCGAGCGGGGCGTGCGGCCGATCGGCTTCTGGTCGACCTCGACCACGCGGCTGATCTGCGGGTGCTCGGCGGCACGGTTCGCGAGGACGCCACCCACCAGCGACGACTTGCCCGACCCAGACACTCCGGTGACGGCGGTGAGGACGCCGAGCGGCACGTCGACGTCGAGGTCCCGGAGGTTGTGCTGCGTCACGCCCCGCAGTTCCAGGGTGCCGAACCGTTGTCGAGGAGGGCGGGCCTCCAGGCCGGAGGCACGTGGCTGCAGGAAGCGGCGGGTGACGGACGCCTCGACGTCGGCCAGGCCGTCGACCGGGCCGCTGTAGAGGACGGTGCCGCCGGCGGAGCCGGCACCGGGGCCGACGTCGACGATCCAGTCGGCTCGGCGGACGATGCGCATGTCGTGCTCGACGACGAAGACGCTGTTGCCGCTGGCGCGGAGGTCCTCGAGCACCTGGACGAGCGGTTCGGCGTCGGCCGGGTGGAGGCCCGCGCTCGGCTCGTCGAGGACGTAGACGACACCGAAGAGGCCGCTCCGCAGCTGTGTGGCGATGCGGAGGCGCTGCATCTCACCGGGGGAGAGCGTCGGGGTGGCGCGGTCGAGGCTGAGGTAGCCGAGGCCGAGGCCGGTGAGGACCTCGACCCGGCCGAGGAGGTCGCGCGCTATGGTGACCGCGACCTCGGTCCGTTCACCGGATGACGTGCGGGACGTGGCCGCCGTGGCGTCGGTGAGCTCGGCGACCGGACGGAGGACCTCGGCGACGCCGGACAGCGGCAGCGCGTTCAGCTCGGCGATCGTCCGGCCGCCGAACGTCACCGCGAGTGCAGCGCGCGTGAGACCCGTGCCGCCGCAGAGCGAACACGGGCCGGACTCGACGAACTGCAGGACCTTGTTCCGCTGCGTCTCGCTCTGCGAATCGGCGAGGGTGTGCAGCACGAACTGGCGGGCGCTCCAGAACCGGCCCTTGTACGGCTTCGCGACGCGGTCACGTTTCGGGGTGACCTCGACGACGGGCTGCTCCTCGGTGAAGAGGAGCCAGTCGCGGTCCTCCTGCGGGAGCTCCCGCCACGGCCGTTCGATGTCGTAGCCGAGGCCGGCCGTGACATCGCGGAGGTTCTTTCCCTGCCACGCACCCGGCCACGCCGTGATCGCGCCGTCGCGGATGCTCAGCGACGGGTCGCGGACAGCGGAGGCCTCGGTCACCTCGTGGGCGACGCCGAGGCCGTGGCAGCGCGGGCAGGCGCCGGCGACCGTGTTCGGGGAGAACGAGTCCGAGTACAGCTGGTCCGCGCCCTCCGGGTACGTGCCGGCACGCGAGTAGAGCATGCGCGTCGAGTTGCTCAACGTCGTGAGGGTGCCGACCGTCGACCGGGAACTCGGGGCACCGCGGCGCTGCTGCAGGGCGACTGCCGGCGGGAGGCCCGTGATCAAGTCGACGTGCGGGGTCGAGCCCTGCGCGATGAGGCGGCGGGCGTAGGGGGCGACGGACTCGAGGAAGCGGCGCTGGGCCTCGGCGAAGACCGTGCCGAACGCGAGGCTCGACTTGCCGGAGCCGGAGATGCCCGTGAAGGCGACGATGCGGTCGCGGGGGATGTCGACGTCGACGTCGCGGAGGTTGTTCTCGCGGGCGCCGCGGACGCGGATGAAGCCGTCGGGCGCGGTGCCGTCGGGACCGGCGGTGGCGCCGGGACGGGCGGTGACTTCGGGGCCGGCAGCGGCGTCGAGGACCGCGATCTCGTCGGGAGCGGTGGTCGAGGTGCGGGTCGTGCGGGGTGCGGGCATCCGTTCGAGCCTAGGCGGGTTCGAGCGGCGCGGTGATGGGGCAGGCCTGGTCGAGTCGAGTCGAGTCGGGTCGGGTCGGGTCGGGTCGCCCTACCATCGGGGGCATGAGCAGCGACGTGATGCCCGGCCGGTACCGCCACTTCAAGGGTGGGGAGTACGAGGTCGTGCTCGTCCCGAAGGACGTGGAGACCGAGGAGCCGGTGGTCGTGTACCAGGCGCTGTACGGGGAGCGGGGGCACTGGGTGCGGTCCCTGACGGACTTCACGGCGCACGTCTCGCGTGATGGGTACGAGGGGCCGCGGTTCGTGCCGGTCGGGTAGCGATCGGAGATGGGACTCGCGGAGCGTACCCGACGAGGGTCCGCAGAAATGAGGACTAGCAGGCACCGTCTGTCATGTGGAGTATCAGTTCCAGCGGGAAGTGCCCGCAGGAAAGGACCTCATGAAGAAGCAGATCACGCTCACAGCCGTCGGCGTCGGACTCGTCACGAGCCTTGTCTGCCAGCCCGTCGCGGCGACGGCGGCCAGCACGCCCACGTACGGCGTGCCGAGCTCGTCCGACCGCGCTGCACAATCCCACGGCTTGAGCTCGGTGGAGTGGAGTGCCCTTGCTCGGCAGGCGGAAGCCGTCGGAGACACGGCAGGAGCGTCAGCCTCACGAGCAATGGCTGAGCGGAGCACCGCCACCGCCACTGCCAGCGGCGGTGAGCGCAACATCTGGTCGACTCTGGCGAAGAAGGCGCTCCTGCAGGTGCTCCGTTACGGCATCAACAAGGTGCCCGCAGCGATCCGTCCGTACGTGAGCAAGATCATCGGGGTCGTCGAGGACCTCGAGCAGTTCCAGCAAGCGGCGGTCGTCACCGCGCTCGTCCACGCCGGTGTCCCCGCAGACGTAGCCGCGGCCACAGCGCATTGGATCGTCGTTTTCCTCGGGCTCTGAACCGATGGACCCGAAGTCATCCCTTCCGCCGCTCGGCTCCGGCGGGAAACTGGTCCTCATCGCGTTCCTCGGGGCCTCGGTCTTCGTCGTCACCGCGCCGTTGGTGATCGGTGTGGCTTCGGTGGCGCTCATCCCCGACCTCGGCGGACTCCGAGCGGGAGTGTCACCGGTTCTGGTCGCGGGATGGTTGATGGTCACAGTGGTGGTGACGATCTGGTTCGGAGGCCCGCTCGAACGGGTTTCGAGGAGGCCGTTCGGCAGCTACCGCTGGGCAGGGGCCCTCGCAGCGGAGGCCACGTCGCTCGCCTTCCTGTGGTTGCTGCTCCTGCCGATCCTGGCCAGCGGATGGTCTGCGTTGCTGGCCGCCAGCATCGGTGCCCTCCTGTTCAAGTGCGCGGAACCGCTCCTCGACCGATGGGCGCGCGAGGAGCGTGGTGACGGTGGGGGTTGACCCGGACCACCGCGTGGGCCGGGGATGGAACGGACGGGAGGCGCGGTGCGCGCCGGTGCCGCGCCTCCAGTCCGTTGGGTGCGGACGGGAGGCGCATGGCGGGCTGGTGCGGTGCCTCCCGGTCGGCCGGTCAGTACGGTGGGTGCGGGGAACGGGGGAGGGATGGTCGACGGCATCGCGGGGGCGGCAGCGTGCACCGTGTACGAACCGCTCGCCGGCGCGGTCGTGGAGTGGACCGGACTCGGGTTCGTGCCGCTGCTGCTGGTCGTGGCGATCTGGATGTGGAACTGAGCCGAGGGGGAAGCATGGCGGAGGACAACGAGACCGCGGGCAGCGGTGCGCCGCACCACGGGCACCGCACGCACGGCGGCGGCTGGATCGCGGGCGGCATCGTCGCGCTGTTCGTCGGCTGGTGGTTGGCGCTGGCGTCGATCCTGTCGACCGCAGGACCGTGGTCGGGCCGGTGGTCGGACGGGGGCATGATGCTCGCCTACGTGATCGCTGCAGCGCTCGGGTTCGGGGTACCGCTCTGGGGCTTCGTCAGTCTTCGTCGGGAGGCGCGTGGCGGCCGGTCGGTCAGCCTCGTCGGTCCGACGGTGTGTCTGCTCCTCATGGCGCTCGGAGCCGTCACGCTCCTGCCGCTGCCCTTCGTCCAGGGGGCGTCCCTGGCGTCCGACGCTGCCGAGCGTGCGCAGCCGCCGACCGACGGGGAGACGGCGCGGACGATCCCGGAGGCACAGGAGGAGCTGCGCGCCCTCGGCGACCGTGTCGTCGCGTCGATGGGCCGGGACAGCTCGGCTCCGGCGGCGGACGTCGAGACAGACTCCTGCCGATTGGACAACCACGACGTGGGCACGATGGTCCGCTACTCGTGGTGGTACGACGGCGGATCGACCGCGGCGTCCCCGTCGCCGTCCGGAGCGGGGTCCGACGCCGAAGGCACCCGGATGAGCGAGCCCGCACTCCGTCTGCTGCGGGACGAGGGCTACGAGCTGTACCAGCGGTACGACGGCGGTGGCGGCTACCTCTTCGTGCCGGACGACTGGCACGGGCGGGCGACGATCGGGCAGCGCGCCGAGGACGTCCTGCTGGAGAGCGGCTGTCTGGTCGATCCGAACGCGGTCGACGAGGAGTGAGCCGCTCAGCACGCGGTTGATCGTGTCGCTCGTGCAACGTGCGCTGGATCTGCTCGGCCGAGGGCTCGGACGGACGCCCCTCGAACAGGTGGTCGCCGCGGGTCACCATCGCGGTGATGATGGTGCAGCGCCGCGCGGGACCGTGGTGCTGAGGAGGAGTGCACGATGCACAACGGCTACGCGGTGATCGACCTGGAGACGACCGGACTCGCTCCGTCGTACGGGCACCGCATCATCGAGATCGGGATCGTCCACGTCACGCCGGACGGCGAGGTGGAGCAGACCTTCGAGACCGTCGTCAACCCGAACCGCGACCTCGGCCCCGTGCACATCCACCGCCTCCGTGGTTCCGACATGGCGGGTGCTCCGACCTTCGCGGACGTCGCCGGTGACCTGGCAGAGCGTCTGCAGGGTCGCGTCGTCGTCGCGCACAACGCCTCGTTCGAGGCGCGGTTCCTGCACGCCGAGTTCGAACGGCTCGGACACCGCTCGCCACTGAAGCAAGCAAGCAGTGCGCTCTGCACGATGCGGCTCGCACAGGAGTTCCTCCCCGGGTCCGGCCGGAAGCTGGCCGACTGCTGCAGCGCCTACGACATCGAGCTCGTCGACGCCCACGAGGCGCTCGCCGACGCGCACGCCACCGCCGGCCTGCTCGGCGCCTACATCGGATCGTCCCGCCGTGATCCGCGGTGGACGACCTGGGGCGACGTGGCTGGTGGGCAGCGGTGGCCCGGAGTCCCGCGCAGCGGTCGGGCGTGGATCGCGCGCAACCGCTCGACCGGCGTGGCGACCCGGACCCGTGTCGACGTGGCGACGGACCGTCTGCCCGCCGTCGACGGCAGCGCGGAGGCGACGCTCTACGCGGCCGTGCTCGATCGTGCGGTGTCCGAGGACCTGCTCGCCGCGAGTGACGCCGACCAACTCAGCGCGTACGCAACCGAGTTCGGACTGGACGCGACTGCCCGTGCGAACCTGCACCGGCGGTACTTCGGCGACCTGGTCGAAGCGGTCTGGGCAGACGGCGTCCTGACCATCCAGGACCACATCCAGCTCGAGCGGGTTGCCCGGTTGCTCGGGGTGACGGACGACGAGCTCGAGCACGCGGTGCACAGTCGGCAGCCCGCCCGCATGGGTGCGCGGTCGTTCTCCGCCGCGCAGCAGCCGACGTCGACCGCGGCAGCTGCCGAGCCGTCGATCGACCTGGGCGAGGGCAGCATCGTCACGCTCACCGGGGAGATGCGTCGCAGTCGACCCGAGATCGAGGCGGACCTCGCCCGCCTCGGCATCCGGTCGGCACCGAACGTCACGAAGAAGACCGCGGTGCTCATCGCAGCGGACGTCGACAGCCTGTCCGGCAAGGCACGGAAGGCCCGGCAGTACGGCATCCCCATCATCGAAGAGGACGTCCTGGAGGCGGCGCTCGCCGCCGCGGGTCAGGGCTCGGCCCGTTAGACAGCTGGCTCCGGCGTCGCCACGGCGCCTGCCAACCGCGCACGCTCCTCGGCGAGCACCTGCGCGATGAGTTGCGACTCCGAGATGTCGAACGCCTGCGCCGACGCGCTCGCCGTCTCGCTGACGGCAGCGAAGTCCGCGAAGGTCCTGGTCTTCCGCGCGAGCATCCGCACGAGCGCGGCGTCGACGCCGTCCTCGGACAGCAGGCGGTGCACCTGCACGACGTCGAGCTGGCCCATCCGACGGGCGCGGGCGATGGCCTGCCACTCGGTCGTCGGCTTGAGCTGCGGTTCACAGATGACCACGACCGAAGCGGCCTGGATGTTGAGGCCGACGCCGCCGGCGATGATCTGGGCGACCAACACGGCTCCCGGAGCTGCCGCGGAGAACTCGTCGATCATGTCCTGGCGCCCGGAGGGTGGGGTGGAGCCGCTGAGCGGACCGAAGACGGTTCCGTCGACGGCGGCGAGCACAGCCTCCAGGACGGCGCGGTAATGGGAGAAGACGATCGTCTTGCGGCCGGTGGAGCGAGCTTCCGCGATCACGTCGCGGAGCGACGCGATCTTGCTCGAGGCGGCGCCGTCGAGCATCGCGAGCTGCCGCATGGTGTGGAAGTCGTCGCTGTCGAGCGCCGCGGCGTAGCGCGCGGCCTCGGCCGGGGTGAGGTCGGTCCACTCCTCGACCTCGACCAGCTCCGGGAGCTCGGTGAGCACGTCCTCCTGGCTGCGGCGGAGGTAGACCGGCGCGATCTGCTTGCGGAACGTCAGCGGGTCGTCGTCGTCCTCGCCGACCATGAGATCCGGGCGGATGTGGTCGATGAGCACGCGGAACTCCTCGACACGGTTCTCGAGCGGCGTGCCGGACATGAGCAGTGCACGATCGGCGCGTGCGAGGAGGGCACGGGTGTGCTTCGTGCGCTTGGCGTCGGGGTTCTTGACGTAGTGCGCCTCGTCGACGATGACCGCGGCGAACCGATGGTCCTCGGGCACCTGTGTGTGGAACCACTCGAGCGTCTCGTAGGTGGTGACGGCGACACCGCCCTCGCGCAGCCAGCCGCTGATGCCTCGCACCCGCTCAGTGCCGTGGACGCGGAACGCCGGCACCGACGTGTGCTTCTCGGTCTCGCGCAGCCAGTTCGCCACCACCGCGGCGGGACACACGACCACGAAGCGGGGCATGCCGTCCGGAGCGGTGGCGGCCAGGTGCGCGATCGCCGCGAGTGCCTCGACCGTCTTGCCGAGGCCCATCTCGTCGCCGATCACGACCCGCTCCTGCACGAGCGCGAACGCCGCACCGAAGCGCTGGTACCCGCGGAGCGAGGCCGAAAGGAGGGACGTGTCGAGGTGGAACTGCTCGATCTGCTCGATCAGGCCCTCGGGGAGCGAGCCGCGGCCGGCCGTCGTCGAGTCGGTGAGACCGACCTCGTCGAGGAGGGCGAAGTAGCTCGCCGGGCGGTCGAGGAAGTCGCTCCAGTCGTCCGTCGTCGCGATCCGGTCGCGGTCACCCGCGGCGCGGACAGCTCGCTGACGGGCGTCGTCGACGTCTGCCTCGATCCGCTCGACGGCGCCCTCGGCCGGGTCGAACGTCCCGGAGGCCCGCGCGCCCGGCTGGTGCACGATCCCCAGGACTGCTTGCTGCGCGACCGCGTCCGCCAGGGGAGCGAGCTCGTCGACGAGGACAGCGGTGCGGGGGCCGCCGCCGTTCTTCGCGGCCTCCCACTGCCGGAGCGCCGAGACCAAGGCGACACTCGCGGTGTCCTGACGGCGAGCGTCGATCTGGACGGCGGTGTCCTCGCGGGCGGCGTCCTGCATCGACCGAGCAGCGGCGTTGATGCGCGCGGCCGTGGTCTCGCCGATACCGGGCAACTGGCCGGGGGTGATCGGTGCGCGGAGGAGCTCGCCGACCGTGGTGATGCCCGCGTCGCGGACGGCGCCGAGGCGGAGCTGGTCCCGCGTGACCTCGCGCAGCCGGTCGATGTCCATCGTGTTCAGCTCGCGCCGGGCCGCGACGTCCCGCACACGGTGCCCGGCGTCGAGGACGCGGGTCCGGGCCTCCTGTTCGGTCTCGACGACCGTGCGGAGCGTCGCGATCGTGGTGGGGAGGTGCGACATCGGGGCGAGGTCGATCAGGGCGACCGGGCCGAGGTGTGCGGTGGCGGTGAGGAGCGGGCCCTCGGTGTCGAGCAGGGCGTCGAGTGTGACGTCGGGTCGGGGGACGTGGCGGGTGTCGACGGCCTGGAGCGCGGTGAGGGCGCCGCTGGCGTCGAGCCACGCGCTCGTCTCGGCCAGGTAGTACTCGGCGCGTGCTGCTGCTTCGCGGCGCTCCCTGCCGGCGAAGATGCCGGCGATGCCTGATGCTGCGTCCTCGTCGGCGAGGGCGAGGGGGACGTCCTTCGTCAGGACGGTGAGGACGTTCTCGGCGGGGGCGTCGACGTGGGGGAGCGTGGCGGCGTGCTGCATCGCGGCAGCCAGGTCGGCGTCGGTGGGGCGGAGGGGGAGGACGGAGCAGGAGAGCGCTGGGCCGGTGATCGTCAGGCGGCGGGTGAGGAGTTGGTCCTTCGCCGATGCCGCGGCGTCTTGAACGGCGGCGCGGTGCCGACGCACTTCTGCGGCTGCGGTCGACAGCATCTGCAGTCGGTCTCGGGTCGCTTTGTCGACCATCCGGTCCCCTCCCTGTCGCGGGTCTCATCGTGGCATGGCTGCGGTTCGGATCACCGCACCCCGACCCACAGCCCGTCCCGCGCCCGCGTCATCCCGACGTACAGCTCCCGGCGGTCGAGCTCACGCCGTTCCTTCGCCGACTCGGACTCCGTGAGCGGCGGGTCTGCGAGCAGCTTGGCCGGCACGTGCGGCAGGAGCACCTGCTTGAACTCGAGGCCCTTCGCCCGCTTGATCGTGCCGACACGGATCATGTCGGAGCTCTTGCCGGCGTAGTTCTTCAGCGAGACGGTCGGCACCGCGGCAGTGGCGAGCAGCGCCATCACCTTGTCGGCCTGCGGGTTGGTCGCCGTCAGGATGCCGACGTCACCGCGTCCCGTGCCCACCAGTCGGAGGACCTCCTCCACCCGGGCGAGCAACGCGTCGTCGTGTTCGGTCCGGCTGCGGAAGCGGTTGATGCCCGGCTGCGGTCCGGAGCGCGTCACAGCGGAGACCGAGTCGCCAGCGCCGTCGACGCCCTCGATGTCGACGAACTGGTCATCCGCCACCATCTGCTTGGCGAACTCGAGGATCTCCGCCGTGTTGCGGTGGTTCACGTCGAGCACGACACCGCGACCGGCGAGGCTGATGCCGACCTCGCCGAGTGTGTAGCCGCCCGGGTAGATGGTCTGCTGCCCATCGCCGATCAGGGTGAGCCCGTCGGAGCGGTCGCCGACGAGCGAGTGCAAGAGCGAGACCATCGCGCAGGACAGGTCCTGCGCTTCGTCGACTATCACCGCGTCGTACCGGTCGAGCGGGACCTCCCGCAGTGCGTCGCGGGCGAGGAGGATGACGTCCTCCCAATCGCAGCCGCCACGCTCGCGGAGCCCGGTCGAGTACGCCTCGTACAGGTCCCACACCGCCTGGCGGTCGTCCACGGTCAACCGGTGCTTGCGGCCCACACGCGCAAGGTCCGCGTACTCATCGAAGTGCGTCAGCCCGCGTCCCTTGATGACGTGGCTGATCTCCTCTTCCCAGTAGCGACGCGTGAAGCGCGTCGCCTTCAACGGACTGGAGGCGCTGATCGCGTTCCACGCATCGGCGAACGCGAGTTGGGCCTCCCGTCCGGGCGTGCGGAACGCGATCCCGCGTTCCTTGAGGAGGCGGGTGGCGAATGCGTGCACGTTGACGAAGTCGACTCGGCCGATCATCTCCGGGGCCAAGCGCTCGAGGAGTGACTCGAGCACTGCTGGCAGCGTTCGTATGTAAGTAGTGAAGAGGATGCGGCCACCCGTCGAACGGGCCAGGTAGGCGGCCCGGTGCAGGCCGACCACGGTCTTGCCCGTGCCGGCTGCCCCGCGGATGCGGGCCGGACCGTTGAAGCTGCGACGGACGAGCTTCGCCTGTGCGGGGTCGAGCGAGGCCATCCACTCCTCGATCGGCGCCTCGAGGATGCCGTCGAGGAGCTGACGGTCGAGCTCGTCCTGATCGACCGGCTCCGGTTGCGGCTCGGGTGCGCGAGGGACGACGGTCTGCGGGACGATCACTTGCTGGGTACTCGCGGCCGCGCCGTCCATCACCGGGAATTGCGCGATGACGGCGGCGAGGACCTCGTCGACGCGCCTGGGGGAGAGTCGAGCCTTCGGGCGGGTGACGTGCCTGATGAGGTCATGGGTGCCGACGATGTCGACCGAGGCCACCCGCGCCTCGACGCCTTTCTTGCCGGCGAGTGCGACCACAGCGTGAACCTCGCCGGGCGCGAGACCCACCTCGGCGAGGACCTTCTCGGTGTCCCACGCGAGGTCGGCTAGGCGTGCGACATCGTCCGTGACGTCCTCCTGGCCGCGCGTGATCCGGTCATTGTCAATCGCGACCTCCCGCCAGGCCTTCGTGTCGACGATCCAGACGCCGGAGCTACCGACGACGACCATGTCGACGTTCGCAGTGCTGCTGCCCGGCCAGCGTCGGTCGGCGAGGAGGTGGTAGCCGATGCCGGCGAGGGGAGCGAGCGTGCGTGCCGTCTCGGCCTCGGTGCGGTGGGCGACCTCGAATCGACCGGCGCGCTGCTCGGCTTCGTCGGCCTGGCGGCGGAGCTCGCTTGCTCTGCCGCGCTGACGGCGTGCTTCGACGCTTGCCGATTCCCCTGCGATCGTCATGCCCTGAGCCCCTCGGGGACGCGTCGAGACGAGCGCCGCCTGCGGTCCCCAGAACGGGCGGTGCTTATTCATCCTCGGGGCGCGGGCGCGGTGGCGGGAGCACCTGTTGTGGGGGGTGGGGCGCCCAGGAGCAGTCGACCCAACCAGTTCCTGCGTGGCACGAGCCCCTGACGATGGGAAAAGGCGAACATCTCCCCGGCTGCAGGGGCTTGATTCAGACTGCTAGCGTTCCGACATGACGGATGAGGCACTGCGCGAAGAGCTTCGGGAGTTCGTGGCGGAACGCGACTGGGAACAGTTCCACACACCGGCGAACCTGGCGAAGAGCATCGCGATCGAGGCCGGGGAACTTCTTGAATGCTTCCAGTGGTCGGGAGACGGAGACCTCACGCGGGTTGAATCGGAGCTCGCAGACGTTCTCACCTACTGTCATTTGCTGGCCGACCGTCTTGGTCTCGATCCGGATGCTGTGGTCAGGGGCAAGCTCGCCGTGACGAGGGTGAAGTACCCCTCAGACATAGCACGCGGACGGAGCACGAAACATGACCGACTTTGAGATCATGCGATGGCCGTTCACCGCGCAACATCTTCGATCATGGCGGGACGCCGACCCGCGCTTCGTGAATTGGCCCGTTGTGTACATTCTCGACGACGGTCGGCGTGTCTACGTCGGTGAGACCTTGAACACTGCTGCGCGCATGCGGCAGCACCTGGAATCGGAAGACCGCCGCTCACTCAAGGCAGTCCGTTTGGTGCTCGACAGCACGTTCAACAAGTCGGTTTGCCTCGACCTTGAATCTCAACTCATCGGGCTGTTCGCGGGCGACGAAAAGTATGTGGTGATGAACAGCAACAAGGGCATCGTCAATGCCGATTACTACGACCGCGATCAGTACCGCGACAAGTTCACTGAGATATTCGAGGCACTTCGCCGACAGAACCTATTCACCCGGAGCATCCCGGAGATCGAGAACAGCGAGCTGTTCAAGCTGTCGCCGTTCAAGGCGCTCAACCGGGACCAGGCGATCGTCATTGAGGACATCCTCGAGGGCTTGTTCGACGACCGCGCCACTGGTGCTGGCACCACTATCGTGGTGCAGGGTGATCCCGGTACGGGGAAGACGATCGTCGCCGTCTTCTTGCTCAAGCTCCTGCGGGACATCGCAAACGGCACCGGTGTCGATGACGTCGGTGGAGACTCGTTGTTTGCCGACTTCTTCACGGAGGAAAACCGTCGTCTCCTGGCTGGCTTCCGTTTCGGACTTGTGGTGCCGCAGCAGGCCCTGCGCGCGTCGTTGAAGCGTGTGTTCCGGAAGACGCCCGGCCTCGATCAGACGATGGTGCTCACGCCGTTTGAGGTGGGCAAGAGTTCTGAGAAGTGGGACCTGCTGGTCGTCGATGAGTCGCACCGCCTCAATCATCGGGCGAATCAGGCGTCCGGACCGCAGAACAAGAGTTTCGGTGACATCAATGCGAAGTTGTTCGGCGCCGACGCGGATCACTGGACCCAGCTGGACTGGATCCGCGAGCAGAGTACGAATCAATTGTTTCTGCTCGACTCGGAACAAAGCGTTCGCCCTGCGGATCTGCCGCAGAAAGTTCAGGCTGATCTGGTTCGTTCCGCGCGCGACCGCGATCGATACTACCGCCTGTTCACGCAAATGCGAGTGCAGGGAGGGGCCGACTACGTCTCCTACATCCGAGCGATAATGAGGGGAGAGTCGCCGAAGCGTCGAACATTCGGAGACTACGAGTTCCGAATGTTCGATGACCTCGGAGAGATGCACGAGGCGATCCGTGCTCGGGACTTGGAAGCAGGTCTGTCGCGTCTCGTCGCGGGTTACGCTTGGGAATGGAAGAGCAAGAGAGACAGCAAGGCGTTCGACATCGAGATTGACGGCCAGCGCTTGCAGTGGAACCAGACGCAGACCGACTGGATCAACTCTCTTGGCGCGATCGATCAGGTGGGATCTATCCACACGGTCCAGGGCTATGACCTGAACTACGTCGGTGTCATCATCGGGCCGGACCTTCGCTTCGACGCTGACGCGCAGCGGCTCGTCTTCGAGCGCTCGAGTTACTTTGACAAGAAGGGGATGGAGAACAACCCCCGTCTGGGCATCACGTACTCAGATGAAGACCTTCTCGTCCTGGTCGCGAATGTCTACGCAGTACTGCTCACTCGCGGTGTTCGCGGAACGTACCTCTTCGTCAGCGATCCGTCTCTCAGGGCGTGGCTCCGCAGATTCCTCTGACAGGGTCCATCAAGAACCACCATCGAGCTCGAAGTGGACAATCCTCTGGACCGGCTCCGGTCGCCTCGCGTTGAGCGGCTACCATTCCCATCACAGGGGGTATGGGAATGGTGTGGGAGATCACGGTCGGGCAGACGCTGAGGCGCCGAGAGGTCCACAGCCTGGTCGGCGGGGGCAGTCGTCAGAACGGCATCGCGCCCGTCGCGGGTTCTCCCGAGATTCTCGTATTCACTGACCCCGCATCCGGCGCTGATCACGGGTACGACCGGTTCGAGGGGTTGCGGGAGGACGGCACGTACGCCTACACAGGCGAGGGGCAGAACGGCGACCAGACGTTCCAGCGTGGAAACCGCGCGCTGCGCGACGCGCAGGCGGAGGGCCGCAACATCCGTTTGTTTCGCACTGCTGGAGTCATGGCCACCTACGTCGGTGCCTTCACACTTGGTGAGCCTGCGTTCGAGATCAGACAAATTCCGTCGACGGCGGGTCCTGATCGTGACGGCATCATCTTCAATCTCGAGCCCATCGAAGCTGCAGCGTGCGAGGTTCTTCCTGCTTACGGAGGGATCGAAAAGGCGACCGGGGTACGGGACTGGATCGCGCCGTCGAGCAGCCAGTACCTCATGGCATCTTCAGACACGGCGGCGCGCGCGGCTATGCGTGACGAGTTCAGGCTGCAGGCTCAATTCGGGCGATGGCTGATCGCGCGGGGGGATCGAGTGAGCGCGTTGAGGCTCGCCACCGCCGGCACCTTCATCGAAC
This sequence comes from Curtobacterium sp. MCPF17_050, assembly GCF_003224435.2. Lineage (NCBI taxonomy): Bacteria > Bacillati > Actinomycetota > Actinomycetes > Micrococcales > Microbacteriaceae > Curtobacterium > Curtobacterium sp. MCPF17_050. The sequence continues at coordinate 1,220,286 of NZ_CP126250.1, forward strand.
CCGACCTCTACAACTCGTCGACCGGTGAGGTCATCGAGGCGAAGAGATCGGTAGCTCGACACGATGTCCGCATGGCGATTGGCCAGGCCCTGGACTACTCCAACGTCGCCCGCCTCAACGGCTTCCAAGTGGCCCCGTCGATCCTCTTGCCGGCTCGGCCAGGCGAGGACCTGCTTGAGCTCTGCCATTCTCTCGGGATAACGGTCTGGCACTCGGATCGTGGCGGTTTCACGCGGCTCAGTCCTCTGTAGGAGGGCGCGCTGTGGTTCGTTCCTCACTCGCTCCTGACCGATGAGCCGATTGAAGTCCTGCCGCACCATCAACGCCCGAACGCGATGCCGTTATGAGTCACTGGGCACTCGAGCCGCAAGGACAACTCCGCGGCGTTACCCTCGACCCGCTCTAGGACCCCACCCGGCGCCCGGCGCCGAACTCGGTTCTACGCCACGCTGCTGCGGCCCCGGAACACCCCGACCCGCACCAGCCAGACGTACAGCAGGCAGCCGATGCAGACGTCGAACGCGGCGTTGAGGAACGCTGCGACGAGTGCCATTGCCGCGCCGACCGGAGCCGCGTACGGAACGCCGATGAGCGCCAGGACGAGCGCGACCCCGGTCACCACGAGCCCGACCCGCTGCGCGAACGTCGGGGGCTCGGGAGCCTCGAGATCGGCAGGCGCGCCGAGCCGCGGGCGCACCAGCCGGCGGAACAATGCGCCGTACGGGTGTCGCGCGATACCGGCCAGGCCTCCCCAGGCGAAGAGCGCGACGATGACGGCGAGCAGCACGATGCCGATCGTCCGGGTGCTCTCGTTGAGGGTGAGGACGATGTCGAGCGCGAGCAGGACCGTCGTGATCGCGGCGCCGAATCGGGGCGAGCGCGGGTCGATCTCGCGGGACTGCGCGGGAGAGGTGGTCACGAGTGCTCCTCGGTGAGGACGGCGTCGAGCGCGGCGACGAGTTCGGGTTGGCGGGGTGGTCCGCCGAAGCGGGCTCGGACGGTGTGCGACCCGTCCACGAGGAGCACGGTCGGCGTCTGCATCACGTCGAAGCGGCGGGCGAGCTCCGGTCGTTCGGCGAGGTCGATCTCGAGTCGTCGGACGCGGTCCGGACCTCCCGCCGTTGACCTCGATGCGGCGACCGCGTCGAGCTGCCTCGCCGTAGCAGGGCAGCGTGCGCATGTGGGTGTCGAGAACTGGAGGAGCGTGGCGGCGGTGCCGAATGCCTCCCGGCTGGCGAGATGGGCCACCGTCGTCGCGCCGCTGGCCCCGGAAGTGACCACGCGTGCTCGACCGGTCCGGCTGCGCAGCAGCAGGCCGAGGACCGCCGCGACGGCGAGGACGCCGGCGACGATCGCGAGTGAGCCCACGACGGTCATGTCTGGACCCTACGTCGCACTCGCGCTGAGAGCGAGGGTGTTGAGTCCCGTGACGACGGTGGTGTCGTTCAAAGCTGTTTACCTCGCGGGCGTCATGAACTGGTGGAAACGAGTCGGTTACGTGATGTTGATACATCAATGGCTGCTCGACGCCAAGTTGGAGGAATGAAGAGCAACAAGAAGAAGCGTGGTCTTCCGTTCCCTCTCGCCCTCGCCCTGGCCGTCGGCTCAGTGGCGGTGGGTGTGCCAGTGGCCGGGCCAGCAGGTCAAGCTCAAGCGGCCCCGGCCCCGGCCCCGGCCCCGGCGCCGGCGCCGGTCAGCTCAGCTGCGAGCGACGGGATCACGGTCGACCGGTGGTCCTACGCCTGGCAGCGCTGGGACGGCACCAACTACTCGTCGCAGGCGACCTGCCGCGCTCGCGGACGCACCATTATGAAGCACTACCGTGACGTCAAGGCGATCTCGTGCCGGAAGCCCTGCGGTCGCTGGTGGCTCTACACGTACCGAGAGCAGTGGATGTGATCAGATGGTGCTGATGCGCGCCGAAGCATTCTTCGTGCGCCGAGCCGGCGTCGTCGTCGCTGAGCCGACTGGTGGAGTGGACCGGTGGCAACCGTCCGCCGACCCGCAGCGTTGGTGGGCAGAGATCGATCCCGACATGGCCGCCGTGACTGCCGAGCATCGCCGCTTGGTCGAGATCGAGGTGCCGGACGCCTTCCCTGATCACGGGAGGATCGGGCGGGTGATCCGCGATGCCGGCCGAGCAGCGCCTCGTGATGACGCCGATCGCAGACGCTCGTCGGACATCGACGGGCTGTTCGACTCCCTGGATCGAGTGCCCGAGTCCTGGCTCCCGTACGAAGTGCGAGTCAGCGAAGTACCGGGGTCAGGGCTCGACGCCTTCGTCGGGACGCTGCTTCCGGTTCCGACGTATGAGATCCGCGACGTCCTGGGAACGGGGTGGTGTGATGTGATCCGGGTCGAGCCCTGGCTCACGCCGAATTGACCAACATGATCGCGGTCACTCCGGGATGCCGAGCGACTCGCACTTCGCCCACTGCTCCGGACGGTGCTGCGCGAGCCACGCTGTGAACTCGGCGTAGCCGCGGTGGGTCGTGTAGATGCGGAACTGCTTCTTCTGCTGGTCGTTCCAGCCCGTGAGGCTGATGTAGACCGTGCCGTTCTGGCTTGACTGGCGCCCGAAGCGGAGCTTGTCCAGATCCTTCACATCACGGCGACGCTTGCGACCCAGGCCGGGCCGGACGTCGTACCGCTCGTCGTAGACCGTGATGCGGCTGCGGTTGAGGATCAGGCCGATGGGCAGGGTCGGGATGCTGGCGCCGATGAGCATCGCGAACACCGTGCCGTCAGCGTCCGGCGCGATGCTCGACTGCAGGATCGCGCCGAGCAAACCGATCCCGAATGCTCCGAGTCCGAGCCACATGATCAGCGTCGAACTGATCCACGATCGCCGCACGATGAACCGTGGCTTCGCAGCGGCCTTCGTGACGGTTCCACCCCAGGTGTTGACGTTGCTCATCGTTCCCCCTCAGACGAACACGGTACCGGCCCGAAGTCGGCAGAGTGCGCCGCTCCAAGATCGGCGGCCCTCGTCGAGTGCGTGTTCGACGCGGTGCGCACTCACAATCGGGTCGTCGTGCTCCCAGGCACCCACGACCGGGCGGCCCTCAGCGGCCAGGATCGTCGCGGGCGTCACGCTGCCCTTGGCTTAGAACTCGCGACGCCACAGTGCCGCGATCGCTTGATCAACCTGACGCCGATGCGACCTCGACGTATCGCCGGGCTCGCCGCGAGCTCCGCAAGAGCATCGGCGTCACCACCACCGCCGTCACGACGAGCAGCGAACACAGGACACGGCCGATCCAGACGGACAACCCGTCGTCGCGGATCAGCAGCGGCAACTGCGGCCCGATGATCCCGAGGTAGAGGAGCAGGAACTGTCCGAGCGCCAGCGGCTGGTAGACCGCCATGAACCGCGCTTGGTCGAACGCACGCCAGCCGAGCTCGGAGCCCGCCGGTTCGATCGGGACGCCCGTCTTGATGGCTCGCCCGATCATCTGCCGCTCGGGACGAGGGAGGCCCTGCATCGGCGCCTGCGTCTTCATCGCGATGCGGAAGCTCGTCGCCATCACCGAGACGCTTCCCGCGAGGCCACCCAGCGAGAATGCGATTCCTGTCGTGGCGAGCACCGTGGCCACTGCTGACTCGCCGTGACTCACGAGCCATCCGATGGTGCCGCCCACGATCAGACCGACGGCGACGATGACTGCCGTCCGACGCCATGTGTGGCGCGCGACTCCCTGGTACTCGTCCATTGGCTCCAACACTAGGAGGAGCTGAGTCGGCCGGGCGACGCGCTCGAACGTCTGTCCCCGTGGTTCCCGCCGTGCTCCTGGCCCTCGTGACGGCAGTCTCGCCGGGCTCCGGCAGCTCACCGACGCCCGGCGACTCTCCGCACGCTGACGACCACCACCACCGCCGCGACGACGACCACCAGCGCGAACACCCAGTACTCCGGCTCGCTGCTCGTCGTCACCACGCCCGCCCAGGCTGCTGGGTGCCCCGGAGCCTCCCGACCGAACAGTGCCGCGAGGAACAGGTACACCAAGCCAGGGATGGACTGGTGCCGTGCGCCGAGCCATTCCCGAGCGACGAGTGCGAGGTTGAGGAAGGTGCCGGTGTTGCGGACCGTCGCCAGGGGGAGCCAACTGACTGTCTGTCGGAAGCGGCGGCGGTTGCCCTTCGTCGACGCCGAGCCCACCGGGTCGACGGGGATGGTGCCGCTGCGTGGTCGCAGACCGTCGGCGATCAGTGCGAGGAGGGTCGACTTCCCGGCGCCGTTCGGCCCGAGCAGGACCGACTAGCCGGTGGGGATCTCGAGCGAGAGGTCGGTGAAGAGCGGGGGCCGGCGCGGGTGCGCGAAGGACAGGTCGCGGAGCGTGATGGTCGTGAACACTGATTCCTTGCGTTGAAATGTCAGCGAACACTAGCATCGCGAGCGCCGGGGTCAGTCGATCCCGGACCACGACGGCTCCCACTGAGCCGCCACTGAAGCAAGGAACACGAATGAAGAGCACGATGAACTGCCGCGCGCTGGCGCTGGTGGCCGCGGTGCGCTCACACGAAAAGCGTTATTCGAGGAGGTCGAAGCGGCAGACGCATGTACGTGAGACCCGTTCCCGCTGGTTGGAGCGGGGAGGGACGACCCTCGACGCCGCTGGAAAGTCACAAGTCCGGAACGCGGAGGAAAGCGACGGCGAGGCAGCGGGGCAGAGCGTGTCGGTGGTCTTCGAGAGGCTCCTCGCGTGACAGATGCCTCTCTCGCCGCCTGGCAGATTGCCTTCACGACGCTCTTCCAGATGGGGTGGGTCAGCGTCGTTCTCTGGTTCGTTTACCTCTACGTGCTGGTCCTCAGCCAGGGGAGTCGAAAGGCGGTTCTCACGCTGAACAAGCTGGAGCAACGGTCCGTCCGAGCGGAGGTGCGCCGCGGACCTCCGTCACATCACGGGTGGCATCGGTTCCGGGAGAAGCACCTTCCCATTGCCGAAGGAGTGTGGCGCGCTCAACAGCTGATCTTCCGGCCACCAATCTGGCTCGGCTACGTCATCCTCGTTGACGTCCTGGGGCTTGTCGGGCTGCTCATCGTGGCGTCGATGAACGGCACAACTCCCCGCTGGTGGGACGGTCTTGCGCTTGCGCTCGCGTTCTTCTCAGCGGTCCCGTGGCTGTCGACAGTGCTGCTGCATCGGGTGATGTGGCACCGTCGCGCGAGGAGCGAGTGGGAGGTCGCTCTGCTCGGAGAGAAACTCGTGGCTGACGCTCGTTCTGAACTCGACCAGGACTTCATCGCACGGCGGACTGCGCGAGTACTCGGCGCACTCGGACGGCGGTTCCCGCGGGGAAGGTCTCGCCAGGGCAACTCAGCGGAAGGGCGCATCTGGCTCGCGAAAGCCCAGCCGGCTGTCCAGATGCGGGCGGTGTTGGTCGCCTCAGATGTGACGGAACGGCGAGAGTGGTCGGGTTGGATTGACACGTGGCTGGATCGGGTCAGCGAAGCATTCGAGTTACGGCCCTCGTCGACACAGCCTGGGGCGAGCGCTTTGGAAGCTCTTCCCTCCCGTGACCCAGACGTGGACGGCCTCGGTGCGCTCGTGATCGTTTGTAGTTGCTTCGGAAGCGTCGGGGTCGTTCTCTTGGCGTTCTCCAGCGGTTTCGACGTGTCGGCCGCGTTGAGCGTGTGGGATTCGACGGCTGGTCGGCTGACGACATTCGTTGGACTCGTCGGCGCCGTACTGAGCATCCTCAGTTACCTACGCGGGCGGTCCGCAAGTAGCGCATGAGCTGGGAATTCATCGGCAGCACTGACGTCTGACGCCAGCCCTAGGGTGACAGCATGCAGATCACCGAGGACGGCCGAGCCCTGCTCAGCCCGAGCGACCTCACCACGTGGGCGACCTGCGAGTGGGCGTTCCTCCGCCGCCTCGACGTCAAGCTCGGCCGCGGGGAGCCCCTGCCGGACGAGCACGACGACATGCTCGACCGGACGGCCCGCCTGGGGGACCAGCACGAGCTCGACTACCTCGAGATCCTGAAGCAGACCCACGACGTGGTGGAGTTCGACCGCCCGGCCCCGCCGCAGTACGCCGAAGGGGCCGAGCAAGCCCTCGAAGCGATGAGGAACGGCGCGGACGTCCTCTTCCAACCGACGTTCCACGTCCCCGCCTCGGCGGACGGCACAGGCTTCATCGGCTTCGCGGACTTCATCATCCGCAACGACCGCGGTGAGTACGAGGTCTACGACACCAAGCTCGCCCGACACGCCAAGATCAGCGCCCTGCTGCAGCTCGCCGCCTACGCCGAACAGATGCGGGCGAACGACATCCCGACCGGGCAGCAGGTCCACCTGGTCCTCGGCGACCGGACGACGACCACACACGACCTGGCCGACATCGTGCCGGTGTACCGCACGCAGCGGGCCGAGCTGATCCGCGTGATCGACGAGCGACTCCACGCACAGGACGCCCTGCAGTGGGGCGACCCGCGCTACTCGAGCTGCGGCCGGTGCTCCGCCTGCCAGCAGGAGGTGCAGCGACACCGGGACCTGGTGCTCGTCGCCGGCATGCGCCTCGACCAGCGGACGAAGCTGATCCGGCAGGGCGTGCGGTCGATCGACGACCTGGCGGTCCGGACCGCGCCGGTGGCGACCATGTCGAAGACGACGCTGGACCGTCTGGTGCGGCAGGCGAGCCTCCAGATCGAGACGGAGCGCGCGGCCGGAGAAGCCGAAGAAGCGAGACCGGCCTTCGAGGTGCTCGACCCGCGCGCCCTCGACGCCATCCCGGCACCCGACCCGGGGGATGTCTTCTTCGACTTCGAGGGCGACCCCCTCCACACCGAGGACGGCGTGCACTGGGGCCTCGACTACCTGTTCGGCCTCGTCGATGACCAGGCCGAGTTCCGCGCGTTCTGGGCGCACACGATCCGCGACGAGCGCCAGGCGCTGCTGGACTTCCTCGCGTTCATCGCCGACCGCCGAGAGCGGTACCCGGACATGCACATCTACCACTACGCCTCGTACGAGCGGACGCACCTGCTGTCCCTCGCCGCCCGACACGGGGTGGGCGAGGACGCGGTGGACGATCTGCTGCGCGCCGGCGTCCTGGTGGACCTGTACCCGATCGTGCGGAAGGCGCTGGTGGTCGGGAGCCGCAGCTACTCGATCAAGAAGCTCGAGCCGCTGTACATGGGCGACGACCTGCGTCTGAGCGACGTGACGAACGCCGCGGACAGCATCACCGCCTACGTCGACGCGATCGAGGAGCTCCGCAGCGGCGACCCTGCCCAGGGACAGCGGCAGCTCGACCAGGTCGCGGACTACAACGCCTACGACTGCCGGTCGACGCTGCGCCTCCGTGACTGGCTGCTCGGCCTCCACGCCGAACACGGACCGGACGCCACCACCACGACCGAGCTGGAGGGCCTCCCGCCCATCCCGGTCGAGCGCGAGCCGAACCCGGTGACGGTCGCGCTGACCGAGTACCTCGGTGACGTCGACGCCCTCGACCGCACGCCCGACCAGACCGCGGTGGCGCTCGCCGCAGCCGCGATCGACTACCACCGCCGCGAGGCGAAGACGTTCTGGCAGGACCACTTCGACCGGCTGCGGAACCCCGTCGACGAGTGGGCCGACACCCGGGACGTCCTGGTGGTGGAGCGCGCGTCCGTCGAGCGCGACTGGGCGACGCTGCCGCGCGCCCGCTCGCTGTCACGGGAGATCCGGTTGTCGGGGACCCTCGCGCCCGGCTCGCGGATCCGGCCGGGAGGCTCGCCCCACCTCGTCTACGACGACCCACTCCCGGCGTCGATCACCGCCCCGGGTCCCGGTTCCAAGGGTGCGACGGACCGCGCCTCGATTCTGGAGGTGTGGGACAACGGCGACGCCACTGAGGTGCTGCTCCTCGAACGCATGCCGGTCGGCGGGGGAGAACCGCACGCGGACTTCCCGGTCGCGCTCGCGCCCTCGTCGCCGCCTCGCGCGAAGCCGCAGCCCGAGGCCATCGCCGAGTGGGGCGCCGAAGTGCTCGATGCCCTGCCCGAGATGCTGCCCGACCCGGCGCTCGACCTCCTCCGCAGGGTGCCGCCGCGCGGGACCCTCGAGCCGGTCGTCGGCGACGACACCGTGGGCGCCGTGGTGGCGACCCTGCTCGGACTGGACCGGTCGTACCTGGCGATCCAGGGGCCTCCCGGCACCGGCAAGACGTACGTCGGGTCGAACGTCGTCGCGACGCTCGTGCGCGAGCACGGGTGGCGGGTCGGTGTCGTCGGGCAATCCCATGCGACCAGCGAGCACTTCCTCGACGCCGTCATCGCCGCGGGTGTGCCGGCGGAGCGGGTCGTGAAGCAGCCGAAGAGCGGGGCCGACGCCGAGGAGATCGAGGCGGCGGCGTGGACGCCCGTGAAGAACGGTGCGGCGATCGCTGCCTTCCTGCAGTCCTGCGCAGAAACCGGCACCGGGGGAGTCGTCGGCGGGACGGCGTGGACCTTCGCGAACGACGCGACGATCGGCCGGCGCTCCCTGGATCTGCTCGTCGTCGACGAGGCCGGGCAGTTCTCCCTCGCGCCGACCATCGCCTCCGCGATCGCTGCCACGCGTCTGCTGCTGCTCGGCGATCCGCAGCAGTTGCCCCAGGTGTCGCAGGGCTCGCATCCTGAGCCTGTCGACGAGTCCGCGCTCGGGTGGCTGGCGGACGGCGAGCACGTGCTGCCGCCGGAGTTCGGGTACTTCCTCGCGAAGACCCGGCGGATGGAGCCGACGCTGACCGCGGCGGTGTCGGGGCTGTCCTACGACGGGCAGCTCGCCTCGATGGTGTCCGGGCGGCACCTGGAGGGCATCGACCCTGGCGTGCACCCGGTGCCGGTCGTCCACGCGGCGAACACGACCTCGTCGCCGGAGGAAGCGGCGCAGGTGGTCGCCCTCGTGGCGGACGTCGTCGGCCGCACCTGGACGGACGAGCACGGCACGCGTGCGCTCACCGACGAGGACGTGATCGTCGTCGCGCCCTACAACGCGCAGGGTGCGGTCATCCGGGACGCCCTCGTCCGAGCAGGCTTCGGCGGGACCCAGGTCGGCACCGTCGACCTGTTCCAGGGCCGGGAGGCGGTGGTGTCGATCACCTCGCTGGCCGCGTCCTCCGCGGCGGACATCCCGCGCGGGCTCGACTTCTTGCTCATGCCGAACCGGCTCAACGTGGCGCTGTCACGGGCGAAGTGGGCGGCGTACCTCGTGCACTCGCCGGCATTGACGACGGCGTTGCCGCCGTCGATCCCGGGGCTGGCGCTGTTGTCGCGGTTCATCGAGTTGGTGGCGCCGCGGGGGTGAGCCTGGCGGTGCGGAGCGGGTGACCCGCGGCGTCAGCCGACTTCCACTGTCCCCACCGACGAGTTGAACGAGGCAGTCGTCTGGAACTGGCTCCCGTGCAGCGTCACCGCCCACGCAGCCGCGTCGGGCGCGACCGAGTACGTCAGCTGCGCACCGGGTGGCACGGCGGCCAAGACCGTGCCATCGAGGAGTCGGACGGCCGCGTCGTCCCCGGTGCTGACGACGAGCGTGGGCGGGAACGGGCCGGCACCGAACCGCTCACGCATCACGAAGGCGAGTGTTCCCGCCGTCTGCGCGAGCCCGTTCCGCTCCTCGTCGGCCGACGTCGGGAGCGCGGCTGACGGGACACCCACGACTGATTCCGTCTCGGGATCCGCCGGTACGGCAGCGGCTGCCGCAGCCTCCTGCTCGGTTGTCTGGTCCTCCGAGGAACGGTCGACCGGCGCGGTCGTCGCTGCCACTGCCGCCGGACCTCGGCCGGGTTCGGCGAGCGGTAGGGAGAGCGCGGGGAGCGCGATGCCGGACATCCCGAGCAGGAAGGCGATCATCGCGTAGGCCATCAACGCTGTGCCGACAGCGCCGAGGACTGCACCACCCCGACCGAAAGCACGCACCGCTGGCGAACCCCATCGCGCGAGCCGCACCGCGTGCGTGCCGACGACCATGGCAGTGATTCCGATGGTCGACGCGACGAAGCCGGTCGAGACCCCGTCCTGCTGCGGCTCGACGAGTGCCAGGACCATGCTCCCGCCTCCGAGCAGCATCGCGAGCCAGGCGTACGCGGCTGGGCGGGTGCGGCGCCTCGCGGTCGTGGTGCCGTAGGTCGTCATCGTCGCGATCGGCGGGATCGAGCGACCACCGCCAGAAAGGGTTTCAGGCGGGGACCAATCACGTGGCCCCGGATCGCCGAGCGGCATCGTCGTTCCCCCTGTTCGCCGTCTTGATCGATCCAGTCTGGCGTCGGGACAAGCGCCTGAGGCATCCCCAGTTGGGGTGCACCGGGAGCTTCGCGGCGGGGCGGGGGCACTTCTGGCCGAGCGTCAGCTCGAGATGACCGCAGCGCCCGCAGCGCCGCCACCGGCCGTCGCAGCCGTCTGACGGCTCTGCACCACTGACTTCACCGCAGCGGCGACCCAGTCGCCGTCGGTGAGTTGCTTGACGCGCTGCCGGTCGACCTTGCCGAACTGCCCGCGCAGCGTGCCCGTCGCATGGAGCAACCCGATGAGGGCGACCGCGAAGGGCGACGGTGCGACACCGGCGTGCAGGACGTCGGACAGTTCGCCACGGAGCAGCTTCGCCGGTCCGCCGTCCCTCTCGGGCCAGCGGGCCGAGGGGAAGATGCCGAGCACCCGGTGCTCCTGACGCGTCACGAGCCCGCGCTCGACGAGTCCGGTGAGGACGGCTTCGCGCAGGGCGCCGTTCGCCTTCCGGGAGATCCAGGACGCGGGCCGTCGCGGGGACAGGGACAGGTCGATGAGTTCTTTCATCCCGTCGAGCACGGGGTCCCCGACGGGAGCTGACTTCACCGGGAGCACCTTGCGGCCGTCGAACTGCAGCACCCCGCGGAGTGCCAGATCACCGAGGACGGCACCGGCGACTCCAGGGTCGAAGGTCTGGCTCGCGGTGGCGAGTCGGCCATCCGGGCGGAGGAGCAGGACCGTGTACGCCTGGGGGAGCGTGAGGTGGGCGGACACGGTCAGTCCGCTTCGGCCTCGAGCGGAACGGTGCCGCTCATGCCCGCCCGCAGTCCGGCAATCACGTCGGCCTGCAGGAAGTTCGCCGCCTGCGCGCTGGTCGGGTCGACGACGATCCCGAACTCCTCCGGCAGCGCGGTGACGAGTTCGGCCATCGGCATCGCGCGTGCTTCCAGGCCCGGGAGGCTCGTCCGCAACTCAGACGGGTCGGTGAAGACCGGGACGAACTGACGCTCGCGGATGACGACGTGCGCGACGCTGCCGTCGGCGTCCTCGCCGTCGGTCTTCCACGGCACCCAGGCGGCGCTCGCGAGGAAACCCTCGGCCGAGGCGCTCATGCGCCGTCGCAGTTCGCCGGCGTCGTTCGGTACCGCGTCCTCAGCACCCGGGCCGAAACTGGACCCGGTCGTTCCGTTGGCGCTCATCGCGTTCCCTCCACCGTCGTGTCACCGGCCATGCTGCCATGCACGAGGGGCGGAACGGGCGGGGCGCGCCTCCCGTCAGGAAGGCGCGCCCCGGTGACCCGGCCCGCGTGGGTCAGTACTTGGCGGACTGCCCGCCGTCGATCGGGACGACTGCGGCGTTGATGTACGACGCGTCATCGGAGAGCAGGAATGCGACGACCGCGGCGATCTCGGGCGCCTCGCCGTAGCGCTTGGTGGGGTTGACCTGGATGAACTCCTCGGCGGCCTTGCGCGGGTTCTCCGGGTCGATCTGCTTCATCGAGTTCTCCACCATCGGCGTCCAGATCGCGCCCGGGGCGATGGCGTTGATGCGGATGCCGTACTGGCCGTACTCGACGGCGGAGTTCCGGGTGAGGCCGACGACGCCGTGCTTGGCGGCCGCGTAGCCGGACTGGTTGCCGACGCCGCGGATGCCACCGACGCTGGCGGTGTTGACGACCATGCCGGAGCCCTGCTCGCGCATCACGGCGAGGACCTTCTCGAGGCCGAGGAACACCCCGCGCAGGTTGATCGACACGACCTTGTCGAACTCGGCGGCGGTGAACGACTCGGTGGGGTTCTGCTTGCCCTCGATGCCGGCGTTGTTGAAGAAGCCGTCGATGCGGCCGAAGCGCTCGCGGGTGGCGGCGACGTACGCGTCGACCTGCGCCTCGTCAGCGACGTCGGCGATGGTGGTGAGGACCTCGGCGTCGGGTGCGGCTTCGAGGACGGCGGCCTTCGTCGCCTCGAGGCCCTGCTCGGAGACGTCGACGAGCGCGAGCTTCGCACCCTCTGCGGCGAGACGGACGGCGGTCGCGCGGCCGAGGCCGAAGCCACCGCCGGTGATGAGGACGACGCGATCGGTGAAACGCGTGGTGCTGGTGCTGGTCATGAGGGCCTCCTGCGGTCTTCGACGATGAAGGGCTCGGGGTCCGGAAGCGGTGCGCTGGGTCGCGGCACCGGGCGGCGAGTCCGGTCCGACGGGCGGCCGCCGGACACGACTTACGCTACAGGTGTTGTCTGACCGGCCGCGGTGCGACGAGGCCCCTCAGCAGCTCGAGAGCACCCGCTCCATCGCGTCACGCTCGGCCGGCACGACCCAGAGCCGGTACTCCGCCTTCACCGCGATCTGGTGCTCGACGTACGCGCAGCGGAACCCCTTCGCCGCGGGCAGCCACGTCGCGGCGTCGGACGAGCGCTTCTGCGCGTTCGAGTGCCCGTCGACGGCGAACAGGTTCTCCGGGTCGTTCGCCAGCGCCTCGCGCTCGTCCTGCGTGAGCCGCTGTGCACCGGTCCGCCACGCGTTCTCGAGCGCGACGACGTGGTCGATTTGCACGAGGGTCGAGGTCGTGTTGCCGCGCACGAACGCGACCTCGCCGCCGGTGTACGGGGAGACGAGCTTCCCGGACATGACCTTGCACGGCCCCTGCCGGACGATGTCGGTCAGGTCGCGGGCCAGGACGTCGTTCCGGGTGTCGCAACCGTTGTGGTCGACGTCGAGCCAGGCGGTGCCGAAGTCCGCCTCGCGGTCGTAGCCCGTCGCGGGTGCCTTCCCCTTCACCGCGAGCGTGGCGAGGGTCGCACGGGCGGCAGCGGCGGCCTCGGTGCTCCCCGCGTCACCGCTGGCCGGACTGGAGGGTCGGCTTGCTTCCGCCGGATCGGCAGTCGGTGCCGAGGTGGTCGATCCGGTCGTGGGTCGCGTCGTCGTCGCGATGGTCGGTTCTGTTCCGGTGCCGGAGTCGGAGCCTGTGCCGGTGCGGATGCTCGTCGGCCCGCCTGCGGCGGCGTCGGTACCGCTTGCGAGGGCTCCCGATGAGAGGAGCGCCCAGATGCCGAGGGCGACGACGAGGGTGACGATCGAGGACTGGACGGTGGTGCGGGTGCGGGTGCGGGTGCGGGTGCGGCGTCGGCGGGACGTCATGTGCGTGGTGCTCCTGGTGGTGCTCGTGGGACTCGTCGATCCTGGCGGAAGCTGCCGACACCTCCCGGCTCGCCGCTCCGCACACCTGGGTCCGGCCGTCGGCCTCGGGCGTAGCAAGGAACCATGACCGACTACGCACAACCGTCCGTGCCCGTCACCGGAGGATCGATGCCGCTCCTCGGCTTCGGCACCTGGCAGATCGAGGAGCCCGACGCTCCCGCCGCGGTCGCGGCAGCCCTCCAGGCCGGCTACCGCCACATCGACACCGCGACCGGGTACCGCAACCAGCGCGGTGTCGGGAAGGCGATCGCCGAGTCCGGCCTCGCCCGCGAGGACCTGTTCGTCACCACGAAGCTCCCGCCGGACAACGCCGACCGCGTGCGGGAGACGATCGAGGAGAGCCTCGACCAGCTCGGTCTCGACCACCTGGACCTGTGGCTCGTGCACTGGCCGCCGAACGGCGAGGCCCGTCCGGACGTCTGGCAGCAGCTCGTCGAGGCGCAGCAGGCAGGCCTGACGAAGGCGATCGGCGTGAGCAACTACTCGCTCGACCAGATCGACGAGCTCATCGACGCGACTGGCGCGACCCCGGCCGTGAACCAGATCCGCTGGAGCCCGGTGGAGTTCGACCGGGCCGTGGCCGACGGCTTGCGCGACCGGGGTGTCGTCCTCGAGGGATACAGCCCCTTCAAGGCGAGCAACCTGCAGGACCCGACGCTGGTCGAGATCGCCCAGGCGCACGACGCCGACGCCGCGCAGGTCATCGTCGCGTGGCACGTCGCGCACCAGTTCGTCGTCATCCCGAAGTCGTCGAACCCGGACCGCATCCGGTCGAACGCTGCCGGGGCGACGCTCGAGCTGAGCGCGGACGAGATCGCGCGGATCGACGGCCTCGGCAACTGACGGACCGCTGCACCGTCACCGGCCTGGTGGGAATCGCTCCCGCCAGGCCGGTTCTCTGTGGGGATTGGTCTCGCTGCAGCAGACGTACGGGTTCGCCGTGACGTCATCCGGGCCGTCGATCACGGGGAACCCGAGTTCGCGCGTTGTCCGTACCAGGCGTCTGTCGAAGGTCACCAGCGCGTCCGTCGAAGCCATCGCGACCGCGAGCACCGCAGCGTCCGGCATGCTCAGGCGATGGGTCGAGCACAGCTCGGCGATCCGCCGCACGACAGCGCCGTCGACACCGAGGAGTTCCACGCCCAGCGCCTCGACCTGATCACGGCGCACATCGAACCGGTCGTCACGAACAGGGCGCACCAGCACCTCGGCGAGTGTCAGCGTGGTCGTGGCGAAGCCCTCCCACTCGTACGACTCGACGACGTCCAGCGCTCGCGCGTGCGCTGCGTCCTCCGCGTCGGTGACGGCGATGATGACGTTGGCGTCGAGCGTCAGCATCCGCCCGTGGTCCGCACGCGCTCCAGATGGTCGGGAGCGAACTCGCCCGTGAAGGCGCCGGACGGCCCGAGGAGCGTGACGACGGCTCCGTTGGCGAGGTGGAGTTCGGATCGCCCCGGGCCGGTGTGCCGGAGGCGGGCGCCGGTGGCGCTCCCGTCGTCACCCCGAGGTGTACGGGCATCCGGAGCTGCGGTCGGATAGCGGGTGGCGGTGTGCGGAGCAGGGCTGGCGAGGAGCATGGCGAGACGGTAGCGAGCAGGTCCGGCCGGGGCCAAGGAATCGGTACTTCGTATGTCGCTGCGGCCCGGTCGCCTGTCACGCCAACAGCGACCGGATGTCCCCCGCGCTCAACCCCTCGGCGAACAGCGCGTCGTCGTCGATCATCGTCGCGAACAGCTGCGCTTTCCGCTGCGCGAGCGCGAGCACCTTCTCCTCGATGGTGTCCTCCGCGATGAGCCGTGCGACCGTTACCGACCGGGTCTGTCCGATCCGGTGCGTCCGGTCGACGGCCTGGTTCTCGGCGGCCGGGTTCCACCACGGGTCGAGCACGAACACGGTGTCCGCTTCGGTCAGGGTGAGCCCGAAGCCGCCGGCCTTGAGCGAGATGAGGAACGCCGGGGCGGTGCCGTCCCGGAAGCGGTCGATGACGGCTCCGCGGCGCCGGGTGGATCCGTCGAGGTACTCGTACGCGACTCCGCGGTCGTCGAGGGCGGTCGCGACGATCTTCAGGAACGAGGTGAACTGGCTGAAGACGAGCGCCCGGCGCCCTTCCGCCGCGAGCTGTTCGATCTCGTCGAGCAGCAGGTCGAGCTTGGCGCTCGGCACGTCGTCGTGGTCGTCGGACACGAGCGCGGGGGAGAGCGCGAGCATCCGGAGCAGGGTGAGGGACCGGAAGACGATCATGCGGTTGCGGTCGAGGTCGTCGACCAGGTCGAGCACCTTGAGCCGCTCCCGGTTCAGCGTCGTCTCGTACAGGTCGCGGTGCGCAGGGTCGAGAGTGACGCGGACGACCTGTTCGACCTTCTCGGGCAGGTCCGCGGCGACGCTCTCCTTCGTCCGGCGGAGCATGAGCGGGCGGATCCGTCGTCGGAGCCGGCCGGTGAGCTCCCTCCGGGCGGCACCGCGGAGCTCGGGTGAGGCGAGGGGCTTCACGTAGTCCTCGCCGAACCGCGTCCACGACGACAGCAGCCCGGGCGCGACGATCGAGAACAGGGCCCAGAGGTCGGACAGCCCGTTCTCGAGCGGCGTCCCCGTCACGGCGATCTTGACCGGAGCGCGGAGCTCGGCGGCGACCCGGTGCGTCTGCGACTGCGGGTTCTTCACGAACTGCGCCTCGTCGAGCAGCAGCGCCGACCAGCGCAGGTCGAGGTACGCGGCCGCGTCGAGCCGCAGCAGGGCGTACGAGGTCACGATGACGTCCGACGCGGCGGCCGCGCGTGCGACCCGGGCGGGGTCCTTCAGCGAGGTGGAGGCGATCGTCGTGACCCGCAGCGACGGCACGAACTTCGCCGCCTCGTCGGCCCAGTTGCCGACGACGGACGTGGGCGCGACGACGAGGAACGGGGGAGCCTCCGGTGCGGCTGCCCGACGCCCGGCGATCATCGCGAGTGCCTGCAACGTCTTGCCGAGGCCCATGTCGTCGGCGAGCACCCCGCCGACCCCGTGCTCGACGAGGAACGACAACCACGCGTACCCGTCACGCTGGTAGGGCCGGAGCTCGGCGTGGACGGTCTCCGGGACCGCGAGGTCGGCGGGCGCGGTCGCGTCGAGCAGGCGCCCGGCGATCTCCTGCCACCGCTCGTCGTGCTCGGTCTCGTCGGCGAGCTGGTCGAACTCCGCCCACAGCGCGGCCCGGTACGGCGTGACGGTGAGCGGCTGGTCGGGCTCCCACTCCTCGAGCTCGCGGGCCTCCTCGATGACCTCCTTGAGCCGGTCGAAGGCCGGATCCGCGAGCGACAGGTACGAGTTGTCGACCAGCTTGAGCCGCCGGTCCCGTTTCGCGAGCGCCCGGAGCAGCGGCGTGAACGGGATCTCCTTGCCGTTGACGCTGACGATGATCCCGAGGTCGAACCAGTCGTGCTTGTCCGACGGCATCGTCGTGACGCGGATGTGCGGTCGGCCGCTCAACCGCTCGTAGTCGACCCGCTCGCCCTGCACGACGACGCGGACGCCGTGGGCCGGCAGCGCGGGCAGCAGCTCGTTGGCGAGCACGGCGACGTCGGCGCCGTCGATCGTCCCGTCCTCGAACCAGCCGAGTGCGCCACCGGGCCCCGACGGGTGCTCGGGTGCAACGGTCTGCTCGGCGTGGTCGGCGTCCGGGACGGGAGGCCCGGACCGCTGCGCCGTGTCGTCGGACGTCCCCGACGTGGCCGGGTCCGACTCGTCGGCAGCAGCCGCCGTGGCCGGAGCGTCGTCGGCGGCGAGCACGCTGTCGAGGTCGGGCAGCGGTCCGTGCAGCGACACCGGGTCCTTCCGCCCGTCGACGCTCCACCGCCACTGCAGGTGGGCACGGTCGTCCGTCCGGGGAGCCCGCGCCGGCTCGAACGTCACAGTGAGCACGAGCTCCGGCGGGGTCCGTTCGGGCAGCTCGAGGGAGCCGTCCGAGCTGACGAGCCCGAGCGAGCCGCGGAGGCGCGGTGACCAGTCCGCCAGGAACTCGTCGACCTCGTCCGCGGGCACGGTGATCCGGGCGGCCTCGACGAGCATCCGCCGCTGGTCCTCGGGGACGGGCGACGGTGTCGGCGCGAGGGCGACGTTGAACTCCGGCGATTCCCGGAAGGCGTACACGCCGTGGTCGCCGACGACACGAGCGGCACCCTCGGCGACCGGTCGCCCGTCGATCACGGCGCTCGCGCCGATCACGAGCCTGTCGGCGGTGCGGACTGCGTCGAGCAACACGCGGCCGTCCGTGCCGAGCTCGACCCCGCCCTCGCGCTTGCCGGTCACGAACGCGATGCCGAGGGGCCCGGCCTGCCGCAGCAACGGCCAGAGGAGCGGACTGCGGAAGTCGTCGAGGTGGATCCAGTCGCTCTCCCCGGGCAGACCGGCGAGCTGTCCGGCGCGGTGCAGCGCCGCGAACTGCATGAACCAGGCGTGCTGCTCCGGCTCGAGGCCGAGGCGGTTCATCGAGTAGGGCAGTGCACCCCAGGTCAGTTGTCCGCGCACCCAGTTGCCCGCCGCGCTCCGGCTCACCGGACGGACGCCGAGCCGCACCGCCCGCGAGGCGACCGGCAGGGTGCGGCCGGCCGAGCGGGCGCGGCCGGCGAGCCGGGCCGGGACCGCGTCGCGGAGTCCGAACTGGAGGCCCATCCCACCTGCCGCGCGAACGGTGCCGGACCCGACCGGGTCGTCGTCGTCGCCGGCGAGGCGGGCGAGGTCGCGCCTCCAGTCCGGGGTCGGCGGGGTGGGCGCCTGTGTCCGCGGACCGGCCTGCGCGGCGAGGGCCCGGGCGTTGACGGTGAGGAGCGCGGCGGCGACGTGCTTGCACTCGCCGCCGAGCGGGCACGTGCAGTGGCTGCGGACGGGGCGGACGAACTCGCCGCGGGCGATCGTCGTGTCGACCTGCACGTCGTAGGGGTCGTCCGCGCTGCCACTGACGGTCGCGGTGATCGAACCGTCCTCGTCGTGCCACGTGGCGTCCTCGACGAGACCGGCGCGGACGACGTCGCGGGCCCGCCCGAACGTCTGCGGCCCCACGAAGCGGATGACGTCGACGGCGTCGATCATCGGAGCAGCTGGCACAGGGACATCGTGCCAGGCCCCGCCGACGCTCTGCCCCGACGCTCTGCCCCGTTCTGGGGACCTCACGGAGCCGCCGGAAACGAGAAGATGAATCATCATGCTGCAGTCACTCGTTTACATGAGCTCGGCCACCGAGCACTTCGACGGTCCCGCACTCGACGCCGTCCTGGAGCGCTCGCGTGTCCGGAACACCCAGGACGGGTTGACCGGCCTCCTCGTCCACCGCGAAGGTCGGTTCATGCAGCTCCTCGAGGGGCCGCACGACGCAGTGCTCTCGACGTACGGCCGGATCGTCGGTGACCCGCGTCACGACGAGGTCCGGCTGCTGGTGGAGGAGACCATCCACACCCGCCGGTTCCCCGAATGGTCGATGGCCTTTAGCCGGGACACGGAGGTCGAACCGCCCGAGGGCTTCAGCGACTTCCTCACCGGCGACACCAGCGCGGACGTGAGCAAGGCGCGCGAGCTGCTCCGGTGGTTCCGCAACCACCCGATGGCGGCGCCGACGGCCTCGCTCGGGAAGCACCGGCGCGACTGACGTCAGCGCTGCTTCGCCAGCTCGCTGTGCTTCCGCGAGTAGCCGAAGTACACGCACCTGGCTGGTGCGGGGTGTTGTGCAGTGGTGCCATCGTTGATTCGACGCGCTTTCACTTGGTGCGGGGTGTTGTGCGCGTACACCTTCGCGTGGCAATTTTGCGGACTAGCTGCGGACTAGTTCACCACTTTCGCCCGTGCGGTGGAGGGCTCGGCACGAACGATGTCGCGAGCTTGATCCGCTTGACACTAGCGACCATGTCCTCGAGCACACGGCCACGCACAGGCTCGTCGACCGTGCGCCAGATGTGTGCCCATTCGCCTCTCAAGTCCTTCGCGATCAGAAGCTCCCAGCACCTGTAGCTGCCGTCATCATCCTGAGCGACGATCGCGGTGCCGGCCGTCTTCGGCAGATCCTGATCGGTACGGACTTCTCGCCATCCTTGGGTCCAGACGAGAGGAACGGCCGACGGCGGCACCCGGTTGGGCACGTCCCGGATCTCGTCGATCAGCGCAAGGGTCGCGTGGACCATCGCAGCAGTAGCCGGGTCGTCATCCTCAATCTTCGCCAGATACTCAAGCGCGAGCATCGCGTGACTCCGGGCTATCGTCTTCCGCACCATGCAGCGCACTGTGCTCGGCTACCCCTGGGACGTCTCGCGAGAGCGGTCAATAAATCCCCGCCCGGTCACTCACTCGATTCACCGGCAGGCCTTCGCTGGGAGGACGCCGCTAGCTCTGACCCATGTGGAGAAGCACCGCAGTCCATGCTTCACGGCATGGAAGTAGACGACTCAACACGCCTGCTGGCGAAGAGGATGCGCGCCGCGCTACGCGAGGCCGGGATGACGGTCGAGGAGGCGGCCCCACGAGCGCACATGTCGGTGTCGAGTCTCTACCGGAAGCTGCGCGGCGAACGGCACATCACCTTCACCGAGCTCACTTACATCGCAGTGCTTACCGGCCGACACCCGAGCTCATTCATGCGAGACGTTGATGCTTGAGGCGGTGCGCCTTGAAGACGGCCGGCTCGCGTACTCGATTGCGGAGTTTGCGGGGGCGGTGGGACTGTCTACGCAGACCATCCGCAATCTCGTCCACGACAACTACCTGACGGTCGTGTACCCGACCCCGAGTCGGTCGAAGGCCCTCATCACCCGCGAGGAAGGGTTGCGCTGGCTCCGGTCCTTGCCGCAAGGGTAGTTATCGTCTACGGTCAACGCCCCTCGACTAGGGGACAGCGGCCGGCGTTAACGACGGTTTACGATCCTCGAGTGAGGATCAGTCGCAATTTAGCAACGTTCACCATCGCAGGCGCAGCCGCTCTCGTGCTCGTCGGTTGCTCTAGCGGCGGACCGGTGGAGAGTGACACGACGCCGACAGCGGCACGCGCAACTCCCACCCCGACGCAGTCGCCTTCGGCTGCCGCCGCACCCCAGGTGGGTAGCCGCGAAAACCCGTACGACTACAACAAGCCTGTGCAGTACGACGCAACGTCAATCTGGACCTTCACGTGGCAGAGCACGAAAGCCGACGGCTGGCCGGACATCAAGGCGGCGAACGAGTTCAATACTGCGCCTGCTGCTGGCGAAAACTTCGTCCTGGGAACGGTCGCCTATGGCACGAGCGCCGAAAGCCCAGCAGACGGGGCTAGCCCAACCTCGAGTTGGGGCGTGTACTACGTCGGCAATGACGGCAACTCCTACCAGAGCATCGGCGAGTGCGGTCAGCTGCCGGGATCGGACGTCCTCGCGGCTCAGCCGATGTACCCCAACGCCTCACAGACGGGCACTGTCTGCGCGAAGGTGCCGACGGCAGCCGTGTCCGGTGGCACCTGGGTCATCCGCGCCTTCGCGGGTGCGGACGCCTCCGTCTACTTCAAGGGCGCGGAGTAGAGATGTCGGCGGCCGGCGGCACCATCGCCGCATGGCCGAGCATCAGTGGTCTCCTCCGGAGCATCAAGACGTCACCCTGCATCAACCGGTCGGTTTCGACCCCGCGTTGGCCGGCGCGCTGACTCCGATCGGTGCTCCGCAGCCGGTGTGGGCTGACATCAACTTCACCAACATCCCGAACGTGCTGCATCTGAAGTGCTTCGCAATCGCGTCGTCCGAAGTGGCGGTGCTGGTGCAAACGTCGTGGCAGGGGCGGCTTCAGGAGGTGCTCGTCGACCGTGACTACGTGTTCCGCCGTGCACTCGACCCGCACACACGCTGATATTTGGGATATGATCGCGCCATGCCTGTCCCGAAGTCAGCAGCAGCCCAAGGTCCCCGCCGCCTCCTCCGCGACGTCGTCTACGAGCAGATGCTCGAAGCCATCGAGAACGGCACCCTCGTGGCCGGTGAGCGACTGAACGACGACGAGCTCACCACTTGGCTCGGTGTCTCCCGCACCCCGGTTCGTGAAGCGATCGCGCGGCTCGAGTCCGAGGGCCTGGTCGAGATGGCCGCCAACCGCTACACCCGCGTCGCGTCACTCTCCGGTCCCGCGCACGACGAAGCCGCTGTGCTCCTAGCCGCCCTTCGCACCTGGGCGATCGATCACGCCGAGGAAGCGAGCTCCGAAGCAAGGAAGGCGGCCGCCGCCGCGGCGAAGGCCGTGACGAAAAAGCTCGAAAGCAAGGACCTGTCCGCGTACCGCGACCTGCAGGACGCCGCCGCGCTCCTCGTCGCCGGCCTCAGCAACCAGCTGTTCACCGCGACTGAGGCCGCTGTCCGGGGTCGCGTGAAATTCCACGCTGCCGCAACCGACGCCGTCATCGACTGGGATGCCACGTCGGCGACGGCAGCAGCACTCGCGAAGGTATGACCGAAGCGAGCCCGGTGTCGGCCGCCGTCGCTACCGTCCCCTCCGTGGCACGACGACGGAGGGACAGGTGGGCGCTCGGATCGGCGGTCTCGCTGCCCGAGGCTGCGTACGGCGGCCCCGTGTTCGACCTCCCCGCACCCGACCCAGTGTTCGCCTGGCTGACGTTCCCCGACCGCGTCCTCGAAGTTGAGGCCCGCGTTATCGCCTGGACTGACCGCGCCGTCCTCGTCGAGTGGGGCTTCAACCAAGCCGCCGAGAGTGCATGGGTATGGCGAGACGCAGTGCGCCCGGTAGCGCCGTGAGCGAACTGACTTTGACTCGGAACTCGCTCCATGCCAGGATCATCGAAGCGAGCCATATGGCGGGCTTGCACTGTATCTTCACAGTCGCTCCCGGCCTGGAACCGACGGAGTAACTGGGGGTCACGAGTGGGCGACGGCTGGAAGTTTCCGTCGATGTCGCCCTCCAAGCTCAAGGGCTTGCTCTTCTCACTGGGCTACCGCACCGAACCGGGCGGCACCACTGGGAGTCATGAGTGGCTGAGCTGCGAGGGCCGACCGCGTCTGCGCTGGGCCTTTCACACCTCGAAGCGGGAACTTTCCCACATCGAGGTGCGTAACGTACTGCTCAAGCAGGTTCTGCTGGAGAAAGAGGAGGCGAGAGCACTTGTCCAAGGTTGATGAGGTGCACGCTGTTCTGACTGAGTACGGAGAGTTCGGGTGGTCTGTGACCAGTCCCCAGCTTCCGGGTCTCATCGCCGGCGCAGCAACCATGCAGGAGCTGTCCGACGACTTGTTCGCAATCGCCGTAGAGGCGGGCATGGACCCGCACGGTTCCCTCTTCGAGTACGAGCAGCATGTGATCGAGGTTGAAGACCGTGTGTTCGCTGTACGCGTGAAGGGCGACTACTCGGCTGGCGAGCGCGTCGAGATCGCTACCGACGTTCTGGCGCACATCGCGTCCGACGGGGGCCTCCGGTCGTACACAACTGAAGACGACCTGGGTGACACGGTCATCGTCGTCGCCCTGCCGACCGACCGCATCGTGGACGTCACGGCGTCCCTCGATGATTCGCAGCCCGCTACCATTGCGGTGCAGCTGCCTCAAGAGGACAGCATCAGCTACACCGGCATCGTGCGGGGGGCACCGCGCGAGAACCACGTTCTCCGTCTGTCCGATGTCGGTCTTGATGGCGGGTCCACGGTCGCGGATCTCTTCGCGCGTCTTTCTGAGCGCATCGGTTCGACGACGGCATCGATCGAGCGCGAGCTCGTTTCCGCATAGTCCCCGCCGAAAAGGCCCCCTCGAGCTCCCGAAGGAACCCGAGGGGGCCTTGCCGTTGGCACCGACCGACCGTTGTTGAAAAAGGTCAGTGTGACCAACGCCCTGCCGCGAATGGGGGGCGACGGGGCGGCCATCAGAGTGCGTCGTCTTCGCTACCGTTGCAGCATGCGATTGTGGGGGATCCTCAGTGCCGTGACAGCTGCCGGCGTTCTTGTCCTTTCGACACCGGTGGCAGCAGACGCGGCCATGCTGGATCGTCGTCCCGACGTCCCTACTGTGCCCGTCTTTGACGCGCCGCAGGGAGACGCGGTCCTCAGCGGCAAGGGGACTGTCACCTTCTCCGGTACCGCGACCCCGAACAGCAAAGTCCTCATCGGCACCGGGGACCCTCACGACGTCTACCTGAAGCGCACCTACGACAACTGCCAGAACGACCTTCCGGTCTCCGGACGCACGATGCAGCCAGAGGAAGACGTCTGCCTCGAGGACCTGGTCGCAGCCGGCGAGCTGCCCTCCGACACCAAGACCACAGGTTCGACGATCGTGATGCCGTTCAAGGACCCGAACGTGTGGGTCTGGACGGACGCCAACGGCCGCTTCGCTTACGACGCTCCCTACACCCCAGGGCGCTACTCGCTGGCGGCGTACGCGGAGACGTGCAAGCAGGTGGACATGGAAGCCGGCCGCATGCTCGATGTCGACTTTACGGGTGAAGCTCCCGCCGGTGTCGGTTTCACCTGCAGCCAGTCCGCGCTCACAAAGACCGTGTCGTTCACGCTCGAGGCGGACGTCGCTCAGCCGACCGCTTCCGCATCAGCAACCTCGACCAAGGCACTGCCTGCGGCGAAGAGGGAGGAAGCAAGCGGAGCGTCGGTGACCCCTGCGATCGTTGGGGGTGCCGCCGCCGCGGGTGTCCTTGCCCTCGCGGCCGCGGCCGTAGCCGTCATCCGCCGCCGTAAGGCAAAGCCCACTGGTCAGCACTGACAGTCAACGGACCATGCTGCTGCTCCTCGTTTTTGTCCTCATCCCCGCCGTCATAAAAGCAGGATCGATCGGAGCGTTGCCGTAAAGAGGGGCCGCACACGAACCCCGAACGAGGTTCCCCTGATGTGGCAGGGGCGAGGGGCTCCGATACTCTTGGGGATAGACGAGGCAACTCGAGCACTTCTATGCTTGCGGCTCACCAACGTTCTAGGGGGAATCGTGCCTGCACAGCTCGTCATCGACGGCAGCGTCTACAACGCGTCCGACGCTTCAGCGCTACACCGGGTGTACATGGCGATCCGAGCCATCATTGATCGGAAAGACACAAACCAAGTCGTGTTCAACGGCTCGTCGGGTGATCGCGAGGTCGTCACGAGCGTCATGGTCACCGAACACACCAGCGTGCAATTTGTCGTCTTCAGCGGCGACGGCGACGACACGGCCCGGCAGATACTCGACATCGCAAAGCCGAACGCGGAGGACCTTCTGGCGCTGTACGGCACGGGGAGAGACCCGCTGCCATCAGCAGAAGACGACGGCGACTGGAAGGTCGACAGAATCTGACTCGGCGGGTCAACCACGCCTCGCGTTCCAAGCCCACTCCGCCATCGCCAGGCGGGCGATCTCCGCTTCCGACTGCATCGGCTGCGGGTAGATGTTTTGCACCACCTGCGGGCGGTTGCTAACGGCCGCGGGTGACGGGGCAGTTGCCTGCGCCGTCGGCGCGTAGGCAATCTGCTGCGGCGTCGGAATGTAGGTAGAGGGCTCGTATCGGACGGCTCCACCAGCAGCGAACCGGTGGGCTTGGTAGACACCTGAGTTGACCGCGTGCATGAACGAGAGTCCGTACTTCTCCACGGACGCGGCCTTCACGACAAACTCTCCGTCGGAGAGCTTGGCGTCGATGGAGTCCGACGTTGCCGTGCCCGGTCCGTACACCGGACCACCAGCCGCACGGTAAGCGGACTTGGCGGCACCTGGTGAAGCACCTGCCTCGATCGCCTCCGTAACCAGCTGCTGCCGCACGGAAAGCACCCGCCCGTTGTTCCGGGTGAAGAACGCGTCGAGGTCAACCTGCGCCGGCTTCGTGTTCGCAAGGATGTCGATCTGCTTCTTCGACGGCATCTGGAAGATCCGGTCAGCGAGCTTCCGCACCTCGCCCGAGTTGAAGCCCGCAGCCGTGGCGGAATCGATGAACGCCTGGCGCTGATCAGCGAGCGTGCCGGCATACTTCGACGCAGCAGCCTCAGCCGACATCGTCGACTGATCAACGGCGTACTGCTTACCCGCGGCCTCCTGCGCCTTGGAAGCGAGGTCAGCGAGCATCGACGCGTTCCCGGCCCCAACCGCGGTGTTCTCGTCAAGCGTGGTCGAGTAGCCCTCCGTGCTCTCCTTCTGCTGTTCCACCTGCGCCTGGAGACCAGCGAGCGCTTCCTGATAGGCAGCGTTCGCCGAGATGGCGTCTTGATTCACTCCGTTGACCTTGTCGAACTCCTCGACCAGACCCGAGAGTTCCGTCGCGAGATCGGATACCTTCGCCGCTTCCGTCTCGTACTGCTCGGCTGCGGACTGCGCGGTGTCGCCCGACTCACGATTCGCCTTGCGCTGGTCCTTGAACCCGTCTTTGGCCTTATCCACGGCCGTGCCGAGATTCGTGACGGACTGGCGGGCGACGGACGCGTCGATCGCGCCGCCGGCGAGGAACGTGCCGACGTTGTTGTGCGCGTCGAGCTTGCGCTTGACCTCGGCAAGCGCATCGCCGCCGGCGATGACGGCATCGGTCAGCTGCTTCTGCGAGATGCCCGCGTCCTTCGCGCCCGAGAACGCGTCGTCGTCGGCGAGCTTCTTCGCGACCGCGGCCCGGGTGTACTTCGTCACCGCGCCGGTGCTCTTGTCGAGCGTCTCCGTGATCGTCGACGCTGAGGTGGCAATGTCGGCCTGGTTCTGGATGATCGTCCCGACGGCGATCGTCGCCACACCGAGCGCACCACCGTACGCGATCGCCGATCGTGCGGCAGTACCGAAGCTGATGCCGGCCGTGGCGAGCTGCGCTCGGAGGGCCGCGTACTTCGGAACCGCGATGAGCGCCGCGCCCCCGGTCAGCCCGACAGCCGCGGTGAGAACACCAGCCGCGAGAGCAGCGCCCAGAACGGGCTGCGGCAGTCCGTTGATGCCGTCGACGAGGAAGGTGACGCCCTGCACAAGTTCACGGAGCGAACCGTTAGCAGCTGAACCGCTCTGAATGAGTGCAGTGTCGAACGCGCCGCCGAGCTTCTCGACGTCGCCCTTGAGGTTGTCGAGCTTGAGCCGGGCCGTCTCCGCTGCGAAGCCCTGATCGTTGACCTTGCCGGTCCACTCGGCGATGCCCTCCGCGCCCTCCTTGTAGAGGACGTTGGCGGAGCGGACCGCGTCGGTGCCGAAGATCGTGGCGAGGGCAGCGTTGCGCGCCTCGTCGGATACGCCAGCAAACCGGTCCTGCAGCACCTCGGCGATGCCGCCGAAGGAAAGCATGTGCCCGGACGAGTCGTACACGTCGATGCCGTACTGCTCCATCGCCTTCGCAGCCGCCGTGGACGGCGACTGCAGGGCGATGATCGCGGTCTTCAGCGACGTGCCGGCGTCGGAGCCGAGGAGACCTGCGGAGGCGAACGCGGCGAGCGTGCCCGTCGTCTCCTCGATGCTGAACCCAGCCTGCGACGCGACAAGGCCACCCTGATTGAGAGCACCAGCGAGGTCCTCGACGGAGCCCTGGGCCTTGCCCGCACCCGCTGCGAGCAGGTCCGCGACGTGCGGGACCTGCGAACCCTTGAGGTTGAACTGGGTCATCGCCGTCGCCGCGATCTGGGCAGCATCAGCGACCTCGAGCTCACCAGCGGACGCGAGGTCGAGGGCACCCATCAGACCGCCGCCAAGGATCTCCTTCGTCGAGACACCCGCCTTCGCGAGCTCCTCGATGCCCTGCGCCGCTTCCTTCGCGGTGTAGACCGTCGTCGCCCCAGCGTCGATCGCAGCAGCACGAAGCTCCTGCATCTCCGCAGTCGACGCATGAGTGGCAGCCTGCACCGACGACATCGCCTGGTCGAACTCGGCGTACGCAGCAACCGCCAGCGCGACACCGGCAGCCGCGACAGCACCGATACCAAAGGCGGCTTTACCGACACCCTCAATCGCTTCGCGGCGCTGACCCAAGCGTTCCGTCTCAGAGCCGAGCTCACGGGTCGCGCGCTGTGCCTGCTGCAACCCACTGAGGTAGCCGCTCACCTCGGCTACGAGGGAGGTTCTGACAGTGCGTGTGGCGTTCG
Source organism: Curtobacterium sp. MCPF17_050 (assembly GCF_003224435.2). Lineage (NCBI taxonomy): Bacteria > Bacillati > Actinomycetota > Actinomycetes > Micrococcales > Microbacteriaceae > Curtobacterium > Curtobacterium sp. MCPF17_050. The sequence goes on from NZ_CP126250.1 coordinate 1,247,675, forward strand.
CCATGTGAACTCGCTTCCAGGGCGGGGAAAGGAATCATGCTCGGAAGCAGCAAAAAGCTCACAAAGCATGCCGAGAGAGTCGTCATCTCGATATGCCCGCGAGCTTCAGCAGACGTACTCAGTTTAGCAGCTATCCGCCTCTCCTAGTGGCACAAGTGCCACTAACTGAACGTTGAGTCCAACGATCCTTCTTGCCGCTCGGGCTCTGCCAGGCGCTTAATTCAGATTCTGGTTCCTTGCAGTTTTACGCCGATTGATCTTCCCCGGCAGCTCGTAGACCTCCGCTATGAATACGTCGAGGAGGTCAAGCACCTCACCAGCCTCATCCGCGGTGATATCGGTGGTGGCAAAGTCACCGTGGGCCATGTCATTGCCTAGCAGGCGGACTTCATGGGCCGCATCCGCAATCAGCGGTCGGATCACCTGCTGCCCCGCCAAGGCGGCGATCTTGCCGTACAACGAGCCAGTTTCGACACCCTTGTCCTTGGCCCCAGCCTCGATAACAGATCGAGCCATCAACACGGCGGCACGATAGGCTCCGATGCTGTAGCAAGAGTGCGCCTCGGAAGCCGGTCCTGCGATCTGTGGCGGCACGTCTGAGTACGATCGCCCGCCAACCGTCTTCGGCTCCCACGACCAGTACGACGTGCCCCGTTGGTTGAGCGCAGCACTGTAATAATCAGCGTTCCGCCCGCCGACGCTCGATACCTCCGCGCGAGCTACCAACAGGTTCGAGCAGTGGTCACACTGGAAGGCTGCTGAGACAACGATCGGATCGGAGCTGACCAGGACAGCACTGCCGCGCCGCTCCGTGGCATGCGACACCGTCTCACAGTAGGGGCAGTCGATACGAGGCACGGTGTCATTATGCAAGTCCCTAGCTCGCGCGCAGCGTTCGCGTCCCGTAACTATCGCCTCAAGGATCGAATTTGGGGTGGGGAGAGAAAGGTCGCCGCCCCGGAGGTCCTGGACCCTGCACCGTGTAGGGGTACCCCCCACCCCGGTTGCGGTCTCTGACTTGGACACCTTCACCACTCCCTTGAGGTCGGGTACTGGCCGCGTGAGGTGTTGCCTCGTGCGCTGTTGCAGGAGTGGGTAGTGCGCCGGCTTGAGGTTCGCGCGACGCAGTGCATCACCGCCCTGTGAGGTGGGAGTGACGTGATCGGCGGTGAAGGCTTGCGGGTGCTGGCCGCTGAGCGTGTAGTCGATGGGGTTTCGGCAGAGCCAGCACGGCTCTGCCGCTGCCTCGCACTCAGCTTTCATCGCAGCGACGATGCGGGCCCACGGCCGTCCGCTGGCTGGCATCAGTCGCTCGCCTCGGCCATCTCTTCGAGTGCGGAGTTGGGGAGTCCACGGATCTCACTGGGCTTGTCGGCCTGGAAGACCCAGTCGTCGATGGCTTCCTGGAACATCTGGTTTGGGTTGTCGTCGCCGTACCGGATGTCCCACAGTTCCTGTGCTCGGTCCTGCTGAGTGGTGTGGTCCTCGAGGTAGCGGTTGACGACGTCGAGTTCACCGGCGTTGTACGCCTTCGCGAGGATCGCCTTGCTGAGGATGGTGTCGTTGCTCAGTGCTGCGGTCTCGTAGAGGGCGATGAGGGCGGGGGCGTCCTCGGCCCGGCTGACGCGGTCGAGTGCGTCGCGGTACGAGAGGGTGTCGGAGGTCGATGCGTACTTGGGCAGGCCGAACATGTCCGCTTCGAGCGCGGCACGCTTGCTGTTCAGCGCGGCGTCTCGCTCCTCTCCGAGCTGCTGCAGCTGGTAGTTGGTGTCGCGGTACAGCTTGGCCATTGCCTGCTGCTTCGCGGCAGTCGTGAACCGGTTGTCGTTGCGGATAGCTTCGACCCGTTCCCTGTATCGGGTACGCGTTTCTTCTGCAATGTCGTGCTGCTTGGTGCGGGGCTTGGTCATGTGGGTCCCTTCCGTCCTTTGAAGTGTGCAAGTTGTTCACGGTTGATGCGGTAGCTGCGACCCACGCGGTTTGCTTGGAGCCTGTTGTCGCGGATTGCTTTGCGGATAGCGCTGTCTGTCATTCGAAGGACTGCGCCGGCTTGCTGGGTGCTGAGCCACTCTGATTGTGGGTCGAGTTCCGGTCGCGCCGCATTCTTGGTTCCGGTTGCGGTTTCTCGCCAAGACAATGCGATGACTTTAAGGGCGATAAGGGTCTGGTCTACCTCTGGATCAACGCCGCGGTTGTCCAGGTGGTAAGTGTTGAGGCCGGCGTAGCGCATGAGGAATGCGGCGACGCGGGCGCTGACGGTCACTACAGGGCCGTCAGCGCCCACGACAAGTTCCGATGCTTGCCGGTTGTTCCGGTCAGTCACCGTCAGCACTGTCAGGGCGGACGGTGTTCCAGTACGCGCGGGAGGCAGCACGTAGGTCTGTGCGGGTGCCATCGGTGACCGTGAAGGCGTTCTCGAGGTGTTGGTAGTTGGCGTACAGGAGGCCGGCGAGCAGCACGTCTGGCCATGCCTCGGGGCCGAGCTTGTCTTCGGCGTACAGCTGGTGCCGGGCGATGATCGCTCCGAACTGGTCTTGGTGGTCGGTGTGGGCGGCGAGGTCGGCGGCGAGGAACCAGCCGGCGATGCCGATGGATCCTGTCCCTGCAGCTGCAGTCGGGACTCCTTCGGTGTCGGTGTAAACCTGCGCGTCGAGGTGCTGGTTACTGACCGCTTCAAGGCGGGTGAGGTGCTCTCGCTGCCAGGTGGAGGCGGGCGGTACAGGCTTGGGGTGCTTGCGGGGTTGGTTCATGGCGTTCGTCCTGTCATCGGTCGTGTGGAGCGAGCGGTTGCTCGTCCGTGGCAGGGTGTCGGGGTGACACCGGCCGTGTGTGGGCTTCTTGCCCAAGTGATCCCCGTCTTCGTCCTCGCGAACGTCCTTGAGGCATCTCGGGTACATCCCCGCATTCGGGTGTTGCCCTGGTTCCGGAACTGGATCACCATCCCGTCGATCGGAGCCGGGATCATCGGTACCGCCGTCGCCGTAATCGGAGTTGCCACGGAGGGTCTCGTGATCCCATTCGGCGTGCTCACTTGGGCGGCCTTCGGTGTGCTCCTGCTCCTCACCGGAATCCAGCTGACGGCTATCGGTGCTTCGCAGGAGGTGGAGGCGGAGGACGCGGTCGAGGCTCAGCAGCGACGCCGCGTCCTCCGCCTGTTCGGGTGGGAGATCACCTCAAGGCGATGAGTCAGTCGTGAGCTGCGCTCTGTGGCCGGCTTGCCCAGAGATGCCCTCGACGTGTCTGCCTGAGGTTGTAGTTCGCCTGTACCGCTGCGACGAGAGGTCCGACGTCGCCCTCCGGGATCCACACCGTTGACCCGTCCGGCCACGTGATTGAGACGTTGCCCGGCGTCAAATTGCGGACAGCCGTCTCACCGGTGGGGTCGCGGTACGTCAGCGACGGGGAACCGAAGGACTGAGCACTTCGGCGAGGAGCCATCAGGCGGCACTGCCCCAACCGTGCTGATCCCGGTAGGCGTTGTGCGCATCGTCCTGTGACTCGCAGACCTGCATCGACTCCGGGTAGTCAACCATCGACTTCCCGCACACTGAGCAGCTCCGGCCGATCGGTGCCACATCCCAAGTGGTCACCGAAGAACCAGCAGGGACGGAAGGAGCAGGGTCAGTGATCTCGCCGGTTTCGTTATCGACATACCAACTCTCCGTTTCCCTGCCTGTCCTGCCTGTCATGTCCTCCGGGACACGTCCCTGGGACATCCCCCGGGAACTTCCCTCGGGACTGTCCCCAGGGACATCCGAGAAGCTGGGAGCAGAGCCGTTCTTCGCTGCGCGCTGTCGGGCCTTCTTCTCCCGATCACGTCGCCGTGCGTTGTCCAACACTTCGAGTTCGTGCCGGCTTGTCTGCGCCTGCCCGAAATCAGCGATGGTCCATCCGCCGGTCACGGGTTCCCACAAGCCGCACGCTTCAAGCTTCTGCGCGGTCTCGGCCTTCATGAACGGGATCAGCAGCAACTCATCGGAGAGGATCGCTCCGTCAGTCCTGTTGGACACCGACCAGATCGTCGCGAACGCCCAGCCCCGAAACTCATCCGCGCTCAGTCTCAGCACCCGCCTGTCGCTCAGGTAGCGCTCGGGGAACCGTGCGTCAGTCATCTGCCCTCCCTTCCAAGGGGTGGGGTGCTGCCGGGGGAAACCGGCAGCACCCCGGTCTGGGTCAGGCGTGCTCCCGAGTGGGTCGCTTGCCGTAGAAGTTGGGCAGGTTGAGGCGTTGACGGATTCGGAGCACCGTGGCGCTGCACACTCCGAGGTTCCTGGCGATCTCGTTGTCCGACTGGTTGCGCCAGACACCCGCCCTGACCTCGCGTTCGCGCTGCTCGATCGACAGCCGGTCGCGGGCCGTCTGGTGCTTGCTGCGCACGTCCCAGTTGCTCATCAGCAACTCGCCTCACCCGCGTTGAGCTCGGCCGCGAGGCACGCGGCGCTGTTGTAGTTCGCGAGGAAGGCGGACACGCGGGCTGGCGTGAGCGGCCCGTCGTCGTCGCCGAGGAGGCCGTTGACGGCCCAGGTGTTGGCCTCGAGCGGGTGTGTGTTGTCTACGCCTTCGTAGTAGTCGACGGACACCTGACACTGCTCGTCGCTTCTCCAGGCGAACGCGGTGTGGTGAACCGATTCGCCCCAGTTGAGGACGTGCTCGCTCCGGTACTTCTGGCAGCCGGGGATGTTGCATGTGAGCGCGACGGTGACGTCGCTCGGGAGTTCGTGCCACTCGATGTCAGCGGCGTCGTGCAGCATGATGGTCATTGGGTCGTTTCCTTCCTGGCGGTTGGGTGCGGTCTGTGAGGGCTCCTGGTCCGCTGCGCTAACAGCGGAGTACCCGGGGGCCTTCTTCTTGTGCGCCTCGACGAGAGCCCGTGTGGCCTTCGCTGCGAGGGTCTTGGTGGGGATGAGCCGACCGGCTTCGATCATCGACACGAGCCGGTCGCCGTGCCCCATCTCGCGAGCGAGCTCGAGCGTGCTGACGCCGAAGTGCTCGCGCATCTTGCGGAACGTCGTGCCGTAGCTCATGACGCCTCCGCGAACTGGGCATCGATGTATGCCGTGATGTCGGATTCCCGGATGAAGAGCCGGCCGCCGATCTTCGCGGTTTTGATGGGGCAGTCCTTCTGATAGAGCCACCACCGCATGGCGTTTTCGGTCTTGCGCACGAGGGGTGCGGCTTCGACGATGGTCAGGAGCTTCGTCATGAGAGTGCCTTCCGTAACTCCGGTGTGACGACCGGCTAACACCAGTGTGAATCACACTGGTGCTGGCTGTCAACCTCAATAGTGTGATTGAGTGTCCGCGTGGTTGACGAAGAGAAGTACTCGAAGCACGAGGTCGCGTTTGCTCACGAGGTCGCTCGCCGGCGCGAGCTGCGCGGGTGGACGCTCCAGCAGATGGCAGACGCACTGCGCAGGGAAGGGGTCGAGTACGCCAGCGCTATGACTGTGTCGCGGACCGAGAAGCTAAACCGCCCGGCCCGCATGAACGAGGCCCTTGCATACGGGCGCATCTTCGGAAGCACCGTGAATGAGCTCACCAGTGGTGCTGAGGTGGACCACGAGATCGTGATGGCAAACGAGATCGCTGCGATGGCGCTCGACTACTCGCAAACCGTTCTCCGGAGCGTCCAACGCGCTCATCAGAATTGGGCTGCTGCGATCCAGTTGCGAGATACGTTGCACAAGTATCCCGCCCAGGAGCTGAGCTCCGAACAGCTAGAACGACGAGACCACGCGGTAGCGCAGTTGAACCGAGTCATAGAACTCGACCTGATGAGTGAGATGTCCAGGGCCTGGGAAGAAGCGCCGCGCTGATGAGCAGTATCCGACAGCGTCCGGACGGCAAGTGGCGAGCTCGGTACCGTGACGACGACGGCAAGGAGCACGCTCGGCACTTCGACCGGAAGCGCGACGCCCAGGCATGGCTCGACGAGGTTGCGTCGTCGCGACTAACCGGTTCCTACTTGGCACCATCCGCGTTGAGGGGGACTCTCGCGGAGTTCTACTCCGAGTGGGTGCCGAACCAGGTGTGGACTGAGAACACCCGCCGGCTGGCCGACCGAGCGGTTGACGGCTGCACGTTCAAAGACGTGCCCTTCGGAAAGCTGCGGCGATCGCACGGAGAGGCGTACGTGAAGCAGCTGTCGACCACGCTCGCACCGTCAACGGTGAAGAGCCGCACCGCATATGTACGCATCGCGGTGCGAGCGGCAATCCTTGACCGGCGGCTCGCGAACGACCCCCTCGAGGGCGTCAAGCTGCCCCAGGTGCGGAAGACCGAGCACTCGATGAGGATCCCGACCGCGGACGAGGTCCGCGCGATTCGGGCTGCGATCGACCCTGCCTGGCAAGTGTGGATCGACGTCATGGCGTACGCCGGCCTCCGCATCGGGGAAGCATCCGGGCTGCAGGTTGGCGACGTCGACTTCCTGCGCCGGACGATCCACGTGCAGCGACAGATTCAGAACCGGGTCCAGCGGCTCGACATCCTCCCGCCAAAGCACGGCTCCGAGCGGGTCGTGCCGATCCCGGCCGAGCTCGTTGCGCGCATCGCGCGGCACGTCGAGACGGTCGGAGTGTTCGGCGACGACGGCTGGCTGTTCGGCACGCCGCCATCACCGACGCGCTTGCGTCACTACTTCGTGAATGCGGGTCGCGCGGTCCGCGTCACGGACGTCACCCCTCACGATTTACGCCACCACTTCGCGTCGGGGCTGATCCGTGGTGGCCTCGACGCGGTGTCCGTGGCTCGTGCAATGGGGCACTCGTCGCCGTCGATCACGCTCAACGTCTACGCGCACCTTTGGCCGGACGCTGCGGACCGGACGCGGGCTGCAGCGACGGCGCTCATGACCTCGGCGTCAGATTCTGCGGACCGTTTGCGGACTGAGCGGGCGTAGAACCGCCGGATGCCGCGAGATTGCTGTGCTTGCGCGAGTAGCCGAAGTACACGCCGAGCCCGATCGCGAACCAGATCCCGAACCGCACCCACGTCTCCCACTGCAGGAACGAGACGAGCCACAGCGACGCCAGGACGCCGATCGCCGGGACGACGGGCATGAACGGCAGGCGGAACTGCCGGTCGAGGTCCGGCTGCCGGTAGCGGAGCACGATGACCGCGGTGCAGACGACCACGAACGCGAGCAGGATGCCGATGTTCGTCAGCTCGGCCACCACGCCGATGGGCAGCACGCCCGCCAGGACCGCCGACGCGATGCCGAGGATCCAGGTCACCCGGGTTGGGACGTGCCGCTTCGGGTCCGTCTTGGCGAACCACTTCGGCATGAGGCCGTCGCGGCTCATCGAGAACCAGACGCGCGAGGCACCGAGCATGAAGGTGACGAGGACCGTGACGATGCCGACGATCGCGCCGATCGCGATGACGTTCGCGATCCCGCCGAGGCCGACCGACGCGAACGCTGACGAGAAGCCGGACGCGGGGTCGATGTCCTTGTAGTCCTGCATCCCGGTCAGGACGAGGGTCGCCAGGACGTACAGGACCATCGAGATCCCGAGGGAGAGCAGGATCGCCTTCGGCATGTGCTTCCGGGCGTCGGTGGACTCCTCGGCCGCGGTGGACATCGCGTCGTAGCCGAACACGGCGAAGAACACGGTCGCCGCACCGGTCATGACGCCGCCGAAGCCGAACGGGAAGTACGGCGAGTAGTTCGCGCTGTCGATGTGGAAGACACCGAGCACCACGATGAGGACGACGAGGGCGACCTTGATGCCGACCGCGACGAACTCGAACCGGGCGGCGCTCCGGATGCCGCGGGTCAGGACGAACGCGGTGAGCAGGCAGAGCAGGATCGCGAAGACGTCGACGACGTGTCCGTCCCCGGTGCCCGGGGCGCCGAGCATCCACGCCGGCAGGTCGATGCCGAACTGGCCGACCAGGAAGCCCACGTAGCCGGAGATGCCGATCGCGACCACCGCCACGATCGCGGTGTACTCGAGCAGCAGGTCCCAGCCGATGAACCACCCGACGATCTCGCCGAGCACCGCGTAGCCGTACGTGTAGGCGCTGCCGGCCTTCGGGATGAGGCCGGCGAACTCGGCGTACGACAACGCGGCCGCAGCGCTGGCGACCCCGGCGACCAGGAAGCTGATGAGGACGGCGGGTCCGGCGACGCCGTTCGCGACCGTCCCCGCCAGCGTGAAGATGCCCGCGCCGATGATCCCGCCGATGCCGATCGCGGTGAGCTGCCACAGACCGAGGTGGCGTTTCAGGCCGCCCTCGGCTCCGGCGTCGTCGTCGATCGTGTCGATCGGCTTCCGGCGGAACAGGGTGGAGGATCGCGGCGTCGGTGCCATGCCGCCATCCTGCACCCGCCGCGGCGGATCGGCACGCTCCTGGTGGACGCCGGGCGGGCGGCCCTCGCGACGCCGGCCGGGCCTCCCGTCAGCGCTGCGCGTACGGCCACCAGAACGGCGGCGGCAGCGCGCCGCCGGTGAGGATGACGAGTCCCTGGTAGGCGAGCATCCCCACGCCGAGCATCCCGAGGACGGCTGCGGCCCATGCCCACCGCCGAGCCGCGCGTCGGCGACGACCGATCCGGATCGCCCGCCACGCCGACAGCAGACCGAGTCCGCCGAACAGGAACCCGATCGCGAGGTGCCGTCCCACGTCCTCCGCCGGCAGGATCAGCCCCTGCAGGAAGGCGAACCCGGAGAGCAGCACGGCTGCGGTGGCGGGAGCGGCAGGGGGTTCGTGGTCGCGCGCACGGGCCATGCCCCGACCGTAGCGGCAACGGGCGTCCCGTCGACGAGGCACGATGGACCCATGCGTTCCTCCGCCCGCGTGCTCCTGCGCCCCGTCCTCGTGCTCGCGGCCGCCCTGCGGTCGGTCCGCACGCGCCGCCGCCGATGACGTCGGGACACCCGGACGGCGGGGTCCGGCACGACGGCGCAGCCCAGGACGGCGCGGTCCTGGACGGCGCGGTCCAGGACGGCCGGGAGGCCCGGTCCGGTGGCCGCCGCGGTCGTCGCGTCGCGGACGTGGTCGCCTCCGTCGTCCTGCTGGTGGTCGGGGCGCTCGCCGCGCTGACCGCCGGGTGGGGGATCATGCTGCTCGCGATCGGGTTCGGTTCGTGCGACGCACCGGGCAACCGCTGCGACGAGGGGCTCGGCGGGACGGTCGTGACGCTCGGGCCGGTGCTCGTCGCGCTGGTGTTCCTGGTGGCGGCCGTCGTCTGCGTGCTCCGGCTCGTCCGACGCCGGACGGCGTGGCCGGTCGCGCTGCTCGGCCTCGGGCTGGTCGTGGTGGTGTTCCTCGTGGCCCGGCTCGTCGTGGGCGGCACGGTGACGATCGGCATCTGAACGGGCTCTCCTGCACAGGGCCGCCGGACGTCGTGGTCGTCCACAGATGGGCCATCGGAGGGGTCCGTCGGCGGGTCGGACGGCGACGCTGAGGGCATGCCAGACACCGACGTGCTCGACCGACTCGAGCGAACCGCAGTCCGAACCGACGCCGACGTGGTCGACCTCGTCGTCGCCCTCCTCGACGCGCCCGTCCGGCGACAGTGCTGGGTGCTGTTCCTGGGGGAACGGGGCCTCCCCGTGCACCTGGTGATGCCGGTCGCCGACCTGCCCTACGAACCCGACGACCGGGTGCCGGACTTCGGCGTACTCGTCGAGGACGTGGTCGCGCAGGTCGGCGCCGCACAGGTGGTCCTCGCGTGGGAACGACCGGGGGCGAGCGGGCTGTTCCCCGTCGACTGGGCGTGGGTCGACGCGATGGCCTGCACCCTCGACGAGCACGGCGTCCGGCTGCGCGGGCAGGTCGTCGTGCACGATGACGGGGCGTCGATGATCGAGCTCGACGACGACGACGAACCCGTCGACTCGGCCGCCTGACCTAGCCCTGGGGTGCGACGTCCGGCACGGTCTCGCCGGTCAGACCCTCGACCACGCGCTTCGCGGTCGGCCAGTACTTGGCGTAGTGGTCGGGGTCGGCGTTCACCTGCACCGCGTGCGCCATCTGCGTCGGCGTCATGGTCTTCCACCCGGGCACCTTGACGAGCTTCGCGTAGAACATCGACGCCGCCGTGTACGGGTCCATCCGCTGCTCGTACGTGCCCCACGCGCCGTTGTCGCGCTGCTGGAACAGTCCGCGGCTGTCCGGTCCGGCGGCGTCGCCGTGGTCGATGTTCACGAGCCCGGACTCGCCGATCGCGGTCATCACGCCGACGGCCTGCGTGTGCGGTCCGATGCCGAGGGCGCGAGCGGCGCGGATGACCTCGGCGGCGTTCACCAGACGGTCCTGGCAGAACCCGCCGATCGGACCGGCCGGCACCACGACGCCGCCGACGGTCTTCGCCGGTGCTGCCGGGCAGGTGAGCGCCCGGGGCGTCGCCGAGGACGACGCCATCCCGGTCAGTGAGTTCACCGCGACGACGATCAGGACGATGACCCCGATGACGGCGGCGACGACACCGACGCCGAAGACCGACGCGAGTGCGATGCCGGCACGGCGCATGGGGTCGTTCCTCCGTCGGGGTGGGCGGGACGAGCGGCCGGGGAGCCGCTCACCACAGAGAGGCTAAGCGCTCCCGCTGGACGTGGGGCGTGCCGACATGCCCCCGGTTCGCGGCACTACCGTGGACAGCGGAGGGAACGATGGACACAGCGATGCAGGACCGGGCGCTCGGCGCCGTGCTGGCGAGTGCGTGCGGGGACGCGCTCGGAGCCCCGTACGAGTTCGGCCCGCCGCTGACCGCGGACCAGCCCGTCGAGATGCGCGGTGGTGGACCGTTCGGCTGGGAGCCGGGGGAGTGGACCGACGACACGAGCATGGCGATCCCCGTCCTCGAGGCGGTCGCCAACGGTGCGCGCTGGAACGAGGCGAGGACCCACGGACGCCTCCTCGCGGCCTGGTCGGACTGGGCGCAGGACGCTCCCGACGTCGGCGCCCAGACCCGTGCCGTCCTCGGCCGGATGACCGCGAACACCGAGGAGGCCGCGAAGGCCGCCGCCCGCGCCGTGCACGAGCAACGCGGACAGTCGGCGGGGAACGGTTCACTCATGCGGACGACGCCGCTCGTGCTCGGGTTCCTCGGCGACGGGGCCAAGCGCCCCCTCGCCGTCGCCGCCCGTCGGGTGAGCGACCTGACGCACCACGAGGAGGACGCCGGTGACTCCTGCGTGCTCTGGACGGTGGCGATCCGGCACGCTATCCGTCGTGGTCGCCTCGACGTCCGTCGCGGTGTGCCGCTGCTGCCGCGGGAGCGCCGGACCCTGTGGCTCGACCGGATCGCCGAGGCCGAGGCCTCCACGCCCGCGGACCACACCGAGCGCAACGGGTGGGTCGTCGCGTCGCTGCAGGCCGCGGTGGCGGCGATCACCTCCGGTGACGGCGTGGTCGACACCCTCGAACGTGCCGTCCGCGGTGGCGGGGACACCGACACCGTCGCGGCGATCACCGGCGGACTGGCCGGGGCGCTCACCGGGGCGTCGGCGCTGCCCGAGCAGTGGACGGTCCTCGTGCACGGGTGGCCGGGCAAGCGCCTCGACTGGGTCCGGTCCCTCGCCGTCCGCGCGGTCGGCCGGACCCCCGGGCCGCTCGGCCTCCCCGCCCGCCGGAGCTGACCGCGGTACCGTGCGTCGCCGCTCGACGGGCCGCGCTGGCCGTCGGGCGGGGACGTGCCTCGCCGCTCGGTCAGTGGTGGTCGTCGCGGGGGTCGCGCTGCACCGCGGTCGGCTCGGTCACGAGCCCCGTCGGCGCCTTGTCCGCGACCTTCCGCCCGTGGGTGAACCACGTCACGAGCCAGAGCACGACGCCGAGCGCGAGCAGTGCGCCGGCGATCTGGTACTGCTCCGCAGCACGACCGGACGAGAACGGCAGCACGAGCCACAGGCAGGCCACGACACCGATCACCGGGAGGACGACCCCCGCCCGGAAGTGCTTGTGTCCGACCCGGTCCCGCCGCAGCACGAGCACCGAGGTGTTCACGACCGCGAAGACGGCGAGCAGCAGCAGCGAGGTCGTCCCGCCCAGGATCACGACGATCGGCGACTCCGGGTCGAGCGAGACCCATCCGATGAGCAGCAGCGAGATGACGGTCGTGAAGACGATCGCGGTCGACGGGGTCCGGCGGGTGGGGGAGACCCGACCGAGGAAGCGCGGGAGCACGCCCTGCTTGCTCATGCCGTAGAGCAGCCGGGACGCCATCATCATGTTGATGAGCGCGGTGTTCGCGACGGCGAACATCGAGATGAACGGCAGGATCGACCCGATCGGGAAGTCCGGGGCCGCGGTCTGCACGACGGTCACCAGCGGCGTCTCGTTGCCGGCCAGCTCGCCGATCGGCACGACGGCCACGGCGCAGATCGACACGAGGACGTAGATGACGGCCGTGATGCCGAGCCCGGTCAGCATCACGCGGGGGAAGATCCGCGACGGGTCCTTCGTCTCCTCGGCCATGTTCACCGAGTCCTCGAACCCGACCATCGCGAAGAACGCCAGCGAGGTCGCCGTCGAGACGCTGAGCAGCAGGCTCTTGTCCTCCGGCGTCTCGAACATCACGACCCGCGAGAAGTCCGCGTTGCCGCCGGCGATGGCGTAGAAGCCCACGAGGATGACGAGCACGAGGCCCGAGAGCTCGACGAGCGTGAGCACGACGTTCGTCTTCACGGACTCGCTGACACCGCGGAAGTTCACCGCCATGACGGCGAGCATGAAGGCCATCGCGATGAGCATCACCACGACGTTCGGCAGCTCGAGCCCGAACCCGACGCCGAGGTTCGCCGCGAAGGCCCGGGACGCCGTCGACGCCGACGTGATCCCGGAGCACATCACGATGAAGGTGACGATGAACGTCACGAAGTGGATGCCGAACGCCTTGTGCACGTACAGCGCGGCACCGGCGGTCTGCGGGTACTTCGTGACGAGTTCCAGGTACGAGAACACCGTGAGCAACGCCACCGAGAAGGCGATGAGGAACGGGAGCCACGCGGCCCCGCCGACCTCTGCGGCCACCTGCCCGGTGAGCGCGTACACGCCGGTGCCGAGGATGTCGCCGACGATGAACAGCAGGAGGAGTTTCGGACCGATGACGCGGCGGAGCTCGGTCTGATGCCCCGCGTCGTGTTCGGCCTTCGTGGTGGTCGCCATGCCCCACCCTGTTCCTGCTGACCGCTTCCTGTCCAGTCCCACAGGGAAATCGGCCGAGTCGGGCACGTGCAGCCGGCCCTCGGTACGCTCCCCTGCATGGACGAGGAGTCGACGACCACCGAGGAACCCATCGAGTTCGCGGACTTCAACGCGAAGCTGCTCGTGCTCGACGTGCTCTGCTACGACCTGGACGTCATCGAGCCCTACGACGGGGACGACGACGAGGAGACGGTCGTCGACGAGGACGACGTTCCGGGACAGGACGACCGGGCGCGTGCGTACTACGACGACCTCGACCTGCTGCCGTCGCAGCTCGACCTGGTCACCGAGCTGACGGTCGACTCGGACCTCGAGGTCCTGCAGGACGTGCACCCCGGGTGGGACGGCTCCGACGACCGTTACGACCCGCAGAATTGGGACGACGTCATCGACCTGCCGGCCCTGCGCATCGTGTACGCCGCCGCTCCGCTGCCGGCGCACGTGTCCGAGGCGCTCGCCGCCAAGGGTGTGGACGTGCGCTCGGCGTAGTCCCTCAGCGGAGCTCGGCGAGCTGCGCGGTGAACTCTGCCGCGCCGCCCTGGGCGGGGTGCCGCACCGCGATCGCGTCGATGCCCGCGGCGGCCAGCGCACCCTGGGCCTTCCGCCCGACGGCCACGAAGCGCCGCGCTCCGACGGCCTCGGCCAGGGCCAACGCGACCGGAGCACCGTCCCGCACCTCGGCCGGACGCGGTGTGCGGTTCGTCAGTCGGTCCGGTGCGACGAACGGGTGGTGCGGGAACACCGCCCAGAGCACCGGCAGGGGGCCGTGCCACCCGCGCAGGGCTGCGTGCACCACACGGGACGACGCCTCCCACGGTGCGGTCGCGTCCTCGGGCACCGCGAACGGGACGTCGGCGAAGAGCCCGTCCGGGTCCTGCAGTTCGCGCATGCTCGTGAAGGGCACACCGGTGTTCGTCATGCCGCGCCACCCGGGCGCCTCGGCGACCAGGATCGTGTCGGCCGCCGGGCCGAACCGCCGGAGGTAGCGGTCGAGGTTCGCCCGACGCAGCGCGCCGGCCCCGCCTGCACCGGCACCAGCGCCGACGCGGTCGCCCCCGCCCACGGCAGCCCCGCCCACGGCAGCCCCGGTGCCGCCGTCGAACAACCGCTCGGCGTCCGCCGCTGCCGGCACCGCGTCGAGCGCCGTCCAGAACGCGGCCAGGTCGATCGGTGCAGGCTCGGGCGTCACGTCGTCCTCAGCGCCCGAGCACCCGCAGGTACACGCGCTCCAGGCCGACCGCCGACCGGTCCCAGCTCAGCCGCTCGGCGTGCTCACGACCCGCGGAGGACAGTGCGGCGGCGTACTCCGGCTCGGTCAGCACCCGCTGGATCTCCGCGGCCCACACTGCCGGGTCGCGGGACTCGAGCACGACCCCGGTCTCGCCGTCGAGCACCGCTTCGCGCAGCCCCCCGGCAGCGGCCGCCACGACCGGGACACCGGACGCCGAACCCTCCAGCGCCACGAGCCCGTACGTCTCCGAGTGCGACGGGACGAGCACGGCCGCTGCCCCGCGGAACAGGAAGGCGAGGTCGGCGCGCGACTGCGGCCCGATGAAGGTGACCCGGTCGGCGATGCCCCGCGACTCGGCGAGCCGACGCAGTTCGGCCACGTGGTCGCCGGCCTCGCTGGACGCGTCCCCGGCGATGACGAGGGTGGGACGGGCCTCCCGGTCGATGCCGGCGATGGCCTCGATCGCCAGGTCCAGGCCCTTGAGCGGTTGCACGCGTGCAGCGGCGACCACGTACGGCGCGGTGGCCCGGCGGGCACCGACGCCGGCCGGACGGAAGACCGAACCGTCCACGCCCGGCGGGACGATCCACACGCGCGACGCATCACCGCCGAGCCGTGTGCGAACGGTCTCGGCCTCGGCCTCGCTCACGACGACGACCGCGTCGGACTCCCGGGCCAGGCGCTGCTCGCCGGCCATCCGGCCGGCGGACTCGGGGCGTTCGCCCTCGGACAGCGGCGTCTCCGCGTCGGCGGCGATCGAGTGGAAGGACTGGACGTGCGGGACGCCGCGGTCACGGGCGACGGGGAGCGCTGCGGCACCGGAGAACCAGTGGTGCGAATGGAGCACGTCGAACGGTCCGAGTGCGGCGAGCCCGTGTCGGAACGGTTCGATGAAGGCGTCGTGTTCGCCCTTCGGCACGGGCTGGGCGGGCCCGGCGGACAGGAACCGGAGGCACACGCCGGGGACGAGTGCGACCGAGTCCGGCTGCGTCGGCGACGAGCGTCGCGTGATGATGTCCACCTGGTGCCCGCGGTCGGCCAGGGCCTCGGCCTGGTGCCGGACGACGACGTTCATGCCGCCGACCTCGCCGGAACCGGGTTCGTCGCCGGGCGAAGTGTGCAGCGAGACGAGCCCGATGCGCAGCGGTTCGGTCGTCGTGCTCACTGGACCAGCCTAGCGAGCGGGACGCTGCGCCTCCCGCGCCGGTGCGACGAGGGCCGGCAGCCGTCCGGCGGTGTCGCGCGGGTCGGACGGGGAGCCGTCATCGCCTCCGAGCACCTGC
This sequence comes from Curtobacterium sp. MCPF17_050, assembly GCF_003224435.2. Classification (NCBI taxonomy): domain Bacteria; kingdom Bacillati; phylum Actinomycetota; class Actinomycetes; order Micrococcales; family Microbacteriaceae; genus Curtobacterium; species Curtobacterium sp. MCPF17_050. Next base: position 1,263,340 of record NZ_CP126250.1, read on the forward strand.
ACCCGTCGGTCGCCGTGCCGATCCCAGAACGCTGCCGTCCAGGCGCAGAGGACGCCGTCCAGCAGGTCCTCCCGGTGCTTGTGCGTCGGTCCGTGCAGCACCGACGGCTCCGCCAGCGCCCGGGTGCGCGGGTCGCCGTCGAGGTCGAGCGGCGGGTCGAGCGGCCTCGTGCGGACGCGCCGGACCAGTTCGTCGAACGCCTCGGCGCGGCGCTGACGGGCGACCGCCGGCGGCACCGACGGGTCGAGCCGCTTGTACCGGGGGCGTTCGTCGTCGTAGCCGAACTCCTCGACGCCGACGAGGGTCGTGTACGGGTAGCACTCGAAGACCGCCGGGCCGCTGCGGGCGCGCATGCTCGCGGTGTCGCTGACGTAGGTGATGCCGAGCGCGGTGAGCCGGTCGAGCAGGCGGGCGCCCGCGCTCGCGGCCGAGGCGAGGCTCGTCGGGTTCGCGGCGACCCTCCACCGGCCGTAGCGCTGGCCGACCTGCCGTTCCACCTGGCGCATGCCCGTCGGGTTCGTGACGACGAGGGAGGCGTCCACGGCGACGAGCGTGCGGGGGCCGAGCCGCTCGGCGATCCAGGCGGTGACCGCGTCGACCCCGCGGGCCCAGCCGGCGTCGACAACCCGTCCCGCGTCGTCGATGGCGGCGAGGCCGGTCTCGTTCGGCGCCCGACGCTCGGTCCCGAGGCCCCACGCCAGGTCGACCCCGAGGTACGCGTTCACGGTGCCATCCTGCCCGTGCGGACGCGCGGCACGCACTCCGCGGGTGCGGGGGAGTAGGTTCCGCACCATGGCGACACCGGCGACGACGCTGACCGTACCCGGACCCGAGGGCGACCGGGAGGTCCGGATCTCCAGCCCGGCACGCGTGCTCTGGCCGGACCTCGGCATCACGAAACTCGACCTGGCGCAGTACCTCGTCGACGTGGGGGAGCCCTTCGTCCGGGCGAACGGCGACCGACCGATCTCGCTGCAGCGCTTCCCCGACGGTGTCGACGGCGAGCAGTTCTTCTCGAAGAACCCGCCGAAGGGTGCGCCCGACTACGTCCGCGCGGTGACGGTCACCTACCCGAGCGCCCGGAGCCACCCGCAGCTGGTGGTCGACGAGCCGGCCGTCGCGGTCTGGGCGGCGCAGATGAACACGGTCGTGTTCCACCCGTGGGCATCCCGTGCCGAGGACAGCGACCACCCGGACCAGCTCCGGATCGACCTGGACCCGCAACCGGGCACGGACTTCTCCGACGCGGTGCCCGCGGCCCACGAGCTGCGGAAGGTCCTGGCCGACGTCGGGCTCGAAGCGTGGGTGAAGACGAGCGGCAACCGCGGCCTGCACGTCTTCGCGCCGATCGAGCCGGCGTACGAGTTCCTCGACGTGCGGCACGCCGTGATCGCGGCGGCCCGGGAACTCGAGCGGCGGATGCCCGAGCAGGTGACGACCGCGTGGTGGAAGGAGGAGCGCGGGCAACGCGTCTTCGTCGACTTCAACCAGGCGAACCGCGACCGGACGATGGCCGGCGCCTACAGCCCCCGCGCGCTCCCGCACGCTGCCGTGTCGACCCCGCTCGCGTGGGAGGAGCTGGACACCGCGGACCCGACCGTGTTCACGATCCGCACCGTCCCCGGTCGGCTCGCTGCCACCGGCGATCCGTGGGAGACGATGTCCGCCGCGCCGCGGAGCATCGATCCCCTACTGGAGTGGTGGGCTCGCGACCTGGAGCGTGGTGAGGGGGAGCTGCCGTTCCCGCCGGACTTCCCGAAGATGCCCGGCGAGCCGCCGCGCGTCCAGCCGTCCCGAGCGAAGAAGGGCTGACGGGACCTCCGAGGCGCCCCCCCTTGGGACGGTGCCCGCTCGGACGGGGCCTCAGACGAGCGAAGAGGCGTCCTCGGAGCGGAGTCCGTCGTCCTCGACGCGCGAGGTCTGCAGCGGCAGACCGACCGTGGCGGTGTGCAGGCGGGTGAGGCGCGACCACGTGCGGCGGTTGCCCTGCGTCACGCCGTCCAGGACGATCATGCGCCGAGTCCGATCGTGACGAAGGCGAGCGCGGCGGCGGTCACACCGGCGATGCCGCTGATGATCGCGCTGGTCTGGAGCGCACGCAGATGACGTGCTTCGCGGACCTCGCTGAAGGGGCTGCGCTGCGCCCGGCGAATGAGGATCTCGTTGCTCATGTCCACTCCGATCCGTGGTGTCGAGACGGTGTCCGACCACCGTTTCCCTGGTGCCTCAGATGTTTCCACAGTTTCACTAGTTCGGCTAACTACTGATCACTCTGGAGCGCGGATTGGACATCCGGTCTGTCAGACCAGGGTCGGATCAGGACAGGACGTCGCTGAGGTCGTACGCCGTCGGGACCTCGAGCTGGTCGAACCCGCACGAGCGCGCCTCGCGGTCCGGACGCCACCGCGCGAACTGCACGGTGTGCCGGAACCGGTCACCCTCCATCTGGTCGTACCGGACCTCCAGGACGCGCTCCGGTGCCAGCCGGACGAACGACGTGTCGCGACCGGACGAGAACCGTGAGCGCTCCCCGTCACCGGTGACGGGCCTCCCGTCCGCGTCCCGCTCGACGAGCGGTTCCAACTCGTCGACGAGTTCCCGGCGCCGCTTGTCCGTGAAGGCGGAGACCCCACCGACCATCCGCAGCTCGCCCTCGTCGTCGTAGAGCCCGAGCAGCAGCGACCCGACACCGGTCCCGCTCTTGTGGACCCGGTACCCGACGGCGACGACGTCCGCCTCGCGGTGGTGCTTCACCTTGAGCATCGTGCGCTTGTTCGGCTCGTACGGCTTCGACCGCGGCTTCGCCACGACCCCGTCGAGACCGGCACCCTCGAACGTCGTGAGCCACTCGCGGGCGACCTCGACGTCGAGCGTGGTGCGGGTGACGAAGAGCGGGGCTGCGAGGTCGGCCCCGAGTTCCTCGAGCGCGGCACGGCGCTCGTCGAACGGCCGGCCGGTCAGGTCCTCGCCGTCGAGGTGCAGCAGGTCGAAGGCGACGAACTGCGCCGGCGTCTCGACCGAGAGCTTCGCGATCCGCGAGGCCGCGGGGTGGATCCGCTGCGACAGGGCTTCCCAGTCGAGCCGCTCGTTGCCCGGCACCCCGGAGCGGACGACGACCTCACCATCGAGGACGACGGGGTGCTCCCGGCCGCCGAACCGGGCGCGGAACGCCTCGACGAGCTCCGGGAAGTACCGGGTCAGCGGCTTGGCGCCGCGGCTGCCGATCTCGACGTCGTCGCCGTCGATCGTCACGATGCCCCGGAAGCCGTCCCACTTCGGCTCGTACCGCAGGCCGCCCGCGATGCTGTCGGGGTCCGGCACGGTGGCGACGGCCTTGGCGAGCATGGGCGCGATGGTCTCCATGCGGCCTGTCTACCCGCCCGCTGCGGGACCGGCCCGGAGGCCCGGCACGGCCCGGTCCGCCGGCACCGCCTGGTTAGGGTGGTCGCGTGTCGATCCCGCCGCCCGTCAGCACCGCGCAGGCCGAGGCGCTCGCCGCCGGTGCCCTCCCGCCCGTCGAGGAGGTCCGGCCCGGCATCTGGACCATCGCCGTCCCCTTCCGGGGCGGTGTGCCCGACGCCACGCTCGCGTACGTCATCGAGGGGAGCGACGGGGCGCTCGCGGTCATCGACCCGGGGTGGTCCGACGGCGGGTCCCTCGACGTGCTGTCCGACGGGTTCCGGGCCGTCGGCCGCCGGCTCGAGGACGTCACCCTCGTCGCCGTCACCCACCTGCACGCCGACCACCTCGGTGCCGCGGCCGCACTGCGGCGACGCTCCGGTGCCCCGGTCGCGATGCACGCCGCGGAGGTGCGCGCGCTCGAGCACGAGCGGGCCGACGCGGAGCAGAACGACCGCGACGTGCGGACCTGGGGCGTGCCCGCCGCGCTGCTCGACGGGGTCCTGGCCGCGTGGGGGACCGGCCGCCGGATCGGGCAGGGGACGGCGGAGGCGCCGTTCGCCGACCTGCTGCTCGCGGACGGGGACGTGTTGCCGATCCCGGGGCGGACGATCAGCACACTGTGGACGCCGGGACACACGGGCGGTCACGTCTGCTTCGTCGACGAGCCGGACGGACTCCTGTTCACCGGGGACCACGTCCTGCCGCGGATCAACCCCGGCGTCGGACTCGGCGGCCGGACCGGGACGAACCCGCTGCGTGACGCGCTCGGCTCGCTGGCGAGGCTCGACGGGTACGGCCACCTCGAGGTCTGCCCCGGGCACGAGTACCGGTTCCGCGACGTCGTGTCCCGAGCCCGTGTCCTCATCGACCACCGGGACGAGCGGACCCGGCACGTCGCGGACGCGCTCGATGCACTCGACCGGCCGACGCTCTTCGAGGTCGCGTCCCGCGTGCCGTTCAGCGGTGGGATCGAGTCGATGTCGGGCTTCCTGCTCGCGAGTGCCCTCAGCCAGACCGCGTTCCACGCCGACCTGCTCGGTCGCGCCGAGGAGATCCGCGGCGCCTGACGACCGGCGCATCGTCCCCGTCGGGCGGGGCGGGAACGGAACGGCCCCGCCGATCCGTGGAGGGATCGACGGGGCCGCGGGAGGACCCTCCCGTCCGGGTCAGCGACGGGCGCGACGGCGGACGGTACGCAGGCCCACCAGTGCCGCACCGGCGGCGAGCATGGCGAGCGCCCAGGGCAATCGTGCGGTTTCCCGCACCGGTTCCTCTGCGTCCGTACAGACGAGGGCGGGCCGCTGCAGGTGCGCGCTCGTCTCCGGAAGTCAGGCGCGACGACGGCGCAGACGGCCGTCAGGACCACGGCCCCGGCGGCGAGCAGCACGTATGCCCACGCGATCGGGCCCGACTCGTCGGCTCCGATGGTCTCAGGAACGGGAGGTCGCCGCAGCCCGTTCCAGGGCGTCCCGGAGTGCTGCCACGGCGGGGGACAGTGAACTCGCCGTCCGCTGCGCCGTGAAGATCGTCCGCTCGGCGTCCCCGGGCAGGTCGAGCAGCCGGCAGGTGGTCGACCGGCCGGCCCAGACCAGGTCCGGCATGAGCGCGACCGCGTTGCCGGACTCGATCAACCGGATCTGCGCCTGTAGGTCGGCGGTCTCGTACCGGACGTCGGGTTCGAAGCCCGAGCGCCGGCAGAGCTGCTCCGCGAAGTGCCGCGACGCCGTTCCTCGTGGCTCCATCACCCACGGCAGGTCGGCCGCGCCGGTGAGGGAGTCGACCGGCCACAGCGACGTGTCCACCGGCGGCAGCGCGAGCCGGACGGCGTCCGTCGTCAGCTCACGTCGGTCGAGGCCCGGGAAGCGCGGGGCCGCGTGCGCCGGGTACTGCTCGGCGATCACCATGTCGAAGTCCCGCGCCCACGTCTCGTTGAGTGCGGTCTCCGGCTCGCGCTGGACCATCTCGACGCGGACGCCCGGGTGTTCGGTGACCATGATGCGCAGCGCGTTCGGCATGAGGGCGAGCGCAGCAGACTGGAAGACCGCGACCCGGACGCGTCCCTGCACGCTGGTCAGCGTCGCCCCGACGGCGGACTGCGCCCGCTCGAGCGTGTCGAGCACGTCGCCCGCCGCGGCCACGAGCACCTCGGCCTGCGGCGTGAGCTGGAGGCGCCGCCCGGCCCTCCGGAGGAGCTGCACACCGGCCTCGCGCTCGAGGACCGCCAGCTGTTGCGAGACCGCCGACGGGGTGAAGTTCATCGCCTCGGCGACGGCGGCCACGGTGCCCCGGATCGACAGCTCCCGCAGGAGCACGAGGCGCCGGACGTCGAGCATGGGGAAACAGTAGTGCAGCTGAACGGAATGCATCAGGAAGAGTTGCTTCCGCTACCGGAAGCACGAGCCCCACACTGAACCCATGACCGACGTCCAGCCGCGCGACGACGCAGCGACCACGACCGACGATGTGACCACCACCGACTCCGCCGGACTCGCCGACGAGTCCGTCGCGCTCGTCCGACAGTGGCTCGCCGAGGCCGAGACGTACCCGGTCGACGGGTCCGCGAAGCAGCTCGCCGGCGTCCTCGCCGACCCCAAGGGCCTGGCCTTCGCCGTCGGGTTCGTCGACGGCGTCGTCCGCCCCGAGGACCTCGGTGTCGCCGCGCGCAAGCTCCGCGCGATCGCGCCGGACGCACCCGGGTTCCTGCCGGCCGCGCTCCGCGGCCTGGTGCGCCTCGGTGGCGGGATGGCACCGGGCCTCCCGGGCGTCGTCGTCCCCGTCGCCCGACGGGTCCTCCGGAACATGGTCGGGCACCTCATCGTCGACGCCACCGACGCGAAGCTCGGTCCGGCGATCGCGAAGATCAAGCAGGACGGCATCCGCCTCAACGTGAACCTGCTCGGCGAAGCCGTGCTCGGGGAGCGCGAGGCAGCGCGCCGCCTCGCCGGTACGCACGCGCTGCTGAGCCGTGGTGACGTCGACTACGTGTCGATCAAGGTCTCCTCGACCGTGCACCCGCACTCGCCGTGGGCGTTCGACCACGCCGTCGAGGACATCGTCGGGCAGCTCCGGCCGCTGTTCGAGCGTGCGGCGGCGTCGACGCCGAAGAAGTTCATCAACCTCGACATGGAGGAGTACAAGGACCTCGACCTGACGATCGCGGTCTTCACGAAGCTCCTCGACGAGCCGCAGTTCACCGACCTCGAGGCGGGGATCGTGCTGCAGGCGTACCTGCCCGACGCACTCGCCGCGATGGAGCACCTGCAGGAGTGGTCCGCCGCCCGCCGTGCCCGTGGAGGCGCCGACATCAAGGTGCGCCTGGTCAAGGGCGCGAACCTGCCGATGGAGCAGGTCGAGGCCTCGGTGCACGGCTGGCCGCTCGCGACCTGGCACACCAAGCAGGACTCAGACACCAACTACAAGCGCGTGCTCGACTGGGCGCTCACGCCCGAGCGCATCGCCAACGTGCGGGTCGGTGTCGCGGGGCACAACCTGTTCGACGTGGCACACGCCTGGCTCCTCGCCGGGGAGCGCGGTGTACGGAACGGCATCGAGTTCGAGATGCTCCTCGGCATGGCGCAGGGCCAGGCCGCCGCGGTGAAGAAGACCGTCGGCTCGCTGCTCCTCTACACGCCGGTCGTGCACCCGGGTGAGTTCGACGTCGCCATCGCCTACCTCATCCGTCGTCTCGAGGAGGGCGCGTCGCAGGACAACTTCATGTCCGCGGTGTTCTCCCTCGCCTCGTCCCCGACGCTCTTCGCCCGCGAGGAAGCCCGCTTCCGCGACTCCCTCGCCCCGCTCGCGCTGCCCGGCGGACTGGATGCCCCGGCGCCGCACCGCGTCGCCGACCGGTACGCGGCCGTCGACCGTCCCGTCCCCGGCCACTTCGAGAACACGCCGGACAGCGACCCGTCCGTCGGCGCCGTCCGCGAGTGGGGTGCCGCCATCACCGAGCGGATCGCCACCTCGACGCTCGGCGTCTCCGCCGTCCGGGAGGCCCGGATCACCTCCGCCACGACCCTCGAGTCCGCCCTGCAGCGCGTCCGCGCCGCGGGCACGACCTGGGGTTCGTGGTCGGGTGCCGCCCGCGGCGCGGTCCTGCACGCCGTCGGCGACGCCCTCGAGGCGAACCGCGCCGCCCTCATCGAGGTCATGGCGTCGGAGACCGGCAAGACGATCGACCAGGCCGACCCCGAGGTCTCCGAGGCGATCGACTTCGCGCACTTCTACGGCGAACTGGCCGCATCGCTCGACACCGTCGACGGTGCGTCGTTCACCCCGGCTGCGCTGACGCTCGTCACGCCGCCGTGGAACTTCCCCGTGGCGATCCCCGCCGGCTCGACCCTGGCCGCCCTCGCCGCCGGGTCCGCCGTCGTGCTGAAGCCCGCGCCGCCGGCCGCCCGCAGTGGTGCCGTCCTGGCGTCGGTCATCGAGACCGCCCTCGACGCGCACGGTGCACCGGCCGACGTCCTGGCGTTCCTCGACGTCGAGGAGTCCGAGCTCGGGAAGGACCTCATCGCGTCGCCGCTCGTCGACCGCGTGATCCTGACCGGCGCGTACGAGACCGCCGAGCTGTTCCGGTCCTTCCGCCCGGATCTGCCGCTGCTCGCCGAGACCTCCGGCAAGAACGCGGTCATCGTGACCCCGTCGGCGGACCTCGACCTGGCGGTGAAGGACGTCGTCGCCTCGGCCTTCGGCCACGCGGGGCAGAAGTGCTCGGCCGCGTCGCTGGTCGTCATGGTCGGCTCGGTCGCGAAGTCCAAGCGCTTCCGCAACCAGCTCCTCGACGCGGTGTCCTCGCTGACCGTCGGCTACCCGACCGACCCGACGACCCAGATGGGACCGATCATCGAACCGGCATCGGGCAAGCTGCTCGACGGCCTGACGACGCTCGGCGCGGGGGAGTCCTGGGCGATCGCACCGAAGCAGCTCGACGAGACCGGCAAGCTCTGGAGCCCCGGTGTCCGGCAGGGCGTCCGGCGCGGCTCGGAGTACCACCGCACGGAGTACTTCGGCCCGATCCTCGGCGTGATGGTGGCGGAGACCCTGGACGAGGCGATCGACATCGTCAACGAGGTCGACTACGGCCTGACCTCCGGCCTGCACTCGCTCGACCCGGGCGAGATCGGGACGTGGCTCCGTCGCATCCAGGCGGGCAACCTCTACGTGAACCGCAGCATCACGGGCGCGATCGTCCGCCGCCAGCCGTTCGGCGGGTGGAAGAAGTCCGCAGTCGGCGCGGGCACCAAGGCCGGCGGCGTGAACTACCTGGTCGGTCTCGGCTCCTGGGAGCCCGCCGTCGCCCGCGCTGGCTCGACGCCGTCGTCGGACGTGTCGGCCTTCGTCCGGGCGACCGGTGTGGCGTCCGAGTCGGTCGACCGTGCGATCGCGTCCGACGAGCTCGCGTGGACTGCGGAGTTCGGGACCGCGGCCGACGTGTCCGCACTCTCCGCCGAGCGCAACGTCTTCCGCTACCTGCCGTTCCCGGGGGTACACGTCCGCTTGGCTGCCGAGGGCACGACCGAGGACCTCGTGCGGGTCGTCGCCGCGGCGCTCCGTGCGGGTACCGCCGTCCAGGTCTCCACGGCCGTCGCGCTCCCGGAAGCGGTGGCCACCGCGCTCCGAGGCCTCTCGCTCGTCGAGTCCGTGCGGCAGACCGAGTCGGACGAGACGTTCGCCGCCCGGATCGCTGCCGGCCCGTCCACGCGCGTCCGACTCATCGCCGGGGACGCTGCCGCGCTCGCCGTCGGGACGGACGGGCGGCCGGACGTCGCCGTCTACGCGGAGCCCGTGACCGAGGCCGGGCGCATCGAGATGCTGCCGTTCCTCCGGGAGCAGGCGGTGTCCATCACGGCGCACCGCTTCGGGACGCCGAACCACCTGTCGGACGACCTCATCTGACGGCTGCTCGCCAGTACGACCCCTCCGGACGGACACGGCCCCTCGCTTCCACGCGGTGCCGTGTCCGTCCTGCAGTGTGGGATGATGCCCGGCCAGCCGGTGAGCGCTGTCCGGATCGGCCTTCGGCGGCCCCTCGGTACAACAGGTTCATGTGTGAATCGGTGCAGTGCCTGGTGTGTGGGAAGGCGACATGGACCGGGTGCGGTGAGCACGTCCGTGAGGTCTTCCGCGGCGTCCGTCGTCGTGACCGGTGCGCGGGCCACGGTGTGCCGCGCTCCTTCCCCGACGACGACGGGTTCCGCTGAGCCGCTGACCCGCTGCTGTACCGGCCCGTCGGCCCGACCTGTCCGCTCGCCGCATGGTCGGTGCTCGCGGTCAGGTGTCCGGCGTTGCCTCGGATCCATGTCGTACAGCGACGACGACCCGGCCACCCTGCCGGTGACACCCGAGGAGCCCCACATGACCGACCCGATCGCTCGACCCATCGCACTGGCGCACGTCCGCGTGACCGTGACCGACATCGCCCGCAGCAAGGCGTTCTACCAGCAGCTGTTCGGCGTCGAGCCCGCGATGGACTTCAGCGAGCACGCCGGTGAGCCCGGGATCACCGAGGACCGTGAGCGGCTCTACGGCGGCTGCATCTTCCCCGTCGGGGACCAGCTCTTCGGCCTCCGCCCCGTCGCTCCGAGCGGCCAGCGGTTCGACCCGGACACGGTCGGTCTCGACCACGTGAGCTTCATGGTCGGATCGGTCGACGAGCTGCACGAGGCGGCCGCGCGGCTCGACGCCGCCGGTGTCGAGCACGGCGAGGTGACCGACCTCGGTGACGCCGGCATGGTGATCCTGTCCGTGCAGGACCCGGACGACATCAACCTGGAACTGGCGGCCGTCCGCAGCTGACCACCCGCGGCGGTCACCGCACAGGGCGCAGGATGTACTCGAACGTCGTGCGTGCCCGCTCGGGGTCCGGGGTCTCGCCGGAGATCAGGTCCGCGTAGGTGAACGACTCCGACACGCGGACGAGCAGTCGACCGAGTTCCTCGGGGGAGAGCGGCACCGGGTCGAAGGCCCCCGACTCCTGCTCGGCGGCGACCAGGGTCGAGACCACGGCGACGAAGCGCCGCTGCACGTCGCTGTCGGTCGTCGTCAGGAGTCGCAGTGCCCGGGCCGGCTCGCGGGTCAGGAACGCGCGGAAGTACGGCGCACGGATCAGGTCCGCGGTGAAGTGGTCGAGGACGTCGACGATGCGTGCCGCCCCCGACGGTGCCGCCGCACGGCCCGCGGCGTCGAGCGTCGGGACGGCGAGCGACCAGAGGATCTCGGACAGCAGCTGGTCGCGGTTGCCGACCCAGCGGAACAGCGAGGTCCGGTCGACGCCGAGCGAGGACGCGAGGGCCTGCATGTCGACGCGTGCCCCGTCGATGAAGGCATGACGTGCGGAACGGAACGCGCGCTGGGCGTCGGGGTGGGCCTCCAGGCGCGTGGCGAGCGCGCTCGGGACGAGCGCCGACCCGAGGGCGCCGAGTGGCTGCTTGCTCACGGTTCCCCCCGAAGTCGTCGACGTCGTCTTGCAACGTTTCCGAGAATGATGCATCGTTGGGTCCATGTCAACGACGGTCGCGGGAACGCCCCTGCTGGAATCCGACTTCTACCGGTTCCAGGAGCAGCTGACCGACCAGGAACGCGCCTCCCTCGGCGAGCTCCGCGAGTACCTCGAGCGCGACGTCGCGCCGATCGCGGACGAGTACTGGGCCCGCGCCGAGTTCCCGACGCAGGTCATCGCGCCGCTCGCCGAGCTCGGCATGTACGGCCCCGGCGTGCCGCTCGTCCGGCAGTTCGAGAACTCCGCGGTGTACCGCGGCTGGGCGGCCCTCGAACTCGGTCGGGTCGACGCCGGCGTCGCGACCTTCATCGGCGTGCAGTCCGGTCTCGCGATGAACTCGATCGCGGTCGCGGGCAGCGACGAGCAGCAGCGTGAGTGGTTGCCGCGCATGGCCTCCGGGGAGGTCGTCGGGGCGTTCGGACTGACCGAACCGCTCTCCGGCAGCGACTCCGCCCGCGGCCTCCGCACCACCGCCCGGCGCGAGGGGGACACCTGGGTGCTCAACGGCTCGAAGCGCTGGATCGGCAACGCCACCTTCGCGGACGTCGTCGTCATCTGGGCGAAGGACGAGGCGGACAACCAGGTCAAGGGCTTCCTGGTCACCTCCGACACCCCGGGGTTCACCGCGACGAAGATCGAGGACAAGATCGCACTCCGGTCGGTGCAGAACGCCGACATCACCCTCGAGGACGTCCGCGTCCCGGAGGCCCGTCGCCTGCAGCGCGCCGACTCGTTCCGGTCCACCGCTGCGGTGCTCCGCCTGACCCGCACCGAGGTCGCCTGGCAGGCCGTCGGCATCTCGGTCGGCGCCTACGAGGCCGCCCTGCGCTACGCCCGGGAGCGCGAGCAGTTCGGCAAGCCGATCGCGTCGCACCAGCTCATCCAGGACCTGCTCGTGAAGTCCCTCATGAACATCACCGCGTCGATCGCCCTGTGCACCCAGGCGTCCGCGCTGCAGGACCAGGGCCTCGGCGGCGACGAGCACTCGGCGATGGCGAAGGCGTTCGCCACGGCGAAGATGCGCGAGACCGTCGGCTGGTGCCGCGAGGTCCAGGGCGGCAACGGCATCGTCCTCGACAAGGGCGTCGCCCGGTTCTTCGCCGACGCCGAGGCCATCTACTCGTACGAGGGCACCCGCGAGGTCAACACGCTCATCGTCGGCCGCGCCGTCACCGGACAGGCCGCATTCGTCTGACCGGCGGGTCCGGGCGGCAGCGGAGGACCGCCGCCGCCCGGTCGTCGGCCCGGCGTCGGTCGCTCGTCGCCCGGTCGTCAGCTCAGGCCCAGAACGCGCCGATGCGCTCCGCCACCGGCTCGGCCTGCGCGCGTCCGGCCTCCGCCGACGGCCGCTGCGTCGACAGCGCCAGTGAGTTCGTTCCGAAGGCCCGCTGCGACGCCTCGTCCGCGACGAGGACCTCGACCCGCGAACCGGCGTCCCGCAACGAGGTGACCGCACGGTCGAGCCACGGCCCGAGCGGTGACGGCCCCTCGGGGCTGCAGGCGATCACGAGCACCCGCTCGTACCCGGCCGCGACGTCCGCGTTGGTCGACGAGCGCATGCCGCCGTCGATGTACGGATGCTCGTCGATCCGCACCGGAGACCAGACCAGCGGGACGGAGCAGCTCGCGGCGACGGCACGTTCGAGCGGCACGCCGTCCTCGGCGCGGAGCACCCGGAAGGTCCCGTCGACGGCGTCCACCGCGGTCACCGCGTAGGGCCGGTCCGGCCACGCGGTCGTGGGCAGCGTGTCGCGGAAGGTCGCAACGCGTTCGTCGTCGCTCTGTCCGGAGGTGATCTGCTGCGCGGCGGCTCCGAGACGCGCACGGGCGTCCTGCTCCGAGGTGGCTCCCTGCAGTGCCGCCGCGAAGCGCTGCTCGAACTCGGCGGCATCGACGCGCGCCGGCTCTTCGTACGTGGTCGGGAGCGGGCTCAGCTGCTGCTCGTAGGCACCGCGCACGCCGCCGCTGCGGAGGAAGGTGCCGACGACGCTGCCGGCGCTCGTGCCGACCACGAGGTCCGCCGCACCGAGGTCGACCCCGGCGTCCTCGAGGGCCGACAGGACGCCGAGCTCCCAGGCGATGCCGGCGACGCCACCACCTCCGAGGACGACTGCTCTGGTTCCGGGCGTGGGTGTGGGGAGGGGCGCTGCGGCGTCGGTCATGCCTCCTGCTTACCAACCCCGCCGATGAACGCGTACTGCGTCGGTCCTGCCGGACCCGACCACGCGCCGGACGGGAGGCTCGGATCGCCGCCGCCCCGCGCCTCCCGGTGGCGCTCGGACCGGCCCCGCGCCTCCTGGCGCTGCTCGGACGGCCCCGCGCTTCCCGGCCCCGCGCCGGACGGGAGGCGCGGATCGCCGCCGCCCCGCGCCTCCCGGCGCCGCTCGGACCGGCACAACGAGAACCGGCCCGAACCGCCGATTCCGGTGGTTCGAGCCGGTCCCTGTTGTGCGGTGCCGAAGCGCACCACGGAGCGGGGCGCCGAAGAGCACCGCGCAGCGCGACCTACTCCGCCGACTGCACGTCGATGAGCACCTTGCCGACCGTGTCGCCCTGCACCGCGTCGTGGGCTGCTGCGGTCTCCTCGAGCGGGAAGCGGATCAGCGCGAGCCCGGCCTCCTCGCCGACCGGCAGGACACCGTCGCGCAGCGCGGCGGTGATGTCCTCGGCAGCGGCGGCGAGGGCGGCGTCGCCGATCGTGTACAGCAGCAGGAACTGGTAGCGCGCGTTGATGCCCATGTTCGGCCGCACCGGGATCGATGCCGCGTCTCCGCCGTTGTCCGCGTACATCGAGACGACGCCGTGGTTCGCCAGGACCGCGGCGTCGAGGTCGGCGTTCGCCGGGATCGACACCTCGACGACGATGTCCACGCCGTCCGGGGCGATCGAGCGGATCCGGTCGGCGGCGCCGTCCTCGCGGTAGTTCACCGTGTGGTGGGCCCCGGCCGCCGTGGCGAGGGCCGCCTTGTCCTCCGAGCTGACCGTGGCGACGACGGTGGCGCCGGCCCAGCTGGCGAGCTGGATCGCGGCGTGTCCCACGGCCCCCGCGCCGCCGGCGACGAGCACGGTCTTGCCGGACAGGGCACCGGGCGAGAGGCGGGTCGGGCCGTCCTCGTGCACGGTGAGCGCACGGTGCGCGGTCATCGCCGGCACGCCGAGGCTGGCACCGATGTCGAACGAGACGCCCTCCGGGAGCGGGACGACGCGGGCGGCGGGCACGACGGTGAACTCCTGCGCGGTGCCGGTGGGTCGGGACGCCGCGGCCATGAACAGCCAGACGCGGTCACCGACGGACAGGCCCTCGACGCCGTCGCCGACCGCGTCGACGACGCCGGCACCGTCCTGGTTCGGCGTGATCTCCGGGAACGGCAGGCCGTCGCCGTACGTGCCGCCCTGTCGGGCCTTCCAGTCGGTGGGGTTCACCCCGGAGACGACGACGCGGACGCGGACCTCACCGGCACCGGGCTCGGGGACCGGACGGTCGGCGAGGGAGAGGACGGCGGACGTTCCGGGCTGGGAGTAGACGATCGATCGCATGCCTCCACGCAACCACCCGCGGTCCGCGACGATTCCAGACCGGGTGTGGTCACGAGCGGGAGTCGTACCCCGAGCGCGCTTCGGCGACGCCGTCCATGTGGTCGATCGCCCACTGTTCCAGCGGCACGAGCACGGCGCGGAGCGACCGGCCGGTGTCGGTGAGCTCGTACTCCACGTGCGGCGGGATCTCGGGGAAGACCGTCCGGGTGACGAAGCCGTCACGTTCCAGGGCTCGGAGCGTCTGCGTGAGCATCTTCTGCGACACACCCTGCACCCGGGTGGCGATGGCGGAGTACCGACGAGGCCCGTCCGCCAGGGCGCCGATCGTCAGCACGCTCCAGCGGTCCCCGATCCGGTCGAGGAGCTGCCGCGACGGGCAGTCCGCCGCGTAGGGGCTGTACTCGAGCGCGCTCATCCCGACCTCCGTCACGCACCACGAGGTGCCTACTTACTCGGAGAGAGTAACACCCGTACAGTGAGTGGCACGGCGCGCCACCGCGTCGGCACCACCACCACGAAGGAGCTCGCATGTCCACCATCGTCGTCTTCGGAGGCACCGGGTACGCCGGGTCCGCCATCGTCCGCGAAGCCCTCTCCCGCGGGCACGAGGTCGTCGCCGTCGCGCGTGACACCACGAAGCTCGACGCCGCCGAGCACCTCACGCTCGCGCAGGGGGACGCGTTCGACGCTGGCTTCGTCAGCGACGTCACGAAGGAAGCCGACGTCGTCATCGTCGCCCTGCACGCGGTCCAGTCGGACGGCAGCGAGCTGAAGGACCGGTTCCAGCACTTCGTCGACGCCGCGGCCGCTGCCGGTGCACGCCTCGGCATCGTCGGCGGCGCCGGCTCGCTGCTCGTCGCCGAGGGCGGCCCGGCCCTCTACGACACGGCCGAGTTCCCCGACACCTTCAAGGGCGAGGCGAAGAGCCACGGCCAGGTCCTCGAGGCACTCCGCGCCGGTGGCACCGACGTCGACTGGTTCTACGTCAGCCCCGCCGCCGCCTTCGGCAGCTACAACCCGGGGGAGCGTCGCGGCACGTACCGCACCTCGGACGACGTGCTCCTCACCGGCGCCGACGGCAACTCGGACATCTCGGGCGCTGACTACGCGATCGCGGTCGTCGACGAGATCGAGGAGCCGAAGCACCACCAGGCGCGGTTCGGCGTCGCCTACTGAGCGCAGCTGCTGGCGTCACCACGTGACGGACGGGAGGCCCGTGACCAGCTGGTCACGGGCCTCCCGTGCGTCACGGCGCCCCGGCCGCTGGCGCGCCAGTCCGGTTCCGCCGGCGCGGGCACACCGTCCGTGGTGTCAGCGGTTGCCGACGATGGTCGGCAGCGGCAGGTGGTGACGCATCCGCATCTCCAGGTGCAGGCCGCCGCGTCGGGCGAGGACGAACGCGATCACCGTGGCCGCCGCCGCGGGCACGCCGCCCGCGACCATCATCCCGACGTGCGCGCCGAAGTGGTCGACGACCTGCCCCATGACCGGGCCGCCGATCGCCTGACCGCCGAGCAGCACGAGCACGTACAGCGACATCACCCGCCCACGGATCGCGACGTTCGAGGACAGCTGGACGAGCGAGTTCGACGCGGTCATGAAGAGCAGCTGCGACAGGCCGACCACGACGAGCAGGACGGTGAACGGCGCGATCGTCGGCGCCGATCCGGCCACCACGAGCAACAGCCCGGTCCAGAACACCCCGCCGACGATGGTGCGGAGCCGGACCACCGCCCGTCGTGTGGAGAGGACCGCGCCGGTCAACGCTCCCACCGCGACGGCGGAGTTGAACAGGCCGTAGCCGCCGGCGCCGACGCCGTACACGTCGGACGCGAAGGCGGACAACAGCACGGGCATCGTCAGCGCGAAGACGGAGAAGAACGCGAGCAGGACGACGGGCACGATGATCGTCGGCTTCGCGGCGGCGTACCGCAGCCCCTCGACGAGCTGCCCCTTCGCCCGTGCGGCCGGCGGTGTGCGGTGGAGTTCGGAGACGCGGAGGAACCCGAGCGTCACGACCACCGCGACACAGGCGGCGGCGTTGATGCCGAAGGACCACCCCGCCCCGACGGCGACGAGCAGGATGCCGGACAGCGCCGGACCGATCATGCCGCCGAGCTGGAACACCGACGAGTTGACGCTGATCGCGTTGCGGAGGTGCTGGTGACCGACGATCTCGGTGACGAACACCTGCCGGGCCGGGTTGTCGATCACGGTGACCATGCCGACCAGGAACGCGATCACCCAGATGTGCCACGCCTCCACCACCCCGGCCAGGGTGAGGAGGGCGAGCAGCAGGGACAGCACCGCGAAGGCGCCCTGCGTGATCATCATCAGCGCGCGCTTCGAGTACCGGTCGACGAAGACCCCGCCGAGCAGCCCGAACAGCAGCATCGGGGCGAACTGACAGGCGACCGTGATGCCGACCTGCGCGACCGAGCCGGTGAGCTGCAGCACGAGCCAGTCCTGCGCGATGCGCTGCATCCACCCTGCCGTCATCGCCACCAGGTTGGTGGCGGTGAAGAGCCGGAAGTTCGGCACCGACAGCGCGCTGAAGGACCGCCGCCACGGGGGCGGTGTCGTGCTGATCGGGAGCGGCTCGGTGGGCGGGTGGACGGTCGTCGGGGACGGACGCACGGTGTGGGGGACTCCGGCTGTCGAGGGCGGGAACGGTACCCGGTCGAAACTATCCGCTCCCGGTCCATTCGATCCTCCTATGATCGGCATCACTCCATTGCGATGTCGAATGAAGGGCCCGCCGTGCTCGATCCCGTCCTGCTCCGGACCTTCCTCGCCGTCGCCGAGACGAGCAGCTTCACGCAGGCCGGCGTCCGTCTCGGCATCAGCCAACCGACCGTCTCGCAACACGTGCGCCGGCTCGAGTCAGCGGTCGCCCGGACCCTCGTCGCACGGGACACCCGCGGGGTCCGGCTCACCGACAACGGCGACGCGATGGCGGGGTTCGCCCGGACGATCCTGGCGGCGCACGCGACCGCGGACGCGTACTTCTCCGGGGTGGCGGCTCGTGGTCGCCTCCGGTTCGGCGCGGCCGACGACCTCGCGATCACGCAGCTGCCGCGCATCCTCCGTGACTTCCGGAAGCTGCACCCGCAGGTCGACCTCGAGCTGACGGTGAACCAGTCCGCGCCGCTCCTCCGACGGGTGCACGCGGGTCAGCTCGACCTCGTGTTCATCAAGCGGACGGCGGGGGAGTCCGCAGAGGGCACCCGGGTCGCCTCGGACCAGATGGTGTGGATGGCGCAGGACGGCATCGCCCTCGAATCCGACGACCCGGTGCCGCTGATCGCGTACCAGGCGCCGAGCATCAGCCGGCAGATGGCGATCGACGCGCTCGAGGCCGCCGGGCGCACGTGGCGGATCACCTGCAACACCCGTGACGTGAACGGCGTGCTCGCCGCGGTGCGGGCGGGGATCGGCGTCGCGGTGTTCCCACACTCGCTCATCCCGGCCGACCTGGTGAAGGTGTCGCAGCGACTGTCGCTGCCGGACCTGCCCGCGGTCGACTACGTCCTCATCGCGAACCCGACCGTGCAACGCGAGCCGATCGAGGCGCTGACGAACGCGATCCTCTCCCGGGGCGTCGTCCGCGCGGTGTGACGGGGGTCGTCCCCGCCGTCAGCGGGAGGGTCAGGGCGTGATCGTCGGCGTGGCCCCCGTGCCCGTCAGGTCCGGCAGCGGCGCACCGAGTGCGGACGCGACGGCCCAGAGCAACACGAGGGTCCCGACCGCGCCGAGCACGGTGCCGAGCAGGGCGACCGGCCGCTGCCAGGTGGACGCGGGGTTCCGCATCGTCACCACGGACACCACGACCGCGAGCACACCGAGCAGGACGCCGACGGCGTGCACGGTCGCCGGGGCCGTGAACCACCAGGCGGCGAGACCGAGCGTGGCGAGACCGGCCAGGGCACCGAGCACGGCGCCCGGCGTCGCGCCGATCGGACGTCGAGCGCGCGTGGCGGACGCACCGATTTCGGCTTGGAGGCCCGTGTCGGCTCCCGTCACCGGCGTCACCGGCGGAGCGGCTTGCGGCTGCGCAGTCGTCCCGGCGGCGACGGGGACCGCGGTGGACCGCGCCTTCGTCGGCTGGGCCGGACGACGCTTCGGCAGGAAGCCCCGACGGGTGTTCGTGCCGCGGCTGCGGTCGGCGTTCCGGTGCTCCCGGGCAGGGGTCGGGGCGTGGGTCGCCTCGCCGTCGGACGCGGCAGCCTCCGCCGGTTCCGCTGCGGCCGGCGCAACGGACGGCAGGGCCCGCGTGACCGCGGGGACGACCGGCGCCACGGCGTGCGGCTCGGACGCCGGACCGGGGAAGGGTGCGGCGGTGGTGGGCGCCGGGGTGGCGAGCACGGCCTCGAACGTCGGCGGAGCGGTGACCGCCGGCGGGATCACGCGCGCCTGCTGCCGGGCGAAGCGGGCGGGCGTGCGGTACCCGATGGGTCCGACGGCCTCGGGCTCGCCGCCCTCGACGACGACGTGTTCGAGCCCGGGCACCGAGAACCGCGGCTGTCCTGCTGCCGGTACGACGGGGAACGCGGGCGCCGGCGGGGCGGCCGGGGTCGCGACGGTCGCGCCACGTCCGGCGGAGCGCGCTGCTGGCCCGGCCGTCGGAGCGGTCGGGACCCCGGCATCGGGGGTCGCGGACCAGGACTGCGAGGCGACCGGTCCTGCCGGGGCGGGCACGGGCGCCGCGGACCGGGTGTCGCCGGTGTCCGCGAGCGGTCCGACGGGCGCTGCGGACGCGTGCGCCGCGCCGACCACGGGAGCCGCGGGCATCGCCATCGCCCCGGCGGAGGCCTGGCCATCCGTCGCGCTCCGACGCGCTGCACCGTGTCGTGCTGTGGCGCGGGGACCGCCGGCGGCGGTGCCGTCCGCAGCAGGGTCCGGGGTGCCTGCCGGTGTGGCGGTCGCCTCGGCCGGTCCGAGCCCGGCGACGGTCGCACGCGCCTCCGCGACGGCCGAGAAGGGAACCGTGTCGACGTTCGGCGACGTCGGAGCCGGCGGCAGCAGCTCGGGGGTCGGCGGGAAGTCGGGGACGACGGCGTTCGGGTCGAGCACCGGCGGGGCGGGGGTGGGGTGGGCCTCCAGGCCGGGCACGGCGTCGATGCCGGGTCGGGCGCGGTCAGCGACGGCGCCCGCGGGGACGACGCGGCTGGGGGCAGGGGAACCGGCGTCCTCCGGAGGCGCGGTCACCCATGCGGGCACCGCCCGACGGGGTCGCTCGGACTCGGGCATGCGATGAGACGCCACGGCCGCTGTTCCTCTCCCTGGATTGATCCAGAGTCCGTTCTACCGGGCGGGAACAGCGGCCGAACGCCCCAGTCAGAGGGGGTGGAACGGTCGGTGCAGGACCGTCACATGTCGCGGTACCGCTTCGCGGCGGCGAGGGCGTCGCGCAGTTCGTCCGCGGTCATGCGCGGGCCGTAGCCCGGGGTGTCGCGCTGGATGCGCCATCCCTCGGCGAGCGGTCCGGCGTCGACGACGTCGAAGCCGAACTCGTCGATGAGGTCGGCGACGGTGCGCTTCGCCGTCTCGTCGTCGCCCGCGACGACCAGGGCGCGGCGTCCCTCGGTGCCGCTGGGGGTGGCGTGTCCGGTCAGGTCCGCGGCGCCGATGTGGTTGAAGGCCTTGACCACGTGCGCGCCGACCAGGTGGTCCTGCAGCATCTCGGCCGTGGTGGTCGTCTCGTCGTCGAGGGCCGCGATGTGCCCGTCGCGCTCCGGGTAGTAGTTGTCCGTGTCGATGACGACCTTGCCGACGAGCGGCTCGACGGGGATCGTCTCGACGGCGCCGAGCGGCACGGTCACGACGACGATGTCGCCCCGGGTGGCCGCGTCCTCGCGTGTACCGGCGGTGGCGTGTTCGCCGAGCTCCGCGACGAGGTCCGTCAACGTCTCCGGCCCGCGCGAGTTCGCGATCACGACCTGGTGGCCGTGCTGCACCGCGAGGCGTGCGAGCTGTGATCCGATGTTGCCTGCTCCGATGATCCCGATGGTCGTCATGTGGGGTGCAACAACCGTGGCCGGTGGTCATTCCGGCCTGACGACCGGGACGGACAGACCGCCCGTCGGGGGCGGGTCCACGCGTTCGCCGGAGGACGGGTGACCGTCGTCCGCTGCGCGGTGCAGGATGGCGCCATGACACACGAGTTCCGCAACGAGGCCGACCGCGACCGCTACGCCATGTACGTCGACGGAGCCCTCGTGAGCGTGCTCGACTACCGCGTCAACGGTGACGCGATCGCCTTCCCGCACACGTACACGGTCCCGGCGCACCGCGGGCACGGGTACGCCGGGGAACTCGTGGAGCACGCCGTGGCCGACGTCGAGACGACGTCGACGAAGCGCATCGTCCCGATGTGCTGGTTCGTCAGCCAGTGGTTCGACGAACACCCCGACAAGGCAGACCTGCTCAGCCGCGGCGTCGCGGACTGAGCACCACCGAGAGGCGCCACCGTGCCCCGCATCGTCCCCTTCCTCTGGTTCGACGACCAGGCCCAGTCCGCGGCTGAGCACTACGTCGGGCTCTTCCCGGACGCACGTGTCGACGGGGTCGGCCGTGCCCCGGACGGGTCCGTGCTCGTGGTCGAGTTCACCCTGATGGGCCAGCCGTACCGTGCCATGAACGGCGGTCCCGGTCATCCCTTCACCGACGCCGTCTCGCTGCAGGTGGACGTCGACACGCAGGAGGAGCTCGACCGGATCTGGGACGGGCTCCTCGCCGACGGCGGCCACCCGGTGGCGTGCGGGTGGCTCGTCGACCGCTGGGGTCTGTCGTGGCAGGTGACCCCGTCGATGATGGGCGAGCTCATGGCCGCCGGTGGTGACCCGGCAGCGGGCGCGCGGGTGTTCCGGGCGATGCGGGACATGGTCAAGCTCGACATCGGGGCCCTCCGCGCGGCGGCCTCCGACTGATCACCGACACCGGGCACGTCCGGCCACGTCGCCGGACGGTCGCACCGGTCCCGACCCCGGGGACCGCCGGTCCCCGTTCCGGGGGACCCGCGGTTATCGTGGGGCCACACCGAGCGGCGCAGGGGACCACGGACGTGGGCGGCCGCCGGAACCGACGTCCCGACCAGGGGCGACCGACCACCGGCGCCACGCCGGACGACAGACTGGAACAGCATGGCCGACCCGAGGGGCCCCGGGATCCGCGAAGCGGACATCGGACGGGCGTACACCGAGCTCTCCCGCATCACCCGCCGCGCGAGCGTCCGGGCGCGGGGGACCGCCGACGTGTTGAGCGTCGTCGACCAGTCCCTGGTCGACTTCGTCGTGCAGCACCCGGGGTGCATGGCGATCGACATCGCCCGGTACCTCCGGCTGAACCGGTCGACCATCTCGCGGCAGCTGTCCGGACTCCTCGCCGCGGGACTCGTCCGGACGGTCGACGGCGGCACCGGCAACGCGAAACCGCTCGAGGCGACCGAGGCCGGCCGGCGTGCCCTCGATCGCTCGGTGCAGCTGCACCGCGATGCCCTGGTCGAGCGGCTGGCCGACTGGTCCGACGACGACGTCGCGCTGCTCGCCGGGCTGCTCGAACGGCTCGGAGCCGCGGACGAGGCCGAGCTGCCGATGCCGAGCAGGACGACCGAGCCGTGACCACCTCGCTCGTCCTGCTGTCGGACACGCACCTGCCGAAACGGGCGAAGGACCTGCCGCCGGAGCTGTGGGCGGACATCGACACGGCCGACCTCGTCGTGCACGCGGGCGACTGGGTGGACCTGGCGACCGTGGACCTGCTGGAGGCCCGGTCCCGCGACCTCCTCGCCGTGCGCGGGAACAACGACCCGGGGTTCGAGGACCGGTTGCCGCTCGTCGCCTCACGCCGCGTCGAGGGACTGCGGTTCGCGGTCGTGCACGAGACCGGCGCGGCGACCGGGCGGGAGCGTCGGGCCGTCGCCGACCACCCGGACGTCGACGTGCTCGTGTTCGGGCACTCGCACATCCCGTGGGACTCGCTGGCGCCGAACGGCATGCGCCTGCTCAACCCCGGTTCACCGACGGACCGTCGTCGGCAGCCGGACCACACGTGGATGCGCTGCACGGTCGACGGCGCCGACCTGCAGGTCACCCTGGTGCGGCGCGCCCCCGGTGCGGACGGGGTCCGCACCGCGCCCTCACACCCGGCCTGACTCCGCACCCGCGGTCGGGCCCGAGTCGGGCCCACCGGCCGGGAGGCCCGCTGCGGCTCCGCCCCGCCGGGGACCGGGCAACTGCTCCGGCATCCGGAAGAACGCGAGCTCCTGCGCGACCGACTCCCGGAACGCGCGGGTCATCCGGCCCCGCAGCTCCGGGTCGGCGCGCACGGCGAGCTCCTCGACGAGGTCGGTCGCCCGCGCGCTCGACGCCGCGAAGCCCGGGTCCCCGTACGCCGCGATCCAGTCCGCGAACGGGTGCCCGACCGGCGCCGTGCCGAGCCGCTCCCCGACCCAGGCGTACACCCGGAAGCAGGGCAGGACGGCGGCGGCGAGCACCGAGACGTCCCCGGTGGCGGCGGCATCGTCGGCCGCCGCGGCCAGGTGCGCGAGGTAGCCGGCGCAGACCGGGTGCACGGGGTCGTCGGCGTGCGACCCGGCGAGTCTACGGTGGTGCAGGTCGCGGGCCTCGGCGGCGCAGCCCTCGCTCGCGGTCGTCCAGAACGCCGCGGCGTCGCCGGTCGAGCCGGCCGCGGTCGCCCGGAGGTGCTGCTCGTACGCGCGGAGGTAGTGCACGTCCTGCGCGAGGTACCCGGCGAAGACCTCCGCGTCGAGCGTGCCGTCGGCGAGGCCCTGCAGGAACGCGCACGCGAGGGTCTCGTCGAGCACCGCGGCCGCGTCCGTCCACCAGAGGTCGGTCAGGCGGGGGACCGGCAGGGCGGCCCGCACGGCGGCGTTGTGGTCGACCGGGCCGTGTCCGTGCCCGACCTGGAGGGCGTCGGCACCGCGGAGGGCCGCGGAGAGCCACGCCTTCGCGGCACCGACGGCGAGCTCCCAGTCGCCGTGTCGGGCCACGAGCGTGGCGATCGCGCTCGAGAGCGAACAGCCCGTCCCGTGCGTGTTCGTCGTCGCGACCCGCGGGCCGGGGAACACCCGCACCGAGCCGTCCGGCGTCACGAGGGCGTCGTCCGAGGTGGGGCCGCCGTCGTGTCCGCCCTTCGCGAGCACGCGGACGTCGAAGCGTCGTGCCACCGCCAGGGCCGCGTCGAGGGGGTCCGTCGCGTCGGAGCCGGCGAGGTCGGCGAGCACCCGCAGTTCGTCGCGGTTCGGGGTGACGAGGTCGGCGAGGGCGAACAGGTCGGTCATCGCCGCCTCAGCATCGGCGTCGAGCAGTCGGTCACCGCTCGTGGCGACCATCACGGGGTCGACGACCAGCCACCGCGGCCGGTGTGCCCGCAACGACTCCACGACGACCCGGACGACCTCGGCGGTGCCGAGCATGCCGGTCTTCACCGCGTCCACCGTGACGTCGTCCCAGACCGCGTCGAGCTGCTCGCGGAGGAAGTCCGTGTCGGGCACGTGCACCGAGCGCACGCCCCGGGTGTTCTGCGCGACCAGGGCCGTGACCACCGCCATGCCGTACCCGTCCTGGGCGGCGATCGACTTCAGGTCGGCCTGGATCCCCGCACCCCCGGTCGGGTCGGTCCCCGCGATGCTGAGCACCCTGGGCACCCGGCCGCTCGCAGCCGGCCCCGTCGTCGCGGTCACCGGCCCGCCCCGTTCCACGCCGCGACGAACGCGGCGGCCGCGGCACCCGGGTCGGGGGCCGCGCAGATGCCCGACACCACGGCGACCCCCGCCGCCCCGGCAGCCCGCAGCGGCCCGACGTCCGCCAGTCCGACGCCGCCGATGCCCACGCACGGCACGGTGGTCGTCGCCGCGATCCGGGCGAACCCCGCGACGCCGAGCGCCGGCGGGTGGTCGGGCTTCGTGCTCGTCGGGTGCACGACGCCGACGCCGAGCAGGTCGACCGTGCCGTGCGGCATCGCGGCGACCTCGACCAGGTGCCGCGTCGTGTTCGCGGTCAGTCCGACGTGGGCGTCCGGGCCGAGCAGTGCACGCGCGGCGCTCGCCGGGACGTCCGACTGTCCGAGGTGCACGCCCGCCACCGCGTGCCCCTCGTGCCGTGCGGCCAGCGCCACGTCGAGCCGGTCGTCCACGACGACGAGTGCCCGGTCGCCGACCGCGTCCGCGACCGCGACCGTCAACGCGACCAGGTCCCGGGCGGACGCCGTCTTGTCCCGGACCTGCACGATGCGGACCCCGGCGCTCACCGCCGCCCGGACGACGCCGAGGACCCCGTGCCCGTGCCGAGCGGCCAGGGCGGTGTCGGTGACGAGGTAGACGCCGAGCTCCTGCGCTCCCGGTACGCGTCCGGCGGTCCCGGTGACTGCAGCGGCAGCGCCGTCCGTGGTCACGATCCCGCTCCGATCGTCGTCGAGGCGGCCCGGGCACCCGGACCGTCGGCGGTGATCCGGGCCTCCCGGATCACGTCCTCCGGCGTCAGCGACGCGAGCCGGTCGAGGAACAGCGGCTGGAACGTGCCGGGCCCGCCGGCGTCCCGTGCGGCGAGCTCCGCCGCGATGGTGTGGACCGCGGTCGCGGCGACGGCCGCGTCGAGCGCACGCCCCGGCGCCACGGCCGCGAAGGCGGCGACGACGGCCCCGAGGGCACAGCCGCCACCCGTGATCCGGGTGAGCAGCTCGGTCCCGTTCGCGACGCGGACCAGCCCCTCGGGCGCCACGAGCAGGTCCACCGCACCCGAGACCGCCACCGCCTGCGCGGTCCCGGCGTCCGCGGCGGCGACCGCGGCGTCGCGGGCGTCCTCCGTCCCGACCGTGCTGTCCACACCCCGACCGCCGGCCGAGGCGCCGAGGACCGCGAGCACCTCGGACGCGTTCCCGCGCAGCACCGTCGGCCGCATCGCGAGCAGGTCCCGCGCCAGGGCCGTCCGGACCGGCAGCGACCCGACCGCGACCGGGTCGAGCACCCACGGTGTCCCGGCTTCCGCCGCTGCGGCCGCGGCCTCGCGGGACGCGGTCGACGGCTCAGCGTGCGGGGTGCCGGTGTTGACGAGCAACCCGTCCGCGACGCCGGCGAACGGCCCCGCCTCGGTCGGCACGTCGACCATCGCGGCCGACGCCCCCAGCGCGAGCAGCACGTTGGCGGTGACGTTCTGCACCACCGTGTTCGTGATGCACTGCACCAGGGGCGCCCGGGTCCGGACGGCCTCCAGCAGGTCGGCGGTGCGTTCGGCCCAGTGGGCGGGCGCAGCGTTCTCCATGGACGATCCCTTCGCGAGTACGAGCTCGAGCAGGTTCGACGGGTGTGATCTCAGCCGCTCGGATGCGGCACCCCGTGTCTCGGACGACACCGTACACGCATCGCCGCCGTCGTCCAGCGACACGTCCGGGACCGGTGTGGAAGGGTGGACCCGTGGACGACGAACGACGGACCGCGACCCCGGCGGGACCGCCACCCGGCCCCCCGGCAGGACCGCGCGACCCCGGCGATGCCTGGGCGGTCGGCCCGGACGGCACCAAGGCGTGGGGCCGCTTCGGCGCCGCGGGCCTGCTCGTCGACGACGGACGCGGACGGGTCCTCCTGCAGCACCGCGTCGAGTGGAGCCACCACGGCGGCACCTGGGGGATCCCCGGCGGGGCGCGCCACCAGCACGAGGACCCGGTGACCGCCGCCCTCCGCGAGTCCGCCGAGGAGGCCGGCGTCCCCGAGGACGGCATCGACCTCCGGCACACCGCCGTCCTCGACCTCGGGTTCTGGACCTACACGACCGTCGTGGGACGCGCCTCCCGCCCGTTCGACCCCGTCGTCGCCGACCGTGAGAGCCTGGCCCTGGCCTGGGTCCCCGTCGCCGACGTGCCGGACCTGCCGCTCCACCCCGGGTTCGGCGCCTCGTGGCCCGCGCTCCGGGCCACGCTCGACCGGACACCGCACGTCGTCGTCGACGCGGCGAACGTCGTCGGGAGCGTCCCGGACGGCTGGTGGAAGGACCGCGCGGGAGCGGCCTCCCGACTCGTCGCCCGGGTGAGCGCGCTCGCCGCGTCCGGCGTCGACGCCGCCGCGCTGGACCTGCCGTCCGCCACCTGGTGGCCGCGGTGGACCGTGGTGCTCGAGGGGGAGGCCCGGGGTGCGACCCCGGTCGACGTCGTCGCCGACACCCGTCCCGGTCTCCCCGTGGTGACCGTCGAGCAGGCACCGGCCGCCGGGGACGACGCGATCGTCGCCGCCGTGCAGACCGCCGTCGCGGCCGGGGACGGCCCGGTCGTCGTCGTGACCGCGGACCGCGGCCTCCGTGACCGCGTGACCGCGGTCGGGGCGGACGTCCGCGGGCCGTCGTGGCTGCGGGAGCTCCTGCCCGACTGACGACCGGCTGCCGCCGCTGTGGTCGCCCCGGCGTCGCGTAGGTCCGTGCAGCGCGCCCTCCGAGTCCGTGCAGCGCGCCCTCCGGATGGTGAGGCGCGGAGCCGGGCGTCGACGGGACGGGAGCACTACAGTTGCGGACACGTCGACGACGACGTTCAGGAGGTTCCCGATGGAACGGATCACCAAGAGCGACGACCGGGTGCACCGCCCCGCCGGGCCGTGGACACCGACGGTCCACCGGCTGCTCACGCACCTGCACGAGCAGGGCTTCGTGGCGGCCCCGGCTCCGATCTCGCTCGGGGACGCGCTCGAGACGGTGACGTTCGTCCCGGGAGTGGCCGGCGAGTACCCCTGGACCGAGGACGTCGCGAGCGAGGCCGCCCTCGTCACGAGTGCCCGGCTGCTCCGACAGCTGCACGACGCCGCGGCGAGCTTCCCCCTGGACGACTCCGTCGACGTGTGGTCCCAGGCCGCGCGGGTGCCGGTCGAGACCGTCGTGCACGGCGACTTCGCCCCGTACAACGTCGTTTACGACGGCATCGCGGCGGTCGGCGTGATCGACTTCGACACCGCGCACCCCGGGCCCCGCGTCTGGGACGTCGCCAGTGCGGTCTACCGGTTCGCGCCCTTCACGACCGGAGCCGACGAGGGCCGTCCCGTCCCGGCGCTCGAGGACCGGCTCACCCGTGCCGCCGAGTTCTGCCGCGCCTACGGTCTCGACGACCGCTCGCGTGCCGTGCTCGTCGAGACGATCACCGCCGGCCTGGTGGCCCTGGTGACGACCCTCGAGACCGAGGCGGCCGCGGGCAACCCGAAGTTCGTGAGCGACCTCGCGCACGGGCACGCCGACCTGTACCGGGCCGACGTCGCGTGGCTCGAGGAGCACGGGGACCGGATCACCGCCGCGCTCCGCTGAGGGGGCGCGCCGGGGACGAGGTCGCCGACCGCCCAGCGCGTGCCCAGCGCCCTCGCGGCGGACCTCGATCCTGCGTCCGGTAGCGTTCCAGGGCCATGACCGACAGCCCGGCGGACGCCACCCCGTACGAGGTCCTCGGCGTCCCCGCGACCGCCGACGACGACACCCTCCGACGCGCCTACCGTCGGGCCGCGCGTGAGAGCCACCCCGACCTCGGCGGGGACGCCCAGCGCTTCCGCCGGGTGCAGGTCGCCTGGGAGCGCATCGGGACGCCCTCGGCCCGTCGAGCCTACGACGCCGGGACCCTGCGCGCGGGGTCCTCGTCAGCGCCGTCCGGATCGGCCGCGTGGCGGTCGGACACCGGGCGTGACGCCTACGCACCCCCGTCCGCCCGACGTGACTCCCGCCCGCGGGCTCGGTCGTACGGGCACCCCGGCGGGCGCTCCCGCGAGGTCTTCCTCGCCGCCGAACGCGAGTGGGTGGGCCTCGGCGACCCGATCGAGGACCCGTACGACCCGGCACTCGTCCGGTCGGCACCCCGGCACGTCCGGCGTCTCCTGGGCGAGGCGCTGGCCGAGGAGGCGACGGCTGCGATCATCGCGGAGATGGGCATCGGCGTCACGGTGTGGCACGACCTCGACGCCGGTGCCGAGGGCAAGCTCGACCACGCGGTGCTGACGCCCACCGGACTCTGGGCACTCGAGTCGATCGACTGGGGCGGCCCGGTCGCGGTGGAGCACGGCGAGGTCGTCGGCGAGACGCTCGGCCCGGGGGAGCAGCCGGTGAAGGAGCTCGTCCGCGCGGCCCGTGCCGTGCAGAAGCAGACGCGGGTCCGGTTCACCGGCCGTGTCCTGGTGGTGCCGGACTCCGCGGTCGACGAGGACGTCCGACTCGTCGGGACCCCCCGTAAGCCGACCGCGTTCATCGTCCGTCGGAGTGCGCTCGGGCAGGTGCTCTCCGGCGTCTGGTCGCCCGAGGGGTCCGTCGACGTCTTCGCGGTCCGCGACCGCCTGCAGCAGACCGTCCGGTTCGTCTGATCCGACCAGCAGCGCCGCCGGACCAGCAGCGCCGCCCGACCAGCAGCACCGCCCGTCACGCGCCGCCGGCCGTTGCGCACCGTCGGGGTCAGTACCCGCGGAGCTTCTCGAGGTCCCGGCGCTCCCGCTTGCTCGGCCGTCCGGCCCCGCGCTCCCGGATCGGGACGAAGCCGGCTTCCTCGCGGGGCAGGCGCGGCGGTGTGCGGTCCTCGAGGTGCTTCGCGGCCTCGGTCGCACCGACGCGCTTGAGGATGATGCTCTTCACGACGACGATCCGGTCGAAGCCGGCCTGGCGCACGCGGACCTCGTCCCCGGGACCGACCGGCTGGGACGGCTTCGCCCGCTCGCCGTTGACGCGGACGTGGCCGGCCTTGCACGCGGTCGTCGCCGCGGACCGGGTCTTGGTGATCCGGACCGCCCAGATCCAGCTGTCCACCCGGGCCTTGTCCATCCGGCCACCCTAGCCGCGCCGGTCCTGCGTCCCCTCGACGTCCCCTCGACGTCCGGTCGACCGGGCCCGCACGTCCGGTGCGAGCCCGTAGCCTCGGAGCCATGACCGACCCCGACCCGCCGACCACGGTCCCGTCCCAGGCGGCGATCGCCCGCACCCGGGCCCTCGTCGTGCTCGACGGCGCGGCACTCGGTGACCGGCTCGTCGTACGGGCGCACGACGGAGCCGGCGCGCGGGACGCGCTCGGCGAGCTGACCGACCGGACCGCCGAGACGGTGACGATCGCCACCCGTCGCGGACCCGTCACCGTGCTCCGGTCCGACGTCGTGGCCGCGAAGCCGGTGCCGCCGCCCCCGCCGCCCCGGGCACCCCGACGGCGTCCCGGCACGGACGAGCCGGCCGGCTGACCGGAGGATCCACCCCGTCCCGGCGAGCCGCCGACGGCACTCCGGGACCGCGCACGTAGCCTCGCTCCATGGCCGTCCCCGACCCACCCGCCGCCGCAGCCGGGACCACCGAGGACCGCACCGCCCGTGTCCGGTTCACCCGCCCGACCGGCTGGCGTGTCGAGGACGCCCCCGGTGCCGACCTCCGCGTCCGCGGTGACGACGTCGTGCTCACGGTCCGGTCGCGTCCCGGCGACCGGGCGATCGGGGACGAGAACGCCTCGCTGCTGGAACGGCTGCCGGGGTCGGTCGACGGCCTGCTCCTGCTCGGCTGCGACGTGTGGACGACGGCCGGTGCCCCCGCACGGCTCGTCGAGTACGTCCGCCCCGACGAAGAGGGCGACGTCGTCGGTGCGCACCTGCTGCTCGTCACGGGTCGGCACCGCGTGGACGTCACCGTGGAGCGTCCGCTGGCCCGGATGACCGCCACCGACGACCCGGTGTTCGCCGTCCTCGACTCCGTCCGGACGCTCGACCGCGTCACCGCCACCGAGTCCCGGACGCTCGAGGCGCTCCCGGTCCTGCTCGCCGGCTCGACGCTGACCGGGCCGTCCCTCGGCGCCGAGGCCGTCGCCACGCTGCAGGACCTCGCCGGCAAGCGCTGGAACCCGGCGCTGCTCCGCTCGGACGGCGGCCGGGAGCTGGTCGCCGCCGACCTCGTCGGTCGCTTCGGGACGGTGCCGCCGGACACCGCCGAGGTGCTCGCGCCCTGGGCGGACGGGGTGCCGCCCACCACGCTGGACCAGCACGACGACGACGGGCGCGTCACGCGTCTCCGGGCCTGGGCCGGCACCGTCGTCGACACGGGGGCCGACGGTCGGTCGGTCATCGCATCCGTCCGGCCGGACCGGGTGGTCGGGCTGATGGCCGGGAGGCTCGGAGTGCGCCCGACGTGGACCTGGCCGTTCCGCACGCCGGTCCTGTCGAGCGACCTGCTCGACCGTCGTCTGGCGGGCGGCCCGTCCGCCCCGGCCCTGCCGGACGCCCTCGCCGAAGCCGACCCGACGCTCGCGGCGTTCTGGGCGGCGCCGTGGACCGTGTCCTCGCTGCTGGCGCCCGGTCGGACCCGTCCCGTCGTGGTCGTGTCCGCGGCGGGGGTCGGCTTCGCGCGGGTCGGCCGCGCCGAGGGCGGGGCGACGGCGTTCAGGGCCGAGGCGTCCGCCAACGTCTACCGGTCGCTCGTCCGCGCCGTGCTCGGCTGACCTCCGCCCGGTTCACACCGGACGGCGGACGACGGCACGACCCCGCGCGGACGGAGCGCGAGCGTCGTGCCATAGGTGCGGGGCCGTCGGTGCGGGCCGTCGTTGCGGGGCCGTTGGTAGCGTGCCGGTGTGCGCCCGATCAGGCGGCCGGGCCGGCGGTCAGGGTGACGGTCGCCGTGGCCGCGGTGCCGTCGGCCGTCGTGTAGCCGACCGTGACCCGGTCGCCGACCGCGTGCCGAGCGACCGCCTCCGTCAGCTCGGACGCGCTCGTGACCGCGGTGCCGTCGATGCTCGTG
Source organism: Curtobacterium sp. MCPF17_050 (assembly GCF_003224435.2). NCBI lineage: Bacteria > Bacillati > Actinomycetota > Actinomycetes > Micrococcales > Microbacteriaceae > Curtobacterium > Curtobacterium sp. MCPF17_050. The sequence continues at coordinate 1,294,507 of NZ_CP126250.1, forward strand.
ATCGTGTCGCCGGCGGCGAGCCCGGCGGCCGCTGCCCCCGATCCCTCGACCGTCCCGGCGACGGGCACACCGGAGGTGGTCCCGGTCGCCGCGCTGCTGACCTGCACGCCCAGGAACGCCGGCAGCCCGATCGTGATGGTGTCCGAGGCCTCGCCCGCCAGGATGTGCGCGGCGATCGACTTCGCGGTGCTGATCGGGATCGCGTAGCCGGTGACGTCCGCCGAACCCGAGGACGCGGCGGTCGCCATGCCGACGACCTCGCCCTCGCTGTCCAGGACGGGACCGCCGGAGTCACCGGAAACGATCTGCGCTGCGACCTCGATGAGCCCGGTCAGGGACTCGGTCCCGGTACCGGACTCGCTCTGCACCTGGATGTCCTGGTCGCTCGCGGTCACGGTGCCCTCGGCGGCGACCAGGTCACCCGTGCCCTCGGCGTTGCCGACGTCGGTCACGGTGTCGCCGGTCTGGACGCCGTCGTCGTCGAGCGCGACGGTGGACAGGCCGGACGCGTCCCGCAGCTGCAGCACCGCGACGTCGTTCGTCGCGTCGGTGCCCACGACGTCGGCGGAGTACTGCTCGCCGGTCGTCTCGTCGGTCACCGTGATCGAGGTCGCGCCCTGGACCACGTGGTTGTTCGTCAGGACCGTCCCGTCCGCGGTGAGGACCATGCCGGTCCCGGCGGCCTGCTGCGCGTCGTCGTAGCCGATCACGGTGTCGATCGTCACGACGCCCGCGGTCTGCGCGGCGGTCGCGGGTGTGGCTGCCGCCTGCGAGGTCCCACTGCCGCCGGCTCCCGTGCCGCCGGTGCCCGTGCCGCCGTCGGTACCCGTGTCGCCGTCCGACAGGCCGTCCGTCCCGCCCTGGTCCTGGCCGGGGACGGTGAAGCCGTCGATGCCGCTGCCCGCTGATCCGGGACCGGGGACGGTCGTCGTGCCCTGTGACCGGCTCGAGGTGGCCGTCGTGCCGTGCGACGACAGGCCGAGTGCCGTCCCGCCGGCGGCGCCCACGATCGCGAGTGCGGCGATGCCCGACCCGATCGCAAGCCCGACACGGCGACGACGACCCGTGGTCCCCGGAGCGGCGCCGGGGGCGCCCGTCCAGCCCTGCGGCGCGGAGGTGGCCCCGAGCGCTGCGCTCCCGACGCGATACGGACCGCGACCGTCGGGGGAGTAGGCGTACGGACCGGACCCGTCGGGGGCAAAGAGGTACGGACCCGAGCCGTCGAAGGCGTGCGCTGCGCGGAGCGTCGACGGGTCCGCGTGCGGCGGCTCCCACGCCGGTGCCTGCTGCTGTCCGGCGTCGTCCGCGGCTGGGGTCGGGGTCTCGTTCATGGTGCTCTCCGGTCGTCCGCACGGCCCGGTCGGCCGTCGATGGGGACCAGTACAGGCCCGCTCCCCATGACCGTCCTATGAACCACCCGAGGCCCGGCCGAGCACCCGCTCGGGAGTCGCCGGACGCCGGTCTCCGCGGCACGCCGGCGATCGGTTAGGCTCGCCGCACCTCCCATGCGTCCCCGATCCGTCGTGCCTCCCGCACCCGCGCCCGCGTCCCGGCTCGTGCTGGCCGTCGTCCTCGCGGTCGTCGCGCTGGCCGTCGCCTGCGCCCTGAGCATCGCCGTCGGGAGCCGACCGATCCCGCTCGGCGTCGTCCTCGACACCCTCGCGCACCCGGGCCGCGACGACGAGACCGGCCTGATCGTGCTCGGCAACCGGCTGCCGCGGACCGTCGTCGGGCTCCTCGCCGGCGCCGCACTCGGGGTCGCCGGCGCCGTCATGCAGGGAGTCACCCGCAACCCGCTCGCCGACCCGAGCATCCTCGGCATCAACGCGGGGGCCGCCCTGGCCGTCGTCGTGGGCATCGCCGTGTTCGGTGTCAGCGGGACCGCCACGTACCTGCCGTTCGCGTTCGCCGGAGCCGCCCTCGCCGCGCTGCTCGTCTACGGCATCGCCGCGGTCGCCCGCGGTGGCCTCACCCCGGTCGGCCTCGCGCTGTCCGGCGCCGTCACCGCCGCCGCCCTCTCCTCGATCACCACCGCGGTGCTCGTGACGAACGCGTCCCTGCTCGACCAGCTGCGCTTCTGGCAGGTCGGCGCGCTCGCGGGCGGGGACCTCGGCACAGCGGGTGTGGTCGTCGCGCCGGTGGTCCTCGGGCTCGTCGTCGCGGTCGGGCTCGGCCGTTCGCTGAACACCCTCGCGCTCGGCGACGAACTCGCGGCCTCCCTGGGCCAACGCGTGGTGCTCGTGCGCGCGGTCGGGGCCATCGTCACGGTGCTGCTCGCCGGGTCCGCGGTCGCCGCAGCCGGACCGATCGCCTTCGTCGGCCTCGCCGTCCCGCACGCCGTCCGGCGCCTGTCCGGACCCGACCACCGCTGGACGATCCTCCTGTCCGCGGTCGTCGCGCCGGCCCTCCTGCTCGTCGCCGACGTCATCGGCAGGGTCGTCGCCTACCCGGGGGAGCTGCAGGTCGGCATCGTCACGGCGCTCATCGGTGCGCCGGTGTTCATCGCGCTGGTCCGGTCGCGGGTGGTGCGGGGCCTGTGAGCACCACGCCGACCGAGAGCGCACCGGCCACCGGTGACGCCGTCCGCCGTCGGGGCGGGACCGCGCGGCGGGAGCTCCTCGTGCTCGTCGGCGCGCTCGTCGTGCTGCTCGGCCTCGTGCTCGTCGGCCTCGGGGTCGGCGAGATCCCGCTGTCGCCCGTGCAGGTCCTCGACGGTCTGCTCGGACGGGGTGACGCGGTCTCGGACTTCGTGCTCGGACAGCTACGCGGGCCGCGGGTCCTCGCCGCGCTGCTCGTCGGGGCGAGCCTCGGCACCGCCGGCGCGATCGTGCAGAGCGTCGTCCGCAACCCCATCGCGAGTCCGGACATCATCGGCATCACGTCCGGGGCGAGCGCCTCGGGTCTCGTCGCGATCGTGCTGTTCGGCGCCTCCGGTGTCGCCCTGTTCGGCGTCGTGCTCGTCGGCGCGGTCGCGGTCGCGGTGCTCATCGCCGTGCTCGCCTGGCGCCGAGGGATCACCGGGAACCGGGTGGTCCTCGTCGGGGTCGGTGTCGGCGCGGTCGCCCTGAGCATCACCGGGTGGCTCCTGACGAGCGGGAGCGTGCAGCAGGCAGGGACGGCACTCCTGTGGCTCTCCGGCAGCCTCAACGCGGTCGACCGCACCGTCGTCAGCGCGCTGCTCGTCGGCTTCGTCGTCCTGATGGTGCTCGCGCTCCTGCAGTCGCCCCGTCTCGGTGTCCTCTCCCTCGGCGACGACGTCGCGGCCTCGCTCGGCCTCCGACCCGACCGGGGCAAGGTGCTGCTGCTCCTCACCGCCGTCCTCCTCACCGCGGCGGCGGTCGCCACCGCCGGTCCGGTGTCGTTCGTCGCGCTCATGGCAGCGCCGATCGCCAGGAGGCTCGTCGGTGGCGGACGCCCCGCCCTCGGTCCGGCCGCAGCCGTCGGTGCGGTCGTGACCCTCGGCTCCGACCTGGTCGCGCAGTTCGCCCTGCCCGGGGTCACGCTGCCGGTCGGGGTCGTCACCGGGGTCGTCGGAGCGCCGTACCTGCTCTGGCTGCTCGCCCGCGGGCGCTGAGCCAGCGCACCCCGCACAGCTCACTGGACAGGGGCGACCGCGCACGCACCGGGGCGCTCCCGACGGACGTGCACCGGGCCTCCAGGCGGGGCGCAGGCGACGGTCGGACTCGCCGGGACCACCCCCGGATGCGGGTCCGCGCGCACGCTTGCGGTATCCCGCAGAAGGGGGTCAGAACCCCCCGTCCGGGGGTCCGCTCCGAGCGCATCGTCGCCGTACCGTCGTCCACGAACACCGGACTCCCGACAGCGGCCACACCCGACGGCCACTGGTCCGGTACGAACGAAGGACAGCATGCCCGAACAGCTGGACGACGCCCCGATGCGCCGTCGACAGTGGGGGGCCGAGCGGCGGACCCGGCCGCTCGACACCATCCACGCTCGCCCCTCCGACCGGAAGCTCGTCTCCGGCCGTGTCGCCATCATCCTGACGATCGCCTTCTGGCTCGCCTACCTCGTCTACACGGTGATCCGACAGTTCCTGGACTACGGCACCGAGAGCTTCCGGTTCACCACCGAGGCCGTCTCGTACCTGGTCGTCGTCACCTTCCTCACCTTCTCCGCCCTCATGCACCTGGTCGCCCGCCAGGGAGCCCTCGAGCGCTTCGCGACCCACGTCCGGGTCCCGCGTGCGGAACTCGACCGGCACTTCGCCGAGGGACACGGGTCGCCGCTGACCGTCCTCGTGCCGAGCTACGCCGAGGAACCGGACGTCGTCGCGACCACCCTCTGGTCCGCCGCCCTGCAGGAGTACCCGTCCCTCCGCGTCGTCCTGCTCGTCGACGACGACCCGTTCCCCACCGACCCGGAGACCGCCGCGAAGCTCGAGCGCACCCGCGGCGTGGCGGCGTCCATCCAGGCGCAGCTCGCGGCCCCGTCCCACCGCTTCCGCGAAGCCCTGTTCTTCGCCGAGATCGAGGCCGAGCAGGCGCCGATGGCCTCCGTGGCGGCCCTCCGCACCCTGGTCGCGCACCACCGCTGGGCCGACGCCTGGCTCCGCCGGCATGCACGCGAGCACGGCATCGCCGACCACGTGGACCACTTCTTCCACGACCAGGTCCTCGTGGGCCTGGCCGACGAGTTCCGCCTGACCGCCGAAGCACTCGACGCCGCCATCACCGACGCCGGCGACCGCGAAGTCACCGACGTGACCTCGGCCCGTGCGGTCGAACTGCAGCGCCGACTCACCTGGACGTTCACCGCCGAGATCACCACCTTCGAGCGGAAGCGCTACGCGAACCTCTCGCACGAGGCGAACAAGGCGATGAACCTGAACTCCTACCTCGGCCTGCTCGGCGGCGCCTACCGGTACGAGGAGACCGCATCGGGCACGGTCCTCCGCACCGTCGCGGACCCCGCCGAGGCCGACCTGGTCGTCCCCGCCTCCGACTACGTCCTGACGCTCGACGCCGACTCGGTGCTCCTGCGCGACTACTGCCTGCGCCTGGTCTACTTCCTCGAGCAGCCCGAGAACGCGAACGTCGCCGTCACCCAGACCCCGTACTCGTCGTTCCGCGGTGCGGCGACCCGCATCGAGCGCCTGGCCGGTGCCACGACCGACATCCAGCACATCCTGCACCAGGGCATGTCGAAGTACGGCGCCACCTTCTGGGTCGGCGCGAACGCGGTCATCCGCACCCGGGCCCTCCGCGACATCGAGGAGACCGAGACCGTCGGCGGCTTCGAGGTCAAGCGCTACGTGCAGGACCGCACGGTCATCGAGGACACCGAGTCGAGCGTCGACCTCGGCATGCACAGCTGGACGCTCGTGAACTACCCAGAGCGACTGTCCTACAGCGCCACCCCGCCGGACTTCGGCTCGCTCATCGTGCAGCGCCGCCGCTGGGCCAACGGCGGGCTGCTCATCCTGCCGAAGTACATCCGCCAGGTCCGCGAGCGCAAGGCACGCGGGGAGCGCGTCAGCGTCGTCGAGATGGCGCTCCGCGTGAACTACATGGCGTCGATCGCGTGGGGCTCGCTCGGGCTCATCTTCCTGCTGGCCTACCCGTACGACTCCCGGCTGCTCAGCCCGATGGTGCTCCTCGCCGCGCTGCCGTACTTCTGGCTCTTCGCGAGCGACCTCAAGTACTGCGGGTACAAGCGCACCGACATCCTCCGCATCTACGGGTTCAACCTCATCCTCATGCCGGTGAACGTCGCCGGGGTGCTCAAGAGCATCCAGCAGGCGCTCACCGCGAAGAAGATCCCGTTCGCCCGCACGCCGAAGGTCCGGGACCGCACCGCCTCGCCCGCGCTCTACGTCCTCGCGCCGTACGCGATCGTCGCCTTCTCGGTGTTCACCTTCGTCCGCGACTTCGGCGCCGAGAACTGGGGCAACGCCACGTTCGCCGCGTTCAACGCCCTGCTCGCCACGTACGCGATCGTCGCCTACATCGGTGTCTGGAACTCCGTGGTCGACGTCTTCCTGTGGGCGACCGGGTGGATGTTCTACGACCCGTCCGCCCGCGCCGCACGCCGTGCGGCCCGCAAGGAGGCCCGTCTCTCCGCGAAGGCGGCCCGGCGCGGCCTGGTCCCCGAGCCCGAGCCCGTGCCCGCGACCGAGGACTGGCGCTCGGTGCTGTACTTCGGCCAGCGCGGCACCACCATGCCGGAACACCTGGCGACCCGGCACGACACCGTGCACCACGACGAGAAGACGGCGGCCTGACCATGAGCACCACACGACGACTGTCCCCGATCCGCGTGACCGTGGCCGCCGCGGTGGCCCTCGCGGTCGCCGCCGGAGGCTACGCCGGGCTGGACCGCTGGCAGAGCGCCCAGGCCGCCGAGACGGTGAAGCCCTGGTTCGCCGCCTACACCGACGTCACCGTCACCCCGACGTTCCCGTTCGAGGACGTCAAGTCGACCGCGGGCCGCGACGTCATGCTGTCCTTCGTGGTCGCCGACCACGACGAGGCGTGCACGCCGACGTGGGGCGCGGCGTACGGGCTGCAGGAAGCGGGCGACCAGCTCGACCTCGACCGGCGCATCGCCCGACTCGAGCAGCAGAAGGGCGCGGTCGCGGTGTCGTTCGGCGGGCTCGCCAACGACGAGCTCGCGACGACCTGCACCGACCGGAGCAAGCTCGTCTCGGCGTACCAGAGCGTCGTGAAGCGGTACGACGTCTCGACCGTCGACTTCGACATCGAGAGCGACGACCTGACGAAGGCCGACGCCGGCAAGCGCCGTGCGGCAGCGGTCGCCGACCTGCAGGAGCAGCGCCGCGCCGCCGGGCACCCCCTCGCGGTGTGGCTGACGCTGCCGGCCGCACCCGGCGGGCTCACCACGGACGGCACCCGGGCGGTCGCGCAGTTCCTGCGTGCCGGGGTCGACCTGGCCGGCGTCAACGCGATGACGATGGACTACGGCGCGAGCAAGGGCTCGAGCCAGAGCATGTACTCGGCATCGGTCGAGACGCTGCAGCAGGTCAAGCGCCAACTCGGCATCCTCTACACGCGGGCCGGGACGCCGCTCGGCGACCGGACCCTGTGGCACAAGGTCGGCGCCACCCCGATGATCGGGCAGAACGACGTGCAGGACGAGGTCTTCTCGCTCACCGACGCCCGGAAGCTCAACGCCTGGGCGAAGCAGCAGGGCCTCGGACGCATGTCGATGTGGTCCCTGAACCGCGACACCACGTGCGGCTCGAACTACGTCAACCTCTCCACCGTGTCGAACTCCTGCTCGGGCGTGGACCAGGACGGTGTGCTCTTCGCCGACGTGCTCGGCAAGGGCTTCGGCGGCGGCATCGTCGCGGCCTCGGGCGACGTCACGAAGGCCGAGCCGTCCTCGACCGTGCAGCCCACCGACGACCCGTCGACGAGCCCGTACCCGGTCTGGGACGACGAGGCCTCCTACCTCGAGGGCACGAAGATCGTCTGGCACCGCAACGTCTACGAGGCGAAGTGGTGGACCTCGGGCGACCTGCCCGACGACGCCGTGCTCAGCGCGTACGAGACGCCGTGGCAGCTCGTCGGCCCGGTGCTCGCGGGGGAGAAGCCGGTCGCACCGCTCACGCTGCCCAAGGGCACCTACGCGGGGTGGTCCGGGACCGCGGCGTACGACACGGGCGACCGGGTCCTGTTCGACGGCACGCCCTACCAGGCCAAGTGGTGGAACACCGGCGAGAGCCCCGAGGCGTCCACGAGCGACCCGGACGGCTCGCCGTGGACCCGCCTGAAGGACGCCGAGGTGAAGGAGATCCTGCAGGACGTCCGCGCCGGGAAGGCAGCCCCGGAGGGCGCGACGCGCTGACCGGTCGCGGTCCGACAGCCACCGGACAGGAGGCTCCCCGCCGGTCGGCGGGGAGCCTCCTGTGTCCCCTGTGGACGGGGCTCTCGCCGACCGGCTGGTTTCCGATACGCTGGGCGACCAAGAGGAGGAGGTCCACGATGCCAGATCCAGTGGTCCCGCAGCCGGGACGACGAACCCCGGAGCAGCGGCTGGTCGACACCACGCTGACCTTCAGCATGGAGAACGCCGCGGCGCTCACGCCCGAGGCCGGAGTCTCCGCGGAAGAACGCGACGCGATCTCGGCGCTGCCGTCGGGGTCGGCGCTGCTCGTCGTCCGACGCGGTCCGAACGTCGGAGCACGGTTCCTCCTCGACTCCGACGTCACGACGGCCGGGCGGCACCCCGACGCCGACATCTTCCTCGACGACGTGACGGTGTCCCGCAAACACGCGGACTTCATCCGCCGCGGGACGTCCTTCAGCGTGCAGGACCTCGGTTCCCTCAACGGGACGTACTTCGACGGTGTGCGCATCGACGAAGCGCTCCTCGTCGACGGGTCGGAAGTCCAGGTCGGCAAGTTCCGCCTGACGTTCTACGCCTCCCGGGTCGACCTGGCGCGCCTGGCGAACGCGTAGTGGCACCCCGCTCCGCTGCGGCGCGGGCGGTGTCGCCGGCACCGGACCTGCTCACGATCGGACAGGTGCTGGCGCGGCTGAAGCCGGACTTCCCGGACCTGTCCAGCTCGAAGCTGCGGTTCCTCGAGGAACGCGAGCTGGTCACCCCGGTCCGGACGCAGAGCGGGTACCGGAAGTTCTCGCCGGCCGACGTCGACCGACTCCGGATCGTGCTCGGCCTGCAGCGGGACCACTACCTCCCGCTCAAGGTCATCAAGGAGTACCTCGCCGACCTCGACGCCGGCCGCGAGCCGACGCTGCCGGGCGGTGGGGACGTGCCCCGTCCGTCCATGCTCGGGCGGGAACGGCGGTACTCGCGCGACGAACTCCAGCGCGTGGCCGGAGCGTCCCCGATGCTCGTGGGGGACGCGGTCTCGTCGTCCCTGCTCCCCGCGGCGGACTCCTACGGGGAAGAGTCCGTCGGCGTCCTCAAGGCCCTCGTCGAGCTCCAGCGCTCCGGGATCGAGCCGCGACACCTGCGCACCTTCCGCGCGACCGCCGAGCGGGAGGTCGGGCTCATCGAGTCCGCACTCATGCCGGTGTCGCGGCGGGGTGACGCCACCTCGCGCGCGAAGGCGCTCGAACTCGCCCGGGAGATCGCCGGACACCTCGAGGTCATCCGCTCGTCACTCATCCGAGCGGCCATCGGTCGGCTCGACTCGTGAGCACCCCGGAGCGGGTCGACCCTCGACGGCCGTCGGTGCCCGGGCATATCCTCGACACGCCGGACGCGCCGGAGCGGATGTCCCGCCTCCACGCCGCCCGACTCGCTACCGTGGACCTCGGAACAACTCTCAACCCGCTGTTGAAGCTTCGGGTGGGAGCTCGATCGTCGTGGAAGGCAAGCTGATGAGTGGGAACGATGTCCCCGGTACCCCGTCTGACATGACGCGGTACGACCTCGGGCTGCTGTTCACCGACGGCCTGCCCGAGCACGACGAACAGAACGGGTACCGCGGCACCGTCGCCGCCAAGGCAGCCGGCATCAGCTACCGTCAGCTCGACTACTGGGCCCGCACCGAACTCGTCCAGCCCACGATCCGCGGTGCTGCCGGTTCCGGGTCGCAGCGCCTGTACGGCTTCCGCGACATCCTCGTGCTCAAGCTCGTCAAGCGCCTGCTCGACACCGGCATCTCCCTGCAGCAGATCCGCACCGCCGTGAACCAGCTCCGCGAAGCCGGTGTGAGCGACCTGGCGCAGACCACCCTGATGTCGGACGGTGCCTCGGTGTACCTGTGCACCTCCGACGACGAGGTCATCGACCTCGTGTCGCGCGGCCAGGGCGTCTTCGGCATCGCGGTCGGCAAGGTCCTGCGCGAGGTCGAGTCCTCGCTGGTCGAACTCGACGCCACCCCGGCCGAGGACCCGAGCGACGAGCTCGCCGCCCGCCGGGCGACGCGCGCCTCCTGACGCGCGGGGCGCTCGCGCCTTCGCCGCCTCGGGGCCGCGCGGCGGGATGCGCAGTCCGCCCCAGGTTCCGCAATTGTGGCATCCCGACGCTCCGGATGCCGGGATCCCGGAACCGCGACGAACGCAGGCGGCACGTCGTGGAACCTCGACACCACCGACCGCAGCCAGCGGGGGCGCAGACCGCGTCCCGCAGACTCGTCGGCGTCCCGCGGGCTCGCCGAGCGGTCGCGGTCGAGCGCTTCGGCACGCTCGACCCGACGATCCGAGGCCGCTCGGCGACCTGAGCAGGCTGTCGTGACCGCTCGGCGACCTGACCGAGCTGGCGTCCCGTCCCGGAACGACGAAGGGCCGCCCACCGGCGGCCCTCCACGATGTCCGACGCGGACTACTCGGCGCTGGCGCTCGCGCCGTCGGCGTACGGACCGATCTTGCCCGTGCGCATGATCCGCTCGAGCAGCTGGTCGAAGTTCCGCGCCATCTCCTGCGCGGACTCACCCGGCCACACGTGCAGGGGCTTCGCCGCACCCTGCGCCTGCTGGAGCGAGGTGCGCTCGGGCAGCTGCGGGGAGAGCACGAGCGGCCCGAACATGTCACGGAGTTCCTTGATGCGGAACTGGTGCTCGAGCGACTGCACGCGGGCGCGGTTGACGATGATGCCGAGGGGCTGGAGGCGCGGCGAGAGTCCGCGACGGATCTCCTCGATCGCGCGGAGGGCACGGTCGGCGGCGGCGACGGAGAACAGGCCGGGTTCGGTGACGACGGAGACGCGGTCCGACGCGGCCCAGGCGGTACGGGTCAGGGCGTTGAGCGACGGCGCGCAGTCGATGAGGACGAGGTCGTAGTCGGCCTCGACGTTCGCCAGGGCCTCCTCGAGCTTCCAGATGTCGCGGATCGACGGGTGCGGGCCGTCGAAGTTGATGGCCGAGGGCGATCCGACCATGACGTCGATCTTGCCCTGGGACCCCTTCGTCCAGCCGGAGGGGGCGATCGCCTGACGGACGATCTTCTCCTTGGGGTTCTCGAGGACGTCGGCCACGTTGAGGTGGCCCGTCAGGTCGATGTCGAGTCCCGTCGACACGTCCGACTGGGGATCGAGGTCCACCACGAGGGTGCGCAGACCCTTGGCGAACGCTGCCGAGGTCAGGCCGAGTGTCACGGTCGTCTTGCCGACACCGCCCTTGAGCGAGCTCACGCTGAGTACATGCACGATGAGCAACGTTACCGCCAGTAGGGTTGTGAGACCTCAACCCGGGCTGAAAGGGACCTCGTGTTCGACAAGATCCTGGTCGCGAACCGTGGCGAGATCGCCATCCGGGCCTTCCGCGCGGCGTACGAGCTCGGTGCCCGCACCGTGGCGGTCTACCCGTACGAGGACCGCAACTCCCTGCACCGGCTGAAGGCCGACGAGGCGTACCTCATCGGGGAGCGGGGTCACCCGGTCCGTGCCTACCTGGACGTCTCCGAGATCATCCGCGTCGCCCGCGAGTCCGGTGCCGACGCGATCTACCCGGGCTACGGCTTCCTGTCCGAGAACCCCGAGCTCGCCGCGGCGGCCGCCGCTGCGGGCATCACCTTCATCGGTCCGGGTGAGCACGTGCTGGAGATGGCCGGCAACAAGGTCACCGCGAAGGAGCACGCGATCGCCGCGGGGGTCCCGGTCCTCGCGAGCACGCCGGCCAGCCGCGACGTCGACGAACTCGTCGCCGGCGCCGAGGCGATCGGGTTCCCGGTGTTCGCGAAGGCGGTCGCCGGTGGTGGCGGACGCGGCATGCGGCGGGTCGAGACGCCCGCGGAGCTCCGTCCGGCGCTCGAGGAGGCGATGCGCGAAGCCGACAGCGCCTTCGGAGACCCGACGATGTTCCTCGAGCAGGCGGTCCTGCGTCCACGGCACATCGAGGTGCAGATCCTCGCCGACGCGACCGGCGACGATGCTGGCACCATCCACCTGTTCGAGCGGGACTGCTCGGTGCAGCGGCGGAACCAGAAGGTCGTCGAGATCGCACCGGCGCCGAACCTCGACCCGTCGATCGCGGCGGCACTGCACCGCGACGCCGTGGCCTTCGCGCGCTCGATCGGCTACGTGAACGCGGGGACGGTCGAGTTCCTCCTCGACACCGTGGGGGAGCGCGCCGGCCAGCACGTCTTCATCGAGATGAACCCGCGCATCCAGGTCGAGCACACCGTGACGGAAGAGGTCACCGACGTCGACCTCGTGCAGTCGCAGATGCGGATCGCCGCGGGGGAGACGCTCGCCGACCTCGGCCTGTCGCAGGACGGCGTCGCGGTCCACGGCGCCGCGCTGCAGACCCGCATCACGACCGAGGACCCGGCGCAGGGGTTCCGACCCGACACCGGCCGGATCACGACGTACCGCAGCCCGGGTGGCGCCGGCGTGCGGCTCGACGGCGGCACCGTCGCGACCGGCGCGCAGATCAGCCCGCACTTCGACTCGATGCTCGCGAAGATGACCTGCCGCGGTCGCGACTTCCCGGCGGCGGTCGCCCGCGCCCGTCGTGCCCTCGCCGAGTTCCGCATCCGCGGCGTCAGCACGAACATCCCCTTCCTGCAGGCCGTCCTCGAGGACCCGGACTTCGCCCGCGGGGACGTCTCGACCGCCTTCATCGGGGAACGCCCGCAGCTGTTCGACGGCCACGTGTCGAAGGACCGCGGCACGAAGGTGCTCAACTGGCTCGCGGACGTCACGGTCAACCGGCCGAACGGTTCGCCGGCCGCCCACGTGGTGGACCCGGCGCTGAAGCTCCCGGCCACGGACCTCGCTGCGCCGGTGCCGGCGGGGCAGCGCGACCTGCTGCTCCGGGTCGGCCCGGCCGCGTGGGCCGAGGCGCTGCGTGCGCAGACCGCCCTCGCCGTGACCGAGACGACGATGCGCGACGCGCACCAGTCGCTCCTCGCCACCCGCGTCCGCACGAAGGACCTCGTCGCGGTCGCCCCGCACGTCGCCAGGCTGACCCCGCAGCTGCTCAGCATGGAGGCGTGGGGCGGCGCGACCTACGACGTCGCGCTCCGGTTCCTCGGGGAGGACCCGTGGGAGCGCCTGACGGCGCTGCGCACGGCGATGCCGAACGTCCCGATCCAGATGCTGCTGCGTGGTCGCAACACCGTCGGGTACACGCCGTACCCGACGGAAGTGACCGACGCGTTCGTCGCCGAGGCCGCCGCGACCGGCGTCGACGTCTTCCGCGTGTTCGACGCGCTGAACGACGTGAGCCAGCTCCGCCCCGCCCTGGAGGCCGTGCTCGCCACCGGCACGGCGGTCGCCGAGGCGGCGCTCTGCTACACCGGCGACCTCCTGGACCCGGCGGAGGACCTGTACACGCTCGACTACTACCTCCGGTTGGCCGAGCAGATGGTCGAGGCCGGCGCGCACGTCATCGGGATCAAGGACATGGCGGGCCTCCTCCGCGCCGGGGCGGCCGAGCGGCTCGTCACCGCCCTGCGTGCGCGCTTCGACCAGCCCGTGCACGTGCACACGCACGACACCGCGGGCGGGCAGCTCGCGACCCTGATGGCGGCGTCCCGGGCCGGAGCGGACGCGGTCGACGTGGCCGCGGCCCCGATGGCCGGCACGACGAGCCAGCCGAGCATGTCGGCCCTGGTGGCGGCGCTCGCGCACACCGAGCGGGACACGGGCATCGACCTCGGCGCCGTCGGCGACCTCGAGCCGTACTGGGAGGCGGTCCGTCGGGTGTACGCGCCCTTCGAGTCCGGGCTCGCCGGCCCCACCGGCCGGGTCTACAAGCACGAGATCCCGGGCGGACAGCTGTCGAACCTCCGCCAGCAGGCCATCGCCCTCGGGCTCGGCGACCGGTTCGAGCAGGTCGAGGACTGGTACGCCGAGGCGAACCGGATCCTCGGCCGTCCGACGAAGGTCACGCCGTCCTCGAAGGTGGTCGGTGACCTCGCGCTGCAGCTCGCCGCGGTCGACGCCGACCCCGCGGACTTCGAGCAGCACCCGGAGAAGTACGACGTGCCGGACTCCGTGATCGGCTTCATGGCGGGGGAGCTCGGTGACCTGCCCGGGGGGTGGCCCGAGCCGTTCCGGTCGAAGGTCCTGGCCGGACGCGACGTCCGGATCGCCGTCACCCCGGTGCCGGAGCACGAGCGCGCCGCACTGGACACCCCGGGCACCGTACGGCAGCAGGCCCTGAACCGCCTGCTGTTCGAGCAGCCGACGCGCCGGTTCCAGGAGGTGCGGGACGAGTACGGCGACCTCTCCGTCGTGCCCACCGTCGACTACCTCTACGGCCTGCGCCAGGGGGAGGAGCACGTGGTGCCGCTCGGCAAGGGCGTGAACCTGCTCGTCGGGCTCGAGGCGATCGGCGAGGTCGACGCCCAGGGCGTCCGGACCGTCATGGCGACCATGAACGGGCAGCTGCGGCCGGTGGCCGTGCGGGACCGCTCGGTCGTCGTCGAGACCAAGGCCGCCGAGCAGGCGGACCGGTCCGACCCGAAGCACGTCGCCGCCCCGTTCTCCGGGGTCGTGACGCTCAAGGTCGCCGTCGGTGACGTCGTCGAGGCCGGACAGGCCGTGGCGAGCATCGAGGCGATGAAGATGGAAGCGGCCATCACGGCCCCCGTCGCGGGGACCGTCGGCCGTCTCGCGATCCCGGTGACCCAGCAGGTGGACGCCGGCGACCTCTTGGTGGTGCTGCAGTAACGTGACCGTCCGTCCCATCCGCCTGTTCGGCGACCCCGTCCTCCGCTCACCGGCCGATCCCGTCCGGATCGGTTCCGAGGGGGTCCGCGAACTCGTCCAGGACCTCCTCGACACCGTCAAGGAGCCCGGTCGTGCCGGCGTCGCGGCGCCGCAGATCGGTGTCGGACTCCGTGCGTTCTCCTACAACGTCGACGGCGAGGTCGGGTACGTCCTCAACCCGGAGCTCGTCGAGACCGCGGGCGAGCCCGAGCTCATGGACGAGGGGTGCCTGTCGGTGCCGGGTCTGGCGTACCCGACGCGACGGTTCCCCTACGCCAAGGTGCGCGGCGTCGACGTCGACGGTGCCGAGGTCGTGCTCGAGGGCACCGGCCTGATGGCGGAGGCCCTGCAACACGAGTGCGACCACCTCGACGGCACGGTGTACGTGATGACGCTCGACCCGGAGACCCGGCGGCAGGCGCTGCGGGACATCCGCGCGCAGGACTGGTTCCACTGACCGCCGAACGCTGACCACCCCTCCGAACTGGAGCGGGTTTGTCCGCTCAACGGCGGACAGACCCAGGCGCCGGCGTTGTGTACGGTCACCTGGTACCGCCGCCGTGGCGGTCCAGGTCAGGGGATCAGCAGCATGCAGCAGCGCCGCCCGGCGACACGTCGTCGTACCGCAGCAGTCATCGTCACCGCCGCCCTCGCGGCACTCGTGGGCACCACCGTCAGCGTCGTGCCCGATGCCGCACCCGCGGCCGCCGCCACGCGGGAGGTCGAGTCGCCGGACTTCGCCTCGGAGATCTACGGCGACCCGTGGAACTACTCGAACACCGCCGACCAGAACACCGACTCGGTCGGGACCCCCACGTCCGTGAAGGCGGGGAAGCTCCAGGTCGCGCTCCGTTCGGGCGACGCGGTGTCGCTGGTCGACACCATCAGCGGGAGCCTGCCGTACGGCCGTGACGGTGCCGCGAAGCCCGTCGACGCTTCCCGGTACAAGCGGCTGTCGTTCAAGATGGACCAGCCGTTCGACCGCCAGATCGGCGCGGTGTGGTGGTGGACCTGCCGCGAGAAGACCTCCGAGTGCGGCGGCGGCATCACGTTCCCGGTCACTCCCGGCAACAAGGTCTACGACCTGTCCCTGGCCTCCTCGACCCTGCAGTCCAAGCGGGCCTGGTCCGGCAAGATCGTCGCGCTCCGTCTCGACCCGGTCGTCCTGCCCGCCGGCAAGACCGGGACCGCGCGCATCGACTGGACCCGCCTGCACGGCACCGGCGGGGCGCACGCCGCCTACCCGGCCGGCACCTACGGCACCACCACCGTCGTGCGCCGGCCGCGCCCGGTGGTCGACTCGCCCAACGTCCGCCAGGGCGTCGACCTGGCGACGCGACAGCGCGGGAAGCCCTGGGTCTTCACCACCGCCGACAACGCGAGCGGTGTCGGCGTCAAGTACGCCACCGTGCTCGGGTACGGCGGACGGGGCATGACCGCGCGGAACTCCGGTCAGTACCCCGGCGACTCGCAGTTGACCCTGCCGGTGTCGAAGTTCGCCGCGGACACGTACCACAACCTGTCGGTGGAGTACTCGTACGACGGGTCGTTCTCGCTCGCGGGCACACCGGGCGGCGGGAAGATGGCACGGCTCATCTGGTGGGACCAGTCGTCGACCGTGCCGCAGATCGGCAACGACATGCTCACCTGGTCGGGCGTGAACGCCAAGCGGATCGACATCGACCTCAGCGCGCAGAACGACCTGGACGAGGACGCCCTCGCCCCGGAACTCGGCTGGAACGGCAGGTCGATCACGCAGCTCCGCTACGACCCGAACGAGGACCCGGGAGCCCTCACCTGGCACCTCAAGGCGATCCACCTGCGGGCCGACCCCAGTTCGACCGGCCCGACGACCGTCACGTTCCACGACGCGGCCTGGGAACCGGGCGCGACGGCGGCCGTGTCGGTCGCACGGAAGGGCACCGGGGACTGGCACACGATCGCGAAGGACATCGCGGTGAAGGACGGCACGAACTCGGTCCGCTTCGCCCTGGGCTCCCTGCCCCAGGCCAAGTACCGGGTCCGTGTCGCGATCACCCACCCCGGTGTCTCGACCGTCCGGGCCGTGTCGTCCGCCGTGGTGATGATGCGCCGCTGAGCAGCCATGACCGGCGTCCCTCCGACGCCGGTCATGACACCCGGACGCGGGATTGTCAGGACAGCCAGATCACGCGGTAGCGTGTGCGGGTCGGTCTCCCGCCGACCTCACATCCCACGCACGAGGACGAGCACGATGGCACCTCAGAACGACGAGCTCAGCTCGCACCGCACCCGCACCAACCGACTCCCGGAGCCGACCTCGTCCGGCCCCGCCGCGACCGCGGTGCTCGATCCGATCGACTCCCCGGAGGTCCCGCAGGCCTGAGTCGTGTGGGGCCGGCCAGCAGCGCTTGCGGCGCCTCGGTCCCCCCACAGACGACGCACTGGAGGCCCGTCACCCGTCTCGCAGACGGGTGACGGGCCTCCAGGCGGTCGAGCCGCGGGACCGTCAGCGCTGTCAGGGCCGCCGACGCGACGGCACGACCGGCGTCGACGTCGTCTGCACGGCCGACCCCGAGTAGATGTGCTCGACGTCGGCTGAGAAGTCCCGGAGGACGACCGCCCGCTTGATCGTCAGCTTCGGTGTGAGGTGACCGGAGGCCTCGGTGAGGTCCGCGTCGACGACGGAGAAGGACCGGACCGACTCGGCGCGGGAGACCCGGCTGTTCGCGGCGTCCACCGCCTCCTGGACGGCCTGCTGCACCCGCTCGTCGTGAGCGGCCTGCTGCGGGCTCAGTGCCGGTGCGATCCCGCGCGCCTCGCACCAACCGGGGAGCATCTCGCGGTCGAGCGTGACGAGCGCCGCGACGAACGGCTTGCCCTCGCCGACCACGACGACCTGCCCGACGAGCGGGTGCTCGCGGATGGCGTCCTCGAGCGGCGCCGGCGCGACGTTCTTGCCGCTCGCGGTGACGATGAGCTCCTTCGCGCGCCCGGTCACGGTGAGGACCCCGTCGGCGTCCAGCCGGCCGAGGTCGCCGGTGCGGAACCAGCCGTCGCGGAACGCCGCCGCCGTCGCCTCCGGGTTCCGCCAGTAGCGGTCGAAGACGTCGACCCCGCGGATCAGGATCTCCTGGTCGTCCGCGATCCGGACCTCCACGCCCGGCAGGGCACGACCGACGGTGCCGATCCGCAGCTCCGTCGCACGGTTCACCGTCGCGGGCGCGGTCGTCTCCGTGAGGCCGTAGCCCTCGAGGATGACGACGCCGATCGAGCGGAAGAAGTGGGACAGGCGCGGGGAGAGCGGCGCGGACCCGCTGATCGCGTAGCGGACCCGACCGCCGAGTGCGTCCCGGAGCTTCGCGTACACGAGCTTGTCGAAGAGCCGGAAGCGCAGCGTGAGGCCGAGCGGCACCCGACCGGCCGCGACGGCCTCGGAGTGCGCCACGGCGGTCGCGGCTGCCGCGCGGAAGACCCTGCCCTTGCCCCCGAGGTCGGCCTTCTGCTCGGACGAGTTGTAGATCTTCTCGAACACCCGGGGGACCGCGAGCAGGAAGGTCGGCTTGAAGGTCGACACCGCCCTCAGCAGGTCCTTCGTGTCCGGTTCGTGGCCGACGAGCACGCCGGCGGAGACCGACATCGCGGCGATGAACCGGGCGAACACGTGGGCCATCGGGATGAAGAGCAGGGTGGAAGCATCCCCGGCCACCACCTCCGACATCGCCTCGGTGGCGTTCTCCACGGTGGCGGTGAAGTTGTCGTGTCGGAGCACGCAGCCCTTCGGCCGCCCGGTCGTCCCCGAGGTGTAGATGATCGTGGCGTCGTCGCGCCCGGACACCGTGGCCGTCCGGCCGTCGAGCTCCTCGTCGCTGACGTCCTCACCGAGGCGGGTCAGGTCGTCGAGACCGCCGCCGTCGATCGTCCAGTGCTGGCCGAGGTGCGGCAGGTCCGCGGCGATGCCGGCGACCCGTCGGGCGTGCTCCTCCTGCTCGACGACGATCGCGACGGACTCGGAGTCGGCCAGGACGTGCCGGATCTGGTCCGGCGCGCTCGTCTCGTACACCGGGACGGACACGAGACCCGCGGTCCACACCGCGAAGTCGACGAGTGTCCACTCCATCCGCGTGCGCGAGAGGATCGCCACGTGGGCGCCGGGCTGCAGCCCCGCTGCGACGAAGCCCTTCGCGATGCCGCGGACGCGCGCGAGGACGTCGGCGGCGCTGATGCCGGACCAGGTGTCGCCGGTGCGCTCGGCGAGGATCGGACGGTCGGGCGTGAGCGTCGCCCGGTCGGAGAGCAGGCGGGCCGCTGAACCGTGGTCCGGTGCGACCAGGCCGGCGCCGTGTTCGGCAGGGGACCCGCCCCTGCTGGTGGACGTGGTGCGGTCGGCACGCTGATCGGTCACGGCAACTCCCTCGTCGGCCGGTTCGATGTGAGTCCGCTCATCGTCGAGACGGCTCACACTCAGCATAGGACGACTCCTCCGGAGTTCGGTGAGCGTCCACCCGTTCGGTGCGCCGCCACCGAACCGGTAGGCTGCGTCTTCGTGCATGCCATCGGAATCGACATCGGGGGCACCAAGATCGCGGGAGCGGTCGTCACGGAGCTCGGCGAGATCCTCGCCGAGGACCGCGTCGCCACGAACGCTGCGGACCCGATCGCCATGCTCGACGACGTCGTGTCGATGGTCGAGCGCCTCAGCCTCCAGCACCAGGTCGGTGCGGTGGGGGTCGCGGCGCCGGGCTTCATCGACGCATCGCAGTCGATCGTCTACTACACGCCGAACATCCGCTGGCGGAACGAACCCCTGCGCCAGAAGCTGCAGGAGCGTCTCGGCGACCTGCACATCACCGTCGACAACGACGCGAACGCCGCCGGATGGGCCGAGTTCCGCTTCGGTGCCGGTCGCCTGGTGTCGGACATGACCATGCTGACGATCGGCACCGGTGTCGGGGGCGCGATCGTCACCGAGGACCGCCTGTTCCGTGGCGGGTTCGGCACCGGCGGCGAGATCGGGCACCTCCGCATCGTCCCGAACGGCCTGCCCTGTGGGTGCGGCGCGCGCGGGTGCATCGAGCAGTACGGCTCGGGCCGCGCCCTCCAGCGGATGGCGAACGACGTCGCGGACGCCGGTGGCATCGGCGTGGCACTGGCCGAGGCCCGTGACGCGAACGGCGGCCACCTGGACGGCGCGGTCGTCGGGGACCTCATCCTGGCCGACGACCCCGGCGCCCTCGCCGCGCTGCGTCGGCTCGGACGGCACCTGGGCGAGGCGTGCGCGTCGTTGTCCGCGGTGCTCGACCCGCAGCTGTTCGTGTTCGGCGGCGGGGTCGCCAGCGCCGGGGACCGGCTGCTCGAGCCGATCAAGCAGGCGTACCTCAACAACCTCCCGGCCCGCGGCTACCACCCGGAGCCGGACTTCGTGATCGCCGAGCTCGTCAACGACGCGGGGGTGGTCGGTGCCGCCGACCTCGCCCGCATCCACGCCCGCACGGCCTGACCACACCCCACCCGACGGAGTCGACGATGCTCTACTGGCTGCTGAAGAACTTCGTGCTCGGCCCGCTCATCCTGACGCTGTTCCGGCCGTGGGTGATCGGCCGCGAGAACGTCCCGCGGTCCGGGCCGGTCATCTTCGCGTCGAACCACGTGTCGTTCATCGACTCCGTGATCCTGCCCGCCGTGCTCGACCGGCGGATGTCGTTCCTCGCGAAGAGCGACTACTTCACCGGCCGCGGGCTGAAGGGCTGGGCGACGAAGACGTTCTTCAACGCGATCGGGCAGCTCCCCATCGACCGCTCCGGCGGCAAGGCATCGGAGGCCTCGCTCCGCACCGGGCTGCAGGTCCTGGCCCGCGGCGAGCAGCTCGGCATCTACCCGGAGGGCACGCGCAGCCCGGACGGCAAGCTCTACCGCGGCCGGACCGGCATCGCCCGGATGGTCCTGGAGGGCCGGGTCGTCGTCGTGCCCGTCGCGATGGTCGGCACCCGCGAGGTCCAGCAGATCGGCCAGAAGTTCCCGAAGTTCAAGCGCGTCGGCGTCGTCTTCGGCAAGCCGCTCGACTTCTCCCGCTTCGAGGGACTCGAGACCGACCGGTTCATCCTCCGCAGCGTGACGGACGAGATCATGCACGAGCTCCGCGGGCTGAGCCGGCAGGAGTACGAGGACGTCTACGCGACGAGCGTCAAGGAGCGCGCGACGACCGCCCGCGAGACCGTCATGCGGGAGCGTCGGGTCACACCCGGACGGTAGGCTCGGACAGTCCCGCAACCGTCGGGACGCCGTCCCGGCGACGGCCGCGTGCGACCAGAACACCGAGGTGCAGCCTTGTCCGAGTCGATCGACTCCCTCACCCTGCAGGACCCTGACGTGATCGCGGGGCTCGACCACTGGCGCACGCTCCCGATCAAGCAGCAGCCGAGCTGGCCGGACCCCGCCGCTGCCGAGGCCGCCTCCGCGGAGATCGCCACGCTGCCGCCGCTCGTCTTCGCGGGCGAGGTCGACCAGCTGCGCGACCGCCTTGCCGCCGCCGCCCAGGGCAAGGCGTTCCTGCTGCAGGGCGGCGACTGCGCCGAGACCTTCGCCGGCGCCACCGCGGACTCGATCCGCGACCGCGTGAAGACCATCCTGCAGATGGCCGTCGTGCTCACCTACGGTGCGTCGACCCCGGTCATCAAGATGGGCCGCATGGCCGGGCAGTTCGCGAAGCCCCGGTCGAGCGACCTCGAGACCCGGGGGGACGTCACCCTGCCGGCCTACCGCGGTGACATCGTGAACGGGTACGACTTCACCCCGGAGTCACGCCAGGCCGACCCGCGTCGGCTCGTGCAGGGCTACCACACGGCGGCGTCCACGCTGAACCTCGTCCGCGCCTTCACGCAGGGCGGGTTCGCCGACCTGCGCCAGGTGCACTCGTGGAACAAGGGCTTCGCGGCGAACCCGGCGAACGCCCGGTACGAGAACCTGGCGGCCGAGATCGACCGTGCGATCCAGTTCATGGCCGCGTGCGGCGCCGACTTCGAGGCGCTCAAGCACGTCGAGTTCTACGCCTCGCACGAGGGCCTGCTCATGGACTACGAGCGCCCGATGACCCGGATCGACTCCCGGTCGGGTCAGGCGTACGACACGTCCGGCCACTTCATCTGGATCGGGGAGCGCACCCGCGACCTCGACGGGGCGCACGTCGACTTCCTGTCCCGCGTGCGGAACCCGATCGGCGTCAAGCTCGGGCCGACCACGAGCGTCGACGACATGCGGGCCCTCATCGAGAAGCTCGACCCGGAGCGCGAGCCGGGCCGCCTGACCTTCATCACCCGGATGGGCGCCGGCAGGATCCGCGACGAGCTCCCGAAGCTGCTCGAAGCGGTCAAGGGCATGGACGCGAACCCGCTCTGGGTGACCGACCCGATGCACGGCAACGGGCTCACCACGCCGAACGGGTACAAGACCCGCCGGTTCGACGACGTCGTGGACGAGGTCCTCGGGTTCTTCGAGGTGCACCGCGCGGTCGGCACGTACCCGGGCGGCATGCACGTCGAGCTCACGGGCGACGACGTCACCGAGTGCCTGGGCGGCTCGGAGCACATCGACGAGGCGACCCTCGCCACCCGGTACGAGTCGCTGTGCGACCCGCGCCTCAACCACATGCAGTCGCTCGAGCTCGCCTTCCTGGTGGCCGAGGAGCTCCGCGCGCACCCGTCCGTGGCGCGCTGATCGACGCCGCCACCAGCGGCGGTCGCCCCGGCGCACCCCGCTGACGGACGGGAGGCCCGACACCGGACCGGTGTCGGGCCTCCCGTGCGTCCGGCCTCCGGTCCGACGGGGGCTACTGGTCGTAGGCCAGGGTGACGGTGTCGCCCTTGTGCACGGTGGTGCCCGGCGCCGGGTCGGTCGAGCGCACGGGGAGCTTGCTCTCCCAGTCGTAGAACCCGCAGAGGATGTTCGTGCAGTCGGGGTAGGTGACCTCGAGGCCGAGCGCCTCGAGCCTCGCGCGCGCCTCGTCGACGGTGTCGCCGGAGACGTCGGGGAGGGCGATCGGCGCCGGTCCCTGCGAGACGACGACGTCCACGGCCGAGCCCTTCTCCGCCGGGTCGTCGGTCACCGTCGCGGACATGACCTGACCGGTCGGGACGTCCTCGCTGTACTGCTGCGTCTGGGCACCGAGTTCGAGGCCGACGGCGGCGAGGGCGGCTCTGGCGTCGTCGACGGTCTTCCCGGTGACGTCCGGGACGGCTCCGAGTGAGACGGTCAGGGTCACGGGTCCGCGTTCGGGGTAGCGCTCGACCGTGGTCAGGTCGACGGCGCCGGAGCCGTCCCGGCCGGTCGCGGCGATCACGGTGTCGGCGGGCACGTCGGCGGAGAACTCGTACCGCGGGTCCTGCAGCCGGAAGTCGTCGTCCAGGGCGGCCTGCGCGGTGGAGACGGACTGACCGACGATCGCCGGGAGGGCGATCATGCGGGGGCCGCTCGAGACGACGATGCGGACCGCCGTGCCCTTCCGGACCTCGCGGTCCGTGGGCGGCTGGGTCGCGGTGACCAGGCCGGCCTCGACGGACAGGTCGGGACGGCTGGTCGTCGCGGCCGCGGCACGCAGGCCGGTCGACTCGAGGCTCTGGCGCACCTGCTGGACGGTCTTGCCGGCGACCGCAGGGATCCGGACGTTGCCGCCGGGGCCGGGGCCGTACCACGCGGCGATGCCCGCGCCGACGAGCGCGAGGACGACCACGACCACGAGGGCGATCCACCCGCGCTTCCGCCGCTTGACGGACTTGTCCGCGAGTCGCTGCCCGGCGGGGGAGAGCGCGGCGGTGACGGCGCCGGTTCGTCGCGGCCCGGGTGCCGATCGGCCGCCGGGCCGACGCGGCGGGGTTTCCTGCGTCCCGCGGCGGTCGAGCACCGTGGTGTCGTGTTCGCTCGCGTCCTCGACGTCGTCGCCGGAGGTCGCTGCGCCGGCGCTGCCACCCGACGGGAGGATCGCGGTCGCGTTCTCGGGGCGGAGGACGGCCGTCCGGTACTGACCGGTGGCGCGCTGCTGCCCGCCGGCCATGTGGTCGAGCATCTCGCGGGCGTCACGGGGTCGGTCGCGGGGGTCCCGCGCGGTGGCCCAGGCGACGAGGTCGTCGAGCTCCGCCGGGACGCCGGGCAGCGCGGCGCTCGGCGCCGGGACGGTGCCGTTGGCGTGCTGGTAGGCGATCTGCATCGGCTGCTCGCCCTTGTAGGGCTGCTCGCCGGTGAGCATCTCGTAGAGCATGATGCCGAGCGCGTAGATGTCGCTCCGCGAGTCAGCGGCGCCACGGGTGACGAGTTCGGGGGAGAGGTACGCGATGGTCCCGAGCAGGGCCGCACCCGTGGCCGTGTTCGCGGTGGTGGCCCGGGCGAGCCCGAAGTCGCCGAGCTTGATCCGGCCGTCGTCGGCGAGCAGCACGTTCTCGGGCTTCAGGTCGCGGTGCACGATCCCGGCGCGGTGCGCGGACGCCAGCCCGGCCAGGACGGCCCGGAGGATGTCGGTCGCCTGCTCCGGCGTGAGGGCGCGGTGCTCCTGCAGGAGGTCGCGGAGCGTGATGCCCGGGATGTACTCCATGACGATGTAGACGCAGTCGTCCTCGGCACCCTGGTCGTAGACGCCGACGAGGTTGGGGTGGGAGAGGCGGGCGGCCGAACGGGCCTCCTGGATGAACCGCTCCCGGAACGCCTGGTCGTCCGCGAGGTGGCCGTGCATGATCTTGACGGCGACGCGGCGCTCGAGGCGGACGTCGGTGGCGAGGTACACGGTCGCCATGCCGCCCCGCGCGATGCGGGAGCGGACGCGGTACCGCTGATCGATCATGCGACCGATCATCGGGTCCGTGGCGGCGTTCGTGGTCATCTGCGGCATTCTACGAAGCGGTGCACCGGACGAGCGCACCGGCGCACCGGTCGTTACACGATCTCGACCGGAGGGATGACCCGGGGGTCGGGGTCGGGCCGGGGGCGACCGGCTCAGAGCGAGCGGAGCCAGGCGGCCGCCGACTGCTCCCACTGGGCGTAGGCCTTCGGGTACGCGGACAGCTGGACGGCCTGGGCGGCCTCGGTGACGCTCATCGACGACCAGCCGGGGACGTCGAGGAGCCCCCGGGTGACACCCGGGTTGGGGTTCCGCGAGCCGCCGAAGAACAGCTCCGAGGCGTACACGGTGTCCTGGAGCTGCGCGGGCGTCCCCCAGCCCTGGCTCGGCCGCTGCTGGAACAGCCCGACCGAGTCGCGGTCGCCGTGCGCGAGGTTGCGGAGGCTCGACTCCTGCATCGCCGTCGCCAGCGCGATGACGAGCCCGCGGTCGGGCACCCCGAGCGACCGGCCGACGCGGACGATGGTCGCCGCGTTCGCGCGCTGTTCGCTGGACAGGGACGCCCCGCTCGTCGGGAGGACCAGGGTGCCGCCGGCGTAGATCGTGCTCGTGTAGGTCAGACCGTTCGCGGCGAGCAGGGACGCGACGGACACGCCATGGGTCGTCGCGACCGATGCGATGGTGTCGCCGTCACCGATCGTGACCGAGCCGCCGCGGACGACGGCCGACGACGTGGTCGGGCCGGCGGACGGTGCCACGGGCCCGGCGGTGGTCGCGGTCTTCGTCGCGCTCGCGGTGCCGGCGGGGACGCGGAGGGTCTGGCCCGGGTAGATGACGCTGCGCTGGGACAGCTCGTTCGCGGTGAGGAGCGCGGCGGTCGAGACGCCGACCTTGGCGGCGATCCCCGAGACGGTGTCGCCCTGCTTGACGTGGTAGCTCGCGGTGCCGGACGCCGCGGACTGCGCGGCGCCGACCGGGGTCGATGCGAGGCGGAGCGTCTGCCCGGCGTGGATGATCGTGTTCCAACCGAGGCCGTTGCGGACGAGGATCTCCTGCGCGGAGAGGCCGTACCGGGCCGCGATGCCGGAGACGGTGTCGCCCTGCTGCACCGTGTACGTCGTCGGCGCGGCGGTGCGCGTCGCGGCGACGGTGGTGGCGACCGGCGTCGCGGGGCGCGCCACGGCCGTGGCGAACACCGGGCGTGACCCGAGGTCCCGGTCCACGTGGACGTCCCGGTCCGCGTCGACGTGACGCTTCCCGGTGTCGTCGTCGTGGCGCTGCTCGGCGTGCGCGATCGGTCCGGTCAGCCCGGCGGTCACGGCGATCGTGCCGGCCAGGACGATCGGCATGGTGGCGAAGCGGGCGGAGCGGATGCGGCGCGCTGCCTCGTCTGCGGTCGTGTCCCTGTCCACGGTCGTTCTCCTGTCTCCGCACGTCGTCGGCACGGGGTGGCTCTGGCGGCCGTGCGCGCACGTCACGCACAGGTGACCACACGCTGACACGCCGGTGGTCCCAAGTCAACCAGAGAGTCGGGTGATGCGGGTGTGACTGCTGTGACTCAGCGGGGGATCGGCCGCCCGACACGACGCTGTTCACCGCCGTGGTGTGCTGCGCGAGCCCGCCCGGCTCTGGCACGATGGTCCCCGTGAGTGCCCTTCCCGGAGACGACGCCCTGTCCGAACGCTGGTTGACCGTGCCCGACCTGGTCGACCTGCTGGGGGTGAGCCCCGGCCGTGTCCACCGTCTGTTCGAGGAGCGCACGCTGCTCCCCGCCCGCGTCGACGGCGTGCTCCGCGTCCCCGTCGAGTTCCTCGACGGCACCGAGCCGCTGCCCGCGTTGCGCGGCACCCTCATCGTCCTCGGCGACAACGGGCTCACCGACGACGAGGCCGTGCGCTGGATGCTGACGCACGACGACGCGATGGGGACGACGCCCGTCGCCGCCCTGCGCGCCAACCGCAAGGCGGAAGTGCGCCGCGCGGCCCAGGCACTGCTCTAGACGCGACCGCCAGACGGACGGGAGGCCCGGGTACCAGCTGGTACCCGGGCCTCCCGTCCGTCTGCGGTGCCGCGCGCGCCCGGTCAGGCGGAGCGGTTGCTGACGGTGTCGGCGAGGGCCGCGAGCTGGTCGCGCGCCGAGGGAGTGAGCGGTGCGGCGTCGAGGGCGGCCTTGGCACGCTGGACGTGCCGGTCGATCGAGCGTTCGACCGCGCTGACCGCACCGGACTCGGTGAGCGTCGCGCGGAGCATCTGCACCTGGTCGTCGTCGAGGTCCGGGTCACCGAGGAGCTCGTCGAGCAGCTGCCGTGCACCGACCGGCAGGGCCTTGCGGGCGGTGGCGACGAGGACGGTGCGCTTGCCCTCGCGGAGGTCGCCGCCGGCGGGCTTGCCGGTCACCTCGGGGTCGCCGAAGACCCCGAGCATGTCGTCGCGCAGCTGGTAGGCCACGCCGAGGGGGAGACCGAAGGACCGCAGGCCGTCGAGCTGGTTCGCACTCGCGCCGGCGATGAGCGCTCCGATGAGCAGCGGTGCCTCCACCGAGTACTTGGCGGACTTGAAGACGATCACCCGCTGCGCGCGGA
This sequence comes from Curtobacterium sp. MCPF17_050, assembly GCF_003224435.2. Taxonomy (NCBI): domain Bacteria; kingdom Bacillati; phylum Actinomycetota; class Actinomycetes; order Micrococcales; family Microbacteriaceae; genus Curtobacterium; species Curtobacterium sp. MCPF17_050. Next base: position 1,321,498 of record NZ_CP126250.1, read on the forward strand.
CGAGCTGTTCGGCGTCGTCCACGGTCGGCCAGGCGGTCTCCTCGTGGATGTCGAGGTACTGCCCGGCGGTGACCTCGAGCCGCATCGCGTGGAACTCCTGCCGCACGATGCGCGCCCGGACGGGGTCGAGGAGGGCGAGGGCCTCGTCGAACACGGCGTCGCTCAGCGAGAGCAGCAGGTCCCCGAGCAGCAGGGCCGCGTTCGTGCCGTAGAGCGCGCGGTCTCCGACCCAGCCGGACTCGGCGTGGAGCGACTCGTACCGGCGGTGGGCGGCGGGACGCCCGCGACGGGTGTCCGACCGGTCCATGATGTCGTCGTGCACGAGGGCCGCGGCGTGGAAGACCTCGAGCGCGGCGGCGGCGGTGACGACGGCCTCGGCGGTCGTCTGGCGGGACCCCTCGGACAGTGGGTCGAACGAGCCGGAGCGTCCGGCGACGGACTGCCAGCCCCAGTAGCAGAACAGGGCGCGGAAGCGCTTGCCGCCGCCGAGCAGGTCACGCGCGAACGTGTCGAAGGGGAGCAGGTCCGGACTGATCGCCGCGAGGCGGTCGCGCTGCTCGTCGAGAGCCCGATCGATCCGCGCCGAGACGAGGTCCACTAATCGCGTACTCTCAGCCACGGTCCTTACCTTAGTGGGTGGCCCGGTCGTAAGATCGATCCACCCCTTCCACCGCGTCGATCCCAGGAACAAGAGGGAACCAAGATGCCGCTCTCGGAGCAAGAGCAACGACTCCTCGAAGAGATGGAGCGGAGCCTCTACCAGAACGACTCCGACTTCGTGGCGCGCGTCAGTCGCCGCCAGGGCCGTCCGACGTACACCGCGATCACGATCGGCGTCCTGATCGGCCTCGTCGGCGTCGGGGTGATCGTGCTGGGCCTGGTCATCAAGCAGCCCCTGATCGGCGTGCTGGGCTTCGTCGTCATGCTCGGCGGGGTCCTCTTCGCCCTGCGCCCCGGTGGTCGTACCCCGACCGCTCGCCCCACCCGGACCGCGTCGTCCGGACCAGGAGCCCGCGGTGGGACCCGTCCCGCACGGGGTTCATCCGGCGGCTCCTTCATCGACCGGATGAACGAGCGCTGGGACAAGCGCAACCAGCAGGACTAGCTCCTCCACATCCCTCCACGGGGTCGGCCTTCCGAGGCCGGCCCCGTTTTTCTGTGCCCTCCGGGCGGTCTCGGCGCCCTCGGCCCGCGGATTCCCCTCCACTCCGCTCCACCGGCGGCCGTCACGCCACGATCCGCGCAGATCCGGGGTCGCGGGCGTGGTCGGCGCACGCTGGAGACCCCCAGTAGGGGTGCCGGGACACCCGAGTGGGGCGTTTGCACAGCGGAGTGGAGGGAAGTGGAGTACCGTGGGGGATGACGACGACGAGTGGAGCTGAGGGGAGGCCCCGACGTGCTGCTCGGTACCCATGCCCCGAAGCTCGACGAGAAGGGTCGCGTGATCCTCCCCGCCAAGTTCCGGGACGAACTGTCCGGGGGACTCGTCATGACCCGCGGCCAGGAGCGGTGCGTGGTCGTCTTCAGTGCCAGGACCTTCGAGGAACTCCACGAACGGATCCGCCAGGCACCGATGACGTCGAAGCGCACCCGTGACTACATGCGCCTGTTCCTCTCCGGAGCGAGCGCGGAGCAGCCCGACAAGCAGAACCGCGTCACGATCCCGCAGAACCTCCGCGAGTACGCGGGGCTCGAGCGGGACCTGACGGTCATCGGCAGCGGTGACCGTGCCGAGATCTGGTCGACCAGCGCATGGGAGGCCTACTACGCCGAGGCCGAAGAGGCATTCGCCGAGAACGACGAGGAGGTGATCCCGGGCATCTTCTGATCCGTGGATCGGGACTCCCAGCCGTGAAGCCCTGACACACCTTCCCCGGTGTCAGGTCGCATGGATGGGGATCCGGACCCGCGGCCCAGGAGGGCAGGGGCGCAGATGAGCACACCCGAACGGTTCCCGCACACCCCCGTCATGCTCGAGCGCATCGTCGACCTCTTCACCCCGACCCTCGAGGGTCCGGGCAAGGTCGTCGTCGACGCCACGCTCGGCATGGGCGGACACTCGGCGGGCCTCCTCGAGCGGTTCCCCGATCTGACCCTGGTCGGCCTCGACCGCGACACCGACGCACTCGGCATCGCGGGGGAGCGGTTGGCTCGCTTCGGCGACCGTGTGCACCTGGTGCACACCGTGTACGACGAACTCCCGGCCGCCCTCGACGGGCTCGGCATCGCGGAGGTCGACGGGGTCCTGTTCGACCTCGGCGTCTCGTCACTCCAGCTCGACCGGGCCGAGCGTGGCTTCGCCTACAGCCAGGACGCGCCGCTCGACATGCGGATGGACCGGACGCAGGGCATCACCGCGGCCGAGGTCCTCGCCGAGTACGACGAGCGCGAACTCCGACGGATCTTCCAGCGCTACGGCGAGGAGAAGCTCGCCGGCCGCTACGCCAAGGCGATCGTCGAACGCCGGGCGACCACGCCCTTCACGATGTCCGGCGACCTCGTGCAGGTGCTCCACGACGCCACCCCCGTCGCGATCCAGCGCCAGGGGCACCCGGCCAAGCGCGTCTTCCAGGCGCTGCGGATCGAGGTCAACACCGAACTGAGCGTCCTCGAGCGCGCGATCCCCGCCGCGCTCGACCGCATCCGGGTCGGCGGCCGCCTGGTCGTCGAGTCCTACCAGTCCCTCGAGGACCGCATCGTGAAGCGGGCCCTCGTCGAGCGCACGACCTCGAGCGCACCGGCCGACCTGCCGGTGGAGCTCCCCGAGCACGCGCCGACCTTCACCCTCGTCGTCAAGGGCGCGGAACAGGCCGACGAGGCGGAACGCGCCGCCAACCCCCGAGCCACCCCCGTGCGCCTGCGCGCGGCCGAGCGGATCCGGAAGTGACATGAGCACGAACCTCGCACTCGTCGACCCTGTCGTCGCCCCGTCGCGTGCCCCGCGCCCGGACCGCGACCGCCGCCCGGAGCTCGTCGAGGTCGCCCCGACGAAGGCACAGCGGCGTGCCCGCCCCCGGGTGGCCTACGCCGTGGTGGCCATCGCGGCGCTCGGCGTCCTGCTCCTCGCGCAGCTCGGGATCAGCATGGCGCTCAGCCAGGGCGCCTACACGCTCAGCTCCCTGAAGAGCGAGCAGACCGGGCTCACGCGGACCCAGGCGTCCCTGTCCGAGGACCTCAAGGTGCTCGAGTCGCCGCAGAACCTGGCCCGGAACGCGCAGGCCCTCGGGATGATCGCGAACTCGACGCCGGTCTACCTCGACCCGAAGACGGGGACGGTGTACGGCACGCCGAAGCCCGCGACCCCGGAAGAAGCGACGGGGAACACCGCGAACCAGGTCCCGAACGCCCTGCTCGGTGACGTCCCCCTCGCAGCCCAGGCCGGGGACACCGCCACGAGCAAGGAGACCGGCGCCTCGGACACGGCACCGGCGGCCAGCAGCCAGGCCCCTGCCGCTCCGGCGCCTGCCGCTCCGGCCGCCGCCGCTCCGGCCCCCGCAGCTCCGGCACCGGCCGCCGACGCTGGGAACACCGGCGCGGCCAGCGCGTCGGACGAGGGTTCCGCGGGGTCCTCCGTAGAGTCCGACCCGAACCAGCTCCAGGCACCCACGACCCGGTGACCCGGGGCGCAGCTCCATCCCGGAAAGGCCGCTCGTGACGAAGACCCTCCGCTCCCGCCGCCTCCGCTACAGCGTCGTGATGCTCGCCGTCATCGCGCTCGTGGCGGTGTTCGTGGTCCGCCTCGTCGACATCCAGGTCGTGCAGGCCGCGGAACTCACGAAGGCCGCCGAGTCGAAGCGCAGCATCCCCGTGACCCTGTACGGCACGCGGGGCTCGATCGTCGACCGTGACGGCACCGCACTCGCCGAGAGCGTCGTCCGGTACAACATCACGACCTCGCCCCGGTTGGTCAAGGGGTTCGAGGGGAAGCTCGGCGGCAGCCGCGTCAAGGACGTCACCGTCGAGCAGGCACTCGCCGCCGTCGCGCAGGCGTCGGGCGGCGACGTCGCCGAGATGCAGGCGGCCATCGCGGCCGACCCGAAGTCGGACTTCGCCTACCTGGTCAAGGGCATCGACGTGAAGCACTACGAGGCGGTCACCGCGCTCGGCATCCCCTGGGTGTACAAGGAGCAGCAGGCTTCGCGCACGTACCCGACCGCCGCGGCGACGGGCAACATCACCGGCTTCATGGGGACGGACGGCGCCCAGGCCGGCCTCGAGCTCGCGTACCAGAAGTGCCTCGCCGGCACGAACGGCTCCGAGACGTACGAGCGCGGCGAGGACGGGGTGCAGCTCCCGGGCAGCACCGTGACGAAGAAGCGGGCCAAGGACGGCGGCACGCTCGTCACCACCATCGACAGCGACCTGCAGTACATGGCGTCACAGGACATCGCCGACGCCGCGCAGCAGCTCAAGGCGGAGTCGGCGACCGCCACCGTCGTCAACGCGAAGACGGGCGAGGTGCTCGCCGTCGCGGACTACCCGACGGTCGACCCGAACGACGTCGACGCGACGACCGACCCCGGTGCGTACGGCTCGCGCGCCCTCACCGCGGCCTACGAGCCCGGCTCCACGATCAAGGCCGCGATCGCCGCCGCGCTCATCGACAAGGGGCTCGCGACCCCGACGACGCAGGCCGTGGTGCCGTACTCCAGGACGTTCCCGTGGGGTGGCACCATCCACGACTCCGAGTTCCACCCGACCGAGAACCTGACGCTCACCGGCATCCTCCGCGACTCCTCGAACGTCGGGATCACCGACCTCGGCGCGAAGCTGTCGACCCAGCAGCGGTACGACGTCATGCGCGACTTCGGCCTCTTCGAGCCCGAGCCCGCCATCGACTACCCGGGCCAGCCGACGATGGACTACGGCGCGAGCCCGCAGTGGGACCAGCAGACCGACATCAACTCCATGTTCGGACAGGGCATCGTCACGACCGCCATGCAGGTGTCGAGCGTCTACCAGACCCTCGCCAACGACGGCGTCCGGATCCCGCTCCACATGGTGAAGGGCTGCGAGACCGCGGACGGCAGGACGATCGACGCGCCCGACGTGCAGGAGAAGCGGGTCGTCTCCGAGCAGGCGGCGTCGCAGACGGTCGACATGCTGCAGAGCGTCGTCACCGGCGGCACACTCGTCGGCATGAAGCCGATCTCCGGCTACAACATCGCCGCGAAGACCGGCACGGCCGAGGTCGCGGACGGCGCGAAGGGCTACGGCGCGGAGCGCGTGATCTCGGTGGCCGGAATGGCACCCGCCGAGGACCCCCAGTATGTTGTCACGGTGACGTTCACGAAGCCGCAGACCACCAAGTGGTCGAGCGGAGCGGCTCCGGCGTTCCGCACACTCATGTCCCAGGTGCTCGAGAAGTACCGAGTCGCCCCCTCCACGACAGAGGCGCGGACCTACCCGTCCACCTGGTAGCCGCACTGTCCACGTGGTGAGGAAGAAGGAGCACTTGTCAGCACGGATCCCCCCGGTCCTCCGGCCCGAACACCCGACCCCGCGGCCGGTCGCCGAACTCGCGAACGCCTTCGGGCTCCGCGTCGTCGGATCGCTCGACGGCGTCGAGACGACCGGCGTCACCCTGAGCGCCGCCGAGGTGCAGCCCGGTGACCTGTTCGTCGGCGTGCACGGGGCGAACCGCCACGGTGCCGAGTTCGCCACGGACGCCGCCGAGCGTGGTGCCGTCGCCGTGCTCACCGACGCCGCCGGTGTCGCGATCGCCGAGGCCTCCGGGCTGCCGGTGCTCGAGGTCGAGGACCCCCGGGCCGCGCTCGGCGACGTGTCGGCGTGGGTCTACCGCACGAACCCCGACGAGGCCGAGTTGCCGCAGCTCTTCGCCGTCACCGGGACGAACGGCAAGACGAGCACGTCGTACATCCTCGAAGGCGTCCTCAAGCAGCTCGGTCTGGTCACCGGGCTGAGCTCCACCGCCGAGCGCCACATCGGGTCGCTCAGCGTGACGAGCCGGCTCACCACCCCGGAGGCCAGCGAGATGCACGCGCTCCTCGCCCGGATGCGGGAGAGCGAGGTGCGCGCGGTGGCCGTCGAGGTCAGTGCCCAGGCCCTCAGCCGGCACCGGGTCGACGGCATCGTGTTCGACGTCGTCGCCTTCACGAACCTCAGCCACGACCACCTCGACGACTACGCCGACATGGAGGAGTACTTCCAGGCGAAGCTGCCGCTGTTCCAGCCGGAGCACGGCCGCCGCGGTGTCGTCTCACTCGACACCGACTGGGGCCACCGGGTCGTGCAGGACTCCCGCATCCCCGTGACGACCATCACGGTGCACCCGGACGTCGAGGCCGAGTGGCACGTCGACATCGTCGAGGCGCACGCGGCCTACACCGAGTTCCGCCTGACCGGACCGGAGGGCCGCGAGCTCACCACCCGCGTGCCGCTCATCGGCTGGCACATGGCCGCGAACGCCGCACTGGCGATCGTCATGCTCGTGGAGGGCGGGTTCGAGCTCGGTGCGATCGCGCAGGCGCTCGAGACGAACCACCGCCGCTACCCGGACGAGACCGACGTCACCGTGGTGAGCGCCATCGAGTGCTACCTGCCCGGCCGGACCGAGCGCGTCTCGGGCGACACCGGTCCGAGCGTCTACGTCGACTTCGGGCACAGCCCGGACGCGTTCCTCAACACCCTGGCGGCGGTCCGGCAGTTCACCCCCGGCAAGGTCGTCATGCTCTTCGGCGCCGACGGGGACCGCGACACCACGAAGCGCGCCGACATGGCCCGCGTCGCGGCGGAGGGCTCCGACGTCCTCGTCGTCACCGACCACCACCCGCGCTTCGAGGACGCCGCCTCGATCCGGAAGACCCTGGTGGACGCCGCCCGTGCCGCCTACCCGGACCACGAGATCCACGAGGTCAGCCCGCCCGAGGCGGCGATCCGTGCCGCGGTCGCGCTCGTCGGGGAGGGCGACTCGATCCTCTGGGCCGGCCCCGGGCACCAGGACTACCGGGACATCCAGGGCGTCCGCACGCCGTACTCGGCCCGTGACGAGGCCCGCGCCGCGCTCCGCGAAGCCGGTTGGGAACCGAACGCCGGCCCGACGGAGGACGCTCGATGATCGCGCTGACCCTCGCCGAGATCGCCGCAGCGGTCGACGGCGAGCTCGTCCGCGGTGCCGCCGACACGACCGTCACCGGTTCCGTCGAGACGGACTCGCGTCTGGTCGCGTCCGGCAGCGTCTTCTTCGCCCTGCTCGGCGAGGAGACCGACGGGCACCGCTTCGTCCCGGCCGCCGCCGACGCCGGCGCAGCGCTCGTCGTCACCGAACGCGCCGTCGACCTGCCGGACGACGCCCCGACCGCGCAGATCGTCGTCGCCGACGGCTACGCCGCCCTGGCGGCCCTCGCCCACGAGGTCGTCGCCCGCGTCCGTGCCGCCGGTGCCCTGCGCGTCGTCGGCATCACGGGCTCGAACGGCAAGACGAGCACGAAGAACATGCTCCGCACGATCCTGTCCCGCGTCGGCGAGACGGTCGCGCCCGAGGGCTCGTTCAACAACCACGTCGGCGCACCGGTCTCGATGCTCCGGGTCACCGCCGACACCCGGTTCCTCGTGGTGGAGATGGGCGCGAGCGGCATCGGCCACATCGCGAAGCTCGTCCGCATCGCGGAGCCGGACGTCGGTGTCGTCCTCAAGGTCGGCCTCGCGCACGCCGGCGAGTTCGGCGGGATCGAGGCGACCGAGCGCGCCAAGTCGGAGATGGTCACCGACCTGCCGGCCACGGCCACGGCCCTCCTCAACGTCGACGACGACCGCGTCGCACGGATGCGCGGGCGCACCGCCGCCCGCGTCGTCGGCTTCGGCACCTCCGCCGGTGCCGACTACCGCATCGGTGGTGTCACGACGGACCGCGACGGCACCCGGTTCACGCTCACCGCGCCTCCCGTCGAGTCGGCGGACGCCGTGCCGGGAGGCCCGTCCGGGGCACCTGAGACCGTCGACGTCCGTCTCGCCATCCTCGGCGAGCACCACGCCATGAACGCCGCCGCGGCGCTGTCCGTCGCGCACCTGTGGGGCGTGCCGCTGGCCGAGGGCGCCGCCGCGCTCGCGTCGATGACGCGCGCCGAGCGGTGGCGCATGGAGCTCCTGCAGGGGCCGGACGGCGTCACCGTGATCAACGACGCCTACAACGCGTCGCCCGACTCCACGGCGGCCGCGCTCCGCACGCTCGCGCAGGTCGCCCGTCCGGGGGAGCGCACCGTCGCCGTCCTCGGCGAGATGGCCGAACTCGGCGAGTACTCCGTCGAGGAGCACGACCGGATCGGTCGTCTCGTGGTGCGGCTCGGCATCGGACAGCTCGTGGTCGTCGGCCGCGGCGCGATGGCCCTGCACCAGGCCGCCACCCTCGAGGGGTCGTGGGACGGCGAGTCCGTGTTCATCGAGGACGTCGACGACGCCGTCCGTGCCCTCCAGGAGATCGTGCGTCCGGGTGACGTCGTCCTGGTCAAGTCCTCGAAGTCGGCCGGGCTGCGGTTCGTCGGCGACCGCCTCGGAGGTGTCCCCGAATGATCGCGCTCCTCGTCGCCGGCGCCGTGTCGCTGGTGTTCACACTGCTGCTCACGCCGCTGTTCATCAAGCTGTTCCACCGGCTCGGGTGGGGGCAGTTCATCCGTGACGACGGTCCGCAGTCGCACCACACCAAGCGCGGCACCGCGACCATGGGCGGCATCGTCCTCATCCTGGGGGCCGTGATCGGGTACTTCATCGGGCACCTCGCCGGGCGCGACCCGGTGACGCTGTCCGGGCTGCTCGTGCTGTTCCTCATGGTCGGGCTCGGCGTGGTCGGCTTCGTCGACGACTTCCTCAAGGTGCGCCGACAGCGCAGCCTGGGGCTCGGCGGCTGGGCCAAGGTCCTCGGCCAGGTCATCGTCGGGGTCGTCTTCGCGACGATCGCCCTCGTGGTCCCGACCGGCAACGGGAAGCCCCCGGCGTCGACGATGATCTCCGCGATCCGCGACGTCCCGTGGCTCGACTTCATGGCGCTCGGCACGGTCATCGGCACCGTCCTGTTCCTGGCCTGGATCGTGCTGCTCACGGTCTCGACCTCGAACGGCGTCAACGTCGCGGACGGGCTCGACGGGCTCGCGACCGGGTCGAGCATCCTCGCCATCGGCTCGTACGTCATCATCGGCTTCTGGCAGTCGAACCAGATCTGCGGCGGTGCCCGGATCGACGAGAGCACCCGGCACGCCTGCTACACGGTGACGGACCCGCTCGACCTCGCCGTCGTCGCGGCGGCGGTCTGCGGTGGCCTCATCGGCTTCCTCTGGTACAACACCTCGCCGGCGCAGATCTTCCTCGGTGACACCGGGTCGCTCGGCCTCGGCGGTGCCCTCGCCGGGCTCGCGATCCTCAGCCGCACCGAGCTCCTGCTCATCCTCATCGGCGGCCTGTTCTTCATCGTCACCGGGTCCGTCATCCTGCAGCGCGCGTACTTCAAGATCACGCACGGCAAGCGCATCTTCCGGATGAGCCCCCTGCACCACCACTTCGAGCTCAAGGGCTGGGCCGAGGTGACCGTCGTCGTCCGGTTCTGGATCATCGCGGGGCTCTGCGTCGCGGCCGGGGTCGGACTGTTCTACCTGGAATGGATCGCACGAGTCCAATGAGCGAACGCCTGAACGGTCTCGACAGCTGGTATGCCGGAGGCTGGAAGGGCCTGCGGGTGGCGGTGCTCGGCCTCGGCTCGACGGGGTTCTCGGTCGCCGACACGCTCGCGGAGCTCGGCAGCGAGGTCGTCGTCTACTCGACCGACGCTCCCGCCGACAGCGTCGAGCTGCTCGACGTCATCGGGGCGCGGTTCGTGCAGACGCCGCTCGACACCGTGCCCGCGGCGCTCGTCGAGCACGCCCCGGACCTGGTCGTCGTGTCGCCCGGGCTTCCGCCGCACAACCCCACCGTCGCCTGGGCTGTGGCGAACAGCACCGTGTGGGGCGACATCGAGCTCGCCTGGCGCGTGCGCGACAAGGTCGTGACGGGGCCGGTCGCCGCGCCCTGGGTGACGATCACCGGCACGAACGGCAAGACCACGACGACGCAGCTCGCGACGGCGATGTACGCCGCCGGGGGACTCCGTGCCGTCGCCTGCGGGAACATCGGGGTGCCGGTGCTCGACGTCGTGCGGGACCCGGAGGGCTTCGACGTGCTCGTCGTCGAGCTCTCCAGCCACCAGCTCCACTACATGCCGACCACCGGGCCCGGTGCCGTGGTCCCGCTCGCGTCGGCGTGCCTGAACATCGCCGACGACCACCTGGAGTGGCACGGGTCGGCGGAGGCCTACCGGGCCGCGAAGGCCAAGGTCTACGAGCGCACCGTGATGGCGTGCGTGTACAACACGGCGGACGAGGTCACCCGGCACATGGTCGAGGAGGCCGACGTGGTCGAGGGGTGCCGCGCCGTCGGGTTCTCGCTCGGCGTCCCCGCGCCCGGGGACGTCGGCGTCGTGGACGACGTGCTCTGCGACCGCGCCTTCACCGAGGACCGCCGCAACAGCGCGCTCGAGCTCGCGACCGTCGCGGACCTGGAGCTCGCCGGCCTGGACAGCCCGCACATGACCGCGAACGTGCTCGCGGCGGCCGCCCTGGCGCGTGCCGCGGCCGTGCAGCCGAGTGCCGTCCGTGCCGCCGTGCAGGCCTTCCGCGCCGACCACCACCGCACCGAGTCGGTCGCGACCGCGGACGGCATCGCCTGGGTCGACGACTCGAAGGCGACGAACCCGCACGCGGCGACGGCGTCCCTGTCCGCCTTCGACCCGGTCGTGTGGATCGTGGGCGGCCTGTTCAAGGGCGTGGACATCGACGGGCTCGTCGAGCGGTTCGGCCCCGGGGTGCGCGCCGTCGTCGTCATCGGGACCGACCGGGCTCCGGTGCTCGAGGCATTCGCACGACACGCGCCCACGGTCCCGGTGCTGCAGGTGGAAGCGACGGACACTGAGCAGGTCATGCCCGAGGCGGTCCGGCATGCCGCTTCGGTCGCGCGACCGGGCGACACGGTCCTCCTCGCCCCGGCGGCGGCGTCGTTCGACCAGTTCGGTTCCTACGCAGACCGGGGCGAGCGTTTCGCGGCTGCGGTCCACGAGCACCTGGGAGGCGACGCCGATGGCGACACCGACGGATCTTCCGACGAACGGCCGTAGCGCCCGAGCACGCGCCGGCGCGGCGGGCGCGGCCGCCTCCGCGCGCGTGGGTGCCGGGGTGGACGGTGCGCGTCGCCGGTCGAACGGGGCCGTCGTCGCGGTGAAGAACGTGTTCGTGGCCGAGTCCACGACGTTCTACACGATCCTCGGCGTCACGCTCTTCCTCGTCGTCTTCGGCGTGGTGATGGTGCTGTCGTCGTCGAGCGTCGAGGAGTACCGCTACAAGCACGGCTTCTTCGGCGCCTTCGCGAAGCAGGGCCTGTACGCGCTCATCGGCGTCCCGCTCATGCTCGTCGTGAGCCGGTTCCCCGGCGAGTTCTGGCGGCGGTGGGCGATGCGCATCCTCGGTGCCGGGCTCGTCCTGCAGCTCCTCGTGTTCACCCCGATGGGCATCGACATCCAGGGCAACCGGAACTGGATCGGCCTCGGTGCGTTCACCGCGCAGCCGTCCGAACTCCTCAAGCTCGCGCTCGTGCTCGGCATCGGCGCCGTGCTCTTCCGGAAGCGCGAGAAGCTGCACGACTGGCGCGAGGTCTTCATCCCGGTCGGGCTCGCGACCGCGGTGTCCATCGGCCTGGTGCTCCTCGGCGGGGACCAGGGGACCGCGATGATCATGATGATCCTGGTCTTCGGCAGTCTCTTCGTCGGTGGGGTGCGACTGCGACACCTCGCGGTCGGCGTCGTCGCGATCGCGGTGATGCTGCCGGTCGTCACGATGGCCTCGAGCTCACGCCAGACGCGTATCAGTGCGTGGCTGTCCGGCTGCACCGACTCGAACCAGGCCCAGGACCTGTGCTGGCAGCCCGTGCACGGCATGTGGGCGCTGGCGTCCGGCGGGGTGTTCGGCGTGGGACTCGGCAACTCGAAGCTGAAGTGGTCGTGGCTGCCCGAGGCGGACAACGACTACATCTTCGCGATCGTCGGCGAGGAGCTCGGCCTGATCGGCGCCGTCGTCGTCCTCGCGCTGTTCGTGGTGCTCGCGATCGGCATGATCCGGGTCATCCGGCTCTCGCCGGACCCGTTCGTGCGGACCGTCACCGGTGGTGTGCTGGCGTGGGTGATCGGGCAGGCGCTCGTGAACATCGCCGTCGTCCTGGGGCTGCTCCCGGTGCTCGGCGTCCCGCTCCCGCTCATCTCGGCCGGTGGATCGGCCCTCATCATGACCCTCGTCGCGATCGGCGTCGTGCTGTCCTTCGCCCGTGACCTGCCGGCCCGCACCGGGTCGGGCGGTCCCGGTCGGAGCGGTGCGCCCGGACGCACCACCGCCCCGGCACCCGGGACGCAGAACGGAGCCCTGCGGTGAGCCGCTTCCTCTTCGCCGGCGGCGGGACCGCCGGCCACGTCAACCCGCTGCTCGCGGTGGCCGACCGGCTGACCCAGCGGTCGCCGGAGGACGAGGTCCTGGTGCTCGGCACCGCCGAGGGCCTGGAGTCCCGGCTCGTGCCGATGCGCGGGTACGAGCTCGTCACGATCCCGCGGCTGCCCTTCCCGCGGAAGCCGAACGCCGCCGCACTCCGGTTCCCGGGCGCGTTCTGGTCCGCCGTCCGCCGGACCGAGCGCATCATCCGCGAGCGCGAGATCGCCGTGGTCCTCGGTGTCGGCGGGTACGCGGCCGCCCCGGCGTACGTGGCGGCGAAGCGCACCGGGACGCCCGTCGTCGTGCACGAGCAGAACGCCAAGCCCGGGCTCGCGAACCGGATGGCGGCGGTGCTGACCACGCACGTCGGCGTGACGTTCTCGAACACCCGGCTGCCACACTCGCAGGTCGTCGGCATGCCCCTGCGCCGGGAGATCGAGCGTCTGGACCGTCGTGCCGAGCGTGCCGCCGGGTTCGCGGAGTTCGGACTCGACCCGGACCGTCCCGTGCTGCTCGTCACCGGCGGGTCCTCGGGTGCCCGGAGCATCAACCGCACGGTGCACCGGGCCGCGGCGACGATCCTCGGCGCCGGCTGGCAGATCCTGCACGTGGTGGGCGCGGCGTCCGACATCGGGCCGAGCGACCTGGACGGCTACCACGTGCTGCCGTACTGCGACCGGATGGACCTGGCGTACGCCGCGGCCGACTTCGTGGTCTCGCGCTCCGGTGCCGGCATGGTCTGCGAGCTGACGGCGGTCGGCCTGCCGAGCGTGCTCGTGCCGTACCCGGTCGGCAACGGCGAGCAGCGGCACAACGCGCGGGACGTCGTCGCCGCCGGGGGAGCGCTGCTGGTCGACGACGCGGAATTCACGCCCGACTGGGTGACGTTGCAGCTCCTGACCGTCCTGGAGGACCGTGCCGGCATCGCCGACATGGCCGTCCGCGCCGGCAGCGTCGGACACCGCGACGGCGCGGACCGCATGACGGGACTCGTGCTCGCCGCCGCGGCCGGACGTCGCGGGAGCAGCACCGGCCGACCGACCGGCACCAGCACCACCAGCACCACGGAGGAACCATGACCATCAAGCCGGACCTCACCCAGCCGATCCCGGACGACCTCGGCACGGTGCACTTCGTCGGCATCGGCGGGTCCGGCATGAGCGGCATCGCCCGGATGTTCCTGGCCGCGGGCCACCGGGTCTCGGGGAGCGACTCCCGCGAGACCGCGACGACGGGCCGGATGCGCGAACTCGGCGCGGACGTCCGGATCGGGCACGACGCCGCCAACCTGGGCGACGCCGACACCGTGGTCGTCACGAGCGCGCTGTGGCCGGACAACCCGGAACTGCTCGAGGCGAAGCGCCGCGGGCTCCCGGTCCTGCACCGCTCGCAGGCCCTCGCCGCCCTGATCTCCTCGCACCGCCTCGTGGCGGTCGCCGGCGCGCACGGCAAGACGACCTCGACGGGCATGGTCGTGACGGCGCTCGTCGAACTCGGGCTCGACCCGAGCTTCGTGAACGGCGGTGTGATCCAGTCCCTCGGCACGAGTTCGGCGCCGGGCAGCAGCGACCTGTTCGTCGTCGAGGCGGACGAGTCCGACGGCTCCTTCCTGCTCTACGACGTCGCCGTCGCGCTCATCACGAACGTCGACCCCGACCACCTGGACCACTACGGCAGCGAGCAGGCCTTCATCGACGCGTTCGTCGAGTTCGCGGCGAAGGCGCGGGAGCGGGTCGTCGTGTCGAGCGACGACGCCGGAGCGGTGCGGGTCACGGCGGGCCTCCGGGAGCGCGAGGACGCTCCCGAGATCGTCACCTTCGGGGAGGCTGAGGACGCCGACGTCCGGATCGAGCGCGTCGACGAGGGTGCCGGTGTCGGCGTGGACCTCCGCTGGGGCGGCGCCTCGTACCACCTGGCACTCCGGGTCCCCGGTCGCCACAACGCGGTGAACGCGGTCGGCGCGTTCGCCGTGCTCGTCGGCCTCGGCGTCGACCCGGCGGACGCGGTGCGCGGCATCGAGGCGTTCGGCGGCACCGAGCGTCGCTTCGAGCTGCACGGCGTCGAGCGCGGCGTGTCCGTGTACGACGACTACGCGCACCACCCGACCGAGGTCGCCGCGGCGCTCCGCGCCGCGCGCGACGTCGTGGGCGACGGTCGGATCATCGCGATCCACCAGCCGCACCTGTACTCGCGCACCCGGATGATGGCCGGGGAGTTCGCCAGCGTGTACGAGGAGCTCGCCGACCACACCGTCGTCCTCGACGTGTACGGCGCCCGCGAGGACCCGGAGCCCGGTGTCACGGGCGCGCTGGTGCAGGAGCGCTTCGCGGACCAGAGCCGTGTGGACTACCTGCCGGACTGGGCCGAGGCGTCGGCACGGGCGGCCGCCGTGGCACGGGACGGCGACATCGTGATGACCCTGAGCTGCGGGGACGTCTACCGCATCATCCCGCAGGTGCTCACCGCACTGCAGACCGGACCCGGGGCCGCGGGCCGGTGAAGCGACCCGAGGGCTTCGACGAGCACGCCGGGCTCGACGACCGCCACGCCGGGTCCGCCGCTCCTGCCGACGGCGCGCGGGAAGCCCGGCGTCCGTCCCGGACAGCGGGTCTCCGAGCCGCGTTGGACGGCGCCCGGGAGGCCCGACGCGCGTCCCGCACGCCGGCTGCGGACGAGCGCGCCGAACGTGGTGTGGGTCGCGACGCGGACGGCACCGCCGGACGCGTGACCGGCCTGCCGGACCTGCCGGAGGTGGACCTCACCGAGGACGAGCGGTCGACCGGGCCGGTCGACACGGGCACCACCCGACCGGGTCGGGCCTCCCGTCCGCGCGTCCGGGTGGCGACGGACGCCGACCGGGCCTCGTCCGCCGGCACGACCCCGGACATCGGCACGACCCCGGACAGCGGCACGACCCCGGACAGCGGCACGGACCGGGCCAGCAGGTCGGCCGCGCTCGGCGGGACCGACGACGACCGTCACCTCGGACACGACGGCCCCGGCGCGCCGGACGTCGCGCCGCACGTCCCCTCGACGACCCCGATCGGCGCGCGCGTCCGTGCGGCGGAGACCGCACGGGAGGCCCGCGTCGCCCGCAAGCGCCGTCGGCTGCTCGAGCGGGCCGAGGTCCGGCGCTTCACGCGGCGGAGCCGGCACCGACGTGCGGCGTGGCTCGCGGCGGGCGGTGTCGTCGTCGTCCTCGTCGCGTCCGTGCTCGTCGCCGTGTACTCGCCGCTCATGGCCCTCCGGACCATCGAGGTGAAGGGCACCGACCGCGTCGACGCCGCCGAGGTCCGGGCCGCGCTGTCCGGGCAGATCGGCACACCCCTGGCCCGGATCGACCTGGACGAGGTGCAGGAGCGGATCGCCGGCTTCCCGCTCATCGAGCGCTACGTGACCGAGGAGGAACCACCGCACACCCTCGTGGTCACGGTCACCGAGCGGACCCCGGTGGTCGCGGTGCAGTCCGGGAAGGGCTTCGACCTCGTCGACCCCGCCGGGATCGTCGTGCAGTCGTCGACGAAGCGGCCGGACGACATGCCACTGGCGGACATCGGTCGGGCGAAGCTCGGCTCGATGGTGTTCCGGACGATGACGGAGGTCGTCCTGGCGATGCCGACAGACGTCCGGAAGCAGGTCTCGGGCATCGCCGCCTCGACGTCGGACGACGTCACCCTGAGCATGCGTGACGGGTCCAGCGTGGTGTGGGGGAGCCCGGACGAGTCCGCGGCGAAGGCCGACCTGCTCGCGGCACTCGTGGCGGACCACGCGCAGCGGTCGCCGGACACCGAGGTCGAGTTCGACGTATCGGCTCCCGACAACGGGATCATCCGACCGCGGTCCTGACGGCGGCGGACAATTGCCGGGCGGCATCGACGACACGCGGCGTGGCGGGTCGTCACCGAGCGGACGGCACCCGTAGCGTCGGGACCAGCACCATTCGTAGCAGCTAGAACTCTGAACTTCAAGCACAGGTTGAGGGTTTTGACCGGAGGCCGGACAGACGTGACCACGAACCACAACTACCTCGCCGTCATCAAAGTGGTCGGTGTCGGCGGCGGCGGTGTCAACGCCGTCAACCGCATGATCGAACTCGGCCTCCGCGGCGTCGAGTTCATCGCCATCAACACCGACGCGCAGGCCCTGCTCCTGAGCGACGCGGACGTCAAGCTCGACGTGGGTCGCGAGATCACCCGGGGTCTCGGCGCCGGCGCCGACCCCGAGGTGGGCCGACGTGCCGCCGAGGACCACGCCGAGGAGATCGAAGAAGCCCTCGCCGGTGCGGACATGGTCTTCGTCACCGCCGGTGAGGGTGGTGGCACCGGGACCGGTGGCGCCCCCGTCGTCGCCCGCATCGCGAAGTCCATCGGCGCCCTCACCATCGGTGTCGTCACGAAGCCGTTCGGCTTCGAGGGCAAGCGTCGCCAGTCCCAGGCCGAGAACGGCGTCGCGAGCCTCAAGGACGAGGTCGACACGCTCATCGTCGTGCCGAACGACCGTCTGCTCGAGATCTCCGACCGCGGCATCTCCATGGTCGAGGCGTTCGCCACGGCCGACCAGGTGCTCCTCGCCGGTGTCCAGGGCATCACGGACCTCATCACGACCCCGGGTCTCATCAACCTCGACTTCGCGGACGTCAAGAGCGTCATGCAGGGTGCCGGCTCGGCCCTGATGGGCATCGGGTCGTCCCGCGGGGCGGACCGGGCGATCAAGGCGGCCGAGCTCGCCGTCGCGTCGCCGCTGCTCGAGGCCTCGATCGACGGCGCACACGGTGTGCTGCTCTCGATCCAGGGTGGCTCGAACCTCGGCATCTTCGAGATCAACGACGCCGCCCGCCTGGTGCAGGAGGCCGTCCACCCCGAGGCGAACATCATCTTCGGTGCGGTCATCGACGACACCCTTGGCGACGAGGTCCGCGTGACCGTCATCGCCGCCGGCTTCGACGGCGGCGAGCCGTCGCAGCAGCAACACCAGGAGCGCCGCTCGAGCTACGTCGACCCGGACGCCGGTGCCACCGTGCCCGTCGCCACCGGTTCGTCCAACCGCATCGAGGACTCCGGCCACACGACCCCGTCCTGGGCGTCGCAGGAGCACGAGCCGCCGGCGCAGCGCGCCGCCGACCCGGCCTTCGACGACGACGACGAACTCGACGTCCCCGACTTCCTGAAGTGAGTCGGCCCCGCGTGAGCACGAGCGCATCGTGACCGCTGGGCACCAGAGCGAGCCGAGCCTTCCACCCGACACCGGACTGGAGGCTCGGCTCGCGTCCGTCCGCGGCAGCATCGCCGAGGCGGCCCGGACCGCCGGGCGCTCGGTCGACGAGCTGACGCTCGTCGTCGTCACGAAGTACCACCCGGCGTCCCTGGTCCGCGAGCTCGCCGCGCTCGGCGTCACCGACGTGGGGGAGAACCGGCACCAGGAGGCCCAGGCGAAGGCGGCCGAGCTCGCCGACCTCGGCCTGACCTGGCACTTCGTCGGACAGCTGCAGTCGAAGAAGGCCCGGCAGGCGCGACGGTACGCCGACGTCGTGCAGTCGCTCGACCGGGCGAGCGTCGTCGACGCCTTCGCGCCGACGGACGCCGAACCGGACCCCCGCGTGCTCGACGGTTTCGTCCAGGTGAACCTGACCGACGATCCCGGACGCGGCGGTGTCGCACCCGAGGACGTCGACGCCCTGGCGGAACGGGTCCTGGCGACGGGGACCCTGCGGCTGCGCGGCGTGATGGCGGTCGCCCCGCTCGACGAGGAGCCCCGCGCCGCGTTCGCCCGGCTCCGGGCGGTCTCCGAGCGGGTCCGCGCGATCGAGCCCACCGCGACCGACATCTCGGCCGGCATGAGCGGCGACCACGCCGAGGCGATCGCCGAGGGCGCGACACACCTGCGGATCGGGACCGCAATCACCGGGAAACGGCCGGACGCGCCCTAGCCTCGACACAGGGCACCAACGAGCACGGACTTCCCGGAGGAACCATGGCCAACCCCCTGAAGAAGACGATGGTCTACCTCGGCCTCGCCGATGAGGAACTCGAGTACGAGGACGAGCAGCAGGCTGCGCCGACGCAGGCGCGCCAGCCGTCCTCCACCCCCGCGGCGCAGCAGGACGCCCCCGCTGCCGCTGCCCCCGCGGTCGCGACGGCCGCAGCCCCGGCCGCGTCGGCTCCGGCCGCCGTCGCCGTGAAGCCCACGCACACCTCCCAGCGCGGCGCGCAGGTCACCCCGCTCCGCCGCTCGCACACGACCGCACAGAAGGCGACCCCGGTCCAGGAAATGAACGAGATCCTCACCGTCCACCCGCGCGAGTACAAGGACGCCCAGTCCATCGCCGAGAGCTTCCGCGACGGCATCCCCGTGATCATCAACCTCTCGCAGATGACCGAGACGGACGCCCGTCGCATGATCGACTTCGCGAGCGGCCTGTCGCTCGGTCTCTACGGCAAGATCGAGCGCGTCACGAACAAGGTCTTCCTGCTGTCGCCCGCGCACATCGCAGTGAGCGGCGAGCCAGCTGAGGTAGAGTCCGACATCGAGGCGAACTTCTTCGCCCAGTCCTGAGCCGCCCGTGCGGTACCGGGGTCCGACGGGTCCCGGGACACCGCGCGGCACCCAGGCCCACCCGCCCCGTGACCGGCCCGTCCCGGTACCGGTCACACGAGACGAGCGAGCCGAAACGTGTTCATCTTCACGATCCTCTCCCTGGTCCTGACGCTCTACTTCTTCATCATGTGGGGGCGTTTCATCCTCGACCTGGTCCAGTCGTTCAACCGCGGCTGGCGGCCGCAGCGCGTGCTGCTCGTCATCGCGGAGTTCGTCTACACGGTGACCGATCCGCCGATCAAGGCCGTTCGCCGCGTGCTGCCGCCGCTCCGACTCGGTCCGGTGATGCTCGACTTCGGGTGGACGATCGTGATGCTCGTCGTCATCATCCTGCGCGTCGTGGTCCAGTCCCTGGCCTACCGATTCGTCTGATCCCGATCCGTCCGACACGCGCCACGCGGCGATCCGACACGGTTCGGCCCCGCCCTCGGTGTACGGTGGTCGGGATCGATGCCCCGCCCCGGCGGGACATCCGCACCGGGAGTCCCGCTGGTAGGTTCAGCACGGACGGCCAGCAGGGCCCCGGTTCCACACGTTCAGCAGTTCTATTGAGGTGACGGCAATGGCTTTGACGCCGGAAGACGTAGTCAACAAGCGGTTCCAGCCGACCAAGTTCCGCGAGGGCTACGACCAGGACGAGGTCGACGACTTCCTCGACGAGATCGTGGCCGAGCTGCGTCGCCTGAACCAGGAGAACGAGGAGCTGCGCCAGCGCCTCGAGTCCGCCGGCTCCGCGCCGTCGCTCGCCAAGGACGACGAGCCCGCGCCGGCACCGACGCCCGAGCCGGCCCCGGTCGCCGCTGCTCCGGAGCCCGCCCCGGTCGCCGCCGCCGCACCGAGCACCACGGTCAACCCGGACGAGGACACCGAGGGCACCACGAACCTCCTGACGCTCGCTCGTCGTCTGCACGAGGAGCACGTGCGTGAAGGTGTCGAGAAGCGTGACGCCCTCATCGCCGAGGGCCAGGCGCAGGCCGCCCGCCTCGTCTCCGAAGCCGAAGCGAAGCAGCGCCAGATCATCGCCGAGACCGAGAACCAGAACCGTCAGCGCGTCGCGGTCCTCGACCAGGAGCGCACGCAGCTCGAGGGCAAGATCGACGAGCTCCGCACGTTCGAGCGCGACTACCGTGCGCAGCTCAAGAGCTACATCCAGGGCCAGCTCGCCGAGCTCGACTCGTCGGCCAGCACCGAGCAGTCCGGCTTCGCGCCGGCCCCGGCCTCGGCGCAGGGCTTCGGCAACTGACGTTGGACCGACCCGTCCCACGAGCGAAGGTCAGTGCACGCGCGATCGCGGCACTGGCCTTCGCCGCTGTCGTGGTGCTGGCCGCCGACCAGGTCACGAAGGCTCTCGTCGTCGCGGAGCTGCCGGAAGGCGTCGTCGTCCCGGTGCTCGGGGACGCCCTGCAGTTCCTCTCGGTCCGCAACCCGGGTGCCGCGTTCTCCTTCGCGGTCAACATGACGTGGGTGTTCTCGCTCATCTCGGCCGCGGTGGTCGTCGCGATCGTCGTGTACGCGCGTCGGATCCGGTCGATGTGGTGGGCACTCGTCCTCGGCATGCTCCTGGGTGGCGCACTCGGCAACCTGACCGACCGGCTCTTCCGGGAGCCCGGCTTCGGACGCGGGCACGTCGTCGACTTCATCTCGACGCCGTGGATGATGCCCGCGATCTACAACGTCGCGGACTCGTTCATCTGCATCAGCATGGTGGTGTTCGTGCTGCTCGTGGTGTTCGGGGTGAACCTCGACGGGACGCGGTCGGTGTCGGAGAAGCAGGCGCGCCGGACGGCCGCGGCACAGGCCGACGCCACCGACACGACGGACGCGGGGCACGCGCCGGACGCGGGTCGGGCCTCCCGGCCCGACGGCAGCCGGCACGACGGTCGCACGCACGACGCCCTCGGGCACGACGCGACGTGACGCGGACAGCATGAGCGAGTCCCGCAGTCTGCCCGTGCCCGACGGGCTCGCCGGTGAGCGTGTCGACACCGCCATCGCGAAGCTCCTCGGCTTCAGCCGGTCCTTCGCTGCGGACGTCGTCGCGGCCGGCAGTGTCCGGGTCGACGGCGTCGTCGTCGACAAGTCCGACCGGTTGCACGCCGACACGTGGCTCGAGGTGGAGTGGCACCCGAAGGAACCGCCGCGCATCGTCCCCGCCGTCGTCCCGGGCATGACCGTCGTGCACGACGACGAGGACATCGTCGTCGTCGACAAGCCGATCGGGGTGGCAGCACATCCGTCCCCGGGCTGGGACGGTCCGACGGTGCCCGGTGGGCTCGCCGCCGCGGGCTTCACGATCGCGACCTCCGGCGCCGCCGAACGTGCGGGCATCGTGCACCGCCTCGACGTCGGCACGTCGGGCCTGATGGTCGTCGCGAAGACCGAACTCGCCTACACGCACCTGAAGCGGGCGTTCAAGGAGCGGACCGTCGAGAAGGTGTACCACGCGCTCGCGCAGGGCCACCCGGACCCGACGTCCGGCACGATCGACGCCCCGATCGGTCGGCACCCGTCGAGCGACTGGAAGTTCGCCGTCACCGCCGACGGCAAGCCGAGCGTCACGCACTACGAGACGCTCGAGGCGTTCCGGTCCGCGACCCTGCTCGAGGTGCACCTGGAGACCGGGCGCACCCACCAGATCCGCGTGCACATGGCCGCGACACGCCACCCGCTGGTCGGCGACACCATGTACGGCGCCGACCCGGTGCTGGCGGGCGAGCTCGGCCTCACCCGGCAGTGGCTCGACGCCGTCCGGCTCGGCTTCGCGCACCCGCGGACCGGGGAGTGGGTGGAGTTCCAGGCGTCCTACCCGGACGACCTGCAGCAGGCGCTCGACCGGATCCGCGCGGCCTGACCGGGAACACGACCAGCAGAACCGGTCGACCGCACGGCGTCCTCCGCGACACGCTCGGGATCGTCACCGGTCGCGGTTAGGCTGTCCCCACCCCGCAGCAGACCGTACGAACCGGAGGTTCCGTGTCGGATTCCGACTCCTTCGTCCACCTGCACGTGCACAGCGAGTACTCGATGCTCGACGGTGCCGCCAGGCTCTCCGACCTCGTGGCGGAGACCGCCGCGCAGGGCATGCCGGCCGTGGCGGTGACCGACCACGGCAACATGTTCGGGGCGTTCGAGTTCTGGAAGACCGCGAAGGCCGGCGGCGTCAAGCCGATCATCGGGACCGAGGCCTACATCACGCCGCGCACCCACCGGTCGGACAAGACCCGTGTGCGCTGGGGCGACGGTGGCGGTGACGACGTCTCGGGTGCCGGCTCGTACACGCACATGACGATGTTCGCCGAGAACACCACGGGCATGCACAACCTGTTCCGGTTGTCGTCGAAGGCGTCGCTCGAGGGGTACTACTTCAAGCCCCGCATGGACATCGAGCTCCTGCAGGAACACCACGAGGGCATCATCGCGACGACGGGATGCCCATCGGGCGAGATCCAGACGCGTCTGCGGCTCGGGCAGTACGACGAGGCCGTCCAGGCCGCCGCGGACTACCGCGACATCTTCGGCAAGGAGAACTACTTCGCCGAGGTCATGGACCACGGACTCGAGATCGAGCGCCGGATCATGAGCGACCTCATCCGCCTGGCGAAGGACCTCGACATCCCGCTGGTCGGCACGAACGACCTGCACTACACGCACGCGCACGACGCCACCTCGCACGCGGCGCTGCTCTGCGTGCAGTCGGGGTCGACGCTCAACGACCCGAACCGCTTCAAGTTCGACGCCGACGAGTTCTACCTGAAGACGCCGGCGCAGATGCGGCACGTCTTCCGCGACAACCTCGAGGCGTGCGACAACACGCTCCTCATCGCCGAGCGCTGCGACGTCGAGTTCGACACCTCCGCCAACTACATGCCGAAGTTCCCCGTGCCGGAGGGGGAGACCGAGCACTCCTGGTTCGAGAAGGAGGTGACGAAGGGGCTGCAGTACCGCTACCCCGGCGGCATCCCGGCCGACGTCCAGGAGCGTGCCGACTACGAGGTCGGCATCATCAACCAGATGGGCTTCCCGGGGTACTTCCTGGTGGTCGCCGACTTCATCAACTGGTCGAAGAACAACGGCATCCGGGTCGGCCCGGGTCGCGGGTCCGGCGCCGGCTCGATGGTCGCCTACGCGATGCGCATCACCGACCTCGACCCCATCCGGCACGGGCTCATCTTCGAGCGGTTCCTCAACCCGGACCGCGTCTCGATGCCCGACTTCGACGTCGACTTCGACGACCGGCGCCGCGGTGAGGCGATCAAGTACGTCACCGAGAAGTACGGGTCGGAGCGCGTCGCGCAGATCGTCACGTACGGCACGATCAAGGCGAAGCAGGCCCTCAAGGACTCGTCGCGCGTGCTCGGGTTCCCCTTCGGGATGGGCGAGAAGCTCACGAAGGCGATGCCGCCGCCCGTGATGGGCAAGGACATCCCGCTCACCGGCATCTTCGACAAGGACCACCCGCGGTACAAGGAAGCCGTGGACGTCCGGACCGTCGTCGAGACCGACCCGGAGGCCAAGACGGTGTTCGACACCGCGCTGGGGCTCGAGGGGCTGAAGCGGCAGTGGGGCGTGCACGCCGCCGGCGTCATCATGTCGAGCGACCCGCTGATCGACATCATCCCGATCATGAAGCGGGAGCAGGACGGCCAGATCGTCACGCAGTTCGACTACCCGGCAGCGGAGTCGCTCGGCCTGATCAAGATGGACTTCCTGGGCCTCCGGAACCTCACGATCATCAGCGACGCCCTCGACAACATCAAGAGCAACCGCGGGATCGACCTCGACCTCGAGACCATGGGCCTCGAGGACCCCGAGGCCTACGCGCTCCTGCAGCGCGGCGACACGCTCGGCGTGTTCCAGCTCGACGGCGGCCCGATGCGCGGGCTCCTCCGCCTCATGAAGCCGGACAACTTCGAGGACATCTCCGCGCTCATCGCCCTGTACCGACCGGGGCCGATGGGTGCGAACTCGCACACGAACTACGCGCTGCGCAAGAACGGTGAGCAGGCGATCACCCCGATCCACCCCGAGCTCGAGGAGCCCCTGGCGGAGATCCTCGGCGGGACCTACGGCCTGATCATCTACCAGGAGCAGGTCATGGCCATCGCGCAGAAGGTCGCCGGGTTCTCCCTCGGCCAGGCGGACATCCTCCGCCGCGCGATGGGCAAGAAGAAGAAGTCCGAGCTGGACAAGCAGTACGCCGGGTTCCAGCAGGGCATGAAGGACAACGGGTACTCCGACGCGGCGATCGGGACGTTGTGGGACATCCTGCTGCCGTTCTCCGACTACGCCTTCAACAAGGCGCACTCGGCCGCGTACGGCGTCGTGTCGTTCTGGACCGCGTACCTCAAGGCGCACTACCCGGCCGAGTACATGGCGGCGCTGCTGACGAGCGTCGGCGACGCCCGTGACAAGCTCGCGCTCTACCTGAACGAGTGCCGCCGGATGGGCATCCGGGTCATGCCGCCGGACGTGAACGAGTCGATCGGGTTCTTCGCCGCCGTCGGGGACGACATCCGTTTCGGCATGGGAGCCATCCGCAACGTCGGGTTCAACGTCGTCGACGACATCGTCGCGGCGCGCACCGAGAAGGGCGCCTTCGAGTCCTTCCACGACTTCCTCCGCAAGATCCCGATCTCGTCGGCGAACAAGCGGACGGTCGAGTCGCTCATCAAGGCGGGCGCGTTCGACGGGTTCGGCGACAGCCGCCGTGCCCTGGTCGAGATCCACGAGGGCGCGGTCGAGGCCGCGGTGAAGGTCAAGCGCGACGAGGCCAACGGCAACGTCGGGTTCGACTTCGACTCCCTGTTCGCCGAGGTCGCGGAAGAGCAGCCGGCATCGCTCACGGTGTCCCAGGTGCCGGAGCGGCCGGAGTGGTCCAAGCGCGACAAGCTGGCGTTCGAGCGGGACATGCTCGGGCTCTACGTGTCGGACCACCCGCTCGCCGGGCTCGAGATCGAACTCGCGAAGCACCAGTCGATCACCATCGCCGACCTGCTCGGAGCGGACGACTCGGTGGAGGGCGAGACCGTCACGGTCGCCGGGCTCCTGACGAGCGTGCAGCACCGCGTGGCGAAGACGAGCGGCAACCCGTACGGGATCGTCGACATCGAGGACTTCGGCGGCCAGATCGGCGTGATGTTCCTCGGCAAGACGTACCAGGAGTTCGGGCCGTCGCTCGTCCCGGACTCGATCGTGGTCCTGCGCGGCCGCGTCAACGTCCGCGACGACGGCAAGGCCCTGCACGCCGTGAGCATGTTCCAGCCGAACGTCGGCGACGCGATGGGGTCCGGGCCGCTCACGCTGTCCCTGCCGGAGCGCCAGGCCACCACACAGACGGTGACCGAACTGGCGGCCGTGCTCGGTCGGCACCAGGGCGACACCGAGGTGCGGTTGAAGCTCCTCAAGGACGACGTCGCCCGGACGTTCGAGCTGCCGTTCCCGGTCGCGCTGACACCGGACCTGTTCGGAGAGTTGAAGAGCCTGCTCGGACCGCGCTGCCTGGTCTGACGGCTCCGGTACCAACCGCGACCGAGCACCCCCGTCGTCCCCGGTCGACGGTGGTGCTCGGTACGCTGGGGGCCTCATGATGCAGCGAATCGACCTCCGCGGGGGGCTCCCGCCCCGCGCCGAACTCCTCCGTCTCATGCCGCGTGCCGCCGGTGACGTCAGCAGCGCCACGGCCGCGGCCCGGGACCTCGTGGACGCCGTCCGCGAGCACGGCGCGGCCGCGCTGCACGAGCAGGCGGAACGCTTCGACGGTGGAGCGCCGGAGCACGTGCGGGTCCCGGCCGCCGAGATCGACGCGGCCGTCGCGGGCCTCGCGCCCGAGCTCCGGGTCGCCCTCGACGAGGCGATCCGCCGGGTCCGGGCCGCCAGCGCGGCGCAGGTGCCCACCGGGTCCGTGACCACGCTCGCCGACGGAGCCGAGGTGCACCAGCGGTGGCAGCCCATGCGTCGCGTCGGCCTCTACGTGCCCGGCGGCAAGGCCGTCTACCCGTCGAGCGTCGTCATGAACGTCGTCCCCGCGCAGGTCGCCGGCGTCAACTCCATCGCCCTCGTCTCCCCGCCACAGCGCGACCACGGGGGACGCGTGCACCCGACGATCCTCGCCGCGGCCGGACTGCTCGGCGTGGACGAGGTCTACGCGATGGGTGGCGCCGGCGCGGTCGGCGCGCTGGCGTACGGCGTGCCCGAGATCGGTCTCGACCCGGTCGACCTGGTCACCGGCCCGGGGAACAACTACGTCGCCGCCGCGAAGCGCCTCGTCCGGGGCGTCGTCGGCATCGACTCCGAGGCCGGTGCCTCCGAGATCCTCGTGATCGCCGACGACACGGCGGACCCCGGGTACGTCGCCGCCGACCTCATCAGCCAGGCGGAGCACGACGAGCAGGCCGGCAGCGTGCTCGTGACGACCTCGGCCGCGTTCGCCGACGCGGTGGAGGCGGTGATCCCGGAGCGCACGGCGGTGCTCGGGACGGCCACGCGCCTCCAGGCCGCGCTCGACGGACCGCAGTCCGCGATCGTCCTGGTGGACTCGCTCACCGACGCCGCGACCGTGAGCAACGCGTACGGGCCGGAGCACCTCGAGATCCAGACCGCGGACGACGACGCCGTGCTCGCGGACATCGACGCCGCCGGCGCGGTGTTCGTCGGGCCGCACGCGCCCGTCAGCCTCGGTGACTACCTGGCCGGGTCGAACCACGTCCTGCCGACCGGCGGCCAGGCACGGTTCGGCTCCGGGCTGTCCGCGTCCACCTTCCTCCGGCCGCAGCAGGTGGTGCGGTACACCGCGCAGGCACTCGCCGAGGTGGTCCCGCACATCGTGGCGCTCTCGACCGAGGAACAGCTGCCGGCGCACGGTGCGGCCGTGTCGGAACGCACGAACCGCTAGCCTGGGGGCGCCATGTTCTGCCCCTTCTGCCGCCACCCGGACTCCCGCGTCGTCGACTCCCGGACGAGCGACGACGGAACCTCCATCCGACGCCGCCGCCAGTGTCCGAACTGCGGGCGGCGGTTCTCGACGACCGAGACCGCGTCGCTCAGCGTCGTCAAGCGCAACGGCGTCCTCGAACCATTCAGTCGCGAGAAGATCATCTCCGGCGTACGGAAGGCCTGCCAGGGGCGCCCGGTGACGGACTCCGACCTCGCGGTGCTCGCGCAGCGGGTGGAGGAGATCGTGCGGTCCTCCGGCGCGAGCCAGATCGAGGCGAACGACATCGGCCTGGCCATCCTCAGCCCGCTCCGCGAGCTCGACGAGGTCGCGTACCTCCGCTACGCGAGCGTGTACCAGGCGTTCGACTCGCTCGAGGACTTCGAGGACGCGATCGGGCAGCTGCGGATCGACCACCACGCCGGCCCCCGGGAGCTCCGCGCCCCCGACCGCAGCACGGACGGCGCCAGCGCGTGAGCGGCGTCGAGACGCTCGTCCGCGCCGGCTACGGCGTGGTGTTCCGCACGGTCTTCGCGAAGATGGACCCCGAACGGGCGCACCACCTCGCGTTCGCCGTCATCCGGTGGCTGCCGAAGGTGCCCGTCGTCGCCGGCGCCGTCGAGCGCTCGGCGCGGCCGTCCGCCGAGGACGGGATCACCACGATGGGCATCCACTTCCCGTCCCGGTTCGGGATGGCCGCCGGGTTCGACAAGGACGCCCGCGCGATCGCCGGACTCGGCGTGCTCGGGTTCGGGCACGTCGAGGTCGGCACCGTCACGGCGCGACCCCAGCCGGGCAACGAGCGTCCGCGGCTCTTCCGACTGATCGCCGACCGTGCGCTCATCAACCGGATGGGCTTCAACAACCACGGCGCCGTCAAGGCCGCCGGACGCCTCGAGCGTGCCCGCCGGAACCCGGGGCGCCCGGTCATCGGCGTGAACATCGGGAAGAGCCGGGTGGTCTCGGTCGAGGACGCCGTCGAGGACTACCTCGAGTCGACGCGCCTGCTGGCGCCCTTCGCCGACTACCTGGCCGTGAACGTCAGCTCGCCGAACACGCCGGGCCTCCGCGGACTGCAGGAACTCGACCACCTCCGCCCGCTGCTCGCCGCCGTACACGAGGCCGCCGGTCGCACCCCGGTCCTCGTCAAGATCGCGCCGGACCTGACGGACGAGCAGATCGACGCCATCGCCGGACTCGCGGTCGACCTGGGCCTGGCCGGGGTCATCGCGACGAACACCACCGTCGAGCGCGGCGGACTGACCACCCCGGACGCCGACGTCCGGGCGATGGGTGCGGGCGGGCTGTCCGGCGCACCGCTCGGGGAGCGCTCGCTCGCGGTGCTGCGACGCGTCCGTGCCGCCGTGCCCGCGGGGTTCTGCGTCATCGCGGTGGGCGGCGTCACGTCGGAGGCGGACGTCCAGGCGCGGATCGAGGCCGGTGCGACGCTCGTGCAGGGCTACACCGCGTTCCTCTACGAGGGGCCGACCTGGGCGATGCGGATCAACCGGCTCCGGCGGCGGCGACTGCGCCACAGCTGACGCGTCAACGGCTCCGCGGACGACGCAGTGCGTCGTGCTGCTCCGCTGACGACCCGTCCCGTGCCGGACCGCGACCTGCGTCCCGCGTTGCGCACCGTCGGCCGGGAGGCGCGCGCCGGGCTGGTACCGGGCCTCCCGTCAGCGGGAGGTGCGCGTCGGGCTGGAACCGAGCCGCCCGTCAGCGGGAGGTGCGCGTCGGGCTGGCGCCGCGCCTCCCGGCCGATCGCTCGACGCGATCGGCGCCCCCGGACGACGAGAGCGCCGCCGACCCGGAGGTCGACGGCGCTCTCGTCCGCCGGCTGCCGGCGGAAGGCCCTGTTTCAGAGCAATGGGTCTGTGCCAGAGCGTCGAATCTGTGTCAGAGCGTCGGGTACTGCCCGCGCTTGACCTGCGGCTTGGGCAGGCGGAGGAACCGCAGCTGCCACCCGCGCGTGAGGATGTAGAGGAAGTTCCCGCGCTGGAAGGTCCGGCCGGCGGCGGCGAAGCGTCGACGCAGCATGAACCAGATGACCGTGCAGTCGAGCACGAAGAGCAGCACGAACGCCCAGATGAACAGCAGCGAGTACGAGGCCGCGGGCGTCTGCGCGGCGACGAAGCCGACGATCAGGAAGAGCACGAGGACGGGCATCATGACCTCGCCGACGTTCCAGCGGGCGTCGATGAAGTCGCGGATGAAGCGACGCTCCTCGCCCCGGTCCTTCGCCGGGAGGTAGCGCTCCTCGCCGTTCGCCATGCCGACCCGCGCACGCTCGCGCTCGGTGTTCAGACGCGCCCGGGCGGCCTTCTTGTCCGCGGGGGAGTTGCCGACGATCGGACGCCGGTTCGCGGCTTCCCGCTCGCGTCGCGAGGGCGTCGGGCGACCCTTGCCGTGTGCGACGAGGTCGTCGTCACCGGGGTTCACGGTCACGTTGGTCTTGGGGGCTGCCTTCGCCACGGTGGTTCCTAACGGCGTTGTGCGGGCTGGACGTCCTCTAGATTACCGGCCATGACCGACTCCGAGAAGCACAGCCCCGACGCCGGATCCCAGGCACCCGCGACCGAACCCGCCCTGCTCGAGGCGCTGCGCGAGCACGTGCACGGTGCACTGCCCACGACGATCGCCGACCTGTCCGCCCTGGTCCGCATCCCGTCGGTGTCGTGGTCCGCGTTCGACCCCGCCCAGGTGCAGCGCAGCGCGGAGGCGGTGGCCGATCTGGTGCGGTCGACCGGTGTGTTCGACGAGGTCCGCATCGTCCGCTCCGCCGTCGAGGGCGACACCCCGACCGACACTGCCGACACGGACACCGAACTCGGCCAGCCGGCGGTGCTCGCGGTGCGCCCTGCCCGCAACGGCAAGCCGACCGTCATGCTGTACGCGCACCACGACGTGCAGCCGCAGGGCGACGACGCGCTCTGGGAGACCCCGCCGTTCGAGCCGACGCTCCGCGGTGACCGCCTGTACGGGCGCGGCGCCTCGGACGACAAGGCCGGCGTGATGACCCACGTCGCGGCGCTCCGTGCCGTGCACGCCCAGTTCGGCGACGACCTGGACGTCGGCATCGTGCTGTTCGTCGAGGGCGAGGAGGAGTTCGGCTCCCGCTCGTTCCGCACCTTCCTGCGGGAGCAGCGTGACCACCTCGCCGCCGACGTCATCGTCGTCGCGGACAGCGACAACTGGTCGACCGAGGTGCCGGCGATCACGGTGTCCCTGCGCGGCAACACCACCTTCAAGCTCACCGTGACGACCCTCGAACACGCGAGCCACAGCGGCATGTACGGGGGAGCGGCGCCGGACGCCATGATGCCGATGGTGCGTCTGCTCGCCTCGCTGCACGACGACGATGGAGCGGTCGCGGTCGCGGGGCTGACCGCGCACGACGCGCCCGTGCCGGAGCGCTCCGAGGCGGACTTCGCGGCCGAGGCCGCCCTGGTCGACGGTGCGCGTCCCGTGGGCAACGGTCCCGTGCTGTCCCGGATGTGGTTCCAGCCGTCGATCACCGTGACCGGTCTCGACGTCCCGAGCGTCGCGAACGCGTCGAACACGCTCCTGCCCACCGTCTCGGCGCGGGTGTCGGTGCGGGTCGCGCCCGGCCAGGCCGCCGCCGAGGCGTTCGCCGCCGTGGAGGCCCACCTCCGCGATCGCGTCCCCTTCGGCGCCCGGATGGAGATCACGGAGGTCGACACCGGTGACGGTTTCCTGGTGGACGCGTCCGGCTGGGCGGTCCGCGAGGCCCGCACCGCGATGTCCGAGGGCTGGGGCACCGACCCGGTGGAGCAGGGCATCGGCGGGTCCATCCCGTTCGTCTCGGACCTGGCCGCGGAGTTCCCGGAGGCGCAGATCCTCGTGACCGGCGTCGAGGACCCGGACACCCGGGCGCACAGCCCGAACGAGTCGCAGCACCTCGGCGTGCTGCACCGTGCCGTCCTGTCCGAGGCCGTCCTGCTCGCCCGCCTGCAGGGCCGCGCGTGAGGTGTCTCCTCCACAGGTGCTGGACCGGGGTCCCGGAGGTCGGTGCGCGTGCTTAGAATCGACGCGACGGCCGGTGAACGTCACCGCCAACGAGGGAGACGCCGATGAGCGACACCATCACGACCGAAGCAGCGACCGACGCCCCGTCGCACGGTGTGCTGCTGAGCGACGCGGCTTCGGCGAAGGTCGCCAGCCTGCTCGAGCAGGAAGGCCGCGACGACCTCCGCCTGCGCCTCGCCGTCCAGCCCGGCGGCTGCTCGGGCCTGATCTACCAGCTGTACTTCGACGAGCGGCTCCTCGACGGTGACGCCACCGCGGAGTTCGACGGGGTGGAGGTCGTCGTCGACAAGATGAGCGTGCCCTACCTCGACGGCGCCACGATCGACTTCGAGGACACCATCCAGAAGCAGGGCTTCACGATCGACAACCCGAACGCGCAGGGTAGCTGCGCGTGTGGCGACAGCTTCCACTGATCGTCCGACGATCCGACACGCGAACGGGGAGCGACCGACACGGTCGCTCCCCGTTCGCGTCCCCGGACCGGTTCCCCGACGTCGATGACCAGGGGAAACCGGCTTCCGCAGCCCTCGTTCCGTCCACAACGCGTGTCGGTTGTGCGCTCGGTGTCGACGGCTGCGAGTAAGCTAGGAGTGTTCCAACCAAGCTGGGAGCCACCCATGTGCCGGCCTCGTGCCGACCGCGGAGCTCGTCGACGGGATCCTCGTCGTCAGCCAGTCGACCACCGACTGGATCCGGCCCACGTCTTTCCGAGAGGTAACAGTGCGTTCGAATCGCCGTATACGTTGGGCGGCCGTCCCGGTGGCCGTCGGTCTGGTCATCGCACTGGCTGGTTGCTCGCAGCAGCAGCTGAACGGATGGCTCCCCGGCACGGAGGAGACGAAGGACGTCACCAACCACACGAGCCGCATCGTCGGCCTGTGGACGACGAGCTGGATCGTCCTGCTGGCGGTCGGTCTGATCGTGTGGGGCCTCGTCATCTGGGCCGCGATCGTCTACCGCCGCCGGAAGGGCCAGACCGGCCTGCCCGTGCAGATGCGGTACAACATGCCGCTCGAGATCTTCTACACGCTCGTGCCGCTCATCCTCGTGCTCGGCTTCTTTGCCTTCACCGCGAAGGACCAGGAAGCGATCGAGAAGCCCTTCGCGCAGCCGGACGCCACCGTGCACGTCTACGGCAAGCGCTGGGGCTGGGACTTCAACTACATCGACCAGAAGAACCCGAACGACAGCGTCTACTACCAGGGCATCCAGGCCCAGGAAGAAGAGAACGGCGGCGGGGCGGTCGACGAGTCGCTGCTCCCGACGCTGTACCTGCCGGTCGGCAAGAAGGTCGAGATCGAGCTCAGCTCGCGCGACGTCAACCACTCCTTCTGGGTCATCGACTTCCTCTACAAGAAGGACATGCTCCCGGGGAAGACGAACTACGAGTACTTCATCCCGGAGAAGGAAGGCACGTACCAGGGCAAGTGTGCCGAGCTCTGCGGTGAGTACCACTCGCTGATGCTCTTCCAGGTGAAGGTCGTGTCGCAGGCGGAGTACGACGACTACCTCCAGTCCCTCGCGGACGAGGGCAACGTCGGTCTGCTCGGCAACGAGTACGACACCAACACGAACCAGCCGAACAACGAGGCGCCTGCCGAGGCGTCGAGCGACAAGAAGTAAGGGCGCGTCTCAATGACAACGTCATTCGTCGGCCAGGCGACCACCAGGCCCTCGACGCCGGACTTCCAGGCATCGAAGGTCGGTCGCAAGGGCAACATCATCGTGCGGTGGGCGACGTCCACCGACCACAAGACGATCGGGTACATGTACCTGATCACCTCGTTCCTCTACTTCCTGCTCGCGGGCATCATGGCGCTCGTCATCCGCGCGCAGCTGTTCGAGCCGGGTCTCCAGGTCGTGCCGACCAAGGAGCAGTACAACCAGCTCTTCACGATGCACGGCACGATCATGCTGCTGATGTTCGCGACGCCGCTCTTCTCGGGCTTCGCGAACGCGATCATGCCGCTGCAGATCGGCGCGCCGGACGTGGCGTTCCCGCGTCTGAACGGCCTGGCCTTCTGGATGTACTTCTTCGGCAGCGCCATCGCCGTCGGCGGCTTCCTCACCCCGCAGGGTGCAGCTTCGTTCGGGTGGTTCGCCTATGCGCCACTGAGTGACACGACGTTCACACCAGGGTTGGGCGGCACGTTGTGGGTGTTCGGTCTCGGCATGACCGGCTTCTCCACGATCCTCGGTGCGGTCAACTTCATCACCACGATCATCACGATGCGTGCCCCGGGCATGACGATGTTCCGCATGTCGATCTTCACCTGGAACGTCCTCGTGACGAGCCTCCTCGTGCTGATGGCCTTCCCGGTCCTCGCGGCAGCGCTGTTCGGCCTCGGTCTCGACCGCGTGTTCGACGCCCAGATCTTCAACCCGGCCAACGGTGGGGCACTGCTCTGGCAGCACCTGTTCTGGTTCTTCGGACACCCCGAGGTGTACATCATCGCGCTGCCGTTCTTCGGCATCGTCTCCGAGGTCTTCCCGGTCTTCAGCCGCAAGCCGATCTTCGGGTACAAGACCCTCGTCTACGCGACCATCACCATCGCGGCCCTGTCGATCACGGTGTGGGCACACCACATGTACGTCACCGGCGGCGTGCTGCTGCCGTGGTTCTCGCTCATGACGATGCTCATCGCGGTCCCGACCGGCGTGAAGATCTTCAACTGGGTCGGCACCATGTGGCGCGGCTCGGTGACGTTCGAGACCCCGATCCTCTGGGCGATCGGCTTCCTCGTCACCTTCACGTTCGGTGGCCTGACCGGCGTGATCCTCGCCTCGCCGCCGCTCGACTTCCACGTGTCCGACTCGTACTTCGTCGTCGCGCACTTCCACTACGTGGTCTTCGGCACCGTCGTGTTCGCGATGTTCTCCGGCTTCTACTTCTGGTGGCCGAAGTTCACGGGCAAGATGCTCAACGAGCGTCTCGGCAAGATCCACTTCTGGCTGCTCTTCGTCGGGTTCCACACGACGTTCCTCATCCAGCACTGGCTCGGTGTCGTGGGCATGCCCCGTCGGTACGCGACCTACCTGCCGGACGACAACTTCACGTGGATGAACCAGGTCTCAACGGTCGGCTCGATGATCCTCGGCATCTCGTTCCTGCCGTTCATCTTCAACGTCTACGTAACGGCTCGGAACGCGCCGAAGGTGGCCGTGAACGACCCGTGGGGCTACGGCCGCTCGCTCGAGTGGGCGACCTCCTGCCCGCCGCCGCGGCACAACTTCACGTCGATCCCGCGGATCCGTTCGGAGTCCCCGGCGTTCGACCTGAACCACCCGGAGGCCGGCGTGCCGGTCGGTGTGGGACCCGCGAAGGACGCTCCCGACGCTCCGACCTACGACGCCGCGAAGGGCGAGGTGAAGTAACACGCCATGCGCGCCAACACCAATCTGTTCTGGATCCTGTTCATCTTCTTCGTGATCGCGGACGCCGCGTACACGATCTGGTCGGTCATCTACTACGGCAACATCGAGTGGGTCGGTACCCTCTCGATCGGCCTGACCGGGATCATGTCCGCGTTCATCGCCTTCTACCTGGGCCGCGTCATGTCGGCACAGGGCGGGGTGCTGCCGGAGGACCGCCAGGACGCGAACATCGAGGACGGCGACGCCGAGCTCGGGCACTTCAGCCCGTGGTCGTGGTGGCCGATCTTCCTGGCCGCGGCCATCGCGGTCTGCTTCCTCGGCGTCGCCGCCGGTCTGTGGATCGTGCCGATCGGTCTCGCGCTCGTCGCGATCACCCTGGTCGGCTGGGTCTACGAGTACTACCGCGGCAACTTCGGGCACTGACCTCCACTCCACGCGCTTCGGGCGGCACCATCTCGGTGCCGCCCGAACTGCGTCCGGGGTGATCCGGGCCTCCACAGGAGAGCTCGACGCCCCGGTCATCCACATCACCCACTTCTCGACAACGGCCCGGGAACAACCCGGGCACGATGGGCCTTGGGTCCTGAGGACCGCATGCTCGCGGCCTGAGGTCCAGCGGACCGTCCACAAGCGAAAGGAGTCACCTCAGGTGACCGACAAGCGCACCCTCATCATCTTCGGCGCGACGGGCGACCTCGCCTCCCGCCTCCTCCTGCCCGGTCTCGGCACGTTCCTCCAGAGCGGCCGGTCGGTCCCGGTGCAGCTCATCGGCACGGGTCGCAGCGCCCGCAGCGAGGAGCAGTGGAAGGACATCGTCACGAAGTCGTTCGCGTCGCAGGACGTGACGGGCCCGGAGGTCAACGCGACCATCGAGTCGACGCAGTTCATCCAGGGCGACCCGACCGACCCGGAGCACCTGAAGGCGCTGCTCGCCGCGGCCGATGCCGAGCCGATCCTGTACTTCGCCCTCCCGCCGCAGATCGCCTCGGACATCTGCGAGGCCCTGCAGGGCGTCGAGCTCCCCGAGGGCACGACCCTGGCGTTCGAGAAGCCGTTCGGCACCGACGTCGCGTCGGCCGAGGCACTCAACAAGACCGTGCTCGAGCTGGTGCCGGAGGAGCGGGTCCACCGCACCGACCACTTCCTCGGTCGCACGACGGTGCTCAACATCATCGGCCTGCGCTTCGCGAACCGCCTGTTCGAGCCGATCTGGAACGCCGAGAACATCGAGAAGGTCGACGTCTTCTACGACGAGACCCTCGGCCTCGAGAACCGCGCCCAGTACTACGACGAGGCAGGCGCCCTCGTCGACATGATCCAGTCGCACCTGCTGCAGATCCTGGCCCTCGTGACCATGGACGCACCGGCCGCGATCGACTCGGTCGAGTTCCGGTCCTCGTTGGCCCGTGTGCTCCGCTCCACCCGCCTCAAGCGCGACGACGCCACCATCGCCTCGCGCCGGGCGGTCTACACCGCCGGCACGATCGACGGCAAAGAGCTCCCCTCGTACCAGGAGGAGGACGGCGTCGACGCGTCGCGCGCGACCGAGACGCTCGCCGAGATCGAGGTCGAGGTCGACACCGCCCGCTGGGCCGGCGTCCCCTTCACCCTCCGCTCGGGCAAGGCGCTCGGCGCGAGCCGCAAGGAGGTGCTCATCACCTTCAAGCCGGTCACCCGCCTGCCGTCCGGCCTGACCGGTCGCGCGAAGGCCGACACGCTGCGCATCGTCCTCAACCCGGACGAGATCGAGCTGTCGGTCTCGGCGAACGGCGGCGGCAACCCGTTCGAGATGGGGCAGGTCACCCTGTCGTCGTCCTTCGACGACGGCGAGCTGACGCCCTACGGCGAGGTGCTCAACGGCATCTTCCACGACGACCCGCTGCTCTCCATCCGCGGTGACGTGGCGGAGCGCTGCTGGGAGATCGTCGAGCCGGTCGTCACGGCGTGGAAGTCCGGAGCGGTCCCGCTCGAGGAGTACCGCGCCGGTTCCCGTGGGCCGGCCGAGTGGGTCAGCTCGTCCTGACGCACGGCACGACGTCCTGACAGGAGGCCCGGTACCAGTTGGTACCGGGCCTCCCGTCCGTTCCAGGCACGAGCCGGGCGCTGGTTACGGAGCGGACCGCTGGTTGCCGAGCGGGCCGCTGTTGCCGGGCCGGTGGGCTGGGGGTGTGCTCGTCGAGGTTCCAGGACACGCCGTGTGCGCGCGGCGGGGTTCCGCAGTTCCGGAACCTGGCCGCGCGGGGTCCCGACATCGCGGAACCTCGCCGAGCGGGGTTCCGACGTTGTCGAACCTCGCGGAGCGGGTCCCGCAGTTCCCGAACCTCGAGGGCCGCCGCGGAGCAGCCCGCCCGCGGGTCAGGCGGTGTTCCCCG
The DNA here is from genome assembly GCF_003224435.2 of Curtobacterium sp. MCPF17_050. Taxonomy (NCBI): domain Bacteria; kingdom Bacillati; phylum Actinomycetota; class Actinomycetes; order Micrococcales; family Microbacteriaceae; genus Curtobacterium; species Curtobacterium sp. MCPF17_050. Next base: position 1,358,331 of record NZ_CP126250.1, read on the forward strand.
CTCGCGCGCCGGCGCCGGTGACGCTCGCCGTGCCGCCGCTGTGCTGCGCCGCGCGCGTCCGGTGACCCGCGGCCGCGCCCTGCGCCCGCGCGATCGCGTCGGCCGCCGTGACGAGGGTGAGGTGCGACAGCGCCTGCGGGGTGTTGCCGATGTGGTGCCCCGTGGCGACGTCGACCTCCTCGGAGAGCATGCCGACGTCGTTCGCGTAGCCGACGAGCACGTCCATGAGCCGCTCGGCGTCGGCCAGGCGCCCGGAACCGGCGTACTGCTCGACGAGCCAGAACGAGCAGGCGAGGAACGGGTGCTCCGTCCCGCTCAGTCCGTCGAAGCCGGAGGACGTCCGGTACCGCAGCACGAGGCCGTCGTCGCCGACGCGCAGGTCCTCCTCGATCGCCGCGACGGTCCCGAGCATCCGCGGGTCGTCCGGCCGGCAGTACCCGATCTGCGGCAGGACGAGCAGGCTGGCGTCGACCTCGTCGGTGTCGTAGTGCTGCCGGTAGGAGCCACGCTCGGCGTTCCAGCCGTGCTCCTCGATCTCGGCGCGCACCTGGTCGCGCAGGGACCGCCACCGTTCGACCGGTCCCTCGAGCCCGAACTCCTCGCAGGCGGCGACCCCGCGGTCGAAGGCGGCCCAGATCATCGCCCGCGAGTGTGTGAAGTGCCGCCTCGGCCCACGCATCTCCCAGATCCCGTTGTCCGCGTCCTGCCAGTGCTCCTCGACGTGCGCGAGCAGGGCGCGTTGCAGCGACCACGAGGCCCCGCTCTCCTCGACGCCGAGCTCGCGGGCGTCGTGCAGCGCCGACAGCACCTCACCGAACACGTCGCCCTGGTACTGCGTGTAGGCGCCGTTGCCGACGCGGACCGGCGTCGAGTCGGCGTAGCCGGTCAGGTGCTCGAGGGTCCGTTCCGGCAGCTCGCGTTCGCCGGCGATGCCGTACATGATCTGCACGTCGTCCGGGTCCCCGGCGATCGCACGGAGCAACCACCCGCGCCAGTCGGCGGCTTCGTCGCGGTACCCGTGGGCGATGAGGGACGCGAGCGCCATGGACGCGTCGCGGAGCCACACGAAGCGGTAGTCCCAGTTGCGTTCGCCGCCGGGGTCCTCCGGGAGGCTCGTGGTCGCGGCCGCCACGACGCCGCCGGTCTCGGCGTGGGTCATCGCCCGCAGGTACATGAGCGAACTCCGGACGGCGGGCGCGTACGTGCCCTCGGCCCGCGTCCGGGACGTCCAGTCGTGCCACCAGTCGCGGGTCCGGTGGAGTGCATCGTCGACGTCGAACGGCTCCGGGGGTTCGCGGTGCGACGGGAACCAGGTGAGCGTGGTGTCGAGGACGTCACCGTCGTGGATGGTCGTCGTCACGACGTGCCGGTGGTCGTCCGCGCGGAACCGGGGTCCGCGGACGACGACGGCGTCCGGGCCGGCCGTGGCGACGAGCACGGGCTCGTCGTCGTCCCCGACCTGGCGGATCCAGGGGAGGACGTCGCCGTAGCCGAACCGGATGCGGAGCACCTGTCGCACCTCGACGGAGCCGGTGAGGCCGCGCACCCGCCGGACGATCGAGGCGCGGTGCTCGTCGACCGGCATGAAGTCGGTGACCTCGACGACGCCGGTCGGGGTCGTCCACACCGTCGACAGCACGAGGGAGTCGCCGTCGTGTCGGCGGACGGGGGTCGCGGTGCCGTCGGTCGGGCGGAGCGACCACTGCCCGTCGTGCTCGTCGCCGAGCAGCGCGGCGAAGGTGGAGGCACTGTCGAACCGGGGTAGGCACGCCCAGTCGACGTCGCCGTCCCGCGTCACGAGAGCAGCGGTGTGGCAGTCCCCGATGAGGGCGTGGTCCTCGATGCGCTGAGCCATGTCCTCGATCGAACCACCCGGTCCCCGTGGGCACCTGCGCTGAGGGTGCGTTCAGATCACACCCGGCATGACCTCGGGCGAAGCGGCGCGGTCCGGACGAGCAGGGCGGGCGGTCGGTCAGTCGACGTCGGCGATCCCGACCCGGCCGAGCTCCGTCCAGAGCCCGGCACCGTCGGGTGCGTAGACCCAGGGCTTCGTCGAGTCCCTCGTCCGCTCCTGCGCCCGGGAACGGCCACCGGCGAGCACGGCCTCGCTCGTGGAGAGCTGCCGGATGGCGACCGCGGCGACGTTGTCGGGGTGCTCGCGGACGAACTCGCCGTACAGGTGCTCGTCGTGCTGGCCGTCGTCGCCGACGAGGAGCCACTGCACGTCCGGGAAGTCCCGGGCGAGGCGCCGCAGGTTGTCCTGCTTGTGCTGCTGCCCGCTGCGGAAGAAGCGGTCGTGCGTCGGGCCCCAGTCGGTGAGCAGGAGCGTGCCGGACGGGTACATGTTGCGGGAGAGGAACCGCCCGAGGGTGGGCGCGACGTTCCAGGCACCGGTGGACAGGTAGACCGTCGGCGCGCCCGGGTGCTGCGCGAGGACGCGTTCGTAGAGGACCGACATGCCGGGCACCGGACGGCGGGCGTGCTCGGTCAGCACGAAGGAGTTCCACGCCGCCAGCATCGGACGGGGGAGGCTCGTGACCATCACGGTGTCGTCGATGTCGGAGAGCAGGCCGAAGCGGGTGTCCGGGTGCACCACGAAGACGTCGGCGTCGACGTCGCGCATGCCGCCGGCGGACAGCCGGATCTTCTGCCAGCCCGGTTCGAGGTCGATCGGGACGATCGTGTCGACCACGCCGCCGCGGTCGCTCGTCACGGTGTGCGTCGAGCCCCCCGCCGTGATCGTGACCTCGGCGTGGTCGACGGCGACGCTCGTGAAGCTGCGCCAGCCGCGGACCCCGGAGTACGACACGTCCGACGCCAGGCCGCGGCGGGTCAGGAGCACCCGGCAGAGCACGCGGACCCACCCCGGCGCGCCGTACCCCGTGTACGGGATCACGGTCGGGACCTGGCCGCGCTTCCGGGCGTGCTGCTCGCGGAACTCCTGCACGGCGTCCTCGATCCGGGCCGCGCGGTGCAGGATCGGCTCGGGGATCGCCGTCTCCCACTGCTGGATGCCCCACGGCGCCTGCTCACGACGGTCGTGTTCCCGTTCGACGGACCGGGCGTCGCGCTGCGGGGGAGTGCTGGTGTCCCGGGGCGCAGCAGGGTCCGGAGGCGTCGTCTCGGGCATCGCACCATCATCCCATGCGGGGGTGACGAGGAGCCCGGTCAGCGCCCGACACCCCGGGAATCGCAGCCAAGACCAAGGCGGTCTCTGTCAGAGTTGCCGTCTCAGTCATTCAGCCCGCGGTCACCGCGAGAAGGAGAACACGTGCTCGTCACCGAGGTTCCGAACGCTCTGCCAGGGGGATCATCACTGCTCAGGAACGAGCCGGTCCAGGCACGGAGCTCGGCCCGCCTCGCAGGTCTGCTCGACGCCGCCGCGGCGGTGATCGACGAGATCGGGTTCGAGCGCCTGACGACCGCCATGGTCGCCGAACGTGCCGGAGCGTCCATCGGCACGGTCTACCGGTACTTCCCGGATCGGATCGCCGTCGTCGAGGCGCTCGCGATCCGCTGCACCCAGCGCCTCGCCGCTCGGTTCGTCGAGACGCTCGACGCGTCCGGCGCCACCACCTGGCAGGAGGGCTGCGACGCCCTCATCGAGATGACCGCCGAGATGTACCGCACCGAGCCCGGCTTCCGGGCGATCCGCTTCGCCGACATCGACACCACCTCCGGGGACGAGGACGCCGACCGGCTGGCGGCCCTGGGCGGTGCCGTCGGCGTCGTCATGCGGGAGCGCTTCGACCTGCCGCAGTCGGAGGCGCTGAGCCGCGCCTGGGTCGTGCTCGCCGAGTCGGCACACGCCGTCCTCGCCCGCGCGCACGTCGACCGCGAGAACCCGGACCACGCGCTCATCGACGCGTACCGCGCCATGAGCCGGCCCTACCTGGAGTCGGTGATCCGAGCCTCCTGACCGGTCGTCCGCTGCACCGAACCGCGACGCCCGTCCCTCCGAACACGAGGGGCGGGCGTCCGTGCGTCCGGACCCTGTCCGGACTGCGCGGGAACCGCACCGATGTCCGCCAGGCGTCATGCGACGACACGACCGGACCGGTATGGGCCCGGACCTGTACTGTCTCCGGAGTCGGGCTACCTCCACCAAGAAGGGCACCCATGATCGAGTTCCGCTCGGTGCGCAAGACCTACCCGGACGGCACGACCGCCGTCGAGTCGTTCGACCTCGTGATCCCCTCGCGGACCACGACGGTGTTCGTCGGATCGAGTGGATGCGGCAAGACCACGCTGCTCCGGATGATCAACCGGATGATCGACCCCACGGCGGGTTCCGTCCAGATCGACGGCGAGGACATCGCCGGCGTCGACCCCGTGCAGCTCCGCCGCCGGATCGGCTACGTCATGCAGAACGCCGGCCTGCTGCCGCACCGGAAGGTCGCGGACAACATCGCCACGGTGCCGGTGCTGACCGGGGTCCCGAAGGCGGACGCGCGGGCGCGTGCCCTCGAGCTCATGGACACCGTCGGCCTCGACCGCTCCCTCGCGGACCGGTACCCCTCCCAGCTCTCCGGCGGCCAGCAGCAGCGGGTCGGTGTGGCCCGCGGGCTCGCCGTCGACCCGAACATCCTCCTGATGGACGAACCGTTCGGTGCCGTCGACCCCCTCGTGCGCAACGACCTGCAGGACGAGCTGATCCGGCTCCAGCGCGAGCTCGGCAAGACCGTCGTCTTCGTGACGCACGACATCGACGAGGCGTTCAAGCTCGGCGACCAGGTCGTCATCCTCAAGAAGGGCGGCGAGATCGCCCAGCTCGGCACCCCGGCGGGGATCCTGTCCGCGCCGGCCGACGACTTCGTCGCGAACTTCATCGGAGCCGGGCGGGGGCGCCGCGCGCTCCGGGTCGAACAGACCCCGACCGGTCCGATCGTCGTCGACGGGGACGGCCGCGCCGCCGGCGTCCTGACCGGTCCCACAGGCGTCGTCGACGCCGCTGCCGCTGTCCGCTCCGAGGCCGGGACGCCCGCACGCGTCCCGGGTGCTGCGGCGCAGGGTGGGAGCACCCGGTGAAGTGGGTGCTGTCGAACCTCGACACGATCGGGGACGACACGCTGGCGCACCTGGCCGTCGCCCTGCCGCCAATCGTCATCGCGTTCCTGGTGTCGATCCCGATCGGGTGGTTGGTCGTCCGACTCCGTCGTCCCGGCGCCGCGCGACTCAGCAGCGGGTTCGGCGGCGGCATCGTCACCGTCGCCGGGCTGCTCTACGCCGTGCCGTCACTCCCGCTCTTCATCGCGCTGCCCGGCATCATCGGCACCGGGCTGCAGGACCCCGTCAACGTCGTCGTCGGGTTGACGCTGTACGGCCTCGCGCTCATGGTGCGGTCGACCGTGGACGGGCTCGGGTCGGTCGACCCGGCCACCACGTCGGCGGCGACGGCGATGGGCTACTCCGGCGTGCAGCGCTTCTTCCGCGTCGACCTGCCGCTCGCCGGTCCGGTCCTGCTCGCCGGTCTCCGGGTCGTGTCGGTGTCGACCATCTCGCTCACCACGGTCGGCGCGGTGCTCGGCATCCGGAGTCTCGGGTCGCTGTTCACCGACGGCATCGGGCGGAACATCCCGGAGGAGATCGTGGCGGGCATCGTCATGGTCCTCGTCCTCGCGTTCGCGATCGACGGGCTGCTCGTGCTGATCGGCCGGATGGTGATGCCGTGGACGCGCGCGTCGACCGGGTCGAAGCGGGCCGCGCGGCGCGTGCTGCAGACCGCGGAGGTGTCCTCGTGATCATCGGACAGGCCTTCGCGTGGGTGCTCGACCCCGCCAACTACCCGGGCCCGAACGGCATCCCGGTCCGGCTGTGGGAGCACGTCTGGATCTCTCTGGTCGCCGTCGTCATCGCCGCGGTGATCGCCGTGCCGATCGGGTACCTCATCGGCCACACCGGCAGGGCGCGCGGCGTCGCGATCGCGCTCTCCGGCGGCGTCCGCGCGCTGCCGACCCTCGGCGTGCTGACACTGTTCGGCCTCCTGCTCGGCGTGAACCTGCAGGCGCCGCTGCTCGCGCTCGTCATCCTGGCGATCCCGTCGGTGCTCGCCGGTGCCTACGCCGGGATCGAGTCCGTCGACCCGGTCACCGTCGACGCCGCACGCGCACAGGGCATGACCGGGTGGCAGATCCTGACCAAGGTCGAGATCCCCCTCGGGCTCCCACTGCTCGTCGGCGGCATCCGTGCCGCCGTGCTGCAGGTCGTCGCGACCGCCACCCTCGCCGCGTACGTCGGATCCGGTGGCCTCGGCGGCTACGTGTTCCTCGGGCTCAAGACCCAGGACTACGCCATGATGCTCGGCGCCTCCGTCCTCGTGATCGTCCTGGCGATCGCGTTCGAAGTCGTCTTCGCCGTGCTCCAGCGGGCGGTGGTGCCCGCGGGCGTCGCCGAGCGCGGGTCACGACGACGCTCGGGATCGCGTGAGCGGCCCCGCAAACCCATCCCGGAAGGAACCCCCTCGTGATCACAGCACCCAAGCTCCGCGCCGGCCTCGCCGCAGCGGTCGCCCTGGGCGCGGCAGCGGCACTCGCCGGCTGCTCGTCCAGCAGCCCGCTCGACAGCGGCTCCAGCGCCCCGTCCGACTCGAAGACCATCGTCGTCGGGTCGCAGGCCTACTACTCGAACGAGATCATCGCCGAGCTCTACGCGCAGGTCCTCGAGAAGGACGGCTTCACGGTCGAGCGCAACTACCAGATCGGTCAGCGCGAGGTCTACCTGCCCCAGCTGCAGAAGGGCGCGGTCGACGTGATGCCGGAGTACAGCGGCAACCTGCTGCAGTACTACGACAAGGACTCGACCGCGAAGAGCGAGTCGGACATCGCCGACGAGCTCGAGTCGGCGCTGCCGGAGGGCATCCGTGCCCTGGACGCCGCCGAGGCCACCGACCAGGACAGCTACACCGTCACGAAGGAGTTCTCCGAGGAGAACGACGTGACGAGCCTGGCCGACCTGAAGAACGTGAAGGAGAAGCTGACCGTCGGGGCGAACTCCGAGAACCAGACGCGGCCGTACGGCCCGAAGGGCCTCAAGTCCGTGTACGGCGTCGACGTCGAGTCGAAGGCGATCGAGGACTCGGGCGGCGCGCTCACGGTCAAGGCGCTCAAGGACGGCACCGTCCAGCTCGCCGACATCTACACCGCGGACCCGAGCATCAAGGCGAACGGCTTCGTCACGCTGAAGGACCCGGAGAACCTCATCGTGCCGCAGAACGTCACGCCGGTCGTGTCCGACAAGGTCGACGAGAAGGCCGCCGACGCGATCGACGAGGTCAGCGAGGTCCTGACGACCGAAGCGCTCATCGACCTGAACACGAAGAGCACGGTCGACAAGGAGAAGTCCGCGGACATCGCCAAGGAGTTCCTGACGGAGAAGGGTCTCCTCTAGGAGGCGGATCCTCGTTCTCGAAGACAGGCGTCGGGCCTCCAGCCCGGCGCCTGTCGCCGTTCCCGGGAGGGGTGTCGACGGGCACAGCTGTTCCGCACGGATGTGCCCCCGGAGTGACATGTGTTCCGCACGGTTGTGCCGTGCAATAGCCGTGCACGTATGTGCAGGAGGGGTCTCTACAACTTGTCGAAGTGGGGTGTCCAGCAGTACCGTCGAAGGGTCCCGACGACGTGACGGCAACGAGCAGAACCCCTTCCACAGGAAGCATCTCAACGTGCACGAACAGCGCGCGGCGATCCCGACGGGCCCGGCCGCATGAACGACCTCCTCGATCCGCTCCTCCTGTCGCGGTGGCAGTTCGGTCTGACGACGATCTACCACTTCCTCTTCGTCCCGCTGACGATCGGCATGGCGGTCGTCGTCGCGGTGTTCCAGACGGCCTGGGTCCGCACCGGTCGCGCGCACTACCTGCAGCTGACCCGCTTCTTCGGGCGCATCTTCCTCATCAACTTCGCGATGGGTGTCGTCACCGGCATCGTGCAGGAGTTCCAGTTCGGGATGAACTGGTCGGACTACTCGCGGTTCGTCGGCGACGTCTTCGGTGCCCCGCTCGCGCTCGAGGGCATCCTGGCGTTCTTCTTCGAGGCGGCCTTCATCGGCGTCTGGATCTTCGGCTGGGACCGCCTGCCGAAGAAGCTCCACCTGGCGAGCATCTGGTGCGTCAGCGCGGGCACGATCATGTCGGCGTACTTCATCATCGCCGCCAACGCCTTCATGCAGCACCCGGTCGGGTACGCGCTGAACGAGGCCAAGGGCCGCGCGGAGCTCACCGACATCTGGGCCGTCCTCGGCAACAAGGTCGCCCTCGCCGCGTTCCCGCACACCGTCTTCGCGTGCTTCATGGTCGCGGCCGGCGTGATCATCTCGGTCGCCGCGTTCCACCTCTCGCGCAACCAGAACCTCGAGACGATGATGCCGGCGCTCAAGTTCGGGCTGTGGACGATGGTCGCGGCCGGGGCGCTCACCGTCCTCACCGGGGATCAGCTCGGCCTGACCATGGTCGAGACGCAGCCGATGAAGATGGCCGCGGCCGAGGCACTCTACGGCACCGCGACCGGCAAGGACGCCTCGTTCTCGGTCTTCACCCTCGGCACCCCCGACGGTGTCCGCGAGCTGTTCTCGATCCGCATCCCGTACCTGCTCTCCTTCCTGTCGACCCACACGTTCACCGGCACGGTCGAGGGCATCAACGACCTGCAGGCGCAGTACACGCAGGTGTACGGCCCCGGGGACTACAAGCCGGTCATCTGGGTGACCTACTGGTCCTTCCGCTGGATGATCGCCCTCGGCGTCGGCGCCGTGATGGTGTCGCTCGCCGGGCTGTGGCTCACCCGCAAGGGCCGCTTCCCGCAGCAGCGCTGGATGTGGCGCATCGCGATCTGGGCGGTCCCGCTGCCGATGGCCGCGATGATCGTCGGCTGGGTCTTCACCGAGATGGGCCGCCAGCCGTGGCTCGTGTTCGGACTGCTGAAGACCGCCGACGGCGTCTCCCCGAACGTGACCGGCCTCGAGGTGCTCATCTCGCTCGTCGTGTTCACGCTCATCTACGGATCCCTCGCGGTGGTCGAGTTCCGACTCATCAAGAAGGTCGCCCAGGAGGGCCCGGCCGCTCCGGCCGCGGTCGACGAGGAGACCGGCGAGGTCGAGCACGAAGTGACGGTGTACTGAGATGGACCTGCCTGTTCTCTGGTTCGCGATCGTCGGACTGTTCTTCGTCGGGTACTTCGTGCTCGACGGGTTCGACTTCGGTGTCGGGATGTCCCTGCCGTTCCTCGGCAAGGACGACACCGACCGACGCGTGCTCATCAACACCATCGGCCCCGTCTGGGACCTCAACGAGACCTGGGTCATCGTCGCCGGAGCGTGCCTGTTCGCGGCGTTCCCGGAGTGGTACGCGACGATGTTCTCCGGCTTCTACCTGGCGCTGCTGCTCATCCTGGCCGCGCTCATCGCCCGCGGGGTGTCGTTCGAGTACCGCCACCAGGACAAGCGCCTCGAGTGGAAGCGCCGCTTCGACCTCATGATCATCGTCGGCAGCGCGGTGCCGTCGTTCCTGTGGGGCGTCGCGTTCGGCAACGTCGTGCGGGGGATCCCGATGGACGCTGGGCACGATTACACCGGCACCCTGTTCAACCTGCTCAACCCCTTCGCCCTGCTCACCGGCGTGACGACGCTCCTGGTGTTCTTCACGCACGGCGTCGTCTTCGTCGCGCTGAAGACCGAGGGGGAGATGCGTGAGCGGGCCATCCGGCTGGCGAAGCGCTCCGGTGTCCTCACCATCGCGGTGGCCGCCGCGTTCCTCGTCACGATGGCGTCCGTCCGCGCCACCCCGGCGTCGCTCGTGCTGTCCGCCGTCGCCGCGGTCGCGCTGGTGGTCGCGGTCCTCTGCGCCGCCCGCGGGCGGGAGGGGCGAGCGTTCACGCTCATGGCCGTCACGATCGGCGCGGTCGTCCTGGCCATGTTCACCGCCGTGTTCCCCGACGTCATGCCGGCGTCGAACGACCCGGCGAACAGCCTCACCGTCGCGAACGCCTCCTCCGGCGACTACACGTTGACCGTGATGAGCTGGGTCGCGGTGGTGTTCCTGCCGCTCGTGCTCGCGTACCAGGCGTGGACGTACTGGGTCTTCCGCAAGCGGGTCTCGCGCGCGACCGTCGCGCAGGCCGCGCACTGACCAGGAGGCCCGGATGAAGCCGCTCGACCCCCGTCTGCTCCGGCTGTCCCGGACCGCGCGCGGGTTCGTCCTCGCCGCCGCCGGGACGGGCGTGGTGCGGACGACCGCCACCATCGGGATCGCCTGGGGCATCGCCGCGGCGGTGACCCAGGTCGTCGACGCGGTCCGGGACGGGCAGGTGCCCGGGACGTTCCCGGCCACACTCGCGCTCCTCGGCGCGGCGTTCCTGCTCCGCGCGCTCGCGGCATGGGCCACCGACGACCTGGCGGCGCGCGCGGGGGCCCGCGTGAAGAGCGAACTCCGCGCCGCCGTGCTCCGGCGCGCGGCCGACCGGGGCCCCGGGTGGCTCGCCGGTCGGTCGAGCGCCGGGTTCGCCACGACGCTCGGTCCGGGTCTCGACGCCCTCGACGCGTACTTCGGCCGCTACCTGCCGCAGCTCGCGCTCACGGCGGTCGCGACCCCGGTCCTCGTGGTCGCGATCGCGCTCGGGGACCTGACGAGCGCCGTCGTCATCGTGTGCGCGATGCCGGTCATCCCGGTCTTCATGGTCCTCATCGGTCTGGCCACGCAGACACTGCAGCGCCGTCAGGCGGACGCGCTCGCCCGACTCGGCGGGGCGTTCACGGAGGCGGTCGAGGGCCTGGCGACCCTCAAGGTGTTCGGACGGGCCCGGCGGCAGGTCGGTCGGATCGACCGGGTCACCGACGAGTACCGCCGCGGCACCCTGGGCGTGCTCCGACTGTCGTTCGTCAGCGGGTTCGCGCTCGAACTCGCCGCGAGCCTGTCCGTCGCCCTGGTCGCGGTGTCGATCGGCATCCGGCTCGTGGACGGGTCGCTCGGCCTCGGCGCGGCGATGTTCGTGCTCGTCCTCGCACCCGAGGCGTTCGCCCCGATCCGGCAGGTCGGCGCCGACTTCCACGCGGCCCAGGACGGGGTCGAGGCCTCGCAGGCCGTCCTCGACGTGCTCGACGACCCGCAGCCGACCGACCCGCAGCAGGTCGGCCCGCAGCAGACCGACCGGCAGCAGGACGTCCCGCAGCAGGACGCACCGAAGACGACGGCGGCGCCCGACCCGGCAGCGGGGACCGCTGACGCCGGCGCGCTGGTCCTCAGCGGCGTGACCGTGCACCGGCCGGACGTCGTCATCGGCCCGGTCGACCTGACCGCTCCCGCCGGGACCGTCGTCGCGCTCGCCGGACCGAGCGGATCCGGCAAGTCGAGCCTCCTCGCCGCACTCCGCGGTGTGCTCCCGCACGAGGGCACGGTCGTCGTCCCCGGTCCGGCCGACGTGTCCGTGGCGGACCGGACCACCTGGGTGGACCAGCGGGCGCGGCTCGTCCGCGGCACCGTCGCCGAGAACGTGACCCTGTCCGCCGCCGGAGGCGACGCCGCACAGGTGCGGAGCGCGCTCGGTGCGGTCGGGCTGGGCGCGGACCCGGGCCTGGCGGTCGGCTCCGGCGGGGCCGGACTGTCGGGCGGTGAGGCGCAACGCGTCGCCGTGGCGCGCGGGCTGTACCGGGCCGCGACCGCCAGCACGCCGCTGGTGCTCCTCGACGAGCCGACGTCGGCGCTCGATGCCGAGTCCGAGGCACTCGTGGTCGCCGCCGTGCGGCGGCTCGCGGACGGTGGCGCGGTCGTGGTCGTCGCCAGCCACCGTCCGGCCGTCGTCGCCGCGGCCGACGTCGTCGTGTCGACCACCCCCGACGGCTCGGTCGCCGTCCGGACCGCGCAGGCGGTGTCCGCATGAGCGCGCCTGACGGCACGACCGGGACCGCCCGGGAGGCCCGTCCTCCGTCGGTCCTCCGGCTCGCGATGCCCCGTGGTCGCGGATGGGCGAAGGCGGTCGCCGCCGGCGTGCTCAGCGCGCTGTGCGCCGTCGCGCTCCTCGCCGCGAGCGGGTACCTCATCACCCGGGCCGCCGAGCACCCGCCGATCCTGTACCTCACCCTCGTCATGGTCGGCGTCCGCGCCTTCGCGCTCGGCCGCGCCGTCCTCCGGTACGTCGACCGCCTGTCCGGCCACGATGCATCGTTCCGGCAACTCGCCGTCGTGCGCACCGAGATGTACCGGCGACTCGCCTCCGTCGCGCCGGCCGGACTCGGGTCGTCCGGTCGCGGCGACCTCCTGACGCGGCTGGTCACCGACACCGACCGCCTGCAGGACCTGCCCATCCGGGTGGTCGGCCCCCTCGTCTCGGCCGGGGTCACGGCCCTGCTCTCCGTGGTCGCGGTCGCGTTCGTGTCCCCGCCGGCCGCCCTCGTGCTACTGCTGGCGCTCGGCGTCGCCGCGCTCGTCGGCACTGTCGTCACGAGCGTCGTCGCGACCCGGTCGGACCGGGAGACCGCTGCGGACCGCGGGCACGTCGCCGACCTCGTGCTCGACACCGTGCGGACGCTCGACGTCTTCGCCGCGTACGGCACCCTCGAGGAACGGCTCGCGCACATCGCACGGCTGGACGACCGCGTCACGCGTGCCGTCCGTCGCCGCGGGGCGGTGGAGTCCCTCGTCGGCGCGCTCGTCGGGCTCGTCGGCGGTGCCGCCGTCCTCGGGGTCCTCGCCGTCGGTGCGCCCGCGGTGGTGTCGGGTGCCCTCGACGGTCCGCTCTGGGCGCTGGCGGTGTTCGTCCCGCTCGCCCTGTTCGAGGTCGTCGGCGTCGTGCCGCTGGCGGTCCTGACCCTGCGCCGGGTGCGCGCGGCCGCGGAGCGTGTCGAGCAGGTCGTTTCCCCCGAGCTGCCCGCCGGCCTGGTACCGGAGCCGGACGCCGCGGCCCCCGCCGAGGAACTCGCCGCGCCCGCGACCGTGGCCGTCCGCGTGCGTGACCTCTCCGTCCGGTGGCCCGGTGCCGCGGCACCTGCGGTGGACGGGGTGTCGTTCGACCTCGAGCCCGGCGAGGTCGTCGTGCTGCGCGGGCCGAGCGGGTCGGGCAAGTCGTCCCTCGTCGACGCACTCGTCCGGTTCGTCGAGCACACGGGCAGCTACACGCTGGACGGCGTGGAGGCGCGGACGCTGCACCCCGACGCCGTCCGCGCCCGGGTGGGGCTCATCGAGCAGGACCCGTTCGTGTTCGACCAGTCGGTCCGCCAGAACCTGCTGTTCGCCAGGGACAGTGCGACGGACGAGGACCTGCTCGCGGTGCTCGACCGCGTCGGTCTCGGCGCGTGGGTGGCCCGACGCGGTGGACTCGACGCGGGCGTGGGGGAGCGCGGGGCGCTCGTGTCCGGCGGGCAGGCCCACCGACTGGCGCTCGCGCGAGCGCTCCTGCACGCGTTCCCGGTCCTCGTGCTCGACGAACCGACCGCCGACATCGACCCCGACCTCGGCGACGCCGTCCTGCGCGACCTGGTGTCGACGGCCCGCGCAGCGGGGCGCACGCTCCTCGTCGTCTCCCACGTGCCGGTGCCGGCCGACCTCGTCGACCGGACCCTCCGGATGGCGGACGGACGCCTGCTCGCGGCGTGAGCCGACCGGAGGACGCAGGAGGAGCCTCCCGGCTTGTATCGTTGTGGACCGTGACCATCGAGCAGCACGTCGAGGACCCGCACACCTACGACTTCCGGCGCATTCAGGAGAAGTGGCAGGCACGGTGGGAAGAGCTCGGCCTCTTCACTGCCGACCCCGACGACAAGCGCCCGCGCAAGTACATCCTCGAGATGTTCCCGTACCCGTCCGGTGACCTGCACATGGGGCACGCCGAGAACTGGGCGCTCGGCGACTTCGTGGCGCGGTACTGGCGGCAGCAGGGCTTCAACGTGCTCCACCCCATCGGCTGGGACTCGTTCGGGCTGCCCGCCGAGAACGCGGCGATCAAGCGGGGCGTCGACCCGAAGGACTGGACCTACGCGAACATCGCGCAGCAGAAGGCGTCCTTCAAGCGCTACGCGCCGTCGTTCGACTGGTCGACCGAGATCCACACCTCGGACCCCGAGTACTACAAGTGGAACCAGTGGCTGTTCCTCAAGATGTACGAGAAGGGCCTGGCGTACCGGAAGGACAGCTGGGTCAACTGGGACCCGGTGGACCAGACCGTCCTGGCCAACGAGCAGGTCCTGCCCGACGGCACCTCGGACCGTTCCGGCGCCGTCGTCGTCAAGAAGAAGCTCACGCAGTGGTACTTCAAGATCACGGACTACGCGGACCGGCTGCTCGACGACCTCAACCAGCTCGAGGGACGGTGGCCGTCGAAGGTCATCGCGATGCAGCGCAACTGGATCGGCCGCTCGGTCGGCGCCGACGTCGACTTCGTCATCGAGGGTCGGGACGAGCCCGTCACGGTCTTCACCACCCGTCCGGACACCATCCACGGTGTGACCTTCCTGGTCGTGGCGCCCGACTCGGACCTGGCCGCGGAACTCGTCGCCGACCCGTCCGTCGACGACGCCACCCGCGCCGCCTTCCAGGAGTACCTGGTCGCCACGCAGAAGGCGTCGGACATCGACCGGCAGAACGCCGACCGCCCGAAGACCGGTGTGCCGCTCGGCCGCTCGGCGATCCACCCGCTCACCGGGGAGCGCCTGCCGCTCTGGGCTGCCGACTACGTCCTCGCCGACTACGGGCACGGAGCCGTCATGGCCGTCCCCGCCCACGACCAGCGCGACCTCGACTTCGCCCGCGCCTTCGACCTGCCCGTCAAGGTGGTCGTCGACACGAACCAGGCCGTCACCGGCGCGATCCCGGTCATCCCCGAGGGCGCGACGCTCGAGGACCTGCCGGCGCTCGACCCGGTCTCCACGGGGGAGGCACTCACCGGGCAGGGCCGGATGATCAACTCCGGACCGCTCGACGGCATGAGCAAGCAGCACGCCATCACCGCGGCGATCGGCCTGCTCGAGGAGCGCGGCACCGGGCGCGCCGCCAAGACGTACCGCCTGCGTGACTGGCTCATCTCCCGCCAGCGCTTCTGGGGCACCCCGATCCCGATCATCCACGGCGAGGACGGCACCCAGTACCCGGTGCCCGAGGACCAGCTGCCCGTGGTCCTGCCGGACACCGAGGGCCTCGACCTCAAGCCGAAGGGCACGTCGCCCCTCGGTGGCGCGACCGAGTGGGTCAACGTGCCGAACCCGGTGGACGGCAGCCCCGCCCGCCGCGACCCGGACACGATGGACACCTTCGTCGACTCGTCGTGGTACTTCCTGCGCTTCCTGTCCCCGCAGGACGAGACGCAGGCGTTCGACCCGGCGCTCGTCAACAAGTGGGCCCCGGTCGACCAGTACATCGGCGGCGTCGAGCACGCGATCCTGCACCTGCTCTACGCACGCTTCGTCACGAAGGTGCTCTTCGACCTCGGCTACCTCGACTTCACCGAGCCCTTCTCGGCGCTGCTCAACCAGGGCATGGTGCTCTCCGGTGGCTCGAAGATGTCGAAGTCGAAGGGCGGCGTCTCGCTCGGCGACGAGCTCGACACACACGGCGTCGACGCGATCCGTCTCGTGATGGGCTTCGCGGGACCGCCCGAGGACGACATCAACTGGGAGGACGTCTCGCCGGCGGCCTCCGCACGCTTCCTGGCCCGCGCGTACCGCATCGCCGTCGACGTCACCTCGACGCCCGACGCGGTGTGGTCCACCGGGGACCGTGGTGTCCGCCAGGCCACCCACCGTTTCCTGTCCGACGCCCCGGGCCTGATGGAGTCGTTCAAGTTCAACGTCGTGATCGCGCGGCTCATGGACCTGGTCAACGTCACCCGCAAGGCGATCGACAGCGGCCCCGGCGCCGCCGACCCCGCCGTGCGCGAGGCCGCGGAGACGATCGCCCTGGGCCTGAGCGTCTTCGCGCCGTACACCGGCGAGGAGATGTGGCAGACGCTCGGCTACGACTCGCCGGTCGCGACGTTCGGGTGGCGGAAGGCCGACCCGACGTTGCTCGTGCAGGAGACCCTGACCGCGGTCGTGCAGGTCAACGGCAAGGTGCGCGACTCGTTCGAGGTGTCGAAGTCGATCGAGGCGGACGAGCTCGAGCAGCTCGCCCGGGACTCGGCGGCTGTGCAGCGGTACATCGGGGACCGGGAGATCGTGAAGGTCATCGTGCGGGCGCCGAAGCTCGTGAACATCGCGATCAAGGGGTAGCGGTCGGGGCATGCCGTACGCCAGGCGTGCGCCCACCGCCTCCGGCGTCGTCGCCGTGTGCCGGCCGAGACCGAAGTCCCGGCCGGGACCGACCAGCGCAGGGACCGGTGCGGTACCGACGTGGAGCCACAGCGACCGTGGCCGCGGTGGTTCGCCCTGACCACGATGGTCTCGTCGAGCCTGCTGCTGCTCGTGGGCATCGTGAACGCGGTCCTCAACACGGCGAACATCAGCTCGTGGCTGTTGGTGGTCCTCGTGATGCCCATCACCCTGCGCCGAGCCGTGTGGAGCCTGCGGAACCAGGACGAGCGTTGAGACCGCAGGTCCGTCCCAGCGTGTCAGGCGTCGAGCAGAGGGCGTCCCTCCACTTCTGACCGGGGAGCGGCGGTCGTCCACAGGCGCACCGTTCGGGCCGGATCCGGGAACCGGGCTCCGTAGCGTTCCGGCATGTCCCGCTTCGCGCTCTCGCCCCGTGCCGCCCTGGTGCTCGTCGGCGTCGTGGTGCTGGTCGCGGTCGGCGTGGTCTGGCTGGGCGGGGGCGCCGACGGCGACGGCAGCGTCGGCACGGGCGTGACGGTGGTGTCGGGCGCGCCGACGGTGGCCGCGTCCGACGACGGAGCTGCCGCTGCGCGGTCGACCGGGACACCGGTCGAGCCGAGCCTGCCGGCCTCGAGCGGTGCCGCGGGTGCGGGAGCGTCCGTGCCGGACACCGTCGCCGTCGTGTACGTGGTCGGGGCGGTGGCGCATCCCGGTGTGGTGCGGGTGGCCGCGAGCGACCGGGTCGCCGATGCACTCGACGCGGCCGGGGGAGCCGCGGCGGACGCCGACCTCACCCGACTGAACCTGGCGCGGCCCGTCGTCGACGGTGAGCGGCTGTACGTCCCCCGCGTCGGGGAGACCGAGGTGCCCGCCGAACTCCCGGCAGGCGGTGGCGGCGGAGGTGCGACCGGGCCCGGATCCGGAGCTGGAGCCGGGGCGGACGGGGGATCGCCAGCGGGCGCGGTCGTGGACCTCAACACCGCCGATGCCACGACGCTCGAGACGCTCCCCGGGATCGGTCCGGCCATGGCCCAGCGCATCCTGACGTGGCGGGAGGAGCACGGCGGCTTCCAGGCCGTCGAGGACCTGCTCGAGGTCAGCGGCATCGGCGACGCGCGCTTCGCCGAGCTCCGGGACCGGGTGCGGGTGTGAACACGAAGACGACGGGTGCGAGCACGGGGTCGACGGGTGCGAGCACGGTATCGACGGGGGTGCAGACGCCTCGGACGGCGCCGCACGAACCGCGCGCACGCGACCTCGACGTCCACGGTGCCGTCCCGGTCGGGGCTGGCCGGGGGCAGCGCGCCTCCGTGGCCGACCTCCGGCTCGCCGGGCCGGCCGCAGGCACGTGGGTCGTCGTCGCGCTCGTGGTCGGCGCTCCCCATGCAGCTGCCTGGGTCGGTGCGGTGGCGGCCGCCGTGGCAGTGGTGGCGCTCGTGACGGTCGTGCTCCGACGCCGGGAGAGACCGGCGCGGTCGGGCAGCCTCGCCGTCGACCGACGACCCTCCGGACCGGGTGTGACCGCCTCGGTGCGGGCAGTGGCGGCCCTGGTGCTCACGGCCGCGCTCCTCGTCGCTCTGGTGTCCGTGGCGGTCGCGGTGGGCCAGGGACGACGAGAGCCAGCGGCGGTCCGCGCCGTGTCTGGCCGGACCGTCCACGCGCAGGTGCGCCTCGACCGTGACCTCCCGCCCGCGGACCGGTCCGTGGTCGGGACGCTCCTGGCGGTCGGAGCGCGCACCCCGCGGCACGACGGCCTGCGCGTCCCGGTCCGGATCGTGCCCGCGCTCGACGAACCGCGTCGGGAGGCGCTCGCGGCCGGGTCGGTCGTCCAGGTGCGCGGTCAGCTCGAGGCCGACGAGCCCGGAGCGCCGACGGTGTTCGTCCTCTTCGTCCGTGGTGACCTCGGTCCGGCCGCACCGCCGCACGGCCTGCTCGGCGGCACCGCAGTCGCCCGGTCCGCCTTCGTCGCCGTCACCGCCGACCTGCCGGAACCCGGTGCCGCACTGCTCCGCGGGTTGGCCATCGGCGACCGGTCCGGACTCGACGCGGACACCGAGCGGGCCATGGAAGCCGCTGCCCTGACCCACCTCACTGCCGTCTCCGGGTCGAACTGCGCCGTCATCGTCGCGTTGGTGGTGCTGCTCGGACGGGCGTTCGGTGCTCCTCGTGCGGTGCGTGCCGGCGCTGCCGTCGTGGTGTTGCTCGGGTTCGTGGTGCTCGTGCGGCCGGACCCGTCCATCACCCGGGCATCAGTGATGGCCATCGTGGCGCTCGTCGTGCACGTGACCGGGCGCCCGGTACGCGGTGTACCGCTCATCGCGCTCGCTGCCATCGGGATGCTCGTCGCCGACCCGTGGGTGGCGCGGTCACCCGCGTTCGCGCTCTCGGTCCTGGCGACCTCCGGGATCGTGGTGCTCGGCCCACCGCTGACGGAGCTGCTCACGCGGCGGTTCTGGCCCCCGGTGGCCGCCGCGGTCGCCGTACCCGTCGCCGCACAGATCGCGTGCTGGCCAGTCACGGTCGCGCTGTCTCCCACGCTGCCGACCTACGCCGTGCCGGCCAACCTGCTCGCCGAGGTGCTCGCACCGGTCGCGACCGTCGTGGGGCTCGTGGCGTGCCTCCTCGCCCCGCTGTGGCCGTCCGGAGCGCAGCTCCTCGCGACCGTCGGGTGGGTCCCCGCTGCCGGCATCGGGGAGATCGCGGACCGCGCCGCGGCACTGCCGGCGGCCTCGGCCCCGTGGCCGGCTGCCCCGGTCGGGGTCTTCCTCGCGACCGTGGTTTGCGCCGTGCTGGTGGTCGCGGTGCTCCGTCCAGGGCGGGTCCGACGGCTGGCCTGCGTCGGAGCGGCGGTGACGGTCGTCCTCGGTGTCGGTGCGGTCACCGTGCCCGACGTGCTCGTCCGCAGTACGGTGCCGACGGGCTGGACCACCGCGATGTGCGACGTCGGCCAGGGCGACGCGACCCTGCTCAGGAGCGACGGGCAGACGGCACTGGTCGACACCGGCGACGACCCCGAGCGACTCCGGGCATGCCTCACCCTGCTCGGCGTCGAGCACATCGACCTGCTCGTCCTGACGCACTTCGACCGTGACCACGTCGGTGCGGTCGACGAGGTCGCGGGTGAGGTGGACATCGCCCTCGTCGGACCGGTCGGCCGGCCCGCGGACGTGCGCGTGGTGTCCGAGCTCCAGACGGCCGGTGTCGACGTCCGCCGTACCGCCGACGGGACCGGGGGCGTGCTCGGCGACCTGCGATGGCGGGTGATCTGGCCACCAGCGGGCGACGACCGTTCGGGCAACGCGGCGAGCATCGTCCTACGGATCGACCCGGCACCGGGCCGGCGTTGCCCGGGGTGCACGACGGCGCTGTTGCTCGGGGACCTGGGGGAGGACGCGCAACGGCGGCTCCTGCGGACGGCCCCACCGGAGACCCTGTCCCCGGTGGACGTCGTCAAGGTCGCGCACCACGGATCCGCCGACCAAGACCCGGACCTCTACCGCGTGCTCGCCGCCCGTGTCGGATTGATCGGCGTCGGGGCGGACAACGACTACGGGCACCCGACGGAGCGGGCGCTGGAGATGCTCGTCGATGCCGGTACCACCCCGTACCGGACGGACCGGTCGGGCACGATCGTCATCCGGGGCGGAGAACCGACGGACGGGGGCGACGGTGCCGATGACGGTGCTGCCGGAGGAAGCGACGGTCCGGCCGGTCCTCGCCCGCTCGAGGTGTGGACCGAGCGCCACGATGACGACGACGGTCCGGACCAGGGCATCCGCCGCACGGGCAGCAGGCCCGCAGCCCCGGTCTCCGTCGTCGGCCCGGGCCGTCGGCTGACGCCCGTAGGATCGAGGCGACCCCGACCGCTCCTGCCGACCGTGCAGCGGGAGGGCCGGCGTCGCCGCCCAGCACCACCGGAAGGACCCGCATGCCCGCCAAGAAGCCCGCGCGCGCCGCAGCGAAGATCGACCAGGTCCCGTGGTCGGCGATCCGTCCCGCCCCGGTCGTCCTGGTCACCGGTGCCGAGACCTTCCTGGCCGAGCGCTCGATCGGCATGCTGCGCGACCTGCTCGTCGGTGAGGACCCGGCACTCGAGGTCCACGACCTCGAGGCCGACCAGTACGCCCCGGGCCTGCTGGCGACCCTGGCGAGCCCGTCCCTGTTCGGCGAACCCCGTCTCGTGCGCGTCACGAACGTCGAGAAGTGCACGGACGCCTTCATCACCGAGAGCATCTCGTACCTCCAGGGTCCCGCCGACGACGTCACCCTGGTGCTCCGACACGGTGGGGGAGTGCGGGGCAAGAAGCTCCTCGACACCATCCGCAGCGGGGTCGGCGGCGGCATCGAGGTCCAGTGCGACGAGATCAAGCGCGACACCGACCGGATCGACTTCGTCAACGCGGAGTTCCGTGCCGCCCGTCGGAAGATCGCGCCGTCGGCGGTGCGGACGCTCGTCGCCGCGTTCGCCGACGACCTCGCCGAACTCGCCGCCGCGTGCCGGCAGCTCCTCGCCGACGAAGCCGACGAGATCACCGACCGCACCGTCGACAAGTACTACGGCGGCCGGGTCGAAACGAACGCCTTCAAGGTGGCGGACATCGCCCTCGCCGGTCGGTCCGCCCCGGCGATCGTCGAACTGCGGCACGCCCTCGCGACCGGTGAGGCCCCGGTCCCGATCGTCGCCGCCTTCGCGAGCAAGATCCGCACGATGGCGAAGGTGAGCTCCTTCCGCGGCTCGAGCGGACAGGCTGCTTCCGCGCTCGGCCTCGCGCCGTGGCAGGTGCAGCGCGCGCAACGGGACGTCGCCGGGTGGAGCGAAGCCGGCCTCGCGAACGCGATCACGAGCATCGCCGAGGCGGACGCCGCCGTGAAGGGCGGCTCCCGTGACGCGCACTTCGCCCTCGAGCTCATGGTCCGCACCATCGCCCGGCGCGGCGAGGCCCGCTGACGCCTCCGGGCCTCCCGGCCGAGCGCTGGCGCCGCCCGCACGCCGCCGCGCCCAGCCGCGGTTCCGTCCGGCAGCGCACAACGACTTCCCGTTCGAACCGCTGATCCCCGTGGTGTGGACCGGATGCGGCGGGCGGAAACCAGTTGACGCCGCGCGGCCGCACCGCACCGCACCGCACCGCACCGCGGCCGCACCGCACCGCAGCACCCCGGGAACGACGAAGGCCCCGCACCACCGGTGCAGGGCCTTCGGTCGTCAGCGACTCAGATCAGAGCGCGAAGACCTTCTTCGCGATGGCCGACTTGCGGTTCGCGGCCTGGTTCTTGTGGATGACACCCTTGCTCACGGCCTTGTCGAGCTTCTTCGCGGCGAGCGACAGGGCGGCGACGGCCTTGTCCTTGTCGCCCGAGGCGATGGCCTCGTTGGTGTGACGGATGTACGTCTTCAGCTCCGACTTGTACGCCTTGTTGCGGTCGGTGGCCTTCTGGTTGGTCTTGATGCGCTTGAGCTGCGACTTGATGTTCGCCATGCGTGTTGCTCCTGGTTTCGTCTCGGACGGGTGGTTGCGATCCCGGGTAGAGGGGCCCTTCGTCGCATCGCGTTCCACCCGTGGGCGACGGAACGCGTAAGCCAGCCAGCAACGTTACCAGGCCGACCCCGCGTCACCAAAGCGCAACACGTCGGACACGCGGCGGGATCGTGACGGGTTACGGTGACGGGATGCCGTCCCTCGCGCCCCGCATCGACACCGTCCCGCCCTCGGGCATCCGCCGGGTCTTCGAGCAGGCGTCACTCCTCGACGACGTGACGATGCTCGTGATCGGCGAGCCGGACGTCCCGGTCGCGAAGCACATCGGTGACGCCGCCCGCCGCGCATGGGCCGAGGACCGCACCGACTACGGCCCGAACGGCGGCATCCCGCAGCTGCGCCAGGCGATCCAGGAGAAGCTCCGGCGCGAGAACCGGGTGGACGTCGACCTCGAGCAGGTGTGGGTGACGGTCGGGGCGACGCAGGCGCTGTTCACCGCGATGACGCTCGTGCTCTCGCCCGGGGACGAGGTCCTCGTGCCGGATCCCGGGTACACGACCTTCACGATGAACGCGCACATCATCGGTGCCGACCCGGTGCCGTACCAGTTGTCGCCGGCGCACGGTTTCGAGCCCGACCTGGCCGCCCTGGAGGCGCGGATCACCGACCGCACGCGCGCCATCGTCGTCAACTCGCCGTCCAACCCCCTCGGCTCCGTCTTCGGCGAGCAGACGCTGCGGGACCTGCTGGCCCTCGCGAAGCGCCACGACCTGTGGGTGATCAGCGACGAGGTGTACGAGTACTTCACCTACGGCACCCGGCACGTCAGCCTGGCGTCGCTCGACGAGGACGACCGGGTGTTCTCGGCCTTCTCGCTGAGCAAGACGTACGCGATGACCGGCGTCCGGGTCGGGTACCTCGTGACCCCGAAGGGCCTCGGTCCGACGATGCGGACCGTGCAGGAGTCGATCATCAGCTGCGTGGCCGAACCCGACCAGTGGGCCGCCCTCGCGGCGATCGTCGGCGACCACTCGCCCGTGCAGGACGCCCGCGAGCACTACCGCCGGAACCTGGAGGTCGCCACCGGCGTGCTCGACGCCGCCGGCATCCGGTACAACGACCCGAAGGGCGCGTTCTACCTCTGGATCGACGTGTCGCACGCGACGGACGGGGACGTCGCCGAGTGGGCGCTCGCGTTCCTGCAGCGTGAGCGGGTCGCCGTCGCACCGGGCAGCGCGTTCGGTCGGACCGGCGAGGGCTGGATCCGCGTCTGTCTCGCGGCGACGCCGGAGGACCTCCGTCGCGGTCTCGGGGCCCTGCCGACGCCCTGACCGTCCACGGACACCCGCACACTGCGCGCCGCCGAGGCGCGAGCATGGGACAATCGTCGGACCGTCCGACCCACCCCGAGGAACCGTGAGCCCACAAGCATCTGCGCCGCTCGAGCCCGCCTCGACGCCGGCCGCCGCGATCCGCAACTTCTGCATCATCGCGCACATCGACCACGGCAAGTCCACGCTGGCCGACCGCATGCTGTCGATCACCGGCATCGTCGAGGACCGGGCGATGCGTGCGCAGTACCTCGACCGGATGGACATCGAGCGCGAGCGCGGCATCACGATCAAGTCCCAGGCCGTCCGCATGCCGTGGGAGCTCGACGGCGAGACCTTCGCGCTGAACATGATCGACACGCCGGGCCACGTCGACTTCTCGTACGAGGTGTCCCGCTCCCTGGCCGCGTGCGAGGGCGCGATCCTGCTCGTCGACGCCGCACAGGGCATCGAGGCCCAGACGCTCGCGAACCTGTACCTGGCGCTCGAGAACGACCTCGAGATCATCCCGGTCCTCAACAAGATCGACCTGCCGGCCGCCGAGCCGGAGAAGTACGCCGCCGAACTCGCGCAGCTCATCGGCGGGGAGCCGGAGGACGTGCTGCGGGTCTCCGGCAAGACCGGACAGGGCGTCGCGGAGCTGCTCGACCGCGTGGTGCGGACCGTCCCGGCGCCCGTCGGCACGGTCGACGCCGCACCCCGCGCGATGATCTTCGACTCCGTGTACGACAGCTACCGCGGTGTCGTGACGTACGTGCGCATGATCGACGGTTCGATCAAGCCGCGCGAGAAGGTCCAGATGATGTCGACCAAGTCGACGCACGAGATCCTCGAGATCGGGGTGTCGAGCCCGGAGCCGACGCCGACCAAGGGGCTCTCCGTCGGCGAGGTCGGGTACCTCATCACCGGCGTGAAGGACGTCCGCCAGTCCAAGGTCGGTGACACGGTCACGAGCGCGCAGCGTCCGGCGACCGAGGCACTGTCCGGGTACACGGACCCGAAGCCGATGGTGTTCTCGGGCCTCTACCCGATCGACGGCAGCGACTACCCGGTGCTCCGTGAGGCGCTCGACAAGCTGAAGCTGTCCGACGCTGCGCTGGTCTACGAGCCGGAGACGTCGGTGGCGCTCGGCTTCGGCTTCCGCTGCGGCTTCCTCGGCCTGCTGCACCTCGAGATCATCACCGAGCGGCTGCGGCGCGAGTTCGACCTCGACCTCATCACGACCGCGCCGAGCGTGGTCTACGAGGTCACGACCGAGGACAACACCGTCACCGAGGTCACGAACCCGTCGGAGTTCCCGACCGGCCGCATCGTCGAGGTCCGCGAACCGATGGTCCGGGCGGCCATCCTCGCCCCGAAGGACTACGTCGGCGCGATCATGGACCTCTGCCAGCAGCGGCGCGGGTCGCTGCTCGGCATGGAGTACCTCGGCGAGGACCGGGTCGAGATCCGCTACGAGATCCCGCTCGGCGAGATCGTGTTCGACTTCTTCGACCAGCTGAAGAGCAAGACGCAGGGCTACGCCAGCCTCGACTACGAGCCCACCGGCGACCAAGCGGCCGACCTCGTGAAGGTCGACATCCTGCTGCAGGGCGACCAGGTCGACGCCTTCAGCGCGATCGTGCACCGTGAGAAGGCCTACGCGTACGGCACGCTGATGACCGAGCGTCTGCGGAAGCTCATCCCGCGTCAGCAGTTCGAGGTCCCGATCCAGGCCGCGATCGGCGCCCGCATCATCGCCCGCGAGAGCATCCGCGCCATGCGCAAGGACGTCCTGGCGAAGTGCTACGGCGGTGACATCACCCGGAAGCGCAAGCTCCTCGAGAAGCAGAAGGAGGGCAAGAAGCGCATGAAGACCATCGGTCGGGTCGAGGTGCCGCAGGAGGCCTTCATCGCGGCGCTCTCCGGTGACGTGGAAGAGAAGAAGAAGTGAGCCGCGGGCAGCACCGGACCGCCCTGACGTACGGCGCGGTCGGCGCGACCCAGGCCTCGGACCTGATGACCTACCCGCCGGAGGGCTTCACGCCCGCCGAGTCCCGCGCCCGCATCGGGCACGGTGACCAGCGCTTCGAGACCGCCGTCATGCAGGCGCTGACGTGGCAGATCCAGGAGCGCAGCGGCATGGGCGTGCGGGTCGAGGACGCGCCCGAGGACGACGAGGTGCGGTACAACCCGGTCACGTTCGACGAGCACGGCGTCCCGATCGCCCCGGCCTCCATCGGGTCGGCCCGGGTCGAGCGGACCACGCCGGACGGCACCCCGCTCGTGACGGCGGGCACGACGGCGACGCTGACGATGCACGCGTTCGGGCAGACGGTGCACGCGCCGGTGCGGGTCGTGGCGATCATCGACGAGCGCGACCGGAAGGGCTTCGCCTACGGCACCCTCGAGGGGCACCCGCTGTCGGGCGAGGAGTCCTTCGTCGTCGAGCGCACGCCGGACGGGTCGGTGTGGCTGCAGGTCCGGCAGTTCTCGCAGCCGGCGAGCCGGAAGTGGCGTTTCGTGGCCCCCCTGGTGCGCCGCCAGCAGCGCGTGATGGCCGAGAAGTACCTCGCCGCCCTGCGCGGCGACTGACCAGGCCGTCACCCACCCGGGCGACCCACCTGACGGACCGACGTCGGGCCTCCCGGCCTGGAGGCCCGCAGCGGGTCCGACGCTCCGGTCACCCCTCCCTACGCCAGCGGCGCGAGACGCGCGATCGCGTCCTCGATGAGGCGTGCGTCCGCGACGCAGTCGCGGGCGACCGCCACAGCGCTCGTCGCCCGGAGTGCGTCGACGTCGTAGACGCCGGTCGCGACCGCGAGGAACGGGATCCCGACGGCGTCCGCGGCCTCGCCGTCGCGGGGCGTGTCGCCGACGATCACCGCCCGGGTCCCGCTGAGTGCGGCGGCCGCGAGGGCCGTCACCCCGGACCGCTCGACCTGCTCGTCCCCGAAGTACGAGTGGTCCCAGTCGAAGGCGTCGACGTCGAAGCCCGCGCCGAGCAGCTTGATCCGGGCACGGTGGGCGGAGTTGCCGGTGAGCAGGCCGTTCCGCCAGCCGATCGCGGCGAAGTGCCGGACGAGGTCGATCGCGCCCGGGGCGGGTGTGCGGCGGTCCCCGGACCGGTGACGCTCCTCCGACAGGTCGCGCAGGTGGCCGCTCACCGTCGGCACGAGCTCGTCCTCCAGATGGTGCGCTCGGACGTGCTCGACGATGATGCCGGCGTCGGTCCGGCCGTGCTGGTGGCCGACGAGCAGCGGCAGGTCGCGGCCGAGCGCCCGCTCGAGCGCCAGGTGGTACAGGTTGCCCGGTGACGCGGCGTTGCGCACGAGCGTGCCGTCGATGTCCCACAACACCGTGGTGGGGACGGGGGCCGGGGGAGTGACGGGCTGGTGCTCCATGCCGTCCATGATGACGGAGAATGGACCCCATGCCGAGTGCTCTCCCGATCGCCGACCCCGCTCCCGCGGACGGACTGGTCGAACCGGCCCCCGGCACCGGCGAGGTCCCCTTCGGCGTCTACGTCCACGTGCCGTTCTGCCGGGTGCGCTGCGGGTACTGCGACTTCAACACCTACACCGCGTCCGAGCTCCGCGGGGTGCGGCGTGACGACTACGCGGGGCACGCGCTGCGGGAGATCGCCTTCGCCGACCAGGTGCTCGAGCGCTCCGGCGTTCCGCGCCGCCCGGTCTCGACGGTCTTCTTCGGCGGTGGCACCCCGACGATGCTCCCGGCGTCCGACCTGGCGATGATCCTCAGGGCGATCGACGACACGTGGGGCATCGTCCCCGGGGCCGAGGTCACGACCGAGGCGAACCCGGACTCCGTCGACGCCGACTCGATCGCGACCCTGCAGCGGGCTGGCTTCACGCGGATGAGCTACGGCATGCAGTCCGCGGTCCCGCACGTGCTGGCGACCCTCGACCGCACGCACGACCCCGAGCGGGTGCCGGTCGTCGTCGACCTGGCGAAGCAGCAGGGCCTCGACGTCAGCCTCGACCTCATCTACTCGACGCCGGGGGAGTCCCTCGACGACTGGCGGACGTCGCTCGACGCCGCGATCGCCTGCGCGCCGGACCACGTCTCGGCGTACTCGCTCATCGTCGAGGACGGCACCGCGATGGGCCGCGCGGTCTCGCGGGGGCAACTCCCCGCACCCGACGACGACCTCGCCGCGGACATGTACGAGCTCGCCGACCGGGTGCTCCGGGACGCCGGGTACGACTGGTACGAGGTCTCGAACTGGGCGCGCGGCCCGCAGCACGCGAGCCGGCACAACCTGTCCTACTGGAAGGGCCACGACTGGTGGGGCGTCGGCCCCGGTGCGCACTCGGCGGTCGCCGGGACGCGCTGGTGGAACGTCAAGCACCCGGCCGCGTACGCGAACCGGGTGCTGCAGGACGTGTCGCCGGCGGCCGGTCGCGAGACGCTGGACGCCGAGACACGGTACGTGGAGCGCGTGCTGCTCGCCGCGCGGGTGCGCGGTGAGCTGCGCATCGACGAGCTCCGCCAGGAGGCCCGGAGCCGCGTCGCCGGGCTCATCGCACGTGGGCTCGTGGACGGTCGGGCTGCGCTCGGCGGCTCCCTGGAGCTGACGTTGCAGGGCCGCCTGCTGGCGGACGCCGTCGTGCGCGACCTGCTCGACTAGCTCCCGGACGAGGTCAGGGCTTGAAGAACTCGATCGAGAGCGGGTACTTGTAGAACTGGCCCTGGTTCGCGGCGATGGCCGCCATGATGCCGAACACGATCGACACGATCGCGGCGGCCGCGATGACGAGGAACCCGATGCCGAGCACGGACGTCAGGCCGCCGGCGAAGTAGGCGATGGCCATCGTGATGTGGAAGTTCAGTGCCACCCGGGTGTGCTCGCGGACGAACTGTCCGCGGTCCCGCAGCACGAGGTAGGCGACGAGCGGGACCAGGATGTTGAAGAAGATGCCGCCGACGTGCGTCAGGGTCGCCCAGAGGCGCTGGTCCTCGGGGGTCATCGGCTGCGGCGGCTGGTACCCGGCCGGGTACTGCTGCCCGGGGCGCTCCCACCCGCCGTACTGCTGACCGTTGCCGGGCTGCTGCCCGCCGGGGTGCTGCCCACCGGCGTACTGCCCTCCGGGGTACTGCCGTCCGTCGGGCTTGCCGTCCCGGTGCTGCTCGGGGCCGCCGGGCTCCTGTCCGTAGCTCATGCCCGCAGCGTACCGAGCCACCTGTGCAGAAGTCCCGCGACGTCGGCGGTCAGGCGTAAGATCAGCACTCGACCGGTGAGAGTGCCAGCCGGTCGCAGGTCAGCACGAGCGGAAGGGGAACCGATGGTCAGCGAACGCAGTCTCGAGGTCCTCAAGGCCATCGTGCGCGACTACGTCGCCTCCCGTGAGCCCGTCGGCTCGAAGACGATCGTCGAGCGGCACGCCTTCGGCGTGAGCGCGGCCACGATCCGGAACGACATGGCGCAGCTCGAGGACGAACAACTCATCATCGCGCCGCACACCTCGTCGGGGCGGGTGCCCACCGACAAGGGCTACCGGGTGTTCGTCGACCACCTCGCGGCCGCACGACCGCTCTCAGGTGCCCAGCGTCAGGCGATCGAGACCTTCCTCGGTGCGTCGAACGACCTCGACGACGTCCTCACCCGGACGGTCCGGCTGCTGAGCCAGTTGACGAACCAGGTCGCGCTCGTGCAGTACCCCACGATGGGTCACGCCCGCGTGCAGCACGTCGAACTGGTCCGTCTCGCCGACACCCGGCTCATGGTGGTCCTCATCACCGACACCGCACGGGTCGAGCAGCGCGTGATCGAGACCGACGTCCCGTTCGACGAGTCCGCCCTGACCGAGGTGCGGTCCGTCGTGAACGGCGCCACGGTGGGCCTGCCGCTGCAGGATGCACCGCACGCGCTCCGGGCCATCCCCGGTCAGCTCCGTCCGGAGGTCCAGCCGCTCGCCGGTGTGGTCGTGGCGAGCCTGGTCGAGCAGGTCGCGGCGAACCGTCAGGACCGCCTGCTGATGGCCGGCGCGGCGAACCTGGCCAAGAGCGAACAGGACTTCTCCGGCGGACTCTTCCCGGTGCTCGAGGCGATCGAGGAACAGGTCACCCTGCTCCGCTTGTTCGGGGAGATGCAGGTCGACGACATCGCGGTCGCGGCGAGCATCGGTGCCGAGAACGCGGAGTACGGTCTCGACGCGACGAGCATCGTCGCGGGCGGCTACCTCGCCGCGCGCGGTGAGATCGCCAGACTCGGCGTCCTCGGTCCGACCAGGATGGACTACGGCACGAACATGGCCGCTGTCCGAGCGGTCGCCCGCTACCTGTCGCGGCTGCTCGGCGAGAACTGACCGCCGCGTCCGTCACCACCCCCGCCCACCCACGCACCCCCTGAGGAACACTTGGCAGACCACTACGACGTCCTCGGCGTCCCGCGCGACGCCTCCGATGCCGACATCAAGAAGGCGTACCGGCGGCTCGCGCGGGAACTCCACCCCGACGTGAACCCGAGCCCCGACGCGGCAGAGCGCTTCAAGGACGTCACGCACGCGTACGACGTCCTGAGCGACCCGGAACAGCGTCGTCGCTACGACGCCGGTGGGCAGGACAGCCCCTTCGGCGGTGGGGGCGCCGGCTTCAGCGACATCTTCGACGCCTTCTTCGGGGGCGGCGGCGGCGGTGGCGGCCGGGGGACCGGTCCGCGCAGTCGTGCCGAGCGCGGCGGCGACGCCCTGCTCCGGCTGGAGGTCGACCTCGACGAGGTCGTCTTCGGCACGCACAAGGACCTCGAGGTCGACACGGCGGTCCTCTGCGACACGTGCGGTGGCTCGTGCTGCGCGCCCGGGACGAGTCCGCAGACGTGTGACATCTGCGGCGGCTCCGGACACATCCAGCGCCAGGTCCGCTCGCTCCTCGGCAACGTCGTGACGAGCGCCCCCTGCGGCACCTGCCGCGGCTACGGCACCGTGATCCCGAACCCCTGCCCGACCTGCCAGGGCCAGGGCCGTGTCCGGGCCCGTCGGACGGTGCCGGTGGACGTCCCCGCCGGCGTCGACACCGGTCTCCGGCTGCAGATGCCCGGCCAGGGCGAGGTCGGTCCCGCCGGCGGTCCCGCCGGTGACCTGTACCTCGAGGTCCGGGTGCGCCACCACGACGTGTTCAGCCGCGACGGCGACGACCTCCTCGCCACGCTCGAGGTGCCCATGACGGACGCGATCCTCGGCGCTACGACGACCATCGACGGGCTGGACGGTCCGGTGGAGCTCGAACTCCGTCCGGGCGTGCAGAGCGCCGACGTCCTGGTGATCAAGGACCGCGGCGTCACGAAGCTGCGCGGCTCTGGCCGTGGCGACCTGAAGGTCGGCGTGCACGTGGTCACCCCGACCAAGCTCTCGCACAAGGAGCGGCAGCTCGTCGAGCAGTTGGCGAAGACGCACAAGGCCGGCGCCCCGCAGCTGTCCCGCTTCCAGCAGGGCATGTTCGGCAAGCTCCGCGACCGGTTCTTCAACTTCTGATGGCCTCGCTCTACCTCGTCGACGCGCTCGACGACGTCGCCGTGGGCGCCCGGGTGTCGCTCGACGGCGCCGAGGGTCGGCACGCGGTGACGGTGTCGCGGGTCCGCGTCGGCGAGGAGCTCCGCCTGTCGGACGGCCGGGGCACGGTCGTCACGGGACCGGTGGCCTCGGTCGGCAAGGACTCGCTGGTCCTGACGGTCGAGGCGGTGGAGGTCGACGAGGCCCCGCGGCCGTCGCTGACCCTCGTGCAGGCCCTCGCGAAGGGCGGACGGGACGAGATGGCGGTGCAGGCCGCGACCGAGATCGGCGTCGACCGCGTCGTGCCGTGGGCGGCCGCCCGCAGCGTCTCGCGGTGGGACGGCCCGAAGGTCGAGAAGGGCCGGGCCCGCTGGGCGGCCATCGCGCAGGAGGCGTCGAAGCAGGCGGTCCGGTCACGGGTCCCGCAGGTGCTCGCTCCGGTGACCACGGCGCAGCTCGCCGGAGGGGCAGGAGCCGCTCCGGCGGCACCCGGACGGGAGGCGCGGCGCACGCTGGTCCTGCTGGAACCGACCGCGACGGTCCGGTTGGCCACCTGGGAACCACCGGCGGAGACGGACGAGATCGCGCTCGTCGTCGGCCCGGAGGGCGGCATCGACCCGTCCGAACTCGAACGGCTCGAGACGGCCGGCGCCGTCCGGGTGCGCCTGGGCGACACCGTGCTGCGGACCTCCACCGCCGGACCGGCCGCCCTCGCGGTGCTGCAGGCACGGCTCGGACGCTGGTGAGCGGCCACCGCGTTGATCGGACCCGGCTCGGACGGCGGAGGGCATGGCGTCGGTTGCGCGTTCTACGATGGTGCCATGACCAGCACCGAGCCCAGCGTCTTCACGAAGATCGTCGCGCGTGAGATCCCGGCCACGATCGTCGCCGAGGACGACCGCATCATCGCCTTCGAGGACATCGCGCCGAAGGCCCCGGTCCACGTGCTCGTCGTCCCGAAGACCCAGGAGTACGCGACCGTGAGCGAGCTCGCGAGCGCGGACCCCGGACTGCTCGCCCACGTCGTGGCGACCGCTCAACGCATCGCTGACGAGCGTGCGGGCGGTCAGTTCCGACTCGTGTTCAACTCCGGCGAAGCCGCCGGTCAGACCGTGTTCCACGTGCATGCGCACGTACTCGCAGGAGACCTGCAGGAAGGCACCCTTGCCAGCTGACGAACCAGCCACCACCGAGCCGGAGTCCGTCTCCGAGCCCGTGTCCGTCTCAGAGCTCACCGTCGACGGCATCGCCATGGTGCAGTTGCTCGGGCCGCAGGACCGCCTGCTGAAGACCGTCGAGCGCCAGTACCCGAGCGTGACCGTGCTCGTGCGCGGCAACGAGGTCTCGCTGTCCGGTCCGGAGCGTGACGTCACCCGCGCGCGTGCGCTCGTCGACGAACTCGTCGGCATGGTCCGGCGCGGGCAGGACATCGGCCAGTCGGACATCCCGAACTCGGCCCGCATCATCGACGCGGACCGCAGCCCGTCCGACGTGTTCGGCACGCCGATCGTGTCGAGCCGCGGCAAGTCGGTCCGTCCGAAGACGGACGGGCAGCGGGCGTACGTCGACGCGATCGACGAGAACACCATCACGTTCGGCATCGGGCCGGCCGGTACCGGCAAGACGTACCTGGCGATGGCGAAGGCCGTCCAGGCCCTCCAGCGCCGTGAGGTCTCCCGGATCATCCTCACCCGCCCCGCGGTCGAGGCCGGTGAGCGGCTCGGGTTCCTGCCGGGGACGCTGACCGACAAGATCGACCCGTACCTCCGCCCGCTGTACGACGCGCTCAACGAGATGATGGACCCGGAGCTCGTCCCGAAGCTCCTCGCCGCCGGCACGGTGGAGGTCGCACCGCTCGCCTACATGCGCGGGCGGACGCTCAACGACTCCTTCGTGGTGCTCGACGAGGCGCAGAACACCACGCCCGAGCAGATGAAGATGTTCCTCACCCGTCTGGGCTTCGGCTCGAAGATGGTGATCACGGGCGACATCACGCAGGTCGACCTGCCGGGCAACGTCTCGGGGCTGCGTCTCGTGACGCGGATCCTGCGGGACGTCGAGGACATCCACTTCGCCCGTCTCGGCAGCGAGGACGTGGTCCGCCACACCCTGGTCGGGAAGATCGTCGACGCCTACACGGTCCACGACGAGGAACGGCTCGCCGAGCAGGCCGCGAAGCGCTCCGAGCACCAGGACGACCGCCGAGGAGGCACCCGGTGAGCATCGAGCTCAACAACGAGTCCGGCGTCGCGGTGGACGAGGACACCGTCCAGCGCCTCGCCGCCTTCGCGCTCGACGCCATGCACGTGCACGCCGACGCCGAGCTCGCGATCGTCTTCGTCGACGAGGGCGCGATGGAGCAGCTGCACATCCGGTGGATGGACGAGCCCGGCCCCACCGACGTCCTGAGCTTCCCGATGGACGAGTTGCGTCCCGGCACCGAGGACGAGCCGACGCCGGCCGGGCTCCTCGGTGACATCGTCGTCTGCCCGCAGGTGGCCGAGGAGCAGGCGCGGACCGCGGGGCACTCCACCCTCGACGAGATCCTCCTGCTCACCTGCCACGGCATCCTCCACCTGCTCGGGTTCGACCACGCCGAGCCGGACGAGAAGGCCGAGATGTTCGGCCTGCAGGGCGAGATCCTCCGCGGTTTCGCCGCCCAGCGTCGGGGGCGGTGACCGCAGTGCTCCTCGTCACCGGTCTGCTCGCGGTGGCGTTCGTGCTGGTGGTCCTCGGTGGACTGCTCGCGGCCGCCGACTCCGCGCTCTCCGTGCTGTCCCGCGCGGACCTCGAGGAGATCGCCCGCGGGAGCAAGCGCCGCCGTGCCGTCGAGGCGCTGGCGGACGACCCCGGCGCGCACGTCAACGCCCTCAACTTCTTCCGCGTGCTCGCCGAGACGGCCGCCGCGGTCCTCGTGACGATCGCCCTCGTCCGGGTGACCGACACGTGGTGGGTCGCGCTGATCCTGTCCGCGGCGATCATGACCGCGGTGTCCTTCGTGCTCGTCGGCTCGAGCCCGCGCAGTGTCGGTCGCGCGCACGCCGGGGGCATCATCGCCGCGACGGGCGGACTCGTCCGCGGTGTCCGCATCGTGCTCGGTCCGCTCGCCGGGCTCCTCGTGGCGATCGGCGACCGGGTGACGCCGGGCCGGGTCCGGAGCGCCTCCAGTGTCTCGAGCGAGGAGCAGCTGCTGTCGCTCGTCGACGAGGCCACGGAGAGCAACGTGCTCGAGGCCGACGACCGCGAACTCATCCACTCGGTCTTCGCGTTCAGCGACACCCTGGTCCGCGAGGTGATGGTGCCGCGCACCGACATGGTGACGGCCGACGCGCACGACACGGTCGCCGCCGTCATGGAGCAGTTCCTCGCCACGGGCGTGTCCCGGATGCCGGTGACCGGTCGCGACAGCGACGACGTGCTCGGCGTGGCGTACCTCCGCGACCTCGCCCGGGCCCTGTACGAACGGCCCGAGGTCGGGTCGCGGTCGGTCCGCACGATGCTCCGACCGGCGGAGTTCCTGCCGGAGTCGAAGCCCGCGGACGACACCTTGCGCCACATGCAGCTCGCGAAGAACCACCTCGTGCTCGTGGTCGACGAGTACGGCGGGGTCGCCGGCCTGGTGACGATGGAGGACCTCATCGAGGAGCTCGTCGGGGACATCTCGGACGAGTACGACCGTGCCGTGGTCGACCGCGCCGAGGTCGAGCCGGGGCGCTGGCGCATCTCGGCGCGGCTCCCGATCGACGAGCTCGGCGACCTGTTCGGCATCGAGCTCGACGACGACGACGTCGACACGGCCGGCGGTCTGCTCACGAAGGAGCTCGGCCACCTGCCGTCCGCGGGGGACACCGTCACCGTGTCCGGCGTCGTGCTCACCGCCGACCGCGTCGAGGGCAAGCGGCGCCACCTCATCACGGTGCTCGCCGAGCGCACCACCGACCTCGCGTCGGCCGAGCAGGCCTTCGGCGACACCGACACCACCACGACGGGAACACGAACCACATGACGGACCCCGGAACCGACGCCGCCCCCGAGACGACCACCCCCTACCGTGCGGGGTTCGTCTCCTTCGTCGGCCGTCCGAACGTCGGCAAGTCCACGCTGACGAACGCCCTGGTCGGGCAGAAGGTCGCGATCACGTCCTCGAAGCCGCAGACGACGCGCCGCGCCATCCGCGGGATCGTGCACCGGCCGAACGGACAGGTCATCGTCGTCGACACCCCCGGGGTGCACCGGCCGCGCACGCTGCTCGGTGAGCGGCTCAACGACCTCGTGCAGTCGACGCTCGGCGACGTCGACGTCATCGGCTTCTGCGTGCCGGCGAACGAGCCGATCGGCCCGGGCGACCGCTTCATCAACGACACCCTCGACCAGTACCCGCGCGCTCGGAAGGTCGCGATCGTCACGAAGATCGACCGTGCCGGCAAGGAGAAGGTCGCCGAGCAGCTGCTCGCGGTCTCGCGACTGCGCGAGTGGGACGCGATCATCCCCACGTCGGGCACCGAGGGCCTGCAGCTCGAGGACCTCCTCGACGAGGTCGTGTCGCTGCTGCCGGAGTCGCCGCAGCTGTACGACGACCAGGCCGTGACCGAGGAGACCGACGAGGAGCGCATCGGCGAGCTCATCCGGGAAGCCGCGCTCGAGGGCGTGCGGGACGAACTCCCGCACTCGCTCGCGGTCGTCATCGAGGACGTCGTCGAGCCGGACGCGGACGACGACCCGGACGGCCCGCTGCGGGTCTTCGCGAACCTGTTCGTCGAGCGGGACAGCCAGAAGGCCATCGTGATCGGTCACAAGGGCGGTCGGCTCAAGGACGTCGGCACTCGTGCGCGCGTCGAGATCGAGGGGCTCCTGGGGCGGCACGTCTACCTCAACATCCGCGTGAAGGTCGCCAAGGAGTGGCAGCGGGACCCGAAGCAGCTCGGACGCCTCGGGTTCTGACCCGGACCAGGCCGATGCGGACCGCGGAGCAGGGGTCATCCCGTCGTCGGACGCGCGCGACGCATCCCGCCGCCTACCGTGGTCAGGTGTTCCGTCCGATGCTCCGCAACCAGGTCGTGGTCGACGTCCTGATCGCCCTCTTCGCCGGCGGGGTCTTCGCCGTGCTGTCGGTCGGCGGGGTCGACCAGGTCGTCATCCTCGCGGCCATCGGCGGCTTCGTCGTCGCGCTCGCGCTGCG
Organism: Curtobacterium sp. MCPF17_050; assembly: GCF_003224435.2. Classification (NCBI taxonomy): domain Bacteria; kingdom Bacillati; phylum Actinomycetota; class Actinomycetes; order Micrococcales; family Microbacteriaceae; genus Curtobacterium; species Curtobacterium sp. MCPF17_050. The sequence continues at coordinate 1,394,032 of NZ_CP126250.1, forward strand.
GCGGTCCGCTCCCGGTCTGGCGCTCGCGCTCGCGTGGCTGACCGCGGTGTTCCAGATGGTGACGGCGCAGCGCGGCAACCTCTTCGACATCATGATCGCGGGCGTCATGTACACGACGAGCGCGTACGGCGGTCGGAAGACCCGCGTCGCCGGGCTCGTGTCGGCCGTCCTCGGGAGCGTGGTCGCGGCGGTCTACTCGGCGGCCCAGGAGTGGGCCCGGCAGGTCGACTACGGGTCCTCGCAGGCCGACGCGTGGGACCAGACGCTGAAGACGCTGCTGGCGTACCTCGTCATCGTCCTCGCCGTCCTCCTCCTGCCGTGGCTCGGTGGTGTCGTCGCCCGCGCCCGGCGTGCCGCGGGCATGAGCCGGGAGGCGCAGCTGCTCGCCGAGCGTGACGCCGCCCGGGCCGACCGCGCCGTGGCGATCGAGCAGGAACGGGTCCGCATCGCCCGCGACATGCACGACATCGTGGCGCACTCACTCGCGGTGGTGATCGCCCAGGCCGACGGCGCACGGTACGCCCTGCGCGCCGACCCGTCCCTCGCCGACGAAGCACTCGGCACGATCGGGTCGACCGCACGTCGGGCCCTCGGGGACGTCCGCGAGCTGCTCGGAGCACTCCGCCACGAGCAGGGCACCGCGCCCACGCCGGACGTCGACGACATCGAACAGCTCGTCGGCCAGATGCGGGAGGTCGGCCTCGACGTGCAGGTCGAGCGCGAGGGCGACCCGTCCGCGCTGCCGACGACCACGCAGCTCGCCGTGTACCGCATCGTGCAGGAGAGCCTGACGAACGCGTACAAGCACGGCGCGCGCGGTGCACCCGTCCGGGCCAGACTGACCTACCGCCCGGACACGGTCGAGATCGCCGTCGTGAACCGCCGCGCCGAGGACGACCGACCGGGACCCGGTACCGGACACGGACTCGTCGGCATGCGCGAGCGTGCCACCATGTCCGGCGGGAGCATGACCGCGGGACCCCGAGGCGACGACTTCGCCGTCGAGGTCCGGATGCCCGCCCAACCCGCCACCGGGCAGATGCCCCGGGCCACGATCCCGTCCACCGATCAGGAGCGCAGCACGAGATGACCACCGCGGACAGCACGAGCAGCACCGAGCCGGCACGGATCCGCGTCGCCCTCGTCGACGACCAGGCACTCTTCCGCACCGGGATCCGGATGCTCATCGGGTCGCAGCCCGACCTGCAGTTCGTCGGCGAAGCGGGTGACGGCGCGGAGGGCGTGGAACTCGTCCGGCAGAGCCGCCCGGACGTCGTGCTCATGGACGTCCGCATGCCGGTCATGGACGGCATCACCGCCACGGCCAGGATCGTCGACAGCGGTGCGTCCGCCAAGGTGCTCGTCCTCACCACCTTCGACTTCGACGAAGCCGCCGCGAAGGCCATCCGGGCCGGTGCGAGCGGCTTCGTGCTGAAGGACGCCGACCCCGAGTTCCTGCTCGCGGCGATCCGCACGGTGCACGCGGGCACGACGGTGTTCGCGGCCTCGGCGACCCGCGAGCTCCTGCGTCGCTACGAGGACCCGGCAGAGCAGCGGCAGAGCGTGCCGCCCGCCTTCGCGGACCTGACGCCCCGCGAGCGCGAGATCTTCGACCTCGCGGCCCGGGGGTTCAGCAACGCCGAGATCGCGAAGCACGAGTACGTCAGCGAGGCGACCGTGAAGACCCACATCTCGCGGGTCCTGACGAAGCTCGAACTGCGGGACCGCGTCCGCCTGGTCGTCTTCGCCCACGAGTACGGGCTCGTCACCAAGGGCGACTGAAACATCATCCGTCAGGCGGACCCGGACGGGGGAACCGAGCCGAACGGATGACGGACGCGAGCCAGGCGACGGACGCGGGACGGTCCTCCCGGACGCGATCGTGGAGCCATGACCAACCACGCTCCGATCATCCGTCTCGACCACGTGTCCAAGCACTACGGTGACGCCTCGCGCCGGGTGACGGCGCTCGACGACGTCAGCGTCGACATCGGCGCGGGCGAGTTCACCGCCGTCATGGGCCCGTCCGGCTCCGGCAAGTCCACCCTCATGCACGTCGCCGCCGGACTCGACCAGGTGTCGTCCGGTCGCATCACCATCGACGGCACGGACATCACCGGCCTCGGCGACCGGGAACTCACCGAACTCCGTCGTCGCCGTCTCGGCTTCGTGTTCCAGTCCTTCAATCTCGTGCCGACGCTCGACGTCAGCGAGAACATCCGGCTGCCGTTCCTGCTCGGCGGCCACAAGCCGGACCGCGAGGAGTCGGTGTGGATCGACCGCCTCGTCGAGATGCTCGGCCTCGGCAACCGTCTCACACACCGACCCCACCAGCTCTCCGGCGGGCAGCAGCAGCGCGTCGCCATCGCCCGCGCGCTGGCCTCCCGACCCGCCGTCGTGGTCGCCGACGAGCCGACCGGCGCGCTCGACTCCCGCACCGGCCGTGACGTGCTCGCCATCCTGCGCGGTGCGGTCGCCGACTGGGGGCAGAGCGTCGTGATGGTCACGCACGACCCCGTGGCGGCGGCGAACGCGGACCGGATCCTGTTCCTGGCCGACGGCCGGATCGTCGCCGACCGCCCCGCGATGGCAGCAGCGGACATCTCCGCCACGATGCTCGGGATGGAGGCCGCCGCGTGAACGGGCTCCGACAGTTCGCTCCGACCGTCCTCGTCGCGGCGCTCGGCACGACGTTCGGCTCCGCGCTCGTCATCGCACCCGGCATCGTCACCGAGGCGATGGCGATGAGCCCGCTGGACGACGTCGCCACCGTCAAGGCGATCCTCTCGGTGATCGGGTGGCTCTTCCTCGGCATCGCCCTGTACGTCGGGGCGATCGTCACCGCCAACACGTGCGCGACCCTCATCGCCGGGCAGACCCGCGTCATCGCCCTGCAGCGGCTCGTCGGCGCCACGGGGGCGTCCATCCGGTCCCGCATCACCCGCACCGGGCTGCTCGTCGGGCTGGTCGGCGGGGTCGTCGGCGCCCTGGTCGGCACGGGGCTGTCGGCGGTGTTCGTGACCGTCCTCCGCGGGAACGGCTTCCTGCCGGACCGCTCGTACACCCTCGTGCCGTGGGAGCTCGTCCTGCCGGTGGTCGCGGTGGTCCTCGCGACCTGGGGCGCCTTCGCCGCGGGGTCGCGCCGCGTGCTCACGGTCACCCCGCTCGAGGCCCTGTCGTCGAGCGTCGAGCCGAGCCACGACGACGTCCGGTCCGGCACAGCGCGCAAGGTCTGGGCGATCGTCCTCATGTCCGGCGGCGCGCTCCTCGCCGTCCTCGGGCTCGCGCTGAGCGCCGTCACCCCGCTCGCCGTCCTGCCGGCGGCGCTCGGCGGCTTCGTCTCCTTCGCCGGGGTCGCCGTCGGCGCGACGATCGTCATGCCCCCGGTGCTGCAGGCGATCGGCCGGATCGGCGCGCACGACCCGGTGGTCCTGCTCGCCGGGCGCAACGCCATGCGTGCTCCGGCGCGGTCCGCCCGTGCCACCATCGGGCTCGTCATCGGCGTCACGCTGCTCGTGACCTTCGCCGTGGCGCTCGGCATCATGCAGCACGTCACCGAGTCGACCCTGTCCGGCGTGGACGGCATGACGCCCGCGATGCTCGAGGAGCAGCGGAGCTTCTTCGAGCAGCTCAACGCCGTCGTGAGCGTGATCGTCGGGTTCTCGGCCGTGATCGCCGCCGTCGGGGTCGTCAACGCCCTCGCGCTCGGCGTCCTGCAGCGCCGTCGGGAGCTCGGGCTGCTCCGCGTGCTCGGACTGACCGGTGTGCAGGTCCGTCGGATGATCGTCACCGAGGCCGTGCAGATGGTGGTCGCCGCCGTCGTCACCGGGCTCGTGCTCGGCACGTTCTACGGGTGGCTCGGCGGGCAGACGCTGCTCGGCGTGCTCGGCTCGGTCGTCACGCCCGTCCTGCCGCCGCTGACGATCGCGATCGTCGTGGTCGGGGCGCTCGTCCTCGCGGTCGTCGCGACGGTCGCGCCGGTGCGACGCGCGATGCGTGTGCCACCGACGGAGGCGCTCGCGGTCGACTGAGCGGCCGCCGGTCCGGTGCGACGCGCCAGCGGCGGCTCGGCCGTGCCGGACGGGAGGCCCACCACCGGACCGGTGGTGGGCCTCCCGTCCGTGCGCCTCCCGTCACACAGTGCGCCGGCGGCCACCTCCGGTGCTAGCGTGAACCCGATGTCCTCGGCACTCCTCCTCCTCCTTCGTCGCCGCGACGAGGCCTGACAACCGGCCCACCTCGTCGCGGAGTCCGTCGTGGCCGCTCCTGAACCACACCGACGAAAGCGAACCGATGCAGAACGCACAGCGCCCCTCCGGGATGCCGATCCACAAGTACGTCCCCTTCTCCGAGCAGATCACCGTCGACCTGCCCGACCGGACCTGGCCGACCAAGCGCATCGACCGCGCGCCGCGCTGGTGCGCCGTCGACCTGCGTGACGGCAACCAGGCCCTCATCGACCCGATGGACGCCGAACGCAAGCGGGCGATGTTCGACCTGCTCGTGCAGATGGGCTACAAGGAGATCGAGGTCGGGTTCCCGAGCGCCTCGCAGACCGACTTCGACTTCGTCCGGTCGCTCATCGACGAGGGCGCCATCCCCGAGGATGTCACGATCCAGGTCCTGACGCAGGCGCGCGAGCACCTCATCGACCGCACGTACGAGGCGATCGACGGCGCGAAGCAGGCCATCGTGCACCTGTACAACTCGACGAGCATCGTGCAGCGCGAGGTCGTCTTCCGCACCGACGTGCAGGGCGTCATCGACATCGCCGTCGCCGGGGCGCACATGTGCAAGGCAGCGGAGGCCCGGCTGCAGCACGGCACGACGGTCTACTACGAGTACTCGCCGGAGTCCTACACGGGCACCGAGCTCGAGGTCGCGGTGCAGATCTGCAACGCCGTGCTCGAGGTCTTCGAGCCGACCCCCGAGCGCAAGGTCATCGTCAACCTGCCCGCGACCGTCGAGATGGCGACGCCGAACGTCTACGCCGACTCGATCGAGTGGATGTCACGCCACCTCGCCCACCGCGAGGACGTCATCCTGTCGCTGCACCCGCACAACGACCGCGGCACCGCCGTCGCCGCCGCCGAGCTCGGCTACATGGCCGGTGCCGACCGCATCGAGGGCTGCCTGTTCGGCAACGGGGAGCGCACCGGCAACGTCGACCTGGTCGCCCTCGGGATGAACCTGTTCACGCAGGGCATCGACCCGGAGGTGGACCTGTCGGACATCGACCAGGTCAAGCGCACGGTCGAGTACTGCAACCAGCTGCCGGTGCCGGAGCGCCAGCCGTGGGCGGGCGACCTCGTCTACACCGCGTTCAGCGGGTCGCACCAGGACGCGATCAAGAAGGGCCTCGAGGCGCTCGAGGCCCGTGCGGCCGCCGAGGGCGTCGGTGTCGACGACGTCGTCTGGGCCGTCCCGTACCTGCCGGTCGACCCGAAGGACATCGGCCGCTCGTACGAGGCCGTCATCCGGGTGAACTCGCAGTCCGGCAAGGGCGGTGTCGCGTACCTGCTGAAGACCGACCACGCGCTCGACCTGCCCCGCAAGCTGCAGATCGAGTTCTCCGGGGTCGTGCAGCGGCGGACCGACGCCGAGGGCGGCGAGTTCACGTCCGAGCGGATCTGGGAGCTGTTCTCCGACGAGTACCTGCCCGCGCACGTCGACGACGACAAGTGGGGCCGCTACGAGATCACGAAGACCGCGACCTCGAGCGACTTCGACGGAACCACGAAGCTGTCCGTCGCGATGCGCGTCGACGAGGGCTCGGTCACGTCCGAAGCGGTCGGCACGGGTCCGATCGACGCCTTCCTCTCCGTGATGGCGGAGCAGGGCGTCGCCGTCACGCTGTACGACTACTCCGAGCACACGATGAGCGCCTCCGGGGACGCGAAGGCGGCGTCGTACGTGGAACTCGACGTCGACGGCGTCCGGCTCTGGGGCGTCGGGATCGACGCCGACATCGCCACCGCGTCGCTCAAGGCGATCGTGTCCGCGGTGAACCGTGCCGTGCGCGCCGGTGCGGCCTCCGGTGCGCCGGAGCTCGTCTCCGCGTAGCACCGCGGCGGACGGGAGGCGCGGTGCGGGTCCGCCCTGCGCCTCCCGTCCGTGCGCCGGTCCCGTCCGTGCGTTGAAGTCGCACGACCTGCCGCCCGGAGCGCGCCGGGCCGACACGTCCTGCGACCTGGGCGACCTGCGCGCGGCGCGTCGTGCGACCGCGGCGACCAGCGGGCAGGTCGTGTCGGTCGGGCGGGGGATACTGGGGTCATGCCGCTGTACCGGGACGAGTGCGTCGTGTTGCGCACCCACAAGCTCGGTGAGGCCGACCGCATCGTCACCATGCTGAGCCGGCAGCACGGCAAGATCCGGGCCGTCGCGAAGGGCGTCCGGCGCACCGCGTCGAAGTTCGGCTCGCGGCTCGAACCGTTCATGGTCGTCGACGCCCAGTTCTACGAGGGCCGGTCGCTCGACATCGTCACGCAGGCCGAGTCCCTGGGCGCGTACGGGGCCCGCATCGTCGCCGACTACGGCGCGTACACGGCGGCGAGTGCGATGGTCGAGACCGCCGACCGACTGAGCGAGGCGGACGCCGGGCTCCAGCAGTACCTGCTGCTCGTCGGTGCCCTGCGGTCGCTGTCGCGCGGGGAACACCAGCCGAGCGCGACCCTCGACTCGTACCTGCTCCGCGCGATGAGCATCGCGGGGTGGGCGCCGTCGTTCAGCGACTGTGCCGTCACCGGGGAGCCCGGGCCGCACTCGGCGTTCGTCGTGCAGCTCGGCGGGGTCGTGGCGGACTCGGCCGCGCCTCCCGGCACACCGCGCCTGGACCCCGCGACGCTCGACGTCCTCGGGTCGCTGCTCGCCGGTGACTGGGGGACCGTCGACGCGACGGACGAGCGGACGAGATCCCGGGCCTCCGGCGTGGTCGCGGCGTACGCGCAGTGGCACCTGGAACGATCGCTCCGGTCGTTGCCGCACGTCGACCGCACCGAGCACCCGTCGCCCCTGGCCCCGCACCCGGGCGGGGTGCCGGCGGCGGTGGCAGCGGTGCCGGCGCCGCCGGTGCCGACGCCCTACCCGGCGGACCCCGGCGCCGTACCCGCACCGCCCGAACCCGAAGGAACCCGCGCATGAGCCCTCGCCGTCCCGCTGCCGAGCCGGAGTCCTTCCTGCCGGTCGACTGGACGGGCGAGCAGCCGCCCGCCATCCCGGGGCGCTTCGTCCCCGAGCACGTTGCGATCGTCATGGACGGCAACGGTCGGTGGGCGAACCAGCGCGGACTCACCCGCATCGAGGGACACAAGGCCGGCGAGGCCTCGCTGCTCGACGTGGTGGCCGGCGCGATCCAGATCGGCGTCACGCACGTGTCGGCGTACGCGTTCTCGACCGAGAACTGGAAGCGCTCACCGGAGGAGGTCCGGTTCCTCATGGGCTTCAACCGGGACGTCATCCGCCGTCGGCGCGACCAGCTGCACGAGTGGGGCGTGCGCGTCCGGTGGGCGGGTCGCACGCCGAGGCTGTGGCGGAGCGTCATCGACGAGCTGCAGACCGCCGAGGAGCTGACCGCGGGCAACGACGTCCTCACGCTCACGATGTGCGTCAACTACGGCGGACGCAACGAGATCGCCGACGCCGTGCGCTCGATCGCGGACGACGTCGCCGCCGGACGCCTCAAGCCGAGCCAGGTGACCGAGAAGACCCTGGCGAAGCGGCTGTACGTCCCCGAGCTGCCCGACGTGGACCTCTTCCTCCGGAGCTCGGGGGAGCAGCGGACGAGCAACTTCCTGCTCTGGCAGTCGGCCTACGCCGAGATGGTGTTCCTCGACCGGCTGTGGCCCGACTTCCGTCGCTCCGACCTGTGGGGCGCGATCGAGGAGTACGCCCGCCGCGACCGTCGGTACGGCGGCGCGGTGGACACCCCGACGGCCTAGGCCGCCCGCGCAGCCGAGGCCGGTGCGTGTGACCGCCCGGTCAGGCGAGGAGGTGTGCCGCCGACCGCGCGGCGTCGAGGGCGGCGCGGACGCTCGGCACGCGCTCGGCGCCGCGGGCGACGACGACCTCGACGCGTCGGGCCAGGTCGTCGTCGACGGGGTCGATCGCGACACCGGCGGGGATGACCGTCGTCGCGAGCGCCAGCCGGGGGAGCAGCGCCACTCCGAGCCCGGCGGCGACGAGCCCCACCACCGCGGCCGCGTTGTCGGTCTCGAGGACGATGTCCGGCGTGAACCCCGCCGTCGCGCACGAGGCGAGCAGGTGGCCACGGCAGCGCGGGCAGCCGCCGATCCACCGGTCGTCCCGATGGGCCGCGAGGTCGACGACGGCGGCGCCGGCGACGCGGGCGGTGTCCGGGCCTCCCGGCCGACCCGCGTCGACCGGCGTCACCAGCGCGAGCGGGTCGCGTCCGAGCGCCCGGGTGACGAGCCCGGGGTCGGGGACGGCGCCGACCTCGTCCCCGACGTAGGTGAACGTGAGGGCGACGTCGACCTCGCCACTGCGGACCAGGTCGAGCGCCTCGGGCGGCTCGACCTCGACGTACGAGGTCCGTACGCCCGGCGCCGTCACCGCCAGCCGCGCGAGCACCGTGGGCACGAGGCCCGAGGAGGCGCTCGGGAACCCGGCCAGCCGGACGCGACCGCGGGTGAGGCCGCCGACGGCGTCCAGGTCCTCGCGCGCGGCGGTCAGCGCTGCCTGCACGTGCAGGGCGTGGTCGGCGAGCACCTGCCCGGCGTGCGTGAGCGTGGCACCGCGGCCGCCACGGAGGACGAGCGCGTGCCCGAGCCGCTGCTCCGCGCGGGTCAGCAGCTGGCTGACGGCGGGTTGGCTCGAGCCCAGGGAGGTCGCCGCACGCGTGATCGAACCGTGGTCCGCGACGGCGCGGAGGACCCGGAGCAGCTGCGGATCGATCTCGTCCATTACGTCATGTTACCGGTGGCACAAGCAGGATGCTCTGGCGTGATGGGTCGGTCGGGAGGACCCTGTCGGACATGGACTCGTTCCCCGACGGCCGCGGCTACCTCGCGGCGTGCACCGCAGGCCTCCCGACGCTCGGCACCCTCACCGCCCAGCGCGCCGACCTCGACGCGTGGTCGCGCGCCGAGACCTCCCCGGCCCGCTACGGCGCCCTCGTGGAGGAGGGGCGCGCCCTGTTCGCGTCCCTCGTCGGCGTCCCGGCGGCGCAGGTCGCGACCGGCTCCCAGACGTCCGTGATGGCTGCCGTCGTCGCCGACGCCCTGCCCGACGGTGCCGAGGTCGTCGTCCCCGACGGTGACTTCAGCTCGGTCGTGTTCCCCTTCCTGGCGCAGGCCCACCGCGGCGTCCGCGTGCGCAGCGTCCCGCTCGACCGACTCGCGGCGTCCGTCGGACCGGACACCGCGCTCGTCGTCTGGTCCGCCGTGCAGTCCGCGAGCGGCGTCGTTACCGACCCGGACCCGGTCGTCGCCGTGGCCCGGCGGGTTGGTGCGCTCACGCTCTGCGACCTGACGCAGGCGGCCGGGGTGCTGCCCGTCTCCGCCGCGCCCTTCGACGTGACGCTCACGCACGCCTACAAGTGGTTGTGCGCCCCGCGCGGCGTCGCGTTCATGACGCTCTCGGACGAGGCACTCGGTCGGCTGCGCCCCGTGCAGGCCGGGTGGTACGCGGGCGAGGACGTGTGGTCGTCCTGCTACGGCCCCGCCATGCGCCTGGCCGACGACGCACGCCGGTTCGACGTCTCCCCGGCCTGGCAGGCGTGGCCCGGCGCGGTGGCGGCGCTCCGGCACGCCGTGGCCCTCGACCAGCGCTCGACCTGGAGGCACGCCACCGGTCTCGCGGACCGGCTCTGCGACGCGCTCGGGTCGCCGCGGCAGGGGCGCGGTGTCGGTGCTGCGGCCGGCGGCGGTGTCGAGGGGCAGGCGATCGTCACGTTCCCGGACGCCGACGGGACGGCACTCCGGGCGGTGACCGCTGCGGGGCTCACCGCCTCGGGTCGGGCCGGCCGCCTCCGCATCGCGTTCCACCACTGGAACGACGAGGACGACGTGTCCGCCGTGGTCGCGGCGCTGGCAGGGGAGGAGCCGGCCACGTCGGAACCGTGACGAGCCGAGGAGGAGCCTGGGCGGGCCTCCCGGGCCGCTAGCATTGCCGGGTCCGCCCGCACACCGAGCACCCAGCTCGGCGAACACAGGAGCTCTCCGTGGCACAGCCCTCCCGTCTCGACAGCGTCATCGCCCTGGCCAAGCGCCGTGGCTTCGTCTTCCAGTCGGGGGAGATCTACGGCGGATCCCGCTCCGCGTGGGACTACGGGCCCCTCGGCGTGGAGCTCAAGGAGAACATCAAGCGCCAGTGGTGGCAGCGGTTCGTCCGCGGCCGCGGTGACATGGTCGGCCTCGACTCCGCCGTCATCCTGCCCCGCAAGGTGTGGGAGGCCTCCGGGCACGTCGCGACGTTCACCGACCCGCTCGTCGAGTGCCTGCACTGCCACCACCGCTTCCGCGAGGACCACCTGCTCGAGGCGTTCGAGGCGAAGAAGGGCCGCGCCCCCGAGGGCGGCATGGCCGAGGTCGCGTGCCCGAACTGCGGCACCCGCGGCGAGTGGACCGAGCCCCGCGAGTTCTCCGGCATGCTCAAGACGTACCTCGGCCCGGTCGAGTCCGAGGAGGGCCTGAACTTCCTCCGTCCCGAGACCGCGCAGGGCATCTTCGTCGACTTCGCGCAGGTCGTCACGACCAGCCGCATGAAGCCCCCGTTCGGCATCGGCCAGGTCGGCAAGGCGTTCCGCAACGAGATCACGCCGGGCAACTTCATCTTCCGCACCCGCGAGTTCGAGCAGATGGAGATCGAGTACTTCGTGCCGCCGGCCTCGGCCGAGGAGCACTACGAGCAGTGGATCGCGGACGCCGTCGCGTTCTACACCGACCTCGGCATCGACCCGGAGAACCTCCGCCGCTTCGACGTGCCGGACGGTGAGCGGGCGCACTACTCCGACGCCACCGCCGACATCGAGTACCGCTTCGGGTTCGCCGGCACCGAGTGGGGCGAGCTCATGGGCGTCGCGAACCGCACCGACTTCGACCTGAAGAACCACATCGAGGCGTCGGGCCAGGACCTCCGCTACTTCGACCAGGCCGCGAACGAGAAGTACGTCCCGTACGTCATCGAGCCGTCATTCGGCCTGACCCGTGCGCTCATGGCGTTCCTGCTCGACTCGTACTCCGAGGACGAGGCCCCGAACGCGAAGGGCGGCGTCGACAAGCGCACGGTCCTGCGCCTCGACCCGCGCCTGGCACCCGTCAAGGCAGCGGTGCTCCCGCTGTCCCGCAACGAGCAGCTCTCGCCGGTCGCCCGCGGCCTTGCGGACGACCTCCGCAAGAACTGGAACGTCGACTTCGACGACGCCGGTGCGATCGGCCGCCGCTACCGCCGCCATGACGAGATCGGCACGCCGTTCTGCATCACGGTCGACTTCGACACGCTCGAGGACAAGGCCGTGACGGTGCGCGAGCGCGACACGATGGGCCAGGAGCGCGTCGGCCTCGACCGCCTGCAGGGGTACCTGGCGGAGCGGCTGCTCGGCGCGTAGCACGCGGCCGGTCGGCCGTGCCGTCGGCCGGCGCCGATCGGACTCGCACGACCAAGACCGCCTCGAACCACGGGATCCGTCGGTTCGGGGCGGTCCTGGTCGTGCGGTGCCGAACAACGCCGGCGGGGCGGGAATGGGGAACGCCGGCGCGCGTTGGGGTGAGCATGAGCGACACTGTGAAGGTCGATGTCTGGTCGGACATCGCCTGCCCCTGGTGCTACATCGGCAAGCGCAAGTTCGAGGCGGGCCTCTCCGCGTTCGGCGGCCCGGTCGAGGTCGAGTACCACTCCTTCGAACTGAGCCCGGACACCCCCGTCGACTTCGAGGGCACCGAGGCCGAGTTCCTCTCGCAGCACAAGGGCCTGCCGGTGCAGCAGGCGCAGCAGATGATCGACCAGGTCGCCGGCATCGCCGCCCAGGTCGACCTGCACTACGACTACGACGCCCTGCGGCACACGAACACCGTCAAGGCGCACCAGGTCATCCACGTGGCCAAGCAGCACGGCAAGCAGCTCGAGATGGTCGAGCGGCTCTTCACCGCCTACTTCGAGCGTGGCGAACACGTCGGGCAGGACGAGTCGCTGGCCGACCTGGCCGCCGAGGTCGGACTCGACCGTGACGAGGTGCTCGCCACCCTCCGCGACGACGCCCAGCTCGCCGCGGTCCGTGCCGACCAGTCGCAGGCCCAGGCGTACGGCATCAACGGTGTCCCGTTCTTCGTCATCGACGGCAAGTACGGCGTCTCGGGTGCCCAGGACCCGGCGGCGTTCGAGCAGGTCCTCCGCCAGGTGGTCGCCCTCCGGGAGTCGACCCCCGCCGAGGTGGCCGAGGCCGCCCAGCGCGCCGAGGACGACGCGGCAGCGGACGCCGAGGTGACCCGATGACGGGCGCGACGGGCCCGCTGGGTGCCGGGTCGGGCCTCCCGGCCGGCCTGGGCCCACGCGAGCCGGTACCGACGCGTCGCGAAGCGGCGGGGCGGCCGAGCTCGTGGGGAGAAGGACGACCCGCCCTCCTGACGTTCGTCACGGCCGGCGGCGCCCCCGTCTGCGAGGGCGACTCGTGCTTCGTGCCGGGCGCCGAGGGGGACTGGTCCGAGGTCCCGGACTGACGCGGGCTCCGTCAGGGGCGGGCGGGCTCCTCGTCGGTGATGTCCGCGATCGTCGCGCCGTAGGCGGCGACCAGTGCGTCGCCGTCGACGAACGCGCTCGCGCCCTGGCGACCCGCTCCCAGTGCGATCCGTCGGCCGAGCACCCGCTCGTCGGCGTACACCGGCAGGTCGCCGGTCGCGCCGATCGGGGTGATGGTGCCGCGCTCGTAGCCGCTGGCCTCGAGGGCCGTGGCCGCGTCGGGCATCGACAGCTTGTTCACGCCGACGACGGTGCGGAGCTTCTTCCAGGCGATGCTCCGGCCGCCGGGGACGAGGGCGAGCAGGAAGCCGCCGTCGTGCCGCTTCACCACGAGGGTCTTCACGATGTCGCCGGGGTCGATGCCGAGCAGGGCGGCGGCGCCCTCGAGCGAATCGGCCGCGGGACGCTCGACGACCCGGACGTCGAGGCCCCGGGCGGCAGCGTCGGCGTCGAAGCGGGAGACGGCATCGGGATCGGTCATGTGGAGAACGCTACCGGCGGCAGCCGACGTGGGAGAATGGGCGAGGTATGACGATCACACAAGCAGCAGCACCCCTGCGCATCGGCCCGATCCAGGTCGATGCGCCCGTCGTGCTCGCCCCGATGGCCGGCATCACGAACATGGCGTACCGCCGCCTCTGCCGCGAGTACGGCGCCGGGCTGTACGTGTGCGAGATGATCACCTCCCGTGCCCTGGTGGAGCGGACGCCCGAATCGATGCGGCTGATCCGGCACCACGAGTCCGAGACCCCGCGGTCGATCCAGCTGTACGGCGTCGAACCGAACACCGTCGCCGAGGCCGCCACGATCCTGGTCGGCGAGGACCGCGCGGACCACATCGACCTCAACTTCGGGTGCCCGGTGCCGAAGGTCACGCGCAAGGGCGGCGGTGCGGCCCTGCCGTGGAAGCTCGACCTGTTCCGGGACCTCGTGACGAAGACCGTCGCGGCCGCGGGCGACGTGCCGGTCACCGTGAAGATGCGCAAGGGCATCGACGGCGACCACCTCACCTACCTCGACGCGGCGAAGATCGCGCGGGACGCCGGTGTCGCGAGCGTCGCCCTGCACGCTCGTACCGCCAACGAGCACTACTCGGGCCAGGCCGATTGGTCGGCGATCGCGACCCTCAAGGAGACGATCACCGACATCCCGGTGCTCGGCAACGGGGACATCTGGTCCGCGGCCGACGCCCTCCGGATGGTCGACGAGACCGGTTGCGACGGCGTCGTCGTCGGACGCGGCTGCCTCGGCCGACCGTGGCTGTTCGGCGACCTCGCCGCGGCGTTCCGGGGCGAGGACCTCCGCGCGGCACCGAGCCTCGGTGACGTCGCGGTCGCCTTCCGTCGGCACGCCGAGCTGCTCGTCGAGTTCTTCGAGTCCGAGGAGCACGGCTGCCGGGACATCCGGAAGCACGTGGCGTGGTACTTCAAGGGGTACCCGATCGGCGGAGAGGTCCGTTCCGGTCTCGCGATGGCGTCGAGCCTGCAGGAGATCGACGACCTGCTCGGCAAGCTCGACTGGAGCGCCCCCTACCCGGGCGCCGACGTCGAGGGTCCGCGGGGCCGTGCCGGCCACGCCAAGCGCACCGCACTGCCCGACCGGTGGCTCGAGAGCCGTGACGTGGACGCGGAGTTCCGCAAGGTCCTCGCCGCCGCCGAGATGCACCACAGCGGCGGATGAGCGCCACCTCGTCGTACGGTCCGGCCGACGCCGACCGGTGGTTCCCCGAGCAGCACAGCAGCCGGCGGAGCGACTTCGCGCGTGACCGCGCCCGCCTGCTGCACTCCAGCGCGCTGCGCCGCCTCGCCGCGAAGACGCAGGTCCTCAGCCCGACCACCGGGCTCGACTTCGCCCGGAACCGCCTGACGCACTCGCTCGAGGTGGCGCAGGTCGGGCGCGAGCTCGCCGACAGCCTGGGCCTCGACCCGGACGTCGTCGACACGGCGTGCCTCGCGCACGACATCGGGCATCCGCCGTTCGGCCACAACGGCGAGACCGCGGTCAACGCCTGGGCCGCCGGCATCGGCGGGTTCGAGGGCAACGCGCAGACGCTGCGGTTGCTCACGCGGCTCGAGCCGAAGGTCTACGGCGACGACGGCCGGGCCTACGGGCTCAACCTGACCCGGGCCTCCCTCGACGCCAGCTGCAAGTACCCCTGGCCGGCGTCGCAGGGCGTCGGCGAGGCGTCGTCGGGACGGACCAAGTTCGGCTTCTACGACGACGACCACGAGGCCTTCGCCTGGCTCCGCGCCGGCGCACCGCGACGACAGCGGTGCATCGAGGCCCAGGTGATGGACCTGTCCGACGACATCGCGTACTCGGTGCACGACTTCGAGGACGCCGTCGTCGCGGGCTTCATCGACGTCGCTGCGCTCGGCGACCGCGTCGGTGAGAACGACATCGTCACCGCCATGCACGCCTGGGTCGGCGACGACCTGAGCCGCGACGAACTGCTCGAGGCGTTCGACCGCCTGCGCGGGATGTCGCTGTGGATGACGTCGTACGACGGCTCGCGGCAGGACCAGGCACGCCTGAAGAACCTGACGAGTCAGCTCATCGGCCGCTTCGCCCGGACCGCGACCACGGCGACGCGGGAGTCCTACGCCTCCGGCTCGCTCGTCCGGTTCGCCGCGAGCGTCGTCACGCCGCCGGAGATCATCGGCGAGATCGCGGTGCTCAAGGGAATCGTCGCGGCCTTCGTGATGACGCACGGCGACCGGCAGCCCGTGTACGAGGACCAGCGGCGCGTGTTGACCGAACTGCTCGACGCGATCGCCGCGCGCGAGGACTCCGCACTCGAGCCCGGGTTCGCCGCCGACTGGCGGGCCGCCGGCGACGACGCCGGACGGCTCCGGGCCGTTGTGGACCAGGTGGCGAGCCTCACCGACCAGGGGGCGCTCGCCTGGCACAAGCGGCTGGTGGTCGGGGAGCGCGAGACGGTCTTCATCGCCGTCTGACCGGAGCGGGTCTGTTGCCCGTGACCGGAGCGGGTCCGTTGCCCGCACGGACCGGTGTCCCGACGCGGGTGCACACGGTCCGCCGGCGTCGGCCCGCCGAACTAGAATCGTCGGGTGGCAGGCCTGATCGCGCGGAACGACATCGACGAGGTCCGCGCGCGCGTGAACATCGCCGACGTGGTGGGCGACTACGTCACGCTGAAGTCGGCGGGCGTCGGGTCGCTGAAGGGCCTCTGCCCCTTCCACGACGAGCGGACACCCTCGTTCCACGTCCGCCCCCAGGTCGGTCGCTACCACTGCTTCGGGTGCGGTGAGGACGGCGACGTCTTCAGCTTCCTGATGTCGCAGGACCACACGACGTTCCAGGAAGCCGTCGAGCGGATGGCCGCCAAGATCGGTTTCACACTCCACTACGAGGAGGGCGACGGGCCGCGGACCGACTACAACGCGCGCGCCCGGCTCATCGCCGCGAACGAGGCCGCGCAGGCGTTCTTCACCGCGCAGCTCACCACGGCCGCGGCCGAGCCGGCCCGCCGGTTCCTGGGCGAGCGCGGCTTCGACCCGGCGGCGGCGCAGCACTTCGGCGTCGGCTTCGCACCGAAGTCGTTCGACGCACTCAAGGACCACCTGCGCGGCCTCCGGTTCAGCATCGACGAGATCGTCGCCGCCGGACTGGTCAGCCAGGGTGACCGGTCCCCGTACGACCGGTTCCGCGGACGCCTGATGTGGCCGATCCGGGACGTCACCGGGGCCACCATCGGCTTCGGCGCACGACGGCTGCTCGAGGACGACAAGGGGCCGAAGTACCTCAACACGCCGGAGACGCCGATCTACCACAAGAGCCAGGTGCTCTACGGGATCGACCTCGCCCGCAAGGAGATCGCGAAGGGCAAGCAGGTCGTCATCGTCGAGGGCTACACGGACGTCATGGCGTGCCACCTCGCCGGGATCACGACCGCGGTGGCCACGTGCGGGACGTCGTTCGGGGTCGACCACATCAAGGTCCTCCGACCGATGCTCGGCGACTCCGCCGCACAGCACGTCTCCCAGCTCGGGCAGATCGTCTTCACGTTCGACCCGGACGAGGCCGGGCAGCGCGCCGCCTCCCGTGCCTTCACCGAGGAGCAGCGGTTCGCGTCACAGACCTACGTCGCGGTCGCGCCGGGCGGGCTCGACCCCTGCGACCTGCGCCTGGCCCGCGGCGACGACGCCGTCCGCCGGCTCGTCGAGAACCGTCGACCGATGTTCGAGTTCATGATCCGCCGTCGGCTGGACGGCCACGACCTCGACACGGTGGAGGGGCGCGTCGCGGGACTCCGTGAATCGGCGCCGGTCATCTCCGAGATCCGTGACCGCGCGCTGGCCGACGGGTACATCCGGAACACCGCCGGCTGGCTCGGCATGGACATCGACGACGTCCGTCGCGCCGTCTCTGCGGCGCGGCGACGCCCGGCCGACAGCGGCGCGGAGACCCGGTCGCCAGGCCCGTCCGGCGCCGGTCACACCGGCTCGGGGAACGGCCACCCCGGTCAGGGCGACGGACCGAGCGTGCCCGAGGAGCCGCAGGCGAGCCTCCGGTCCCTGCCGGACGACCCGATCGCGCGGATGGAGCGCGACGCGGTGATGGCGATGGTGCAGCAGCCGCAGTCCGTCGGTGTGCCGCTGCTCGGCCTGGCGGCGTCCGCCACGTTCTCGGCACGGATGCTCTCGGTCGTCCGCGACGCTGTCGTCGCCAACATCGATGCCGTGGGGGACCGGTCCTGGCTCGACAAGCTGCTCGCGGACGTGCCGGCGCCGTTCCGCTCGCTCGTGCAGGAACTCGCCCTGGCGCCGATCCCGGCGCGCTCCGACGAGGACCTGGCGATCTACTGCCGCGGCATCGTGGTGGCCCTGGTCGAGCGCGACCTGCTCGCCCGCAAGGCGTCGCTGCTCGGACAGCTGCAGCGCACCGACCCGTCCGACCAGGAGCGTCGGGCGGATGTGCAGCGGCAACTCGTCGACCTCGACGCCCAGCGGATGCGCCTCCGCGCGGACACCCCGGGAGCCTGAGGCCGGGCCCTCCCGACGGGTCGTCGCGGTCCGTCGCCAGGTCCTGACTCCCGCGGAGTACTGCGGAATTGCCGGACGCAACAAGGCGTCCCGAGCGCAACGAAGATGCGCGCCGCGCCGGGCACACCGACTCCGATGCTGCCCCCGGAGCTGCGATCGTGCGTTACAGCGGTGTAAACAATCCGTTCCCGGAGCGCTCCGTTGTCTGGCAGGGTGTGACCATTGAACGTCCCTGCGACCGGTCACAGCCCGTTCCACCTCGGTCCCAGGACTCCTGCAACCACACCAGAGAGGCAATCGGACATGGCATCCGTTCCCACATGGGGCAAGCGCACCCTCGCGCTGGGGGCCGGCGCGGCAGTGACCGCGCTCGTGCTCACCGGCTGCGCAGGCGGCACCAGCGGCGGCACCGGCGACCTGGACGGCCTGATCATCGGCACGACCGACAAGATCACGTCGCTCGACCCGGCCGGCTCGTACGACAACGGCTCGTTCGCCGTGCAGAACCAGGTCTTCCCGTTCCTCATGAACACCCCGACGGGCAGCCCAGACGTCGAGCCGGACATCGCCACGAAGGCCGAGTTCACCGACCCGACCACGTACGAGGTGACCCTGAAGAAGGGCCTCCAGTTCGCGAACGGCAACGACCTCACCTCGAGCGACGTCAAGTTCTCGTTCGAGCGTGACCTGAAGATCAAGAACGACAACGGCCCGTGGTCGCTGCTCGCGAACCTCAAGAGCATCGAGACCCCGGACGACACCACGGTCGTGTTCCACCTCGACCACGCCGACCAGACCTGGCCCCAGGTGCTCTCGAGCCCCGCCGGTCCGATCGTCGACGAGGACGTCTTCTCGGCGACCGAGCTCACCAGCGCCGAGGACATCGTCGAGGGCAAGGCCTTCGCCGGCCAGTACACGATCACCTCCTACAAGGAGAACGACCTCATCGCCTACAAGGCGAACCCGAAGTACGACGGTGTCCTCGACAAGGCGAAGACCAAGGACGTCACCGCCCAGTACTTCACCAAGGAGACCGACCTCAAGCTCGCCGTCCAGCAGGGCGACGTCGACGTGGCGTACCGCTCCCTGACCCCGACCGACATCTCGTCGCTCCGCAAGGACGACGCGCTGCAGGTCATCGACGGCCCCGGCGGCGAGATCCGCTACGTGGTCTTCAACTTCAAGACCCAGCCCTTCGGGACCGGCCAGGACGACGCCGACGAGGCGAAGGCCCTCGCCGTGCGTCAGGCCGTGGCGGACGTCGTCGACCGTGACGAGCTCGCCAAGGAGGTCTACAACGACACCTACACGCCGGTCTACTCGATGGTGCCGGACGGCCTGACGGGTGCCGCGACGCCGTTCAAGTCGCTCTACGGCGACGGCAACGGTGCCCCGGACGTCGACAAGGCGAAGAAGACCCTCGCCGACGCGGGCGTCTCCGGCAAGATCGAGCTCGACATCCAGTACTCGCCGGACCACTACGGCTCGGCTTCGGACGACGAGTACGCGACGCTCAAGACGCAGCTCGAGGACTCGGGTCTGTTCACCGTCAACATCCAGTCGACGGTCTACACGACCTACGCCGTCGAGCGCACGAAGGACGCCTACCCGCTGTACCAGCTCGGCTGGTTCCCGGACTTCTCCGACGCCGACAACTACCTGTCGCCGTTCTTCACGAAGGACAACTTCGTGCAGAACCACTACGACGACCCGACCATCCAGGGTCTGATCGCCGACGAGCAGGAGGAGTCGGACGCGGACAAGCGTGCCGCGATCATCGAGAAGGCCCAGCAGCGTGAGGCCGAGCAGATCTCGACCCTCCCGCTCCTGCAGGGCAAGTCGGTCGCCGTGGCCGGCAAGGACGTCAAGGGCGTCACGCTCGACGCGTCGTTCAAGTTCCGCTACGGGACCATCACCAAGTAACCAGACGGACGACCGGGGGTGCTCCCACGAGGGGCACCCCCGGTCGCGTCATGCGAAAGGCACCCACCCCGTGACCCTCACGAACCCCGAGGCGATCGACACGGAGCCGACGAAGCCACAGGCACAGCGACGTGCCAGTGGCGGCGGCGGACTCGGTCGGTACGTCCTCGTCCGCTTCCTCCTGATCTTCCCGACGGTCTTCATCCTGGTGACGCTCGTCTTCTTCCTGATGCGCGTCGTCGGGAACCCGATCACCGCCTCCGTCGGTGGTCGCCTCACGCCGACCCAGCTGCAGGAACGCCTGCACGCCGCCGGCTACGACCGACCGGTGATCGTCCAGTACCTCGAGTACCTCGGCCAGATCCTTCGCGGCGACTTCGGCACGACGTCGACCGACAACCGGCCGGTCACCGAGATCATCCTGCAGTACGGCGGCGCGACCGCCGAGCTCGTCTTCTACGCGCTCATCGTCGCCCTCGTGCTCGGCATCCCGCTCGGCATGCTCGCCGCCTACCTGCGCGACAAGTGGCCCGACGTGCTCCTCCGCGCGCTCGCGATCCTGACCTACGCGACGCCGGTGTTCTTCGGCGGCCTGCTGCTCAAGCTCGTGTTCTCCGTGTGGCTCGGCTGGCTGCCCCTCGGCGACCGCGCGTCGACCCGCGCGCAGCTCATCCTCGACCGGATCGAGAACCCGACCGGCATCTACATCATCGACGCCCTGCGGACGGGCAACGGCCAGATCATCAGCGACGTGCTGCAGCACGCCGTCCTGCCGGCGCTGACCCTCGGCCTGCTCACCGCGGGCATCTTCCTGCGCCTGGTGCGCGCGAACATGATCGGGTCGCTCGGGTCCGAGTACGTCGACGCGGCCCGGTCGCGCGGTGTCCGGGAGTCCCGCCTGGTCCGGACGCACGCGTTCCGACCGGCCCTCGTGCCGATCATCACCGTGATGGGCCTGCAGATCGCCATGCTGCTCGGCGGCTCGGTGCTCACCGAGACGACCTTCGGCTGGCGTGGCCTGGGCTTCGAGCTCAACCAGTACCTGTCCGCCCGTGACTTCGTCGCCGTGCAGGGCATCGTCGCGATGCTGGCGGTGATCGTCGCCGTCACGAACTTCGTCGTCGACGTCATCGCGGCACTCATCGACCCGAGAGTGAGGTTCTGACGATGTCCGACATCACCCTCGTCGACCGCCACGAGCCGCTGTGGAAGCGGCTCCCCGTCGTCGTCCAGCTCCGTCGGAGCACCGGATGGCAGCGCGCCATGCTCATCGTCGGCGTCGTCATCTGCGCGCTGTTCCTGCTCGTCGCGCTCTTCGCCCCGCTCATCGCCCCGTACGGCTTCGGCCAGCAGCAGGGCGCGGACGGCGTGAACTTCCCGCGCACGGCGGCGCCGAGTGCCGAGCACATCTGGGGCACGACCGTCGGCGGGCTCGACGTCTTCAGCCGCGTCCTCTTCGGCACGCGCACCGCGGTGCTCGTCGTCATCGTCGCCGTGATCGTCTCGATCACCATCGGCGTCCTGCTCGGCATGGTCTCCGGCTACATCGGTGGCTGGCTCGACCGGATCCTCGTGGTCGTCGCGGACGCGATCTACGCGTTCCCGTCGCTGCTGCTCGCGATCGTCGTCTCGATCGTCGTCTCTGGCGGCCGGTCGACCTACTGGGGCGGCATCATCGCCGCGGCGATCTCGATCACCGTCGTCTACATCCCGCAGTACTTCCGCGTGGTGCGTGCCGAGGCCGTCCGTCTGAAGAACGACGCGTTCGTCGAGTCGGCGCGCGTGATCGGCACGAACCCGTGGCGCATCATGACCCGGCACGTGCTCCGGAACTCCACCCGGTCGCTGCCGCTCATCCTCACCCTGAACGCGAGCGACGCCGTGCTGACCCTGGCCGGCCTCGGCTTCCTCGGGTTCGGCATCGGACCGACGCAGGGTGCGGAGTGGGGCTACGACCTCAGCCGTGCACTGTCCGACGTCGCCAGCGGCGTCTGGTGGACGGGCGTCTTCCCGGGTGTCGCCATCGTGCTGCTCGTCCTCGGTGTCACGTTCATCGGTGAGAGCCTCAACGACATCTCCGACCCGCGTCTCCGTGCGCGTCGTCGGCTGAAGCAGCTGGTCTCCACGCGTCGCGCGGCGGCCACGACGGAAGGAGCGGGCTCGTGAGCGACGTCCCCTCGGGCCTCCGGTCCGACACCGGCCGGACGGCAGCCGACCCGGTGGTCGTCGTCGACGACTTGACCGTCACCTTCGCGACCGACGGCGGCGCCGTCGACGCGGTGAAGGGCGTCAGCCTCGACGTCCGCCCGGGTGAGGTGCTCGCCCTGGTCGGCGAGTCGGGCTCCGGCAAGTCCGTGACGGCGCGGAGCATGCTCCGGCTCATGCCGGAGACCGCGACGCTCGGCGGCGCGGTGCTGCTCGACGGCACCGACGTCGTGTCGGTGGGCGCGCAGAAGCTCCGCGACCTGCGGGGCACGGCCGGCGCGATGGTGTTCCAGGAGCCCTCCACGGCCCTCAACCCGGTGTTCACGGTCGGCTGGCAGATCGCCGAGGGCCTCCGGGCGCACGGCGGGATGTCGAAGAAGGAGGCGCGCGCCAAGGCGATCGACTACCTCGGCCGCGTCGGCATCCCCGACCCGGAGACCCGCGTCGACCACTACCCGCACCAGTTCTCCGGCGGACAGAAGCAGCGCGTCGTCATCGCGAGCGCGCTGGCCCTCGAGCCGAGCGTCATCATCGCCGACGAGCCGACCACCGCGCTCGACGTCACCGTGCAGGCCGAGATCCTCGACCTGCTCCGCCGGTGCCGTGACGAGTTCGGTGCGGCGATCGTCGTCATCACGCACAACATGGGCGTCGTGGCCGACCTGGCCGACCGGGTCGCCGTCATGTACCAGGGCGAGATCGTCGAGGAGGCGCCGGTGCACCAGCTCTTCGCGGCGCCCCAGGCCGACTACACGAAGCGCCTGCTCGCCGCGGTGCCCCGGCTCGAGGCGTCGACCGGCGTCGCCCGCCGTGCGGCGATCACCGAGGACGTGGAGCCCGTCGTGTCCGCGAAGGGCCTGGAGATCGTCTACCCGGGCCGGCTCGGCGCCGCGCCGTTCCGTGCCGTCAAGGGCGTCGACCTGTCGATCCGTCCCGGCGAGGTGCTCGGTCTGGTGGGGGAGTCCGGTTCGGGCAAGACCACCATCGGCCGCGCGATCGCCGGTCTGACGAAGATCACCGGCGGCTCGCTCGAGGTGCTCGGGACCGAGATGCTCGGGTACAAGGAGCGCGACTTCAAGCGGCTGCGGAAGGACATCGGGTTCGTCTTCCAGGACCCGGCGACGTCCTTCAACCCGCTGCTGACGATCGCCGAGGCCGTCGCCGAGCCGCTCGTCGTGCACGGCGTGGCCTCGTCGCCGCGCGCGGCCCGCAAGCAGGTCGACGAGCTCATGGAGGCCGTGCAGCTGCCCGCGGCGTACGGCGACCGGTACCCGCACGAGCTCTCCGGCGGACAGCGGCAGCGTGCGTCGCTCGCCCGGTCGCTCGCGCTCCGGCCGAAGCTGCTCATCGCCGACGAGCCCACCAGTGCGCTCGACGTGTCGGTGCAGGCCCGCGTGCTGGAACTGTTCCTCGAGTTGCAGCAGGACTTCGGCTTCGCGTCGCTGTTCATCAGTCACGACCTCGCCGTCGTCGGCGCGCTGTCCGACCGGATCGCGGTGCTGTACCGCGGCGACCTGGTCGAGACCGGCACCACCGCGCAGGTCCTCGGCGCGCCGCAGCACCCCTACACGCAGCGGCTGCTGGCCTCGCTGCCGGTGCCGGACCCGGAGGAGCAGGCCGAGCGACGGCGTACGCTGGAGCGACTGGAGCAGGCCGGAGCCTGACCGCTCGGTCAGGACCGACGGCAGCAGGACCAGCCTGGAGGCCCGGCCCCCGTCCGCGACGCACGTCGCGTCGGCGGGGCGGCCGGGCCTCCCGACACGGTGCCGCAGCAGGGTGCGCGCGGCACGAGAAGGGGTTGCATGACCGGGGAGAACGGGCCGGCCGTCGTCGCGGACGACGTCAGCATCGAGTACCGGGGCGGTGCGGTCACCAGCCCGATCCGGGCCGTCGACGGCGTGAGCCTGTCACTCGGCTGGGGTGAGGTGCTCGCGGTCCTCGGTGCGTCCGGTTCCGGCAAGTCGACCTTCGCGGCGGCGGTCGCGGGTCAGCTCGGCACGAACGGCGAGGGCGAGGGTGCGCACCGGCGTCGGGTCATCGGCGGGGAGCTCACCGTCCTCGGCGAGCGGATGCGCCGGATCCGGCCGTCCTCGCGACGCCACGCACGGCTGACCGGACAGATCGGCTACCTGCCGCAGGACGGCGCGGACCGCCTCCGCCCCGACCTGCTCGTCGGCGAGGCCATCGCCGAACCGATCTACGCGCGCGACCGCCGGTTCGACCGGAAGGAGGCCGGGCTCATCGTGGCGCGGCTCGTCGACGCCGTGCACCTGCCGCTCGGGGTCCTGCGGTTGAACACGTGGGAGCTCTCCAGCGGCCAGCGGCAGCGCGTGGCCCTGGCCCGTGCGCTCGTGCTCGAACCGCAGCTGCTCGTCGCCGACGAACCCGCGCGCGGTGTCGACGTCCTCGTCCGCCAGTCCGTGCTCGAGGCCCTGGTCGGCCTGCAGCGGAAGCGCGCGTTCTCGGCGATCGTGGTGTCGAGCGACCTGCGCGAGGCCCGGGCACTCGCGGACCGGGTGGCCGTCATGAACGAGGGCCGGCTCGTCGGGCTCGGGACCTTCGACGAGGTGCTCGACAACCCGCTCGACCCGTACGTCCGGACGCTCGCCGCGACGGCGTCGCGCCCGGTGAAGCGCAAGCCGGTCGCGGCCGGCCGAGGAGGGGTACGACAAGCATGAGCGAGCAGCACCAGCACCGCGGACACCGGGCGGTCGTCACCGACGGCGGGCGTCCCCTGCCGGTCGGGCCGCCCACCCCGGGTGCCGTGACGATCCTGCCGACGCCCACCGATCTGCACGAGGACGCCGTGCGGCAGGCGGGCGGGACGCTCGCCGACCTCGGCAGTGACACGCGGGGCATCGTCTGGCTCGACGCGAGTGACCCCGACGGCCTGCAGCAGGCGCTGACGATCGCCCCGGGGGTGACGTGGGTGCAGCTGCCGTTCGCCGGCGTGGACGCGTTCGCCCACCTCATCGCGGAGCACGGCGACCGCGTGCTCTTCACCTCGGCCAAGGGCGCCTACGCCGAGCCGGTCGCCGAGCACGCCCTCGCGTTGACGCTCGCGACCCTGCGGGTGCTGCAGAAGCGCGCCCGCACGACGACCTGGGGCCGCGAACCGGAGGGCCTGTCGCTCTACGGCCGGCACGTCGTCCTCATCGGCGCCGGCGGGATCGCGCTCGAGTACCTGCGCCTCGTCGCGCCCTTCGACGTCCGGGTCACCGTCGTCCGCCGTTCCGCCGACGACGTCCCCGGCGCCGACCGCACCGTCACGACCGACCAGCTCGACGACGTGCTGCCGGACGCCGACGTCGTCGTGGTCGCCGCCGCGATGACGGCGGGGACGTCCGGCCTGCTCGGCGCGCACCAGTTCGCGCTCATGCCCGACCACGCCCGACTGGTGAACATCGCCCGTGGCGGGCTGGTCGACACCGACGCACTCGTGGACGCCCTGCGGTCCGGGAGCATCGCCGCCGCCGGACTCGACGTCACCGACCCGGAGCCGCTGCCCGACGGGCACCCGCTGTGGAGCGAGCCGGGCGCCCTCGTCACGCCGCACCAGGCGGACACCCCGGACATGGTCGCGCCGCTGCTGGCGGAGCGGGTCGGCACCAACGTGGCGGCGTTCCTCCGCGCCGACGGCACCGGCTTCATCGGCGTGGTCGACCCGGCCGCGGGGTACTGACGATCCGCCCCTGACCAGGGCTTCCCGTGCGGCACGCCCGGGATGCGCGACCGATGCGCGGGACGCTGGACGTTTGCTGCTATGCTGTTACCCGCTGTTCAACCGCTCTCCGGCGGAGGACACAGTGATCCTCGATAGCTCAATTGGCAGAGCAGCCGGCTGTTAACCGGCAGGTTGTTGGTTCGAGTCCAACTCGGGGAGCGACAGGCCCTCACCCTCCGGGGTGGGGGCCTCTTGCGTTCCGGCCCGGCTCGCCCGTCCTTGCGCGACTCGCCCGTTCCGGCGCGACCCGTGTGCCGCACGGCGCGGGCCTGCGGTTCCCGGGCGCCGTGGTGCGCATCCTCAGCCGATCGTCCGCCCGATGCTGTTAACGTCCACAGGTGCCCCGTCGTCCCCGCCGCTCCGCGACCACCGTCGCCGTGCTGGCGCTCGGGCTCGCCGTGACGGCGCTCACCGGGTGCTCCTCGGCCGATGACATCACGGACCGCGCGGTGGCGGAGGAACCGACGTCGTCCGCGAGCACCGGGGCGTCGGGCCCGAGCGGGTCGGCACCGATCGTGTTCGCCTTCACCTGCGCCGTCGGCGACGGACCGGAGACCGAGACCTACACGACCGCCGCGGCCGTCTGGGAGGACGGCAGGACCTCGTGCACGGCGGCACCGATCACGGGCACCGAGCCGTCGGAGCAGCAGCGGTCCGCCCTGGCCGCCACGGAGGGCGACGCGACGCTCGAACAGCTCGCGGCAGCGTGCGCCGTCAGCGGGACGGCGCCGTGGACGGGTGCCGTGACGAGCCGGTCGCAGGCGCACCTGGCGGCCGGGCTCGAGCGCTACTGCCCGGGGCACCCCGAGATCGACCGGCTCCGGGACGCCCTGGACACGTACCGGGGCTGACGCCCGGCTGCCGGACGCGGTGTGCCGGTGGAGCGTTCAGCCCTCGGGGTGGTCCCGACCCGGCAGCCACGACTTCCCCGGACCGCCCCAGCTGTTCTTCCGCACGGCCTTCTGCGCCTGCTTCGCGTACGGGTGCACCAGCCGGTCCGCGTACAGCAGGCCGTCCAGGTGGTCGTACTCGTGTTGGAACACCCGAGCGAGCCACCCGTGCGCCTCGATCTCGAAGGGTTCGCCGTACTCGTCGACCGCGCGGAGGAGGGCGCCCTCCGACCGGCGCAGCGGGAAGCGCTCCCCGGGGATCGACAGGCACCCCTCGGACTCCTCGTCCTCGTCGAGCTCCTCCACCGACTCCGGCAGCGGGGGAGTCGTCCACAGCACCGGGTTGACCGCGACACCGCGCCACAGCACGCCGTCGTCGTCCGTCCACGAGTAGACGAACAGCCGCTTGCCGACACCGACCTGAGGACCGGCGAGGCCGACACCGGGAGCGAGGTCCATCGTCTCGACCATGTCGGCCACGAGTGCGCGGAGGGCGTCGTCGAAGACGGTCACCTCGGTCGCGGGGGTGTGCAGGACGGGGTCACCGGTGATCCGGATCGGCAGGACGGGCATGCTCCCAGGGTATCCGCGCGGGTCGGATAGCCTCGACCCGTGACACCGGACCTGCCGATCCCCGACGTGGTGCAGAACCTGACCCCGTTCCAGGCCCTGATGATCCCCGTGGCACTGGTCGGTGCGGTGTTCCTGTCGCTCGGTGCGCAGTTCCAGAGCCGCGGCGTCCAGCGCGTCGAGGCCCGGCTGGGGCAGCAGTCGAAGGGCCTGTCCGTCCGACACGTCCTGGCCCTGCTCGGCAGCGGCAACTGGGTGCTCGGCACGCTCATGCTCGGTGCCGCCATCGTGCTGCAGCTCGTCAGCATCACCTACGCGCCGCTCATCGTCGTCCAGCCCCTCGGTGCGGTCGCCCTGGTGGTGACGACGTGGTTCTCGTCCCGCAGCAGCGGCGTCCCGCTCGGCACCCGGGCACGTCGGGCGGTGTGGACGTGCATCGGCGGCGTCGGCCTGTTCGTGCTCATCGCCGCGCTGTACGGCCGGGAGAGCCCGATCGGGCGCGGGCAGCTCATCACCGTCCTCGTGGTCCTGGCGGTCGTGCTGGGGCTCGTCGTGGTGTCGTTCCGGCTCGTGGCCAAGCGGCGGAACGCGCTGTACTACATCATCGGCGCCGGGGTCCTGTACGGCTTCGTCGCGACGCTCGCCAAGGTCACGCTGAACCGCATCGTGAACGGCACGTTCGACTGGGTGACGGTGTTCGCGATCGTGGGGGTCGTCGTCGCCTCGGCCGTCGGGGCGTACTTCGTGCAGAACGCGTACTCCAGCGGGTCGGCCGACCTGGTCATCGCCGGCCTCACGGTCGTCGACCCGATCGTCGCCGTCGGCATCGGCGTGATCGTCCTCGACGAGGCCGCCGGGGCGCCGGTCGGCGCCGGCATCGGCTTCCTCGTCGCCGGGGCGATCGCGATCACGGGCGTGTTCCTGCTCGCGAAGCACCACCCCGACACCCGCCGCTAGCGGGCGGACGGGAGGCGTGCCTCCCGTCCGGCACGACCCCGGGGGATGACCCGGGTCAGCCGCGCGGCGGAGGCGGGCGGCCAGAGGGGTGCGGTAGCGTTCCGAACCGACCAGACCGGCCGTCCGTCAGGACGCGCGCCGGTGACCGCGACGAGAGGACGACCCCCGCCGTGTCAGCAGACGCCAGGACCGAGACGACCGACACCACGGCCGCCACCGGGGGGCGACGGCCGCTGCGGGTGCTCATCGCCGCCGACACCTTCGCGCCCGACGTGAACGGTGCGGCGACCTTCACCGAGGAACTCGCGGTCGGGCTCGCGCAGCGCGGGCACGAGGTGCACGTCATCGCCCCGTCCTGGAACCGGACGCACCACGGCTCCTTCGACGAGGAGTACCGCGGCGTCACGCTGACCGTCCACCGGCTGGCTTCGTACCGCTGGCCGGCACACGCCTGGTACCGGTTCGCGTGGCCGTGGACGGTCCGCAAGCACACGGCCCCGGTCATCGACGCACTGCAGCCCGACGTCGTGCACATCCAGTCCCACATCGTGGTCGGCCGCGGCGTCGCCCGCGAGGCACACGACCGGGGCATCCGGATCATCGGCACGAACCACTTCATGCCCGAGAACCTGCTCGAGTACACGCCCTTCGGCAAGCGGACGACGCCCATCGCGCTCAAGATCGCCTGGCGGGACGCGGCGAAGACCTACCGGCTCGCCGAGGCGATCACGACGCCCACCGAGCTCGCCGCCGACTACCTGCGCGACGCGATCGCCGGGCAGCCGGTGCTCGCCATCTCGTGCGGGATCGACGCCACCCGGTACACGCCGGCGACCGGACGGCCCGCCGGCAACGACATCGTGTTCGTCGGCCGGGTCGCGCCCGAGAAGAACCTCGACGTCGTCATCCGTGCGCTGCCGCTCCTGCCCGCCGCGCTCGACGCCCGTTTCACGATCGTCGGCGACGGCGACATGATCCCGAAACTCACCGCGCTCGCGCAGGAGCTCGGTGTCGAGGACCGGGTGCGCTTCCTCGGGTTCGTCCCCGACGAGGTCAAGCTCCGCACCCTGACCGAGGGCACCGTGTTCGTGATGCCGTCGACGGCCGAGCTGCAGAGCATCTCCTCGCTCGAGGCGATGGCCTCCGGGCTGCCCGTCGTCGCGGCGGACGCGATGGCGCTCCCGCACCTCGTCGACGGCAACGGCGCCCTGTTCGCGCCGGGCGACGAGCACGACCTCGCCGCGAAGCTCGCCTCGGTGCTCACCGCGCCCGACGACGAGTACGCCCGCATGCGCGCACGCAGCCTGACGATGATCGAGGCACACGACATCAACCGCACCCTCTCCACGTTCGAGGCGCTGTATCGTGGGGAGCCGGTGGCCGCTGGCCCCGAGGGGCGGTAGCCAAGCTGGTCAAGGCAGTCGGCTCATAACCGAACGATTCGCGGGTTCAAGTCCCGCCCGCCCTACGTGCACCTGCCGTCCAAGAAGCGCCCTCCCGAAGACACGAGTCACGCGCCCACCCCGAACGTGATGTTCGAGGTGAGCCGGGCCGGCACCGGTGTGCGCGTCAACGCCTTCCGCATCGGGTTCATGGGCGCGATCGGTGTGCTCGTCGCACTGTTGGCCGGCACGCTCATCCACGAGCTGAGCACCGTCCTCGTCTACATCGGCGTCGCGCTGTTCATCGCGCTCGGCCTCGACCCACTCGTGACCCTGCTCGAGCGGTACATCCCGCGGTGGTCGGCGATCCTCGTCGTCGTCGTCGCGGTGCTCGGCGCGTTCGTCGGGGTCGTCTTCGCGATCGTGCCGCTGCTGGTGGAACAGGCCACGAACCTCGTCCAGAACTTCCCCGAGATCGTGGACGACATCTCGCGACAGGGCTGGGTACAGGACCTCTCGCGACAGTTCGAGGGGTCGTTCGACGTCGACCACGCACTGGAGTCCGCGCAGAAGTTCGTCGAGAACCCGGGCAACCTGCTCTCCCTCGGCGGCGGCATCCTCGCCGTCGGCAGTGGCATCCTCTCCGGCCTGACCGGTGCCCTCATCGTCATCATCCTGATGCTGTACTTCCTGGCGTCGATGCGCGGGCTCAAGACGATGGCGTACCGGTTCGTGCCGGCGTCCCGTCGGGAGAACTTCGTCGCGGTGAGCGAGGAGGTCACGTCGTCGGTGGGCCGCTACGTCGTCGGCCAGATCACCCAGGCCGGCATCAACGGTGTGCTGAGCATCATCTGGTTGCTCATCATCGGAGCGCCCCTGCCCGTGCTGCTGGCGACGTTCGCGTTCCTCGGGTCGCTCATCCCGCTCGTCGGCACGATCGGCGCCGCGGTGCTCATCTCGTTGCTCTGCCTGTTCGCCTCGCCGGCGACGGCACTGGCTGCGGCGATCTACTACCTCGTGTACATGCAGGTCGAGGCGTACATCATCTCGCCGCGCATCATGTCGCGGGCCGTGCAGGTCCCCGGGGCCCTCGTGGTCATCGCCGCGGTCGCCGGAGCGACGGTGGGCGGGGTGCTCGGCGCGCTCGTGGCCGTGCCGGCAGCAGCGTCGGTGATCATCATCGTGCAGAAGGTCATCTACCCGCGTCAGGAACTGGCGTAGGGGATCCGGCTCCGCGGTCTTCGTCCGGGTGCTTGCCGTTCCCGGTCGGCAGCTGGCATGATGAGCGTGTCCTGCGGGACATCACAATCGCATACCGATGGTCCCGAACGGGTCCTCCGCAGTCCAGGTCGATGGGGAAGTCGCACCTGACGATCGGAGGAATCGTGACTGGGACAACGTCAGGAGTGCTCTACGTGCACTCCTCACCACGCGCGCTCTGCCCGCACGTCGAATGGGCGGCAGGTCGCGCGATGAACCGCGCCGTGAACTTCTCGTGGCTCGACCAGCCCGCGCTCGACGGCTCACGTCGCACCGAGTTCACCTGGTCCGGCCCCGTCGGGTCCGGCGCGGCGATCGCCTCCGCCCTGCGCGGTTGGGAGCACCTGCGGTTCGAGGTCACCGAGGACGCCACCGCTCATTCCGACGGCGGCCGGTGGATGCACACGCCGGACCTCGGCGTCTTCTACGCGCAGACCGACGTCACCGGCAACATGGTCGTCCCCGAGGACCGGGTCCGCTACGCCATGGAGGTCGCCGGCAGCAACGCCCTCGACCTGCACCGCGAACTGCGACTCGCGCTCGGTCAGGCATGGGACGACGAGCTCGAGCCCTTCCGGCACGCGGCCGAGGGCAACCCGGTCGTCTGGCTCCACCGCGTGGGGTAGTCCCGGGCCTGCTTCCTCCGATCGACGGCGTCGCCTCTGCCGAGGCGGCGCCGTCGTCTGCGTCGCGGGCCGGGGTCCGACGCGCGCGGGCCCCTGCGCCGCGGTTCCGGAATCCGCTCATCTCGCGCGCCGAGAGCGGCGCATCGTGGAACCACGACGGACGTGAGCGGCACGTCGTGCGACCGCGGGCGAGCGCGGGCGACCTCGGGCAGCGGGGGGCCGACGGGCAGCCGGGAGGCGCGCCTCGCCCGGGCGCAGACGTCCAGGTTCCGGGATGCGCGGACTTCGCGCGTCGAGAGCCGCACATCATGGGACCTGGGCGGACGTGAGCGGCACGTCGTGCGACCGCGGAGGGGTCCCGGGAGCGCGCCGACCGGCGGCGCACGCAGGACGACGGAGGCCCGCCCCGCGACGCGGGACGGGCCTCCAGGCCGACGGCGGATCAGACCGAGCGGAACGCGACCACGGCGTTGTGCCCACCGAAGCCGAACGAGTTGCTCACCGCGAGCAGGTCGCCCGCCGGCAGCTCCCGCGGAGCGGTCGCGACGTCCATCACGATCTCCGGGTCCTGCTCGGTGAGGTTGATCGTCGGCGGTGCGAGACGGTTCTCGAGCGCGAGGACGGTGAAGACCGCCTCGATCGCGCCGGCACCACCGAGCAGGTGCCCGGTCGACGCCTTCGTGGCGGACACGACGACCTGGTCGAGGTGGTCACCGAAGACCCGACGCATCGCGTGGTACTCGGCCACGTCGCCGACCGGGGTCGACGTCGCGTGGGCGTTGACGTGCGCGACGTCAGAACGGCTGGCGTCCGCGTGCTCGAGCGCCATGATGACCGCGCGGGCGGCGGCGGAGCCCTCGGGGTCCGGCGCGGTGATGTGGAAGGCGTCGGACGTGATGCCGGAACCGGCGACCTCGGCGTAGATGTGCGCGCCGCGGGCCTCGGCGTGCTCCTTCGTCTCGAGGATGAGCGCGGCGGCGCCGTCGGCGAGCACGAAACCGTCACGGGTGACGTCGTACGGACGGGACGCGGTCGCGGGGGAGTCGTTCCGCCGCGAGAGTGCCTGCATCGCGGCGAACGCCGCGAGCGGCAGCGGGTGCAGCGCGGCCTCGGCACCACCGGCGATGACGATGTCGGCGTCACCGAAGGCGACGTGGCGGTAGGCCTCGGCCAGGGACTCCGTGGAGGAGGCGCAGGCGGAGAGGTAGGTGCGGGCGCCACCACGGGCGCCGAACTCCATCTCGATGGCGGCGGCCGGGCCGTTCGCCATGAGCATCGGGACGGTCATGGGCAGGACGCGTCGCGGACCGCGCTCCCGCAGGGTGTCCCATGCGTCGAGCAGCGTGTTGACGCCGCCAATGCCGGTCGCCCAGTCGACGATGAGCCGCTCCGGCACGACGGACTCGGCGTCGATGCCGGCGTCGGCCCAGGCTTCACGAGCCGCGATGAGCGACAGCTGCGAGGACGGGTCGAGTCGCTTCGCCTCCGGGCGGGTGAGCTGGTCGGTGACGAAGCGGCGCGCCTGACCGGCGAACTCCACGGGGAGCTCGAGCTCGGCGTAGCGCGTGTCCTCGATGCGGGTGATACCGGACTCGCCGGCGAGCAGGGCCGCCCAGGATTCCTTGGCGGTCGCAGCGAGGGGACTGATCGCACCGATCCCGGTGACGACGACGGTTCTCTTGGTCATGGACGACGGTTCTTTCTGCGAGGGACAAGACGAGCGCCGCGGGCCACGACTCGAGGGTCAGCGGCCCGCGGCGCTCAGGAAGCTCGTTTCAGGCCTGGGCCTTGACGATGAAGTCGACGGCGTCGCCGACGGTCTTGAGGTTCTTGACCTCTTCGTCGGGGATCTTGACGTCGAACTTCTCTTCGGCGTTCACGACGATGGTCATCATCGAGATGGAGTCGATGTCCAGGTCGTCGGTGAACGACTTGTCAGCGGCGACGGTGTCGGTGGCGATACCGGTCTCGTCGTTGATCAGCTCGGCCAGGCCGGCGAGGACTTCTTCGTTGGACAGGGCCATGAGTGTTCTCCTTGAGGGGGGTGTCGTTTGACCGTGGGACAGCCTAGGGCACGGGCACTGCCCGCGCCCGGAGGCGCGAGGGGACTAGGGGAGGACGACCACCTGCGCGCCGAACACGAGTCCGGCGCCGAAGCCGATCTGCAGGGCGAGTCCGCCCGACAGTTCCGGGTGCTCGGAGAGCAGGCGGTGCGTGGCGAGCGGGATGCTCGCGGCCGAGGTGTTGCCCGTCGTGGTGATGTCACGGGCGATGGCGACGGTGTCCGGGATCCCGAGCTGCTTGGCGAACTCGTCGATGATCCGGATGTTTGCCTGGTGCGGCACGAACGCCGCGAGCTGGTCGGCGCGGACACCGGCGGCCTCGAGCGCCTGGCGTGCGACCTTGACCATCTCCCAGACGGCCCAGCGGAACACGGTCTGCCCGGCCTGGCGCATCGTCGGGCGGGGGGCTCCCGCCTCCCACTCGTTGTAGGTCGCGGTCATGCCGATCGCGTCCCACTTCGAGCCGTCGGAGCCCCAGATGCTCGGCCCGATGCCGGCGGTGTCGCTCGGACCGACGACGGCCGCGCCCGCCCCGTCCCCGAGGAGGAACGAGATGGAGCGGTCGGTCGGGTCGACGACGTCGCTGAGCTTCTCGGCGCCGATGACGAGCACGTGGTCGGCGATGCCGGACTTGATGAACGAGTCCGCCTGCGCGATCCCGTACGCGTATCCGGCACACGCGGCGCTGATGTCGTACGCCGCGGCCGGTGCAGCACCGATCCGCTCGGCGAGCAGGGACGCCATCGACGGCGTCGCCACGGTGTGGGTGACGGTCGCGACGAGCACGACGCCGATCTGGTCGGGGGTGAGCCCGGCCTTCTCGATCGCCTCGCGCGCGGCGGCCTCGGCGAGGTCGACTGCTTCGACGTCGCGGCCGGCGCGCATGCGGGTCACGATGCCGGTGCGCTGGCGGATCCACTCGTCGGAGGAGTCGATCGGACCGACGAGGTCGTCGTTCGGGACGACGTTCTCGCCGCGCGCGGCTCCGAAGGCGAGGATGCGGGTGAACTCGTGGCCGCGTCGCTGGGACAGGACCGGTCGGTCGCCGGCCTGGAGGCCCGTGGTCGCGTCCGTCCCGCCGGTGGCGTCCGTCTCGACGGCGGTGGTGCTGGCGTCGGTCATCGGGCGGCCTCCGTGGACTGGGCTGCCTCCGTGGACTCGTCGGCGGCGCTCTGCAGCAGCTCGACGGCGGCGGGCAGGTCGTCCGGGGTCTTGATCGCGACCGTCGGCGTGCCGCGGAGACCGCGCTTGGCGAGGCCGACCAGGGCCCCGGCCGGTGCGAGCTCGATGATGCCGGTGACGCCGGCCTGCTGGAAGGAGGTCATGACGGCGTCCCAGTGCACCGGGTTGGCGATCTGCCGGACCATGAGGTCGACGAAGCGGCGACCGTCCCGGACCTGCGACCCGTCGGCGTTCGTCCAGAGCGGGAGGGTCGGGTCCTGCACGGTCGCGGCCGCGGCGACGGGTGCGACCCGGTCGACGGCCGGCGCCATGAAGCGCGTGTGGAAGGCGCCGGCGACGGCGAGGGGGACGACGCGGGCCTTCGCGGGCGGCTGTTCCGCGAGGCGGGCGATCGCGTCCGCCGGACCGGCGACGACGGTCTGCCCGCCGCCGTTGTGGTTCGCGGCCGTCAGCCCGAGGGAGTCGAGCAGGGCGGCGAGCTCGTCGGCGTCACCACCGAGGACCGCGGCCATCGAGGTCGGCTCGAGTGCGGCGGCGTCGGCCATCGCCCGGCCCCGCTCGGCGACGAGCGACACGGCGTCGGTCGGGGTGAGGACCCCGGCGACGGCGGCGGCGGTGAACTCGCCGACCGAGTGCCCGGCGACACCACCGACGAGGGCGCGGCGGTCGTCGGCCAGCAGGGCGTCGGCCGTGACGAGCCCGGCGGCGACGATGAGCGGCTGCGCGAGGGCGGTGTCCTTGATGGTGTCCGCGTCGGAGTTCGTCCCGTGCTCGGCGAGGTCCACGCCGATCGCGTCGGACCACTGCCCGACGCGGTCACGGACGGCGGCGTCCTCGAGCCAGGGGGCGAGGAAGCCGGGGGTCTGGGAGCCCTGTCCGGGCGCGACGACGACGATCACCGCTCAATGATGCCGGGCAGTCACCGTCGGGCACGTGTGGACTCCCCACACGGATTGCCGGGATGCCTTGTAGGAACCCCACCCGGTGGGGTCGTCAGCGGCGCGTGGGGCGACGGCGCGTGGACGCCGCTTCGGACATCGCGCCGAGGATGAGCGCGGACTGCACGATGAGGGCGTCCCGCGCGTGCGTGGCGTCCCACCCGATGATGTCCGCGACGCGGCGGAGGCGGTAGCGGACGGTGTTCGGGTGCACGAAGAGTTCACGCGCCGTCGCCTCGAGCGACCGACCGGTGTCGAGGTAGCACCACAGGGTCTGCAGGAGCTCGGTGGACTGGTCCTTGAGCGGCGTGTAGATCCGCTGCACCAGGGCCGAGCGGGCGAGGGGGTCGCCCGCGAGCGCACGTTCCGGCAGCAGGTCGTCGGCGAGGGCCGGTCGTGGTGCGCCCCGCCAAGCCCGGGCAACGGCGAACCCGGCCAGGGCGGCCTTCGCGCTGGTCGAGGCGTCGACGACCCCGGGGACCTCGTTGCCGAGCACGAGGTGGCCCTCGCCGAACAGCGGTTCGAGCTCCTGCGCGATCGACATGAACGACACGGGTTCCTCACCCTCGGGCACGTCGTCGCGCGGGGTCGCCCGTCCGATGACGACCACGAGCCGCGAGCCCTGCACACCGATGAGCACGTCGGCGTCCTGGTGGCGGGCCGTCCGGCGGACCTGGTCGACCTCGAGCTGCTTCGGCGCCGTCCCGACCAGGACCGCGACCTCGCCGTGCCCGTGCCAGCCGAGGGCGGCGATGCGCGACGGCAGTTCGTCGTCGTACTCGCCCGACAGGATCGAGTCGACGACGAGGGCCTCGAGCCGGGCGTCCCACAGCCCGCGGGCCTCCGCCGCACGGGCGTAGACGTCGGCCGCCGCGAACGCGATGTCGCGCGAGTACTTGAGGATCGCCTCCTGCAGCATCTCGTCGTCGGCGGCGCGCTCCTCGACCACGGTCACCACGACACGGATGAGCTGCAGGGTCTGCTGCAGGCTCACCGAGCGCAGGAGTTCACGCGGGGCCGAGCCGAAGACGTCGGCGGCGGCGATCCACGGGGTGGAGGCGCTGCCCTCGAGCCACGAGATGAACGACGTGATGCCGGCCTGGGCCACCATGCCGACGGCCGAGCGACGGCCAGGGGGCATCTCGCTGTACCAGGGCAGGGTGTCCTCGAGCCGCTTGATCGTCGCGGTCGAGAGTTCGCCCGACACCTGCCGGAGCCAGGAGAGCGCCCGTTGCCGGTCGTCCTCCCGGCCCGCGGCGGTGGCGGTGCGGGGTGTGCTCACGCGGAGATCAGCTCTCGCCGCCCGCGCTGCCGGTCGTGCCGGCGGTCACGTCGTGCAGGCGGTACTTGTCGATCGCCTGCTGGAGGACCGACGCGTCGAGCTTGCCCTGCCGGACCAGCTGCTGCAGCGTCCGCACGACGACCGAGGGACCGTCGATGTGGAAGAAGCGGCGCGCTGCCGGACGGGTGTCCGAGAAGCCGAAGCCGTCGGCACCGAGCGTGGCGTAGTCGGACGGGACGAACGGACGGATCTGCTCCTGCACGGCGTGCATGAAGTCGCTCACCGCGACGACCGGGCCCTCGGTCCCGAGCAGGCGCTCGGTGACGTACGGGGTGCGCGGCTCGTCGTTCGGGTTGAGGAACGCGTGCTGCTCGGCGTCCACCCCGTCGCGGTACAGCTCGCCCCAGCTCGTGACGCTCCAGACGTCGGCGGACACGCCCCAGTCCTCGGCCAGGAGCTGCTGCGCCTCGAGGATCCACGGCACGGCGACACCGGACGCGAGCAGCTGGGCCTTCGGGCCGTCGTGCTCGCTCGGCTTGAGCAGGTACATGCCCTTGACGATCCCCTCGACGTCGACGCCCTCCGGCTCGGCCGGCTGCACGAGCGGCTCGTTGTAGACCGTGAGGTAGTACATGACGTTCGGGTCGACGTGCGACGGGGAGCCGTCCTCGTTCGTGCCGTACATCCGCTCGAGGCCGGTGCGGACGATGTGCCCGATCTCGTAGCCGTAGGCGGGGTCGTACGAGACGACGGCCGGGTTCGTCGCGGCCAGCAGCGGCGAGTGGCCGTCGGCGTGCTGCAGGCCCTCCCCGGTCAGGGTGGTGCGACCGGCGGTTGCGCCGATCATGAACCCGCGGGTCATCTGGTCGCCGGCGGCCCAGATCGCGTCGCCGGTGCGCTGGAACCCGAACTGCGAGTAGAAGACGTAGACCGGGATGAGCGGCTCGCCCTGCGTCGAGTACGAGGTGCCGACGGCGGTGAACGCCGCGAGGGCGCCCGCCTCGTTGATGCCGACGTGGATGATCTGGCCCTGCGGGCTCTCCTTGTACGCCAGGAGCAGCTCGCGGTCGACCGACGTGTAGTGCTGGCCGTTCGGGTTGTAGATCTTCGCCGTCGGGAAGTACGCGTCCATGCCGAACGTGCGGGCCTCGTCCGGGATGATCGGGACGACGCGGTTGCCGAAGTCGGGCGAGCGGAGCAGGTCCTTCAGCAGACGGGCGAACGCCATCGTCGTGGCGACCTCCTGCTTGCCGGAGCCCTTCTTGACGATCTGGTACTTCGACTCGTCGGGCAGGTTGACCTGCGTGTACTTCGACCGACGTTCCGGCACGTAGCCACCGAGCTCACGGCGGCGCTCGTGCATGTACTGGATCGCCTCGTCGTCGTTGCCCGGGTGGTAGTACGGCGGCGTGTAGGGGTTCTCCTCGAGCTGCGCGTCCGAGATCGGGATGCGCATCTCGTCGCGGAACTGCTTGAGGTTGTCGAGCGTGAGCTTCTTCATCTGGTGGGTCGCGTTGCGGCCCTCGAAGCTCGGGCCGAGGCCGTAGCCCTTGACCGTCTTCGCGAGGATGACGGTCGGCTGGCCCTTGTGCTCCGTCGCCGCCTTGAACGCCGCGTAGACCTTGCGGTAGTCGTGGCCACCGCGCTTGAGGTTCCAGATCTGGTCGTCGGTGTAGTCCTTGACGAGCTCGAGCGCCTTCGGGTCACGCCCGAAGAAGTTCTCGCGGACGTAGGCGCCGTTCTCGGCCTTGTACGTCTGGTAGTCGCCGTCCGGCGTCGCGTTCATCAGGTTGAGGAGCGCGCCCTCGGTGTCGCGGGCGAGCAGGTCGTCCCACTCGCGGCCCCAGACGACCTTGATGACGTTCCAGCCCGCGCCGCGGAAGAACGCCTCGAGCTCCTGGATGATCTTGCCGTTGCCGCGCACCGGGCCGTCGAGGCGCTGGAGGTTGCAGTTGATGACGAAGTTCAGGTTGTCGAGGCCGTCGTTCGCCGCGACCTGGAGCTGGCCGCGGGACTCGACCTCGTCCATCTCGCCGTCGCCGAGGAAGGCCCAGACCTGCTGCTCGGAGGCGTCCTTGATGCCGCGGTTCGACAGGTACTTGGCCTGCTGCGCCTGGTAGATCGCGTTGATCGGGCCGATGCCCATCGACACGGTCGGGAACTGCCAGAAGTGCGGCATGAGGCGCGGGTGCGGGTACGAGGACAGTCCGCCGCCGGCGTGCGACTTCTCTTGGCGGAAGCCGTCGAGCTGGTCCTCGCTCAGGCGGCCTTCCATGTAGGCGCGGGCGTACATGCCGGGGGAGGCGTGGCCCTGGAAGAAGACCTGGTCCCCGCCCGACGGGTGGTCCTGCGCGCGGAAGAAGTGGTTGTAGCCGACCTCGTACATGGCGGCGCTCGACGCGTACGTCGAGATGTGGCCGCCGACGGCGATGCCGGGACGCTGCGCGCGGTGCACCGTGATGGCCGCGTTCCAGCGGATCCAGCGGCGGTAGCGGCGCTCGAGTTCCTCGTCGCCGGGGAACGTCGGCTCGTCCTCGGGGGCGATCGTGTTGACGTAGTCCGTCGTCGGGACCATCGGCACGCCGAGGTGCAGCTCGTTCGAGCGCTTCAGCAGGCTCTGCATGATCTCGCGGGCCCGCTGGTGCCCGTGCGTCGCGACGAGACCGTCGAGGGACTCACGCCACTCGGCGGTCTCCTCCGGGTCCTGGTCCTGCCCTGCGGTGCTGCGCGGGTCCTGGTCGTTCACCGTCACCGTTGACCTCGTTCGTTCTCGTGGTGGTGGACATGTCGAGCCGTCGGTGGTCGGATCACGACCGGGGACGGGCCGCGTCCACTCTAGGCCCACGCACCGACGGCGATGCTGATGACGACGCGGTCCGGACGGCACTTGCGTTCGCGGGCCGTCGGCGTAGCATGGCCGACCGTGCGTCCGCGACCGGTGGATGCGTGGAATCGACGGGCACACCCAACGCCCGGGGAGAGAAGCACCACCACGATGGCACTGGAGATCGGCTCACTCGCGCCGGACTTCGAGCTCCCGAACCAGTTCGGTGAGCACGTCCGACTCAGCGACCACCGCGGCCACCGCCCGGTCGCCCTCGTCTTCTTCCCGCTCGCGTTCTCGTCCACCTGCACCGACGAGCTCTGCACGCTGCAGGACAACATCGCGATGTTCCAGGACCAGCGCATCGAGCTGATCGGCATCTCGGTCGACTCGAAGGCGACGCTCCGGTCCTTCGCGCAGGCGAACGGCTACGACTTCGAGCTGCTCGCCGACTTCTGGCCGCACGGTGCCGTGTCCAAGGAGTACGGCGTCTTCCTCGAGAAGAAGGGCTTCGCCACCCGCGCGACCTTCGTGATCGACGTGCAGGGACGCATCAAGGCGTCGATCATCACCGAGCCGGGCGTCGCCCGCGACGTGACCGAGTACCGGGCCGCCCTGGACCGCCTCGCCGCGTGCTCCGCGCCGGTCCCGGTCAGCTGACCCGGGCCTCCCGGCCGCTGCGCGCCCGCTGACGGACGACCACCTGCCCTCCCCGGCACGGTCTGCTCCGAACCCCTGACGGTGCCCGAGCGCACCGGACTGGAGGCACGGTGACCGCCACCGACACCGGCTCGGCCCCGCAGGTCGGCGGGGTCCCGGACGACCGCTACGCGCCGTACCCCGTGGTCGACGACCCGGCCCGCTGGGGTCTGACCACGACGACGACCGCGACGGACGCCGGTCCGGCCGTCGTCCACCACCGCCGCGGTGTGCGGCCGCTCCTGTTCCTGCACGGTGTCGCCGGGTCGTGGTCGACGTGGACGCCGCTCCTGGCAGCAGCGGACGGGCTGCCGGGCCGCGGCCTCGTGTTCGTCGACCTGCCCGGGTGGGGGGCGTCGCCCGCGCCGGAGGTCCCGCTCGACGTGGACGACTCCGCCCGGGTGCTCGTCGCGGTGCTCGACGCGCTCGGCCTCGACGACGTCGACGTGGTCGGGCACTCGATGGGGGCCTTCGTCGGCCTGCACCTCGCCGTCGACCGACCCGCTCGGGTGCGGTCCCTCGGGCTCGTCTCGGGGACGACGTTCGCGACCGCGGCGGCATCGCGACACCCCGTGCGGGCGCTGCGGTCCCTGCCGGCGTTCACCCTGTTGCGCGCCGGGCTCGCCGTGACCCGCGGGTCCGCGCACACCGTCCTGCGGGCGTTCGCCCGGGTCGGGCTGCTCCCGCTCCTCGCGGCACCCGTGTTCGCGGCCGTGCGCCGACTCGACCGCAGCGTCCTCGACGCCTTCGTCGAGGAGTTCCGGCCGGCCGGGTTCCTCGGCGCAGCCCGCTCCGCGGCACACTACGACACCCGTCGCTGGTCCGCCGTGCGGTGTCCGGTGGTGGCGGTCGCCGGGTGGCAGGACGTGTTCGCCCGGACCGACGACCTCGACCGGTTGCGGCGGGCGCTGCCGGACGTGCGGACCGTGCTGCTCGAGGACTGCGGGCACTTCGCGCACGTGGAGCGGCCGGACGCGGTCGTCCGGGAGCTGCTCAGCTGAACTCGATCGGTGTCCCGATCGGCAGCCCGGCCAGGGCCTCGGTCATCACCGCCGAGATGCGGACGCACCCGTGCGACGACCCGTTCGGTTCCGGGTAGTAGTGCAGGGCGGTGAGGGCGGCGTTCCCGCCGTAGCCGGCGAGCGTCGCGGAGTGCGCGCCGGTCAGCGAGATCGGGTGCCCCTGCGTGTACGTCACCTGCGGGTCGACGTAGTTCGCCTCCATGTACGTCTTCGTGTCCGTCGGCGTCGGGTCCTGCGGGGTGCCGAGGCGCGCGGCCTCGCTCGTCTGCACCGAGCCGTCGCGACGGACGATCGCGATGGTCGACGCCTGGTTGTCCACACGCACGACGCGGTCGATGCCGGTCAGGGTGAAGTCCGCGGCGCGGGCCCACGCGAACGTCGCACTCGGGGCGGTGGCGACCCCGCCGTCGCCCGGTGTCCGGTTCCGCGCGGGCGTCGAGACGAGCACCATGCCGCCGTCCTGTCCGGGCGCGCGGTCCCAGACGGCGGTGACCGTCGGGGTGTCCAGCGTGGACACCGAGGACGACAGCGTGGCGACGGGAGCGGCGTCGGCGTCGGGCGAGGCGTACAGGGGGACGAGCGCGGTCTTCGGGGTCGCCGTCGTCCACCGGTTCTCCGCCTCGACCTGCGACCCGTCGAGGAGCCCGCCGATCACGGCGTCGTGGAACGCGAGCGGCAGGGCGGCCAGGGCGGCGTCCGACGGCCGTGCGGGGACGGCCGGCAACGGCGTGCGCGACGGCGTCGGGCTGGGCGTGGCGGACGGCGCGGCCGCGACGGGCGTGGGGCGGGCCTCCTGGCCGGTGCCGGAGAGCGCCCAGGCGGTCGTCCCGGCCACGACGACGACGGCGAGTGCGCTCACGCCGACGATCCACCGTCGTCGCGTCCCGTTCGCTGGTGCGTCCGGTCGCGTCCCGTCCGCTGGTGCGTCCGGTCCCGGTGTGCTGGACGGTTCCGACATGTGCCCCACCCCCTCCCGTACAGCTTCCCAGACCGCGGCTGGGGCCGACCGTGGATGCGCGGGTGCCGCCCGCTCAGCGGT
The DNA here is from genome assembly GCF_003224435.2 of Curtobacterium sp. MCPF17_050. Classification (NCBI taxonomy): domain Bacteria; kingdom Bacillati; phylum Actinomycetota; class Actinomycetes; order Micrococcales; family Microbacteriaceae; genus Curtobacterium; species Curtobacterium sp. MCPF17_050. The sequence goes on from NZ_CP126250.1 coordinate 1,436,314, forward strand.
ACTGCGGCGGCCAGTCGAACGGCGCCGGGCGGTGCGGGACCTCGCCGATCGTCGTGACGGCCAGGGCGATCTCGCGCCGGTTCGTCAGTGCGATCGAGCGGGGGTTGCCGAGGAAGCGCTTCCCGTCCACCCACACGGTGAGGTCGCCACGGAGCCCGCCGACGTGGGCGGGACCGAGGGCGACGCCCCACTCGTCGAAGAACTGGCCGAGCGTGAAGGTCTCGCGGGTCGGTGACTCGACGTGCAGGATCCCCGAGGTGTCGTGCGTGTGGAGCTGTGCGGCGAAGTGCTCGGACGCCGAGTGGCCGACGTTCCCCGGCACGACGACCGGGGAGTGGCCGTCCGTGATCGACAGGTGGGTGTGGACGTGTTCGGCCAGCCGCTCACCCCAGACGTCCTGGAGCCCGGCCTGGTCGGCGCGGTGCTCCAGGTCCGTCGGTCGGGGCCACGGGGGAGCCGCCGTGCTCGTGTCGGAGCCGGGCACCGAGCAGCCGGCGAGCAGGCTGCCGAGCAGGGTCACGAGCGCGGTGGCGGTGACGACGGTGGAGGAGCGGCGGTGCATGAGCGCGAGCGTAGTCAGCGGCGCGGCGCCCTTCTCGGCGCACCCGTAGGATGTGGGGTGCGCCCGGCAGCGGCGCGAGGGCCTTTAGCTCAGCTGGTAGAGCGCCACGTTTACACCGTGGATGTCGTCGGTTCGATCCCGGCAGGGCCCACCGAGAGCACCCGGTCGGCCATCGTGCCGCCGAAATCAGGTGGCCGGGGGTGCGGTGATCGTGATCGGCAGTTCGGCGTCGATCACATCGCCGCTGTGGGTGTGCAGTGCGAGCACCGCGGGACCGACCGGGAGGTCCGCGGGCAGCTCGAAGGACTCGTCGACCGTGGACAGCGGCCCCTGCGGTGTCGGCCGACCGAGCAGGACCTCCTCGCCGCTCGCGGAGGGTGTGACGACGACGGTGACGTCCGACGCCGCGCGGCTCGTGCCTCCGGTGTCCTCGCACGTCTCCCAGACCGCCTCGGAGTGGAGCCGGAGGACTCCTCCGGGGTGCAGGGACGAGTCCTGGAGCTCGATCGACTTCAGGGCGCAGGATCCGCCTGAACTCGAATGCACTCCCGCGCACCCGTTCACGCCGATCGCGATGCTCACCGCGAGGACGATCGCGATCGACCCTCGTGTCCGTGTCTGCCCCATGCCGGCCAGTGAAGCACCGCGAGCAGTCGCCGACGCCGTGCGGGCGAGGAACGTGACCCGACCGTTGCCGTGCTGTCAGCGGCGACGTGCCCTGGCGAGCGCGGCTACGGCCGCGAGTCCGCCGACGACCGCTGCGATCCAGACCAGTGCTGTCATGGTTCCCCCTCTTCAGTACGTGCTCCAGGCAACCTACCCGCCGTGGCACAGAACGGGAGCTGTACGAGGCGCTGCGGGCCTCCGCAGCGGGCGCTGTGACCTGCTCGCGTCAGGACCGTTCGACGGACGTCATCGAAGGGCGCTGAGCGGGTCCACCTCGAACGTCTCGAACCGATGGTCCCTGAGGATCGCGTCCACGAGTCGTCGCGTCCCCGCGACCAGCGTCGAGTCGCAGTCGATCTCCGTCGCGAGGACCCACGCGTGGTCCTCCGGCCACAACAGCTGCGGCGTGTGCGCGAGCGGCACACCGTCCGCGATCTCCGCCCGCTCGGTCCACGCCGGGTCGGCCCAGTCCGCGACCGTCGTCCGCACCAGGAGGTGCTCGCGGTGGGTGAGGTGCAGTCGCGGCACGGCGAGTGCACGGCGGACGGCGTCGAGTGCCGCCTGGTGCGCTGTGCGGAGGCGGGCGACCTCCGCCTCGGCGCGGGCACGCTCCGTCGCGTCGGGCGTCCCGTCCTGCCATCCGGCCACGAGGGTGGAGCCGCCGCTCAGGTCCCCCCATCCGTCCCACACCGCCGCCACCAGGTCGAGCGGGGTCGCCGTCGAGGCACTGAGGTGCGAGGTGAGTGCGGCCAGCAGGCGCGGATCGAGCCAGCCTTCGGCAGGCGGTTCGACCCGCCACCCGTCGTCGAACAGCACGTCGTCGTCGCGGCTGGCGCTGAGTGTGCTCCAGGAGACCCCGGCGTCCACCGTCCGCCCGGTCCTGGCTGCGACGTCGGACCACCGCCAGGTGCTCGTCTCGAGGACCGGAGCGTCGCCGTGCTCGTCGAGGACCGAGCGGTCCTCCCGGAAGGCCGCGAGCGGGTGCAGGACGCGGGCGTACCCGTCGAACCCGCCGCCGACGGTGCCGGCGACGGTCCCGGAGGCCTGGAGGCGTCGCACGAGCCAGTCGGCTCGACGCACGTCCGTGATCAGCTCCACCCGGCCGAGCGTACCGACGTCGGTCAGGCGCCGGCGTGCTCCTCCGGTCCGGGCGCCGGCTCCGAGCCGAACCGCTCGACGAGGGCACGCTTGAGCACCTTGCCGCTCGGACCGAGGGGGAGCGCGTCGACGACGTGGACGACCCGCGGGTACTTGTACGCGGCGATGGCGTCCGCGACGTACCGGACGAGCTCGTCCGAGCTGGTCGTGGCGCCGTCGGCGAGGACGACCGCCGCCGCGATCTCCTGGCCGTGCACGTCGTGCGGCACCCCGAACACCGCGGCCATCGTGACGTCCTCGTGCGCGGCGAGCACCTCCTCGACCTCGCGCGGGTACACGTTGTAGCCGTTGCGGATGATCATGTCCTTCGTGCGGTCGACGATCGTCAGGAAGCCCTCGTCGTCCTTCGTCCCGAGGTCGCCCGTCCGGAACCACCCGTCGACCACGGCCGCGGCGGTCGCGTCGGGTCGGTTGCGGTAACCGTTCATCAGGTTGTGGCCCCGGATGACGAGTTCGCCGATCGTGCCGCGCGGCAGCATGTCGATGCGGTCCTGCACGGCGGGGTCCGCGATCTCGACCTCGACGCCCCAGACAGGTGTGCCGATGGTGCCGGGACGGGGCGTCCGTCCGACGTGGTTGAAGCTCGCGACGGGTGAGGTCTCGGTGAGGCCGTAGCCCTCGTGGATCGGCGCCCCGTACACGGCCTCGAATCGTTCGAGCACCGCGAGCGGCAACGAGGCCCCGCCGGAGATCGCGTACCGGAGCTCGGGACGGGCGTCGGTCCGGGTCGCGGCGTCGAGCAGCGCCATGTACATCGTCGGCACGCCCATGAAGATGCCGCAGCCGTGCTCGACCATCGCGGCGAGTGCGGCGTCGCCGTCGAACTTCGGCAGCATGACGATGGTCGCGCCGGCGCGGAAGCCGGTGTTCATGGTGCAGGTCTGGCCGAAGGTGTGGAACAGCGGCAGCGCACCGAGCAGCACGTCACCACGTCGCATGTCGAAGGTGCTCATGAGGAGCGTGTTGACCTGCTCGAGCAGGGCGAAGTGCGATCCCTCGGCGCCCTTGGGCTGCCCGGTGGTGCCGCTCGTGTACAGGATCGTCGCGGTGTCGAACGGGTCGCGGGGCGTGAGGGTGGTGAGGGGCGCGCTCGACGCGGCCAGGGCCTCCAGGCGGGGTGCGGCCGATCCGTCCCCGTCCCCGGCAGGCGCGAGGACGGTGACGACGTCGACCCCGGCGAGTGCGGCCCCCGCCGCACCCTCCGCGATGAGCGGTGCGGCGCAGACGAGCAGCGCCGCTCCGCTGTCGCGGAGCACGTACTCGATCTCGTGCCGCTTGAGGAGTGCGTGCACGGGCACGACGACGGCGCCGAGCGCGAGGGTCGCGTAGTACACGCGGGGGAAGTCGGGCACGTTCGGGATGAGCATCGCGACACGGCTGCCCGCGGTGACACCGCGGGCGCGGAGAGCGCCCGCGTACGCGAGCGTCTGGTCCCACAGCTCGGCGTAGGTGATGCGCTGCTCGCCGACGACGACGGCGACGTCGTCCGGGTACCGGGCCGCTGACTCGGCGAGGATCGTGGCGACGGACGCGGTCGCGTGGTGGTGCGGATGGCCGGCAGCGGGCCGTCCGGCGCTCGCTGCGTCCGCCGGTGCGGCGAGGTCAGTGGTAGTCATGCCGGGCTCCGTCTCCGTCGACGATGGGTGTCCGTCGATCGTACGGGTGGGAGCGCGGCGCGGTTCGCCGACCCGTCAGTGGATGCGGAGCTCCGAGACCATCGGGCAGGTGAACGGGTCGCGGGCGGCCAGGCCGACCCGGTTGAGGTAGCGGACGACGATGCCGTACGAGCGCAGGAGCGTCGTCTCCGTGTAGGGGACGTCGAGCGTCTCGCAGTGCTGACGGACGAGCAGCCGGGCCTTCTTCAGGGCCGGTCGCGGCATCGACGGGAACAGGTGGTGCTCGACCTGGTAGTTCAGACCGCCCATGAGGAACGACACCCACCAACCGCCGCGGATGTTGCGCGAGGTGCGCACCTGGCGCGAGAAGAAGTCGACCTTGGCGTCGTGCGCGATGGTCGGCATGCCCTTGTGGTTCGGCGCGAACGAGGCACCCATCATGACGCCGAAGACGGCGAGCTGCACGCCGAGGAACGCACACGCCATGCCGAACGGCAGGAACCAGAAGAGGACGGTCAGGTAGATGCCGAAGCGCAGGACGAGGAGCGTCGCCTCGAGCACGCGTGCCCGGACGTCGGCCTTGGTGTCGGCGCCGGTCAGCACGGTGTGCACGGCGGACCAGTGCAGGTTGATGCCCTCGAGCGTCAGGAGCGGGAAGAACAGCCACCCCTGGAACCGGGTGAAGACGCTCCGCGCACCCCGGGTCACCGCTGCGTCCTCGGGCGTGAACCGGATGACGCCGGCGGCGATGTCCGGGTCCTTCCCGATCGTGTTCGGGTTGCCGTGGTGGCGGGTGTGCTTGGTCATCCACCACGAGTAGCTCAGGCCGACCAGGAACGTGCCGACGTAGCGGCCGGCGCGGTCGTTCCAGCGCTGTGAGGCGAACACCTGACGGTGCGCGGCCTCGTGCGACAGGAAGGCGAACTGGGTGAAGACGACGCCGAGCGCGCCGGCGACGATGAGCTGGAACCACGACTCGCCCAGCACGGCGAAGGCGATCCACGCGAGTGCGAGCGTGCCGACGAGCGAGCCGAACAGCGACCAGTAGAACCCGGTGCGGCGGCGGAGCAGGTCGTGCTCCTTGACCTGCGCGAGGACGGCCGAGTAGGTGGACGTGCTCGAGCCCCTGGGGCCCGCGGCGGGCCTCGTGCGGGTGTAGCCGGGCTGGATCGGGGTGGTGGTCAACGCAGACCGACCTTCCGTCGCCGCCGGTCTGCACCGGCGTGGGGTGTTCGCGCGATCGCGCTGGTCGCCACGATAGGCGATGGAGATGCGGAGTCCTGTGAGTGCTCAGGAAGGACGGAGCATGTCGCTCGGCTCAGGCCGACGGCGAGCGGCGGTCATGCCGGACGGCACGGCGACGGGCGGCGGCGGCGGACAACGCGATCGCGGCTCCGGTGATCCACAGGCCGAGCGTCAGGAGTGCGCGGCCGACGCCGGCGCCGTCGAAGTAGCTGGCCGCCGTCACCGCCCCGAACGCCGCTCCGGGCGGCAGGGCGCCACCGACGACGGACAGGAACGGCGGCAGGAGGTGTGTGCTCACCGTCGCGCCGCTGGTCGCGTTGCCGAGGGTGGTGAACACGAGCGTGGACACGACGACGCCCATCGGGCCGAGGAGGGCGGTGATGGCCAGGGTCGACAGCGAGACGGCCACCGCGAGCAGCGCCAGCACGCCGACGACGACAGCGGGGGCCGCGGGGACGGCGCCGGCGACCGGTCCGGCGATGACGGCCACGACGACGGCCGCGGCGATGCTCCCGATGACGGTGACCGCGACGCGCACCCACAGGCCGGCCAGGGCGCCGAGGGAGTTCATGATCTGGGCGAGGACGAAGGCGGCGAGCGTGGTGCCGAACACGAGGTAGAAGCCCGCGATGCCCTGCCCGTCCCCGGTCACGAGCGGGACGAGGTCCTGGGTGCGGGTCACCGGGACGCCGCCGGCCCGGGCGACACCGCTCAGCAGGGCCGTCGCCGCACCGGTCGCGCTCCGCCCGTCCGCGCCGGCGACGGCGAGCATCGATCCGTCGGCAGCGGGGACGAGCGCGGCGACGACGTCGTGTGAGCGGACGAGGGCGCGAGCGGCGGCTGCGGAGTCGACCGGACGGACGTCGGCGGAGTCACCGAGCGCCGTCGAGGCCGCGTCGGCAAGCTGTGCGCCGACGACCGCGACCGGCAGGTGGTGCGGCACGGGGGCCTTCTGCAGTCCGATGTAGAGGCCGGCGAACGCACCGGCGATGGCCATCGCGACGAGCACCTGCACGACGAGGACCGGGAGGACCCGGCGGAGCGGCGGGAGCGAGGGACCGGAGGAGCCGTGGTTAGTAATCGATTCATTACTCATGGAATCGAATGATACCCTCGGGGTATGACGACGGCAAGGGGTCCGGTCCCCAGGGCAGCGGAGCGCATGGCGGGCAGTCAGCGGCGGGAGGCGACCCTGGCCGCCGCGGCCGCCGTGTTCGCCCGCGAGGGGTACCACGGGGCGACCACCGAGCGGATCGCGAAGGCCGCCGGGATCAGCCAGCCCTACGTCGTCCGCATGTTCGGGTCGAAGGAGAACCTGTTCCTCGCGGTCATCGACGGCTGTCTCGAAGCGGTCCTCGACACGTTCCGTGCGGCGCTGGACGACGGGCAACCGGGCACGGTCGAGTCCCGGCTCGGCGAGGCCTACCGGACGCTCGCGACCGAGGACGGCGTCCACCTCATCGTGATGCAGTCGTACATGCTCGGTGCGGACCCCGTGATCGGGCCGGTCGCACGGGAGGGGTTCACGCGGATCCTCCGGTTCCTCGTCGAGGACGCGCACCTCACGCCGTCGGCCGCCGAGACGTTCCTCGCCAAGGGGATGCTCATCAACACGTTGCTCGGCATGCGGCTGCACGAGCACGACGACGAGGACGCCCGTCGCTTCGTGGCGTCGGTCATCGGTCCGGGTCCCGGAGGACCCGGACCGACCGAGGCCTGACGCCGCCCGCCGCGGGCCCCGGGCCTGTCGGCGGCCCAGGGCCCGCCGGGTCACCGCCCGGCGGCGCTCGTGGCGCGGGTCACGCCGTCCACGAGCACGGCGATCGCGTCCCCGGCGCTCGGACGCTGCTCGTTCTCCTCGCGGAGCCGCCGGGCCGCGGCGGCATGGCGCGACCCGGCGAGCACCGCGTGCACCGCCGGCCCGACGGCAGCGGGCTCGTCGACCACCACGGCGACGTCGGCCGCGGCAGCACGCTCGGCGTTGATGAACTGGTCGGCGCCCTGGGGGAGCAGCACCATCGGGACGCCGACACTCGCGGCCGCGAGCACCGTACCCGCTCCCGCAGCGCTCACCACGACGTCGACGCCGTCCAGCAGCTCCCGCATCGGCCGGAACGGCACGTGGTGGACGTGGTCGGTGTCCTCGAGGCGGTCCCCGATCACGCCGACCGTCGCGAGGACGTCCGCCTGGTCAGGGTGGAGGCCGTCGATGATCGCCGTCAGGAGTGCGGCGTCCCCGAACACCGTCCCGAGCGTGACGAGCACGCGCGGCCGCTCGGACGCCGGGAACGGCGGCAGCGGAGTGGTGTCGCCCGGACGGCTGTGCGGCTCCGCCCGGAACGGGACGGTCAGGGGGTGCTGCGTCCACCCGGACGCCTGCAGGGACGCCGGCGTCGGGTCGAGCAGCGCCACCGGGGGTGACGGCACCAGGCCCCGGCCCGCGTACCGGGGGAGCACGAGCTCCGTCATCGGACGTCGGAACGCATCGGGCACCTCCGGTCCGAACGCGACGACGGCGTACGGGACGTCGAGCGTCGCCGCGACGAGCGGACCCACCAGGTCGACCGCGTCGGCCACGACGACGTCCGGACCCCACGTCCTCGCTTCGCGGACGGCGTCGTCGACGGTGAGGTCGACCCGCGTCCCGGCGAAGAACTCGGCGACGGCCGCCGGTTCCGGTCGGTTCGCCGGGTCGCTGCCGGGGATGCGCCGGGCCACCTCCGCGAACAGCTCGGGAGGCATGGGACCCGCTGCCAGGACCGGTACCCCGGGCAGTTCGGCGGCGAGGGCGTCCCGCATGCCGCCGCTGGTGAGGACGGCGACGTCGTGCCCCGCCGATGCGGCGGCGCGGACGAGCGGGACGAGGGGGAGCAGGTGTCCGAGTGCGGGGACACCGGAGAAGAGGATGCGCATGGTGGGTCCTTCCAGGGTTCGTGGGTTCGTGGTGATCGGGAGGACCAGGTTCAGTCCGCGGCGAGGACGAGCGGGATGCTGCGGCGGCGCCCGACGACGAGCGGGAGCGTGCTGGCGGCCACCATCAGGACGAGGCTCACCAGCGTGGCCGGGCCGGCCACACGAAGTCCGACGTCGGGCGACGTGCCGGGGACGGTGACCCCGAGGGCGATCGCCTGCGCGACGCCGCTCACCACCAGGACGGCGGCCGACACGAGCACCGCGGTCCCGACGAGGACGACCGACTCCCAGGCGGCCCGTGCCAGGACGACCGACCGGGACCCGCCCGCGGCCTCGACGAGCGCGGCCTCCTGCTCACGGGTCCGCCCGGCGATGAGCACGGTCGCGGCGGCTCCGGACAGCGAGACGAGCAGCGGTCCGCCGAGCATGAGGAGGAGGCTCTGCGGATCGAGTCCGGGTCCGTCCCCGCCGGTGGACCGCCGGACGGCGTCGGCGGTGGTCGCGAACCCGCCCGTGATGCTGGCCGGGAGCGCGATCGTGAGGACGAGGGCACCGACCGTCGCGCTGCTCCGGCCGACCGCGGAGGCCGCGGCGTTCCGGGCCAGGAACCACGACGCCGACCAGTGCGCCGGCAGGACGGCGGTCCAGGCGCGCAGCACGACCGGGAACAGCGTCGGCCCGACGGCGACGGCGGCCGCGGTGAGGAACGGCCCGATGAGCAGGACCGAGGTGGACGCACGCACTCCACCGGCTGCGAGGCTCGACGTCAGCAGGGCGGCGAGCACGACGGCGACGCCCGCGAGCGTCCACCGTCCCCAGCTCGTCCGACCCGCCGCTGCGTCGGGGTCGCGGAGGACCTCGACGGGGCGCACCCGACCGGCGCGACGGGACGACCGGAGACTGCTGAGGACGACGACGGCCGTCACGGCGACGACGACGGCGACCCCGCCGACGACGTCGAAGCGCTCGTCGAGGTCGCGGAGCCCGTCCGAGGCCGAGAGCCCGAGGTGCAGGACGGCCGGCGCGACGGGCGCGACGACGAGGCACCCGAGGGTGCTCCCGACGAGGGCGACCACGCCGAGCTGGAGCCGGACGACGACCGTGACGGTCCGGGACGGGACGCCCACGAGCTGCCAGAGCGCGTACCCCCGGCGCTGCAGGTCGATCGTCAGTCGGGTCACGCTGCCGAGCACCGCGGCCACCGCGACGACCGTGAGCACCACGACCAGCGTCGCCAGGGTGCCCAGGCCGGCTGCGCGCAGCAGGTCGAGTTCGTCACCCGAGGCGATCAGCGCGATCCCGGTCTCGACCATGGCCGCCGCGACCGCCAGGGCCACGGCCGTCGCCGCGCTGACGACCAGCGCCCCGACCCAGATCCCGGCGTTGTACCGGAGGTCGCTGAGGACGAGTCGGAGCATCGTCACGCCTCCTGGGCAGCGGCGGTGAGCGCGTCGAGGACCTGCCCCGCGCTCGGACGGACGAGTTCCCGGTGGATCGAGCCGTCCCGCAGCACGAGCACCCGGTCCGCGCGGGCGGCGGCCTCGAGGTCGTGCGTCACCATCACGACCGCGCGGTCGCCGGACGCCACCTGCCGCAGGAGCCCGAGCACCGCGTCACCGGCCGTGGTGTCGAGCGCGCCGGTGGGCTCGTCGGCGAAGACGACCTCCGGACGGGACGCCAGCACCCGGGCGATCGCGACCCGCTGCTGCTGCCCGCCCGACAAGCTGCCCGGACGGTGGTCCCCGCGGTCGGCGAGCCCGACCGATGCCAGTGCCGCGTCGACCTCGGCGGTGGAGACCGGGCGGTGCGCGAGGCTCGCGGGGAGCGCGATGTTCTGCCGGGCCGTCAGCGAGGGGATGAGGTTGAACGACTGGAAGACGAAGCCGACGGTGGAGCGGCGCAGGGCCTGCAGTTGCTTCGGTCGCAGGGTCTCGAGTCGCTGCCCGGTGATGGACACCGACCCGCTGTCGTAGGGCTCGAGGGCGGACAGGCAGTAGAGGAGCGTCGACTTGCCGGAGCCGCTCGGCCCGACGATCGCGACGAACTCGCCCGGCTGCACGGCGAGCGAGACACCGCGCAACACCTCGACCCGACCCTGGTCCGGGCCGGGGAACGACTTGATGAGGTCCTCTGCATGGAGGAGTGGTTCGGTCATGGCGTCAGTCCATCTCGGTCTGGTCGTCCGGCCACGGGTGCAGGCACGAGACGGAGGGTGGAGCGCGCTCCACCTCCACGGGCAGCTCCGTGTCCTTCGCCCCGGGCCGTCCGACGAGCGTCGCAGGCCCGCCGCTCCCTCGGCATCCGTCGACTGACGTAGGCGAGCCGGTCGGGCCCGCCGGGCCTAGTCGGCGTGTCCGGTCGCGGCGAGCGCCTCGGCGAGTCCGGCGCGGCTGCTGACACCGAGCTTCGGGAAGACCTTGTACAGGTGGGTGCTCACCGTGCGGTGCGACAGGTAGATCCGGTCCGCGATCTCGCGGTTCGACATCCCCGCTGCCGCCAGCCGGGCGATCTGCAGTTCCTGTGGGGTGAGCGGAGCGCTCGCCGACGGCGCGCCGGAGGTGCTGTTGGGTGGGGCCTCACCGGCGGCGCGGAGCTCCGCGGCGGCCCGTGCGGCGAACCCGGCGGTGCCCGCGGCGACGAACTCGGCGAGCGCCTCCCGGAGGTGGGTGCGGGCCTCCACGACGCGGCGTTCCCGTCGGAGCCACTCGCCGAAGAGCAGGCGTGTGCGCGCGAGCTCGACGGGGGACTCGCTCAGCTGGCCCGCCTCGACGGCCCGGACGAACCAGGACTCGGCTCGGTCCGCCGGAGCGAGCAGCGCCCGGCTGCGGAGCACGAGGGCGGTGAGGTGCGCGGACCGGAAGGTGCTCGCCACGGCCTCGGCCTCGGCGAGGGTCTCGGTCACCGACTCCGGCCGACCGCCGTGCACGGCGGCCTCGGTGCGGTCCGCGATGGCCCAGAGCGAGCGTGTCGGGTGCACCGTCATGTGCGTGAACTCGATCTGCGCGTCCCGGTACCGGTGCTGCCCGAGCGCGACGAGGCCCGCCGCCCAGCGCGCGTCGGCACTGGCGAGTGCGAGCCGTCCGCCCAGGGAGCGGGCCGAGCCGTCCCGGAGCGCCTGCGCGGCGGCCTCGGCGTCGCCGAGCAGGGCGTGCGCCCGCGCGAGCGTGCCGTACGCCATCCCGGCGACGAGGGGGAGGTGGCTCTCGCTGGCCATCCGGACGGCGTACTCGGCGTCGGCGACGGCGTCGCGGATCCGCCCGCGGAGCAGGAGGACCGTGGCACGCCCGCGGAGGGCCTGGGCCTCGTCGGCCACCGCGCCGAGCTCGTGCGCGCGCTCGTAGGCGAGTTCCCAGCACGTCAGCGCGGTCTCGAGGTCCTGCAGGGACTCGGCGGCGATCGCGAGGGAGGCCATGCCGAGGGGCGAGTCGGTGAGCTGTGGGACGAGGTGCGGGAGGTCCGCCCGGGCCGCGGGAGCCGTCCCGAACGGGTTGAGCAGGGCGAGTGCGACCGGCTTCAGCGGACTCGAGGAGGACAGGCTGCGCAGCTGTGTCTCGATCGCGTGCCACTCCGCGCGGGGCAGGTTCCGCCCGCGGACGCTCAGTGCCCAGACCCAGAGGACCTCCACGAGCCGGTCGGTGTGCTCGGCGCCGCCCAGCACGGACCGGACGCGGTCCGTCTCGATGCGGCCAGCGACGGGTGACCCCGTGGTGAGGCTGAGGACGGTGCGGGTCACGGCGGTGGCGGTCACGGTGTCCGGGTCGCCGGCCAGGGCGTCCACCTGCTCGAGGAGCTCGATCGCCTCGTTCGTCATGCCGGCGGCCCGCGCGGTCTCCGCCGCACGTCCGAGCCGACGGGCCCGCCCGACGTCCCCCTGCGACAGGGTGGCCGCGCGTTCGTACGCGCGGACCGCCTCCGGCCGTGCGCCGCGCTGCTCGGCGCGTCGGGCGACCGTCTCGAGGTCGGCGGCGATCGTCTCGTCGCGCTCGAACGTGGCGGAGGCGCGGTGCCATGCGGCTCGGGTCTCGTCGCGGGCGACCGACGCGAGCGCGCGGTGCGCGGCGGCGAGTTCCGCGGCGGTCGCGCTCCCGAGGACGGCGGACCGGAGGAGCGGGTGCCGGAAGTGCAGGGCGGAGAGGTCCGTCCGGAGGAGTCCGCGGACCTCGAGCGGCCCGAGGTCGGCCAGCCCGAGGTCCATGGTCCGCGCCGCCGCCATGACGTCCTGGAGCACGGCGTCGTCGGCGGCCGCCGCGAGGACCAACAGTGCCCGGCTGCCGGCCGGGACGGCGGAGAGCTGGTCGAGGAACGCCTGCTCGAGCCGACGGGTGGTCGGGAGCCGGGTGGCGAGGGAGGTCCCGGCGGCGCCGGTGGCGGCGAGCGCGGCCGGGAGTTCGCGGAGGGCCAGCGGGTTGCCGCCGGCCTCGGCGAGGATGCGCCGACGCGCGGTCTCGGTCAGTCCGCCGGCGCGCTCGGCGAGGAGGGCCTCCGCGGCGTCCTCCGGCAGGGGGCCGAGCTCGAGGCGGGCCGCGGAGCAGGGGAGGGAACCGGTGGGTTCGTGCCCGGTGCGTGCGGTCGCGATGACCACGATCGGCGCGTTCGAGAGCCGCAGCCCGATGAAGTCGAGCACCTCGGCGCTCGAGCGGTCCACCCAGTGCAGGTCCTCGACGCGGACGAGGACCGGTCGGTGCGCCGCGGCCTCCTCGAGCAGGCCGAGGGCCGCGGTGCTCACGAGGAGGCGGTCCGGCACGGGGCCGTCCTCGACGGCGAGGGCGGTGAGCAGGGCGGCGCGCTGCCGTCCCGGCATGGCGTCGGCGTACGGGAGCAGGGGGTGGAGCAACTCGTGCAGACCGTCGAACCCGACGGCGTTCGACCCCTGGACGCCCGTGCACCGGAGGACGCGGTGTCCGGCACGGCGGGCGTGTGCCTCGACCGCGGCGACGAGGGCGGTCTTGCCCACGCCGGCTTCGCCCTCGACGAGCACGGCGGTGCCGCCTCCGCCCGACCGGTCGAGCAGGGCGGTCAGGGCGGCGAGCTCCTCGTCGCGGCCGAGGAGCGGGCGCTGGTCGTCCGTGCGGAGGCGCAGGACGCCGTCGTCCGTCCCGCCCTGGAGGCTCGCAGCGAGTCCGTCTGCACCCATCGTCGGTCCTCCCCGCCGGTTTGCGTGATCTTTCACTCAAACGTACGGGGTACGGTCCCGGTGGGCAAGCCGAGCGGTCGCTACGGGTGGTCCGCCGGCCGCGGGAGGGTGCCGTGGTCGATGACGGTCTCGTACACCCGCTCGAGGACGTCGGCGAAGCCCGGCAACTCCGCGCTGTCGAGCCCGCTGAAGAACATCTGCTTGACGAGTTCCGTGTGGGCGGGCGTCGCGTCGCGCAGGGCCTGCCAGCCGTCGTCCGTCAGCGCGACCGCGGTGCTCCGTCGGTCCTGTTCCCAGCGGCGGAGCTCGAGGAGGCCGCGCTCGGCGAGGCGCTTCGTGTGGTGGGAGGCACGGCTCCGCTCCCAGCCGATGCGCGTCGCGAGGGCGGTCATCGTCATCTCACCGCCGGGCTCGCTCGTGAGGGCGACCAGGACGTCGTAGTCGGCGAGCGAGATGTCGCTGTCCGCGCGGAGCTGCCGGTTCATCTCGTACCGGAGCCGGAGTTGCAGCTTCATCCAGGCGTACCAGACCCGGATCTGCTCGTCGGTGAGGAACGCGTACGGCGACTCCGGGGGCACCTCGCCGTGGGCTGCCATCGTCCGTCACCTCCCGTCGCCCGACCGCCGGACGCCCGACCATCATGGCAGGGCGTCCGACGGGGACTGGTCCGACCGTCAGGCGGGCGGTGCGCTCGTCAGCAGGGTGTACACCTTCGCGATGACGTCGCCCTCGATGAAGCAGATGTCCATCCCGGACACGACCGGCGGTTGGCCGTCGGGGCCGAAGTGCCAGGCGAGGTACCCCATGCCGTGGTTCTCGTACACCGGGCCGGCAGGCGAGAAGACGAAGCCGGGGGCCTCGTCGAGCAGCCGCTGGGCCTTGGCGTGCAGGGCCTCGTGCCCGACGACGACCTCGTCGGGGTCGAGGAAGGCGACGTCGGGTGCGTAGGTGCGCGCGATCGCCTGCCGTCGGCGCTCGGGGTCGCGTTCGCCGAACACGTCGAACAGGTTGGCGTGCATGAGGGACTCGAGGGGTTGGGACACAGCGGGCTCCGGACGGGTCGTGGGTGGTCGGGGATCAGGGGTGGGACGGTGCGCGGTCGGTCCAGTCGAACACCAGGTGTCGGACCGCGATCGCCCAGGCGCCGTCCACGCGGACGAAGCGGTCGAGGTAGCGGATCGACATCGTCAGGAGGGTCCGCTGCTCGCCCTCGTACAGGACGTGGAAGGCGACGCAGTACGTCTCGCCCTCGGCCTCGTCGTCACCCGTGAAGCGGATGATCGACTGGCCGGTGAGGTAGGTGGTCACGTCGTACTGCTCGACGAGGCCGGCGAACGTCTCCTCGAGGCGTTCCCGCCCACGGATCGTGTCGACCGGCTCGGACGTCGACGGGTCACCCTGGAAGAGGACGACGACGCCGTCCTCGGTGAACACCGACGCCTCGAGGCGGGCGTCGCGGCGGTCGGCGCCGCGGGCGTAGGTCGCCAGGAGGGTGCGGATCTCCTCGCGGGCGACGAGGGTCTCGAGTGTCTCGGTCACGGCTGCTCCTCGGTGGTCGGTGGTCGTGCTCGCTGGTGGACGGTCGGACGGACGGACGCACGGACGGACGGGCGGGAGGGCGCGGTGGGTCGGGTCACCACCGCGCCCGTCGCCGTCAGGCCAGGGCCGCGCGCAGGGAGGCGGTGGCCAGCAGGAGCGCGTGCTTCGCGGCCTCGGTGTCGTGCAGCGAGTTCACCATCACGAAGTCGTGGGTGATGCCGCCGAAGCGGGCGTTCGTCGCCTTGACCCCGGCCTCGCGCAGCCGCGCGGCGAAGGCCTCGCCCTCGTCCCGGAGGACGTCGGCCTCGGCCGTGATGACGAGCGTCTCGGGCAGCGTCGCGAGCGTCTCGAGCGGCGCGCGCAGGGGCGACACCGTCGGGAGCGCGCGGACCGTCTCGTCGGTCGTGTACTGGTCCCAGTACCACTGCATGCCGGCGCGGGTGAGGAAGTATCCCTCGGCGAACTCCTGGTACGAGCCGGTGTCGAACGCGGCGTCGGTCACCGGGTAGAAGGCCACGAGCTTGACGAACTCGACGTCCCCGCGCTCGGCGGCGAGCAGCGACAGTGCGATCGCCATGTTGCCGCCGACGGAGTCGCCGGAGACGGCGAAGCGGGACGCGTCGAGGCCCTTGTCGCGGCCCTCGCGGACGACCCACTGCGCCGCCGCGTACGACTGCTCGAGGGCGACCGGGTGGCCGGCCTCCGGCGACCGGTCGTACTCGGGGAAGACGACGGCGGCGTTCGACCCGATCGCCAGGTCACGCACGAGCCGGTCGTGGGTGTGGGCGTCACCGAACACCCAGCCGGCGCCGTGCACGTACAGGATGACGGGCAGGTTCGCCGTCGTGCCGGCCGGCTTCACGAGGCGGATCTTCACGGTGCCGGTGGGGCCGCCCTCGATCTCGAGCCACTCCTCGTCGACGTCGGGCTTGAAGATCGGGGTGTCCTGGACCGCGTCGACGGCCTTCCGCCCCTCTGCTGGCGGCAGCTCGTTGAGGAAGGGCGGGGTGGACGTCGCGTCGACGAACTCCTGCGCGGCGGGCTCGAGGGCGATGCCCTTCGGGTTTCCGGCCATGGTGTTGCTCCTTGTCGAGGTGTCGGTGGGATGGGTGGGGCGGTCCCCACGTTCGCAGCAGGGCCGACGGTGCGGCATCCGTCAGCTGACGTATCCGCTCAGAGCACGCTCGTGCCGAGCTCCCAGAGGCGGTCGGCGTTCCCCCGGTCGAGGGCGTACCGGGCGACACCGCGGTCGTGACCCGTGCCGTCGTCGAGCACCGGGGCCTCCTGGTTGTCCTCGAAGTACCGCCCGGTCACGCCGGACACGGTCGGCGAGGCGACGAGCAGCGTCGAGGTCGCGGCCCCCTGCGCCGGGGTCTTGTAGAACGGTTGCTCGATGCGGTTGCCCGCCTCGTCCATCGCGCCCATGGCGCGCAGGGTGTCGTCGTCGAGGTGCCGTTGCAGCCCGGTCGTGATCCACCCCGGCATCAGGCTGTTCGCGACGACGCCGTCCGCCGCCCACCGTTCGGCGACGCCCACGGCGAGCAGGACGTCGGCCGTCTTCGACTGCGCGTACGCCGCCCACCGGTCGTAGGGACGCTCGTCGAACTGGGGGTCCTCGAAGTGGAACGGCGACCGCAGATGGGCTGTGGAACTCACCGTGACGACCCGTCCGTCGCCGGCCTCGACGACGGCGTCGCGGAGCCCGAGGAGGAGCGCGAGGTGTCCGAGGTGGTTCGTCGCGAGCTGCAGCTCCCACCCGACGGCGGAGAGCTGTCGATCGGGCAGCGCCATCACGCCAGCGTTCGCGACGACCCCGTGGAGCGCACCGACCGCGTCGTCGGCCCAGGCGTCGGTGAACCGGCGGACCGAGGCGAGGTCGGCGAGGTCGAGCGGGCGCGCGTGGACCCGGTCTGCCGTCCGACCCGTGCGCTCGAGCGTGGCGGTGGCCCGGACGGGGTCGCGGACGCCCACGACGACCTCGGCGCCGGCACCCGCGAGGGCGAGCGCGGTCTCGGCGCCGATGCCGGACCCGCCGCCCGTGACGAGGTACCGCCGGCCGTGCAGATCGACGTCGGCGAGGATGTCGGCTGCGGTGGCCGACGCCGGGAAGGGGGTGCTGACCAGCTCGGTCACGATGGTCGTCCCTCCCCGTCAGGACCGACGTGCCGCAGCGAGCGCCGCGGTCATGCCGTCGCGGTCGTGTCGGACGCCGTACGCGGGCTGGTCGCGTTCGTACCGCCACCCCTCGCTGAGGGGCCCGACGTCGACGACGTCGAACCCGAAGCGGTCGAGCAGACCGGCCACGACCGCCTTGGCGTCGGCGTCGTCGCCCGCGACCGTCAGCGCCCGACGGCCAGGGGTGCCGGCCGGGGAACCGTCGGTGGTGACGTCGGCGGCGCCGAGGTTGTTGAGCGCCTTGACGACGGAGGCGCCGGGGAGCGCGCGTTGCAGCAGCTCGGAGGTCGTGGGGTGCGGGTCCTGCTCGAGCTCGGCGACCGTGCCGGAGTACTCGGGGTAGTAGTTGCCGGTGTCGACGACGACCTTGCCCGCGAAGGCGTCCGCGGGCAGCGCCGCGTAGCCGGTGACCGGGATCGCGACGACGACCACGTCGCCGGCCCTCGCCGCGTCGGCCACCGACGCGGCGCCGGCGAGCGGGGCGAGCTCGGCGATGAGCGTCTCGAGCGTCTCAGGACCGCGCGAGTTCGCGATGACGACGTCCAGGCCGGTCTGGGTGGCGCGTCGGGCGATCTGCGAGCCGACGTTGCCGGCGCCGACGATGCCGAGGGTCTGGACGGGGGTGGGGCTGGCCATGCGGGTGCTCCTGACGTGGTGGGTGCCGTGGTCCCTCCAGGTTCCGCGGTCCTGCCCGGCCGGGGCATCCGTCGGACGACGTAACCGCGCCGCGGTCGGACCGTCGCGACACGACTGCCCGACCGCGGCACGGCGTGCGCCCTGCGATCCGGTCCTGGCCTACCGGATCTCGAGGTCGTACACCGAGTAGCCGTACGGCGTCGCGCGCTCGACGCCGTGCAGGCGGACGTACCGCCACGAGCCGTGCAGGTCGAGCCGATCGGTCCCGCCGTCGCCGTCCGTCTCGGTCGCGAGCGTCGTCCACCCGTCGTCCGTGGCGTTCCGCGCTTCGATGCGGTAGGCGCGGCCGAACGCGTCCTCCCACCGCACGACGGCTCCGTGCAGCTCGTGCTCCGCGCCGAGGTCGACCGCGAGCCACTGGTCGTCGGTGTGCCCGCTCGCCCAGCGGGAGCCGGCGTCCCCGTCGACGGCGTTGCGGGCGGGGACGCCGTCCCCTTCGTCGGCCGAGGACGACACGGCCGCGCGGTGTGCGAGGTCGGGGGTCGGGGCGCCCTCGGTCGAGAACACGCGGAGTGCCCACAGGGAGACGCCGTACGCCGTGTGGCGGCGGTCGGCGAGCAGGCGGACGTACCGCGCGGAGACGTCCTCGAACGGGTGGGCCGCCGTGCCGCCGCTGCCGTGCTGCTCGTCGGCGACCGTCCGCCACTCGTCGTGCGGGTCGTCCCGGACCTGGATGCGGTAGGCCTCGGCCGAGGCGGCCTCCCAGTCGACCTGGACCTGGTCGACGGGCACGACGGCGCCGAGGTCGACGGCGATCCACTGGTCGTCACGGGCGGCGCTGGACCACCGCGTGGCCCCGTCCCCGTCCACCGCGTTGCGGCCGGCGAGGTCACCGCGCTCGTCGGAGGACGTGGTGACCGACTTGCCGACCGCGACGTCCCGCGACGGGCCGGGCAGGACCGCTCCGTCGTCGTCGGCGTGCTCGTCGAGGGTGGTCACCGCCGCCTGGGCGGAGGCCCGTCCGACGGTGGCGGTGACGGTCGCGGTGGCACCGCCGTCACGTCCGGCGGTCACGACGCCGTCGCCGTCGACGCTGCCCGTGCCGACGTCGTCCCCGCCCGCGACGGACCACGCCGGTCGGTCCGTGGCGAGGAGGCCGCCGTACCCGTCACGGTCGAAGCCGTACGCCCGGAGCCGGACGGTGTCGGCGGGACGGACGGTCGCCGACCGCGGTGCCAGGAGCACGTCCTCGACCTCGACGGCGGAGGCAGCCGGGGTGCCGGACACGTGCACCTCCCAGATCGAGTAGCCGTACCCGGTCAGCCGCTGCGTCATGTGCAGGCGGACGAACCGGGCACTCGTGCCGACCGCGACGGTGTCGGCGTCCGCGGTGGTCTTCTCGACCGTGCGGACGTCCCGCCAGTCGTCGTCCGCGGCGTCCTTCACCTGGACGACGTACTGCTCGGCGGCGGCGGCCTCCCAGTCGACCCGCACGGTGGTGACGTCGGTCATGCGCCCGAGGTCGATCGTGTAGTCGACGTCGTCGACCCCGTGCGCGCTCTCCCAGCGGGTGCTGCGGTCGCCGTCGACGGCCTTGCCGGCGGTGTTGCCGCCGTCCGACGAACTCGCGGTGACGTCGGCTCCGGCTGCGGCGTCCGGGATCGTCGTGACGGACGCCACGACGGCGGCGCCCTCGACGCCTGCGCCGGTGGCGACGACGTACCCGGAGCCGGCGGCGGTCGTCGTCACGGTGCCGTCGGCGGCGACCGTGCCGGACCCGGTGTAGGTCCAGCTGACGTCACCGGGCAGCGCGGCGGGGTCGCCGTACTGGTCGTGGCCGGCGGCGCGGAACCGCTGCGGCGTGCCGACGACGAGCCGCTCGGTGCCGGGGGTGACGTCGATCCCGGTGAGGACCGGTGCCGGGGCGACGCGGAAGGCGACCGATCCGTGCACGTCGCCGACGGTCGCGGTGACGGTCGCCCGGTCCGACCGCTCGCCGGCGCGGAGGACGCCGGAGTCGCTGATCGTGCCGGCGTCGGTGGACCAGGTGACGTCGCCGAGGTCGACGGTCGCGCCGTACTGGTCGCGGCCGGTCGCCGTGAACGTGGTGGTCGTCCCCGGGACGACGGTCTTCGGGTCGCCGTCGGCGTGCACCTCGATCTCGGTCAGGTGGGCGTCGAGGTGCGAGGTGATCTGCGTCTGCGCGGGGACCGCGATCTGCCCGATGACCTCGGTGCCGTCGTACACGTCGTACGTGTGCTGCACGGTGTCGGGGTTGTCGAGCACGTAGCTGATCGTCCCGTCGGCCGCGCGGAACACCTGGCTGAGCGGGTCGGAGGTGTGCCGGTCGGTGACCTCGGTGCCGACGGTGCGGTTCGACATGGCCTGGTGGTAGACGAGTCCGGCCATCGACTGTCCGGTCACGGCCGGGTCCTCGGCGTCCCACAGTGCGGCATGGACGTCCGCGTAGGTGTCCGGGTCGTACTGGCCGAGGAAGCCGAGGACGACGTTGCCGAGCGCGTCACCCATGCCGCTGAAGACCCGCGCGGCGTGCGCGGTGTCCGGCCCGGGGGTGTGGTCGGTCAGGTCGACGCCGTACAACCCGTCGATGGTGGCGGTGTCGGCGCGGAAGTCGTCGACGAGGAACGGCATGAGCGGCGACGGCACCGGCCAGTCCTCCGGCAGACGGTCGGCGGTGCGTCCGTCGAGCTGGGCGGGGACGAGCGACGCCGGGAGCGTCTCCGGGGTCCAGTACCGGTCCGGGAACACCACCCGTCCGTCGTCGTCGACCGAGACCAGCAGCGTGTCGGTGGCCTGGACGTACAGGGGGTTCGCGGCGGTGCGCTGGGTGACGTACCCGGGGTGGTTCGTCTCGACGCTGCGGATCGCCTCCTGCAGTTCACCGATCGCAGCCGGGCGGTCGCGGCTGATCGTCGCGTCCCCGTAGGTCCCGACACCCCACCACTTCTTCGTGAGCATCTGGATCCGGCCGGCGTTGCCGTCGGTGACCCCGGCCTGGCCGAGCGCCCGGGGTCGGGCCGCCATCATCTCCCGCATCAGCGCCTTCGAGAAGTCGGGGTCCCACCCGAAGTAGTCGAACCAGGGTGCGGTCGGCATCCACTGGATCCCGGAGATCCAGGCCGGGTCGCCGGAGAAGTACGTGGCGTGGGCCTGGCCGGAGTCGAACAGGATCCCGGCCTGTCCGTGCCGGTACGCGTCAGGGAACGCGCCGTTGCCGTCGTACGAGGCCGAGGCGGGGTTGCCGCGGACGTTCTGCCAGTAGTCGCGGACGGCGGCCCGTTCGGTGACGTACTGCATCGCGCCGGTGGCCTGCATGTCCTCGTCGCCGAGGACGCTGCCGAGCAGGAACAGGCCGGCTTCGGACTGGATCGCCTCGGAGGACGACTCCTGGTTGTTGCCGCCCGGGGAGGACACGCCGCCCGCGTTGGACCGGCTTTCCCAGACGCCGAAGGTGCGCAGGTGCGGGAAGCGGGCGTCGTCACGGTCCCAGTTCGCGTACTGCTTGACCACGAGGGTCGCCATGCCCTCGTACCGGTCCGCCCAGGCGGGGTCGACGCGGCCGAGGAGGGCCGTCGCGACGGCGAAGTAGCCGTAGTGGAAGTGGTTGTCGTTGAACTGCGCGGAGCCGTACGAGTCGGCGAACCCGATGAGGGCCTTCCACGTCGGGTACATGGCGAAGAAGTGCTCCTTCTCGCCGTCCGTGTACGTGTACCAGTCGGTCAAGGCCGTCTCGAGCGTGTCCTGCAGCTTCCGGGCGTCCTCGGTGGCGCCGATCTGCCGGGCGATGGTCATGTACTCGGCGAGTTGCAGGACGTCCTTGCCGCCCCAGTACGTGTCGCCGCCGTAGGTGGTCTTCGCGGCGTAGTCGTGCAGGTACCGCCGCATGACGTCCTCGGAGTACGGGTCGTCCCCGATGGCCTCCGGGGTCGCGCCGATCGGCGTGATGCCCGTGAACCGGTAGTCGAGCGTCCACCCGTCGTGCCCGACCGTCGTCTTCATCGTGCCGCGCGGGGTCGCGTAGGTGGCGCCGGTGAAGCGCAGGTTCGTGGTGGCGTCGGCGTACTGGTGCTGCAGCCAGCCCTGCACGGTGTCGTGGTCGTCGCCCTGGAGGGTCTCGGTGTCGACGGACCACTGCTGCCGGACGTTCGCGGCAGCGGGGTCGTAGAAGTACGTCATGGTCGTGTCGCGCGGCACGGCGAACGCGGTCCGGTGCAGGTCGTCCAGCGTGAGCCCGGCCTCGGGGACCGCGCTGAGGACCAGGTACGGCGTGCCGGAGGAGGCCTCGAGCGCGTTGCCGGTCCGGGTGAAGGTGGTGCGGTCGGGAGCGTGCACGCCGAAGACGTGCCCGTCCTGGCGGATCTCGAAGCGGTCCGTCGTCACCGGCAGCGTGAGGGGCCGTCCGTCGCCGTCGGTGACCTCGGCTCCGTCCTGCAGGGTGATGCGCGGCGTCATGCCGTGGAACTCGAACCACTCGTACGGCGAGCCCTGCATGCTCGTGACGTCCATGTACTGGCCGCCGGGGCCGTCCTGCGGCATGCGCCAGCTGACGTTCCAGTCGCCCCAGCGGAGCGCGTCGGCCTGCTCCGCGGAGAACGTCGTGGAGAACCGCTCGGCCAGGCCCTCCGGCGCGTCGGTGAGCAGGACCTGGTCGACGAGGACGTGGGCCCACCCGGCACGGAGGTCGTCGACGACCCGCACCTGCGCGGAGCGGCCCTGGAAGCGGGAGACGTCCCAGCTGTCCCACCGCAGCCGCTCGCTGTCGGTCCCGGTGCTGCTCGCGACGACGTCCCCGTCGACGAGCAGCTGCACGGCCTCGTGGTCGGGGTGGTTCCCCCCGCCGACGAGGAACGCGAGCGTGGACCGGTCGATCGTGAAGGACGGGGAGGTGAGCGTCCCGGTCGCGCCGTCACCGTCGGCGTCGGTGAACGAGTCGAGGAACCGGTCACCGAGCCACCCGGCGACCTCGCTCTGCCCGGTGGCCGTGCCCGGCGCGGTCCGGTCGAACGCGTCGCCCGTGGCGGTCCAGCCCTCGGGCAGGCCGTCCTCGAAGTCGGCGAGCACCCGGTCGGAGGCATCCGGGGTCGGGTCGACGGTCCCGCCGACCGTGACCGGCGCCTCGAGGCGCATCGCCGTGCCGTCGCTGTTCCAGCGCGTCGGGATGGTGACCTTCGTCCCGGCGGCGCTGTTCGACGAGACGAACGGGTACGCCCACATGTCGCCGGAGTACCTGCTGACGAGCAGGTCGGTCCACCACTGGTTCGTCGGGACCGGCTTGCCCGCCTGCGACGGGTCGATGTACAGCCGCTGGTCGAGCGTCTTCTGCACGTCGGCGCTGTCCGTGATGCTCGCCGGCGGGGTCGGGGCGTAGGACCCGTCACCGACCCGCACACCGTCGGCGGCCGGACCGACCGCCGGGGTCCCGGCGTCCTGCTCGCCGACGGCCGCGGTCACGCCGGCCGGAGACCGCGGGACGTCCGCGGTGGCGGTGGCGGCCGCAGCGGGCGGGCCGACGAGCGCGAGCAGGGTGACCGCGGTCAGGGCGGAGGCGGTGACGGCGAGGACGGACCTCGTGCGGACGGCGGGACGCGGTGAGCTCACCGGGGACTCCTGTCGGAGGGGCGGGCCGGACACGGCGGACACCGCGGTGCTCGGCTGGGGCTGTGGTGCGGGACCTGCACCCGGACTGATCGGCAGGGCTCGACGATCCGTCAGCGGTCCCACGCCCTGGATCCTGACCGTGTCCGGCGCCGCGCACACGGGTGGAGACCGGACTCCCGTGGTGGAGCCGACTCCACCGTCGACCGGTCGCCGTCACCCTGGTGGTGCTGCGCCTCCGCGCCCTACCGTGGGCGGGTGACGAGCACGGACCGGACCGATCCACCGACCCGCACGGGCGCACCGCCCCGTCGGACCGGGCCGTCGACCGGGCCGGCGTGGACCGTCCCGCCGTGGACGTTCCTCCTGTCAGGCACGCCGTGGCGAGCGCTGCTCGACGTCACCCTCACCGCGGCGCTCGGACTCGTCGTCGTCGCACCCGTCGTGGCCACCTGGTTCCTCGCCCCCGTCTGGGCCGTCGCGGTCGCCCGGGTCGGTCGCCGCCTGCCGGTCGTGCTCGGACTGCCCCGCATCCCGGACCCCCGGTCGTCCGGACGGGTCCGCCACACCACCCTGCGTGGACGGTTCCGCGACCCGCTCGCCTGGTCCGAACTCGGCTACCTGCCCGTGTTCCTCCTGGTCGCCGGGATCGGCTTCGCACTGGTCGTCCTGACCCTCGTCAGCGTCAGCGTCGCCGTGGGGGCCGCCACCGGGGCGCGCCCGCAGGACGACGACGTCATCCGGACCTGGCTCGACGGCCTCCGGCTCAGCCCACCCGTGGAGCTCGCGGGCGCCCTCGTCGTGCTCGTCGTGCTGCTGTACGCGGTCACCGCCCTCGCGACCGCACACGACCTGGTCGCCCGGGCACTCCTCGGCGACCGGACCGGCGAACTCGAACACCGCGTCGAGGAACTCACCGACTCGCGGCGGGCGCTCCTCGACGGGTTCGACGCCGAGCGGCGACGCATCGAACGCGACCTGCACGACGGCGCACAGCAGCAGCTCACGATCCTGTCGATGAACATCGGTCTGCTCGCGGTCGACCTCGACGCCGCCGAGCGGGACGGCCGGGACCTCGGCGCCCTGCGGCAGGCCCTCGACCGCATCAGCGGCAACGTCGACGACGCCGTCGACGCCCTGCGCGCGACCATCCGCGGGATCCACCCCCGCGTCCTCGTCGACCACGGACTCGGCGCCGCCGTCGACGAACTCGCCGCGCGCTCCCCGCTGGCCGTGCGCGTGGCCGTCGACCTGCCGGTCCGACCGCCCGCACGGGTCGAGACCGCGGCCTACTTCGTGGTGAGCGAGGCACTGACGAACGCCGGTCGATACGGCGCGGCGGCCACCGTGCAGGTGACCGCCGGGACCACCGACGACCGGTTCTGGCTCGAGGTCGCGGACGACGGCGTCGGGGGAGCCGTGTCGTCCCCCGGTGGCGGCCTGGACGGACTCCGGGAACGCGCGGCCGTCCTCGGCGGGTCGTTCCACGTCGACAGCCCCGTCGGCGGCCCGACCGTGCTGCGGTTCAGCGTGCCGACGCAGGGCGAGCACCTGCGGGACCGTCCCGACGTGGTTCGATGGCGCTCGTGAAGATCTTCGTGGCGGAGGACGCCGTGCTCCTCCGGGAGGGCCTGGTCAGTCTGCTGGAGCGCTCCGGTCACACCGTGGTCGGCACCGCGGCGGACGCCGGCGCCCTGGTCCGGGGTGTCTCGGCGCTCGCCGCGGCGGGGGAGCGGCCGGACCTCGTGCTCACCGACGTCCGGATGCCGCCGTCCGGGACCGACGACGGCCTCCGCGCCGCGATCGCGCTCCGCCGCGAGCACCCCGACCTGCCCGTCGTCGTGCTGTCGCAGGTCGTCGCGGGCGCGTACGTGCAGGACCTGCTCGACGACGGACGCGGCGGGGTCGGGTACCTGCTCAAGGACCGCGTCGGGAAGGTCGCCGCCTTCCTCCGGTCGCTCGAGACGGTGGCGGACGGCGGCGTGGTCGTCGATCCGGACGTCGTGCGCCACCTCGCCCGTGGTCGGACGACCGACAGCCCGCTGGCCCGGTTGACGGCGCGCGAGACCACGGTCCTGACGCTGATGGCCGAGGGAGCCGCGAACGCCGACATCGCCCGCGAGTTGCACCTGTCGGACGCCGCGGTCGCGAAGCACGTCGGCAACGTCTTCACCAAGCTCGACCTCGCACCGGACGACGCGAACCGTCGGGTCCGTGCGGTGCTCACCTACCTGCGCGAGACGCGCTGACGTGCCCACGACCGAGGAGGCGTGACGTGACGACGATCGGCCTGCGGCGGATGGTCCCCCGCGACCCGACCCAGCGGCACCGTGCCGCGAGCCCCCTGGAGCTGCTGTTCGACCTGGTGTTCGTGGTCGCGGTCGGTCTCGCGGCGACGGACCTGCACGAGATCGAGGCGGAGGGCGAGGTGACGTCGGCGGTCCTGTCGTACGGCCTGGTGTTCTTCTCGATCTGGTGGGCGTGGATGAACTTCACGTGGTTCGCCACCTCGTTCGACACCGACGACTGGCTGTACCGGGTGATGACGGTGGTCCAGATGGCGGGCGTGCTCGTCCTCGCCGCCGGGGTGCACGCCGTCATGGCCGACGGCGACTTCACGGTCGGGATCACCGGGTACGTGGTCATGCGGCTGGCGCTCGTCGGCCAGTGGGTCCGGGCCGCGGTGTCGTCGGCGCGCTACCGACCGAGCGCAGTCCGCTACGCCGTGGGCGTCACCGGCGTCCAGGTCCTCTGGGTCGCGTCGCTCGCCCTGCCGCACGACCTGCGGCCGTTCGCGGCGCCGTTGCTCATCCTCGGCGAACTGCTCGTGCCGGTCTGGGTCGAGTCGCGGTCGGAGACGACGCCGTGGCACACCCACCACCTGGCGGAGCGGTACTCGCTGTTCACGCTCATCGTCCTCGGCGAGGGGCTGCTCGCATCAGCGAACGCCGTGATCGACGCCATCGAGCACACCGAGCACCTCGGCTCCCTGCTCACCCTCGCGGGCTGCGGACTGGTCATCACCGTCGGGATGTGGTGGATCTACTTCTCGCGCGAGCAGCACGACCACATCCGTGACCTGCGGTCGGCGCTCGTGTTCGGCTACGGGCACTACCTCGTCTTCGCGGCCGCGGGTGCGTTGCCGGCGGGGATCGAGGTCGCGGTGCTCGCCGACGCCGGTCGGGTGCACCTGAGCTCCGTCGCCGTCGCCGCGACCGTCGCCGTCCCGGTCGCGCTGTTCGTGCTGTCCATCTGGGCGCTCGCCATCCGACCGTCACTGCCGCAGCGGGCGAACACGGCCGTCGTCGTGCTGTCGGTCGCGGTGCTCGCCTCGATCGCGGTCCCGGCGGTGTCGCTGCCGGTCACCGCCCTGCTCGTCGCGGCCGTGGTGGTGACGCTCGAGGTCGCCTCTCCGCGGGGTGCCCGGGCGCAGAGCGTCCCCGTCGCCGCGCACTGACACGTCGACCGATCGGCGGCGGCCGCCAGGCGGCAGCGCGCGGGAGGAAGCCGCAGCCGCCCGGACCGGCGGTGCTCAGCGCACCCGCCGTCGCGCCAGCGCGAGCCGCGCGGCCCGGTACGCCAGGCCGACCGCCGTCACGGCCACACCGCCGACGATCGAGGTGAGCGGCAGCGCGGCGACGAGGACGACGCACCCCACCACGCCGACGACGGCCAGGAGGCGCGGGTACCGCCGGTCCTGCCGCTCCTGCGTCCACGCGGCCACGTTCGCGACGGCGTAGTACAGCAGGACGCCGAAGGACGAGAAGCCGATCGCCCCGCGCAGGTCCGTGACGGCGACGAGCACGCACACGGCGACGCCGATGGCGAGTTCCGCCCGTGCCGGCACCTGCCAGCGCGGGTGCACGGCGGCGAACCAGCCGGGCAGGTCCCGGTTCCGCGCCATCGCCAGGCTGGTCCGGCCGACGCCGGCGATCATCGCGAGGAGCGCGCCGAGCGACGCGGCCGCCGCCCCGACCTGCACGACGGCGCCCGGCCACGGCAGTCCGGCCGTGTCGACGACGGACCGCATGGGCGCAGCGGAGGAGGCCGTGCCTCCCGGCCCGAGCGCGTGCACGGTCGCGACCGCGACGAGCGCGTAGACGACGAGCGTGATCGTCAACGCGGTCACCACGGCCCGCGGGATGGTCCGGGCGGGGTCGACGACCTCTTCCCCGAGCGTGGCGATGCGGGCGTAGCCGGCGAAGGCGAAGAACAGGAACCCGGCGGCCTGCAGGACGCCGAGCGGTGCCGCGGGCGTACCCGGGTCCGCCGCGGTCGACCCGGTCGAGGTCGTGCCGATCACGACCACGACGGTCAGCGCGACGAGCGAGACGACGACGAGCACGCGCGTGAGCAGCGCCGTCCGCGTGATGCCGAACGTGTTGACGACCGTGAGCAGCACGACCGCGGCGATCGCGACGGGCTTCTGCCACGGCTCCGGTACGACGTAGGCGGCGAAGGTGATCGCCATCGCCGCCGAACTCGCGGTCTTGCCGATCACGAAGCCCCACCCCGCGGCGAACCCCGTCCACGGTCCGAGCCGCTCCCGCCCGGACACGTACGCACCACCGGACGTCGGGTACCGGGCTGCCAGCTGCGCCGACGAGGTGGCGTTGCAGAAGGCGACGACGCCCGCCAGGACGAGGGCGGGGAACAGCCCCGTCCCGGCAGCGGCGGCCGCGGGGGCGAACGCCGCGAACACGCCGGCGCCGATCATCGAGCCGAGACCGATCGTGACGGCGTCGGACAACCGGAGACGACGGGCCAGGGGGCCGGTCACGGGAGCGTGGTGCACGTCCGTCACCGTGCCACAGCCGGGTGAACGGGGCGTTGCCGGGTGTCAGGCGGCGTGGCGTCCCAGCGAGACGGCCTCGAGCGGGGTGTCCTGCAACTGCCGACCGCGGAACCACCGGAGGAGCCAGTCCGCCGGTGACCCCGAGAGCCCGGTCGGCAGACCACCGCGTCGCTGCAGGAAGTCGCTGAAGCCGGGCTCGTCGCGGACCTCGACGTCGGAAGGGGTGCCGAAGGCCATCGACCAGCCGTCGAAGCGGCGCGTGTCGATCTCCTCGCGGCTGAGCGAACGGACGTCGGTGTGGCGGGGGTCGCGCTGGATCGCGCCGAAGCGGTCCTCGACGCTCCACGCCGGCCCCTCGAGGACCTGCATGAAGCGTCCCTCCTTGGCGACGAGGAGCCCGGAGACGCCGAGCGCGTCGTTCTTCAGGCGGGCGTCCCGCAGCAGGTCGACGAGCTGCGCGTCGGTGAGGTCGTCGACGGCGACGGACATGTAGACGAGGGAGAGCATCGCTTCACTCTCGTGCACGACCTCCGGAGGGGTCAACCGAGCGTCCACCGGATCGCCGGATCCCGCACCGAGCCGTCCGCCGCGACCGCACCGACGGTCGCACGGTCCTGACCGGCGCGGCGCGGACGCCGACCGCGTCGCCTGCCGCTCACCCGTTCTCCCATGTATGCCGAGCGCGCTCGGTGTGGGGACGCAGCCCTCCGCGACCACGCCTGACCTGCCACGGGTACGGGACACGGACTCCGCCGGCAGCCTCGGCGGACCCCGACCGTCCCCGCTGCCAAGCTGGGCCCGTGGAACACGACGGGGACCGATGGGTGCAGCGACTGCGGGACGGCGAGGTCCCTCCGACCTGGCGGATCGTCCTCGTCACGGTGCTCGTCTCGGCGCTCGGCGCGTTCCTGCTCGTCGAGATGTTCGTGCAGCCGGACGTCACGCGCCGCATCGCGGACGCGACGCCGCGCAGCGGGGTGTTCCTGCTCGTCCCACCGATCCTCCTCCTGACGGGACCGGGCGTCGCGCTCGCCGCATGGTCGTCCGGCCGACGCGACCGTCGCACCCTCGCCCGGATCCGCGCCACCGGTGGCCGGCCGGTGTTCCACCTGCCCGTCGAGACGGCCGCCCTGGTCGCGGGCGAGGAGTTCGCCGACCCGAAGCCGGAGGTCTGGACCGTCGACGACACCGGGCTGCACGGCTGGACACCCGACCACGCCCGGCCGGTGCATGCGCTGCCGTGGGAACGCATCCGCGCCTTCGGCCTCGCGAAACACCGTGGTCAAGGGGGTGCGACAGGACTGGGGCATCTGGGTGAGCACCGCGAACGGACACGTTGTGCTCGCTCCCCGGACGACGCTCGGTCGGCCCTTCGCCGCCGGTGGGCTGAAGCGACCCGTGCTGGTGCGGGTTCTGCGCTCGCTCCGCGCGGAGCTCGATCCCGCCGGCGCCACCCGGACCACCGAGCGCCCGGGTGCGCGGCCGGGGGACACGCCGCTCGGCTCCCCAGCAGCCCCGACCGGGTAGGGAAGAGCCCATGGGTTCACGATTCCGCGGCAAGGTCGTCGTCATCACCGGAGCATCGAGCGGCATCGGCCGGGCTGCTGCGCACGAGTTCGCGAAGCAGGGCGCCACGCTCGTCCTCGCGGCGCGCGGCGAGCAGAGCCTGGAGGAAGCCGCCGCCGAGTGCCGCAAGCTCGGCGCCGAGGCCGTCGCCATCCCCACCGACGTCGCCGACGAGCGACAGGTGAACGACCTCGTCGGCACCGTCACCAGCCGCTTCGGCCGCATCGACGTCTTCGTCGGCAACGCCGCGCTGTTCGTCTACGGCCTGTTCGAGCAGACCCCGACCGAGGCGTTCAAGCGCGTCGTCGACACGAACCTGCACGGTCACGTCCACGCCGTGAAGGCGCTCCTGCCGCACTGGAAGCAGCGTGGGGAGGGCACGTACGTCCTCGTCGGCTCGATCCAGTCGCTGCTGTCCGCGCCGTACCAGTCGGCCTACGTGACGAGCAAGCACGCGGCCCTCGGGCTCATGGACGTGCTCGCCGACGAGCACCTGGGCACGCGCATCCGCTTCGGCGCCGTCCTGCCGTCGACGATCGACACCCCGATCTACCAGAACGGCGCGAACTACACCGAGAAGGCGTCGCACCCGCTGCCCCCGACCGTCTCCGTGCAGCGCGCGGCGAAGGCCGTCGTCGCCGAGGCCCTGCACCCGAAGCGCAACCGTTACGTCGGGCGCATCCAGGCCGCGCTCGTGCCGGCCGAGTTCATCGTGCCGTGGCTGTTCCACCGCATCACCCGTCCGGCCGTCGAGGTCTTCGCTCTCCGCGGGAAGCAGGCGCCCACCGACGGGAACCTCTACGCACCGACCGACGCGGGCAACGCGACCGACGGCGGCTGGGTCGCGAAGCGGCGTCGCGTCACGCGGCCGCTGGTCTGGCTCGGCGTCGCCGGTGCCGCCGCGCTCTTCCTCCGCGGCGGCTCGCGCCGCTGACGCGGGCGTCCGTCGGACGGGAGGCCCGGTGCCAGCTGGCTCCGGGCCTCCCGTCCGTCCGCCGGGCGCACACCTCGGACCCGTAGAGTCGGTCTGTGCCACGGACCGGACGCAGCAGCTCTTCCTCCCGTCGTGTCGGAGGCTCTGCCCTCGCGCTGGCGGTCGTCCTCGCGGCGGTCGTCGCCGGTCCGGGCGGTGCTGCGCCCGCCGCGGCGCACTCGGCACTCATCGGCAGCACCCCTGCGGACGGGGCCACGGTGACGACGGCCGTGCGGCAGGTCGACCTGGCGTTCAGCGAGGCCCCGCTCGCGGGTCTCGACGCGGGACTCCGCATCGAGGTGCGGAACCAGACCGGCCAGGACGAGTCGACGGGTGAGGTCCGCGTCGACGGGACGACGATGTCGAAGCGCGTCGCCCTGTCGGCCGGCCCGCACACGGTGCTGTGGCGGTACGTCTCACCGGACGGCCACCCGATCGACGGCCAGGTCGCGTTCACCGTCGAGGCCGCTCCGACCCCGTCGAGCGCCCCCACTCCGGTCTCCGCGCCGTCCGCCACCGCGAGCCGGGAGGCCCGGTTGGACACGTCCGCCACGGCGACGCCGCCCCCTGCTGCTGCCGCTGACCCGACCGCGACCGGTACCGGAGCGCGCGTGCTGCCGTGGGCGCTCGGCGGGGTGCTGCTCGTCGTCGCCGGTGTCGTCGTCCTCGCCGTCCGGCGGCGATCCTCCCGGGCCGGCGGGTGATCCAGAGCATGGGCCGGGTCCTCCGCAGGACCGCCCCGGACACCGTGTCGTCATGACCGACGAGGACGCCGTCGACCGCGCTCGCCGGGCGGTGGTGCGCCGGTTCCGGTGGCTCGACGGCGACGCGGACACCTGGGCGGTGCTCGCTGACCCGGACGCCCTCGCAACGGTCGTCGCGGGGCTCGCGGCGCTCGTCGCGGAGGACCGTGCTGACCTGGTCCTCGGCATCGAAGCGCGCGGATTCGTGCTCGGACCGGCCGTGGCCCTGGCGCTCGGCGTCGGGTTCGTCCCGGTCCGGAAGGACGGTGCCCTGTTCCCGGGTCCGCTCGTGCGTCACGTCACGAACCCCGATTACCGCGGACGCCGCTGGACGCTCGCCACCAGACGGGACCTCGTCCGCCCGGGACAGCGGGTCGTGCTCGTCGACGACTGGATCGAGACGGGCAGGCAGGCTGGGGCTGCCGCCGCGCTCGTGGACGAGTGCGGCGGGACGCTCGTCAGCGTCGCGGTCGTCGTCGACGAGGCGTCAGCGGCCGCGCGGGACGCGCTACCGCCGATCCGGCACCTGGTCCGGGCCGCCGACCTCTGAGCAGCCCCGACCGGGCCGTCCGCTCACTCGAACATCTCCGCGAGCAGCGCCGACGGGTCCCCGTCCACGACGTGCGTGGAGCGCTGTTCCGGCCAGCGGAGGACACCGTCGTCGGGCCAGCACGGCACGACGTGGAGGTGCAGGTGCGGCACGCTCTGGCCCGCGTCCGCTCCGGTCGCGCTGAGCACGACGACCCCGGTCGCACCGAGCGCGGCCCGCATGGCGCGCCCCACCCGCTGCGCGAGCAGTGCCGTCGCTCGCAGGGCGTCCGGGGCGACGTCCAGGAGGCCAGTGGCGTGCTCCCGCGGGACGACCAGCGTGTGCCCGGGCGCGAGTTCCAACTCCGGCAGCGGCCGGAACGCGACCGCGTCCGGCTCCCGCTCGATCCAGACGGTGTCCGGGTCGTCCGTCGCGATGATCCGGCAGAAGACGCAGTCGTCGGGGTCCACCGTCGTCACGGGCGCGACGCCCGATGTGCCCGGAGTGCCTCGACCACGAGCGCGTGGTCGTCGTGCATCTCGAGGCCGCTGACGCCGACGGCGCCGATGAGCGACCCGCGCACCACGAGCGGGAAGCCCCCGCCCGCGGCCTGGTACTGCCGGGGGTCGAGTGCCGCGGCCTCGTCGAACGTCGAACCGCCGACCTCGTACTGCGTCCGCACCGCGAGGGTGGAGTGGGCGAAGTGCCGCACCACCCGGAACTTCCGTTCCAACCAGGCGTCGTTCACCGCGCCGGAGCCCGGGGTCGCCGCGTGGAACACGCGCTGCTCGCCGAAGGACACCGCGAACCCGACGCCGAGCCCACGCTCCAGGGCGGTCGCCCGCAACCAGGAGCCCACCGCCCAGGCGTCGTCGAGGTCGAACGAGTCGTGGTCGAGTTCGCGTTCCTCCGCGAGCAGGACGGCGAGCTTCTGCTCGGTCCCGAGTTCGCGGTACCGGGCTCCGGTGGTGGTGTCGGTGGTTCCGGTGGTGTCGGGCATGGTGCTCCTCACGGGGACGGCGGTGTCGCTCGTCACGGTAGCGCGATCCTCCGTATGGTGAGCACGTGGAGTTCCCGGGGGAGGCGGACGGCGCGCGTGACGCGTCGACCTCTCCGGGGTCACCCCGGGGTACGCAGGACCAGCAGCACCACACGCCCCGAGAGGCTCGGCGCGCTCCGCGCGCGCGACCTCACGGAGGCACCGACAGGTCTCCCGGGAACCCCACGCCCGTCGAGGTGGTCGCGACCGCCCTCGCCGACGCCTTCCTCGCCGCCGACGCCTGGGACACCGGACCGCTCACGGCCGCGGGCTTCGACGTCGTCGGACCGGAGCGCGCGTACGTGGGCCACGCCGTCCGCACCGCGCTCGAGACGTACCCACGGCCTCCCGTCGACGCACCCCGGCAACTCGCGGCGGTGATCGCGGCGTCACCGCAGCTGGTGCGACTGCACCGCACACGGTCCACTCGCCGACCGGTCCGGGTGCTGCTGCGGCGGGCGGTCCCGGTGCGCGCGGTGCCGCGGGTGTCGAGCCGCCTGCTCGTCGACACCCTGCCCGAGCTCGCCCGCGAACTGGACCTGACGGTCGGCCGGCTCCTGTGGCTCGCCGACACGCGCGGGTGGAACCGCCGACCCGGCTCCGCCAGCCCGCTGCACCACCACCGGCACGAGTGGGTCCGCCGCGCGGGCGCACGCCGCGCCTGCTCGAGAAACCGTTGGACATGCTCCGCCGGACGCAACGGACGGTCCTCGACGAACTCCTGGCGGTCCTGCCGGTGCACGACGCGGCACACGGCTTCGTCCCCGGCCGCAGCGTGGTCTCCGGCGCCACGCTGCACGTCGGGCAACGCGTCGTCATCACAGCCGACCTCACCAGCTTCTTCGCGAGCGTCCGCGCACGGTCCGTGTACGGGGTGTTCCGGGCGGCCGGGTTCGCGGAACCCCTCGCCCACGTCCTCACCGGTCTCTGCACCCACCGGGTCCCGACCCACGTGCTCACCGCGATGCCGCCCGGCGGGGACGTCGACGAGCGGGCTGCCCTCCGCCGCGCCCTCGCCGACGCGCACCTGCCCCAGGGAGCGCCGACCTCCCCGGCGCTCGCGAACACCGTGCTGCGGCACCTCGATGCGCGCCTCGCCGGGTGGGCCGACGCCGCCGGTGCCGTCTACACCCGGTACGCCGACGACCTCACCTTCAGCGGCGACGACCGTCTCGCGCGGCGCGCCGACGCCTTCCTCCGGGGTGTCGACCGCATCGTCACCGACCAGGGCCTCCGGCTCAACGCCCGCAAGACCCGGGTCCGACCCGCGAGCGTCCGCCAGAGCGTCACCGGCGTCGTCGTCAACGACCGCACCGCTCCCGGCCGCCGCGAGGTCGACCGCCTCCACGCCGTCCTCCACAACTGCGCCGAGCACGGACCGGAGTCGCAGAACCGGTCAGGTCATCCGGACTTCCGGGCGCACCTGCTCGGCCGCATCGGCTGGGTCGAGCAGACCAACCCCGGACGAGCCGACCGCCTCCGCCGGGAGTTCGTCCGCATCACCTGGTGATCGAGCCCCGTCACCACCCGCGTGACGGACGGACGCCGGACGTCATCTGACGCAACACCCCGTCACGGACCGCAACCCACGCCCCGGTCCGGCGTCCGTCGCCGTAGCGTCGACGCACGCCCGATGCCCCGCATCCCGCATGCCGTGACCACCGACAGAGCCGAGGAACCCGTGCCCGACCGCATCACCCTCGTCACCGCCCTGCAGGGCGCCGGATGGCACCCGGCAGCCTGGCGGACCGACCCGGTCGCCGCGCGACGCCTGCCGACCCTGCAGCACTGGCGCGACGTCGTCGGGGAGCAGGACCGCCTCGGCGTCGACGCCGTCACGCTCGAGGACTCCTTCACCGCCGGCCCGGTGGACGCGACCGGTGACCTGGACACCAGCACGGTCGTCGGGCGCCTCGACGCACTGCTCGTCGCCGCCGCCGTCGCACCGGCCACCCGCCAGATCGGCCTCGTCCCGACCGTCTCGGTTACGCACACCGAACCGTTCCACGTCGCAACGGCCCTCCAGACCCTCGACCACGTGTCGACCGGCCGGGCCGGGTGGCGACTGCAGGTGAGTCCCACCGCCCGCGAGGCCGCGCTGTTCGGCCGCCGGACCCTGCCCGACGGAGCACCGGGACCGGGCACGGTCGAGCCGCTGCTCGACGAGGCGCGCGAGGTGGCCGAGGTGGTCGCACGTCTCTGGGACAGCTGGGACGACGACGCCGTCATCCGCGACGTCACCACCGGCCGCTTCATCGACCGCGACCGCATCCACGACGCCCGGTTCCGGGGCTCGTACCTGTCGGTGCACGGCGCGTCGATCGTCCCGCGGTCCCCGCAGGGTCGGCCGCCGGTCCTCGCACTGGCGCACCGCGAGGACACGGCCCGGTTCGCGGTCGACGCCGCGGACGTCGTGCTCGTCATGCCCGGCGCGGGCGGCCTGGAGGACCGGGGCGCGCTGGCCGTGGTGCGGGACGCCGAGCAGGCGGCCGGATCGGACCGGGAGCGCCCGGTGCTCGCGGACCTCGCGGTGCTCATCGGGTCGTCGTCGGCGGAGGCGGCGGACGCGCTGGCGGCGCTCGACGCGGCGGCGGAAACCGTGGCGGCGGGGCCTGCGGCAGCGGGTCCCCCCTGGTCGGACGCCGCCGTGCTCGCGACCACCGTGCCGGAACTCGTGTCCCGCATCGGCGACCTCCGTGCCCTCGGGTACGCCGGCGTCCGCCTGCGCCCGCTGCGGATCCCGCTCGACAGCACCGCCGTCGCCCGACAGCTCGTCCCCGCGCTCGTCACCGCCGGGCTCCGCGCGGACGTCGCCTCGCGCCCCGTCGCCGACCTGCGGACGCGGTTCGGGCTGCGCCCCGCGGTCAGCCGGTACGCCACCACCACGACACCCGAGGGGGTCCCCGCATGAGCACGAAGCGACAGGTGCACCTGGCCGCCCACTTCCCGGGCGTCAACAACACCACGGTCTGGAGCGACGACCGCGCCGAGAGCCAGATCGCGTTCTCGTCGTTCGAGCACTTCGCGCGGAACGCCGAGCGAGGCCGGTTCGACTTCCTGTTCCTCGCCGAGGGGCTGCGGCTCCGCGAGCAGAAGGGCCGCGTGCACGACCTCGACGTCGTCGGTCGTCCGAACACGCTGGCCGTCCTGGCCGCCCTCGCCGGGGTGACGTCCCACATCGGGCTCGTCGGCACGCTGTCGGCGACGTTCAACGAGCCGGTCGAGCTCGCGAAGCAGCTCGCCACGCTCGACCACCTCAACGAGGGCCGCGCCGGGTGGAACGTCGTGACGAGCTCGGACGCCTTCCACGGTGCCAACTTCCGACGCGGGGGCTTCCTCGACCACGCGGACCGGTACACGCGCGCCGCCGAGTTCGTCGAGCTCGCCCGCGAGCTGTGGGACTCGTGGCAGCCGGACGCCGTCGTCGCCGACGTGACCTCTGGCGTGTACGCGGAGCGCTCCCGCATCCGGGACGTCGACCACCACGGCCCGCAGTTCGACGTCACCGGCACGTTCCCGGTGCCGCGCAGCCCGCAGCGTCACCCCGTGCTCGTGCAGGCCGGCGACTCCGACGAGGGCCGCGACCTCGCCGCCGCGCAGGCCGAGGTCGTCTTCTCGCTGCACACCGAGTTCGAGGACGCCCGCCGGTTCTCCGACGACCTGGCGGCACGGCTGGAGCGGGTCGGACGTTCCCGGGACGAGCTGCTCGTCCTGCCCGGCGCGACCTTCACGCTCGGCGACACCCGGGCCGACGCCGAGGAACGCTCCCGTGCGATCCGTCGCGCGCAGGTCAGCCCGGCGACCGCGATCGCGTTCCTCGAGCAGGTCTGGAACCGGGACCTGTCGTCCTACGACGTCGACGGACCGCTGCCCGAGGTCGAACCCGACGTCGACGCGGACACGATCACCCGCGGCAGGGTCCGGCACGTCCGGGACCCCCGGGCGGTCGTGCAGACGTGGCGCGAGCAGGCCGCGGCGGACCGGCTGTCCATCCGCGAGCTCGTCATCCGGGTGTCGACACGGGGCGGCTTCGTCGGCACGCCGTCGAGCATCGCCGCCGAGATCGACCGGTACGTGCAGGAACGGGCGACCGACGGGTTCGTCGTCGTCCCGCACACGAACCCGTACGGCCTGGACGAGTTCGTCGACAGCGTCGTCCCACTGCTGCAGGAGCGCGGTGTGTACCGGGAGCAGTACGAGGACGGGGCGACCCTGCGCGAGACCCTCGGGCTCTCCGGGCGGGTCCGTGACCGCCAGGGGGTGCTCGCGTGAGCGGCGTC
Organism: Curtobacterium sp. MCPF17_050; assembly: GCF_003224435.2. Lineage (NCBI taxonomy): Bacteria > Bacillati > Actinomycetota > Actinomycetes > Micrococcales > Microbacteriaceae > Curtobacterium > Curtobacterium sp. MCPF17_050. Next base: position 1,473,499 of record NZ_CP126250.1, read on the forward strand.
GACCGCGGGGCGCCGGTGCCGCTCTCGGTGCTCGACCTCGTCCCCGTGCGCAGCGGTTCGTCCGCCACGGCGGCCCTGCACGAGACGGTCGACCTCGCCGTCGTCACCGAGCGCGCCGGCTACGCCCGGTACTGGCTCGCCGAGCACCACCTCAACCCGGGCGTCGCGGGCAGCGCACCGACCGTCGTCATGGGTGCCGTCGCCGGTGCCACCACGTCGATCCGGGTCGGCAGCGCAGCGACCCTGGTCGGGAACGTCCGCGGACTGCAGATCGCCGAGACCTTCGGCACCCTCACCGGGCTGTACGGGCCGCGGTTCGACCTCGGTCTCGGCCGCTCGGGCGCACCCGCTCCGGGCACCCCGAAGCCGCCCGCGCTCGCCCCGCGCGCCGACACCGAGGTGGACGGGCTCCTCCTGCCCGCGCCCTTCGACCTCCGCATCGCCCCCGGGAGCCGGTTCGCCCTGCAGGGGGAGCTCCTCGGCCGCGTACCCGGTGACGTCGACCGGTTCGAGGACGAACTCGCCCTGGTCCGTGCCCTCTTCGCCGGCACCTGGGAGCGTGACGGCGCCGTCGTCGAGGCGCCACCGGCGACCGGTGCGGACGTCGAGCTCTGGGTCCACGGTTCGACCGGCGGCGAGAGCGCCCGGATCGCGGGGGCGCTCGGTCTGCCCTACGGCGCGAACTACCACTCCACCCCCGGCACCGTCCTGGCGTCCGTCGGGGCGTACCGCGCGGCCTTCCGCCCCGGCGTGCTCGACGAGCCGTACGTCATCGTGTCCGCGGACGTCGTCGTCGGCCGCTCGACCGCCGAGGCCGAGGAACTCGCGCACGGCTACGGGCAGTGGGTGCACTCGATCCGGTCCGGCATCGGCGCGATCGCGTACCCGACGCCGGACGAGGCCCGCGCGGCCCCGCTCGACGCAGCCGCCGCCGCGTCCGTCCGCGACCGCATCGCCGCCCGCTTCGTCGGGGACGCCGGGCACGTCGCGGACCGGCTCGAGGTGCTCCGCCGGGTCACCGGGGCGGACGAGCTCCTCGTCACCACGATCACGCACGAGCACGCCGCACGGGTGCGTTCCTACGAGCTGCTCGCCGCCGAGTGGGCCCGCCGCACCGCCGAGGCGGTCGTCGTCGCCTGAGGCCAGGCGTCGCTGAGGCCAGGCGTCGCTGAGGCCTGGCGTCGCCTGGAGCCCGGCGCGCCGCGCCGCGCGACCCGGGTCGCGCCCGCTCGCGCGGGGTGCGGTCCTGCCGCCGGACGGGAGGCTCGGTGCCGGCGCACACCGCGCCTCCCGTCCGACGGCGTGCGCCCCGGCGGGGACCGCCGGCCCGTCACCGCTGCGCGGACGACGGCGGCAACGCACGACGCGCCGCCCACCGGGGAGGTGAGCGGCGCGTCGTGCCAGCGCGGGAGCCGCGCGTCAACTGTTGTCGAGCGGCAGTCCCTCGGGGTTGACCTCCGAGTGCTCGACGGCCTCGTTCGACAGGCCGTACGCCCGCAGCCACTCCGCGTAGGTGCCGTCCTCGATGAGCTCGTCGAGGGCGTCCGCGATCGGATCCGCGAGACCGCTGCCCTTCTTCGTCGTCGCCGCGATGAGCCCCTGCAGGTCCGCCCCGGCTCCGGAGTACGTGCCCGCCGTCTTCGTGGGGTGCGCCCCACCCGCGCTCTGCCTGTTCTGGTAGGCGATCGTCGGGTTCGGGCCGAAGTACCCGTCGATCTTCCCCGAGTCGAGGGCCAGCTTCACCGCGTTGCCGTCCGGGTAGTACTTGACCGTGACGGTCTTCCCGTCGGCCGCGAGCTGCTCCTGCCACTCGAGCAGGATCTTCTCCTGGTTCGTGCCCGAGCTCACGGCGATCGTCTCCCCGGCGAGGACGGACGGGTCGCCGTCGAAGGACAGGTCGCTGTCGGCCGGTACCTGCAGGGCGAGTTCGTCCTGCCGGTAGGACGCGAAGTCGTACTTCTCCTTGCGCTGCTCGGTCACGGTGATGTTCGAGAACCCGGCGTCGAACTTGCCGCCGTCGATGCCGACGAAGAGGTTGTCCCAGGTCGCGTTCGACACCTCCGCCCGGAGCCCGAGCTTCGCGGCGACGAGGCGGCCGAGGTCCGGCTCCGAGCCGGTGAGCGTCTTCTGGTCGTCCCCGGTGAAGGCGAGCGGCGGGAACCCGGCGGGCAGGGCCCCGACGCCGATGACGAGCTTCCCCGAGGCCTTCACATCGGCGGGGAGGGCATCGTGCAGAGCGGGGTCGGCCGCGACGTCGAGCGTGGTCTCGGTCGCGGCACCGTTCGCGGCGGCGCCGATCGTGACTGAGCCGTCGAACGCGCCGGCGGATTTGGCCGCGGCGTTCGCTGAGCAGCCGGCGAGTGCGACGACGACGCCGGCCGCGAGGACGAGGACGCCGGCACGGTGCCGCTGGCGGAGGGAGACGGGGTTCGAGGACATGGTGCTCCAGACGAGGGGATCGGGTGGGACGGGGTGTGGGAGAGCCGCGCGGTCAGCGCACGCGGGCGAGGAAGTCGCGGGTGCGCGGGTGCGCCGGCGCATCGATGACCTGCGACGGCGGTCCCTGTTCGACGACGCGGCCGCGGTCGAGGAACACGACGTGGTCGGCGACCTCGCGGGCGAAGGCGACCTCGTGCGTGACGACGACGAGCGTGGTGCCGGACCGGGCGAGGTCCGCGATGACGGACAACACCTCGCCGACGAGCTCCGGATCGAGCGCCGACGTCGGCTCGTCGAGCAGCACCACCGAGGGCTCGAGCGCGAGCGCCCGGGCGATGGCGACGCGCTGCTGCTGGCCGCCGGACAGCTGCCGTGGTCGGCTGTCCGCGCGGTCACCGAGCCCGACCCGGTCGAGGAGCTGTCTGCCGCGTGCCCGGGCAGCGTCGGCGGGGACCCCGGCGGCGACCGGCCCCTCGACGACGTTCTCGAGCGCGGTGAGGTGCGGGAACAGGTTGAAGTGCTGGAACACGAACCCGATCCGGGAGCGCTGCCGCAGGATGATCCGTTCGGGTAGCTCCTCGAGGCGCTCACGGCCGTCGCGGCCGCGACGGACGCGGACCCCGACCGGCTCGCCGCCGATGGTGACGACGCCGCGGTCGAGCGGCTCCAGGTGGTTGATCGCGCGGAGGAGCGTCGACTTCCCCGACCCGGAGGGTCCGAGCACCGCCGTCACGCTCCCGGCGGGCAGGTCGAGGTCGACGCCGTCGACGACGACGTGGTCGCCGAACGCCTTCACGGCACTCCGGACGGAGACGGCGGCGGTCATCGGGTGCTCCTGACGGCGGTCGTCGCGACGGACGGGTCGGACGCCGTGGTCGCGGGACGGGTGGCGGCGGTGCGGCGGGCAGCCCGCAACGCGGCACGGATCCGCTGCCAGGGGGTCGGCGGCAGCTCGCGCACCGAGCCGCGGGCCGTCCACCGCTCGACGTGGTACTGCACGACCGACACGGCGCTGGTGAGTGCGAGGTACCAGAGCGTCGCGACGACGAGCAGCGGGATGACGTCCGTCGGGTAGGTGCTCGACAGGTTCTGCACCACCCCGAACAGGTCGAGCAGCGAGACGTAGAACAGCAGCGAGGACGCCTTGAGCAGCCCGATCAGCTGGTTGACGAACGCCGGCACGATCGAGCGGAGGGCCTGGGGCAGCACGATCCGCAGGAACTGTCGGTGACGGGGGAGTCCGAGCGCCTGCGCCGCCTCACGCTGCCCGGTGTCGACGGCGAGGACCCCGGCGCGGACGATCTCCGACGCGTAGGCGATCTCGCTGAGGCTCAGCGCGAGCACCCCGATCGCCAGGTCGCCGAGCAGGTCGGTCGTCGGCACGGTGAACTGCGGCCCGAAGGGGATCCCGACGCCGATCGACGGGTACAGCGAGCCGAGGTTGTAGAGGAAGACGAGCACGAGGATGAGCGGCACCGACCGGAACAGCCAGACGTAGCCCCAGGCGAGCCCGGACAACACCGGGTTCGGCGACATCCGGGCGACCGCGACGAGGACTCCACCGGCGAAGCTGATCACCGCGCTCAACGCGGTCGCGACGAGGGTCAGCTGCAGTCCGGTGAGGATCGCCGGGCTGAACAGCCACGTCCCGACACGGGGCCACCCCCAGGACGGGTTGGTGAACAGCGTCTGCACCAGGTTCAGCACGAGCACGAGGACGACCGCGGCGGCGAGCCACCGCAGCGGGTGCCGGAGCGGCACGACGGGCCGGTCGAGCGCGGCGCGCCCCGCCAGGACGACGTCCGGGTCGGTCCCGGGACGGGAGGCCCGCTCCGCCTCCGCCTCGTCGAGCACCTTCTCGAAGGGGTGGATCCCGATCTCCTCCGGCGGCCGTCCGCGGTCGAACCGGGGGGTGTACCCGGAGCGGAGGTAGAGCCGGACCGCCTCGGGCTGCCGCGGCCCGGTGGTCAGGTGGACGCGGCGGAACCCACGGCGGCGGGCTTCTGCCTCGAGTTCTGCGACGACGAGCCCGGCGAGCCCCCGCCCGCGTGCGGCCGGTGCGGTCCAGATGCGCTTGAGCTCGACGGTCTCCGCGTCGTACGGCTGGAACGCGCCGCCGGCGACGAGCTGGTCGTCCTCGAACAGCAGGACGAAGGCACCGCGGGGGGCGACGAAGTCCTCCGCCGGCCAACGCCGGAGCTCGACCGAAGCCGGCTCGTCGGAGGAGTCGCCGTACCGGGTGTCGTACTCGTGTTCCAGGTCGGCGAGCAGCGGGGCGACGGCAGGGTCGTCGGGGTGCACCGTGCGGAACACGAGCGTGCGGGAGGAGGCGGTGTGCGCCGGGGCCGTGTCGGTCATCGGTGTCCCTCACGTCGGTGACCCGGCCGGCGGGTGCCGGTCGGTGGCCCGACGGTACGAGGGCTCCGCCCCGCTCACAACGGAGGACGAAACACGGCGGCACACTCCGCAACACGGCGCTACACGGCGCAACGCAGTGTCACATCGTGGCCCTCCCCGGTGACCGAGCCGGTGCTCGCCCGCTGGCCGGTCGCCGTGGTCGCTCCGGTGTCAGCCGAACAGCTCCCGGAGCCGCGGCAGCGTGTCGGCGTCCTCGTGCGCCCCGCCGCCCTCGTGGCCGTTGTACTCCCAGACGGTGATCTCCTTCGGGCCACCCCAGGCGTTGTAGGCCGCGTAGACGGTCGAGGGCGGGCAGATCGGGTCCATCAGCGCGACCGAGAACCACGCCGGTGCGGTCGCACGGGCCGCGTGCAGGACGCCGTCGAAGTACGCGAGCGTTCCGAACACCTGCTCCGTGGCGGTGCGGTGCGTCGCCAGGTAGTCGACGACCTCGTGGTACGGGTACGCGTCGGTGATCTGCGTGGCGTGCCGGTGGTCGCAGAGGAACGGCACGCGGGGGAACACCCCGGCCAGTCCCTCCACCAGGCCGGCGACGGCGATCGCCATCCCGCCGCCCTGGCTGCCGCCGAGCACCGCGACCCGCCGGCCGTCCACCAGGTCGATGTCGCGGACGGCGTCGACGGCGCGGACCGCGTCGGTGGTCAGGCGCCGGTAGTAGTACGTGTCGGGCGACTCGATGCCGCGGGTCATCACGCCGGGGATCGCCGGTCCGCTGCCGTCGGGGTCCGGGGTGTCGCCGGTCGCCCAACCGGAGCCCTGGCCGCGGGTGTCCATGAGCAGGTGCGCGACGCCCGACGACGCCCAGAGCAGGCGTTCGGTCGGCAGGCCGCGTCCACCGCCGTAGCCGAGGTACTCCACGACGGCGGGGAGCGGAGCGTCGGCGCTGCTGCCCGCGGGGACCGTCAGCCACGCGGCGACGCGCTGCCCGTCCCAGCCGGCGAACGAGACGTCGTAGGTGTCGACCGTCGTGAGGCCGGTGTCGACCCGCTCGGTCCGTACGGCGACGAGGTGTTCCCGCGCTGCCGCGAGGGTGCGTCGCCAGAAGTCGTCGAAGTCGTCCGGTTCGGCGACGCTGCCGCGGTACGAGGTGAGGTCCGGTCCGGTGATGTCGGTGTACACGGTCCGACCCTGGCACGGCACGGCGTCCCGGGGAAGGTCCGACGGGTCTGCCGGTCCGCCGGCGGACATCGGGGGGGACGAGCCCGTACGGTGGCCATGAGAACCGATCTCACGAAAGGACGGCACCATGACCGACACGACCGACCCCACCGTCGACGGACCCGCGGAGGGCGAGCACCGCGTCGCCGAACACGGGGTCGAGGAGCACGACCACGAGCGCGACGGCGGCGAGCACGAGACCGTCGAGCACGACGACCACGTCGACTTCGTCCACGACGGGCACCGTCACGCCCGTCACGAGGACCACTACGACGAGCACTGACACCCGCTGACGCGGGGTCGCCGGACGGGAGGCGCGGTGCCGGACGCGCACCGCGCCTCCCGTCCGGCGGTCGGGGGAGCGGAACCGGCAGGACGGGTTGACACGGTTGTCGCCCCGCGCGTAGCGTGTGGTTGACACGGTTGACGACAGGAGTCCGGCTTGGAATCGACACTGCACCGCTCGGCCACCCGCGGTGCGAGCGCTCAGCGCTCCGGCGCCACGGCCGACGCGGACCGCCGCGCGGGCCGGGGGCTCTCCGCCACCGAGACCGCACTGGTCGAGGCGGTCACCGACCTCGTCCGGCAGGGCCGGGCGGACGGCGCGCTCTCCGACTCGACGGACGTCGACGCGCTGGCCGAACGCATGCTCGCCGCCCTGCCCGCGGTGAAGCACGAGGCGGACGCCCTCATCGGGCCGTTCTACGACACGACCTCGCTCGCGACCTGGCGTGGTGTGAGCCGGCAGGCGATCCACAAGGCGAGCCAGAAGCGCGACCTGCTCGGCCTGAAGATCGGGGACGGCACCCGCATCTTCCCGTCGTTCCAGTTCGGTGCCTCCGGCGCCCCGCTCCCGCACCTGCGGGAGGTCCTCGACCTGCTCGACCGCGACGGCATCGACCCGTGGGGCAGCGCGCTCTGGTTGAACACCGTCGCCGACGAGTTCGGCGGGACGACCGCCGCCCAGGCGCTCCGGGACGGTCGCGTGCAGCCAGTGCTCACTGCCGCCCGTCGCGCGGCGAACGCCTGGCACGCGGACGCCTGAGCCGCGCGCGATGACCCCGGCACACGAGCCCCGGCGCAGCGACGTCGCCCAGCAGCCCCCGGAAGCGGGCGTCGACCTGTCGGCCTTCCCCGCGGCGGAGTCGCGCGGCACCACCTTCTACCGGGCGAAGCGGCACGACCGCGGTGCCTGGTGGTTCGCCTCGACCCCGGCGGACGCGGACGGGATCGACGGCGGCCGCTTCGACCTCGCCGCTCCGCGGGGCACCTGCTACTGGGCGGACTCGGTGGAGGTCGCCGTGCGGGAGCGTCTCGCACACCACACCCTGACCACGAACACCGTGTTCGCGGCACGGGCTCGGGAGATGGTCGTCGTGGCCGCGCGCGCCTCCCGCGGCCGCCGTTTCGCCGACGTCACCGACCCGCTCGCGGTCCGGTCCGGCGTGGGGGCGGAGCTGCAGACGATGGGCGACTACCGGGTGCCGCAGGCGTGGGCCCGGGCCTTCGACGCGGCGGGGTTCGCCGGTGTCCGGTACAGCACCCGCTTCACGAGCGCCGCGGCGGCGAACGCGTGGGCCGTCTTCGGCAGCGCCGGCGTACCGAAGCGGCCTCGGCCGGAGCGCGTGCACCGCGACGGCATCACCGCCTGCCGCGAGTCCGGCATCCGCGTGCTCGACGACGGGTCCGACGCCGGTCCCGAGCGGTTCACGTTCGTCACCCCGCCGACCTGAGCGAAGCGGTCCCGGTCGGTGTCGGCGAGGGCCGATCCGGTCGGTGTCGGTGGCTCGTCCTACCGTGCCGCTCGTGGCCGAACCAGTCGATGCGTGGTGGCGCCGCCGACAGTGGTCGCGCGGCGTCCCGGTGCCCTACGCCGTGGGGGAGTTCCGAGCCGAGTGGGCGTCGTGGCCGGTCCTCGTGCGGCAGTACCACCCGGAGTGGAACGCCGGTGTCGTCCTCACGCAGGTGCCGCCGGCCGCCGACGTCCTGCTGACGTGGGAGTGCGACGTCGGCCACGTGTTCGTCGCGACACCGTCCGAGCAGCGGTCCCGGCCGGGCCGTGAGCGCCGAAGGTCCGTGTGGTGCCCGGAGTGTGCGGTGCTCGCCCAGCCGCAGCGCTGGCCGGTCCTGCCGGAGGACTGGCCGAGCGGGGTCCCCGTCCCGCAGCGCGCCGTGCGGACGACCGGTCGGCAGACGCTGCCGGCCGCGCCCGCGCGCGGTGGTGCCCGCGCCGTCGCCACCGGGGCCTCCTCGTCGGCGGTGCCGAGCGGCGCGGTGGCGTCGACGCGCCGGGGGAGCCGCCGCACCGGACGGACCGGCGGTGCCCGCTCGGCCGCACCCCGGACCATCTGCCCGAAGACCCCGCGCCTGCCGTCGGGGGAGTCCTTCGTCAGTCGGTGTGCCCCGGCGCCGGCCTCGGCGGTCGAGGCGGAGCTCCGCGCAGCGCTGCACGACCGGCTCGACCTGACGTTCGACCACACCGCGATCCGCCTGGACCGGCCGTTCCACGAGCACGTCGAGGTCTGGCCGGACATCGTGCTGCCCGAGCTCCGCGTCGCGATCGAGTACGACTCGACCGGGCGGCACGGGCTCGAGCACGTGGGCTCCCGCGAGGACTCCGACCGCCGGAAGGACCGCGCCACCCGCGCCGTCGGGTGGGAGGTCGTGCGCATCCGCACCGGGCGGCTGCCGGCACTCGGTCCGTGGGACCTCCAGGTGTCCGGCGTGTCCGGCCGGACGGTCGACCGGCTCGTCGACGTCCTGCGGGAGATCCGCGGCCCGCTCTTCGTCGACGCCTACGCCCGCTGACCGCGGTCGCCGCCGACCGCGTGCCAGGCGCGGGACGCCGGTCGCTGCCTCGGGTCCGGAACGCCGCTCGCTGCCTCGGACCCCTCGCTGCCTCGGGACCAGAGCGCCGCTCGCTGCCTCAGGCCCGGAGCGCCGCTCGCTGCCTCAGACCCGGAGCGCCAGCGCCTCGCTGACCCACCGCGTGTGCAGCGCCCACGGGTCCGGGGCGCCCGCGGCGACCGTGCCCACGTGCGCCAGGAGCTCCGGCGTCACGCGGAACCACTCGGTGCCCGGGTAGCGCGAAGCCGCGAACTCGGCGTGTCGCCGTCGTTCGAGCGTCCGGTCGCCCCGCTCGAACCCGAGCAGGTCCTGGTGCGCGATCCGCCCGAGCCGTTGCCGCGGGTTCGCGGTCGTGCCGATCTTGACCCGGTCCCCGCTCTCGTCGCGCATCCGCAGGTAGTAGACGACGTCGACCCGCGGCGCACCGAGTTCGCCGTCCGGCACGTCGCCGAACCGCCACTCGCACACGGCACAGAGGGTCCCGGTCGGGAAGCGCACGCCGATGCGTCCGCCGCACACGATGCACGGGCCGGGCAGCAGGTCCTCGACGCCGACGTGCTCCGCGGCGAAGTCGCCGACCAGGGTGACGTGTCCGAGGCACAGCGGCACGGGCACGCCGTCCGTGGTCGTGCGGTCGCAGCCGGGCACGCAGCAGCGCGGGACGTCTCGGGGCCGGACCATGCGCGGGACGCTACCGGCGACCACCGACGCGCGGCGGGCCTCCCGTCCGACCGGCCGGTGGCGGCAGCTCAGTCGGGGAAGACCACCCCGACGGGTTCGCGCTTCTCCTCCTGGAACCGGTCCTCGGCGCGCCCGAGCGCCCAGTAGGCCGACAGTGACATGTCCGTTTTCTCGAGTCCCCAGTCGTCCTGCAGGACCCGACGGATCGCCTTGATCGCGGCACGCTCGCCGTGCGCGAAGACCCGGACCGGCCGGGAGGCCCTGGGCAGCTCCCGGGTCGCCGCCAGCAGCAGCGTGCCGGGCTCGGCCCCGACCGCGTCGCGGTGCAGCCACCGCAGCGTGACGCCCGTCGGGTGCACGAGCGGCTGTTCGTCGGCGGGGCCGGCCACCTCGAGCAGGGCGACACCCGTGGCGGTGGGGTGCATCGCCTCCAGGGCGGCACCGATCGCGGGCAGGGCGCTGTCGTCGCCGAGCAGCACGTGCGTGACGGTCGGGTCGGTCGGGGGTGCGTACCCGCCGCCGGGACCGGACAGTGCGATGCGGTCCCCGGGCTGCGCGGCGACCGCCCAGGGTCCGGCGAGTCCGTCGTCGCCGTGCCCGGCCGTCGAGTGCACGACGAAGTCGATCGCGATGGTCCGTGCGAGCGGGTCCACGGCGCGCACCGTGTACGTGCGGCGGGCGGGCAGGTCCGACTTCGGCATCGTCGCGCGGAGGGCTCCCAGGTCGTACGGCGGTCGCAGCCCGGAGCCCGGTTGCGGGAGCAGCAGCTTCACGTACTTGTCCGTCATCGCCAGGCGTTCCGGGTCGGCGTCGCCGACGAAGGCGTCGTACCCGGGTCCTCCGAGGTGCACGCGCACCATGTGCGGGGTGAGTCGTTCGGTCCGGACGACGACCAGGACGTGCTGCGGGCGGTTCGGCTTCGGGCTCATCGGGGACGAGCCTCCTTTCCTGGGTCTTCCCGTCCGTGCGTGACGACGGGCACCAAGTGAGGTTAGCCTCACCTCATGAGCACGAACGTCGTCCCGTTCTCCGAGGCACTGCGGGCCCGGACCCGGCGCTCGCACGGTGTCTCGGCCGGGCACGGCTTCATGCACGACCTCGTCGAGGGGCGGTGCGACGTCGCCGACTACGCGGCACTGCTCGGGCAGTACGCGTTCGTGTACGACGCCCTCGAACGCGCGGCGGACCGGATGGCGGACCACCCCGTCGCGGCCCCGTTCGTGACGAGCCGACTGACCAGGATGCCGGGCATCCGTGCGGACCTCGAGTACCTGGTCGGGCCCGACTGGGACGAGCTGCTCACGCCGCTCCCGGCGACGACGGCGTACGTGCGACGGCTCAACGAGGTCGCGGCGACGTGGCCGGGCGGGTTCGTCGCACACCACTACACGCGCTACCTCGGCGACCTGACCGGCGGCCACGCGATCGGCCGGTTGCTCGCCGACCAGTTCGGGTTCGAGACGAACGGCGTCCTGCTGTGGATCTTCGACCAGGTGGCCGACCCGGCCGCGTTCACGGACACCTACCGGGCGGAACTCGACGCGGCCCCGTGGACGGAGGACGAGCGGGAGCGCGTCATCGCCGAGGTCGAACTCGCGTACCGGCTCGACGCCGGGCTGCTCGCGGCGGTCGACGGCACACGGCTGCCGTCCGTCCTCGCCGACCCGGCCTGACCCACCCAGCGGACCGCCGCTGGTCCGCCCGTCCGGACGGTCGTCGTCACGAGGCTGCGCTGCCCGGTACGCTGCTGCCACGCCGGGACAGCCCGGACCGACCCGGGCAGGACAGCCCGGACCGACCCGGGAAGGACCTCCATGACGACGATCGACGGCTCGACGCGCCACGGGCGGGCGCGTGACGACGTCAGCGGAGCGGTGGACAGCGACCTCCGCGCCGACGTCCGATACCTCGGCAACCTGCTCGGCCGGGTGCTCAGCGAGACCGGCGGGCCCGACCTGCTGCGCGACGTCGAGGCGCTGCGCCAGGCGGTCATCCACGCGTACGAGAACACCGACGCCGACGGAGCCGCGCGGGCCGAGGCGGTCGTCGCGGGGTTCTCGGCGGAACGCGCCGAAGAGGTCGCACGCGCCTTCACCTCGTACTTCCACCTCGTCAACCTCGCCGAGGAGCACCACCGTGTCCGCGTGCTCCGGTCGCGCGGCGACGACGGCGGCCTGCCGGGCGACTCCTTCCCGGCCACGTTCGTCGAGCTCGTGGAGCAGGTCGGCGCCGACGAGGCCGCCGCCCGGCTCGAGGGGCTCCGGTTCCACCCGGTCCTCACCGCGCACCCGACCGAGGCCCGCCGTCGCGCGGTGACCACGGGCGTCCGTCGCATCACGGACCTCATCGACGAACGCGACCGCACGAAGAACGCCACCGCCCGCGCCGAGAACGAGCGACGCCTGCTCGAGGAGATCGCCACGCTGCTGCGCACCTCGCCGCTGCGGACGACCCGGCCCACCCCGTTGGACGAGGTCCGGACCGCGATGAGCGTGTTCGACCAGACGCTCTTCGAGATCGTGCCCCAGGTCTACCGACTGCTCGACGACCGGCTGCAGGGCGACGACGCCGGCCGCGCCCCGGTGCAGGCCCCGGCGTTCGTGCGCTTCGGCACGTGGATCGGCGGGGACCGCGACGGCAACCCGCACGTCACCGCCGACGTCACGCGCCAGGCCGCCGAGATCGCCGCCGAACACATCCTGCTCGGTCTCACCCGCGCCGCCACCCGCATCGGCAGCGCCCTGACCCTCGACGCCGACCACACCCCCGCGGACGCCGGCCTGACCGCCCTCGTCGCGGCGCAGGAGTCGCTCGACCCGGAGGTCGCCGAGCGCATCGGCATCCGGGCGCCGAACGAGACGCACCGTCGGGCACTGCTCTTCATCGCCGCCCGCATCGACGCCACCCGCCGCGACGACCGTCCGCTCGCGTACAGCGGTCCCGACGAGCTCCTCACGGACCTCCGCGTCGTGCAGGCCTCCCTGACCGCCGCCGGTGCCGTCCGGGCCGCGAACGGCGAGCTGCAGAACCTCGTGTGGCAGGTCGAGACCTTCGGCTTCCACCTCGCCGAACTCGAGGTCCGTCAGCACTCGCAGGTCCACCGCACCGCCCTCGCGGAGATCCGGGCCGGGGGAGCACGCAGCGAGATGACGGAGGAGGTCCTCGCCGTCTTCCGGACCATCGCGGACCTGCAGCGTCGGTACGGCGTCCGTTCGGCGAGCCGGTACATCGTCTCGTTCACGCAGTCCGCGGCGGACCTGGCGAACGTGCACGAGCTCGCGGTCGCCGCGCTCGGCTCGGTCGAGGCCGCCCCGGTGCTCGACGTCATCCCGCTGTTCGAGACGTTCGCCGACCTGCACGCCAGTGTCGACATCCTCGACGAGGCCGTCCGGACCGAGCCGTTCCAGCGACGCCTGGCCGCGACCGGTCGGCGGCTCGAGGTCATGCTCGGCTACTCCGACTCGTCGAAGGACGTCGGCCCCGTGTCGGCGAACCTCGCGCTGTACGACGCGCAGGCGCGCATCGCGACGTGGGCCGCGGCGAACGACGTCGAACTGACGTTGTTCCACGGTCGCGGCGGCTCGCTCGGTCGCGGCGGCGGTCCCGCCAACGAGGCCGTGCTCGCGCAGCCGCCGGGGTCGATCGACGGCCGGCTCAAGCTCACCGAGCAGGGCGAGGTCATCTTCGCCCAGTACGGCGACCAGGACATCGCCGCCCGGCACCTCGAGCAGATGGCCTCCGCGACCCTGTTCGCGTCCTCGCCGTCGAACGAGTCCCGTACGGCGGCTGCAGCCGAGCGGTTCGCCGACCTGGCGCAGCAGCTCGACGACGTCTCCCGCGCCGCGTTCTACGACCTGGTCAAGGCCGACGGGTTCGCGCCGTGGTTCGCCCGGGTCACGCCGATGGAGGAACTCGGGCTCCTGCCGCTCGGTTCACGTCCGGCTCGTCGCGGCCTGAGCGTCGAGTCCCTCGAGGACCTGCGGGCGATCCCGTGGGTGTTCTCGTGGACGCAGGCGCGCATCAACCTCGCCGGGTGGTACGGCCTCGGGTCCGCGCTCGAGGCGGTCGGCGACCTCGAGCTGCTGCGCACCGCGGCTGCCGAGTGGCCGCTCTTCGCCGCCCTGATGAAGAACGTCGAGATGTCGCTCGCGAAGACCGACGTCCAGATCGCCCGCCGCTACCTCGAACTCGCGGACCGCGGTGACCTCGGACAGAAGGTCCTCGCCGAGATGGACCGCACCCGCTCGTGGGTCCTGCGGATCAGCGGTGCTGAGGACGTCCTGCAGGACCGGCCGGTGCTCGCGCGTGCGGTGCGGCTCCGCTCCCCGTACGTCGACGCCCTGTCGCACCTGCAGCTCCGGGCGCTCCGCTCGATCCGCACCTCGGGCAGCACCGACACGACCGACGCGGACCACCGCCTGCTGCTGTTGACGGTCAACGGGATCGCCGCCGGACTGCAGAACACGGGCTGATCCCCCCGGACCGGGGTCGCGGGAGTCAGCGCGTCCTGTTCCCCCGGTCGTCGACAATCGGTAGCCTCGCTGGAAGGCACGCGCACGTTCTCGAGGAGGACCCGGAGACAATGGACATCGTCGTACACGAAGCCGGCACGGAAGCGGCGGTGCTCGAGTGCTCGGGCCGCCTCAACATGGTGTCGGCCCCCGCATTCCGCGAGACGGTCGCGTCCGTCATCGAGGGCGGTCGCCCCCGCGTCGCCGTGGAACTGTCGAAGGTCGAGTTCCTCGACTCGTCGGGTCTGGGCGCACTCGTGGGCGCACTGAAGACCGCGCGCCAGGCCGGCGGCGACCTCCGGATCGCCGCTCCCTCCGAGCAGGTCGCGATGGTCCTGAAGCTCTCGAACATCGACAAGATCCTCCGCAGCTACGCGGACGGCGACGAAGCCGTCAGCGAATGGGTCTGACCGGGGCCGTCGTGGGGGAACACCGGCTCGACTTCGCGTCACCGCCCGACGACGTCTCGTCCGTGCACGACTTCCTCGCCGACGTCTGGACGTCGGAGCCCGCGATCAGTGTCGAGGACCGCATGGCCCTCGAGCTCGCGATCATCGAACTCGCGTCGAACGTCATCGAGCACGCCACCGCCGGCGTCCCGTTGACGTGCTCGCTGACGTTGGCCGTCGCGTCCGACGGGCTGGAGGCCCGAATCACCGACGACGGTCGTCCCGCCGCGGTCGACGTGGCCGGAGCGACCCTGCCCGACGAGTTCGCGGAGAGCGGCCGTGGGCTGGCCCTCGTGCAGATGGTCGTCGACGAGCTCCGCTACGACCGTCACGGCGACGAGAACCGGTGGACGGTGCGGAAGGCCACCCGCGCGGCGTGAGCCGTTTCCCGCACCTGGTCGATCCGGATTCATAGACTCGGTCCAAGCCGTGTCAGCATGCCCGTGATGTGCGTGCCACCCGACCCTCGGAACGTCGTCGAGATGACCGGGATCGACCTCGACGCCGCTCGGACGATGTTCGAGGACGCGTACGACGCCTCGGGCTTCCTCCCCGAGCGATCGGAGCGACCGTTCGGGTACCGCTTCCGCACCGTCGGCGACGCGACGATGTCCTTCCGCTCGACCCGGTACGACGCACGGATGGTCGGCGAGGTCGCGTCCCCGGACGAGTTCGTCGTGACGTGGGTGAGCGACGGCGGCGGCGTGGTCGACGTCGGCCGCGACGAGGTCGCCCTCGTCCCGGGCCGTCCCGTCGTGTTCCCCTCGGACCGTCCGTTCCGCTTCGACCTGATGGACGTCCGGCAGAACCTCGTGCAGGTGGACCGTGCCGTCGTCGAGCGTGTCGCCGCCGAGGTCCACGGCGCCGAGCCCGGCACGGTCGTGCTCGACCACGCGGTGGCACCTGGGGTCGAGGCGGCCCGCGCCTGGAACCTGCACGTCCAGGAGTGGGCGCCGGTCGTCCTCGGGGCCGCTCCGATGTCCGTGCTCGCCCTCGCCGAGGTCGCACGGCGCACCGCCCTCGCCCTGCTCAGCACGTTCCCGCACCACGTCCTGACCCGCCAGGTCCCGGTCCCCGTCGGCGCCTCCGGACGCGTCCGTGCGGCCGTGGAGTACATGCACGCGGTCGCCCACACCCCGATCACCACCACGGACGTCGCCGAGCAGGTCGGTCTGAGCGTCCGCGGGCTGCAGCAGGCCTTCCAACGGCAGATCGGTGTCGCCCCGAACGCGATGCTGCGCGGCATCCGACTGGACCGGGTCCGGGACGAACTCCGGGCAGCGTCGCCCCTCGACACCACCGTCGCGACCGTCGCCCTGCGGTGGGGGTTCGCGCACCTCGGCCGGTTCTCCGCTGCGTACGCGCGTCGCTTCGGCGAATACCCCCGCGACACGCTGCACGGCTGACCCCGCGGATCGCCCCGAGCGACCGACACGCCGCTCACGTCCAGTGCGACATGCCACCCGATCGCGCGACACTCCGCGGATGTCCGCCGATCCGCACCGCGCGATATTCATACTCCTCACATGGAGACGCAGTCCGGTGCACGCACCCCCCTCGTCGACCCCTTCGGTCGGGAACTCGAGGAGTGGTTGCGCGACGCCCCGGCGACGCGCTCCCCGTACGTCGCCGACCTCGTCGTGCCCCCGGTCACCGGTCCCGTCCGCCGCCCGGTGCTCCCCGCCGTCGACGCTCCGGACGTCGACGATCCCGCTGCGCATGCCTCGGTCGCCGACGCTCCGGTGGTGGACGCTCCCGTCGCGGACGCTCCGGTCGCCGACGAAGGTGCCGTCGTGGAGCAGCGCGACGACCGCGCCTTCCGCCGTGACCGCGCGCGCCACGTCGCGGTCTGCGCCCCCTCCTTCCCGGAACCGCCCGAGCGTCTCGCCCTCCGCCTCGACGACCTGGCTGTCGCCCTGAGCGCGACCAGCGGCCGCACCACGATCGAGCGCATCGACCTGCTCGAGGACGAGGTCCGTGTCCGCGACGAGGACCTCGCCCGTCTCGCTGCCTGGGAGGCCGTCGTCGCCGGACTGGCCGGTACCGAGGTCTCGGCCGCCGAGATCGACGGGGCACGCGCCTTCGCCCGCGAGGTCTTCGCCGACCTCCTCGCCGACGCCGCCCTCGAGGCCGACCGCCGCGAGCGGGCCGCGCTCCGCCGTGCCGCGACCGCGCCGGTCCTGGTCGGTGCCGTCCGCCCGCTGCTGCCGGCACCGCACCGCGCGGTGGCCGAGCCCGTCGCACTCGACCTGCCCGCCGACCTCGACGGAGCCGAGGACGCGGACGCACCCGCGCCGAGCACTGCCACCGTGACCGCCGTCGGGCCGCGCACGGCCGTCCGCCCCGTGTCGGGCCTCCTGTCCGGTGCCCCGGTCTCACCGCCGCTGTCGGCGTCGGGCCGCCCCACCCCGCTGGTCCAGCCGGCCACCGGCCCGACCGTCGTCGACCGCGAGGCGTTCGCCGCGGTGCTGCGTGCCCACACGGGCGAGACGCCCGTGGTCTCGGTCGCCGTCCCGGCCGCACCGCCCGTCGTCACCGACGACACGGTCGATGGGCCGACGGACTCCGCGACCGACGTGGACGGGTCCGACCGGGAGGCCCGGGACGCCGCCGACACGACCGCCCGCCCCGGCTGGTGGTCGCGTCTCGTCGCTCGCGTGCTGCGCCTCGTCGGCCGCCGCTGACACCCGGAGCGGGCCCCGCGCCTCGGTACACTGACGGAATGCCGACGCTCCGAGAACTGCAGTCCGTCGTCGAGTCCCTGTGGCCGACCGCCGGAGCGGAGTCCTGGGACTCCGTCGGCCTCGTCTCCGGCGATCCGGACGCGGTGGTCGAGCACGTCCACCTCGCCGTCGACGCCGTCCCCGACACCGCGCGGGAAGCGGTCGCGGCCGGCGCGGACCTGCTCCTCACCCACCACCCGCTCCTGCTGCGTGGTGTGACGACGATCGACGAGTCCACGGTCAAGGGGTCCGTGCTCGCCACGCTGGTCCGTGGCGGCTGCGCGTTGCTCGCGGCCCACACGAACGCCGACGTCGTCACCACCGGGACGTCGGCGGTGCTCGCGGAGCGGATCGGGCTCGTCGACCAGCGCCCCATCGACCCGGCGGCGGACGGCATCACCGGGATCGGCCGCGTCGGCGTGCTGCCCGAGCCGATGCCCCTCGGCGCACTGGCCCGACGGATCGTCGACGTGTTGCCCGCCACCGCGACGGGCGTCCGCGTCTCCGGGGAGTACGACCACCCGGTCCGGACGGTCGCGCTCTGCGCCGGGGCGGGGGACTCGTACCTCGGGCACCCGGCCGTGCGGGCCGCCGACGTCTACGTGACGAGCGACCTCCGGCACCACCCCGCGTCCGAGTTCCGCGAACAGGCTCTGCTCGCCGACGGACCGGCGCTCGTCGACACGTCCCACTGGGCGACCGAGTGGCTCTGGCTGGACGTCGCCGCCGAGCAGCTGCGTGTGGCCGCCGGTGTGCACGTGACCGTGAGCGACCTCCGTACCGACCCGTGGGACTTCGCCGTCCTGCCATCCGCACCCAACGAAGGAGCCTGACCATGAAGGCAGCACCCGAGGACCAGGCCACCCTGCTCGACCTGCAGCGACTCGACAACGACATCACGCGTCTGGCGCACCGGATCAGCTCCCTGCAGAAGGGCGAGCACCTCACCGAACTCGGCACCCGCGCCGCGGCCCTCCGCGCGCAGCTCGTCGTCGCCGTCGGCGAGGTCGAGGACGCCGAACGCGACCTCGCCCGGCTCGAGTCCGACACCGCGACCGCACAGGCCCGTGTCGAGCGGGACACGACCCTGCTCCAGAACGTCGGCAACGCGAAGGACGCCGCCGGGCTGCAGAACGAACTCGACTCGCTGACCCGGCGCATCGGTGACCTCGAGACGCAGGAGCTCGAGGTCATGGAGACGCTCGACCGCCTCCGCGCACGGGTCGGCGACGTCGAAGCGCAACTCGCTGAGCTCGACGGCGAGCGTGGACGGCTCATGGGCGTCCGCGACGACGGCATCGCCCGGTTCGAGAAGGACCGCGTCGCGGCCGTGCAGGCGCGGGCGGACGTGGCTGCTGCGGTCCCGGCAGACCTCCTCGCCCTCTACGAGCGGCAGCGTGCGCGGTACGGGTTCGGCGCGTCGCTCCTGCAGGGCGGCGTCTCGACGGCGTCCGGGGTGACGCTGACGAACTCCGACCTGGCGGCGATCCGAGCAGCGGCACCGGACGACGTCGTGCTCTGCCCGGACAGCGACGCGATCCTCGTGCGGACGGCGGAGTCCGGCCTCTGAGTCGACGACGACGGCCCCCGACACCTCGCGGTGTCGGGGGCCGTGCTGTGTGGATCGAGGCGAACGGGCCGGCCGTACGCCGGGTTCTGTCCCGCGACTTCCGCCGCGGTGACGGCCATCTCTCTCGGACCGACGTTGCCGTCGGCCTCCAGCGGTCCACCCGAGGACTCGGCGAGCAGCCTCGACGTCCTCTGTCTGACCTTGCTCCGGGCGAGGTTTACCGAGCGGATCCGGTCACCCGGACCCCTGGTGGTCTCTTACACCACCGTTTCACCCTTACCGACGTCGCCGCCGGCGGTCTGCTTTCTGTGGCACTGTCTCGCGGATTGCTCCGGGTGGGTGTTACCCACCGCCCTGCTCTGTGGAGCCCGGACGTTCCTCGGCACTCCCGGGGGAGTGACGCGACCGTCTCACCGACCCGTTCGCTCATCCCATCCTACGGGCAGACGCGACCGTGCAGTGCAGGACGATCGGCGACCCGTTCCCTGGTCGCGTCCGACGGGGCAGACGCGACCGTGCAGTGCAGGACGATCGGCGACCCGTTCGCTGGTCGCGTCCGACGGGGCAGACGCGACCGTGCAGTGCAGGACGATCGGCGACCCGTTCGCTGGTCGCGTCCGACGGGCAGACGCGACCGTGCAGTGCCGGACGATCGGCGACCCGTCCGCTCCGACGAGTTCAGCCGTTGCTGCGCGCGGCCAGGGTCGCGGCACCGATGATGCCGGCGTTGTTCCGGAGCGTCGCCGGGATGATCTCGGCCTGCAGGTCGAGCAACGGCAGGAACTCCTCGTGCTGCTTCGACACCCCGCCGCCGACGACGAACAGCTCGGGGGAGAGCAGGGCCTCGAGGCGCGAGTAGTACTTCTGCAGCCGCTTCGCCCAGTGCTTCCACGACAGGTCGTCGCGCTCCTTGGCGGCGAACGACGCCTTCGTCTCGTAGTCGACGCCGTCGATCTCGAGGTGCCCGAGTTCGGCGTTGACGATGAGCACGCCGTCGTTGATGAGGGCGGTGCCGATGCCGGTGCCGAGGGTGGTCACGATGACGAGGCCGTCACGGCCCTTCGCGGCGCCGAACTGCTGCTCGGCGAACCCGGCGGCGTCGGCGTCGTTGACGAAGTGGATCGAGCGACCGAGTTCCTTCTCGAAGAGCGCCTCGGCCTCGAAGCCGATCCACTTCTTCGACACGTTCGCCGCCGACATGGTCTTGCCGCCGCGCACGATCGCCGGGAAGCAGACACCGACGGCCACGTCCGACGCCGGCGACAGGTCGTCGAGGATCGACTTGGCCACGTCGACGATGTCCTGCGGCTTCCCGCCCTCGGGCGTCGCCTTCTTGATGCGGTCGGTCGTGAGCTGGCCGGACTCGGTGTCGACGATCGCGCCCTTGATGCCTGTACCGCCGATGTCGACGCCGACTGCGAGTGAGGTCATGAGGAACGGTGCCTTCCGGTAGACGTGCTGAGGGGTGGTGCGGTCAGGAGACGGTGAGGAGCTCGGCGCCGCGTTCGGTGACGACGAGCGTGTGCTCGAACTGCGCGGTCCACGACCGATCCCGCGTGGTCACGGTCCAGTCGTCGTCCCAGATGTCGGCGTCGATCGCGCCCAGCGTCAGCATGGGTTCGATCGTGAAGACCATGCCGGGCTCGATGACGGTGTCGTACCGGACGTCGTCGACGTGCGGGATGATCAGCCCGGAGTGGAACGCCCGGCCGACGCCGTGACCGGTGTAGTCGCGGACGACGCCGTAGCCGAAGCGCTTGGCGTACGACTCGATGGCGCGGCCGATGACGTTCACCTGCCGGCCGGGGGCGACGGCGCGGATGCCGCGGCGCAGGGCCTCCTCGGTCCGGGTGACGAGGTCCTGGACCTCCTGCGACGCCGAGCCGACCACGAAGGTGCGGTTCGTGTCGCCGTGCATGCCGTCCTTGTACGCCGTGATGTCGATGTTCACGATGTCGCCGTCCTGCAGCACCGTGTCGTCCGGGATGCCGTGGCAGATGACCTCGTTGAGGGACGAGCAGAGCGACTTCGGGAAGCCGCGGTAGCCGAGCGTGGAGGGGTAGGCACCGTGGCCGACGACGAACTCGTGCCCGATCCGGTCGAGCTCGTCCGTCGTCACACCCGGGCGGATGGCGGCACCCACCGCGTCGATGGCCTGCGAGGCGATGCGCCCGGCGGTGCGGATGCGGTCGACCTCGTCGGGCGAGTACGTGTCGCCGAGGCCGTGCTCGTGCGGTTCCACCTTGCCGACGTACTCGGGACGCTCGATGTCCTTCGGGACCGGCCGCTGCGGGGAGATCCGGCCGGCGGTCAGGTGTCCGTGTTCGTCCCGGGGCATGCGCTCCACTCTAGCGGCGGGCCGGAGCGGCCTGCCCGCGCCGTGCGGTCGGCGGGTACGGTCGGGCTCATGAGCGACGAACGCATCGAGTCCCAGTGGTGGTACAACGACAAGACCGGCGAGGTCGAACAGGGCCTCAAGTCGACGAACCGACACCACATCGGTCCGTTCGCCACCCGCGACGAGGCCGCGCACGCCCTCGACCGCATCCGCGCGAACAACGAGCGCGCGGACGCGGCCGACGCCGAGGGCTGACCCGCTACTCGGCGGCGCGGTCGCTGCCGTCCGCCGGGAGCTCGGGTTCGGTGCGGAAGCCGATGAGCTTGTGCGTGCCGTCGCAGTACGGCTTCAGCACCGACTTGCCGCACCGGCAGAGCGCCACGGTGCGGCGGCGCCGGGGCAGTTCCTGCCCGTCCGGCCCGAGCACCGCGACGTCCCCGCGGAGCAGGAACGGCCCGTCCGGGTAGGCGACGATCGACGGCTCGTCGGCCTGCTCACGCGACAACCGTGACACCGCCCGACGTGACGGCGGCGTCGTCGAGCGGACGGCGGAGCGAGCTGCGCCCGGCCTCCCAGCTCGAGAGCAGCTGGGCGCCGGCCATCCCCTCGACCGTCAGGCACGCCGCTGCCCCGAACATGACGTCGTCCAGGAGGGTCGGGTCGGCCTCCACGAGCCCGCCGGCGAGGTCGCGACCGGCGATCTGCTCGTGCACGGCGTCGGCCTCGACGTGCTCGTCGAAGTACCAGGTCGCGTCCTCGTCGAACCCGTTCCGGCGGAACCCGTCCCCGTAGAGCTTGCTCGGGATCGAGGACGTCATCTCGAACGCGGCGAGGTGTCCGACGATCGCGCCGCGCAGGCGCCGGTGCAGCCCGAACATGGTCATCATGTTGAGCGCGCCGAGCGTGATCGCCGGCAGGTGGTCGACGTAGGCGCCGTACGAGTCGTCGAGCCCGGCGGCCCGGAGCGTCCGGGCGAAGATCGCCGAGTGCATGCGCTTGGGCCGTCCACCGCCGTACTCGTCCGACTGGATCTCGACGAGCGCGGCCTTCGCGCGTCCGGACAGACGGGGGATGGCCCAGCTGTGCGGGTCGGCCTCCTTCAGCGTGTACGCGGTCTTCTGCACGAGGAACTCGCGGATCTGCTCACGGTCGGCCTTGCGTGCCACCCATCGGGAGACACTCGGTCCGCTGTCGGCGGCGGTGAGGGCGAAGAGGGCTGCCGACACCGCCTCGGCCGTGGCCTCCGGCCGTTCCGGCACCGGTACGGCGGCGCGCACGGCGGACTCGAGGGCCGCCTCGAGCACGGCGCGCGTCGCGAGCAGCGTCGTGTCCCACTCCAGCCGGTCGTCGACCCCGTGGACCCCGCCATGGTGGAGTTCGTACAGGACGAAGAGCGCGAGCTGGACGTCGTCGTCGTGCAGGACTTCGGACGCGGCGGCGACGGCGGCGGCCGCGGTGGTCGGCAGCGATTCCCCGGGCGCACCGGAGAGCAGGGCGTCGAGGACGGCCGCGCTCAACGGGCCGCGCGCCTCCGGCGCAGGCATGGGGGTCTGGGTGAGGACTTCGGTGGCGTCGAGGACGGCCATGACGGTGCTCCTTCGCGGATCGGTACCACTCCGATACTGGTCGGTACCCCTGACAACAGGCCGCGCGGGACGTCGACCGCGCGCGTCCCGCCCACGACCAGCGGCCTGGGCACTAGCCTGTGAGCACGGTCGCGATGCGGCCTCCGGCGAGCCGCGACGCGGCCCGGCGAACACGGAAAGGTCGTGCATGGACAAGCAGACGGACTTCGTGCTCCGCACCATCGAGGAGCGCGGGATCAAGTTCATCCGACTCTGGTTCACCGACGTGATCGGCACGCTCAAGTCGGTCGCCATCGCACCGGCCGAGGTCGAGGGTGCGTTCGCCGAGGGCATCGGGTTCGACGGTTCGGCGATCGAGGGGCTCACCCGGTCGTACGAGGCCGACGTGCTCGCGCACCCGGACCCCTCGACCTTCCAGATCCTGCCGTGGCGCGGTGAGGTCGACCCCACCGCGCGGATGTTCTGCGACATCACGACGCCGGACGGGCAGCCCGCCGTGGCCGACCCGCGCAACGTCCTGAAGCGGACCCTCGCGAAGGCGAGCGACCGCGGCTTCACCTTCTACACGCACCCCGAGATCGAGTTCTACCTGCTGAAGAGCCGTGACTGGAAGGACGGCGGCCCGCAGCCCGTCGACCAGGCGGGTTACTTCGACAACGTCCCCGGCGGCAGCGCACACGACTTCCGTCGGCGCTCGGTCCGCATGCTCGAGGACCTCGGCATCTCGGTGGAGTTCTCCCACCACGAGGCCGGTCCCGGGCAGAACGAGATCGACCTCCGCTACGCCGACGCGCTGACCATGGCGGACAACATCATGACCTTCCGCACCGTGGTCAAGGAGGTGGCGATCGAGCAGGGCGTGTACGCGACCTTCATGCCGAAGCCCCTGTCCGGTCAGCCCGGGTCCGGCATGCACACGCACGTCTCGCTCTTCGAGGGCGACCAGAACGCGTTCTACGAGCCCGGCGGCGAGTACCAGCTCTCGCCGACGGCCAAGCAGTTCATCGCCGGTGTGCTCCGGCACGCGCCGGAGATCACCGCGGTGACGAACCAGTTCGTGAACTCGTACAAGCGGCTCTGGGGCGGTGACGAGGCCCCGTCCTTCGTCACCTGGGGCCACAACAACCGCTCGGCGCTCGTCCGGGTGCCGCTGTACAAGCCGAACAAGGGTCAGTCCGCCCGTGTCGAGTACCGCGGCATCGACTCCGCCGCGAACCCCTACCTGGCGTACTCGCTGCTGCTCGCCGCCGGCCTGAAGGGCATCGAGGAGGGCTACGAGCTCCCCGCCGAGGCCGAGGACAACGTCTGGAGCCTGTCCGACTCCGAGCGGAAGGCCCTCGGCTACAGCCAGCTGCCGGCGAGCCTCGACCACGCACTGTCGCTCATGGAGGACTCCGAGCTCGTCGCCGAGACCCTCGGTGAGCAGGTCTTCAACTTCGTCCTGCTGAACAAGCGCCAGGAGTGGAAGCGGTACCGCGACCAGGTGACGCCGTTCGAGCTGGACACGAACCTCGGCATGCTCTGATCCACCGGCAGCGCACCACGGGAGCACTCGCGAGATGACGGGCAGGACGGCGACGTCGCGGTCACAGCTGGCGCGGCTCGGCTTCGCCGACCTGTCCGGCACGCTCGAGCGGATCGCCGCCCTGGAGGCCCGCCCCGCGTCGGACCCCCGTGTCCCGATCGCGGATGCCGAGTCCGTCTGGGCCGCCACCGCGGACCCGGACGGTGCCCTGCTCGCGATCGAGCGTCTGGTCGAGGCGGTCCCGGACCGGCTGCGTCCCGTCCTCGCCGACCCGGCCGCCACCGAGCGTCTGGTCCGGCTGCTCGGCTCCTCGATCGGCCTCGCCGAGTTCCTGCAGCGACGCCCGGAGGAACTGACGCTGCTGCTCGACCCGGTCACCCCGCCGCAGTCCCAGGAGCGCTACACGGCCTCCTTGACCGAGGCCGTCGACGGCAGCTCGGGCGAGACCGCGCGCCGCCGCCTCCGGGTCCGCTACCGCCGGCACCTCGCCCAGATCGCCCTGTTCGACGTCCTGCACCCGGTGCCGACCGAGGCGTTCCCGGCCGTGGCAGCCGGGCTCGCCGACCTGGCCGGCGCCGCGCTCGACGTCGCGGTCGCCGTGGCCCGTCGCGAGGTCCCGTTCCCCGCCGCCGAGGTCGCCGCGACCCCCCTCGCGGTCATCGCGATGGGCAAGGCGGGCGCCCGCGAGCTGAACTACGTCAGCGACGTGGACGTCATCTACGTCACCGAACCGACCGAGCCGGCGGAGGGCGACGACGCGCCGTCGATCGGGACCGACCGCGCGGTCCTCATCGCGACCCGCCTCGCGATCGCGGCCACGCACGTCATCACCGACCTCGCCGCGGAGCCCGCGCTGTGGGAGGTCGACGCGAACCTCCGCCCGGAGGGCAAGGACGGCGCGCTCGTCCGGACGCTGGAGTCCCACGTGGCCTACTACGAGCGGTGGGCGAAGGGGTGGGAGTTCCAGGCGCTGCTCAAGGCGCGGGCAATCGCCGGGTCGATCGACCTGGGGGAGCGGTACGTCGCCGCGGTGGCGCCCTTCGTGTGGGAGTCGTCGAAGCGCCCCGGGTTCGTCGAGTCCGTCCAGCGGATGCGGGAGCGGGTCACCGCGCACATCCCGGACGGTCAGGTGGACCGCCAGCTGAAGCTCGGCCCGGGTGGCCTGCGCGACGTCGAGTTCACGGTGCAGCTGCTCCAGCTCGTGCACGGCCGGGACGACGAGTCCGTGCGGGTCCGGTCGACGCTCGAGGCCATGGACGCCCTGGCGGCCGCGGGCTACGTCGGACGTCCCGAAGCGGCCCGGTTCGGGCCGGACTACGCCCTGCTCCGGGTGCTCGAGCACCACATCCAGCTCCGACGGCTGCAGCGGACGCACCTCATGCCGAGCGACGAGGACGAACTCCGCGTGCTCGCCCGGTCGACGCGACTGGCGTCCTCGGCGTCGGCGCTGCAGGACCGCTGGCGATCGGTGAAGCTCGAGGTGCGGGGGCTGCACGAGCGGCTCTTCTACCGGCCGATGCTCTCGGCGGTGGCGGCGACCGACGGTGAGATCGTCCTGACGAGCGGACAGGTCCGCGACCGCCTGACCGCGATCGGGTTCCTCGACCCGGACGGCGCCGTCGCACACATCCGTGCCCTGACGCAGGGGACCTCGCGCCGTGCGGCCATCCAGCGGAACCTGCTGCCGGTGCTCCTGCGGTGGATGGCGGAGGGACCGGCACCGGACCGCGCCCTCCTGGCCTTCCGGCGACTGAGCGACACCCTGGGGGAGTCGAGCTGGTTCCTCCGGATGCTCCGCGACTCCTCGGGCGCCGCGCACAGCCTCACGACGGTGCTGTCGGAGTCGGCGTTCCTGTCGGGACTGCTCGAGCGCTTCCCGGAGGCCGTCGCCTGGCTCGACGAACCGGAGACCCTGCTGCGCCCCCGACCGCTGCCGGCCCTGCTCGCGGAGACCGGAGCGACGACCGCCCGTCACGGCGACGCCGTGGACACGGCGGCGGCCCTCCTGCGCAGCGTCCGTCGGCGGGAGACGCTGCGCCTGGGCATGGCGGCGGTGCTCGGGCACCTCGACGTCGACGGGCTCGGTCCTGCGCTGAGCGACGTGACGGAGGCGACGCTGAGCGGCGCACTCGACCTGGCCCGTCGGGACGCCCCGGAGGGCCTGGAGTTCGGCGTCATCGCGATGGGGCGGTACGGCGGCCGCGAGCTCGGGTTCGGGTCCGACGCGGACGTCCTGTTCGTGTACCGGTCCGAGACGGTGCCGAACGAGGTCGCGTCGCGGGCGGCGCAGGTGGTCGTGCGCGAACTGAACCGGTTGACCGAGGACGCCCTGCACCCCTTCGAGCTCGACATCGGGCTGCGGCCGGAGGGCGGGAACGGCCCGGTCGTGCGCTCGTTCGACTCCTACGCCGCGTACTACGCCCGCTGGTCGCTCACATGGGAGGCCCAGGCCCTGCTGCGGGCCCGCGGTGCCGTGGGGGACCCGCAGCTCCTCCGGGACTTCGAGCACCTCGCCGACCGCACGCGGTACCCGGAGTCGATCGAGGAGCGCGAGGTCCGTGAGGTCCGGCGCATCAAGGCCCGCGTCGAGTCGGAGCGGCTGCCGCGCGGAGCCGACCCCGCACGGCACCTCAAGCTCGGACGTGGTTCCCTCAGCGACGTCGAGTGGTTCGTGCAGCTCCTGCAGCTGCAGCACGGGCGCGCGCAGCCGTCGCTCCGGACCACCTCGACGCTCGAGGCCCTCGACGCTGCGACGGAAGCCGGCTGGGTCACCGCGGAGGACGCCGAGAAGCTCGCGGCCGCCTGGCGGTTCGCCTCGCGCACGAGGAGCGCGCTCGTGCTCTGGTCCGGCCGCACGACCGACGTCCTGCCGGTCGAGCGCACGCAGCTCGAGGGGATCGCGCGTCTGCTGGAGTACCCGCCGGGCTCGGCGTCGCAGCTCGAGGAGGACTACCTCGCCGTGACCCGTCGCGCGCGACAGGTGTTCGAACGCGAGTTCTACGGCACCTGATCGCTCGGCCGACCGCGCGACACGCCCGGGGTGCTCCGTTCGGGCGGAGGAGCGCGAGTTGTCTTCCGCAATTTCCACGACGCCGCTGCCGTACCCCGAGCGATGGAAAACCGTACCCCGTTCGGTTCAGACACGGTACCGCTGTCAGCGCGCGACCAGGGTTTCGGAACACGCGCGGCCCATGCCGGAACGGCGGTCGGCGGTCACTGCCGATGTGCCTGCTGACCGGGGGTTCCTCGTCTGCTGGTGCCGGGCCTCCCGGCCGGACCCGCCGTCGACGGCCCGGCCGCGAGCCGTGGGACCGGTCCACGGAACTGCTGTCAGCACCAGTGCGGACACGGCCCTGTCCGGCGTGCAGTGGACGCCGGTGTACCCCGGGGCACAACGCCGTCACCCCCGGCCGAGGGGCACGTTGCGCGGCGCGTCTGCGTTCTGTCTGAATGAGGACACCCGAACCGACCCCCGATTTCCCGATGGCGCGGAATCTCCCCTTCGAACGTTGCAGCAGGGATCGATGTTCACCTTCATCCTCCAGATCCGGCAGATGGTCGACGGCCACCCCGAGTTCTACCTCTTCACCGTGTACTCACTGGTGATCTGGTTGCTCTGGTTGCTCAAGGTCGTCCTCTCCGCCCGGTACCGCCCCTTCACCGGCACGTACACCGGGACGACCAGCGTGGTCGTCCCCGTCGTGGACGAGCCGCTCGACCTGTTCCGTGACGTCATCGGCCGCATGGTCGAGCAGCGTCCCGGCGAGATCATCGTCGTCATCAACGGCGCCCGGAACGAAGCACTCGAAGCGGTCTGCGACGAGTTCGCGCCGCTGGTCCGCTGGACCCACACGCCGATCCCCGGCAAGCGCAACGCCGTCAAGGTCGGCACCGAGATGTCCACCGGCGACATCACGGTGCTCGTCGACTCGGACACCGTCTGGACGCCCGGCACCCTCGTCGAACTCCTCCGGCCGTTCGCGGACGAGTCGGTCGGCGGCGTCACCACCCGCCAGCGCATCCTCGAGCCGACCCGCTCGTGGATCACCCGCTGGGCGGACTGGCTCGAGAACTCCCGCGCGCTGTACTCGATGCCCGCGCAGAGCGTGCTCGGGCAGATCGGCTGCCTGCCCGGTCGCACGATCGCGTTCCGCCGCAGCATCCTCGTCCGTGTCATGGACAAGTTCATGCACGAGGAGTTCATGGGCGTCTTCCTCGAGGTGTCCGACGACCGGACGCTCACGAACCTGACGCTCAAGGAGGGCTACCGGACCGTCTACCAGTACACGTCGCTCGTGTACACGGACGCCCCGCTGCAGGTGAAGAAGCTGTTCAAGCAGCAGCTCCGCTGGGCCCGTGGGTCGCAGTACAACACGCTGCGGATGCTGCCCTGGATGCTCGGCCACGCGCCGGTCCTCGCCCTGTTCTTCCTGACGGACATCATCCTGCCGTTCATGCTCTTCGGCGTGATCGCCGGCTGGGTCTACCGGGCGCTCACCGGGCAGGGTCAGAACCTGTACGAGGGGATCCTGCACCAGTACGGCTTCTCGACGGGGTTCGTCTACGTGGCGGGGCTCATGGTCGTCTCGAGCGTGCTGAGCATGGCGATCCGGCAGATGCGGCACCTGGCCGAGAAGCCCTCCGACTTCTTCCGCCTGCCGATGTTCATCATCGTCTCGACGTTCTTCCTCATGCCGATCCGCCTCATCGGGTTCTTCCGCCTCGCTCACGCGAGCGGTTGGGGGACCCGTGCCGGTGCCTACGCCGGCGGTCCGGTCGAGGAGGACCCGGCGCAGCCGCAGCCCCGGGCCGCGGCCGTCCCGGGAAGTCCGGTCGACCACGACCCGTCCGCCCCGGTCGGCGGGACGGACGAGCAGGCCGCCGTCGACCGCGCGTTCGACGAGATCTTCGGTCCGGACGCCACCACGGCCTCCACCACGACCGTCCTCGCCACCCGCCGCGACGTCGCGACCGCGACGGAGCGACAGGCACAGCGCGCCCCGAAGCCCTCCCGTCCCCGTCGTCTCAACCCCTACGCGTCGATCCCCTACGTGATCGGGATCGCGGTCTTCGCTCTGGAGGCGTTCCTCATTGTCTGATCTCCCTCGCTCCACCGGCACCTGGTGGGCACCCTCGTCCCGACACGCCAAGCGCACCGCCGTCGGCATGGCGGCCATCGTCGCCGTCCTCTCGCTCATCACCTGGTCGGTGTGGATCTCGCCCTCCGGGCCGGTCTCCTCGGCAGTCAGCCGAGCGCTCGGCGTCCCGACCAAGCAGGAGCAACCGGCGGACGCCGAGGCGCTCGAAGCGAAGCTCACCGCAGCCCAGGAGCGGATCTGGAAGCTCGAGGGCAAGCTGCAGAGCACCACGGCGCAGGCCGGCTCCCGCGGCGACCAGCTCACGCAGCTCAAGGGCCAGATCGCGGACCTGCGGTCGCAGCTCGCGCACGCCCGGTCGGCGTCCGGAGCGGACCACTCCTCGGGAGGCTCGTCCTCCTCCGGCACGTCGGCCTCCGGCGGCCACGCCGGCAGCTCCGGGTCCGGGTCCGGGTCGGGGTCCGGCTCCGGAGCGTCCGGGCAGGGCGGCGGTCCGACCGTCGTGCCCGGGAAGGACGGCCCGTCGACGGACCCGGACCCCGCGGTCCCCGTCGACGTCCCGACCAAGGCCGAGGTGCTCGCACAGCAGTCCCGCTGGTACGGCCTGTACACGGCGCAGTCGCCCTTCAACTGGGCGGAGTACGACCAGGTGTCCCAGCAGGTCGGTACCGCCACGAACATGGTCGGCTACTTCCAGGGCTTCGACCAGGACTTCAACGCCGACGCCGTCCAGCGCTCCTGGACGAACGGTCGCGTCCCGATGCTCACCTGGGAGAGCCGTCCGTTGAAGACCGGCAACGACCAGAAGTACGTGCCCGGCTACACGAACGCCGACGTCACCGGCGGGGCGTTCGACCGCTACCTGACGCAGTACGCGGAGGCCCTCGTGGCGAACGGCCAGCCCGTCGTCATCCGGCTCGACCACGAGATGAACGGCAGCTGGTACAACTGGGCCGACGGCACCGTCCAGCAGAACGCACCGGGTTCGTTCGTCGCGATGTGGCAGCACGTGCACGACGTCTTCGACCGTGCCGGCGCGAACGACTACGTCATCTGGAACTGGTCGCCGACGCGGATCGACGCCCTGGGCAACCCGAAGTACCAGACGCTCGACTACCTGAAGGCGTACTACCCGGGTGACGACTACGTCGACTGGGTCGGCATGAGCGGCTACTACCGGAAGGCGGCCGAGGCGCCGACGTTCGACACCACCTTCGCGAAGACCATCGAGCAGCTCCGGCAGATCGCGCCCGAGAAGCGGATCCTGCTCAGCGAGATCGGCGCGACCGAGACCGGTGCCACGGTCACGGACGGCCAGAAGGCGCGCTGGATCACCTCGCTCTTCGACGCCCTCGCCGACCCGGCGAACGCCGACGTCATCGGCTTCGCGTACTTCAGCGAGACCGCCACCACCATCGTCGACGGTGCCCGCACGACGAACGACTGGCGACTCAACTCCCGGGCCGACAGCATGGCGGCCTTCGCGGCCGGCATCGCCCGGAACGACATCGACTACGACCTGCAGGAGGTCAAGAAGTGACCACATCGCCATCCCGGGACCACGCCCGCCCCGCTCCCGTCATCAGCGTCATCGGCACCGGCTACCTCGGTGCCACGCACGCCGCCGCCATGGCCGAGATGGGCTTCGAGACCATCGGCGTGGACGTCGACCCGGCGAAGCTCGCGGCCCTGTCGGCCGGGCAGGTGCCGTTCTACGAGCCCGGACTGCCCGAACTCATCACGAAGCACGTCGCCACCGGGCGGCTCCGCTTCACCTCCTCGATCTCGGAAGCGGTCGCTGCGGCCGACGTGCACTTCGTCTGCGTCGGGACACCGCAGAAGGCCGGGTCGCACGCCGCGAACCTGTCCTACGTGGAGGCCGCCACCCGCGGTGTCGCCGAGCACCTCACCCACCCGGGGCTCATCGTCGGCAAGTCCACGGTCCCGGTCGGGACGGCAGCGCGCCTCCGCGGCATCGTCAGCGAGTTCACGCCCGCCGGCATCGACGCCGAACTCGTCTGGAACCCCGAGTTCCTGCGCGAGGGCAAGGCCGTCGAGGACACGCTCCACCCGGACCGCTTGGTCTGGGGCGGTGCGTCGGAGGCGGCGGACGCGGTGATCCGCGAGGTGTACGCCGCCCCGATCAGCGAGGGGACCCCGGTCATCACGACCGACCTCGCCACCGCCGAGCTCGTGAAGGTGAGCGCGAACGCGTTCCTCGCGACGAAGATCTCGTTCATCAACGCGATCTCCGAGATGTGCGCGATCACGGGCGCGGACGTCTCGACGCTCGCGGACGCCCTCGGGCACGACGCCCGCATCGGCCGGAAGTTCCTCAACGCCGGTCTCGGATTCGGGGGCGGGTGCCTGCCGAAGGACATCCGGGCGCTCATGCACCGCGCGGCCGAACTCGGCGCCGGGCGGGTCGTCGGGCTCATGCAGCAGGTCGACGAGATCAACATGGGCCAGCGCCAGCGGGTCATCGACATGGCGATCGAGTCCGCCGGGGGATCGGTGCTCAACCGCCGGATCGCCGTCGTCGGAGCGGCCTTCAAGCCGATGACCGACGACGTCCGGGACTCGCCGGCGCTCAACGTCGCGGCGGCGCTGCACCTCCGCGGCGCCCAGGTGACGCTGTGGGACCCCGAGGCGATGGAGACGGCGCGGCGCTCGTTCCCGACCCTCACGTACGCCGGATCGATGACGGAGGCGATCGAGGGCGCCGACCTCGTGCTCGTCCTCACGGAGTGGGACGAGGTCGTCGAGGCCGACCCGGTCGCCCTCGCCGCCCTCGTCGGTCAGCGGGTCGTGATCGACGCGCGCAACTGCCTCCCGGCCGCACGGTGGGTCGGGGCGGGCTGGACCGTCCGCTCCCTCGGCCGACCGAGCCCGGCCGCTGCACCGGCCACGAGCGTCGCGGCCGGTGTGACGGACGCGCTGGTGACCGCGCGCTGAACAGACCGCGGTCGAGCGGGGCCCGTGCCGGCGACGGCGCGGGCCCCGCTCTCGTCTGCCGTGGTGCGGTGCGGTGCGGTGCGGAGCGGTGCGCGGCCCGGTGCCGGTCCGCAGGGCCGCCACCGCGCCTCCAGGCGGACGCGCACGGCGGTCCCGC
The DNA here is from genome assembly GCF_003224435.2 of Curtobacterium sp. MCPF17_050. Taxonomy (NCBI): domain Bacteria; kingdom Bacillati; phylum Actinomycetota; class Actinomycetes; order Micrococcales; family Microbacteriaceae; genus Curtobacterium; species Curtobacterium sp. MCPF17_050. Next base: position 1,505,952 of record NZ_CP126250.1, read on the forward strand.
CGCGCAGGGACGGCTCCCTGCTCTGCGGACGCGCACGCGAGGAAGGGCCCCACACCTGACGGTGCGGGGCCCTTCCTCGTGTGCGGAACTCAGACGCCGAAGTACAGCTCGTACTCGAACGGGTGGGGACGCTGCGCGAGGGGGAGGATCTCCTTCTCACGCTTGTAGTCGATCCAGGTCTGGATGAGGTCCTCGGTGAAGACGTTGCCCTTCGTGAGGAACTCGTGGTCCGCCTCGAGCGCGTCGAGCGCCTGCGACAGGCCGGCCGGGACCTGGGGGATGTTCTTGGCTTCCTCGGGCGGCAGCTCGTAGAGGTCCTTGTCGACCGGCTCGTGCGGCTCGATGCGGTTCTGGATGCCGTCGAGGCCGGCCATGAGCTGCGCGGCGAAGGCGAGGTACGGGTTGCCGGACGCGTCGGGCGCGCGGAACTCGATGCGCTTGGCCTTCGGGTTCGTGCCCGTGATCGGGATGCGGATCGCAGCCGAACGGTTGCCCGCCGAGTAGACGAGGTTGACGGGGGCCTCGAAGCCCGGGACCAGGCGGTGGTACGAGTTCACCGTCGGGTTCGTGAAGGCGAGCAGGGCCGGGGCGTGCCGCAGGATGCCGCCGATGTACCAGCGCGCGACGTCGGACAGGCCGCCGTAGCCGTTCTCGTCGTAGAACAGGGGGGTGCCGTCCGACCAGAGCGACTGGTGGGTGTGCATGCCCGAACCGTTGTCACCGAAGAGGGGCTTCGGCATGAACGTGGCGACCTTGCCCCACTGCTCGGCCGTGTTCTTGACGATGTACTTGAACTTGAGGATGTCGTCCGCGGCGTGGACCAGCGTGTCGAACTTGTAGTTGATCTCCTGCTGGCCGCCGGTGCCCACCTCGTGGTGCGCGCGCTCGAGCTCGAGGCCGGCGTCGATGAGCTTCAGCGAGATGTCGTCGCGCAGGTCCGCCGTCTTGTCGACCGGCGAGACGGGGAAGTAGCCGCCCTTGTACGGGGTCTTGTTGGCGAGGTTGCCGCCCTCTTCCTCGCGGCCGGTGTTCCACGCGCCCTCTTCCGAGTCGACGGAGAAGAACGACTCGTTCTGCGTGACCGAGTAGCGGACGTCGTCGAAGATGTAGAACTCGGCCTCGGGGGCGAAGAACGCCGTGTCCGCGATGCCGGTCGAAGCGAGGTACTTCTCGGCCTTCTTGGCGACCTGGCGCGGGTCACGGCCGTAGATCTCGCCGTTGCGCGGGTTGTAGATGTCGAACACCATGATCAGCGTGCGCTCCGCGCGGAACGGGTCCACGTAGGCGGTCGTCACGTCGGGGATGAGCTGCATGTCCGACTCGTGGATCGACGCGAAGCCGCGGATCGAGGAGCCGTCGAAGAGCTGACCGACGGCGAAGAAGTCCTCGTCGACCGTTGATGCGGGGATGTTGAAGTGCTGCTGGACCCCGGGGAGGTCCGTGAACCGGATGTCGAGGAACTTGACGTCCGTGTCCTTGATGAACGCGAGCACCTCGGAGGAATCACTGAACATGCGAGTCGGTCTCCTGTGGCGTTGGGTGGTGTCGAGGGAACCAGGAGGCACCCTCCGACGAGGCTAGAGACACCGGGTTTCCCGGACGTGACTGCGTTGTTTCCAGCGTGTTACGCACCCGGCGACCGCCTACGCTGGGGACATGGCCCGCTCCACTCCGTCCACCCCGCCCGCAGCCGGCTCCGGTCGGACCGAGTGGCCGGGCAAGGTCCTGGGGCTGCCGGAGTCGGGCCCGCGGAGCATGGGCGGCTTCGGCCGACGGTTCCTCGGGCTGGTGATCGACTGGGCGTTGGCCTCGCTCGTCTCCCTCGTCATCGGCACGTACGGCGCGGCGGGCAACTTCATCACGCTGGGCATCTTCGCCGTGCTGCAGGTCCTGTTCATCGCGCTCGCGTCGGGGTCGTTCGGGCACCTCTGTGTCGGGCTGCGCGTGGTGCCGATCCGCGGAGGCTACGTCGGTGTCTGGCGCCCGGCGGTCCGCACCGTGCTGCTGTGCATCGTCGTCCCGGCGCTCATCCACGCGAAGGACGGCCGTCCGCTCCACGACGGCGCTGCCGGTACGGTGCTCGTCCGCCGCTGACGACGCGGGTCCTCGTCCGCCGGTGCCGTCCGAGCCGGCCGGTGCCGTCCGGGCCGGCCAGTGCCGTCCGGGCCGGCCGATGCCGGAGGACGACGATGCCCCCGACCAGGACGGCCGGGGGCATCGGGACGCGGCGGTGACGGTCAGCGCGGGCGACCCGCTCGGACACGCGTGGGGTCGATGCCCTTCGGGACGGACGCGGCAGGACCGTGCGTCAGCGAGTCGAGTCGGTTCGACACCGCCAGCACCTCGTTCCGGTTCAGGGCCTTCTTGTGCTTGTTCATGGCCTTCGGCAGCTTGTGCAGCGTGACCTGGCCGTCACCGTCGCCGACGTTGACGACGTGGATCGGCACGTTCGGGACGATGCGGGCCACCTTGCGGCGCTCCTCCTCGACCTGGCGCGTGAGGTTGCCGACCTGACCCTCGGTGATGAGGATGACGCCCGGCGTCCCGACCGCGCGGTAGACCGCAGCCTGCGAGCGACCGTGGACGGCGACCGGCATCTCGCTCGACCGCCACTGACGCCGCAGCGAGTTCGTCAGCACGGCGCCGACGGCACCGGGCTGCCCCTCGATCTGCGAGTACGCGGCCCGCTCGGCCAGACGCCCGAGCACGATGAGGAACAGCAGCACGCCGAGCAGGACGCCGGCGAGGATCCAGAGGACGATCGCGAGCCAGTTCTGACCCGGCAGGAGCAGCGCCAACAGGACGCCCGCCACGACCGGACCGAGGAACGCGAGGGCGAACCACCAGACGGACGACGGGTCGGCCCGGCGCGTCATGGTGAAGACCTGGTACATCTGCTTGAGACGACCGGGCTCCTTCGCCGGGGTGCTTGAGGAACTGCTGCGTGCCATGCCGTCAAGGATACGGCCTGGCACGCGGATCGGAGACCGCCCGCCCTCAGGCTGTGGGCGAACGGGACGTGTCCACCGGTCCTGGTCGCGGACGGGAGGCCCGCCTCACCGCCGGCACGCTGGTCACCGTGGACCTGGAACAACCGACCGACCGCTGTTGGCGGACCGCGACGCCCTCGGACGCCTTCTGGGAGTGGGTCGCGGACCGCAGTTGCCTGGCGCACGACCACCTCGTCGCCGTCGCGCAGGTGGGTCGTGACGAGACCGGGGCGCTCGTCGTGCGGACGGCCGGACCGTCCGGGCTGGCGCTGCCGACGGCACTGGACCGCATCGGGTCGCCGACACCGGGCGTCGCCGTGACGCTCACGCTCCCGCTGCTCGAGGTCGCGCTGCTGGCGGACGCCGGCGCGCTGCTGCTCGGCTCCGCCCGCGTGGAGGACGTCGTCGTCGACGACGCGGGCGCGGTCGTGCTCGTCGACCGCCCTCCGGGCGCGGACGGGCAGCAGCCCGCGGGGTCACTCCCCGGGGTCGAGGCGCTCGTGCTCGCGGTCCGTGCCGTCTGGGACCGTGTCGACGCCCGGGACGCCGGGATCGCGGGCCCGGGTGCGGACGGGATCGACGAACGGTGCTCCCTGGCGCGGACGCACGGCGGCGCGGCCCTCGTGGAGCTCGACCGCGCGGTCCGGGCGGCGGCACCACCGCGTCCCGTGCGGTGGGACCCGCCGCCGCTGCCCTACGCCTTCGAGACCGCAGACCGCCACGGCACGGCGACGGGCGGGCGTCCGGGAACGCAGGGAACGCTGCCGGTCGGCCGCCTGCTCGTGGCGTGTCGGGACGTCCTGACATCGGGCGTGCCGCTCGCCGGCCGACGGGTCGGTGTCCGTGCGGTCGTGACCGTGCTGGTGGTCGTGGCGGGTCTCGTCGTCGCCGTCACGCAGGGTCGGGGCCGATGACCGGGCCGGGGACGCGGAACGGCCCCGCCTCCCGGGTGGGAGACGGGGCCGTCGGCGTGGTGTCCGTCCGACCTGGGTGGTCAGTACCCGAGGTTCGGAGCGAAGTTGCCCTCTTCGAGGCGGTTCTTCACGGCCACCAGGTACCGGGACGCGTCCGCGCCGTCGATGATCCGGTGGTCGTAGGAGAGCGCCAGGTAGACGAACGAACGGATCGCGATGGCCTCCTGGCCGTCGACCTTCACCACGGCCGGACGCTTCGTCACGATGCCCGTGCCGAGGATCGCCGACTGCGGCAGGAAGACGACCGGGGTGTCGAACAGCGCGCCGCGCGAACCGGTGTTGGTCAGCGTGAACGTGCCGCCGGCGAGCTCGTCCGGCTTGAGCTGGTTGTTGCGCGTGCGCTCCGCGAGGTCCGCGATCGCCGTCGAGAACTGCGCGAGGTCGAGCGACGCCGCGTCCTTGATGACCGGGGTGAGCAGTCCGCGCTCGGTGTCGACCGCGATCGAGACGTTCTCGGTCTCCGGGTAGACGATCTCCTCGCCGTCGACGGTCGAGTTGATCTTCGGGTGCGCCTTGAGCGCCTCCGAGGCCGCGAGGGCGAAGAACGGCATGAAGGAGAGCTTCGAACCGGTCTTCTCGAGGAACTCGGCCTTGTGCGCGTCACGGAACTGCGCGACCTTCGTCACGTCGACCTCGACGACACTGGTGAGCTGCGCGGTCGAGGTCATCGACTGCACGGCCCGCTCGGCCACGACCTTGCGCAGGCGGGTCATCTTCTCCCGCGTCCCACGCAGCGGCGAGACCTCGGCGACGAAGGGATCGGACTGGGCCGGAGCGCTGGTCGACGCCGACGCTGCCGGGGCGGCCGCCGCTGCCGAGGCCGCGGCGAGCACGTCCTCCTTGCGGATGCGGCCACCGACACCGGTGCCGGCGACGGTCGACAGGTCGACGCCCTGCTCGTTCGCGAGCTTGCGGACGAGCGGGGTGACGTACCCGGATGCCGCACCGTTGGTGGTGGGGTTCGGGACCTCGGCCGAGGGCGTCGACGCCGGGGCGGCCGGGGCGGGGACGGCCGCGGGAGCCGGGGCTGCCTTCGCCGGAGCGGGGACCGCGGCCGGCGGGGCGGCGGCGGGCGGCGGGACCGGAGCGGCCTGCGGCACGGGCGAGGCCGCCGGCGGCGCGGACGGAGCCTGCGGGGCCGCGGGCTGCGTCTGACCGGCCGGTGCGGGCTCGGGCTCGGTGGGCTCCGGGGCCTTGGCCTCGGTGTCCTGCTCCGTGCTCGGCGCAGTCTCCGGCTCGGACTCCTGTGCAACCGCCTCGGTCGCGTCGTCGGTGGACTCGGAACCGCCCTGGTCGGAGGAGTCGCCACCACCGGAACCGTCACCGATCTTCACGAGCGGGGTGCCGACCTCGACGGTCTCGTCCTCCTGGACGAGGATCTCCTCGATGACTCCGGCGACCGGCGACGGGATCTCGGTGTCGACCTTGTCGGTGGAGACCTCGAGCAGCGGCTCGTCGACCTCGATCCGGTCACCGACGTTCTTCAGCCATCGGGTGACCGTACCCTCGGTGACGCTCTCCCCGAGCGCCGGGAGGTTGACGGATTCGCTCATCGGGTGGACTCCTCTTCGCAGGCGTGGTTCGTGGTTGTGGTGTTCGTCGTGCGCACGTGCGTGTCGATCACAGCGCGTGCAGCGGCTTGCCCGCGAGGTGCAGGAAGGCCTCGCCGAGGGCTTCGTTCTGCGTGGGGTGGGCGTGCACGAGGGGAGCGACGTCCTCCGGGTGCGCTTCCCAGTTCACGGCGAGCTGGGCTTCACCGATGAGCTCGCCGACGCGCGCGCCGATCATGCTGACGCCGACGACCGGGCCGTCGATGACGCGGACGACCTTCACCGCACCGGCCGTACCGATGATGTGGCTGCGGCCGTTGCCGGCGAGGTTGTACTCGTAGGTGTCGACCTTGTCGGCGCCGTACTGCTCCTCGGCCTTCGCCTGGGAGAGCCCGACCGAGGCGACCTCGGGGTCGGAGTAGGTGACCTTCGGGATGTTCGTGTCGGAGATGACGACCGGGTTGAGACCGGCGATCTCCTCGGCGACGAAGATGCCCTGCTGGAAGCCGCGGTGAGCGAGCTGCAGGCCCGGGACGATGTCGCCGACGGCGTAGACGTTCGGCAGGTTTGTGAGGAGGCGCTCGTTCGTCGTGACGAACCCGCGCTCCATGGCCACGCCGACCTCGTCGTAGCCGACGTTCTGCGTGACCGGGCCACGGCCGACGGCGACCAGGAGGACGTCGCCCTCGTAGGTCGCGCCGTTCTCGAGCGTGACGACGACGCCGTTCTCGTGCTGGTCGACGTGGTCGAACCGGACGCCGAGCGAGAACTCGATGCCGCGCTTGCGGAACGCGCGTTCGAGCTGCTTGGACATCGACTCGTCCTCGGCGGGGATGAGGTGCGGCAGGCCCTCGACGATCGTGACCTCGGCGCCGAACGACTTCCACACGCTGGCGAACTCGACACCGATCACGCCGCCACCCAGGATGACGACCTTGTTCGGGACGTAGTCCATGCGGAGCGCGGTCTCGGAGGTGATGACCCGGCCGCCGATCTCGAGGCCCGGCAGCGACTTCGAGTAGGAGCCGGTGGCGAGGACGACGTTGCGACCGGTGACCGTCTGGTCGCCGACCTGCACCGTGTTCTGCGAGGTCAGCCGGCCCCACCCCTCGACGACGGTGATGCCGCGGGCCTTGATGAGCCCCTGCAGGCCCTTGTACTTCGAGTTGATGACGCCCTGCTGGTACTCGATGACCTTCGGCACGTCGACGCCGGTGAACTCGGCGATGACACCGTACTTCTCCGCGTCACGGGTACCGTCGGCGATCTCGGCCGAGTGCAGCAGTGCCTTCGTCGGGATGCAGCCGCGGTGCAGACACGTCCCTCCGAGCTTGTCTCCCTCGATGAGCGCGACGCTCATGCCGAGCTCGGCGGCCCGGAGCGCTGCGGCGTAGCCGCCGCTGCCGCCACCGAGGACCACGACGTCGTAAGTCTGTTCCGTCACCTGGTGCAACTCCCTCGTGCGTGTCAGGGGCGGCTTGGTGTCTCTTGGACGCCGTCCCGGTGGACACCGCGCGGCGGCGTCCGGCGGTCGGACCGTCTGTACCGGTCCCGTCCCGTCAGTTCCGGCGGGGAGCACGCTGACGCGGCGGCCCCGCCGGAACCAAACCTACTACTTGCCCTGCAGGTCTTCTGCGAGTGCGACCAGGGTCCGGACCATCACACCGGTCGCGCCCTTGCCGAGCCAGCCGTACCCGGCACCGCGGTTCTCGGACGGGCCGGCGATGTCGAGGTGCGCCCACGGGATGGTCGCGCCGTCGGCGGTCGTGCCGACGAAGCGCTCGAGGAACTTGGCGGCGAGGAGCATGCCGCCCGCGGTCTGGCCGACGGTGGCGTTGACCATGTCGGCGACGTCGCTCGCGAGCCGGCCGTCGAGCTCCTCCGGCATCGGCATCGGCCAGACCGGTTCGGCGACGGCGTCGGCGACCGCGCGGACCTGCGCGACGAACGCGTCGCTGCCCATGAGACCGGTCGTCCGGTCGCCGAGGGCGACCATCTGCGCGCCGGTGAGCGTCGCGACGTCGACGATCGCGTCGGGCTGCTCGAGCGAGGCCGCCGCGATCCCGTCACCGAGGACGAGGCGTCCTTCGGCGTCGGTGTTGGTGACCTCCACGGTCTTCCCGTTCTTGAGGGTGAGGACGTCGCCGGGGCGGATCGCCGACCCGGACGGCATGTTCTCGGCGAGGCAGAGCCAGGCCGTGATCTTCGTGTCGAGACCCAGGCGTGCCGCGGCGACCGTCGCGGCGAGCACGGTCGCCGCGCCGGTCATGTCGGTCTTCATGCCGAGCATCGACGCGGCGGGCTTCAGCGAGAGGCCGCCGGTGTCGAACGTGATGCCCTTGCCCACGAGCGCGAGGTGCTTCGCCGCACCGGCCGGCTCGTACCGGACGACGACGAGTCGCGGCGGCCGCACCGAGCCCTGACCGACCCCGGCGATGCCGCCGAAGCCCTGCTGCTCGAGCTCCGTCTCGTCGAGGACCTCGACCGTGAGGGGCAGCCCCTCGGCGACCGCGGCCGCGACGTCGGCGACGTCCGACGGACCGAGGTCGCCGGCGGCGGTGTTCACGAGGTCGCGTACGAGCGATGCCGCCTCGGCCACGACGGCCGGACGCACGGTCGCGTCGGCGTCCACCGATGCGGGGGCGAGGACCGTGATGCGCTGGTCACCGCGGACCGGACCGGTGGTGCCGGTGCCCTTGTGCCGGGTGAAGGCGTACGAGCCGAGGGCCGCGCCCTCGAGCGCGGCGGCGACGGCGTCGTCGTCCTCGGTGGGCAGCGCGAGGGCGATCGAGCCGACGTGCGGGAGCTGCCGGACGGCGCTGCCCGCGGCGGAGCGGACGGCGGCGGTGCCGGTCGCACTCCCGAGCCCGACGAGGGCGACGCCGGCGGCGGCGATCCCGGCGGCGGCACCACCGGGGATGCGGACGAGCTGGTCCTTCGCGCCGGTGGCGCCCACGGCCTCCAGGTCGAGCTGTTCGAGGCCGGGGACGGGGCCGACGGCGGTCGGTGCGAGGGTGGCGGGGCCGCCGTCGGTGCCGGGGCGGACACCCACGACGAGGACGTCGGCGTCGACGGAGGCGGGGGAGGAGGAAGTGGTGGAGAGCGTCGGTCGGACCATCACACCAGCCTACTGACGGTGCTCTGACGGCCTGTTCGCTGTCGGCGTGGGCGGCGGTCCGGGCCGCGTCGGCGGGCCCGCCTAGCATTGGCCGGGTGAACCACCCCGAGGACCTCTACACGCTCGACGAGTCCGCCCCGACGGTGCCCGCCGGGCTGCACCTCGTCGCCGCCCTCACGGGCTTCGCGGACGCGGGCTCGGCGGTGGCACAGATCACGACGTCGATCACCGGCTCCCTCGAGTCGCAGCTCGTGGCCGAGTTCGACCCGGACGTCCTGCTCGACTGGCGCGCCCGCCGCCCGGTGATCACGTTCGAGCACGACCACATCACCGCCGTGGAGCCGCCCCGGCTCACCCTGCACCTCGTGCGCGACGAGCTGGGCCAGCAGTTCCTCTTCCTGTCGGGCTACGAACCCGACTTCCAGTGGAACCGCTTCGTCCGCGCCGTCGTCGACCTCGCGGAGGACCTGCAGGTCGCCGACACCACCTGGGTGCAGGCGATCCCGATGCCGGTGCCGCACACCCGGACGATCGGCACCACCGTGTCCGGCACGCGCGCGGACCTGGTCGAGTCGATGAGCGTCTGGAAGCCCGAGACGCAGGCGCCGGCGAACGTCCTGCACCTGGTCGAACACCGCCTCGCCGAGCTCGGGCAGCAGGTGACCGGGCTCGTCCTGCTCGTCCCGCACTACCTGGCGGACACCGAGTACCCCGACGCGGCCGTCGCCGCCCTGTCCGGGATCTCGGCCGCGACCGGGCTCATCTTCCCGACCGACGCCCTCCGCGAGGAGGGTCGGGAGTTCCTGTCCCGGGTCGACGAGCAGGTCGCCGGCAACGCCGAACTCCAGCGCCTGGTCGGCGCGCTCGAGCAGCGCCACGACACCTACATGGAGGGCAACCCGGTGGCGTCCCCGCTGACCGGCGCCGACGGTGAGGTGCCGACGGCGGACGCGATCGCCGCGGAACTCGAACGGTTCCTCGCGGACCGTCGCACCGCCGACGACGACTGACGTCGGCCCGGGGTCACGGTTGGCCCGCGCGGACGGTGCCCGCGTGGTGGCTAGCCTGGTCGGGTGAACTCCCGCCGCGCCTTCGTCGTCTGGGGCGTCGCCGTCCTGGCGTACGTCCTCGCGGTCGTGCAGCGGTCGTCCCTCGGGGTCTCCGGGGTCGACGCGCAGGACCGCTTCGCCGTGTCGGCCGCCGTGCTGTCGACGCTCGCGGTCGTGCAGATCGCCGTCTACGCCGGACTGCAGATCCCCGTCGGGATCGCGCTCGACCGCGTCGGTCCGCGCCGCCTGGTGCTCCTCGGGGCGGTGCTGCTCACGGTCGGGCAGGCCGTGGTCGCGGTGTCACCGACCATCGGCCCGGCCGTCATCGGGCGCGTGCTCGTCGGAGCGGGCGACGCGATGACGTTCATCTCGGTGATGCGACTGCTGCCGATGTGGTTCAGCGGGACGCTGCTGCCGCAGATCTCGCAGTGGACGGGCAACCTCGGCCAGATCGGCCAGATCGTCTCCGCGTTCCCGTTCGCCCTGCTCCTGCACTCGGTCGGGTGGGACGCCGCGTTCGGCGTCGCAGCCGCCACCAGCGCCGTCGGACTGGTCCTGGCGGTGGTCTTCGTCCGCGCGGGGCCGGTCGCCGTGCGCACGGACACGATCCCGATCCCGCACTCGTGGGGTGCCGCGTTCAGCACCTTCGGGCACGCCCTCCGTCGGCCGGGCACGCAACTCGGGTTCTGGTCGCACTACGTGACGCAGTCCTCGGGAACCGTGTTCAGCCTGCTGTGGGGCGTCCCGATGCTGCGGGGGCTCGGGTACTCACCGACCGAGGCGGCGAGCTTCCTGACGGTCATCGTGGTGGTCGGCTTCGTCGCGGGACCCGTCCTGGGACTCCTGTGCGCGCGCTTCCCGATGCGCCGGTCGAACCTGGTGCTCGGGATCGTCACAGCCTTGGGCGTCGTGTGGACCGCGGTGCTGCTCTGGCCGGGGCAGCCGCCGACGTGGTTGCTCGTCCTGCTCGTCGTGGCGATGGGCGTCGGGGGACCGGGTTCGTTGATCGGGTTCGACTTCGCGCGATCGTTCAACCCCGTGGGGTCGCTCGGATCGGCGAACGGCGTCGTGAACGTCGGCGGGTTCCTGGCGGCCTTCGTGATGATGTTCGCCATCGGGACGCTGCTCGACGTCCTCGCCTCGGCCTCCGGCACCGACACGTTCGCGTGGCAGAACTTCCGCGTCGCGATGACGGTGCAGTACGTCGTCGTCGGGTTCGGCGTCGTGATGCTCCTGTCCGCCCGTCGCCGGACCCGCGCCCGTCTGCACGCCGAGGACGGAATACGGGTGGGACCGCTGTGGGTTGCACTCGTTGCACGCCTGCGGAAACAGCGCGTGCAATAATGACCACGGACCCTTTCGGGTTCCCCGCGTCCGACGTCGGGGGACTTGACATGGGTCCTAGTGCTGCCCGGAACGGTAGGACCAGACGACGTGGGGGACCGCGGCGGTGGCCCTGGGCGGCGAGGGAAGGCCACGACCCCAGGAACGTGGCACGACGAGGAAGGTGATCGCATGGCTGCCCGGAGCACGACGGTCGATCCCACGAAGGACACCACGCCCGACGGCGTCGTGGCGGAAGACGCCACGGAGACGGAGGGCACGGTCGCGCCGAAGAAGCGCGCCACCAGGACCACCACCGCCGCCAAGAAGGCCGCCCCGAAGAAGGCGGCCCCGAAGAAGGCCGCGGGCAAGAAGGCCACGGCCGCCGCCGCCGACGACGAGGACGGCGACGGCGAGGACGACGCCCCGGTGGAGGTCGTGGAGGACACGACCGACACCACCGACGAGGTCGCCGAGGACGCCGAGGACGAGTCGGCTGCGAAGCCCTCGACCGAAGCCGCCGCGGTCGCCGCGGGTGCGCTCGTCATCTCGCAGACCGACGACGACGAGGCGCCGGTCTACTCGACGACCATCACGGGTGCCACCGCGGACCCGGTGAAGGACTACCTCAAGCAGATCGGCAAGGTCGCGCTGCTGAACGCCGAGCAGGAGGTCGAGCTCGCGATGCGCATCGAGGCCGGCCTGTTCGCCGAGGACAAGCTGCAGCACTCGACCGGGCTCTCGAAGCCCGAGGAGCGCGAACTCCGCTGGGTCGCGCGTGACGGTCAGCGTGCCAAGTCGCACCTGCTCGGTGCGAACCTCCGTCTCGTCGTCTCGCTCGCGAAGCGCTACACGGGCCGCGGCATGCAGTTCCTCGACCTCATCCAGGAGGGCAACCTGGGCCTGATCCGTGCGGTCGAGAAGTTCGACTACACGAAGGGCTTCAAGTTCTCGACCTACGCGACGTGGTGGATCCGTCAGGCCATCACCCGTGCCATGGCCGACCAGGCCCGCACCATCCGCATCCCGGTGCACATGGTCGAGGTCATCAACAAGCTCGCCCGGGTGCAGCGGCAGATGCTGCAGGACCTCGGCCGCGAGCCCACGCCGGAAGAGCTCGCCCGCGAGCTCGACATGACGCCCGAGAAGGTCGTCGAGGTGCAGAAGTACGGCCGCGAGCCGATCTCGCTGCACACGCCGCTCGGCGAGGACGGTGACTCGGAGTTCGGTGACCTCATCGAGGACACCGAGGCGGTCGTCCCGGCCGACGCGGTGGGCTTCACCATGCTGCAGAAGCAGCTCGAGAGCCTGCTCGACTCCCTGTCCGAGCGCGAGGCCGGCGTGATCCGGATGCGCTTCGGCCTCGGTGACGGCCAGCCGAAGACCCTCGACCAGATCGGCGACACGTTCGGGGTCACGCGCGAGCGGATCCGTCAGATCGAGTCGAAGACGATGGCGAAGCTCCGCCACCCGTCCCGGTCGCAGTCGCTCCGCGACTACCTCGAGTAGGCCGCCCGTGCGTTTCGCGATCCCGATCCTGGTCGGGCGGATCCTCCGTGCCCTCGCTCGTGCGCGGGGCGGCGGATCCGCCTACCCGGGCTACGTCGTCCTCAAGCTCGTGCCGGACTTCCTGCAGCACGTCACGCGGCAGTTCCCGAACGGCGTCGTGTTCGTCCTCGGGTCGAACGGCAAGTCGACGACGACGCACATGATCTCGGAGATCGTGCGTGCGCACGGGCTCCGGGTCTTCACGAACCCGTCCGGGGCGAACCTGCCGCAGGGGATCGCGTCCGCGCTCCTGTCCGAGGTGTCGCTGACCGGCAAGCTCAAGGCGGACATCGGCATCCTCGAGGTGGACGAGGCCTTCGCCGTCGAACTGGCGGGCATCCTGTCGCCGTCGACGGTGACGATGCTCAACGTCCAGGTCGACCAGCTCTACCGGTTCTTCGAGACCGAGCGCGTCGCCACGATGATGCTCGACACCGCGGCGCTGTCGTCCGCGAACGTCATCACGAACCACGACGACCAGTTCCTGGACGCCTACACGCCCGTCGACGGTCAGCGCGTGCTCCGCTTCGGTGCGAGCTCCGAGGTCGTGGCCGCTGCGCCGAACGGCCTGCAGAACGCCGACGACTTCGTCGCCGGGACGGACCGTGCCCAGACGACGGCCGACGCCGAGGTCGTCGTGTTCACCGGCGACGGCGCGACCATCGCCTTCGACGGCGACGAGGTGCCGGTGCGCCTGCCGGCTCGCGGCCTGCACTACGCCGTCGACGCCGCGGCGGCGACCGCGACCGCGAGTGCCGCGCTCGGCGCGCAGTTCCGTGCCGACGCCGTGACGAAGGCGTTCCAGCGGATGAAGCCGGCGTACGGACGTGGTGAGCGTCTGCCGATCGCGGGTGAGTCCGCTGAGTTCACGATGTTCAAGAACGCCGCGAGTCTGCAGCTGAACCTGGACGCGCTGCCCGCGCACCCGGAACAGGTGCTCATGGCGATCGACGAGGGCACCCCGGACATCTCGTGGATCTACGACATCGACTTCTCGAAGCTCGACCACGTGGACGTCGTGTCGGGTGACAAGGCCTGGCAGATCGCGATCGCCCTCGAGCACGCCGGCGTCCGCATCGGCCGCGTCGAACCCGACGTCGAGTCCGCGATCCGGCACATGCAGGGCCTCGGGGCGACGACGACCGGCACGAAGAACTTCATCGTCAACTACGAGATCATGATGATCGCCCGGAAGGCCCTCGGCCACCCGGACCTGGAGAAGACCGCATGACGGCCGATCGCCTGACCATCCTGCACGTGTACCCGCGCCAGATGGGGGTCTCCGGGGACCGCGGCAACGTCGCGGCCCTCGTCCGTCGCGCCGCTGCGGCCGACATCGACACCGAGGTCGTGGAGTACGCCCCGGGCGAGACGCTCCCCGCGTCCGCGGACGTCGTGCTGGTCGGGAACGGACCGCTCAGCGCGATGCGGTCGCTCGGTACCGACGTCGCCCGCGTCGGTACGCCGCTGCGCGACTTCGCCGCCGCCGGTGTGCCGGTCGTCGCGGTCGGCGGCGGGTTCGACCTCGCGACGAACCAGGTCGTCCCGACCGAGGGCGCCCCGGTCGACGGGTTCGGGGTGTTCGACGCCCGCGCCGTCCGCGGTGCCGAGCGCCGGGTCAACTACTTCGTGCTCGAGACCCGGTACCCGCTACTCCCCGGCGCCTCCACGCGCCTCGCGGGCTTCGAGGACCACGCCGCGCGCATCGAGCTGGCCGACGGCGTCGAACCGTTCGCGGACGTCGTGTCCGGTGGCGGCAACCAGGCCGGTGCACCGGTCGAGGGCGCGATCGCCGGCACGTCGTTCGGCACCCACACCCAGGGGCCGATCCTGCCGCTCAACCCGCAGCTCACGGATGCGGTCCTCGCCGCGGCGACCGCCCGCCTCGGACGGACGTACGCACCGGACGCCGAGCGCACCGCGACGATCGACCGGTACGCCCGCGAAGCCCGTGCCACGGTCGACCGCTACGTCGACAAGGCGTTCAAGCGCATCACCTGATCCCGCCGACGGGCAGCGCCCGTACGACAGGCAGCGCCTGTACGACAGGCAGCGTCCGTACGACAGGACGACGCACCGGAGGCCCGGTGCCGGTCTCGTGGACCGGCACCGGGCCTCCGGTGCGTCGCGGCGGTGCCGCCTACTTGGACTCGTGGAGTCGCGAGGACTCGTCGTGCCACTCGAGGGCGGTGGCTGCCAGCTTGTCCTTGAACTCGGCGCCGTGGTGGGCGCAGAACAGGAGTTCACCACTGGCCATGGTGGCGCGGATGTACGCCTGCGCACCGCAGCTGTCGCAGCGGTCGGCCGCGGTGAGCTGGTGGTTGTCGTTGAGTTCGTCGACGGAGAGGTCCTGCACGGTCTGGGTCATTGCTGTGCTCCTCACGGATCGCAGTACGGTGCGGTGAATGCACCCATTCCAACACGTCCCGCCTGGATGCCGTGCATCCTGACCGGCTCGTTCGCTGAGCGCGGAGCGCTTGTCCCCTCGCCGAGGCACACCGCTCGTGCGGCCCGCTGGTGTCGGTGCGGCTCGGTACCCTGATCACGTGAGCTCCGACTACTCCGCACGGCATCTCTCCGTCCTCGAAGGACTCGAGGCGGTCCGGAAGCGTCCCGGCATGTACATCGGCTCGACGGACTCCCGTGGGCTCATGCACTGCCTGTGGGAGGTCATCGACAACTCCGTCGACGAGGCCCTGGCCGGACACGGGGACGAGATCGGGGTGACCCTGCACGCCGACGGGTCGGTCGAGGTGTCGGACGTCGCGCGCGGCATCCCGGTGGACGTCGAGCCGAAGACGGGGCTGACCGGGGTCGAGGTCGTGTTCACGAAGCTGCACGCCGGCGGCAAGTTCGGCTCCGGGTCGTACGCGGCCTCGGGCGGCCTCCACGGCGTCGGCGCCTCGGTCGTCAACGCGCTGTCCGAACGACTCGACGTGCAGGTGGACCGCGGCGGCAAGACGTACGCCATGTCGTTCCACCGGGGCGAGCCGGGCGTGTTCGACGACTCCCGGGGCATCGGGCCGGACGCCCCGTTCGCACCCTTCACCTCGGGGAGCGAACTGCGGGTGGTCGGCAAGGTGAAGAAGGGCGTGACCGGGACGCGGGTGCGCTACTGGGCGGACCGACAGATCTTCACGAAGGACGCGGCCTTCAGCACCGGGGACCTCGTCAACCGCGCGCGGCAGACCGCGTTCCTCGTGCCGGGACTCGGGCTCACCATCACCGACGCTCGCCCGGCGTCGATCGCGGCGGCCGCCCAGCGTGCGGCCCTGGCGGCGTCGACTGCCGGCGCCGGGGCGTCCGGCACGACGGACGACGGGACCGGGACGGACGGGCCCGCGACCGACACCGCGCCGGCCCTGGCGGTCGAGCAGGGGCCGGTCGTCGAGCGCTTCCGCTACGAGGGCGGGATCGGCGAGTTCGTCGAGCACCTCGCCGTCGACGGGGCGAAGACCGACGTCTGGCGCATCCAGGGCTCCGGCACGTTCAAGGAGACCGTGCCGATGCTCGACGACAAAGGCCACATGGTGTCCACCGAGGTCGAGCGCACGTGCGAGGTCGACGTCGCCCTGCGGTGGGGCGACGGGTACGAGACGGTGTTCCGGAGCTTCGTGAACATCATCGCCACCCCGAAGGGCGGCACGCACCAGGCCGGGTTCGAGTCCGGTCTGGTCAAGGCCGTCCGTGCCCAGGTCGAGGCGAACGCGCGCAAGCTCAAGGTCGGGCAGGACAAGCTCGAGAAGGACGACGTGCTCGCGGGCCTCACCGCTGTGCTGACCGTCCGGCTGCCCGAGCCGCAGTTCGAGGGCCAGACGAAGGAGATCCTCGGCACGCCGGCCGTCCGCCGGATCGTCGACTCCGTGGTGGCCAAGCGCATGACGGAGATCCTCACCTCGACGCAGCGCACCGAGAAGGCGCAGGCCGCGGTCGTGCTCGAGAAGGTCGTCGCCGAGATGAAGACGCGCATCTCCGCCCGGGCGCACAAGGAGACGCAGCGCCGCAAGAACGCGCTCGAGAACTCGTCGCTCCCGACGAAGCTCGCCGACTGCCGCTCGAACGACGTCGACGGGACCGAGCTGTTCATCGTCGAGGGCGACTCGGCACTCGGTACCGCGAAGCTCGCCCGCAACAGCGAGTACCAGGCGCTCCTGCCCATCCGCGGGAAGATCCTCAACGTCCAGAAGGCGTCGGTGTCGGACATGCTCTCCAACGCCGAGTGCGCGTCGATCATCCAGGTCATCGGTGCGGGGTCCGGGCGCACGTTCGAGCTCGACCAGGCCCGCTACGGCAAGGTCATCATCATGTCCGACGCCGACGTCGACGGTGCCCACATCCGGACGCTGCTGCTGACGCTCTTCTTCCGGTACATGCGCCCGATGATCGAGCAGGGCCGGGTGTTCGCCGCCGTGCCGCCGTTGCACCGGGTCGTCGTGGTCAACCGCGGCAAGCCGAACGACACGCTGTACACCTACTCCGAGCAGGAGCTGACGACGCTCCTCAAGAAGCTCGAGCGCTCGAACAAGAAGTACCTCGAGCCGATCCAGCGCTACAAGGGCCTGGGCGAGATGGACGCCGACCAGCTGGCCGAGACCACGATGGACCGTGCGCACCGCACCCTGCGACGCGTCAACGTGTCGGACGCCGAGTCGGCGGCCAAGGTGTTCGAGCTGCTCATGGGGAACGACGTGGCCCCGCGCAAGGAGTTCATCCTCGCCGGCGAGGGTCTGGACCGCGAGCGCATCGACGCCTGACGGCGCCCTGCCGGACAGGAGGCGCGGGGCGGCCCGGCCCCGCGCCTCCTGTCCGTCCCGGTGCGGCCACGCTGGCGTGCGCCCTGCTGCGACGCTCGTGTGCGCTCAGCGCGCGTGAGGCTCAGGCCTCGCCGCGAGTCCCGTCGACGGCCGCCGCGCTCCCACCGATGGTCACGACCTCGGCGTCGAGCGGACTGCCGGAGCCGTCACGCTTCGACAGCCAGTCCGGCAGCGTCCGGGCAGCACCGTCCGCCCCGACCGCGTGCGGCGGAGCGACGCCCGCCCACGCCACGGTCAGACCGTCCTCGCCCTTCAGGAACGCGTGCGCCCGGACCCCCTGGGTCCCGCGGCCCTTCGCCGGGAACTCGGTCAGCGCGGACACCTTCGCCCGTCCGGCGTCCGTCCCGGGCAGGGCGGTCGACGTCGTGGACACGGTGGCGACCACGGAGTCCTCGGTCAGCGCGACCGATCCGAACCAGATGACGGACGCACCGGCGGCCAGGGACACCCCGGCGACACCGCCGGCCGGCAACCCCTGCGGGCGGACGGCGGCGGACGGGAAACGCAGCAGCTGCGCGTTCGAGGTGATGAACACCAGGTCGTCCGATTCGGGTGCCTGGGTCGCACCGACGACGCGGTCGCCCGGCTTGAGCCCGATCGCGACGACCTCGGCCTTGTCCGGCCACGCGCCGGGCACCACGCGCTTCACGACGCCCTGCGCGGTCCCGATCGCGAGCGACTCGGTCACGGCGGCGTCGAGCGACACGAGTGCGACGACGATCTCGGACTTCGGGATGCCCAGGTAGTCGGTGACGCGGACGCCGGCGTCGAGCCGCACGGACGCGGGCGGCACGGCGGGGACGTCGACGGGGGAGAAGCGCAGCACACGGCCGGTCGAGGTGAGGGCGCCGACCTGCCCGCGCACGGTGCTCACCACCGTGGAGCGGACCGCGTCGTGCTTCGACCGCTTCGGGACGTGCACGATACCGGACTCGGCCGCGGGGATGTCGACGCGGACGAGCCGCCCGGTCGTGGAGAGCAGCACGCGACAGGGAGCGTCGGCGACCTGGAGCGACTCGGGGTCGACCGCGGCCTTCCGGCCACCGCGGACGGGGGCGTCGGCCTCGGTCAGGAGGGTGCGCCGGGGCGTGGCGAACCGGTCGGACACCTCGCTCAGCTCGGTCGCGACCTGGCTGCGCAGGCGGTCATCGGACGCCAGGAGTTCCTCGAGCGCGGCGATGTCGGCGAGCAGCTGGTCACGCTCGCCCTCGAGCTCCATGCGCGAGAACTTCGTGAGTCGTCGCAGGCGCAGTTCGAGGATGTACTCGGCCTGCACCTCCGACAGGTCGAACACGTCCCGCAGGCGACTGCGCGCGGCTTCGGAGTCGTCGGACGTCCGGATCACCTGGATGACCTCGTCGATGTCCAGGATCGCGATGAGCAACCCCTCGACCAGGTGCAGCCGTTCGCGACGACGGGCCAACCGGTACTCGGAGCGCCGCGTCACCACGGACAGGCGGTGCCGCACGTAGACGTCGAGCAGGTCGCGGAGGCCGAGCGTGCGCGGCGACCCGTCGACCAGGGCGACGTTGTTGATGCCGAAGTTCTCCTCGAGCGGGGTGTGCTTGTACAGCTGCTCGAGGACGGCCGTGGGGTTGAAGCCGGACTTGATGCCGATCACGAGCCGCAGACCGTGGTTGCGGTCGGTCAGGTCGTTGACGTCGGAGATGCCGACGAGCTTCTTCGCCTGGACCCCGTCCTTGATCTTCTCGATGACCCGTTCCGGACCCACCAGGTACGGCAGCTCGGTGACGACGAGCCCGGACTTGCGCGGGGTGAGGTTCTCGACCGAGACCTTGGCCCGCGTCCGGAAGCTACCGCGGCCCGTGGCGTACGCGTCCCGCACACCCGAGAGCCCGACGATCGTGCCGCCGGAGGGCAGGTCGGGGCCCGGGACGAACTCCATGAGCTCGTCGAGGGTGGCCTGCGGGTGCATGAGGAGGTGCTTCGCTGCCTCGACGACCTCGCCGAGGTTGTGCGGCGCCATGTTCGTCGCCATGCCCACCGCGATGCCCGAGGCGCCGTTGACGAGCAGGTTCGGGAACGCCGCCGGCAGCACGCTCGGCTGCATGATCTGGTTGTCGTAGTTCGGCACGAAGTCGACGACGTCCTCGCCGAGCCCCTCGGTCATCGCCATCGACGGCTCGGCGAGCCGGGCCTCGGTGTACCGTGCCGCGGCGGGGCCGTCGTCGAGGGACCCGAAGTTGCCGTGTCCGTCGACGAGCGGGACGCGCATCGTGAACGGTTGTGCGAGGCGCACGAGCGCGTCGTAGATGGCACCGTCGCCGTGCGGGTGCAGCTTGCCCATCACCTCGCCGGTGACGCGGGCACTCTTCACGTGGCCGCGGTCCGGCCGGAGACCCATCTCGGCCATCTGGTACAGGATCCGCCGCTGCACCGGCTTCAGGCCGTCGCGGGCGTCCGGGAGAGCGCGTGAGTAGATGACGGAGTACGCGTACTCCAGGAAGGAGCCCTGCATCTCCTCGGAGACGTCGACCTCCTCGATGCGCTCACCGTCGGGCAGTCCGACGACGTCCGTGCGTGCCATGGCACCTTTCTGGGAGAGTGGTGGGGTGGCAACCAGCGTACCGACGGCCCCCGACGACACCGCGAACCTCGCCGACGTGCTGCCGAGTTGCCTGGTCGCACTCGGCGCGGCCGACGACGACTGGCTCCGGGCGCGCGGCCTGGAGGCCCGGATCCCCCTCCGCCCCGCCCGTTCCGCGGTCGTCGTGCTCGTCGACGGCCTCGGCGCGAACGCCCTCGCCGCACGGGCCGGCCACGCACGCTTCCTGACGGCCACGAAGAAGCGGCTGCGGAGCGGGTTCCCGACGACGACCGCCGCGGCCCTGACGACCCTGACCACGGGCCGCCCGCCCGGGACCCACGGCGTCGTCGGCTACAGCGGCTGGGACCCCGGCCGGCAGCGCGTGATGAACCTGCTCAGCGGGTGGGACGACGAGGTCCCCGCCGGGTGGCTCCGTTCCGAGACGCTGTTCACCGTGGCGGACGGACTCGGCGTCGAGCCCGTCGTGGTCGCCCCGGGGCGCTACCGGTCCTCCGGGATGACCGCCAACGTGCTCGGCGGCGCGCGCTTCGTGTCGGCGGACACCGTCTCCGCCCGGGTCGACGCGGCGATCGAGGCCACCGCCTCCGGTCGGCAGCTCGTCTACCTCTACGTGCCCGAACTCGACTCGATCGGCCACAAGCACGGCTGGCAGTCCGACCGGTGGACGGCGGCGCTCGAGCTGGTCGACGCCGAGGTCTCCCGGCTGGCGGCACGCGTCGGACCCGACGTGGGTGTCCTGGTGACGGCGGACCACGGCGTGCTCGACGTCCCGCCGGAGTCGAACGTGTCGCTCGACCCGCACCTGCTGACGGACGTCGTCGGCGTCGCCGGGGACCCGCGCTGCCGACAGCTGACGGTCGCCCCCGGGACGGACGTGCCGGACCTGGTCGAGGCCTTCCGGGCCTCCCTCGGCAAGCGCGCGATCGTGGCGAGCCGGGACGAGGCGGTGGCAGCCGGGTGGTTCGGTTCGGTCGCGTCCGAGGTGCTCCCGCGCATCGGCGACGTCCTGCTCGTCGCCCGTGGCTCGTGGGCCTTCAACGACGACCGCGACGTCCGTGCCGGGACCGAACCGGGGCGGATGGTCGGCCAGCACGGGGCCATGAGCGACGACGAGTTGCTCGTACCGCTCCGGCTCGCCGGGGCGTTCGCGCAGCGGTAGCACCCGAGCGGACCCGGACCCGGACCCGGGCACGGGACGACGGGAGGCCCGCCCCACGGACGTGTGACGGGCCTTGCGTCGGTCGGCGGCGCGGGCTCAGACGGTGTCGTCGTCCGGACGGGTGCCGAAGACGATCTCGTCCCAGCTCGGCATCGCGCGGCGGTTGCGCTTGCGCCGGTCCTGGCGCGCGTCGCCGTCGCTCGTGGCGGCGGGACGGGCCTCGGGCTGCGGGGCGGTGTCGGAGTCGTCCGCGCCGTGCAGGGGGATGTCGACCACGCCGACGGCCGGACCGCGCGGTGCGTCCTGCTGCTCGGGGAACGAGGCGGCTTCGCGCTCACCGCGGCGACGACGGAGCGCCTCGAGCAGGTCGGCGGTCTCGTTGCCCGGCGCGCGCTCCTCGACGTAGGCGGTACCGATCCGGGGGAGCGGCGGGCGGAGCGGAGCGCGCTCGGCGGGTTCCGCGGCCGTGGTCTCGTCCGTGGCGGCCGGCTCCTCGACGTGGAAGGCCCCGGAGTCGAAGCGGGTGCCGTCCTCGTCCTGGCGCTCGTACTCGACGGCGCGGAGTCGGGGAGCGATGCCCTCGTCCTCGGTGTGGGACAGCCGGTGGGCGTCCCCGTTGTCCGGCACGAGCGTCGCGGTCTTCGGGTCGAAGCGCCACTGCGCGTCGTGCTCGACCTCGGCCGCGGTGTACCGGACCTGGACCTGCCAGCCGTTCTCCACGTGCTTCCAGCTGGACCACGCGATGTCCGTGGCGTCGCCTGCTTCGAGCCGGGCGGTGATGGCCGGGCCGAAGGTGTCCGGCGACGCGTCGTCGACCGGGGTGACGCCGACGCGTCGGGCGGCGTCGAGGATGAACGCGCGCTCGGCGAGGACAGGGCCCTCGAAGCGCCGGACGTAGTCGACCTCGACCCCGAGCGCGGCGGCCACGTCCGCGGCGTCGGCGCCACTGCGGATGCGCGCCTGCACGTCCTTCGGGGACACGCGCTTCTGCGGACCGGATTCGGGGTTCGCCTGCCGGACCTGACCCGCGAGGGACGCCGTGACCGGCAGCCGGAACTCGGTCCCGCCGTCGGTCGCGAGGAGGAGCGACCCGGATTCGACTCCGATGACTCTCACGTCTTGCATGGTTCCGCCTTCCGCTGCCTGCGTACGGTCGTGCGTCGTACCCGAGGAGTATGCAGGCCGTCCGGGCAGTTTCCGGGGAGGCGCACGGCGTGCCGCGCGCAGGTCGTCGACTCCGGGAATGGCGCAGACGTGCGCCGGGTTGCACGGCCAGAACGCACCGCCCCTCGCTCCGGTTTGCACTCGGACGGGCCGTGGTGCAAACTGTCGCCGCCGATTCCGGCGACGACCCTCTCGATACGAGAAATGGATGGGCATGGCCACCGATTACGACGCCCCTCGGAAGACCGACGACAACTCTGACTCGGAGTCGATCGAGGCCCTCAAGGAGCGCGTTCCCGACAAGATGTCGGGGGTCGTCGACGACGATTCCGACAACCCCGGCAGTTTCGAACTCGCCGGGCAGGACCTCAGCGACGTCGACCTCGACGTCGTGGTCCTCCCCCCGCAGGTCGACGAGTTCACGTGTGTGGAGTGCTTCCTCGTGAAGCACCGCTCGCAGCTCGACCACGAGACGAAGCTCGGCCCCGTGTGCATGGAGTGCGCCGCTCTGTAGGGCGACGAGCGCCGGCGCACGCTGCCGAGTGCAGGACGGCCCGCATCCAGTCGGATGCGGGCCGTCCTGCATGTCAGGAGGTCCTGCGCGTCGGCAGGTCCTGCGTCGGGCTGCTGGCGCCGCCCCGGCGAGGCGTCAGCGCCGGTCGCTGCCGGGGGTGGCGGCGGAGCCGGTGAGTGCGCGGGTGACGGCATCCGGGTGCCGCACGCTCACGAGCCAGTAGGGCGTGGGGTCGGCGTCGTCGCGGACCTCGACCTTCACCACGCCGTGCACGTAGCCGCGGAAGAGCGTCCACGCCCGCGCGTCGAGCTGCGGGCCGCGCTGGCTCGTGGCGGCTGCGCCCGTGAAGCCCTCGACGGCACCCACCGCGGTGCGGGGCAGGTGTGCCCGGCCCGCACGGAACTCGGTCTCGGTCACCTCGATGACGGGGGCCAGGACCCACAGCAGTACGAGCACGGCGAGTTCCATCCCGATCGCGACGACGACACCGGCCGTCACGCTGATGGGGAGGAACACGAGGAGGCTCGCGGGGACGACGAGCGCCGTCGCCAGGTACAGGGCGGGCGGCGCCCACAGTCGTTCGCGGTACACGGTCACCCCTCCATTCGACCATGCATCGCTGCGTGCTCCGAGCCAGGTCACGGATCGGTCACGGTCTGCACTACCCTCGACTCGTGACCGATGCAGTCGACGTGCTCTGGACCGGGGATGCCGCTCCCGTCTTCGCGAAACCCGGTGACGCCGGGGCCGACCTCGTCTCGGCCGAGGCGTTCGTCCTCGCGCCCGGACAGCGGCGCCTGGTGGGGACCGGTGTGGCGATCGCCCTCCCCGAGGGACACGTCGGGTTCGTGGTGCCCCGGAGCGGGCTCGCGGCGAAGCACGGCATCACGATCGTCAACGCCCCCGGCACGATCGACTCCGGCTACCGCGGCGAGGTCAAGGTGGCGCTGCTCAACACGGACGCCACCGAGCCCTACGCCGTCCAGGTCGGAGACCGGATCGCGCAGCTCGTGGTCCTCCCCGTCCCGCGGGTGACGTTCACACGGGTCGCCGACCTGCCGGAGAGCGTCCGCGGCCAGGACGGCTTCGGCTCGTCGGGCTACCGTGACGACCAGGGCGGGCACCCGGGCGTCTACGGCGTAGGGGACGCCCGACGGGACGCGGGCACCGACGGACACGACGGCGCGGCGACGCCCGTCGACATGCACGAACAGGGTCGAGAAGGGACGCGGTCATGAGGATCGGACGACGCAAGCGCGACGAGGTCGAGGTCGCCGAGGCCGTGGTGGACGACGTCGAGGTGGCCGGGCCGACGCCCGAGATCGAACTCGCCGACGACGCCGACGCCGGGCTGGACGAGGTGCTCGCCACCGAGTCGACCGACAAGTCCGCCCCCGCCGACCGCAGCGAGAACGGCCCGCTCGACGAGACCGAGGCGAACCTCGTGCGACCCTACGTGGACCTCGGCGGCGTGAAGATCCTGCCGCGCGAGGGCCTGCACCTCCGGCTCGAGGTGGAGGAGGACTCGAAGCGCGTCGTCGCGGTCGGGCTCGACTTCGACGAGTCCACCCTGCAGGTGCAGCCGTTCGCCGCCCCGCGGACCACCGGTCTCTGGCACGAGATCCGCGCGCAGATCGCCGAGCAGATCGAGCAGCAGGGCGGTGTCGTGACCGAGGTCGACGGCCCCTTCGGCCCCGAGCTCCGCGCACAGGTCCCCGTCGTCGGCGGCGCCGGCGTCACGGACGGCGTCCGCGCGGCCCGGTTCGTCGGCGTCGACGGCCCGCGCTGGTTCCTCCGCGGGGTGATCGCCGGCAAGGCAGCCGACCGACCCGAGGACTCCGCGGACATCGAGGAGCTGTTCCGCAGCGTCGTCGTCGTGCGGGGCACGACGCCGATGCCGCCGCGCGACCTCATCCCGCTGCACATGCCGAAGTCGACGCAGTCGACCATCTGACCCGGCCGCCGGCCGAACGCTCGACCCAGCCTGGAGGCCCGGTGACGGACCACGACGACCGCCCACGTCCGGACGGGGTCGCGCCCGAGCGCGACCCGTACGCCGAGGAGCGGGCGGAGCCGCTCTCGCTCCAGGCTCAGCTCCGGGACGCCGTACGGAGCGCCGGCATCGGGCAGGTCGCCCCGGGAGAGGCGCCGTCGGGCAGGGCCCTGCTGACCGCGGTCGGCGGGGTGCGCGGGCTCGCCGAGTCGGTGCTGCCCGGCTTCGCGTTCCTCATCGTCTACGCGGTGACGAAGGAGGTCGTCCCGAGCGTCGTCGTCCCGGTCGCGATCGGGCTCGTCTTCGTGGTGCTCCGTCTGGTGCAGCGGCAGTCGATCATGATGTCCTTCGCGGGCATCTTCGGTGTCGCGATCTCGGCGGGCCTCGCGCTGCTGACCGGCCGGGCGGAGAGCAACTTCATCCCGGGCATCGTCATCAACGCGGTGTTCCTCGCGGTGATCCTCGTGACCCTGGCGATCCGGCGACCGCTCATCGGCCTGGTCGTCGGTCTCCTCGTCCCGGGCGACGAGGACGGGCACGACTGGCGGGACGACCCGGCGAAGCGTCGGGTGCTCACAGTCGCGACGTGGATGTGGGCCGGACTGTTCGCCTTCCGCCTCGCCTTCGAGATCCCGCTCTGGCTGACCGCGCAGGTCGAGCTGCTCGCGGGCATCAAGCTCATCACCGGCGTGCCCTTGTACGCCGCGCTGCTCTGGGTGACGTGGCTGCTCGTCCGGACCGTCTTCGTCCGGGACGAACCGGCCGCGGTGTAGAGTTGTCTCGACGTCAAGACACTTCCGCCCGGGCACGACGGCGTCCTCGGGTTTAGGTTCACCTTGCTGGTGGGACGTCCCGCGGCCCGCGAGGATGAGGGCACACCGATCAACTCAGGAGGCGGCACAGTGGCTGCAGTCAACAGCTTCGGATCGAAGGACACGCTCTCGGTTGGGGGTGTCGACTACGCGATCCACCGGATCGACCGGGTGCCCGGGCACGAGAAGCTGCCCTACAGCCTGAAGGTGCTGCTCGAGAACCTGCTCCGCACCGAGGACGGCGCGAACGTCACCGAGGGCCAGATCCGCGCGCTGGGCTCCTGGCGCCCCGAGGCCGAACCGGACACCGAGATCCAGTTCTCCCCGGCCCGCGTGGTCATGCAGGACTTCACCGGCGTCCCGTGCATCGTCGACCTCGCCACCATGCGCGAGGCGATGGCCGAGATCGGCGGCGACCCGAACAAGATCAACCCGCTCTCGCCGGCCGAGATGGTCATCGACCACTCCGTCATCGCGGACCTGTTCGGCAGCACCGACGCCCTCCAGCGCAACACCGACCTGGAGTACGAGCGCAACGGGGAGCGCTACCAGTTCCTCCGCTGGGGTCAGACGGCGTTCGAGGACTTCAAGGTCGTCCCGCCGGGCACCGGCATCGTCCACCAGGTCAACATCGAGTACCTGGCGAAGGTCACCTACACGCGCGACTTCGACGGCGAGACCTACGCCTACCCGGACACCCTCGTCGGCACCGACTCCCACACCACGATGGTGAACGGGCTCGGCGTGCTCGGCTGGGGCGTCGGCGGCATCGAGGCCGAGGCGGCGATGCTCGGGCAGCCCGTGTCGATGCTCATCCCGAAGGTCGTCGGCTTCAAGCTGTCCGGCGAGATCCCCGCCGGTGTGACCGCGACGGACGTGGTGCTCACGATCACCGAGCAGCTCCGGAAGCACGGCGTGGTCGGCAAGTTCGTCGAGTTCTACGGCGAGGGCGTCGGTGCGGTCCCGCTCGCGAACCGCGCGACCATCGGCAACATGAGCCCCGAGTTCGGTTCCACGGCGGCGATCTTCCCGGTCGACGACGTCACGCTCGACTACCTGCGCCTGACCGGTCGTGACGAGGCGCAGATCGCCCTCGTCGAGGCGTACTCGAAGACGCAGGGCCTCTGGCACGACCCTTCGGTCGAGCCCGTCTACTCCGAGTACATGGAGCTGGACCTCTCCACGGTCGTCCCGTCGATCTCCGGGCCGAAGCGCCCGCAGGACCGCATCGTCCTCACCGAGGCGAAGGACCAGTTCGAGGTGGACCTCGCGAACTACGCGAGCATCGACCACACCGAAGAGGACAAGGCCGTCGCGGACACGTTCCCGGCGTCCGACCCGGTCGCCGCGGCCCCGGGTGACGAGCACGCCGTCGACGACCTGCAGGACGCCCCGGCGTCCGAGGTGCCGGTGCACGCCTCCAGCGCTCCCGGCTCGGTCTCGAAGCCGACGTCCGTCGCGATCGCCGACGGCGACCCGTTCACGATCGACCACGGTGCCGTCGCCATCGCCGCGATCACGTCCTGCACGAACACGTCGAACCCGTCGGTGATGATGGCCGCGGGCATCCTCGCGCGCAACGCATCTCGGAAGGGCCTCAAGGCCAAGCCGTGGGTCAAGACGACCCTCGCGCCCGGCTCCAAGGTCGTCACCGACTACTACGAGAAGGCCGGGCTCACCAGCTACCTCGAGGACCTCGGCTTCTACACGGTCGGCTACGGCTGCACCACCTGCATCGGCAACTCGGGCCCGCTGCCCGAGGAGATCTCGCAGGCCGTGCAGGACAACGACCTCGCGGTGACCGCGGTGCTCTCGGGCAACCGCAACTTCGAGGGGCGCATCAACCCCGACGTGAAGATGAACTACCTGGCGTCCCCGCCGCTGGTCATCGCGTACGCCCTCGCCGGGTCGATGCACTTCGACTTCGACACCGACGCGCTCGGTACCGACACCGAGGGCAACGACGTCTTCCTCAAGGACATCTGGCCCGACACGGCCGAGGTCCAGCAGGTCATCGACGCGTCGATCGACACCGACATGTTCACGCACGAGTACGGCTCCGTGTTCGAGGGCGACGACCGGTGGAAGAACCTGCCGACCCCGACGGGCGACACCTTCGAGTGGGACAGCGAGTCGACCTACGTGCGGAAGCCCCCGTACTTCGACGGCATGACGATGCAGCCGGACCCGGTCTCCGACATCTCGGGCGCCCGCGTGCTCGCGAAGCTCGGCGACTCCGTCACGACCGACCACATCTCGCCGGCCGGCTCCATCAAGGCGGACAGCCCGGCGGGGCGGTACCTCGCCGAGCACGACGTCGACCGCAAGGACTTCAACTCCTACGGCTCGCGTCGCGGCAACCACGAGGTGATGATCCGCGGCACCTTCGCGAACATCCGCCTCCGCAACCAGCTCCTCGACGGCGTGGAGGGCGGCTACACCCGCGACTTCACCACGCCCGACGGCGCGCAGTCGTTCATCTACGACGCGTCCGAGCACTACCAGGCGCAGGGCATCCCGCTCGTCGTCCTCGGTGGCAAGGAGTACGGCTCCGGGTCGTCCCGCGACTGGGCGGCGAAGGGGACGAGCCTCCTCGGCGTCAAGGCGGTCATCACCGAGAGCTTCGAGCGCATCCACCGCTCGAACCTCATCGGCATGGGCGTCGTCCCGCTGCAGTTCCCCGCTGGTGAGTCGATCGAGTCCCTCGGGCTCGACGGCACCGAGGTCATCTCGATCTCGGGGCTCACCGCGCTGAACGAGGGCACCACGCCGAAGACGGTGCGCGTCACCGCCGAGCCGAGCGAGCACTCGCCCGCAGGCAAGCAGACGGTCGAGTTCGACGCGGTCGTCCGCATCGACACCCCGGGCGAGGCCGACTACTACCGCAACGGCGGCATCCTGCAGTACGTCCTCCGGTCGCTCGTCTGACATCCCGACGCGGTCGTCGACGCGAGCACGACACCTCCGGGAGGCCCGTCACCAGCTGGTGGCGGGCCTCCCGTCTGCTGTTGGGTCACGCGCATAGAGTGGGCCGACACCGCACGAAAGGATCGCCCGTGAGCCTGCTCGCCAGCATCACGTCGCCGCGCGACCTGAAGCGTCTCTCCGACGCGCAGATGACCGACCTCGCAGCGGAGATCCGCAGCTTCCTGGTCGCCGAGGTCGCGAAGACCGGCGGGCACCTCGGGCCGAACCTCGGCGTCGTCGAGCTGACGCTCGCGATGCACCGCGTGTTCGACTCGCCGCACGACCCGTTCGTGTTCGACACCGGGCACCAGTCCTACGTGCACAAGCTCGTCACCGGACGGCAGGACTTCTCGCACCTCCGCGAACGTGGCGGGATCGCCGGGTACCCGCAGCGGAGCGAGTCGGAGCACGACATCGTCGAGTCCTCACATGCGTCGTCGTCGCTGTCCTGGGCGGACGGGATCTCCCGCGCGTTCCAGCAGACGGGGCAGAGCGACCGCACGGTCGTCGCCGTCGTCGGCGACGGTGCCCTCACCGGCGGGATGACCTGGGAGGCGCTCAACAACATCTCCGACCAGAACGACCGTCGACTGGTCATCGTCGTCAACGACAACGGCCGGTCCTACGCGCCGACGATCGGCGGCATGGCCCGCTTCCTCAGCTCGGTGCGGACCCGTCGCGAGTACCGCACGCTGTACGAGAAGAGCCGTGCGGCGGCCGACCTCTTCGGGGCGCCCGGCCGAGCGGTGTACCGGGGCCTCCGGGGTGGCCTGCACGGGTTCCTGTCCCGGTTCACGAACAACGAGGCGTTGTACTCGAACCTCGACATCAAGTACGTCGGCCCCGTCGACGGGCACGACCAGCAGGCCATGGAGGCGGCGCTCCGGCAGGCGAAGGGCTACGGGTCCCCGGTCATCGTGCACGCCATCACGGAGAAGGGCCACGGCTTCGCGCCGGCGCTCCGCGACCAGGCGGACCAGTTCCACGCCGTCGGGCACATCGACCCCGAGACCGGGGAGTCGCTCGACGTGTCGTCGGGTCCGTCGTGGACCTCGGTCTTCGCGACCACCCTCGCCGAGGTCGGGCACGAGGACCCCCGCATCGTCGCGATCACGGCCGCGATGCTCCGGCCGACCGGCCTGCACCTCTTCGAGCAGGCGCACCCCGACCGTGTCTACGACGTCGGCATCGCCGAGCAGCACGCCGTGACGACCGCTGCAGGGCTCGCCTACGGCGGTCTGCACCCCGTCGTCGCCCTCTACGCGACGTTCCTCAACCGCGCGTTCGACCAGGTGCTCATGGACGTCGCCCTGCACCGGGCCGGCGTCACGTTCGTGCTCGACCGCGCGGGCATCACCGGCCCCGACGGTCCGTCGCACCACGGCATGTGGGACCTCGCGCTCCTGCAGGTCGTGCCCGGCATCCGGATCGCCGCCCCGCGCGACGCTGCGACCCTCCGCGAGGAGTTCCGGGAGGCCGTGGCCGTCGACGACGCCCCGACCGTGCTCCGGTGGTCGAAGGGCCAGGTCGGACCGGACATCCCCGCGGTCGAACGGCTGGTGGACGGGGTGGACGTGCTCCGGAGGCCCGCCGACGACCAGGAACCGGACGTCCTCGTCGTGGCCGTCGGGTCGATGGTGCCGACCGCGC
This sequence comes from Curtobacterium sp. MCPF17_050, assembly GCF_003224435.2. Lineage (NCBI taxonomy): Bacteria > Bacillati > Actinomycetota > Actinomycetes > Micrococcales > Microbacteriaceae > Curtobacterium > Curtobacterium sp. MCPF17_050. The sequence continues at coordinate 1,536,146 of NZ_CP126250.1, forward strand.
TCGAGGCGGCGGCGCTCCTCGAGGCGCAGGGCATCGGCGTGACCGTCGTCGACCCGCGTTGGGTCGTCCCGATCCCGGTGTCGCTCATCGACCTGTCCCGCGACCACCGACTCGTCATCACCATCGAGGACGGCGTCCGGGTCGGCGGTGTGGGCACCCGGCTGCGGCAGGACCTCCGCGCTGCCGGGGTCGACACCGGTGTGAACGAGCTCGGGCTCCCGGACGAGTTCATCGACCACGCCAGCCGGACCCAGATCCTCGCTGACGCCGGGCTGACGGCGCAGGCCATCGCCCGCGACGTCATCGACCAGGTCGTCGGCACGAAGGTGCCCCAGGCGAAGCCGGCCCGCTCGCGGGAGTCCGCCGAGCGCTGAACGCCGGGCGCTGCCCGGCGCTGCCCGGGCGGACCCCGCCGACCCCGCGCCCGCAGCCGTGGCGCACTTCGGCACGGCACAACCGGAACCGCCTCGTACCACGGACGTCCGTGGTTCGAGGCGGTTCCTGTTGTGCGGGTCCGGCTGGCGCCGGGGCCGGGGCTGGGCCGGGGCCAGGCCCGGGCCGGGGCCGGCCAGGGCCGGGGCCCGGCCGGGCTAGCGGCTGGCGGGGCCGACGATCCGCGGCTCGTGGAACGTGCCGCCGAAGACGCGCTCCGAGGCTCCGCTGCGGTCGAGGTACGGGCTGATGCCGCCGGCCTGGAACGGGTAGCCCGCGCCGAGGATGAGCCCGAGGTCGATCTCCTCGACGTGCTCGACCACGTGGTCCTCTAGCATGCGGTGCACCTCGTCGGCCAGGGCGTCCTCGAACCGGCGCTGCATCTCGGCAGCGTCGACCGGCTTCGCGTCCTTCTTCGACGGCGCGACGAGCTTCACGGCAGCGGGGTCGTACCCGGTCGCGTTGCCCTTCTTGTCGCGGGTCAGGATCGTGCCGTGCTCGGCGATCCGCTTCAGTCCGTCGCCCGGGTAGAAGCGCTCCGGCCACGCAGCGTGGTGCGAGTCGAGCACGTGCGCGCCCACGGGCAGGCCGACGAGCTCGAGCAGCTCGAACGGCGACATCGGCAGGCCCAGGGGAGCGGCCCCCTCGGCGACGGTCTCGAAGGAGGTGCCCTCCTCGACGCCGCGCATGGCCTCGCCGAGCACCCGGGCGAGCACCCGGTTGACGACGAAGCCCGGCTGGTCGGCGGTGACGATCGCCGTCTTCTTCAGGGCCTTCGCGACCGCGAGCGCGGTGGCGAGTGCCTCGTCGGAGGTCTTCGCCGCCCGCACCACCTCGAGCAGCGGCATCACCGCGACCGGGTTGAAGAAGTGGAAGCCGACCAGACGCTCGGGGTTCGTCAGGACCGAGGCCATCTCGTCGACGGACAGCGACGACGTGTTCGTCGCGAGGATCGCGTCCGGCGCGATGACCTGCTCGATCTTGCGGAACACCTCCTGCTTGACGCTCATCTCCTCGAAGACCGCCTCGATGACCCAGTCGGCGTCGGCGAACGCGTCGTAGGACACCGACCCGGAGACGAGCCCGGTGATGCGGTTCGCGTCGTCGGGGGAGATGCGGCCCTTCTCGAGGAGCTTCGCGACCTCACCGGCGATCCGCGCCACCCCCGCGTCGACCCGCTCCTGCGACACGTCGGTGATGACGACGGGCACACCGAGACGGCGGGCGAAGAGCAGGGCGAACTGCGACGCCATGAGCCCGGCGCCGAGGACGCCGACCTTCGTGGTCTTCTTCGCGTCGACGCCCTCGGGGGCACCGACGGGACGCTTGGCCCGCTTCTGCACGAGGTCGAACGCGTACATCGACGCGGCGAACTGGTCGCCGGCCAGGAGGTCGGCGAGGGCGTCGTCCTCGCCCGCGAACCGCTCGTCGAGCGATCCCGACTTCGCCGCGGCGACGAGGTCGAGCGCACGGAACGGGGACTTCGGGACCGTGCCGATCTTCGACGCGACCTGGCTGCGTGCGACCTTGACGACCGTGCCCCAGGCTGCCTTCTCGAGCATCCCGGGTTCGTTCTTCCGCGTGACCTTGGTCCGGCCCGCCACGACGCCGTCGGCCCAGGCGACCGCGGACGGCAGGAACGTCACCGACGGGATGAGCGCGTCGCCGATGCCGAGCTCGACCGCGGCCTTGCCGTCCATCAGGCGGTTGTTCTTCAGCGGGTTCTCCACGATGACCCGGAGGGCCTTCTCGGGACCGATGAGCCGGGGGAGCAGCGTCGCGCCGCCCCAGCCGGGGATGATGCCGAGGAAGACCTCGGGCAGCCCGATGCCCTGCGCGGCGGACGAGAACACGCGGTACGTGCAGTGCAGCGCGACCTCGAGCCCGCCGCCGAGCGCGATGCCGTTGACGAACGCGAACGACGGGACCCCGAGCTCGCTGAACTTGCGGAGGGTGGCGTGCCCGAGGACGCCGAGCTCGTGCGCGACCTCGCGCGAGGGCAGTGCGGCAGCCTGCGAGAGGTCGGCGCCCGCGGCGAAGCAGTACTCCTTGCCGGTGACGGCGACGGCCTGGATGTCGCCCGCCGCCGCCGAAGCGCGGAGCCCGTCGAGCACGTCGGACAGCTCACGCATCGTGCGCGGCCCGAGGGTCGAGGGTCGCTTGTAGTCCTTGCCGTTGTCGAGCGTGATGAGCGCGAGGGTGCCGCCGGAGGGCAGCGCGACGTGCTTGACGTACGAGTGGGTGACGACCTCGTCCTCGCTCAGGGCCGTCAACTGGTCGGTCGGTGCGATGGTCATGGTCAGGCCGCCTTCCGTGCCGCGCTCTTGCTGAAGTTCGGGTTCTCCCAGATGACCGTGCCGCCCTGGCCGAGCCCGATGCACATCGTCGTGATGCCGTACTTGACGTCCGGGCGCTCGGCGAACTGCGCTGCGAGCTGGGTCATCAGGCGGACGCCACTCGACGCGAGGGGGTGTCCGACGGCGATGGCGCCACCCCAGGCGTTCACGTTCGGGGAGTCCTGCGCGATGCCGTAGTTGTCGAGGAACGCGAGCACCTGCACGGCGAACGCCTCGTTGATCTCGAACAGACCGATGTCGTCGATCGACAGCCCGGCCTTCCGCAGCGCCTTGTCGGTCGCGGGCACCGGACCGACGCCCATGACCTCGGGCTCGACGCCGGCGAAGGCGAAGGACACCATGCGCATCTTGGTCGGCAGGCCGTGCTGCTTCGCGCCGTCCTCGGACGCGAGCAGGCTCATCGTCGCGCCGTCGTTCAGGCCCGCCGCGTTGCCGGCGGTGACCCGTCCGTGCGGCCGGAACGGCGTCTTCAACGCAGCCAGGGCCTCCAGGGTGGTGCCCGGACGCGGCGGCTCGTCCTTCGAGACGATGTCCCAGCCCTGGCCGGTGTTCACCTCGACCGGGACGACGTCGGGCTCCAGCTTGCCGGCGCCCCAGGCGGCGGCGTAGCGCTGCTGGGACTGCACGGCGAAGGCGTCGGTGCGGTCCTTCGTGATCGCGGGGAAGCGGTCATGCAGGCGCTCGGCGGTGTTGCCCATCACGAGCGCGTCCGGTGCGACCATGCGCTCCGCGACGAAGCGGGGGTTGGGGTCGGCGTTGAAGCCCATCGGGTGGCGGCCCATGTGCTCGACGCCGCCCGCGATGGCGACGTCGGCGGCGCCGAACGCGATCGCGCCGGCCAAGGTCGTGACGCTCGTCATCGCGCCGGCGCACATCCGGTCGATGGCGTAGCCGGGGACGGACTTCGGCAGACCGGCCAGCATGCCGACGGTGCGCCCGAGGGTCAGACCCTGGTCGCCCTGCTGGGTCGTCGCGGCGACCGCGACGTCGTCCACGGCGGCACCGTCCAGCGAGCTGTTCCGGTCGAGCAGGCCGCGCATCGCGTGCACCGCCAGGTCGTCGGCACGGGTGCGCCAGAAGACGCCCTTCTCACCGGCGCGGCCGAACGGTGTGCGGACACCGTCCACGAACACGACGTCTGATGTCTTCGGCAATGCGAGCCTCCAGATCCACAACGATCGGGCCGGGGGTCCTGTCGCCCCGACCTGGCCGGGCCTCGCCCGGCGACGCTCCGACGCTAGTACCCCCGGCTGAGCGGCGGCACGTCGGTTGGGCGGTTCCTACGAGCCGGTCGTCCCGGTGGCGGCGTCGGGCTGTCCGTCTGCGACAAGAGCGGCGTCACCCTGCTGAGCGGCGTCGAGCGCCGCGTCGTCCGGCTCGCCGTCCGGCCGGGAGGCCGTGGTCGCGGTGACCACTGCCGCCGGGTCCGCGACGGACCGGTCCGCTGCCACCTCGAACGCGTGTGCGATGACCGACGCGGTCTCCTCGACCTGCCACGGCCGGGCGTCGTGCGACGCGAGCGTGGCACCGACGGTCTCCGTCGCGACGGTCGCCGGCGGGTTCCACGACACGAGACGGAGCGTCTCCGGGGTGAGCAGGTTCTCGACGGGCAGGTCGAGCTCGGCGGCCCGGGCCGTGACGGCGGCCCGCGCGGCGCGGTACCGACGGTCCGCGTCCGGGTTGCGGTCGGCCCAGGCGCGGGGCGGCGGGAGGCTCGGCTCACCCCCGCCACGCAGGCGCGGCAGGTCCTCGGTGGTCCGGCCTTCCTCGACGGCGGCCCACCAACGGTCGAGCTCCGACCGGCTGGCGCGGCCCGTGAAGGTCTTCAGTGCGCCGAGTTCCGCCCGCGAGGACGGAGCGGCGGCGGCAGCGGCGACGATGGCGGAGTCCGGGATGGTCCGGCCCGGCGCGATGTCGGTCTCCTGCGCGTAGGCGTCGCGTGCCTGCCACAGCGACCGTGCGATCGCGAGGGCACGGGCACCGCGGAGCACGTTCATCCCGGAGAGACGCCGCCACGGCTCGGCACGCGGGGGCTTCGGGGCACGGGCGAGGACGGCGGCGAACTCCTCCTCCGCGATCCGGGTCTTGCCGGCCGCCTCCAGCACCTCGGCGAGGGAGTCGCGCAGGTCCGGGAGCAGTTCGACGTCGAGGGCGGCGTAGACGAGCCAGGCCTGCGGGAGCGGACGGGTCGACCAGTCCGCGGCGGAGTGGGCCTTCGCGAGCGTGATGCCGAGGAGCTGCTCGACGACCGCGCCGAGTCCGACACGCGGGAAGCCGGCGATCCGGGCACCGAGCTCGGTGTCGAAGATGCGGGTCGGGACGAGGCCGACCTCGCGGAGGCACGGCAGGTCCTGCGACGCGGCGTGGAACACCCACTCCTCGTCGACGATCGCGGCCTGCAGGTCGCTGAAGTCACCGATCGCGATGGGGTCGAACAGGAACGAGCCGGAGCCGCGGCGGAACACCTGGATCAGGTAGGCCCGCTGCGAGTAGCGGTAGCCGCTGGCACGTTCGGCGTCGACGGCGACCGGACCGGTGCCGGCGGCGATGCGCGCCACGGCGTCGAGGTACTCCTCGCGGCGCTCGATCACGTGGACGGTGGCGTGCGCGTCTTCGTAGGCGGGGTCGGCATCAGTCACGGGCGAGCCTCCGAGGGGCCAGGAGCGAGACGCCGTCCGAGGCCGGGGGGAGTCCGGCGAGCATCGCCACGATCTCCTCCCAGGCCTGCACGTGCGGCGTCAGGTCGTCGTCGAGGGGCGTCCACGACGCCCGGAGTTCCAGTTGAGCACCGTCGCCCTGGGTCGCGAGCTCGCCGTACCCGCGGGAGATGATCTTCGTCGCCGTGCCGGAGGCGTTGGCGTACCGGGCGCCGTGCGCGTCGAGGGCGTCGACGAGCCAGCTCCACGTCACGTCGGCCACGAACTCGTCGACGCCGATCTCCGGCTCGAGCGGGGCCTGCGCGAAGGTGACGATGCGGTACGCACCGCCCCACCCCTCCGGCTCGTCCGGGTCGTGCAGGGCGATGAAGCGTCCGGTGCCGAGGTCGGAGTCGACGCCGTGCACGACCCCGGACACGTCCGCCGCGAGGGCGATCGAGTACGGCGCGATGCGGCTCGGCGAGGGGATCTCGGTGACCGTGGTCTCGGTGCGGGTCCTGCCCGTCGACACGAACGCACGGAGACGCGCGAACGCCTCCGGTTCGGCGTCGGGGACTCGGGGTTCAGGCACGGATGCAGACTAGGCTCCGGATCGAGCACCGGTGCGGGCGGCACGCCGTCCGTCGCGCAGTCGTGCTGCCCGCAGTCGTCCTCTGCCTGGAGGCCCGCATGCTCCGCCGCCCCGCAGCCGTCCGTCCCACACGTCGGTCGCGGCCGGGCACCGCTGGATGCACGGCGAACTCGGCCGGCGTCGTCGCGCTCGGCACCGGTGTGGCCGCCGCCGCCGTCGGCGTGGCGGTCATCGCCGGCTCCGTCGTGGCCGTCGCCCGCGCCGTCGTCACCCCGGACCGCAAGCGCACCGAGCGGGTCCCGATCACCGCGGTCGACCTGGAGGCCCGGACCGTCACCCTGCGCCGCAGTCCCGACACGGAGCTGCAGGGCCGGTACAGCCTGTGGTTCGGCGCCGCCACCGGGCACATGCGGGTCGGCGAGGTCCTGGCCGTGACCGACACCACCGTCACCCGGCGGATCATCGCCGTGGACGCCGGCGACCCGACCGCAGCACGCCGCGGACGCTGGGGCGGCTGGTTCTACCTGACTCCGGGGGAGCTCGGGGTGCCCGTCGAGGACGTCGACGTGCTCACCCCGAACGGTCCCGCGCCCGCCTGGGTCGTCCGCGCCGAGGACCCGGCCGCGCCCTGGGCGGTCCTCGTCCACGGCCGCGGCGTCACCCGTGCCGAGACGATCCGCGCCGTCCCGGTGTTCCGCGCGGCCGGGTACTCGGTGCTGCTGGTGTCGTGGCGCAACGACGGTGTCGCGCCCCCGAGTGCGGACGGGCGCTACGGTCTCGGCTCGACCGAGTGGGAGGACGTCGACGCCGCGCTCGACTGGGTCGCGCAGCAGGGCGCCACGAGCGTCGTCCTCATGGGCTGGTCGATGGGCGGCGCCGTGGTCCTGCAGACCCTGGTCCGCTCCGGGCTCGCAGGACTGGTCACCGGCGTCGTCCTGGACTCGGCGGTCGTCGACTGGAACGCCGTCCTCAAGTCGCAGAGCCGCGCGCTCCGGCTGCCCCGGCCGGTCCGCAAGGTGGCGCAGTGGGTCCTCCGCACCCCGGTCGTGCACCGGATCGCCGGGCTCGAGCGGCCGATCGACCTGCGGGAACTCGACATGGTCGCCCGCGCCGACGAACTCCACGTCCCGATCCTGCTGCTGCACAGCGACGACGACGGGTTCGTGCCCTCGTCGGCGGCACACGCCCTCGCCGCTGCACGACCGGACCTGGTGCGGCTCGAGGTCACGCACGTCGCCCGGCACACGAAGCTCTGGAACCACGACGCGGACTGGTTCGACGCGCGGATCCTGACGTGGCTCACCGACGTGGTCGAGCCGCGGCCGGCGGCCGACGTGCGGTGACCAGGGTCGGACGGGAGGCGCCGGACCAGCGGAGACGCGCCTCCCGTCCGACAGGTGGTCACCACCCCACCCGGGGTGGCCGCCCGCGCCCGCTTCAGCGCGCGGGGAAGAGGTCGACGGAGCGCGGGGTGGAGCGGTAGCGGAGATGCTCGAAGTCCGGGTGCCAGTCGACGAGGCCGACCACGGCGCGGACGGCGATGTCGATGAAGTACGGCGAGACGACCACGCGGCGGGGGACGGTCGCCGCCTCGATCTCGGTCGCGGGTCGGGAGCGGGACCCGTCGAAGTCCGTGACGTGCACGCCGTCGACGTCGGTGCCCCAGGTGTACGCGGGCAACAAACGGTCGGTGTCCGGGGCGACGGTGCCGACGACCTCCCACATGCCCGGCTGGAACCGTGCCGGCAGGGTGAGCCCGGCCACCACCGGCTGCGTGGCGAGCACGACGAGCGGGTCGGCGGGGCGCGGGAGGTCCTCGGGGCGCTGGAAGACCGCGACGTACACGGCATCGTGCAGCGTCGCGAGGACGTGCCCGAGCAGCACCCTGCCGCCACCGTCCGGGATGAGGAAGACGTCACCGGTCTCGGCCGTGAAGGGCTCGCGGCTGAGCGGGACCAGCTCGTCGGCGGAGGCATCGGCGCGTCCGGACGCGCGGTCTGCTGCTGCTTCCGTGGCCGGCGGACGTGACGCCGTCACACCGGAGCGTCGGAGTCGTTCGACCTGTTCGTCGAGGTCACGGCCGGGTGTGCCGCGGCCGACGATGTCGATGGTGAAGACCTTCTCGGGGTCAGCCCTGGTCTCGGCCAGGAGCTGCGCGAAGAGCTGCTGCTCGCTGTCAGCCTGGTGGAACTCGGAGCCCGAGGGCTGGTCCTTCTTGCGCTTGCCGAACACGTCGTCCGTTCCCCTCGTCCGATGACGTCCTCTATCGTGGCACGACTCGTCAGTCGGACGTCGGTGGTGGCCCGAAGACCGCCAGGCCACCACCGGGCAGGGCGATGATCATCCGGCGCTCCGGTCCGCCGCCGTCGTACTGCCACGACTCGTACGAGTCGTCGGGCCAGGCCTCGAGGACCGTTCCGGAGGCGAAGTGGAGCCGGACGTCGGGGCCGTCGAGTGTCGCGTTCGTGACCGTGTCACCGTGCAGGGCCAGGACGGGTGCGAGCGACGTCGGGTCCACCGGGTCCACGATCCGGCGTTCCCCGTCCGGACCGGTGATCGCGAACTCGGCCTCGAACTGCATCGTCGTGCCGTTCGAGAAACCGATGGTGGTCTGGAAGGTGAAGCTGAGGGAGTCGACCTGCGCTGCGGTCAACTCGAGTGCGAGATCGTCGGTCACGGAGCCTCCTCCGTCGGTCGGATGGGCGGTCTGGTGATCACCGAACGGTCGTACGCCGTCGCGGAGAGGAAACCCCGGTCAGCAGCACGGAGGAGGACGGTCACGATCTCCGACCCGGACTCGACCTGGCACACGAGGACGAGTGCGTCGCCGAGCGGCCCGAGTGGTTCGACCAGTGGCAGCAGGTTGGGTTCGTCCTGTGCGTAGCTGCGCCGGACGACCTCGGTGAAGGAGCGTGCCGGCACGTCGTAGGTGAGGACCTCGGCATCGTCGGCGACACCGGACAACACCTCGTGCACCCGGCCCGGGACGAGCGGGTCGGACGCCGGTAGGCGTCGGCGCAGGTCGTCGACCGACAGGTCGTCCGTCATGACGCCGTTCCTCCCGGCAGTGTTCGAGCGACGACCTCGCCGCCGGTCAGGACGTCGATGTCCAGGCGTGCTCGTCCTGGTTCCGACCAGTGCCACGAGGGCCGGTCGCGGTGGGACCACCCCTCCAGCAACGCACCCGATGCGAAGCGGACGGCGATGCGGGCGCCGGTGACGGTACCGCGTTCCACCACCGTCGTGTGCAGGGCGAGGAGCGGCAGGAGCGAGGGTGGGTCGCCGGGCTCCATGAAGGTGTGCGTGCCGTCCGTCTCGGTGAGCGAGAAGGCGGTCTCGAACCGGAGGGTCGCCCCGCTCGAGAAGCGGACGGTGACGGCGGTGTCGATCGTGACGGCGTCGACCGTGTCGCCAGCGAGGTGCAACTGGATGGGAACCGACGTGGTGTTCGTCACGGTGTCCTCTCGCCGTCGCCGGCGTCTCGCTCTGCGGGGAAGACGAGCTGATCGAGACGCGGTAGTTCGGTCGGCATCGCGTCGGTGCACCACGGGAGCTCGACCATCTGCATCCTGCCGTCGTGCACCCAGATGAGCAACTCGCCCCCGGCTGCCTCGGCGTCGGTCTGGTACCTGGCGGCTTGCGGCAGTGGTCCGTCGGGGAGGTCGACGCGGGGCGCGTCGTCGCGTTCGAGCGCGAGCGACCACGCGCGCGGCCCGGACGGCGTGACGTCGACCACTGCGTCGAGCTGGGTGAGGAGCGCCGGCGCCTCGTCGATCCGAGCGTTCTGGAGGCACGCCCGGACGAGTGCGCGGATCTGCTGACCGTCCCGTGCCTCCTGTGCGCGGCGCTGCTCGTCCGCGATCTCCTCGTCGCGGCTCCCGATGCCGGACGCGGGAACGCCGGGTCCGAGGAACAGGTCGAACTCCCAGGAGGTCCCGATCACCGAACGATCCAGGGTGACAGTGACCGTCGTGCTGTCGAAGAAGTCGATGCGGACCATGGCCTGCGACGCGTCAACGGCGGTGCTGTCGATCGGAGAGCCGAAGAACTCGCCATCGATCATCTGGTGGTTGTACCGGACGAAGCGCCGCATGTCGTCGTCGGTGATCCACAGTCCGGCGCCGCTGCTGTCGCGAACCTTCTGCTCCCACTCGAGGACGTTGATGTCCGAGTCCGGCAGCACCACCATGTTCAGGTCGGTGACGAGCCAGCGCAGCGGAGGGATGGTCATCCCGTTGACGATGTTGCGGAACGTCAGAACGCCGATCGGTTGCGAGCCGATCAGACAGTGGTAGGTGACGAATTCCGTCTCCGACCGCCGGGTGGCCGGGCGGCCTGATCTCCTGCGGAACGACATGATCTTCACTCACTCACTCGCACCGATCGCTCCTTACTGCCTCGTAGAGCGGTTCGCGAGTCTGCGGGAGCTTGTCAGACAACTCAATCACTTCGTCGAGGAGCGCGGGCGAGCGTTCATCTCGTGGGCGTGCGCGTCGGCCTCGGTCTTGTAGATCTCGCCCCATGCGATGCTCGGAGGCATGGCATGGACAGGCAGATCGACGTCAGGGAGACAGATCTGCACGAAGTGCGGGAAGGCGGGGAAGGTCCAGGGGTCTTCGTCTTCGAAGCGACTCCAGAGCAACAGCTCTCCGATGCCGAGTGGGTGGCCGAGTTCCTGTCCGTTCAGCGGCGGATCGCAGCTGACCATCAGTGCATGGTGACCGTTCGGGAGCTCGATCGGTCGTTCCACTTCGCACCGGAAGACAGACGAGAACCACTTGCTGTCCATGGACGAGAGAAAGAAGACTTCTTGCATGTCAGAACTCCGGGTTGATGCCGCTGACGCGATCGAGCTGGATCGCGCATGCTCCGTCCACCACATCAATGACGATGACGGCTTCGTCGAGCTGACCCACATCTGCTTCCTCGAAGCCGATGAACTCGCCCTGGATGAACTGCACCGTGGCTGCGACGAGACGAGTGAACGTGGCGTGGTCGAGCACCGGATCCGGAAGACCCGGCGTGCCGGACACTTGTTCGAGTTCCCGAATCTCCAATCCGGAACCAGGGAGGACGTTGACGTCTGAGATCGACTCATTGCCGACGTGAGTCAACGCAGCAGCAGATTCCCCTACCTTCGCGGCACCGCTGGTCGCGGCGGATTTGAACGGAACCCTCGATCAGGTGCTCCGCCCTTCGGGTGGCACATCGCCGCGGAGGAGAAAGCCATGCGTCTCGAAATGTTCGGGAAGCTCAGCCAGTTCCTCTGGCCACGCTTGCAAGAGACGTTTGATGTCCTCGACGATCCACATGGGAACAGCGAGGTTGCGCTCCGCGATGATCCCTGCTGCGATGCTCAGACCGAGAGGGGCTTCGTCGCATTCAACGAGATCGCGCGCATCTTCCAGCGCTTGAATTCCGAGCCGATCCTCGAGTTCGCTGATGATGCGAAGTGCCTGATTTCGGTAATTGCCAAGGTCGTTCATCGTGAGTTCTTCGATGTGTTGGTAGGGGATCCGGAAATGATCTCATCGTTTCTGATGACTACTCGAATCGCGACGCCGTCCCGCATGCCGCTCGCGATGAAGGTCGTCCCGGCCTCACCCTGCGGCACCCACTCGAGATCTGGGTCAGTCGCGACGTCAGAGATGTCGTGGATGATCCTGCCATCGCTCCAAGACGCAGGGAATTCCGACTTGCCCGGGAATCCGGTGCCGTGCCGATGCCGGCCGCTGCCAGGGCTGCCGAGATCGAGGCGTCGGACAGCGTGGCGGGTCCGGTGCCACCGCCCGCGGCCTCGAACTGCGCCGCGACGGTTCCCGCCCAGGCCGTGTCCTGATCGTTCGCGGTCAGCCAGTCGTTCACGGCGGTCACGAGCGACTGCGCGTTGAGTGTGCCCCAGCACGGGTTGCAGCCGGACTCGTAGTCGGTCAGCGCGTTGCGGAAGGTCGAGACCGCACCAGCGAGTGACTCGTCGCACGACCGGACACCGGACTGGAACGACCGGAGGTCCGCGGGCACAGCCGACGACGTGCCGCCGCCTCCGCCACCCCCACCGGCCGGGATGGTCCGGCCGCGCACCTTCACGGTATCGGCCTGGCGGTGCGGCTCGGGCTCCGGTTCTGGTGGCTTCGGGTCGTCGGCGGCGCCGAACCACGTCCCGACCTCGTGGGTGACCGCGACGAAGAAGTCGTCCTCGCGCTCCTTCTTGCGCGCCGCCCACGCCTTCGCCTTCGCTCGGCGATCGTCCTCCTGCTTCGCGGCCTCGCGCAGCTCCTCGACGAAGCCGGCCAGGCTCTGCAGAGCGTGCCATGCGGACCGGTCGTTCCACCGGGACGTCCTGCGGGCGGATGGCGGGGGACCACGGACGGGAGGCGCGGCACCGCCTGGTACCGCGCCTCCCGTCTTCTAGAAGCCGCTACGCGGCCGCCGCCCGCACCTGCCGCTGCACCCGACCGAGCATGCCGACCATGCCGCGGATCCGCAGCGGGCTGACCGCCTCGTTCAGCCCGAGCGTCAGCGGGTAGTCCGCCGGCACGGCGAGCACCTGCTCGACGGTCAGGCCGGAGAGCCCCTGCGCCAGGATCGACGCGAAGCCGCGCGTGGTCGGTGCTTCACGCGGAGCCGTGGCGTGCATGCGGACGACGTCCGGGCCGTCGCCGTCCTCGCCCACAGTGACGGTGATGAAGACCGGCGACTGGCACTCCTCGACACGTTCGAGTTCGTCCTCGTGGCCCTGCAGGCGGGGCGGGAGCGCCGGCAGTTCGTCGGAGAACTCGAGCAGGAGCTGCAGGCGGTCGTTCTGCGTCAGCGCGAGGAAGTCGTCGCGGATCTCGGCGAGGGGCTGGGGGAGCGCTACGTCCGTCATCGAGCAGGCAGCGTACCCGGCTCGGAGCCCACCACGATCGGGACGCGGACGGCGCTGCCCCACTCGGTCCATGAGCCGTCGTAGTTCTTCACGTCCTCGATGCCGAGCAGGTGCTGCAGGACGAACCACGTGTGGCTCGACCGCTCGCCGATCCGGCAGTACGCGATGACCTCGTCCGCGTCGCCGATGCCGGCGCCCTCGCGGTACACGGCGTCGAGCTCCTCGCGCGACTTGAACGTGCCGTCGGCAGCGGCGGCGGACTTCCAGGGGATGTTGACGGCGGTCGGGATGTGCCCGGCGCGCAGCGCACCCTCCTCCGGGTAGTCCGGCGCGGTCGTGCGGTCGCCCGAGTACTCCGGGGCGCTGCGGACGTCCACGAGCGGCTTGCCCAGGTGTGCGAGGACGTCCTCCTTGAAGGCGCGGACGGTGGCGTCGTCGCGCTCGACCACGGGGTACTCCACCGCGTCGACCGACGTCCGGTCGGTGGTCATCGCCCGACCCTCGGCGATCCACTTCGCCCGGCCGCCGTCGAGCAGGCGGACGTCCTCGTGCCCGAAGAGCGTGAACACCCAGAGTGCGTACGCGGCCCACCAGTTGTCCTTGTCGCCGTGGATGACGACGGTGGTGTCGCGGCCGATGCCCTTGCCGCCGACGAGCCGGGCGAAGGCCTCGCCGTCGATGTAGTCGCGCTGCACCGGGTCGTTGAGGTCGGTGTGCCAGTCGATCTTCACCGAGCCCGGAATGTGCCCGGTCTCGTAGAGCAGGACGTCCTCGTCGGACTCGACCACGACGAGTTCGGGCGACCCCACGCCGGCGTCGAGTTGCTCCTGCAGCCACTCGGTGGACACCAGGCGCTCGGGGTGCGCGTAGGAGCGGAACTTCTCGGACGGGTCGACTGGTGCGGTCATCGGGGGTACCTCCTGGGGATCGATGGCGCGCGGACTAGGATCGGTCCTTGCGCGTCACCCTCAACGGTACGCGGAAGCACCGTGTCGCAGCCGTGACGTGACACCAGACGACAGGCCGACGGAAGGTCCCGCACCGTGCCAGAACCGCGCCCCGCGCCGGAACACCTCGTCGACCGCGACCCGCAGGTCACCCCGCAGCAGATGGCCGCCGCGCTCGTGCCGCCGCCGCAGTTCGCCGAAGCGTCGTTCGCCTCGTACCGGCCCGACCCGGAGTACGCCTCGCAGGCCGAGGTGCGGGACGCGGTCGAGACCTTCGTCACGACTGTCCCCGAGCCGGCCAGGCGCGGGCTGTTCGGTCGGAAGCGCAAGGAGCCCGAGGTGCCCGCGAAGTCCGGCGTGTACCTGGACGGCGGGTTCGGCGTCGGCAAGACCCACCTGCTCGCCGCGGCCTACCACGCGGCCAGCGGACGGAAGACGTTCGGCACGTTCATCGAGTACACCGCGCTCGTCGGGGCGCTCGGTTTCCAGGGCACGGTCGACCTGCTCCGCGGGACCGCGCTCGTCTGCATCGACGAGTTCGAGCTCGACGACCCGGGCGACACGATGGTGATGACCCGGCTCATCAAGGAGCTCACCGAGACCGGCACGCGCTTCGCCGCGACGTCGAACACCCCGCCCGGGGCGCTCGGTGAGGGGCGCTTCGCCGCACAGGACTTCCTCCGCGAGATCCAGGCGATGTCCGACCGGTTCGACACGATGCGCATCGACGGCCTGGACTTCCGTCGTCGTGCCGTCGACGAGTCGGCGTCGGTCGTCGAGGACGTCCCCGCCGCGCTGGCGGCCCTGACCTCGTCGACGCCGTCCGGGACGGGAGGCCCGGCCCGCGTCACGCAGGACGACTTCCGGTCCGTCGTGGCCCACCTGGCGTCCGTGCACCCGTCCAGGTACGTCGCGCTCGTCGACGGGCTCGACGCCGTCGGGCTGACCGACGTGCAGGCGTTCACGGACCAGACCGACGCGCTCCGGTGGGTGGCGCTCGTCGACCGCCTCTACGACGCGCAGGTCCGGATCGTCGCCTCGGGCATCCCGCTCGACACGGTGTACCCCGACGTGATGCTCGAAGGCGGGTACCGCAAGAAGTACCTGCGTGCCGCGAGCCGCGTCGTCGCGCTGACCCGCGCGGAGGAGTCGCCCCGGGCCTCCTGAGCGTCCCGGAACACCCCTGCCGGGCGCCGCTCGGGGCCGCGAAACACAGCGTTCACAGAACGCGCCGTGACGTTACCTCCGCGAAACAGAGCGCGCCTCCCGGTGAAACACGTCGTCGCCAGACTCGGTCGCACCCGAGGCGGACGGAGAGCCGCACAGCGACGAGAGGTGCACACATGCTTGATCAGGGCAACACGACGTTCGTGTTGGTCATGGCGGCGCTGGTGTTGTTCATGACACCCGGCCTGGCCTTCTTCTACGGCGGTCTGGTGAAGGCCAAGTCCGTCATCAGCATGATGATGATGTCCTTCGGGGCCATCGCGCTGGTGAGCGTCCTCTGGGTGCTCTACGGCTACGCGATCGCCTTCGCCAACCACGGGGACAACACGGCCGTGACGGGCATCGTCGGCTTCTTCAGCATCGACTGGAACCTGCTCGGCCTCGGCCAGGCGTTCGAGGAGGCGCAGTCGTCGGACATCCAGGCGGCCTACCCGTCGATGGCCTTCGTCGGCTTCCAGGCCACGTTCGCGATCATCACGGTCGCCCTCATCTCCGGTGCGATCGCCGACCGCGCGAAGTTCGGCGCGTGGATGGTCTTCGCCGGCATCTGGGTCACGGTCGTCTACTTCCCGGTCGCCTCGTGGGTGTTCAACCTGACGTCGGGATGGGCCGCCACGTGGGGCGTCATCGACTTCGCCGGTGGTACCGCGGTGCACATCAACGCCGGTGCCGCGGGCCTGGCCCTGGCGCTCGTGCTCGGCAAGCGCGTCGGCTTCGCCAAGGGCGCGCACAAGCCGCACAACCCGCCCTTCGTCCTGCTCGGTGCCGCGATCCTCTGGTTCGGCTGGTTCGGCTTCAACGCCGGGTCCGAGGGCGCTGCTGACGGCATCGCCGCGATCGCCTGGGTGAACACGCTCGCCGCTCCCGCCGCCGCGATCCTCGGGTGGCTGCTCATCGAGAAGCTCAAGGACGGCAAGGCCACCTCCGTCGGTGCCGCCTCGGGCGCCGTCACCGGCCTCGTCGCGATCACGCCGGCCTGCGCCAACCTGACGCCCGGCTGGGGCATCGTGCTCGGCTTCCTCGCCGGCATCGTCTGCTGCTTCGCGATCGACTGGAAGTACCGCCTGGGCTTCGACGACTCGCTCGACGTGGTCGGCGTGCACCTGGTCGGCGGTGTCTTCGGCACGCTGTTCCTCGGCTTCTTCGCCAACGACACCGGCCTGATCTACTCGGGCTCGTTCGAGCAGCTCGGCAAGCAGGCCGCCGCTGCCCTCGCCGTCGGGCTCTACTCCTTCGTCCTGGCCTTCGTGATCGGCTTCCTCATCGAGAAGACGATGGGCTTCCGCGTGAAGACCGAGGACGAGGTCGCCGGCATCGACACCGCGGTCCACGGCGAGGAGGGCTACGTCCTCTACGACCAGGAGGACAACAGCCCGGTCGGCGTGCGCTGACCGCTCCTGCCGCACACGACGACGGCCCCCGCTCACTCGGAGCGGGGGCCGTCGTCGTGCGGCCGGCGATCAGTGCGTGTCGGCACCGTCCTCGCGCGAGCCGTCCGGGACCGCCTGGTCGTCGGTCTGGGTCCCGGTGGACGTGTCCCCGAGGTCGTCGCCGCCACCGACGAGGGCGTCACCTCCGCGGGCGTCGTTCCCGAGCGCGGCGAGCGCGGACTGTTCCTGGTCCCCACGGTCCTCCAGGTCGAGTCCGGAACGGTCGTCCTCGGCACGTGGTTGCTCCTCGGCCGACCCGGAGTCGCCGGTGGTGGCGGCTTCGTGCTGCAGCGCTTCGCCGAGCTCGGTGTTGCCGCCGTCCCCGCCGTGGTCGTTGGGCATGGAAGTGGTCATCGCGGTCGTCCTCTCGTCGGTGGTCCGGCTCCAGCGGGAGTCGTCGGTGCCCGGACCGGTGTGCGGTGCTACCAGGCGTAGTCCTCGGGTGCGGTCTGGTGGCCGGGGAACAGCTCGTCGAGGCGGTCGAGTGCGGCCTGGTCAAGGCGGATGTCGACCGCGCGGACGGCGGACTCCCACTGCTCCATGGTGCGCGGGCCGGTGATCGGCGCGGTGACGCCCGGCTGGTGCAGCAGCCACGCGAGGGCGAGTTCCCCCGGGGTGTGCCCGAGCTCCTGCGCGAACGACTCGTACGCGGTGAGCTGGTCGCGGTGGGCGTCGACGTACTCGGCGCTCCGCCCGGACAACCGGCGCGACCCGTTCTCGGTCTTCTCGATCACGCCGCCGAGCAGTCCGCCCTGCAGCGGCGACCACGGGATCACCCCGAGCCCGTAGTGCTGCGCGGCCGGCAGGACCTCGCGCTCGACGTCACGGACGACCAGGTTGTAGATCGACTGCTCGCTGACCAGACCGAGGAAGTTCCGGTGCCGCGCGGCCTCCTGCGCCTGCGCGATGTGCCACCCGGCGAAGTTCGACGACCCGACGTAGAGGACCTTGCCCTGGCCCACCGCGATCTCCATCGCCTGCCAGATCTCGTCCCACGGTGTCGCCCGGTCGACGTGGTGCATCTGGTAGAGGTCGATGTGGTCGGTTTGCAGCCGCTGGAGCGACGCGTCGATCGACCGGCGGATGTTCAGCGCGCTCAGCTTGCCGCCGTTCGGCCAGTCGGTCATCTCGCCGTACACCTTCGTGGCGAGCACCGTCTTGTCGCGTCGTCCGCCGCCCTTGGCGAACCACCGGCCGATGATCTCCTCCGTGGCGCCCTTGCCCACCGAGCCGCCGTACGCGTTGGCCGTGTCGAAGAAGTTGACGCCGAACTCGTGCGCCCGGTCCATGATCGCGTGCGAGTCGTCCTCGCTGGTCTCCGGTCCGAAGTTCATCGTGCCGAGCACTGCCCGTGACACCGACAGCCCTGTCCGTCCGAGGTGTGTGTAGTCCATGCACCAGGTCTACGCCCCCGGCTCGACGCACTGTCAGGGCCCAGGAGTACCCGTGGAGGCCTCGACGACCACGCGACGGAGGAACGACCATGCCCGACGACGACATCCCGAGCACGCTGCAGCGGTCCCCGGAGCACGCGCAGGACGTCTACCGCGCCACCCTGCGGTCCGCCGAGGCCGAGTACGGCGAGGGACAGCGCGCCGGCCGGACCGCGTGGGCCGCCGTGAAGCACGAGTACGAGAAGGTCGGCGACCACTGGGAGGAGAAGGACTCCGCCGGCCCGTCGGACTCGGGCGCCGCCGGCACACGCGGTTCCGGCACGACGCAGGAGGGCGTCGACGCGAAAGCCTCGAAGGCGCACCTGCTCGACGTCGCGAAGCGCCTCGAGGTGAGCGGCCGTTCGAGGATGACGAAGGACGAGCTCGTCGACGCGATCAAGAAGGCGAACCGCCGAGCGACGGCGAAGGCGCGCGACTGATCTGCGCCCACCCCATGCCGTGGCCGGCATGCGACGTTGGACGACAGGCGTAGCGTTCTGCGGGTGAACATCCCAGCACTCCGAGGCAGCCGGATCACCGGGTTCGGCCACCACCAGCCCGACCGGATCCTCACCAACGACGAACTGTCGACGATGGTCGACACGAACGACGAGTGGATCACGACACGCACCGGGATCAGGACCCGGCGCATCGCCGGCCCGGACGACAGCGTGACGTCCATGGCGACCGAGGCGGCGCGCAACGCCCTGGCGGACGCGGGCGTCGCGCCGACCGACGTCGACCTGGTCGTGGTCGCGTCGACCACCCACCGGGACCGCTCGCCCTACACGGCCGGACGGGTGGCGGCAGCGCTCGGCATGTCGAACGGCCCGGCCCCCATCGACATCAACACCGCGTGCAGCGGCTTCGAGTACGCCATGGCGATCGCCGACCAGGCCATCCGCACCGGGTCCGCCGACACCGCGCTCGTCATCGGCTCCGAGACGCTCTCGCGCATCGCCGACTGGACCGACCGCTCGACCTGCGTGCTCGTGGGCGACGGCGCCGGCGCAGCGGTCCTGCAGGTCTCCGACGTGCCGCAGATCGGACCGGTGTCGTGGGGGAGCGTGCCGCACCTGCAGGACGCCGTCCGTGTCACGCACGACCCGGAGGTGTTCCAGCAGGAGGGCCGCTCCATCTACCGGTGGGCGATCACCGAGGCCGAGGGACACGCGCGCGCGGTCGTCGATCGAGCCGGCTTGACCCTCGACGACATCGGGGTCTTCGCCTTCCACCAGGCGAACCTGCGCATCATCGAGCCGCTCGTCACGGCGCTCGGCGGCGAGGGCAAGTACGTCGTGCGCGACGTCGTCGAGTCCGGCAACACCTCCGCAGCGAGCGTGCCGCTCGGTCTGTCGAAGGCGTGGCACCGCGGGGAACTGCCGGAGGGCGTCCCTGCGCTGCTCTTCGGGTTCGGGGGCGGGTTCGCGCACGCCGGTCAGGTGGTCACCACGCCGGTCCGTCGCCGCTGACCGCGGGCGCCGGCACGCCCGGGCGACGGACGGGAGGCTCCCCACCGGGTGGTGCCGGGCCTCCCGTCCGTCGGGCGTGTCAGCGGTCGAGCTTGCGCTGCTGCCGCTTGCTGAGGGGCTTCGCGGAGTCCGAGCCGACCGGCTCGGCGTCGACCACGACCGCGAAGTGCGCGGGCGGCGGACCGAACGCGCTGCGGGAGGACTGGACGACCTTGCGCCCGAGCGCGTGGTTGCCGAGGCCGCCGACGACGGCACCGATCCCGAACGGGATGGCGCGACCGAGGACGGACGTGCCCTGGCGGGTCAGGAACCGCTTGACGAAGGTGTTGCGCAGCTTCCCGCCGATGCCGCTCACGGCCTGCTTCGGCAGCGACGACGTGACGAGCTCGCCCCAGAACGCGGTGCGACCCTTGCCGCCGCGGGCCTGGCCCGCGAGCTGCTGGACGAGCTGCGTCCCGGGCGCGCCGAGCATCATCGCCATCACGAGGGCGCGGGCGCGCTCCGGGTCCTCGACCGTGATGCCGTGCACCTCGGTGACGGACTGGGCGAAGAGCGCGCTGGCCTCGAGGAACCCGACCGTCTCGGCTCCGCTCAGGCCGAGGCTCGCGACCATCCCGACGCCGGGGATGACGGCGCTCGCGCCGACGGCGGCGCCGCCGGAGGTCACGGCGGTCAGGTACTGGCGCTCGAGGATCTCGATGACCTCGGCCGGGGAGGCGTCGGGGTGACGACGACGGACACGGGCGACGTGGGCGACGACGACGGGCCGCTGCACCGAGATCGCCCGGTCCAGCCATGCGGTCCAGCCCGAGGTGTTGTCGGACTGAACGCGCTGACCGTCGGCGGACGGGGCGGTCTGGACGGGTGCGGGGGGCATCGGCACGATCGCGTCGTGGCCCTTGGGGGTGCGGGACATGACGTCGACGCTACGCGGGGGGTGCTCGGAGCGGCCGAGCGCGGTCGCTCTCCGGAGGGTCAGCTGTGGGCGAGCTCGGCCCGGATCGGCAGGTCCTGGTCCTCGAGGATGAACTGCGCGCCGACGGCGGTGCGGGCGTTGACGACGACCGGGGCGAGCAGGTTCACGGTGGTGCCGGCCGCGTCCGGGTTCGCGACGACGAGGAGCATGGCCTCCTCCGCGCGCTCGAGCCCGATGCGGTCGGCCTGCTCGTCGGCGAGCACCGGCGCGTAGTCGGGCAGGTGCACGGCGGCGTCGAGCAGGTACAGCCGCGGGTCGGTCACGCCGGAGTCCGTCGTGCCGGTGCCCACCAGGGCGAACAGGCCGTCGGCGCCGTCGACGGGGTCGAGGGTGAACGACCGCAGCGGCTCGAGGCCGAACGGTGCGACGGTGAAGGTCAGTGCGATGCTCATCGGAGGTAGTCCATCAGGGTCGGCTGCAGGACCTTCGCGGTCACGGCGAGGGCTGCCTGGTAGTTGGTGCTCTGGACCTGCAGGTCGAGGACGGCCTGGGCGAGCGCCTTGTCCTCCACGCCGGAGCGGCGACCCTCGAGTGTGGTCGAGAGCGTTTTCAGCGCGTCCTGTGCGGTCAGCGCCGCGGAGTGGCGCACACCGACGTCGGCCTGCGCACCGCGGACGGCGGCCTGCGCCGCGTCGATCTCGTTCAGTCGGGGGTTCACGTTCGTCCCTGCCTGCAGGTCGGCGACGATGTCGTCGAGGAGTGCGAAGACCGACGCGTCGCCGGTCCCGAACACGGCGCTGCCGTCGGTGTCGACGCGGACCTCGTCACCGGTGCCGACCGTCCGGGTGACGCTGGCGGACGGCGAGCCGGCCCACGTCGTGTCCGGCGCGTACGCGGCCGCGGCGGGGGAGGACCCGGCGAAGACCGATCGCGTGCCGTACTTCGTGTTCGCCGAGCTGAGCAGATCGGCCTTGAGGCCCTGGAGCTCGCTGATGAACGCCTGCCGGTCGGTGGTGCCCATCGTCCCGTCGCTCGCGGCCTGCACGGTGAGGTCCCGGACCTTGCCGAGCACCTTCGACACCCCGGCGAGGGCGCTGTCGGTCGTGGCGAGCCACCCGACGGCGTCGTCCGCGTTCCGGGCGTGCTGGGCGGCCTGCGCCTGCTCCTTGCGCACCTGCATGGCGGTCGCGGTGCCGGTCGGGTCGTCGGACGGCTTCCGGATCGCCTTGAGGCTCGTGGCCTGGTCGGTCAGGTCGGCGACCTTCGCGGCACCGGCCTGCAGACGCGACTGCGCGGCGGCCATGGTCATCTGGGTGGTCACACGGGTGATCACGGTCAGCTCCTCCCGACGAGGCCGAGGCGGTTGATGATGGTGTCGAGCATCTCGTCGACGGCGGTCAGGACGCGTGCCGCGCCCTGGTAGGCGTGCTGGTAGGCGAGCAGGGACACGTTCTCCTCGTCCATGTCGACGCCGGCGCTCGACTGCTGCTGGGTGCGCGCGTTGGTGAGGGCGAGCCCGGTGAGCGTCGCTTCCGACGTCGCCGTCCGGGAGGCGCTGCCCACGCCCGTCACGAAGGTCGCCCAGGTCGCGTCGGGACCTCCGGCACGGTTGCCGACCGCCGCGATGGCCGTCAGCACCGAGGCGTCGAACTGCCCGGTGGCGCTCCGGGTGGCGAGTCCACTCGCGTCCGTCGGGACGACGGACAGCCCCTGGGCCGCGGGGACACCGGCGGCGAGGGCGAAGAACGGGCTGCCGGTGGCCCCGGACGGCGTGGTGCCGGTGGCGTGCAGGGCGTTCACCGACGTCGCGAGGTCCGTGGCGACGGCGTCGTACGCGGCGGCGGCCTCGGCGAGGGCACCACCCGTCCGTGCGCCGTTCGCGGGCGCGAGCAGGGACAGCCCACCCGCGATCGACCCGCCGTCGAGGGCGACCGGACCCGCGGAGCCGCCGACCCAGGACAGGGCCGGTGCGCCGGAACCGCTGCGGGTGTCGGCCAACGAGCCGGCACCGGCGAGGGCGACGGCGCGGGCGGAGGTGCCCTGCACCAGCGCGTTCCCGCCGATGACGACGTCGACCGTGCCGTCGCCGTTGTCGCGGACGGTGGCTCCGGTCAGCGTCGCGATCGACTCGGTGAGCTGGTCGCGTCGGTCGAGGAGTTCGTTCGCGTTCCCGCCCGACGCCACCGTCGACCGGATCTGCCCGTTGAGGTCGGCGACCTGCACGGCGGCGTCGTTGAGCCGGGTGACCTGCGTGGCGACGGTGGACCGGGTCGCGGTCCACTGCGCGTCGACGCTCTTCGACCCGGCGGAGAGGGCCGTGGCGACGGTCTTCGCGGCGCCGAGCAGCGCGCTCGCGGCACCCGGGTCGTCGATGTGGGTCGCGAGGTCGCTCCAGGCGGACCAGAGCCCGTCGAGCTTCGCGGAGAGCCCGTCGGTGCCCGGCTCGT
Source organism: Curtobacterium sp. MCPF17_050 (assembly GCF_003224435.2). Lineage (NCBI taxonomy): Bacteria > Bacillati > Actinomycetota > Actinomycetes > Micrococcales > Microbacteriaceae > Curtobacterium > Curtobacterium sp. MCPF17_050. The sequence continues at coordinate 1,558,903 of NZ_CP126250.1, forward strand.
GCAGCCCGGTCTCGAGCTGGTCGAGGGCGGTCGCGCGGGTGTCGGCGGAGGCGGCGGCGCCGGCGGAGAGCCGGACGCGGGTGTCGAGGGTGGCGGTCGCCAGGCGGGCGATGGCGTCGACCGACACGCCCTGGCCAGCGAGGGCCGCGGTGCCGCGGAGGAAGCCGGTCTGTGCCGGTGCGCCGACCTCGGTCTGCACGAGGCGCTGCCGGGTGTAGCCGGTCGTCCCGGCGTTGGCGATGTTCTGCCCGGTGACGTCGAGTCCGGCACGGGCAGCGGCGAGCCCGGAGTAGGCGGTCTGGAGCGATCCGAAGGTGCTCACCATGGTCAGAGGTTCCCGTCGAACAGGCGGGCGCCGTCCGGGTTCGCGCCCGAGGAGCCGGTCGCGTCGTACGTGTCCGCGTCGGCGACCGTGCCCGCGAGCGTCTCCTGCGTCGCCTGGGCGGCGACGCGGAGGAAGCGGTCGTTCTCGTCGCGCAGAGCGCCGATGCGCGTGGTCAGTTCGAGCATGGCGGCGAGGTGGGAGGCGAGGATCTCGCTCCAGGGTCCGGACGGCGCGGCGGCGACGACCTCGCGCAACGGTGCGTCCGAGGACACGCCCCACTCCTCGGCGACGGCGGCGCTCTGGGCGCTGCGTTCGAGACCGGTGCTGCGCAGGCGGTCGAGGACCTGCTCGACCTCGCGGCTGGCGTGCGACACCCAGCGGGAGCGCCCGGCGGCGAGGATGAGCTGTTCCTCCTCGAGCTTGAACGTGAGCAGCTCGAGCAGTTCGCGTTCACGCCACAGGACGGCGGACAGGTCGTTCACGCTCATCAGCCCCCTCCGGGATCGGATCGACCGCCGGGTGCGGTCTCCAGGGGTTATCGACGCCGTCGGTCCCGGCGTAAGCAGCGCGCGCCCGGTCCGCCGATCGGGGGACACGGGCGGACCGTGTCCGCAGAAGGGCGGACCGGCGTGTGCGGCGCCCACCCCCGCACTGGGTACGGACAGGCACTCGTTCAGCCCCTGCACAGCCGATAGGTTCGGAAGCAGCACCGGGGGACAACCCCCAGGTCGCGCCCAGGGCGCGGGTGCACCGCGAGGACGGATCCGCGCGGTTCTTCGACGTACTCCGGCGGTCCCGACGCCGGTGGTCGTCATGCCCACGGACGGGTCAGCCGAACCAGGACGACCAGGGGAACACCATGGACCGGAACGCACGCAACGCGATGATCGTCGAGCACCTGCCGCTCGTCGGCTACATCGTCGCCGAGACCTGCGCACGCGCCACCCACCTCAGCCGCGACGACCTCGCACAGGTCGGCTCCGTCGCCCTCGTGCAGGCGGCCGACGCGTTCGACCCGACCCTCGGCGTCCCCTTCGGCGCCTACGCCCGGACCCGCATCACCGGCGCGATCGCCGACGACCTCCGCGCCGGCGACTGGGCCAGCCGTGGCACCCGCAAGCGCATCCGCGAGACGCTCGCGACGCAGGAGGCCCTCTCCGCCGGTCTCGGTCGGAGCGTCACGCCGCAGGAGATCGCCGACGCGATGGGCGTCGACCGGCAGACCGCGGTCGACGCGCTCACCGACGCGGCGCGGACGATCACCCCGATCGACGAGACGGTGCACGACACGGTCGCCGCCGACCTCCCGCTGCCGGGTGAGGACCTGCTCGAGGCCGAGAAGCGCCGGTACCTGCGCGCCGCCGTCCTGGCGCTGCCCGACCGCATGCGCCTCATCGTCGAGGCCGTCTACTTCGGCGACCGCACCGTCACGGACGTCGCCACCGAGCTCGGCATCACGCACTCCGCCGTCTCCCAGCAGCGGTCCGAGGCGATGCGGCTGCTCCGCGACGGACTCGCCGCGCACTACGGCGACGACGGAGTCACGCCCGAGCCCGCCTCGCGCACCACGGCCGCCCGCCGGAGCGCGTACCTCGCCCGCGTCGCCACGAACGCCGCCGCCGGGGTCGCCCGCGCGGTGCACGACGCCGCCCCGCTCGGCCGGGTCGCGGCCAGTTGACCGTCCGGCGGTCCGCCGGGCGGGAAATCGTCCGACGGATCGCCTAACGCCTCCGGCCGATCGGTCGAGAGGAGCACATGTCAGCCCACGGACGGGCTGACGATCGGCCCAGTTTCACGGAGGAACACACCATGGGTATGTCCATCAACACCAACCTCTCGGCACTCAACACGTACCGGAACCTCAACGCGACGCAGAACGACCTGTCGAAGTCCCTCGAGAAGCTCTCGAGCGGCCTCCGCATCAACCGTGCTGCCGACGACGCTGCCGGTCTGTCGATCTCCGAGGGCCTGAAGTCGCAGGTCGGTGGCCTCACGGTCGCCGCCCGCAACGCGCAGGACGGCATCTCCGTCGTGCAGACCGCTGAAGGTGGCCTCACCGAGACCCACTCGATCCTCCAGCGCATGCGCGACCTGGCCGTCCAGGCCGGCAACGACTCGAACAACGCAGAGTCCCGCACTGCCATCTCCACGGAGGTCGGCCAGCTGAAGGACGAACTCACCCGCATCTCGCAGTCCACCAACTTCAACGGCATCAAGCTGCTCGAGGGGACCGCGAGCACGGACGGCACGGGCTCCGGCACGCTGACCTTCCAGGTGGGTGCCGACGGCAACGCCTCGAGCCAGATTTCGATCGACCTCAAGGACGCCAACGTCGGGAACGTCGCCACGAACGTGGGCGCACTGCAGTTCGACTCGGCCGTGAATGCCCAGGACGCCATCGGGAAGATCGACGCGGAGATCAAGTACGTCTCCACGGCACGTTCGAACATCGGTGCGGTCCAGAACCGCCTCGACCACGCCATCAACGTGACGAACGTGGCCAAGGAGAACCTCACCGCGGCCGGCTCCCGCATCACGGACGTCGACATGGCGCAGGAGATGGTGAAGTACACGCGCGACAACATCCTCAGCCAGGCCGGCACGTCGATGCTCGCGCAGGCGAACCAGAGCACGCAGGGCGTCCTGTCGCTGCTCCGCTAGTCGCACCGGTCGTCACCACCGAGGAGCCGTTCGGGTGCTCCTCGGTGGTGGCGCCCACCCCCTCGGACTGACCGCGGTCGGTCCGCCACCACCTCGATCCGACGACCGCCGGGGAGCCAGCGATGTCCACCACGTCCGCGACGAGCACCTCGCTCGCCATCGACGGTCTGGTCTCCGGTCTGAAGACCTCGGACCTCATAAACTCGCTCATGTCGATCGAGCAGGTCCCGCAGACCCTGCTCAAGGCGAAGGTCACGACGACCAACTCGTTCATCTCGTCACTGCAGACCATCAACTCGCTCGTGCAGTCCCTCGCGACGAAGGCCTCGGCCGCCGCGAAGGTCGGCTCGCTCGACCTGTACACGGCGACGTCCAGCGCCACGACCGCCACCGTGTCCACGAGTGCGGCCGCCTCACCTGGCTCCGTCTCGTTCACCGTGGGACAGGTCGCCGCCGCACAGGTGGGCGTCACCGCCGCGATGTCGTCCTGGGGGGACACCGCGTCACCGCTGACGTTCACGAAGCCGGACGGCACGACCACGACGGTCACGCCGAAGACCGGCTCCCTCGACGACACCGTGACGGCGATCAACGGCTCGGCCGCGGGGGTCACCGCGACGAAGGTCGCCGCCGGCACCGACGCGACCGGCACGAAGCTCTACCGACTGCAGCTGACGAGCACCGCCACCGGGGCGGCGAACGGCTTCACCGTGCACCGGGGGACGGCTGCGGACGTCTCGGCCGGGACCGCCACCGACGTGCTCGCCGAGAACGGCGCCGCGGTGGTCACCCGGGCATCCGACGCGGCCGTGACCCTGTGGGCCGGTACCGCCGCCGCGCAGACCGTGACGAGTGCCACGAACGCCTTCACCGACCTGCTGCCGGGTGTGAGCGTCACCGTCTCGAAGGCATCGGCCGACCCGGTCACGATCACGGTGGCCCAGGACACCGCGAAGGCGCAGTCCGTCGCGTCGGGGCTCGTTGACGCGTTGAACGCGGTGACGTCCTACTACGCGTCGAACACCGGTGTCACGAGCACCACCAGCCCCACGAGCGGGACGACCAGCACCACCGCAGGCGTCCTGCTCGGCGACGGCACCACGCGGTCCGCCCTGCAGCGCCTGACCAGCGCGATGTCGACCCCGGTGAACGGGAAGTCCCCGTCGACGATCGGCATCGTCATCACGAAGGACGGCGACTTCGAGTTCGACGCCGACGCCTTCCAGAAGGCCCTCGTCGCCGACCCGGCCGGGACGCAGGCCATGCTCTCCGGCGTCGCGAAGACGGTCTCAGACGCGGCCACCGCGGCGAGCGACAAGTACACCGGCTCCATCACCTCCGCGATAACGGGCAAGCAGTCCGTGGTCAAGGACCTCACCACGCAGATCGACTCCTGGACCGACCGACTGACCATGCGCCGGGCGACGCTGCAGACGCAGTACGCAGCGCTCGAGACGAGCCTGAGCAGACTGCAGTCGCAGTCGAGCTGGCTCGCCAGCCAGATCTCGTCGATGAGCTCGAGCTGAGACGCAGGAGAACCGTCATGAACGCCCACGACCTCAGCGGCGCGGCCGCCTTCCGTCAGGCGGCCACGCCGCGCTCGGTCACCGAGCAACGTCGTGCCCAGTACCTGAACGAGGCCGTCCTGTCGGCCACCCCCGCGCAGCTCGTCACGATGCTGTACGACCGGCTGCTGCTCGACCTGCACCGCGCCGAGACCGCGCAGGTGGCATCCGACTGGGACGCCGCCCGCGACCAGCTCATGCACGCGCAGGCGATCGTGGGGGAGTTGTCCTCCACGCTGAAGGTCGACGTGTGGGACGGCGGCGAGGGACTGCTCGCGGTGTACAACTACGCGTCGACGTCCCTCATCACCGCGAACGTGCACCGGGACGTGCAGGCCACGCGTGACTGCATCCGGATCCTCGAGCCGCTCCGCCAGGCCTGGCACGACGCGGCCGCCTCGCTGCCGGCGACCCCGGCCGCACCGCAGCAGACCGCCGGCGGGGCCCTCGGTGTCGCCTGAGTCGGAGGCCGACACCGCGGGTCCGTCCGACGCGGACGACGTCTCGCGCGCCCGCTGGGAAGCGGTGCTCGACGCCCTCGAGGCGACGCTCGACGGTGGCGCGACCGCCGACGAGCCGTGGACCGAACCGACCGGGCTGGGACCGGTCCCGCGCGACCTGGTGGGCCGCGCCTCCCGGCTGCTCGCCGCGCAGCGCGACCGCATCGTCGCCGTCGAGGACGCCCGCCGCACCGCCCTCGACCACCTCGGCGCACTGCGCGCCGTCGACGCCACGCGGCTGCCGTCCGGCTCCGTGTACCTCGACGCCAGCGCCTGACGCACCCGTCGGCCCCCCGTTCGGGGCGACGGCTTACACGGCTCGACTGACCCGCCGATAGGCCATCCCGAGCACGGATCGCTCGACGACAGGCCACGGATCGGCCACCACCGCTTCGGCGACGTCCTCGGTGACGACGCCCGACGAGGGGACCCCTCCGTGTTCGACTCCGTGACGTCGGCTGCGCTGCAGAGCGCGCTCGACGGTCTCTCGATGCGTCAGCGTGTGATCGCCGACAACATCGCGAACATCAACACGACCGGCTACCGGGCGCAGAAGGTCCGGTTCGAGGACGCGCTCGCGAAGAGCATCGTCGACGGGGACGGCCACACCGCGCCGTCCGTCGCGCGGAGCCTCGAGCCGACCAACACGAACGGGAACAACGTCAACCTCGACGAGGAGACGCTCTCGAACGTCGACACCGTGCTCCGCTACCAGTTCGCCACGCAGGCGGTCGGCGGTGAGGCCACGAGCCTCCGCACGGCGATGCGGACCAACTCGTGACGACCTTCGACGCGATCGGCATCGCGAGCACCGGCATGACCGTGCACCGGAAGTGGCTCGACGCGATCTCCGACAACATCGCGAACGTCAACACCGTCCGGTCGATGGACGACTCCGCGTTCCAGGCCCGGTACGTCGAGGTCCAGGAGGGCAACGGCGTGTCCGGCGCGTACGTGAAGGGCGCTGCGTTCGGCAGCGCCGCCGGCCGCGTGACCTACGAGCCGGACAACCCGCTCGCGGACGCCGAGGGGTACGTCCGCATGCCGGACATCGACCTCGGGACGCAGATGGCGGACCTCATCATGGCCCAGCGCGGCTACCAGGCGAACGCCGCCGTGGTCGACCGTGCCAAGACCGCCTACGAGGCGGCACTGCAGATCGGGAAGAACTGATGCCCATCGACGCCGTGAACGGTGTGACCACCAACGCGATGACGAGCGCCGCGACCAGCGTGTCCGGCACCACGAGCGACGGCGGCGACGGGTTCGCCGCGAGCCTCGGGTCCGCCGTCGACGGCCTGCAGCAGCTGCAGAGCGACTCGAAGACGCTCGCGCTCAAGGCGGTCACCGGCAACCTCGACGACATCCACGACGCCACCATCGCGTCCACCCGCGCGCAGGTCACCCTCGAACTCGTCGCCGCCGTCCGCAACAAGGGTGTCGACGCGTTCAACGAGATCATGCGGATGCAGGCCTGATGCCCGCGGGGATGCAGGGCGTGCTCGGCCGGCTCGGCGCGTACGTCAAGGGGTTCACCGCCGCGCAGCGGACCATCGCCGTCATCGGCATCGCCGCCCTCGTGCTCGGGGGCATCGCCTTGGCGTCCTGGCTCGGCAAGCCGTCCTACGCGCCGCTCTTCACCGGGCTGGCCGCCGCCGACGCGAGCTCGATCACCGACCAGCTCACCACCGACGGCGTCCCGTACCAGCTCACCGACGGCGGGGCGACGATCCTCGTGCCGCAGGACAAGGTGTACGGCGAGCGACTCGCGGCCGCGTCGAACGGCCTGCCGTCCTCGAACGAGGGCGGCTACTCGCTGCTCGACACGATGGGCGTGACGAGCTCCGAGTTCCAGCAGGACGTCACCTACAAGCGGGCGATCGAGGGTGAGCTCGCCAAGACCATCTCCGCGATGGACGGCGTGCAGACCGCGAGCGTCCAACTCGCCATCCCGGAGAAGTCCGTGTTCGTCGACGAGGAGAAGGACCCGACCGCGTCGGTGTTCATCGCGACGAAGAACGGCGCCGAGCTCGGCTCGGACCAGGTCCAGGCGATCGTGCACCTGACGAGCGCCGCCGTCGAGGGCATGCAGCCGACCGACGTGTCCGTGGTCGACCAGAAGGGGCAGACCCTGTCCGCGGTCGGCACCGGCGCGACCGGCTCGGGCACCGACCAGGCCGCCGACTACGACGCCGCCACGAGCAAGAAGATCCAGGACCTGCTCGACACGACGCTCGGCGCCGGCAACGCGAGCGTCGTCGTCTCCGCGACGATGAGCGACAACTCCGGTACCCGGACGACCGAGTCCTACACGACGCCGACGACCGGCCCCGTCGCGCTCAACGAGTCCTCCACGAAGGAGGAGTACGGCGCGGGCTCCGGTGCCGGCGCGAACGCCACCGGTGTCCTCGGTCCGGACAACATCGCCGTGCCGAACGGCACCGCGGGCGCCGGGACGGACGGCGGCTACCAGAACGAGTCGGCGACGAAGAACAACGCGGTCGACAAGACGACCGAGACCACCCAGATCCCGGCCGGGGCGATGGACCGCCAGACGATCTCGGTCGCACTCAACTCCGGGGCGACGTCGGTGCAGGGCGTCAACCTGCAGAGCATCAACGACCTGGTCGCGAACGCCGCCGGCATCGACACGGCGCGGGGTGACCGGGTCGAGGTCGCGATGATGGACTTCGACACGAGCGCCGCGGACGACGCGGCGAAGGCGCTCGAGGCGCAGCAGAAGGCGGACGAGCAGGAAGCGCTCTGGTCGGCGATCCGCACGGCGGGCATCGTCGTCGGCGTCGTGCTGGCACTCGTCGCGGTGATGGTGTTCCTCGCCCGGCGCAGCCGGCGTCAGCAGCGTGAGCAGGTCGACATCGGCGAGCTCGACGCGTTCGGGGACGCGTTCCAGCTGCCGCTCGCCGTCGAACCGGCCGACCACCGCACGGGTCTGGACGCCGGGGACGCGCCGACCGTCGCCCTGCAGGCCCTGCCCGTCGAGGACGCCCCGACGGAGGTGCTCACCACCGACGAGATCACGGCCGAGCGTCGGCGCCAGGACATCTCCGCCCTCGCCGAGCGGGACCCGAAGCGCACGGCCGAGCTCCTCCGCGGGCTGCTCGACGACCGGGCGTCGGTGTGAGCGCCGTCGTCCCCGCGCCCGGCACCGACCGGCAGCTGACGGGCGCGCAGAAGGTGGCGCTCATCCTCATGCAGATGGAGACCGAGCGCGCCGCCGAGGTGATGAAGCAGTTCTCCGAACTCGAGGCCGAGGAGATCTCGGCCGAGATCGTGCGGATGCGTCGCGTCGACGACGAGACCGTCGACCGCACGCTCAGCGAGTTCCACCGCCTGACCCGCACCGGGCGCACCGGTCGCCGCGGCGGCAAGGACACCGCGCTCGGGCTGCTCGAGGCGTCCTTCGGGGCCGAGCGCGCCGCCGGCGTGATGGACCGTCTCGCCTCCAACCTGGCCGGTCAGTCGTTCGAGTTCCTCGACGACGCCGAGCCCGGGCAGGTCATCGCCCTGCTCGAGGGCGAGCTGCCGCAGACCATCGCCCTGGTCCTCGCACACCTCAAGCCGGGGCAGGCCAGCGCCGTGCTCGCCGGCGTGGACGAGCGGGTCCGGACGGACGTCGCGCAGTCGTTCGCCACCATGGGCACCGCCACCCCGGAGTCGGTGGGCATCGTCGCCGGCGTCCTCCGTGCGCGTGCCGGTGCCGTCGTCTCGCCCCGCGAGAGCGTCGAGGTCGTCGGCGGCATCGCGCCGCTCGTCGAGATCATCAACCGTTCCGACGTCGCGACCGAGAAGGCCGTGCTCGACGGCCTGGAGGCCCGTGACCCGGAGCTCGCCGAGGACATCCGTTCCCGCATGCTCACCTTCGAGGACATCGTCAAGCTCGAGTCGCGCGACATCCAGCAGGTCCTGCGCGGCATCGACTCGAAGATCCTCGCCACCGCCATGAAGGGCGCCCCGGTCGCGGTCGTCGAGACGATCCGCGCCAACGTGTCCGAGCGCAACCGCGAGCTCCTGGACGACGAGGTGCAGTCGATGGGCCCGGTCCGGGTGTCGCAGGTCGAGGAGGCCCGCGCCGAGGTGGTCCGGTCCGTCCGCGAGCTCGAGGCCCAGGGCGTCATCACGGTGCACCGTGCCGAAGAGGACGAGCTCGTTGACTGACGCCTTCGCCCCGGTCGCTTTCCCGGTCATCACGGACGCCGCGGTCACCGGCCGCGCCGCGAGCGCCGACGTCCGTGGGCACGCTGCCGGCTACGCAGCCGGTCTCCGGGTCGCCCAGGTCGAGACGGAGGCGCTCCGTGCACGGCTCGTCGCCGAGCACGAGGCGCGCCTCGCGGCCCTCGACGCCGTCGTCGCCGAACGGGTCGCCGTCCTCGACCGCGCCGCGGCAGCGCTGCAGGCCCGGGTCGCACCGGTGCTGGCGGCCGCCGAGGAGTCCGTCGCCGCCGCGGCCGTCGACCTCGCCGAGGCCGTCGTCGGGTCCGCGATCCGGGCCTCCCGTCCGGACGGCGACGGCAGCGGTCCGACCGGCCGACGCGCCGCCTCGGCCGAGGAGACCGTCCGACGCGCCCTCGCGGCCGCGGACGCGCCGGTCGCGACGGCGGTGCGGCTGAGCCCGGCCGACGCGGCCGTGCTCGCCGACGTGACCCTGCCGGTCCCGGTGGTCGCCGACCTCGCGCTGCGGGACGGCGACGCCGTGGTCGACCTGCCGGACGGCGTCCTCGACGCCCGGATCGACGCAGCGCTCGCCCGCGCCCGCGTCGCGCTCGGGGTCCTCCGGTGACGGCGACACTGCTCCGGCCACGCGGTCTGGACGTGGCCGTCGCCGCGGCCCGCCCGCAGCGCGTCGGGACCGTGACGAGCGCGGTCGGTCTCGGGCTGACGATCGCCGGGCTCGACGCCCGTGTCGGCGAGGTCATCACGGTCGGGGCGGAGGGCGGCGAGCAGACCGCCGTCGAGGTCGTCGCGACCGACGCGTCCGGCGTGCGCTGCATGCCCCTCGGGCGGCTCACCGGCATCACCGCGGGCACCCCGGCGCGGTCGACCGGGCGACCCGTCCTCGTCCCGACCGGGACCGGCCTGTTCGGGCGGGTGCTCGACGGGCTCGGACGGCCGATCGACGACCGGGGACCGCTGGACACCGACGCGTGGGTCCCGCTCGACCACGACACGCCGAACGCGATGGCGCGCACCCGGATCGACACCCCGCTGCAGCTCGGCGTCCGGGTGCTCGACACACTCACGACGGTCGGGCGGGGGCAGCGCATGGGGCTCTTCGCGGGCTCCGGCGTCGGCAAGTCCTCGTTGCTGTCGATGATCGCGCGGGGGAGCGACGCCGCCGTCAACGTGATCGCCCTCGTCGGTGAGCGCGGCCGCGAGGTGCGCGAGTTCCTCGAGGACGACCTCGGCGCGGAGGGGCTCGCGCGGTCGATCGTCGTCGTGTCGACGTCCGACGAACCGGCCCTCATGCGGCTGCGCGCGGCCTTCGTCGCCACCCGGATCGCGGAGTCGTTCCGCGACGCCGGCCAGGACGTCGTCCTCATGATGGACTCGCTCACCCGCGTCGCGATGGCCCAGCGCGAGATCGGACTGTCGGTCGGGGAACCCCCGGCCACCCGGGGCTACCCGCCGTCGACCTTCTCCGTGCTCGCGGGGTTGCTCGAGCGTGCCGGCACCGACCGGGTCGGCAGCGTCACCGGGCTGTACACCGTGCTCGTGGACGGCGACGACCACAACGAGCCGATCGCCGACGCGGCGCGCAGCATCCTGGACGGACACGTCGTGCTCGACCGCAAGCTCGCGGTCACCGGGCACTTCCCGTCCGTCGACGCGCTCGGGTCGATCTCGCGCGTGGCCTCGAAGGTGACGACCCCCGAGCAGCGGGCGGTCGCGACCATCCTGCGGAAGGTCATGGCAGCGCGGCGCAGCGCCCAGGACCTGCTCGACGTCGGTGCCTACCAGCGCGGGACGAACCCGCTCGTGGACGCCGCCGTGGACCACCAGGACGCCATCGACGGGTTCCTGCGGCAGGGCATGGCCGAGCAGGTCACCGCCGCAGGGTCCTGGGAGCGTCTGGCCGGTCTCGTCCGCACGCTCGGCGTGTCCGGGAGCGTGTCCTGATGGCGCGCCGGTTCCCGCTCGCCGGGCTCCTCCGCCTCCGCCACGCCGAACAGGACCGTGCCGCAGCGTCCCTCGCCGACGCGAACGGACGGGTCCGCGACGCCGCCGACGCCCGGATGGCCGCACGCCGCACCCTCGACGACGAGCCGCAGACGGTGACCGACGCAGCGACGCTCAGCGCCGTCGCGTCGGCCCGTGCCGCGACCCGGGGGATGCTCGAGGAACTCGACGCCGTCGTCCGGTCCCGCCGTGCCGACGCCGAGCGGGCGCAGGAGACCTACAACGCCGCACGCCGGTCCGCCCTCGGGCTGGAGAAGCTCGAGGGGCAGCACACCAGCCGTGTCGCCGCCGAGGACCTGCGTGCCGAACAGACCGCGCTCGACGAGATCGCCGCGCGCCGCCGCACCGAAGGGGGAAGCCGATGAGCATCGACGCCGTGCTCTCGCGGATCAGTGAGATCCGCAGCCGGATCGAGACGCTGCAGGGCGGTACCACCGTGCCGACGTCCGCCGCGTCCTCGTCCGCTTTCGCCGACGCCCTGGCCACCGCCACGGGTACCGGCACCGGCTCCGCCACGGCGGCGCCCGCCGCTCCGGCGAGCACGGCCGCCGCGTCCGCCGCCCCCGCGACCTCCGTCGACGCCGGGCACGGCACCATCGCGACCGGCAGCGGCGCGACCGGGGACGACGTCGTCGCCGCCGCGAAGCAGTACCTCGGCGTCCCGTACGTGTTCGGCGGCGAGACCCGGGCCGGCATGGACTGCTCCGGTCTCGTGCAGACCGTCTTCAAGGACCTCGGCGTGAGCATGCCCCGCGTCGTGCCGGACCAGGCCGACATGGGCGTCGCGGTGCCGTCGCTCGCGCAGGCGCAACCCGGTGACCTCATCATCCCGAAGGGCGAGGGGCACATCGTCATCTACCTGGGCGACGGCAAGGTCCTCCACGCGCCGCGGCCCGGCAAGGACGTCCGGATCGTCGACAACTGGTACTCGGACGGCGACATCGCCACCATCCGGCGCATCGTCCCCTCCGGCCAGGACGCAGCAGCTGCTGCCGCCGCGAAGTCCGTCCCGACGGTCGGTGCAGCGGGGACGCCGAGCACGACCGACCTGCAGACCGCGGCACTCAAGTCGCTCCTCGCCGGGAGCGCCGCATGAACGCCGTGACCGCTCCGCCGTCCGGAGTCGCCCCGGGGGCCGACGCGTCCCGTGGCCGGAGCACCAGCAGGCCGGACGCCGCTGCCACCTTCGGACTGGCGTTGACGACCGCCGCCGCGCAGCTCGCCTCCGGGCGGTCCGACGAACGCGGTGTGGCCCGGGACGGCAGGACCTCGTCCGCGAGCCGGTCGTCGGCCGACACCGCCGCCCGACCGAGCGCCGACGCCACAGCCCCCGCCGGCGACCCGTCGGTCGTCGACGCCGGTGTGGTCGCTCTCGGCGGGACCCTCCCGGTCGTGCCGACGAGTGGGACGGTGGCGTCGGGCACGCAGTCCGGTCCCGCATCCGCTGCGCCGGTCCCGGCGGCGAACGGTGGGACCCCGGGCACCGCAGACCCCGGCGAGCCGACCACGGCCGGCCCGGAGACCGTCGCGGTGACGACCGGCGGTCCGTCCGCCGCCGTCGCTGCCGCCGTCGCTGCCGCTCCGACCGGCCTCGACACGGCGGGGGCACTCGCTCCCGCGTCCGGACCGTCCGCCACCGCCGCCGACCGGTCCTCGACCGGCAGCGAGACCACTCGTGCCGCCGACGACGCCACGGCCGACGGCACCGGCCGGCCCTCGGGCCCCTCCGCACCGATCGCCGCCGTGGGATCCCCGGACGCCGGCGCCGCGGTCGCGACGGGCGCGGTCCCGGCCATCGCGGTCCCGGCAGCCGCCGCCACCGGTTCCCCGAGCGGCTCGACAGCGGGCGCGACGGGCAGCGGGGTCGGTACGCCGACACCGGTCGCCACGGCACCGTCGGCCACCGGGCAGTCCGTTCCCGCTCAGGCAGACCCGGCACCGGCCACTCCCGCCCTGTCCACTCCGGCGCTGTCCACTCCGGCGCTGGCCACCCCGGCGCTGTCCACTCCGGCGCTGGCGACCCCGGCCACGGCCGCTCCGACCATGGCCGGCGCGGCGGCCGACGGCGCGCAGACGGGCGCCGCTCGACCCGGCCACGCGGCGGGCGCAGCCGCTCCCGACCAGGGCGGGACGGGCCTCCCGGCCGTGACCGGAACAGACGCACCGGTCGTGCTCGCCGCCCCGGCGACCACCGGGTCGACCGCGTCGACCAGCGGCGCAACCGCACCCGCCGCCCCCACCGGCACCGCAGCGCCGAACCAGCCCCTCACCCAGCAGCTCGCGCGACCGCTGTTCTCGCTCGCGGCCGCCGGTCCCGGTCAGCACGTCGTGACCGTGCAGCTGACGCCCGACGCGCTCGGTCCGGTCACGGTCCGTGCCCACGTCACGGGGCACGGCATGCACGTCGAGCTGTTCGCCGCCTCCGACGCCGGGCGTGATGCCGTCCGCCAGATCCTGCCCGACCTGCGCCGCGAGGCCGCGGGCGGCACGACCCTCGACCTGTCCGCCCAGAACCGGCCGGGCGGTGACCCGGCCGACGCCGGAGCCCGCGACGGCCGCCGGGGAGCAGGTCCGGACCCGGTCCGCACCGACCCCCGCCTGGCCGGCCGGGAGGCCCGCCTCACCGCTGCCTCCGACCTCCCCTCCGCCTCGACCACCGTCCGCACCGCGGGACTCGACGTCCTCGCCTGACCGGCCACCACGACAAGGAACACGACATGCCACTCGACGGGATCACCGGCTCCGTGGACACCGCCACGCAGGCCGCCGCCCTCGCGGCCGACGCGGCGTCCTCGCGGTCGCAGACGATGGACTCCGAGGTCTTCATGAAGCTCCTCGTGACGCAGCTCCGCAACCAGGACCCGTCGTCGCCGATGGACACGAACCAGATGATCAGCCAGCAGACGCAGCTCGCGATGATGGAGCAGATCACCAACCAGACCACGACGGCCAACGAGGGCTTCTCGTTGCAGATGCGCATGGCCGCCGCGAACCTCGTCGGGAAGCAGGTCAGCTACACCGACGCCACCTCGGGCAAGGCCGTCACCGGGACCGCGACCGCGGTGTCCTACGCCGAGAGCGTGCCGACCGTGACCGTGAACGGGAAGGAGGTCGATCTCGACGTGATCTCCGGTATCTCCACCGCCTCCGGCTCCTGACCCTCCCTCTTCCTCCGCTTCCTCGTCCACGAAGGGACGCACCATGCTCCGCTCGCTCTACTCCGGCATCTCCGGCCTCCGCTCGCACCAGCAGATGCTCGACGTCACCGGCAACAACATCGCCAACGTGAACACCGTCGGGTTCAAGACCTCGACCACCGTGTTCCAGGACACCCTCTCCCAGATGACCCAGGGTGCCGGTGGCCCGCAGACCGGCATCGGTGGCACGAACCCCGCGCAGATCGGTCTCGGCGTGCAGGTCGCCGGTGTGTCGACCAACTTCGCCCAGGGCTCGGCGCAGGCCACCGGCAAGGCGACCGACCTGATGATCTCCGGCGACGGCTTCTTCGTCACCCGCCTCGGCAACGACACCGTCTACAGCCGCGCCGGCGCGTTCGACTTCGACGCCGACGGTCGCCTCGTCACCGCCGACGGCAAGATCGTGCAGGGCTACTCCGCCACCAACGGCGTCGTGAACGACGGCGGGCAGCTCACCGACATCACCCTGCCGCTGCAGGCCGCCGCGCCCGCCACCGCGACGAGTGCCGCCACCGTGTCCGGCAACCTGCCGTCCGACACCGCGGTGGGGGAGACCCTGAACCGCGACGCCACCGTCTTCGACCAGTACGGGACGAAGCACACCCTCTCGCTCGCCTACACGAAGACCGCGACCGGCTGGTCCGTCGCGGCCTCGAACGGGCAGGGCACCTCGGCCACCGGGACGATCGCCTTCGGCACCGACGGCAAGATCTCCCGCGGCGCCACCCTGCAGGTCGGTGGCATCGCGGTCGACATGACGCAGCTCACCGGCTTCGCGGCGCTGAACACCGCGTCGATCTCGTCGCAGAACGGCCACGAGGCGGGGTCGCTGCAGAGCTACTCCATCTCGAAGGACGGCACCGTGATGGGGACGTTCTCGAACGGTTCGTCGCTGGCCGTCGGACGGATCGCCCTCGCCACGTTCGCCAACCCGGCCGGCCTCGAGAAGACCGGGGCGTCGGGCTACCGCGCGACGGCGAACTCCGGCCAGGCGGCCGTCGGCGTCCCGGGGTCCGCGGGCGTGGGCTCCCTCGCGGCGGGCACGCTCGAGATGTCGAACGTCGACCTGTCGCAGGAGTTCACGAACCTCATCGTGGCGCAGCGCGGCTTCCAGGCGAACGCGCGCATCATCACCACCTCGGACGAGGTGCTGCAGGAACTCACGAACCTGAAGCGCTGAGTCCACGGGGGACTCCGCCGACTCCTGTCCAGGGGTGCTCCCGCAGTCCTGCGGGAGCACCCCTGTCCCTGTGGCGCGGCCTACGCGTCGTCGCTGGCGGGCCAGCGCGCGGGGAAGGCGGTGCGTCGGCCGACGAGCGTGAGCACGAACGCGACGACGCCGAGGACGGTCATCGTGGCGGGGAGCACGAGCCCGTCGAACGCCGTCAGGAGCAGGGCGCCGACGATGCCCGCGGCGAAGATCGCGACGTTGAAGGCGACGGGCAGGAACGCGCTGGCGACGTCCGCGTCGTCACCGCCGGCGACGGTGAGGGCGGTCTGCAGTTGCGTCGACGCTCCTCCGAAACCGAGTCCCCAAAGCACCGCGGCGACGACGACCGCCGGGGCCGATGCGTGCACGGCGAGCAGGGTGACGGCGGCTGCGATGAAGACGAGGACGCTCGCGTGGAGGAGGGTCCGGGGGTGGCGGTCGATGACGGCTCCGGTGATCGCGACACCGACGACGGAGGCGATGCCGTAGAGCAGCAGCAGCACGTCGACCCCGATGCCGTTCCCCGCGACGCGCAGGTACGGCTCGATGTACGTGTAGATGGTGTTGTGGCCGAGCATCCAGGCGGCGATGACGGCGAGCACGACCGCGACGCCGGGCTTGCTGATGACGCGTCGGACGGGAAGGCGCGAGGCGGCTGATCGTCCCTCGACGTCGGGGACGACGACCACGATCAGCACCAGCACGATCACGCCGATGGCACTCAGGCCGCCGAATGACCACCGCCAGCCGAAGGCGGTGCCGAGTGCGGACCCGAGCGGTGTTCCGAGGGCGAACCCGAGCGGCGCACCCACGGACACGACGGCGAGCGAGAGGCCAGCACGGCTCGGTGGGCTGATCTTCCGGGCGTACGCGGCGAACATGCCCCAGACCACCCCGGAGGCGGCTCCTGCGAGCAGGCGGGATGCGAGCGAGAGCGCCACGACCCCGGACAGCGCGGTGAGGGTGTTCCCCAGCACCAGTACGGTGATCGCGGTGAGGAGCAGGGGCTTCCGGCGGAATCCGCGGGTGAGGGTGATCGCGGGGACCGTGACGACGATCGTGCCGAGGGCGTAGGCGCTGATCATCAGCCCGATGGTGCTCTCGCTGGTGCTGAGGCCGCTGGCGATCGCGGAGAGCAGCCCGGCCGGCATCGTCTCCATGGTGACGAGCACGAACCCCATGGCGGTGAGGAGGAACAGGCTGAGCCATGGCATGCGTTCCGGTGCGGCAGTCCCAGCAGGCGCCGCCGTCATCGCGTCGTTCGTCATGTCGTTCCTCTCGATCGGGGGAAGAGGCGGCCCGGTGGGAGCGATCCCGCCGGGCCGCTGGGGTCAGCGGTACTAGCTCGGTCGGCGCAGGGCGTCGTGCCGCTCGAGGGCGTGCACCTCGTCGTCGGTGAGCTCGATGTGCACGGCCGCTGCGGCGTCGGAGAGGTGGTGCTCCTTCGTCGCGCCGACGATGCGCTGTGCGGCGTCGCCGCCGGCGATGAGCGCCGCCACGGTGACGATGCTGCGGTCCCTGGCAGCGAGGCCGGGCCGGTTCCAGACGTCGTCGAACAGCACGTCATCGGTGAGGGCGGCGAGCTTCGGGGCGATGTCGCCGATTGCGCGGCGACCACCGCCGACCTGGCGGGGCTGGTTGCTCATCGAGTGGTACCTGCGGACGTGTGCGCGGCCTGGTACTGCTCGTCGGTGACGGGCTCGAGCCAACGCGTGGGGTCGGAGCCGTCCTCGTTCACGTCCAGCAGGGCGAGGTGCGCCATCAGGGTGTCGTCGGCAGCACCGTGCCAGTGTTCTTCCCCAGGCGGGGTCCACACGGTCTCGCCCGCGCGGATCCGGACCACTCGCCCGTCGCGGGTGCCGACGAAGCCGCTGCCATCGACGCCGTGCAACGTCTGTCCGACGTCGTGGGAGTGCCAGTTGGAGCGAGCTCCGGGCGTGAAGCGCACCAGCGCGGCAGAGAGTCGGGAGGGAGCGGTCGGCCCGGTGATGGGGGTCACCCACACGTCACCGGTGAAGGTGGCGCCGGGGCCGTGAGCCGTGGGCGTCACTGATCTGTGTTCCATGATGATTCCTTCGGGATGCTGGTGGCCGGTCAGAGGGCGAGGAGCACCTTCGTGGCGCGACGCTCGTCCATGGCCTTGTAGCCCTCGGCGGCCTGGTCGAGCGGGAGGGTGAGGTCGAAGACCTTGCCCGGATCGATCTCCCGGTCCCAGATGAGCTGGATCAGCTCAGGCAGGAAGCGGCGCACCGGCGCGGGGCCACCGTGGATGCTCACACCGCACATGAACAAGGTGTCGCCCGTGATGGTCAGGTCGTGGGAGACGCCGACGAAGCCGAGGTGCCCACCGGGGCGGGTGGCGCCGATGGCCTGGTCCATGGCGCCCTGCGTGCCGACGGCTTCGACCGTGCTGTGCGCGCCGAGTCCGTCGGTCAGTTCCTTCACCATGGCGATGAAGTCGTCGCCGCGCTCCTCGAGCACGTCGGTGGCGCCGAAGTCGCGGGCCAGCGCCTGCCGGTGCGCGTGGCGGCTGGAGACGATGATCCGGTCAGCGCCCAGCTGCTTCGCCGCGATCACCGCGCAGAGTCCGACCGCGCCGTCGCCGACGACCGCGACGGTCTTGCCGGGGCCGGCCCCCGCCGCGACGGCGGCGAACCAACCGGTGCCGAGCACGTCCGACGCAGCCATCAGCGACGGGATCAGGTCAGCGTCGGGCAGCCCGGGCGTCTTC
This sequence comes from Curtobacterium sp. MCPF17_050, assembly GCF_003224435.2. Taxonomy (NCBI): domain Bacteria; kingdom Bacillati; phylum Actinomycetota; class Actinomycetes; order Micrococcales; family Microbacteriaceae; genus Curtobacterium; species Curtobacterium sp. MCPF17_050. The sequence goes on from NZ_CP126250.1 coordinate 1,577,287, forward strand.
ACCAGGGTGCCGTCGGCGAGCGGGATGCGTGCCTTCGTGGACTGCGTGCCGATCGTACCCATCAGGACCCGGTGCGTGCAGAAGGACTGGTACCCGGCCTGACAGATCTCGCACGTGTTGTCGGAGGCCCAGAACGACCCGACGACGAAGTCGCCGGGCTGCACGGTCGTGACGTCGGCACCGATCTCCTCGACCACGCCGACGTATTCGTGGCCCATCGGCGCGTGTTCCACTGGCTCAGCGCCTCGGTACGGCCACAGGTCGGAACCACAGATGCACGTCGCTGCCAGCCGGATGACGGCGTCGGTGGGCTCGATGATCGTCGGGTCTTCACGCTCTTCGACGGTGACGTCGCCGGGCGCGTTCATGACCACTCCACGCATGGGACTGCTCCTTGTTCGGGGACACGGCACCGGGCGGGGTGCCATGTCCTCCACTCAAGCGGTGGCTGCGCAGAAGAGGGAGTTCCTGGTGTGGGGTGTACGGAGAGAGGACCCCACAGAGCCGAGGACGGATCGGGGACGGGAAGGATCAATCGGTGCGCGTCGCCGAGGCCGCGGTCCACGACGCGAGCAGCTCGAGGGCGTGCGCGGTCGGGGACCCGGGTTCGGCTGCGTAGATGGTCATCGACAGGCCGGGATCGGAGAGCATGTCGACGCTCTCGTACGCGAGGTCGAGGTCCCCGACGACGGTGTGGTGGAACAGCTTGCTGCCCGCGCCGTGGAGGCGTACGTCTTGGCGGCCCCACCGCTGCCGGAAATCGGCACTCCGCGTGGAGAGCTCCCCGACGAGGTCCTGCAACGCCTTGTCGTGCGGGTCGCGACCGGCCTCCGTCCGCAGGATCGCGACGGCGGTGTCCGCGGCGACGTCCCAGTTCGGGTAGAAGCCATGGCTGTCGTCGTGCAGGAAGGTGTAGCGGACGAAGTTCGGCGTCTCCCCCGGGTAGGCGTCATAGAGGGCGGCGTGCATGGCCTGACCCAAGTGGTTCGCTGCGAGCAAGTCCATGCGACCGTTCCGGATGATGGCCGGGGCCGTGATGCTGTCGAGCACCCACTGCAGCGCCGGGCGTGGCTTCCACTGCTTCGCGGGACGCCGCCGAGGCCGCATGGCGGCGGCGGTGCCGTCGGCGGCCTGAGCGAGGTGGAACAGGTGCGCACGCTCGGCGTCGTCCAACTGCAACGCACGAGCCAGGGCGTCGAGCACCGACGCGGAGACGCCGGCGAGTGCACCGCGCTCGAGTTTGGCGTAGTACTCAGGGCTGACCCCGGCGATGGTCGCGACCTCACTGCGTCGGAGACCCTGGACGCGACGCACACCGGACACCTGGATGCCGGCCTGCTCCGGGCTGATGCGGGCCCGGCGCGAGGAGAGGAACTGTGCAGCGTCAGCGTGGTCGTCCATGTCGAAGCACGATAGGCGATCGGCAACCGGGCAGGCACACCCTGCCGGTACACGTCGCGGCCGCTGTACGGGACCATGCCAGTGCCATCGCAGGGCACGCCGCCGTCCATCCGCCACCAGACCCGGCGCTCTGCGCTGCACTCGTCGCCGGTCGGCAACGTGGATCATCTCCTGCTGGCGCTCCGACGTTCCGTCCGTGTAGGGTCACGATCACTGAGGTAAAAGGCGCTGCTCTGTGCGGCGCACCAGCACGCGGCATCGAACGAGTCGCCACTTCTTCTCGCGAAGGAGTGTGCCCCGTGTCGCCCAGCCCCTCTCGTCTCTCCGATGCCTGGGTGGCCCTGGCGGGTCTCTCGTCGGTGTTCCTGTTCGAGATGCTCGACAACTCCGTGCTCAACGTCGCCCTGCCGAGCATCGGCCGCGACCTGGGGTCGACGACGACGGGCTTGCAGTGGGTGTCGGGTGCCTACTCGGTGACGTTCGGCGGCCTCATGCTGCTGTTCGGCGCCGTGGCCGACCGTGTCGGCCGTCGCCGAGTGATGCTGTCCGGCCTCGTCCTGCTCGCGGTGGCGAGCTTCGCCACCGCAGCGGTCACGACGACCGGGCAGCTCATCGCCGTGCGCGTCGTGATGGGCATCGCCGCGGCGATGACCACCCCCGGGTCGATGGCGTTGGCGTTCCGGCTCTTCGACGACGAGGGGCTCCGCGTGCGGGCGCTCACCGTCATCTCGACCGCGGGGCTCGTCGGACTGGCCGTCGGCCCGACGGTGGGCGGGTTCGTCCTCGCCGTCGCCCCGTGGCAGGTGCTGCTGCTGGCCGACGTGCCGATCGCGCTGCTCGCCCTCGTCGGCATCCGACTCGGGGTCGCCCGTGACGAAGCGTCAGCCCTCCGGCGCGACCCGGTCGACGTCATCGGCGGGCTGCTGGGCACCGCCACCGTGACGGCAGCGCTCGTGACGCCCACCCTCCTCGTCCACCCGGGGAGCACCTCCCGGTGGGGGTGGACCACCCTCGCCCTGGCCGCGGTGGCAGCGGCGGGCTTCGTCGTCCGCGAACGGACGGCGCCGCACCCGCTGATCGACCTGCACCTGCTCGCCCGACCGCTGGTGTCCAGCGGTCTCGCGTTCAAGGCCGCATCAGGACTCGCCGTGGCCGGGCTGTCGTACCTCGTGACGCTGCAGCTGCAGTTCGCCTGGGGGTGGCCGCCGGCACTGGCTGCGGTGGGGACCCTGCCGCAGGTCGTCGTCCTGCTGGCCGGCGGCAGGTTCGTCGGGCCGATCGTCCACCGGGTCGGCCTCGGCCGGGCTGCGTGGACGAGCGCAGCCGCGGTCGTGTCGGGTCTCGCCGTCTTCGGCGCCCTGAGCCGCCACGGCTACGTGTGGGTGCTCGTCGCGCTCGTGCTCGTCGCCGCCGGTATGCGGGTCGTCGGCGTCGTCGCCGGCGCTTCCGTGCTCACCGGTCTGCCTGCGGACCGCACCTCGGTCGGTGCCGCGCTCGTCGACACCTCGAGTGAACTCGCCGGGGGCGCCGCGGTCGCCGTGGCGGGAACCGTCGTCGCCGCCTTCGTCACCGGGAGCATCACCACGTCCGGGTGGACGGCCGTCCACTCGGGCGCGTTCCAGGACGGCCTCGCCGTCGCAGGGCTCGGGCTCGCCTCCGTCGCCGCCCTGCTCGTCGTCGTCGGGATGCTCCGGACACGGATCGGCGACCGACCGGAGGACGCCGGCGGCGTGGACACTCCGGACGACGGCACCGCCCCGTCCGCCCAGACCGCCCCGTCCGCCCAGACCGCCCCGTCCGCCCAGACCGCCCCGTCCGCCCAGACCGCCCCGACCGCCCCGACCTGTTCGACCACCCACACCGAGGAGACCACCCGTGCCTGAGACCACCGCCCTGCCCCGCCCGCCGTTCGACCCCGAGTTCGTCCCGTTCCTGACGGCCATGGACGAACGCGGCCGGTTCCACCTCACCGAGCACCCCGACCCCTACCCGGTCGAGGACTGCTACGCCGGCCTCGTCTGGACCGCCGAGCACGCCGACGACCTCGGCATCGACGCGGAGCGCATCGTCCTCGTCGGACAGAGCGCCGGCGCCGGGCTCGCCGCCGGCACCGCGATCCTCGCTCGTGACCGGCAGGGGCCGGGCGTGATCGGGCAGGTGCTCGTCAGTCCGATGCTCGACGACCGGGACGCCACCGTGTCGGCACACCAGTTCGACGGCGCGGGTGTCGCCGACCGGGAGATGACCGGGTTCGGCTGGGACGCGTACCTCGGCGACCGACGCGGTGGCGACGACGTGTCCGTCTCCGCCGCCCCCGGCCGCGCGACCGACCTCGCCGGGCTGCCGCCGGCGTACGTCGACTGCGGCAGCGCCGAGGTGTTCCGGGACGAGACCGTGGCCTACGCGAGCGCACTCTGGGCGGCGGGCGTACCGGCGGAGTTGCACGTGTGGCCGGGAGCGTTCCACGGGTCGACGAGCATGGTGCCGGAGGCGGTCCTGTCGCAGCGATCCGTCCGTGCCCTGCGGGAGTGGACCGGACGCCTCCTGGGGACCACCGCCTGACGGGACCCCGGCGCGCCCCCTCGTCGGGGGGAGGACGGTCCCGGGCCGTCTCCGCCCGGGACCCGTAGGCTCGGTGGTGGATCCGCCGGTGCACGGGGCGCACGGCGGGAGGCAAGGGGGAACCACATGTCCGTCACGTCCAGGATCACCACCGCAGCAGCGGCCGCCGTGCTCGTCGCCGTCGCACTGTCCGGCTGTGCCGGGAACGGGGGCACCTCGCCGCGGGCCGAGCGGTCCGCCCCGACGACTCCGGCGTCGACGACACTGACACCGGTGTCGCCGACGCGCACACCGACGGCGGAGGCGGCACCGCCCACCGACCTGACCTTCGAGGACGGCGCCGGCCTCTCCGCCAGCACCCTGCCCGCGTTCAGCCTCGAGGTCTCGGGACTCGACGGGTGGGAGCAGACCGGCGAGGACCCGACCGCCGGGTCGCGGGAGTACACGAACGCGGACGGTTCGGTCGCCACGATCACGCAGCAGCGCATCACCGACCTCGACCCGGCCATGGGCGACCGGGCGGCCACGGTGCAGATGTTCACCGCGGCGGGCCTGCCGGCCGAGCAGCTCGAGGAACAGCTCCTGCCGACGATGACCGGTGGCACGGCTCAGTTCCTGTCGATCGCGGGGCAGGGCAGCGACGGGTCGTGGTCCGCGACGGTGGCGCGCGCGTTCGCGAAGCCCGGAGCGGCGCTCATCGTGAAGGTGTGGACGTCCTCGCAGGAGGCGCTCCGCCCGGACCTGCACGACGTCCTCGTGCACGCGCAGGTCGCCCTGACCTGACCTGGTCGTCGTGCGCTCGACCGGGCCGGTCAGCACGACGTGGCCCGCCCGGACCTGCTCAGCTCGGGCGCAGGGCCGCGAGCCGTGCGAGGGTCCCCGGCTCGGGCGCCCACCCGAGGAGTTCCTCCGTCCCGCCTACGTCGTAGGTGCGCTCGAGACCGAGCTGCCGGACCGAGTACGGGGAGATGCCCGACCGGCCCCGGGCGACCGCGGCGACGTGCCGAGCGGTGCGCATCGGCACGTGCACGACCCGCAGCGGCCGGCCGACGACGGCCCGGAACGCGTCCCCGATGGGGACCGGGTCGTCGTCCGTCACGTTCACCGCGTGCGTGCCGTCGACGTCGGCACGGAGTGCGGCGAGGACGGCGGCGGCGAGGTTGTCAACCCAGGTGAGCGCGTGGGGCGCGCGTCCGCCGAGCGGGAGCGGCAGCACCCCGTACCGCGACGCACGCAGCACGCGGGGGAGCAGCGTGGCGTCGCCGGAGCCGTAGACGGCGTGCGGGCGGAGGATGACCGCCGACGCGCGGCGGGCCGCCACGAGCTGCCCTTCGTTCGCGAACTTCGACTCACCGTAGGTGCCGAACCAGCGGTAGCGGCCCGTCGCCTCGGCCGGCTGGGCGCGGACGGACGGGCGAGCGAGGTCGTACACCGAGGACGAGCTGACGTGGACGACCCTGCCCGTCGTGAGGGCGAGCGCGGATTCCATCATCCGGGAGTTCCGGTCGAACATGCCCCGGTCGAACCCGTCCCGGACCTCCGCTGCGCAGTGCACGAGCGGCACGTCCCCGAGCCGCGGCACCCGGGCGCGACCGGCGGCGAGGTCGACGTGGACGTGCTCGTCGGCGCCGCCCCGACCGGGACGGCGCCCGAGGTCGACGACGTGGTGCCCCTCCCGCTTCAGGGCCGAGATGACCCGGCCCCCGACGAACCCGCTCCCGCCGGTGACGGCGACGGTGCTCGTCACGGCGTGCGCTCCGCACGGACGACGAGCCGGCTGTAGGAGGCGGCCATCGTGCGCTGCTTCCGCACCCGCGACCGGACCCGGAGCGGACCGGCCGCCGCGGCCGCACGGGCGAGCGCCGCCGCGAACACCTCCGCCTCGAGGGTGGCGAGCGGCATCCCGATGCAGAAGTGCGCTCCGGCGCCGAACCACAGCTGCCGCATCTCCTTCGGCACGGGGCGGGAGGGGTCGAAGTCGCCGGCCCGGGCACAGGCGAAGATGTTCGCGAGGATGATCCGCTCCCCGGCACGGACACGGATGCCGTCGACGCGGTGGTCGCGGAGCACGCTGCGGATCATGACGGGTGAGGGCACGGTGACGCGCATCGCCTCCGCGACGGCCGCGGGGACGTCCTCGGGGTGTCGGGCCAGGTGGTCGAGGTGGCCGGACTCGATGACCAGGTTCGTGAAGCGCGGGACGAAGCTGACGATCGTCTCGGTCCCGGCCACGATCATCGCGGTGACGACCGACACCGTGTCCTCCTCGGTGATCCCCTCGGCTCGCATGAGCGCGGGGACCGTCCCGGGAGCGGCCGCTCGGTAGGCGGCGCGGGTGCTCGCGTTGAGGACGGCGAGCTTCTCGTGGACCACCGCGAGTTGCGCGTCCGAGAACTCCTTCGTCGTCAGGGTGACGAAGCCGAGGATCTCCCGGGCCCGGGCGAGCTGCGCCGCGGCGTCGTCCTCCGGGTACCCGGTCAAGCGACAGATGATGAGCGCGGCCGCGCGTTCGATGACGGCCACGACGTCGACGTCCTCGCGTCGGCCCACCGCGTCCTCGAACCGGTCCATCTCCGGGGTGAGCACCTCGTCGACGATGCTGCGGAGGAACCGCTGCGAGAACAGGGGGGTGAGCTTCCGGCGCAGGTGCGCGTGCTCCTCCCCGTCCATGTTGAGCAGGCCCCTCGGACCGATGATGGGCGTCCAGAGCCGGTCCGAGCCTCCCGGCCCGACCTTCGAGTAGGTGACCGGGTCGAGGAGGATCTGTCGCATCCGCGCCGCGTCGCTCACGACGACCCCGAGACCGGGGACCCGCACGACCCGGCCGAGCCGGGTGATCCCGCGGAGCGCCAGGTAGCCGGCACGGTGGGCGTGCAGGACGACGCGGCGGTCCTCCCGCGTGGCTCGTCGCGCGGCACGCGCGTCGATGCCGGTCACGGTCGGACGTCCACCGTGCTCGTGGACCGCGGGCGGTACCGGTGGCCGGCGTACCAGGCGAGCGACCGGACGATGCCCCACACGGCGATCCGGCGGACGGACATCGTGACGACCATCTCGCGGTGCAGGCCGTACCGGTCCGTCACCCGCCGGACGGCGTTGGTGAGGTCACGGTCCTCGTGCGTGTCCTCGATGGCGGTCCGCGGGAACCCGCCGACCCGCTCGTACAGCTCGCTGGTGATGGCGAGGTTGTTCCCGGCGACCATCACGTAGGGGCCCTGGTACTGCCTGCCGCGGTTCTCCGGCAGGAGGCGCCCACACCAGATCGCGACCTCGTTGACGACGCACAGGAACCGGTAGCGGAGCGGCCCGACCGGGAAGTCGTCGCGCCGTGGCAGCGTCAGGCCGCCGAAGAACAGGTGGTCCGTCTCGGCGAACAGGCGCTTGACGGTGGCGGTCCAGTCCGGGGCCGGGAGGCAGTCCGCATCCGTCCGGACGAGGTGCGTGCACCCGGCGGCGATCGCGGCGCGGGCGGCGGTGTCCGATGCGGCACCGGTGCCCTTCTGCCGCTCGACGACGACCTGCCAGGACAGGTCGTGCCGACGGACGTGGTCGGCGACGATCCGCTCCGTGCCGTCGGTCGACCCGTTGTCGCAGACGACGACGGTGAAGTCCGGGTCGACCTGGTCGCGGAGCGCGTCGAGCAGACCGGGGACGAGGCGCGCCTCGTTCCAGGCGGGGACGATGACACCGAGACGGATGCCGACGCTCGTCTCGGGTGTGTCGGACGGGACGGGACGGGACATGGTCGCTCTCCGGACTGACGGAACTCGTGCGCGTGGTGCCGCCGAGGCGGGGTCGTGCGCGGACGGCTCGTCAGGCGACGGAGGACATCCCTGCGGCACCGGAGGTCCCGGGGTGCGCTGCCCTCGAGATGCCCTCGGCGGTCGACCGCGCTGCGTCCATGTCGGCGACCGCGCGGTCCCCGACGGCCCGGTCCGGACGTCCCAGGTGGCCGAGGACTCTCCGTCGGCGGCGGTCCTGCAGCTCGAGGACGACGAGTGCGGACACGACGAGCACGGCCACGGCGGTGAGTGTCAGGACGACGATCACGGTGTTCCCCCCTTCCCGGACGATGTCCGGTAGGGACAACCTAGCGGCCCGGGGACCGCTGCTGGGAACGGTCTCCTGGGAGCGTGTCGGATCGTCCCGGGGGACTGCCGTCCCGGGGACTGCCGTCCCGGGGGACTGCCGGTCAGGCGCCGTCCGGCGCGACAGTCGGCGGCCCGGGGACGGCGACCTGCACGGCACTGATCCGACCCGCGCGTGTCTGCGCGGTGGTGGCCGGGTCGTAGCTGTCCGCGGTGGCGAGGTACAGCGTCCGGCCGTCGGGTCCGCCGAGCGCGCAGTCGATCGCGCAGAGCCCGGGGGCGTCGATGCGGTCCGTGACCTCGCCGCCCTCGACGACGCGCAGGAACTCGCCCGTGTCGACCGAGCAGACCCAGATCGCCCCCTCGCTGTCCACCGTGCTCCCGTCGGGTGTGACCCCGTCCGGCAGCGCCGCCCACTCGCGTCGTCCCGTCAGGCTGCCGTCCGGCTCGATGTCGAACGCGGTCAGACGGCCGCCCCAGGTCTCGCTGACCACCAGGGTCCGCGTCCCGGGCAGCACGTTCGCACTGTTCGGGAACACCAGTCCGTCCGCGGCGAGCCGGGAGGAGCCGTCCCGGTCGATCACGTACAGCGGGCCGGGGCGCAACTCCTCGCCGCCGTACAGGTCGTACCCGAACGCGCCGATGTACGTGCGGCCGCTCTCCGGGTCGACGACCAGGTCGTTCAGGAGCGACGGCTCGGTGGCGGACAAGTCCGCGAAGACGCTCGTCGTCCCCACGGCGTCCACCGCCACGACCGTTCGGGACTCCATCGCGCTGACGACGAGCCGTCCGTCGGGCAACCACCCGAGCCCGGACGACTGGCCGTCCACGGTGGTCTCCAGACGCGGCCCGTCCTCCGTGCCGGGGTCGATCGAGAAGACCTCGCCCGTGTGCATGTCGGAGTACCAGAGCCGCCCGCGGTACCAGCGGTTCCCCTCGGGGAAGCGGATACCGGTGACGACGTCGGTCGCGGACTGCAGGGTGGTGTGCACACCCCCAGCCTGCCACCCGGCCCGGCGTCCGCGCACGGGGAAGACGTGTGCCGGACGACCGGGCTCAGGGCCCGATCGGCTTCTGGGTGAGCGTGAACGCGATGCCACTGAGGTCGATGGACTGCCCCTTGCCCGTCGTGACGTCCGAGGACAGCCCGATCGTGAAGGTGACGTCGAGGACCGAGGTGCCGTCCGTCGGTGTCACGGTCCATGAGGTGCGGCCCGCGGGCGCGAGGCTCGAGCTGGTGGAGGCGAGCGACAGGGACTGCGTCGACGCGGCGATGAGTTCCGCGTCGCCCGTGATGCTCTGCGGCACCCAGGTCAGATCCGCCGTCAGGTCGTCGCCGGTCGCCGTCACGTCCAGCGTCTGGTGGAACTGGTACGCGTTGCCGGGGACCATCCGCACCGTCGTGATGTCGACCACGTCCGACCGACCGTTCGTGATGTCCGTCCACACGCCGTCCGGGTTCGCGGACAGCGCGAGCGTGCCGGAGGAGACCGTCGCCGGACGGGTGGAGGCCTCGGCGTTCCAGAGCGCGAAGGTGCCCGCGCCGCCGAGGAGGAGAGTGAGGCCGCTGGCGCTGGCGACGACACCGGTGACGATCTTGTGCATGGAGCCCGTTCGGGTCGGGTCGGTGGATGCCCCGACCGTACCGGTACCCAGAAGTGCGGACACGAGACGCCGTCCGCTTCGTGCGGCCCCAGATCGAGGGGCACGCGCACCGTTGGTCAGACGGGTGCCGGCAGTTCCAGACCCGACAGCTCGCGCATCACCGAGTTGAGGTGCCACTGGTCGCGGAACAGCCCGTACCGGTCGCGGTCGGTGGCGACGATCTCGAGGTCGCGCCGCTTCTCGAGGATCGCGAAGTCCGCGTCCGTGACGGTGCGGACCATCGTCCACGGCAGTGGCTCGACCCGGACGGCGGTGCCGAACTCGGCCATCAGGCGTGAGGTGAGGACCTCGAGCTGCAGGGACCCGATGACACCGACCATCGGCGCCTGCGCGGTCCGGCGCTCGGAGTGCAGCAGCTGGACCACGCCCTCCCCGGCGAGCTGCTGCATGCCCTTCCGGAACTTCTTCGCCGTGCTCGGGTCGGTAGGGGCGACCGTCGCGAACATCTCGGGTGCGAAGCGGGGGAGCGGCTCGAACTCGACCGGTTCCTCGCTGAAGAGCGTGTCCCCGGGGTGCAGCATCGTCGCGTTGACCAGGCCGACGACGTCGCCGGGCCAGGCGAGGTCGACGGTGTCGCGCTCGCGTCCGAACACACTCAGCGCGTGCTTCGTGTTGAACCGCCGACCGGACTGGGCGTGCGTCAGCATCATGCCGCGGTCGAACCGCCCGGAGCAGATCCGGACGAAGGCGACCTGGTCGTGGTGGGCGGGGTCCATGTTCGCCTGCACCTTGAACACCTGCGCGGCGAACGGTTCGGTGACCGGCCGGGCGGCACCGTCCGCGGTCCGGCGGGGCAGGGCGGCGGGTGCGGCGTCGCGGAGGAAGCGGAGCAGGTCGACGGTGCCGACGTGCTTGGTGGCGACGCCGAAGAACACCGGCATGCTCATCCGGTCGTGGAAGTCGCCCTGGTCGGGCAGGCCGCGGACCTCGCGGGTGAGCTCGACCTCCTCGACGGCGGTCCGCCAGGCGGCACCGAGCAGCTCGGCCGCCTCGTCCGCCGACCGCTCGGTCGTGACCGGCAGATGCCCGCCGCCGCTCGACTCGAAGGTCGTCAGCGTCCCCGTCGCGGTGTCGACGAGGCCCTGCAGGTGCCCGGCCTCGCCGACGGGCCAGGTCACGGGCGTCGGGGTCCGACCGGTGCGCTCCTCGAGTTCGTCGAGCAGGTCGAGCGCCTCGCGTCCGGGCCGGTCCCACTTGTTGACGACCGCGATGACGGGGATGTCCCGCGTGCGGCAGACCTCGAACAGGCGGATCGTCTGCGCTTCCATGCCCTTGGCGGCGTCGATGAGCATGACGGCACAGTCGACGGCGGCCAGTGCGCGGTAGGTGTCCTCGGAGAAGTCGGCGTGACCGGGGGTGTCGACGACGTTGATGAGCGTGCCGCCCGCGTCGAGCTGCACGACGGCGGAGCTGATGGAGATCCCGCGACTGCGCTCGATCTCCATCCAGTCGGAGACGGTCGCTCGGCGGGTCGCCTTCCCCTTGACCGCACCGGCTTCGTCGATGGCGTCAGCGGCGAGGGTCAGCGACTCGGTCAGGGTCGACTTGCCGGCGTCCGGGTGGGCGATGACGGCGACCGTGCGGCGGCGCTCCGCTTCCCGCTCGATGACCGTGGCCTCCGCCGTCATGCCGAGACCCGGCCGTGGCGTCGTCCGACGGTGTCCTCTGGGCGTTCCGGCATCTGCACCCGACGACGATACCGACTGCACCCGACACCAGACGAACGACGGGGGTAGCCGTCGCCGGACGGGCGCCGGTATGACCGGTTGCAGCAGGACTGGCTCCTGGCGAGCGACATCGCGACCGTCCTCGTGGTGCCGCTCACGTCGGACACCGCCCTGGAGGCGTTCCCCGGCAACGTGTTCGTCCCACGTGAGACGTCCGGGTCGGAGAAGGACTCGGTGGCGGTCGTGTCCCAGATCGGTCCGGTGAGCCGCGAGTACCTCGACCCGTACCCGGCGGGCCGTCTGCCGACCTACCTGCTCCGCGAGGTCGGTGCAGGGGTCCGGCTCGTCACCGGGATCTGAAGCAGCACGCCGTCACCGGTCGAGCCGGACCACCGGCCCGGCGGCGGACTGCCCACCGGCAGCGGAACGCCCGTCAGGCCGCCGCCGCGCCGACCGTCGACGGCTCCGTCCGGAGCGCCGGGCAGTGCTCGGGTGTCGGGTGCTCGCTGATGTCGATGACCTCGTCGAGCCGGTCCCGCGCCGCCGTCAGCTCGGCGAGCTGGGCCGTGATCCGGTCGCGCTCCTGCACGAGCAGGGCGAAGCTCTCGGGCGTGGCCTGCCCGGCGTCGACGCACGGCAGCAGACGGACGATGGTCCGGCTCGGCAACCCGGCGGCGAACAGCTGCTGGACCAGCCGGACCCGGTCGACGGCGTCCGAGCCGTAGGTCCGCTGCCCGCTCGGGGTGCGGGTGGCGGCGAGCATCCCCTGCTCCTCGTAGTAGCGGAGCGAGCGGACGCTCACCCCGGTCTCGGCAGCGAGGTCCCCGATGCGCATGTCGTCTCCGTCCCGGGTTTGCCCCTGACACTGATGTGAGGTCCTACCGTAACCGAGCCGGAGCGGGACGGACCCGTCCGGCGGAAGGACACCATGGACATCACCGGATCGGTCGCGCTCGTCACCGGCTCGAACCGCGGCATCGGACGCCGCTTCGTCGAGCAGCTCCTGGAGCGCGGCGCCACGAAGGTCTACGCGACCGCACGCCGTCCCGAACTCGTGGACGTCCCCGGCGTGACGGTCCTGCCCCTCGACATCACCGACCCCGCGTCGGTCGCGGCGGCAGCAGTCGCAGCGCCCGACGTCACGCTGCTGGTGAACAACGCGGGCATCTCCTCCTCCGGATCGCTCCTCACCGACGACCTCGCCGACGCCCGCCGCGCGGTGGACACGCACCTGTGGGGCACCCTCGAGGTGGTGCGTGCGTTCGCCCCCGTGATCGAGCGGAACGGCGGCGGTGCGATCGTCAACGTCCTGTCGGCGCTGTCCTGGTTCGCCGCCCCCGGCGCCGGCGGCTACTCCGTCGCGAAGGCCGCCGAGTGGAACATGACGAACGCCGTCCGCCTGGAGCTCGCGAGTCGCGGCGTGACGGTGCAGGGCCTCCACCTCGGCGCCGCGGACACCGACATGATGGCCGGCTACGACGGCCACATGACCGATCCGGCCGACGTCGCCCGCGCGTCACTGGACGGTGTGCAGGCCGGCGCGGCCGAGGTCCTCGTCGACGACTGGAGCCGCATGGTCAAGGCGTCCCTCGCGGCCGACCCGACGGCGCTGACCGACCAGCTCGGCTGACCGGCCGCGGGCGGCACCGTCCGGGGCCGGACGCGGCCCGGGCCGGACGTGGCCCGAGGCGGACGGGAGGCCCGGCGCACGACGTGTGCAGCGCCTCCCGTCCGTCCCCCTTCCTACGGACGGCCCCCGGATTGGGGTCTGCGGTATCTGCACGAACGAGCCGTACAGGGTGAGGAAGAATACTCACCTCTGTGAAGATGACCCCATGAGCACCCCCTTCGCCGGCTCCGACCAGCCGCAGTACGTCCCGATGCCGCCGCCCGCCTCATCGCCTCGCCGAGGAGCCACCGGCCTCGCCGTTGCCGCCCTCGTCGTCGGCATCATCGCTTTCCTGATCGGGCTGGTGCCCGTGGCCGGAGCCCTCGTCGGCATCGCCGCGGTCGTCCTCGCGGTCCTCGCGCTCCGCAAGCACCAATCAAAGGGCATGGCCATCACAGGCCTCGTCCTTGGTGGTGTCGCCGCGTTGTCCTCGATCGGCATGACCGCCGGCCTGGGTGCGGCAGTCAGCAACTCGACCGCGGAGGCGCCGATCGCGGCGGTGGCGCAGTCCGCCACTCCCGCTGCTGCCGACCCCACACCGACCGAGGCTGCCGAGCCTGCCGAAAAGGCGAAGCCCGCAGAGCCGGAGAAGCCGGTCGCCGAGCCGGAGGAGAAGGGTCCGGAAGTTCCCGCAGTCCCGGCTGAGCACCTTTCGGCACTCGCGAAGGCGGAGAGCTATGCGACGGTCATGAACATGAGCAAGGCCGGGATCTATGACCAGCTCACGTCGGAGTACGGCGAGCAGTTCACTGCCGAAGCCGCTCAGTACGCGATCGACACGATCTCCGTGGACTGGAACGCGAACGCGCTCGCCAAGGCGAAGACCTACCAGAAGGACATGGCGATGTCACCGGCAGCGATCCACGACCAGCTCACGAGCGAGTACGGCGAGAAGTTCACGCCCGCCGAGGCGGACTACGCGATCCAGCACCTGAACGACTGAGGAAGACCTGCAACCGGCTCAGCTGTGCAGACGGGAGGCACGTGGCGGAACCGCCGCGGGCCTCCCGTCTGCATGTCTGGTTAGCCTGGTGAGCCGGTTGAACACGCTCGGGTCGAACTCGGTGACCGGCAGCGCTCGGGGACGATGCGGGAGGATGGGGACGTGGACGGACAGGGACAGCAGCCGCGCTGGCGGACGACGTGGTCGATGGTGCAGGTCGGGGTCCTCACCGCTGCGGTGGTCGGGTGCATCGTGCTGCTCCTGACCGGCGACGGGACGCTCGACCGGGTCTACGCGGTTGCGCTCGTGTTCTTCGGGATCGCCCTGCTCGGCCACGTGACGTTCCTGGTCCTCACGAAGCGGGCTGAGCGGGGGCGCTGAGCCGCTCCGGACGCGCTGTGGCCGCGCCGCTGCTCAGCGCCGTTGCTCCGCGCCGCTGCTCAGCGCCGTTGCTCCGCGCCGCTGCTCCGCGCCGCTGCTCTGGGGCGCGGTTCGCTGCGCGGACCAGGCGTGAGCGCGCACACCACCACCCTGGCAAGCTGTGCTCCTCATGGAACTCATCGCACCCGAACTCGTCGTCGTGCTCGTGGTCGCGATCGCCGTCGCCACCGCCGTCTCGAACCGGCTGCGTGTCGCGCCCCCGGTCCTGCTGCTCGCCTTCGGTGCGGGGATCGCGTTCATCCCGGTGTTCCGCGAGGTCGAGCTGCCCGCGGACGCCGTGCTGCTGCTGTTCCTGCCGGCACTGCTGTACTGGGAGAGCCTGACGATCTCGCTCCGGGAGATCCGTGCGAACCTGCGCGGCATCGTCCTGATGGGGACCCTCCTCGTCGTGCTGACGGCGGGCGGGGTCGCGACGCTCCTGCACCTGCTCGGCATGCCGTGGGGTCCGGCCTGGGTGCTCGGTGCCGCGGTCGCCCCGACCGACGCGACCGCCGTCGGTGCGCTCACGCGGTCCCTGCCGCGGCGGAACACGACGGTCCTCCGGGCCGAGTCGCTCGTCAACGACGGCACCACGCTGGTGATCTACGGCATCGCGGTCGCGGTGACGGCGGGGGAGCAGGAGCTCACCTTCTGGAACGTGTCCGGGATGCTGCTGCTGTCCTACGTCGGCGGGATCGCCGCGGGGCTGCTGACCTCGTGGCTCGGGATGCTCGTCCTCCGTCGGGTGCACGCGGTCGTGCTCGAGAACCTGCTGACGCTGCTCGTGCCGTTCGCCGCGTTCCTGGTCGCCGAGGCGGTGCACGCCTCCGGTGTGCTGGCGGTCGTCGTGGCGGGCCTGGTCGTCAGCCAGGTCGCTCCGAAGCTCGACCGGGCGGAGACCCGGCAGCAGGTGCGGTCGTTCTGGTCGTTCGCCACGTTCCTGCTCAACGGCGCGCTCTTCGTGCTCGTCGGCATCGAGGCGACGATCTCGGTCCGGGCCCTGACGGGCGGGGAGATCGCGGTCGGCCTCGGGCTGATCGGCGCCGTGTCGGTGGCCGTCGTCGTGCTCCGCTTCGCGTTCCTCAACCTCACCTGGGGCACGGTGCGGCTCGTGACCCTCCGGACGGGAGGCTCGCCCCGCGAAGGACACCGCGACCGGTTGGTGAGCGGGCTGACCGGGTTCCGCGGCGCGGTCTCGCTCGCGGCTGCGGTCGCCGTCCCCCGGATGGTGGAGAGCGGCGGCGCGTTCCCGGACCGGGACCTCATCGTCTTCGTCACCGCCGGCGTCGTCGTGGTGACGATCGTCGGCCAGTCGCTCGTGCTGCCGGCGGTCGTCCGCTGGGCGGCGTTCGACGGCAGCAACGAGGTGGTCGAGGAGCGTCGGTCCGCGGAGCGCGTCGCGATCGAGGCGGCGCTCGACGCCCTGCCGAAGCTGGCGCGCCGCGCCGGCGCCGACGCGGAGATCGTCGACAGGATCCGCGACGACTACGAGGGCCACCTCGCGCTCGTGAAGGCCGAGGAGAGCGACGACGACGACCACCCGTTGCTGCAGCAGCGCGGGACGGCGGTGGAACTCGAATTGGCGCTCGTGCGACTCAAGGCGGCCACGGTGCTGCGGCTGCGGGACGAGGGGGAGATCGACGACCTCGTGCTCCGACAGGTCCGTGCCGAGTACGACGCCGAGGAGACCCGGCTGCTCCGCCTGGACCAGCGCGGCTGACCGGCTCGACCAGCGCGCCCGACCGGCCACGCGGACGGTCCGGTGACTGCGCGGCCGCTCGCGTCAGGTGAGGGTGCCGCGCTCGAGGGTGAGCACCCGGTCGGCTGCGGCGAGCGCCTCGGGGTCGTGGGCCGCGTGCACGACGACCGCACCCCGGCCGGCTTCGGCGGCGAGGGCGTCGAGGACCAGCCGGAGCGAGCGCGCGTCGACGCCGGCGGTCGGTTCGTCGACGAGCAGCACCGCGGCCTGCTGCGCGAGTCCCATCGCGACGAGTGCGCGCTGGCGCTGCCCACCGGACAGTGTGTCGAGCGGACGGTCGGCCAGCCCGACGAGGTCGAGGCGCGCCAGTTGCTCGTCGACGACCGCGCGGTCGCGGGGCCGCAGGGGGCGCCACCACGGCACGGATGCCCACCGGCCCATCGCCACGGCGGCACGCACGGTGAGCGGCGGGCCCGGGGTCGACACCGACTGCGCGACGTGCGCGACCGAGCGCGGCGAGACGCCGCTGACGGTGCCCTCGGCCGTGGGGAGCACCCCGGCGACCGTCTCGAGCAGGGTGGACTTGCCGGAGCCGTTCGCGCCGGCGACGACCGTCACGGCGCCGGGCTCGAAGACCGCGTCGGCTCGGTGCAGGACCGTCCGCTCACCTCGTCGGACGGTCACGGAACGGAGCTGGACGGATCGGGGCGACACCTGAGCAGATTAGCAGTAAGGAGAATCATTCCCATGTAGCGTGGTCGCCCGTGACCTGGCTGACCGACCCGTTCTCCGTCGACTTCATGCTCCGTGCCCTCGTCGCCGGAGCCACGGCCGCGGTGCTCTGTGCCGTCGTCGGGACCTGGGTGCTCGTCCGGGGGATGGCGTTCCTCGGCGAGGCCCTCGCGCACGGCATGCTGCCCGGCGTCGCGGTCGCCACCCTGACCGGCGTCCCGGCCGTGCTCGGCGCCGCCGTGAGTGCCGGCGTGATGGTCGCGGGCGTGCAGGCGCTCCGTCGCCGTGGCGGCCTGTCGTACGACACGGCGATCGGCCTGCTCTTCGTCGGCATGCTCGCGCTCGGGGTCATCATCGTGTCCGGGTCCCGGTCCTTCGCCACCGACGTCACCGCGATCCTGTTCGGCGACGTGCTCGCGGTCACCACCGCCGACCTCGGCACGCTCGCGGTCGCAGCCGGTGCCGCCCTCGCCGTCGCCGCGGTGTTCCACCGACCCTTCACGGCCGCGGCGTTCGACCCGCGCAAGTCCGCGACGCTCGGCTTGCGGCCGCGCCTGGCCGAGGTCGTCCTCGTGGCGCTCGTGACCCTCGCCGTCGTCGCCTCCTACCGGGCCGTCGGGACGCTGCTCGTCGTCGGGCTGCTCCTGGCCCCCGCCGCGGCCGCCCGTGCGTGGACCCGCGGCACCGGCCCGACCATGGCGCTCGGCGCGGTGCTCGGGGTGGCCGCGGTCGCGACCGGCCTGCTCGTCTCCTGGCACGCCGGCACCGCCGCCGGCGCGAGCATCGCCCTCGTCGCGATCGTCGCCGTCGTCGTCTCGCACGGTCTCCGCCGTGCGACCCGTCTCCTCGTCCACCGTCCCCGGAAGGAACCATGCACCACCTCCGCACCCGACCAGCCCCGATCGCCGTCCCGGCAGCGCTCGGCGTCGCTGCCGCGCTCCTCCTGAGCTCCTGCTCCGCACCGGACGCCGACCCGCCCGGCGCCTCCGGTGGACCGTCGTCCGCCTCGGCGAAGCCGCACGGGTTCGTCGAGGGCGCGTCCGAGGCGTCCGAGCCCCAGCTCCGGCTGCTGCTCGCCGACGCCGACGGGAGCGTCGCCGTCCACGACCTGCTCGCGGCCGAGACCGAGTCGCTCGACGACGTCCCGGCTCCCGAGCACGCGGCGACCGACGGCCGGTTCCTCGCCACGAGCGACGGGGAGCGGACGACGATCGTCGACGGCGGCGCCTGGACCGTCGACCACGGCGACCACACGCACTACTACGACGCCGCGGCCCGGGTCGTCGGCAGCCTCGACGGCGCAGGGCCGGTCACGATCGCCTCCTCGGAGTCGACCACGACCCTCGCCTGGTCGGCGTCCGGCCGGGCGGTCGCCCTCGACCGCGACGCCCTCGGCCAGGGCGAGGTGCGGGAGACCGCGAGGGTCGACGACGCCGGCGTCCTCCTGCCGCTCGGCACGCTCCTCGTCTCCGGTGACGCGGCTGGGGACCGCGTCCGGGTGCTCGACGCCGCGGGGGAGCTGACCGGCGTCGACGCCGCGTGCGTCGACCCGGCCGGCGGCATCGTCACCCGTGTCGGCGCGGTCGTCGGGTGCGCGGACGGCGCGGTGCTCGTCACCGAGGACCCGGACGGCGGCGACCCGGTCGTCGAGACGGTCGGCGTCGCTGCCGGGTCGACGCTGCCGCGCGCGACCGACTTCGCGAACCGCACCGGTCGGCCGACCGTGGCCGCCCTCGCCGGGGACACCGGCTACTGGTTGCTCGACACCCGGGAGCGCTCCTGGCAGCACGTCCCGACCGACCGCCCCCTGCGCCAGGTCGTCGCGGTCGACGACACCGACGAGCACGTGGTCGCGCTCGATGCGGACGGACGGGTCCTCGTGTGGTCCGAGGGGGACTCCGCTCCCGTGACGACCGAGCCCCTCGTGTCGTCCGCTGCCGGTGCGACCCTGCAGCTCGACGCGCAGCGCGCCTACCTCTCCGACCCGGAGGAGTCCGTCGTGCACGAGGTCGACTTCGCCGACGACGCCCGGGTCGCCCGCTCCATCGACGTGCCGGTCCGGCCCGACGTGCTCGCCGAGGTCGGCCGGTGACCGGCGTCCGGCGGCTCGCGGTCGTGGCTGCCGTCGCGGTCGTGGCGCTCGGCACGACCGGCTGCTCCGCGGCGGAGCGTGACGACCGACCACTCGTCGCGGTCACGACGAACATCCTCGGCGACGTCGTCGAGCGTGTGGTCGGGGACAGTGCCGACGTCATGGTGCTCATGCCACGAAGTGCCGACCCGCACTCGTTCGAGGTCTCGGCGCAGGAGGCCGCCCGGCTGCGGACCGCGGACCTGGTCGTGGAGAACGGCCTCGGGCTCGAGGAGGGCGTCGCACGCCACGTCGCGGCAGCCGCGTCCGACGGGGTCCGGGTGTTCACCGCGGGGGAGGCGGTCGACGTGCTCGAGTGGACGAGCGAGGACGCCAGCGGCCCCGATCCGCACTTCTGGACCGACCCGGCCCGCATGACCGCCGTCGTGGACGCGCTCGGCGAGCAGCTCCACGAGGTCCCCGGGCTGGACGACGGCGCGCTCGACAGGGCACTCGAGGGCTACCGGGACGACCTCGAGGCGCTCGACGGGGACATGACCGCCGCGTTCGCCGCGCTGCCGGAGGACCGCCGTGCCCTCGTGACGAACCACCACGTGTTCGGGTACCTCGCCGACCGGTTCGGCTTCCGCGTGGTCGGGGCCGTGATCCCGAGCGGCACCACCCTCGCCTCGCCGAGCGCCGCGGACCTCCGCGACCTCGCCGCGGCGATCGAGGACGCCGACGTGCCGACGATCTTCGTCGACGCGTCCCAGCCCGCCCGTCTCGCCGAGGTGCTCGCGGACGAGGTGGACGTGCACGTCGCGATCCGGTCCCTCGCCACCGAGTCCCTCACCGCCGAGGGTGAGGGCGCGGCGTCGTACCTGGAGATGATGCGCTCGAACACCGACGCCATCGTCGACGGCCTGTCGGTTGGCGGATGAGAATGAGAATCAATACAGTGTCGGTCATGACGAAGAAGACCCTCCTCGCCCCGGCCGTGCTGCTCGGCGCGTCCGCCCTCCTCCTGACCGGGTGCGCCGGCTCCGGGACCCCCGCCGCCAGCGACAGCGCGTCGCCCGGTCCGGACGCAGCGGGTGCCGACACCGGCCACCGCATCGCCCTCACCTACGACGGCGGCCTGCTCGTCCTCGACCGCGACCTGCAGGTCGTCGGTGACCACGCCGTCGACGGCTTCACCCGCGTCAACCCGGCCGGCGACGACCGCCACGTGATGGTGACCGTCCCCGACGGCTTCCGCGTGCTCGACACCGCGGCCGGCACCAGCGCCGACTCCGCCCTGACCGACGTCACGTTCCCCGCCGACACCGGTGGGCACGTCGTCGTCCACGGCGACCGCACCGCACTCTTCGCGGACGGCTCCGGCGACGTCACGACGTTCGACACCGCCGACCTGGCGAGCGCCGTCGAGGGCGGCGGACTGCCGGAGGTCGACACGACCGAGTCGGAGGCCGCACACCACGGCGTCGCGATCGAGCTCGAGGACGGCACCCTCCTCACCACCATCGGCACCGAGGAGTCGCGCTCCGGCGTCCGCGCCCTCGACGCCGACGGTCAGGAGACCGCCCGCTCCGAGGAGTGCCCCGACGTGCACGGCGAGGGCACGGTGGCCGACGAGGTCGCCGTCTTCGGTTGCTCCGACGGCGCGCTCGTGTACCGGGACGGCGTGTTCGAGAAGGTCGACGCCCCGACCGAGTACGGCCGCAGCGGAAACCTGTTCACGACCGAGTCGTCGAGCATCGCGGTCGGCGACTTCAACGACGACCCCGACTCCGAGGGCTACCTCCTCGACCAGATCGCCCTGATCGACGCCGCGACGGGCGACTACCGTGTCGCCGACATGCCGGACGGCGTCGGCTTCACCTTCCGTGACCTGGCTCGCGGGCCGGAGGACTCCGCGGTGGCGCTCGGCAGCGACGGCGCCCTGCACGTGTTCGACGAGGAGACCGGCGAGGAGCTCGACAGCTTCCCCGTCATCGACGAGTGGGAGGGCCCCGCCGAGTGGCAGGACGCCCACCCGGCGCTGAAGGTCCTCGACGACGTCGCGTACGTCACCGACCCGGCCGAGCGCACCGTCACGGCGGTCGACCTCACCAGCGGTGACGTCATCGCCACCAGCGACCGCCTGCCGGGCGTCCCGAACGAGATCGCGGTCGTCTGACCGGTCCGCCGCGACCCGACGGACGGGAGGCTCGCCACCAGCCGGTGACGAGCCTCCCGTCCGTCGTCCGGTCGCCCCGGGCGAACGCGCCTCGGCTCCGTCCGCACTTACGGGGACGCGCCGGGAGCCGATAGTGCGAACTGACCACCCACGGACGGGCGGTCGAACACCTGCCCCACGGACGGCGGCGGGTCGATCGAGAACCAGGACGGGCCATGATCGTCGTCACACGACTCAACGGCAGCGGATTCGCTGTCAACCCCGATCTCGTGGAGCGCATCCAGGAGACGCCGGACACGACGCTCATCATGGTCGACGGGGCGAAGTACATCGTCCGCGAGTCCCTGGCCGAGGTCATCGAGCGGATCGCCGCGTACCGCGCCCGGATCGTCAGCATGGCCTACGGGACGGACCTGCCGTCGGCGCGGGACCTGACCACCACCGGGCCGCAGCCCACGCTCGCCCCCGTGGCGACCCTCCGCTCGCAGGACGGGGGGCGCTGAGATGGACATCGCGACCATCATCGGGATCCTCCTGGCCTTCGGCGCCCTGTTCGGCATGGCGCAGATGGAGCACGTCGAGATGGCGGGGCTCTTCCTGCCCGCACCGATGCTCCTCGTGTTCGTCGCCACCATCGGCTGCGGCGTCGCGAGCACGACCCTCAAGGACGCCCTCGCCGCCTTCAAGACCGTGCCCAAGGCGTTCACGGGCAAGGTGACGCCGCCGCAGACCGTCATCGACGACGTCGTCGGGCTCGCCGAGACGGCCCGCGCGAACGGCCTGCTCGCCCTCGAGCAGGAGGCCGACAAGCACGACGACCCGTTCATGAAGAAGGCCCTGCAGAACATCGCCGACGGCACGGACGGCGACGAGCTCCGGATCCTGCTCGAGGACGAGATCGAGTCGAACGCGGCGCCGATGCGGAGCGCGAGCGCGTTCTTCATGGGCCTCGGCGGCTTCGCTCCGACGGTCGGCATCATCGGCACCGTCGTCTCGCTCACCCACGTCCTCGCGAACCTCGGCAAGCCGGACGAGCTCGGGCCGCTCATCGCGAGTGCGTTCGTCGCCACGCTCTGGGGCCTGCTCACCGCGAACTTCCTCTGGCTGCCCTTCGGCGGCAAGCTCCGCAAGCTCGCGCAGCTCGAGTCCGACCGGCAGACGCTCCTCATGGAGGGCCTCCTCGCCGTGCAGGCCGGCAGCCAGCCTCGGCTCCTCGGGGAGCGCCTCACCGCGATGGTGCCGCCGAGCGCCCGTGGCGCATCGGGCAAGGGCGGGAAGAACAAGTCCGACGCCGACGACCAGCAGCTGGCGGCCTGACCGTGAGCGCGAACCCCCGCGGTCGCGGACGCGGCCGGAAGAAGGGCGGCCACGACGAGGCCGAGCACCCCGACGAGCGCTGGATGGCCTCGTACATGGACATGATCACGGTGCTCATGTGCATGTTCCTCGTGCTGTTCGCGATGTCCTCCGTGGACCAGGACAAGTACATGGCCCTCAAGGAGTCGCTCGCCACCGGGTTCGGCGAGGTCGAGTCGCAGAAGATCGACACCGCCTCGGGGACCATCGTCACGAAGGACGAGGTCGAGGACGGCACGGGCTACTCGGTGGACAAAGCACAGGCCGACCACTCCACGGCGGCGTCCGGTGCCGAGGACACGAACGCCGACCCAGCGGCCGCCGTCGTGCCGGCATCGGCGACGAAGGCCGACCTCGCGGCGGCGAAGGAGGAGCTCGACGACCTGCAGGCCATCGAGCGGGCCATCTCGGGGAACCTCGAGAAGGCCGGGCAGGACGCCAACGTCCAGTTCCGCCTCGACTCCCGCGGCCTCACCGTCCGGCTCGTCGGCAGCGACACGTACTTCGGCACGAACAGCGCCGACCTCTCCGACCAGGCGAAGCAGATCATGGACGCCATCGCGCCTGTGTTGCGCGGTGCCGACCACGACGTCAGCGTCGAGGGGCACGCCGACAGCCGGAACTCCACCGCCCCGTACGCCACGAACTGGGAGCTCAGCTCGGCCCGCGCGACCGGGGTGCTCCGGGACCTCGTCGAACGCGGTCAGATGCCGGCCGAGCGCATCCAGTCCGTCGGCTTCGGGTCGAGCCGCCCCCTGGCCAAGGGGACCCGGGAGCAGGACCTCGCCCTGAACCGCCGCGTTGACATCGTCGTCCTGTCGAACGCCGACCAGGACGTCAGCGCCCTCATGCCGGCCCTCGCCTCCGCGCAGGACGGGGTTCGCACCGGGTAGCGCCACGTCGCCCCAGAAGAGGGGCCAGAGCTGACGGCCGCCCGCCGGTGGCCGAGAGTGCGCTTCGTGACCGAGACCCTGACCGCGCCCGAGGTGTACGACTTCGCGCGCCCGTCGACGCTCGCGCGTGAGCACGCCCGGGTCCTCGAGCTCGCCTTCGAGACCTTCGCCCGCCAGTGGGGCACGCAGCTGACCGCGAAGGTGCGCGTCCTCAGCCAGGTCACGTGCGAGCAGGTCGCGATGATGACCTACGACGAGTACGCCGCGTCGCTCCCCGCGCTCACCGGCATGGTGCTGCTGCCGATCGAGGACGTCGCCGCGAAGGGCGTCCTGCAGGTGCCGCTCGACGCCGCCCTGACCTGGGTGTCGCACTCGCTCGGTGCCTCGAAGCCGCTGCCGACGCCGGAACGCACCTTCACACCGATCGAACAGGCACTCGTCCGCCGCCTCGTCGAGGACGCGCTGGACGACCTCCGCTACTCGCTCGGTGGGCTGCTCGAGCGCCCGGTGTCCGCCGGCGCCTTCCAGTTCAACAGCCAGTTCGCCCAGGCCGCGCAGAAGTCCGACCTGATGATCGTCGCGTCCTTCGAGATCCGTGTCGGCGACCGCATCGCCGACGGCACCCTCGCCCTCCCGGCCGAGGCCGTCCTCCCGCAGCTCGTCGACCGGCCCGCCGACGTCTCGACGGCCGACGCGAAGGCCCTCATCGACGCCCAGCTCGCCGCCGTGCCGGTGGGCGTCGCCCTGCGCTTCGCCCCCGCGACCGTGCTGCCGGCCCAGGTGCTCGGCCTCGCCGTCGGCGACGTCCTGCCCCTGCCGCACCCGCAGCACCGCCCGCTCACCATCTCCGTCGACGGTGAACCCGTCGGCACCGCCGCCGTCGGCGCGAACGGCTCGCGGCTCGCGGGCGTCGTCGTCACCACCACCGCATCGGAGCCGTCCGCATGACCGTCGTCACCTCCACGCTGCACACGACCGCCGCCGAGGCGCTCGCGAGCGCGTTGCCCACCCCCGTCCCGCTCGTCGCGACCGTCCAGCCGGGAGGCCCCACCCCCGACCTGCAGGCGCGCGCGGTCGACGCCGTGGTCGCCTCGTTCGTCGGCGGCGTGTCCGCGGACCTCGCGGTGGTCCTGCTCGACCTGGGCGGCATCACCGCCGCCGGTGGCGTCGAATCCGGGCTCGTCTCGGTGGCCGACGTGCTCCGCCCGTCGCTCGAGGCCGCGGTCGCACCGCTCGGCGCCGGCGTGCTCGGCGAGGGCCGCCGCGAGTCCGCCGCCGCGCTCGTCGCCGACCCGGAGACCGTCGTCTTCGCCCTCAGCGGTGCCGGGGCCCCGGCCGGCTGGGTCGCCGTCCGGATCCGCGA
The DNA here is from genome assembly GCF_003224435.2 of Curtobacterium sp. MCPF17_050. Lineage (NCBI taxonomy): Bacteria > Bacillati > Actinomycetota > Actinomycetes > Micrococcales > Microbacteriaceae > Curtobacterium > Curtobacterium sp. MCPF17_050. Next base: position 1,601,995 of record NZ_CP126250.1, read on the forward strand.
GAACGGCACCGTCGCCGAGACCGTCAGCGCGGCGCCGACCCTGCCCGCGGGCAACCTCGGCCGCATCAACAGCGTCGAGATGACCCTGACCGTCGAGATCGGTCGCACCCGGATGTCCGTCCGCGACGTGCTCGGCATGGAGCCCGGCGCGGTCGTCGAACTCGACCGCTCGGCCGGGGCGCCCGCCGACGTCCTGCTCAACGGCCGCCTCATCGCCCACGGCGAGGTCGTCGTCGTCGACCAGGACTACGCGGTCCGCATCACCAAGATCCTCGACGTCGCCGAGACGGTCTGACCCCGGTGGACACGCTCGTCATCGCGCTCCGCGTCGCGCTCTCCCTCGGCGTCGTGCTCGCCCTCATGTGGGTGCTGCACCGACGCATGCAGAAGGGGCAGTTCGGCGCCGCCCGCGCGCGCGGGCGTCGATCGGCCTCGGTCGAGGTCGTCGGCCGTCAGGCGATCGGCGGCAAGGCGAGCGTCGTCGTGGTCGACGTCGATGGTGAGCGGCTCGTCCTCGGCGTCGCCGAGCAGGGCGTGACGCTCCTCACGAGCGGGCAGGCGCCCGCACCGGAGCTGACGATCGTGACGGGTCCGGTCGCGCTGCCGACGGCCGACGCGTTCGGCGCGGAACTCGACCGGCAGGACCAGGCCGCACCGGGCCTCCCGGCCGTCGCGACCGCCCCGGCCGACGCCGAGGGACGCGTCACCGACCCACTGCCGCTCCGGCCGCGCGGCCGCCGTGCCCACCGGACGGTCCGTGCGGCGGACACGCGGGTCGTCCCGACCGCGGCCCAGCTGCAGGGGTCGATCCTCTCGGCGGACACCTGGCGCCAGGCAGCGTCGGTCCTCCGCTCGCGGCGGACCGGGTGAGCGCCGCCCGCACGGGCAGGCTCCTGCTGTTCGTCCTCCTCGGGCTGACGGTGGTCGCCGGCTTCCTCATGCTCACGACCACCGGAGCGCACGCCGCCGGCGTCGTCGAGCCCACCGCCCCCGCGGCGCCGTCCGCGCCCGCGACCCCGTCGACGGGTGGTTTCAGCGTCGACGTGAACGGGCCGGACGGCACCCCGTCGTCCGCCGTCGTCACACTCATCGGGATCACGTTGCTCAGCGTCGCCCCGGCGCTGCTGCTCATGATGACGTCGTTCACGAAGATCTTCGTCGTCCTCGCGATGACCCGGAACGCCCTCGGCCTGCAGTCGATCCCGCCGAACCAGGTGATCGCCGGACTCGCGCTGTTCCTGTCCCTCTTCGTGATGGCACCGGTGATCGGCCATGTGAACGATGACGCCCTGCAGCCCTACCTCGCCGGGAAGATCGACTTCCAGCAGGCCGTCGACGCCGGGACCGCACCGCTGCGCACCTTCATGCTGCACCAGACCCGGGACGAGGACGTCGCCCTCATCACCCGCGCGGCCGGTCGGGACAACCCCGCGCGGATGGCCGACGTGCCGATGACCACGGTCATCCCGGCGTTCGTCATCTCCGAGCTGCGCAGCGCGTTCATCATCGGGTTCGTCATCTTCATCCCGTTCCTCGTCATCGACCTCGTCGTCTCCGCGGCCCTCATGTCGATGGGCATGATGATGCTCCCGCCGGTGATGATCTCGCTGCCGTTCAAGATCCTGCTGTTCGTCCTCGTCGACGGATGGGGTCTCATCATCACGTCCCTCATCGAGAGCTACCACGTTGTCTAGCGCGGTCCGGCCCGGGAGGCACCCGTGAACCAGCAGGCGGTCATCGACCTCACCCTCCAGGCGCTCCTCGTCGCGGGGAAGCTCGCCGCGCCCGTCCTCGTCACCTCGCTCGTGGTCGGGTTCGCGATCTCGCTGTTCCAGTCCGTGACGCAGATCCAGGAGGTCACGCTCTCGTTCGTGCCGAAGGCCCTCGCCGTCGCCGTCGCGCTCGTCGTCTGCGGCAACTGGATGATCTCCGAGATGGTCGCGTTCACGCACGTGGCGTTCGACATGATCCCGAAGCTGCTCGGGAGCGGCTGATGGAGCTGCTGTTCGACGCGGCCCGGCTCGAGGGCACCATGCTCGCCGGCGTCCGGCTCGTCGCGTTCTTCGTCGTGGCCCCGCCGTTCTCCTACCGCGCGTTCCCCGGCGTGGTGAAGGTCATCCTCGGCCTGGGGCTCGCGATCGGCGTCGCACCGAAGGTGACCGCCGGCTACGAGCAGCTCGACACCGCGACCTTCCTCGTCGCGCTCGTGACGCAGCTGCTCGTCGGCCTCGTCCTCGGCTTCATGGTGTACCTCGTCTTCGCCGCGGTGCAGTCCGCCGGAGCGCTGATCGACCTGTTCGGCGGCTTCACGCTGGCGCAGGCGTTCGACCCGCAGTCGCAGGTGAACGGCGCGCAGTTCACCCGCCTGTTCCAGATGGCGTCCCTCGCGCTGCTGTTCGCCTCCGGCGGGTACCAGCTCATCATCGGGGGACTCGTCCGCTCGTTCGACGGGGTCCCGCTCGTGGACGGACGGTTCCCGATCGACGGCGTCGCCCCGATGCTCGTCGCGGCCTTCGGGCAGATGTTCCTCGCCGCGCTGCAGATCGCCGGGCCGCTCGTGGTCGTGCTCTTCCTGGCCGACGTCGGCCTCGGGCTGCTCACGCGTGTCGCCCCCGCGCTCAACGCGTTCCAGATGGGCTTCCCGATCAAGATCGGGCTCACCGTCCTGTTCGCCGGCGCGCTGTTCATGGCGCTGCCGAGTGTCGTGTCGTCCCTCACCGGCGACGCCGTGCAGGCCATCACGGGCAGGGGGTGACGGCATGTCGGACAGCGGAGAACGCTCCGAACAAGCGACCGCGAAGCGGATGCGCGAGGTGCGCAGGAAGGGGCAGCTCGGCCGGTCGCAGGACCTCAGCGCCTGGATCGGCATCGCCGCCGCCGCGCTGATGTTCCCCTCGCTCATCGGGCACGCGTCGGCCGCCGGACAGCAGCAGATGCGCGCCGTCGCGCTCGTCATCGCCGACCCCACCGTCGGCACCATGCGGCACGTGTTCGACGAGGCACTCGGCTCGATCGGCGCGACGCTCGGTCCGATGCTCGGGGTGGTCGCGGTCGCCGTGCTCGCCACCTCGGTCGCGCAGGGCGGGGTGCACGCCAAGAAGCTCACGCCGGAGCCCGACCACTTCGACCCCGTGGCCGGCCTCAAGCGGGTGTTCGGGACGCAGGCGCTGTGGAACGGCGTCAAGGCACTGCTGAAGACCGCGGTGGTCGGCCTCGTGCTCTGGTTCGCGGTGCAGGGACTCGTGCCCGTCCTCATGTCGAGCGGGTCCCTGCCGCTGACCAGTGTCCTCGAGGCGGCCGGTGCCGGCGCGGGCACCCTCCTGCAGGCCGCCGTCGCCGCCGGACTCGTGCTCGCCGCCCTCGACGTGTTCGTCGTCATCCGCCGGAACCGCAAGCGCACGATGATGACGAAGCGCGAGGTCAAGGACGAGAACAAGCAGGCCGAGGGCGACCCGCTCGTGAAGTCGCAGCGCCGGTCCCGACAGCTCGCCGCCAGCCGCAACCGGATGATCGCGGCCATCGGCACCGCCGACGTCGTGATGACGAACCCCACGCACTACGCCGTGGCGATCAAGTACGAGGCCGGCAAGTCGGCACCCAAGGTCGTCGCGAAGGGGGCCGGCCCGGTCGCCGACGCCATCCGGCAGAAGGCCGAGGAGGAGCGCGTGCCGATGGTGCGGGACGTCCCACTCACCCGTGCGCTGCACGCGGCGTGCGAGCTCGGCCAGGAGATCCCGGTCGACCTCTACACCCCGGTCGCCCGCGTCCTGTCCTTCGTCATGACGCTCGCCGCGCACGGCGCCGCGAGCGGCACGCACACCCCGCCCCGCCCCACCACCCCGGAGGAGGTCGCCACCGTGCTCGACCCGACCACGCTCAGCGGCGACGTCCGCCCCCGCAAGCTCCGGACACCGCGTCCCGCCACCGACCACACTCCCGGAGAGGCCCTCCCCGCATGAAGCGCGCCGACCTGCCGAAGTTCGCCGTCCCGGTGCTCATCGTCGGCATCATCCTGCTGCTGATCCTGCCGGTGCCGCCGTTCCTGCTGGACGTCCTCATCATCTGCAACATCCTGCTGGCGCTGGTGATCCTGCTCACGACGCTCTTCGTGAAGAAGCCGCTCGACTTCTCGGTGTTCCCGTCGCTGCTGCTCGTCGCGACGCTGTTCCGGCTCGGGCTCAACGTCGCCTCGACACGACTCGTGCTCGCCCAGGGGTTCGCGGGCGACGTCATCCAGGCCTTCGGGCACGTCGCCGTCGCCGGCTCGGTCATCATCGGCGCGGTGATCTTCCTCATCCTCGTGGTGATCCAGTTCGTCGTCGTCACGAAGGGCGCCGAGCGCGTCGCCGAGGTCGGCGCCCGCTTCACCCTCGACGCCATGCCGGGCAAGCAGATGGCGATCGACGCGGACCTCAACGCCGGGCTCATCACGGACGTCCAGGCGAAGGAGCGCCGCGCGGCGGTGTCCGCCGAGGCCGACTTCTACGGCGCGATGGACGGTGCGTCGAAGTTCGTCAAGGGCGACGCGATCGCCGGCATCCTGATCCTCGTCATCAACCTGGTCGGCGGGATCGCCATCGGCATGCTGCAGAACGGCATGTCGATCACCGACGCGCTGTCGCACTACGGCATCCTCACCATCGGCGACGGCCTCGTGTCCCAGATCCCGGCGCTCCTCATGGCCGTGTCGACCGGCATGATCGTCACCCGCTCGGGCGCCGAGTCCGACATCGGCACGTCGGCGTCCGACCAACTCTCGCAGTCCCGCACCGCGCTGATGATCGCCGGTGCGGCGGCGATCGCGATGGGGTTCATCCCCGGCATGCCGATCCTGCCCTTCCTGCTGATCGGCGCGGCCCTCCTCTTCACCGGGTGGCGGATCGGCCAGAACGCCAAGCGTGCCGCAGCGACGGCAGCCGAGCAGCAGGCCATCGCGGCCGCAGCACCCCCGAGCGACACCCCCGAGGACCTGCTCGAGCAGATGCGCGTGCACGCGCTGGAGATCCTCCTGGCGCCGGACCTCGTCGACATGGTCTCCGGCGCGTCCGACGACTTGCTCGGCCGGGTCCGGGCGCTCCGCCGGAAGATCGCCGTCGACATGGGCATCGTCGTGCCGCCGGTCCGCACCCGGGACAGCATCGACCTGCCGCCGTCGACCTACGCGATCCGCATCGCCGGCGTCGAGGCCGGCCGCGGCACCGCCCCCGCGCGGAGCGTGCTGGCCCTCGGCGAGCAGCTCGACGGCCTGCCGGGCGACCCCACCGTCGAGCCGGTGTTCGGACTGGCCGGCAAGTGGGTGCCCGCGGAACTCCGGCACGCCGCCGAGATGACCGGCGCGACCGTGATCGACCGGGTCTCCGTGCTCGTCACGCACCTGCAGGCCGTGATCGGCGACAACGCCGCTCGTCTGCTCACCCGCGAGGACGTCAAGGTGCTCGCGGAGGGCGTCAAACAGGTGAACCCCGCTGCGGTCGAGGAACTCGTCCCCGGCATGCTCTCGATGGCCGAACTCCAGCGCGTGCTGCAGGGCCTGCTCGCCGAGCGCGTGCCGATCAACGACCTCGGGCGCATCTGCGAGGCGCTGACCCTCCGTGCGAAGGTCTCCACCGACCCGGAGGGTCTCGTCGAGTCCGCGCGGGCCGCGCTCGGTCCGGCCCTCGCCGCCCGCCACCTGGACGGCGCCGTGCTCCGTGTGATCATGATCGACCCGGTGCTCGAACAGGCGATGCTCGAGGGGCTCCGTCCCTCCGAGCAGGGGACCCAGATCCTCCTCGACGCGCACCGGATCGAGCAGGTGCTCGGTTCCGTGCGGGACTCGGTCCGCGCCGTCGAGGAGCAGGGGCTCTCCGCCGTCCTGGTCTGTGCCCCGCAACTCCGCCCGGCCGTGCACCGCATGGTGTCCGCGCAGGCGAACGGCCTGCCCGTGCTCTCGTACCAGGAGGCCACGGCAGCGGGGTCCACCATCGAGACCGTGGGAGTGGTCCGTGCCGCCGATCCGATCGCAGCGTAGCGGCGCCACGCTCGACGAGGTCCGTGCCGCGGTCCTCGCCGAGTTCGGACCCGCGGCCCGCATCGTCGCCGCCGAGCGGGTGACGACCGGTGGGGTCGCCGGACTGTTCCGTCGGGCGCACGTCGAGGCGACGGTCGAGTTCCCGGACCCCCTCGACCCGCCGACGGCCCGCGTCACGATCGCCGCGTCACCCGCCAGGCGGATCGGCATCGCAGCGCTCCTCGCCGACGCGGAGGCGGCCGAGGCCCGGATCGCGGACGCCGACGGGACCTCCACCACCCGGGCCGACGCCTTCGCCTCGGTGCTCGACGGCTTCGCGGCCGACGGACTGGCCCCGCCGCGCCGGGCCGTCGCCGGTCCCGTGCCGGCCGAGCCGGGCCTCCAGGACGTCCCGTCCGGGGCGGCGTCCGCCGCGCCCGGTGCGTCGACCACATCGGTCGCGTCCGCCGTGACGGGAGGCCCGGACGCGGACCCGAGGGCCGCGGACCCGTGGGCCGACCTGCGTCCCGAGCTGCCCGCGGCCGCGGCTCCCGCGCCCGTCCGGACCCCCGCACCCGCGGTCTGCTCGGCCGACGGCGACCTCGTGCTCCTCGTCGGTCGCGCGGCCGACGTCGACGCCGCCGCCGGGGTCTTCGCCAGCAGGCACGGTCTGCGGGCGACACCGGCGTCCGACCGACGCAGCGGGATCCTCGCGCGCGCCGACGCGGTGCGGGACGGCGTGGCGCTGCTCGCGGTCGCGGCGTGGACCGACGTGGCGACGATCACCTCGCTCGCACCCGACCAGGTCTGGGTCGTGGTCGACGCCGGGCGCAAGCACGAGGACGCCCTCGCGATGCTCGCCGCGGTGGCGGACGCTCCGGTGCCGCTCGCCGGTGTGCTCGCGATCGGCACCGAGGAGACCGCGACGCCGGACAGCGTGTACCTGCTCGGTCTGCCCGTCCGGACGCTCTGACCGCCCGTCCTCGGGCCGCCGACGGCACCGGGCCGTGTCCCGGACGGGGCGGCGACGCGGAGTCGCTAGGCTTGCCGGGTGCTGGTACTCACGCGCAAGGTCGGCGAGCGGATCCTCATCGGTGACGACATCGTCATCACGGTGCTCGACTCCCGCGGCGACGGCGTCCGCATCGGCATCGACGCGCCCCGCGGTGTGAAGATCCAGCGCGAAGAGGTCGTCCGTGCCGTGGCCGAGGCGAACGTCGCCGCCGCTGCCGGAGCCGACGACGACGCCGAGGCGCGGCTGCGCGCAGCGCTCGGCGCCCCCCGTCCGCCCGTCGCCGACTGACGGGCGCCCCGGCGTCCGTTCGGGTCTGCATCGCGCTGGTCGGACCGGGCGCACAGCGTGGTGCGGTCAGGACATCAGCACGACGGCGGCGGCGCACCCAGCCCACAGGCTGCTGGCGAGCGTCCCGACGATGAAGCGCTCGCGGGCTTCAGCGGTGTCCAGCTCGGTGAACCTTCCGAGGCCCTTGATCGCGATCACGGCGGCGATGATCTCGAAGCGTCCGACCAGGGCCGCGCCGACGATCGCCGCGCGCTCGAGGTGACCGATCGCTGCGCCTCCCCGCATGACCTCCTGTTCGGTCGAGGACCCGGCCGTACTCACGGTCCTGCCCCCGGTCGCATCCTGCTGGTCCGTGTCCCCGCCCTGTGGTTCTGGTGAGTCAACGACGATCCCGCCGTTCTGGCCGGGGACCGACGACGGACGCACCGTCAGTCCGAGGACGAAGGAGGTGACGGAACTGCCACCCACCACGCCGAGTGTGACCACCGCGAGGCCGGCAGACGTGGCGAGCACCGGTGACGGAGCAGGGGGTCGGACACCGAACACGGTCACGAGCATCAACACGGCGACGACGACGAGGGGCGGTGTCGCCCGCCAGACCGGCGGGAGTCCGCGCCACGACGAGACGATGGTTGCCGCCGTGGCCAGGAGCACGGTCGACCCCCAGGCCGTCCACTGCCAGATCACGCGGCGCGGTCCGTCTCGGCCAGGAGCCGGACGAGAGCATGGTGCACCTGCGCCTCACCGCGGAGGCCGGCCGCCGCTGAACGGGCCGACACCGCCTGGGGAGATATCCCGAGCGCTTTGGCGGCTGCGGCGCCGGAGAGCCCACCGTCGAGCAGATCCGCCAGCTCCCACCCTTCGGGCGACCGCTTCGCGCGGTTCCGCAGGGTCTGTGCGAGCAGGGCCTCGACATCGGGACCGGAGAAGACCCGGTCGTCGTCGACCTCGACCGCGAACCGGTCCGGAGACCGCTTCGCGCGCTCGACAGCGGTCCGCGCGAGGAAGAACGCGGGCCCGGATGCTGCACGGGTCGATGTCGGGAGGGGGAGCTGGACGTCTCCGATGCCGATCCCCACGCTCCAATCCCCGGACCGCGTCAGGTGGAGCAACGCGTCCAGGACTGCCTCCGGCTGGTCCGAGAGGAGCTGGAACTCGTCCCCAGCCGTGCGCTCGGGGCCGAGCAGGACCCGGTCGCCGAGCCTGTCCCGGAGTTGCTCGATGGCGACATCGACGCGGTCGTCGTGTGACCGACTGGCGATCTGATCAGCGGTGATGACGTACATTGCACCTCCCGCATCAAGTCTATCAACTTGATCAGATGACCATCAAGCCCCGCGGCTTGATCGATGACCCTCAGCCGGGACCTTGGATCAGGGCCGGGGCTTCTTCTCCTGCTCCGGCAGCCGTCCGGCGGCGCGCTCGGCCTCGTACCACGCGCGGGCCTCGTCCTGTCGTGCCTGCTCCGCACCGCTCGCGATGGGGGAGCGCACGTGCGACGGCTCGTACCCGAAGGACGCGATGAGCTGCGGCACCACCGGACGGAGTCGAGCGACCAGCCGGTCCACGTACGCCGACACGGCCCGGGCCCGCTGCGCCGAGATCCGCCCGTGCAGCAGGTGCCAGTCGAGGTGCTGCTCGACGAGCCCGAGCGCGAACAGGTCGCGGAGCCAGACGAGCACCGTGCGGGTGTCACCCGGCGGGACGTCGTCGATCGCCTCGGTGAACGCCTCCCACTGCATGAGTTCCGCGTGCGCCTTCGACGCCTCGATCAACTCGTGCTGCGAGCGGTTCAGCAGCACGGCGGCGCGGGCGCGGTCCTTGCCGGCGGTGCGGAGCCGCATGCCGATCTCGGTGACCATCGTCTCGACCCGACCGACGAGCAGGGCGCGCTGGGTCTCCGGGTCCTGCAGGTCCGCGACCGAGGCCGCGAGGGACCCTCGGTCGGACACCGTCTGCCCGAGTCGGCGCAGACCGGTCGCGTCGGCCAGCTTCGACCCGACCTGCGCGGCGACGAACTTCGCCGTCGACGCGGCGTCGCGCGGCGCGGCCTTGCGGAAGTCGGTGAGCAGACGCTTGCCGACGAGCTGGAGGAGCACCGTGTTGTCGCCCTCGAACGTCACGTAGACGTCGAGGTCGGCACGGAGGCCCGTGATCCGGTTCTCCGCGAGGAAGCCCGCACCGCCGGTCGCCTCCCGGCACTCCTGCAGCGTGTCGAGGGCGGACCAGGTCGACATGGCCTTGAAGGCGGCGGCCTGCGTCTCGAGGTCCTCCCGGCGCTCCGGGGTGTCCTGCCGGCCGCTGAAGACGTCGTCGAACGTCTGCAGCAGCTTCTCGTGGGCGAACGACTGGGCGAACACCGTCGCCAGGCGGGGGATGAGCCGGCGCTGGTGGCGGCCGTAGTCGAGCAGGACCCCCTCCTGGCCGTCGCCGGTCGGGAACTGACGGCGCTCCATGGCGTAGGTCAGGGCGATCTGCAGCCCGATCTTCTGCGCCACGACCGCAGCGCCGTCGAGGGAGACACGTCCCTGCACCAGGGTGCCGAGCATCGTGAAGAAGCGGCGCCCGGGGGAGTCGATCGGGGAGGAGTACGTGCCGTCCTCGGCGACGTCGCCGTAGCGGTTGAGCAGGTTCGTCCGCGGGACCCGCACGTGGTCGAACCAGAGCCGGCCGTTGTCGATCCCGTTCAGGCCGCCCTTGACGCCGTCGTCCTCGCCGCCGACGCCGGGCAGGAAGGCACCCTCGTCGTCGCGCAGGGGGACGTAGAAGGCGTGCACGCCGTGGTCGACGCCCCGGGTGACGAGCTTCGCGAACACGACGGCGGCCTTGCCGTGCAGGGCGGCGTTGCCGATGTAGTCCTTCCACGCACCGCGGAACGGCGTGTGCACGACGAACTCCTGCGTCTCCGGGTCGTAGGTCGCGCTCGTGGCGATGTTCTGGACGTCCGAACCGTGCCCGGTCTCGGTCATCGCGAAGCACCCGGGCACGTCGAACTCGATGATGCCGGGCAGGAACTCGCGGTGGTTGCGCTCGGTGCCGAGGTGGTGCACCGCGGAGCCGAACAGACCCCACTGCACCCCGGCCTTGATCTGCAGCGACGGGTCCGCGACGGTGAGCTCCTCGAACGCCGCCAGGTTCCCGCCGTGGTTGTCCTGGCCGCCGAACTCCGGCGGGTACGGACGCTGGATCGCGCCGGCGTCGACGAGGATCCGCAGCTGCTCGAGCGTGCGCGCACGGTGCTCGGCGAGGGGCTGCCCCTCGATCTTGTGCAGCGCGGGGTCGCGGACGAGACGGCGGGAGATGCGGCGGTCCTCGGCCCAGCGGCCCAGCAGGTGCTCGGCGAGCAGGTCGACGTCGATGCGGACGTCGGTGTCGGTGCCGCCCGCGGGCGTCCCGGCCGCGGTGTCCCCGGTCGCGTCGGCCTTCGGCGCGCTGACCCCACCGGTGCTGGTGCGGATCGTGCTGCCGGCGGTGGTGCTGCTGGTGCGGCTCGGTGCGGTGTCGACCATCGGGTGCCTCCTGGACTGCGCGGTTCCGGACCGCGCCACTGCCACGGCGGTCCGACCCCACCAGCGTAGGCACCCGTGTTGCGCATGACATGACCGCCGTGCCGCCCCACAAACACCACCCGGCGTCGCCTCGTCCCGATGGTGGGAACCCTCCAACGCCCGGCGTCCGGCGTCCGGTAGCCTTGACGCAGCCACACCGGCCCCGGACCACGAGGAGTCACCCCATGCTCGAGCTCATCGCAGGCATCATCATCGGCATCGGCGTCATCGGTGGTGTGGGCACCTGCATGGCGGCCGCCGCGATGATGAAGGCCGGCTCCGAGGAGTACTGATCCTGCTGACCGGTCAGGACGCTCCGGCGTCCACCGGCTCGGTCACCGGGTCCATCGGGACCGGGACCAACTGACGACTCTGGACGGTCGCGCGCTCGAAGGGGCCGCGGCCGTCCGCCGTGTACGCGGGCTCGTCGAACTCGACGACCCACGCCACCCGGACCCCTGCGCCCGCGTACCCGGCGAGCTGGGCGCCGCCCGGCGCGACGATGAGCCCGATCGGCTCGTCCGCCCACTGCTCGCCGCGGTCCGACGGCACGACCCGCACGACGGCCCCGATGCCGAGCACGGGCAGGTCCGGCACGCCGGACGCGTCAGGGGCAGCGGGGCGGGGGTCACGACGTCCGAACACGCGACGACCCTACCGCCGCGTGCCCCGGACGAGCCCGCCAGACCTCCGCCGAGCCCGACGGACCTCGGTCAGGCCCGACGGATCTCGGTCACGGACCGAGCCCGACGGACCTCGGTCAGGCCCGACGGATCTCGGTCACGGACCGAGCCCGACGGACCTCGGTCAGGCCCGACGGATCTCGGTCACGGACGAGTACCCGGTGTCCGGGTGCTTCCGCATCGAGAGCAGGCGCTCCATGGACGGCTCGAGCGCCGTGACCTTGTCGAGCGGCGCGCTGACGACGAGCTGGAAGCCGAGCCGGAGCCATGCCGTCACCGCACGACCGGCGAACTCCGAGTCCGCCTTGATGAACGCCTCGTCGAGGAACACCGGGGCGAACCGGGGCCGGGGGCGGGTCTCGTCACCGAGCTGGTACCGCAGGGCCGCGCCCACGATGAACGCGACGAGCTCCTGCGTCTCACCGCCGGACTTGTCGCCGAGGGACGAGTACACGCCCAGGTCGTTGCCCTCGACGTCGTAGCGCACCGCGGTGATCTCCATGTGCCGCCGGACGTCGAGCACGGCGTCGCGCTGCGTCGTCCGGCCTCGGGGTGCTTCCGGATCACGCCGGATGACGCCCATGAACCGCCGCAGTCGCCGGAAGCGGGTCTCGAGCACGTCGTCGGTCAGTCCGGCGTCGACCGAGGCCGACAGCGCGCGGAGCTCCTTGCGGAACTGCGTCACGTCCTCGCGGGTGACGCGGCGGATGACGATCTTCAGCCGGTCGCGGTTCGCCCCGAACGGCAGGTCGCGGAGGATCTCGTTCACGGGTTCGAGCCGCTCCTCGATCTCCACGACGGCGCGGTCGAACGCGCCGGAGAGCGGGACGAGGTCCTCGCCGCTCCACTGTGACAGCCGACGGCGCCACTCGCTCCGCCGGGCGTGGAGGCCCGTGGCGACGATCTGGTCGAGGATCGCGCGGTAGTCCGGGTACGAGGCCACCCCGGTCCCCAGGTTCGGGTCCGGCCAGGCGTCCTGGTACCGCTCGAACGTCGTGGTGAGCGCCACCGACGCCGTCGCGGCGCCGTCGAGCGCCTGTGCGAGTCGCTCCTCGAGGCGACGGCGGAGACGTCTGGTCGCGTCGTCGAACCCGTCCACCCCGTCGGGGGCGCCGACCTCGTCGAACGCCTCGGCGAGCAGGCGTTCCTGCTGTTCGTCCGGCAGCCGGTCCGGTGCGTCGGCGAACCGTTCGAGGATCTCGGCGGCCGCGTCCTGGCCGTCCACGAGCACGGCGTGCCGTTCCTCCAGGCGCTTCACGCCGAGCCGCGCGGCGGACCGTCGGTCGGCGGCCTCGTCGAGCGCGGCGCGCAGGCGGGCGACGGACTCGCGGAGCGTCCGCAGTCCGTCGTCGGCGGCGAGCAGCGCGTGGCGCTCCTCCTCGAGGCGGGCGAGGGCGGCGTCGGCACCGGCGACGTCGACGGCGTCCCACGTGACGTCGACGCGGTGCTGGTGCGCTGCCCGGAGCACGTCGAGTGCGGCGAGGTCCTGCGCGACGTCGGTGCGCCGGGCCTCCAGGGCGGTCAGGTCCGCCGCGATCTCGGCGAGCTCGGTCTCCACGGCACGGACCCGCGACTCGTTCGTGAACCCGATGACGTTCGCCTGGCGTCGGTCGCCGTGTGCACCGCGACGGCCGTCGCGGAGCTGGCCGGACACGGTCACCCGACGGCCGCCGCCGCCGAGCTCGGCGGCGTCGGCGACGCAGCGGGCGTCGATCCGGTCGGACTCGATGCGCTCCCGCACCCACGTGCTGAACGGCGAGGCCTTGATCGCGAGCTTCCCGGACACCATGGCGCGGTCGCCGGGCAGGTCCAGGTGCGGGCCGAGCGGCACGCCCTCGAACTGCACACGCACGGGCAGACGGAGGCCGTCGATGGCGGCGCTGAAGTCGTCCAGCCGGTCCTCGTCGACGAGCAGGGTCCGGGCGACCGGGGCGAGCACGGACTCGATGGCGGTGCGCCACTGCTCCTCGGCCGGCAGCACGTCGAGGAGCTCGGCGACGAACGGCACGTCCGCCGGGTCGAGTCCGGCGGCCCGGGCCATCGCGACCCGCGCCTCGTGCATCGGCAGCGGCATGGCGCCCTGGCGGTGCTCGAGCGACCGGCGCTCCTGGCGCAGGGTCCGTTCACGGTCGAGGAGCGGGTACTCCTCACGGGTCAGGGCGTCACGCCGGGCGTCGAGCTCGTCACGTCGTGCGGCGTAGGTGCCGAGGAACTCGTGGCTCGCCCGCTGCGCCTCGGTGAACGCCGACTCGGTGGTGACCGGTTCGTCGAGGGGTGCGGTGCGCTCGTCGAACACCTCGCGGGAGCGGGCGACGGCGGCACGCTCGCGGGTCCCGCGGTCGATGCGGTCCTCGAGCTGTGCGAGTGCGTTGCCGCCGGAGTCCCGGAGCCGCGCCTCGGCGTCGCGGAGCTCGACCTCCACGGCGGCGTGCCGGGCGGACGCCGCCTCGACCTCGGCGCGTGTGGCGGTCCGCTCGCGGGCGTTCCGCTCGACCTCGAGGTCGAGCAGTTCGCGCTTCCGCGACGCCGTCCAGTGCGCGAACGGCGAGACGTCGGCGCCGGTGGCGATGCCGTCGAGCGCTGCGGCCGCGGCCCGGGACCGCTCGATCTCGTCGTGCAGGTCGGTGATGGGGGAGAGGATGCGGACCTTGCGCTCCTCGGTGTCCATCGCCTCGTAGGCCTCGTCGAGCGCCGCGAAGTGGGCGAGGGCACGGTCGGCTGCCTCGTAGGTGCCGGGCGTCTCGAGCACCAGGGACTTGTAGAGCGCGTCGACGGTCGGCATGTGCTGCCCGGCCTGGATCCGGGCGAGGAGGCGCATCGCCCGGTTGCCGCCACCGGAGTCACCGATGCCCAGGCGCGTCTGCAGCGTGTACGCGAGCTCCTGGTACGTGTCGCGGATGACGAGCCCCGGGATCCGCCCGGTGAGTTCCAGGTGCGCGAACCGGGAGGGCACGAAGTCCTCGAGCCGCCGCAGGTCGAACACGTCGTCGACCGTCGCCATGGTCATCTGGATGTCCGCCACGCCCCGGGCACGACGCGGCACGATGTACGCGCGCAGGACCGTGAAGCGGCGCTCGTCGTCGTTCCGGAACGTGACCGCGACCGCGCCCCACGTGGTCTGCTCCTCGCCGCGCAGGGTGACGTCCTGCAGTGCACCCGTCTCCGGGTCGCGGCGGGTGTCGACCTTCCCGCGCAGGTACGTCAGCAGGTTGCGCTGGTCGGCGCTGCGGGCGCGTCCCGTCGTCGCGTCGTTCGAGGCGCCGTTGAACGGCACGTCGGACGGCATCATCACCGCCAGGTACGCGTCCATGAGCGTCGACTTGCCGGTCCCGGACGCGCCGGAGATGAGCGTCGCCGTGCCGGACAGTTCGACGTGACGGTGGCCCTGGAAGCCGCCCCAGTTGACGACCTGCATGGACTCGGCCCGCCACTGGGCGACGGTGTCGAACAGCGCGGGGATCCCGGTGGTGTCGACGTCGGCGGTGCTCACGCGCGGTCCTCCTCGTTGTCGTCGGCGTCCGTGCCGGCGTCGGTCTCGACGTCGCCGTCGCCGGTGACGTCCGCTCCCGTCGGACCGCCCGGGAGGCTCGTCCCGGCCCCGTCGGTCGGCTCGCCGCCGCCGGTGGCCGCGGTCCGCAGCCAGGTGTCGAGCTCGACGAGACGCTCCAGCGGGAGCAACACCTCGACGACGCTCGCGACCCGGAAGCGGTCCGGGTCGGTGGTCTTCAACAACACCCGAGCCGTGACCAGGCGCTCGATGGCCTTGGCGACGCGGGCCTCGTCACGGGTGCGGTCGGTCGCGGTCGCGGGGCGGAAGCCGGACACGTGCCCGAGGATCTCGGACCGGTCGACGACGACCTGGTCGGGCCCAGGACGGGCGTCGGCGCGCAGACGCATCCGCAGGTAGACGAGGACGATCGTCTCCTCGCGCGTGTACGGGGCGTCGCGGAGCAGGGTCGGGAAGCCACGACGGGTGCTCTCCGAGCGGGCCTGCCGCTTGAAGGCCACCTCGCGGTCACGGTCGACGTGGAGTTCGAGGAACAGGTCGTTGAGGCGGGAGCGGAGCTGGTGCTCCGCGTCGAGGACCGCACGCCACTCGTCGACGTGCGTCCGGGCGCTCACGTACGGGTGCCTGAGCAGCGCGACCAGGGCCCGACGCTGCGGTTCGTCGAGTCGGCCCTCGTCACCCTCGAAGAGGGCGAACGTGCTCTCGTCGCGCTCGGCGAGCTCGTCGACGAACACGCCGGAGGCGTCCTCGAACGCGACCTCGTCGTCGACGGGTGCTGGTGTCGTGTCGGTCACCGTGCCTCCTGGCCGGGTTCGTCGTCGGGGTGTGCCGTCCGGCCCTGGTGGGGCAGCGCGGCGGTCGGCATGTGGAAGGTGACCGGTCCGCCGTCCGGCCGGACCGTGCGGTGCGGTGCGGTCTCGGTGCCGGCCTCGAAGTCGTCGTGTCCGGTGAGCAGGTGCGCGAGTCCGAAGAGCTCGACGGGACGACGCTGGTCGGGGGGCAGCTCGTGGAACGCCTCGACGCTCGATCCGGCGGTGGAGGCGTCGAGGACCGACCGGAGTTCGGCGAGGAGCGGGCCGCCGTGGCGGCGCAGCGACTCGACGTCGATCTCCTCGAAGACGTCGTCGTCAGGCTCCTCGATCGGCGGCGGCACCGACTCGGCGTCCGGGTCGTAGAACTTCTCACGCAGCGTGCCGACGGCGGCGGACGGGGGCAGCAGGCCGAGCGGGACGCGGTCCCGGGCGGAGCTGACGTCCATCCACGCCGCCAGGCCGCGGTTCACCGAGCGGAGCACCGCGTCGAGCTCGCGGTCCCGCACCACGTCGTGGGCGACGATCTGGTCACGGAGCGTCGCGGTGAGCATCCGACGCTGGGCGAGGACGTCCTCGATGCCCTGCCGGAGGATGCCGACCGTGCCGCGGAAGGTCCGGCGCTCGGTCGGACTGAGCGAGGCGGCGAACGGGTGCTCGAGGATCGTGGTGATGTCGTCGCGGAGCCGCAGGAGCAGGGCGTCGTCGCGGAGGAGCTCGAACGCGCCCTGGAAGGCCCGGCCCTCCGGCGTCGACTCCATCAGGTTGTCCGTGCGCGCGAGGTAGTCGTCGAGGATCTCGCCGATCGGGCGGACCTCCTGCCGGAAGTCCTCGACGATCTCGCGGTGCATGGTCGCCACCGCCTCCTCGACCCGCTTGAAGTCGCTCGGCAGCTGCCGGATGAGGTCGGTGATGTTCGCGTAACCGTCACGCATCCGGTCCTCGTCGACCGTGACGACTTCGTCGCCGCGGGCGAGACGGTCGCGCTCGGCCTGGAGTTCGGCGATCTGCGCGTCCAGGCGTCGCACCTGGGCGTCCCGGTCCGGTTCGGCCCGGTCCGCCCAGCGGTGCACGGCGTCGACGATCATCGCGAGACGGCTCTCGCTGATGAGGGCCCGCTCGGCGGACAGGGCGTCGATCAGGCTGAGCGCCTCGAGGGCGTGGCTCGTCAGGCTGTACTGCTCGTCGCCGTCCGAGGAGTTCGAGCGCACCAGCCACTGTGCGGCCACCCACTCGCGGCAGAGGGACCGACCGTTGGGCCGGGACACCTCACCCTCGGGGGAGTCGCTCGCCGGCACCCGCGCACCGGTCGCCTGCAGGCGGGCGACGTGCTCCTCGACCTGCAGGTGCATCCGCTCGGCAGGGACGTACTGCACGTCGCGGTCGAACACCGTGCGGAAGACCGAGACCACGGCGGCGCTCGTCGGACGCGACATCAGTCGGAGCGTCGGCCGGTCGAGCACCTGTCTGACCCTTGCGAACTCGAGGTCGACGTCGGTCATGGTGCCCCTGGTGGTCGGACGGGTCGCGGGATGCGAAGAGGTCGTGGGATACGAAGAGCCCGACGCGGTTGCGTCGGGCTCTTCGGGGTGTTCTTCCGGCCCTGGACGGGCACGTGGGCGATACCAGACTCGAACTGATGACCTCTTCGGTGTGAACGAAGCGCGCTACCAACTGCGCCAATCGCCCCCTGCACTTGCGTGCGGATCGATAGTAGCGGATGTCGGGCCGTGCTCCGAACACGCGTCGCCGGTCGCGCGCGTCGCTCACGGCCAGACCGGCCGGGAGGCCCGTGGAGACCCCGCCGATCCGCACCGCTCCGGGGGACACGCCCGGTGGACGGAACCGGTTTTGGAGAAACAGCGTGATCTGGGTACAGTTTACGAGTCGCCGCGAGAGCGGGTCGGACAACACCGGTGTGACTCAGGTCAGACCATGCGGATGTGGCGCAGTGGTAGCGCATCACCTTGCCAAGGTGAGGGTCGCGAGTTCGAATCTCGTCATCCGCTCGAGGTGCCTGTCTTCTCCGGAAGACAGCAACTCTCCAGAAGAGGTATCCCACCGATCGGGTACTACGCCAGACGTGGACCTTGATGGTGGGGTGGCCGAGAGGCGAGGCAGCGGCCTGCAAAGCCGTCCACGCGGGTTCGAATCCCGTCCCCACCTCCAGTCCGCTCCGGCGGAACTCATCTGGGCGATTGGCGCAGCGGTAGCGCGCTTCCCTGACACGGAAGAGGTCACTGGTTCGATCCCAGTATCGCCCACCAGAACGAAAGCCCCCGGGAGACCGGGGGCTTTCGTCGTTCTCAGCAGCCGGCGTCTGCTCGGTCCTCGCTACGTTTCTGGCACTTCGTGGATCCGGCCCGAGTCGCCCCGTACAGCCAGCGATGGCGGACTGGGCCACCGCGGGACAGAACCTGCTCGACGAGCAAACGTCCGTCGCCGGGTCCGGAGGACAGCCACGCCGTCGTTGCATGGATGGGAGTTCGGAACGTCTTGCTCCAGGAGCTCGGGCAGGGAAATCCTCTCGCCGGGTTCGGTCGTGGATCGAGTGATTCCCACCAGCAGGACCCGACTGAGCCGAGCTTCGGGGCGACCACCTTCGGAGCTGACGGGACCGGAGAACTCGAGCGCGTCGCGTCCCACCGCGTGCACGCCGGAGACTCGGGGTACCTCGATGGTGGCATCGAGTCTGTCCAGGATGTCGCCCTCGCGACGACGGGCCAGCAGGACAGAATGGCCCCCTGCGTCCCGAAGGGCCTCACGCCGTACGAGCGGATGGTCCTCTTCCCGTTCGGAGAGTGGTTCGACAGATGATCGAAGTGGGAGTACGAGCACGACGGACGATGGGCTTCGTCGTCGCGGTGCTCGCGGTGACGGTACTCGCGGGATGCACACAAGGAGGTCCTGCCACGACCGCGGACGATGCGAAGCGGACCATCGTGGACGTTGTCGACAAGTCGGCGGCCGCTCTCGGCGGGGACTGGAAGGTCAGGAGCGGTCCCGCCGTCGGAGTCTGCTCGAAGACAGGCGGTGGCCGCGGTGCGGCCTACACGTACGTAGTCGACCGGCTCGACACCGGCGAACCGGCGTCGGACAGCGCCAAGATGGAGGACCACTGGAAGCGGGAGGGGATCACGACCGAGCGGTACGAGAGCGGTGGAGAGCAACCCCTCCTCGGGGTCGACGGCACCAGCGACGAGGTCTACTCGGTCTCGTTCCTCGCCAATCCGAAGCGGTACAGCATCACCGGGGTGTCGGTGTGCTTCGACGGGGACGCCGCTGAGATGCAGGGCAACGGAGAGTGACGGACGGTTACGCCGTGCCCACGTCGACTCCGCTCCGGCGGAACTCATCTGGGCGATCGGCGCAGCGGTAGCGCGCTTTCCTGACACGGAAGAGGTCACTGGTTCGGTCCCAGTATCGCCCACCAGGACGAAAGTCGAACGTCCTCACTTGTCGGCGCGGCTCGCGCTGTGCCGGTCGCCATCTGCACCACCGCGAGGTGGATGCCGACCGACCCGGACGAATTCGGATGACCCGATTTGCGGACCGCGGTTGTGGCGTTCCGCCAGCTGCCGGCCTCTGGCATGCTCGGTCGAGGGGGAGACACCGTGTCGGAGAACACTGTCGAGGGGCGCGCTGCACGGCGCTGCCGCACCATCGGGCGACTCATCCTCATGGCGGTCATCTTCGTCATCATCGCTCTCGCCTTCCGCGCCTGCCAGGGCGACCGGCGTACGTCGCCTCGCGAAGTGAAGCGGTGCAGCAGGACGACCGCACCATCGCAGCCGTGAACGCCTTCATGGAAGCGAACGGCGGGTTGTCGCAGTGGAAGGACCACTACGACGAGGGTGCGTCCCGGCCGGAGCCGTTCGGTGCGCTCACCGGGTACTCCGTCTGCTCCAACCGCGACATCGCCGGTTTCACCACCGCTGACGTCGGCGAACGGCAGGAAGCGAACCTCACCAGCACCTCGAAGGTCACCCCGCGGGAAGTGCTCGAGAACGCTGATCGGGTGTGGGCGAAGTACGAGATCGCACGTCGCGGCGACGACCGCGGTCAGAGCTGGTGGACGCAGGTCACCGACGACGGCGGCCGCACCGGGCCGACGTTCTACGTCAGCTACTTCGGCGACGACCCTGACATGAAAGTCAACATGATCATCCGCGCCGCTTCTGTGTGCCGCGACTTCCCCGGGAAGTGACCGCTTGTCGGAACTTGTGATGGACCCATCTGCCGAGCACCGGTGTGCGCAGCGGGTAGCGCTCTTGTCCGAGGGGCAGGCGTCCCGTCCACGCCGTGGCTCCGAAGTGCAGCCTGTGGCAGGAGCGTTCGCCAGCTGAAGGACGAACCGGCGCCCACCCCGACGAGTGAGCGGCCGGTTCGGCGTGTCGCGGTTTCAGTCGTGGACGTACTCGTACGTCGGTTCGGGGCGCTCCCGGTCGCCGACCCAGAAGCCGAGCGTCTTCCCGCTGCGGACGCCACTCATGACGAGGGTGTCCCCGTCGAAGAAGAAGATCTCGATCGGGTTGTTCTCGACGAGCTTCCACGTGCCGGAGAAGGCCACCGGATAGCTGCCCTGACACTCGTCAGGGTTGCTGGCAGGCAGATCGTACGTGCAGGCGACGCTCTGCGGGACGCCTTCCGCGGTGAAGGTGTGATCGCTTCGCAGGTCGATGGTGCTGTCCCAGTCCGCTGTCGTCATCGTCCAGGACCCGACAGGGTCCGCCATCGGCTCGAAGAACGATGACGAGCAGCCCGTCGCCGTCAGCAGTGTCGCCGCGGCGACCGCTGTCGCGACCACCCACCTGTTCCGCATCGCGTCCCCTTGCCCGTTTCGCAGGTGAGCCTACGTGTTGCCGGGGTCGGCGGCTGGCCTTGCGAGGACCGCTGTCACGTAGCGAGATCGTGGGGAGGCGTTCCTCGACGCGGTCCCGTCGGTGAGTACCGAGACGGAACGTGGACGGCTCACTCCCCGAGTCGCACCACAAGCGGGAGCTCCTGGAACTGTGCTCGGCGGAGCTCGCAGACGGTGACCGTCGGCGTCGTGCTGTCTCGGCTCATGCGGGCCCTGTGCCGGGCGCCGCATGACGGGCGGGGCTGCTACCGGGGAAACCCGAGGGATTCGCAGTCGGCCCACTGCTCGGGCCGGCGTTCAGCGAGCCACGCGGTGAACTCCTGGTACCCGCGGTACCCGGTGAAGACCATGAACAGCTTCTTCCGCCGTTCGTTCCAGCCGGTGAGGCTGTAGAACGTCGGCCCTCCGTTGGACTGCGAACCGAATCGGAGGACGGCGATGTCGTCCGCGTCGACACGACGGAACTTCCCGAGGCCGACACGCACATCCAGGTGCTGGTCGTACCCATGAACCCGGGAGCCGTCGAGCGCTGCTGCCAGCAGCAGGCACAACAGCCCACCACCACCGAAGAAGAACAGGAAGAACCCCAAGCTCGTCCACCCGTCGGGCTTCCCGGACAGGACGTCGGAGAGCCCACCGATGACACCGGTGGCGATGAGTCCCCACCCCATGACGTGCCACATCAGGACCTGCCACCGCGGACGCCGTGCGACGAACAACGGCTTCGCCGCCGTCTTCGTCGCTGTGCCACCCCACGTGTTGATGTCGTCGCTCATCGTTTCCCCCTCCAGCCGACGACGGTACCGGACAACACGGCTACTCGTGCCGATGCGCCCGAACGGTCAGTGGCCGACTGGTCCGACGTACTCGACTCCGGGGAGGAGGGCCTCCACCCATGTTCCCGGCTGACGGACGACGTGCGCGTTCCCCAACGCGTACGTGTCCGGTTCCGCTTCGTCGCGGCGCACCAGGACCGCCGACGGCGGAACAGTCGGTCCCAGGCGGCAACAGCGGTGCGGTGGACCTCCGCGGTGGATGGTGCGCGAACACGGCGAACCTGGTGGTCGTCGAAGTGGGCCTGCACCGGCCCGCTGAGCGCGTACAGCGGGACCCGGTCCGGGGCTCTCCACCTGTGCCACGGGGGAGCTCGAGGCGTCGGCTCCGCGCACAGAGGAACAGCGGCCGATGGAACGCGAGCGACACCAGTGGGATCGTCAGGACGGACGAGTACGGCATCAACGCCGCGTTCGCACTCGCACCCGAGGTGCCGTTCCGATGGTCATCGACTCGGACTCAGCCGACCCCGTCGACGCTGTAGATCGTCGGTGCCGGCACGAAGCGGAGCCACGGGGTGTGCGTTCGGAACCAGAACGAGCCGCCGCCGACCGTGAAGACGTGCGGGCCCTCCGTCCGGTTCAGCGTGCGGGCGACGGCGTCCTGATTCTCGGAGTCGACGCCGCGGGACAGTGTCAGCGGACCGCATTCGGACGTGTCGATTGCGACAGCCGGGTGGGACGAGCCGATGCCTCTCGTCGAGCGGTTCGACACCGTCACGGCTTCAGCCGCGGTGATGGTGCACGTCACCTGCTGTTTGTGTGCGTCGTCGTAGGCGACAGCGACCCACAAGCCGGGGAACATCAGCAGCGAGACGATGAAGAAGCCGACGATGAGCACCATCGTGAACAGGCGGTAGACCGGCCGAGGTCGTGTCTGGACGGTGAGCTTGCTGAAGAAGTCGGAGAACTCCGCCCACGGCTCGGCCGCGTTCTGTTCCAACCATCCGACGAGCACGTCGTGGTGACGGTGGTACCGGTCCGTCGTGAACCCGCGCCCGCGAGCGGTCACACCACTGATGACGGTGTTGCCCTTCCCCGAGGCGCGGAAGTGGACGAGCTCACCGGGCCTGATCACCTGCGTGCGGAAGATCCCACGGGTCACCTCGAGCCGGTCCGGGAACACCCGCACCCCGGCGAACAGCGCGCTGACAGACGACACGAGCGCCAACGTGCCGACGAGGAGCAGCATCCCGCTCGTCCACACACGGGTGAACACAGCTGCCCCGAACACGTCGCGGCTCCACGCCAGCCAGAGCCCCGTCGCGAACACGCCTGCAGAGAGGGCCGTCCACGCGATCGGCGTGATCATGCTCCCGCGGACCGTCACCGGGCGCTCACCACGCACCACACTCGTTGCTTCCCCCGTCACGAGTCGACCGTACCGAAGCGCACCGACCGCCGAGCGCCATCGGTCAGTCCTCCGGCAGCGTGCGGACCCAGTGTTCGAACGTCACGGCGTCCTCGTCGACGATCACTGCGGCCGGGCGGGAATCGTCCTTCTCGTCGATGAGCACGAGGGTGTCATCTGGCAGACCAGCTGTCGCCTCGCCGATGACGGAATCGGGCGCTGCGACGCCGACCCGGGTGAGGAACGTCAGCCGCTCTCCCGGGATGGACTCCACCGTGTCCGTCTCCTTGTCGAAGAAACCCGCGAGTTCGGAGACACGGAAGCGGGTGGCGCCGTCCCGGGTGGTGATGGTGACTGCGGGCACGGTGCGGCGTCCGAACGTGTGGGTGGTGGGCTCTGCGGTGACATCGGACCCTGACCACGGCTTCGCTGCCGCCAGCGGCACCTTGTCCACCTTCGACGGCTTGGTCTTCCGGGGGAACGCAGCCGTCACCGCGAGGCCGCCGGCAATGACGGCCAGGAACCACGCCGGGCCGGAGACGACCTTCGTCCAGAGCAGGACCCAGAAGACGACGAGCCATCCGGCCCAGGTCAGGTTCGACAGCCACTTGGAGTCTTGCCGCTCGCCGAGGAACCACAACCCGGATCCGTACGCGAGCCCGGCCGCCGTCGGCAACCAGAACGCCACTGGATCGCTGCTCAGCACCGGCCGGTGCAGGACGGCCGAGGTGATGACTGCGACGACGGCGATGGTCCCGAGGAGGTACCGGTTGGCGCGGCGGTCTCGTTCCCGGGCGGTGAGTGTGGCCATCGGTGGTCCCCCTGTGCTTCGTGGCGTGCTCGTCGGGCGGCAGAACCGGCACGACGTCCGGAATCGCGCCCGATGCTGCCCAGTCAAGCAGAGCTCGGGGTTCGCTTCCGGCCCGCTCGCCGCATCGGACCCGCCGACGGTACCGCTCCTCCACCGCATACCCTGCGTACATGACCGCTCGACGCCCCATCACCATCACCGGTGCCGTCTTCGCCGCCATCGGTGGAATCATCTCCGGCACGGGCTGGGCCATCCTCGTGATCTCGGCGGCGGTCGGTGGCAGTTTCCCGTTCGGCGCGGCCTTCCTGGCGTTCGGCGGGGTGCCCTTCCTCCTCGTCGGCGTGACGCTGCTCCTCGTCGCCGCGTTCACCAGGCCACTGCCCTGAGGTGGCACCGTCCTCCTCGTAGGGCGTCGCGCTCGTTCAGCGGTCTGTGGCTGCGCTCCCGTCAGCGGCCTTGCTGTGCGGTCGCCGTTGCGCGATGAGCCCCTCGACTCGTGGTGCTCGACGTCTTGGTGCCGCCAGACCGCTGTCGTGCGGCGCCCACCCGAGTTCCGGCCCGAGTCGCTCGGCGATGTCCGAGACGATCTGCGCGTACTCGTCGGGTTCGAACGAGAACGGCAGTGCGAACGCGACCTCGGTGGCGACCTGGTACCCCGCGTCGGCGCGCAGCCGGTCCGCGATCTCGACCGACGAGCCGACGAGGTCCGCGGCGAACAACAGTCCCGCCGGACCCGTCGGGACACCGACACGGCCGGCGCGGCGTTCGGCGTAGGCCCGGTACCGCGCCTCCTGCTCCCGGGTGGCCGTGTCCGTCGGGATCACCACGAGGCCCTGGGAGACGCGCGCGGTGCTCGGGTCGGGGTGTGCGTCGAGGTAGGCGTCGACCTGGGCGCGCTGGTTCGCGGCGAAGTCGGTCCCGATCTCGCTCCGCGTGACGCTCGAGGTGAGCAGGTGGAACCCGTTGCGGGCCGCCCAGACCGCGGACGCCGTGCTGCCCGTGCCGTACCAGAGCCGGTCGACGAGCCCCGGACTGTGCGGCTGGACTCCGGTGGCGAACTCCTCGAACCCGCGCCGCTCGGCGACGGGGACGACCGCGTCACCGCGCACGAGGTCCCGGAAGCGCAGGAGCCGGGCGTTGCCGAGGTCCTCGTGCTCGGCGGTGTCCGGGTAGATCGCCTCGCGGTAGAGGTCGAAGTTCATCGGGGTCCCGACGGAGAAGCCCGGGGTGAGTCGTCCGCCGAGGAGCACGTCCACGGTGGCGAGGTCCTCGGCGAGACGGAACGGGTTCTCCGCGCCGATCGGGGTGACGGCCGTCCCGAGCGCGATGCGGCTGGTGCGCTGCGACGCGGCCGCCATCACCGCGACGGGGGAGGAGACGCCGTGCTGCAGGTGCCGGTGCCGGAGCCACGCGCTGTCGAGGCCGAGCGCCTCGGCGCGTTCGATGACGCGGAGCGTGTCCTCGTGACCGGCAGCGGGGCGGGCCGGGTCGAAGGTCCCGATGGTCAGGAAGCCGAGGCGTGCGAGGGGTCGTCCGTCAGTGGGCATGCTCTGATCGTCCCAGACGGGTGCCATCGCGGCATCCGCTGGGTTCTCCACCGTGCCCCGATCGGTTCCGCCCCGTCTCCTCGGGCTCCTCTCCGCCGTCCTCGTCAGCGCCACGGTCGCGACGGTGGCGGTCCTGCCGAACGGGACCGCACCCGACGCCACGCCCGCAGCCGCCCGTGCCGCCGCTCCGGTGTCGTACACGTTCGCCGACGACAGCGTCACACAGGCGTCGAACGCCTGGTCGTGGACGGGGATGAGTGGACCCGTTCTCGTCCGTGCGCCGCATCGACAACGGCTGGGTCGCCGGCACCGGGAAGGGCGACGGCGTGCACCCGAGCGTCGCGACGGCGAAGCGGTACCTCGGACCGCGCATGCCGCTCGCGATCACGCAGGCGGTCGTCGGCGTGGAGCCGTCGGGCCCGTCTGACGCCCTCGTGTCAGGCCGGGGTCGACTTCAGCAGCCGGTTCACGGCGATCATCGCGCCGCCCACCACGGCGGGGACACCGCCGCCGGGGTGCACCGACGCGCCGACCCGCCACAGCCACCGCCGCCAGGGGTCGTTGTACGAGGGACGGTGGAACGGCCCGCTGAGCCACGGCGGACGCGCCGCGCCGTAGAGCGCGCCGTGGGGTTCGCCGCCGCCGCCGTAGTACTGCGGATCGAGCACCGTCTGCTCGTCGATGAGGTCGGTGATCGGCCGGTCGAGCCCCATCGCGCGTGAGACGCGATCGACCTCGCGCCGCACGAACGGGTGCTCGGCCGTGTAGTGACCGCCGTCGGCGGGGGCGGTGAGCAGGATGCCGACGGTGCTGCGCGGGTTCGGGTAGACCTCGCCTGCGCGGTACTGGTTGACGAACACCATGGTGTCCGCTGGCTCGTCACCCGCCTCGAGGCTGCGGTGGAGCGCGGCGGGCTTCGTCGGCAGCACGACGCTGTGCGTGGCGAGGTCCGCCGGCAGTTCCTCCCGCAGCACGCCGTACAGGGCGATGGCCGAGCAGGAGAGGGCGCGGGGGCGCAGACGGGGGAGCGTGGGGACCCGCGACGGACCCATCAGCGTGGTGAGCCGATCGGCGTCCAGGGCGCTGACGACGAGGTCGGCGGGGTGGCGACCCACATCGGTGGTGACCGATCCACGCTCGATGCGGGTGACGGCCTCGCCGGTGTGGACGTCGACCCCGGCCGTCTCGGCCAGCCGACCCAGCGCGAGCACGATCTCGTAGACGCCACCGCGCGGCACCCATGCCCCGGTCTCCGCCATGATCGCCGGCATGCTCGCGTAGAGGGCGGGCGTGCGTGCGGGCGACACGCCGGCGTTGAGGGTGTGGATCGCGATCACCTCGCGCAGCCCGTCGGGCAGCCAGGCGAGGCCGTCGAGGTACGCGCGCGTGGTGAGGCGGGAGCCGTAGACGGCCAACAGTCTCCGGAGAGCGGGGAGGGCGGCTCGGTCGAGGGGGTCGGCGAGCAGCAACCCGGTCACGTCGTCCGCGAGGGGTGCGTGCAGGTCGGAGAACCGTCGCCAGGCGGCGTACCAGGGGTGACCGGGGGCCACCGGCAGGGAGGTCTCGTCGTCGTTGTAGAAGTAGCGGCCCACCTCCGGCATCCGCACCAGGTCGAGGTGCCCGTCGTCGCGGGCGCGGTCGGCGGCGGGCCCGCCGTCGCCGAGCCGTCGCAGCAGCTCGTCCCACACCGCCGGGAACGTCATCAACGACGGTCCGGTGTCGATGCGGTCCTCGCCCAGCTGGATGCGTCGGCTCTTGCCGCCGAGCTCGGTGGAGGCCTCGAGCAGGGTGACGCGGTGGCCGGCGTGCGCGAGCAGCGCGGCGGCGGTGAGGCCGCCGATCCCGCCGCCGACGACGACGATGCGGCTCACGAGGCACCTCCCAGCACGATCCAGACCATGAGCAGTACGCCGGCGAACGACCCGGCGATGTACGGGAAGGCGACCGACAGACGGTAGAGGCGGTGCCCGGTCTCCGGTGTCGGGTCCCGGAACAGGCGCACCACGAGGATGCCGGCGATCAGGAGGTTGACGGCGGCCACCGGCAGGCTCACCACGGCGAACAGCGCCGTCGAGACGATCCACCAGGCCCCGCTCCAGAGAGCCGTCGCGCGCGCACCGAGCCGCACTGCGGTGGTGGCGATGCCCGCGTCACGGTCCTCGACGATGTCCTGGACCGCATCGAAGGCGTGCTTCGCCACGCTCCAGGCCATCAGACCGATGGCCGCGGGCCAGACCGGCGTCACCGCGAGGGCCGCGGGCACGATGACCAGTGGCAGTGCGTAGGCGGCGTTGCTCAGCGAGTCGAGGAACGGCCGCGCCTTGAAGCGCAGCGGCGGCGCCGAGTAGAAGACGAACACGCCGACGTAGAGCAGGATCGCCGCGTTCGCGAGGAGCGGCAGCGTCAGGAGGAAGCCGACGAGGAACGGGACGTTGACGACCGCGACCGCCCAAGCGATGAGCCGCACCTCGGACTGTCGGATCCTGGCACCCTCGATGGAGCCCTTGCGGGGGTTGGCCGCGTCCGTGTCCTGGTCGTAGATGTCGTTGACGCCGTAGATGAGCAGGTTGAACGGCAGGGTGAGCCACAGGATGACCGGCAGTGCCCGCACGTCGAACAGCGCGCCGGTGAGCCACACGGCGACGAGCCCGGAGCCGATGGTGTTGATCCAGAGCACCGGGCGCGAGATGTGGACCAGTCGGCGCACGGCCACGCCGATCTCCGACGGTGCTGTGCGCGACACCCGCTCACTGCCGTCAGTCACGCGACCGAGCGTACCCGGCCCGCCTCGACCTCGGTCAGCGGCGTCCCGGCCAGACTGGGTGGATGCGCATGATGCTGCTGACCGCCGGCACCCGGGGCGACGTGGAGCCGTTCGCAGCCCTGGCGCGACTCGCCACGTCCCGCGGTCACGAGGTCCGGCTCGCCCTGCCCGACGACGCGCCCGCGCCCGAGGGCGTGGAGACCGTGGCCCTCGGTCTGGACGTGCAGCGGGTGCTCCGCCCGGCTGGTCGCACGCCGTGGGCTCTCGCGCACCACCTGCGTGCGGAGGTGCGGCCCGCGATGCGTCGGATGTTCGCGGCCGCGGTGCGGGAGACGGTCGCGTTCGGCCCCGACGTGGTGGTGCACCACCCGCTCGTCCTCAGCGCGCCGATGGTGGCGGACTCGCTCGCCGTGCCCCGCGTGCTGGTGGAGTTCGCGCCGGTGGCCACCCCGAGTGAGCGCTTCCCCGCCGCAGGTGGCCCGACGGCCACGCGCGACCTCGGCGCTCACAACCGGTCCACCTACGCCGTACCGCGCACCGTCGCACGGTTCTTCGACGCCGACGTGGCGCGCGCCGCTGCCGAGCTGCCGGACGGTCGTCGTCCCGCCCGACGGTCGCCGTCACGCGCGACGCTCATGGCCGTGAGCCCGGAGTTGCTGCCGCGGCCCGACGACTGGCCGGAACGGGTGCACCAGACGGGGGCCTGGTACGACGAGGCCGGGACCGCGAGCCCGGACCGCGTCGTCAGCGCCTTCCTGACGGGCCGTCCCTACGTCGTCGCCTCGTTCGGCTCGATGGCGAGGGGGGATGCGGCTGCTCGGGGAGGTGCGGTCGTCTCGGCGGCCCGCGCCCACGGGCTGCGGGTGCTGCTCGTCACCGGGTGGGGTGGACTGGCGCTGCCTCCCGAGTGCCACGGCCCGGATGTGCTGGCGGTGCGGTCGGCACCGTTCGACGCCGTGCTGCCGGGCGCGTCGCTCGCCGTGCACCACGGCGGAGCGGGCACCTCACACGCCGTCGCCCGAGCTGGCGTCCCCGCCGTCGTCGTCCCCGTCACCGCCGACCAGCCGTTCTGGGCTGCCCAGCTGCATCGACAGGGGATGGCCGCCGCTCCGATCCCACTGCGCCGCCTGTCCGCGAGCACCCTCGTGCCGGCGATGCGCGACGCCTCGTCCCGCCGGGTACGCGCGACCGACGTGGGCCGGATCATGCGGCGGGAGCACGGGGTGCAGCGGGCGCTCGACGTGCTCGAGTCGCTCTGACACCCCGGTTCCGGTGGAGGACCGTCCCCGACACTGACGAGCCGCGACGAGCCGCCGATACCCCCGGGTGAGGACGTCGGCCCGCAGGGGGACCGACACGCTCCGACGGAAGGCGACCGCGATGCGTCTGCGCTCAGGGATCCGGAAGGTGCTGCCCGCAGCGCTCCTCCTCGCGGTGGTGAGCACGGCGGTCGTCGCCGTGCCCGGCGTGACGGCGGCTGCCGCCGGCACCGCCGCCCGGGTCGACGTCACGTGGGAGAACACGTCGAGCTGGCGCACCGGCTTCCGCTCCGCGGTCACGGTCGCGAACGGCGGCTCCGTGAAGCTGCGCGGGTGGCGTGTCCTGCTGTCGTACGAGTCGAAGGCCGTGGTGATCCGCGACGCCCGCAAGGTCGCGAGCACGAGCCGGTCGTTCACCGTCGCCGGTCCCACCCGACGCGTCGACCTCGCCGCGGGTGGTCGGGCGACGTTCCGGGTCGACTCGCGCAAGGTGTCCGGTGCGAAGCGCGTCCCCACGGCGTGCACCGTCGTCGGGGCGTCGGTGCCCTGCTCGGTGAACGGCGGTCCCGCGACACCCGGCACGGGAGGCCCGACCCCGGTGCCGACGGCGGCACCGGTCCCGACACCCTCGACGACTCCGACGCCGACCGCGGGACCGCCCGTCGCGGACAAGGACGGCTCCGTCGTCGTCGGCTGGCGCACCGTCAACGCGTGGTCGTCCGGCTTCCAGTCCTCGGTGACCGTCACGAACCGGTCGTCCGTCCGCCTCGACCCCTGGCAGGTGCGGTTCGTGTACGCCGCGCGCGTCGCCGAGATCTGGGACGCCACCGCGACGACCACGAGCGACGGCTTCACCGCGACCGCTCCGGCCTGGGCCAGGGGCCTCGACCCGAGCGCCGCGACGTCCTTCGGGTTGACCTCGATCTCGACCCCCGGCGGGGGCCGGGTGCCGACGGGCTGCAGCATCGTGGGACTCCCCGCGGGCCGGGACGTCGCCTGCACGGTCGAGAGCGAGTCCGACCCGACGGCAGGGCCCGGGTCCGCGCCGACCCCGACACCGACACCGACCGCACCGGCACCGTCCCCGACGCAGCTCCCGGTCCCGACCCCGGCCGCGCCGGCTCCGGTGCCGCTCCCCGCGCCGCACGTCGGTGACACGCTGGTCGCACCGTACGTCGACATGGGCCTCTGGCCGACCGCCGATCTCCGGAGCTCCGCGGCCGCGACCGGCGTCCGCGCGTTCACGCTCGCCTTCATCGTCTCGGACAACGGCGGCAGCCCCTGCACGCCCGCATGGGCCGGCTTCGATGCCTACCGGATCGGCGGCCCGCAGGACTTCGCGGGGAACATCGCCGCGTTCCAGCAGACCGGCGGTCGGGTGGTCGTGTCGTTCGGCGGCGCGGTCAACGAGGAGCTCGCGCTGCGGTGCACGGACCCGGCGGAGCTGCAGGCGGCCTACCAGCAGGTGGTCGACCGGTTCGGCGTCGACCGCATCGACCTGGACATCGAGGGCGCTGCGCTGTCCGACACGGCTGCGAACGAGCGTCGCGCCGTGGCGGTCGCCGGTGTCGTCCGGGCCCAGGCGGCGAAGGGCCGCAGTCTCGAGGTGTCGCTGACCCTCCCCGTGATGCCGACCGGACTCACCCGCGAGGGCCTCGCCGCGGTCGCCGAGCTGTCGGCTGCGGGCGTCCGGATCGCGGCGGTGAACGTCATGGCGATGGACTACGGCACCGGTCCGCAGCGCATGGCGACGGCGGCGCAGGACGCTGCGACGTCGACCGCCGCGCAGCTCGCCTCGGTGCCCAGGTATGCCGGGTGGACGGCCCAGGAGCGGCTGTCGGCGATCGGCATCACCCCGATGATCGGCGCCAACGACACCGGGGAGGTGTTCACACGGACGGACGCCGAGGACCTCGCCCGCTGGTCCGTCGCGCACGGGATCGAGGTGCTCGCCTGGTGGGAGGTCACGCGCGACCAGCCGTGCACCCCGTCGATCCCCACGTACATGTGCTCGGGCGTGACCGACGCACCGTGGACCTTCGCCCGTGCCTTCGTCCGCGGGGCGACGAGCTAGTCGGGGAGCCGGTCAGTCCGGCCGACGCAGCGTCGCGACGCCGTCGTGCAACGGCTGTGTCTCCCACGCAGCCGTGACGGCCCCGTCGGCCAGGTCGACGCGGACGTGCAGCAGGTGCGGTGTCTCGACGAACCGCACGTCCACCGACACGACGTCCCCGGAGCGTGCCCCGCTCGTGGCGGTCGCACCCGCGACCAGCCACTCGCCGTCGCCGACAGGAGCCGTCACCTCGCCCGACGGGTCGACCAGGGTGAGCACCCAGTGGCCGGACGGGTCCTGGGACAGGTGCACGGCCTCCAGTCCGGAGTCGCCGTCCACCGGTGCCGGCGAGGACGGCGGGGTGGCGGGCAGGGTGCCGAGCGGCTCGCCGACGAGCGGCGGCAGCGCGAGCCCGGCGAGTCGGGCGCGCAGGCGGTCGTCCGAGTCCACTGCACCCGCGCGGTCGACCGCGGGCAGAAGGTGCTCCCACACCGCGTCCAGGACGGCCTGCATGTCGGTGCTCTGACCGGTCATCGCGACGACCACGTCCAACTCGGGGAGCACGACGCAGAACTGGCCGTAGGCACCGTCACCGCGGAAGCCGTGCCGGGCCATCCAGAACTGGAAGCCGTACCCCTGCGACCAGTCCGGGTCCGCCTCGTCCGGGTTCACCACCTGCACGCTCGTGGCCTGCTCGACCCAGTCCTCGTCGAGGATGCGTTCGCCGTCCCACACGCCGCGCTGCAGGTACAGCTGACCGAGTGCGGCGATCGCGTCCGTCGTCGTGTAGCCGCCGCTGTAACCGAGTTCCGCGCCGGTGTCGTCGCGGCGCCACGAGAAGTCGTCGATGCCGAGGGGGGCGAAGAGCCGCGGCCGCAGGTACTCGAGCAGGGACGTCCCACTGGCCCGCCGGACGATCTCGGCGAGCGTGTACGTGCACGGCTGGTTGTAGGCGAAGACGCTGCCGGGTTCCTCGTCGGGCGGCAGGAGCAGGAACCCACGGACGGTGTTCGTCGGGTCGATCGCCTCGGCGCGGTCGATCGTCTCGCTCCGGTGGCCGCTCGCCATCGCGAGCAGGTGCCGCACGCGCATCCGCCGGGTCCGTTCGTCGGTGACCTCGGCGTCGAGCTCCGGGAAGTGACCGACGACGGGCGCGTCGAGGTCGACCAGTCCGGCGCGGACGGCGATCCCGACGGCGGCCGCGGTGAAGCTCTTGCTGAGCGAGTACAGCAGGTGCACCCGGTCCACCGCGAAGGGGGCCCACCACCCTCCGGCGGCGACCTCGCCGTGCCGCAGGACCATCAGGCTGTGCGGCTCCACGCCGGGCGCGGCCTCGAGCGCGGAGACGAGCTGGTCGATGCCCGCGGCGTCGATGCCGAGTGCGGACGGGGAACTGCGTCGGAACGTCGTCGTCACCCGTCCGACCCTAGCCCGACCGGCCGTTCCGAGGTCCGGCACGCCCGACACGCGGACGGGAGGCCCGGATCACCGCGCCGGTCGGGTACAGTTGTCGACGTTGGCCACCCCGGTGGGCAGCGTGCGGATGTGGCGCAGTGGTAGCGCATCACCTTGCCAAGGTGAGGGTCGCGAGTTCGAATCTCGTCATCCGCTCGGAACAGCAGGACACCTGAACCCCTCGGCCGGTCGGCCGGGGGGTTCAGTCGTTCGCGACGGCTCGCGCGCCGGGGAGGGCGACCCAGTGCTGCGCCCCTGCGTCGACCACCGTCACGAGCACCGTGTCGCAGCCGCGGCAGCGGGCGACGCTGCCCATCGCGGTCCGGTACACCCGGGTCACCGCCAGGCGGCCGGTCGTGTCGCAGCCCGAGCAGCGGAGCCGGGCCGAGGTGGCATCGACCCCGAGCACCTCGCCGAGGTCCCCGGCCAGGGCGTTGCCGTCGACGATCGTCATCAGGAGCCTCCGAACCGTTCCGCACGCACCCCGGTGGTGTCGTGTCCGAGTTCCCCGAGCCAGCGCAGGACCTGTTCGACGAACGGCGTCGATCCGCAGACGTAGACCTGTGCGTCGGCGTCCGCCGGCAGGACGGCGGCCGCGAGCCGGTCGCGCGTGAGTCGTCCGACCGGGGCCGTCGACCCCTCGGGAGCGCGTCGGCTGTACACGACGTCGAGGTCGAAGGGCGCGCGGTCTGCGGTGCGCAGGGCTGCGTCGAGCTCCGCGCGGAAGAAGACGTCCTCCGGGGTGCGGACGGCGTAGAGCAGCCGGAAGGGCGTCGGGTCCTCGGCGTCGGCGTGCGCGGCGACCATCGGCAGGAGCGGCACGACGCCGGACCCGCCGGCGATGAGCTGCACCGGGCGGGACGCCGGGTCGGCGCCCGGACGCCAGACGAACCAGCCGCCGAGGGGACCGTGCACCTCGAGCGCGTCACCGACCTCGACGGCGTCGACGAGGAACGGGGACACCTCGCCGTCCTCGACCCGGTCCACGGCGAGCGTCACGCGCGTGCCGTCCCCGGAGGACGCGATGGAGTAGGACCGCGTGGCCTGGTAGCCGTCCTCGGCCGTCAGCCGCAGGTCGAGGTGCTGCCCGGGGTCGTTGCCGGGCCATGACGGCACGTCGAGCACCAGCCGTCGGGCGTTCGGGGTCTCGGGGGAGACCGCGGCGACGGTCGCCGGGTGCCACCCCGGACGGCGGAGCGGACGGCCCGGCGTGACGGGACCGGTGCGTGCCTCCAGACCGGGGGCGCCGTCGGTGCTGGACAGGGTCACCAGTACCGCTCTTCCTTCCACGGGTCGCCGTGCATGTTGTAGCCGGCGTTCTCCCAGAAGCCGGGCTCGTCCTCGGCGTGCATCGTGATGCCCCGCACCCACTTCGCGCTCTTCCAGAAGTACAGGTGCGGCACGAGCAGCCGGGCCGGACCGCCGTGCTCCGGGCTGAGGGGCTCGCCGTCGGCCTCGAACGCGATCCACGCCTGACCCTCGAGGAGTTCGTCGAGGGGGACGTTCGTCGTGTAGCCGCCGAAGCTGTGCACCATGCAGAAGTCGAGCGAGGTCTCGATGTCCGCGAAGAGCTTATCGAGGGGGACCCCGCGCCAGGCCATGCCGAGCTTCGTCCAGTGCGTGACGCAGTGGATGTCGACCGTGACGTCCTCGAGCCCGAGCGCCCGGACCTCGTCCCACGTCCAGGTGTGCAGGCCGGACTCGGTGCGGATCGAGAAGGTCCACTCGGAGGGCTCGATCTCGGGTGTGGCGCCGGCGGAGAGCACCGGCCAGTCCTGCACCAGCGTCTGCCCGGGCGGGATGCGGCTGTCGTCGGCGTCCCGGCGGCGTCCGCCGAACCCGCGTGTGAAGGTGGCCATCGCGTCCTCGTTCCCATGGTCGTCGCCGGCGTCGTCCCGCCGCTGCGTCGATCCTGCCGCACGGCCGACCGCTTGTCAGCAGCCGCGCGGCGCTGGGTGTGGCGTGTCCGATCGGTCAGGTGCCCGGGTGCTGATCCGCGTGCTGCTGGTGCGCTTCGTGCGCGAAGACCACGTCCGGCGCGTCGACGGAGCGGTCCGTCACCGTGGTCGGGGCCTCGAGGTGCACGGCCCCGGACGGCACGATGCCGGCGCCGCCGAAGCGCTCCATCACCCGCCACTGGACGACCACGTCCTCGCCCGCGTGTCCGATCGGCAGGGTCTCCCAGAACCCGAAGCCGCCGACCGCCTCGAGCGCGGCCCGGTCGTACATCGCACAGGCGCCGACCCACGCGACGCGGTACGGCAACCAGCCGCCCGGCTCGACGTCGAGCTCGGCCGCGACGTGGACCAGGTTCGCGGCGTTGTGCAGGGACCAGCGGTCGAACCCGGGCGTGCCGCGGCGCACCACCTCGGGGACGACCGGGCCGTCCCACAGCGCGAATGGTGCCGTCTCGTGCGGACGGCGGTCCTCGAGGTACGACAGCCCTTGGACCGCGCTCCCGACGAAGCCGGTGCCGAGCGATCGCAGGGCGTCGAGCATCCGGTGCACGGACCCGGGTTCCAGCCAGACGTCGTCGTCGAGGAACAGGACGGCGTCCGCGGTGGCGTGCGCGAGCAGGAAGTGCCGGTGCTCGGCGAGTCCGCGCCGCTCCGGGTGGGTGAGCAGCGTGACGGGCCGACCCTGGGCCTCCAGGACGCGGACCATGGCGGCGATCGCCGGCTGCGCGGCGGCGTCACCCGTCGCGGACTGGTCGCTGAGCACGAGACGGAAGGCGACGTCGGTCTGGGCCGCCAGGCCGGCGAGGGTGGCGGCGAGCTCCGCCGTACGCCCGACGGTCGGGACGAGGACGTCGACGTCGACCGGGGTGCTCTCCACCGCCGGGTCCTCGGTCGGGCGACCCCACTCGCCGGACCACCGTGCCCCGCGCGTCATGCGTCCCCGGACACGGCGGTCGGGTCTCCCGTCGGCGCGCCGGTGCCGGCGCCGGTGCCGGCGGCGGTCTCGCGGATGCGACGGACGACGGCGCTCGTCGAGTGCTCGGCGACGTAGTCGACCATGACGACCTCGCCGCCGTGGGCCCGCACGACCTCGGTCTCGCTGAGCATCTCGGGGGAGTAGTCGCCGCCCTTGACGTAGACGTCCGGCCGGATGCGCTCGATGAGCGGGATCGGGGTGTCGGTCGCGAACACCGTCACCAGGTCGACGCAGGCCAGCGCGGCGAGGACGCCGGCGCGGTCCTCGGCGGTGTTGATCGGCCGCTCCGGACCCTTCAGTCGACGGACCGAGTCGTCGTCGTTCAGTGCGACGACGAGCAGGTCGCCGAGCTCGCTCGCCTGGCGGAGGTACGTGGTGTGCCCGCGGTGGACGACGTCGAAGCAGCCGTTCGTGAACACGATGCGGCGCCCGGCGCGACGGGCCTCCTCGACGGCGGCGGCGAGCTCGTCGTGGTCGACGACGGTCTCGGCCGGTGCGGACACCGAGGCCACGAGCGCATCGGCCGTGCAGACCGAGGTCCCGGCCTCGCGCACCACGACGTCGGCAGCCGCCTGGGCGAAGGAGACGGCCTCGCGGACCGGGGTCCCGACGGCGAGGGCGACCGAGGCCGCGGCGCAGAACGTGTCGCCGGCGCCGGACGCCTGCTGCTCGGACGCCGGCGTGGCACGCGTGCGGTGCACGTCCGACAGCGTGCTGTCCGCGCCGGCGGCCTCGAGCAGCACCGTCCCGTTGCGGTCGAGCGTGACGACCGCGTTGCGCGCGCCGGTGACGGCGAGGACCTCGTCGCGTGCGGCGACCACGGTCGTGGCCCGGTCGGCGCCCTGCCCGAGGTCGCGGCCGAGCAGCGCGGCGGCCTCGCCGGCGTTCGGCGTGACGAGGTCCGGACGGAGGGTCTGCCAGCGGCTGAGGTCGTGGGCGTCCACGACGACGGTCGTGGGGCGGTCCTGTCCGAGGACCGGCACGATGGCGGTGGCGTCGACGCCGAGGTCGTAGTCGCAGACGACGACCGTGTCCGCACGGGCGTCGGTCGCCGTCCCGGGGGCGTCCCCGGACGCGGTGCCGCGCACGGCTGCCGCCGTCGCCTCGGCGAGGAGGGCCGTGTCCGCCGCACTCGGCGGTCCGGCCAGGTCGTCGACCCGGACGACGACACGGTCACCCCCGACGATGCGGTCCTTGCAGGTGGTCGTCGCACCCGGGACCGCGACGAGCCAGCGCGTGTCCACCCCGGCGGCCTCGAGCCGGTCACGCAGGACCCGCCCGGTCTCGTCGTCGCCGATCAGGGCGACCATGCGGACGCGCGCACCCAGGGCGCGGGCGTTGACCGCGGTGTTCGCCGCGCCTCCCGGGACGGCGATGGTCTCGGTGACCCGGACGACGGGCGCGGGGGCCTCGCGCGACACCCGTTCGGCGGCACCGACCGTCCAGCGGTCGAGGATGACGTCCCCGACCACCACGACGACGGGCTCCTGCGCCGCGACCGCGTCGACGACGCGACGGACCGAACGGACGTCGGCGCTCATCGGACGTCCTCGGCGGTGGCGGTGTCGGTGTCGTGGCTGCCCGCGGTGGCCGGGTCGACGGCGTCGGTGGTGCCGGTGGGGGCGCTCGTCCGACGCGGGGCTGCCTCGAGGTGCACGACCGTGGTGGTCGTCATCTCGTCGAGCAGGTGCGGGCCGTAGCCGAAGCCGGAGCCCGAGGCGCCGCGGGGCTCGGCGCTGCCACCCGGTGCGCCGCCGAACACGGCGTTGATCTTCACGGTGCCGACGGGCAGCTCCGCGGCGGCACGGAGCGCGGTCGCGGTGTCGCCGGTCAGGACGGTCGCGGCCAGGCCGTACCGGTCCTCGGCGGCCAGGCGGAGCCCCTCGGCCATGTCGACCACGACGCGGAGCGGGGCGATCGGACCGAAGGTCTCCTCGGTGAGCACGAGCATGTCGTCGGTGCAGTCGGTGAGGACGGTCGCGGGGTAGAACGTGCCGGCGCCCTCCGGCACCGAGCCGCCCGTCAGCACCCGGGCGCCGGCATCGACGGCCTGGTCGACGTGCTCCTGGACGGTCGTGCGCAGGCGCTCGTCGACGAGGGGGCCGAAGTCGGCGGCGGCCGAGGCGGTCTTCCGCTCCGCAGCGCGCACCAGGGCGGCGGTGAAGTCATCGGCGATGTCGCGGTGCACGTAGACGCGCTCCACGCTCGTGCAGATCTGTCCGGTGTTCGCGAAGGCACCGAGGGCGACCTGGTCCGCCGCCCACACCGGGTCGACGTCGGCGTCCACGACCGCGGCGTCGTTGCCGCCGTTCTCGCGGATCACGTGCGCGCGGGTGCGGAGCGCGGCCTCGGTCAGGCGGTCGCCCGTCGCCGTCGAGCCGACGTGCGCGTACACCGCGATGCCGTCCTCGGCGAGGAGCTGCTCACCGGTCGTCGCGTCGCCGTCGACGCCCACGAGCACGCCCTCGGGGAGCTCGGCGGCGAGCAGGCGGTTCAGGAGCGCGATCGTGCCCGGGCTCCGCTCGCTGCCCTTGTGCACGACCGTGTTGCCGGCGACGATCGCCGCACCGAGGATCCCGCACGCGACGGCGACGGGGTCGTTCCACGGCGTCAGCGCGAGCACGACGCCGCGCGGGTGCGGGACGGCGAAGTCGGCGGCGCCGTGGTTCCCGCGGAGCGCCTCGCCCCGGTGCAGCGGGCCGAGCTCGGCGTACTGGATGAGCGTGTCGATGCCGGCCTCGACGCCGCCGAGGGCGTCGCCCGGCACCTTGCCGGTCTCGCGGGTGTTCATCGCGGCGAGTTCGTCGGCGTGCCCGCGGAGCCGCTCGGCCGCGGCGCGGAGGACCGCGCCGCGCTCACCGGGAGCGGTCCGGGCCCATCCCGTCGCCGCCGCCCGCGCACGCGCGACCGCGTCGCGCACCTCGTCCGCCGTGCTCCGGCGGGTCTCCGAGGCCACCTCGCCGGTCACGGGGTCGAGCACCGTGATCGTGTCCGCGGACGGGTCGTCCGTCGACGGGGCGGTGGTGGTGGTGGCGTCGAGCGTCATGTGCGTCCTCTCGTGGTGGTCCGGCCTCGTGGCACCGGCCCCTCCACGCTCCTCCTTCTCCGCTGGACACGCCCGGGGGATGCGTGGGTGTGTCCACGGGACGCAGCGCGGAGCGGCGCCGCAGGGCTGCTGCACACCGGCCCGACCGCGGCCGGGTAGGAACGAAGGGATGCGGTCGGACGACCCGCCGCGTCGGACACGAGGAGGACGACGGGCGTGGTGCAGATCGGACGTGGCGGCGAACGGTTCGAGGGGGTCCGCGAGATCGCGGTGCTCCGCGGTGGGGGACTCGGCGACCTGATGTTCGCGATGCCCGCGATCGAGGCCCTCGCGGCCGCGTACCCGGAGGCCCGCCTGACGCTGCTCGGGACCCCGATGGCGGCGGCGCTCCTGCCGGGGCGCACGGACGCCGTGCACGCCGTCGAGGAACTGCCCGTCTCGCCCGGTGTGCGTGACGGCGGTGACGGGGCACCGGACCTCGAGGACTTCTTCGCCCGGCTCACCGGCCGGTTCGACCTCGCCGTCCAACTGCACGGCGGCGGGCGCAACTCGAACCCGTTCCTGCTCCGCCTCGGCGCCGCGCACTCGGTCGGCACCGCCACCGAGGACGCCACCCCGACCGAGCGCTGGGTGCGCTACGTCTACTACCAGCACGAGGTGCTGCGCGCGCTCGAGGTCGTCGGGCTGGCCGGTGCCGAACCCGTCACTCTGGACCCGAGGATCGTCGTCGGTGCCGACGAGCGCGCCGCGGTCCGGGACCGACTCGGGGTACGGGGCCGCCTGGTCGCGATGCACCCGGGCGCGACCGACCCGCGCCGCCGGTGGAGCCCCGAGCGCTTCGCCGCGGTGGCGATCGCCCGGCTCGAGGCAGGCGACGACGTCGTGCTCGTGGGCGACGACTCCGACCGACCGGCCGCGACGAGCATCCGGGCGTCCGTGTCCGAGGCGGTCGGGCCGGAGGTCGCCGCACGGCTGCACGACCTGACCGCCGCGCTGCCCCTGCGGGAACTCCCCGCCGTGCTCGCCGCGGCCGACGTCATGGTCGGCGACGACTCGGGCCCCCGGCACCTCGCGGTCGCCGTCGGCACGCCGACCGTGGGCGTCTTCTGGTTCGGCAACGTCATCAACGCCGGTCCGCTCGACCGCGGCCGGCACCGCGTGCTCATGAGCTTCGTCACCCGCTGCCCGGTGTGCGACGTCGACGTCACCCAGGTGGGGTGGAGCGCCGAGCGCTGCGAGCACGACCCGTCCTTCGTCGACGAGGTCACGCCGGACCGTGTGCTGGCCGACGTCGAGGACCTGCTGGCCACCACCTGAGCGGTCGCGCCCGCGCGGCGCCACCGCAGACGGACGGGAGGCCCGGTACCAGCTGGTACCGGGCCTCCCGTCCGTCAGGCGCGTGCGGTCAGGGCCAGCTGGGCTCGGTCGCCGGCATGATCGACAGCTCGCGGATCTCGCAACCGGCCGGCTGGGAGAGGGCGAAGATGATCGAGTTCGCGACGTACTCCGGCTCGATGAGCTGCGCGTCCGGACCCGGCTTGTACTGCTCGGTGCGGTCGGCGAAGAAGTTCGTGCGCATGCCCGCCGGGATCACGTTCGTGACACCGATGCGGCCCGCGGTCTCGGCGGCGAGGGCCTGCGAGAACCCGCGGACGCCGAACTTCGACGCGGAGTAGGCGGTGCCGTGGCCGACGCCGCGCAGGGCGAGCGACGACGAGATCGTCACGACGCGGCCGTGCGAGGCCTCGAGCGCGGGCAGGGCAGCACGGACGGTCGACGCGGTGCCGATGAGGTTGACGCCGACGATCTTCTCCCAGTTGCCGGAGGAGATCGCGTCGATCGGGGCCGGGGTGTCGATGCCCGCGGCGGTCACCACGGCGTCGAGGCCCCCGTGGCGCTCGACCGCTTCCGTGACGGCGCGTTCGACGGCGTCGGTGTCCGAGACGTCCACGGCGACGGCGTCGACGCCCTCGGGGACCGCGTCGATCCGGAGGTCGAGGACGATCGGGGTACCGCCGGCCTCGGTGACGGCGGCGACGACGGCCGCGCCGAGTCCGGAGGCGCCGCCGGTGACGAGGACGCGGCCGATGGGTGTGGTGGGGACGGGCATGGATGTCCTTCGGTTCTGGTGCTGTGGTCGTGAGGTGGAGAGCGGGGGCTCAGCCGACGCGTTCGATCGCGGCGGCCAGGCGGGTGGTGGAGCGGCCCGGGTGGAACGGGACGGTGACGACCCGGCCGCCCCACTCGGCGAGGGTGACCGACTCGGGGAGTTCGTCGGCCGTGTAGTCGCCGCCCTTCGCCCAGACGTCCGGCTTGAAGCGACGGAGCGCCTCGTCGGGGGTCGACTCGTCGAACACGACGACGGCGTCGACGCAGTCCAGCGCGAGGAGGAGCTCCACGCGGTCGTCCTGCCCCATGATCGGGCGGTCCGGACCCTTCAGTCCGCGGACCGACTCGTCGGAGTTCAGGCAGACGACCAGGCAGTCACCGAGGGCGCGGGCAGCGGACAGGGTGCGGGCGTGCCCGGCGTGCAGCAGGTCGAAGCAGCCGCCGGTCGCGACGACGACACCGCCGGCGGCCCGGACGTCGTGCACGACCCGGAGGGCGTCCCGGTCGGCGCCCGGCACCGCGATCGGTGCGGGTGGTGCGCCCGCGACGAGCGAGGCGACGCCGCCGGCCGCGAGGTACGCGGAGGCGTCGGCGACCCCGGCGGTGACCGCGTCGGCGATCTCCGCGCCCGAGGCGAGCGCGACGGCGACGCCGGCGGCCAGGCGGTCACCGGCACCGCAGGGGTCGCCCGCGGTGACGGAGGGTGCCGGGACGAACCGGGAGTCGAGGCCGCGCTCGGTGCGGCGGCCGACGAGTGCGCCGCGTTCGCCCATGGTCACGGCGACGGCGTGCGCCGCCCACCGGGCGACGAGGTCGGCAGCGGCGTCGGTGGCGAACGCGACCCCGGTGCCGCCGAGCCCGGTGAAGCGCTGCGCCTCGCTCGCGTTCGGGGTGACCACGGTGACGCCGACCACGGGCGCCTCGCCCTTGGGGTGCGGGTCCCAGACCACCGGGGTGCGCTCGGCGACGGCGGTGAGTGCCGACCGCATGTCCTCGGCAGCGGTCAGCCCGCGACCGTAGTCGGCGACGACGACGGCGTCGGCGTCCTCGAGCGCGGCGCGCATCTCAGCGGTGACCGCGGGGACGGGCGGGGTGTCGCACCCCTCGTCGATGCGGACGAGGGCGTGGTCCCCGACGCGCACCCGGGTCTTCACCGGGGTCGGTGCGCCGGAGGGGCCCTCGACGATCGTGACGCCCGGCAGGAGCGACCGCAGCCGCTCCGCGGGGGCGTCGTCGCCCAGCACGGTCACGAGACGGACGTCGTGGCCGTCCTTCGCGAGCATGGTGGCGACGAGCCCGGCACCACCGGCCCGGCGCTGTTCCGAGCGGACGTCGAGCACGGGCACCGGGGCGTCCGGGCTGAGCCGTTCGCTCGTGCCGCTGACGTCCACGTCGAGCAGGGTGTCGCCGACGACGACGATGCGGAGCTGACGGTCGGTCATCGGGTGCCTCCTCGGCGGAGCGCGGGCTCCATGGCGCGGCAGAGGGCGTGGACGAGGACGAGCTGCGCCTCCTGCACGTTGGCGGACGGGCCGTCGATGGCGATGACGTCGTCGACCGCGCTCGCGAGCGGGTTCGGGACGGGACCGGTCATGGCGACCGACCGGGCGCCGACGTCGCGAGCGGCGGCCGCGGCGGCGAGCAGGTTCGGGCTCTTGCCGCTCGTGCTGAGGAGGACGACGACGTCGCCGGCCCGGGCGTGCGCGCGCACCTGCCGGGCGAACACCTGCTCGAAGCCGTAGTCGTTGCCGAT
The DNA here is from genome assembly GCF_003224435.2 of Curtobacterium sp. MCPF17_050. NCBI lineage: Bacteria > Bacillati > Actinomycetota > Actinomycetes > Micrococcales > Microbacteriaceae > Curtobacterium > Curtobacterium sp. MCPF17_050. The sequence continues at coordinate 1,644,611 of NZ_CP126250.1, forward strand.
GGCGGTCACGGCGGAGGTCTCGGCGTGCAGCGCGATCGCGGAGTACGCCGGGCGGTCGCCGTCGAACCGGCCGGTGAGCTCCGAGGTCAGGTGCTGCGCCTCGGCCGCGGACCCGCCGTTGCCCGCCGCGAGGAGCCGACGTCCGGCGACCAGGCGGGCGGCGATGTCGTCCGCCCAGGCCGCGATGTGGTCGCCGTGGTCGACGAGCGACGCGATGACGGGCACCGACGCGGCGATGTGGTCGAGCACGACGCGCGTGCTCGTGCCCTCGGCGGGGCCGGCTGTGCCGGACTCGGTCGTGCCGATCCCGGTCTGCTCGATGGTCATCGGGCGTTCCTCTCGGTGATGGGTGCGGTGGCTCCGACGCGGCCGCCGGCGACCAGGCGCTCGTACACGCGCTGGGTGTCGGCGGCGACCTTCTGCCAGGTGTACTTGGCCTCGGCGCGGCGGCGACCGGCGTGCCCGTAGGCGGTCCGGCGCTCCGGGTCGTCCAGCAGCCCGCCGAGCGCGACCGCGAGGCCGTCCTCGTCGCGCGGCTCGACGTGCAGGCCGGTGGCGTCCTCGACGACGGTGTCGATGAGGCCGCCGACGCGGGAGGCGACGACGGGTACGCCGCACGCCATGGCCTCGAGCGGGACGATGCCGAACGGCTCGTACCAGGGCGCGCAGACGACGACGTCGGCGCTGCGGTACACGGCCCCCATCTCCTCCTGCGCGAGCTGCCCGCGGAAGGACACGTGGTCGCGGATCCCGAGGTCGCGGGCCAGGGAGTCGAGTCGCTGGTACTCGGGGTCGTCGGGCAGGTCGGCCCCGGCGACACCGGCACCGCCGACGACGACGAGCTCGACGTCGCGACCCTCGGCGACCAGGCGGGCGACGGCGGCGATGGTCGTGCCGACGCCCTTGCGCTGCACGAGCCGGGAGGCGGTCAGGACGCGGTGGGTCCGGCCGCGCTCCTCCACGGGGCCGTCCGGGCGGAACAGCTCGACGTCGACGCCGCAGGGCACGACGGAGATGGAGCGGAGGGGGACGCCGAGTGTCTTCAACTCGAACGCCTCGTCCGAGCACGTCGCGACGACCTGGTCGGCACCGCGGCCGACGGCCGGTTCGAGCCACTCACGCTCGGGCGGGCTGGTGTCCGCCGAACCCTGGTGCCGACGCTTGACGACACCGAGGGCGTGGAAGGTCTGGACGACGGGGATGCGCGGCTCACCGGTGCGCAGCTGCACCTGGGTGACGGCCTCGAGGGCCGCGTGCCCGGACATCCAGAAGTGCCCGTGCACCACGTCGGGGCGCTCGGACAGCCACTCGGACGCCAGGACCTGGGCGAACGTGCCCATGTAGGGCAGCAGGTCGTCCTTCGGCACGTGCTCGGCCGGACCGGCGTCGACGTGTACGACGTCCACGCCGGGGCGGAGGGTGACACGGACGGGCAGGGCCGCGTCGTCGCGGCGTGTGTAGACCGTGACCGTGTGGCCGCGGTCGGCCAGGGCCGCGGAGAGGGCGGCGACGTGGACGTTCTGGCCGCCGGCGTCGACGCCGCCGAGCGTCGCGAGCGGGCTCGCGTGCTCGGAGACCATGGCGATCTGCATCTAGCTGCTCCTCCCACCGGCCGGCAGCGCTGCGGCTCCGGCGGTCTCCGTCTCCCGCTCCGGACGCGGCGTGCGCATCCGGGCGTGGTGCTCAGTGTGCACGTCGTCGAGCAGGGCGTCCCAGTCCGCGGTGAAGCGGGACAGCGCGTGTCGCGCGAGCACGGCCTCCCGGGCGACGAGACCGCGTCGGCGCGCCTCGTCGGGGTCCTCGAGGAGCGTCCGGGAGGCCCGGACGAGCTCGTCGACGTCCGTCGCGATCGCACCGGCCTCGGCGGGCACCGTGCGGGACGCGTCCGTGGTGGCGAGGACGAGCACGGGCATCGCCATGTGCATCGACTCGATGAGCGACAGCCCGAGCGAGGTCCAGCGGTTCGCGTGGACGTACGCACGGCGCTGCGCGAGGGCCGCGTGCATCGGGTCGGGCTTCACGTCCCCGAGCCCGACGAGCAGGTCGCCGTGGCCGAGTCCGGCGAGCTTCTCGGTGCCCATGCCGAAGACGTCGACCGGGGCGACCGCACCGAAGCGGGGGAGCAGGTCGGTGCCGACGACCCGGTTGCGGCGGACCGGCTCGTTGATGACGGCGCCGAAGCGCTCGAGCTCGCCGGTGTACAGAGCACCGGGGTCGACGACGCCGTGTTCGACGACGGTGGTCCGGGTCGAGCCGCAGTCCCACATCAGGGCGTTCCAGTGCGTCACGTGCGCGATCATCACGTCGTCCCGGTCCCGGAACGGGTGCAGGCTGTCGGGTACGTCGAGGCGTGGAGCGTTGTGCTCGACGAAGACGGTCGGGAAGTCCGTCCGCCCGAGGAGCCGCTGCGCGACCGCGAGTTCCTCCGGTCGCTGCAGGACCACCAGGTCCACGCCGGCGTCGGCGACGTCCTCGGGTGCGATCTCGACGGCGTTCGTCCCCCAGTCCCGGCCACCACGGCCGAGGCCCCAACCGTCACGCTCCGGGGTGGTCGGGATGAGGTACTCGTGCGGGCCGCGGACGAAGGCGTCCATCCAGCCGCCGTGCACGTGCCACACGAGGATCCGCATGCACTGCCTTTCGGTCGCTGTCGATCAGGAGGAGGAGGAGAAGGAGGAGGAGGAGGAGGAGGAGCAGCAGTGCCGCACGCTACCGATCGGCGTCTGGCGGCGTTCGCAGGGACCCCTGGTTCGTCCGGAGAGCGCACCCGACGAGCCGTTCGTGGGCCGCGAGGACGTCGTCGACGCCGACCCCGGCCAGGCACGGATGGCCGGGCACGGGGCAGTCGCGCGCCCGGCTGAGACGGCACGGCGCGCCCTGGTCGCCGAGCAGTTCCACGTGCGCCGCGTACGGCGCCCACTTCACGGCGGGGACCACGGGGGAGAACAGACTCACGATCCGGGCCCCGACCGCGGCGGCGAGGTGGGCCGGCCCGGTGTTCCCGACGACGACGACCTCGGCGCCGGCGAGGACGGCGGCCAGCTCGGCCGGGCTGGTCCGACCGCCGAGGTCGATGCCGGTGCTGCCGGCGACCGCGGCGGTCAGCTCCCGCTCGCCCGGCGAGCCGGTCACGACCACCGGGACGCCGAGCCGGGCGTACTCCGCCACGAGCGCCCGGTGGGAGGACGGCGGCCAGGACCGTGCCTCCACACTGGCACCGGGGTGGACGACGACGTACCGGGCCAGCGCGGCGACCACCGGGGGCACCGTGACGTCCTCGCCGACGCGGACCCGGAGCAGTCCGTCGTCGCCCTCGGGCAGGGTGAAGCCCGCGGCCGCGGCGATGCGGAGCGCTCGTTCGGGTTCGGGGACGTCCTCGGGCAGGTCCTCCCCGGGTCGGAGCCGGACGTCGAGCAGCGAGCCCGGGTGGTCGACGGACGCACCGGAGACCCTCGGCACCCCGGCGAGCCGCAGCAGCATCGCGAGCGGCAGCGGGGACTGGTGGAAGGACGTCAGCACCACGGCCTCGTCCGGGCGTTCCGCGTCGACGAGGGCGCGGAACTCGGCCAGGACGCCGTCGTCGAGCGGTCGGGCGGTCTCCGTGACCCACGGCGCCGCCCACACCCGGAGCGTGTCCACCCCGGGCAGCAGCGCGCCGGCCGGGGCACCCTGCGGGCCGCACAGCAGCGTCACGTGGTCGGCGCCGGCCGCGACGGCACGGACCGCCGGCCCGGCGACCAGGACGTCGCCGAAGGAGTCGAGTCTGGCGACGAGCACCCGCCGACCGCCGGTGTCCCGAGCGCTCCCGGAGTCCGCGGCGTTCACGGCGTCACCGGTGCCGCCTGGGCGACGACGAGGGCGACCGCCTCCTCGATCGTCCGGGCGACGGTGGTCGCGCCGTCGACCTCGGCCGGCAGGGTACGTGCAGTGGGCACGAGGACGCCTTGCCCGCCCGCTGCGGCCGCGGCACCGACGTCCGCGCCAATGTCCCCGATGACGACGAGGTCGGCCGGGTCGAGGCCGAGCCGTGCGGCCGCCGCGAGCACCATGCCGGGGCGGGGCTTGCGGCAGGCACAGTCGTCGGCGCGGTCGTGCGGGCAGACCTCCCACACGTCGAACGGCCCGACCAGCTCGTCCACCCGGGCGTTCGTCGCGTCGACCTGTTCGCGGGTGGCCATGCCCTTCGCGATGACCGACTGGTTCGTGACGACGCCCACCGCGAGTCCCGCTGCCCGGGCCGCGGCGACGGCACGCGCGGCACCGGGGACCGGGACGACGAGGGCCGGGTCCGCGTTGTAGGGGACGTCGACCACCAGGGTGTCGTCTCGGTCGAAGAGCACGCCGCGCAGCGGTCGGTCGGAGAGGGCCACACCCCTCTCTACCGGGCGGATGCGGGGCTCGCCCAACCGGGCGGCGTGCGGTGGCGCGCCGCGGACAACTCCTCGGGCGTGGCGGACGGGGCGGTCGGCGCCCGGTAGCGTCGGGCCACGTGACCGCCGTTCCCACCCTGCCCCCGTCCGACGGCCGCCCGGAGCTCGTCGTGCTCCGTGCGATCAAGCTCGGCGACCTGCTCGTCGCCGTCCCCGCGCTGCACGCCCTCCGGCGGGCGTTCCCCGGGCACCGGATCACGCTCGCGACGACGGCCTGGCTCGCGCCGGTCGTCGAGCTCCTTCCCGACGTGGACGTGCACCTCGCCCAGCACGGCCTCGACCACCCGATCGCGGTCCCGGCGGGTGTCGTGGACGTCGCGGTGAACCTGCACGGTGCCGGCCCGGAGTCCGGGCAGCTCATCGACGCGCTGCAGGCCCGGCGCGTCATCGGACACGGCGCACCCGACGGTCCCGAATGGCAGCACGACGTGCACGAGCGCGAGCGGTGGGCGGGTCTCATGACCGCGCACGGCATGCCCGCCGACCCCGACGACGTCTCGATCGCGGTCCCGGCCGTCCCCGCCGTCGTCCAGGGCGCGGCGGTCGTGCACGTCGGCGCCTTCCACGGCGCCCGGCACTGGCCGGTCGACCGCTTCGCCGCCGTGGTGCGGGGGCTGGTCGAGCGCGGCCACCACGTGGTGCTGACGGGAGGCGCGGACGACGTCGAGCGCGCACTGGCCGTCGCGGAATCGGCAGGTCTGGACGACGCGGCGGTGCTCGCGGGTCGCCTCGACCTGCAGCCGTTCGCCGCGGTCGTGGCGGCAGCGAGCCTCCTCGTCACGGTGGACACGGGAGCGGCGCACCTGGCGTCGGCCTACGGGATCCCGTCCGTCGTGCTGTTCGGACCGGCTCCGCCCGAGGCCTGGGGTCCGCCCGCGTCCGGCCCGCACGTGGTCCTCACCGACGCCTCGGTCCGGCGCGGTGACGTCTTCGCGGAGGACCCGGACCCGGCGATCCTCGCGGTCACCGCCGAGGACGTGCTCGCGGCCGTCGACGGGCTCGGGGTCGTGCCCGCCGTCCGCGCACCCAGCACCGGTCGGTAGCGTCGATCCGACGGCACGGAAGGTCCGGCCGTCGGAGGGAGTCGCCGTGTTCGAAGCAGCCAACATCCGGGACTGGATCGGTCTGCCGGTCGTCGACGACCAGGACGACAAGATCGGCAACCTCGAGAGCATCTACTACGACACCGCGACGTCGGAGCCGGCGTTCGGGTCGATCACGACCGGCGTCGTCGGGAAGAAGCTCGTCTTCGTCCCCCTCGTCGGCGCGACCGTGACCCCGAAGCACCTCGTCGTGACCTTCGACAAGAAGGCCGTCAAGGACGCTCCGTCGATCGCGACGGACGGCGAACTCGACGCCGCGCTCGAGCCCGAGCTCTTCGCCCACTACGGTCTGCCGTACCAGCCCGGCGCGGGCGGCGAGCGTCGCCTCGGTCGTCGCTGACATCCCGGCGGCGGGAGTCGAGCCGGAGAACCCGACCGTGCCCGCTCGACCCCGCCCGTCGGGTCGCCCACCCACCCGAACCCGTTCCGGAGCCCACCCTGCGCCGCTCGACCGTCTCCCGCGTCCTCACCGCGCTCGTCGCGACCGTCCTGCTGGCGGGGACGGCGTCGGTCGGCGGGGTACCGGGCACACCGACCGCCCCCGGTGCCGCCGTCGCCGCTCCGCTCTGGCCCGTCCCCCAGCCCTTCCCGGCCACCGACGACCCGCCCGAGACGCTCGCCGGGCTGCCGCCGGGCAGTGCGTACGTCGCGCTCGGTGACTCGTACTCCGCCGGGTACGGGCTCGGGCACCCCACGGGGCTCCCGGTCCGGGCGTGCGCGCAGTCGGGCGAGGACTACCCGCACCGCATCGCCGCCCGCTTCGGATTCGACCTCACCGACGTCACCTGCGCGGGCGCGACGAGCGAGGACGTCCGGGACCGCGTGCAGTTCCGCGGCACCCGGCCGCAACTCGAGGCGCTGTCCGCCGACACGCGGCTCGTGACACTGACGATCGGCGGCAACGACGCCGACCTGTTCGGCACCGCGGGCTCGTGCCTGGCACTGTCCGCCACCGGCCCGGTGTTCTCCGGCCAGAACGCCCCGTCCTGCCGATCGACGCTCGCGTCCGACGGGGTGGACACCCTCGGCGCAAAGATCCAGGGCCGCGTCGCCCTCGGCGTCGCCGAGACGCTCGCCGACGTCCGGGCCGCAGCGCCGAACGCCACGGTGATCGTGCTCGGGTACCCGGCGATCTTCCCCGACGCGGCACACACCCCGTCGTCGGGCTGCTTCCGCCCGGCCGTCGACCTGGGGACCCTGGCCGGGCGGTTCCCCCGGGACACCTACCCGTTCACCGACGCCGACGTCCGCTGGCTGCACGGCGTGCAGGAGCAGCTGGACGACGTGACCCGGAACGCGGCGCAGGCCGCGGGGGCGACCTTCGTCGAGGTGTTCGCCGAGACGCAGGCGCACTCGGCGTGCGCGCGGAAGGGCGCCTACGTCGAGGGGATCTCGCTCGAGTCGCTCGGCGGCCTGAGCCGGATCGACCTCCGTCCCGGCGCGCTCCACCCGAACCGCGCCGGTGTGCGCTTCCTGACCGACCGGACCGCTGACGTGCTCAGGAGCAGGTTCGGCTGAGCCGACACGTCCGTCTCGGACCCGCTCCGCGGTCCGAGTGCCCCGCGACCGCGGAGCGGGTCAGCGCAGCACCGCGGCGAGCCGGTCCAGGAGCACCGGGACGGCGGTCAGCGCCGAGATGTGTCCGTCCGCGGGCCGCTCCTCGTACGCCACGGCGGGGAGTGCCGCGGCGAGGCGCCGCCCGTGTGCGACCGGCACGACCCGGTCGCGGGCTCCGTGCACGACGGTCGTCGGGACGGTCACGGCGGACAGCGGGAACCCCCAGTCGGTGACGAACGCCACGTCGTCGTCGGTCGCGCCCTGCAGGCCCGACCCATCCGCCGCCGTCGCGTCCTGCCCGAGCGCGGCCCAGTCCCCGTCCAGGGCGGCCCAGTCGCGGTCGACGAACTGGGACGGGTCGAACGTGGCGGTCGACGCCCAGGCGAGACGGGCCTCCCGTCCGGCGGCGGCCGACCGGAGGCCACCGTCGGCCGCCATGCCGTCCCACCACCCGGTCGTGTCGTCGAACGGCGCGGGCGAGGCGACGACGGCCGCGGCGGCGACCCGGCCGGGCAGCAGTGCCGCGGCGGCGAGCGCGTGCGGGCCACCACCGGACCCGCCGAGGACCGCGACGCGGGGGAGTCCCAGCGCGTCGAGGACCTGTTCGAGGTCGCGAGCGCCGTCCGCGACGCGTCGTCCGGGCAGGGGGTCGGCTCCGCCGTAGCCCGGTCGGGTCACCGCGACGAGACGGAGCCCGCGGGCCGCCGCCGCGCTGGTGAGCGGCTCGAAGAGGGCGCCCGTGTGCGGGGACTCGTGGTGCCACACCACGGTGGGCCGGACGGCGTCCGGTGCGGTGTCGTCCACGAGGACCGAGCGGCCGTCGCGGAGTCCGATGCTGCGCATGCGCGCGAGGGTAGTCTCCGACCGTGCCCCTCCGTTCCGCCGGTCTCCTGCTGCACCGGGGGAGCGGTCCCGCCCTCGAGGTGTTCATCGCGCACATGGGTGGCCCGTTCTGGCGTCGGCGGCCGCGGGCGTGGACGATCCCGAAGGGCGAACCGGTCGCGGGCGAGGACACCCTGACCACGGCGCTGCGGGAGTTCACCGAGGAGATCGGCACAGCACCGCCGGACGGTGTCCCGCACCTGCTCGGCGACTTCCGGCAGGCCTCGGGCAAGGTCGTCACGGTCCACACGCTGCACGCACCGGACTTCTCCGTCGACGTGGTGCGCAGCAACACCGTCGCGCTCGAGCTGCCGCGCGGCTCCGGTCGGTTCGTCGAGGTGCCCGAGGTCGACGACGCGCGCTGGACGCCGGTCGACTCCGCGCGAGGGCTCGTCGTGGCCGGGCAGGTCGCCGCGCTCGACGCCCTCGCAGCGCGCACCTGACGCCTCCCGTTTCCTGCCCGAGCACGACGGGGAAGGGCGAGCGTCGGGCGTGCGCGGGGCGCTACCGCTCGCCGACCGTTTGGACGGAGCCGGTCGCGGTGCGGATCGAGCCCGTCGCCGCCCGGTGGACCGTGGCGACGGAGCCCGTGATCGTCTGGATCGCACGGCTCACGGTCGGGATCGAACTCGTGACGACGGCCAGCGACGAGGTCAGGACCTCGATCGACGACGTGCTGAGGTGCGGTTGCGCGGTCGCGTGCACCGGGAACCCGCGGCGCGCGAGCACGACGACGGAGAGCCCGCCGAGGAGCACGACCGCCCCGGCGAACGGCAGCGTCTGCAGCCCGGAGAGCCCGAGCACCTGCCCCCCGAGCGCGGCACCACCCGCGATGCCGATGTTCGACGCGCCGTTCACCAGGGCGCCTGCGATCTCCGGGCTGACCCCGCCGGTGCGGATCGCGGCGGCCATGAAGAGCGTCCCGGTCGTGCCGTTCGCCGCCATCCAGACCCCGGCGACGAGCATCGTGCCGGCCAGGGACCCGTGCGTGAACGGCATCACGACGAAGGCGGCGGCCATCGCGGCGATCGACACGACCAGCGTCTGTCGTGGTGCGCGGTCGACGAACAGCCCGGCGAGCCAGAGTCCGACCACGCCGGTGCTGCCGAGCACGAGCAGCGCGCCGGACACCATGCCGGCGTCGAGCCCGGCGTCGACGACGTAGGGGCCGACGTACGTGTACACGACGTAGTGCCCGGCGAACAGCAGCAGGTCCGCGACGACGACGGAGAGCAGTCCGGTCCGGGCCCACGCCCTGGGGGACCCGACGTGCGGGGACGCGACCCCGCGGACGGAGGGGAGGAAGGCCGCCGCGACCACGGCGAGGACGGCAGCACACGCGGCGACTCCGCCGACGGCCGGTCGCCAGCCGACCGTCTCGCCGACGCCGGTGGCGAGCGGCACGCCGATCACGAAGCCGAGCGAGCTCCCGGAGTAGACGAACGCGATGGCCCGGCCGGCCAGCCGCGGCGGCACGATCCGGGTGGCGTACGCGGACGCGACGGAGAAGAACAGGGCGTGCGCGACGCCGCCCACGACCCGGCCGGCGCAGACGACGGCGAACGACGGCGCGAGGGCGACGAGCGCGTTCGACACCGTGTACCCGACGAGGGTGGCGACGAGCACGGTCTTGCGCGGCAGCTTCGCCGTGAGGGACGTCAACGGCAGCGCGAGCAGCGCGACGGCGGCCGCGTACACCGTGATGACGACGCCCATGGTCGACTCGGTCACGCCGAGGTCGCGGCTCATGGTCCCGAGCAGGCCGACCGGCATGAGTTCGGTCGTGATGGCGAAGAACGTGGCGAGCCCGAGCACGGCGATCCCGACCACCGACGACGTCGTGACGGTGATCGGCGTCGTGTACGGGTGGACGGTCTGGTTGCTGGTGGTGGACACGGCGGCTGACCTCCTCGAGGACGTGGAGGAGCGCGCGCGGACGACGGGTCGGCCGGGGGAGAGCGCGCTCGGGTGGACGGGATGTGGAGACGGAGTTCTTGCCACTCCACGGCGAGTGCGCCCGTCCAGTGTTGCACGCTCGATCCGGTTCGCGCGAGAGCACCCGGGTGGCTCTCAGGAGCGCTCCAACGCCGCGGGGGCAGGAGCCGTCAGTACATCCGACTCGTGGCGGTGCTCGTGACCGTGCCGCGTACCGCGCCGCCGACCAGGCGCACCCACAGCGTCCCGCTGGCCGACGTCGCGGAGAGCGAGACCGTGCCGTGGATGGCGTCCTCGCGGGGGTAGCAGGCGCTCGTCCCCTCGATCCGGTCCGCCGTGGCGACGAGGCAGATGGTCGACGGGTCCCGTCCGACCGCCGCCCACACGTTCCACGGCGTGCCCGCCGCGTCGCCCGACAGCGAGCGGTTCGTGAAGACGAGCCGCGTCGAGCGCAGCGCGACCGGGGCCTCGATGGAGCCGGGGAGTTGGTCGGCGAAGGTCTGCGGCAGGTCGAGCATCTGTTCGACGGTGACCGTGCCGGCCGCCGGGGTCACGGTGGCGCGACCGGGTTCCGCGGATCTCGCGCCGACCGAGAGTCCGACGCCGGTGCCGAGCACCAGTCCGACCACGACGGCGCCGGCACCGGACGCCCAGAGCACGGTCCGGTCGGTCCGGCGCGCCCGGTCGGCCAGCCGTCGGGCACCGGCGAGGAGGCCCGATCCGCCTCGGTCGGGCGCGTCGCGATCCGCGCCGCCGTCGTCCGCGCCGCCGACCGCGACGCCGCCCTCTCCGACCCCGTCCCCGCCGACCCGCTGGTCGTCGGTCCGGTGGTCGTCGGCCCGGTGGTCGTCGACCCGGTGCTCGCCGGGGTCGCGGACGTCGGCGTCCCCGGCGACGCCCGAGACGACCGCGCCGTCGTCGGTCGGGTCGCCCTCCGGACCGGCCGACCGGCCACGTCGCGACGCGGGGCGGGCCGCCGCCCGTCGACCGTCGGCGCCGGAGGACGTGGCGGGCGCGACGTCGGAGCGGGGGCGCCTCCGGGCCTCCCGGTCGAGGTCCGCCAGCGCGATGCGGGCGCGGGCGGCCTCGGTGGGTGTCGACGCGGCGCCCCAGGCGATGCGTTCGAGACGGGCACGTGCTGCCGCGTCGTCGTCGGTCCGGCTCATGCGCGCTCCTCGTCGTCACGCCTGGGGCAAGACTGCCACCGCAGCGGTGTCGGCGCCCACCCAGACCGGGGGGAGTACGCCCGAGGGATGACCGACGCGCAGCACGACCAGTCGACCGACCCGGCGGTGCCCGCCGACGCAACCGGTTCCACACCGGCGGACGTCGACGAGGAGACCCTCGAACCGCTCAGCCACGACACCCAGTCCGGCGCGGCCGACTACGTCGCGACGAGCCCGGGCGGCAGCGGCACCGAACGCCACGTCCCGCTCCCCGAGGAGGAACAGGGCCGCGACACCGAGTACGACCCGGTCGACCAGGGACCGCAGCAGGAGGGTCAGGGCGGCTGACCCGCGGCTCGTGCGGCCCCGCGCCCGCCGTCACCGCACGAGCCGGCGCAGGACCGCGCGCTCCGCGAGCGTCCACACGGCGCTCGTGACCAGGTACAGGGCGGCGGCGAGCGGCGCGACCGCGGCGAAGACGACCGAGACGAACGGGACCCACCGCGCGATCCCGGCCGTGACGGCCGCTCCCGGCACGGTGACGTCCGGAGCGGGGGCAGGCGCCGGGTTCCAGTACTGCTGTGCCCGACGCGTGTGCTCGACCGCGACGACGAGCACCGCGAGCAGCACGAGCACGAGCCAGCCGTGCACCCACAGCGGGGACGTCAGGACCGTGACGGCCGACTGCGCGAGCGGGATGCCGGCGAGGGACGCGCGGAGCAGGGTGTTGACCGTCCCGTCGATGCTCGCGTGTGTGAAGACCGTGTACAGCAGCGAGACCACGGGTGCCTGTGCGAGGACGGGCAGGCACCCGGCCAGCGGTGCCACCCGTTCGGCCGTGTACAGCTCCTGGAGCGACCGCTGGAACCGTGCGGTGTCGCGACCGGCACGTCGGCGGAGTTCCGCGATCCGCGGCGCGAGGCGGCGACGGTCCCGCTCCGCCCGGACCTGCAGCACGGACAGCGGGACGAGCAGGACGCGGACCGCGAGGGTCAGCACGACGACGGCGAGCGCCGCTGCTGCCGGTCCCGCGACCGGGGTGAGGGCGTCGGTGAGGACGGCGACGAGGTCCGCGCCGGCGTGCAGCACGGCGCTGAGGCCGGGCAGGGTGGTGATGTCCATGGATGGTCCTTCGATCGGAGGGGTCGGGCGCGAGCGCGGCCCGACACCGACCGGTGTCAGACCGCCGGGACGCCCCCGGGAGCCCGTGACCGCACGTGCCCGTCCGCATCCGGGTTGCTCCAGGCGATCCGGGTGACGAGGTCCGGTGCCGTGGAGGGCACCGGGAGACGGTCCGCTCCGACCGCGGCGATGAGCAGGGCGACGAGCCGCAGCACGAGCGCGGCTGCGGCGAGCGCGGCGAACCCGGCGACGGTGACGCCCACGACGGTGACGCCGAGCACGGCGACCGCGAGGGCCGGTGGTGCACCAGGGACCCATGCGTGACCGAGCGCGGCGGGGCCCGGCGCGTGCAGCGCGGAGACCACGCGGAGCAGCACCTCGATGACCGTCATGGTGCGGCTCAGCGTACCGTCCGCGAGCCTCCGGAGACGTGCCGGGGACGCGGGGCAGGATCGGTGCATGAGCGCAGCTTCCCCGAGCACCCCGGCGACGGTCGCGCTGGAGCGGGCCGGCGTCCCCTACACGCCGCACGTCTACGAGCACCACGAGAGCGCGACGAACTTCGGCGAGGAAGCAGCGGCGGCACTCGGGCTCCGCGAGGAGCAGGTCTTCAAGACCCTCGTGGTGTCGGTCGACGGTGAACTCGCGGTGGCGATCGTCCCCGTGGCGGACCGGCTCGACCTCAAGGCCGTCGCGGCGGCCGTCGGCGGGAAGAAGGCGTCGCTCGCGGACCCCGCGCTCGCGGAACGCCGCACCGGGTACGTCGTCGGCGGGATCAGTCCGGTGGGACAGCGGACACGACTGCGCACCGTGCTGGACGCGTCGGCCGCCGACCACGCGACGATCTTCGTGTCCGGCGGGCGCCGCGGGTTCGACATCGAGGTGGTCCCGGCCGACCTGGTGCGCGTCACCGACGCGAGCACGGCGGCCATCACCCGGACCTGAGTCGACTCGCCGCAACTTCTTCCCGGACACGGGAATGACCGCGGCCCTCCTGCGTTGCATTGAGCCGAAGGCACTCAAGTTCCCCAGGAGGTCCCTTTGCCACAGACGTTCGGCCCGACCGGCGGCAACGACTCGTTCGACGAGTTCCTCGCACGACTGCTCGCGGCTTCGCAGAACCCCGGTCAGTCCCAGCGGTCCGTGCCGTTCGGACGGCCGGTCGACATCACCCGGCTCCTCAGCCGGCGCACCCACGAGCTGCTCCAGCAGACGGCCGCGTACGCCGTCGAGCAGGGGCAGCACGAGATCGACGCGCTGCACGTGCTGCACGTGCTCGTCGGCACCGAGCCCTTCGCGGCCGTCCTCCGGTCCGCGGGTGCCGACCCCGAGCGGTTCGCCGCCGAGGTCGAACAGCGCCTCCCGATGCCGTCGGGTGACCGTGTCGAGGGTCGCCCGGCCCTGACCCCGTCCGCGCAACGGATCCTGCTCGAGGCCACACAGGCCGCGCGCGGGTTCGGCAGCACGTACACCGACCCCGAGCACGTCTTCTTCGCGCTCGTCACCGACCAGGACACCGTCGCGGGGCAACTCCTCGCGAGCGCCGGCGTCACCCCGCAGGTGATGCAGTCCTACGCGCACGACGCGGCCGAGGCCGCACGAGAGGGGCGCCCCATGCCCGGCACCACCACCACCGCCGACCAGGACCAGCAGTCGGAGACCCCGACGCTCGACCAGTACGGCACCGACCTCACGGCACGCGCTCGTGACGGCCGCATCGACCCGGTGATCGGCCGCGCCGACGAGATCGAGCAGGCCGTCGAGATCCTGCTCCGCCGCACCAAGAACAACCCCGTCCTCATCGGCGAGCCCGGCGTCGGCAAGACCGCCATCGTCGAGGGACTCGCCCAGCGCATCGTCGACGGAGACGTCCCGGCCCTGCTGCAGGGCAAGCGCGTCGTCGCGCTCGACCTGCCCGGCATGCTCGCCGGCACCCGGTACCGCGGTGACTTCGAGGAGCGCCTGACCAAGGCGATGGACGAGATCGCCGCGCACGCGGACGAGCTCATCGTCTTCGTCGACGAGCTGCACACCGTCGTCGGCGCCGGTGGTGGCGGCGAGGGCGGTTCGATGGACGCCGGCAACATCCTCAAGCCGCGCCTCGCCCGCGGTGACCTGCACCTCGTCGGCGCGACGACGCTGAAGGAGTACCGCCGCATCGAGAAGGACGCCGCACTCGAGCGTCGCTTCCAGCCCGTGACGGTGGGGGAGCCGAGCGTGGAGGACGCGGTCGCGATCCTCACCGGTCTCAGCCCCCGCTACGCCGAGCACCACGGCGTGACGTACTCCGACGAGGCGCTCCGAGCGGCCGTCGAGCTCTCGCACCGCTACGTGACCGACCGGCACCTGCCGGACAAGGCCATCGACCTCATCGACCAGGCCGGTGCCCGCCGTCGCCTCGCCCGGTCGGGCGACGTCGACGTCGACGCGCTCCGTGCCGAGGTCGCCGACCTCACGGCCCGCAAGGACCGCGCCGTCGCCGGGGAGCAGTACGAGGAGGCGTCCGACCTCCGCGACGAGATCGCCGGACTGGAGGCCCGGATCACCGCCGCCGACACGGGTGACGTGGCCGCGTCCTCCGTCGCGCACCCCGTGGACGACGTCATCACCGAGGCGGACATCGCAGCCGTCGTGTCGCGCGCCACCGGGATCCCGGTGACCCGACTCGGGTCGGCCGACAAGACCCGCCTCGCGAGCCTGGAGTCCGAGCTGCACGACCGCGTGGTCGGCCAGGACGACGCCGTGCGGGCGATCGCGAAGGCGGTCCGACGCAGTCGCACCGGGATGGGCGACCCGCGTCGCCCGGTCGGCAGCTTCCTGTTCCTCGGACCGACCGGTGTCGGCAAGACCGAGCTCGCCAAGGCGCTGGCCTCGTCGCTGTTCGGGGACGAGTCGGCGATGCTCCGCTTCGACATGAGCGAGTTCGGCGAACGCCACACGGTCTCGCGACTCGTCGGTGCCCCTCCGGGGTACGTCGGCTACGACGAGGCCGGGCAGCTGACCGAGCGCGTCCGTCGGAACCCGTACTCGGTGATCCTGCTCGACGAGGTCGAGAAGGCGCACCCGGACGTGTTCAACCTGCTCCTGCAGGTGCTCGACGACGGACGGCTCACCGACGGACAGGGCCGGACGGTCGACTTCCGGAACACGGTGGTCATCATGACCTCGAACATCGGGTCGGAGTTCCTCGCGTCCCGCTCGGGTGCGCTCGGGTTCTCGGTGGGGGCCGACGGCGGCTACGCCGAGGAGGACCTCCGCAACCGCGTGATGGGCAGGCTGCGCGAGTCGATGCGGCCGGAGTTCATCAACCGGATCGACGAGATCGTGCTGTTCCGCAAGCTCGAGCGCGGGCAGCTGCGCTCGATCGTGTCGCTGCTCCTGCAGGACACGGCGTCCCGGCTGGCGGCGCAGGGCATGGTGCTCTCGGTGTCCGAGTCGGCGATCGACTGGCTCGCCGAGCACGGCTACGAGCCGGAGTACGGCGCCCGCCCGCTCCGCCGACTGATCCAGCGTGAGGTCGACGACCGCATCGCGACCCTGGTGGTCGACGAGCAGGCGTACGACGGTGGCACCGTCCGGATCGACGTCGAGGACGGCCGGCTCGTCGCCCGCGCGTCCGCCCCCGCCGCGGTCTAGTCCGACCCACACCCGAGCACGGCCCCGGTACCCCAGCGGTACCGGGGCCGTGCTGCGTCCGGCGGCACCGATCGTGTTCGGCGATGCAATTCCAGGAATGTTCGAGAAAGGGGTTGCGCTCGCATTCCTGACGCCGATAGTGTTCACGAGCATCACCGGCTGTACGAGACCGAGAGGGGGCCGACAATGATGATCTCCGCGACGAACCCGTTCCGTGGAATCCGTGGGATCGGCGGCACCCCGCTCCGTTCGCACTGACGCGGGACGTCCCGCTCCAGCCGTCCTCCCTCGATCGATCGAAGCTCCATCCCGCGCTGCGCTGACTGCGTGGTGGTGCCGCTCCGGTCGTCGTCGCACAGCCCTGTCGTGCCGCGCCGCACGCGCCGTGCACGCCACGACTGCCCGTCCTGCTGACGGCCGCCCGTCCTGCTGACGGTCGCCCGTCCTGCTGACGGCAGCCGGGCGTGGCGGCGGGGTGGACCGAGGTCGGGCCGCGAGCGGCGGACGTCTCCCGCGACGACTCCACGCGGTGACCCCGTTCGGTCACCGACAATGCAGCCGTGCGCATTCCTGCGCGCCCGGCGACCATTCTCGCCCGCATTCACCGGGCGGTCTTCCGGACCCGTTCCCGACGCATTTCCGCGCTCGGTGGTCGGGTTCTCCGTCATGCCCTCGGGCACCCACGAAAGGCACCACCGTGTCGAACGACATCGACGTCCGTCCCCCCGATACCCGCGCGGTGCGCCGCCGGGTCACGCTCGCCGACCGCATCGCCCTCCGGATCGGCATGTCGCTGATCATCTGGAGCCGTCGGACGCACCACGTGCGCCCCTCGGTCGACTTCGCGACCCGGCAGCGGCTCGACCGCGAGCGGCGCGAGCGCGAACTCGACCTGCTCGTGCGGAGCGCCGCGATGCGCATGTGGCGCTGAGCGCGCCGCGCCGCGTCGCGGCCGCCTCCGCACGGACGGAGCTGCACCACGATCGGACCACGAAGACGACATCGGACCAGGCTCGTCGCCTGGTTCGATGTCGGATTCCTGGTTCGACCCCCGACGGCGTGCCGGCGCCTAGCGCTTCCGGTTGGCCACCAGTGCGACCGCGTACGACGGGAACCACGTGCCGGCAGCGGGGCCCCCGTTGCAGGTCCCGTCGCTCGCGCCCGGCGTCTTCACCCAGAGCAGGGCGTCGAGCCGGGTCCTGCCCGCCGCGACCTGCGGTCGCCCGCCGAGGCCGGCCCCGGTGGGGTTGCACCAGGTGCCGAGCCACCCACGACCGTTCCTCGACACGTCGATGACGTACCGGGCACCGCCCGTCATCGTGCTGAGTCGCTCGGCGTAGACCCGCTCACCGTCGACGCCGTAGAAGTTCGCGACGTTCGTGAAGAAACCCCGGGCCTGGGCGACGCCGGCCTCCCGCAGGTACGACGCCTGCAGCTCCGCGCTGTTCCAGTTCTCGTTGCCACCGTCCAGGTAGGTGGGGACGCCCGCGGCGGCGTAGTCGCGCACGGCGGCAGCGATGATCCCCGGCCGTCTCGCGCGTTCTGCGGTGCACGTGCTCAGGTGCGCCAGGGAGTCCGGCTCGACGATCACGACGGCCCGGTGCCCCTTGAGGTCGGCCGCGATGCGGCGGTTCCACTCGGCGTACCGGGACGGGGTGAGGCCGCCCGCCGAGTACCCGCCGCAGTCGCGGTTCGGCACGGCGTAGGTGACGAACACCGGTGTCGTGCCGGCGCGCTCGGCGGCGGCGAGGTTCCGTGCGATCACGCGGTCCAGCGCGTCGCCCGTGTACCACTCGCCGAGCCAGATCGCGATCGGCTGCTGCGCGATGGTCCGGGCCGCAGCGGCCTCCCTCGTCCGGCCCGCAGCGCTGAGTGCCGCCGCGGCCTGCGCGGGCTGGCTGTCCGACTGCCGGAACAACCCACCGGCGAAGACCTGCCCGGGTGTCGCGGAGTGGAGGGCAGCGCGCGGCAGCGGTGCGACGACGGCCGCTGTCGCAGGGGCCGGGGACGTGACGCTGCCCGCAGCCACCGCCGTCGCTGCGATCGCGAGCGCGACCAGTGTCCTGATCCTCGAGTGCATGATCCCGTCCTGTGTCCGTCCGCTGCCGGGACGCCCCCGCCGTCCCGCTCCACCTGCCGCAGACCATCAGAACCCGTGGAGCGGCGAGAGGGCGATCTCCAGAACGAGGGACAGACGCCGGACAGCCGGGTACGTGCGGCGCCTGCGGTCGCGTACCGTTGTGCGGTGACCGAAACCGCAGCTGCACTCGTCGAGCGCCTGACCGCCATCGTCCCGGACTTCCCGAAGCCCGGCATCCTGTTCCGCGACGTGACGCCGGTGTTCTCCGACCCGGTGGCGTTCGGCCGCGTCTGCGAGGCCCTCGCGGCGCCGTTCGCGATCGGCGCGGGCTTCCAGGCGGTCGCCGGCATCGAGGCGCGCGGGTTCGCCCTCGCCGGCGGCATCGCGGCGCAGCACCAGGTCGGCGTCCTGACCGTGCGCAAGGCCGGCAAGCTGCCCGGCGAGGTGCTCGGCGAGCAGTACGCGCTCGAGTACGGCGAGGCAGAGCTCGAGCTCCGGCCTGGCCAGCTCCCGCAGGGCACGCGCGTGCTCGTCGTCGACGACGTCCTCGCGACCGGGGGCACCGCTGCGGCGACGGTCACGCTGCTCGAACGCGCGGGGTACGAGGCGATCGGCTTCGCCTCGCTGCTCGAGCTCGACGGGCTCTCGGGCCGGGAGCGCCTCGAGCCGCGCCTGCCCGTCACGACGCTCGGCCGCGTCCCCGCCTGAACCGCCACGGCCGCGCACTAGTCTTGAGCCACCCCTGAACCGACCGAGGAGCACCACCATCGTGACCGACGCAGTCGCACCCGAGCCCGCCGACGTGCCCCAGGCGCCCGAGCCCCGCACCGCGACGACGACCACGACGGGCACCGAGCTGTTCGACGGCGTCCGCGGTGTCGTCGCCGTCCGGGTGGCCGGTGTGCTCAAGGACCTGGCGGCCGAGGTGGCGGCCGGCGACGTCGTCGAGCCGGTGACCCTCGACGAGCAGGACGGCCTCGACATCCTCCGGCACTCCGCCGCGCACGTGCTCGCGCAGGCGGTGCAGCAGATCAACCCGGACGCGAAGCTCGGCATCGGGCCGCCGGTCACCGACGGCTTCTACTACGACTTCGACGTGGCCGAGCCCTTCACGCCCGAGGACCTCAAGGCGATCGAGAAGGGCATGGACCGCATCGTCAAGCAGGCCCAGCGCTTCCGCCGCCGGGTCGTGACGGACGACGAGGCCCGCGAGCTCATGGCGGGGGAGCCCTACAAGCAGGAGCTCATCGGCCTGAAGGGCGCCGCTGCCGAGGGCGACTCGGGCGAGAGCGTCGAGGTCGGCGCGGGCGAGCTCACCGTGTACGAGAACGTCGACCCGAAGTCCGGCGAGGTCGTCTGGCAGGACCTCTGCCGCGGCCCGCACGTCCCGCACACCCGGTGGATCGGCAACGCGGCGAAGCTCATGCGCGTCGCCGCCGCCTACTGGCGCGGGTCGGAGAAGAACCCGCAGCTGCAGCGCGTGTACGGCACCGCCTGGCCCGACAAGGACCAGCTCAAGGCGTACCTCGTGCGCCTCGAGGAGGCGGCGAAGCGCGACCACCGCAAGCTCGGCGCCGAACTCGACCTGTTCTCGTTCCCCGACGAGATCGGCTCCGGCCTCGCGATCTTCCACCCCAAGGGCGGCATCATCCGCCGTGAGATGGAGGACTACTCGCGTCGTCGGCACGAGGAGAACGGCTACTCGTTCGTCTACACGCCGCACATCACCAAGGGCGACCTGTTCGAGCAGTCCGGTCACCTCGGGTGGTACAAGGACGGCATGTTCCCGCCCATGCACATGGACGAGGCGCGGGACGAGGACGGCAACGTCACCCGACAGGGCGCGGACTACTACCTCAAGCCCATGAACTGCCCGATGCACATCCTGGCGTACCGGTCGCAGGCCCGCTCCTACCGCGACCTGCCGCTGCGGATGTTCGAGTTCGGCACGGTCTACCGCAACGAGAAGTCCGGCGTCATCCACGGCCTCACCCGGGTTCGTGGCCTGACCCAGGACGACGCGCACATCTTCACCACGCAGGAGAAGATGAAGGAGGAGCTCACCACGACCCTCCAGTTCGTGCTGTCCCTGCTCCGCGACTACGGTCTCGACGACTTCTACCTCGAGCTCTCCACCAAGGACCCCGAGAAGTACGTCGGCGACGACGAGGTCTGGGAGGTCGCGACGAACACCCTGCGCGAGGTCGCCGAGGAGTCCGGGCTCGAACTCGTCGCCGACCCAGCCGGTGCGGCCTTCTACGGCCCGAAGATCTCCGTGCAGGCGCGCGACGCCATCGGCCGCACCTGGCAGATGTCCACCGTGCAGCTCGACTTCAACCTCCCCGAGCGGTTCGGCATCGAGTACACGGCTGCCGACGGCACCCGTCAGCGCCCGGTGATGATCCACCGCGCCCTGTTCGGGTCGATCGAGCGGTTCTTCGGCGTCCTGACCGAGCACTACGCGGGGGCGTTCCCGGTCTGGCTGTCCCCGGTGCAGGTCGTCGCGATCCCCGTCGCCGAGGAGTACGGCGACTACCTCGACGAGGTGGTCGCGAAGCTCCGTGCGAAGGGCGTGCGCGCCGAGGTCGACCACTCGGACGACCGCATGCAGAAGAAGATCCGCACGCACACCAAGGCGAAGGTGCCGTTCCAGCTCATCGCGGGCGGCGACGACCGCGACGCCGGGGCGGTCAGCTTCCGGTTCCGGGACGGCCGCCAGGACAACGGCGTGCCCGTGGACGAGGCCGTCGAGCGCATCACGACGGCCATCCGCGACCGCGTGCAGGTCTGATGTCCGGCCCGCTCGACGACGAGGGCGACCCGCTGGTGATCCGGGACGCCGCCACCCAGGCGGCGGTCCCGGACGCCTTCCAGCGCCTGTGGAACCCGCACCGGATGGCGTACATCGACGCCGGCCGGGCGGGCGAGGGTCGCGGGCACCGTGACGACTGCCCGTTCTGCGAGGCACCGCGGAAGTCCGATCGTGAAGCCCTCATCGTCGCGCGGGGCGAGCACGCGTACGTGTTGCTCAACCTGTACCCGTACAACAACGGCCACCTGCTCGTCTGCCCGTACCGACACGTCCCGCTCTACGACGAGGCGTCGCCGGAGGAACTGCAGGAGATCGGCGAGCTGACCCAGACCGCGATGCGGGTCCTCCGCCGGGTCGCCCACTGCGACGGGTTCAACATCGGGATGAACCAGGGCGAGGTCGCCGGCGCCGGTGTTGCCGCACACCTGCACCAGCACATCGTGCCGCGGTGGCAGTCGGACGCCAACTTCTTCCCGATCATCGCCCGGACGAAGTCGCTCTCGCAGATGCTCGGCGAGACCCGTCGACTCGTCGCCGAGGGGTGGCCGGAGCACTAGACTGGGGGGATCATGAGCGACAGCACCCCCAGCACCGTCACCGCCACTTCGACCACCGGGTCCTCACGCGTCAAGCGCGGCCTCGCGGAGATGCTCAAGGGCGGCGTCATCATGGACGTGATCGACGCCGACCAGGCCCGCATCGCCGAGGAAGCCGGCGCCACCGCCGTCATGGCCCTCGAGCGCGTCCCGGCCGACATCCGTGCGCAGGGTGGTGTCGCCCGCATGTCCGACCCGTCGATGATCGAGGAGATCATCGCCGCCGTGTCGATCCCGGTCATGGCGAAGGCCCGCATCGGCCACTTCGTCGAGGCCCAGGTGCTCCAGGAGCTCGGCGTCGACTACATCGACGAGTCCGAGGTGCTCTCGCCCGCCGACTACGTCAACCACATCGACAAGTGGGGCTTCACGACGCCCTTCGTCTGCGGTGCGACGAACCTCGGCGAGGCCCTCCGCCGCATCACCGAGGGCGCGGCCATGATCCGCTCCAAGGGCGAGGCCGGCACCGGCGACGTGTCCGAGGCCACGCGCCACATCCGCACCATCTCGAAGGAGATCGCGGCGCTGCGGAACCTCAAGGAAGACGAGCTCTACGTCGCCGCCAAGGAGCTGCAGGCCCCGTACGACGTCGTGAAGGAGGTCGCGCAGACCGGCTCACTCCCGGTGGTGCTCTTCACCGCCGGTGGTGTCGCCACCCCCGCCGACGCCGCGATGATGATGCAGCTCGGCGCGGACGGCGTGTTCGTCGGCTCCGGCATCTTCAAGTCCGGTGACCCGGCCAAGCGCGCCGCGGCGATCGTCAAGGCCGTGACCTTCCACGACGACCCGAAGGTCATCGCCGAGGTCTCGCGTGGGCTGGGCGAGGCGATGGTCGGCATCAACGTGGCCGACGTCCCCGCGCCGCACCGCCTCGCCGAGCGTGGCTGGTAACGCCGCGCCCCGGATCGGCGTCCTCGCCCTGCAGGGGGACTTCCGCGAGCACATCTCGTCCCTCACGGAGCTCGGCGCCGACGTCGTGCCGCTCCGCCGTCCGGAGGAGTTGGCGGCGCTGGACGGCGTCGTCATCCCCGGCGGTGAGTCGAGCGTGATGGACAAGCTGTCCCGGACGTTCGGCCTCGCGGAACCGCTCGCCGATGCCATCCGGGGTGGCCTGCCGGCCTACGGCACCTGCGCGGGCATGATCATGCTGAGCGCGCGGATCACCGACGGCATCGCCGGGCAGCACACGCTCGGGATCCTCGACACGACGGTCCGACGCAACGCCTTCGGCAACCAGAACGACTCGTTCGAGACGGACATCCCGATGCCGGAACTCGGCGCGGACCCCGTGCACGCGGTGTTCATCCGGGCGCCCGTGGTCGAGGAGCACGGCGTCGACGTGCGCGTGCTCGGGGCGCTGACCGACGGGCAGGTCGTCGCGGTGCAGCAGGGCAACGTGCTGGCGAGCGCCTTCCACCCGGAGGTCGCGGGGGAGGACCGCTTCCACCGGCGCTTCCTCGACCTGGTCCGTTCCGCCTGAGCCGGGCCGCCGGTCGGCCGCGCCAGCGAGGCGGAGGGCGGCCGAGCCTCCCGGGTCGGTAGACTGGAGCGGATTTTCGGCTAGACGCAAGGAGAACCGTGTCCGGGCATTCCAAGTGGGCAACGACCAAGCACAAGAAGGCGGTCATCGACCAGCGCCGTGCGAAGTCGTTCGCCAAGCTCATCAAGAACATCGAGGTCGCCGCGAAGATGGGCGGCGCCGACATGTCGGGCAACCCGACGCTGGTCGACGCGGTCCAGAAGGCCAAGAAGACCTCGGTGCCGAACGACAACATCGACCGTGCCGTCAAGCGCGGTGCCGGCCTGACCGGTGAGTCGATCGAGTACACGACGATCATGTACGAGGGCTACGGCCCGAACGGCGTCGCGCTGCTCATCGAGTGCCTCACCGACAACAAGAACCGCGCTGCGGCCGAGGTCCGGACCGCGATGTCGCGCAACGGCGGCACCATGGCCGACCCGGGCAGCGTCGCCTACAACTTCAACCGCAAGGGTGTCATCTCGGTCACGAAGACCGACGGGCTCTCCGAGGACGACGTCATGACGGCCGTGCTCGACGCGGGTGTCGAGGACGTCATCGACCAGGGCGGCGGCTTCGAGGTCATCACCGAGGCGTCCGACCTCGTCCAGGCACGCACGGCCCTGCAGGACGCGGGGATCGACTACGACTCCGCCGACGCCGAGTTCGTGCCGAACCTCAAGGTCGAGGTGGACGCCGACACCGCCCGCAAGGTGTTCAAGCTCATCGACGCGCTCGAGGACTCGGACGACGTGCAGAACGTGTACGCGAACTTCGACGTGCCCGCCGACGTGCAGGCCGAGCTCGACGAGGACGAGGAATAAGACCGTGCTCCGCGTGCTCGGGGTGGACCCCGGGCTCACCCGGTGCGGTGTCGGCGTGGTCGAGGTCACGCCGGACCGGCGCGCCCGCCTCGTGCACGTGACGGTCGTCCGCACCCCGGCGGACATGGCCCTGGAACTGCGGTTGCTCGCGATCGCGGAGGGCATCGCGGAGCAGATCGACACGCACCGGCCGGACGCCGTCGCCGTGGAACGCGTCTTCGCCCAGGCGAACGTGCGCACCGTGATGGGGACCGCGCAGGCGTCCGGGCTCGCCCTGCACGCCGCAGCGGCGCGCGGGCTGCCGGTCGGGCTGCACACCCCGTCCGAGGTGAAGGCCGCCATCACCGGGTACGGCAACGCGGACAAGCGGCAGGTGCAGGCGATGGTCGCGCGGGTCCTCGGCCTGGCCGAGGCACCGAGACCGGCGGACGCCGCGGACGCGCTCGCCCTCGCGGTGTGCCATGCCTGGAGGCTCGGCTCGCCGGACGCCGTCAGCACCGGCACGCAGACGCTCACGCCCGCGCAGCGCGCGTGGCGTGACGCGCAGGCCGGTGCAGCCGGGCGGAGCGCGGCGTCCCCGCTCGTGCGGAGCGGCGGTCCGAGGACGTCCGCGGTCCGCCCTAGGCTCGGGGCATGATCGCGAGTCTCCGGGGCACCTGCATCGACGTGGCCGGATCGACCGCCGTGGTCGAGGTCGGGGGAGTCGGGTACGCGGTGACGGTCACGCCGGCGCACGCCCTGACCATGCGTCACGGCGCAGAGGTGTTCGTCCGCACGGCGCTCATCGTCCGCGACGACGCCTTCGAGCTGTTCGGTTTCGACTCGGTCGAGGCGCTCCGTGTGTTCGACCTGCTGCGCAGCGTGTCCGGCGTGGGGCCGAAGTCCGCGCTCGGCGTCCTCGGGCAGATGACCGCGGCACAGGTGGCGAACGCCGTCGCGAACGACGACGACGGCGCGTTCCGGAAGGTCTCCGGGATCGGTCCGAAGACGGCCAAGCTCATCATCGTCGCCCTCGCCGGCAAGCTCGCCGCGTTCGAGGCGCCGACCGCCTCGGCTGCCGCCGGTGCGGTCGCCGCGCACCCCGCCTCCGAGGACGTCGTCATCGCACTGGTCGGACTCGGCTGGCGCGAGGAGGCCGCCCGGTCGGCCGTCGACGACGCCGTCGCGAACGAGCCCGGCGTCGCCCAGATGGGGACGCAGGCGCTCCTCCGCGCCGCGCTCGGCACGCTCCGACCGGCGGGTGCCGGCCGATGAGCGGCGGCATCACCGCGGCCGACGCCCAGTCGCCCGAGGAGCTCGCGTTCGAGGGAGCGCTCCGCCCGAAGTCCCTCGACGAGTTCGTCGGGCAGCGGAAGGTCCGCGGGCAGTTGGACCTGCTCCTCAAGGCCGCTGCCATGCAGGACCGGACGCCGGACCACATCCTGATGGCCGGACCGCCCGGACTCGGCAAGACGACGCTCGCGATGATCGTGGCGCACGAGTCGAACCGCCCCCTGCGGATGTCGAGCGGCCCGGCGATCCAGCACGCGGGTGACCTCGCCGCCGTCCTCTCGTCGCTCATGCCCGGCGAGGTGCTGTTCATCGACGAGATCCACCGGATGGCCCGATCGGCCGAGGAGATGCTCTACCTCGCGATGGAGGACTTCCGCATCGACGTCATGGTCGGCAAGGGCGCCGGTGCGACGAGCATCCCGCTCGACCTCGCCCCGTTCACCCTCGTCGGTGCGACCACCCGGGCCGGACTCCTGCCGAACCCCCTGCGCGACCGCTTCGGCTTCACCGCGCACCTGGAGTTCTACGAGCGTGACGAGCTCGAGCAGGTCCTCATCCGCGCCGCCCACCTGCTGGAACTCGACTTCGACCGGTACGCCCTGCGGGAGATCGCCGGGCGCTCCCGCGGGACCCCGCGCATCGCGAACCGTCTGCTGCGACGGGTCCGCGACTTCGCGCTCGTGCACGGCACCCGGGACGGCATGGCCGCGGTCCAGGGCGCACTCGACCTGTACGACGTCGACGAGTACGGCCTGGACCGGCTCGATCGCGCCGTGCTCGAAACGATGCTCACCCGCTTCGACGGCGGTCCGGTCGGGCTCAACACGCTCGCGGTGTCCGTCGGCGAGGAGTCCGAGACGATCGAGTCGGTCGTCGAGCCGTTCCTCGTCCGCATCGGGCTCGTCACGCGGACCCCGCGCGGCCGCATCGCGACCCCGCAGGCCTGGCGGCACTTCGGGCTCACGCCAGGACAGGCCGCAGCACAGCCGGGGTTGTTCGACGCCGACGGTGCGTGAAGGACCGGACATCTGCGTGCTCTAGACTGCTCGCGCCCGAAACCGCTCGACCGACCGGAGGGTCCCCATGGACCAGTACTTCCTCATCATCATCATCGTGGCGTTCGCGGCCTTCATGTTCTACAGCAGCCGCAAGCGCAAGAAGCAGCAGTCGGAGACCGCCAGCCAGATGGTCCCCGGTGCCCGTGTCATGCTCTCGTTCGGCCTCTACGGCACGCTCGTGTCCGTCGACGACGAGAAGGTCACCGCAGACGTCGAGATCGCACCGGGCACCGTCGTCACGGTGCACCGCCAGACCCTGTCCCGCGTCGTGCCGGAGGAGACTCCCGAGGCCGTCGAGACGACCACCACGACCGAGCCCGCGGCGGACCACGTCACCGAGCTGAACGGCGAGCCGATCTACGGCGAGCGGGTCGAGGACGTCGACACCACGAAGCGCAAGACCGAAGACTGACCGACGACGCCGTCGGGACCGCCCGACGGTGCGACACCATGGGCCCCGTGCGTTCCGACGTGCGGGGCTCACGACAGAAAGACGAGACGACCGGTGGCACGATCGACACCCGTCAAGAAGGCGCTCCGCTCGCTCACCTGGTTGGTGATCATCCTGGCGATCCTCGCGGGGCTGAACACCGCAGCGTCGATCCTCGCGAGCACGTCGAAGGACGCCTCCGACAAGTGGTACGACGGAGCGAGTTGGGTCCCGGAGCTCGCGCTCGACCTGCAGGGCGGGACCCAGATCACCCTCGCGGCACAGAGCACCGAGGGGTCGGCCGTCACCTCGGAGCAGCTGCAGCAGGCGGTGAACATCATCCGCCAGCGCATCGACGCCACCGGTGTCTCGGAGTCCGAGATCAACACCCAGGGCGCCAACAACATCGTCGTCTCGATCCCCGGCAAGCCCGACCAGGAGACCATCCAGCGCATCGAGGCCGCCGCGAAGTTGACCTTCCGTCCGGTGCTCTACACCGAGGCCGCGTCGGACAGCGCCGTCGGCGACGACGGCTCGCAGTCCGCGTCCCCGACGCCGTACTCGCCGCCCGCATCGCTCCAGGCCACTCCGAGCGCCGAGCCGACCAACGGCAGTGACCTGGCCTGGGTGACGCCCAAGCTGCAGGACCTGTACACGAACTACAAGTGCTCCGCCCCGGACGACGTGACCGCCGCCCCGGACGACGAGCCGCTCGTGACGTGTGACGCCGACGGCACCGCGAAGTACATCCTCGGCCCGGTCGAGGTCTCCGGCGCGGACATCAGCAACGCCACCTCCGGCCTCGCCTCGAACTCGCAGGGCACGACGACGGGCGAGTGGGCCGTCAACCTGACCTTCAACGGCGCCGGCACGAAGGACTTCGCGACGGTCACGAACCGCCTCGTCTCGCTCGCGCAGCCGCAGAACCAGTTCGCCATCGTCCTGGACGGCACGGTCATCACGGCACCGTCGACGAACGCGGCGATCACGAACGGCAAGGCCCAGATCACCGGCGCCTTCACCGCGGACTCGTCGAAGACCCTCGCCGACCAGCTGAAGTACGGCGCGCTGCCGATCAACTTCCAGGTGCAGTCGAACGAGGTCATCTCCGCCACGCTCGGCACCGCACAGCTCGTCGGCGGTCTCGTCGCCGGCCTCATCGGCCTCGTGCTGGTCATCATCTACTCGGTCATCCAGTACCGGGCGCTGGCGTTCGTCACGGTCCTGTCGCTCGGCGTCGCCGCAGCCCTGACCTACCTGGTCATCGCGATCATGTCCTGGCGGGTCGACTACCGGCTCTCGCTCGCGGGTGTCGCCGGCCTGATCGTCGCGATCGGGATCACGGCGGACTCGTTCATCGTCTACTTCGAGCGCATCCGTGACGAACTGCGCGACGGCCGCGCCCTCGAGAGCGCGGTCGAGTCCGGTTGGAAGCGTGCGCTCCGCACGATCCTCGCCTCCGACTCGGTCAACTTCCTCGCCGCCGTGACGCTCTACGTGCTCGCGGTGAGCGACGTGAAGGGGTTCGCGTTCACGCTCCTCCTGACCACCCTCATCGACGTCGTCGTCGTGGCGCTGTTCACGCACCCGATGATGCAGCTCATCGCCCGCAGCCGGTTCTTCGGTGAGGGGCACACGTTCAGCGGTCTCGATCCGGCCGCCCTCGGCGCGGTGTACCGCGGCCGCGCGCAGTTCCGCGCACCCATCGTCGACGGCAAGCGGCAGCGCAGTGCGCGTGAGGCCGCCCGCCGCCAGACCATCGCCGAGCGCAAGGCATCCGGCAGCACGGGCAACGACACCGGCAACGGGAAGGACAGCTGATGGCGAGCTTCAGCCAGTTCGGCAGTGACCTCTACACGGGCAAGCGGTCCTACGACTTCGTGGGACGGCGGAAGACGTGGTACCTCATCGCGGTCGCCTGCATCGTGATCTCCCTCGCGGTGCCGTGGCTCCGTGGCGGGTACCAGCTCGGCATCGAGTTCACCGGCGGCTCCGAGTTCACGGTCTCGGACGCCGAGTCGACCGACCAGAACATCGCCACCGAGACCGTCGAGCGCGTGGTGTCGGACGAGGCACCGCGTGTCTCGCAGCTCGGGACCCACGGCATCCGCGTGCAGACCGGCCAGCTCACGAACGCGCAGACCGACGAGATCGCCTCGGACCTCGCGGCCGCGTACGACGTGCCGGAGTCCCAGGTCGCCGCGACCTTCATCGGAGCGACGTGGGGCGCGGACGTCCTGGCGCAGGCCATCCGCGGTCTGGTGATCTTCCTCGCCTTGGCCGCCGTGTTCATGGCGCTGTACTTCCGCACCTGGAAGATGTCGCTCGCGGCGATGACCGCGCTCGTCCACGACCTGCTCATCACGGCCGGCGTGTACGGCATCGTCGGTCTCGAGGTCACCCCCGCGGCCGTGATCGGCTTCCTGACGATCCTCGGCTACTCGCTCTACGACACGGTCGTGGTCTTCGACAAGGTCCGCGAGAACACCGCGATCGAGTCGCACCGGACGTTCAAGCAGTCCGTCAACCTCGCGATCAACCAGACGCTCGTCCGGTCGATCAACACCTCGGTCGTGGCGCTGCTGCCGGTCGCGGCGATCCTCTTCATCGGGTCGTACGTCCTCGGCGCCGGCACCCTGCGGGACATCTCCCTCGCGCTCTTCATCGGCATCATCGTCGGCACCTACTCGACGATCTTCCTGGCGGCGCCGATGTACGCGCACCTCCGCGAGAACGAGCCCAAGGTCCTCGCGAGCGACGCGAAGAAGGCACAGGCGGCCGCGAAGCAGCGTCCCGTGCAGGCCGGGGCGGACGTCTGATGGGCCCGCAGGAGGTCGAACTGGCCGACGCGCTCCAGCGGATCGAGGACGGCGCGCCCCTGATCGACGTGCGCGAGCAGTCCGAGTGGGACGAGGTGCACGCACCGCAGGCGACGCTGCTGCCGATGTCGGAGCTGCAGGCGCGGTGGGCCGAGGTGCCCGCCGACGACGAGCACCCCGCGGTCGTCGTGTGCCACAGCGGGTACCGCTCGGCCCAGGTCGTCGCCGCGCTCGAGCGCGCCGGTGTCCCGGCGGTCAGTCTCGCCGGCGGGATGGTGGCGTGGGAGCAGTCCGGCGCCCCGGTGGTCCGCCCCGGACGGACTCCCGCCGCTGACGGCGAACGTGGTCACGAGCACTGATCCGACGCGCGTAGTGTTGTCGGATCGAGTCCCGGGAGGCGCAGCATGACCGACACGCGTGAGTCCTCGCAGCCGGATGCCGGTGCTGCTTCCCGGCCGTCCGACCTGTCGCGACCAGGGTCCGCTCCGCGCCCGTCGAGCCCGCCGCTCGGGTCGAACACGACCGGCAACATCGGGTCACTCCGGTCGCTGCTGCCGCGGCTGTTCTCCCGCGCACAGCCGGCCGGTGCCGTCGACACCCTGATCCGCACCGTCCGGTCGCACCACCCGAAGGCCGACACGACGCTGATCGAGCGGGCGTACTCGGTTGCGGAGCGCGCGCACGACGGCCAGAAGCGCAAGTCCGGCGAGCCCTACATCACACACCCGGTCGCGGTCGCGCAGATCCTCGCCGACCTGGGCATCGGCACGATCACGATCGCCGCAGCGCTCCTGCACGACACCGTCGAGGACACGGACTACCAGCTCGACCAGCTGCGCGAGGACTTCGGTGACGAGATCGCGATGCTCGTCGACGGCGTCACGAAGCTCGACAAGGTCAAGTACGGCGACAGCGCGCAGGCAGAGACCGTCCGCAAGATGGTCATCGCCATGTCGAAGGACATCCGTGTCCTGGTCATCAAGCTCGCCGACCGCCTGCACAACGCCCGCACCTGGGGCTTCGTGGAGTCGGCCTCCGCCACGCGGAAGGCCAAGGAGACCCTCGAGATCTACGCGCCGCTCGCGCACCGCCTCGGCATCCAGATGATCAAGCTGGAGCTCGAGGACCTGTCGTTCGCGGTGCTGCACCCGAAGCTCTACGTCGAGATCGACAGTCTGGTCAAGGAACGACAGCCGAAGCGCGAGCAGTTCGTGCAGAACGTCACGGCGACGCTCAAGAAGGACCTCAAGGCCGCGAAGGTCCGCGGCGACGTGATGGGCCGCCCGAAGCAGTACTACTCGATCTACCAGAAGATGATCGTGCGCGGCCGCGAGTTCGACGAGATCTACGACCTGGTCGGGATCCGCGTGCTCGTCCCGACCGTGCGCGACTGCTACGCCATGCTCGGTGCCGTGCACGCGCGGTGGACGCCGCTGCCCGGCCGCTTCAAGGACTACATCGCGACGCCGAAGTTCAACCTGTACCAGTCGCTGCACACCACGGTGCTCGGGCCGCAGGGACGTGCGGTCGAGATCCAGATCCGCACGCACGAGATGCACCAGCGTGCCGAGTTCGGCGTCGCCGCGCACTGGAAGTACAAGCAGCGCGTCACCGGTCGTGATGCCGAGAGCACGTCACAGTCCGACCAGGACATGGCGTGGCTCGCCCACATCACCGACTGGCAGGCGGAGACGAGCGACCCGGCGGAGTTCCTCGACTCCCTGCGCTACGAGATCGGTGCCAAGGAGACCTACGTCTTCACACCGCAGGGCAAGGTGATCGGCCTGCCGGCCGGCGCGACCCCGGTCGACTTCGCCTACGCCGTCCACACCGAGATCGGGCACCGCACGATGGGTGCCAAGGTCAACGGCCGGCTCGTCCCGCTCGAGAGTCAGCTGTCCAGCGGGGACGTCGTGGAGATCTTCACCTCGAAGAACCCGGACTCCGGCCCCAGCCAGGGCTGGCTCACCTTCGTCCGGAGCCCCCGGGCCCGGAACAAGATCAAGCAGTGGTTCACCAAGGAGCGCCGGGAAGAGGCGGTCGAACAGGGCCGTGACGCGATCGCCCGGGCGATGCGCAAGCAGAACCTGCCGCTCCAGCGCATCATGAGCCAGGACACCATCTCCGAGGTGGCATCGGCGATGCGGTACGACGACGTCTCGGCGCTGTACGCGGCCGTCGGCGAGGGGCACGTCTCGAGCCAGTCGGTGATCGAGAAGGCGCTCGGCAGCATCCAGAACGAGACCGAGACGGACGAGCCAGAACTCGCGTTCCCGCGGCACGTGACGAGCCGCCAGCTGCGGAACAGCGACAGCGGCGTGCTCGTCCGCGGGGCGCCGGACATCCTCGTGAAGCTCGCGAAGTGCTGCACGCCGGTGCCGGGCGACCAGATCGTCGGGTTCATCACCCGCGGTCAGGGCGTCTCGGTGCACCAGGCGTCGTGCACGAACGTGAAGTCCCTCATGAACGAGCCCGACCGGATGATCGAGGTCGAGTGGGCCCCGTCGTCCAAGTCGGTGTTCCTCGTGCAGATCCAGATCGAGGCGCTCGACCGTTCCGGCCTGCTCAGTGACGTGACCCGCGTGCTGACGGACCACCACGTGAACATCCTGTCCGCCACGGTGTCGACATCGTCCGACCGGCTCGCCCTGTCCCGCTTCGTCTTCGAGATGGGTGACACGACGCACCTGGACCGCGTGCTCAACGCGGTGCGCCGCATCGACGCCGTGTACGACGTCTACCGCGTCAGCGCGGGCTGAGCCGGGTCGGCTCAGCGGAACCCGGGCCCGGGTCAGGGCAGCAGGCTGATCCCGGCGTCGCGGAAGCGGCGTTGCGCCTGGCGACCCATCGGCAGCCGCTCGGACGCCGTGAGCAGTGCCGCGAGGCGAGGCGGATCGACGAGTGCGGTCAGCACCAGACCGCGCAGCGCCTCGGCCTCCGCCGCCCCGAAGCCGCGTCGGTCGCGCAGCAGGTCGAGCGCCGTCGCGTCGGGGCTGAGGACACGCACCCCCGCCCGCAGCACGACGTCCTCCGGGCGGAGTGCGATCTCACGGACACCGGCCCAGGCCCCGCGGCGGCGGGACCGTTCACCGGCCGGCACACAACTGTCGTGGGGGAGCGGCGGACGGGAACACGCGCCCCAGATCCACGCCGCGCTCCGCCCCGCTGCCACGAACTGCGCACCGGCGACGGACCACGCGTAGGACGCCGCCCGGAGCGCCGTGTCCTGCGGTTCGGCGACGGACGCCCAGCACGCGCCCACCGGGACGAGTTCGCCGGCGAGGACCGCGGCACGTGCCTCGGCCGCCGGCCAGTCGTCGGTCGTGACGAGGCGGGAGGAGGGCACACGGAGATGATGCCCGATCACGCCACCCCGACGCCGACGGTGTGGAGAAGGAGGGTCAGCGCAGGACGTCGGCGCGGTGCACGAGGGCGGCCGCTCCGATGAGGGGACCGTCCTGGGACAGGCCGGTGGGGACGATCCGGACCTTCGTCACGAACGGGAACTCGACCCGCTCGGCGACGGCCTGTCGTGCGTACTCGAACAGGTCGGGGGAGACGTGCGAGAACCCGCCGCCGATGGCCACGACCTCGAGGTCGACCAGGCTCGTCGCCGCGGCGATCGCCTGCCCGAGGGCTCGTCCGCTCCGCTGCACCGCGGCCACCGCGACCTCGTCGCCGGCGGCGTAGGCGGCGGAGAGCTCCTCGCCGGTCGTCCCGGTGAAGCCCTGCCGTCGCGCCCATGCGACGGTCTTCGGTCCGCTGGCCACGGCCTCCAGGCAGCCGGTGCCGCCGCACGCGCACGGGTCGTCGTAGCCGCCGCACTCGACGTGGCCGATGTGCCCGGCGTTGCCGGTGGGGCCGCTGACGGTGCGTCCGTGCAGGATGAGGCCGCCGCCGACGCCGGTGGACACGATCATGCCCATCACGTGGTCGGAGCCCTGTGCCGCCCCGACCCAGTGCTCGGCGAGCGTGATCGCCAGCCCGTCCATGCGGAGGGTCACCGGCACGTCGTCCGGCACGTGGACCGCGACGCGGTCGCGGAGCGGGTACCCGCGCCAGACCGGCATGTTGAGCGGTGACACGAGCCCGTTCACCTCGTCGACCGGTCCGGCCGACCCGATGCCGACGCCGACCAGGGTCGCGTCGGTGGGGAGCGCCGCGAGCGCGGCGACCACGACCTCGTCGACCGCGGCCTGCAGCTCGTCCGAGGTCCGTCCGGGCCCGGTCGGGCTGCGGTGTCGCGTGCCCGGCAGGACGACGCCCTGGTCGGTGACGAGCGCGGCTTCGACCTTGGTGCCGCCGAGGTCGACGGCGAGGGCGAGGGCGAGGGACGAGGACGTGGTGCTGGACATGCGCACTCCGGTGTGGCGGTCGGGAGGCCCGGCAGCGGTCCGCGACGCTGACGTCGCGTCCGGCGCAGCCGACCCGGGGAGGGGATCGGATGGGAGGTCAGGGGACGGAGCCCCGGAGCCGCGGCCCCCACGGGGGCCGACGGCCGTCAGTAGGACGAGGTGTCGTCGCCGCGGTCGGAGGAGGAGCCGGTCGCGACGCGGTGTGCGACCTCGTCGAGGATGCGTGCCGAGGCGCTCGTGCCGATCCGGTCGGCGCCGGCGCGGACCATCTCGAGCAGGGTGTCGAGTCCGCGGACGCCGCCCGAGGCCTTGACGCCGGTGTCGGCGCCGACGGTCTCGCGCATGAGGCGGATGTGCTCGGCCGTGGCACCGCCACCGGCGAAGCCCGTCGAGGTCTTCACGAACGACGCTCCGCCGGCGACCGCAGCGCGGCTGGCGGCGACGATCTCGTCCTCGGTGAGGTAGGCCGTCTCGAGGATGACCTTCACCACCGTGTCGCCGGCTGCCTCGACCACCGCGCGGACGTCCCGCTCGACCCGCTCCCAGTCGCCGGACTTCGCGGCGCCGATGTCCTGGACCATGTCGAGTTCGAAGGCGCCGTCCGCCAGGGCCTGCAGCGACTCGGCGACCTTCGTGGCGGTCGTCGTGGTGCCGTGCGGGAAGCCGATCACGGTGCCGACGCCGACCCCGGTGCCCTGGAGGCGCTCGACCGCGTGGCGGACGTCGCTCGGACGGACGCACACGCTGAACACGCGGTACGTGGCGGCCTCGTCGAGCTGTGCGTCGACGGCTGCGCGGTCCAGCTCCGGCTTGAGGATGGCGTGGTCGATGAGCCGACGGACGGCCTCGGCGGTGACGGGGAACGATGCGTTGTCCACCCGGCAAGCCTACTGGCAGGCGCACGGCGTACCGTTCCGGCCATGCGCGTCCTCGTCACCGGGGCCACCGGGTACATCGGTGGCCGACTGGTCCCCAGACTCCTCGACGCCGGACACGACGTCCGGGTCCTCGTCCGCAACCCGCAGAAGCTGCAGGACGTCCCGTGGAACGACCGGGTGGAGGTGTCCGAGGGGGACCTGCAGGACGCCGACGCCGTCCGGTCGGCGGTGGACGGGATCGAGGCCGTGTACTACCTCGCGCACGCCATGGGCGCCGACGGCGACTTCGAGCAGGCCGAGCGCGACGCCGCCCGGACGATGGCGCGCGTGGCCCACGAGTCAGGGGTGCAGCGGTTCGTCTACCTGGGCGGCCTGCACCCGGACGGCGAGCTCAGCAAGCACCTGCGCAGCCGGAAGGAGGTCGGGGACGTCCTCCTCGGCTCCGGCGTGCCGACGGTCGCGCTGCAGGCCGGCGTCGTCATCGGCAGCGGGAGCACCTCGTTCGAGATGATCCGGCACCTCACCGACGTCCTGCCGTGGATGCCGGCGCCGCGGTGGGTCCGGAACCGGATCCAGCCGATCGCCGTCCGCGACGTCCTGTACTACCTGGTCGAGGCCCTGACGATCCCCGCCGACGTCAACCGCACCTTCGACATCGGCGGGCCGGACGTGCTCCGGTACGGCCAGATGCTCAACGGGTACGCGGTCGAGGCGAAGCTGCCGCAGCGTCCGATCTCCGTCCTGCCCGTGCTGACGCCCCGCCTGGCAGCGCACTGGTTCAACGTCGTCACGCCGATCCCGCGCAAGCTCGCGACCCCGATCATCGAGTCGCTGCAGTTCGAGTGCGTGCAACGTGAGCACGACATCGACGACGTCGTCCCGCAGCCCGAGGGCGGCCTCACGTCCTACCGGCGCGCGGTCCGGCTCGCCCTCGCGAAGATGCGGTCCGGCGAGGTCGAGACGAGCTGGCGCAACGCGACCCTGTCCAGCGGCTCTGCCGACCCGCTGCCGAGCGACCCCGACTGGGCCGGCCACACGGTCTACGTCGACGACCGCAAGCGGCACTCGTCCGCACCGCCCGAGGCCGTGTGGAGCGTCGTCGAGTCGATCGGCGGCGAGAACGGCTGGTACTCGTTCCCCCTGGCCTGGGTCGCCCGTGGGTGGCTCGACAAGATCGCCGGTGGCGTCGGGCTGAACCGCGGCCGCCGCGACCCGAAACGCCTGGAGCAGGGCGACGCGCTCGACTGGTGGCGGGTCGAACGGCTGGTCCGCGGCCGGTACCTCCGGCTCCGCGCCGAGTTCAAGTCGCCCGGTCGCGCCTGGCTCGAGATGACCGTCACGCCCGCGGACGACGGCGGCAGCGACTACCACCAGCGCGCGATCTACTTCCCGCAGGGCCTGGCCGGACGGCTGTACTGGTACGGGATCCTGCCCTTCCACGGCGTCATCTTCCCGGGCATGGTCGAGCGGATCACCGCCCGGGCCGAACGGGAGGCGCACCGCACCGATTCGACGCAGCGCAACTCCACGTACCAGGATGACGTCGCGCAGCCCGCGCACGAGGAGACGGCATGACCGACGACGGCACGGTACGAGGACGATGACGGCACGCAGGGGACGACCACCCATCGGTTCGTCGCAGCAGCACGGGTCGGCCCGTCCCCAGCCCGTGGCGCGGGCGGCCGGTGCACGCGACGCTCGGGCCTCGTCCGCCTCCGGGCGCGGGGAGGACGGACTGCCGGCGTTCACCCGGCCGGCTCTGGCGCCCTCGTTGCTCGCCGCCGTCGTGCTGCTCGCCTGCGTCGCCTTCATCGACTCGTCCGCGTTCGTCTTCGCCCGTTGGGGCGTCACCGTGCTCGCGCTCATCGTGCTCGTCTTCGCCGTCCGCGGCCGCGTCTGGTGGGCGGCGGTCCTCACCGCCGCCGTGGCGGTCTGCTGGAACCCCGTCGTCACGCTGCCGCTGCCAGGTGAGCTGTGGGCGGGCCTCCAACTCGTGGCCGCTGCGCTCTTCATCGTCGTCGGCATCGCCGTGAAGGTCCCGCGCCCGGCGGAGTGAGCCTCCCGGTCGCCCCTCCGTCGGCGCGTCCGGCGCGCGCGGGCCGACCGGCGGCGCGGACGGTAGGATCGGCGGTGCCGTGCACGGAGCACGGCAGTGCGACCTGGAAGGCGTGGATGAGCGACGAGACCGAGCCGGTGACCGAGAGTCCTCTGCTGACCCCTCGACCGTCCTCCGGCGGTCTCGACCGACCCGACGTCGTGCTCCGCAAGGGGCGGCTGACGCTCATCAACGGGCACCTGACACCGCAGCAGTCGATGATCGAGGACCTCCTGTTCCTCGACGACGCACTCACGGCCGGCGACGTCGACCACCTGCTCATCCGCGGGAACGACCAGCGCCCGGTGATCGCCGTCGACGAGCGGGACCGCCAGCGCGCCGAGAGCGCCGTCATGGCCGCCGGCGCGGGAGAGCCCTTCTACGCCAAGCCGCCGGGCAAGCCCGCCGTGCTCGTCCTCGACGACGGCTTCGGGTCGGTGGACGAACCGGTGCTCCGCGTGTTCCGTCCCCGGCTCGAGCCCATGGGCCGGCTCCGCTACGGCGCGGAGACGAGCGTGCAGCTCGAGTTCTGGCGGGTCACCGAGACCGAGGTCCTCGCGCCGGTCGAGAACGCCCTGATGCGCCGCAGCCTGCCGATCGAGGAGTTCGTCCTCGTCGACATCGACCGGTACGGCCGGTCCTGGAGCACGGTCGAGCACATGTTCGACGACCACGTGTCGGACATCCGGTTCCCGATCGACATCGTCTTCTCGTGGGTGGACGGCAACGCCATCGAGTACCAGCGTGCCCGCCAGGCCGCACAGGCGGACGCCGTGCTGGGAGAGGGCGACGACGCCCCGGCCCGGTTCCGACAGATCAACGAGCTGAAGTACGCGCTCCGGTCGGTGCACATCTTCGCGCCGTGGATCCGCACCATCTACATCGCGACGGACTCACCGGCGCCCTCGTGGCTCGCCGACCACCCGAAGGTCCGCATCGTCCGCAGCGAGGAGTTCTTCGCCGACCCGTCTGTCCTGCCGACGCACAACTCGCAGGCCGTCGAGTCACAGCTGCACCACATCCCGGGGCTCAGCGAGCACTTCATCTACTCGAACGACGACATGTTCTTCGGTCGGCTCATCGACCCGTCGGTGTTCTTCAGTCCGGGCTCGGTCACGAAGTTCATCCTCGCCGACACCCGGATCGGCCTCGGCGTGAACAACGCCGCGCGGAGCGGGTTCGAGAACTCGGCCCGTGTGAACCGGCGGCTCCTGCAGCAGCGCTTTGGCGCCGTGACGACGCGACACCTCGAGCACGCGGCCACCCCGCTGCGGAAGAGCATCATGACCGAGATGGAGCACGAGTTCGCCGACGAGTTCGCCGCGACCGCGGGTTCGCGGTTCCGTGCGGCGGACAACATCTCCGTCACGAACTCGCTGTACCACTACTACGCACTCCTCACCGGGCGCGCGATCATCCAGGAGAACGCCTCCGTCAGCTACATCGACACGACGATGCAGGCCGGGCTCCGGACGCTGGACGAACTGCTCAAGAAGCGCAACGTTGACTTCTTCTGCCTGAACGACGGCAGCTTCCCGGAGGTCAGCGACGAGGAACGCACCACCCGGGTGACCGACTTCCTCGAGCGCTACTTCCCGTTCCCGGCACCCTGGGAGCGTCCCGAGGCGTGACGGCCCGAGGCATGACGCCCGAGGCATGACGACCCGAGGCATGACGCCCGAGGCGTGCCGCCCCCGAGCTTGATCCCCGCCGAACGGCGGACGGGAGGCCCGGTGCCGCTCGGCACCGCGCCTCCCGTCCTTCCATGGGTCAGCGCCGGATGGGCGAGACCGGGATCGTGTCGAGGGTGAAGACCGGCATCGACGCGGTGACAGGGGCCGGTTCGACCGCCGGGGGGATCACGACGCCGGCTGCGGCGAGACGCGCTTCCGTCTCGACAGAGGAGACCGGCTCACCGACCGTGGCGTACGTCCCGATGGGGACCACGGAGTGGACGACCTGGTTGCCGTACACGTGCATCAGGTTGAACGACTGCGCGCCGTCACGCCCGCGGGTACCACGCTGGAACTCGTTGAGGTCCTGCGTGTAGCACGTGGCGCTGGCCACCGAGACGGGGATCCCGGCGAACACGGCGCTGGTCGAGTAGTGCAGGTGCCCGGCGATGATCGAGATGACGTCGCTCCCCTCGACCACCTCGGCGAGGGCCGCCTGGTCGCGGAGCTCGACGAGGACGGTCAGGTCCTGCACGCTCGGGACGGGCGGGTGGTGCATCGCGAGGATCGTGCCGTGCGGCGCGGGCTCGGACAGGACCTCGGCCAGCCAGTCCAGCTGCTCGGGGGAGACCTCGCCGTGGTGGTGGCCCGGCACGCTCGTGTCGAGCGTGATGACGCGGAGTCCGTTGACGTCGTAGACGAAGTCGACGGGACGGTCGGTCGGCTGGAGCCCGAAGAGCTCTTGGCGGAACGCACCGCGCTCGTCGTGGTTGCCCATCGCCCAGATCACCTGGGCACCGATGCGTTCTGCAGCGGGCTCGATGATCGCGCGGACACGGGTGTACGCGCCGGGTTCGCCCTTGTCGGCGACGTCGCCGGTGACGACGATCGCTTCGGGTCGGGCACCTGACGCCTCGATCTCGGCGATGATCTGACCGAGACGTTCCGCCGAGTCGACCGCCCCGTACAGGGGACCGTCGCCGGCGAGGAGGTGGGTGTCGCTGAGGTGGAGCAGGAAGTGGTTCGGCCTGGGGTGTTCGGCCGTCCGGGCGTCCATCGGGTCTCTTCTTCCGTTGGCAGCGAGTGCGTGGTGCAACACGATGCCACACCGACTTCGACGATTCCAACACCGCGGTGTGAACGCCCCGTGAACTGGGGCGGCGTGTCCGATGTCCGCGGGATGACGCGATCGCTGAGGCGAAACGCAACGCCCCCGACCACGGAGTGGACGAGGGCGTTGCGTTTCTTGCCGAGGAATGTCACTTACTTCGTGCCGGCTCCGACCTGCGGGGCCTGGTGGGTCCCTTCGAGGTCAGGACCGTGGTGCGCGGCGTGCGCAGCCTCGAGCTCCGACTTCGACACCGGCTCGATGCGGTCCTCGAAGAAGAAGCGGGACACGCGCGCCCGGGCCTTCTGCATGGAGCTGATGCGACCACGAGCGTCGGGACGGATCATCAGCGGCTTGTAGTCGTTGAACTCCAGCAGGCGCCACCGCTCGTACTCGTCGAGCTGCTCGTGTACCTCGATGAACTCACCGTGCGGCAGGCGCACGATGCGGCCCGACTCGTACCCGTGCAGGACGATCTCGCGGTCCTTCTTCTGCAGGGCGAGGCACACCCGCTTCGTGATCCAGAACGCCACGAACGGACCGAGGACCGTCGCCGCCTGGAGCACGTGGATCACGTGGTTGATCGAGACCATGAAGTGCGTCGCGATGAGGTCGGAGGACGCCGCCGTGAACAGCGCACCGTACAGCGTGATGCCGGCGACACCGAGGGCAGTGCGGGTCGGGGCGTTGCGCGGACGGTCGGCGATGTGGTGCTCGCGCTTGTCGCCGGTGACCCACGCCTCGATGAACGGGTAGACGAAGATCGCGACGACCAGGCCACCCAGGACCGCGATCGGGACGAGGATGTTGAACGACACCGTGTACCCGAACCAGACGACCTCCCAGTGCGGCGGCACCAGACGGAGCGCGCCGTCCGCGAAGCCGATGTACCAGTCGGGCTGGGTTCCGGCGGACACAGGGGAGGGGTCGTACGGGCCGTAGTTCCAGATCGGGTTGATCGTGAACAGCGACGCGATGGCGGCGAGGATGCCGGCGACGATGAAGAAGAACCCGCCACCCTTCGCGGCGAACGCCGGGAGGATCGGAACGCCGACGACGTTCTCGTTCGTCTTGCCCGGACCCGCGTACTGCGTGTGCTTGTTGACGACGACGAGCACGAGGTGCACGCCGAGCACCGCGACCAGGATCGCCGGCAGCAGCAGGATGTGGAGCGTGTACAGGCGGCCGACGATGTCGGTGCCCGGGAACTCACCACCGAACAACAGGTAGGCGATCCAGACGCCGATCACCGGGATGCCCTCGATCATGCCGACGATGATGCGGAGACCGTTGCCGGAGAGCAGGTCGTCGGGGAGCGAGTAGCCGGTGAAGCCCTCGGCCATGGCGAGGATCCAGAGCACGAAGCCGAAGACCCAGTTGAGCTCACGCGGCTTGCGGAACGCGCCGGTGAAGAAGACGCGCGCCATGTGCAGCATGACCGAGGCCACGAACAGCAGTGCGGCCCAGTGGTGGATCTGTCGGACGAACAGCCCGCCGCGGATCTGGAACGAGATGTCCAGCGTCGACTGCAGGGCAACCGACATCTCGACGCCCTTCATCGGGACGTACGGACCGTTGTAGACGACCTCGGTCATCGACGCCTGGTAGAAGAACGTCAGGAAGGTCCCCGAGAGCAGGACGACGACGAAGCTGTAGAGCGCGACCTCGCCGAGCATGAAGCTCCAGTGGTCGGGGAAGATCTTGCGCCCGACCTCCTTCACCAGTCCGGAGAGGCTCGTGCGCTCGTCGATGTAGTTCGCGGTGTAGTTGATCAGCCGCGACCCACGGTCAGGAGTCGGCTTGTTCGACGACTCGGTGTTGGGGGTGGTTGTCGTTGTGCTGCTCATGAGCGGGCACGCTCCCAGAAGGACGGGCCGACCGGCTCGTGGAAGTCGCTCTGTGCGACCAGGTAGCCGTCGTCATCGACCGAGATCGGAAGTTGGGGGAGGGGGCGGGCCGCCGGTCCGAAGATGACCTCGCAGTTGTTCGAGACATCGAAGGTGGACTGGTGGCACGGGCACAGCAGGTGGTGCGTCTGCTGCTCGTAGAGCGCGACCGGGCAGCCGACGTGGGTGCAGATCTTGGAGTACGCGACGATGCCGTCGTAGCCCCAGTTCTCCTGGCCCTTGCCGGGGTTGAGGTCCTTCGGGTCCAGGCGCATCAGGAGGACGGCGGCCTTCGCCTTCTCCTCGAGCATGTGCTCGGAGTCGAGCATGCCCTCGGGGATGACGTGGAACACCGATCCGATGGTGACGTCGGACGCCTTGATCGGCAGACCCGTCGGGTCCTTGGTCAGGCGCAGGCCCGACTTCCAGAAGGTGTGACGGAGCAGCTCGTTCGGGTCTTCCTTCGGCGCGAGGTCGCGCACCAGGACGATGCCGGGGAGGGGGAACGCGACGAGGGCACCGATGAGGGAGTTTCGGATCAGCTTGCGACGGCTGAAGCCGGATTCCTTGTCGGCGAGCTGGAAGGCCTCGACCGCCTTGGCACGGGTCTCGTCCGAGCCGCGCGTGGTGTGGCGCATCTCGGTGAGCTCGCGGTCGGAGACCAGGGTCTTCGACCAGTACACGGCGCCGATGCCCAGCGCGAGCAGCGCGAGCGTGATCGAGAGCCCGAGGAAGAGGTTCGCCGAGCGGACGGACCCGAAGTCGTCCGCGTCGATCGGGAAGGCGATGTACGCCGCGATCGACAGGACGCTGCCGATGATCGACAGGTAGAAGAACGTGGCGACCTGACGCTCGGCCAGGCGCTGCTTCTTCGGGTCGACGTCGGTGCGCCGAGCGCGGTGCGGCGGCTCACCCGGGTTCTCGAACCGCTCCGCCGGCAGGACAGCGGTCCCGGCCGGCTGCGTCGCGCCGTGCTTCTCGACAGCCGAGGACGAGTTCAGCGCCTCGTCATCGTGCTCTGCCATGGTGTTCCCTTCAGTGTCGTGCGACACGGACGATCAGTTCTGCTTCGCGGTCAGCCAGACGGTCATCGCGACGACCGCGCCGAGCCCGAAGATCCAGATGAACAGACCCTCGGCGACCGGGCCGATGTCACCCAGGCCGAAGCCACCGGGCGACCGGTTGTCCTGCACGTACTTGAGGTACGTGATGATGTCGGCCTTCTGGTCCGGCGTGAGGTTCAGGTCGTTGAAGACCGGCATGTTCTGCGGGCCGGTCAGCATGGCCTCGTAGATGTGCTTGCCCGAGACGTCGCGCAGGTTCGGCGCGTACTTGCCCTCGGTCAGGGCACCACCGGCGCCGGCGACGTTGTGGCACATGGCGCAGTTGATGCGGAACAGCTCCGCGCCTTCTGCGGCGTCGCCCTCGGAGCCGTTCGTCAGCTCCTTGCCCGGGACCGACGGGCCGGGGCCGAGCGAGGCGACGTAGGCGGCCATCG
The DNA here is from genome assembly GCF_003224435.2 of Curtobacterium sp. MCPF17_050. Classification (NCBI taxonomy): domain Bacteria; kingdom Bacillati; phylum Actinomycetota; class Actinomycetes; order Micrococcales; family Microbacteriaceae; genus Curtobacterium; species Curtobacterium sp. MCPF17_050. The sequence goes on from NZ_CP126250.1 coordinate 1,687,345, forward strand.
CGTCGACCTGCTGGTCGGTGAACTGCTCCGGCTTCTCTTCACCCTGCGGGCCCTGCGCGGCGAGGGGCATGCGGCCCGTACCGACCTGGAAGTCCACCGACGCGGCGCCGACACCGATGAGGGACGGGCCCTCGCTCGTGCCCTGCGCCGACAGCCCGTGGCAGGTGGCGCAGTTCGACGCGAAGAGCTTCTCGCCCTCGTTCACCTGGGACTGGCTCGACTCGGCGACGGTGCTCGACGTGCTGTCCTCGGCGTTGGCCGAGGTGCTGAAGAGCGCGTACGCGCCGCCCGTCGTCATGAGCGCGACGGCGAGGAGGGACACGGTCGCCAGGGGGGAGCGACGGCCCTTCTTGTTCTGCTTCGTTGTGTTGAACATGCTGTGGGGCTGCCTGATTCTCACTTGAGGAGGTAGATGACGGCGAAGAGACCGATCCACACGACGTCGACGAAGTGCCAGTAGTAGGACACGACGATCGCGGTGGTGGCTTCCTTGTGCCCGAAGTTCTTCGCGGCGAACCCACGGCCGAGCGTGAGGAGGAAGGCGATGAGGCCACCGGTCACGTGCAGGCCGTGGAAGCCGGTGGTCATGTAGAACGCGGAGCCGTAGGCGCTCGAGGAGAGCGTCATGCCCTCGTGCCAGAGGTTGGCGTACTCGAAGATCTGCCCACAGACGAAGATCGCGCCCATGCAGTAGGTGACGAAGAACCACTCCGTCATGCCCCAGTCCTTGGGGTTCCAGCTGGTGCGGTGCACCTGGAACCGCTCGGCGGCGAAGACGGCGAACTGGCAGGCGAAGCTCGACAGCACCAGGATGATGGTGTTCACCGACGCGAACGGCACCTCGAGCTTGGCGGTCTCGGTCGCCCAGAGCTCGGGAGAGGTGCTGCGCAGCGTGAAGTAGATCGCGAACAGGCCGGCGAAGAACATGACCTCGCTGCCCAGCCACACGATCGTCCCCACGGCAACGGGGTTCGGCCTGTTCAGGACCGGACCGCTGACGGATCTGGAGAGAGGGGTGCTTGTCACGTCCTCCATTATGGCGGAATCCACCGACAGTGTTTTCGCAGGCAACTGGCGGGTCTTCGAGAATCAGTACGATCGAGCCATGTCTGACGCTCTCTCCTGGCCTGCGGTGATCAGCGCGCTCATGGCGCGCGAGGACCTCTCGATCAGGCAGTCCACATGGGCCATGGAGCAGATCGTCCAGGGTCGGGCCACCGACGCCCAGATCGCCGCGTTCGCCGTGGCGCTCCGCGCGAAGGGCGAGACGGTCGACGAGGTCGTCGGGTTCCGCGACGCGATCCTCGACGCCGCGGTCCCGCTCGACGTCGACCCGATGGCCCTCGACATCGTCGGGACCGGCGGCGACGTCGTCGGCACGGTGAACGTCTCGACCATGGCCGCCGTCGTCATCGCGGCCGCGGGCGTCCCCGTGGTCAAGCACGGGAACCGCGCGAGCTCGTCGAAGTCCGGCTCGAGCGACGTGCTCGCCGCACTGGGCCTCGACCTGACCATGGACGCCGCGCGTGTCGCCGAGACCTTCCAGCGTGTCGGTCTGACCTTCGCCTTCGCGAGCGCGTTCCACCCCGGATTCGCCAACGCAGCCGCGGTCCGGCGGGAGATCGGGGTCCCGACGGTGTTCAACTTCCTCGGGCCCCTGGTCAACCCGGCGCGCTGCGAAGCGAACGCGGTGGGCGTGGCACAACTCGACCTCGTGCCGATCATCACGGGCGTGTTCCAGACGCGTGGGGCGACGGCGCTCGTGTTCCGCGGTGACGACGGGCTCGACGAGCTCACCACGACCGGGCACAGCCACATCTGGCAGGTCTCCGGCGGTCGCGTCACCGAACACGACCTCGACCCGCGCGACCTCGGCATCGCCCGTGCGCGCACCGAGGACCTGCTCGGCGGCGAGCCGGCGGAGAACGCGGCCATCGTCCGCCGGGTGTTCGCGGGGGAGTCCGGGCCCGTCCGGGACATCGTCCTGCTGAACGCGGCGGCGGGTCTGGTCGCCTTCCGGCTGGCGCAGGACCCGGACGAGGTCGACCGTCCGATCCTGCAGCGGTTCCGCGAGCAGCTCGTGGTCGCAGCGGACTCGATCGACTCCGGCGCCGCGACGCGCAAACTGGACGAGTGGGTGGGCGTGGCGCCCGCCGCCGTCTGACCCGAACCGCCCGCGGTCACCCTCGACGGACGCTGGGACCCGGTCCCGACGCAGCGCGGACGCGACGACGGGAGGCCCGCACCGGTCCGTGGAACCGGTACGGGCCTCCCGTCCGTGTCAGGCGATCCGCGTCAGCGGACGTCCTCGTCGACCCAGTCGAAGGTCTTCGTGACGGCCTTCTTCCAGAGGCGGAGGGTGCGCTCGCGCTCGGCGGCGTCGAGCTGCGGCTCCCAGCGCTTGTCCTCCTGCCAGTTGGCACGGAGCTCGTCGAGGTTCGCCCAGAACCCGACCGCGAGACCGGCGGCGTAGGCGGCACCGAGGGCCGTCGTCTCGGCGACCACGGGCCGGACGACCGGCACGTCCAGGATGTCGGCCTGGAACTGCATGAGGGCGTCGTTCGCGGTCATGCCACCGTCGACCTTGAGCTCGGTGAGCTCGACACCCGAGTCGGCGTTGACAGCGTCGAGGACCTCGCGGGTCTGCAGCGCCGTCGCCTCGAGGGCGGCACGCGCGATGTGGCCCTTGTTGACGAAGCGGGTCAGGCCGACGAGGGCGCCGCGGGCGTCCGGGCGCCAGTACGGCGCGAACAGCCCGGAGAAGGCCGGGACGAAGTACACGCCACCGTTGTCCTCGACGGTCGTGGCGAGCGTCTCGACCTCCGGCGCGCTGCCGATGATGCCCAGGTTGTCGCGGAGCCACTGGATGAGCGAGCCCGTGACGGCGATCGATCCCTCGAGCGCGTAGTGCGTCTCCTGGTCGCCGAGCTTGTAGCCGACGGTGGTGAGCAGCCCGTTCTCGGAGCGGACGATGTCGGTTCCGGTGTTGAAGATGAGGAAATTACCGGTGCCGTAGGTGTTCTTCGACTCGCCCTGGTCGAACGCGGCCTGCCCGAAGGTGGCGGCCTGCTGGTCGCCGAGGATGCCGGCGATCGGGACCTCGCGGAGCAGGCTCGAGGACTCGACGTGGCCGTACACCTCGGAGGAGCTGACGATCTCCGGCAGCATCGACTTCGGCACACCGAAGTCGCCGAGGATGTCGTCGCGCCACTGCAGGGTCTCGAGGTCCATGAACAGCGTGCGGGACGCGTTCGTGACGTCGGTCTTGTGGACACCGCCGTCGGTGCCACCGGTCAGGTTCCAGAGGACCCAGGTGTCGGTCGTGCCGAAGAGCAGGTCGCCGGCCTCGGCCTTCTCGCGTGCACCCTCGACGTTCTCGAGGATCCAGGCGATCTTCGTGCCCGAGAAGTAGGTCGCGAGCGGGAGTCCGACGATCGCCTTGTAGCGGTCGGTGTCGCCGTCGGCGAGCTTGTCGACGATGGCCTGCGTGCGGGTGTCCTGCCAGACGATGGCGTTGTAGACGGCCTTGCCGGTGGTCTTGTCCCAGACGACCGCGGTCTCGCGCTGGTTCGTGATGCCGACCGCCGCGACGTCGTGGCGGGTGATGTCGGCGCGCGACAGGGCCTGACCGATGACCTCACGGGTGTTGTCCCAGATCTCCGCCGGGTCGTGCTCGACCCAGCCCGCACGCGGGAAGATCTGCTCGTGTTCCTTCTGCCCGACGGAGACGATCGAACCGGAGTGGTCGAAGACGATCGCTCGCGTGCTGGTGGTTCCCTGGTCGATGGCGACGATGTAGTCGGCCATTGGTGCTCCTTACGACGGTGTTCGGTGCTGCGGCCGGGCCGGGTCGACCCGGCCGCGAGGGTGGTGCAGGTGGTGGGGAGCGCGTCGGACGCGCTGGTGGTGCGGGGGTTCCCTGCGGCGCTAGGACACCATCGGGAGGAGCGCGCCGGAGACGACGGCGGCGAGGGCACCACCGACGAGCGGGCCGACGACCGGGACCCAGGCGTAGGACCAGTCACTCGTGCCCTTGCCCTTGATCGGCAGGATGGCGTGCGCGATGCGCGGGCCGAGGTCACGGGCCGGGTTGATCGCGTAGCCGGTCGGGCCACCGAGCGAGACACCGATCGCGATGACGAGGAAGGCGACGGGGATCGCGCCGAGCTCGGCCGGGGTCTGGCCGTTCGTGAACGCGATGACGACGAAGACGAGGACGAACGTGCCGATGATCTCCGTGACGACGTTCCAGCCGTAGCTGCGGATCGCCGGACCGGTGGAGAAGACGCCGAGCTTGGCGGCGGCGTCGGGCTCGGCGTCGAAGTGCTGCTTGTAGGCGAGCCAGACGATCACGGCACCGATGACCGCACCGATGAGCTGGGCGAGCCAGTAGAGGAACATCTCGCCGACCGTGATGTTGCCGAGGATCGCCTGCGCGAGGCTGACCGCGGGGTTCAGCTGGCCGCCCGACTTGTAGGAGACCGTGACACCGGCGAAGACCGCGAAGCCCCAACCGATCGTGACCATCAGGAAGCCGGCCCCGAAGCCCTTGGACTTGGTGAGCGAGACCGCGGCGACGACACCGCCACCCAGGATGATGAGCATCGCCGTCCCGACGAGCTCAGACATGAAATTGACGCCGATGCCGTCCATCGGTACCTCCGATTAGCTGTGTTCGGGGGCCCGGCCTGAGCACCGGCACTCCCCGTCGAGTGATTGAGCCCGAGCATAGTGCTGGGCGTTTGCCCGATGTGGGGGACAGCGAGGCTGCTGCCGCGAAAGTGAGAGGACGTGCACGCACCCTGGTCACCCGGGTCCGCGCGGAGCAGCGACGGGGCCCCGCACCGTGAACGGATGTGCACCGGAACGGCACGGGTGCGCGGCCGTGCCCCTGGTGCGCGCACCTCCCGGCGGTACAGTGAGCCGACTCCGGACGACGTCGGCGGTGGACGGCTGCGGACCGGTCTCTCACCCGTGTCACACCGTGGAGGCGCAGCATGAAGAAGCTCATCAACGACCCGCAGGCCGTGGTCATCGAGACCGTCCGCGGGTTCGCCCTCGCCCACTCCGAGCACGTCGAGCTCGTGGAGGACCCGGTCCACGTGGTCCGACGCGACGCCCCCGTCCGCGGCAAGGTGGGCATCGTGAGCGGCGGCGGCAGCGGGCACGAACCGCTGCACGCCGGTTTCGTCGGACCCGGCATGCTCGACGCCGCCGTCCCGGGCCCGGTCTTCACGAGCCCGACCCCGGACCCGATCGTCGCCGCCACCAAGGCGGTGGACGGGGGAGCAGGCGTGCTGCACATCGTGAAGAACTACACCGGGGACGTCCTCAACTTCGAGACCGCGGCCGAACTCACCGCCATGGAGGACATCCGCGTCGAGAGCGTCGTGGTCGACGACGACGTCGCCGTCCAGGACTCGCTGTTCACGGCGGGCCGACGCGGCGTCGCCGGCACCGTGGTCGTCGAGAAGTGCGCGGGCGCGGCGGCCGAGCGCGGTGACGACCTGGACGCCGTCACCGCCGTGGCCCGGCACGTCAACGAGGTCACGCGCTCGATGGGCCTCGCGTTCGCCTCCGGCACCGTCCCGCACGCCGGTGAGCCGTCGTTCACCCTGGCCGACGACGAGGTCGAGCTCGGCATCGGCATCCACGGCGAGCCCGGACGCGAACGGATCGCGATGGCACCCGCGGACGAGCTCGTCGACCGGGTCCTCGAGCCGATCCTCACCGACCTCGCCGCTCCGGCCGGCTCGCGGCTGCTCTTGTTCGTCAACGGGATGGGCGGCACCCCGCAGTCCGAGCTCTACATCGCCTACCGGCGCGCCGCGGAGGTGCTCACGGATCGCGGCCACGAGGTCGCGCGTAGCTTGGTCGGCAACTACGTCACCTCCCTCGAGATGCAGGGGTTCTCGATCACCGTCACGGTGCTCGACGACGACCTGATCGCCCTCTGGGACGCTCCGGTCGAGACCCCGGCACTGCGCTGGGGTCGCTGACACCGGGACCGCACGACACCACCAGCACGACGACACCGCTCACGACGCCGACCTGCTCGGCCGCACGAAGGGACACACCTTGTCGCTCGACACCGCATGGGCCATCGACTGGGTCCGCCGCACCGCCGCCACGATCGACCAGCACCGAGCGGAGCTCGTCACGCTGGACCGCGAGATCGGTGACGGTGACCACGGCGAGAACCTCGACCGTGGGTTCCGCGCGGTCGTCGAGTCGCTCGACACCGCAGCCCCGGAGACACCGGGGGCGGTGTTCAAGCTCGTCGCGACGAAGCTCATCTCGACCGTCGGCGGTGCCGCCGGTCCGCTGTTCGGCACCGCGTACCTCAAGGCGGCCCAGGCAGCCGGGGACGCGGCCGAACTCGACGCGGACACCCTGGTGGCCGTGCTCACGGCGGCCCGCGACGGCGTGGTCTCCCGTGGCAAGGCCGAGGTCGGCGACAAGACGATGGTGGACGCTTGGACGCCGGCCGTCGACGCCGCCGCAGCATCGGCAGCCGCGGGGGAGACGCCCGAGCAGGTCCTGGCCGCCGCCGCCGACGCCGCGGCCACCGGCGCCGAGTCGACCGACGCCCTCGTCGCGCGGAAGGGCCGCGCGAGCTACCTCGGCGAGCGTGCCGTCGGGCACCGCGACCCCGGCGCCCAGTCGAGCGCCTACGTCCTGCGCGCCGCGGTGGACGCGGCATGAGCGTCGGGATCCTGGTCGTCTCGCACAGTGCCGCCGTCGCGCAGGGCACGGTCGACATCGCCCGGCAGATGGCCGGTGACGTCCGGCTCGTCGCGGCGGGCGGCACCGACGACGGCGGGATCGGCACCTCGTTCGAGGCGATCTCGGCCGGGATCGAGGAACTCGCCGCCGCCGACGCCGTCGTGGTCCTGTGCGACCTCGGCTCCGCCTACCTGACGACCGACACGGCCCTCGACTTCCTGGACGAAGACCTCCGGGCACGCGTGCACGTCTCCGACGCGCCGCTGGTGGAGGGGACCGTGGCCGCGGCCGTCGCAGCGCAGACCGGTGGTGACGTCACGGCCGTGCTCGATGCGGCGTCGACCGCCGGTGGTACCGGGACGGCTGGTCCTGCCGACCGCACCGACGCGGCGGGCGGCGGGGGAGCCTCCCGGCCGGGAGGCGCGGGACAGGCCGCCGACAGCGGCGACGCGGACGGGGCGGTCGCCACCGCCACCGCCACCGCCGAGCTCGTCAACGAGTCCGGCCTGCACGCGCGCCCCGCCGCCGAGTTCGTGAAGGCGGCCGCTCGGCACGAAGCCGTGGTCCGGGTGAACGGCGTCGACGCGAAGAGTCTCCTCGCGATCATGGCGCTCGCGCTGCCGAAGGGGGCCTCGGTCACGGTCGAGGCGTCCGGGGCGGACGCGCAGGACGCGGTCGACGAACTCGTCGCGCTCGTCCGCTCGGGCTTCGGCGAGTAGCCCCGACCGGCCGGTGCGGCGGCAGGACCGGCCGGTGCGGCGGCAAGACCGGGCGGTGCGGCGGCAGGGCGGGCCGGTCAGTCGCTCGTGACGACGGACTGCAGTCCGGTGACGCGCAGCAGGTCGAGCCGCGACGCGTCCTCGCTGCCGGGCACGACCGTGTAGACGACGATCCGCAGGTCGCTGCCCGGCACCGAGAGCGTGTCGCAGTCGACCTCGATCGGGCCGACCGGCGTCCGCAGGGTCTTCCGGCTCGTCCGGTGCTCGGCGATCCGGGCCTCGCCCCAGCGGCGCTCGAACTCCGGGCTCGTCGCGCGGAGGTCCCGGACGAGTTCGGCGAGGCGCCGGTCGTCCGGGTACCGCCCGAGCGCACCGCGCAGGTCGGCTGCCAGGTCGGATGCGAAGGCCTCGCCGTGCTCGTCGTCGAAGTCGACGCCCTCGTGGCCGTCGGTGAAGAACTGCCAGACGAGGTTCGCCGACCGCCCCTGCCACCGGTCGCCGTCACCGGATGCCGCGGCCCAGAGGTCGTTCCGGTACAGCAGGTCGTGGCTCGCGGTGAAGACGGCGAGCGGCACGTCGGTCAGCCGGTCGACGATCCGCTGCACGCCGGGAGTGATGTGCCGTGGAACGACGCCGCGTGACGGGGGAGCTGCCCCGGCGACGCGGAACAGGTGGTCGCGCTCCTGCTCGGTCAGCCGGAGCGCGGTGGCCAGCGCGGAGAGGAGCTGCGGCGACGGGTTCAGTGCCCGCCCCTGCTCGAGCCGTACGACGTAGTCGACGCTGACACCGGCGAGTGCCGCGAGCTCCTCGCGCCGGAGGCCCGCCGCCCGCCGCCCCGGACCGGCGGGCAGACCGACCTCAGCCGGGCTCACCCGGTCCCGCCAGGACCGCAGGACGTCGGAGAACTCGCTCATGCGTCCATCCTCGCGCGGATCGGCGACCCGACCGTGGTACTCGTAGTCCTCCTGTCGGCCAAGCAGCACGTCGAGGGGTGCCTGGGGGAGCGGATCGGCAGCGCGCAGGATGGACCCATGACCACCACACTCATCACCGGGGCGAACCGCAGCCTCGGCCTCGAGACCGCCCGCCGCCTCATCGAAGCCGGCCACACCGTGATCGCCGGCGTCCGCGACCCCGACGACGCCGACGCCGTCCGTTCCCTCGGTGCCTCCGTCGTCCAGCTCGACGTCACCGACCAGGCGAGCGTCGACGCGGCGTTCGCGTCCATCCCTGCCCTCGACGTCCTCGTCAACAACGCCGGGATCAGCGGCACCTCGTACGGGGTCGACGACCTGACCGCCGAGGCGATGACGGCCGTCCTCGAGGCGAACGTCACCGGCATCGTCCGCGTCACCCAGGCCGCCCTGCCGCTGCTCCGCGCGTCCGAACACCCCGTCGTCGTCAACGTCGCCTCCGGCGTCGGCTGGCCGCGGTTCCTCAGCACGCCCGGCCACGACGAGTTCCCGGTGCCGATGATCCCGTACGCGGCCTCGAAGGCTGCCGTCATCGCCCTGACCGTGCAGTACGCGAAGAACCTGCCGACGTTCCGCGTCAACGTCAGCGACCCGGGCTACACGGCGACCGACTTCAACGGTCACTCCGGGCACCAGACGGTCACCGAGGGCACCGACGCGACCGTCGCGCTGGCGCTCGTCGGTCCGGACGGCCCGACGGGGGAGTTCCACAACCGGCACGGGCGCATCGACTACTGACGTCGACGCTGGGCTGGACGGACGGGAGGCGCGTGGCGGGCTCGACCGCGCGCCTCCCGTCCGTTGTCGGTCCAGCGGGACGTGTCGGACCGGACGGCGGCCTCAGCCGCCCCAGTGGGTCGGCCGCTGGAAGCCGTCGTCGAGCCGGGTGTCAGCGTCACCTCGTGCCGCGTTCACCTGCATCTGCGTGAGGAAGACCGCCCCGCGGAGGTCCGCACCGGACAGGTCGGCGTCCCGGAGGTCGGCACCGATGCACTCACACGAGCGGAGCTCCGCGCCGGTGAGGTCGGCCCCGATGAGCAGCGCGCCGCGGAGGCTCGCGCCCCGCAGGTCCGCCCGCCGCAGGTCGGCGCCCACCAGGTCGGCGCCCACCAGGTCGGCGCCGGGGCCGACCCGGAGGCGGCCGACGCGACGCTCGTCAGCCCGGGTGTCGCGGCTGTCCCCGCCGCGGACCAGGGCCCGCGCGTTCCGGCTCGCCGCGAGCAACAGCGGTCGTGCGGCGTCGTACTCCGCGTCGACGTCGATGCCGAGGATCGTGTCCGGGTCGGCGTCACTGAGCGCACGGACGCGCTCGAAGTCCCGTGTCAGCCGTTCGGCGTCCGTGTCGGCAGGGGTGATCGTGATGGCCTCGTCGAGGTACCGGAGCAGTTCGTGCAGCCGCCGCACGACCGGGAACGCCGCGAACATCGCCTGGCGGGTGGCGTCGTCGTCCCGCCAGGACCGACCCGCGAAGGTGTGGCGAGAAACCTTCTGCCCGGCGCCGGAGCAGTCGAAGACCGTGCAGCCGCGGAACCCCTCGGCCCGGAGGCGCGGATGGATCGTGCAGGCGTCGGCGCCGTCGAGGTTCGTGCACGGGTCGCCGGCGGGTTTGTCGACGGGGAAGTCGACGGACCGGGTGAAGGCCAGCGCGACGCAGCAGAGGCCGAAGCAGTTCGCGCAGTCGGCACCGAGGTCCTCGCGGCGGCCGAGGGTCACCCGGGTGCGTGTCGTCATCAGGGTCGAGGCTCCACAGCGACGTGAGCGGCGCCGTCCGCGGTGGTCAGCGCCGCGTCCGGAGCGCGTTCGTCGCCCAGAGCGCGACGGCGATCAGCACGGGCTGGAAGAGGAGTCGGACGAACCGCTTCGTGTCGGTGTCCAGCCCGAAGCCGTCCCGGTGGTGCAGCCACTGCGCGACGTTGCCGGGGAAGACGGCGGTGAAGAAGACCGCGGCCACCCAGCCGACGGTCGCCTGCCGGCGGACGAGCAGCATGAGCGCGGCGCCGAGGGAGATCTCCGCCACGCCGGACGCCAGGACGGTGACGTCCGGGTCGAGCGGCACGAACTCCGGGACCTGCGCCCGGAACTCCTGGCGGGCGACGGTGAGGTGACTGATGCCCGCCCACGTCATGGCCGCACCGAGCAGGATGCGGACGACCGTGCGAGGCGCGGTGGAGTGGACGGGACGGCGGCGGTCGATCTCTCGGTCAGTCATGTTGTGCACAACCTAACACGCAGCTCCGAACGGCAGGGGAGCCGAGGGAGGCGAATCCGTCACGCCTCGCGCCTCAGTCGGTCTGAGCTGACATAATATGCATTATCGGCGCGCGGTCACCAGCAACCCGAGTGCGGCACAATCTCCGCATGAGCACCGGAACGCCCGACCAGAAGCCCGCCGTCCTGTTCGTCTGCGTGCACAACGCCGGACGGTCGCAGATGGCCGCGGGGTTCCTGCGCGCGATCGCCGGTGACCGCATCGACGTCTTCTCCGCCGGGTCCGAGCCGGCGGACCAGGTGAACCAGGTCGCCGTCGCCGCCATGCACGAGGTCGGCATCGACATCGTCGGTCAGACGCCGGCGATCCTGACGACCGACGCGGTCCGGAACGCCGACGTCGTCATCACCATGGGCTGCGGAGACGCGTGTCCGGTGTTCCCCGGCAAACGCTACGAGGACTGGGAGCTCAGCGACCCGGCCGGCCTGCCGATCGAGGACGTCCGACCGATCCGCGACGACGTCCGCGGACGCGTCGAACGCCTGGTGGCGACGCTCGTCTGAGCGCCGCTGCCAGGCGTCCGCGGGTGTGCTGCCCTAGTTCGACGAGTCGTCGGACGAGGTCGGCACGTCCGAGCTGTCGATCTCGAGGGCTGCGTTCTCCTCGCCCTGCTCCTCGACGGTGTGGTCCGTGTCGGGCTGCTGGGGCTCGTCGGCCTGCGTGGTCTCTTCTGCCGGGTCCGGCTGGCTGTACGTCATGTCGGTGACGCTACGCCGCGGTCGCTCGATGGTCGCAGGGACCGCTCGTTCCCGGACAGACGGGAGGCCCGTGGCGAGTTCCGCCACGGGCCTCCCGTCGTTCGATCGCAGTGGTCAGAAGCCCAGCGCGGTGTTCATGTTCGCGGCCGCGTTGAAGAACGCGATCGACGAGAAGATGCCGATGACGAGCGACAGGACGGAGATGATGACACCGGCGATCGCCAGGCCACGGCCGCGCTCCCCCGTGCGCTTGATCTGCGACAGGGCGATGAGGCTGACGACGAGGCCCGCGATGTTGATGACGAAGGCGAGCACGAAGCCGACGATCGCGAGCGTGCTGAACTTCTGGCTGCTCTGCGCCGTGCTCTGGTACGGGTTGGTGGTGTTGGTCATGATGACTCCGGTGCGAGGATGACGTCAGGTCGCTGACGATTGGTCGACTCTGAACGTACTGACACGGTGGTCCGGTGTCCGGAAAGCGGCGCAGGCACCCGCGAACTGGGGACAGACCGATCGTGCGAGCGGCGGCAGCGAGCGTTGCATCAGCACCGAGCGCTGCGTCAGCGCAGGTACCGGCGCACCAGTTCCGGGAGCTCCGCCGGCTCGAACGGCTCGTCCGTCGCCTCGAGCTCGTCCGCCGTCCACCACCGGGCCGCCAGGATGTCGACACGTTCGTCGTCCGTCCACTCGGCGTCGGACAACGTGAAGCCCACCGTCCGGACGACGTAGAACTCCGCGTGCCCGCGGTCGTGGTCGGCCTGGTCCCACGTGACCGCGAAGTCCCAGGACCACACTGGCTCCCCCGGGTCGGTGATGACGATGCCGGTCTCCTCGCGGAGTTCCCGGACCGCCGCGTCCCGGTGCGACTCCCCCGGGTCGACGCCGCCGCCGGGGGTGATCCACCGGTGCGCGCCGTCGGAGGACGGCGCCTTCGTGTCCATGAGGAACACGCGTCCGTCGGGGTCGAGCAGGAGGATCCGGGAGGTCCGGCGCAGGCCGTGTGCAGCAGTCACGGCACCGACGCTAGCCGCCGGGTGCGGCGCCCGCGCCGCGCGGCGGCGAGGGCCGACGGCTCAGTCCGTGAAGGAGCTGACGTCCCCGACGAGCTTCGTGTGGTCGGCGGGGATCGGCTCCACCGCGGCGAGGGTGATCTCGGCGGCGAACTCGGACACGCTGTAGAGCTTTCCGACGGCCTCGCGGCGACCCTCGATGGCGCCGGGGTTGATGCGGTTGAGCAGGGTCGCCGTGATGGTGCCCTCGATCATGTCGCCGGAGACGGTGACGAACTCGATGCCCGCGGCCTCGAGCTGCGGCAGCAGTTCGCGCAGGGCGAGTTCACCGGCACGCTTGCTCTTCGCGACCGGGACGTACTCGGGCAGCGTCTCGGCGGTCTCGACGAAGTGGGCCTGGTGGCTCGTGACGAAGACGACGCGGGACCCGGCGGGCATGTGCGGCACGGCGGTCTGCAGCATGTCGACCTGCGCGTCGCGGTTGAGTCGCAGCGCGTAGTCGTCGCCCATGCCGGACTCCATGCCGCCGGAGGCGTTGAGCACGAGCAGGTCGATGCCGCCCCACTCGTGCACGACCGCGTCGACCATCGCCTGCACGGAGTCGTGGTCGGTGAGGTCGGCCCCGAGGGCGAGCGCCGCTCCCCCGGCCGCGACGATCTTCTCCGCGATCTGCTCGGCACGACGCGCCTTGTTGCGGTAGTTCACGACGACCTTGGCGCCGGCCTCTGCCAGGTACCCGACCGTGTCCGCTCCGATGCCGCGGGAGGACCCGGTGACGAGGGCGCGCGTGCCGTCGAGGGATCCGGGGGCGAGGGGGCTGCTCACAGTGGTGTCTCCTGTCGTGGGGCGGCGCCGGTCCTGGTCGTCCCGGGCGGCATCGAGCCTACCAAGGCGCGGCGCGGCCAGCCCGGTACCCGCGCCGCCGTAGGGGCCACCAGTCGCCTCGCCGGAGGGCGCTGGTACGTTGGTCGGACAAGACCGGACGTCGCGACGCAGCGACCGCCGCGCGCGATGTACGGGGAGGGAGATCGCGTGGACGTCACGGAATGGACGCAGGTGATCGTGTGGATCGCACTGGTGCTCGTCCTGGGGGTGGTCGAGGTGTTCACCCTCGACTTCGTCTTCATCATGCTCGCTGCCGGGGCAGCCGGCGGCCTGGTCGCCGCACTGCTCGGCGCCGAGTGGTGGCTGTCGACGCTCATCGCCGCGGTGCTCGCGCTGCTGCTGCTCGCCGTCGTGCGTCCTCGGGTGCTCCGAGCGCTGAACCGCGGTGCCGACCCGCACCGGACCGGTATCGACGGCCTGGTCGGGATGAGCGGCACGGTCGCGCTCGCGTTCACGTCCTCCGGTCCCGGTCAGGTCCGCCTGGCCAACGGGGAGACCTGGAGCGCGCGCTTCGCTCCCGGCACCACCGACCGCACACCACCACTCGGCACCCGCGTGGTCGTCGAGTCCATCGAGGGCTCCACAGCCGTCGTCCGCACCGAACAGAAGGCTGGCCAATGACCCTGTCCACCGGGACGGTCGTCCTGATCGTCCTCATCGCCGTCGTCGTCGTCTTCGTGATCGTCGTCCTCGCCAAGGCCATCCGGATCGTCCCCCAGGCCACCGCCGGCATCGTCGAACGGCTCGGCAAGTACCACAAGACCCTCAACCCGGGGTTGAACCTGCTCGTGCCGTTCATCGACCGTCTCCGGCCGCTGCTCGACATGCGCGAGCAGGTCGTCTCGTTCCCGCCCCAGCCGGTGATCACCGAGGACAACCTCGTCGTCTCGATCGACACCGTCGTGTACTTCCAGGTCACCGACGCCCGCGCCGCCACGTACGAGATCGCGAACTACCTCGGCGCCGTCGAGCAGCTCACCACGACCACGCTCCGCAACGTCGTCGGTGGGCTCAACCTCGAAGAGGCCCTGACCAGCCGCGACAACATCAACGGGCAGCTCCGCGTCGTGCTCGACGAGGCGACCGGCAAGTGGGGCATCCGCGTCGGCCGTGTCGAGCTGAAGGCCATCGAGCCGCCCGTGTCCATCCAGGACGCGATGGAGCAGCAGCTGCGTGCCGAGCGGAGCCGTCGTGCCGCGATCCTGCAGGCCGAGGGCACGAAGCAGTCCCAGATCCTCGAGGCCGAGGGCCAGCGGCAGGCGGCGATCCTCGCGGCGGAGGGTGACGCGAAGGCCCAGGTCCTCCGCGCGGAGGGTGAGGCGCAGGCGATCGCGACGGTGTTCGACGCCATCCACACCGGCGACCCGGACGAGAAGCTGCTGTCCTACCAGTACCTCCAGATGCTGCCGAAGATCGCCGAGGGCACGTCGAACAAGCTCTGGATGATCCCGAGCGAGTTCACCGAGGCGCTCTCCGGCATCGCGAAGGGCTTCAGCGCCACGCGGACCGGCGGTGCGCCCGCAGCCGGCCCGGCGGGCAGCGGCGACTTCCTCGAGAAGATCTCCAAGCTCGCGGGCGAGAGCCTCGTGACCACCACCGCCGCGACGACCGGGAGCGGCACCGCGGCCCGGAGCGCGGACGCCACCGCGGCGGACATCGTGCCGGAGTCCGCGCTGGCGGACCGCCTCGCCGAGTCGGACCGGAGCGTCGACGAGAAGCTCGCGGCCGCCGCCGACGCGACCCGCGCCCAGTTCCGGACGGACGAGCAAGCCGGCTCGACCGACGGGCAGGCGCAGGGCGAGGACCGCTCCCCCGCGGTCTGACCGACAGACGACGACGGCCCGCTCCCATCAGGGAGCGGGCCGTCGTCGTGTGTGTCGCGCGACGCCTACGCGCCGCGGCGGGCACGGAGCACCTGCAGGCGTTCCTGCAGCAGCTCCTCGAGTTCTTCCCTGGAGCGCCGTTCGAGCAGCATGTCCCAGTGGGTCCGCGGCGCCTTGACGTCCTCTGCGGCGACCTCGACGGGGGTGCCGTCGTCGCCGAGCAGTCGTCCTTCCATCCCGGTGCGCGGGTCCGACCAGACGGCCGGGACCTCTGCCTCGGCGGAGAAGACGATGTCGAAGGTCTCTCCCGAGACCGCCTGGTAGACGGCACGCTTCCGCTCGGAGAGCTCGACACCGTCCTCGCTCTGGAGGCTCTGGCTCCCGAGCCGCATGCCTCGGAGACTCCGATCAGCCATGTCCGACTCCTCTCGCTCGTTCCTCCGGTCCAACCCACACCACCCGCCTTTCGTTCCGGAGGGGTGGCATTCACAGTCGGTTCCCAGTGCACGGCGCGGCCCCGGGTGGCAGGTCAGCGGCGGCGGTGCCCCCACGGAGCGCAGGCGAGCAGGACGAGCAGACCGCCGAGCGACAGCGCGAGCGTGATGCTCCCCGATGCGACGGTCGCCGGCGTGGTCGACGTGCCGAGCGGGACGTCCGTCACCATCGAACTCGCGGTGTACGCCGGGACCCGGTCGATGGTCCGACCGCTCGGGTCGATGACCTGGGATGCCCCCACGGTGGAGATGTTCACGAGCGACCGTCCGGTCTCGACGGCCCGCATCCGGGCGATCTCGAGCTGCTGGAGGTTCTCGTCGGTCCCGTCGAAGTCGGCGTTGTTCGTCTGCGCCAGGATCACCTGCGCTCCCCCGTCCGCCAGGTCCGCCGTCAGGCCGTCGTCCACCACGTCGAAGCAGATCATCACGCCGGCGCGGATGCCGGCGACCGGCAGCACGTTCGGCTTCGTCCCCGGGGTGTAGTCGCGCTGCAGGAGCCCGATCAGCGACGGGGCGAGCTTCGAGTAGAACCAGCGGTCCGGGACGTACTCCCCGAACGGGACCGGCCGCTTCTTGTCGTACGAGGCCCCCCAGCCGTCGTCGTCCCACACGAACGAGGTGTTGTGCAGGACCCCGGATGCGGTCTGCGTCACGCCGCCTGCGACGAGCGGGGCCCCGACGCTCCGCACGACGGCGTCGAGCGCGGACGCGATGACCGGTTCGCGACGGGGGTCGTACTCCGCCGCCGCCTCCGGCCACACGACCAGGTCGACGCCGCGGGCCTCGACGTCGGTGGCCGCGACCTGCGACCGGAGGACGTCGCCGGGTTCGGCGCCGTCGAAGTAGCCGGCGGGCCCGTTGCCCTGGACGGCCTCGACCCGCACCGTGCCGTCGACCGCCGTCGGCCACGCGGGCACCGCCAGGACCACCGAGACGAGCAGCCCGGCCGTCGCCACCCGGACCGACAGGCGGAGCCCGCCGACGAGTCCGAGGGAGACCACGACGGCGACGCAGTACACCACCACGAAGCTCAGTCCGAGGACGCCGACGTACGCGGCGAGGTGCGTGAACGGCCCCTGGGACTGGGACAGGCCCACCCGACCCCAGGCGAACCCGCCGTACGGCCAGCTGCCGGAGAGCCACTCGCGTCCTGTCCAGAGCGCTGCGACCACCGCCGGGAGGCCCCACACGCGTCCGGCGGTCGAGGTCACGACGCGCCCCACCCACCGGGAGGCGAGGGCGATCGCCACCGTGCCGACGGCGAAGAGCGCGGCCTCGAGCAGCGCGAGCGCGAACCAGGGCACCGGTCCGAGGTACCGTCCGGCCCACGAGATCACCGGCACCCAGAACGCGACGCCGGCGACGAAGCCGAGCCACGAGGCGCGACGGGCCCGCTGCCCGATCGCGGCGAGCAGGAGGCACGCGACCGCCGGGTACGCGAGGAACCACCAGCCCGGCGACGGGAACGACAGGGCGAACAGGAGTCCGCCGACGACCGACAGCGGCAGCGCCTGCGCGAGGGGCAGGGCCGCGCTCAGCGCATCGCCCTCCGTCCCGGGCCGCCACCGCCCGGCGGACGCGCGCACCGGACGCACGGGTGTGGCGAGGACCGTCACCGGGCCTCCCGTCAGACCGTCGCGTAGGCGACGATGCCGCGGCGCACCGCGTCCGTCGCTCGACGGGCCGTGCGGGCGAGGTCCTCGTCGCCCGCGTTGCGGATCTGGTCGAGGAGGTCGATGACCTGCTTCGACCAGCGGACGAAGTCGCCCGCGGCGAGGTCGAGCGACCGCAGGACGTCGTCGAGCGGGGACCCGGAGGCCCACCGGAACATCCCGAGCGCGATCGCCGGTGTCGGCGGCTCGGAACCGGCGAGCCGGGCGTCGCGCTCGACGTCGTCCAGGCGGGCCCAGATCGTGAGCGTCTCGTCCAGGGCCGGCCGGAAGGCGCCGCGGGGCACGGCGTGCTCGGTGCCCGGCGCGTCCTCGCGGCGGGGCTGGTAGACGATGGTCGCCGCCATCCCGGCGAGCTGCGCGGGTGTGAGTTCCTTCCACACGCCGGCCTCGAGGCACTCGGCGACGAGCAGGTCGCGGTCCCCGTAGATGCGCTGCAGCCGCCGACCGCCGGCCGCCACCGTGACGTCCCCGGAGTCGTCCTGCACCAGGTACCCGAGTGCGAGCAGCACGTCGGTCACGCGGTCGAACGTCGTCGCGACCGCACCCGTGCGGGACCGGATCTGCTGCACGAGCTTGTCGTTGCTGCGCTTGAGCTTGTACCAGCGCTCCGCCCAGCGGGCGTGGGCCTCGCGGTCCGGGCAGGCGTGGCACGGGTGCCGCTGGAGCTGCCGGCGGACCTCCGTGATCGCGGACTGGCGGTCTTGGCGGGCCCCGTGCGAGGCCTCGCGGCCGCCGGGCACGTTCGATCGCTCGAGGTCCGACAGCCGCCGGCGGAGTGCCGCGTACTCCGTGAAGTCGCCGAGGTGGCACTGCATGGCGTTCTGGTAGCCGTCCAGGGACTCCTGCTGCGACCGGACCTTGCGGGCGAGGTCGACGACGGACCGGTCCGCCTGGAACTGCGCGAACGAGGTCTCGAGGACCTCGCGCGTGCGGTCGCGGCCGAACTGCTCGATGAGGTTCACGGCCATGTTGTAGGTCGGCTTGAACGACGAGTTGAGCGGGTAGGTCCGACGGCTCGCGAGCGACGCGACGGCCTGCGGCTCGAGGCCGTCCGACCACTGCACGACCGAGTGGCCCTCGACGTCGATCCCCCGACGCCCGGCACGACCCGTGAGCTGCGTGTACTCCCCCGGCGTGATCGGGACCCGGGCCTCGCCGTTGAACTTCTCGAGCTTCTCGAGGACGACGGTGCGCGCCGGCATGTTCACCCCGAGGGCCAGGGTCTCGGTGGCGAAGACGACCTTGAGGAGCTTGCGCTGGAACAGGTCCTCGACGACCTCCTTGAACGCGGGCAGCAGCCCGGCGTGGTGTGCGGCGACCCCGCGCTCGAGCCCCTCCAACCACTCCCAGTACCCGAGGACGGCGAGGTCCTCGTCGAGGAGGGTGCGGCAGTGGTACTCAGCCGTCTCGCGGATCTCACGCCGCTCGTCCGCGGTCGTCAGCGACAGCCCCGAGCGCACGACGTGCCGGACGCCCTGGTCGCAGCCGTTCCGGCTGAAGACGAAGAAGATCGCGGGCAGGAGCATGCGCTCGTCGAGCATCTTCGCGATCTGCTCGCGGTGGGCCTTCTCCGTACGGGGACCACGGCGGTCCGGGTACACCGGGCGCCCGCGACGGCCGCGCGGACCGTTCGTGCCGTGACGGTTGGCGCCGCCGACGAGCCGGAGGAGCTCGGGGTTGACGCGGTTCGTCGCCGCGGCACCGGACGAGTCGAAGAGGTCGACCATCTTGTTCCCGACGAGCACGTGCTGCTCGAGCGGGACCGGGCGGTCCTCGGAGACGATGACGTCGGTGTCGCCGCGCACCGTCTGCAGCCAGTCGCCGAACTCCTCGGCGTTGCTGACGGTCGCGGAGAGCGACACCAGCCGGACCTCGGTCGGGAGGTGCAGGATGACCTCTTCCCAGACCGCGCCACGGAACCGGTCGGCCAGGTAGTGCACCTCGTCGAGCACCACCCACGCCAGGTCGTCGAGCAGGTCCGAGTCGGCGTAGATCATGTTCCGCAGGACCTCGGTCGTCATCACGACGACGCGGGCCCGGGGGTTGACGTTCGTGTCGCCGGTGAGCAGCCCGACCTCGGTCTCGCCGTACGCCTGCACGAGCTCGGCGTACTTCTGGTTGCTCAGCGCCTTCATCGGCGTCGTGTAGAACACCTTCGCGGTCGGCTGTCGCATCGCCAGCCAGATCGCGAACTCGGCCACGATCGTCTTGCCGGCGCCGGTCGGTGCGGCCACGAGCACGCTGTTGCCGCGGTCGACCGCGTCACACGCCGCGAACTGGAACGGGTCGAGGTCGAAGCGGAGGTCGGTCCGGAACAACTCGAGGTTCCGCGAGCGACGGCGGACCTTCGCGGCGGCGAACCGCTCGGCGGGGCTCAGGCTGGTCTCGGTCACAGGCCGTACTCCTCGTCGAGCTTCGCCTGGCGCTTCGCCAGACGGCGGTCGTGCAGCCACGTCACCAGGCAGGCGGCGAAGTAGAGCACGACCATCGGGATGGCCAGGATGAACATGGACAGCACGTCCGCCGACGGCGTGACGAGCGCGGTGAAGACGAGGATCAGCACGATCGCGACCCGCCACGACCGGACGATCGCCGCGGCCGTCAGGACCCCGACGAAGTTGAGCAGGACGAGGAAGACCGGCAGCACGAACGCGATGCCGACCGCGACGATGAGCTTGATGACGAAGTCGTAGTACGCCTTCGCGTCGACGATCGACGTGTCCTGCGCCGAGACGAAGCTGCCGAGGATGCCGACGACGTGCGGCAGGACGTACCACCCGAAGGCGCACCCGGCGAAGAACAGCGGGATCGCCGAACCGAGGAAGCCCCACACGTACTGCTTCTCACGACGGACCAGGGCCGGGACGATGAAGGCCCAGATCTGGTACAGCCAGACCGGGCTCGCGATGACGACGCCGATCGTGACCGCGATCTGCAGGCGGAGGTCGAACGCCCCCGTGATCATCGGGAAGTTCAGCTCCGCGGTGTGCCCGCCGACCCGGGCCAGCTGCGTGACCGGGGAGCGGAGCGCGTCGAGCACGAACGGTGTGAGGAACCAGCCGCCGACCGCCGCCACCAGGACCGCGACGACGGCCTTGAACAGGCGGTTGCGCAGCTCGATCAGGTGTTGACCGAGGGACATGCGGCCTTCGGGTTCCTTCGGTCGGCGCCCGTGCCGCTTCTCTCGCCCGCCCGCGGTCGTCGAAGCCATGCACCGATCCTACGGCAGCGGTCTCTCAGTAGACGTCGAGAGCGGCCGCCGCGAACGCGCGCACGGCCTCCCGGGCGGCGGGTGGGTCGATCACCACGGCGCGGCCGGGCAGCCCGGCGACGAGCCGGACGACCCCGTCGAACCCGGCCGACGCCGCGAGCCGGATGCGCACCCGCCCGTCGGCGTCCGGCGCATCCGCGGTGTCGGCGAGGAAGTCGGCGACGAGCGGCAGGGACGAGGCGTCGAGCTCGACCGTGACGATGACGTCCTGGGCGCTCTGCTGGAACAGCGTGTCGGGCAGGACGACGTCCTCGATGGTCCGTTCGGCGGGCCGGTCGTCCACGCGCACGCCGGACATCCGGTCGAGGCGGAAGGTGCGGATGGCCGCGCGGTCGAGGTCCCAGGCGCGCAGGTACCAGTCGGCGTCGATCGACTCGACGCGGAGCGGGTCGACGCGACGCGTGCCGCCCTGCGTCCGCGGTCCCGCGTACTCGAACAGGAGTCCACGTCGCTCGGACATCGCCTGACGGATGACGGTCAGGGACGCGTCGTGCAGGTCCTGGCCGACGGCCACGTTCCCCGCGGCGCCACCCGCACCGCGCGACAGTTTCGCCATCAGTGCCCGGATGGCGTCCGTGTCGGCGGCCTCGGGCAGGGCGGACAGGTACTGGAGGCCCGCGATGAGTGCCGACGCCTCGCGCGCTGACAGCCGCGGGGCGTCGTCGATCGCCACGAGGTTCGTCAGCACGATCATGTCGTTCTGGTCGAAGTCGTCCCAGGCGATGTCGAACAGGTCGCCGTGCTGGTACTGCATCGTCTCGCCCGGGACGCCGGACACCGCGATGAGCTCGACGGCACGCCGGATGCGGGACTCGGGGACCCCGAAGTGCCGGGCGGCCTCGGCGACGGAGACGCGTTCCCGGTCGATGAGGTACGGCACGAGTGCCAGCAGGAAGGCGAGCTTGTCCTGCGCCTGCAGGGGCTGGGCGTCAGCCACGGTCGGGTCCGTCCTCGGGCAGGCGGCGACCGTCCTCGGCGCCGCGGTGGTCGGCGGTCCGTTCGGGCGGCCCGGAGTGGTCGGCGACGAGCACGCGGAGGCGGTCGACCACGCGCTGCCGCAGGTCCTCCGGTTCGACGACCCACACCTCGGGACCGAACGCGGCGAGTTCCTCGGCCAGGATCTGCGGGTCGACGTGGTGGACCACCAGTTCGCCGTCCGTCGTCGCGGTGGTGTCCCGCCGACGGGCCAGACGGCGTTCGGCGTCCGACCCCGGGACGACGTGCACGGTCGCGGTGCGCTCCGCCCAGACCCGGTCCAGGCCAGCCAGCGCCCGCTCCCCCGCGTCCGCCGGTGCCGGGTGCTGACCGACCTCGAACAGGGTCACCGGACCGACGATCCGGGACAGCAGGTAGTTCTTCTCGGACCGCGTCGCGAACTCGTGCGCGGCGAGCATCCACCGGCCGCCGTGCTGGACGAGCGCGAGCGGCGCGAGCTCGCGGACGCGGGCCTCGTGGTGGCCCGGCGTGATGTACGCGAACCGGACGGCGGCGCCCCGGTCGAGGGCCGACCGCAGGGGTTCGAACGCGGTGTCCCGGGTGCGCAGCCGCGGGGCGTAGGCACCGATCGCGGTCGCACCGTCGCCGCTCTCGTGCTCCGAGCCGTCGTCCTCGGACCCGGCGGAGCGCACCTTGAGCAGTCCGCGCCTGGAGTCGGCCGACAGGGCGCCCTCGCGCCACGCCATCGCGGCGAGCGACAGCAGGGCGGACTCGTCGGGCGTGAACCGGACGTCGAGCGGCAGGTCGTACTCGCCCTTCGGGATCCGGTAGCGCAGCGTCTGGTTGTTCCCCGCGGCACCCGGCGTCTCGATCGTCTCGAGCGGGATCCCGAGCTCGCGGACGTCGTCCTTGTCGCGCTCGAACTGCCGCTCGAGCGAGGCGTTGTCACCGCCGGGCGCGTACCGCTGCCGGTACCCCTGGACGTTCGCCAGGATCTCGGACTTCGTCAGCCCGGACTCCGTCGAGAGCAGTGCGAGCACGAGGCTGAACAGCCGTTCCTCGGCGGGCACACGGGGAGCACGGGTGGTGGGCACGTGCCGATCCTACGCAGCCGCGGGTCAGCGCGGCATCGCGCCGAGCACGTCGATGACGTACGCGTACGCGGCACCCTGCTGGTGGACGATCGCGAGGACCTGGTCCCCGACGTGCCGGCCGATCAGGGCGTTCCGGATGCCGTCGACGACCTGGCCCTCGGCCAGCGGGAGCGGCTGCGCGCCGGACCCGTCGGTCCAGCTCGAGCCCGCGACGGTGGAGTCGGTCGTGCTGCTCCCCCACGTGACGGCCGTGTACTTGACGACCGCGGTGTCCTCCGCGGTCAGCGTCGCGCCGTCGCCCTTGCGGAGCAGGTGCTGCTCGTCCTTCTCCGGCGCCGGCCACGAGGGGATCGTGATGCCGGGTGCGCCGTCCGGTGCGAGCACGACGGCGGGCATGCCGTCGCCCGCGAGCTGGGGCGTGCCGGTGGCGCGGGCGGCGAACGCACGCTGCACGTCGACGACGAAGACGGCCGCGTCCTCGGCCTTCCCCGCCGAGCGGGAGGGGGCGGTGCCCGAGAGTGCCGACTTGGGCATCGCGACGGCGAGTCGGTCGCCGACCTGGGCGCACTCGAGGGCCTTGCCGAGCGCACCGGCGTTGGTCGAACCGGCCGTGATCGGGTTCGAGGAACCGGTGTAGCCGCTGGTCTGGGCGACCTCGCCGGTCGCGCCGTCGACGAGCGTGTACTCGAGGACGACCGGTGTGCCGTCCCCGATCGTGCGGCCGTCGCCCTGGCGGAGGACGGAGACCTGGGTGCCGGTGGCGGTGAGACCGGAGGGCACCGTGACGTCCGGTTGCGAACCGAACGCGCCCCTGGCCGAGACGGCCTCCGACGCGGCTCCGGACGGCGCGCACGTGCTTGACGATCCCGCACCGGGAGCGGCGCACGCCGTCAGCGACGCGACGAGACCGATGGTGACCACGAGTGCGGGGATGGTGCGCACGGAACCTCTTTCCGTTCGATGCAGGACGGGCACGGAGGTCAGCTTAGTGGGCGTCGTCGTCGGGTCCGGACGCCGCCGAGCCACCGTCCTCGCCCGCCTCGGCCGCCGCGACCTTGCGGGCCTGGGCGGCCGCCTGACGTGCGACCTTGCGGAGCTTCTTGTCGCTGGCGCCACGCTCGCCGACGGCGCCGGGGGTCCAGGCCTCGACGTCCTCGTCCGAGAACTCCGCCTTGCCGGCACGTCGCTTCAGGTTCGGCAGGACGACCCCGTCCGCCAGGCGACGTGCGGTGACCAGGAAGCCGGTGTGCGCCACCATCCGGTGGTCCGGTCGCACGGCGAGCCCCTCCACGTGCCACGTGCGCACGAGCGTCTCGCTCGACTGCGGGTCCGTGAAGCGCCCGGTGTCACGGAGGGCCTCGGCCGTGCGCGACAGCTGCGTGACCGTCGCGACGTAGCAGACGATGAGCCCGCCGGGCACGAGGGCGTCGGCGGCCTCGTCGACGCACTCCCACGGGGCCAGCATGTCGAGCACCACGCGGTCGATGCTCTGCGGCTCGACGGCCTGCGGGAGCTCCTCGACGAGGTCCCCCACGGTCACGGACCAGTTGTCCGGGACCGCCCCGAGGAAGGTGCCGACGTTGCCGCGGGCGATCGCGGCGAACTCGTCGCGGCGCTCGAACGACTGCAGGCTGCCGGTCGGGCCGATCGCCCGGAGGAGCCACAGCGAGAGTGCGCCGGAACCGACCCCGGCCTCGACGACCCGTGCGCCCGGGAAGACGTCCGCGAACGCGACGATCTGGGCCGCGTCCTTCGGGTACACGATCGCGGCACCACGCGGCATCGACATGACGTAGTCGTTGAGCAGGGGCCGCAGCGCCAGGTACTCGTCCCCGGAGCTCGCCCGGATGACCGAGCCGTCCGGCTGCCCGATGACGTCGTCATGCGCGAGCATGCCGCGGTGCGTGTGGTAGACCACGCCGCGCTCGAGCGACAGCGTGGTGAGCTTCCCCTTCGGGCCCGTGAGCTGGACGCGGTCGCCGGCACGGAACGGTCCGCGCGGCGGGGTGTGCGGCGCACCCCCGACCGTGTGCGGCAGCTCCACCGCGTCCTGCGCGGTCGGCTCGCCGGGGGTGGTGGGCTCGTCGGTCGTGGCGTCGCTCATCGCGCGTCCCCTTCGGTGACGGGGGCCGACGCCGGGACGGAGGCCGGGCCTCCCTGGCGGTCGGTGGCACGGGCCGCCAGGGCCGGGCCGGTGAGTTCGAGCAGGCGGTCGACGGTCACGCCGTCCAGGGTGTCGAGGAGGACGTCGCAGGCACCCTCGGCGAGCGGGACGATGTGCTCGACGCCCACGGTCACCGCGCCGGACGCGACCGCCGAGGCGACGCCGGTCGCGGAGTCCTCGATCGCGACGCACGTGGTCGGGTCGACGCCGAGCTGCGCGGCCGCGCTCAGGTAGGCGTCCGGGTACGGCTTCGGGCGCTCGACGTCGTCACCGGCGACGACGACCCGGAAGCCGCGTGCGCCGAACGCCTCGGCGGTGACCAGGGCCATCGTGCGGCGCGACATCGTGACGAGTGCGGTCGGGACCCCGCGGTCGTGCAGTTCCTCGACGAGCTCACGGGCACCGGGACGCCACGGCAGGTCGTCCCCGTGCAGGCGCTCGACCACGAAGTCGGTCATCCACGCGACGATCTGCTCGACCTCCATGTCGACGCCCTTGGCACGGAGGATCTCGCCGGACCGCTCGAGGCCGCTGCCGACGAGCGACAGGCCGTCCTCGTGCGTCCACTCGGCGCCGAAGCGCGCGGTGAGCACGACCTGCGACTCCTGCCAGATGGGCTCGGTGTCGATGATCGTGCCGTCCATGTCCCACAGCACGGCTGCGGGCAGCACCGGGTCGGGCCGGACGGTGGTGGGGGGTTGCGCGGTCACGGGCGACGAGTCTACCGGCGGCGTCGGCGACCCCCGGGCCGGGGACGCCCGCCCGGGGGCAGCGGGTCTATCGTGGATGCCTGATCGTGCTCCGGTCCGACGCGCGCGACCGCGGGTGTGTCGACCCGCTCCACAACCAGGAGGCCCCTGCCGTGCCACAGCACTCCCCCTTCAGCGACGGACGACTCCTCGTCGTCGCGTTCGAGGGCTGGAACGACGCCGGCGAGGCCGCGAGCGGACTCGCTCGTCGCATCGTCGACGCCCTCGAGCTCGATGAACTCCGCGAGATCGACGGGGAGCGGTACGTCGACTACCAGTTCAACCGTCCCGAGGTCGGCTTCGACGACGAGGGCGAGCGGGCCGTCACCTGGCCGCGCATCGTCCTGCACGGCCCGAGTGCCGAGGGCCGACCGGTGATCGGGGCGACCGGCGCACCGACCGAGCGGGACGTGTTCGTGCTCGTCGGCCCCGAGCCGTCGCGGACCTGGCGCGCCTTCTGCGCCGAGGTCATCGACCTGGCGGACGTGTACTCGATCGACGCCGTGGTCTTCGTCGGGGCGATGCTCGCCGACGTCCCGCACACCCGGCCCATCTCGGTCTTCGTGTCGAGCGAGAACGCCGGCGTGCGTGCGGCGTTCGACGTGGACAAGTCGACGTACGAGGGCCCGACGGGCATCCTCGGGGTCCTCGCAGACGCGATGGACAAGGCCGGGCTGACCACGCTGTCGCTCTGGGCGTCCGTGCCGCACTACGTGCACAACGCCCCGTCGCCGAAGGCCACCCTGTCGCTGCTCGACAAGATGGAGGAGTTGACGGACGTCACCGTGCCGCGAGGCACCCTGCTCGACGATGCCGCGCAGTGGGAGGAGGGCATCGACGCCCTCGCCGCGGACGACGAGGACATGGCGTCCTACATCGGCCAGCTGGAACAGGCGCGCGACACGGTCGACTCCCCCGAGGCGTCCGGCGACGCCATCGCGCAGGAGTTCGAGCAGTACCTGCGGCGCCGGGAGCACAAGGACGGCAAGGACGGCGGCGGGGCGGCGGGCGAGGGCCCGTGGCGGCCGCCGCAGCCGCCGCAGTAGACGCGGGCGTGTAACGGACGGGAGGTCCGGTACCAGCTGGTACCGGACCTCCCGTTCGTCTCAGGGTGGCAGCGTCCGCCGCCACGGCGGTCAGGCGATGCGGATGCCGAGCAGGGCGTCGACGAGGTCGACGAGCTCGGGGGTCGCCGACGTCCCGCCGGCGATCGCGGTGTCGACCACCGCGACCGCGCCCGGCGTGTCGAGGTCGTCCGCGACCCGGGCCCGGAGCCGCGCCACGACGGCGTCGGCGTCCTGTTCGGAGCCGGAGCCGGAGCGCACCCACGTGTCCCAGGCAGCGAGGCGGCGGCCCGCGTCGTCGAGGTCGCCGTCGGTCCACTCCCAGTCGTCGGAGTACCGGTGCGAGAGCAGGGCCAGGCGGATCGCCCGCGGATCGGCGCCACCGTCGAGGAGCCCGCGCACCGTCACCAGGTTGCCGAGCGACTTGGAGATCTTCGCCCCCTGGTAGGCGACCATCCCGGTGTGCACGAAGGCGTTCGCCAGCGGCTGGGAGGCCAGGGCCGCGGCGTGCCCGGCGCTCATCTCGTGGTGCGGGAAGACGAGGTCGCTGCCGCCGCCCTGCACGCTGATCGGCAGGCCGAGCTTGTCGCCGGCGATGACGCTGCACTCGATGTGCCAGCCCGGGCGTCCGGGGCCGATCTCGGTGTCCCAGCTCGGTTCGCCCTCGCGCTCGGCACGCCAGAGCAGCGGGTCGAGCCGGTCGCGCTTGCCGGGCCGGTCGGGGTCGCCGCCGCGCTCGGCGGAGAGGGCGAGCATCGTCTCGCGGTCGAGACGACTCTCGTCGCCGAGCGTCCAGGCGTCGCTCGGGCGGCTGACGTCGAAGTAGAGGTCCTCACCGTCGGAGTCCGGCGTCGGCACCGTGTAGGCGTAGCCCGTCTCCTCCAGGTAGGCCACGGCCTCGGCGACGCGCTCGACCTCGTCGGTGACGGCCACGTAGTCGTCCGGCGGCAGGACGCGCAGGGCCTCCATGTCGCGGCGGAACAGGTCGATCTGCGAGGCGGCGAGCTCCCGCCAGTCCACGCCGTCACGCGTCGCCCGCTCGAGGAGCGGGTCGTCGACGTCGGTCGTGTTCTGCGCGTACCGCACCGGCAACCCGGCGTCCCGCCACGCCCGGCCGAGCGTGTCGAAGGCCAGGTACGTCGCGGCGTGCCCGAGGTGCGTGGCGTCGTACGGGGTGATCCCGCAGACGTAGAGCGACGCGTCGTCGGTGCCACGCGTCGGGTCGACGGGCTTGCCGGTCGCGGTGTCGTGGACGAGCGGACGGGGGCCGGACCCCGGGACCTCGGGGACGCTCGGTGCCTGCCAGGCCCTCACGGCTCGACCACCCCGAGGGAGAGCAGCACGATGAGGACGACACCGAGGACGATGCGGTAGACCACGAACGGCATGAAGCTCCGCTTGCTGATGTAGTTCATGAACGCGGCGATGACGACGAACCCGACGACGAAGGCCACGACGGTCGCGATCAGGGTGTCCGCCACACCGAACGGCGCTCCGGTGTCGCCGAGGCTCGTCGCGGCCTCGTACAGCCCGGACAGGAACACCGCGGGGATCGCGAGGAGGAAGGCGAAGCGCGCGGCCGCCGGACGGGTGTACCCGAGGGCGAGCCCCATCGAGACCGTCGCACCGGACCGGGAGACGCCCGGGACGAGCGCGAGGACCTGCGCGAGCCCGATGAGGATGCCGCCCTTGAAGGTCATGTGCTCGATCCGCCGGACCTTCCGTCCGACCCGGTCGAGCACGCCCAGGACGACGCCGAAGACGATGAGCACGATCGCCACGATCCAGAGCGACCGGAACGTGGTCTCGATGCTGTCCTGGAGCAGCAGGCCGACCACGCCGATCGGGATCGTGCCGAGGATGACGAGCCACCCGAGGCGGACGTCCGGGTCGTTCCGCGGGACCTTGCCACCGAGCGCGCCGAACCACCGCCCGATGATCCGGGTGATGTCCTTCCAGAAGTAGATGAGCACGGCGGTCTCGGTGCCGAGCTGCGTCACCGCGGTGAAGGCCGCACCGGGGTCCTCCGCATCCGGCAGGAACAGCCCGACGATGCGCAGGTGCGCGCTGGAGGAGACCGGCAGGAACTCGGTCAGACCCTGGACGAAGCCGAGGAAGATCGCCTCGAAGATGTGCACGTGTGCGGCCTTTCGCCGGTGCTGGACTCGGTCGCCGTTCCCGACGACGACCATGCACGGTATCAGTAGGTCGCGAAGAGGTCTCCGAGGACGCGGCGGCCGAACGCCAGCGACTCGAGCGGGACCCGCTCGTCGACGCCGTGGAACATCGCGGGGAAGTCCACCCCGGCGGGCAGCTGCAGTGGCACGAAGCCGTACCCGGCGATGCCGAGACGGGACAGCGCCTTGTTGTCGGTGCCGCCGGAGAGCAGGTACGGCAGGACCGGGGCGCCCGGGTCGTGCCGCTCGAGGACGTCCCGGACGGCGTCGACGAGCGGACCGCCGAAGTCCTGCTCGAGGCCGACGTCCTGGTGCGTCATGGTGACCTCGACGTCCTCGCCGGCGAGTTCCCGCACGCGGGCCAGGACGGTCTCCTCGTCACCGGGCAGGCAGCGGATGTCGACGAGCGCGGTGGCCTCGTCCGGGATCACGTTGTGCTTGTACCCGGCCTGCAGGACGGTCGGGTTCGTGGTGGTGTGCAACGCCGCGTGGATGAACCGCGCCGCGGAGCCGGTGGCCAGGGCGACCTCGTCCGGACCGGTGGCGACCGGGTCGACGCCGAGGAAGCGGGCGACCTCGGCGACCATCGCCTCGGTCGTGTCCGAGAGCCGGACCGGCCACTCCTCGCCGCCGATCCGGCCGACGGCGGCGGCGAGCTTCGTGACGGCGTTGTCGCGGATGACGTGCGAGCCGTGCGCCGCGGTCCCGTGGGCGGTCAGCTTCACCCACATGAGCGCCTTCTCACCGGTCTGGAGCAGGTAGGCGCGACGGTCGCCGAGCGTGATCGAGTAGCCGCCGACCTCGCTGATGGCAGCGGTCGCCCCGGCGAAGACCTCGGGATGCGTGTCCACGACGTGGTGGGCGCCGAGGATGCCCCCGGCCTCCTCGTCCGCGAAGTACGCGATGACGAGGTCGCGCTCGGGAGCGCCCTGGCGTTCGACCACGTCGGCCAACGCCGTGAGCATCATCGCGTCCATGTTCTTCATGTCCACGGCGCCACGACCCCAGAGCGACCCGTCGCGCACCTCGCCGCCGAACGGGTCGACGGACCAGTTCGCCGGGTCGGCCGGTACGACGTCGAGGTGCCCGTGCACGACGAGGCCCGGCTTGCTGCGGTCCCGGCCGGGGACGCGGGCGACGACGCTGACCCGGTCCGGCTCGGACTCGAACAGCTGCGGGGTCAGGCCCAGGTCCTGCAGCGCTGCCTCGACGTAGTGCGCTGCCTCGGTCTCACCCCGGGACTTCCCCTCACCCCAGTTCGTGGTGTCGATCCGGATGAGGTCCCGCGCGATCGCCGCGGTGCGTTCCAGCTCGGACGTCATGCGACAACGCTACCGGCGACACCACCGAGCACCGCGATACGGTCGCGCCGCGCCCGGGATGCGCACCCGTGTTCAGCGTGCGTTCACAGCCGTGCTAGTGTCTTCTCTCGGCAGGAAGGCCGGGGAAACCCGGTCGGTCAGCCCGGTGCGAGAGCACCACACCCAGTCCGGGTGGCGGAATTGGTAGACGCGCTAGCTTGAGGTGCTAGTGCCCGTATTAGGGCGTGGGGGTTCAAGTCCCCCCTCGGACACGGAGTACCTGGTCTCCGGACCACGTGCTCGGACACTTGTGTTGAGACAAGCGGCGAACGGCCCTCCTCCGGGAGGGCCGTTCGTTTTTCCGCGCCCAGAGCGCGGTGCGGTTCTCGGTCAGCGCCGGGCGCGCCGCACCACCCAGACGGCCACGCCGCCGATGAGCAGGTACGGCCACGTCGCGACGACGGGGTCGAGCACACCGTGTCGCCAGTCCCGTCGCGTCGACCCGAGGCGGGCGCCGACCGGGTCGTCCGCACGCTCGGCGGCGATCCCGGTTTCCTTGACGAGCCGGTCCGGCCGGCCGCGGAGCGCGTCCGTGACCCGGTGCGTGGCGACGTCGAGGCGGTCGCCGACGACCAGGAGCATCCAGTGCGCCAGGCGGCCCTCGCTGAAGCGGCGGTAGGCGTACCGCTTCACGACGCCGGCGATGCCGGACAGGGGCTGCGCGGTGCCGAACACCGGCGTGACGTGCGCGTGCTCGATCGACCGCTCGCGGCCCTCCCCACCGGGCTGCTGCTCCGGTCGGTCCCAGTGCGCGTTCGTCGCCGAGCCGGCCTCGCGGGACAGCTTCGGGACGCTCGGCCGGTCGGCGAGGTCCAGGTCGCTCCCCCATCCGGGGATCCGCGCGCGGAGTTCGTCCGCGGACGGCAGGTCGCGCGGCTTGTCCGCCACGTACGCGATGTGGTCGTCGGCGCCGTGGCCGTCCGGTGTGGTGCGCATGCTCTGGTCTCCGTTCTCGCTCACGGCACGATCACCGGCTTGATGCAGCCGTCGAGCTTCGCCGAGAACAGGTGGTACGCCTCGTCGATGTGCTCGAGCGGGATCCGGTGCGTGATGACGTCGCTCGGCTTGAGGTGCCCGGCCTGGATGTGCTCGAGCAGCCGCGGCCACTGGCGCTTCACCGGCGCCTGGTTCATGTGGATGGTGACGCCCTTGTTGAGCGCGTCGCCGAACTTGACTGCGCTCGGGATCGGGCCGTAGGCGCCCATCACCGACACGGTGCCGCCCTTGCGGACACCGTCGATCGCCCAGTTCAGCGCGATGGGCGAGCCGCCCTGCAGCTTGAGCTTCGAGCTCGTCACGTGCTGCAGGTAGTTGCCGTCGGCCTCCGCACCGACCGCGTCGATCACGCTGTCGGCGCCGAGGAAGTCGGTCTGCTTCTTCATCTCGACGACGATGTCGTCCACCTCGGCGAAGTTGATCGTCTCGGCCTGCGCGAACTCGCGGGCCTTCGCCAGGCGGTACTCGAGCTGGTCGACGACGATCACACGGCCGGCGCCCATGAACCACGCGGACTTCGCCGCGTACAGGCCGACCGGGCCGGCACCGAGCACCACGACGGTGTCGCCCTCGCGGATCGACGCGAGCTGGGCACCGAAGTACCCGGTGCCGAGTGCATCCGTCATCATCAGGGCGTCCTCGGCGTCGAGCCAGTCCGGGATGACCTGCGGGCCGACGTCGGCGAACGGGACGCGGACGCGCTCCGCCTGCCCGCCGTCGTAGCCGCCGGTGGTGTGCGAGTACCCGAAGATGCCGCCGACCGCGGTCGCGTTCGGGTTGACGTTGTGGCAGTTGGTGAACAGGCCGCGGGCGCAGAACCAGCAGGTGCCGCAGGAGATGTGGAACGGGACCATCACCCGGTCGCCGACGCTGAGCGTCTCGACGGACGACCCGACCTCCTCGACGACGCCGATGAACTCGTGACCGAAGGTGTGGCCGACGCGGGTGTCCGGCATCATGCCGTGGTACAGGTGCAGGTCCGACCCGCAGATCGCGGCACGTTCGACACGGATGACCGCGTCGTTCGGGTGCTCGATCCGGGGGTCGGGCTTGTCCTCGACGCGGACCCGGTAGGGGCCGCGGTAGGTCATGGCGCGCATGGCGCTCCTCTCGCTCGTACCGTCCACGCTGACGGACGGCGGATGGGAGGCGGCCCAGGCTCGCGTTCGACGCACAGCCGCCACGCGGACGGAGGGGAGGCCCGGTACCAGCTGGTACCGGGCCTCCCGTCTGCAGGCAGTCGCGTGCTAGCTCTTCGCGGCGTCCACGAAGTTCTGCCGCGGGTCGGTCTCCTTGATGAGGGACGTCGCGTCGCGGCCGGAGACCGCACCGGTCACCCAGCCGATGACGATGCGCGCCTTGCGGTTCAGCGTCGGCATCGCGTACACGTGGTACGAGCGGTGCGCCATCCACGCCAGCAGGTTCGTCATCTTGATGCCCTTGATGTTCGCCGCGCCCTTGGCGACACCGTACGAGGCGACCGTTCCGATGGACGGGTGGCGGTACTCCACGAGGGGCTTGCCCGTGATCGAGGCGACGATGTTGTCCGCGACGACGACGGCCTGCCGGACGGCGTTCTGGGCGTTCGGCGGGTAGTACGCCGGCTGCTTCTCGGCCGTCAGGTCCGGGACCTGGGCGACGTCGCCGAGGCCCCAGACGCCCGGGACGACCTCGTGCGTGTCCTCGGACTCGACCTGGAGCTTCGCGTTGGCGGCGAGGTGCCCCTTCGGCCCGCGCGGCAGGTCGGTGGCGTCGAGGAGCGGGTTCGGCTTGACGCCGGCCGTCCAGACGAGCAGGCCGGTGGCGAACTCGTCACCGTCGGAGAGCTTGACGATCCCGCCCTCGCAGCTCGGCATGGTGGTCTTGAGGCGGACGTCGATGCCGCGGGCACGGAGGGACTCGAGGGTCCACTTCGACAGCTCGGGGCCGACCTCGGGGGCGACCCGGTCGAGGGCGTCGATGAGCACCCAGCGCGGCTGTTCGCCGGCGAGCGACGGGTACGTGGCGATCGCGGCCTGGGAGACGTCGAACAGCTCACCGATCGCCTCGACCCCGGTGTAGCCGCCGCCGATGAAGATGCTCGTGAGCAGGCGACGACGCTCGTCCTCGTCGCGCGTGGCGGCGGCCTTCGCGATGTTGTCGAGGAGCTTGGCGCGGACGTACGCGGCCTCCTCGACCGTCTTGAAGCCGACGCCGACCTCGTCGAGGCCGGGCGTCGGGAAGGTACGGGTGACCGAGCCGAGTGCCACCACGAGGTGGTCGTACTCGAAGGACCGGTCGTCACCACCGGCCGTCGCGACGGAGACCGTCTTGTCGGCCGAGGAGATCCCGGTGACCTTGCCCTGGATGACCCGGGTCTTGCGGAGCGCACGTCGGAGTTCGACGGTGACGTCCTTCGGGGCGATGTGACCGCCGGCGACCTCGGGCAGGAACGGCAGGTACGTGTAGTACGTGTTCTGGTCCACGAGGGTGATGCGCATGGGCACCGAGGCGGCGTGCTTCTGGAGCTGCTTGACCGCGGTGTAGCCGGCCGAGCCGCCGCCGAGGACGAGGACGTGGGGGATGGAGTCTGCCATTCCTCCGGTCTACCCGATCCGGCCCCTCCCCGTCATCAGCGCCGCACCTGTGCGGCCGATCCGGTCCCGATCCGGATCGTCCACGGGTCAGCTGCGGCCGTCGCGGAGGCGCCACCACGCCGTCTCGGCGACCTCGCGGCCGGTGTACACGCCGTGCTGCGTGCGACGGGACTCGTTCAGGGAGAACCGCCGGAGCCGGTAGCCGCCCCCGAAGCGGTCGATGATCGCCTCGGGTGAGGAGTCCGCGTCGCGCTTGACGTACCAGGTGCGGTCGTCGTCGACCGGCTCGATCACGCGCGGGTCACCGTCGCCCGCCGATGCGGGAGCGGAGGATGTCGATGCGCTTCTGGATCTGCTCGATGCTCGCCTGCGCGACGGCCGGACCACCGCTGATCCGACGGAGCTCGGCGTGGATCGACCCGTGCGGTTCGTTCGCGTGCCGGGACCAGATCGAGACGAGGCGCTGCAGTTCCGACCGCTGCTCCTTGATCGTCATGTACATCGGCCGGTCCACCGGCTCGGGCGCCTTGGGCGTCCCGTCCTTCGGGACGCGGCCCTTCGAGCGCTTGGCCTGGGTCGCCTGCCGGGCGCGGAGGAGGTCCCGCACCTGGTCGGGCTCGAGCAGCCCGGGGATGCCGATGAAGTCGAGTTCCTCGAGCGACCCGACCTCGCCGCCGGTGCCGAACTCGCCGCCGTCGTAGAGGACCCGGTCGAACGACGCCTGCGAGTCGAGCGCCTCGAACGGCTGCACATCGAGCAGGCTCTCGGAGGCCCGGTCCTCCTTGTTCGCCTCCGCAACCATGGCGTCCTCGGGGTTGTACATGCCGTCCTCGGCGTCCTTCGGGCGGTCGAGGGCGTGGTCGCGCTCCAGCTCGAGGCTGGCGGCCAGCGCCATCAGCCCGGGCACGCTCGGCAGGAAGACCGACGCGGTCTCGCCGCGGCGTCGGGCGCGCACGAAGCGGCCGATGAC
This sequence comes from Curtobacterium sp. MCPF17_050, assembly GCF_003224435.2. NCBI lineage: Bacteria > Bacillati > Actinomycetota > Actinomycetes > Micrococcales > Microbacteriaceae > Curtobacterium > Curtobacterium sp. MCPF17_050. Next base: position 1,721,974 of record NZ_CP126250.1, read on the forward strand.
CTGGGCGAAGAACAGCGGCGTGCTCGCGCTCGTGGCGTAGACGCCGACGCAGAGCCGCGGCACGTCGACGCCCTCGGACACCATCCGGACGGCGACCATCCACCGCGAGGTGTCCTCGGCGAAGGACTGGATCCGGCTCGACCCGGCGGCCTCGTCGGACAGGACCACGGTCGGCCGCTCCCCCGTGATGCGCTGCAGGATCCGCGCGTACGCCCGGGCGGTCGTGGTGTCGGTCGCGATCACCAGCCCGCCTGCGTCCGGCACGCCACGGCGCACCTCGGTGAGGCGCTTGTCCGCCGCCGAGAGCACGGCGGGCATCCACTCGCCCTCCGGCGACAGCGCGGTGCGCCAGGCCTGCGCGGTGATGTCCTTCGTGACGGGGTCGCCGAGCGAGGCGGCCATCTCGTCGCCCATCCGGGTCTTCCAGCGCATCTGCCCGGCGTAGGCCATGAACAGCACCGGGCGGACGACGCCGTCCTTGAGCGCCCGGCCGTAGCCGTAGTTGTAGTCCGAGATCGAGGTACGGACCCCCTGCTCGTCCGGGGCGTACTGGACGAACGGGATCGGCGCCGTGTCCGACCGGAACGGCGTGCCGGACAGCGACAGTCGGCGCGTGGCCTTCGTGAACGCCTGCCGGATGCCGTCGCCCCACGTCAGCGCGTCGCCGCCGTGGTGCACCTCGTCGAGGATCACGAGGGTCTTGCCGCCCGCGGTGATCCGCTCGTGCACCTCGGGGTTCATGCCGACCTGCGCGTAGGTGATCGCGACGCCCTGGTAGTGCCGGCCGAACATGCCGTCGCCGTTCTTGAACATCGGGTCGAGCCGGATGTTCACGCGGTCGGCGGCGTCGGCCCACTGCCGCTTCAGGTGCTCGGTGGGCGCGACGACGACCAGGCGGTCGACGGTGCCGCGGGCGAGGAGCTCGGTCGCCAGGCGCAGCGCGAAGGTGGTCTTGCCGGCGCCGGGGGTCGCCGCGGCGAGGAAGTCGCGCGGTTCCTTCTCGAAGTACTTCGTGAGCGCTTCGACCTGCCAGGCGCGGAGCTTCGAGGCGGTGCCCCATGCGGCACGTTCGGGGAAGGCGGGCGACAGGTGCTCGGCCGCCGCGTTGCCCGCGACCTCGGCGATCGCCGCCGGTCCGGTGGGGCGGTGGTCGTCGGACAGCCCGTCGATCGGGAGTTCGGCGGGTTCCTGGTGCTCGATGTTCTCCGCTGCGCTCACTCCACCCGAGTGTACCGGCACGCGGTCGCCCGACACGTGTCAGTCCTGCCGGGCGTGCGGCGCCCGCGGCGTGCTCGGGCCGGGACCGCCGCCGGACCCGCGCACGAGGGACGCGGGACGCAGGACACCGGCACCGAAGCGCGCGGTGACCGCGTCGACGGTCGTCTCGGTCTCACGCCACGGCGCGTCGTCGTCCCACAGCGCGTTGCTCGCGGCCGCCGGCACGAGGTTCTCGCCGCGGACGCCGATGAGCCGGATCCGGTTGCCCGGACGGTGCAGGACGTCGTACAGCTCGACGGCCTCCCGGTGGATCCGCTTGGCGACGTCGCTCGGCTCGGCGAGGGTGCGGGAGCGGGTGAGCGTCGTGAAGTCGGTGTACCGCACCTTGAGCGCGACGGTCCGGGCCTGGACCTCGGCGCGTCGGAGCCGGACCGCGACCTTCTCGGCGAGTCGGAGGAGTTCCCGCGCCACGTCGTCCCGCTCGGTGAGGTCACGGCCGAACGTGACCTCGTGCCCGATCGACTTCTCACCGACCCCGGCCTCCACCGTGCGCGGGTCCCGCCCCCACGCCAGGTCGTGCAACCGCTGTCCACCGGCCGGACCGAGCAGCGACACCAGGGACGGCAGCGGGGTCGTCGCGAGGTCCCGCACGGTGTGGATCCCCCGACGCTCGAGCGTCTCCTGCGTCTTGCCCCCGACGCCCCACAGGGCCGAGACCGGCTGCGGGTGCAGGAAGGCGACGGTGTCGGCGTGCGGGACGACGAGCAGGCCGTCCGGCTTGGCGCGGCTCGAGGCGAGCTTCGCGACGAACTTCGTCGACGCGGCACCCACCGAGCAGTGCAGGCCCGTCTCGGCGAACACGGTGCGGCGGATCTCGGCGCCGATCTGCCACGGCGTGCCGTACAGGCGGAGGGCCCCGGCGACGTCCAGGAACGCCTCGTCGATGCCGAGCCGCTCGACCCGCGGGGTGAAGCGGTCGAAGATCCGCATGACCTGCGCGGAGCGGGCGCTGTACTTCTCGAAGTGCGGCTCGACGATGACGGCGGCGGGACACCGCCGTTTCGCGACCGCCATCGGCATCGCCGAGTTGATGCCGTACCGGCGGGCCTCGTAGGTGGCGGCCGTGACGACGGAGCGGTCGGAGTCGTGCCCGACGATCACCGGCAGGCCGACGAGGTCCGGGCGGTCGAGCAGTTCGACGGAGGCGAAGAAGGCGTCCATGTCGACGTGCAGGACCGTCGCAGAGCGGTCGTCGACGGGCGTGTCGGAGACGATCCGGTTGCGTCCGTCCTGCTTGCTCACCGGGTCATGGTCGCACGGACCGCCGACACCGCAGCTGCCGGTTCACCGCGGCAGCGGACCGAGTTCGGCCGCCGCGATCGTCCGCATCGCCGAGTCCCGTGTCGACGGGTGGTACTGGCCGGCGCGGACGTCCCGGGCCAGGCGGGCGAGTTCGTCGGTCGACCGGAAGGCCGACCCGCCGACGACGCGCATCGCCTCGTCCACCACGTGCTGCGCGGTGTCCACGGCACGGGCCTTCGTCCCGACGAGCAGCGGGAACCAGCGGTCGGAGTCCACCAGGTCGTCGACGTCGCGCGCCAGTGCGTCGACCTGCAGGTGCACGGCGTCGGTCGCGCCCCGCATCGCGGCCACGGCACGACGAACGTCCGGGTCGGCGGAGCGGGCCGTCCCGTCCGCCGCGGTGCGGGCGGCCACCCGCTCGACCGCGAGCGTCACCGCACGCGAGGCGATGCCGACGTACACGGACGCGACGAGCAGCTCGAACGCGGCGAAGACACCGAAGACCAGCGGATCGGCGACGGGTCCGACGGGCAGGACGCGCACGATCCGGTCGGCTGGGACGTGCAGCCCCTCGAGCAGGGTCGTCCGGCTCTGCGTGGCCCGCATGCCGAGGGTGTCCCAGTCATCGAGGTGCCGCACGCCACCGTCGCCGCGCAGCGCGAAGCCGTGCACGAGCCGGGGCTCCGGGCCGGACGTGTCCTTGCCGAACACGCTCAGCACGTCCCACGCGGGCGCCAGGGACGTCGAGACCTTCGTGCCGGTGAAGCGGTAGCCGCCGGCGCCGTCCGGCTCGGCCACGGTGCGCGAGTCGAACAGGACCGCGTCGTTGCCGGGCTCGCTCACGCCGAACGCGAGGAGTCGGTCCGCTGCAGCGGCGTCGGTGACGGTGTCGAGGAACGACCCGCCCCTGGCGGACACGGCGCGGGCGGCCTGCACCCACACCTGGTGCATCCCGAGCCCGAGGGCCGTCGCCGGTGCCGCCTCGGCGAGCGTCCGCTGGACCGCTGCGGTCGCCCGGAGACCCAGCCCCGAGCCTCCGTCCCGGACGGGCACGCCGATCCGCAGGTAGCCGGCCCGTCGGAGTTCGTCGAGGTCCTCGACGCAGAACGCGTTGTCCGCGTCGTACCGGGGAGCACGGTCGGCGATGCGGGCGAGGAGCTCGTCCGGCACGGACCAGGGACGCTGCTCGAGCGGGGTGGACGAGGTCATGGGACGAGAGTACGGTCGCCAGGCGTGTCAGACCGTCATCCCTGGACCAGGTTCGTCGCCATCGGTGACTCCTTCACCGAGGGCATCGGCGACCCGGACCCGTCGTCCGTCGGCGGGCACCGCGGGTGGGCCGACCGCGTGGCGGACGCGCTCGCGGACGGCACGGACGAGGACTTCGCGTACGCCAACCTCGCGGTGCGGGGGCGCCTGCTCCGGCAGATCGTCGACGAGCAGGTGGAGGCGGCGCTCGCCCTCGGACCGGACCTCGTCACGGTGTCCGCGGGCGGGAACGACGTCATCCGTCCCGGTTCCGACCCGGACGAGCTCGCCGAACGGTACGACGGGATGGTGGAGCAGCTCCGCCGGGACGGTGCGACCGTGGTGCTCTTCACCGGACCGGACGTCGGGACCACGCCGGTGCTCGGCATGGTCCGCGGGAAGACCGCGGTCTACAACGAGCACCTGCACGCCATCGCACTCAAGCACGGCGCACTCGTGACGAACCTCTGGGCGCTCCGGGTCCTCCGGGACCCGCGGATGTGGGCGCCGGACCGGCTGCACCACTCACCGCTCGGGCACGCGACCGTCGCGGCCGCCGTGCTCGACACGCTCGGTGTCCCGCACGCACTCGGACCGTCGGTGCCGGAGCCGCTCGCCGCCCGACCGTGGCGGGAGGCGCGGGTCGAGGACCTGGGTTGGGCGAAGGAGTACCTCGTGCCCTGGGTCGTGCGACGCGTGCGGGGGACGTCCTCCGGTGACGGCGTCACGGCGAAGCGGAGCACCCTGCAGCCGGTGACCCGGCGCGACTGAGCACGGCCGAGGGCGGGACCCGGAGCGAGCGCCGCTCGCTAGCCGACCAGGGCGCCCGGGGCGAGCTCCACGCCGCGGAACGGGTTCGTCCACCGCCACCAGACGCCGGGGTCATCGATCGACCCGTCGAGCTCGAGCGGCACCGTGACCGGGTCGTGGTGCTCGACGGTGAACCGCACGCGGCCGACGCGCTCGCCCGCCGCACCGAGCGTCACCGGCTCGAGCGTCGTCTCCGCCGAGACGGTCGTGCTCCCCCACACCAGGACGGACGCCGCCCGGCTCGCGGTCGCGTCGACCTCGTCCTGCCACGGTGCCGTGTACGTGCCGAACGTCTGTCCCTCGTTCGTCAGGGTCACCACGTGGAAGTCGTCCGCGACCGAGTGCAGCAGCCGACGGACGTCGGCGTCGAGCGCGTCGTGGTCGACCCCGCCGAGCATGGCGCCGACGACGGTCACCGGTCGGCCGCCACGCTCGTAAGTGGCGGCGAAGAGCAGGCACGCACCCGCTTCGTCGAGGGTGCCGGTCTTGATCCCCTCGACACCGTCCATGCCGAGCAGCTTGTTCGAGTTCTCGATCTCGCCGACGCCCGGGACCGTCACCGACGCCGTGCCGACGACCTCCTTGACCACCGGCTCCGCGAGCGCGAGCTGCCCGAGGTCCACCAGGTCGGTCGCCGTCGACCGGTTCCGTGGGTCGAGGCCGGTCGGTTCGACGATCGTGGTGTCGTCCAGCCCGTGGTCGTCGAGCCACGTCGCGGCTGCGGCGCGGTAGGCGTCCATCGACCCGAACGCCCAGAGGGCGAGTGACCCCGCGTAGTTGTTCGCCGACTCCATGAGCGCCACCTGCAGCACCCGGTACTCGGACATCCGCCCGTCGGCCGGCAGCGGGGCGACCTCACCGTTCAGCGCCGCGTACTCCGCGTACAACGCCTCCATCGCCGGCGTGAACCGGACCGACGGCCCCTGCTTCCCGACCGGGAGGGGCTTCTCCTCGAGCACGACGAGCGCCGTCACGATCTTCGAGATGCTCGCGATCGACCGCTGCTGCCGGTCCCCGCTGGTCGTGAGACTCTCCGGGAACCCCTCGGCCTCGACAGCGGTGGCACCGTAGTCCGGGAACCGGAGCTCCGGCGCGCGCACCCTGGGTGCCTCGTAGGTCGCGGTGCTCGCGGTTGCCGGGGCGAACGGCACGAGGGCGGCCGCGGCCAGGAACGCGGCGACCAGCAGGAGGACGGCGACCACGCCGAGCGTCACGGGCCTCCGGAGCGCGGAGCGGGGGCGGCGGACGACGTTCGGCACGAGACCGGATCGTACTGGAGGCCCGGGGCGCGTCCCTGGGACCCGCCCCCGTCGGCGCGTGGCGCCTCGGGCCCTCCGGTCGCCTGTCGGGTCGGCCGATGGACCGCACCGGTCAGCGCGAGCGCTGCGCGTGCGCGACCGCCCAGAGACCGACGGCGCTCGCCGCGGCCACGTTCAACGAGTCCACCCCGTGGTGCATCGGGATCCGCACGGTGGTGTCCGCGGCGGCGACCGCCGCGGGCGTCAGGCCCTGGCCCTCCGTGCCCATCACGAGCGCGACGCGCTCGGGGACGTCCGCGACGAAGGCCTCCAGGTCGACGGAGCGGTCGGTGAGCGCCATCGCGGCCACGTGGAAGCCCTGGGCGCGGAGGTCCTCGCCCGCCGCCGGCCACTCCCCGATGCGTGTCCACGGCACCTGCAGCACGGTGCCCATGCTCACCCGGACGCTCCGCCGGTACAGGGGGTCGGCGCACCGCGGGCTGACGAGCACCGCGTCGGCACCGAGCCCGGCGACGCTGCGGAACACCGCGCCGACGTTCGTGTGGTCGACGACGTCCTCGAGGACCACCACGAGGCGTGCGTCGCGGACGACGTCGGCCACGGACGGCAGCGAAGGGCGGTGCATCGCGGCGATCGCCCCGCGGTGCATCCGGAAGCCGGTCAGCTCCTCGAGGAGGGCGTCCGACCCGACGAACACCGGGCCGTCGTGCCCGTCGACCAGGGGCAGGACGCTGTCGAGCCACTTCTCCTGTACGAGCACGCTCCGCGGGACGTGACCGGCCCGGACCGCGCGCTCGATGACGGTGTTCGACTCGGCGATGTACAGGCCACCCTCGGGCTCGGTGACCCGTCGGAGCGCGACGTCGGTCAGGCGCGCGAAGTCGTCGAGGCGCGGGTCGTCGAGGGAGTCGATGCGGACGGGGTGCACGGTGCTCGTTCCGGTCGGGAGGGCGGTGGTGGTCCGGCTCGGGCCCGGCGGCGCGGGTCCCGGTCCGGGGCGGCGCCCGCACGGGGAAGGCCCGGGGACGCTCGGCGGTTGAGGGTACCGTGGACACGATGGCGACGAGCGACGGCACTGCGGACGACACCGCGGGGGACGACAGCGCGACGGACGACACCGCGACGACCGGTGCGACCGCTGCCGCGTTCGAGCAGGCGGTCGCTGTCCTGCAGGGCAAGCGCATCGCCGTGCTCACCGGCGCGGGTGTCAGCACCGACTCCGGGATCCCGGACTACCGCGGAGCAGGCCGGGTGGTCCGCAAGCCGATGACCTTCCAGGAGTTCCTCGCCGATCCCGCCAAGCGGCAGCGCTACTGGGCCGGGTCGCACCTCGGCTGGCGGACCTTCGCCGCGGCACGCCCGAACGACGGGCACCGCGCGCTCGCGGAGCTCGAACAGGCCGGCGTGGTGAGCGGCATCGTCACCCAGAACGTCGACGGGCTGCACCTGCGCGCCGGATCGCGTCGGGTGGTCGAGGTGCACGGCTCGATGGACCGGGCGGTGTGCCTGACGTGCGGGCAGGTCTTCTCCCGCGCCGACCTCGCCGCGGTGCTCGACCGTGACAACCCCTGGATCGACGAGCCCGGGACGGTGCAGCTGCAGCCGGACGGGGACGTCGAGATCACCGACGTCGAGCGGTTCCGCGTGCCGGACTGCACGGTGTGCGGCGGCGTGCTCAAGCCCGACGTGGTGTTCTTCGGCGAGTTCGTGCCCGCCGAGAAGTTCCGTGAGGCCGTGTCCATCGTCGCCGAGGCGGACGCGCTCCTCGTCGTCGGGTCGTCGCTCACCGTGAACTCCGGCGTCCGGCTCCTCGACCACGCGACGCGGCGCAGGCGACCGGTCGTCATCGTCAACCGGGGCGCCACGCGGAGCGACCGTCGTGCCGCGGTGAAGCTCGACGCCGGGACGACCGAGACCCTCGTCGAGCTCGCGGCCCGGCTCACCGCGTCTGCGATGATCGACGGGTGACGACCCTCCTCTGCCTGGTCCGACACGGCGAGACCGACTGGAACCGGCAACGGCGCATCCAGGGGTCGACGGACGTGCCCCTCAACGACACCGGGCGACGGCAGGCGGCCGAGACCGCCGCGCTCCTGGCACGCCGGTCGTTCGACGCCGTCGTCTCGTCGCCCCTGTCCCGGGCCCTCGAGACCGGGACGATCATCGCCGACCACCTCGGGTTGGCCGCCCCGGCGGCGTACGACGGTCTCCGGGAACGCTCCTACGGCGAGGCGGAGGGTCTGACCCACGTCGAGATCGCCGAGCGCTGGCCGCACGACGCCGTCCCCGGGCGCGAGTCCCGCGCGGCGCTCCTCGACCGGGTGACCGAGACGCTCGCCGAGATCGCCGTGCGCTACGACGGCGGCGCGGTCGTCGTCGCGACCCACGGCGCGGTGATCCGGACCGTCGTCGACGCCGCCGCACCCGGGACGGTCGAGCGGTCGACGGTCCCGATCCGCAACGGGTCGGTGCACACCTTCCGGTGGGACCCCGAGCGCTTCCGTGCCGAACTGGTCCGCTCCGACGACCCCATCGACGACCTGTCGGACGCCCCGGGCCGGTACGCGTTCGAGTACCAGAACCCGCTCGAGCGCCGAGGCTGACGCCGCCCATCCGGGGAGCGTGCCGGGCAGCGTCGGACTAGCCTCCGGTGCACGGCGGCCCGACGACCGGGACGCCGCTGCGAGGTGAGGCAGTGAACGCAGGTGGACGGCATGCCGGCGACCGCTCCCGGGAGGGCGACGCCCTCCGTCGCGATCCGTGGGGCGACGACGACGACCTCGATGCCGCGTTCGGGCAGGACACGGCCTCCGTCCGGACCCGCACGGGCGGCGAACGGCTCCGGGCCGGGACCCTGGTCGTCGTCGGCGTGGTCGTGGTGGCCGCGGTCCTCGTCCTGGTGCTCGGGGTCATCCTCGGCCAGGTCCAGCGTGGGGTCGGCGGCGTGTTCCCGCAGCCCGACGCGGACGGGCGCCGCTTCGTGACCGCTGCCGCCGCGCTGCCGGGCGTCGCCGCCGTGGACGCGCCCCGGACGGAGAAGACCTCGTTCGCGGGCTACGACGTCACCGCGGTGGTGCATGCCGAGCCCGACCTCCCCGCCACTGACAGACGGGCGCTCGTGACCGCCCTGAGCACCGCGTCCGCCGACTCCTCCGGCTCGGGCGTCCGCATCTGGGCGACGCTCGACCTCGGTGCCGTGCGGGTCGGGGTCTCGGACTCCCCCGAGACGAGCCAACGGCGACTCGAGCTCGCCGACGGCCTCGCGGCGATCGGCGGCGTGCTCACGGTGACCTGCGTCTTCGCCGACGCGACCGACGGTCGGTCGGACGCCCCCGCCGCACAGGACGTGGTCGTCACCACGCACGGCCAGGGCGTGGGCTTCGCCGCGGTCGCCGCCGCTGCCGAGGCGGTCGGGGACGACGTGTTCCCGGGCGTCCAGGTCCGCACCCGTCATCCCTGACGGGTCGGACCGTCCGGTCTCCTCCGCCGTCCCGTCCGCTCCGCCGTGCCGTCCGGCGTGCCGCCAGCGGTCCGGCCGCGCCCTCAGCTCCGCCGACGCCGCGACCGGTCGGCCACGGCCCGCTCGACCGCCTGCGTAACGCGCTCGGCGGAGTCCTGCCACCGGAACCGGGAAGCCTGCGCGACGGAGGCCGACGACGCTGCGTCCCAGCGGGCCTCCAGGCGGCGGACGGCGGCCGCGACGGCGGACGGTGACGACGGGTCGAAGTACTCCGCCGCGTCGCCGCCGATCTCGCGGAAGATCGGGACGTCGCTGACGACGACCGGTGTGCCGACGCCCATCGCCTCGACGAGCGGGATGCCGAACCCCTCGTCGAACGAGGCGGTCGCGAGCGCCGTGGCGGAGCGGAGGACGGCGAGGTACTCGTCGTCGGTCGCTCCGTCGTGGAACACGAGCGCGCCGGCGGGGGCGAGCCGCTGCAACCGCGTGCGGTCGGCGGCGGTGACACGGGACATGCAGTGCAGCGTCCAGTCCGGACCGAGCAGGGGCAGCGCCGCGGCGAGCGTCTCGACGTTCTTGTACGGCATGAACGAGCCCATGTACACGAGCGACTTCGTCCGTCCACCGTCGGCGGCCCGTGGCTCGGCCGGGTCGGCCGCGTTGTACGCGACGGTGACCGGGCGGGTCGTGAGACGGTGCTCGGCGATGAGGCCCGCCGTCGTCCCGGAGACGGTCACGACACCGTCGGCCCCGTTCAGCAGGAGGCGCTGCGGCCACCACGCCAGGTGGAACGCCCGCCAGCCGAGACGCAGCGGCCACGCGAACTCCCGCGGTGGCGTCCGGTTCCGGTAGTAGATGAGGTCGTGCAGGGTCAGCACGAGCGCGTACCGGCGCCCGCGTGAGCCCATCGTCTGCATGGGCGAGAAGACCGCGTCGAGGCCGAGCCGGTTGACGTGCCGCGCGACGAGGGGTTCGCCGGGGTCGGTCGGCGCCGGGATGCGTTCCCACGGCACTCCCCCGGGCAGCGAGGCCAGCTGGCGTTCGTCGGACACGAGCAGGACGTGGTCGTGTCGGTCGGGCAGGTGCGCGGCGATCCCCGCGGTGAAGCGGCTGATCCCGTCGTGTCGACCGATCCGGACGTACCGGCAGTCGATGCCGATGCGCAGGCGCGTCACGAGGGGTCGCCTCCCGTCCGGCGAGTGCGGTCCGCAGCGCCACCGGTCGGTCCCTCGGGAGCGTTCGGTCCCTCCGGCGCGGTCGGTCGGCGCGTGGCGCTCGCCCGGCGCGGGGTGCTCGCCCGCTTCCGTCGGCCGGGAGCGCCCGGGGCGGGGTCCGCCATCCGGCGCAGGACCGCCGCGGCCGCCGCGGCCGGCGTCTCGTAGTGCACGAGGTGACCGACCTCCGGCACGACGACGAGCTCGGCGTCGCGGAGTCGCGACGCGAGGGCACGCTGCTCCGGCACGGCCGTGATGTCGTCACGCTCGGCGGCGACCATGAGCACCGGCACCGCGATCCGGTCGGCGAACTGCGAGACGTCGGAGGTGACCGAGGTCCGGAACGCCTCGAGGACGCTGGTCCGGTTCGCGAACGCCGAGAAGTACCGGTCGTGCTGGTCGTGCACCCAGCGGCGGACCGTCGGGTCGGCGGACTTCAGCATCGCGATGCTCATCGCGCGGACGATCCCGCGGTTGCGCAGCAGCCCGAGGCCGAGCGCGCGGGGCAGCCGGGCGCCGAGCCGGTAGTACGCGATCGCGACGGCCGTACCGATCGCCCGTGGACCCTGAAGGGCCGGGGCGGCGATGGGGTTGACGAGGACGAGCAGGCGCGTGTCGAGCCCGGCGGCCACCGACGCGGCGACGACGATCGAGCCGAACGAGTGCCCGAGGACGACGGTGTCGCCGTCGAGTCCGAGCGCGGAGTGGAAGCCGTCGAGCCAGGCGACGTAGGCGTCGAGGTCCGCGGTCGGGAGCGGGTCCGACGTGCCGAAGCCGGGCAGGTCGGGCACGATGACGCGCACGCCCGACGGATGCCCGGCCACGAGGTGCGCCGCGACGGACTCGAGCCCGTGGTGGTCCCCACGGAAGCCGTGCACCGCGAGCACGGTCGCCGGAGGTGCGTTGCGGGCACGGCCCTCGGCGCCGACCGCCGGCCCGTACTCCCAGTAGTGCGTGGTCCGGCCGTCGACCTGGACCGCGCGGTGCACGACGGGGGTCGCCGCCAGGAGCGACTGGTACGGGGACAGCACGGGCGGTTGCATCCGCGCCAGTCTAGGGAAGCCCTCCGGCGTGCGCCGTGACCCGTCCTGCGGGTCCCGCCGTGTCGGTGCGGTTGGCTAGCCTGGCCGCGTGACCTCCCCCGCTGCCGCCGTCGACCCGTCGACCCGGCCCCCGCAGGACCTGACGACCCGACCGTGGTGGCACGCGCTGGGCGTCTTCGACCTCGAGACCACCGGCATCGACGTCGAGACCGCCCGCATCGTCACCGCCCACGTCGGGCTGATCGACATGACCGGGCGCTCCATCGTCGAGGGTGCGTGGCTCGCCGACCCCGGTGTCGCGATCCCGGAGCAGGCGTCCGCGGTGCACGGGATCACGACCGAACGTGCACGGGCAGAGGGCCGACCGGCCGGCGAGGTCGTCGCCGAGATCGTCGCCGCGGTCGAGGCCGTGTTCGCCCGCGGGATCCCCCTGGTCATCTACAACGCCCCGTACGACCTCACCGTCCTTGACCGGGAGGCGAAACGGCACGGCATCGCCTCCCCCGTGATCGGCAACGTCGTCGACCCGCTCGTCATGGACAAGGCGCTCGACACCTACCGCAAGGGCAAGCGCACGCTCGAGGCCGCGTCGGCGTGCTACGGGGTCCGGCTCGACGACGCGCACGACGCCGGCGCGGACGCCATCGCCGCCGGACGGGTCGCGCAGGCCATCGCCGCGAAGTACCCCGACGACCTCGCGATCAGCGCCGAGGAGCTCCACCGCAAGCAGGTCGCCTGGTGCTCGGAGCAGGCGACCTCGTTCCAGGAGTACATGCGGGCGAAGCGTGACCCGACGTTCACCGCGGACGGCCGGTGGCCCCGTCGCCACTCGGTCCCGGGCATGTAGCATTCCGAACGGGGCGTGCTCGACCGTGCCGTCCCCCTGACGACGCACCACGCACCATGGGGAGATCCGCGCACGTGTTCCTGAAGACCTTCGGGTGGTCCCTGGCCATCACCGTGATCGCCCTGGCCGTGGCGCTCGTGTACGGCGGGTGGAGCGCGGTCATCATCACCGCCATCCTCGGCGTGCTCGAGATCAGCCTCAGCTTCGACAACGCGGTCGTCAACGCCCGGATCCTCGAGCGGATGAACCCGTTCTGGCAGAAGATGTTCCTCACCGTGGGCATCGTCATCGCCGTCTTCGGCATGCGCGTGCTCTTCCCGCTGCTGATCGTCGGGGTCACGGCGTCGCTCAACCCCGTCGAGGCCGTCCAGCTCGCGCTCGAGAAGGGCCCGATCGACGAGCCCGGTACGTACGCGTACCTGCTGCACGAGGCACACCCGCAGATCGCCGCGTTCGGTGGCATGTTCCTCCTCATGATCTTCCTCGACTTCATGTTCGAGGAACGCGAGATCCTGTGGCTGAAGTGGCTCGAGGCACCGCTGCTGTTCATCGGCAAGCTCCCGATGGTCAACGTCGTCGTGGCCCTCGTGGTCCTCGCGATCGCGGGCACCACCGCCGGCGACCACCAGTCGATCGTCCTCGTCTCCGGGATCGCCGGACTCGTCACCTACTTCCTCGTGACGGGTCTCGGCGGGCTGTTCGACGTCGACGACCCGGAGGACGACGGCAACTCGTTCGAGAACACCGGCGAGATGGTGGCCGAGGCGAACCGGATCAGCGGCAAGCGCAAGGTCGGCACAGTCGCCGGCAAGGCCGCGTTCCTGCTGTTCCTCTACCTCGAGGTCATCGACGCGTCGTTCTCGTTCGACGGCGTCATCGGCGCCTTCGCGATCACCGCCGACCCGATCATCATCGCGCTCGGCCTCGGCCTCATCGGTGCCCTGTTCGTCCGGTCTCTCACCGTCTTCCTGGTCCGACAGGGCACGCTGGACGAGTTCGAGTACCTCGACCACGGTGCGCACTGGGCGATCGGTGCCCTCGCGGCGATCCTGCTCATCACGATCACCACCGAGGTGAACGAGGTGGTCACCGGCCTGATCGGCGTCGTGTTCATCATCGCCGCGTTCATCTCCTCGGTGGTCCGCAACAAGCACAAGACCGGCGAGCACCAGCCCGCCGACCAGCACGTCCCCGTCGCCTCCTGACACCAGGGGCGACCGCTCCACCGCAACCACGACGAAGGGTTCACCGCCATGGGTCTCAGCCTCCAGAAGGGCCAAGCGCTCTCGCTCACGAAGAACGACGGGAGCGCACTGACCCGCGTCCGGCTCGGTCTCGGGTGGGACGCCGTCACGACCAAGCGCGGCCTGTTCGGTCGCAAGGCAGCCGACGTCGACCTCGACGCCTCTGCGATCTTCTTCGGTGCCGACGGCCAGCCGGTGGACTACGTGTGGTTCAACCAGCTCCGGAGCAAGGACGGCTCCGCGCAGCACACCGGCGACAACCTGACCGGCGACGGTGACGGCGACGACGAGGTCATCCGGATCGACCTCAGCGCGGTGCACGGTGCCGTCCAGCAGATCGTGTTCGTGATCAGCAGCTACAGCCGGCAGACGTTCGACAACGTGCAGAACGCGTTCTGCCGGGTGGTCGACGAATCGACGGCCGGCGCTCCCGAGGTCGCCCGCTACCAGCTCACCGACTCCGGGCAGCACACCGCGATGGTCATGGCGAAGGTGTCCCGCACGGGAGCAGGATGGACCTTCACCGCGATCGGTGAGCGGGCCGACGGCCGGACCGTGCAGGACCTCGTCGGTCCGGCGGCCGCCGCACTCTGACCCGCCCGGACACCGCAGCACCGCACCGACGGAAGGACGATCGATGGCGACCCTCTCGCTCTCGAAGGGCAACAACCTCTCGCTGACCAAGACCGACCCGGGCCTGCGCCGGGCGATGATCGGGCTCGGCTGGGACCCGCGCACGACCGCGGGCGAGCAGTTCGACCTCGACGCTTCTGCCCTGCTCGTCGGCGCGAACGGCAAGGTCCGCTCGAACGACGACTTCATCTTCTACAACCAGCTGCAGTCGGTCGACGGCTCCGTGGTGCACCAGGGCGACAACCGCACCGGTGAGGGCGACGGGGACGACGAGCAGATCCTCATCGACCTCGACCTCGTGGCCGCGGACGTCGCGCGCGTCGTCATCGTCGTCACCATCGACCAGGCCGACGCCCGGCACCAGAACTTCGGGCAGGTCCGTGGTGCGTTCTGCCGCGTGGTGAACGACGAGACCGGCAACGAGGTCGTCCGCTTCGACCTCACCGAGGACGCGGCCTCGGAGACCGGCATGATCTTCGCCGAGATCTACCGGTACGACGGCGAGTGGAAGTTCCGCGCCGTCGGCCAGGGCTACGCCACCGGACTCCGCGGCGTCGCGACCGACTACGGCGTCGTGCTCGACTGACGCTCCCCTCCAACCCGAAAGGACCGATCATGGCCGGACTCTCCCTCAGCAAGGGCGGCAACCTCTCCCTCACCAAGACGAGCCCGGGACTCACCGTCGCCACCGTCGGCCTCGGCTGGGACCCGCGCACCACCGCCGGCGAGGCCTTCGACCTCGACGCCTCGGCACTGCTCGTCGGCGCCGACGGCAAGGTGCGCTCGGACGCCGACTTCATCTTCTACAACCAGCCGCGCAGCGCGGACGGTTCCGTCGAGCACAAGGGCGACAACCGCACCGGCCAGGGCGACGGTGACGACGAGCAGATCGTCATCGACCTGCAGAGCCTGCCGGCTGACATCGACCGCGTGGTCGTCGTGGTGTCGATCGACCAGGGTGAGGCCCGCCGCCAGAACTTCGGACAGGTGCGCAGCGCGTACTCACGGGTGCTCGACCAGGACGGCACGGAGATCGTGCGCTTCGACCTGTCCGAGGACGCCGCTCCGGAGACCGCGATGATCTTCTCGGAGATCTACCGCAACGGCGCCGAGTGGAAGTTCCGTGCGGTCGGCCAGGGCTACCAGTCCGGGCTCGCCGGCGTCGCGACCGACTTCGGCGTCAACCTCAGCTGACCCGCCGGGCCACCACCCTGGCCCGCTCCGCACCACCCCGTCCTCCCACCACGTCACAGGAGACCACCGATGCCCGGACCGCTCGCTCCGCCGGAGCCCACCGACCCGTCCCAGGACGCACTCGTCCTCCGCGCTGCCGACGCCGCCGAGGTCGTCACGCCGGACGACGCCCCGGGGATGGTGCCGGTGGACGCCGGTCGTCAGGCGCAGATCGCGGCCCAGGCCCGTGAGTTCGTGGACGAGGTCGCGGGCCTCGACCCGCGGTCGCCGGCGTTCACCGAGAAGGTCGACGGCATCAACGCCATCGCGAGCTCGGAGATCGCCCGGTCGGGCGGCTTCTCGTCCCGCATGCTGGAGCGCTCGCAGTCCTCGGTGGCGGGCGCCAAGCGCACCGGCGACGGCGCCCAGGTGAAGGTCGCGACGACCCTCGGTGACCTGCGCTCCACCGTCGAGGACCTCACGCCGAACCAGGCCGACCTCAGCACGGGCCGGAAGATCCTCGGCATGATCCCCGGCGGCAACAAGCTGGCGAAGTACTTCCAGCGCTACGAGTCGGCGCAGACCCAGCTCGACAAGATCATCAAGTCGCTCATGGCGGGGCAGGACGAACTCCGCAAGGACAACGCGACCCTCGCTGATGAGAAGGTCCAGCTGTGGGAGACCATGCAGCAGCTGAGCGAGTACGCCGTGTTCGCGAAGGCCCTCGACGCGGCCACCGTGTCGAAGATCGAGAGCCTGCGGAACGGCGGTCGGGTCGACGAGGCGCAGAAGCTCGAGTCCGACGTGCTCTTCCCCGTGCGCCAGCGGCACCAGGACATCCTGACGCAGCTCGCCGTGTCCGTACAGGGCTATTTGGCGATGGACCTCGTGCGGAAGAACAACACGGAACTCATCAAGGGCGTCGAGCGCGCCCGCACCACGACCATCGCGGCGCTCCGCACGGCCGTCGTCGTGGCGCAGGCCCTCGCGAACCAGAAGATGGTGCTCGACCAGATCGACGCGGTGAACAACACCACGAACGCGATGATCCTGCAGACCAGCGAGATGCTCCGTGACCAGACCACGCGGATCCACGAGCAGGCGACGAACTCCGGTGTGAGCGTCGAGACGCTGCAGAAGGCGTTCGACAACGTGTTCCAGACCATGGACGCGATCGACTCGTTCCGCTCGCAGGCCGCGCAGAACATGTCGTCGACGGTCTCGGCGCTCGAGTCGGGCATCCAGCGCGCGAAGCCGTACCTGGAGCGGGCCCGCCAGGGCGACGACGACCAGCGATCGGTCACGCGATGACGACCGCGGTCGACTCCCGTGCGTGACCGTCTCCGCGCACTGTTCGGCCGCGACGACGACGACCCGGACCGCCGTGTCGCCGACCCCGATGCCGAGACACCCGCGTCGGCGGCGGCCGCTGCTGCCGCACGCATCGACGTCCGCGGGTCGGGTGGGGCCGCCGACGACGCGACCGCGGCTGCCGGCCTCGACGACCTCCGTGCCTTCGTGCGCGCCGCCGGGGCCGACCTCCCGACCGTCGTGTCCTCGCGGGTGCGCCACGTGGAGGACCTGCTGCGCGACGCCGCCGGCACCGTGATCGCCCGGGGCGCGTCGACGGAGCAGCGGTACCTGTTCCAGGCCGTCGTCGACGACTACCTGCCCACGCCCGTCCGCACGTACCGGTCCCTGCCCCCGTCGGACCGCACCCCGGACAGCACCGCCACGGCGACCCTCGCCGGCCAACTCGACGTCGTCGCGGAGACGGTGGAGGACATGCACGAACAGATCAGGAGCGGCGCGATCGCCGAGCTCTCCTCGCACGGCCGGTTCCTCCGGGACCGCCTCGGTGACGGTGACGAGGGTCTGCGTCTGCGTGGAGCGGACTCGTGAGCGGGCGGCTCGTCCCGGGAGCGAACGCCGCCGTCACGGCTGAGAACCCCGGGCTCACGGCCGTGGTCGTCGGCATCTCGTGGGACCAGATCGCGAGCCGCGGCCCGTCCGCGGAACTCGTCCCGGTCGCGATCGTGTGCGGGCCCGACGGACGGGTGCTGTCGGACGACGACCTGGTGTTCTTCAACCAGCTCGAGAACGCGGACGCCTCGGTGCGGTACCTCGACGAGTCCGACCAGGAGGAGATCGACGTCGACCTCGCCTCGGTCCCGGACACGGTCGACAAGATCGTCTTCGCGGTCTACCTCGACCCGGACCCGCGGTCACCGAAGGACCTCGGCTCGGTGCGCTCGATGTCCGTCCGGGTGAGCACACCGGACGGTCGGGAACTCCTCGTCTTCCCGCTGCCGTCCGAACGCAACCACATGATCGACGCGGTCATCCTCGGCGAGCTGTACCGCCACCGGTCGGAGTGGAAGTTCCGCGCCGTCGGCCAGGGGTACACGACGGGGCTGACGGGGCTGCGCGCCGACCACGGCATCGGCCGCTCCCGATGACGGCAGGGCACCCGTTCCTCCGCCGGCGCGTCCGTCCCACCCCGCCCGGCCAGGAGGCCCGTCCCGGCGCCGCAACGCCTGGTGCGTCGCATGCGTCGCCCGCTCTCGGCACCGCGGGCACCGGCTCTCCCGTCGGACGGCCGCCGGCCCCGCCGCCACACGTGTCCCCGGCGTCGAGCGGGCAGTCGCAGGCGAGCGGTTCCGGTTCCGGGCTCAGCCTGTCCTTCGGCCGACCGGCACCGACGTCCGGTGGGGGGCACGCGGCTTCCGCCCCGCCGACGACCGGCCACTCGGTCCCCGGTTCGGCGACGACGGCCGCCCCGTCGACCCGCTCCACGCACGCCTCCACCCCGGTGTCCGGTACGACCCGCTCGGACCGTGTCGCCCGTCGCCTGGCCGAGCGCGCCTCCCGGATCCGTCCCTTCCCGGCACCGGACCCCCGTGACGTCCGCGTCCTCGGACCGGACGAGCCCGTCGCCCGCATCGACCGTCGTCGGTCCGCCGTGGGGGCGCTGCGCATCACCGGGTCCACGAGCGTCGCCTGGGAGTCCGTCGACCGCGTCGTCGGCGCCACCACGGTGGACGGCGCCACCGCCGGACGGGCTGTGCAGACGTCCGGCAACCGACCGCTCGTCGGGTACGACGGGCGCGACGTCCTCGTCTCCCTCCGGCACGTCCGCGATCTCCGGCGTGCCCTCGTGATGTGCCGGGGGCAGGAGCGTCTCGTCGTGGCCCTGCACGACGGCACGACCCTGGCCGTCGACCCCGGCGACGCGGACACCACGGTGATCCTGGCGCTCTCCGTCATCGACGGTGAACTCGAGCTCCGCGCCGAGCCGTTCCCCCGGGCGTCCCACGACGGGGACGTCTTCGCCGCGTTCGGGTTCGTCCTGTCCGCCCCGACAGTCGGAGTCTGATCCGTGCGCCACTTCGCCGCCGTTCCCGGCCAGGAACAGCTGTTCCTCCGCCCGCCCGAGGACGTCACCCGGGACAGCGACCAGGACCTCCGCGCGGTGGCCCTCGGTGCGACGCTGTACACGCCGGGGATCCGCCCCGACCTCGTCCGCGACGTCCGCCGGCAGACCGAGCTCGGTGCCGGGTCGATCGTGCTCTGCCTCGAGGACTCCGTCGGCGACGACGACCTGCCGCGCGCCGAGGCGAACGTGGAGGCGGCACTCCGGACCCTGACCGAGGACGCCGACCCGGCCACGCTGCCGCAGCTGTTCCTGCGCGTCCGGACACCCGAACACCTCACCCGGCTCGTGGACCGGCTCGGCCACCGTGCGCTCGACATGCTCAGCGGCATCGTCCTGCCGAAGTTCGAGAACAGCGACGGCGTCGGAGCCCGGTGGTTCGACGTGCTCGACGCCGCGAACGCCGGGCGCGGGTCCGACCGTCGGTTGCTCGTCATGCCGATCCTGGAGTCGCCGGCGATCATGCACCGCGAGTCCCGGACGGACGCCCTCGCCGACGTGCACGACCTCCTGCTCGCCCGCCGCCGGGACGTGCTCGCCGTGCGCATCGGCGCCACCGACCTGTCGAGCGTGTACGGCCTCCGGCGCCCCTCGCACCTGACCGTGTACGACGTGCAGGTGCTCGCGTCCGTGATCGGCGACGTGGTGAACGTCCTCGGCCGCGCACGGGACGGCTTCGTCGTCGCCGGGCCGGTGTGGGAGCACTACCCGGACTCCGACCGCGTGTTCCGCACGCAGCTCCGGGCGTCGCCGTTCCAGGAGGCCGGCGACCTGGCGCTCCGCCGGCAGCTGCTCCTCGAGGGGTTCGACGGGCTCCTCCGCGAGGTCACCCTCGACCAGGCGAACGGTCTCACCGGCAAGACCGTCATCCACCCGCGGCACGTGCCGCTCGTGCACGCCATGTCGGTGGTCAGCGACGAGGAGTTCTCCGACGCATCGGACGTGCTCGCGAACGCCTCGGGCGGGGTCGCCGCGTCGCGGTACGGCAACAAGATGAACGAGATGAAGCCGCACCACGCCTGGGCGGAACGCACCATGCTGCGGGCCCGGGCGTTCGGTGTGACCACCCCGGACGTGACCTACGTCGACCTGCTCGAGCGGAGCCTCCCGTGACCACGACCACGCTGCCGACCCCCGCCGACCTCGGTGTCGAGCTCGTCGACGACCGGACGGCCCCGGGCGACACGACCGTCCCGCTGTCGTCGCTCGTGCGGCTCGCGCTCCGCCGCAACCCGAAGCGGGCGCACCTGCTCGTCTCGACGGTGCTCGCGAAGCACGTCCCGACGGTGCCGGCGGTCGCGCTCCTGGCCGGCGAGGCGCTCGGCGCACGCGTGGCCGACGTGCTCGACGGCGGCGCGCGCTTCGACGCCGGCGCCGCGGGCCGCTTCCGCGCGGTGCTCGACGCGCAGGCCTCGGCGGGCGACGCCGCAGCACACGACGCGCTCCACCGGACCGCGACGACGCTGCGGACGGACCTCGCGGCCTCCCGTCCGGCCCACCCCGAGGCCCTGGTCCTCGGCTTCGCGGAGACCGCGACCGCGCTCGGCGCCATGGTCGCCGAGTCGCTCGGTGCCGCGACCCTGCACTCCACCCGACACGAGCTCCCCGGTGTGGCCGCGGCAGCGGGCTTCGACGAGGCGCACTCGCACGCCACCGCGCACCGGCTGCTCCCGGCGCACGACGACTGGTTGCCGACCGACGGCACGGTCGTCCTCGTCGACGACGAGCTCAGCACGGGTGCGACGGCGCGCGCCACCATCCGCGCCCTGCACGCCCTCGCACCGCAGCGGCAGTGGGTGGTGGCCGCACTCGTCGACCTCCGCTCCGACGCCGACGTCGCCGCGACCGAGGCCCTCGCCGTCGAACTCGGGGCCCCCGTGGCCGTGGTCGCGCTCGGTCGCGGGCACGTGACGCTCCCCGCGGACCTCCCCGCGACGGCCGCGGAGGTCGTCGCGGCCCGCGCCACCCCGCTCGGCGCACCCGGTCCGCTCGACGCCGGCAGCCCGGAGGGCCACGACGTCGCGCCGGACGGCGGCGGGACCGCGGACGGGAGGCCCGTCCCGGACCCGGCACGCGCCTCCCGTCCCGACGCGGTCACCGTGGTGACCGCCGCACCCACCGCGGTCGACCGGACCGGCACGCCCGCGTCCCGCGTCCGCACCCCGCGCACCGACGTCGAGGGCACCGCCGCCGATCTCGCGACCGTCCTCGGCGAGGCGCCGGGCCGGGTCCTCGTGCTCGGCACCGAGGAGCACATGGCGACCCCGCTCGCGGTGGCCGATGCCCTCCGCCGTCGGACGGGTGCCGACGTCCTGTCCTCCACGAGCACCCGCTCCCCCGTCGCCGTCCTCGACGACCCCGCGTGGCCCATCCGGTCCGGGATCCGCCACCGCTCGCACGACGACACCGTCGACGGTCCCGGTGAGCGCTGTGCGTACAACGTGCGCGGGTTCGACGCGGTCGTCGTGGTGCCGGAGCCGGGCACCGACCCGGCCCGGTTGGAGGGTCCGGACGGGCTGCTCCCGGCCCTCGCCGCCGTGACCCGCCGCGTCGTGCTCGTGACGAGCGCGCTCGCGGACGCCGACGACCGAGCGCAGCGCGACGGTGGGACACCTCCCCGCCCGCTCACCGGGCCGTCCTTCGGCTCCTACGAGCCCGACGACGTCACCTGGCTGCTGCAGGACCTGGCGGACGCCGCCCTCGAGGCGGACACCGCCGACCGGGAGCGTGCGATCCAGCTCGAGGGCGCGAACTACGCCGAGTCGTTGCCGGTCGAGTACGTGCCGACCGAGGCGTACGAGGAGCTGTACCGCGACGCCCTCGACCGCTCGGCCGACCGCATCGCGGAAGCGGTCGGCATCGTCACCGACCTCGTGCTCCGCGACCGGCCGCACGCCGTGCTCGTGTCCCTCGCGCGCGCCGGCACCCCGGTCGGGATCCTCATGCGCCGGTGGGCCGCAGAACAGCGCGGTGTCCGGCTCCAGCACTACACGGCGAGCATCGTCCGCGGGGTCGGCATCGACGAGACCGCGCTCCGCTGGCTCGCGGCGCACCACGACCCGGCGCAGGTCGTCTTCGTCGACGGGTGGACCGGGAAGGGCGCCATCACGCGCGAACTCACGGACGCGCTCGACCGGTTCGCGGCGACCGACGGCGTGCAGTTCGGCGACGAGCTGGCCGTCCTCGCCGACCCGGCCGGGTGCACCCCGCTGCACGGGACCCGTGACGACTACCTCGTGCCCTCCGCGTGTCTCAACTCGACGGTCTCCGGACTGGTGTCCCGGACCGTGTTCAACCGGTCCTGGACGCCCGAGGGGACGCTGCACGGTGCGAAGCAGTACCGCGAGCTCGCCGGCCGTGACCGTTCCCGGTCCTTCGTCGCGACGATCGCCGCCCGGTTCGCGGCGGTCCGCTCCCGGGTGGACGCGGCCGTGGCCGCGGACGGCGGACCGACGACCCGTGCCGTCGACTGGCGCGGCATGCGGACGGTCGAGGCGATCGGCGCCGAGTACGGCATCGAGGACCTGCACCTCGTCAAGCCCGGCGTCGGCGAGACCACCCGCGTCCTGCTCCGGCGGGTGCCGTGGCAGGTGCTCGTGCGCGATCCCGACGACGTCGACATCGCGCACGTCGTCGCCCTCGCCCGGGAGCGCGGCGTCCCGGTCGTGACCCGGCCCGACCTGTCCTACAGCTGCGTCGGGCTCATCCACCCGCTCGGCAGCCGCGTGACCGGGTCCGCCGCCACGACCGCGGGAGCCGACGCATGACCGCCCTCGTCGGGTTCGACCTCGACCGCACCGTGGTCTACTCGTCCGCCGCGCTGATGCTCGACGGTCCGGACGAGGCGGCACCCTCCCTCATCGTCACCGAGGTGTACCAGGGCCTGCCGCTGTCCTTCATGACCCGCGCGGCGGAGCGTGCCCTGGCGGACCTCGCCGCAGCCGCCGTCGTCGTGCCGGTGACCACCCGGACGGTCGCACAGTACCGGCGGATCCGCCTGCCGCTGCCGCCCACGGGCTGGGCGGTGACCACGAACGGTGCGGTCGTCCTGCACGACGGCGAGCCGGACCCGGCGTGGACCGAGACGCTCCGCGAGGAGATGGCAGCGACGTCGGCGCCGCTGCCGGAGGTCGAGCAGCGCCTCGCGACCGATCTGCCGACCGGGGCGGTCCTCCGCACCCGTCGCGCCGAGGACGTGTTCGTGTACGCCATCGTCGAGCGCTCGGAGCTGCCGGACGCGGCGGTCGAGTCGTTCGCCGCCGACCTCGCCGGGCTGGGCTGGCGGGTGTCCGTGCAGGGCCGGAAGCTCTACGCGGTCCCGGCGCCGATCCGGAAGGAACGAGCCCTGGCGGCCGTCGCCGAGCGGATCGGTGCGACCCGGACCGTCGCCGCCGGGGACTCGCTGCTCGACCGGGAGATGCTCGCCTGGGCGGACGTCGCGATCCGCCCCGCACACGGCGAACTGCACGCCGTCGGTTGGTCGGCTCCGAACCTCGTCGTCACCGCGGCGCAGGGGGTGCTCGCGGGCGAGGAGCTCATCGGGCTCGCGGCTGCGGCGGTGGCGGACGTGCCGGCGTCCGTCTGAGGCCGCGTCCGTCCGCGTCCGCCTCTGCTGCGTCAGCCCCTGCTGTGTCCGCCCCGGACGACGAACGGGCGGCCCTCCCTGAGGAGGACCGCCCGTCCGGCGCTGGGAGGCTGCTTACTTGCTGAAGCCCTTGAAGCGCTGGTTGAACTTCTCGACGCGGCCGGCCGAGTCGAGGATGCGCTGCTTGCCCGTGTAGAACGGGTGCGAAGCGGACGAGATCTCGACGTCGATGACCGGGTAGGTCGCACCGTCGAGCTCGATGGTCTTGTCGCTGTTCGCGGTCGAACGCGTCAGGAACGTCTCACCGGAAGCCAGGTCACGGAAGACGATGGCGCGGTACTCGGGGTGGGTGTCGGTCTTCATGGGGATTCCTCGGTGGATCGCGATGACGGAAGATGGGAAGTCGTTGGCGGACGCCAGCCGTCCACGTTACCAGAACGCGGGACGGATCGGGAGCGCCGCCGTCGGGTGTGTCAGACCGCGCGGGCGGTCCAGCGCCCGGCGTCCTTCGAGACGGTGAGCTCGACGCCGAACGCGGTGGTCAGCGTCTCGGCGGTCAGGACCTCGTCGATCGGGCCCGCGGCCTGCACGCGACCGTCCGACAGGACCAGGGCGTGCGTGAAGCCCGCCGGGATCTCCTCGACGTGGTGGGTGACGATGACGATCGCCGGGGAGTCCTCGCTCTGCGCGTAGCCGCCGAGGGTGCGCACGAGGCTCTCGCGGGCCCCGAGGTCGAGCGAGGCGGCCGGCTCGTCGAGGAACAGCACCTCGGGATCGGTCATCACGGCGCGGGCGATCTGCACCCGCTTCTGCTCGCCGTCGCTCAGCTCGCCGAAGGTCCGGTCGGTGAAGGCGCCGAGGCCCCACTCCTCGAGCACGCGCTGCGCACGACGGACGTCGAGCTCCTCGTACTCCTCGTTCCAGCGGCCCGTGACCGAGTACGCGGCGGTGAGCACGACGTCGATGACCTTCTCGGTCACCGGGATCCGGCGCGCCAGGGCGGTCGACGCGAAGCCGATCCGCGGGCGGAGGTCGAACAGGTCGGCGCCGCCGAGCTCGGTGCCGAGGACCTCGACGTCACCCGACGTCGGGAAGGTCTGCGCGCCGGCGACCTGCAGCAGCGTGGTCTTGCCGGCACCGTTCGCACCGAGCACCACCCAGCGCTCGTCGTCCCGCACCTCCCACGAGATCCCGTCGAGGATGGTGGCCCCGTTGCGGACCACGGAGACGTCTGACAAGCGCACGACCGAGGGCATGCACCCAGCCTACGCGAGCGGGCTCCGCTCCCCCGTCAGCGCCGCGCTCGACGGGCAGGAGCCGCGACGGACGGGAGGCCCGGTGCCGGTCACGGGGACCGGCACCGGGCCTCCAGGCCGGCGCGTCAGCGACCGGCGAGGACCTGGTCGTAGACCGCGCGCGTCTTCGTGGCGATGGCGCCCCAGGTGAACTCGCTCTCGACCCGCAGGCGACCGGCGCGGCCCATGAGCTTCGCGAGCCCGAGGTCGCCGAGCACCTCGTTGAGGGTCGCGGCGAGGTCGGCGACGTACCGATCCGGGTCGGTCGGGGTGCCGGTGCCGTCGGTCGCCTGGTCGATCGGCACGATCCGACCGGTCAGCCCGTCGGCGACGACCTCGGGGATCCCGCCGGTCTTCGTGCCGACGACGGGGATGCCGCATGCCATGGCCTCGAGGTTGACGATCCCGAGCGGTTCGTAGATCGACGGGCAGACGAACACCGTCGCGCTCGACAGCACGTGCACGATCTCGCGGTGCTCGAGCATCCGGTCGATCCAGACGACGCCGCTGCGACGGGTCCGGAGGTCCTCGACGAGTCCGGTGACCTCGGCGAGGATCTCGGGTGTGTCGGGCGCGCCGGCACAGAGCACGACCTGGACGTCCTCGGGCAGCGAGGCCACCGCGCGGAGCAGGTACGGCAGGCCCTTCTGCCGGGTGATGCGGCCGACGAAGACGACGCTCGGGCGGTCCGGGTCGATGCCGAGCGCGCGGACGGCGTCGTCGTCGCGTTCGGGCTTCCAGTCGTCGATGTCGATGCCGTTGTAGACGACCTTGACGCGGTCCGGGTCGATCGACGGGTACGAGCGGAGGATGTCCGCGCGCATCGCCTTCGACACCGCGACGACGCCGTCGGCGTTCGTGAACGCCTCGCGCTCCATCCAGCTCGACAGGCGGTACCCGCCGCCGAGCTGCTCGGCCTTCCACGGTCGGAGCGGCTCCAGGCTGTGCGCGGTCACGACGTGCGGGATGCCGTGCGTCAACTGCGCCAACCGGCCCGCGGAGTTCGCGTACCAGGTGTGGGAGTGCACGAGGTCGGCACCCTCGACGTCCGCCGCGATCTGCACGTCGGTGCCGAGCGCCTGGAGCGCGCCGTTCGCCTGTTCGAGCCCTGCAGGGGTGCGGTACGCCCACACGCCCTCCTCGTCGCGGAACCCGCCGAACGCCCGGACACGGACGTCGGTGTCCGTCCCGGACCGCAGCGCCGCGGTCAGCTGGGCAACGTGGACACCGGCTCCGCCGTACACCTCTGGCGGATACTCCCTGGTCAGTAGATCGACTCGCACGCGTTCACGGTAACGGTTTCCCAGTGCTGACGCCTACTGTGAACGACATGGCAACGAAGAAGGTATTCGGCATCGTCCTCGCCGGTGGCGAGGGCAAACGACTCATGCCGCTCACCGCGGACCGTGCGAAGCCGGCCGTGCCGTTCGGTGGGAACTTCCGCCTCGTGGACTTCGCGCTGTCGAACCTGGTCAACTCCGGGCTCCAGCGCATCGTCGTCCTGACGCAGTACAAGTCGCACTCACTGGACCGGCACGTCTCGCAGACCTGGCGCATGGAGGGGCTGCTCGGCTCCTACGTGGCCTCGGTCCCCGCGCAGCAGCGGCTCGGCAAGCGCTGGTTCGCCGGCTCGGCCGACGCGATCCTGCAGTCCCTCAACCTGATGCGCGACGAGCGGCCCGACATCGTCGTCGTGGTCGGCGCCGACCACGTGTACCGGATGGACTTCTCACAGATGGTGGAGGCCCACATCGCCTCCGGTCGCAGCGCCACCGTCGCCGCGATCCGGCAGCCGATCGAGCTCGCCGACCAGTTCGGCGTCATCAAGGTCGACGACGCGGACCCGACCCGCATCGAGGCCTTCCTCGAGAAGCCGAAGGACGCCACCGGCCTGCCGGACTCCCCGGGCGAGGTGCTCGCGTCGATGGGCAACTACGTGTTCGACGCCGACGCCCTCGTCGACGCGGTCCTGCGGGACGGCCAGATCGAGACGTCGAACCACGACATGGGTGGCGACATCATCCCGGACTTCGTCGCGCGCGGCGACGCCGGCGTCTACGACCTGCAGCGCAACGAGGTGCCCGGGTCGAACGATCGCGACAAGTACTACTGGCGGGACGTGGGCACGATCGACTCGTTCTTCGACGCGCACATGGACCTCATCGCACCCGTGCCCGTCTTCAACCTGTACAACCAGGACTGGCCGATCTTCAACCAGCAGACGAACCTGCCCCCGGCCAAGTTCGTGCGCGACGCGAACGGCAACACCGGCGCGACGGTCGACTCGATCGTCTCCCTCGGGTGCCTGCTCTCCGGCGCCCAGGTCGAACGCAGCGTCATCGGCCCGTGGGCGACCATCGACTCGCAGGCGCGGGTCCTCGACTCGATCGTCTTCGAACGGGCGACCATCGGGGCGGGTGCCGTGGTGAACCGCGCGATCCTCGACAAGGACGTCGTCCTCGCCCCCGGTGCCTCGGTTGGTCTCGACCGCGAGGCCGACGAGGCCCGCGGGTTCACCGTGACCGACTCCGGGATCACCGTCGTCGGCAAGGGCGTCCGCGTCGAGGCCTGAGCCACCGTCCGACCCGACGAGGACCCCGTCGCCCGCTCCGGGTGGCGGGGTCCTCGTCGTCGGCCGTGACGCCGGCCACCGTCACACGACCGGGCGTCCCGGTAGCGTGGTCGGGTGCCGCGCTTCCTCGTCGTCCTCGATGCCGACTCCACCCTGCTCGAGGACGAGGTCATCGAACTCCTCGCCGACGCCGCCGGGACCCGGCCACGTGTCCAGGCTGTCACGGAGCGGGCCATGCGCGGCGAGATCGACTTCGCGGCGAGCCTCCGGGAGCGGGTCGCGACGCTGGCGGGCCTCCCGGTCGGGGTGTTCGCCGAGGCGCAGCAGGCCGTCCGGGTCACGGACGGTGCGCGCGAGCTCGTCGAGGGCGTCCACGCCGCCGGTGGGACGGTCGGCGTCGTGTCGGGCGGGTTCCACGAGGTCCTCGACCCGTTCGCCGACGCACTCGGGCTGGACCACTGCCGGGCGAACCGCCTCGAGGTGCGCGACGGCGTGCTGACCGGCCAGGTGCTCGGGGCCGTCGTCGACGCACGGGCGAAGGCGGACTCGCTGCTCGCCTGGGGCGCGGCGGACGGGGTCGACCCGGCACGCACGGTGGCGGTGGGCGACGGCGCGAACGACCTCGGGATGATGGCCGTCGCGGGGCTCGCCGTCGCGTTCGACGCGAAGCCCCGGGTCCGCGCCGAGGCCGACGTGGCCGTGGTCGACCGCGACCTGTCAGTCGTCCTCGCGGCGCTCGGCCTGCGCGGCTGAGGCCAGCCACCGGGGCGTCGCCGCGCGGCGCGCTGCCTGCGCCGACCACCGGTCAGCCGGACGGGCGGCCACAGGCGCTGCCCGGGATGGACCCGGAGCCGCAGCCAGGGACGGACCCGGAGGCGCAGCCCGTCAGTGGCCCATGCCGAGGCCGCCGTCGACCGGGATGACCGCGCCCGAGATGTAGCCGGCACCGTCGCCGGCCAGGAACAGCGTCGCGTCCGCGACGTCGTCCACGCTGCCGTAGCGCGCGGCCGGGATCGCCTTCTTGAACTCGGCCTGCAGCTCCTCCGAGAGGGCAGCGGTCATGTCCGTCTGGATGAACCCGGGAGCGACGACGTTCGCGGTGATGCCGCGTGACCCGAGCTCGCGCGTGATGGAGCGGGCCATGCCGACCAGGGCGGCCTTCGACGACGCGTAGTTGACCTGCCCGATCTGACCGTAGGCGCCGACGACGCTCGACATGAGGACGATCCGGCCGAACTTCGCCTTCATCATCCCCTTCGTCGCGCGCTTGACCACGCGGAAGGTCCCGGTGAGGTTCGTGTCGACCACGCTCGTGAAGTCCTCCTCCGACATGCGGAGCAGGAGCTGGTCGTTCGTGATGCCGGCGTTCGCGACGAGCACCTCGACCGGGCCGAGCGCGGCCTCGACCTCGGTGAAGGCCCGGTCGACCGATGCGGTGTCGGTGATGTCCGCCTGCACGGTGAGCGCACCCTCGGGGCCGCCCTGGCCGTTCCGCGACGTGACCGCGACGCGGTGCCCCGCGGCGACGAACCGGACCGCGAGCGCGTGGCCGATGCCGCGGTTGCCGCCGGTGATGAGGACGGTACGGGGGGTGGTCATGGGCGCTCCGTTCGCTGGTGGTCGATGGCGGTCGCGGACGCCGGGCCCGGACACGCCCGCACGAGCCTAGCGGTGCGCTCCGGGCGAACGGCCGGTCCCCGCACGGGCCCGCCGTTGTCGTACCCCGGGCGTAAACTGGAGGCCGGCAGACGGAGACCCCACCGCATGAACCGCAAGACGCAGAGCACGCAGCGCATCCAGCTCCAGCGCACGACCCCGGAGCACGTCACCGCGCGCCCGACGGCCGCGCAGAACGTCACGACCCTCCCCGACAACCCGGAGATCGACCGCGCCCACCGGCTCTCCCGCTACGTCTGGCAGATGGCGTTCCGCGTCGTCTGCTTCGTGGCGGCGGTGCTCATCTGGAGCGCCTGGCACAGCTGGATCGCGGTCGTGCCCATCGTCGCGGCAGCGATCGTGCCCTGGGTGGCCGTCGTCCTCGCGAACGCCGGCAACCGGACCGGCGGCGACGTCGTCCGCCCCGGCGGAGCGGTCGAGCTGTACGCCGCTGACACCCGCCTCCGCGACGAGCAGGAAGAAGCCCGCGCCCAGGCGTACCGTTCCGAGCAGGAGCGGCTCCGCGACGCCGCGCAGCGCGCGCAGGAGGACTGGCAGCGCAACGGCGACCGGTCACGGGTGTGGCCGACGCGCAACGGCGGCCGCCGCTGATGGGAGCGACGTTCGACCTGTTCACCGAGCCCGGGGCGACGCCGGTCTGCTCGCGGGCCGGGTGCTCGTCGACGGCGGCCTGGCGTGTGAACTGGCGCAACCCGCGCATCCACGCTGCCGACCGGGTGAAGATCTGGGCGGCGTGTGACGAACACCGCGGCTTCCTCGCGGACTACCTCCGGTCCCGGTCCTTCCCCGTGCGGGTGACCGGCATCGACGAGGACGTGGACGACCTCGACGACACCGCGGCCCGCGCCGCGGGTGACGGGCGATGACGGACGGCTTCGACCCCGGATCCCGGTACGGTCGCCGCCATGCAGAGCGGCTCCGCCGGGCCGCCGCGCGTCCCGCCGCGGACACGGACGACCACAGCGACGACACCGGGACACCGGGCGAGCCGTTCGTCGGGTGGCGCTTCGTCCGGAGCCGCCGGTGGCTCGGGTACTTCGCGATCGCCGTCGCCTTCGCGGTCGTGTGCGCCCTGTTCGGCATGTGGCAGTGGGACCGTCGGAACGAGGCGGTCCGACAGAACGCCCAGATCGCCGCGAACTACGACCACGCTCCGGTCCCCCTCGACGACGTCCTCCCCCGCGCCGACACGTGGCGCGAGGACCTCACCTGGCTCCGGGTCAGCGTCACCGGCCGGTACGACACCGACCACCAGATGCTCGTCCGGAACCGGGTGCACAACGGTCAGCCCGGGTTCGAGGTGCTCACCCCGCTCGTCACCGCCGACGGCCGGGCGTTCGTCGTGGACCGCGGCTGGGTGCCGACGGGGAACCGCCAGGACAGCCCGGACGACGTTCCCGCTCCGCCGAGCGGGACCGTGAGCGTCGTCGTGCGGTTGCAGGAGTCCGAGCCACGCATCCCCGGCCGCAGCGACCCGGCTGGCTCCGACCAGGTGCAGTCGGTCACGCTCGCCGACGTCGCGGACAAGGCGGGACACCCCATCTGGACCGGTGCCTACGGGCAGCTCGACAGCGAGTCCCCGGCGCCGGCCGAGGCCCGACCGCTCGGGTGGGAACGCCCGAGCGCCGACACCGGCCTGCACTTCAGCTACTTCATCCAGTGGTTCCTGTTCGCGGTCGGCGGGTTCGGCTTCCTCGGCTACGTCATGCTGCAGGAGTACCGGAACCTCAACCAGGACGACCCCGAGGAGCGGGAACGCGCGCTCGACCGGCAGCGTCGCAAGGAGACGAAGCCGAAGTCGGACGCCGAGATCGAGGACGAGCTCCTCGAGTCGCGGCGCTGAGCCGGCCGGTCACCGCGCTCGGCCGCGCATCCGCCGCGCCACTACGCGAGCTCGATGAGCTCCGCGTACTCCTTGTTCCAGTGGTCCTCGGTGCCGTCCGGGAGCAGCAGGACACGCTCCGGGTTGAGCGCCTCCACCGCGCCGGCGTCGTGCGACACGAGGACGACGGCGCCCTCGAAGCCGGCCAGGGCACCCAGGATCTCCTCGCGCGACGCCGGGTCGAGGTTGTTCGTCGGCTCGTCGAGCAGCAGCACGTTCGCGCCCGAGACCACGATCATCGCGAGCGACAGGCGGGTCTTCTCGCCGCCGGAGAGCACGCCGGCCTTCTTGTAGCCGTCGTCACCCGTGAACAGGAACGAGCCGAGCACCCGACGGGCCTCGGTCTCGTTGAGGTCGGTCGACGCGGAGACCATGTTCTCGATCACCGTGCGGTTGACGTCGATGTTCTCGTGCTCCTGGGCGTAGTAGCCGATGCGCAGGCCGTGGCCGGGCTGGATCTGCCCCGTGTCCGGCTGGTCCGCGCCGGCCAGGATGCGCAGGAGGGTGGTCTTGCCGGCGCCGTTGAAGCCCAGGATGACCACGCGCGAACCGCGGTCGATCGCCAGGTCGACACCCGCGAAGATCTCCAGCGACCCGTAGGACTTCGACAGCCCCTCGGCCATCAGCGGCGTCCGGCCGCACGGAGCCGGCGTGGGGAACCGGATCTTGGCCACCCGGTCTGCGACGCGCTCGTCCTCGAGACCGGCGAGCAGCTTCTCGGCACGAGCGACCATCTGGTGCGCTGCCGCCGCCTTCGACGCCTTCGCACCGAAGCGGGCGGCCTGGTCCTTGAGCGTCGCTGCCTTCTTCTCGGCACCGGCGCGCTCCTTGCGGCGACGCTCCTCGTCGGCGACGCGCTGCCGCTGGTACAGCTTCCAGCCCATGTTGTAGATGTCGATGGTCTGGCGGTTGGCGTCCAGGTAGAACACGCGGTTGACGACCTCTTCGACGAGCTCGACGTCGTGCGAGATGACGATGACGCCGCCGGGGTAGGTCTTGAGGTGCTCACGCAGCCAGACGACCGAGTCCGCGTCGAGGTGGTTGGTCGGCTCGTCGAGGATCATCGTGTCCGCGTCGGAGAACAGGATGCGCGCGAGCTCGATGCGGCGGCGCTGCCCACCGGACAGCGTCTTCAGCTGCTGGTCGAGGATGCGGTCCGGCAGCTTCAGGTTCGAGGCGATCGACGCCGCTTCCGCCTCGGCTGCGTACCCGCCCAGGGCGTTGAACTCGTCGTCGAGTCGCGAGTAGCGCTTCATCGCCTTCTCGGCGACCGCCGCGTCCTCACTGGCCATGTCGATCGTCGCCTTGCGGATCCCGTCGACGAGCTCGCCGAGACCGCGGGCATCGAGGATACGCTTCCGCGCCGTGTCCTCCGGGTTGCCGGACCGAGGGTCCTGCGGCAGGTAGCCGATCTCGCCGGAGCGGTCGATCTTGCCGTCGGTCGGGGCGGTCTCCCCCGCCAGCGCCTTGGTCATCGTGGTCTTGCCGGCGCCGTTGCGGCCGACGAGGCCGATCTTGTCCCCCCGCTCGACGCGGAAGGACACGTTCTCCATCAGGAGGCGAGCCCCGACGCGGATCTCGAGGTCGTGCACGGCAAGCACAGAGGTCGTCCAATCAGTTGGTGGATGTGCACAACGGTGTGTGCGGGAGGTGCACCGCTACGCTGACGGGACCGATGGTCCGAAACGGACCAGCAGTCCATTCTAGGAGAATCCATGACGAACGCCACCGGGTTCGCTCCCCGCGCAGTCCTCGCAGACCGTCTGCGCACGCACGGCCTCGCCACCGACGCCGCGCTCGTCGCGGGCGGCGCGCTGTTCACCGCCGCGCTCGCGCAGGTCGAGGTGCCGATGTGGCCGGTCCCCGTCACGGGGCAGACCCTGGCCGTCGTCCTCGTCGGTGCGACCCTCGGAGCCCGCCGCGGTGTGCTCTCGATGCTCGTCTACGCGATCGCCGGGCTCGCCGGTGCGCCGTTCTTCGCCGATGCCCAGGGCGGCCTGCAGGCCCTCACCCTGCCGAGCTTCGGGTACGTCATCGGCTTCATCCCCGCGGCCGGCCTCATCGGGTGGCTCGCGCGCCGCAACTGGGACCGCCGGGTCGGTCGCGCCGCGGCGGCCATGCTGCTCGCGAGTGCGATCCCCTTCGTCACCGGCCTGCCCTACCTCGCGGTGGCCCTCGGCGCCCTCGGTGCTCCGAACGACCTGCAGTCCGTCCTCGCGGCGGGGCTCTACCCCTTCATCGTCGGCGGCATCGCGAAGGCGCTCATCGCCGCAGGCCTGCTGCCCCTCGCCTGGAAGGCGCTCGGCCGCCGCTGATCGCGCTCCGGACCACGTGCGGACAGGAGGCCCGGTACCAGTCGGTACCGGGCCTCCTGTCGTGCGTGCTGGTCGGCTAGATCGAGAAACCGAGCGCGCGCATCATCTCGCGACCGTCGTCGGTGATCCGCTCCGGACCCCACGGCGGCATCCAGACCCAGTTGATCCGGAAGGCGTCGACGATGCCGTCGAGGGCGTTGGCCGTGTCGTTCTCGATGACGTCGGTCAACGGGCACCCCGCACTCGTCAGCGTCATGCTGATGATGAGGGCGCTCGCTTCGTCGTCCCAGGCGAGGTCGTAGATGAGCCCGAGGTCGACGATGTTCACGCCGAGCTCCGGGTCCTGGACCTCCTTCAGGCCCTCGACGACCTCGTCGAACTTCTCGGGGGCGAGTGTCGTGATCATCGTCACTCCGCCGTGGCCGCAGCGGCCTGCACGTAGCGGTCGTAGCCCTCGTTCTCGAGACGCTCGGCCAGCTCCGGACCGCCCTGCTCCGCGACCTTGCCCGCGACGAACACGTGCACGAAGTCCGGCGTGATGTAGCGGAGGATGCGCGTGTAGTGGGTGATGAGCAGCACGCCGAGCCCGGTCGCGGCCTTGGCGCGGTTGACGCCCTCCGACACGATCTTCAGGGCGTCGACGTCGAGGCCGGAGTCGGTCTCGTCGAGCACGGCGAACTTCGGCTTGAGGAGTTCGAGCTGCATGATCTCGTGACGCTTCTTCTCACCACCGGAGAAGCCCTCGTTGACGTTGCGCTCCGCGAAGGACGGGTCCATCTTGAGGTCGGCCATCGACGAGCGGAGGTCCTTGACCCACCCGCGGAGCGCGGGCGCCTCGCCGTCGATCGCGGTCTTCGCCGTGCGGAGGAAGTTCGACACCGTGACGCCGGGGATCTCCACCGGGTACTGCATGGCGAGGAACATGCCCGCTCGCGCGCGCTCGTCGACGCTCATCGCGAGGACGTCCTGCCCGTCGAGCGTGATCGATCCACCGGTCACGTGGTAGCGCGGGTGCCCGGCGATCGTGTAGGCGAGGGTCGACTTGCCGGAGCCGTTCGGACCCATGATCGCGTGGATCTCGCCCTCGTTGATCGTCAGGTCGACGCCCTTGAGGATCTCCTTGGTGCCCTGGTCGGTGTCGATCGAGACCTGCAGGTCGCGGATTTCGAGAGTGGACATTGCGTTCCTTCGGTCGTGGCTGTGGTGCGGCGTCAGCCGCGGAAGAAGTGGACGGGTCAGTCGACCGGGACCGGGTCGTGGACGTCGACGTAGACGTCGCCGTCCCGGACCTCGACCCGGAAGACCGGGACCGGCTCGTACGCCGGGAAGTTCTTCGGCTTGCCGGTCGTCAGGGAGAACTGCGAGCCGTGCGCCCAGCACTCGAGCGAGTCGTCCTCGACGAAGCCCTCGGACAGCGAGATCTCCCCGTGGGTGCAGGTGTCGCCGATGGCGTGCACGGTCCCGGCGGAGTCCTTGACGATCGCGACCGCCGTGCCGTCGACCACGACCCGCATGGGGCTGTCGACGGCGATGTCGCCCTCGGCGCAGACCTTCTCGGCCATCAGGCGTCGGCCCCGGTCGTCCCGGCACCGGTCGACTGGGCGCCGACCAGGTCCGCGGCGGGCCCGGCGAGGACCGTCCGACCCTCGGCGAGCTCCTGCTCGACCGCGGCGACCAGGCGTTCCTCGAGCGCGGGCGCGCCGATCTTCTGGATGACCTCGACGAGGAAGCCGAGGACGACGAGACGCCGTGCCTCCTCCTCGGGGATGCCGCGGGCCTGCAGGTAGAAGAGCTGCTCGTCGTCGAAGCGGCCGGTGGCGCTGGCGTGCCCGGCACCCTCGATGTCCCCGGTCTCGATCTCGAGGTTCGGGATGCTGTCCGCGCGGGTGCCGTCGGTGAGCACGAGGTTCCGGTTCTGCTCGTACGAGTCGGTGCCCGGAGCGGTCCGCCCGATCAGGACGTCCCCGATCCACACCGTGTGCGCGCCGGCGCCCTGCAACGCGCCCTTGTAGTTGACGCGGCTGCGGGTGTTCGGTGCGTCGTGGTCGACGTACACCTGCTGCTCGATGTACTGCCCGGCGTCCGCGAAGTACACCCCGTACATCTCCGCGTCGGCACCCTGCGCACCGAGGTGCGTCGACGGGTTGACGCGGACGACGTCGCCGCCGAGCGAGACCACCACGTGCTTGAGGAACGCATCGCGGCCGACCTCGGCGAAGTGGGTCGACACGTGCACGGCGTCGTCGTCCCAGTCCTGCACGGTGACGACGGTCAGTCGTGCGCCGTCCCGGACCACGATCTCGAGGTTCTCGCTGAGGAGCGCGGACCCACGGTTGTCGATCACGACGATGCCCTCGGCGTGCTGCTCGGCCGTGATCACGGTGTGCGCGGCACGCGCGTGCGTCCCGAAGTCCGACCGCGTCACGGTCATGGACTCGTGCTCGCCGGTCGCCTTCACGGTGATCGTGAGGACGGCGTCACGGGCGCTCCAGGCAGCGGCGGCCGCCCGGTCCTCCGGCAGTCCGGCACCACCGACGCGCGGGTCGTCGCTGCGAGCCCACTCGACGTCGGCGCCGGCGGACTGGGTCGCGAGGAAGGGGTACGCCGAGCCGTCCAGCGTGCTCTCGAGGAGCGGCCGGATCTTGTCGAGCGGCGCGAACTTCCAGTTGACCTCTCGGCCGGTCACGGCGGGGAAGGCACCGACGTCGCCCGAGCGGAACCGCTCGGAACGCGTCTGCACGGGCACCTTGGTGTCCCAGCCGCCGTCGGAGTGCGCCCGGGCGCCGTGCTGGTCCGTACCGCCCGACGTGAGCGTGCTCGCGGGCTCCGTCGGCTGGTCGATGTGGGGAGGAGGGGTGGAGCTGGACATCTAGCCGACGGATCCTTCCATGCTCATCTCGATGAGCTTGTTGAGTTCGAGTGCGTACTCCATCGGGAGCTCGCGAGCGATCGGCTCGATGAACCCGCGCACGATCATCGCCATGGCCTCGTCCTCGGGCATGCCACGCGACATGAGGTAGAACAGCTGCTCCTCGCTGACGCGGGAGACCGTTGCCTCGTGTCCGAGCTGCACGTCGTCCACGCGGATGTCGATCGCCGGGTACGTGTCGCTGCGCGAGACCGTGTCCACGAGCAGCGCGTCACAGCGGACGGTGTTCGCCGAGTGGTGTGCCGCAGGGTCCACGCGGACCTCGCCGCGGTACCCGGCACGACCGCCACCACGGGCGATCGACTTCGAGACGATCGACGACGTCGTGTACGGCGCCATGTGGATCATCTTCGCGCCGGCGTCCTGGTGCTGACCCGGGCCCGCGAAGGCGACCGAGAGGGTCTCGCCCTTGGCGTGCTCGCCGGCCAGGTAGATCGACGGGTACTTCATCGTCACCTTCGAGCCGATGTTGCCGTCGATCCACTCCATGGTGGCGCCCTCGTGCGCGATCGCACGCTTCGTCACGAGGTTGTAGACGTTGTTCGACCAGTTCTGGATCGTCGTGTAGCGCACGCGTGCGTTCTTCTTCACGATGATCTCGACGACGGCGGAGTGCAGGGAGTCCGACTTGTAGATCGGGGCGGTGCAGCCCTCGATGTAGTGGATGTAGGAGTCCTCGTCCGCGATGATCAGCGTCCGCTCGAACTGGCCCATGTTCTCCGTGTTGATGCGGAAGTACGCCTGCAGCGGGATCTCGACGTGGACGCCCTTCGGGACGTAGACGAACGAGCCACCCGACCAGACGGCCGTGTTCAGCGCGGCGAACTTGTTGTCACCGGACGGGATCACGGTGCCGAAGTACTCCTGGAACAGCTCCGGGTGCTCACGCAGCGCCGTGTCGGTGTCCATGAAGATGACACCCTGCTGCTCCAGGTCCTCGCGGATCTGGTGGTAGACGACCTCGGACTCGTACTGCGCGGCGACGCCGGCGACGAGACGCTGACGCTCGGCCTCCGGGATGCCCAGACGCTCGTAGGTCGTCCGGATGTCCTCGGGGAGGTCCTCCCACGACTCGGCCTGGTTCTCCGTCGACTTCACGAAGTACTTGATGTTGTCGAAGTCGATGTCCGACAGGTCCGCACCCCAGGAGGGCATCGGCTTGCGGTCGAAGATCTTCAGCGCCTTGAGGCGGTTCGCCCGCATCCACTCCGGTTCGCCCTTGCGCTCGGAGATGTCGGTGACGACCTCGTCCGAGAGCCCGCGGCGGGCGGAGGCGCCGGCCGCGTCGGAGTCGGCCCAGCCGAATTCGTACTGGCCGAGCCCTTCGAGTTCTGGACGGTCGATGAGCACGTCGGACATGGTCTCCTCGTTTCCTTCTCGCAACAGCGTCTCCGGTACAACCCGGTGGTGTCGGACACCATTCCACCGCGGACCGCCGACACGACGGACCGGGTGTTGCTGCCTCGCAACGTCGATGCTTCCACGCAGTCCTGGCATCGAGCGGCGATCTCGGCCCTTTCGGAGCCGGCGCCTGCCTAGACTTGACTGCTGCTGAACCCTCGAATCCTACAGGTCCAGGGCCCGGAACAACAGGAAGGCACCACCCTCGTGACTCGCGTCGCACCGTCCGTCGAGCAGGACACCCCGACCTCGACCCGCTGGTGGTCGCTCCCCCGGGCCGTGGACCACCGCGTCGTCGTCCTCGCCTGGGCCTCGTTCGTCGTCGAGGTCGTGCTCATCGGCACGGGCGGACTCGTCCGACTGACGGCGTCCGGTCTCGGGTGCCCCACCTGGCCGAAGTGCACGACGGACTCCCTCGTCTCGACGCCGGAGATGGGCATCCACGGGGTCATCGAGTTCGGCAACCGTCTGCTGACCTTCGTGCTCGTCATCGTCGCGATCGCGATGTTCCTGGCCGTCGTCCGCATGCGCAAGACCCGGCCGGAACTGTTCTGGCTGGCGTTCGCCCAGGGCGCAGCGATCCCGGTCCAGGCCGTGATCGGCGGCGTGTCGGTCATCACGAACCTCAACCCGTACGTGGTCGGGCTGCACTTCGTCGTCTCCGCGGTGCTCACGAGCGTCACCGCCGCACTGGTCTACCGATCGGTCAACGGCCCGCGGGTGCGCGACCGGATCGTCCCCTCGTGGTACTCCGGCGTCGTCCGAGGTGCAGTGGTCGCCGTCGCCGTGACGGTCCTCGTCGGGATCCTCACGACCGGCAGCGGACCGCACGCCGGGGCGAGCGAGCGCGTCGACGGCGGCGCACTGCACCGGACCGGCTTCGACACCGAGCTCCTGCAGCACCTCCACGCGATCCCCGCCTACGTGACGTTCGCGCTCACCCTCGTCCTGGTCGTCGGTGCGGTGCGGATGCGGATGTCGAGCCGGGCTCCCCTCCTGCTCCTCGTCGTCGAGTTCGTCCAGATCGCCGTCGGGCTCACCCAGGCGAAGACCGGGCTCCCGGTCGGGCTGGTCGGCGCCCACATGGTGCTCGCCGGGCTGCTCGTGGCGGCGATGACCGCCGTGGTGCTCTCGACGCGGTCGAGTGCCGGACGGCAGGCCGTCCGCGCCTGACGGTCGGCGCTTGACGGTCGACGCCGGGCAGGACGTCCTCCGCGGGACGACCCCGGCGCCCCGAGCCGGACGGGAGGCCCGTACCGGTGTCAGCGACGGCTCCCGTCCCGAGTCGGACGGCGGCGTCGGCGCACAGCGCCCGTCCCGAGCCGGACCGATGGCACCCTCGAACCCACCCGCGCCTGCCGTCCTGAGCCGGACCGCTGACACGCTCCGGGCCGACCTGTGCGTCCCGCCCTGAGCCGGACGGGTGGCGTGCTCCTGCCCGGCCCGTGCCTCCCGTCCTGAGCCGGACGGTCGTGATCCTGGCCGTCGCGTGCCTCCTGTCCTCACCCTGACGGAAGCCGGACGCGGGCCGACCCGCGGGTCCGGACCGAGCCTGGCCGGGCCGGACCGAGCCGGGATGGACGAACCGCGTGCGAACGGGCAGCACCCCCTGGCCCCGCAGACCCGGACCGTGCCACCGTCTCCCTCGTGGAGAGCAGCACGGACCTGCGTGCAGCTCGAGGGTCCTTCCCCCGCCCCGCCGGCGCCGGTCCACGACGGCCCCGGTCTCCGAGGAGACCGGGGCCGTCGTGACGCGCCTCAGATCGTGAAGGTGAAGACCTGCGGCAGCAGCGGGTCGATGCCCACGGCGATGAAGAGCAACGTCAGGTAGGTGATCGAGCTGCGGAACACGCGCATCGGCTGCACCTGCTCCATGTGCTGGATCGCCCGGTTGTACAGCAGGTGCGACTCGACGACGAACCAGATGCCGGCCGCGAGGGCGACCACGGTGTACAGCGGGCCCATGGCCGCCACGGGGACGAGCAGCAGCGAGCAGACCAGCGTCGCCCACGCGTACAGCACGACCTGGAGCCCGACGACCGTGCGGCCGCGGACGACGGCGAGCATCGGGACGTCGGCGGCGTCGTAGTCGTCGCGGTACTTCATCGACAGCGGCCAGTAGTGCGGCGGCGTCCAGAGGAAGATGACCATGAACAGGATGACCGGTGCCCACGTCAGCGACCCGGTGACGGCGGCCCAGCCGATGAGCACGGGCATGCACCCGGCGGAACCGCCCCAGACGATGTTCTGCGGGGTGCGGCGCTTGAGCCAGAGCGTGTAGACGAAGACGTAGATGAGGATCGCGGCGATGCTGAGGGCGGCGGCGAGCCAGTTCACGAAGACGACGAGGACCACCGTCGAGGCGATGCCGAGTGCCCACGAGAAGACCAGTGCCTCGCGGTCGGAGAGCTCGCCGGTCACCAGCGGGCGGGTGCTCGTCCGCTTCATCAGCCGGTCGATGTCGCGGTCGATGTAGCAGTTGAAGGCCGAGGCCGAGCCCGCCGACATCGCGCCGCCGAGCATCGTCCAGAAGACGAGCCACAGGTCGGGCACACCCCGTTCCGCGAGGAACATCGTGGGTGCGGTCGTGACGAGCAGCAACTCCATGACGCGCGGCTTGGTGAGCGAGACGTACGCCCGGACCTTGCGGGACAGCATCGACCGACGAACGGTGTCTGGCCTGGTCACGGTGGCAGTCGGCAAGGGAACCTCAGTCTGTTTCGCTGCAGTCCGCACGCTCGGGTGGACGGCACCGTCGGCGTCCGGGCATGCGTGTCCGCGGAATGGTCGCGGCTCACCGACAGTTTACGCGATCGACGGCGCCACGACGATGTCCCGCCGCCGCCCGTCCCGATCCCGCCATCCACTACCCCGACGGCCGGACACGCCCGGTCGTCGGTCCGCCGCCCGATGACCATCCAGCCTCGCCGGTCGCCTGGACACCTTCTGAGTGCCGGTTCACTATGCTGGAGAGGCCCTCCCGCAGCGTGCCCCGATGACGTCGGCCGCGTTCGAGCCGGTCGGCTGCCGGCAACGGCACCGCGACGGAGCCCCGGGTCGGCAACATGTCCGTGCGATGGCACGAGCCCTCGCACATGTCGCATCAATGAAGGGTCAACATCCAAGTGGCTGAATTCACCTGGGACGCCATCGACCGGAAGGCCGTCGACACGGCCCGCGTCCTCGCCGCCGACTCTGTCGAGGCGGCCGGCAACGGTCACCCCGGCACCGCGATGAGCCTCGCGCCGCTGGCTCACCTCCTGTTCCAGAAGGTGATGCGCCGCGACCCGAGCGACTCCACGTGGATCGGCCGCGACCGCTTCATCCTCTCGGCAGGCCACGCCTCGATCCTCCAGTACGTGCAGTTCTACCTGCACGGCTACGGCCTCGAGCTCGACGACCTGCAGCACCTGCGCAAGTGGGGCTCGAAGACCCCGGGCCACCCGGAGTACGGCCACACCGACGGCGTCGAGATCACGACCGGCCCGCTCGGCCAGGGCCTCGCCTCCTCCGTGGGCTTCGCCTACGCGCAGCGCTTCGAGCGCGGCCTGTTCGACCCGGAGACCCCGGTCGGCCAGTCGCCGTTCGACCACTACACCTACGTGATCGCCGGCGACGGTGACATGCAGGAGGGCGTCACGAACGAGGCCGCCAGCCTCGCGGGCCGCCAGCAGCTCGGCAACCTCATCGCCTTCTACGACTCGAACCAGATCTCGATCGAGGACGACACCGACATCGCGTTCTCCGAGGACGTCCACGCCCGCTACGAGGCGCTCGGCTGGCACGTCCAGGTCGTCGACTGGAAGAAGACCGGCGAGTACAGCGAGGACGCCGAAGCGCTCCACGCCGCCGTCGAGGCCGCGAAGCAGATCCACGACAAGCCGTCGCTCATCGTCCTCAAGACGATCATCGGTTGGCCGTCGCCGACCAAGCAGAACTCCGGCAAGATCCACGGCTCCGCACTCGGCGCCGACGAGCTCAAGGGCCTCAAGGAGGTCCTGGGCTTCGACCCCGAGAAGACCTTCGACGTCGACCCCGAGGTCCTCGACTACACCCGTGGCGCGATCGCCAAGGGCCAGGCCGAGCACGCCGAGTGGCAGAAGTCCTTCGACGCGTGGGCCGCGGCCAACGCCGACAAGAAGGCGCTCTTCGACCGCGTCCAGGCGAAGGAGCTCCCGGAAGGCCTCGAGGCCGCACTGCCGGTCTTCAGCTCCGAGAAGGCCGTCTCGACCCGTGCCGCCTCGGGCAAGGTCATCAACGCCATCGCGCCGCTCATGCCCGAGTTCTGGGGCGGTTCAGCCGACCTGGCCGAGTCGAACCTCACCACGATCGAGGACGGCAAGTCCTTCGGTCCGGCCGAGGCCACGACGAAGACCTGGACCACCGACCCGTTCGGCCGCGTCCTGCACTTCGGCATCCGCGAGCACGCCATGGGCTCGATCCTCAACGGCATAGTCCTGCACGGGAACACCCGTCCCTTCGGCG
The DNA here is from genome assembly GCF_003224435.2 of Curtobacterium sp. MCPF17_050. Taxonomy (NCBI): domain Bacteria; kingdom Bacillati; phylum Actinomycetota; class Actinomycetes; order Micrococcales; family Microbacteriaceae; genus Curtobacterium; species Curtobacterium sp. MCPF17_050. The sequence continues at coordinate 1,763,999 of NZ_CP126250.1, forward strand.
GCACGTTCCTCATCTTCAGTGACTACATGCGTCCGGCGGTCCGTCTCGCCGCGCTCATGAAGGCGCCGGCGATCTACGTCTGGACGCACGACTCCATCGCCCTCGGCGAGGACGGCCCGACGCACCAGCCGATCGAGCAGATCAGCGCCCTCCGTGCGATCCCGGGTCTCGACGTCGTCCGCCCCGCTGACGCCAACGAGGTCGCGTACGCCTGGCTCGAGATGCTCAAGCACCAGGACCGCCCGGCCGGCATCGCGCTGAGCCGTCAGAACCTCCCGGTCTTCGAGCGTGGTGAGGGCGACGCCTCCGGCGAGACGCTCGCCTCCGCGAAGAACGTCGCCAAGGGCGCCTACGTCCTGGCCGAGGCCCCGAACGGCACGCCGGACGTCATCCTCATCGGCACCGGTTCCGAGGTGCAGATCGCGCTCGACGCGCGTGAGCAGCTCAAGGGCGAGGGCATCAACGCCCGCGTCGTCTCGGCTCCGACGCTCGAGTGGTTCCACGAGCAGGACGAGGCGTACCGCGAGTCGGTCCTGCCGAAGGCCGTCAAGGCCCGCGTCTCGGTCGAGGCCGGGATCGCGATGAGCTGGCGCGACATCGTCGGTGACGCCGGTCGCAGCGTGTCGATCGAGCACTTCGGTGCCTCGGCCGACTACCAGAAGCTGTTCGAGGAGTTCGGCTTCACCACCGAGCACGTCGTCTCGGCGGCCAAGGAATCGATCGCAGCAGCCTCCTGACCCCCTGGGCCGGGCCCGGACTCCGGGCCCGGCCCTTCCGCACGGGAGGCCCGCGGCGACTCCGCCACGGACCTCCCGTCCCGGGGGCACGTCCCCCGCACAGACCCCGGCTCGAGCAGCCGACGAACGAAACGAAGAAGAGAAGAAGCGAATGACTGACACCACTCCCACCGAAGCCCTCTCCGCCGTCGGCGTGAGCATCTGGCTCGACGACCTGTCCCGCGAGCTCCTCGAGACCGGTCGTCTCGAGAACCTCATCGCGGACCGCAACGTCGTCGGCGTCACCACCAACCCGACGATCTTCGCCTCGGCCCTCGCCAAGGGCGAGCGCTACGACGCGCAGGTCAAGGAGCTGGCCGCGGCCGGCACCGACGTGACCAACGCGATCTTCGAGATCACGACGCGTGACGTCGCCGACGCGTCCGACATCTTCGCCCCGATCTACGCCTCCTCGAACGGCTTCGACGGCCGCGTCTCGATCGAGGTCGAGCCGGGTCTCGCGCACGACACGGCGAAGACCATCGAGCAGGCGAAGTTCCTGTTCGACAAGGTCGGCAAGGAGAACGTCCTCATCAAGATCCCGGCGACGGTCGACGGCCTCGAGGCCATCACCGAGGTCATCGGTGCGGGCATCTCGGTCAACGTCACCCTGATCTTCTCGCTCGAGCGCTACCGCGCCGTCATCGACGCCTACCTCGGCGGGCTCGAGAAGGCCAAGGCCGCCGGTCACGACCTGTCGAAGATCCACTCGGTCGCGTCGTTCTTCGTGTCGCGCGTCGACTCCGAGATCGACAAGCGTCTCGACGCCATCGGCTCCGACGAGGCCACCGCGCTCAAGTCCAAGGCGGGCATCGCCAACGCCCAGCTCGCCTACCAGGTCTGGACCCAGGCCTTCGCGACCGAGCGTGCCCTCGGCCTGCTCGAGTCCGGCGCGAACACGCAGCGCCCGCTGTGGGCCTCGACCGGCGTCAAGGACCCGTCGCTGCCCGACACGCTCTACGTGACCGAGCTCGCCGCCCCGAACACCGTCAACACGATGCCGGGCAAGACCCTCGAGGCGACGTTCGACCACGGCGAGGTCCACGGCGACGCGATCGCCGGCACCTTCGACGACGCGAACCAGGTCATGGACCAGCTCGCTGCCGTCGGTGTCGACTACGACGACGTCGTCGCGCTGCTCGAGAAGGAAGCCGTCGAGAAGTTCAACGTCTCGTGGGGCGAGCTCGTCGACACGGTCCAGACCGCGCTCGAGAACGCCAAGTAGGAGTGACCGTCTCCATCGCCGCCAGCGGTGACGCGGCGCGGGCCATCGACACGGTGGTCCCGCGCCTCGTCACCGACCTGGTGGCGTCCGGGATCACGGCGCAGGACGCCGCCCTGTGGGGCCCCGCCGCGGAAGCCGAGGCGTCGAAGCGCCTCGGCTGGGTGGAGGCGGTCTCCGTCTCCCGTCCGCTCGTCGCCGAGGTCGCCGCGCTGCGCGAGCAGTTGCTCGCCCAGGGCGTGGACCGGGTGGTGCTCGCCGGCATGGGCGGCTCGTCGCTCGCGCCAGAGGTCATCACCCGCACGGCCGGGGTCCCGCTCGTCGTCCTCGACTCCACCGATCCCGCGCAGGTCCGCGCCGCGCTGACCGACCTCGAGCGCACGGTGCTCGTCGTGTCGTCGAAGTCCGGTTCGACGGTGGAGACGGACTCGCAGCGCCGGGTGTTCGAGCAGGCGTTCCAGGACGCCGGGATCAACCCCGCCGGACGGATCGTCGTCGTCACCGACCCGGGCTCCGCGCTCGTGGAGACGGCACTCGAGGCCGGTCACCGGGTCTTCACCGCCGACCCCACGGTCGGCGGTCGGTACTCCGCGCTCACCGCGTTCGGGCTCGTCCCCGCCGGTCTGGCCGGAGCCGACATCGCCGAACTGCTCGACGAGGCCGACGCCATCTCGGTGCTCCTCGCGGTCGACACCGACGAGAACCCCGGGCTCGTGCTCGGAGCGGTCCTCGGCGGGACGGCTCCCCTCCGGGACAAGATCGGGATCGTCGCGGACGGGACGCACATCCTCGGCTTCGGCGACTGGGTCGAACAGCTCATCGCCGAGTCGACCGGCAAGGACGGCCGCGGGCTGCTGCCGGTCGTCCTCGACGTCGACTCCCCCGAGGTGACCGCGGGTCTGCCCGACCTGCAGGTCGTCCGGCTGGTGGGCTCCCGGGAGGACGAACGGCACGTCGCCGCCGGCGAGGTCGAGATCACGGGCACGCTCGGCGGGCAGTTCCTCGTCTGGGAGTACGCGGTCGCGGTCGCCGGGCGCCTGCTCGGGATCAACCCGTTCGACCAGCCCGACGTCGAGGCCGCCAAGGTCGCGGCCCGGGCGCTGCTCGACGCGCCCGCCGCCGAGACGACGGCCCCCTCGTTCGAGGACGACGGCATCGCGGTCTCCGCGACCGGCGGACTCGAGACCGGCGCGACGCTCACCCAGGCCGTGTCGAGCCTCCTGGCTGCTGTCAGCGAGGACGGCTACCTGGCCGTGCAGGCGTACGTCGACCGTTCGGCCGGCCACGGCCTGGAGGCCCTCCGCGACCTCCTCGCCGAGCGCACGGGCCGTCCCGTCACCTTCGGGTACGGGCCCCGGTTCCTGCACTCGACCGGCCAGTACCACAAGGGCGGTCCCGCGAACGGCGTCTTCCTGCAGATCGTCTCCGACGAGCAGGACGACCTGGCCGTCCCCGGCCGCCCCTTCACCTTCGGTCGGCTCATCCGAGCCCAGGCCGCCGGCGACGCGAGTGTCCTCGCCGAACACGGCCGCCCGGTGCTGACCCTGTCGACGCGGGACCTCCCCGCAGCGACGGCGGTCATCACGGCTGCAGTCACCACCTGATCAAAGGAGTTCACCGACATGTCACCGGTGGCGATCACCCCGGAGCACAACCCGCTCCGGCTGCCCACGGACCGTCGACTGAACCGGATCGCGGGTCCCAGCACCCTCATCATCTTCGGAGTCACGGGAGACCTCTCCCGCAAGAAGCTGATGCCCGCGGTCTACGACCTCGCCAACCGGGGGCTCCTGCCGCCCGGCTTCGCGCTGGTCGGGTTCGCTCGGCGTGACTGGGAGGACCAGGACTTCTCCCAGCTCGTCCACGACGCCGTCAAGGAGCACTCGCGGACCCCGTTCGACGAGGACGTCTGGCGTCAGCTCGAACAGGGCATCCGCTTCGTCCAGGGGTCCTTCGACGACCCCGAGGCGTTCACGCTCCTCAAGGAGACGGTCGACACCCTGGACGCCGAACGCGGGACCCTCGGGAACCACGCGTTCTACCTGTCCATCCCGCCGAAGATGTTCCCGGTCGTGACCGAGCAGCTCAAGCTGTCCGGGCTGACCGAGAAGCGCGACGGGTCGTGGAGCCGGGTCGTGGTCGAGAAGCCCTTCGGTTCGGACCTCCGCACGGCCCGCGAACTGAACGCGATCGTCGAGAGCGTCTTCGCGCCCGACGACGTGTTCCGCATCGACCACTACCTCGGCAAGGAGACCGTCCAGAACCTCCTGACGCTCCGGTTCGCGAACCAGATGTACGAACCCATCTGGAACTCGAACTACGTCGACCACGTGCAGATCACGATGGCCGAGGACATCGGCGTGGCCGGACGTGCCGCCTACTACGACGGCATCGGTGCGGCGCGGGACGTCATCCAGAACCACCTGCTGCAGCTCCTCGCCCTCACGGCGATGGAGGAGCCCGTCTCGTTCAAGGCCGGACACCTCCGTGCCGAGAAGGAGAAGGTGCTCTCCGCGGTCCGCCTGCCCGAGGACCTGTCCTCGGCGACCAGCCGCGGGCAGTACGCCGGCGGGTGGCAGGGCGGCGAGAAGGTGCTCGGGTTCCTCGAGGAAGCGGGCATGAACCCCGAGTCCACGACCGAGACCTTCGCGGCCATCCGTCTCGACATCGCGACCCGCCGCTGGCAGGGGGTTCCGTTCTACCTGCGTGCCGGCAAGCGACTCGGCCGCCGCGTCACCGAGATCGCGATCGTGTTCAAGCGCGTGCCGGAGGACGTGTTCGGCATCGAGCAGTCGCCCCTCGGCCAGAACGCGCTCGTCATCCGCGTGCAGCCGGACGAGGGCGTCACGCTCCGCTTTGGCTCGAAGGTCCCCGGCGTCGGGACGCAGGTCCGCGACGTCACGATGGACTTCGGCTACGGCCACGCGTTCACCGAGGCCTCCCCCGAGGCCTACGAACGGCTCATCCTCGACGTGCTCCTCGGTGACCCGCCGCTGTTCCCGCGGCACCAGGAGGTCGAGCTGTCCTGGAAGATCCTCGACCCGATCGAGGAGTTCTGGCGGACACAGGGCCAGCCCGAACAGTACCGTCCCGGCACGTGGGGCCCGGCTTCGGCCGACGAGCTCCTCGCACGCGACGGTCGGACCTGGAGGCGTCCATGAAGATCGACCTGCCGAACACCACGGTCTCGAAGATCCAGAAGACCCTGGTGCACATCCGCGAGGAGGGCGGCGCCGTCGCACTCGGTCGCGTGCTCACCCTCGTCGTCTCGACCGCTCTCGGCCGCGAGGAAGAGGCGATCGAGGCCGCGAACCAGGCGTCCCGCGAGCACCCGATGCGCGTCGTCATCGTGTCGAAGAACGAGGGCGACATCGCGTCCCCCGGCCGTCTCGACGCGCAGATCCGCGTCGGCAGTGACGCGGGTGCCAGCGAGGTCATCGTCCTCCGCGCCTACGGCGAGACCGCTGCGGACGAGGAGAGCCTGGTCACCGGGCTCCTCCTGCCCGACGCGCCCGTCGTGGCCTGGTGGCCGGAAGCCGCGCCGGAGAAGCCGTCGGTCTCGCCGCTCGGCCGGATCGCCCAGCGCCGGATCACCGACGCCGCGGCGCAGAAGGACCCGAACGGCGCGATCATGGCGCTCGCGGACTCCTACGCGCCCGGCGACACGGACTTCGCCTGGACCCGCCTCACGCTGTGGCGGAACCAGCTGGCCGCAGCACTCGACCAGCCGCCGTTCGAGCCGATCACCGCGGTGGAGGTCTCCGGCGCGTTCGACAGCCCGTCGACGGTGCTCCTCGCCGCCTGGCTCGGGCTGCAGCTCAAGGTGCCGGTCGACGTCACGACCTCGCCGCGGGCCACGGGTTCGAGCGGCATCCACGGCGTGAAGCTCGTGCGCGACTCCGGCACCATCGAACTCGAGCGCTCGCTGGTCGACGTGGCGACGCTCTCGATGCCCGGCCAGCCGACGCACGACCTGTCCCTGCCGCGCCGCAACCTGCGCGACTGCCTGGCCGAGGAACTCCGTAGACTCGACCCGGACGTCCTCTTCGGAGACGTCGTCAAGCACGGGGTGGCCAAGCTCCGCGAACGCATCGCGGGCTGACCACCGCCACGGTCCGACCGTCCGTCCTCCCCCGCCCTGCCCGTCAGGTCGGCAGGTCGGACGGCCGGCCGGACCGACCGCGGTCACACCGGTGACCGCACCACGAACACGGGAGTCACGTGACCAACGAACGGCGGGTGCTGGTGCACCCCGACAAGCAGGCCCTCGGCGCCTCCGTCGCCGCACGCTTCATCACGAAGATCATCGACGTGCTCGACGAGCAGGGACGGGCCGACATCGCGATCAGCGGTGGTTCGGTCTCCACGCTCGTCCTCGCGGCGATCGGGCAGTCGCAGGCGCAGGAGAGCGTCGACTGGTCGAAGGTCCACGTCTGGTGGGTCGACGAGCGCTGGGTGCCCGCGGGCGACGCGGACCGGAACGACGCCGGCACGCAGACGGACTTCCTCGACCACGTGAGCATCCCGGCCGAGAACATCCACCCGATGGCGACGTCGGACGCCGGCCTCACCATCGACGAGGCCGCGACGCAGTACGAGCGCGAGCTGCACGACGCCGCTCCCGACTCCGCCGACGCGCCCCGTTTCGACATCACGCTGCTCGGGGTCGGTCCGGACGGGCACACCGCGTCGCTGTTCCCGGAGTTCCCGCAGCTCCGCGTGACCGACCGCATGGTCGTGCCCGTCGACGACTCGCCCAAGCCCCCGGCACAGCGCCTGACCCTCACCTACCCGGTGATCAACGCGTCGCAGCGCGTCTGGGTGATCCTGTCCGGCGCCGAGAAGGCATCCGTGCTCGGCCTCGCCCTCGCCGGTGCCGCCGTGGACGAGGTCCCGGTCGGCGGCGTGCAGGGCCGCAAGCGTACCGTCTTCTTCGTCGACCAGGACGCTGCACGCGACGTCCCGGAGAACCTCATCGCGTCGACCTACTGACGCACCGCACGACGGACGGGAGGCCCGGTACCAGCTGGTACCGGGCCTCCCGTCCGTCGTGGGGTCGCCCCCGGCGGGGCGGGCTGGTGGCCGTTCGTCGAGGTCGCATGAACTGCCGTGCCATGCGTCCGCAGGCAGCACGCTGTGCTACCTCGGCGGACGGCGCGCGGCATGTCATGCGACCTCGACGCGGCCCGAACCGACCGGGACGACCGCGGCGACGTCCCCCGACGACGAAGGCCCCCGCTCCTGACGGAGTGGGGGCCTTCGGACGTCTGCTGCTACTTGGCGGCGGTGCCGCGGCGCTGACGGAGCTGCTGCAACGCGTCCTCGAGGAGCTGCGCTGCCTCTTCCTCGGTCCGACGCTCCTTCACGTACGCGAGGTGCGTCTTGTACGGCTCGGTCTTCGCGACCTGCGGCGGGTTCTCCTTGTCGCGACCGGCCGGGAGACCGGTGGAAGGCGAGTCGACCGTCTCCGGGATCTCCTCGTCGGGGAGGTTCGCGGCGAAGTACCGCACGACCTCGTTGCCCATCGCGTCCCAGTACGAGATCGCGACGCGCTCGGCCTGGACGCCGCGGTCCTGCTCGCCCATCGGGCCGGCGCCGACGCGCGACCCACGGATGGCGCTTCCTCCGGATGCCATGTCAGCTCCCTGCCGTGAACTTGTTGATGAGACCGAGCACGATGATGCTCGAGATCCAGAGGAGCCCGAGGATCACGGTGATGCGGTTCAGGTTGCGCTCTGCGACGCCGGATGCCCCGAGGTTGCTCGTCACACCACCGCCGAACATGTCGGAGAGGCCGCCACCGCGACCCTTGTGCAGGAGGATGAGGAGCGTGAGCAGGAGGCTCGTGATCGCGAGCAGGACCTGCAGCACGACGGAGAGTATCGCCACGACGTACCTTTCGTGTCAGTCAGCCATTCGAGTATACCGGTCACGCGGGCTGCGCTCCGGACCCGGACGGGGTGTGTGCACAGCACGAGGCGCGACGGGCGGACCCGTCGCGCCTCGTGCGGTCGTTCTAGAGACCCACGTGCTGCTGGAAGCGCGCGATCGCCGCGAACTCCTGCACGTCGAGCGATGCGCCACCGACGAGTGCGCCGTCGATGTCGGGCTCACGGAGGAAGCCGGCGATGTTGCCCGACTTCACCGAGCCGCCGTAGAGGACGCGGGTGTCGGCTGCGGCCTGGTCGCCCCACGCCGCTGCGATCCCACGGCGCAGTGCGGCGCACTCGTCCTGGGCCTGCTCGGCCGTGGCCGCCTGGCCGGAGCCGATCGCCCAGACCGGTTCGTACGCCACGACGATCTCGGCGGGCTGCACCGCACCGAGGACGACCCCGAGCTGCTCGACCGGCACGACACCGGCGCCGCGCTGTTCGCGCTGCTCACCGGTCTCGCCGACGCACACCACCGGGACGAGGCCGTGCTTGACCGCCGCCGCCGTCTTCGCCGCGACGACCTCGTCCGTCTCACCGTGCATGGTGCGACGTTCGGAGTGCCCGACGATGACGTACTGCGCATCGAGCGCGGCGAGGAACGCGCCGGACACGTCGCCGGTGTACGCGCCGGAGTCGTACTGTGACAGGTCCTGCGCGCCGAAGGCGATCGGCAGCTTGTCGGCCGAGATGAGCGTCTGCACGCTCCGCAGGTCCGTGAACGGTGGGAAGACCGCCACCTCGACGTCGGCGTGGTCGTGCCGAGCGTCCTTCAGCGTCCACGCGAGCTTCTGCACCGTGGCGATGGCCTGGAGGTGGTCCAGGTTCATCTTCCAGTTGCCGGCGATGAACGGCGTGCGGGTCATGCCGTCCACCCCAGTGCTTCGAGGCCGGGGAGCGACTTGCCCTCGAGGAACTCGAGACTCGCCCCGCCGCCGGTGGAGATGTGCCCGAACTGGTCGTCGCGGAACCCGAGCGAGCGGACGGCAGCTGCCGAGTCGCCGCCACCGACGACGCCGAGGCCGTCGACCTCGGTCAGCGCCTGCGCGACGGTCTTCGTACCCGCTGCGAAGGCGGGGAACTCGAACACGCCCATCGGGCCGTTCCAGAACACCGTCTTCGACGAGGAGACCGCTGCGGCGAACCGTTCCGCGGTCTCGGGGCCGATGTCGAGGCCGATGCCGTCGGTACCGAAGGACGAGGACTCGATCGCGTCGGCCGCGACCGTCTCGTGCTCGGCGTCCGCGGCAAACCCGGAGGCCACCACGACGTCCGTCGGCAGGTCGATCGTCACGCCGAGCTCGGTCGCGCGCGAGAGGTACTCGCGCACGGTGTCGAGCTGGTCCTGCTCGAGCAGCGACTTCGCGACCCCGTGGCCCTGCGCCGCGAGGAAGGTGAAGAGCATGCCGCCACCGATGCAGATGGTGTCGACGCGGGGCAGCAGGTGGTCGATGACGCCGAGCTTGTCGCTGACCTTCGACCCGCCGAGCACGACCGTGTACGGGCGCTCCGGGTCCTTCGTCAGACGCTCGAGCACGGTGAGCTCCTGCTCGATGAGCTGTCCTGCCGCGCTCGGGAGCGCAGCGGCCAGCTCGTACACCGAGGCCTGCTTGCGGTGCACGACGCCGAAGCCGTCGGAGACGAACGCATCACCGAGTGCGGCGATGCGGTCGGCGAAGGCGGCGCGTTCCGCGGCGTCCTTCGAGGTCTCCTCCGGGTTGAACCGGAGGTTCTCGAGCAGCAGGACGTCACCGTCCTCGAGGGCCTCGGCGGCCGCGGTCGCCTCGTCGCCGACGGTCTCGCCGACGAAGGTGACCGGCTTCGCCAGCAGTTCGGACAGCCGCTGGGCGACCGGCGCGAGCGAGTACTCGGGGGCCGGAGTGCCGTCGGGTCGACCGAGGTGCGACACGACGATCACACGCGCACCGGCGGTGATCAGCGTGTTCAGCGTGGTGAGCGACGCCCGCACGCGGCCGTCGTCCGTGATCGTGCCGTCCTTGAGCGGGACGTTCAGGTCACAGCGGACGACGACGCGCTTGCCGGCGAGCTCGCCGAGGTCCTCGAGGGTGCGGAGAGCCATCAGGTCAGAGCTTCTCGCCCACGAACTCGGTCAGGTCGACCAGGCGGTTCGAGTAGCCCCACTCGTTGTCGTACCACGAGGTGATCTTGACCAGGTTGCCCATGACCTTGGTCAGGCCCGAGTCGTAGATCGAGGAGTGCGGGTCCGTCGTGATGTCGGTGGACACCAGCGGGTCCTCGCTGTAGAGCAGGATCCCCTTGAGCGGGCCCTCGGCCGCGGCCTTGTAGACGGCGTTGATGTCGTCGACCGTCACGTCCGACTTGGTCTCGAGCGTCAGGTCCGTGATCGAACCGGTCGGCACCGGCACGCGGAGCGCGAAGCCGTCGAGCTTGCCGGCGAGCTCCGGGAGGACCAGGCCGATGGCCTTCGCCGCACCCGTGGAGGTCGGGACGATGTTCAGGGCGGCGGCACGGGCGCGACGCGGGTCCTTGTGCGGTCCGTCCTGCAGGTTCTGGTCGGCGGTGTAGGCGTGGACCGTCGTCATGAGACCACGCTCGATGCCGAACGCGTCGTGGAACACCTTGGCGAGCGGCGCGAGGCTGTTCGTGGTGCACGAGGCGTTGGAGATGATGTGGTGGTTCGCCGCGTCGTAGGTGTCCTCGTTGACGCCGAGGACGATGGTGACGTCGTCACCGGTCGCCGGGGCGGAGATGATGACCTTCTTGGCACCGGCGTCGATGTGCTTCTGCGCGTCGGCGGCCTTGGTGAAGAACCCGGTCGACTCGATGACGATGTCGACACCGAGCTCACCCCAGGGGAGGTTGGCGGGGTCGCGCTCGGCGAGCACCTTGATGGCCTTGCCGTCGACGACGATGTTGTCGCCGTCGAGCTCGACGGAGACGCCGAGCTTGCCGGTGATCGAGTCGTACTTGAGCAGGTTCGCGAGCGCGGCGTTGTCGGTGAGGTCGTTCACCGCCACGATCTCGAGGTCGCTGCCCTTGGCCAGAGCGGCCCGGAAGAAGTTACGGCCGATCCGGCCGAAGCCGTTGATACCGATCTTGACGGTCAATGGAGCTCCTGTTGGGTGTGGAGCGCCTCGGGAGGCGCTGCTTTTCGGAGTGTGGAGGCGTCGTCGGGGACGACGGCCGGCCCACGTGTGGTGGACGATACGCCCCGTAACGTCGCCGGAACGACCCTAGCAGTCGGACCCCCTCGGACCACCTGCATGACGTCGACCCGTGCGGGTCGGTGTCCGGTGGCCGAGGGGGTCCGGAGGACGACCGGGCTCAGGCGCCTTCGAGCTCCTCGGGCACGCTCGCCTCGGTGCCGGGCACGCCGAGGTCGGACGCGCGCTTGTCGGCCATCGCGAGCAGTCGGCGGATCCGGCCCGCGATCGCGTCCTTGGTCATGGGCGGGTCCGCGTGCTGGCCGAGCTCGTCGAGCGAGGCGTCACGGTGCTCGAGCCGGAGGGTCCCGGCGTACTGCAGGTGGTCGGGCACGTCGTCGCCGAGGATCTCGAGGGCACGCTCGACGCGGGCGCAGGCGGCGACGGCGGCCTGCGCCGAGCGGCGGAGGTTCGCGTCGTCGAAGTTCACGAGCCGGTTGGCGGTGGCACGGACCTCGCGGCGCTGGCGCATCTCCTCCCAGTCGGCGGTCGTCCGGGCGGCGCCCATCGCGGTGAGCATCTGGCCGATGGCCTCGCCGTCGCGGATGACGACCCGGTGCACGCCCCGGACCTCCCGACCCTTCGCGGCGATCCCGAGGCGGGAGGCGGCACCGACGAGCGCCATCGCGGCCTCGTTGCCCGGGCAGGTGACCTCGAGCGCGGCGGCCCGGCCCGGGTCGGTGAGGGTGCCGGATGCGAGGAAGGCGCCGCGCCAGATGGCGGCGAGGTCCTCGCGGGTGCCGGTGGTCAGGCGGTTCGGCAGGCCGCGGACCGGGCGACGGCGGGCGTCCATGAGTCCGGTCTGGCGGGCGAGCGTCTCGCCGGCCTCGAGGACGCGGACGAGGTAGCGGGTGCCGCGCCGGGACGAGGCGGTCGACCCGACGGAGGCCTCGCTGCGCACGCCGTACAGCTCGGCGAGGTCCTTCCGGACACGGTGCACGATGATCCGGGTGTCGAGTTCGACCTCGACCGCGATCCGGCCGGAGATGACGTGCAGCCCTCCCGCGAACCGGAGGACGGTCGCGAGCTCGGCGGCGCGGACCGTGTTCCGGTTGACGACGACCCTGGCCAGCTCGTCCTTCACCTCGGCAGTCAACGGCACGGCATCATTCCTTACGTTCTTCGGGGTGGGGTTCCGCGGCCCCGGGGCGCACGCGTGTGGAGACAGCCGGTGGGACGGTCACTCCCGGCCGAGATCTCGGTTCTTCACACGCACGGCGACGTTGGGCATCCCGCGGAGGAGGCTCGCCAGCTCGGCGACGATGGCGACCGAACGGTGCTTGCCGCCGGTACAGCCGATGGCGATCGTAGCGTGTCTTTTGTTCTCCCGCTGGTACCCCTCGAACACCGGCTCGAGCACGGAGGCGTAGCGCTCGACGAACGAGCGGGCTCCCGGCTGCTCGAGGACGTAGTCGGAGACGGGCGCGTCGAGGCCCGTGTGCGGCCGGAGTTCCGGGACCCAGTACGGGTTCGGGATGAAGCGCACGTCGGCCACCATGTCGGCGTCCGCGGGCAGACCGTACTTGAAACCGAAGCTCATCAGGGTGACCTGGACACCGACGAACCGGTCCTCGGCGAACCGCTCCGTGACCGCGTTCGCGAGCTGGTGGATGTTCAGGTCGGAGGTGTCGATGACCATGTCCGACGCTTCCCGCAGCCCGAGCAGCCGCGCGCGTTCCCGGGCGATGCCGTCGAGCAGGGTGTCCTCGCCCTGCAGCGGATGCGGGCGGCGGACCTGCTCGAACCGTCGGACCAGGACCTCGTCGGTGGCCTCGAGGAACAGCACGCGGACCCGCGCACTGGTGCTCTCGCGGACCTGCTGGACGGCGTGCTCCGGTTCGGTGAAGAAGCGGCCGCCACGCACGTCGACCACGGTCGCGATCTTCGGGATCGACTCCCCCGCGCGGTCGGCGAGGTCCGTGAGCGGTCCGAGCATCTGGGTGGGCAGGTTGTCGACCACGTACCAGCCGAGGTCCTCGAGCGCCTTCCCCACGGTGGACCGGCCGGCACCGGACATGCCGGTGACGATGAGCACGTCGTGCTGCTGCTGGGAGGTGGTGTCGGTCATCTGCGAAGGAGCTCCGTCGTGGTCGGGCCGGGCGGGTCGCCCGGCCGGTGCGAGCGCCGGCCCAGGTCGGGGACCAGGCTACCGTCCGGCCGGGAGGCCCGTGCGGACGTCATGCGGGCCGCTGCGGCCCGTCGGGGCCCGCGTCGGGGACGCGCACCGGGCCTCCCGACCGGGCGCCGACCGGGTCGGCACCCGTGTCCGGTGCGCTGGCCGACTCCGGGGCGCTCACCGGGACGGTGGTGAGCTTGCGCACCACGGCGGCCGCGGTCGCGGGCCCGACACCGGGCACCTCGCCGACCTCCTCCGCGGTGGCCTGCCGCAACCGGGTGACCGAGCCGAAGTGCTTCAGCAGCGCCGCGACACGGCTCGGCCCGAGCCCGGGGATCTCCGACAGCTGCGACTTGACGTCCCGCTTGCGCCGCGTGCGCTGGTGCGTGATCGCGAAGCGGTGGGCCTCGTCACGCAGGCGCTGGATGAGGAAGAGCGCCTCGGAGTTGCGGGGCAGGATGACCGGGAAGTCGTCGTCGGGCAGCCAGAGCTCCTCGAGCCGCTTCGCGATCCCGACGAGCGCGATGTCGGTCACCCCGGCCTCGTCCAGCGCGCGCTTCGCCGCCGCGACCTGCGGCTGGCCACCGTCCACCACGAGGAGCTGCGGCCGGTACGCGAAGCGCTTCGTCGGCTTCGTGCCCTCGACCACGTCGTCCACAGTCGCATCGGGGACGTCGGGCAGGGCAGCGTCCTCGTCGAGGCGGGCGAGCCGCCGTGTGAGGACCTGGTACATGCTGTCCGTGTCGTCGGTCGTCTCGGCGATCGTGTACCGGCGGTACTGGTCCTTGCGGGGCAGCCCGTCCTCGAAGACGACCATCGAGGCGACGACGTTGGTGCCCTGCAGGTGCGAGATGTCGTAGCACTCCATCCGCAGCGGCGCCTCGGTCATGCCGAGGGCCTCCTGGATGTCGGCGAGGGCCGCAGCACGGGTCGTGTAGTCGGCCGAGCGCTTGGTCTTGTAGAGCATGAGCGCCTGCTGGGCGTTCTGCGAGGCGGTCCGGGCCAGACCGGCACGGTCCCCGCGCTGGGCGGTGCTGAGCTTCGTGCCACGACCACCCCGGCGGTCGCTGAGCCACTGCTGCAGGGCGTCGGCGTCGTCGGGCAGGACCGGCACCACGACCTCGCGCGGCGGTTCCTCACCACCGGCACCGGCGGGCAGGTCCGTCCCGGCGTACACGCCCTGGACGATCTGCTCGACGAGGTCCCCGGTGCTGATGTCGAGTTCCTTGTCGACCACCCAACCCCGCACACCGCGGATCCGGCCGCCCCGCACCGAGAACAGCTGCACGGCGGCGGCGAGCTCGTCCTCGGCGATGCCGAACAGGTCGAGGTCCACCGAGTCCTTGAGCACCACGGCGGACTTCTCGAGCACGGCTTCGAGGGCCTCGACCTGGTCCCGGTAGCGCGCCGCCTGCTCGTACTGCATGGCGTCGGCCGAGGCGGCCATGCGCTGCCGCAGCTGCGTGATCACACGCCGGTCGTAGCTGCCCATGAAGCGGACGAACTCCTCGACCAGCGCCCGGTGCTCCTCGATCGTGACCCGCTGCGAGCACGGCCCGCCGCACTTGCCGATCTGCCCCGGGAAGCACGGCTTGCCGGTCTGCATCGCGCGCTTGTACGAGGACTCCGAGCAGGTGCGGATCGGGAACACCTTGATCATGAGGTCGATCGTGTCGTGCACCGCCCAGATCTTCGGGTAGGGCCCGAAGTACTTCGCGCCCTTGATCTTGCGGTTGCGCGTGACCATGACCCGCGGCGCCTCGTCCGCCATCGTGATCGCCATGTACGGGTAGGACTTGTCGTCCCGGAACTTGACGTTGAAGGGCGGGTCGAACTCCTTGATCCAGGTGTACTCGAGCTGGAGCGCCTCGATCTCGGAACCGACCGTGGTCCACTCGACGCTGCGCGCCGTCAGCACCATGCGCCGGGTGCGTTCGTGCAGCGTCGGCAACGGCGCGAAGTAGTTGCTCAGCCGCGCGCGGAGGTTCTTCGCCTTGCCGACGTAGAGCACCCGGCCGGCCTCGTCGCGCCACCGGTACACGCCCGGGTCGGTCGGGATCTCACCGGCCTTCGGACGCCATGCGACGGTGTCCGCCACCTACCGAGCACCCGCCTTCGCCGGCGCGGCGCCGCGCACCTCGCCCTGTCGGCCCTGCACGGACCGCTGCTTGCCGACGCGGGCGTCCTGGGCGTCGAGGATCTCCCGGAGGAAGACCCCGGTGTGACTCTCGGGGACGTCGGCGACGTGCTCCGGCGTGCCGGTCGCGAGCACCGTACCGCCGCCGGACCCGCCCTCGGGCCCCATGTCGATGAGCCAGTCGGCGGACTTGATGACGTCGAGGTTGTGTTCGATCGTGATCACCGTGTTGCCCTTGTCGACCAGGCTCTGCAGCACGAGGAGCAGCTTGCGGACGTCCTCGAAGTGCAGACCCGTGGTCGGCTCGTCGAGCACGTACACCGTGCGGCCGTTCGAACGGCGCTGGAGCTCGGTGGCGAGCTTCACGCGCTGGGCCTCGCCGCCGGAGAGCGTCGTGGCGCTCTGCCCGAGCCGGACGTACCCGAGGCCCACGTCGACGAGGGTCGCCATGTAGCGGTGGATCGCGGAGATCGGCTCGAAGAACTCGGCCGCTTCGCTGATCGGCATGTCGAGCACCTCGGAGATGTTCTTGCCCTTGTAGTGCACCTGCAGCGTCTCGCGGTTGTACCGGGCACCGCCGCAGACCTCGCACGCGACGTAGACGTCGGGCAGGAAGTTCATCTCGATCTTGATCGTGCCGTCGCCGGAGCAGTTCTCGCAGCGACCGCCCTTGACGTTGAAGCTGAAGCGCCCGGGCTGGTACCCGCGGGTCTTCGCCTCCTGCGTCTCGGCGAACAGCTGCCGGATGCGGTCGAACACGCCCGTGTAGGTCGCCGGGTTGGACCGCGGCGTCCGGCCGATGGGCGCCTGGTCGACGTGCACGACCTTGTCGAGCTGGTCGAGGCCCTTCACGCGGGTGTGCTTGCCGGCGATGTGCCGGGCACCGTTGAGCTGGTTGGCGAGCACCTTGTAGAGGATGTCGTTGACCAGCGTCGACTTGCCCGAGCCGCTCACGCCGGTGACCGCCGTGAACACGCCGAGCGGGAAGTCGACGTCCACGTCCTTGAGGTTGTTCGCCCGCGCACCCTGCACGCTGATGACGCGCTTGCGGTTCACCTTCCGGCGCTCGGTTGGCATCTCGATCGCCCGACGTCCGGCCAGGTAGTCACCCGTGATCGACTCGCGGTTCTCGATCATGTCCGCGTAGGAGCCCGAGTGCACGACGTTGCCGCCGTTGACGCCCGCGCCAGGACCGATGTCGACGACCCAGTCCGCGGTGCGGATCGTGTCCTCGTCGTGCTCGACGACGATGAGGGTGTTGCCGAGGTCCTTGAGCTTGACCAGGGTGTCGATGAGCCGGCGGTTGTCGCGCTGGTGCAGCCCGATGCTCGGCTCGTCGAGGACGTACAGCACGCCCGTCAGACCGGACCCGATCTGGGTCGCGAGCCGGATGCGCTGTGCTTCGCCGCCGGAGAGACCGCCAGCTCCCCGCGCCAGGGTCAGGTAGTTGAGGCCGACCTCGAGCAGGAACTCGAGCCGTGCCCGGATCTCGCGCAGCACGGCGGCGGCGATGTGCGCCTCCCGGGCGGTGAGCGTGATGTCGGCCATGAAGCCGTAGGCCTCGTCGAGGGCCATGACCGTGACGTCGGCGATGCTGCGGCCGTCCACCGTCACCGCGAGGACCTCCGGCTTGAGGCGGGTGCCGTCGCACACGGGGCACGGCACCTCGCGCAGGTAGCCCTGGAACCGCTGTCGCTGCGAGTCGGTCTCGGCCTCGGCGAACTTGCGCTCGATGTAGGGCATGACGCCCTCGAACCCGCTCGTGTACCGCATCTCGCGGCCGAAGCGGTTCTTCCAGGACACCGAGACCTCGAAGTCCTTGCCGGTGAGGATGGCGGCCTGCACCGACGCGGGCAGCTGGTTCCACGGCGTGTCCAGGCGGAAGCCGAGCTCCTTGCCGAGACCGGCGAGCAGCTTCTCGAAGTAGGAGTACAGCCCGCTCGTCCCGGTCCAGGGCAGCAGGACGCCGTCGGCCAGGGAGGCCTCCGGGTCGCCGAGGACGAGGTCCGGGTCGACCGACATCCGCGTGCCGAGGCCGGAGCACTCGGGGCAGGCGCCGAACGGCGCGTTGAAGGAGAACGTCCGCGGCTCGATCTCGGTGAGCGCGAGCGGGTGGTTGTTCGGGCACGAGAGGTTCTCGGAGTAGGTCCGGACCGCACCGGGGCCCTCGTGGTCGACGAGGTCGATCGCGACGGTGCCGTTCGTGAGCCGCAGCGCCGTCTCGAGGGAGTCGGTCAGACGGCCGAGGATGTCGTCGCTCGCCACCAGCCGGTCGATGATGACCGAGATGTCGTGCTTGACCTGCTTCTTGAGCGTCGGCGGGTTGCTCAGCTGGATGCGCTCCCCGTCGACGATCGCGCGCGCGTAGCCGGACGCGGCGAGCTCCTGGAAGAGGTCGACGAACTCGCCCTTCTTCTTCGACACGATCGGCGCGAGCACCTGGAACCGGGTGCCGGTCTCCTGCGTCATGAGCTGGTCGGCGATCTGCTGCACGCTCTGCTTGCTGATCACCTCACCGCAGACGGGGCAGTGCGGGATGCCGATGCGCGCCCAGAGCAGACGCATGTAGTCGTAGACCTCGGTGATGGTGCCCACCGTGGACCGCGGGTTGCGGTTCGTCGACTTCTGGTCGATCGACACCGCGGGCGACAGGCCCTCGATGAAGTCGACGTCCGGCCGGTCGACCTGGCCGAGGAACTGGCGCGCGTACGCGGACAGCGACTCCACGTACCGCCGCTGCCCCTCGGCGAAGATCGTGTCGAACGCCAGCGAGGACTTGCCGGAGCCGGACAGTCCGGTGAAAACGACGAGCGAGTCGCGCGGGATCTCGAGGTCGACGTCGCGGAGGTTGTGCACGCGTGCGCCACGGACGCTCAGCGTCGATGTGTCGTGCGGAGCCGTCCCACCGGGCAGGTGCAGGTCCGACGGCTCGTCGAAGTCGTTCGGGTCGGACATGGCGGTTCCGCGGTCAGAGGTGATGGTCATCGCAGACGATTCTACGAAGCCGCTCCGACAATCGTCCGCCGGGGCGGATCAGCCGAGTGCGTCGAGAGCGAACGCGACCCCGGAGGCGTCTTCGCTCGCGGCCCACAGCCGCGCCGCTTCGCCGCGGTCGTGTGCGCGCGGCTCGGCGGGGACGACGGCCGCAGGCCCGCGGAGCTGGAACCAGCCGGCCGGACCCCAGTACTGGCCGGACCGGACGTCGGTGCCGACGGCGGCGTGGACGAGCGGCACCGCACCGGCGTCCTTGCCCTGCGCGATCCAGCGCTGGCCCGGCCCGATCCAGGCGGGTTCGCCGCCCGAGGACACAGGACCCGGTGTCCCGACGCCGTGGGCACCCGGACGGCCGGTCGCCGTGCGCCGTCCGGTCAACGAGTCGAGCGCGAGGCCGGGGTGCGCCACGACGCTCGACACGCGCGACCCGGCGTCGGCGAGCCGCTGCGCGAGTTCGAACCCGAAGAGCATCACGGCGAGCTTGCTCCGCGCGTACTGCCGGTAGCCGTTGTAGTGCCCGGCTCCGAGCGGGTCGTGGCGGTCGAGTGTCACCCAGCGGTGCGAGATGGACCCGAGGTGGACGACCCGACCACCCGTGGCGGTGAGCAGCGGGAGCACGAGACCGGTCCACGCGAAGTGGCCGAGGTGGTCCGTGCCGATCTGCAGCTCGTGGCCCTCTGCGGTGGAGCGTCGCTCGCGCGAGCCGACCACCCCGGCGTTGTTGAGGACCGCGTGCACGGGTCCGAGCGCCGCGAGCGAGTCGGCCGCGGACCGTACGGAGCCGAGGTCGGCGAGGTCGAGGTGGACGTGCTCGAGTGTCGCGTCGGGGACGACGGCCCGGATGCTCCGCTCCGCCGCGGTCGCCTTCTCGGGGTTCCGGGTCGCGAGGACCACCCGGTGTCCGGCGGCGGCCAGCTGCTCGGCGGCCTGGTACCCCAGGCCCGCGCTGGCGCCCGTCACGACGACCGTGCGACGGGCGTCGTCCGACGCCGACGGCTCCCCCGGCTCAGACGACATGGCCGGCGGACTCCATCTGCCGCAGCGCCTTCTTGAGGTCCTGCACCTCGTCGCGGAGCCGGGCCGCGAGCTCGAACTTCAGTTCGGCCGCGGCCTGCAGCATCTGGTCGTTCAGGTCGGCGATCGTCGCCTCGAGCTGGGTCGCACCCTCGCCCGCGATGCCCTCGCGACGGAGGGACGGCGTGGGGGCACGTCGACCGTCCCGCACGCCGCCACCGCGACGCTCGAGGAGCTCGCGGGTGTCGTCGTTCTCGCGGTTCAGGACCTCGGTGATGTCCGCGATCTTCTTGCGGAGCGGCTGCGGGTCGATGCCGTGCTCGAGGTTGTAGGCGACCTGCTTCTCACGCCGCCGGTCGGTCTCCTCGATGGCCTGCTTCATCGAGTCGGTCATCTTGTCGGCGTACATGAGCACCTGACCCGACACGTTGCGGGCCGCGCGACCGATCGTCTGGATGAGCGACGTCGACGACCGCAGGAACCCCTCCTTGTCGGCGTCGAGGATCGCGACGAGGGAGACCTCGGGCAGGTCGAGACCCTCGCGGAGCAGGTTGATGCCGATGAGGACGTCGTACACGCCCTGGCGCAGCTCGGTCAGGAGCTCCACGCGCTTCAGGGTGTCCACGTCCGAGTGCAGGTACCGCACACGCACGCCGGCGTTCCCGAGGAAGTCCGTCAGTTCCTCCGCCATCCGCTTGGTGAGGGTGGTGACGAGGACGCGTTCGTCCTTCTCGGTCCGCTGCTTGATCTCCTCGAGCAGGTCGTCGATCTGGCCGTCGCTCGGCTTGATGACGATCTCGGGGTCGACCAGGCCGGTCGGACGGATGATCTGCTCGACGACGCTGTCCGTGATGCCGAGCTCGTACTTGCCCGGGGTGGCGGACAGGAAGACCTTCTGCCCGACGCGGTCGAGGAACTCCTCCCACTTCAGCGGGCGGTTGTCCATCGCGCTCGGCAGCCGGAACCCGTGCTCGACGAGAGTGCGCTTGCGGGAGGCGTCGCCCTCGTACATCGCACCGATCTGCGGCACGGTGACGTGCGACTCGTCGATGACGAGGAGGAAGTCGTCCGGGAAGTAGTCGATGAGACAGTGCGGCGCTTCCCCGGGGCCGCGGCCCTCCATGTGCCGGGAGTAGTTCTCGATGCCCGAGCAGAATCCGATCTGCTCCATCATCTCGATGTCGAACGTCGTGCGCATCCGGAGCCGCTGGGCCTCGAGCAGCTTCCCCTGGCCCTCGAGCTCGGCGAGTCGTTCGGCGAGTTCCTCCTTGATGGAGCTGATCGCCCGGTGCATGACGTCGGTGTCCGCGACGTAGTGCGACGCCGGGAAGATCGACACGGCCGGCAGGTCGTCGATGACGTTGCCCGTCAGCGGGTGGAGCGAGGACAGCGCCTCGATCTCGTCCCCGAACATCTCGATGCGGATCGCGTGCTCTTCGTACATCGGGATGATCTCGAGCGTGTCGCCGCGGACCCGGAAGGTGCCACGGGCGAAGTCGACGTCGTTGCGCTGGTACTGCATGCTGACGAACTTCCGCACGAGCTGGTCGCGCGAGATGGTCTGGCCGATGTGCAGCGCCACCGAGGCGTTCATGTACTGCTCCGGCGTGCCGAGGCCGTAGATGCACGAGACGGTGGACACCACGACGGAGTCCCGTCGGCTGAGGAGCGAGTTCGTCGTCGAGTGCCGGAGCCGCTCGACCTCGGCGTTGACGGACGAGTCCTTCTCGATGAAGGTGTCGGTCTGCGGGACGTACGCCTCGGGCTGGTAGTAGTCGTAGTACGACACGAAGTACTCGACGGCGTTGTTCGGCATGAGCCCACGGAACTCGTTCGCGAGCTGCGCGGCCAGCGTCTTGTTGTGCGCGAGCACGAGTGTCGGCCGCTGCACCTGCTCGATCAGCCACGCCGTCGTCGCCGACTTGCCGGTACCCGTGGCGCCGAGCAGCACCACGTCCGTCTCACCGGCGTTGATGCGGCCCGCGAGCTCGGCGATCGCCGCGGGCTGGTCACCGCTCGGCGAGTACTCACTGACGACCTCGAACGGACGGATGGCACGCGTGGGCTTGACGGCGACTCCCATGCTGTCCACAGTAGGCGCGGCTGCCGACATCGGACGGTTCTGCTCGCCCACGGCGTACTGTCACCTGATAGCGGACTCCGAGGGTCCTGATCGGCGACGGTCGTAGCCTCCGGTCCGTTCAGCAACCCGACCGAAGAGGCCCCATGACCACGGCCCCCGCTGCGGCGCCAGCACCGATCCCGACGAAGGGCACCCCGTTCCGCGGACGCATCCGCGGCCGGGTGCTCGTCCTGCTCTGCTTCATGTACGCGATCTCGTACATCGACCGGACGAACATCTCCACGGCCCTGCCGCACATCACCGAGGAGTTCGGGCTCACCGAGTCCGCCGCCGGGTACGTCGTGGCGGCCTTCTCACTCCCCTACGCGCTGCTCCAGGTGTTCGGCGGGACGATCAGCGAGAAGGCGGGTCCGCGCCGCGCGCTCTTCGTCATCACCGTGGTGTGGGGCGTCGCGACGCTCTGGACCGGTCTCGCGGTCGGGTTCTGGACGCTGCTCGCCGCACGGCTCCTCCTCGGCCTCAGCGAAGCGGCCGCCTTCCCGTCCGCGACCCAGGCGATGAGCCGGTGGATCCCGCGCGACCGGAACGGCTTCGCGCAGGGCGTCGTGCACTCGGCCGCCCGCCTCGGCAACGCCCTCGCGCCCCTCCTCGTGGCGTACTTCATCGCGATCAGCGGATGGCGACTCGCCTTCTTCGCCACGGCCCTCCTGTCCGTCGCCTGGGGCATCGTCTGGTTCGTCGCCTTCCGGGACCGCCCCGAGGACGCCCGCGGGATCACCGCGACCGAGTTGGCGGAGCTCCCGCCCGTGGAGACCCGGGCGACCCGGCCGCCGGTCCCGTGGCGAGCCCTCGCGAAGCAGATCCTGCCGGTCTCCTTCGTCGACTTCGGCTACGGCTGGACGCTCTGGGTGTTCCTGACCTGGATCCCGACCTTCCTCAGCGACGAGTACGACCTCGAGATCACCGCCTTCGCGTGGTTCACCACCGCGGTGCTGCTCGCCGGCGTCGTCGGCGACACCGTCGGCGGCATGCTGAGCGACCGGATCATCCACCGCGGCGGGGACAGCCGCCACGCGCGCCGGGTGGTCCTGGTCGTCGGGCTCGGCGGATCACTCGTGTGCCTGCTGCCCCTGCTCGTCGCCGGACAGAGCCTCACCGTGGCCACGGTGTCGCTCGCGCTGTCGTTCTTCTTCCTCGAGCTCTGCAACGCGAACCTGTGGGCGATCCCGATGGACGTCGCGCCGCAGTGGTCGGGCACGGCGTCCGGCTTCATGAACACCGGCTTCGGCGTGGCGGGCGTCGTCTCGCCCATCGTCTTCGGCACGCTCATCGAGGCCTCCGGCTGGCAGATCCCGTTCGGGATCTCCTGCGCCCTCCTCGCGGCCGCCGCCGTCGTGGCGTGGGTGATGAAGCCCCAGCGGCTCACCATGACGGACGGGGTGCTCGAGACCGGTGTCCCGGCAGCGGAGCGCGGCGGGACCCACTGACCGCACGGCCGGGAGGCCCACAGCACCCCGGACCGGCAGGGCTGCTCAGGCGGCGGTGCGGGCAACGCGCCGTCGCGCGCGCGACGGTCGGCCGGTGAGCGGCACGCTGAGCGGCGTCCACCGGAACACCTCGGTCACGGCGACCGACAGCACGAGGACGAGCACGACGGTCACGAGCGTCAGCCACGGCTTCGGCACCACGGCTTCGAGCCAGCTGTCCCCGTACAGCAGGATCCAGATCACGAACGGGTGGCTGAGGAAGATCCCGAACGACCGGTCCGACGCGTAGTCGACGACCCGGGCCAGTGCGCTGTCGGCGCGGCGGCGGTCCGCCCACGCGGCGCCGATCGTCAGGAACCCGACGAAGACCGCGGTGCTCCACAGCACCTGGACGGGCTGCAGCGGAGTACCGGCGGCGTAGAGGGACTGCCCGAGGCCGACCTGCACCCACCAGACCCCGAGCGTGACGGCACCGGCCCCGGCGAACGCCCACAGGACGGCCCGTCGGTGCTCGCGGATGAAGCGCAGGAACGCATCGGCGTGGTCCGCGGCGACGGCACCCGCCACGATGAAGAACACGTACGAGAAGAAGAACTGCTTCTGGTAGCCGTGCAGCCAGTCGATCGAGTGCGGCTCGTACTTGTAGGCGGCGAAGACGGCCAGCTGGACGACGAACGAGACCACCAGGAGCGTGACGTGGTGCCGCCGGGTGACCCTGACCAACCAGACGATCGCCGGCAGGAGCAGGTACACCTGCATCGTCACGAGCAGGAAGTACAGGTGGTACCAGGCCGTCCCGGTGACGATCCCCTCGGCTGCGGTCGTCACGAGTGCCGGGACGTCCCCACGGGTCGTCCCGTCGATGAGCCAGGCCGCCACGACGTACACGAACGACCAGGCCAGGTACGGCACGCCGACGAGCAGGAACCGGCGGGGCCAGAACTGCGCGAGCGGCCGTGGGCGGAGGGACCAGCTGTACACCAGGACGAACGCGGTCAGCGAGAAGAAGACCAGCCGGGTGAAGTGCAGCAGGCCGAGCACGGCGTAGAGCCCGACGTCGTCGGACGCGACCGTGTGGCTCGTCGTGTGGACGCCGATGACACACGCGAAGGTGAGGATGCGCAGCACGTCGACCTCGTACAGGTGACGCGGGCGCCCGGACGCCGTCCGCGTCGGCGTCTGCACACCCGTCGTCGTGCCCGTGGTGCCGGCCGCAGTGGCGCCGGCCGCAGTGGTGCCGGCCGCATCGGTGGCGGTCGCACTCGTGCCGGTCGTTGCGCTCGCGGCGTCGTGCCCGGTCGGTGTGGGACGCGCGTTCACCGTGACTCGGCCATGGCTCGGACGCGGGCCCGCTGGACCTTGCCGGTGGGGGCGCGCGGGAGGTCGGGCACCAGGGAGATCTCGGCCGGCCGACGGAACCGGGTCAGGGCGGACTCCGCCAGCGCCGCGAGGTCCTCGAGCAGGCCCGCGGTGTCGACGTCCTCCTGCGCGATGACGTAGGCCACGGGGACGGCACCGAGCACGTCGTCCGACCGCCCGACCACGACGGCCTCGAGCACGCGAGGGTCACGCAGCAGGACGTCCTCCACCTCCGACGGGTAGACCTTCTCCCCGCCGCGGTTGATGACGTCGTCGGAGCGGCCCGCGAGGGACACCCAGCCGTCCGGTGCGACCGACCCGAGGTCCCCGGTCGACAGCCACCCGTCGGCGTCGAACCGGTCGGCCGCGCGTCCACCCAGGTACGACCGGACGATGCCCGGTCCCCGTACCCAGAGCGCACCGATCTCGCCGGCCGGCAGCACCGCACCGTCCTCGCCGCGGACCTGCACCTCGGAACGGACGGGCAGTCCGACGGACCCGGGTCGCGCCGGTGCGCCGAGCGGCGTCGCGGTGATCTGGCTGGCTCCCTCGGTCATGCCCCAACTCACGACGAGCGGGACGTTCCCGAGGGCGGCGCGCACCGTGTCGGGCAGCGGGGCCGACGCGCTCCGGACGAAGCGGAGCGTCTCCGGGAACGCCAACGGACCGGTCTTGGCGAGGACCGCGAGGACCGCGGGCACCGCGTTGAGCCAGGTGATCCGGCGCTCCTCGAGCAGTTCCCAGAAGCCGGTCCGTCGGAACCGGCGGTCGAGCACGAGCGTCGCGCCGGCGACGAGGGTGGCGAGGAGGCCCACGACCTCGGCGTTGACGTGGAACAGCGGCAGCGAGTTGAACCCGCGGTCGTGCTCGGTCAGCCGGTTGTGCTCCGCCACGGCGCGGGCGACGGCGAGCAGCTGTGACTCCGGCAGCTCGACGCCCTTCGGCGTCCCGGTCGACCCGGAGGTGAACAGGACGACCGAGCCCTGTCCGGGAGCGTCCGGCACACCCTCCGCCACGTCGCCGTCACGCACCCCGGTCGGGAGGTACGTGGCCGCGTCCACACCGGCGGCCGGCGCTCCGGGGACGGTCGCGTCCTCCGGACGGTCGGAGACGACCATGACCGCACCCCCCAGGAGGGCTGCGAGCCGAGCGGGTTCGGTGGCCGGCTGGCCGGTGTCGACCGGGACCGACCGGCGCCCGGAGGCGACCGCGGCGAGGTGGACGACGGCGAAGGCGAGCGGGTCGCCGACGTCGACGAGGACACCGCCGGAGGCCGGCATCCCGATCGCGTCGAAGGTGCGCGACCAGGCGCTCACGGCGTCGTGCAGCGCACGGTACGTGAGGACGCGGTCCGAGCGGGCGTCCTCGAGGTACGAGCAGTCGCCGTCCTGCTCGGCTCGGCGGCGGACGAGGTCGGCGAGCCCGGGCAGCGTCGGCGGTCCACCGCTCGCGGTCGCCGGGTCGTCCCCGCTGTCGGGGACGCCCGGGGAGGTGGGAGAGGAGGGACCGCCGTCGTGCTGCACCGTCCCATCGTATTTCCGTCGCCTATGACCGCGCGGAGGGAACGTCGGGCGTGGGGAACCGGTGCAGCAACCACTGCCACAACGCGAGCATGTGCGGGTCGCCGTGCTCGTCGAGCGGGGTCGTGTCCTTGACCACCCGGGAGTGCGCGTGGCCGGCATCACCGCCGGGCAGCCTGGTCAGGATCGCGTGCGGGTCGGCCCCGGGACGTGGCGGAGCGGTCCGGGTCCGCCAGGGCTCGCCCGTGCCACCGGCGCCGCCCCGTCCCGCGAGCCCGAGCGCCGTCCACGAACCGGCGATCCGCGGTCGGTAGGAGTCGCGGACGTCGTCGAGCGCGTACATGCGGGTCGCCGGGGTCCGGCCGGGGCGGTCCATCCAGGCCGCGTGGACCGGACCGACGGACTCCACCGGCGCGGCGAACATCAGGGCACCGAGGACGGGCCGGATGTGGGCGATGTACGCGGCCTCGCCTCCGCCCTGTGAGTGGCCGGCGACGACGATGTCCCCCCAGGTGATGTCCTCGTCGGCCTGCACGAACCGCCCCCAGCCGCCGTCGGGGTCCACCTCGTCCAGGTGCGCCACCGCGTCCCGGAACCGCGACACGATCGAGCCCGCCGGGGTGACGCTGCTGTACTCCGAACTCCGGGTGCCGTCGAACCGGTTCCGCTGGACCTGTCCGTAGCAGCGCGCATCGGCCTCGCACGTCGCGGACAGTGTCTTGCCGAGGTTCCAGTAGTCGAGTCCGAGCACGTGGTACCCGTCGCCCAGCGCCGTCGTCAGGAAGCGCTGGTACTCGGCCGGCTTCGACCGCGTGGCCGGCAGGAACAGCAGCAGCGGACCGTCCGGTGTGGTCCGGGCGGCGAAGTCGTTCCGGTTCGGCGACAACCGCTCGCCGTCGATGGAGCCCAGACGGAAGCGGTGGAAGACGTCCTGCGGCGTCTCCTCGGGGCCGAGCGTGCGGTGCGGCAACCCCGGCCGCCCGCCCTCGGCGACCCGCTGCCCGCCGAGCACGTTCGCGCCGACGAGCGAGGCCAGACCGATCGCGACCAGGACGAGGACCGCGACGACGAGCAGGCGGTGATGAGCCCTCATCGGACGAGTCGGGCCCAGACCTCGTCCGCCGAGCGGATCGTGTCCTCGACCGAGCGGGTCGCGTCGACGACGTGGTCGGCGAGGGCGAGACGGTCCGCGTCCGACGCCTGGGCGGCGACCCGCCGCTCGGCGTCCGCACGCGCCATGCCACGGTGCTCGACGAGCCGCTCGACCCGGACCGCGGCGGGGGCGTCGACGACCACGACGGCGTCGAAGCGCAGGGGGCGTGCGCCGGCCGCCTCGGCCAGGAGCGGCACGTCGTAGACGACGACCGCGTCGGGGTCCGCGGCCCCGGCGGCGTCGAACCGCTCCTGCGCGAGACGCCACACCTCCGGGTGGGTGATGCCCTCCAGGTCCTTCCGGGCGGCGGCGTCCGCGAACACGATCGCGCCGAGCGCCGGACGGTCGAGCTCGCCCTCCTCCGTCACGACCGCGGGACCGAACCGCTCCCGCACCGCGGCGAGGCCAGCACTGCCCGGAGCGACGGCGTCCCGCGCGAGCTGGTCGGCGTCCACCACCACCGCGCCGTGCTCCGCGAACCGCCTGGAGACCGTCGACTTGCCCGCGGCGATGCCGCCCGTGAGTCCGATGATGCGCACGACGACAGCGTGGCACGGACGGCTCCACGAACGCCGGAAGCCCGGCCCGACCGCCCCGTGCGGGACGATCAGGACCGGGCTCCGGTCACTTCGACTCGATCAGTCGATCGAGCGGTGCTCAGTTGGTCGAGCTGAGCTTCTCACGGAGTGCCGCGAGGGACGCGTCGTCGGCGAGGGTGCCGGCGCCGGTCGTCTCGCTCGTGAACGACGACGAGGCAGCGGCCGGGAGGTCGAAGCCACCCTGCGCCTCTTCGGTGAGCGACTTGGCGACCTGGGCCTTGTGGGCCTCCCAGCGGGCCTGGGCGGCAGCGTACTGACGCTCCCACTCCTCGCGCTGGGTGTCGTAGCCCTCGAGCCACTCGTTCGTCTCCGGGTCGAAGCCCTCGGGGTACTTGTAGTCACCCTTGTCGTCGTACTCGGTCGGCATGCCGTAGAGCGCCGGGTCGAACTCGGTGCTCTCCGGGTCGACGCCCTCGTTGGCCTGCTTGAGGCTGAGCGAGATGCGGCGACGGTCGAGGTCGATGTCGATGATCTTGACGAACACCTCGTCGCCCACGGACACGACCTGCTCGGCGAGCTCGACGTGCTTGTTCGAGAGCTCCGAGATGTGCACGAGACCCTCGATGCCGTCCGCGACGCGGACGAATGCACCGAACGGCACGAGCTTCGTGACCTTGCCCGGCGCGATCTGACCGATCGCGTGGGTGCGGGCGAAGACCTGCCACGGGTCTTCCTGCGTGGCCTTGAGCGAGAGCGACACGCGCTCGCGGTCCAGGTCCACCTCGAGGATCTCGACGGTGACTTCCTGCCCGACCTCGACGACCTCGCTGGCGTGCTCGATGTGCTTCCAGCTGAGCTCGGAGACGTGGACGAGACCGTCGACGCCGCCGAGGTCGACGAACGCACCGAAGTTGACGATCGACGAGACGACGCCCTTGCGGACCTGACCCTTGTGGAGGTTGTTGAGGAATGTGGTGCGCGACTCGGACTGCGTCTGCTCGAGCAGGGCGCGGCGCGAGAGGACCACGTTGTTGCGGTTCTTGTCGAGCTCGAGGATCTTCGCCTCGAGCTCCTGACCGAGGTACGGCGTCAGGTCGCGGACACGGCGCAGCTCGATGAGCGAGGCCGGGAGGAAGCCGCGGAGGCCGATGTCGACGATGAGACCGCCCTTGACGACCTCGATGACCGTACCGGTCACGACACCGTCGGACTCCTTGATCTTCTCGACGTCGCCCCATGCACGCTCGTACTGTGCACGCTTCTTCGACAGGATCAGGCGGCC
This sequence comes from Curtobacterium sp. MCPF17_050, assembly GCF_003224435.2. Taxonomy (NCBI): domain Bacteria; kingdom Bacillati; phylum Actinomycetota; class Actinomycetes; order Micrococcales; family Microbacteriaceae; genus Curtobacterium; species Curtobacterium sp. MCPF17_050. Next base: position 1,792,796 of record NZ_CP126250.1, read on the forward strand.
TTCCTTGTCCTCCTTCTGGAGGACCAGGGCCTCGACCTCGTCACCGACGTTGACGACCTCGTTGGGGTCGACGTCGTGCTTGATCGAGAGCTCGCGCGAGGGGATGACACCCTCGGTCTTGTACCCGACGTCGAGGAGGACCTCGTCGCGGTCGATCTTCACGACGGTGCCGGAGATGAGGTCTCCGTCGTTGAAGAACTTCAGGGTCTTCTCGACCTCGGCCAGGAAGTCATCAGCCGAGCCGATGTCGTTGATGGCGACCTGCTTGGGAGCCTTGGTCGTGGTGGTTGTCATGTAGAGATTGCTCCGAACGGACATGAGTCGGGCCAGGCGGCGAGGGAGCGACCCCCGGTCCGCGATCCGGTCCTGCAGGTCGTGCGACCTGTCGGACCCGGTGCGAGCCACCGTGGCGGTGTGTGTTGTTGGCGCGGATTGCGCCGCACAAGTCTATCCAGCGGGACCGGCACCCACAACCGGGCGTGTCACGGTCAGCCGACGAGCGCACTCCGCAGCGTGTCGAGCCCGACGCCGCCGAGTGCCAGGGCGCGGTGGTGGAACGCCTTGAGGTCGAAGGACGCCCCCTCGCGGGCGGCCACGTCGTCCCGGATCGACTCCCAGACCCGCTGCCCGACCTTGTACGAGGGGGCCTGGCCCGGCCACCCGAAGTAGCGCGCGACCTCGAACTGCACGAACGCGGGGTCCATGTTGACGTTCCGGCCCATGAAGTCGAGCGCGTACTCCCAGGTCCAGCCGCCGCCGTCGGGGTTGGTCTTCTGCAGGTGCACCCCGATGTCGAGGACCACGCGGGCAGCGCGCATCCGCTGACCGTCGAGCATGCCGAGGCGGTCGCCGTCGTCGTCGAGGAACCCGAGCTGCTCCATCAACCGCTCGGCGTACAGCGCCCAGCCCTCGACGTGTCCGGACGGACCGGCGAGCTGGCGCCGCCAGGTGTTGAGCTCGCCGCGGTTGTACACGGCCTGGCTGATCTGCAGGTGGTGCCCCGGAACGCCCTCGTGGTAGACCGTCGTCTTCTCACGCCAGGTGCCGAACTCCGTGACGCCCTGCGGGACGGACCACCACATCCGACCGGCGCGCGAGAAGTCGTCCGACGGGCCGGTGTAGTAGATCCCGCCCTCCTGGGTGGGCGCGATCCGGCACTCCAGGCGCTTGATCGGGTCGGCGATGTCGAAGTACCGGCCGTCCATCGCCCGGATCGACTCGTCGCTGGTCTCCTGCATCCAGGCGCGGAGGGCGTCCGTGCCGTGCAGGACCCGCGACGGATCGGCGTCGAGGACCTCGATCGCGCGGGCGACGCTCGCGCCGGACTCGATGCGGTCCGCGATCCGCTCCTGCTCGTCCCGCATCCGGGCGAGTTCCTCGATGCCCCACTCGTACGTCTCGTCGAGGTCGACGACGGCGCCGAGGAACCGGCGGGAGTGCAGGGCGTAGTCGTCGCGACCGACCGCGTCGACCGGGGTCGAGAGCGGCAGGACGTCGTGCTGCAGGAAGGCGCCGAAGGACCGGTAGGCGGCCGCGGCGACCTCGGCCCCGCGCGTCAGTTCGGCGCGCAGCTGCTCCGGGACCGGCGCCCCGCCCTCGAGCGCGGCGCCGTCGACGAGCTGCCGGAAGAACCCGTCCGGTGCGCCGTTCCGGCCGGCCTGTTCGGCGATGAGCTCGACCTGGCGCTTCGCGGCGGTGACGCCCTCGCGGGTGCCCTCGAGCAGCGTCTCCCGGTACCCCTCGAGGGCGTCCGGGAGGGCCTGCAGGCGTCCGGCGACGTCCTGCCAGTCCTCCGTCGTGGCGGTCGGCATGAGGTCGAACACGTCCCGGAGGGACTGCGCGGGGCTCTGGATGACGTTGAGGTCCCGGAGGTGCAGCCTCCGCTCGTACGACTCGACGGTCAGGTCGAGCTCGGATCCGAGGTCGGCCTTCGTGACCCGGTCGACGTCGTCGCGGGCGTCGGCGGCGTCCAGTGCTCGGCGGGCGGCACGAGCGGCGTCGGCGAGGGCTGCGGCACCCGCCGGGGACGTGTCGCCGTAGGAGTCGGTGCGCCCGGGCACACCGATGTACGTGGCGACCGTCGGGTCGAGCTCGACGAGCGTGGTGACCCACTGCTCGGCGACCTGGTCGACGGCGGACGGCTGGCGGACGGGACGGTCATCGCTCATGTCGTCGACCCTACCCAGCCCCGCTCCCCCGGTCACCGGAGGCGAGCGGCGGGCGGTCCGACGGGCGGTGCGCCGCGGTCAGTGCGCCGCGGACTCCCAGTTCCGGCCGACGCCGACCGACACGTCGAGCGGCACGCTCAGCTCAGCGGCACCGCCCATGCGGGTCCGGAGGATCTCCTCGACGCGCTCCTGCTCGCCGGGCGCGACCTCGAGGATGAGTTCGTCGTGCACCTGCAGCAGCAGCCGGGAGCCGAGGTCGCCGTCGCGCAGGTCCGCGTCGACCCCGAGCATCGCGATCTTCATGATGTCCGCCGCGGATCCCTGGATGGGCGCGTTCAGGGCGGCACGCTCGGCGTTCTCGCGGAGCACCCGGTTCGGGCTCTTCAGGTCCGGGAACGGTCGACGACGGCCGAAGATCGTCTCGGTGTACCCGTCCTCGCGGGCCTGCTCGACCACGTTCCGGAGGTAGTCCCGCACGGCGCCGAAGCGGGCGAAGTACTCCGTCATGAGCGTGCGGGCCTCGCTCTGCTCGATGCGGAGCTGCTTCGAGAGCCCGAACGCGCTGAGGCCGTACGCCAGGCCGTAGGACATCGCCTTGACCTTGGTGCGCATCTCGGGGCTGACGTCGGACGGTTCGACGCCGAAGACGCGGGCGCCGACGAACCGGTGCAGGTCCTCGCCCTCGTTGAACGCCTGGATCAGGCCGGCGTCCCCGGACAGGTGCGCCATGATCCGCATCTCGATCTGCGAGTAGTCGGCCGTGAGCAGTGTCGTGTACGGCTCGGCGACGGCGAACGCGGACCGGATGCGGCGCCCGACGGCGGTCTTCACCGGGATGTTCTGCAGGTTCGGGTCCGTGGAGGAGACACGTCCGGTGCTCGTGCCGGTCTGCTCGTACCGGGTGTGGATGCGACCGTCGACGACCGCGGCGTCGAGGGTGTCGACGATCTGCCGGAGCTTCGTGGCGTCGCGGTGCTGCAGCAGCAGTCCGAGGAACGGGTGCGGGTGCTGCTCCTGCAGGTCGGCCAGGCTCGCGGCGTCCGTGGAGAACCCGGTCTTCGTCTTCCGGGTCTTCGGCATCGCGAGCTCGGTGAACAGGACCTCCTGCAGCTGCTTCGGCGACCCGAGGTTGACCTCGTGCCCGATCTCCGCGAAGGCCTGCTGCGCGAGGTCGGCGGCGCGCTCCCCCAGCTCGTGGGAGAGCCCGGTGAGCACCGGCCGGTCGATCCCGACGCCCGTCGTCTCCATCCGCGCGAGCACCGCCGTCAGCGGGAGCTCGATGTCGTCGAGCACCGTCAGCGAGCTCGGGTCGATGCGGGCACGCAGGGCCGTGGTGACGCGGAGCACGTACCAGGCGTGCACGCCGACGTTGACCGGCTCCGTCTCGGGGACGAGCTGGTTCGGGTCGGCGGTCGGCAGCTCCTCGCCCAGTTCCTGGTACACGAGGTCCGCGAGGGGCTGCCCCTGCTTGCCGGGGTTCGCGAGCCAACCGGTGATGCGGGCGTCCCCTGCGACGCCCGCGATCGTGAACCCCGCGGTCCCGAGCGCCTTGATCGCGGCCTTCGCGTCGTGGAAGTGCTTCGGGGCGTCCGAGGCGAACCACGTGGCCAACTGCTCGTAGTCCAGCGCCCCGCTGCCGCCCGGCACGAGGACGGCGTCGTCGTGGGTGGCGATGCCGATCGCGCTCAGACGACCGTCGATGACCTCGACCGCGACGCCGTACCCGTTCTCGGCGTCCGCGGCGTCCTTCCGCTCGAGCCAGTGACCGAGTTCCTCGTCGATGAGGGTCTTCACCGGCGGCGGCGTGGGACCGGCGTCCTCGACGGTGCCGTCGGTGGTGACGGCGTCGGCCGCGTCCCCGCCGCCCACCACCTTGAAGACGCGGTCGAGCAGCGTGCGGAACTGCAGGGTCGCGAACAGCTCGCGGACCGCGGCTTCGTCGAGCGGTCGGAGGGCGACGTCGGCGGGACCGACCGGCAACTCGACGTCGGTGACGAGCCGGTTCAGCTTCCGGTTCCGGATCGCCCTGTCCTTCTGCTCGCGCAGGTTGTTGCCGACGACGCCCTTGATCTCGTCGGCGTGCTCGAGCACGCCGTCGAGCGAGCCGTACTGCGTGATCCACTTGACGGCGGTCTTCTCGCCGACCTTGTCGATGCCGATCAGGTTGTCGCTCGTCTCACCGACGAGGGCGGCGATGTCCGGGTACTGGTGCGGCTCGATGCCGTAGCGCTCGTACACCTTGTCGCGGTCGTAGCGGGTGAGCTCGGAGACCCCGCGCACGGACGGGTACAGCAGCGTGACGTCGTCGTTCACGAGCTGGATGGAGTCGCGGTCGCCGGACACGACGTACACCTGGTACCCCTGGTCGGCGCCCTGCTTCGAGAGGGTCGCGAGGATGTCGTCGGCCTCGAAGTCCTCCTTCGTGACGGTGGTGATGCCCATCGCCTCGAGCGCCTGCTGCAGGAGCGGGATCTGGCCCTTGAACTCCGCGGGGGTCTCGGAACGCGTGCCCTTGTAGTCCTCGTACTCCCGTGTGCGGAACGAGAACCGGGAGATGTCGAACGCGACCGCCAGGTGCGTCGGCTTCTCGCGCTGGAGGAGCATGAGCAGCATCGAGATGAAGCCGTGGATGGCGTTCGTGTGCTGCCCCTCGCGGTTCACGAAACTGTCGACCGGGAGGGCGTAGAACGCCCGGAACGCGAGCGAGTGGCCGTCGATGACCATGAGGGTAGGCTTTGCGGAGTCCGACACCCGGACAGCCTACCGACGGCCCCCGACGGCCGGCCCCGGGCCGACTCCGGGCCGGCTCCGAGGACGGCGGGCAGGACCACCGCCCGAGGAGCACGCATGACCGACGCGACCACCACCACCGGCTCCCCCGAGGGCCTCGCCGAGTACGCCGACCGCGGCATGGGCGAACTCGCGGAGAAGATGGGCATGGTCTTCACCGAGCTCTCCGCCGAGCGTGCCGTCGCGAGCATCCCCGTCGAGGGCAACCGCCAGCCGGTCGGGCTCCTGCACGGTGGCGCGTACGTCGTCCTCGCCGAGAGCCTCGGCTCGATGGCGGCGAACATCCACGCCGGCCCCGGTCGGTACGCCATGGGCATCGAGCTGAGCGCCTCGCACTCCCGCAGCGCGACGAGCGGCCGTGTGACCGGCACGTGCACCGCGATCCACCTCGGCGGCACCCTCACGACGCACGAGATCGTCCTCACCGACGACGAGGGCCGTCGTTGCTCGACCGTGCGCATCACGAACATCATCCGCGACGCTCGCTGAACCCCGCGGTCGGTCAGTCCTCGGGCGGCGCCTGGAGCAGCAGTCGGGCGTCCCCGAACCCGAGCCGCCGGTACAGCGTCTCGCCGGCGACGCTCGAGTGCACGGTCGTCCGCTCCGCACCGACCTCCTCGGCGAGGTCGAGTGCCGCACGGACCAGCCGCTGCGCGACACCGCGGCCCCTGGCCTCGGGTGCGACGTACACCGTCTGCACGTCGGCCGTGCACCGCTCCGGGCGGTCCGGGGTCGGTGGTCGGGCGACGATCGCGAGCCAGGCCATGCCGACGACGACCCCGTCGAGCTCGGCGACCACGCACCGGTGCGTCTGCGGGTGCGCGAGCGCGAAGGCCGTCATGGCCTCGCGGAACGCCTCGGGCGTCCCGGCCGGGGCCGTGCCGTCCTCGTCCACCCGCCACCGCCACCGCAGGTCGGCCACCGTCGCCATGTCCTCCGACCGGGAGGCCCGGATCACCACGTCGTCCATGTGCCCAGCCTGCCAGCTGGCGCCGCCGGAGCGAGGACCGCACGACGCCGGACGCACGGAAGGCGCCGTCCGCTCCGGACGGCGCCTTCCGTGGGGTGGCTGGTGGGACTACTTCTTCGCGCTGAGCTGCTCGATGATCGCCTTGGCGACGTCGTGCATCGTGAGCCGGCGGTCCATGGACGCCTTCTGGATCCAGCGGAAGGCCTCGGGCTCGGTGAGGCCCATCTTCTCGTTGAGCAGGCCCTTGGCGCGGTCGACGAGCTTGCGGGTCTCGAAGCGCTCGACGAGGTCCGCGACCTCGGCCTCGAGCGTGATGATCTGCTGGTACCGCGAGAGGGCGATCTCGATCGCGGGGAGCAGGTCGTTCGGCGTGAAGGGCTTCACCACGTAGGCCAGCGCGCCGGCCTCGGTCGCACGCTCGACGAGTTCCTTCTGGCTGAACGCCGTGAGCAGGACGACCGGGGCGATGTGGTTCTTCGACAGCTTCTCGGCCGCGGAGATGCCGTCGAGCTGCGGCATCTTGACGTCCATGATCACGAGGTCGGGACGCAGGTCGGTGGCGAGCTGCACCGCGGTCTCGCCGTCTCCGGCTTCACCGACCACGTCGAACCCGTTGTCGCGGAGGATCTCGACGATGTCGAGACGGATGAGCGACTCGTCCTCGGCGACGACGACGCGACGGGGTGCGGCTGCGGTTGCTTCTGTGTCACTCACGACGAAGAGCCTACTAGACGCGCGATCGGACGGCGGCATCCGGACGCGATCCCCAGCGGGTCCGATCGGGCACCTGACGGGACCGGCCGAGCGGACCGAGTACGAGTGGCGGGACTCGAACCCGCACGCCAGAGGCAGAGCATTTTGAGTGCCCCGTGTCTACCATTCCACCACACTCGCGAGCGGAGCCAGCGTAGCAGCCACCGCGACGCCCCGCCCGGACCGACGCCCTCGCCGCACGGTACGGTCGGAGGTCCGGCAGTCCAGTCAGGAGGAGCCACGGTGGATTCACGCGCCGTCCGCACGTTCCGGGCGTTCGTCATCGTCACCGGCGCCGTCGCGATCGTCGCCGGCATCGTCGCCGTCGTGTGGCCGCGGCCGACACTGGTGCTCGTCGCGCTGCTCTTCGGGGTGTACCTCGTCGTCTCCGGGGCCATGCGCGTCTTCGCGGCCGCGCGGGGACACGGCACGTCGACCGTCTGGCGCTGGACCTCCGGCGTCGTCGGGTCCCTCGTCGGGGTCGCCGGACTCGTCACGCTCGTCGACCCCGCGGTACCGCTCGTCGTCTACGCGGTCCTGGCCGGGGTCGGGTTCCTCGTCGAGGGCGTCGCGGCGCTCGTCGGTGCACTCGTCGGGCACCCCGGTTCCTCCCGGGTGCCGTCCGTCGTGAGCGGGCTGCTGTCGCTGCTCTGCGGCGTCGCGGTGCTGCTCGCCCCGACGCTCGCCCTCGAGGTCTTCACCGTCCTGGCCGGCATCGCCCTCGTCGGCGTCGGCAGCGCGGCGCTGCTCCTCCTGCCCGCGCGCGCCTCCGCCCGGCGCTGAACCGGATCGACGCAGCCCGGCGGCGGGGCTGCGTCAGGCCGACCCGGTCCCGAAGAGCAGACCGAGGACGTACGTCACGGCGGCGGCGCCGAAGCCGATCCCCAGCTGTCGGAGCGCCCGCCGGAGCGGCGACGCTCCGCTGAGGACACCGACCACGGCACCGGTGCCGAGCAGCGCGAGGCCGACGAGCGCCGAGGCCACCCCGATCGCGGCCCAGCCGTCGAGCCCGACCAGGTACGGCAGGACCGGGATCACCGCGCCGGAGGCGAAGAAGCAGAAGCTGGAGAGCGCGGCGCTCGTGCCCGTGCCGACCGCCTCGTGCTCGTCGGTCCCCTCGGTGCCGACCGGGCGGGGCAGCGCGGAGCGGCTCCGCACCACCGGCACCCCGCCGGTCGCGGGGCCGGCCAGCAGGGCGGCGAGGACCTCGTCGGCGTGGGCTGCGGCCTCGTCCTCGGACATCCCGCGCGCCCGGTAGACCAGCGCGAGCTCGTTCGCGTCCACGTCGAGGTCGGCGACCGCGCGCTGCGCTTCGGGGTGCGGGGTCGATGCGTCGAGGAGCTCCCGCTGTGACCGGACGGACACGTACTCCCCCGCCCCCATGGACAGCGCACCCGCCAGCAGGCCCGCGATGCCGCTGAGCAGGACGAGGTGCCGGTCCGCCCCGGAGGCGCTCACCCCGATGATGAGCGCGAGGTTCGACACCAGTCCGTCGTTGGCGCCGAACACCGCCGCGCGGAAGGTGCCGGACAGGCGCATCCGCCCGCGGTTCGCCAGCCCGCGGACGACCTCGCCGTGGATCCGCTCGTCGGCCGCCATCTGCGCGGTCGCGTCGGCGTCGTCCGCGTACGGCGAGCGGTCCTCCGCGCGTTGCATGAGGGCGAGCACGAAGACCGACCCGAACCGCGCCGCCAGCGCGGCGAGCACCCGGGTGCGGAGGCTCCCCCGCAGCGGGCGTCCGACGTCGTCCCCGAGCAGGTCGCGCCAGTGCTGCTCGTGACGCCCCTCCGCCTCGGCCAGGGCGGCGAGGATCTCGCGCTCCTCGCCGGTGCGTCGCGAGGCGAGGTTCCGGTAGACGGCCGCCTCGGCACGCTCGTCGGCGAGGTACCGGCGCCACCGCTGCACGTCGGCGCGGGACCGGGACGCGGTGTCGGTCCGGAGGCTCGGATCACCCATGCGACGCTCCTCGCGTGCTCGTGCCGGTCGGTGTGGACGGGACCACGGTACCCGCGTGCGGACCGCGCCCGACGGGTGTCGTGCCTCCCGGCCGGGACGGCGGAGGCCGCCACCCTGGTGGGTGACGGCCTTCCGGATCGTGTCGGTCACGGACCGACGCGACCGTGCTCAGTCGCGGACGTAGGCGGGTGCCGCCTCGGCGTGCGCGTCGCCCACCCGGTGCACGCGCAGGTCGTTCGTCGAGCCCTCGAGTCCGGGAGGCGAGCCGGCCGTGACGATGACCCGGTCGCCGGGGACGGCGAGGCCGTTGCCGATGAGGACGTCGTCCACCTGGGAGAAGAGCTCGTCGGTGTGGGTCTTCCGGTCCACCAGGTAGGACCGCACGCCCCACGTCATCGCCAGACGACGACGCGTCGTCTCGTTCGGGGTGAAGGCGATGATCGGCAGCCCGTGGCGCAGGCGGGACATGCGGCGGGCCGAGTCACCGGACTCGGTGAACACGCAGAGGTACGACGCCTCGGTGAACTCCGCGATCTCGACCGCCGCGAGGGTGATCGCGCCACCGAGCGTGCGGGGCTTCGTGCCGAGCGGGGCGATGCGCTCGAGGCCGTGGTCCTCCGTCGACTCGACGATGCGGGCCATCGTGCGCACGGTCTCCACCGGGTACTCACCGACGCTCGTCTCACCGGAGAGCATGACCGCGTCGGCACCGTCGAGGACGGCGTTCGCGACGTCGGACGTCTCGGCGCGTGTCGGGATCGGGGACGAGATCATCGACTCGAGCATCTGGGTCGCGACGATGACCGGCTTGGCCATGCGGCGGGACAGCTCGACCGCGCGCTTCTGCACGATCGGGACGGCCTCCAACGGGAGCTCGACACCGAGGTCACCACGGGCGACCATGATCGAGTCGAACGCGTCGATGATCTCCTCGAGCGCGTCGACGGCCTGCGGCTTCTCGACCTTGGCGATCACCGGGAGGCGCTTGCCCTCCTCGTCCATGATCTGGTGCGCACGCTCGACGTCGGCGGCGTTGCGGACGAACGAGAGCGCGATGAGGTCCGCGCCCATGCGGATGCCCCAGCGGAGGTCGGCTTCGTCCTTCTCGCTCAGCGCGGGCACGTTCACCGCGACACCGGGCAGGTTGATGCCCTTGTTGTTCGAGACGGTGCCGGCGACGACGACCTCGGTGCGGACGCGCACGCCGTCGGTGTCGAGGACGCGGAGGCGCACACGGCCGTCGTCGATGAGCAGCGGGTCGCCCGGCTTGACGTCCTGCGGCAGCCCCTTGAACGTGGTCCCGCAGACGTCCTTCGTGCCCGGCACGTCCTCCGTCGTGATCGTGAAGACGTCGCCGACGGCGAGCTCGTGCGGGCCGTCGGCGAACTTGGCCAGACGGATCTTCGGGCCCTGCAGGTCGACGAGGATCGCGACGGGCTTGCCCAGCTCCTCGGCGGCGCGACGCACGTTCTCGTAGTTGGCCTCGTGCACGCTGTAGTCACCGTGGCTGAGGTTCAGGCGGGCGACGTCGACCCCGGCCTGGATGATCTGCTTGACGACCTCGTAGTCGGAGGTGGCAGGTCCGAGCGTCGAAACGATCTTTGCGCGTCTCAATGGATTCCTTCGTGTGGTGGAGGTGGCTTCGCGGAACGACGAGAGGCCACCAGCACCCTATCGAGTGCCGGTGGCCTCCCGTCTACGAGGTGGGGACCATCAGACCGAGATCGCCCGGTCCGTCGCCTTGACCGGAGCCGGCAGGATCGTCGACCCCTCGAGGTACTCGTCGACCTTGGCCGCGGCGGCACGCCCCTCGGCGATCGCCCAGACGATCAGGGACTGCCCACGACCGGCATCGCCGGCGACGAACACGCCCGGCTCGTTCGTGGTGTAGTCCGCCTGGCGGGACACCGCGCCCGACACGGTGGTCGGGAGCCCCAGCTGCGGCTCGATCGTGTCGGTCTCCGGACCGGTGAAGCCCATCGCGATGAGCACGAGGTCCGCGGGGATCTCACGCTCGGTACCGGCCTTCGGGACACGGCGGCCGTCGACGTACTCGGTCTCGGCGACGCGGAGCGCACGGACCTCGCCGGCCTCGTTCGCCAGGAACTCGACCGTGGTGGCCAGGAACATGCGCTCCCCGCCCTCCTCGTGCGCGCTCGTGACCTCGAACACCGTGGCGAACATCGGCCACGGCTGGTCCGACGGGCGCTCCAGCGGCGGCTGCTTGCCGATCGCCAGGTTCGTCACGCTGAGCGCACCCTGGCGGTGGGCGGTGCCGATGCAGTCCGCGCCGGTGTCACCGCCGCCGATGACGACGACGTGCTTGCCCTCGGCCGTGACCTGGTTGTCGACCACGGTGCCCGCGTTCGCCTTGTTCTGCTGGACGAGGTAGTCCATGGCGAAGTGCACGCCGGCGAGGTCACGACCCGGGATCGGGAGGTCGCGCGGCACGGTCGCCCCGGTGGCGACCACGACCGCGTCGTACCGCGACTTCAGGTCGTCCCAGGTGATGTCCCGACCAATCTCGACACCGGCACGGAAGCGGGTGCCCTCGGCCTGCATCTGGGCGAGGCGGGCGTCGATCTGCCGCTTCTCCATCTTGAAGTCCGGGATGCCGTAGCGGAGCAGACCACCGATGCGGTCGTCGCGCTCGTACACGGCGACCGTGTGACCGGCACGGGTCAGCTGCTGCGCGGCGGCGAGCCCTGCGGGACCGGAACCGACGACCGCGACGGTCTTGCCGGTGAGGCGCTCCGGCGGGTGCGGCGTGACCCAGCCGTTCTGGTACGCCTCGTCGATGATCGAGACCTCGACCTGCTTGATCGTCACCGGCGGCTGGTTGATGCCGAGCACGCAGGACGCCTCGCACGGAGCCGGGCACAGTCGCCCCGTGAACTCCGGGAAGTTGTTCGTCGCGTGCAGACGCTCGATGGCCTGGCGACCCTCGCCGCGCCACGTGAGGTCGTTCCACTCCGGGATGAGGTTGCCGAGCGGGCAGCCCTGGTGGCAGAACGGCACGCCGCAGTCCATGCAGCGCCCGGCCTGTCGCTTGAGCGCGCCGGACTCCTGCTGCTCGTAAACCTCTTTCCAGTCCATGAGCCGCAGCGGGACGGGACGGCGGGCCGGCAGTTCACGTTCCTGGACCTTCAGGAACCCCTTGGGGTCAGCCACGGGTCACCTCCTGGGTGAGGGTGCGGGTCGAGCGGGAGTGGAGGCGGGTGCGCGCGTGGTCAGCCACCGGTGACCTCCAGGATGCGGTTCCAGACGACGGTGCCGTCCGGGTCGAGGCCCTCGTCGACGGCCTGCTGACGCGTCTGGAGCACCGCCGCGTAGTCACGCGGGAGCACCTTGACGAACTCGGACAGGTCGCCCGAGTCGAGCAGCCCGGCGGCGATCGTCGAGCCGGTCTCGTCGGCGTGCCGGCGGAGCAGGTCGGTGACGATCGCGACGTCGGCGCTGTCGAGCGGTTCCAGGCGGAGCTCACCGGACGCGAGCGCATCGGTGTTGACGAGCTCGCGACGGAGTCCGCGGACGTAGGCCGTGCCTCCCGACATGCCCGCGCCGAGGTTCCGGCCGGTCTCGCCCAGGATGAGCGCGAGCCCGCCGGTCATGTACTCGAGTGCGTGGTCGCCCACGCCCTCGACGACCGCGGTGGCACCGGAGTTGCGGACCAGGAAGCGCTCCCCCACGATGCCGCGGATGAACATGCTGCCCTGGGTCGCGCCGTAGCCGATGACGTTGCCGGCGATGACGTTCTCCGACGGGTCGAAGCCCGCGTCCGCCGCCGGGCGGACGACGATCTCGCCACCGGACAGCCCCTTGCCGACGTAGTCGTTGCTGTCGCCCACGAGCCGCAGGGTGATGCCGGCCGGCAGGAACGCGCCGAGCGACTGACCCGCGGAACCGCGGAGGGTGATGTCGATCGAACCGGTCGGCAGGCCGTTCTCCCCGTGCCGGAGCGTCACCTCGTGGCCGAGCATCGTCCCGACCGCGCGTTCCGTGTTGCGGATCGGCAGGTCGAGCGTCAGCGTGCCGCCGTGCTCGAGCACGTCGGACGCCTCGGCGATGAGCCGGTTGTCGAAGTGCTGCTCGAGCTCGTGGTCCTGCGCGCGGCGCCGGGTGCGCGGCTCGTCCGCCCCGAAGTCCGGCCCCTTGAGGACGGGTTCGAGGTCGAGTCCGGACGCCTTCCAGTGCGCGACCGCACGGTCCACGTCGAGCACGTCGGCGCGCCCGATGGCCTCGTCGAGGCTGCGGAACCCGAGCTCGGCGAGCAGTTCGCGCACCTCTTGCGCGATGAACTCGAAGAAGTTCACGACGAACTCGGGCTTGCCCGAGAACCGCGCCCGGAGCTCCGGGTTCTGGGTGGCGACGCCCACCGGGCAGGTGTCGAGGTGGCAGACGCGCATCATGATGCAGCCCTCGACGATGAGCGGCGCCGTCGCGAAGCCGTACTCCTCGGCACCGAGCAGGGCCGCCACGAGCACGTCGCGCCCGGTCTTCATCTGGCCGTCGACCTGCACCGTGACACGGTCGCGCATGCCGTTGAGCATGAGCGTCTGCTGGGTCTCGGCCAGACCGATCTCCCACGGGGTGCCCGCGTGCTTGAGCGAGTTGAGCGGGCTCGCGCCGGTGCCGCCATCGTGACCCGAGACGAGCACGACGTCGGCCAGTGCCTTCGTCACGCCCGCTGCGACCGCGCCGATGCCGGACTGGCTGACGAGCTTGACGTGCACGCGGGCCGAGGGGTTGGCGCGCTTGACGTCGAAGATCAGCTGCTTGAGGTCCTCGATCGAGTAGATGTCGTGGTGCGGCGGCGGCGAGATGAGGCCGACGCCCGCCGTGGCGTGCCGCGTCCGGGCCACCCACGGGTAGACCTTCTGCGGCGGCAGCTGCCCGCCCTCGCCGGGCTTCGCGCCCTGCGCCATCTTGAGCTGGATGTCGGTGGCGTGGGTCAGGTACATGCTCGTCACGCCGAACCGGCCGGACGCGACCTGCTTGATGGCGCTGCGCCGCTCGGGGTCGAGCAGACGCTCGACGTCCTCGCCGCCCTCGCCCGTGTTCGAGCGACCGCCGAGGCGGTTCATGGCGATCGCGAGCGTCTCGTGTGCTTCCTGCGAGATCGACCCGTACGACATCGCGCCGGTGTTGAACCGCTTGACGATCTCCGCGATCGGCTCGACCTCGTCGAGCGGTACGGGCTTGCGCGTGCCGTGCGAGAACCCGAACAGGCCGCGCAGCGTCATGAGCTGCTCGGACTGGTCGTCGACGGCCTTCGAGTACTCGCGGAACACGTCGTACCGGCGGGCTCGCGTGGCGTGCTGCAGCCGGAAGACGGTGTCCGGGTTGAAGAGGTGCGGCGGGCCCTCACGGCGCCACTGGTACTCGCCGCCGGTCTGCAGTCGCTCGTGCGAGAGCACGGCGCCGTCCTGCGGGTACGCCTGGGCGTGTCGCTCAGCGTTCTCCGCGGCGATCACGTCGACGTCGACTCCACCGAGGATCGACGACGTGCCGGTGAAGTACCGGTCGACGACCTCCTGGCTGAGACCGACCGCCTCGAACGCCTGGGCGCCGGCGTAGCTCGACACCGTCGAGATGCCCATCTTCGACATGATCTTCAGGACGCCCTTGCCGAGCGCCTTGATCACGTTCTTGACGGCCTGCTCCGGCGTGAGCCCGGTGATCATGCCCGAGCGCACGAGGTTCTCGCACGTCTCCATCGCCAGGTACGGGTTGATCGCGGACGCGCCGTAGCCGATGAGCGTCGCGACGTGGTGCACCTCGCGGACGTCGCCGGCCTCGACGATCAGACCGACCTTCATGCGCTGCTCGGTGCGGATGAGGTGGTGGTGCACGGCGGCGAGCAGCAGCAGGCTCGGGATCGGCGCGTACTCGGCGTTGCCGTCACGGTCCGACAGGACGATGAACTGCTTGCCGGACTCGATCGCCGCGTCGACCTCGTCGCACACGGCGGTGATGCGCTGCTCCATGGCCGTCTCGCCGGCGTCCACGCGGTAGAGCCCGCGGATCGTCACGGTGAGGTGCCGCCCGGACGCCGTCTCGAAGTGCTGGATCTTCGCGAGCTCGTCGTTGTCGATCACCGGGAAGTCGAGCACGATCTGCTTCGCGTGCTCGGGCCCGGCGGTGAGCAGGTTGCGCTCCGGCCCGAGGCCGAGCCCCATCGAGGTGATGACCTGCTCGCGGATCGAGTCGAGCGGCGGGTTCGTCACCTGGGCGAACTGCTGCGTGAAGTAGTCGAACAGCAGTCGCGGACGCTGCGACAGGACCGCGATCGGGGTGTCGGAGCCCATCGCGCCGAGCGGCTCGGCCCCGGTCTGCGCCATCGGGCGGAGCAGGATCCGGACCTCTTCCTCGGTGTACCCGAAGGCGCGCTGCCGCCGGGTGACCGAGGCCGGGGTGTGCACGATGTGCTCGCGCTCGGGCAGGTCGGCCAGGTTGATGCGACCGGACTCGAGCCACTCGGACCAGGGTCCGGACGCGGCGAGCTCGCGCTTGACCTCGTCGTCCTCGATGATCCGGCCGTTCTCGGTGTCGACGAGGAACATCCGGCCCGGGCGCAGACGGCCCTTGCGGACCACCTTCGACGCGGGCACGTCGATGACACCCGTCTCGCTGCCCATCACGATGAGCCCGTCGTCGGTCACCAGGAAGCGTCCGGGACGCAGGCCGTTGCGGTCGAGCGTGGCGCCGACGAGCGTGCCGTCGGTGAACGTGATCGCGGCGGGGCCGTCCCACGGCTCCATGAGCATCGAGTGGTACTCGTAGAAGGCGCGGAGCTCGGGGTCCATGTCGACCTGGTTCTCCCAGGCCTCCGGCACCATCATCGACATCGCGTGCGGGAGGGACCGACCGGTCAGGGTGAGGAGTTCGAGCACCTCGTCGAACGAGGCGGAGTCGCTCGCACCCGGGCTCACGATCGGCAGCAGCGGTGCCATGTCGCCGAGGAGCTCGCTCTCGAGCTGCGACTGGCGGGCCCGCATCCAGTTCCGGTTGCCGCGCACGGTGTTGATCTCACCGTTGTGGGCGAGGGAGCGGAACGGCTGCGCGAGCGGCCACGACGGGAAGGTGTTCGTCGAGTAGCGCGAGTGCACGATCGCCAGACGCGACGCGAAGCGCTCGTCGCTGAGGTCGGGGTAGAACGGCTCGAGCTGGAGCGTCGTGACCATGCCCTTGTAGACCATGGTGCGGCTCGACAGCGACATGAAGTAGAGCTCGCTGTCCTGCTCCGCACGCTTCCGGAGTCGGAACGCCTGGCGGTCGAGCTCGATGCCGGAACGCGGCGCGCCGTGCTCGTCCGTGTGCGTGGACACGACGAAGACCTGCTCGAAGGCGGGCATCGCCGCACGCGCCAGGGTGCCGAGGACCTCGGGTCGGACCGGCACCTCACGCCAGCCGAGCACGCGGAGCCCCTCGTCCGCCGCGAGTGCCTCGACGGTCGCCTTGACGGTGGCGCGGGCGTCGGCGTCGAGCGGCAGGTAGGCGGTGCCGACCGCGTACTGGCCGGCGTCCGGCAGGGCGAACGGCGCGACCTCGCGGAAGAACGCGTCCGGGACCTGACAGAGGATGCCCGCGCCGTCACCGGTGCCGGCGTCCGACCCGACGGCACCGCGGTGCTCGAGGTTCCGGAGCGCGCCGAGCGCGGCGTCGACGATGTCGTGGCCGGGCGTCCCGCGGAGCGTCGCGACCATCGCGAGACCACAGGCGTCCTTCTCGTTCGCCGGGTCGTACATCCCGGCGGCGTCGGGGACCGCCGAGAACCGTCGGTGCGGCGAGCGGAGCCCGGTCCGGGACGACGAGTCCGTCGCGCCGTTCGGGACTGCAGAGGGCTGAGATGGCAGGAGCGCCATGGGGAACCGTCCTCACGAGGAAGTGGAACAGGGACAGCGGTGGCCCGGTGGTGCGTTCCGCCCGAGCGGGCGGGACTGGTGCCCGTGCTCGCCGCCAGGAGGTGTCCGGGCGGCGTGCGAGGAGTGGGGCCCGCTTGTGGCGGGCCGCGATCGCGGTGTGGTGCTGGGTTCGGGAGAGGTCGGGACCTCAGTGTCGGTCGGCTGCGCTGGCGACCGGCTCCGGATCGGCGACACCGGTCGTGGTGTCGTGCTCCGAGTAGGTGTCGTCCGAGTCTACATCGGACTTCGAGCGGGGCTCGCGACCCGGCAGGTACGGGCTCGGCTCCTTGCCGAGGTGACGACGGGACTGCACCCAGAAGACCAGCAGGCCCAGCAGGATCGCGGCGAAGGACATCCAGACGTTGGTCCGGACGCCGCCGAAGGTCTCGCTCGTGTCCACGCGGATCGACTCGAGGACGGAGCGGCCGACGCCGTACCAGATGAGGTACAGGGCCATCACACGTCCCCACTGCAGGCGGAACTTCCGGTCGAGGAGCAGGATGACCACGGCACCGACGACGTTCCAGATGATCTCGTACAGGAAGGTCGGGTGGAACAGGACGCCCTCGGGCAGGCCGGCCGGGTACGCCGGGTTGGTCGCCTCGATCTGCAGGCCCCACGGCAGGCTCGTCGGCATGCCGAACAGCTCGTGGTTGAAGTAGTTGCCGAGACGGCCGGCGGCCTGGGCGAGCAGGACGCCGGGCGCGGCGGCGTCGATGAACGCCGAGAACCGCAGGCCGGTCTGCCGGCAGCCGATCCAGGCGCCGAGCGACCCGAGGATCAGCGCGCCGAAGATCGCGAGTCCGCCCTCCCACACGTAGAACACCGAGAGCGGGTCGATCCCGGGACCGAAGTAGTCGTCGACGTGCGTCAGCACGTGGAACAGGCGGCCGCCGATGATGCCCGCCGGCACCGCCCAGATGGCGATGTCGATGATGATCCAGCGCTCGGCACCGCGCGCGTTGAGCCGGGAGTTCGTGAGCAGCACCGCGATGACGATCCCGACGAGGATGCAGATCGCGTACGCGTGGATCCGGAAGTCCAGCGGCATCGAGATGCCGAACGTGCTCTGCAGCCAGGCGGTCAGGTCGAAGTACTGCCACGCCGTGCTCGGGCTCGGGATGCTCAGGAGGGACATGTGGGTGCTGTCGCCTTTCACGGGGCTGGTGGTCGCCGGTCCTGGTGGTGCCGGGGGCCGGTCGGCCCCGATCACTGTAGCGCGGGTCGACCCGGCTCAGCGCCGCGCGGAACCCGACGACAGGTCGGCGGCACGCTCCGCGACGCCGGAGACGCCGAGGTCCGCCAGTGCCCGGACGAACGCGGAGCCGATGATCGCTCCGTCCGCGTACTCGAGCACCTCGGCGACCTGGTCGGCGGTCGAGATCCCGAGGCCGACGCACGTGCGCTCGACACCCGCGTCGCGGAGCCGCGAGACGACGGTGCGGGCCGCGCTGTCGACGCCGGAGCGGGCACCGGTGACGCCCATCGTCGAGACGGCGTAGACGAACCCGCGGCTCCGGTCCACGGCCTGCTTCATCCGGGCGTCCGTGGAGGACGGGGCCGCGAGGAACACCCGGTCGAGCCCGGTGCGCTCCGAGGCGTCGATCCACTGCCGGCCCTCGTCCGGGATCAGGTCCGGCGTGATGAGGCCGGCCGCCCCGGCCGCGACGAGGTCGTCCGCGAAGCGGTCCACGCCGTACCGCAGCACGGGGTTCCAGTACGTCATCACGAGGACGGGGGTGTCGACGCGCTCGGTGATCGCGTGCACCGCGTCGAAGACCTGCGCGACCTTGAAGCCGTTCGCCAGGCTCTCCTCCGCGGCGCGCTGGATGACCGGGCCGTCCATCACGGGGTCGGAGTACGGCAGCCCGAGCTCGATGACGTCGACGCCGTTCTCGGCGAGGGCCACGGCGGCGTCGATGCTCGTCTGCAGGTCCGGGTAGCCGGCGGGGAGGTACCCGACGACGGCACCGGCGCGCTCGTCGTTCGCGCGGTCGATGGTCGCGGCGACCGTCTTGTTCGTGCTCACGACTGCACCGCCGTCTCGTTGAGGATGCCGAAGTACCGACTGGCGGAGGCCACGTCCTTGTCGCCGCGGCCGGACAGGTTCACGAGGACGACGCCGTCGGGGCCGAGCTCCTTGCCGAGCTTGATCGCCCCGGCCAGGGCGTGGGAGGACTCGATCGCGGGGATGATGCCCTCGGTCCGGCTCAGCAGGCGGAAGGCCTCCATCGCCTCGGTGTCCGTGATCGGCTCGTACGTCGCGCGACCGATCGAGGCCAGGTAGGCGTGCTCCGGACCGACGCTCGGGTAGTCGAGCCCGGCCGAGATGCTGTGGCTCTCGATCGTCTGCCCGTCCTCGTCCTGCATCAGGTAGGACTTCGCACCCTGCAGGACGCCCTCGCGACCGAGGGTGATGCTCGCGGCGTGCCGACCCGTCTCCACCCCGTCGCCCCCGGCCTCGAAGCCGTACAGCCGGACGGACTCGTCGTCGAGGAAGGCCTCGAAGATGCCCATCGCGTTCGACCCACCGCCGACGCAGGCGGCGACGACGTCCGGCAGGCGCCCGACGCGGTCGAGGACCTGCTGACGCGCCTCTTCGCCGATGACCTTGTGGAACTGTCGCACCATCTCCGGGAACGGGTGCGGGCCGGCGACGGTCCCGAGCAGGTAGTGCGTCGAGTCGACGTTCGCGACCCAGTCCCGCAGGGCCTCGTTGATGGCGTCCTTCAGCGTGCGCGAGCCGGTCTCCACCGGGATGACCTGCGCGCCGAGGAGCCGCATGCGGGCCACGTTGAGCGCCTGTCGCTCGGTGTCGACGGCGCCCATGTACACGACGCAGTCCATGCCGAA
Source organism: Curtobacterium sp. MCPF17_050 (assembly GCF_003224435.2). Classification (NCBI taxonomy): domain Bacteria; kingdom Bacillati; phylum Actinomycetota; class Actinomycetes; order Micrococcales; family Microbacteriaceae; genus Curtobacterium; species Curtobacterium sp. MCPF17_050. Next base: position 1,812,190 of record NZ_CP126250.1, read on the forward strand.
GAGGGCCGCCGCCGTCGCGGTCGCGACGCCGTGCTGTCCCGCTCCGGTCTCCGCGATCAGGCGGGTCTTGCCGAGCCGGCGCGCGACGAGCGCCTGCCCGAGGACGTTGTTGATCTTGTGCGAGCCGGTGTGGTTGAGGTCCTCGCGCTTCAGGACCACCCGGGCACCACCGGCGTGCTTCGCGAACCGCGGCACCTCGGTGATGATCGACGGCCGCCCGGTGTACTCGCGGTGGAGCGTGTCGAGCTCGTCCCGGAAGGACTGGTCGGCCCAGGCCTCCCGGAAGGCGGCTTCGAGCTCGTCGAGCGCCAGGACGAGCGACTCGGGGACGAACCGCCCGCCGAAGTCGCCGAAGTACGGGCCTTGCAGGTCACGGAGTGAGGTCACGGTGGTGCTCCCGGGAGTGCCCGGCACGGGGCCGGACGGGTTGTCAGCCGTCGATGAACGACGCGAGCGTGGCGGCGGGGTCGGCGCCGGTGACGAGCGCCTCCCCGACGAGGACGACGTCCGCCCCGGCGGACCGGTAGTGGGCGACGTCGGCGGGGGTCTTCACGGCGGACTCGGCGACGCGCACGACCCCGTCGGGGATGCGGTCGGCGAGCGAGCCGAACAGTTCGCGGTCGAGCGAGAAGTCGGTGAGGTCGCGGGCGTTGACACCCAGGATGCGAGCACCGGCGTCGAGCCCACGGGAGACCTCGTCCGCCGAGTGCGCCTCGACCAGGACCCGCATGCCGAGCTCCTCGGCGAGGCCGTGCAGCTCGACCAGGGCGGGCTGCTCGAGCGCGGCGACGATCAGCAGGACGAGGTCGGCCCCCGCCGCACGCGCTTCCAGCACCTGGTACGGGTCGGCGATGAAGTCCTTGCGGAGCACCGGCACCGACACCCGGGCCTTGACCGCCTCGAGGTCGGCGAGCGACCCGAGGAACCTGCGCCCTTCGGTCAGGACGCTGATCGCCGAGGCTCCGCCGCGCTCGTAGTCGGCGGCGAGCGACGCCGGGTCCTCGATGGGCGCCATCGACCCGCGGGACGGGCTGGCCCGCTTGACCTCGGCGAGGACCTTGACGCGGTCCCCCGGCGCGAGGAACGTGAGGGCGTCGAGCGGGGACGCGACCCGGTCGAGGTCACGCTCGACGTCCGCGTACGGCCGGTCCAGGCGACGGGCCGCGGCGTCCTCGAGCGCGCCGGCGACGAGGGTCAGGAGGAGGTTCTCGGAGGGCGCGGCAGGCACGCGCTCACTCGCCGTGGTGCTTGGGGACGAACTTCGGGCCGTTCACGCCGTAGCCGGCCTTGCCCATGACCGCGCCGACGACGAGACCGATGACCACGACGGCGGCGGATGCCCACACGCCCCAGGCCATGTCGAACCAGAAGAAGAGCGTCCCGGCGGCGAAGCCGATCAGCATGATGACGACGGCCGTCCAGGCCGCCGGCGAGTGGCCTTCGCCGAGTTCTGCGGGCTCAGTGTTGCTCACGGTGCTCCTCGTTGTCGCTGGCGCCGCCGGTCGGGCGACGCTCCGACGATCCTACCGCGTCCGTGGTCCGGACCCGCCCGTCGGCAGTGTCCCCCGCGGTCGGGTCGAGACCCGCGCTCAGGTCGTCCCAGTCGACGACGGCGTCGCGGACGACGGGCGCCCGGGACCCGGTCCGGGAGGCGCCGGTCCCGTCTGACGTGCCGGCGCCGTCCGACGTGCCGGTGCCGTCCGACGCATGGGAGCCGGAGACGTCCGCTGCCGACGCCGACCCGGGCGTGGCGGCGTCGCCGTACTTCCGGCTCGGACCGGGCCAGGACCGCTGCAGGACGAGCACGGCGACGCCGAGGAGTGCTGCGAGCACGCCGCCGGTGATCCCCACCACGGGCCAGATGCTGACGTCGACGCGTGTGACGACCTGCCGGACGGCGCCGATGTCGCTCACGCCGGCGACGGACCCCACGGCGCTGCGCGCGGCGGCCACCGGGTCGGACAGTGCGGAGATCCCGGTCACCACGACGGCCACGCCGAGCAGGAACTGCACGACCGCGAGCACGACCCGGACGACACGACCGGCGATCGTCAACGCGAGGAACAGCGCGAGGCTCGCGATCGCGACCGCGGTGTACTGCGGCACGACCGTCGCGCCGTCGGCGGCCACGGTCTTCACGACCGCCGCGGAGTGGTCGAGGTGCACGGTGAACCAGGTCTGCGTCCACGCGAGCATCACGAGGCCCGCGACCGCGAGCCCGACGACGACCACGAGCGGTCGCGAGCGCTTCACCGGAGCACCCCGGTCATCCGGTTCGCGGTCGCGACGGCACGCAGCGGCGCCGCGGCCTTGTTGACCGACTCGAGGTGCTCGCTCGTCGGGTCGGAGTCGGCGACGAGCCCGGCCCCGGCCTGCACCCGGGCGACGCCGTCCTGGATCAGGGCGGTGCGGATCGCGATCGCGACGTCGGCGTCCCCGGCGAAGTCGAAGTAGCCGACGACGCCCGCGTAGGCACCGCGCGCCGCCGGTTCGAGCTCGTCGATGATCTGCAGTGCCCGCGGCTTCGGTGCCCCGGAGAGCGTGCCGGCCGGGAAGGTCGCGCGGAACACGTCGATCGCGGACGCCCCGGGCCGGACGGCCCCCTCGACGCTCGACACGAGGTGCATGACGTGGCTGAAGCGTTCGACCGTCATGAACTCGGTCACCGCGACCGTGCCCGGCTCGCACACCTTCTGCAGGTCGTTGCGGGCCAGGTCGACGAGCATGAGGTGCTCGGCCCGTTCCTTCGGGTCCTGCAGCAGTTCCTCGCCCAGGCGGACGTCCTCCTCCGTGGTGGCACCGCGGGGTCGGGAGCCGGCGATCGGATGCGTCATGGCCCGGCCGTCCTGGACCTTCACGAGCGCCTCCGGCGACGCGCCGACGATCCAGAAGGGCTCGCCGTCGGTGCCCGCCAGGGACAGGAAGTACATGTACGGGCTCGGGTTGAGCGTCCGCAGCACGCGGTAGACGTCCAGCGGGTCGGCCGTCACGTCGTGGTCGAACCGTTGCGAGATGACCACCTGGAAGACGTCGCCGTCGCGGATGTACCGCTTCGACCGCTCGATCGCCGCCGCGTACTCCTCCCGGGTGGACCGGGAGCGTGCGGTCGGTTCGGCGATGTCGAACGCCTCGGCGACGGTGGCGACGCTCGGCTGCACGAGGTCGGCCTGCATCCGGTCGAGTCGGGTCTGGGCGTCGGACCACAGCGTGTCGGCGTCGTCCGTGCCGTCGTGCAGGGCGCTCGCGACGAGCAGCACGAGCCCGGTGCGGTGGTCGAGCGCGGCCAGCTCGGCGACGAAGGACAGCGCCTGGCCGGGCACGTCGAAGTCCGCCGGCGGGGCGTCGGGCAGGTGCTCGAGCTGGCGGACGGCCTCCCACCCGATGAACCCCACCGTGCCGCCGACGAGCGGCGGGGTCCCGGGCACGCGGGGGGTGGCCCACCGCTCGTGCAGGCGGGCGAGGACCTCCAGCGGAGCGCCGTCGAGGGACCCGACGGCACGTTCCGCCGACAGGCCGGTGTCGATCCAGGCCGCCCGGTCACCCTCCTGCGTCAGGACGCCGAAGCTCCGCACGCCGACGAAGGACCAGCGCGACCACAGCCCACCCTGTCCGGCGGACTCGAGCAGGAACGACCCGGGGCGACCGTCGGCGAGCTTCCGGTAGACACCGACGGGCGTCTCGCTGTCGGCGAAGAGCGCACGGACGACGGGGACGACGCGGTGCCCCTCGGCGACCAGCCGGTCGAAGTCTGCACGGCTGGTGGTGCGGGGTGCGTCGCTCACCGGTCGGACCCGGCCGCGGGCTCGGCGGCGTCGCCGGGGCCGGTCGGCGCGTCGGCCGGTGCGGACGCCGTCACCGGGTCGAGCGGGTCGACGTCGAAGCAGCTGTGCGCACCGGTGTGGCAGGCGGCCCCCACCTGGTGCACCGTCACGAGCAGGGTGTCGTCGTCGCAGTCGAGGGCCGCACCGCGGACGTACTGGGCGTGCCCGGACGTGTCGCCCTTGCGCCAGTACTCGCGCCGGGACCGCGACCAGAAGGTCACCCGACCCTCGGTCAGGGTGCGGCGGAGGGCCTCCCGGTCCATGTAGCCGAGCATGAGGACGTCCTTCGACGATTCCTCCTGCACGATGGCGGGGAGCAGTCCGTCCGCACCGAAGCGCGCGCGGTCGAGGACCGCTCCGGTGCTGGTGCTGGTGCTGTCGGTCATGAGACCACCAGCCTACGGCCCGGCGCGGTCGGCGACCGGCGCGGCGGTCCGACCCGGCCGGGAGGCCCGTCCCGCGCGGTCCGGCCGGCTCAGCGGACGACGTGCCCGGTGGCGCGCAGCGCGTCCTTGACGTCGCCGACGGTCATCTCGCCACGGTGGAAGACGCTCGCCGCGAGGACCGCGTCGGCTCCCGCGTCGATGGCCGGTGCGAAGTGCTCGACGCGTCCCGCGCCTCCCGAGGCGATGACCGGCACCGAGGACACCGCGCGGACCGCGGTGACGAGCTCGAGGTCGAACCCGTTCTTCGTGCCGTCCGCGTCGATCGAGTTGACGAGGAGCTCGCCCGCGCCGCGCTCGACCGCGTCGCGCGCCCAGGCGATCGCGTCGATGTCGGTCTCGGTGCGGCCGCCGTGGGTCGTGACGACGAAGCCCGAGGCGGTGCGGGCGGAGCGCTTGACGTCGAGCGAGAGCACGACCGCCTGCGAGCCGAACCGGTCGGCGATCTCGGTGACGAGCTCGGGCCGGGCGATCGCGGCGCTGTTCACGCCGATCTTGTCCGCACCGCACTGCTGCAGCCGCGAGACGTCGTCGACGCTCCGGACACCACCCCCGACGGTGAGCGGGATGAACACCTGCTCGGCGGTGCGGGTGACGGTGTCCCACATCGTCGCGCGGTTCTCGACCGTCGCCCCGACGTCCAGGAAGGTCAGTTCGTCCGCGCCCTGCTCGTAGTAGCGGGCGGCCAGCTCGACCGGGTCGCCGGCGTCCTGCAGGTCGAGGAAGTTGACGCCCTTGACGACGCGGCCACCGGACACGTCGAGGCACGGGATGACACGGACGGACACGCCGCCGAGGGCGGTCGCGACGGGCGCGTCGGTCACAGGCGTGCGGCGTGGATGGGGCTGACGAGGATGGCCCGCGCGCCGAGGTCGTAGAGCGCGTCCATGATGAGGTTCGCGTCCTCGCGCGGGATCATCACCCGGACCGCGGACCAGTCGCGGTCGTGCAGCGGTGAGACGGTCGGTGACTCGATGCCCGAGGCGATCGCCGTCGCTCGTTCGAGCAGCTCGGACGGGATGTCGTAGTCGAGCATGACGTACCCGCGGGCGACCAGCACGCCCTGCAGGCGGCGGCGGAGGACGTCGATCCCGGCGATGGTCTCGTCCGTGGTGATGAGGACCGCGGTGGACTCGAGGATGACCGGACCGAAGATCTCGAGGCCCGCGGCGCGGAGCGTGCTGCCGGTGGACACGACGTCCGCGACCGCGTCGGCGACACCGAGCCGGACCGCGCTCTCCACGGCGCCGTCGAGCTTCACGAGCGTCGCGGTCACGCCGTGCCGCGCGAGGAACTCGCCGACGAGTCCGGGGTAGCTCGTCGCGACCCGGACGCCCTCGAGGTCCTGCAGCGTGGCGTAGCGACCGGGGGCCCCGGCGAACCGGAAGGTGGAGTCGGCGAACCCGAGCGCGTCGACCTCGTGCGCGGCCGAGCCGGAGTCGAGCAGCAGGTCACGGCCGGTGACGCCGACGTCGAGCGCGCCCGAGCCGACGTAGGTCGCGATGTCGCGCGGCCGCAGGAAGAAGAACTCCACCCCGTTGCGCTCGTCGAGCAGGTGCAGCGCCTTCGGGTCACGGCGACCGGCGTACCCGGCCTCCCGGAGCATCTCGGAGGCGGTCTCGGACAGGGAGCCCTTGTTGGGCACGGCGATGCGGAGCATCAGGGGTCTGCTTCCTGGAGGAGGGTCGGTGACGGTTCTGCGGTGCGCTGGACCAGCGCTCCCTACAGATGTCGCCAGACGTCCGCCGGAGTGAGGCCCTTCGCGACCATGAGCACCTGCAGGTGGTACACGAGCTGCGAGATCTCCTCCGAGGTGCGCTCGTCGCCCTCGTACTCGGCCGCCATCCAGACCTCGGCGGCCTCTTCCACGATCTTCTTGCCGATCTGGTGCACGCCGGCATCCAGTTCGGCGACGGTGCCGGAGCCCTCCGGGCGCGTCCGCGCCTTCTCGGTCAGCTCCGCGAACAGGTCGTCGAACGTCTTCACGCTCCCAGGCTACCGGTCCGCGAGGGCACGCTGCGCCGCCGCCCGGAGATCGGCGATGCGCGCTGCCGGCTCCCCGCCGTACACCGCGGAGCCGGCGACCAGGGTGTCGGCACCGCTCCGCACGGCCTGGGGCACGGTGTCGACCGCGATGCCGCCGTCGACCTCGAGCCAGACGTCGAGCCCCGACGCGTCGACCGCCGCCCGGGCGTCGGCGAGCTTCGGCATCACCTCGGGCATGAACGACTGCCCGCCGAACCCCGGCTCGACTGTCATGAGCAGGACCATGTCGTAGGCGTCGAGGTGGTGCAGCACCTGGGTCACCGGCGTGCCGGGCTTCAGGGCGACGGCGGCACGGGCCCCGTTCGACCGGATCGCCGCGGCGGTGGCCACGGGGTCGGTCGCCGCCTCGAAGTGGAACGTGACGCTGGCCGCGCCGGTCTCGGCGTACTTCGGTGCCTCGGTGTCGGCGTCGGTGATCATGAGGTGGACGTCGAGCGGGACCGGCGAGACCTGCTGCAGGCGCTGCACGATCGGCAGCCCGAGCGTCAGGTTCGGCACGAAGTGGTTGTCCATGACGTCGACGTGCACCATGTCGGCAGTGTCGATGCGCTGGAGCTCGCGCTCGAGGTTCGCGAAGTCGGCGGACAGGATGCTCGGCGAGATGCGGATCGTCACCCGTCGAGCCTACCGGCCGCGGTTCAGGCCGTTCGGCGCACGAGTGCGATGAACATCGCGTCGGTGCCGATGCGGTGCGGCCAGAGCTGCACCGTCCGGCCGTCCGCGACCCGGGGGTCACGAGCGGCCACCGACCGGACCACGGACGCCGTGTCGAGCTGCTCGAGCTCGTGCCCGTGGCGGCGCATCAGGGCGTCGACCTGTCCGCGGGTCTCCGCCAGGTGCGGCGAGCAGGTCACGTAGGCGAGCGTGCCGCCCGGTGCGAGGACCCGGACCGCGGCCTCGAGCAGTTCCTCCTGCAGGACGGCCAGCTCGGCGACGTCCTCGGGCTGCTTGCGCCAGCGGGCCTCCGGACGGCGGCGCAGCGCACCGAGCCCGGTGCACGGCGCGTCGAGCAGGATGCGGTCGAACCGCACGCCGGAGCCGTCCTGTCCGAAGCGACGGCCGTCGCCCTCGACCACCGTGACGGTGTCGCGGAAGTCGCGGAGGGCCTCCCGGACGAGTCCCACCCGGGCCGGGACGAGCTCGTTCGCGACGAGGGTCGCCCCGGCCTGCGCGGCCTCGGCCGCCAGGAGCGCCGCCTTGCCGCCGGGACCGGCGCAGAGGTCGAGCCACCGCTCGCCGGGCCGGACCTCGGAGGACCGGGAGAGCGCGAGGGCGGCGAGCTGCGAGCCCTCGTCCTGCACGCGGAGGCGCCCGGCCGCGACGCCGGGGACGCGTGCCGGGTCGCCGGCGACCCCGCGGATGCCGACCGGTGAGACGGGCAGGTCGGGCGCGACCGGTGCGGTCGCGGGCGCGGTGTCGCCACCGGCGGTGGCGGCGGCGGCGGCGTCGCCGACAGCGTGGTCGCCGGTCGTGTCGTCGGCGACGGGACCGACGGGAGGCCCGTCACCGGAGGCGTCGCCGTCACCCGTGGCGCGCGCGGTCGCCTGCTCGACGTCCTCCGCGGTGGCGACGCCGGGCAGTGCCGCGAGCTGGACCCGGGGCGCCTCGTTGTCGGCCGCCAGGAGTGCGACGAGTTCGTCGCGGGAGCGCTCGGCGGCGAGGGCGTCACGGAACGCCGACACGACCCAGACCGGGTGCGACCACCGCGTCGCGAGCAGTGCCTCGCCACCGAGGCCCGCCGTCACCAGGGCGTCCCACTCCTCCGGGGTCTTCGCGGCGACCTTCCGCATCACGGCGTTGACGAAGCCGGTCGCCCGGGCGACCCCGACCTCTCGGGCGAGTTCGACCGTGGCGGACACGGCCGCGTGGGTCGGTGTCCGCATGGCGAGCAGCTGGTGGACGCCGAGGCGCATCACGTCGAGCACGTCGGCCTCGACGAGGTCCGCGCGACGTCCGGAGGCCAGGGCGACGACGGCGTCGTACCGGCCGATCATCCGGATGGTGCCGTAGGTCAGCTCGGTCGCGAAGCCGGCGTCGCGGGCGCTCAACCCGGCGCGGCGGATACGGGTCGGCAGCAGGAGGTTCGCGTAGGCGTCGTCGACCTGCACGGCACGGAGCACGTCGAACGCGACCCGGCGGGCGCTGACCTGGCGGGCTGTCTGGGGACGACCGCCGGTCCGACGACCGCCGACACCGGGTCCGCCGCTGCGCCGGCCCTCGTCGCCGCTCCCCTGTCGGCCCCGCGGCCGTTCCTGTCCCGCGCTCATGCGAGTACCTTCCCGTCGAGCGGACCGAGCCCGCGGGCCCAGGCCGCGGCGTCCATCGCCTTCTTGCCGGCCGGCTGCACCTCGCGCAGCACGAGCGGCTCGTCCGCCGAGCCGACCAGCAGCACACCGTCCACCAGTCGGAGCGCACCGGGGGCGGGACGCGGGGCGGCCTCCCCCGCGCCGCCCGGCCCGACCCGGCCCGCCCGGAGCAGCTTGACCCGGGTCTCGCCGAGCAGCGCGAACGCGCCGGGCTCGGGGGTGACCCCGCGGAGTCGTGCGTGCACGACGGCGGCGGGGGCTGCGAAGTCGGTGCGGCCGTCCTCGAGCGTCAGCTTCGGCGCCGTCGTCGGCTCGCCGACCTGGTCGGCGGCGACCGCGGTCCCGGCAGCGAGGTCGTCGACGACCCGGACGACGAGCTCCGCGCCGCGCTCGGCCATCGCGCTGAGGACGTCGCCCGACGTCGCCTCGGGATCGATCGTGAACGGCTCGGTCGCGAAGACCGGGCCGGCGTCCAGGGCCTCGACGAGCTGGAACACCGTCGCCGCGGTGGTCGTCTCACCGGCCATCACGGCGCGCTGCACCGGGGCGGCGCCGCGGTACGCCGGGAGGTCCGAGAAGTGCAGGTTCACCCATCCGAGCCGCGGGGCGTCGAGGGCCGGACGGCGGAGCAGCGCCCCGTACGCGACGATCACGCCGAGGTCGACGTCCAGGTCCGCGATCCGGGCGGTCACCTCGTCGTCCACGCGGGCGGCCTCGATCACCGGGAGCCCGAGCTCCGACGCGACCTGCGCGACCGGCGTGGGGGTGAGCACGCGCTTCCGTCCCTGCGGCGTCGGCGGCCGGGTGAGCACCGCCGCGATCTCGTGGTCGGACGCCGCCAGAGCGCGGAGGGTGGGGACCGCGGCAGCGGGGCTGCCGGCGACGACGAGACGCATCGGACCAGTCTCCCACGAGACCCGGACGGGACGGGCGGCCGAGGTCGCGCCCGGTCCGCGCCGGGACTGGGTGTGTGCGGAGGCGGTCCTGCCTACGGTCGCTGGCACCTCGACGGAAGGACCACCATGACCAGCGACGCACTGCCCCTGCCCGACTTCGACCACCTCCCGCTCGGCAACCTCGCCGAACACGTCCGCCCGCTCGACCGCGACCAACTGCAGACCCTGCTCGACCACGAACGGGGCCACGGTGACCGACTGCCGGTCGTGCAGGTGCTGACCTCCCGCATCGCAGCCCTCGACGCCGGCGCCGAGCCGACCGGGACGGTGCCCGAGCACCTGCCCGAGGTCCAGCAGGGCACCGCCTCGCCCGCCGTCACGCCCGCGACCTCCGGCCCGGTGGTCAACCCGCCGTCGCACGGCGACCCGACCAACCCCGCCCAGCCGCGCTGAGCCCGGCAGCCGGAGGTCCCGTCGGCCGCTCCGTCCCCGGGACGAGGGTCCGCGGCACCTCCGGACGTCCCCGTCGTCGCACGGGTACGGTCACAGGCAATCCGCTGAAAGGAACGACCATGTCAGACCGACTGTCCACCCCCGCTCCCACCAGCTTCGCCGAGACGCCCGTCCAGAAGGGCGCCCTCGTCGTCGGGATCGTCTTCCTGCTCGTCGGCCTCGCCGGCTTCGTCCCCGGCCTCACGACCGGTGACCTGGGCGGCGCCGGCAACGACTCCATGGGCATGCTGCTCGGCATCTTCCAGGTGTCGGTGCTGCACAACATCGTCCACCTGCTGTTCGGCGTCGTCGGGGTCCTCGCAGCACGTCGTGCCAGCGGGTCCCGGTTCTACCTGGTGATCGGCGGCGTCGTGTACTTCGTCCTCTGGATCTACGGCCTCTTCACCGCGAACAGCGACAGCGCGGCGAACTTCGTGCCGCTCAACTCGGCCGACAACTGGCTGCACCTCGTCCTCGCGATCGGCATGGTCGCGCTCGGCGTCGTGCTGTCCCGCGGCCGTCGCGCACCGGTCGGTGCGGAGCGCACTGCTCGCTGATCCGCGTCGGTGACGGACGGGAGGCCCGTGGCGGGATCGCCACGGGCCTCCCGTCCGTCCGGGCGGCACAGCGCGGGGGCGCGTACAGCGCGAGGGCCCGTACAGCGCGGGACCCGTGCAGCGCGGGTCAGACCTCGGAGAAGGGTTCGGCGTCGTCCATCCGGACCCGGAGCGCCGGGGCCGCCCGCCGCTTCGTGCCACCGGCGACGACCCGTCGTGTCGAGGAGCGCCGGATCACCTCCGCCTTGAGCGTCGCCGCGACCTCGGCGCCGTGTCCGTACGGGAACCGCACGATCGCGCGGACCGTGCCCGGCGTCGGGTCCTCCACCGGGACGGGCCCGAGGACGGGCCCCACCGGAGCGTCGCCGAGTGCCTCGATCGCGCCGGTGACGGCCTCGTCGGTGCCGGTGAGGGTCGCGACCCGGACGGCCGGCGGGAAGAACAGCTCGCGGCGGTCGGTCAACTCGTCGTGCGCAGGCAGGTCGAGCCGCCAGAGTGCCATCGCGTTCGCGAGCTTCCCGCCGATCCCGACCAGGTAGACCGGAGCACCGGGCGCACCCTTGGCCGCGGCGTTCGCCCACACGCGCAGGACGTCCTCCTGCACCCGGAGCCCCTCCCGCGCGAGCATCCGCTCGCCGTCGAGGAGCAGGACGCACGCGTACCCGCCGGCGACGTCCGGCTCGGCTCCGCGGGTCGCGACGACGACGGCGGGACGCGCCGGGACCTCGTCGATCGGGCGGGACCCGTCGGCGACGACGATGCGGGTGTTCGGGAAGGCCCGGCCGAGTTCGTCGGCGGTGCGCTGCGCCCCCTGGCCGACCGGCTTGAGCGTGCCGTTGCCGCACGTCGGGCAGCGGTAGCCGGCGGCGAGGGCACCGCAGAACCGGCACTGCGGGGTCGACCCCGCCTGTGGACTGCCGAGCGGGCCGCCGCAGACCCGGCAGTGCGCGCGCTCCCCGCACTCGGAGCAGACCAGTCCCGTCCCGAACCCGGGGTTCGACACCTGGACGAGGACCGGACCCTCACGACTCGCCTCGCGGGCCGCCCGCCACGCGCTGCTCGGGATCCGGGCCTGCGCGGCGTACCCGTCGGCGTTCGTCTGGTGCGCCGTCGGCACGACCTTCGGCACCCGGACCCGGTGCGGAGCGAACTCCTGCAACCAGCCGAGCTCGACGAGCCGCTGCACGTCGGTGCTCCGGGCGTGCGAGAGCATGAGCAGCGCCGCGCCCGACTGCGCGGTCCGCACGAGGGCGACGTCCCGGGTGTGCACGTACGGTGCACGCTGCTCGGCGAAGGACGGGTCGCCGTCGTCCCACAGCGCGATGAGCCCGAGCTCGGCGGCCGGGGCGTACACGGCGGCCCGGCTGCCGATCGCCACCACGGGGTGGGTCCGGGCGGTCAGGAGCGCGCGGGCCCGCTGCCCGTTCGTCTGCTTGGCGTCGAAGCGGACGACCCGCTCCGGCGGCACGAGGACGTGCAGCGCACGCTCGAGGTCGGCGACGTCCCGGAAGTCGGGGACGGCGAGCACGGCGGAACGCTCGCCCGCCAGGGTGTGCGCCGCGGCCTGGGCCAGGGTGGCGGCCCAGCCCGGCACCCAGACGCTGTCGGGCGCGTCTGCGGCGACCGGCTGCGGACCGCCGTCGGCGGGAGCAGGGCCGTCCGCTGTCGGGTCGGCGTCAGCGCCGGCGTCAGCGTCGGCGTCAGCGTCAGCGTCAGCGTCAGCGTCGACGTCTGGCTCCGTCGCGGGCGTCGGTGCCGGTGCCGGTGCCGGTGCCGGTGCCGCGAGCAGCACCGGGTGCGGGACGGCACTGACCGCCGCACGGCCACCGGCGTCGATGACGGCCTCGAGCGCGCCGTCCGCGTACCCGGTGACCGGGACCGCCTCGACCGCCGGCGGGACGTGCTCCGGGTCCCGCTCGAGCCAGGCCTTCTCGGGCCGGACCTGCCGGGTCGGCACCGCGAGCCGCAGCACGTCACTCGCGACCCCGGCGGCACGGTCGGCCACGGCCCGCGCGAGTCGCCAGACCTCGGGCGCGAGCACCGGCACCGGGCTCACGAGTTCCTCGATGACGCTGAGTTCCCCCGGGAAGTCGTGCTCCGGGGACAGGGCGTCGTCCGACACGACCTCGACCACGTAGGCGTCGGTCATGCGCGCACCGGAGCGCAGCGGCACCTTCACGCGGACCCCCGGCACGCAGTCGTCCTCGAACTCGGCCGGCACCCGGTAGTCGAACAGACGGTCGAGCTGCGGGAGCGGCGAGTCGAGGACGACGCGCGCGACGGTGGCCACGGAGGGCCTCAGGCGGTGGCGGGGACGAGTCCTGCCGCGGTGCGGAGCTCCTCGACGCGGTCGAGCTGCTCCCAGGTGAAGCCGGGCAGGTCGCGACCAAAGTGCCCGTAGGTCGCCGTCTGCGCGTACTTCGGCGTGAGCAGGTCGAGGTCGCGGATGATCGCGGCCGGTCGGAGGTCGAACACCTCGGTGATCGCGGCTTCGATCGTGGCGTCGTCGACGTGGCCGGTGCCGAAGGACTCGACGTACAGACCGACCGGCTTGGCGCGACCGATCGCGTAGGCGACCTGCACCTCGAGCCGGTCGGCGAGTCCCGCCGCGACGGCGTTCTTGGCGACCCAGCGCAGGGCGTACGCCGCCGAGCGGTCCACCTTCGAGGGGTCCTTGCCGCTGAACGCGCCACCGCCGTGCCGCGAGGCCCCACCGTAGGTGTCGACGATCACCTTGCGCCCGGTCAGGCCGGCGTCGCCCTGAGGTCCGCCGATCTCGAACCGACCGGTCGGGTTCACGATGACGTCCACACGGGACGAGTCGAGGTCCACCAGGTCGAGGACCGGACGGATGACGTGCTCGGTGATGTCGGCCGTCAGCTGCTCGAGCGTGACGCTCGGCGCGTGCTGCGTCGACAGCACCACGGTCTCGACGGTCTTCGGCGTGACGCCGTCGTACCCGACCGTGACCTGGGTCTTGCCGTCCGGCCGCAGGTACGTCAGCTCACCGGACTTGCGGACCGCTGCGAGCTTCTCCGCCAGGCGGTGTGCGAGCCAGATGGCGACGGGCATGTACTCGGGCGTCTCGTTCGTCGCGAAGCCGAACATGATGCCCTGGTCGCCCGCGCCCTGGCGGTCGAGCGGGTCCACCCCGGCACCCGAGCGGCTGTCGAGCGACTCGTCGACGCCCTGCGCGATGTCGGGCGACTGCGCTCCGATCGAGATCTCGACGCCACAGGTACGGCCGTCGAAGCTCACGTCGGAGGAGTCGTAACCGATGCCCGTGATGACGTCACGGACCAGCTGCGGGATCTCGACGTAGCCGGAGGTGGTGACCTCGCCGGCGACGTGCACGAGCCCGGTCGTCACCATCGTCTCGACGGCGACCCGGGCGTGCGGGTCGACCGTGAGGAGGGCGTCCAGGATGGCGTCCGAGATCTGGTCGCAGATCTTGTCGGGGTGGCCTTCGGTCACCGATTCCGACGTGAAGAGACGGAGTGCGCTCGTCACCGGGATCAGACGGTGGGCTGCTGCTGCTTGGTGACGGTCAGCTTGTCCTCGTTGATCTCGTGGAGCGCGACCGAGAGCGGCTTGTCGTCGATCGTCGAGTCGACGAGCGGACCGACGTTGTCGAAGAGCGAGCCCTCGTGCAGGTCGGCGTAGTAGTCGTTGATCTGGCGGGCGCGCTTGGAGGCGAAGATCACGAGCGCGTACTTCGACTCGACCTTGCTGAGCAGGTCGTCGATGGGCGGGTCGATGATGCCCTGGGGGTTGGCCATGGGGTTGCTCCTCGTCGTCGGTGCACCCGTCAGGGCGCAGAGAACAAGTCTACGACCTCGCGTGCCGCCGTGCTGACATCCGAGTTCACGATCCGCACGTCGAACTCGTCCTGCGCGGCGAGCTCCACCTTCGCGGTCTCGAGCCGCCGGGCCTGCTCCTCGGCGGACTCGGTGCCGCGGCCGATGAGCCGTCGGACGAGTTCGTCCCAGGTCGGCGGCAGCAGGAACACGAGCACCGCCTCGGGCATGGCGTCCCGCACCTGCCGGGCACCCTGCAGGTCGATCTCGAGCATGACCTTCTCGCCGGCGTCGAGCGCACGGTCGATCGGCGGCCGCGGGGTGCCGTACCGGTACGAGTTGTGCACGGTGGCGTACTCGAGCAGTTCGCGGTCGCGGATCATGCGGTCGAACTCGGCGTCGTCGACGAAGTAGTAGTGCACCCCGTCGACCTCGCCCGGGCGGGGCTTGCGGGTCGTCGCGGACACGCTGAGGTTCACCTCGGGGTACTGCTCGCGGATGTGGGCGCTGACGGTGCCCTTCCCGACCGCGGTCGGCCCCGCGAGCACGACGAGCTTCGAGGCCCCCCGCTTGCGCCCACGTGCCGCCAACCAGTCCGCGAGCTCGGTGCGCTGTCGACTGCCGAGGCCGCCCAGGCGCTTGGACGGCGCGATGCGGAGGGCGCCCATCACGGCCTCGGCCCGGGCCGGACCGACACCGGGCAGGCTCGTGAGGAGGTCCCGCACCCGGAGCGACCGCTCGGCGGCGGTCGCCGCGACGACCGACTCGTCCTCCGACCACGCGGCCTTGGCGACCTCGAGCGGCGACCGCTCCCCCGACGACACCGCGGCCTTGACGGCGGCACGTGCTCGTCGTGCGGCGACGGCGGCCTTCGCGGCCGCGACACGGTCGACCTCCGGCGGGTTCCGGTGCGCGGGGAGCTCGGCGCGGTCGTCCGTGGACGTGTCGGGCGCTGCCCCGGTCTGCTCGGTCACGCGGCCACCGCCAGGGCGCGCGCGATCCGCTCCGCGCGGTCCGCCACCAGGCCGGCGACGGCGTCCGGACCGTCGACGAGCAGGCCGCGCGACTCGTTCACCAGGACCTGCTCGGCACGGCTGCCGTACAGCCCGCGGAGGTCCTCGATGCGTGCGCCCTGCGCGCCGAACCCGGGCGCGAGCACCGGCGCCGCGCCGATGTCGTCGGCGGTGATGCCGAAGTCGTCGAGGTCGAGCGTCGCGCCGAGCACGAGCCCGACGTCCCCCAGGGCCTGGTCGGCCGTCGTCCGGTTCTCGTCTGCCACGTCCACGACGATACCGGCCGCCACGGTCCGACCGGCACGCGGCCCCTCGGCCACCACCGCCGTCTGGAGCACGCGTGCCTCCGGGTTGCTCGTCGCGGCGAGCACGAAGACACCCGCTCCGTGCGCACGGGCGACGCGGATCGTCCCGGCGAGCGAGGCGTACCCCAGGTACGGCGACACGGTCATCGCGTCCGCCGCGAACGGCCCGTCGCCGTCCAGCCAGGCGAGCGCGTAGTCGTCCCCGGTGGACCCGATGTCGCCGCGCTTCACGTCGGCCACGACCAGGAGGCCCGCGTCCCGCGCCCGACGGATCGTCGCCTCGAGCGCCCGGAACCCGGCCGCCCCGGCGGCCTCGAAGAACGCGACCTGCGGCTTCACGACGGCCGCACGGCCCGCGGCCGCGTCGACGAGGGTGGCGCCGAACGCCGTGAGGCCCTCCTCGTCGCGGCCGAGCCCCCACGCCGCCAGCGTGGCGGCGTGGGGGTCGATCCCGACGCACAGGGCCGAGCGCGCGTCGATGGCGGCCGCGAGCCGGACGCCGAACGGCGTCACCACCCGGCCCGCTCGAGCGCGTAGTCCTGCAGGCTGCGGACGCTGTGCGGCGTCCCGATCGTCTCGATCGCCGCGACCGCCGCGCCGAGCTGCGAGATCGTCGTGAACAGCGGCTTGTCGGCCGCCACGGTGGCCGCACGGATCTCGTACCCGTCCGCACGACCCGAGGCACCGCTCGGCGTGTTGATGACGATGTCGACCTCGTTGCGGGCGAGCAGGTCGACGACGCTCTCCTGCCCCTGGCTGTACTTGCCGACCGTGCCGACCAGGATGCCGTTGCGGCGGAGCACCTCGGCGGTGCCCTCGGTCGCGATGATCCGGAACCCGAGCTGCTGCAGGCGGTGCACCGGCAGGACGATGGCGCGCTTGTCCGTGTCGGCGACGCTCACGAAGACCGTGCCGCTGGTCGGGAGCCCGCCGTACGCGGCCTCCTGGCTCTTCAGGAACGCCCGCGGGAAGTCGCGGTCGATGCCCATGACCTCGCCGGTCGAGCGCATCTCCGGGCTGAGCACGGAGTCGACGACCTGCCCGTCGGCGGTGCGGAAGCGCCGGAACGGGAGCACGGCCTCCTTGACGGCGACCGGCGCCTGCGCCGGGACGAACGCGCCGTCGCGGGCGGGCAGCATCCCCTCGTCGACCAACCCGTCGATCGTCGAGCCGGTCATGATGCGCGCGGCGGCCTTCGCCAGGGCGATGCCCAGTGCCTTCGACACGAACGGCACCGTGCGGCTGGCACGCGGGTTCGCCTCGAGGACGTAGAGCACGCCCGCACCGATCGCGAACTGCACGTTCAGCAGACCGCGGACGCCGACGCCCCGCGCGATCTCCTCGGTCGCGTCCACGACGGCCTGGATCTCGGCGCGACCGAGGCCGACCGGGGGCAGGGTGCAGGACGAGTCACCGGAGTGGATCCCGGCCTCCTCGATGTGCTCCATGATGCCGCCGACGTACAGCCGCTCGCCGTCGTACAGCGCGTCGATGTCGATCTCCACCGCGTCGTCGAGGAAGCGGTCGACCAGCAGCGGCAGGTCCGGGCCGATGATCGCCTGGTCGGCCATCCGGTCGAAGTAGTCGGCGAGGGCGGCGGAGTCGTAGACGATCTCCATGCCGCGCCCACCGAGCACGAAGGACGGGCGGACGAGCACCGGGTAGCCGATGCCCTCGGCGACGGTGGTCGCGCTCGCCAGGTCGTGGGCGGTGCCGTTCTTCGGGGCGAGGAGGCCGGCGTCGTCGAGGATGCGGGAGAAGGCCCCGCGCTCCTCGGCGAGGTCGATGGCGTCCGGGCTCGTGCCGAGGATCGGGATGCCCGCGGCCTCGAGCGGCTTCGCCAGGCCCAGCGCGGTCTGCCCGCCGAGCTGCACGACGACGCCCACCACCTGCCCGGACGCCTGCTCGGCCTCGATGACCTCGAGGACGTCCTCGGCCGTGAGCGGCTCGAAGTACAGGCGGTCCGAGGTGTCGTAGTCGGTCGAGACCGTCTCCGGGTTGCAGTTCACCATGATCGTCTCGAACCCGGCGTCGCTCAGCGCGAAGGACGCGTGCACGCAGGAGTAGTCGAACTCGACGCCCTGGCCGATGCGGTTCGGGCCGGAGCCGAGGATGACGACCTTCTTGCGGTCGCTCGGGGCGACCTCGGTCTCGGTGTCGTAGGACGAGTAGTGGTACGGCGTCAGTGCGGGGAACTCGCCCGCGCAGGTGTCGACGGTCTTGAACACCGGCCGGATGCCGAGCGCGTGCCGCTGGTCGCGGGCCTCCTGCTCGGTGATGCCCCGGAGCGCGGCGATCTGCACGTCGCTGAAGCCGTGCTCCTTCGCCCAGCGGACCGTGTCGGCGTCGAGCGTCGCGGCGTCCCGGACCTCGGCCGCGACCTCGTTGATGAGGACGATCTGGTCGATGAACCAGGGGTCGATGCCGGTGGCGTCGAAGACCTCCGCCGTGGTGGCGCCGGCGACGAGGGCCTGCTGGACCGTGACGATCCGGCCGTCCGTCGGGATGCGCGACTTCTCGAGCAGGGCGGCCTTGTCGAGCTGGTCCGCCGGGACGTCCCAGTGGAAGCTCGACCCGCGCTTCTCGAGCGACCGGAGCGACTTCTGCAGCGCGGTGGCGTAGTTGCGGCCGATGGCCATCGCCTCGCCGACGCTCTTCATCGTCGTGGTGAGCGTCGCGTCGGCGGCGGGGAACTTCTCGAACGCGAAGCGCGGGGTCTTCACGACGACGTAGTCCAGCGTCGGCTCGAAGCTCGCCGGGGTGACCTGCGTGATGTCGTTCTGGATCTCGTCGAGCCGGTACCCGATGGCGAGCTTCGCGGCGATCTTGGCGATCGGGAAGCCCGTCGCCTTCGACGCGAGGGCCGACGAGCGGGAGACGCGCGGGTTCAT
Source organism: Curtobacterium sp. MCPF17_050 (assembly GCF_003224435.2). Taxonomy (NCBI): domain Bacteria; kingdom Bacillati; phylum Actinomycetota; class Actinomycetes; order Micrococcales; family Microbacteriaceae; genus Curtobacterium; species Curtobacterium sp. MCPF17_050. The sequence continues at coordinate 1,830,757 of NZ_CP126250.1, forward strand.
CTCGATGACGATCACGCGACCGTTCGAGGGGTCGACCGCGAACTGGATGTTGCAGCCGCCGGTGTCGACGCCCACCCGACGGATGATGTCGATGCCGATGTTCCGCATGTTCTGGTACTCGCGGTCGGTCAGCGTGAGCGCGGGGGCGACCGTGATCGAGTCGCCGGTGTGCACGCCGACCGGGTCGACGTTCTCGATCGAGCAGATGACGACCGTGTTGTCGGCGTTGTCCCGCATCAGCTCGAGCTCGTACTCCTTCCAGCCGAGGATCGACTCCTCGAGCAGGACCTCCGTCGTCGGGGACGACTGCAGGCCGTCGCCGACGAAGCGGACGAGCTCCTCCTCGTTGTAGGCGAAGCCCGAGCCGAGCCCGCCCATCGTGAAGGAGGGCCGGACCACGAGCGGGTAGCCGAGGTCCTGCGCGAACTCCTTCGCCTCCTCGAGCGTGTGCGCGATGTGGCTGCGGGCGACGTCCGCGCCCGACTCGAGGACGAGCTCCTTGAAGAGCTGTCGGTCCTCACCGCGCTGGATGGCGTCGACCTTCGCGCCGATGAGCTCGACGCCGTGCTTCTCGAGGATGCCGGCCTCGTCGAGCGCGATCGCGGCGTTCAGGGCGGTCTGCCCGCCGAGCGTCGGCAGGACCGCGTCGGGCTGCTCGATGCGGATGATCTCCTCGAGCGAGGCGTTCGTGATCGGCTCGATGTACGTCGCGTCGGCGAAGTCCGGGTCGGTCATGATCGTCGCCGGGTTCGGGTTCACGAGGATGACCCGGACGCCCTCGGCGCGCAGGACGCGGCACGCCTGGGTGCCGGAGTAGTCGAACTCGGCGGCCTGCCCGATGACGATCGGACCGGAGCCGATGACCAGGACGGAGCTGATGTCGGAGCGCTTGGGCATCAGTTGCCCTCCTTCGTGGTGTCGGCGGTCGTGACGTCGGCGGCGGGGGTGGTCGCGTCGGCGGTGGCCGCGTCGAGCGGCTCCCCCTGTCGTTGGGCGAGGACCAGGTCCCGGAAGCGGTCGAACAGGTACATGCTGTCGTGCGGTCCGGCGGCCGCCTCGGGGTGGTACTGCACGCTGAACGCGGGGATGTCGAGCGCGCGGAGGCCCTCGACGACGTTGTCGTTCAGCGAGTAGTGCGACACCTCGACCCGGCCGAAACCGACCGGCGACTCGAGGGTCTCCCCGACCGGGGCGTCGACCGCGAAGCCGTGGTTCTGGCTCGTGATCTCCACCTTGCCGGTCGTGGTGTCGAGCACCGGCTGGTTGATCCCGCGGTGGCCGAACGGCAGCTTGTAGGTGCCGAAGCCGAGCGCGCGGCCGAGCAGCTGGTTGCCGAAGCAGATGCCGAAGAACGGTCGGCCGTCGCGCAGGCTGTCCTGCAGGAGCGACACCTGGGCGTCGGAGGCGGCCGGGTCGCCGGGGCCGTTCGAGTAGAACAGCGCGTCGGGGTCGAGCTCGCGGAGCCGCTCGACGGTGACGTCCTGCGGCAGCACGTGCACCTCGAAGCCGCGCTCGGACAGGTACCGCGTGGTGGACGCCTTGACGCCGAGGTCGAGGACGGCCAGCGTGCCGACCCGCTCCCCGACCGGCGCGACCACGTACTCCTCGGCCGTGGAGACCTCGGCGGACAGGTTCCTGCCCGTCATGCCGGTCTGCTCGGTGACGATCCGGAGCTGCTCGTCGGCGTCGAGCGCCGTGTCGGCCCCGCTGAAGACACCGCCCTTCATCGCGCCGGCGTCGCGGATGCGCCGGGTCAGGGCCCTGGTGTCGATCCCGGAGATGCCGACGATGCCGTCGCGCACGAGGTGCTCGTCGAGCGAGGCGTTGGCCCGGTGGTTCGACACCACCCGGCTGGGGTCGCGCACGACGTACCCGGCGACCCAGATGCGCCGCGACTCGGGGTCCTCGTCGTTCACCCCCGTGTTGCCGATGTGCGGTGCCGTCTGCACCACGATCTGGCCCGCGTACGACGGGTCGGTGAGCGTCTCCTGGTAGCCGGTCATGCCGGTCGCGAAGACCACCTCGCCGAGCGTGCGCCCGCGGGCGCCGTAGGCCCAGCCGTCGTACCGGGTGCCGTCCTCGAGGACCAGTACGGCCCGTTCGCGTGTCATCAGTTCGTCCCTTCGCCCGCGGTGTGCGGGGAGTCGTTCGTCGTCGCCGGTCCCTGCAGCGCGCGGAGCGCGTCCGCGTCGCCCTGGGGGAACCGGAAGTAGGTGTCGAGGTCCGTCGCAGCTGCGGCGCCGGTCGCCGTCCATCGCAGTCGGACCAGTCCCCCGGGCTCGACCACCCGGTCGATGGCCCACGTGGCCCGGTCGGCACCGCGCACCGCGCTCCGGGCGATCCAGCGGTCGTCCGTGCCGGCGTGGTGCAGCACGACGCCGGACCGGTGGACCGTCACACCGCCGCGGCCGCGGAACCCGAGGCCGCCGGCCGTGATGCGTTCGAGCGGCTCGTCGGCGCGGGTCGTCGCGACGGTGAACCCGTCCCACGACCCGACCACGGGCCCGGGGTCCGCTGGGACCGGGACGGGAGGCACGGCCTCCGCCTGCCGTCGGCTGCGCGTCCGCCACGTGCGGGCCATCGCGACGAACAGCGCCGCCACCGCGAGCAGGATCACCCCGCCGAGCAGCCAGCGCGCCGTGTCACCGCTCATGCGGTCGCCGCCCGCTCGTGCGCGGCCCGTGCCGCGACCGTCCCGGCGTCGAGCAGTTCCCCGTCGAGGACGGTGGGCATGCCGTGGTGGAACGTGGCGACCACCCGGCCGGGCAGGCGCATGCCGAGGTACGGCGAGTTCTGCGACTGTCCGTGCAGGTCGTCGACCGAGAACGTGCGCACGGCGGCCGGGTCGTACAACGTGACCTCGGCCGGTGCCCCCTCGGCGATCGCGTGCCCGTGGCCGGCGACCTGGCCGATCCGGGCCGGCGCGCTCGAGAGCACCCGGGCGACGTCGGCCCAGTCGAGGCGACCGTCGGCCACCACGGCGGCGTGCACGACGCTGAGCGCCGACTCGAGCCCGACCATCCCGTTCGCGGCGGCCGGCCACTCGCAGTGCTTCGCCTCGGCCGGGTGCGGCGCGTGGTCGGTGGCGACGATGTCGATCGTGCCGTCGGCGAGGGCCGCGCGGAGCGCGTCGACGTCCTCACGACTGCGGAGGGGCGGGTTGACCTTGTAGCGGGCGTCGTACCCGGGCGCACCGTCGTGGCCCGCGATGAGGTCCTCGGTCAGGACGAGGTGGTGCGGGGTGACCTCCGCCGTGACGTCGATCCCGCGGGACTTGGCCCAACGGATCACCTCGACGCTGCCCGCCGTCGAGACGTGGCAGACGTGCAGCCGGGCACCGACGTGGTCGGCGAGCAGGACGTCGCGCGCGATGATCGACTCCTCGGCCACGGCGGGCCATCCGGCGAGGCCGAGCTCGGAGGACAGCCGGCCCTCGTTCATCTGCGCGCCGATGGTCAGACGGGGTTCCTGGGCGTGCTGCGCGAGCACCCCGCCGAAGCCCTTGATGTACTCGAGCGCGCGCCGCATGAGCAGCGGGTCGGCGACGCACGAGCCGTCGTCGGAGAACACCCGGACGGCCGCGCGCGAGGTCGCCATCGCGCCGATCTCGGACAGGTGCGTGCCCTGCAGGCCCTGCGACACGGCGCCGATCGGCCGGACCGTGACGTAGCCGGCGTCGTCCCCGAGCGCCTGCACCTGCTCGACCACCCCGGCGGTGTCGGCGACCGGCGAGGAGTTCGCCATCGCGTTCACCGCGGTGAACCCGCCGGCGGCGGCGGCCCGTGAGCCGGACAGCACGGTCTCGGACTCCTCGTGGCCGGGTTCGCGGAGGTGGGTGTGCAGGTCGACGAGACCGGGCAGGGCGAGCAGCCCGTCGGCGTCGACGACCGTGGCACCGGCCGTGTCGAGACCGGACCCGACCGCGGTGACGAGCCGACCCTCCAGGCGGATGTCGGCCCGGGTGCCGTCGACCAGCTGCGCGCCGCGGATGAGGTGTGCGGTCATGCGACGGTCTCCTTCTGGTGGTCACCGGTGAGGGCGAGGTAGAGCACGGCCATCCGGACCGAGACGCCGTTCGCGACCTGCTCGACCACGGTGGAGCGGGCGTCGTCGGCGGCCGCGCCGGCGATCTCGAGCCCGCGGTTCATCGGGCCGGGGTGCATCACGAGCGTGCGCTCGGGCAGCCGGGCGAAGCGCGCGGCGGTGAGCCCGAAGTGGCGGGTGTACTCGCGCGGGTTCGGGAAGAAGGCGTCGTTCATCCGCTCCTGCTGGATGCGCAGGGTCATCACGACGTCCGGGTCCTCGGCCAGTGCGGCGTCGAGGTCGTGCTGGACCGCGGCACCGAAGGGGCGGTCCACCGCGGGCAGCAGCGTCGGCGGCGCGGCGAACGTGACGTGGGCGCCGAGGGTCCGGAGCAGCCAGGCGTTGCTGCGGGCCACGCGGCTGTGCAGGACGTCGCCGACGATGAGCACGCGGACGCCGTCGAGGCCCTGCCCGCGGCTCGCCGTGCCGTGCAGCCGGCGGCGCATCGTGAACGCGTCGAGGAGCGCCTGCGTGGGGTGCTCATGGGTACCGTCGCCGGCGTTCACAACCGGCACGTCGATCCAGTCGGCCTCGGCCAGGACGCGCGGGGCGCCGGACGCCCCGTGGCGGATGACGATGCCGTCGATGCCCATCGCGTCGAGGGTCTGCACGGTGTCCTTGAGCGATTCGCCCTTCGAGACGCTCGAGCCCTTCGCGGCGAAGTTGATGACGTCCGCGGAGAGGCGCTTGGCGGCCGCCTCGAACGAGATCCGCGTGCGGGTCGAGTCCTCGAAGAACAGGTTGACGACCGTCCGGCCGCGCAGCGCCGGCAGCTTCCGGACCTCGCGCGTGTTCACCTCCGCCATCTCCTCGGCGACGTCGAGGATGCGGACGGCTTCCTCCCGCGACAGGTCCGCGGTCGAGAGCAGGTGCCTCATGCCGCACCGCCCTGCTCGATGACGACCTCGTCGATGCCGTCGGTCTCGGTCAGGTGCAGCGAGACCCGCTCGTCGCCCGCGGTCGGCAGGTTCTTGCCGACGTGGTCGGCCCGGATCGGCAGCTCGCGGTGGCCCCGGTCGACGAGGACCGCCAGGCGGACGGCGCGTGGTCGGCCGATGCCCTGCAGGGCGTCGAGCGCTGCGCGGACCGTCCGGCCGGAGTAGAGGACGTCGTCGACGAGGACGACGACCTTGCCGTCGACGCCGCCGGCGGGGATGACCGTCCGGTGCGGGGACCGACCGATGCCCCGACCGAGGTCGTCGCGGTACATCGTCACGTCGAGTGCTCCGACGCGCTCGGTGCCGATGCCGCCGGACGCGGACTCCCACCCGGGCTCGATGTCGGCGAGGACCCGACCCAGGCGCTCGGCGAGGACGGCCCCGCGGGTCGGGATGCCGAGCAGCACGAGGTCCGAGCCGCCGTGGTTGGCCTCGAGGATCTCGTGTGCGATGCGTGTCAGGGCACGCGTGATGTCGGACTGCTGCAGGACCGTTCTGGTGCCCACGCCGACCTCCTTCCTCGTCTCTCTGGACGACCCCCGCCTCACTGGACGGCATCAAAGGATGCTGGTTGCGTTCGAGCCTAGCGGGACTCCCGGTCCTCCGCGACAGTCCGACCGGACGGTCCACGGCCCTCCGCGACGGCGCCGAGGACGCCGTTCACGAAGCCGGCCGAGTCGTCGGTGGACAGCGACTGGGCGAGCTCGACGGCCTCCGCGATCGCCACGGCGTCCGGGACCTCCGGGTTGAACCGGATCTCCCACACGCCCATGCGCAGGATGCAGCGGTCGAGGACCGGCATCCGGGCGATCGCCCAGCCCTGCGCGTGGTCGGAGATGACGCCGTCGATCTCGTACCGGGCCTCGTCGACGCCCGTCACGATCTGCCGCGCGTAGTCCCAGCTGGAGGCGCGCTCCGGCTGGTCGAGGTGGCGGACCGTCTCGATCGCGAGGACGTCCGCGATCGGCAGCTCGCGCACCTCGGCCACGTACAGCATGTCGAGGGCGCGCTTGCGGGCCTTCGAACGAGCACTCATACGGTCAGCGCCTAGTCGTTGACGCGGCCGAGGTAGTTGCCGTCGCGGGTGTCGACCTTGACCTTGGTGCCGGACTCGAGGAAGAGCGGGACCTGGATCTGGTACCCCGTGACGATCGTCGCCGGCTTCGTGCCGCCGGAGGAGCGGTCGCCCTGCAGGCCAGGCTCGGTCTCGATCGTGGTGACGATCGAGGTCGGGAGCTCGACGTAGAGCGGGTTGCCCTCGTTCATCGCGATGGTGACCTGCGCGGACTCGAGCAGGAAGTTGCGCGCGTCACCGACGACGGCCGCCGGGACGTTGACCTGGTCGTAGGTGTCCTGGTCCATGAAGACGTACGAGTCGCCGTCCTCGTAGAGGTACTGGAAGTCGCGACGGTCCACCGTGGCGGTCTCGATCTTCGCGCCGGCGTTGAAGGTGCGGTCGACGACCTTGCCGGAGACGACCTGCTTGAGCTTGGTGCGCACGAAGGCGCCGCCCTTGCCCGGCTTCACGTGCTGGAACTCGACGACCGACCAGAGCTGCCCGTCGATGATGAGAACGGCGCCGTTCTTGATGTCAGTGGTACTCGCCATGGGTCTTCCGTTCGATGGTGTTGTGAAGGTGTCCAGGCTCGTGGAGCCCCGGACGAGTGTAGCGGACGGGGCCAGGCGTGCCGGGACCGGACCGCCGGCCTACTGCCGTCTCCTCGCCAGCCACGCGTCGGCGGCCGCCCACGCGAGCAGCACGACACAGGTGCCGCCGAGCAACGCCCCGGCCACGAGCGTGCTGATCACGGCCGTCGGCCGGGCCGGCGCGGCCAGGTAGACCACGGCCAGGAGGCCCGCCCCGGCTCCCAGGAGCACGAGCAACACCCGGCGGATCATGCCGGAGACGGTCTGGCGGTCACGCCGGTCGCTGAGCAGCCGGATGTTCACCGACAGCCGCCCCGCCTCGACCGCCTCGGTGATCTTGTCGATGCGGCGCGGCAGCCGCCGCGCCGAGGTCACCAGCCCGAAGAGCTCGCGGACGAGGACGCTCCGCACCGCGGCGGGCCGGAGCTGGTCGCGGATCTGCTCCGCCGCGAGGCCGCGCGACTCCTCGAGCAGGTCGAACGACGGCGCGAGCGTGCGGAGCGTCCCCTCGAAGATCGCCAGCGCGCGGGCGGCCGCCACGAAGTCGGCCGGAGCACGCAGCCGGTAGCGACCGAACACCTCGACCGCGTCGTCCACGGTCTCGACGCCGATCCGCGCGCCCGGACCGAGTTCCTCGGCGACGAACCGCGCCATGTCGCGCCGGAAGTCCGCTTCGTCCTCGGGGTCGCGGACCGGCGCCATCCGGAGGACCGCGTCCGCGATGCGTGAGGTGTCGTCCTGCAGGTAGGCGGCGAGCAGTTCCTGGACCGTGTCCCGGAGACCCGGGTCGAGCCTCCCGACCGATCCGAAGTCGATGAGCGCGGGCTGTCCGTCGGGCAGGAGCAGGACGTTCCCCGGGTGCAGGTCCGCGTGGTAGACGCCGTCGAAGACGACCTGACGGAGGAACGCGCGGAGGACCGAGCGCATCGGCTCGTCGAGGTCGCGGTCCGAGCGCTCGGCTCGGATCGCGCTGAGCGTGTCGCCCTCCAGGAACTCCATCACGAGCACGCGTCGCGTGGACAGGTCGCGGTACGGCTCCGGGAACCGCACCTCGTCGGGACGCGCGCTCCGGGCCTGGGCCGCGCGGAGCGACTCGAGGTTCCGCAGCTCCGCGGTGAAGTCGACCTGTCGGACGAGGTCGGCGCCGTACTGCTCGGCCACCTCGACCACGCCGAGCTGCCGCGCCTGCGCGGACGTCCGGGTCAGGAAGCGCACGAGCCGCAGGGCGATGTCGACGTCCCGCCGGACCGCGGCGTCGATGCCCGGCCGCTGCACCTTGACCGCGACCGCGGTGCCGTCGGCGAGCCGTGCGCGGTGCACCTGCGCGATGGAGGCCGCGGCGACGGGCTCCGGGTCGAAGGACGCGAACACCCCGGCCACCGGCGCGCCGAGCTCGGCCTCGAGCAGCGCGGCGACCTCGTCGGGCGCGGCGGGACGCACGCTCCCCTGCAGGAGCGCGAGGCGCTCCGTCCACTCGTCGGGCAGCAGGTCGTCGCGTGTGGACAAGACCTGGCCCATCTTCACGAAGCCACCGCCGGCCTCCTCGAGCGCCAGGCGCAGGTGGTCGGCCTGGTCCCGGCGGAGGTCGGCCGTGGCCGGCTCCCGCGAGAAGTCGAGCCGACGGATCGGCAGGAGCCCGTGGCGCCGTGCGATCCCGAGCACCTCGGCGAACCGACGGGCCTGACCGCGGGCGGTCCCCGCGTCCGGACGCTGCTGGGTGGAGAAGTCGCTGAGACGGGGCGGGTTCGGCACGTCCTCAGTCTGCTCCGTGGGCCTGGGGCGGACCGGGGCGCCGGGACCCGTCGGACCTCAGGCGCCGACCTCCTGGTAGGCGGTGAAGAGCAGGTGGTCCTCCGGGCCCTCGAGCGTCACCGGCTTGCCGATCCCGTCGAGGATGATGAACCGGAGCATGCCGGCGCGTGTCTTCTTGTCCCGACGCATGGTCGCGAGGAGGCTCTGCCACCGTCCGAGCGGGTAGGTGGTGGGGAGCGAGAGCGAGTCCAGCACCGCCCGGTGTCGGTCCACGGTGGCGTCGTCCAGGTGCCCGGTCAGGCGTGCGAGTTCGGCGGCGAAGACCATGCCGACGGAGACCGCAGCGCCGTGTCGCCACTGGTACCGCTCGGCGTGCTCGATCGCGTGACCGAGGGTGTGCCCGTAGTTGAGCACCTCGCGACGGCCCTGCTCCGTGAAGTCGTCCGACACGACCTGCGCCTTGAGACCGATCGCGAGTTCGACGACGCGACGGAACTCGGGCGTGGTCGGGTCGGTGACGCGGTCGACGTCCGCCTCGATGACGTCGAGGATCTCCGGGACCGCGATGAAGCCGGCCTTGACGATCTCGGCGAAGCCGGCGAGGACTTCGTTCCGCGGCAGGGTCCGGAGGAGGTCCAGGTCGGCGACCACCGCGCGCGGGGCGGCGAAGGCGCCGACGAGGTTCTTGCCCTCGTTCGTGTTGATGCCGGTCTTGCCGCCGACGCTCGCGTCGACCATGCCGAGCACCGTGGTGGGCATCGACAGGTACGGCACGCCGCGCAGCCACGTGGCGGCGACGAACCCGGCGAGGTCGGTGACGGCGCCGCCGCCGAGCCCGATCACGGCGTCGGTGCGGGTGAAGTCGGACTGGCCCATGACCTGCCAGCAGAACGAGGCGACCTCGATCCGCTTCGCGGCCTCGGCGTCGGGGACCTCCGCGATGAGGGCCTCGAGCCCCGCGTCGACGAGCAGCTGCCGGAGGTCCTCGGCCCGGGCCCCGAGTGTCGGTGCGTGCACGATGAGGACCTTGGCGACGCGCGGGCCGAGCAACGCGGGGACGGCCCCGAGCAGGCCGTTCCCGACCGCGACGACGTAGCCGTCGTCGCCGCCGACTCGGATCTCGGTGGTGCCCTCGGGCAGGGTCGACTCGGTCACGGTGCTCCTTCGTCGGAGGTGGTCGGGGTGCTGGGTCGGCCGTCGGTCCGGCCATCGGTCCGGGCGCTCGCCGGCGTCGTGCGACGGACCCATGCGACGACGTCCTCCGCCACGCGGGACATCGGCCGCCGCGAGGTGTCGAGCACCAGGTCGGCCAGCCGCTCGTACGTCGGTGCCCGCTCGTCGAGGATCGACTGCCACGCCGTGATGCCGCCGGTCGCGATGAGCGGCCGGTCGCTACCGAGGATCCGGGGCGCGACCGCCTCGGCCGAGACGGTCAACAGGACGACGTGCGCGTCCGCGATCGCCGCGCGCGTGCCCTCGTGCATGACGGCTCCCCCGCCGAGGGACACGACGCCGCCGGTCTCGACCGCTCGTCGGACCGCCTCGGCCTCGAGCTCGCGGAACACGGGCTCGCCGCGCTCGGCGAACAGCCGCGGGATCGGTCCGTGCTCGCGGGCGATCACCCGGTCGGTGTCGGTGAACGGGACGCCGAGTGCCTTGGCCACCCGGCGGCCGACGCTCGACTTCCCCGCGCCCATCGGTCCGATGACGACCACAGGCCGGGGCACGGCCGCGTTCACCGGGCTGGCGTCGGCGCGGTCGGGTCGCTCCGGCGCGTCCGGAGCGTCTCCGGGATCGCGGCGAGGTAGCCCTCGAGGTTCCGCTTCGTCTCGGCCACGCTGTCACCGCCGAACTTCTCGAGCACGGCGTCGGCGAGCACCAGGGCCACCATCGCCTCGGCGACGACGCCGGACGCCGGCACCGCGCAGACGTCGGAGCGCTGGTGGTGCGCACTCGCGTCCTCGCCCGTCGCGACGTCGATGGTCTGCAGCGCGTGCGGGACGGTGGCGATCGGCTTCATCGCGGCACGGACGCGGAGGACCGTACCGGTGGACATGCCGCCCTCGGTGCCGCCCGCACGGTCGCTTGTGCGCACGATCGCACCGTCGGCGCGCTGCAGTTCGTCGTGCGCGGCGGACCCGCGGCGGGCCGCGGTCGCGAAGCCGTCACCGACCTCGACGCCCTTGATCGCCTGGATGCCCATGATCGCCGCTGCCAGGCGCGCGTCGAGCCGACGGTCCCACTGCACGTGCGACCCGAGTCCCGGCGGGACCCCGTAGAAGAGCACCTCGACCACGCCGCCGAGGGTGTCGCCGTCCTTCTTCGCGGCCTCGACCTCGGTCACCATGCGGGCGGAGGTCGCGGGGTCGGCGCAGCGGAGCTGGTCGTCGTCGAGGCGGTCGACGTCGGCGGGCACGGGCAGTGCGGCGTCCTCTGGCACGCGGACCGTACCGACCTGCAGCGTGTGCGCGACCGAGGTCATCCCGAGTTCGGCCAGGAAGGACTTCGCCACGGCGCCGAGCGCGACCCGGGCCGCGGTCTCTCGGGCGGACGCGCGCTCGAGGATCGGTCGGGCCTCGTCGAAGCCGTACTTCTGCATCCCGACCAGGTCCGCGTGCCCGGGGCGCGGGCGCGTCAGCGGGGCACCGCGGCCGCGGGAGGCGTCGGTCTGCTCGACGGGCTCGGGGTTCATCACCTCGACCCACTTCGGCCACTCGGTGTTGCCGATGCGGATCGCGATCGGGCTGCCCATCGAGAGACCGTGGCGGACGCCACCGGACAGGTGCAGCTCGTCCTGCTCGAACTTCATGCGGGACCCACGGCCGTAGCCGAGCTTGCGGCGCGCGAGGTCGGCGCGGATGGACTCGTACGACACCGGGACGCCGGCCGGGAGGCCTTCCATCATGGCGATGAGTTCGGGTCCGTGGGACTCTCCAGCGGTCAACCAACGAAGCATGGAGCCATCCTCCCACAGCGCACGGCCGTGCGACGTGCCGTGCGCTGCGGGAGGGACTACTGGTACTCCGGGTGCGCCCGCAGCCAGCTGCGGAAGCGCTCGACCGCGACGAGGTGCTGGTCGTACGTGTCCGAGAACACGGTCTCGCCGGTCTCGAGGTCGACCGTGACGAAGTACAGCCAGTTGCCCGTCGCCTGGTGCACGACCGCGTCGATCGCGATGTCACCGGGGTTCGAGATCGGCGCCGGCGGCAGTCCGTCGTGCTGGTAGGTGTTGTACTCGTTCGACGCGTCCGCACGCTCGGCGTCCGTGGTCGTCACGGTGTGCGTGTTCCCGGTGCCGTAGGCGACGGTCGCGTCGGACTGCAGCCGCATGCCGTCGTCCAGCCGGTTCTGGAACACCCGCGCCACCTTCGGGTAGTCCGCGGCGAGACCGGCCTCCTTCTGCACGAGCGAGGCGAACACCACGACGCGCTCCTGGTCGGCCTCGGCGACGCCGGCCTTCTCGAGCCGCTGCTTCATCGTGTCGACCATGGCCTGGAAGTACTGCTTCGCGGTCCAGTCGGGCTTGATCGGGTAGGTCGCCGGGAACAGCCAGCCCTCGAGGGTCGTGACGCCCGCCGGGAGACCGTACGCCGAGACGTCCTCCGCCGCGGCGGCGACCTCGGCCTTGCTCAGGCCGGCCTTCGAGACCATGCCGGCCTCGATGTCCTGCAGGGCCGTCCCCTCCGGGATGACGAGTGACGGGTCCTCGACGCGGTTCGCCTTGTCCTGCAGCGCCGAGAGCGCGGCCTTCGAGCTCATCTTCTTCTTGAGCGCGTAGGAGCCCGGCTGGAACTGGACCTCGGGCGACGCGAGCAGCAGTTCGTAGAACGCGCTCGAGGTCTTCACCACGCCGCTGCGTTGCAACGTGGCGGCGACGTCCTCGCCGATGTCGCCCTCCTTGATCGTGATGGTCACCTTCGAGGTGCCGTCACCGGTGTAGTCGTCGGTCTCCTTCGCGCCGGAGATCGCGCTCATCACCGCCTTCACCTTCGGTGCGGCGAACGCGTAGGCACCGCCGGCGGCGGCGAGCACCAGCGCGACGATGACGATCCCCGCGATGAGCGGACCCTTGCGACGGGCGGGACGGTCGTCCCGCGGCGGACGGGAGGCTCCCCCGCGCCCGCCCCGTCGGCCGCCGTCGTCCCCGCCCGCGCCACCGCGTCCGGCACCGCCGCGGGGCCCGTCGCCACCGGGTCCGTCGGCACCGCGCCCGTCGCCACCGGATCCGTCGGCACCGGACGCGTCGTCGTCCGTGGCGCCGCTGCCCGTGCCGGTGGACCCGACCGGAGCTGCTGCGACGGTGCGTGCGGCAGGAGCGACGCCGTCGTCGGCGCCGACCCCTTGCCAGGTCCCGCGACGGCGGACCGGGGTCTCGTCGTCCGCCTCGTCGCGCGTTCCTCGACCGGCGGCAGCCGGCACGTGACCGCTGTGCAGGGTGCCGCCGAGCAGGGCGTGCACGTCGGGGTGGACGTCGTCACCCGCCGGGGCGGTGCCGACGCTGCGGCGCGGGCCGGGCCTCCCGGGCTCGCCCGCCGGCTGCTCGGCCGGTGCCGCTGTCGGCTGATCGCGCTGCGTCGCCGCCGACGCGGCCTCCTGTCGCTCTCGTGCCGCACGGGCGGCTCGGCGCGAGAGCGGCGCGTGGCCGCTGCTCTGGCCGGAGCCGTCCGTCGGGGTCCCGGTGCGCTCACGGCGCTCGGCGTCGTTGCCGGTCGCGATGATCGCGTTCCAGTCCAGATCGTCTGCCAACGGTCCTCGGTCTCTCGGTCGGGAACTCCGCGGCTCCGGGCCGCGGGTGCGACGTCGGGAGGGCAGCCGATCAGGGGAGCTCGGCCCCGGGTGGGGCGCCGGATGCGCGCTCGTGGTCGAGCGCATGTTGCAGAATGATAACAGCGGCCGCTTGGTCGATCACGGCGCGCGACTTCTTGGTGTTCTTGCCGGCCTGGTGCAGGCCCCGCTGGGCGGTGACGGTGGAGAGTCGCTCGTCCACGAGCCGGACCGGCCGGTGCGCGGCGATGCGGCCGGCGAAGTCGCGCGCGTCGGCGGTGGAGGCGGTCTCCCCACCCGACATCGACAGCGGGAGCCCGACGACGACCTCGAGCACGTCGTACTCCTCCGCGATCGCCAGGATCCGTCGGAGGTCGGTCGAGTCGTCCCGTCGCACGGTCGCCACCGGGGTCGCGAGCAGACCGTCGCGGTCGCACACCGCGACCCCGATCCGGGCACGGCCGACGTCGACGCCGAGCCGCCGCCCGGAGCGGATCGCCACGATCAGGCCGCGATGCGGTCGGTCACCGCACGGAGCGCAGCGGGGAGGGCCGACGCGTCGGTCCCGCCGCCCTGCGCCAGGTCCGGCTTGCCGCCGCCGCCACCACCGAGCACGCCGGCGGCCTCCTTCGCGAGGGGGCCGGCCTGCACGCCCGCGGCGCGGGCCGCGTCGTTCGTGGCGACGATCACGACGGGCTTCCCGCCGACGACGGCGCCGAGGACCACGACGGCCGCATCCGCGCCGAGCTGACCGCGGACGCCGGTGGCGAGGGAGCGGAGGTCGTCGCTCGACGTCAGCCCCTCGACCACCTGCGCGACGACCGAGACGCTCCCGGCGCGCTGGGCAGTGCGGGCGATCGACGGCACGCGCTGCTGCAGGTTCGCCGACTCGAACTCGGCGATCCGCTTCTGTGCGGTCTTGAGGTCCTCGAGCAGCGCCTGCACGCGGCCCGGCAGGTCGTCACGCTGTGCCTTGAGGGCGCTCGAGAGCTGCGAGACGATCGTCCGCTCCACGGCGAGCTCGCGGAAGCCCTCGAGTCCGACGAGCGCCTCGACGCGGCGGTTCGTCGATCCGACGCTCGCCTCGCCGACGAGGTTGACGAGGCCGACCTGTGCGCTCGACGCGACGTGGATGCCACCGCAGAGCTCGCGGGACCACGGGCCACCGATGTCGACCATGCGGACCTCGGCGCCGTACTTCTCGCCGAACAGCGCCTGCGCGCCGAGTGCCTTCGCCTCGTCGATCGGCAGGATGCGGGTCGACACCTCGAGGTCGGAGCGGATCGCCGTGTTCACGACCTCCTCGATCTCGGAGCGGGTCTCGAGCGACACCGGCTGGCTCCAGGAGAAGTCCAGGCGCATGTAGCCGGCCTTGTTGTACGAGCCGGCCTGGAGCGCCTCCGGACCGAGCACGTCCCGGAGCGCCGCGTTCACGAGGTGCGTCGCCGAGTGCGCCTGCGTCGCGCCGCGGCGGTACTCGGCGTCCACGACCGTGGTGGCGGGGTCGCCCACGCCGACCTCGCCCGAACGCACCTGCACCGTGTGGCTCCACAGCCCGGAGACCGGGCGCTGCACGTCGAGGACCTCGAGGTCGAACCCGTTGCCGACGATCGAGCCCTGGTCGGCGTCCTGCCCACCGGACTCGGCGTACAGCGACGTCTCGCCCAGGATGACCTCGGCGATGTCCCCGGCGACCGCGCGGTCGACGCTGCGCCCGTCGACGATGAGGCCGAGCACGCGGCTCTCGGCCTGGAGGGCGTCGTAGCCGAGGAACACGGTCTCACCCGCGGCCCGGAAGGCGCTGTAGACGCTGAGGTCCGCGAGCGCGGTCTTCTTGCTCTTGGCGTCGGCCTTCGCGCGGGCACGCTGCTCCGACATGAGCGTCTCGAAGGCGGAGCGGTCGACGTGGACGCCGGCCTCCTCCGCCATCTCCATGGTCAGGTCGATGGGGAACCCGAAGGTGTCGTGCAGCAGGAACGCGGTGTCGCCGCCGATCGCCTGCCGGCCGTCCTGCTTGGCTCGGTCGACCGCGACGTCGAGGATCGTCGTGCCCTGTGCGAGCGTGCGGAGGAAGGTCTCCTCCTCGGCGTAGGCGATGCGGGCGATGCGGTCGTACTGCTCACCGACCTCCGGGTAGGCGTCGCGCATGGCGTCGCGGGAGGCCGGGAAGAGCTGCGGGAAGGTCGCGCCCTCGACGCCGAGCAGGCGCATCGCACGGACCGTGCGACGGAGCAGCCGACGGAGGATGTACCCGCGGCCCTCGTTCGACGGCGTGACGCCGTCGGTGATGAGCATGAGCGCCGACCGCACGTGGTCCGCGACGATGCGCATCCGGACGTCGTCCTCGTGGTCGGCACCGTAGCGCCGTCCGGAGACCTCGGCAGCCTTGTCGAGCACCGGGCGGACCTGGTCGATCTCGTACATGTTGTCGACGCCCTGCTTGATGAAGGCGACGCGCTCGAGCCCCATGCCGGTGTCGATGTTCTTGCTCGGCAGCTCGCCGGTGATCTCGAAGTCGACCTTCGACCGCACGTCGGCGATCTGGTACTGCATGAAGACCAGGTTCCAGATCTCGACGTAGCGGTCGTCGTCGGTGGCCGGACCGCCGTCGACGCCGTACTCGGGACCGCGGTCGAAGAAGATCTCCGAGCAGGGCCCGGCCGGCCCGGGCTGGCCGGTGGACCAGTAGTTCGTGTCCTTGCCGAGCTTCTGGATGCGGTCGTCGGGCAGCGTCGAGTGGCGCTTCCAGAACGCGATCGCCTCGTCGTCCTCCTCGTACACGGTCACCCAGAGGTCGTCGGCGGAGAACCCGAGCCCGCCGTCGGACTCCGGGTCCGTCAGGAACTGCCAGGCGTACTGGATCGCCTGCTCCTTGAAGTAGTCCCCGAACGAGAAGTTGCCGTTCATCTGGAAGAACGTGCCGTGCCGGGGGGTCTTGCCGACCTCTTCGATGTCGTTCGTGCGGATGCACTTCTGCACGCTCGTGGCACGGGGGTACGGCGCCGGGATGAGCCCGGTCAGGTACGGGATGAACGGCACCATGCCGGCCACCGTGAACAGCAGCGACGGGTCGTCCGAGACGAGCGACGCGGACGGGACGACGGTGTGGCCGCGGTCACCGAAGAACTGGAGCCAACGGCGGCGGATCTCTGCGGTCTGCATGGTGCTTCCTGTAGGGCGTGTGGCGGGGACGGGAGGCTCGGGGCCGGTGGAACGGGACCGCGCGTCCTGAGGGGACGGTGCGGCTGAGGGGACGGTGCGGCTGAGGGGACGGTGCGGCTGGTGGGACGGTGCGGTGGAGTGGGCTGTCAGCCGTCGACGCCGTGGCCGGTGGGACGCAGCTCGGCCTCGCGCGAGCGGTACCCCTCGGCCACGGCGCCCGTGAAGGCCTTCGCCCGGGCGTCGACCTGGGCGAGGAGGTGCGCGGCGGAGGGCGTTCGGCTGACGCGCTGTGCGGCGACGAACCCGATGACCACGCCGACGGCGACGAAGAACAGCTGCTTCACGGTGCCTCCCTCTCGCGCACGCCGGAGCGCGCGTCCGACAAGCGTATCGCGGCACCCCGACGGCCCGGGTCCCGCGACGGCACGGTCTGCGCGCCCGCGGGGCCCGGGAACGCAGAACGGCGGGCCGCCCTCCGGAGAGGACGACCCGCCGTTGCCACCGACGCTGGGGTCAGCGGGCTGCGTAGTACTCGACGACGAGCTGCACTTCACAGGTCACGGGGACCTCGGCGCGCTTCGGACGACGGACCAGGCGGGCCTGGAGCTTGTCGATCTCGACGTCCAGGTAGCCCGGGACCTTCGGGAGGACTTCCTGGTGACCACCGGCAGCGGCGACCTGGAAGGGCTCGAGCGACTCGGAGCGCTGCTTGACGTGGATCAGCTGGCCCTCCTTGACGCGGAAGGAGGGGCGGTCCACGAGCTTGCCGTCGACGAGGATGTGACGGTGCACGATCAGCTGGCGGGCCTGCGCGGTCGTCCGGGCGAAGCCGGCACGGAGCACGAGGGCGTCCAGGCGGGTCTCGAGGAGCTCGACGAGGTTCTCACCGGTCAGACCGGCCGACTTGCGGGCCTCTTCGAAGACGATGCGGAGCTGCTTCTCGCGGATGCCGTACTGGGCGCGCAGACGCTGCTTCTCACGGAGGCGGACGGCGTAGTCGCTGTCCGCACGACGGCGCGTACGGCCGTGCTCACCGGGCCCGTAGGGGCGCTTCTCGAGGTAACGGGCCGCCTTCGGCGTCAGCGGGATGCCGAGCGCGCGCGAGAGGCGGGTCTTGCTGCGGGTGCGGGACTTGGTAGACACAGGGTCCTTTTCTCTGTACTGAACTGAAGATGCCACGGGTCTCGGAGCGCGCACGCACCAACGGACCCCGTGACGGGATCCAGAGGGATGAGCCTGTGGGATCGGACGGCTACAGTCCGAACCTCTGCCCCCGTGCCAGGCTGTTGGACCACACGAGGTGGTCCGACCACTCCGGCACTGTGTCCTCGACGCAGCCGCACGCGAGGACCAGGACGTAGGCCCGTCAAGGATAACAGCACGACGGCCCCGCGCACAGCCTCCATCCGGTGTCGGCGCGTCGGCGTTCAGTCGCCGCGGATGATGCCGCGCAGGCGGTCGAGCCGGGGGCCGATCTCGCGCTCGAAACCGTTCGCCGTCGGTGTGTAGTACTCGGTGCCGTCGATGGCGTCCGGCAGGTACTGCTGGGTGGCGACGCCGTGCTCGGCGTCGTGCGAGTACACGTACCCCTTGCCGTGCCCGAGCCGCTTCGCCCCGGCGTAGTGCGCGTCCCGGAGGTGGTTCGGCACGACGCCCATCCGCCCGGCCTTGACGTCGGCGATCGCCTGGTTCACACCGTTGTACGCCGCGTTCGACTTCGGCGCGGTCGCGAGGTAGACGACGGCCTCGGCGAGCGGGATCCGCCCCTCCGGCATGCCGATCAGCTGCACGGCCTGCGCCGCGGCGACCGCGATCGGCAGGGCCTGCGGATCGGCCATGCCGATGTCCTCCGACGCCGAGATGATGATCCGGCGGGCGATGAACCGCGGGTCCTCCCCCGCCTCGATCATCCGGGCGAGGTAGTGCAGTGCGGCGTCGACGTCGCTCCCCCGCACCGACTTGATGAACGCGCTGATGACGTCGTAGTGCTCGTCGCCGGCCCGGTCGTAGCGGAGCAGTGCGCGGTCGACCGCGGCCGCGACCGTCTCGGCGTCCACGACCGGTGCCGTGCCGTCCTCGCGCTCGTCGTCGTCCTGGCCGGCGACCGCCGACGCCGCGGCTGCCTCGAGCGCGGTCAGGGCCCGGCGGGCGTCCCCCGACGCGAGCCGGACGATCGCGGCGCGGGCTTCGTCGCCGAGGACCACGGCGCCGCCGAGGCCGCGTGCGTCCTCCACCGCGCGGTCCACGAGCATGCCCAGGTCGGCGTCGGTCAACGGCTTCAGGGTGAGCAGGAGCGACCGGGACAGGAGCGGCGAGATGACGGAGAAGGACGGGTTCTCGGTCGTCGCGGCGATGAGGATGACCCAGCCGTTCTCGACACCGGGCAACAGGGCGTCCTGCTGCGCCTTGCTGAAGCGGTGGATCTCGTCGAGGAACAGCACCGTCGTCGAGCCGTAGAGGTCCCGGTGCGCGAGGGCCTTCTCCATGACCTCGCGCACGTCCTTGACGCCGGCGGTCACGGCGGAGAGCTCGACGAACTCACGGCCGGACTGCCGGGCGATCGCCTGCGCGAGGGTCGTCTTGCCGGTGCCCGGGGGACCCCAGAGGATCACGGAGACCCCGCCCGGGTGCTCCCGCGTGCCCGTCGCCAGCTGCACGAGCGGGGACCCGCGACCGAGCAGGTGCTGCTGTCCCGCCACCTCGTCCAGGCTCGTCGGACGCATGCGGACCGCCAGCGGCACGGAACCCTGCGCGAGACCGGCCCGCCCACCCGTCGTCGGCGCGTTCATCCCCGAGCGGTCTGGTGCCATGCCTCGATGGTAGGCGTCCGCACCGACGTGCTCGCCACCGCACGGCACCGACCCGGGCCCGAGGGGGTGACCCGGTACGCTCGCAACCGACACCGCGACGAGAGGTCAGAAGAGCACCGTGGCACCGAAGAACCAGAGCCGTGAAGCCCGCGAGCGACTCCGTCTCTACCAGGCCAGACAGGGCCTCCACGAGCGTCAGCGACGTCGTCGGGTCCGCGACGACGTCGTCTGGGCCGGGGCCCTCGTGCTGGTCGCCGCGCTCGCGACCGGTTCCCAGTTGGTGTACGCGGCGACGCAGGACGACGACCGCGCCACCGCGTCGGCCAGCGCGACCGGCACCGCCACCCCCACGCCGTCACCCAGCGCGACCGCGGCGGGCACCGGTGACGTGCCGAGCAAGGACATCGCGGAGGGGTCGACCTGGACCGGCTCCCTGACGCTCAACGACGACGTCCGGCTCGGCATCGAGCTCGACGGCGCAGCGGCACCGCAGGCCACCAGCGTCGAGATCGACCTCATCCGCAAGCGGTTCTACCAGGGCACGACGTGCCACCGCCTCGCCGACAGCGACGACTTCCACTTCCTGCAGTGCGGGTCCGCGAACGGGGACGGCACGGGGGACGCCGGCTTCCAGTACGGTCCGCTCGAGAACGTGCCCGAGGACGGCCGGTACGCGGCGGGCACCATCGCCATCGCCCGCGGGTCGTCGCCCGCGTCACAGACCACGCAGTTCTTCATCGTGACGGACGACACCACGCTCGACCCCTCGTCGGGTGGGTACACGGTCGTCGGGAAGGTCACGAGCGGCCTGTCGGACCTCGTGTCGCAGGTGACGTCGAAGGGCATCGCGGACCCCGGCGCCGACGGCTCCGGGAAGCCGGAGGTGCCGACGGAGATCACCGGCGCCACGATTGCCCGGGAGAAGTAGTCCACGGCGAAAGCGCACACGCCCGTCGCATGGCCCGACCGTGCAATAGGCTGACGACCTGACCGTGCCGACGGCGACGTCGGTGATGCACGACCACGATCGAGGCGAGACCTGTGGCATCTGACGAAGCAACGACCTGGGGCAGGGTCGACGAGAGCGGGACGGTCTACGTCCGGTACGAGGACTCGGAACGGGTCGTCGGCGAGTACCCGGACGCGTCCGCCGAGGAAGCCCTCGCCTACTTCGCCCGGAAGTACGCCGATCTCGAGGGCCAGGTGAAGATCGCCGAGCAGCGCGTCAAGGGCGGCGCGTCGGCCGGTGACGTCGCCCGCACCGTCGAGCACCTGCGGAGCCTGGTGGCGGACGCGCGGGTTGTCGGGGACATCAAGTCGCTCGAGGACCGCATCGGCGCACTCACCGACCAGGTGGGCTCCCTGACCAAGGAGCAGGCCGCGCAGGCGCAGCAGGCCCTGACCGAGGCGCTCGCGTACCGCACCGCGCTGGTGGAGGAGGCCGAGGCACTCGCCGCGGTCGACCCCGCCCGGGCGCAGTGGAAGCAGGTGACCGCGCAGCTCGACGACGTCTTCGCCCGCTGGCAGCAGCACCAGCACGACGGCCCGCGCATCCCGAAGAACGACGCGAACGACCTGTGGAAGCGGTTCCGGACCGCGCGCTCGACGGTCGACCAGCACCGACGCGCCTTCTACTCGGAGCTGGACTCGCAGCACCGCGATGCCCGAGCCCGCAAGCAGGAACTCGTGCAGCAGGCCGAAGCGCTCGCACCGCGCGGCTCGGACGCGATCCCCGCGTACCGCCAGCTGCTCGACGAGTGGAAGGGTGCCGGGCGCGCCGGCAAGCGTCACGACGACGCGCTCTGGGCTCGCTTCAAGGCCGCCGGCGACGTCCTCTTCGAACAGCGGCACGCCGAGGCGTCCGCCGAGAACGAGGAGTACTCGGCGAACCTCGAGGCGAAGCTGGCGTTGCTCACCGAGGCAGAACCGATCCTGCAGATGCAGGACCGCGCTGCGGCACGCAAGGCGCTGACGGACGTCCAGCGTCGCTGGGACGAGATCGGCCGCGTCCCGCGCGCCGACGTCCGCCGCGTCGAGGACCGCATCCGCGCGGTGGAGGACCACGTCCGTGGCCTCGAGGACCAGCACTGGAAGCAGTCCGACCCGGAGCGCAAGGCACGGCAGACCGGGCTCGCGAGCCAGCTCGAGGGCGCGATCGCGAAGCTCGAGGGCGAGCTCGCCGACGCCGAGGCGAGCGGGGACGCGCGCCGGATCAAGGACGCACGCGAAGCGCTCGACGCCCGCAAGATCTGGCTCGACGCGCTGGGCGGCTGAGCGCTCGACCGACGACGGACGGATGCCCCGTGGCCGATCGGCCACGGGGCATCCGTCTGTCACGTCCCGTCAGGCGGAGACGGGCATGCCCAGCAACGCCCGGATGTCGAGGTCGTCCTGGCGCATCTGCGCGGCGAGCTCGTCCATCCCGCCGAAGGCGACCATCCCGCGGACGTAGGCGACGAACAGCACCGAGATCGTCTCGTCGTACAGGTCGATGTCCACGTCGAGCAGGTGCGCCTCGATCTGCTTCTCCGGGACGCCCTCGAACGTCGGGTTGTTGCCGACCGACACGGCGGCCGGGTACGTCACTCCGTCGTGCACCACGCGCGCGGCGTACACCCCGTCGGCCGGGACGAATCCCTCGCAGTGCGGGTCGAGGTTCGCGGTGGGGTAGCCCATCTCGCGCCCTCGCTGGTTGCCCCGCACGACCGTGCTCCGGACGGCGTGCTCGCGGCCGAGCAACCGTGCGGCCTCGGCGACGCGACCGACGCCGAGGAGTTCGCGGATCCAGGTGGAGGACACGCGTCGCTCCCCCGCCGGACGGACGTCGTCGACCAGGCCGACGTCGTCGATGAGCTCGACGAGGAACCCGTGCCGCTCACCGAGCTCCCGGAGCAGGGCGACGTCCCCGGCACCGTGTGCCCCGAACCGGAAGTCGCTCCCGACGAACACCAGACGCGCGTGCAGCGTGCCCACGAGGATCTCCGAGACGAACGACTCGGCGGACTTCGCCTGCAGTTCGGGGTCGAACCGGAGCAGGAGGGTGGCGTCGACGCCGACGTCCGCGAGGAGTTCGCGCCGCTGTGCGGTGCTCGTCAGCGCGGGCGGCACCCGCTGCGGATCGATCACGTTGAGCGGGTGCTGGTCGAAGGTGACGACGGTCGAGGTGAGACCGCGCGCGCGGGCCGCCTGCTCGAGGTGGGCGATCACGGCGCGGTGCCCGACGTGCACACCGTCGAACTTGCCGATGGTGACGGCACTCGGGCCGAAGTCCGTCGGCACGGCTGCCGGGTCGTCGTAGAACTGCATGCTGGCGTCCCTCCCCGTCACTCGGCGGACCCGAGGTGCTGGTCCGCGGCGGCCGCTGCGGGCGTCGTGCCGCGCTCGACGGCTGCGCGGTGGTGCTTCCGGAGCCACCACAGGCCCGCGATCGGCAGCACGAGCGGCGCGAACGCGTACCCCATGCCGTAGTAGGACCAGATCGTCAGGTCCGGGAACAGCTGGCGGTCGAGCAGCGAGAGCGTCCCGACGACGAGCACGCCGGTCATCTCGAAGACGATGGTCACGCAGGCGACCCGGTACCAGGTCCGGCCGGGCACGATGAGGGCGACCAAGGCGAGGATGTAGACCACGGCGGCGATCGCGCTCAGCGTGTACGAGAACGGCGCGAAGGAGAAGTCCTCCGCGATCTGCACGACGCTCCGACCGGTGGCGGCCAGGGCGAGGATGCCGTAGACCGCGATGAGGACCCGGCCGACACCGGTGGCCAACGAGGACACCCTCGGTGCCGAGGTGCGCTCGGCCGCGGTGCTCGCCGAGGAGGATCCACCCGCAGAGGACTTGGTCGCCATTGCACCGATCCTACCGACCACCCGGGACACCCGGGCACGGTGACGCGGGGAGCACGGCCGTCGCGTGCAGCACCGTTCCCGTCAGTTCAGCGCGAACCAGATCTGGTACATCCGGTACACCATGACCGCGGCGGTGAACGCGCCGGCGCCGAGCACGACGGTGCTCCAGCGCGTGCGGTCGATGAGGGCCCAGACGATGGTGGCGGGCGGTACCAGGACCACCGAGACGGCGTAGACCCAGAACTCGAGCACGTTGCCCTGCGGCGGGTTGCCGACGGCCGGGGCGATGAGCGCCACCACGAGCTGGACCAGGAGCAGGAGCTCGACGAGGGCCAGTGCGCCGACGGTGGCGTCGTCCGGCTTCCGGCCGACGAGGCCGAGGACGACGGCCGCCGCCCCGATGACGCAGGCGATCGCGAACTGCACCCACATGAACCACTCGATCACGCGTTCGCTCCTGCCGCTGTGGGGAAGTTCGTGATGACGCGGAGCTGTCCGCGGCGGACGGCGACGAGCCCGACGAGTCGGTCCCCACCGGTGGCGATGGCGGCCACGGGTCCCTCCGAGTCCGGGTGCTCGACGCTGATCCGCTTGCCGTCACCCAGGTCCTTCGCCTGGTGCCCGTCCAGCTGCACGACCGGGAAGAGTCGCCGTGCCACGTCCGCCGGTCGGGCGAGCGCCCCGTGGACGTCCACGGCGTCGTCCTCGAGGTCGACGGCGTCGTCGACCGTGAAGGGACCGACGACGGTCCGACGGAGCGCGGTGAGGTGTGCGCCGGTGCCGAGCGTGACGCCGACGTCACGGGCGAGTGCCCGGATGTAGGTGCCGGACGAGCAGGACACGACGACGTCGAGGTCGATGACGGGGACGTCGGCTCCGTCGACCGACACGACCCGGTCGACCCGGCCGAGGACCTCGAACCGGTCGACGGTCACGCGCCGGGCGCGGAGTGTGACCGCTTCACCCTTGCGGGCCAGGTCGTAGGCCCGGCGCCCGTCGACCTTGATGGCGCTGACGGTGGACGGGACCTGGTCGATCGGACCGCGGAGCGCGGCGATGGCGGCCTCGATCGCCTGGTCCGAGACGCTGTCCGCAGCCGCACCGACTGACGACACCGGCTCGCCGTCGGCGTCGTCCGAGTCGGTGCCGACACCGAGCCGGATCGTCGCCGTGTAGGTCTTGCCGAGTCCGACCAGGTGCGTCAGGAGCCGGGTGGAGGGGCCGACGCCGAGCAGGAGCAGCCCGGTCGCCATCGGGTCGAGGGTGCCTGCGTGGCCGATCTTCTTGAGGCCGAGTCGTCGGCGGGCGATCGAGACCACGCGGTGGCTCGAGATGCCCTGCGGCTTGTCGACGAGGATGATGCCGTCGGGCGGGGTCACGAGCACCGCAGCAGCGTAGCAGCGGGACCGCCCGCCGTCGCGTCCGCTCGGCCCGACGTGCGACCCGGACGGCCCACCGGTCGCGGCGGTCTCAGCAGGCGTCGTTCCACTCGCGGCGCGGGTGCTCGGGGTCGGTCACGTCGAGCACGGCCGATGCGGCGATCTTCACGTCCGCTCGGCGCTCGAGCCGCCCGGCCTCCTGCTCCACCCAGAGGGACCAGCGCCACAGCGACCGTGTCCCCGGCGCGAGGAGCCCGGCTCCGTGCACGACGAGCACGCCGTCGCCCGCGCCGGTGGTCCGGAACGGGGTCACGAGGTCGGCGCGGAGCGTGTCGGCGTCGGTCGAGGGAGCAGCGGCCGCCATCGCGTGCACGCCGTGCCGCTCGAAGCCGGCGACGAGTGCAGCCGCCACACGTTCGAGGTCGAGGCCGTCCTGTCCGTCGACGGCGACGACGGTGCGGTTCGTCCCGACCTGCGCGATCACCTCGCTCGCGATCGCGGCCATGGTGTCGGTCTCCTGCGGTGCCCAGCGTGCCATGCCACCACCGTAGGCTGTCGTGGTGAACGCGGGCCGAGCCTCCAGTCCGTCGGTGGACGACACCGGCCTCCACACGCGATCCGCCTTCCTGTCCCCCGTGCTCGACTGGTTCCGCCGGGAGGCGCGCGACCTGCCCTGGCGGCGGCCCGGGTTCCCGGCATGGGGCACGCTGGTGAGCGAGGTCATGCTGCAGCAGACGCAGGTCGCCCGCGTCGTCCCCCGGCTGGAGGCGTGGCTCACGCGCTGGCCGACCCCCGCGGACCTCGCGGCGTCGCCGCCCGCGGAGGCCGTACGGGCCTGGGACCGGCTCGGGTACCCGCGCCGTGCGCTGGCGCTGCACGCGGCGGCCACCGCCATCGCGGAACGACACGGGAACGTCGTGCCGCGGGACGTCGACGAGCTCCTGGCCCTGCCCGGCATCGGCGACTACACGGCCCGCGCGGTCGCGGTGTTCGCGTACGGCGACCGGCACCCTGTCGTGGACGTGAACGTGCGGCGGGTGCTCGCCCGGGCCGTGCTCGGGCAGGGCGAGCCCGGACCGGCCAAGGCGAAGCAGGACCTGCCGCTCATGGAGTCCGTGCTCCCGGTCGAGCGCGACGCCGCGGCCGCCACGAACGCGGCCGTCATGGAACTCGGGGCGCTCGTCTGCGTCGCCCGAGCGCCGGCGTGCGACGCGTGCCCGATCGCCGACCGCTGCGCCTGGCGGGCCGCCGGGTACCCGGACCACGACGGCCCACGCGCACCGAAGCAGGCGCGCTTCGCCGGCAGCGACCGTCAGGTGCGGGGCCTGCTCATGGCGGAACTGCGCGCCAGCGACGTGCCGGTCACGACGGACGAGATCGCGCTGGTCTGGCCGGACGCCGAGCAGCGGGACCGGGCGCTCGCCTCGCTGCTGCGCGACGGACTGGCCGAGGGCGACGATGCCGAGGGCTACCGGCTACCACGTGGCTGAGACGCACGGAGCGCCCGCCACCGACCGGTGACGGGCGCTCCGCGTGCCGATGCGGTCAGCTCCGGGCAGCGTCCGACGCCTCGTCGTCCGACGCGTCGTCGTCCTCGTCCTCGTCCTCGTCGTGCTTGTACGGGTCGGCCTCGCCGGCGTACGTGGCGCCGACCGCCGCGGCCTTGACCTGCTGGTCGCGCATCTGCGCCTGCGCGAGCAGGTCCTCGAGGTGCGCCGAGGTGTCGGGCAGGGCGTCGGCGATGAAGTCGAGCGACGGCGTCAGCCGGGCCGTGATGTTCTTGCCGACCTCGGTCCGGAGCATGCCGGTCGCGGCCTTGAGCGCGGCGGCCGAGTCGGCACGCTCCTCGTCGGTGCCGTACACCGTGTAGAAGACGGACGCGTGCTGCAGGTCACCGGTCACGCGGACGTCGGTGATGGTGACGAAGCCGAGTCGCGGGTCCCGCAGGCCCTTGTCGAGCCGACGAGCGACGACTTCCTTGATGCGGTCCGCCATCTTGCGTGCGCGCTGCGGATCAGCCATGGGTTCCTCCTTGCGGAACGGGGTGAGGCCCCGCCCCTCCGGTCGGAGAGGCGGGGCCCAGGGTACTCAGTGCGATCAGTCGCGCGGCTTCTCGACGAGCTCGGTGGTCTCGATCTCGTCGCCGACCTGGATGTCGTTGAACTTGCCCAGACCGATACCGGCTTCGAAGTCCGTCCGGACCTCGGTGACGTCGTCCTTGAAGCGACGCAGGGACTCGATGGCGAGCCCGTCCGCGA
Source organism: Curtobacterium sp. MCPF17_050 (assembly GCF_003224435.2). Classification (NCBI taxonomy): domain Bacteria; kingdom Bacillati; phylum Actinomycetota; class Actinomycetes; order Micrococcales; family Microbacteriaceae; genus Curtobacterium; species Curtobacterium sp. MCPF17_050. Next base: position 1,857,398 of record NZ_CP126250.1, read on the forward strand.
CCACAACGCCGTCACGGATGACGCGCGCCTTGGCGTTGCGCGTGATCGTGCCGGACCGGACGATGACACCGGCGATGTTGCCGAACTTGGAGGAACGGAACACCTCGCGGATCTCCGCCACACCCGACTGGACCTCCTCGTACTCGGGCTTGAGCATGCCCTTGAGCGAGTTCTCGATGTCCTCGAGTGCGTTGTAGATGACCGAGTAGAAGCGCACGTCGATGCCTTCACGGGCAGCGCGCTCGCGGGCCTTGACGTCCGGACGGACGTTGAAGCCGACGACGATCGCGTTGTCGATCGTGGCGAGGTCGATGTCCGACTCCGTGATCGCACCCACACCGCGGTGCAGGATGCGCAGCTGGACACTGTCGTCCACCTCGATGTCGAGGAGCGACTGCTCGAGTGCCTCGACGGCACCGGAGACGTCACCCTTGATGATGAGGTTGAGCGAGTCGACCTTGCCCTCTTCGAGTGCACGGGTGAAGTCCTCGAGCGAGATGCGCTTGCGGGCCTTGGCCAGCTGGGCGTTGCGCTGTGCGGCTTCACGCTTCTCGGCGATCTGACGAGCGGTGCGGTCGTCCTCGGTGACGAGGAACGTGTCACCGGCGCGCGGCACCGACGACAGACCCTGCACCTGGACCGGACGGGCCGGCGTCGCGGCGTCGACCGCGTTGCCGTTCTCGTCCGCCATCGCCCGGACGCGGCCGTACGCCGTGCCGGCGACGATCGCGTCACCGACGTGCAGCGTGCCGGACTGGATGAGGACGGTCGCCACCGCACCGCGGCCCTTGTCGAGCCGTGCTTCGATCGCGACGCCTCGGGCGTCCTTGTCGGGGTTGGCACGCAGGTCGAGCCCGGCGTCAGCGGTCAGCAGCACCGCGTCCAGGAGGTCCTGGATGCCGATGTTGTTGCGCGCGGAGACGTCGACGAACATGACGTCGCCGCCGTACTCCTCGGCCACCAGGTTGTACTCGGTGAGCTGCTGGCGGACCTTCGCCGGGTTGGCGCCGTCCTTGTCGATCTTGTTGACCGCGACCACGATCGGCACACCGGCGGACTGCGCGTGGTTCAGCGCCTCGATCGTCTGCGGCATGATGCCGTCGTCCGCCGCGACCACGAGGATCGCGATGTCCGTCACCTGGGCACCACGGGCACGCATGGCCGTGAAGGCCTCGTGACCCGGGGTGTCGATGAAGGTGATCGGGCGCTCGATGCCCTCGTGCTCGGTGACGATCTGGTACGCACCGATGTGCTGCGTGATGCCGCCGGCTTCGCCCTCGACGACCTTCGAGTTCCGGATCGCGTCGAGCAGTCGGGTCTTACCGTGGTCGACGTGACCCATGACGGTGACGACCGGGGGACGCTGCTGCAGGACGGAGTCGTCCTCGTCGGCGTACTCGGCGTCGATGTCGATGTCGAAGCCCTCGAGGAGCTCCTTGTCCTCGTCCTCGGGCGAGACGACCTGGATCTTGTAGCCGAGCTCCTCGCCGAGGACCTCGAAGGTGGCCTCGTCCAGGGACTCGGTCGCGGTCGCCATCTCACCGAGGTGGAACAGCACCGTCACCAGGTTGCCGGGGCTCGCGTCGATCTTGTCCGCGAAGTCCGAGATGCTCGCACCGCGACGGAGGCGGATGACCGTGTTGCCGTCACCGCGCGGGACCTGCACGCCGCCGAGCGACGGCGCCTGCCGCATCTCGTACTCGGCGCGCTTCGTCCGCTTCGACTTGCGGGCACGGCTCTTGCCGCCACCACGACCGAACGCACCAGCGGTACCACCGCCGGGGCCACGACCACGGCCGCCACCACCTGCGGGGCGCGGACCCGTGAACGCGGGACGGGCGAAGCCGCCACCGGCGCCGGCACCGGCACCACCGGGACGGTTGAACCCGCCACCGGCGCCACCACGACCGCCACCGCCCTGACCCGGGCGCTGCCCGAAGCCGTTCGGTCGGTTGTTCTGGCCGGGACCGCCGGGACGCGGGGCACCCGGGCGGGGCGCACCGGGACGCGGCGGCTGGGGACGGGGGATGCCGTTCCCGCCACCCGCACCGGCGGCCGGGCGCTGGCCCATGCCCTGGTTCGAGGCGAAGGGGTTGTTGCCGGGGCGCGGCGGACGTGCGCCCATGCCCTGGCTCGACGCGTAGGGGTTGTTGCCGGGACGCGCGCCGGGCTTCGGGCCACCCGGCTTCGGGGCGGCACCGGAGGGCTTCGAGGCGCCGGGCTTCACGGCGTCGCTCGGCCCGGAGTCCTTCGGGGCGTCACCGCCCTGCTGGCCCTTCTGCTCGGCGGCCTTCTGCTCCGCGGCGGCCTTGCGGGCGGCCTCGGCCTCGGCCTGGCGCTGCGCGACCGACTTCGGTGCAGCGGGCACCGGCGCGCCGTCGACGGCGGGGGCAGCGGGTGCTGCCTCGACGACGGGCTCGGGCTCGGGGGCGGGTGCCGGACGCTTCGGGCCGGGCTTGGGGCCACCGGGCTTCGGGGCACCGGAACGCGGTGCCGCGGGGGCCTTGGCGGCGGGGGCTGCGGGCGTCGACGACGCGGACGCGCCCTCGGCCTGCAGGGCTGCACGGAGCTTCCGTGCGACGGGGGGCTCGATGCTCGAGCTCGGGCCCTTGACGAACTCGCCGAGCTGCTTGAGCTTCTCGAGTGCGGTCTTGCTGTCGACGCCGAGCTCGCTTGCGATCTCGTGTACGCGTGGTTTAGCCACTGTTCTCCTTCACGGGTCCCACCCCGTCAAGGGGCAGGACTCACTGGATGACGGGTCTCATTTCGAGCCGCTCATCAGTTGTCCATAAGCCGTTCAGCCTGTTCTGTCATGTCCGGGTGCTCGGGTTCCGTGCCGTTCGGGCTCTGCAGCCCGGCGAGGTACTCGCGCACCGCGGACGTGTCGGGATCACGCTCCAGCCGGAGCGCACGGCGGAATGCCCTGCGCTTGACGGCCAGTTCGTACGCTTCGACGGTCGGTGTGAGCCATGCCCCCCGGCCCGGCATGACTGCCTTCGGATCCGCCACGACGGAACCGTCGCTCAGGGCGACGACTCGGAGGAGGGAGGATCGGGGTGCACGACGACGACTGCCGATGCACGTTCTGACGGCGTCCACTCTACTCCTTGACTCCGACGACCGCGATCCGGCGCGCCCGAGGCCTCTCGCCACGAGCGAACCGGACCGCGTCGATGGGGATGTCGCTCAGTCGTCGCCGTCGAGGATCGAGTCCGGCTGGATGTCGATCCGGGCGCCGGTGAGCTTCGCGGCGAGGCGGGCGTTCTGCCCTTCCTTGCCGATGGCGAGCGACAGCTGGTAGTCCGGCACGAGGGCCCGGACGGCCTTGGTCGAGGCGTCGAGCACGAACGCGCTCGTCACCTTCGCCGGCGACAGGGCGCTCGCGACGAAGGTCGAGAGGTCCGAGGACCAGTCGACGATGTCGATCTTCTCGGCGCCGAGCTCGTTGGTGACCGAGCGCACGCGGGCTCCGAGCTCGCCGATGCAGGCCCCCTTGGCGTTGACCCCGGGCTCGTTCGCCTTCACCGCCATCTTCGTGCGGTGTCCGGCCTCGCGTGCCAGGGACGTGATTTCCACGACGCCCGACGCGATCTCGGGGACCTCGAGTGCGAAGAGCTTGCGCACGAGGCCCGGGTGCGTGCGGGACACGGTGATCTGCGGACCCTTGTTGCCGCGGCCGACGCTCGTCACGTACACACGGAGTCGCATGCCGTGCGTGTAGGTCTCCCCCGGGACCTGTTCCTCCGGGGGCAGGATCGCCTCGACGGTGCCGAGGTCGACCATGACCATCTTCGGGTTCGGGCCCTGCTGCACGATACCGGCGACGATGTCGCCCTCCTTGCCGCGGAACTCGCCGAGGATCTTGTCGTCGCCGATGTCGCGGAGACGCTGGTTGATGACCTGCTTGGCCGCGAAGGCCGCGATCCGACCGAAGTCGCTCGGCTGGTCCACGGACTCGCCGATGACGTTGTCGTCCTCGTCACGTTCGGGGACGAACACCGAGACCTCGCCGGACTTCCGGTCGAGCTCGACACGGGCCTGGGCGTCGACGGGTTCGTCGTTCTCGGCGCGGTGCTTCTGGTAGGCGGTCAGGATGGCAGATTCGATGATCTGGACGAGCTCGTCGAACGGGATCTCCCGTTCACGCTCCATGAGTCGCAGGACTGCGAGGTCGATCTTCACCGAGGTGCCTCCGTATTCAGATGAGTCGCTCCCGCGGATGGGACCACGCGGAAGCCGTCGTCGATCGTACCGCAGGAACGACGCAAGGCCCGTGGCGCTTCCGCCACGGGCCTTGCGCCGGACACCCGGCTCGACGCCGGGCACTCAGATCGCGCGCACGGCCTCCAGCAGGTCCGCGACGGGGACCTCCCGGCGGTCGCCGGTCGCCCGGTCCCAGAGTTCGACGATGCCGTCGGCGGCGTTCCGGCCCGCGACGACGACGACCGGCATGCCGAGCAGCTCGGCGTCCCGGAGCTTCACGCCGGGCGAGACCTTCGGGCGGTCGTCGTACACGACCTCGTACCGTTCCGCCTCGAGCTGCGCGACGATCGACTCGGCCAGGTCGAACGCGGTCGCGTCCTTGCCGGTCGCGACGACGTGCACGTCGAACGGTGCGACGTGCTTCGGCCAGGCCAGGCCCTTCTCGTCGTTGTGCGCCTCGGCCAGGATCGCCAGGATGCGCGTCACGCCGATGCCGTACGAGCCCATCGTGACGGTGGCGAGCTTGCCGTTCTCGTCCTGCACCTTGAGACCGAGCGCCTCGGCGTACTTGCGCCCGAGCTGGAAGACGTGGCCGATCTCCATGCCGCGGGCGGTCTCGAGCGGGCCGGAACCGTCGGGGGCCGGGTCGCCGGCGCGGACGTCGGACACCTCGGCGACACCGTCGGCGACGAAGTCACGCCCGGCGACGAGACCGGAGACGTGCACACCGCGCTCGTTCGCGCCCGTGACCCAGCTCGTGCCGTCGACCACGCGCGGGTCGACGAAGTAGCGCAGGCCGGTCGCGCTGTCGGCGCCGAGGACCTGCGGGCCGATGTAGCCCTTCACCAGGCCGCGGTGCTTCCGGAAGTCGTCGTCACCGGCGGCCTCGACCTCGGCCGGGGCGAACGCGACCTCGGCGCGCTTGAGGTCGACGTCGCGGTCCCCGGGGAGTCCGACGACCACGACCTCGCGCGTGCCGTCCAGGTGCGTCAGTGCGAGCACGACGTTCTTCAGCGTGTCCGCCGCGGTCCAGGGCGCACCGGCACGCGGGGCGACCTCGTTGGCGTGCGCGACGAGCGACTCGATCGTCGGGGTGTCCGCCGCGGGCAGGAGCACGGGCTCCGGGAGCCCCTCGGTCGACCGCGCCTCGGGCACCGGCGTCACGTAGGCCTCGACGTTGGCCGCGTAGCCACCGGCGCTCCGGACGAACGTGTCCTCGCCGACCGCGATCGGGTGCAGGAACTCCTCGGACTTCGACCCGCCCATCGCGCCGGCGTCCGCCTTCACGATGACGTACTCGAGGCCGAGCCGGGTGAAGATCCGCTCGTAGGCGTCGCGCATCACCTGGTAGCTGCGCTCCAGGCCGGCGTCGTCGAGGTCGAACGAGTACGCGTCCTTCATGGTGAACTCGCGCCCACGCAGCAGACCGGCGCGGGGCCGGGCCTCGTCGCGGTACTTGTCCTGGATCTGGAACAGCGTGACCGGCAGGTCCTTGTAGGAGGAGTACAGGTCCTTCACCAGGAGCGCGAACATCTCCTCGTGCGTGGGCGCGAGGAGGTAGTCGGAGCCCTTGCGGTCCTGCAGTCGGAACATGCCGTCGCCGTACTCGGTCCAGCGGTTCGTCGCCTCGTAGGGCTCGCGCGGCAGCAGCGCCGGCAGCAGGACCTCCTGCGCCCCGGCGGCGACCATCTCGTCGCGGATGATGCCCTCGATCTTCGCGCGGACCTTCAGGCCCAGCGGCAGCCAGGCGAAGATGCCCGGCGACTGGCGGCGGACGTAGCCGGCGCGGACGAGCAGCTTGTGGCTCGTCACCTCGGCGTCGGAGGGGTCGTCGCGGAGCGTGCGGAGGAAGAGGTGAGAGAGCCGTGTGACCACGCCGCAAGCCTAGCGGCGCGCGGTCGCGGTCCGCCGCGCCTGTGGACGGGAGGCTCCCCCGCCGCCGGTTCCGGGCCGTGCGTCCGGAACGGGGCCAGGACCTAGGAGGTGACGACGAGCGGCTTGCCGGTGCCCGCCGCCGGTCCCATCTCCGCGGCGAGGCGGTTCGCCTCGTCGATGAGGGTCGCGACGATCTCGGCCTCGGGGACGGTCTTGATGACCTGGCCCTTCACGAAGATCTGCCCCTTGCCGTTGCCGGAGGCGACACCGAGGTCGGCCTCGCGTGCCTCGCCCGGACCGTTCACGACGCACCCCATGACGGCGACGCGGAGCGGGACGGTCATGCCCTCGAGCCCGGACGTGACGTCGTTCGCGAGCTGGTAGACGTCCACCTGCGCACGGCCACAGCTCGGGCAGGAGACGATCTCGAGCTTGCGCTCGCGGAGGTTGAGCGACTGCAGGATCTGCAGCCCGACCTTCACCTCCTGCGCGGGCGGAGCCGACAGCGACACGCGGATGGTGTCACCGATGCCCTCGCCGAGCAGGATGCCGAACGCGGTGGCGCTCTTGATCGTGCCCTGGAACTCCGGGCCGGCCTCGGTCACGCCGAGGTGCAGCGGCCAGTCGCCGCGCTCAGCGAGCTGCCGGTACGCCTTCACCATGATGATCGGGTCGTTGTGCTTGACCGAGATCTTGAAGTCGTGGAAGTCGTGCTCCTCGAACAGACTGGCCTCCCACACGGCGGACTCGACGAGCGCCTCCGGCGTGGCCTTCCCGTACTTCTGCAGCAGGCTCGGCTCGAGCGACCCGGCGTTGACGCCGATCCGCAGGCTCACACCCGCGTCCTTCGCGGCCTTGGCGATCGCGCCGACCTGGTCGTCGAACTTCCGGATGTTGCCCGGGTTCACGCGCACCGCGGCACACCCGGCGTCGATGGCCTGGAAGACGTACTTGGGCTGGAAGTGGATGTCCGCGATCATCGGGATCTGCGACTTCTTCGCGATGATCGGCAGAGCGTCAGCGTCGTCCTGGCTCGGCACGGCCACGCGGACGATGTCGCACCCGGACGCGGTGAGTTCGGCGATCTGCTGGAGGGTCGCGTTGATGTTCGTGGTCGGCGTCGTGGTCATCGACTGCACGGACACCGGGGCGTCACCACCGACCAGGACCTTGCCGACCCGGATCTGCCGGGACTTGCGACGCGGGGCCAGGGTTTCGGGGGCCTTCGGCATTCCGAGGTTCACTGCGGGCACGGTGGGAACTCTACGCGCTCGTCCACGGAACGCGGTGCGGCCTGCTCACAGGGAGTCGACGACGGTGACGAGCGGGGCGTACAGGCGCATCGCGTCGAGCGCGCGGGCGTGGTCGTCGTCGCTCGCGCCGGCGCACGCCTCGGCCACGACCGTGACGCGGACGCCGGCGTCGGCCGCAGCGAGCGCGGTCGACAGCACACAGCAGTCCGTGGAGACCCCGGTGAGCACGAGGTGCGGCTGCTCCCCCGTCACCCGTCGGAGGCCCGTCCCCCACTTCCCGAAGGTCGGCACGGTGACGACCGGGGCGCCACCCGCCGCGAGTGCCGCGAACGGCTCCGTGAGCGCGTACAACGGGTCGGCGTCGGGCACGAGGGCGAAGGGCCAGGCGCGGTAGTACGGCTGCCACGCGCCGGACGGGTGCTCCGGGGCGACGAACCGGGTGAGCACCGTGCGGTCGCGGAAGCGCGGGAGGAGCCGCTCGACCGCCGCGGACGCCTCGGCGTACCGCGGTGCCGCCCAGGGGCTGGCACCCGTGAAGACGTGCTGCATGTCGATGACGACGAGCCACGCGTCGGCGGTGTCGGGTGCGTCAGACGTGCGCGGTGCGTCGGGCGTGTGCGGTGCGTCGGGCCTGCCCGTTGCGTCGGCGGCGTCCGGACCGTCGGGAGGGGATGCGTCCGCGCGTGCCGGTCCGGCCGTCACGGGCGCAGCTCGTCCGCGGGGACGCGGGACACCGGCTCGGTGACGGGCAGCGCCTCCTGGCGGCGGATCGCGCGTCGGCCGAGCAACACGGTCCCGAGGAACCCGACGAGCAGCGCGACGAGGACGCCGAGGTTCGCGTAGGCCCAGGCACCGTCACGTCCCCCGAGGCCGAACGGGCCGAGCAGGAAGCCCTGCCAGTTGAGCCAGGCCGGGACGCCGTAGGTGTTCGTGACGAGCCCCCACCCGAGCACGGTGCCGACGACCACCAGCGCGATCGCGGTCCAGCGGACGTCGCCGTAGCGGCCGCGCGGGGTGTCGAGCTCGTCCTCCGCGTACGCCCGCCGCCGGAGCAGCACGTCTGCGACGAACACACCGCACCAGGCTGCGACGGGCACACCGAGCGTCACGAGGAAGGCCTGGAACGGCTGGATGAAGCTCGTCGCGAAGAACACCACGTAGACCGCGCCCGCGATCATGAACACCCCGTCGACGCCCGCCGCGACCGGTCGAGGGATCCGCACACCCGCGCTGAGCAGGGCGAGACCCGACGAGTAGATGTCGAGGACGGCACCACCGACGAGACCGAGGATCGCGACCACCGCGAAGGGGACGAGGAACCAGACCGGCAGCAGGGTCGTCAGCGCGCCGATCGGGTCGGCACCGATCGCGGCGTCCAGGTCCGTCGACGAGCCGGCGAGCATGACGCCGATGACGACGAGGACCGCGGGGGCCAGCGCGCCACCGAACGTCGTCCAGCCGACGACGCCGCGCGTCGAGGCGGACCGCGGCAGGTACCGGGAGTAGTCGGCGGCCGCGTTCACCCAGCCGAGCCCGAAGCCGGTCATCACGAGCACCAGGGCGCCGATGACGTTCTGGGCGCTGCCGGACGGCAGGTCGGCGAGGGTCCCGAGGTCGATCGACGGCGCGGCCAACACCACGTAGACCACCGTCAGCACCGCGGTGACCACCGTGATCCACGTCTGCAGGCGCATGATCACGTCGAACCCGGCGATCCCCGCCCCGATGACGAGTGCCGCGACCACCACCAGGGCGACCGCCTTCGTGACGACGCCGTCGTCCCACCCGAGCTCGCGGAACACCGTGGACGTCGCGAGGACCGCCAGCGAGGCGAGGGCGGTCTCCCACCCGACAGTGAGGACCCAGCTGAGGAAGGACGGCAACCGGTTGCCCCGGACGCCGAACGCCGCGCGGCTCAGCACCATCGTCGGGGCGGACCCGCGCTTGCCGGCGATCGCGACGATGCCACAGAGCAGGAACGAGAACACGACGCCGATGACCGACACCACCGTCGCCTGCGCGAGCGAGATGCCGAAGCCGAGGACGAACGAGCCGTAGGCCAGTCCGAGCACCGAGATGTTCGCGGCGAACCACGGCCAGAAGAGACCGCGGGGACGGCCCTTGCGCTCGGCCTCACCGATGACGTCGGTGCCCTGCTGTTCGACGGTCCGGGTCCGCCCGGCGGTCGACGCCTTCGACGGCTCCGGTCGGGCGACGGGTTCTGCGCTCATGCGCGCCAGCGTAGTGGTCCGACGCGCGGCTCCGGCGCTACCCGAACAGGTCCACCGGTCGGACCAGGTCGGCGTAGATGAGCAGCGCGCTCATGCCGGCGAGCAGGACGACCACGACCATCGTGAGCGGCATCGTCTTCGCCAGGTCGATCGGCCCCGGGTCGGCCTTGCCGAACAGCCGGAAGGCACGACGCTTGGCCGCTTCCCAGATGGCGCCGGCGATGTGGCCGCCGTCCAGCGGGAGCAGCGGCACCATGTTCAGCACGAACAGCCCGATGTTGAGCGAGGCCAGCAGCCCCAGGATCGTGTACACCTTGTCGACCACGGGCACGCCGCTCATCGAGGACACCGTGCCGATCGCCCGGCCGACGCCGACGACCGACACCGGACTGTCCTGCGAGCGTTCCTGCGCCCCGAACGCGGCGTTCCAGACGGCGACGAGCCGCTGCGGCAGGTCGACGATGAGGTGCGCCGAGGCAGCGATCTGTGCGCCGGTCGCGGGGAGCACCGCGGCGGGCGACTGCCGGACGAGCGTCTGTCCGATGCTCACCCCGACGACGCCGACGCGCTCGGTCTTCGTGGTCCCGTCGCTGTCCTTCGCGACCGACCCGTCCTCCGTGTACACATCGCGGGTGGCGAGCTGCGGGGTGACTTGCAGGGTGCGCTCGGTGCCGTCCCGCTCGACGACCACGGTGACCTGCTCGCCCGCGGAGCGCTGGAAGAGGTCGGAGACCTGGGTGATCGTGGGGTTGCGTCGGCCGTCGACGGCGACCACCACGTCGCCCGCGCGGATGCCGGCCTCCTTCGCCGGGGACACCGCGTCGCCGTCGGCGCAGGTCGTCCGGGCACTCGTGGGCAGGACGCAGTCGACACTCGAGGTGAACGTCGTGGTCGGTGCACCGAAGCCGACGAGCAGCACCCCGAACAGCAGGATCCCGATCACCAGGTTCATCGCCGGCCCGGCGACCATCACGATGATCCGCTTCCAGGGGGTGAGCCGGTAGAAGGCCCGGGAGTCGTCGCCGCCGGACTCCGCGATCTGCTCGGCACTCGCGGCCCGGGCGTCCTGCACGAACGCCGAGTACATGCCCGTGTTCGTGATCTCCCGTCCGGAGGCACGCGGCTTGAGCATGCCGACCATGGAGATGTACCCGCCGAGCAGGATCGGCCGGATGCCGTACTCGGTCTCACCGCGCCGGAAGGACCAGATCGCCTTGCCGAACCCGAGCGAGTACTGGGTCACCTTGACGTTGAAGAGCTTCGCGAAGGCCAGGTGGCCGAGCTCGTGGAGGCCGATCGACACCAGCAGCCCGATGACGAAGACGACGACGCCGAGGACGAAGAGCAGGACGGTTCCGACGGTCACCGGGAAAGGGTACGGGACGCTCGCCATGACGAAAGCCGTGAGCGACCTGGGTGGTGCTGCGTGCCTCCCGGTCGGAGCGACCGACGGGAGGCCCGGCGCGCGTCAGCGGGCGAGGATGCGGTCGGCCTGCTGGCGGGCCCACCGCTCCGCGGCGAGGACGCCGTCGAGCGACGGCTCCCCCGCCGTGTGGTCGTCGACGACCCGCGCCACCGTGTCGACGATGTCGAGGAACCCGATCGCCCCCGCGTGGAAGGCGGCGACGGCCTGCTCGTTGGCGGCGTTGAACACGGCGGGGAAGGTGCCGCCGAGCGAGCCCACCCGCTTGGCGAGGTCGACGGCGCCGAAGGCGGCGGCGTCGAGCGGCTCGAACGTCCACGTGCTCGCGGTCGTCCAGTCCAGCGGCACGCCGACGTGCGGGACCCGGTGGGGCCAGGCGAGGCCGAGGGCGATCGGCAGCCGCATGTCCGGCGGAGACGCCTGCGCGATGGTCGAGCCGTCGACGAACTCCACCATCGAGTGCACGACCGACTGCGCGTGCACGGTGACGTCGATGCGGTCGTAGGGGACGCCGAAGAGCAGGTGCGCCTCGATGACCTCGAGGCCCTTGTTCACCAGGGTCGCCGAGTTCGTGGTCACCACGAGGCCCATGTCCCACGTCGGGTGGGCGAGCGCCTGCGCCGGTGCGACGTCAACGAGGTCGTTCCGCGAGCGCCCGCGGAACGGACCGCCGCTCGCGGTGAGGACGAGCCGACGGACCTCGGCGTCGGTGCCCGATCGGAGCGCCTGGGCGATCGCGGAGTGCTCGCTGTCGACCGGGACGATCTGCCCGGGTGCCGCGGCGGCCTGCACGAGCGGGCCCCCGACGATGAGGCTCTCCTTGTTCGCCAGCGCGAGCGTCGCGCCGGTCTCGAGGACCGCGAGGGTCGGACCGAGCCCGACGGATCCGGTGATCCCGTTGAGCACGACGTCGGCCTCGACGCTGCGGACGAGTCGTTCCGCGTCGGCGGCCCCGAGCGCGGTGTCGCGGACGCCGTACCGGTCGGCCTGCTCGGCGAGGGTGGCGGTGTCCGTGCCCGCGGTCAGGCCGACGAGCTCGAAGCGGTCGGGGTTCCGCTCGATGACGTCGAGCGCCTGCGTGCCGATCGACCCCGTGCTGCCGAGGAGGACGACCCGGCGGCGGCCCGACACCGGGCTCAGCCCTTGGCCAGCAGGTCGACGACGAACACGAGGGTCGCGTTCGCGGGGATGCCCGAGCCCTCCGGCGGGTTGGCGCCGTAGCCGTCCTCCGGGGTGACGACGATCAAGACCTGCGAGCCGATCTTCTGCCCGACCAGTCCCTTGACGAACCCGGGGATGAGCCCGCTGTTCGAGATCGTGAAGGTCGTCGGCGAGCCCTTCGACCACGAGGAGTCGAACTCCTTGCCGCCCTTGTACGCGACCCCCTTGTACTGCACGAGCGCGGTGTCGCCGTCCTCGATGACGTCACCGTCACCCTGCTTGATGACCTCGGCCGTGGTCTTCGTGGGTGCGTCGGTGTCCGGGATGGTGATCTCGGGCTCGCCGTCCGCCTTGTCCTCGACCGTGGGGAGCGCCGGGTCCTGGTCCTGCGGCGTGCCGGTCGACTTGGTCGGGGTCTGCTCGACGACGTCCGCGACGACGACGATCGACCCGCTCGTGTTGAAGCCGAGTGCGGCGGCCTGACCGACGACGGCGACGCGGTCACCGACGTGCGCGCAGGCGAGGAGGGCGCCGAAGCCGGTGCCGCCCACGGAGAGGACCTGGGGGTTCCCCTGGTCGAAGCCGACGGTCACGAGGTTCTTCGCGTCCTTCGCGTCGTACGCGGAGTACGCGACCTGGACGAAGTCGCCCTCGGCGAGTGCGGCGCCCGTGCCCTTCACGGTGCGGGTCGCCTGCGGCGGGTCGGCGGTGAGGCCGTCGTCGAACGTCACCTTCGGCGCCCGGGAACCGCCGACGTCACCCGTGGCGTCGATCGAGTCCGACGCTCCGCCCGGCTTCGGGCACGACGTGATCGGCGCGGCCGTGGCCTTCGGGGTGGACGATGCGGAGGCCGAGGCGTCCGAGGAGCCGGACCCCGAGCAGGCGGCGAGGCCGAGGATCACGGCGGGCACGAGGGCGATCGGGAGCAGGCGGAGACGCTTCACACTGGTCATCCTGCCGTACCCACCGATGCGTCGGCTCCGAGGACGACGATCTCGGGCTCGTGGTGGACGGGGAACGCGACGGACCGCGCGATGAAGCACAGCCGGTTCGCTTCGGCGTGTGCCGCCCGTGCGTCCTCCACCCGGTCCGCCTCGCGGATCGTCACGACGGGACGGAGGACCGCACCCGTGAGTTCGCCGGAGCCGTCGCGGTGGAGGTCGAGACCGGCCGTGGCACGGTCCTCGTACGCGACCACCGTGAAGCCCGTGGTCACGGCGACGTGCAGGTAGCTGAGCATGTGGCACTGGCTCAGGGCGGCGAGGACGAGCTCCTCGGGGTTCCACCGGTCGCGGTCCCCGCGGAACGTCGGGTCGGCGCTGCCGGGGACGTCCGGCTTGCCCGCGGCGCTGACGACGTGCTCGCGTCCGTAGTCGCGGTGCCCGCTCGTGCCGGTCCCCCGGTCGCCGGTCCAGTGGACGGAGACCTCGTAGGAGTGGTCGTTCATCGCGGTCCTCTCGTCGTGTGGGTCGTCGGTAGGATCGCGCCATGCGCACGGCCACCAGCACCGACCGTCATCCTCTCACCGCCGACGGCTCGGTCGAACTGGCCGTCCTCGAACGGTCCGGCTTCGACGAGAGCCGTCACGTCGGCGCGGGCGTCGTCGTCGGCGCGGACGGCACCGTGCTCGACGCCGTCGGCGACGTGGGCGCCAGCATCTACCCCCGTTCGACGATGAAACCCCTGCAGGCGCTGGCGGTCCGACGTGCCGGGGCGCTCTTCTCGGGCGCGGAGCTGGTGATGACGACGGCGAGTCACGCCGGGACACTGTCCCACCAGTCCCTCGCGATGCGGATGCTCGAGCGCTTCGACCACGTCGAGGAGGACCTCGGGTGCCCGCCCGACCTGCCGTTCGACCGGGACACCGCGCGGAGCATGACGGGTCCCCGTCGGCTGGCGATGAACTGCTCGGGCAAGCACGCCGGCATGCTCGCCGCGTGCCGGGTGCACGGGTGGGACGAGGCGACGTACCTCGACATCGAGCACCCGCTGCAGCAGGCGGTCCGGAGCACGGTGGAGGACGCCACCGGCGAGGTCGTCGACGTCGTCGGGACCGACGGCTGCGGCGCACCGGTGTTCCCGCTCACCCTCACCGGACTGGCGCGGGGCATCGCCGGGGTCGTGGCGCGTGCCGACGAGGACTCCGCCGCCCTGACCGACGCGGTCCTGGCGGATCCGTGGGCGATCGACGGCGTCGGCCGGGCGAACACCGTCACCATCGAACGACTCGGGCTCCTCGCGAAGCTCGGTGCGGAGGGCGTCATGGTGATGGGTGTGCCGGGCGGGCCGGCCGTCGCCGTCAAGGTGCTCGACGGAGCCCTCCGTGCCGGGACGCTCGCGGCCCTGACGTTGCTCGTCCGCAACGACCTGGTCGACGCCGTCGCCGCGGACGAGGTGCTGCAGGCGACCGGCGAGCGTGTCCTCGGTGGCGGTCTGCCGGTCGGCGCGGTCCGCGTCGGAGCGGGTCTCCGCTGAGCTGACCGGGGGCGACGAGACCGGCCCTCCGGACGCACCGGGCCGGATGGACACGTCCCGGACCCGACCGGGGAAGCCGATGCCCTCTCGGTCCCCCACCCGGGCCCGCTGTGGTCGTCGGCGAGGGACGAGCGCTCGTCCGCGGAGAGCACGAGGAGCGGCAGCGTCGGCATGATGACCGTCCCGACGTCGTCGTCCCCGGCGGTGTCCGCGGTGCCCCCGACCCGGTGTCTCCCGGTCAGCCGGCACCCGTAGCGCGTCACGTCCACGACGGCACCCGTCCGGCGCGGGGTGGCCGCGAGCCCGGGGACCAGGACGACGGTCCCGAGCAGGGCACCGTCGTCGGCGACCGCCGCCGCCGCCGCGTGCCCCTCGGGGAGCCCGGCGCGGACGGTGCGGCGGCCGAGCACGCCCGTGTCCGCCGCGACACGGAGCTCTGCGCCGGGCACGTCCGGTCCGGCGCGCGGCACGAGGCCCTCGAGCTGGTCGACGAGGGCTTCGAAGACGGCGCGGGCCAGCGCGCCGCGACCACGCACGACGACTCCGCCGGCAGCGCCGACCGTGACGATCCGGCCCGCGGGGTCCCGCCCGACGAGCAGTTCCCCACCCGGTGTCGGCGGGAACGAGCAGACGTCCGCGTCTGGCCCGGTCGCGCCGCACCGGTCGTCCGCGGGACCGGCCGCCGATGCCTCGCCGCCGCACCGGTCGGCCGCGGGACCGGTCGCCGATGCCTCGCCGCCGCACCGGTCGGCCGCGGGACCGGTCGCCGGGCCTGGCGGGACGACGACCGTCGGTGCCCGCGGAAGACCGTCAGCCGGTCGCACCGCGAGACCGAGCACCGCGACGACGGCCGCCGCCACGAGCAGCACCGTCCGGTCGTCGCCGGTGGACACGACGGCCCAGACCGTCACGAGGATGGCGACGGCCGAGGCGACGCTCCGAGCGGTCCGCGGGTCCATGCACCCATCGCACCGCACCTGACCATCGCGCGGTGCTGGCTCCGGGCCGCTGTGGAGAACCGGCGCGGAGCAGGTCGGTCGTGGACGAGCGGTCCCGACACGGGGCGGTGCTGCGCGCGCACCGGCCCGACCTCACTGGACGAGGAAGAACTGCTCCCCGATGTCGACGCGTGCGCCGCGCTCGACGCGGTACCGCCGTCCGGGCTCGCACCGCCGGATCGACCCGTCGATGTGCCGGATCATCGTGCCGTTGCCCGAGTAGCGGTCGGAGACCCAGAGGTCGTCACCGTCCCGCCCGAGTTCCAGGTGGGTCTTCGAGACGGACTTGCCCGGATCGCGGATCGTCAGCAGGCCGTCGAACTGCTCGTCGGCCTCGGGGCGCGGGAGTCGGCCGAGCAGCGCGGACCCGTGCACGCCGAGGCGCTCGCCCGTGCTGAAGTGCAGCAGGAACGGAGCCTGCGCGGGTGCGCGGGACACGATCCGGGTCTCCTCGACGTCCTCGTCCGGGCCCGCGTCGTGGTCCGTCGGAACGGCGGCACCGGTCGCCTCGGTCGCACCGGACCGCGGCGGGGCGACCGGCGGGAGCGAGGCGGCGACCGGCGGGAGCGGGGCGGCGACCGGCGGGAGCGGGGCGGCGACCGGTGGGACGGGAGCACCGTCGGACGTGAGCCGGGGGCTCGTGCCGGGCAGGGCCTCCGCGCCGGGTCCGCCGGCATCGTCGACGGACGGCGCACCGACCGACTCATCGGGCTGCGCGTCGGACGCTCCAGCCGGACGGGCCGCACCGCGGTCGTCGGCGGCGTCGCCCGGCACGACGTCCGTCGTCCCGTCGGTCCCGGCCTGGCCGGCACCGTCGTCGTGACCGGCGGCACCGTCGTCGTGACCAGCGGCGCCGTCGTCGTGAGCGTCGTCGGAGGTGGAGGAGGGGCGACCAGCCGCATCCGAGTCCGCGGCGGCAGGGGCCCCCGGGGTGCTCGTGCTCACCGGACCGCTGTCCGGACCGCGGTCGTCCAGGTCCTCGTGGCCGTCGCGGTCCGCCGATGCGTTCCGGTCGTCGGACGGGTCGACAGCACCGGAGGCATCGGGTGCCTCGGCGCCGTCGCGCCCACCAGGGGCGACGTCGTTCCGGCCGTCCGCGTCCGGACCGCTGCGGACGGCGTCGTCGTCCGCGTCGGGGAGTTCGCCGGAGTCCGCGTCGGGCAGTCCGTCCGACTCCTCGGTCAGGTCGTGCGCGTCGGAGACGGCGCTGCGGAGGGCGTCCTCGTCGGCGGCCCAGTCCGGGCGGGCGAGCGGGAGGGGCATCACCGGCCCCGTGAAGGCGGCGGTCACGGCGGGGCGGACCGATCCGCACTCCTCGCAGAAGATGTCATCCGGCTCGAGGGTGTGGCCGCAGACGTGGCAGACCGTGCTCTGGCTGCCGGGGGCGACGAGCGGTGTGGGGCGCGGCGCCCGGCGCTCGGCCGGCAGCTGGAAGACCGCGGTGTCGCCCGGCCGGGGCGCATCGTCCGTCCGCTGCACGCCCGCGTCGTCGCCGGTCCCCCCGGGAGTCGTCTGCTCGCTCGTCGTCTCGGCGGACGGGGCGCGACCGATCCACCAGGACGGTCCGGTCGGAGGGGCGGCGGGCGTCGACGGCGGTGACCAGACCGGCTCGACGGCGGTCGATCCGGCCCCCGACGACGGGGGCGTGTCCCCCTGGTCCGCTCCGCGCTCGTCCCAGGCGTCGGCGCGCTGGACCTCCGGGTCGTCCTGCGGCGCGAGCGTCTCGGCGGGGAAAGCATCGGGGTCGAGCGTCGGTTCGACGGGTTCCGCTCCGGGACCCTCGGTCGAGCGTCCGGTCCAGTCGCCGAGACCGGTCCCGGAACCGTGCACGTGCGACGGCGCGCTCCGCGGGGCGAGGTCGTCCGCTGTGGGAGTGCCCCGATCGACGGAGGCGGCTGACTGCCCGGAGCCCGATCGCGGGGAGGCGGGAGCGTCGTGGTCCTGGTGCTCCGTCCCGGTCCGGTCCTGGCGACCCGCCGTCGTGGCGTCCGCGACCGGGGACGCGCCGTGGTCGGCACCGGTCAGCCATGCGCGCGTGGCCGGGTCGAGGGTGGACTCGGGCAGCCAGCCGTCGGCAGCGGGATCGACCCCGCGTCCGGGGACGCCGGGCTGCTGCAACGGGGGTGGGGTGCCACGGTCGACGGCTTCAGCGGGTGCGGTGCGACGCGCTGCCGAGGTCGTGACGGCTCGTCCGCACTCACCGCAGAAGATCGCTCCGTCCGGGAGCGTCGATCCGCAGTGTTCGCATCTGATCACAGGGTGCCTCTGTCCTCGTCCGACCGTCCGTCAGGTGGTTCCGGCCTCCGGACATCGTAGTCACCGCCGCTCCGAGCGCCCTCCGCTCGTCCGGAGTCAGCGGACCCAGCGGCCGGAGCGGAATGAGCGCACCGAGACGGCGGCGCGGAACCGCTCCCGTCGCGTCCGACCGGACCGCAGCTCGGCCACGGCCGCGTCGGTCGCGTCCCACATCCGGTCCGCCGTCCGGTCGTCGACGTCCGACGGGCCGAAGACCGCCCGGTCCGCCAGGGCCGAGAGGCCGGTCGCTGCGTCACCCGGTGCTGCCACCGCGACCTCGCGCCGGGTGGCGGTGGCGGCGACCGCATGACCGTTGTCGAGCAGGGCGTCCCGGTACTCGTCCCAGGCGCCGACGACCCGGGCCCGTGCGGCCGGGGCACGGCGGCGACGACGACGGCGGAGGCGCTTCAGGACGAGCACGACGACGACCGGCAGGAGCACGAGCGCCGCGACCCCGAGCACGCCCAGCGCCCACGGCAGCACCGCGAGGAGCAGCTGCAGCCAGAACGGGCGTGCGGGCGGGGCGTCCGGGTCGGCCTGCGGCGGCGTCTGCTGCTCCTGCACCTGGGGTTCCGCGGGCGGCGGCGGGACGATGGTCTCGGGACGGGTGACGGGCTGCGGCGTCTGGTCGGACTCCTCGGGGATCTCCCGGACGACGGGGTTCGGGTCGAGCAGGACCCACCCGTACTCGGCCGTGTCCACCTCGATGCGTGCCGTGACGTCACTCCCCCGGAACGTCGTGCGGCCACCGGCACCGGTGGTCGGCGTCGTCCCGGAGTCACCGCCCGCCGTGAACCCCATGACGACCCGCGCCGGGAAGCCGATCTGCTGCGCCATGAGCGCGGCCGCGACGGCGTACTGCTCCTGGTCCCCCACCACGGGCTGGCCGGTGAGCAGCTCCTCGATGCGGTCGGCCCCGTGCCCGGACCGGCTCGCGCGGTCGTCGCCGACGCCGTGGCTCACGTACCCGGTGCGGGCCAGGGCCGAGAGCGCTGCGACGAGTCGGGCCCCGTCGGACGCGCCGGGCTCGGACACGGCCTGCACGGCGTCCCGGACCGCGTCCGGCACGGCCCGTGGCGTCGGCACCGACACCGTCCCGGGCCGGGCCGCCGTGAGCTGGCGCTCGGTCGGCTGGGCGGGCAGGA
The DNA here is from genome assembly GCF_003224435.2 of Curtobacterium sp. MCPF17_050. NCBI lineage: Bacteria > Bacillati > Actinomycetota > Actinomycetes > Micrococcales > Microbacteriaceae > Curtobacterium > Curtobacterium sp. MCPF17_050. The sequence continues at coordinate 1,876,457 of NZ_CP126250.1, forward strand.
CCGCGGAGAGCGTGTAGCGGGTGCCCGCGGAGACGCCGCCGACGAGTGCACCCGTGCTGGTCGCGCGGTCGTAGAAGAACCCGGTGCGGTCCCGGTCCGCGGTGCGTCCCTGGAAGGTCACCGTCTCGAGGTCGCCGACGGTGGGCAGCCAGACGTCCCGGTACCCGTCGACCGTGACGCCCACCCTGACGCGCGTGCCGCGGACACCGGACACGTCGACCGAGGTCGGGACGCGCTCGAACGTCCCGGACGCGGTGGCGCCGTCCGGGCCACCCACGCGGTAGACGACGCCGTCGTAGGTGTCGAGGGTCGCGATCCGGACGAAGCCGCCGCGCGGCAGGCCGGTGACGGTGAGCTGCGGGACGTCGACCTGGTCGTCCTCCTGGTAGGCGCGGAAGCCGCTCAGCGGGCTGACGTGGTCGCGCGGGTCGAACGGCCGCACGACGTCGGTCCGTGCCACGGTCCGGCCCGCCGACGGCGGGACGAGGAGCCCGAGCCCGGTCGCGACGAGGGCCGCCGCCGCGATCGTCGCGGTCCCGACGAGCGCCGGCCGCACGACCGCCCGGAGCACCGGGACGGGCTGGCCGACGGTCTCGGCGACCGTCGTGGCCCGCCGGACGTGCCGGACGCTGAGCGCCCAGGCCAGCGCGGCACCCACGAGCGCGACCGCCAGGGCGACCGAGGTGGCCAACCGGGTCGGTCCGACCGCCACCCCCGCGGCGAAGACGACGAGCGGTGCCAGCCCCGCCGCCTCCGGACGGGAGGCCCGGGTCGCGACCGTCACGCCCACCACCGTCGCGAGGAGGGCCGTCACGAAGTACGGCACGAGCAGCGCCTCGTAGGACCCGACCGGCAGGCTGACGGTCACGAGCTGCCGCCACCCGAGCGCGACGCCGGCGAGGAGGTCCACGACACCCGGTCCGGTCGGAAGGACCCCGTCCGCGCGGTCCGGGACGGCCGCGGGCACCCCGGTCACGACGAAACCGACGACGGTGAGCACCGCCACCGCGGCCGCCGGCAGCCGGAGGACGAGGCCGAGGACCGCCACGAGGGTCCCGACCACCACGGCCGTCGTGCCGGCGACGACCATCGCGCCGTCGCGGTGCACGGGCCACCAGGCGACGCTCGCCAGGGCGACGAGGACCCAGACGGCCCCGGTGCCCGCGACGAGGCGCACGACGGGACGACGACGACGCGCCGGCGGTCGACGTGCGGCGCCGCGGGGCCGTTCGCGGAGGGGCGTCGTCGTCATGCGGCAGCCGACCGGTGCAGCGCGTGCCGGAGGTCCTCGAGGTACCCGATCGTCAGCACGGTCAGTCCGGCGACCCGGACCGAGCGCGGGACGGCCTCGGGCTCGCACACGACGGCGACGACCCCGACCCCGACCGGGAACCGCGTCGCCGCGAGGCGGAGGGCGGGCAGGCCGACCGCGCTGCCGACGACCAGGAAGGCGACCGAGATGCCTGCCGCGTCCCGCCCGACGAGTCGCGCGACCTCGGCGACCGGCAGGCATGCCTCGGCGAGGCCGACGCTCGCGAAGGCGTCGAGCAGCCGCGTCGGCGTGACGGTCGGCAGTGACTCGAGCGCGTACACCGGCCGCTTCGCGAACTCGGGGGTGCGTTCGGACACCACGACGGTGACCTCGCGGCCGTCCCGGACCGCTCGAGTGCCGAGCGAGGCGGCGGCGCTGACGGCCAGCTCGAACTCGTCCTCGTCGCGGTACTCGGTGTCCGAGACACCGAGGGCGACGACGAGGTGCGACCGACGCGTGTCCTCGAACTGCCGCACCATGAACGCACCGGTCTTCGCCGTCGACTTCCAGTGGATGGTGCGCGGGTCGTCTCCGGGCATGTACTCGCGGACGGCGTGGAAGGCGATGTCGGCCGGGGACAGGTCGTTCGTCGCCTGCCCCTCGAGGTCCCGTACCAGGCCGGTGCTCGTGGAGGGGATCGCGACCGTGCGCGGGTGGACGATGACCTGTTCCTGCTCGGCCCAGACGAGCTCCCGTCGGACGAGCCCGACCGGGTCGGCACGGACGCCGGTGACCGGACCGACGTCGAGGACACCGCGGCGCGTGGTCGGCACCGGCACCCGGCGGACGTGGGTGCCGTGCGGCGTGACGACCGGCACCGCCACGTCGACGAGCCCGTTGCCGACCGGCAGTTCGAGCGTCGTGGGCACGGACGGGAGGCGCGTGGGGTTCTCGGCGGTGACGGTCACCTCGGCGGGGTCGCCGACCGCGACGCGGTGCTGCGGAAGGGTCATGCCCACGACGAGGCGCGACCGCCCGACGAGCGCCACCGCCGCCACGACGGCGAGGACCGTGCCGGCCCACCCGACGACGACGACCTCGCGGAGGCCGAACCGGTACCCGACGACGAACGCGACGACGGTCAGTGCGAGCACGGTCCAACCGAGCCCGGTGACGACGGCGGCGACCTCGTCCCGGACACGCGTGACGAGCCTCCCGGCCGTGCGCCACACGCGGACGACACCGACGACCGCCTCGGCGGCGACGCCGTCGCGGTCACCGACCAGACGGGTCCGGACGTTCGTCATGCCGGCGACCGTACCGGTGCGACCGTTGACCGTGGCACGACGCGACCGCGTCGCGGACGGGCGACGCGAGCGCGTGGCGACGGGCCGGCGGTCGGTCACCGCGGCGTCCGGTCCGCGGGCGGCGGCGTCTCGACGAGGATCTGTCCGATGACGCTCGACGCGTTGACGCCGTCGAACTCCGCCTCGGCGTCCAGGACGAGGCGGTGGGCGAGCACCGGCTCGGCCAACGCCTTGACGTCGTCCGGTGTGACGTAGTGGCGCCCCTGCACCGCGGCGTAGACGCGTGCGGCGCGGACGAGGCCCATGGCACCGCGGACGCTGACGCCGAGTCGGACCTCGCCGGCGGCGCGGGTCGCGTCGACCAGGCGAGCGACGTAGTCGGCGATGACCGGGTCGACGTGCACGGTGCGGGCGAGCGCGGCGAGCTCGGTGACGCTGGCGGCGGGGACGACGCTCGCGAGCGGGACGGCGGCGGACGGCGCCGAGGACGTCTCGAGGATGCGGACGGTCGCAGCGTGGTCCGGGTAGCCGATCGAGGTCTTCATGAGGAAGCGGTCGAGCTGCGCCTCGGGGAGCCGGTACGTGCCGGCCTGCTCGACCGGGTTCTGCGTGGCGATCACCATGAACGGCGCGCCGAGGCGGTGGCTGACGCCGTCGACCGTGACGGCGGACTCCTCCATCGCCTCGAGGAGTGCGGACTGGGTCTTCGGGCTGGCGCGGTTGATCTCGTCCGCGAGGACGACGTTGGCGAAGACGGGCCCGCGGTGGAACTCGAACTCCTGCGCGCGCTGGTCGTAGACGCTGATGCCGGTGATGTCGCCGGGCAGCAGGTCGGGCGTGAACTGGATGCGGCTCGTCACGCCCTGCACGCTCTGGGCGAGGGCTCGGGCGAGGCTCGTCTTGCCGGTGCCCGGGACGTCCTCGAGCAGCAGGTGCCCCTCGCTGAGCATCGCGGTGACCGCCAGGCGGATCACGAAGGCCTTGCCGAGGAGCACCTGCTCGACGTTCGTCACGATGCGGGCGGCGACGTCGGCGAAGCGGGTGGCCTGCTCCGGGGTCATGGTCATGCGGGTCGTTCCTCGTCGGGTCGGGCGGGGCGCGGGCTGGCGGAGTGCGGGCTGGCGGAGTGCGGGCTGGGGGTGCGGACTGGCGGAGTGCGGTTGGCGGGGTGCTGCGGGCCGGGCCGGTGGGGTCTGGGTCGTCGCGGTCTGGATCGTCGCGGCCTGGCGGGGCACGGCTGACGAGCCGTGTCTGCCCGCGGGGCGGCCCGGCGGTCAGCCGGACGCGCCCTGGCCGGGCGGGTCGCCCGTCCCCGGTGGGTCGCCCTGTCCCGGGATCGGTGCGGGGTCGGGCGCGGGTGCGTCCGGGTCGGGGCCGACGTCGACGGGGTCGGAGTCGGTGCCTGTACGGGTCAGGTCCGCGTCGAACGACGTGGTCACGGACGCCCGGACCGACACCGTCGAGGCGTCCGTCGGCGGGGTGGGCCCGACGCTGGACTCGTCCCACGGGTTGCCGTCCCCTGCGGGCAGGACCGTGCCGTCCGCGTCGTACCAGGTGGCGGTGTAGCGGACCGATCCGACGGCGCTGCCGTCCGGGCCGCTCACCACGATCGGGTGCCCCTGCGCCGCCGTCGTCACGGACGCGGACAGGTCGAGGGCGCCCGCGGTCGCGGAGGTCCGGTCCGAGCAGAACGCGTCACCAGGGGCACCACACGCTTGCAGGGCGACCTTCACGGCGGTGTTGCGCGACCCGGCACCGGGGACACCGGTCCAGGAGTCACCGGGCGCCAGGTCGACCGTCCCGCTCCCGGTGTCGAGGCGGTAGTGGTCGACCTTCGTGGTCGGGGCCGTGACGCGCGCGTCGACGCGGTTCGGCTGGCCTGACGCGACGAGGCCGACCGACGGAGCGACCGGAGCCGCGGGCCGTTCGTAGGCGACCGTGTCCGTGACGGCCACGCTGCAGAACAGGCCGTTGTCGGCGACGACCGCGTACCGCGTCACGCCGGCCGGCACGCCCCGGTCGACGGCGCCGGACGCCGTCCCGACGGGCGTCTCCCCGGCGAGGCTCCGGCAGGTCGGCGTCGAGCCCGCCGCGATCCGGTACGCGGCGTACGACGGCCCGCTGCCGCCCTGGCCGTCGGCCGCGCCCCAGGTCACGGTCACGGTGGACCGCCCGTCGGTGTCGGGCGTGCTGCCGGTCGAGGCGCTGAGGGCGGTGACCGTCCCGGGCGTCCCGACCGCGGCGCCCGTCGCGGAACCGGTGTTCCACTGCACGGCGGTGCCGTCGCGGGCCGCGTCGTTCCGTGCCGAGACCGTGACCGCGTACGTCGCACCGCTGAGGGCGCCGTCGAAGGTCGTGGCGGTGGCACCGCGGACGGTCTTCGTGGTGCTGAGCCCCGGCCCGGCGACGGTGACCACGTACTGGTCGACGAGGCTCCCCCGCGACGGACGCGGCACGGCGTCCCAGCGGACGTCGAGCCGGTTCGGCGTGGTGCGGTCCGGGGCGACCGTCGTGCCGGTCGGTGCCGCGGGCACGAAGTCCGCGCTCATCGCGGCCGACTGCGCGGACGGGTCCGACCGACCGACGGCGTTCGCGGCGGTGACGGAGAACCGGTACGACGCCGTCGGGTCGAGCCCCGTGACCGTGCAGACGGTCGCCGTGCCGCAGTCCTGTGACACGCCGTTCGTCCCCGTCACCCGGTAGCCGGTGATCGCCGAGTTGTTCGCCCGCGGGGTCGACCAGGAGAGCGTCACGCGGCCGCCCTCGGACGACCCGGTCCGGGTCGGGGTCCCGGGCGCGTCGGGCACGTCCTGCACGGAGATCGTGACGTCGCCCCACACGGACCGTGCCGTGTCCCCGGTGACGTCGGCGACACGGTACTGCAGGTGCGCGTCGACCGGCCTCGCGTCACGCGCGACAGTCACGCGGAGGCGCGAGCGGTCGGCACTCGGGGTCACCGAGACGCCGGACGGCAGCCCGCCGCCGAGCCCGCGGATGTCGGTCACGCGGAGCGGCTCGCCGGGGAACGGGTTCGTCGTCCGGTCGTTCGCCAGGACGTCGACCGTCGTGGTCGTGCCACGTGCGACGACGGCGCTGTCCGGCGCGGGCTGCACGAGCGGTCGGGTCGAGGTCACGACGTCGACGACGATCCGGCCCGCGCGACCGGCGTTGGTCGCGTCCGCGACGCCGACGCCGACGGAGGTGCTCGTCCCGGTCCGTGCGGACTCCGGCACCCGCACGGTGAGGCGCTGCCCGGTCACCGAGGCGGTGGTGCCGCCACCCGGTCGGTCGACCACCGAGTACCGCAGCTCCGGCAGGTCGGCCGGGTACGGGTAGTCGGTGAGCTTCGTGAGGTCGAGTGTGCGGGTGTCGCCCGGCTGGAGCTCGAGCGTGGTCCCGCTCAGCGACGGCGGCTGGTTCGACCGGGGCGTGACGGTGATCGGCAGGACCAGGGTCGCGACCCGCCCCTTGCCGCCGTCGGCGTCCGAGCCGTCGGTGACCTCGAACGAGATCGACGCGTTGCCGTAGTACAGCTCGGCGGAGGTGAACTGCAGCGTCGAGCGGTCGACGACGAGCGAGCCGCCGCTGGCGTGGGTGGCCTTCACGGCACCGCGGTCGGTCAGCGTCGCGGTGCGACCGGTGGCGGTCACGACGTAGCGGTCGAGCGGGATCCGCACCGTCGACTCGCTCCGCACCGTGACGGCGGGCGCGGACCGGTCGACCTGGGGCAGGGCGTCGTCGGTGCCGGGCACGTGGACGAAGCCGAGCGAGACGATGTCCGGCTGGTCGCGCAGGGCCACCGAGAACGGGATCACCTGCGACCGTGCCGTGATCCGCACCGCGATCCGGTCGTCGTCGGTGACGCGGGCGCCGCTCCGGTGGCCACCGACGAGGCCGACCCGGAGGTCCGCGCGCGTGCCCTCGGCCGCGAACACGTTCCGGAGCACGTCGACCGTGACGGAGTCGCGCCCGAGGACGTCCTGCAGGTCGAGCACGGTGTCGTCGACCTCGGGCCGGAGCGGCGACGCGTCGGGGTCCACCGTGACGGTGAGGAAGGCGGTGCTGGACCCGGCCCGCTCGTTCGTCACGGTGTACAGGACGGCGAAGTCACCCGCGCGCGCGGACGCGGGCGGCGTGACGCGCACCGTCTCCCCACCGAGGACCCGGGCCCGCACGCCCGACCCCGTCGGCTCGGCGGACGCGACGCGGAGCCGCCCTCCCTCGGGGTCGGAGTCGTTCTGCAGGACCCGGACCGTCACGGTGCCACCGGGCCGGATCGTGACGCGGTCGGCCTGCGCGACCGGGTCGGAGGCCTGGTCTGCACGCGGCGCGATGCCGACGCGGACCGTTCCGGTGGCGCGGGCGCCGAGGGCGTCGACCACCGTGTACGTGAACTCGTCCGTGCCGGCGGAGTAGTCGCCGGCCTCGTACGTCAGCGCTTCCGTCGTGACCTCGGTGACAGCGCCCTTCTCCGGGTTCGACCCGACGCCGACGAGCTGCACGGAGTCGCCGTCCGGGTCGGTGTCGGCGAGGGGCACCGCGATCCGGACCGTCTGCCCGGCGACGACGCGGGCCGTCACCGTCTGGGGCACCGGGGCGCTGTTCGTCGTCCGGTCGCGGTCGCGGACCGAGATGGAGACGGTCGCGTCGGCGGTCTGCCCGTCCGGGCCGGCGACACGGTAGGCCGCCGTGTACGTGCCCGGCGTGGTCGGCGCGAGGTACCGGAGCCGGTCACCCGACACGAACAGCAGGCCGCTGCCGCCCGGGACGTCCTGCACCAGGTCGGGCAGCAGCGTCAGCGAGCCGCCCTCGGGCTGGGTGTCGTTCGCGAGGACGTCGATGTCCGTCACGTCCCCGACGCGGACCGTCGCCGTGTCCGGCTGGGCCACCGGCGGCTGGATGCGGTCCGGCTCCGGGATCTCGACGACGGTCACCGTGCCGGTCGCCGAGGCCAGCCCGTTCGACACCGTGTACCGGAAGGACACCGGGCCGGCCAGCGGGGCGGTCAGCGTCACGCGGACCACGTGCTGGTCGAGGACGCTCGCCTGCACGCCCGATCCGTCCGCGGGGCCGTCGAGCCCGGTCACGAGGAGGACGCCGCCGGACGGGTCGGAGTCGGTCGCCGTGACGTCGGTGTCCTTCGTGCCGAGGGTGTTGACGAACACGGTCTTCGGCGTCGTGACCGGGGCGCTCGAGGCGTCGGGCGGCGCGAGCACCGTGACCCGGACGACGCCGCTCGTGGTCTTGACGCCGTCGGTGACCGTGTACTCGAGCTGGGCGTCGCCGGCGGCCCGCGCGACGACCCGGAAGGTGCCGGCGTCGTAGGACGGGGTGACGGTCAGGCCGGACCCCGACGACACGCTCGTCAGCGTCACCATGCCGTTCCCGCCGCGGACGTGCTCGAGCGGGTCGACCGTGAAGGGCTTGCCGGCGTACCCGGAGACGGGGAACGAGTCGGCGCGGAGCGGGACGTCCCCGGGCGCGGCGACGTCGACCGTGACCGAGCCCCGACCCTGGTCGCGGCCGTCGCTCACGACGACCCGCTGCGTCCGCTCGCCGGTGCGGCCGCTGTCGTTGCGGTAGTCGAGCAGCCCGTCCGGCGTCGTCGAGGCCGCGTCCCCGTCGGACGGCGTCGCCGAGCGGAGGAACACGGGGTCGCCGTCGGGGTCGATCCAGTCCCCGAGGACGTTCGTCGTGACGTGGCCGCCGCGCACGACGTCGGCACGCGTGTCCCGGACCTGCCGCGGCGGCTCGTTGACCGAGTCGGAGCGGACCGTGACGCGCACGGCGGCCGTGTCCGAGCCTCCGTTGCCGTCCGTGATCGTGTACGGGAAGGTCAGGACGCCGGACGCGTCGTCGGGCAGGGTGACCTGCAGCCGCTGCCCGTCGGACACGATCGCGACGGTGCCGCGAGCCGCCGGGACCGTGCCGACCTCGCTCACGACGAGCGGGTCGCCGTTCGGGTCGTGGTCGTTGAGGAGGACCGGGAGGGTCGTGGTGCGTCCGGGACGCGCCCCGAGGTCGTCGTCGACGGCGACCGGCGGTGCCTGGTCCTCCTGCACCTCGGGGTCGTCCTCGGCGATGCGCTCCTGCTGGCGGTCGTCCGTGCTGTCGACGAGGTCCGCCCAGTTGTCGATGAGCTGCCCGCTCCGCCCGACCGCCCACGTCCGGCCGCTGTCCGGGTCGTTCGCGACCACCGCGGCGCCGTTGTGCACGATCCGGAGGGCGGCACCGCCCGGGACGCGGTCGAGGTCCTGCACGGCCCGGCCGGCGCACGTGTCGACGGCCTGGCCGCCGTTCCAGGCGCCGTACGTGCACGAGCCGCTGACGAGGGGTCGTGCGGCCCGCCCGGAGACGGCGAGCGGGACGGCGTCGACGGAACCCGACGGCCCGACCCGGACGAGGCCGGTCGCACCGGCGACGGTGACGCTCGCACCACCGTCCGACGACCGCTGGAGCGCGGGTGCCGCACCGACTCGGCTCGCGACGTCGACCCGGCGCCCGTCCACCGCGAGCACACCGTCGGTCTGGTCGAGCACGGCGACGTGGTCGCCGAACGCGGCGACCTGCAGGTCGTGCGTGCGGTCCATCCGGACCGTCCACCGGTGCGCGACGGTCGGCGTGGCACCGAGGTCGACGAGGGACGCGGTCGACGTGCGGGGCGAGTAGACGGCGACGCGGTCGTCGGCCGCGTCGAACACCGCGTCGGCGCCGAGCGTCAGGTCGGCCTTCGTCGAGGCGTCGAAGTCCTCGAGCGCGGACGCGGGCGTGGTCCAGAGCTCGCCGGTGTCGCCGTTCCCGACGACCGCGGTGCGCCCCGCGAAGAAGACGTCCGGGCTGCCCGCGGGCAGCGTGACGGCGTCACCCAGGGTGGCGTCCGCGACGTCGACCCGTGCGACCGTCCCCTTCGTCCGGTCGACGCTGTACACGGTCGACCCGTGCTGCAGGACGTCGACGGCGTCGGAGGACGTCGACACCGCGGTGTTGAGCTCGAGCACCCCGGGGTTCGCGCGACCGACCGCGCCGTACTCCGCGGACGGCACCCAGACCGTGCCGTCACCGAGGTCGACACGCTGCGTGTGGTACCCGGTCGACACGAGGGCCGTCCCGGCGACGACCGCGCCGACGACGACGGCGACCACGGACGTCAGCGCCGCCGACCGGTGCGCGCGGAACAGCCGCCGGATCACGAGGTGCCGCCGATCGTCGCGCACCGCTGGTCGCTCACGGCCCCGGTACGCCCGTCCCGGTTCACCGCGACGGTGACGCACTCCTCGACGCCCGGGCGTCCGGTGACCACGAAGGACGTGCCGGACTGCTGGCTCGTCGACCCGCCCGAGGTGACGACGTACGTGTCCCCGGGGCGCAGGCCCGGGTCGTCCCAGCGGAACGTGACCGACGACCCGGCCGTGCTCGTGCTGATCCCGGCCACGGTGGGGATGGACGCGTCGGCGTCGCGGGTGACGACCACGACGGCCGTCACCGCCAGTGCGGCGACGACGACGGCGGACGCCACGGAGGCCCACACGACGGTCGTGCGCGGGCCGCGTCGGGCGCGGGCGGACGAGCCGGTGCGGTGCACCGTCCCGACGCTCCGGGAACCGGCGCCGTCGACGCCACCGAGGACGGCTCGGCGCCGACGCCGGCGCCGGCCGGCACGGACGGGAGGCTGGAGGGCGCGGACCACGGTCCGGTCACCCTCCGCGGTCGGTGTCGTCACGGCCCAGCTCTCCACGGCGACGTCGGCGTGCGTCTGCGGGAGGCCGAGCTCGGCCTCGACCTGCTGGAACCCACGCACGAGGTCGAGGACGGTCGCGGGGCGGTCCGCGGGACGACGGGCCATGCCGGCGGCGAGGACGCGCTCGAGGGTCGGGGGGACGTCCGGCCGTCCGGTGGGGCGTGGGCCGCCCTTGTCGATGCGGGCCATCAGGTCGGCGGCGCCGTTCGCACCGCCGGGGACCTCGAACGGGCTCCGCCCGGCGAGCAGGGTCGAGATCGTGGCCGCCAGCGAGTAGACCTCGGACTGGATCGACCCGCGGGACTCGTCGGACAGCACCTCGGGTGCCGACCACGGGATGGACATGCCGATCGGCTCGTCGGGGTCGGCCTCACCGAGGGACGCGGCGATGCCGAAGTCGCTGAGGACCGGGTTGCCGTAGGCCGTCATGAGGATGTTCGACGGCTTGACGTCCCGGTGCAGCACGCCCTCGCGGTGCGCGGTCTCGAGCGCGGCACCGATGCGCACACCGATCGAGAGGACCTGCGACACCGGGACCGGCTCGCGCCGGTAGCGGTCGCTGAGCGACGACGAGCACAGCTCCATGACGAGGTAGGGCCGTCCGTCCGCCGCGACGCTCGCCTGGAAGACGGTGAGGATCGAGGGGTGGGTGCTCAGCCGGGCCATGAGGTTGGCCTCGAGCTGGAACATCTGGCGGACGCGGTCGTCGACGACCTCGTCGAGGAGGACCTTCACCGCGACCTGTCGACGCGGCATGTCCTGCTCGTAGAGGAAGACGTCGGCGAAGCCGCCCGACCCGAGCACGTGCACGGCGGTGAAGCCGGGCAGGACGGGAGGGCTCGACGGCAGCCGGCGGGCCATGGTCGCTCCTTCCCGGCCGGACGGCCTGCTCTCGACACGGTCAGGACAGTCTACGAAGCAGCGGTGACGGCTCGGGGCCGGTCTCCGGAGGCGGACAAGTGCCGGACCCCCAGTTCGGGGGCCTGCGTGACCGGACGGGGCGCACCCGGGCCCTCGCGGCTCAGTGGCGCGGGAGGGTGTCGTCCACGTCGTCCGGACCCGCCGGTGCAGCGTCGACCTGCAGCACGACGACCGTGACGTTGTCACGCCCGCCCGCGATGACCGCGTCGCCCACCAGGCGCTCGGCGAGCTCCTGCGGGTCCGCGACCTTCGCGGCGATGCGCGAGATGCCGACGTCGCCGATCTCCTTGGTCAGGCCGTCCGAGCACACCAGGTACCGGTCGCCGGTCCGCAGCGGGATCGTCCACCAGTCCGGCTCCGGCGGCTCGCCGAACCCGACGGCCCGCGTGATGACGTTGCTGTCGGGGTGCGACTCGGCGTCCTCGGCGCGGAGCACGCCGGCGTCGACCATCTCCTGCACGACCGAGTGGTCGACCGTCAGACGACGCAACGGCCCTCCGGCCTCGCTCCGGTAGGTGCGGGAGTCCCCCACGTTGAAGACGAGCGCCGCGGGCTGCCCCTGGCCGGCGACGAGTGCGACACCGGTCACCGTCGTCCCCGCCCCGAGGGCGTTCCCGCCCGCTGCGCGCTCGATGTCCGCCGTCGCGAGCAGCAGCGCGTGCTGGATCGTCTGGCGCGATGCGAACGACTCGTCGGTCGACGCACCGAGCCGCCGGACGACGGCGTCGCTGGCGCGGTCCCCCGCGAGGTGCCCGCCCATGCCGTCCGCGACGACGAAGAACGGCGCTGCGACGATGTAGCTGTCCTCGTTGTGGTCCCGGCGTCGACCGACGTCGGTCGCCGCACCCCAGGAGAGCGTGAGGGTCTCACCCCCGGCACCGGGGACGTCGATCGCGTGGGCGGAGGCTGCTCGGCCGAGTTCGGTCACGGTTCAGGATCGCTCTCTGGTGTTCGGGACGGACCGGGGTCCGGGGAGGGACCGGGGGGACGACGTGTCGGACGGCCACCGGTCGGACGGGCGTGCGACGACGGGCGGCACCGCCCGCGTGAACGGCGACAGCACCTCGATCCCGTTGCCGTCACCGATGTCGACAACCGTACCGGTCAGCACGACCATCGAGGCGCCGGAAGGCATCCGGTGCGGCGGAGCGCCCGCGGGCCGGATGACCGTGCCGTTGGTCGATCCGAGGTCGTCGACGACCGTGGAGGTCCCGGCGGCGGAGAAGCGCACGTGTGACGACGAGACGAGGCCGGTCGGCGACGCCACCGTGACGAGCTCCGGCGCCGCGCCCGGGAACACGCGCGGTGATGCCGGGCGTCGCCCGACGACCACCGGTCGGTCGAGGCGGTGCACGCGGTCGCCGATGCGGACGGCGGGCACCGGGACGGACGGCGTCCACCGAGCTGCCGGGTTTGACGTCTGGGCGGACGCGGACGCCGATGCTCGGTCCGACCCGGCCGCCGATGCTCCGTTGGACCCGGCCGGCGCACCGCCGGGGAGTCCGCTGCCGACGCTCCCCCAGGTGCCCGCAGCCGGGCGGTCAGCGCTGCCGACGGTGTCACCGAGGTCGTCCGGCTCCGCAGCCCGCCGGCGCGCAGGACGGAGCACGGTGTCGTCGAGGTCGTCCTCGTCGTGCACGTGCGGCTCCTCCCGTCGGCACCCCCACCGTAGACGATGCGGTGCACCGGGGCTTCACCTCCGCCACGCCGCGCGGGCGCCGGCGCGACAGGTCCGCAGCACGAGCCCGGCGAGCGGGTCGTCCGCCCGGACCGCGAGGGCGTGGCGCGCCCGGGTCGTCGCGCGGAGCTCGGAGCCGAGGGCCCACGAACACCAGGCTCCGAGTGCGAGGGCACCGGCGACACCGATCTCGGACAGCCCGGAGTCCGATGACCGCGTCCACCGACGCCACGCCTCGACGCACCGGTCCCCCGCGGTCCGCACCCGGTCCCGATCCGGTTCCGGACCCGAACCGTGCAGCGCCGACGGCGTCGGCTCGCTGAACGGGTCGAGCGGCCGGACGTCCGCGGCGTCCACCGGACCCGGATCGGCGAGGAACCGGACGAGGGCGAGCCGGGTCGCGAGCGCCCCGCAGGCGGTCGTGACCGCGACTGCTCCCGACGCACTGAGGTCCTCCGGAGCGACGAGGGCACGGGCGGCTGCCGGCAGGGTCACGGCAGCGGCGATCTCGCGGGTGTGTCGTGTGTACGGGTCGGTCGTGGTGCTGATCGTGGTGGTCTCCATGCCGACAGCCTGCCGACCGGCGACCACCGCATCGTCACTCCCGGCCCGACCCGTGGACGTGCCTGCCGCGTCCGCACCCTGTGGACGAACGGTCGGGACGGCAGGGGACGGCGGTCAGGCCGTCGCCGGCTCGAGGCTCTCCGCGACGAGGTCCCATGCGTCCCCGCGGCGTTCGAGGTCGACCCCGTTCCCCGCTGCCCAGTCGACGAGGTCCGCCGTCGACGAGACCGCTGCACCGGTCCGACCGAGCAACGCGACGAGCCGTCCCTTCGCGGTCTTGTTCCAGTGGTTCAGCGCCTTCCGCCGCCCGTCCGCGGTGACGGACACCACCCGCAGGACCACGGCGCCCTCGACCGGCCCGAGTGCCCGGTACCCCTCCGAGCGGAGGTCGAGCACGAGCCCCCCGGTGCGGCCCGTCAGGGCAGCACCCGCCGGGGCTGGCCAATGCGTCGCGAGCCGGAGGCCCGGCAGTCGGGAGTCGTGCGACAACCGGTACGCGGGCACCGGGTCCGCTGCCCCGACCGGCCCGAACATCGCCGACTGCACGACGACGTGTTCCGCCCACCACGCACGCGTGGTGGCGTCGGCCGCCGGCACGTCGAGCGGGTCGTAGAGCACGCCCGTGTAGCGCTCGATCGCCGGCATCGTCGGACTCTCGTGCAGCACGAGGTTCCGGAGCCGTTCCGCGACCGACCTCGGTCCGAGCTTGAGCGCCGCCCGCGCGGTGGACTCCTCGGAACTGACGGAGCGGGCCGCGGTGATCACCGCGGCCCGCTCTGTGGCCAGTTCCGGGAAGGAGAGCGCCCTCAGGTCGAGGGTGCGCTCCGGGTCCCCGCCCTCCCGCTTCGTCTCGGACGGCGGGAGGAGGACGGTCAGTCCGGTCAGGACGCGAGCGCGGCCTGCCGCGCCACGATCGTGACCGTGTCGTGCTCGACGGAGAGGAAGCCGTCCTCCGCGTCGACCGCGACGGTCGAGCCGTCGGCCCGCGTGATGCGGACCTGACCCTGCGCGAGGGTGGCGAGCATCGGCTCGTGTCCCGCGAGGATGCCGATCTGGCCCTCCGTCGTCCGTGCGACGACCATGGTGGTGTCGCCCGACCAGACCTCGCGGTCAGCCGAGACGACACTCACGGTGAGACCCGCCATCTCAGCGGTTCTCCTTCTGGATCTGTGCCCACTTCTCTTCGACGTCGTTGATGCCCCCGACGTTGAAGAACGCCTGCGTCGCAACGTGGTCGAACTGGCCGTCGGCGATGGCGCGGAAGGACTCGATGGTGTCCTTCAGCGGGACGGTCGAACCCTCGACGCCCGTGAACTTCTTCGCCATGTACGTGTTCTGCGAGAGGAACTGCTGGATCCGGCGAGCACGCTCGACGGTGATCTTGTCCTCTTCGGAGAGCTCGTCCACACCGAGGATCGCGATGATCTCCTGCAGTTCCTTGTTCTTCTGCAGGATCGCCTTGACGCGGGTCGCGGTCTCGTAGTGGTCAGCACCCAGGTACCGGGGGTCCATGATCCGCGAGGTCGACGTCAGCGGGTCGATCGCCGGGTACAGACCCTGCGACGCGATCTCACGCGACAGCTCGGTCGTGGCGTCGAGGTGCGCGAACGTCGTGGCCGGCGCCGGGTCGGTGTAGTCGTCGGCCGGCACGTAGATCGCCTGCAGCGAGGTGATCGAGTGACCACGCGTCGAGGTGATGCGCTCCTGGAGCACACCCATCTCGTCGGCGAGGTTCGGCTGGTAGCCCACCGCGGACGGCATGCGGCCGAGCAGCGTGGAGACCTCGGAACCGGCCTGCGTGAAGCGGAAGATGTTGTCGATGAAGAGCAGGACGTCCTGCTTCTGCACGTCGCGGAAGTACTCCGCCATCGTCAGCGCCGACAGGGCCACGCGGAGGCGCGTTCCCGGCGGCTCGTCCATCTGGCCGAACACGAGGGCCGTCTTGTCGAAGACCCCCGCCTCTTCCATCTCACCGATGAGGTCGTTGCCCTCACGGGTGCGCTCACCGACACCGGCGAACACCGACACACCACCGTGGTCCTGCGCGACGCGCTGGATCATCTCCTGGATGAGGACGGTCTTGCCGACGCCCGCACCACCGAAGAGGCCGATCTTGCCACCCTGCACGTACGGCGTGAGGAGGTCGATCGACTTGATGCCGGTCTCGAACATCGAGGTCTTGGACTCGAGCTGGTCGAAGGCCGGGGCCTTGCGGTGGATCGGCCAGCGCTCGGTGATCTCGAGCTTCTCGTCCGTGTTCAGCACGTTGCCGAGCACGTCGAAGACCTTGCCCTTGGTCACGTCGCCCACGGGCACCGAGATCGGGGCGCCGGAGTCGCGGACTTCCTGGCCGCGGACGAGACCGTCGGTCGGCTTCAGCGAGATCGCACGGACGAGGTCGTCACCGAGGTGCTGCGCGACCTCGAGACCGATCTCCTGCGACGAGTCACCGATCGTGATCGTGGTGAACAGGAGGTTGTACATCTCGGGGATGGCGTCGTGCGGGAACTCGATGTCGACGACGGGACCCGTGACACGGGCGATCCGGCCGACACCGGGCGCCGACGACGTCTCGACCGCGGTGGTGGCGGTGTCGGTCATGGCTGGTGCCTTCCTGAGGGTGGGTTCTGTCCGCGAGCTGCGCGGACCACTACTTCTTCTTCGACGAGAGTGCGTCGGCGCCGCCGACGATCTCGGAGATCTGCTGCGTGATCTCGGCCTGACGCGCGTTGTTGGCGAGTCGGGTGAAGTCGCGGATCAGCGAGTCGGCGTTGTCGCTCGCCGACTTCATCGCCTTCTGGCGGGCGGCGTGCTCGGAAGCGGCCGACTGCAGCATGGCGTTGAAGATGCGGCTCTCGATGTAGACCGGGAGCAGGGCGTCGAGGACTGCGTCCGCGTCCGGCTCGAACTCGTACAGCGGGAGGGGCTCGTCGTTCGACGGGGCCTCGACCCCGTCGACGACCTCGAGCGGGAGCAACCGGACGACCTGCGGCTCCTGCGTGGCGAGGCTGAGGAAGCGGTTGAACACGATGTGGATCTCGTCCACGCCGCCCTCAGCCGTGTCCTGGAGGAACTTCGACACGACCGCGTCGCCGATCTCCTTCGCCGTCGAGAACTCCGGCTGGTCGGTGTTGCCGACCCACTGGCGCTCGGACGGACGCTCCCGGAACGCGAAGTACCCGACGGACTTGCGTCCGACCAGGTAGAAGACGACGTCCTTGCCCTCGCTGCGGAGCAGGGAGGCGAGCTCCTCGCCCTGCTTGAGGACGTTCGTGCTGAACGCGCCGTTCAGGCCCCGGTCCGACGTGAACAGCACCACGGCTGCACGCGTCGACGTCGCCGGCTCGGTGGTCAGCACGTGGTCGACGTTCGAGAACGTCGCCACGGCCGACACCGCCCGCGTCACGGCCCGCGAGTACGGGCCGGACGCGGCCATGCGGGCCTGGGCCTTCTGGATCCGCGACGCCGAGATCAACTCCATCGCGCGGGTGACCTTCTTGGTGGTCTTCGCCGACTTGATGCGCTGTCGGTAGACCCGGACCTGTGCCGCCATCTAGCGACGACCCTTGACGATCTGCTCCTGGTCGACGTCGTCGGCCGAAGCGGACTCGACGTTCTCGGAGCCCAGGGTCTTGCCGTCGCTGGTCTGGAAGCCCTTCGTGAAGGCGTCGATCTGCTTCGACATCTCGGCGACGGTCTCGTCGCTGAGCTGGTTCGTCTCACGCAGCGTGGTGAGCACGTCCGAGTTGCGACGCAGGTGCTCGAGCAGCTCGCCCTCGAAGCGCAGCACGTCGGAGACGGGGACCTCGTCGAGCTTGCCGTTGGTGCCGGCCCAGATCGAGACGACCTGCTCCTCGACGGGGTACGGCGAGTACTGCGGCTGCTTGAGCAGCTCGGTCAGACGCGCACCACGGTCGAGCTGACGGCGCGACGCCTGGTCGAGGTCGGACGCGAACATCGCGAAGGCCTCGAGCGAGCGGTACTGCGCCAGCTCGAGCTTCAGCGTGCCGGAGACCTTCTTGATCGACTTCACCTGCGCGTCACCACCGACGCGGGACACCGAGATGCCCACGTCCACGGCCGGACGCTGGTTCGCGTTGAACAGGTCCGACTGCAGGAAGATCTGGCCGTCGGTGATCGAGATCACGTTGGTCGGGATGTACGCCGAGACGTCGTTCGCCTTGGTCTCGATGATCGGGAGGCCCGTCATCGAACCGGCGCCGAGCTCGTCGGACAGCTTCGCGCAACGCTCCAGCAGGCGGGAGTGCAGGTAGAAGACGTCGCCCGGGTAGGCCTCGCGTCCCGGCGGACGACGGAGGAGGAGGGACACGGCTCGGTACGCCTCGGCCTGCTTGGACAGGTCGTCGAAGATGATCAGGACGTGCTTGCCCTGGTACATCCAGTGCTGACCGATGGCGGAACCGGTGTACGGCGCGAGGTACTTGAAGCCGGCCGGGTCGGATGCCGGGGCGGCGACGATGGTGGTGTACTCCATCGCGCCGGCGTCCTCGAGCGCACCCTTGACGGACGCGATCGTCGAGCCCTTCTGGCCGATCGCGACGTAGATGCAGCGGACCTGCTTGTCGACGTCGCCGGACTCCCAGTTGGCCTTCTGGTTGATGATCGTGTCGATCGCGATGGCCGTCTTGCCGGTCTGGCGGTCACCGATGATCAGCTGACGCTGACCGCGGCCGACGGGGATCATCGCGTCGATCGCCTTGATGCCGGTCTGGAGCGGCTCGTGCACCGACTTGCGGGACATGACGCCCGGGGCCTGGAGCTCGAGGGCGCGACGGCCCTCCGCAGCGATCTCGCCGAGACCGTCGATCGGAGCGCCGAGCGGGTCGACCACGCGGCCGAGGAAGGCGTCGCCGACGGGCGCGGAGAGGACCTCGCCGGTGCGGGTGACCTCCTGGCCCTCCTCGACGCCGCCGAACTCGCCGAGCACGATGGCGCCGATCTCGTCCTCGTCCAGGTTCTGCGCCAGGCCGAGCGTGCCGTCCGCGAAGCGGATGAGCTCGTTGGCCATGACGCCGGGGAGGCCTTCGACGTGGGCGATTCCGTCACCGGCGTCGGTGACGTGCCCGACCTCGGCCGTGGAGGCCTTCGTCGGCTCGTAGTTCGAGACGAAGTCCTTCAGGGCATCACGGATCTCATCGGGGCTGATGGTGATGTCTGCCATGGGATTTTCCTTGTGGTTTTCCGGGGCCCTTCGGCTCCGAGAGGGTGATGCTGCCGCGGACGACAGTTCCCGTTGTGGACTTGGGTGGGGCGTCTTCGACCGTACGCTCAGCGCGCGAGCTGGAGACGGAGGTCGGCGAGCCGGGACGTGACGGTGCCGTCGATGACGTCGCCGCCGACCTGCACCCGGACCCCGCCGAGGACGGTGGGGTCGACGACCTGGTTGACGCTGATGTCCCGGCCGTACCGCTCGCCGATGCCGCGGGCGACGCGAGCCGCCTGCTCGTCGGACAGCGGGGCTGCCGTGATGACCGTGGCGACGAGCTTGTCCGCCTGGTCGGCGACGATCCGCGAGGCGTCACGGACGATCTCACCGATGCGGCGGCCGCGGGGCTGCTGCACGAGGTTCGACACGATCGTGATCGTCTGCACGGAGACCTTGCCGCCCAGGAGACGCTCGGCCAGCGAGCCCTTCTGGTCCGGGCTGCCGAGCTTGGTCCCGAGCGCGAGCTCGAGGCCGGCGTCCGAACGGACCGCGGTCTCGAAGGCGAACAGTTCGGCCTCGATGGAGGTCGACTGGTCTGCCGTCGCTGCCACGGCCCGGACGGCCGCGTCCTCGATGCCGGCGAGCAGGTCCCCCTGGGAGGACCAGCGCGATCCGGCCACCGCACTCAGGACGGCGCGCGAGGCGTCGCTCTGACCGGCGAAGACGCGGTCGATGAGGACCTTCTTGCCGGCGGTGTCGGCCGTCGGGTCCGCCAGCAGGTTGAGCAGCTGCGGCGCACGGGCGATCGCACGCCCTGCGGCGAAGATCTCCGTCCCGACCGTGAGGTCGACGGCGCCGCCGAGGTCTGCGAGGGCCGCCCGGGTGGACGACATCGCTTCGCGGGTGGCGCTACGCATGCTCAGTGCTCCGTTCCGGCAGCCGTCTGGGCGCCCTTCGACGACTCGAGGTCGGCGAGGAAGCGGTCGACGACGGCGGTCGCCTTGGCGTCGTCCCGGAGGGACTCGCCGATGACACCCGACGCGAGGTCGAGTGCGAGCGTGCCGACCTCGGTGCGGAGCGACTGGAGCGCGCTCTGGCGCTCGGCCTCGATCTGCGCCTGGGCGTTCGCGGTGATGCGTGCGGCATCGGCCGTGGCCTGCTCGCGGACCTCGTTGCCGATCGCGGTCGCGTCGGCACGGGCCTGCTCACGGATGCGCGATGCCTCGGCACGCGCGTCCGCCAGCTGCTTGTTGTACTCGTCGAGCGCAGCAGCGGCCTGTTGCTGGGCGGCTTCGGCCTTCTTGATGCCGCCCTCGATGGCCTCGGTGCGCTCATCGAGCATCTTCGTGATGCGCGGCGTGACGACACGCCACATCACGATGAAGATGATGACGAAGGCCACCGCGGACCACACGATGTCGTACACCGGTGGGATCAGCGGATTGTGGGTCTCCTCCGCCGCGATGATGAGTGCAGTCTGCATCGAAGAGCCTTACGCGGTGAAGATGAAGTACGTCGCGATGCCGATGAAGGCCAGGGCCTCCGTGAAGGCGATACCGATGTACATGAGGGTCGTCAGGCGGCCCTGGAGCTCGGGCTGGCGAGCGACGGACTCGATCGTCTTGCCGACGACGATGCCGACGCCGATGGCCGGACCGATCGCAGCGAGGCCGTAGCCAACCGTCGCGATGTTGCCGTTGATCTCCGCGAGAACGGTCGTTGCGTCCACGTGTTTTCCTTTCGAGGTGCGGGTCCGACGGTCGCCGGCCCCGTAGGGGGTCAGAAGGGTGTCAGTGCTCGTCAGCCAGCGCGAGCTGGATGTAGACGGCCGTCAGCAGCATGAAGACGTACGCCTGGAGCAACCCGACGAGGACTTCGAAGAAGCTGAAGGCGATGCCGAACGCGAGCGTCCCGACACCGAACAGCTTGAAGAGGCTCTCCGCGTCGAAGAAGAAGAACCAGGTCGCCGAGAAGAACAGGACGAGGAGCAGGTGTCCGACGACCATGTTCATCAGGAGTCGCAGCGTCAGCGTGATCGGCCGGAGCACGAAGGTCGAGACGAGCTCGATCGGCGTCACGATGATGTACAGGAACCACGGGACACCGGGCGGGAAGAGCGAGTTCCGGAGGAACGTGCCCGGGTGCTTGCGCAGGCCCGCGTAGATGAAGGCGACGTACGCGACGATCGCCAGGATCATCGGCATCGCGATGCGGCTGGTGCCGGCGATGTTCATGAACGGGACGAGACCCGTGAGGTTCATGAACAGGACGCCGAAGAAGATCGTCGCGAGGAGCGGCAGGAAGCGCTTGCCGTCCTTCTCACCCAGGTTGTCGAAGGTGTTGCGACGGACGACGTCGAAGGCGTACTCGATGAAGGCCTGTCCACGGTTGGGGACCAGCTTGAGCGCGCGGGTTCCGGCGAACGCGAAGACGAGGAGCACGGCCACCGCGAAGAAGCGGATGAGGACGATGCGGTCCATCTCGAACGCAGTACCGGCGAAGAAGATCGGGTCCGGGAAGAACTCGTTGATCGACGGACCATGGAACTCGGCGGCCTTGCTGCTCCCCGCCGCGACGGGGTTACCCGCAGCGATGAGGGACAGGGGAAGAGCGTGGGATAGCAGCGCTGTCTCCTGTGTCGGGGCGCGCACGCATGGCACGCGGAGGTGGACTGAAGTGGAGGCTTGCCCGTCCGAGCTCGTGCTCCGGCAGCGGGCTCCAGAAGCGTATCAGGTGTGCGCGGCTTCTCGGGCTCTCAGGCAGCCGGGTCGCGATCCCCAGCGTCCGTCCGGTCTCCGGGGAGGGACACCCCGATCGGGACCCGGGACCGCGCGATGACCGTGACGTCGATCACGAGCGACCCGATGACGCCGACGATGATCGCGACGGCCAACACCGGGGTGTCCACCCAGTCCCGGTCCTTGAGCGCGACGAGGACGACGATGAAGAGCACGAACTTGACCAGGAACGTCCCCATGATGGTGCCGAAGAACGCACCGGAGACCATCTGTCCGCCCGAGAACCGGATCGCGAGGAGGACGCTCACCGCGGTCAGACCGCAGAAGACGACGCTCGTCACGGCGCCGATGAGTCCGCCGGTCAAGCCGGGGCCACCGGCGACGAACCACCCGACGACACCGCCGACGAGCGCGAGGGCGGCGGCGAGGCCGGCACCCTGCACGAGGATGCGGCGGAACACCGGCCGGACGTGGTCGAGCGCGTTCGGTGCGGTCACGATGGGTCTCCAGGGGTCGAGCGGGGCCGGGGCCGCGGTCGCGGGTCCCGGACGGAGGCGGCACGGTCGAGCGGGTCGTAGCTGGCGTCGAACGGCGCACCGGCGGACGCGGTGGTCTGCGCCGCGATCTCGACGCGCTTCCGTCCGAGCGGGGCGAACGTCACGATGGCACACACCGTGAAGCCGACCGCGACGAACGCCGCGACCCACCACCAGTTCACGAAGAGGAAGAGCAGGCAGCCGAAGGCGACCACGGCCGTCCACGCGTAGAAGATGAGCACCGCGTGGAAGTGCGAGTGCCCCATGTCGAGCAGGCGGTGGTGCAGGTGCTTCCGGTCCGCGGAGAACGGCGACTTCCCGGCGCTCACCCGTCGGATCACGGCCAGGCCGAAGTCGAGGATCGGCACGACGAGGATGGCGAACGGCAGCAGGATCGGGATGAACGCCGGCAGCAGGTCGGTCCGGGTCCGGACGGCTGCGGGGTCGATGTTGCCCGTGATCGACACCGCGCTCGTCGCCATCAGGAACCCGACCAGCAGCGCGCCGGCGTCCCCCATGAAGAGCTTCGCGGGGTGCCAGTTGAGCACGAGGAACCCGGCGCAGGCCCCGACGAGCACCGCGGTGAGCAGCGACGGCAGGTTGAAGAAGAACTCCGTCTCCACGACCACGCGGTTGATGAAGAACGTGTAGAGGAAGAACACCCCGCCCGCGATGATCGCGACACCGGCCACGAGTCCGTCGAGCCCGTCGATGAAGTTCACCGCGTTCATGACGAGCACGACCGCGAGCACCGTGAAGATGAGGCTCATGTAGGACGAGCCGACACCGAGCGTGTTGCCGATCGGCAGCGAGACGATCGCGACGCCCTGCCAGGCGAGGATCCCCGCGGCGATGATCTGTCCGGCGAGCTTCGTCATCCAGTCGAGGTCCCAGATGTCGTCCGCGACGCCGAGCACGACGATGATGGTCGCGCCCGCCAGGACGGCGATCACCCGCCCCGGCTCGCCGAACACGAGCCGGAAGTAGTCCTGTCCCGCGATCGCCGGGAAGAGGAACCACGCGCAGAGCAGGGAGACGATCACGCCGAGGAACATCGCGATGCCCCCGAGACGCGGGGTGGGCGTCCGGTGCACGTCTCGCTCACGGACCTTCGGGTACCACTTGTACTTGATCCCGAGCTTCCACACGAGCCAACTGACGAGGAAGCTCACGACCGCCGAGATGACCCCCGCGAGCAGGTAGAACTTCACCGGACGAGGTCGTCCCCGACGACCCGTCTGATCTCGTCGTCCGGGATCACACCGTGGCGGACGATGCGGAGGCCCTCCCCCGCGGACAGACCGGTCGCGTCCACGATGGTGGAACCGGTCGACGCTGCAGCACCGTCGTGCGGCGCCAGCGCTCCGCCGTCGAGGTAGACCGCGACGCTGTCACCGAGCATGCGCTCGGCGTCGTCGACGTCCATCGCGGCCGGGTCGCCGGTGGAGTTCGCCGAGGAGACCGCGAGCGGACCGACCTCGCGCAGGAGCTCGAGGGCGATGCGCGAGTCCGGCATCCGGAGCGCGACGGTCCCCCGCGTCTCACCGAGGTCCCAGTCGAGCGACGGCTGCGCACGGAGGATCACGGTGAGACCACCGGGCCAGAACGCATCGACGAGCTGGCGCACCGGCTCGGGGACCTCGCTGGCGAGCGCGTCGAGCGTCGCGACGCCCGGGATGAGCACCGGCGGCGGCGACTGCCGCGTCCGGCCCTTCGCGTCGAGCAGGCGCTGCACGGCCGAGGCGCTGAACGCGTCCGCCGCGACGCCGTAGACGGTGTCGGTGGGCACGACGACGAGTTCGCCCCGACCGAGGGCGGTCCGTGCGAGCCGCATGCCGGTCAGGAGCCCGTCGGGGTCGGAACAGTCGTATCGGGAAGCCATGACCTGCACGATGATAGTGCGCGAGGATAGGAGGCATCGTGAACGAGACGCCCGCGCCCCCACTCCTGTTCCTCTTCGACATGGACGACGTCCTCGTCCGCTACGACTGGACGACCCGGATGGCCGGGCTGACCGAGCTGACCGGGCACGACTTCACCGAGCTCCGCCGCCGCTGGTGGGACACCGGGAACGAGCAGCGGGCCGAGGCCGGGCACTTCGCGGACGCCGACGCCTACCTCGCCGCCTTCGAGGAGGCCATGGGGTGCCCGGTCCCCGAGACGGAGTGGGCACGCGTCCGCGGAGCGGCGATGACCGAGCTGCCGGACCGGGTCGAGGCGGTGCGGATCGCCAAGCAGCACGGTCGGGTCGCGCTGCTCACCAACAACGGTCCGCTCGCCGGTCGGTGGCTGCACGAATGGGTCCCGTCGCTGCCGCCGCTGTTCGAGGAGCACCTGGACACCACGAGCGCGTTCGGCGCACGGAAGCCCGATCCGGAGGTGTTCCGGCGCGTGCTCGCCCACCACGGTGTCCCGGCCGAGCGCACCTTCTTCGCCGACGACATGCCCGAGAACGTCGCCGGGGCACGGAGCGTCGGCATCACCGCCGTGCTCGTCGAGCACGACACCGACCTGCGGGGTGCGGTGCGGACGTTCGTCGCGGCCCACGAGACGGCACCGGTCGTCTAGGAGCCGCCGCCCGGCACACGCCGGTCAGCGCGTCGCGGTGGTCGTGCGGTCGCGTCCGGTGAGGTCGACGTGCGTCTCCGGGGACCGGAAGCCCCGGCCGGCGAGCACCGCGCGGACGCCGGCGCCCTGCTGCTCGGCGTGCTCGACGACGAGCAGTCCGCCGGGCACGAGCAGGCGCCACGCGGTCTCGGTCAGGGCCCGCACGGCGTCGAGCCCGTCCGGTCCGCCGTACAGCGCGAGCGCCGGGTCGTGGTCGCGGACCTCGGGGTCGATCGGGACCGCGTCGTCGGGCACGTACGGCGGGTTCGACACGACGACCGACACCCGGCCGTCGAGCTCCGGCAGCGCGTCGGCGAGGTCGCCCTCGACGAGGTGCACCGTCCCGCCGTGTGCGTCCACGTTGCGACGCGTCCAGGGCAGGGCCTCGGGCGAGCGTTCGACGGCGTACACCACGGCGTTCGCCACCTCGGTGTCCATCGCGATGGCGATCGCACCGCTCCCGGACCCGAGGTCGACGGCGATCGGCTCGGGCACCGCGGTCGCCCGGAGCGCGTCGATGCCGAACTGGACGACCGACTCGGTCTCCGGCCGCGGGACGAACACGCCCGGGCCGACCGACAGGGTCAGCGCGCGGAAGTGCGCCTCGCCGGTGACGTGCTGGAGCGGTTCACGGGTGACGCGACGGGCGACGGCGTGCCGGAAGCGCTCGACGTGTCCCTCGGCGATCGCTCCCCCGGTCATCGCACGCGCCTGCACGGCACCCCGCGACGTGTCCGTCGCCCAGGCCAACAGGAGTTCCGCGTCGACCTGCGGCGTCGGGACGCCTGCCGCGGCCAGGGCCGCTGCCGCCTCGCGCAGGAGCCGGTCGGCGGCGAACGCGGGCTGGGGACCCGAGGTGGGGCGGGCCTCCCGGCCGGACACGCCGATCAGGCGTCCTGGTCGCCGAGGGCGGCCAGGCGCGCCTCTTCGTCGGCCTGGATGGCGGACTGCACGACCGGTTCGAGTGCGCCGTTCATGACACGGTCGAGGTCGTACGCCTTGTAGCCGGTGCGGTGGTCCGCGATCCGGTTCTCCGGGAAGTTGTACGTCCGGATGCGCTCCGAACGGTCCATCCCGCGGATCTGCGACTTGCGGGCGTCGGAGGCGATCGCGTCACGCTCCTCCTGCTGGCGCGCGAGGATGCGGGCCCGCAGGACGCGCATGCCGGCCTCGCGGTTCTGCAGCTGCGACTTCTCGTTCTGCATCGCGACCGTGATCCCCGTCGGGAGGTGCGTGATGCGGACCGCGGAGTCCGTCGTGTTGACCGACTGTCCGCCGGGACCGGAGGAGCGGTACACGTCGATCTTCAGGTCGTTCTGGTTGATCTCGACCTCCTCCGGCTCGTCCACCTCGGGGAAGACGAGCACGCCGGTCGTCGACGTGTGGATGCGCCCCTGCGACTCGGTCGCCGGGACGCGCTGGACGCGGTGCACACCGCCCTCGTACTTGAGGTGTGCCCACACGCCCTGCGACGGGTCGGTCGCGTTCGACTTGATCGCGACCTGCACGTCCTTGTAGCCACCGAGGTCGGACTCGGTGCGCTCGAGCATCTCGACCTTCCAGCCCTTGCCCTCGGCGTAGTGCGAGTACATGCGGAGCAGGTCGGCCGCGAACAGCGCGGACTCCTCGCCGCCCTCGCCGCCCTTGATCTCCATGATGACGTCACGGCCGTCGTCGGGGTCGCGCGGGATGAGGAGCCGGCGGAGGCGCTCCTGGCGCTCCGCCAGCTGCTCCTCGAGCCCCGGGACCTCGTCCGCGAACGCCTCGTCCTCGCGCGCGAGCTCGCGGGCGGCGGCGAGGTCGTCCCCCGCCGCCTGCCAGCCCTCGTACGCGGCCTTGATCTGGCTCAGCTCGGCGTACCGCCGGTTGACCTTCTTGGCGCGGGCCGGGTCGGCGTGGAGCGCGGGGTCCGACAGCTGCTGCGTCAGTTCCTCGTGTTCCGCCAGCAGCCCTGCCACCGACTCGAACACGCGTTACTCCTGGTGGCCGCTGCCGTGGTGACCGTTGGTCGCCGGCACCGACTTCTGGATCTGGACGAGGAACTCCACGTTCGACTGCGTCTCCTTGAGGTTCCGGAGGACGACGTCGAGCGCCTGCTGCGGGTCGAGCCCGGCGAGGGCCCGACGGAGACGCCAGGTGATCGCGACCTCGTCGGCGGAGAGCAACTGCTCCTCGCGACGGGTGCCGGACGCGTTGATGTCGACGGCCGGGAAGATCCGCTTGTCGGCGAGGTGCCGGTTGAGGCGGAGCTCCATGTTGCCGGTGCCCTTGAACTCCTCGAAGATCACCTCGTCCATCTTCGACCCGGTCTCGACGAGCGCCGTGGCGAGGATGGTCAGCGAGCCGCCGTTCTCGATGTTGCGGGCGGCGCCGAAGAAGCGCTTGACCGGGTAGAGCGCGGCGGAGTCGACGCCACCGGAGAGCACGCGACCCGACGGCGGCGTGGCCAGGTTGTACGCGCGGCCCAGTCGGGTGATCGAGTCGAGCAGCACGACGACGTCGTGGCCCAGCTCGACGAGGCGCTTCGCACGCTCGATGGCGAGCTCGGCGACCGTGGTGTGGTCCTCGGCGGGACGGTCGAAGGTCGAGGCGATGACCTCGCCCTTCACCGTGCGCTGCATGTCGGTGACCTCTTCGGGACGCTCGTCCACCAGGACGACCATGAGGTGGGCCTCGGGGTTGTTCTTCGAGACGGCGTTCGCGATCGCCTGCAGGACGACGGTCTTGCCGGCCTTCGGCGGGGAGACGATGAGACCGCGCTGGCCCTTGCCGATCGGCGACACGAGGTCGATGATCCGGGTGGAGATCTTCGCGGGCTCCGTCTCGAGGCGCAGGCGCTCGTTCGGGTACAGCGGGGTGAGGTCCTGGAAGTCGACCCGGGCCGCGGCCTCGTCGGCGGTCTGACCGTTGATCGTGTCGATCTTGACGAGCGCGTTGTACTTCTGACGGCTCTGCTGCTCGTCGTTCCGCGGCTGCTTGATCGCGCCGACGACCGCGTCGCCCTTGCGCAGGTGGTACTTCTTCACCTGACCGAGGGAGACGTAGACGTCCTCCGGCCCCGGCAGGTAGCCGGTGGTGCGCACGAACGCGTAGTTGTCGAGGACGTCGAGGATGCCGGCGATCGGGATGAGGACGTCGTCCTCGGTGACCTCGGGCTCGAACTCGTCGTTCTGGCCGCCGCGACCACGCTTGCGGTCACGCTGGCGACGGGTCCGACCGTTCTCGGCCTCCTGCTCGGCGGCGCGCTGCTGGTCGGCACGCTGCTGGTCGCCGCGCTGCTGGTCGCCACGCTGCTGGTCGCCACGCTGCTGGTCGGCCTGCTTCTGCTGGCCGTTCTGCTTCTGCTCGCCCTTGTCGGCGTTCTGCTGCTTGCCGTTCTGCTGCTGCTTCGGCTCGGCCTTGTCCGCCTCGGGCTGCTGGCCGTTCTGCTCGGCCTGGTCGCCGTTCTGACCGCGACCACGACCACGACCGCGACTGCGACGACCGCGACGAGCGCCGCCTTCGGCCTGGTCGCCCTGGTCGGACTGGTCGGCCTGCTGGCCCTCGTTCTGCTGCGCGACGTCCTGGTCGCCCTGCTCGGCGGCGTCCGCGGCCGGGACCTGGACCTCCGCGGTGGCGCCCCGGGCCTCCTGGCCGTCGGCCTGCTGCGCCTGGCGGTCGCGACCGCGACCACGACGCTGACCGGTCTGGGCGGCCTCCTGCGCGTCCTTCTCGGCGCGGACCTGGTCCAGCCCGGCGAGGAGGTCCTCGGTGCCGGTGTGGCCGGCGTTCGTGTGCGAGGCCGCGGCGGTCGGCTCGGCGCTGACGGTGCCACCGGAGGAGGCACGGCGGTTGCGGCGACCGCGGGCCGGGGCTTCGGCGACCGGTGCGGCGGGCTGCTCGTCGCGCTCCGCCGGCGCCTGCTGCACGGGCTCCGCGGCAGCGACCTGCTCGGTGGTGTCCGCGACCGGGGTGCCGGTGCCGGCACCGTCGAGGGTCGGCGTGACCGTGGCGGGCGCCTCGGCCGGACGCTTGTCCTCGATCGAGGCGATGAGGTCGCCCTTGCGGAGCTTCGAGAGCCCGGTGATGCCGAGGGACGAGGCGATGCGCTGGAGCTCCGGGAGACGGAGCGCGCGCAGGTCAGTGGGGATCTCCACCGAACCGGTGGAGGTGGTGACGTCGGTCACGATGCTGATGGTTCCTTCCGACCGCAGAACGCGGAGAGTTTCCACCGTTCCCGTCGCGGATGTGCAACGGCCGTCGTTCAGACGACGGACCGGGAACGGTGATCTGGAGAGAGTGCCCCACGCACCGGATCAGCGTGGCGGTCGACCTGGGGTGGTCGACGCCTCCGCGAGTTCGGCTTCGAGCGTCGGGTGCGGCTTCACTGTAGCACCACCGAGGTCGACGGCCAGCATGAGCGCACGCCAGGTGGACTCGGCGTGTCGCTCGACCAGTCCGGCCGCCGCGAGCCGCTGTGCCGGGTCGCTCCCCATCACCAGGAGGCTCGGCCCGGCGCCCGAGACGACGGCCGCCAGACCGTGCTGCCGGAGGAGCCCGATCAGGGCGTCCGTCTCGGGCATCGCGCTCGCGCGGTAGGCCTGGTGGAGCCGGTCCTCGGTGGCCGCGAGCAGCAGTTCCGGGCTCTGGATGAGCGCCGCCACGAGCAGTGCCGACCGCGAGACGTTGAAGGCGGCGTCCTCGTGCGGCACCGTCATCGGCTGCAGGGACCGCGCGAGCTTCGTCGAGAGCGTCGACGTCGGGACGAAGACGACGGGCGACACCCCGCGGTGCACGAGCAACCGCTTGTACGCCGGGCCGTCGGCGGTCATCCACGCGATCGTCAGACCACCGAAGAGCGCGGGGGCGACGTTGTCCGGGTGCCCCTCCATCTCGGTGGCGAGGCTCAGCAGCGTGGACGCGTCGAGGTCGACCACTCCGGCGAGGAGCCCACGCGCGGCCATCAGCCCGGCGACGATCGCGGCGGCGGACGACCCCATGCCGCGGCCGTGCGGGATGGCGTTCGTGGCGTGCAGCTCGAGCCCGGGCTGCGGGACGCCGGCGTGCTCGAAACCACGGCGGACGGCCCGGACGACCAGGTTCGTGTCGTCGGTCGGCACCTCACCGGCGCCGACGCCGACGATCGTCACGGTCGCGCCCGGCTCGGGCCGGACGCGGACGTCGACCTCGTCGTAGAGCGACAGCGCGAGTCCGAGGGAGTCGAACCCCGGGCCGAGGTTCGCGGAGGTCGCCGGGACGCGCACCCGGACCGCCCGTCCGGCCGGTACAGCTTCCAGGGCGGTCGCGCCCTCCCCCGGTCCGGACGAGCGGTCGACGCTCACCGCGCGCTGACCAGTCCGAGCACGTCCGCGATCGCGGCGGTGTCCACGGGCACGCTGGTCGGGGCGACCTCGCCGCCGTCCTGCGTGCGGAGCGCCCACTGCGGGTCCTTCAGGCCGTGGCCCGTCACCGTGATGACGACGGTCGCGCCCTTCGGGACGACGCCCGCGTCGGCGCGCTCGAGGAGCCCGGCGACGCCGATGGCCGACGCCGGCTCGACGAAGACGCCGACCTCGGCCGAGAGGATGTGGTGCGCAGCGAGGATCGCCTCGTCGGAGATCGCACCGAAGTAGCCGTCGGTCTCGTCCCGGGCCTCGAGCGCGGGCTGCCACGACGCCGGGTTGCCGATCCGGATCGCCGAGGCGATGGTCTCCGGGTGCCGGACGACCTCACCGTGCACGATCGGGGCCGAGCCGGCTGCCTGGAAGCCGAACATCCGCGGCATCCGCGACGAACGGCCCGAGCCGACGTCCTCGCGGTACCCGCGCGAGTACGCGGTGTAGTTGCCCGCGTTGCCGACCGGCAGGAAGTGGAAGTCCGGCGCGTCCCCCAGGACGTCGACGACCTCGAACGCGGCGGTCTTCTGCCCCTCGATGCGGTCGTTGTTGACCGAGTTGACCAGGTGCACCGGGTAGTTCGCCGACAGGTCCCGCGCGATGTCGAGGCAGTCGTCGAAGTTGCCCTGCACCTGCAGCAGCTGCGCGTCGTGCGCGACGGCCTGGCTCAGCTTGCCCATCGCGATCTTGCCCTCGGGCACGAGCACCGCGGCGGTGATGCCGGCGTGCGTGGCGTACGCGGCCGCCGAGGCGCTCGTGTTGCCGGTGGAGGCGCAGATGACGGCCTTCGCCCCGTGCTCGACGGCCTTCGAGATCGCCATCGTCATGCCGCGGTCCTTGAAGGAGCCGGTCGGGTTCATGCCCTCGTACTTCACATACACCTGGGCGCCGGTGCGCTCGGAGAGTCGTCGCGCCGGGATGAGCGGGGTGCCGCCCTCACCGAGCGTCACGATCGGGGTCGCGTCGGTCACGTCGAGTCGGTCGGCGTACTCGCGCAGGACTCCCTGCCACTGGTGGGCCATCAGGCTTCTCTCTCTGTCCGGTGGGGCGGTCTGGTCTGGGTCGGCTGGGCGGTCGGGAGGCTCGGGGTCGCGTCAGGCGCCGACGACGCGCAGCACGCTGGTCACGTCGATGACGACGTCCTCGCCGCGGAGCGCGACGACGGTGTCGGCCAGGTCGGCCTCACGGGCGAGGTGCGTGCCGATGACGAGCGTCGCGGTCCCCTCGACGGCACCCGTGGTGGTCTGCTCGACGGTCTCGACGCTGACGCCGTGCGCCGCGAGCACCCCGGCGACGGTCGACAGCACGCCGGGGGCGTCCGACACGTGCAGCGCGATCTGGTAGCGGGTCCGCACCGTCCCGATCGGGAAGACGGGCAGTGCCGACTGCGTCGACTCCGCGACACCCGGACCGCCGATGACGTGGCGACGGGCGGCGGACACGAGGTCACCGAGGACCGCGGAGGCCGTCTCCACCCCGCCGGCGCCGGCGCCGTAGAACATGAGGTCGCCGGCGGCCTCGGCCTCGACGAACACCGCGTTCTTCGCCCCGTGCACGCTCGCGAGCGGGTGCGACTCGGGCACGAGCGCGGGGTAGACGCGGGCGCTGACGCCCTCGCGACCCTCGGCGTCGGTGAGGCGCTCGCACGTGGCGAGGATCTTCACGACGTAGCCGGCCTTGCGGGCGGCGCGGACCTGCTCGATCGTCACCGAGGTGATGCCCTCGCGGTGCACGGCGGCGAGCGGGACCGAGGTGTGGAACGCGAGCGACGCGAGGATCGCCGCCTTCTGCGCGGCGTCGTAGCCCTCGATGTCGGCGGTCGGGTCGGCCTCGGCGTACCCGAGCTCCGTCGCGGTCGCCAGTGCGTCGTCGAAGGTCGCGCCCTCGCGGTCCATCAGGTCGAGGATGAAGTTGGTCGTGCCGTTGACGATGCCCATGATCCGCTCGATGCGGTCCCCCGCGAGCGAGTCGTGCAGCGGTCGGATGATCGGGATCGCGCCGGCGACGGCGGCCTCGTAGTAGAGCTGTGCGCCGACCTGCTCGGCGGCGGCGAAGAGCTCCGGGCCGTGCGTGGCGAGCAGCGCCTTGTTGCCGGTGACGACGTCCGCCCCGGACTGCAGGGCCTGCAGCACGAGGGTGCGCGCCGGCTCGATGCCGCCGATGAGCTCGACCACGATGTCGGCCCCGAGGATGAGCGACTCCGCGTCCGTCGTGAAGAGGTCACGCGGCAGGTCGACGTCCCGCTGCGCCTCGACGTCGCGGACGGCGATCCCGACCAGCTCCAGACCGGCGCCGGCCCGGGTCGCGAGCTCCTCGCCGTGCTCGAGCAGGAGTCGGGCGACCTGGGAACCGACCGAGCCGGCTCCCAGCAGCGCGACGCGGACGTTGCGGTATTCGATCATCGGGTGGGTGTCTCTCCGGGTCGGGTGGTCAGCGTGCGGCACCGGTGTCAAGCACCGGCGCGACGCCGGTGTCACGGGCGAGGAGGTCGTCGACGGTCTCGCCACGCACGAGGATACGGGCCGTGCCGTCCGCCACCGCGACGACCGGCGGACGACCGACGTGGTTGTAGTTGCTCGCGAGACTCCAGCAGTAGGCACCGGTCGCGGCCACCGCGAGCAGGTCGTCCCGCTGCACGTCGCCGGGGAGGTACTCGTCGTGGACCACGACGTCACCGCTCTCGCAGTGCTTCCCGACGACACGGGTCAGCACCGGGTCGGCGTCCGACGTCCGGGCGAGGCGTGCGGTGTAGTCAGCGCCGTACAGCGCCGGCCGCACGTTGTCGCTCATGCCGCCGTCGACCGACACGTAGGTGCGCGTCGCCGACGTGCCCTCGTCCGTCTCGACCGTGACGGGCTTGATCGTGCCGACGCGGTACAGCGTGACGCCGGGCGGGCCGACGATGTAGCGGCCGGGCTCCACCGCGACCTCCGGCACCGGGATGCCGCGGGACGCGCACTCCTCTGCGACGATCGCGGCGAGGGCGTCCGCGACGTCCTCGGGCGCGAGGGCCGAGTCCGCCTCGGTGTAGTCGATGCCCCAACCGCCGCCGAGGTTGAGTTCCGGCACCGGACCGGTGGCGACGAGCGTGGCGTGCACGTCCATCAGCCGGCGGGCGGCCTCGCGGAAACCGCTGTCGTCGAAGATCTGCGACCCGATGTGCGAGTGCAGCCCCACGAACGCCAGGGACGGCTCGGCACGGACGGCCGCCGCCGCCTGCACGGCCTCGGACAGCGGGATGCCGAACTTCTGGTCCTCGCGTGCGGTGGCCAGGAACTCGTGGGTCGAGGCGTGCACCCCGCTGTTGATCCGGATGCGCACGCGCTGCACGACACCGGCCTCGGCGGCGATGCGGGCGACGCGGCCGATCTCCTCGTGGCTGTCGAGCACGACCGTGCCGAGCCCGATCGACACCGCGCGCTCGAGTTCTGCGTCGGACTTGTCGTTGCCGTGGAAGCCCATCAGCGCCGGGTCGACGCCCGCGGCCAGCGCGACGGCGATCTCCCCCATCGTGCAGACGTCGAGACGGAGGTCGGCGTCGGCCATCCACCGGGCGACGTGCGTCGTCCAGAAGGCCTTGGCCGCGTAGTAGACGTGCGCCCGGGTCCCGATCCGCGAGAAGGCGTCGGTGAAGGCGTTCCGTACGCGGACGGCGCGCGACTGGACGTCACGCTCGTCGACGACGTACAGGGGTGAGCCGTACTGCGCCACGAGTGCGTCCGCGGCGACACCGCCGATCGCCAGCATGCCGTCGTCGGTCCGCGTCGCGGACGCGGGCCAGATGCGGTCGACGAGTTCGGACGCGTCCGTCGGGAACCGCAGCCGCGGCGGCGCAAGGGGGTTCTCGCTCACGGGACCCGATCCTATCCGGCCGGGACGGGCCTCCCGGCGCATGTGACGCTCGTCGCCCGCGGGGTCCTCAGCAGCGGCCGGTGGTGCGCAGGCCGTCCTCGCTGAGCGGGAGTTCGTCCGCGGTGACGCGCACCGTCGCCGCCGACTCCGTCACCCGGAGCGACCGGACCCGGAGCTGCTCCGGCAGGAACTGCGCCGTGCAGACCGGGACGGGCACGTCCGAGACGCCCGGGATGTCGTCGAGGTCCAACCCGAGCGAGGAGTTGGTGATGCGGACGGTCTCGGGCGTGATCGTGACGCCCCGACCGTCGGACTGCACCGCGACCGAGCCGTCCGCCGCGTAGCCGATGTCGAAGCCGAGCACCGAGGTGGTGCCCCGCAGCTCGACGCCGCCGTCGATGAGCCGGAGTCGTTCGAACAGCGGTGAGTAGGCCGCCAGGTCCTTGACCGCCCCGGCCGCGAGCCGGACCGTGCCGTCGACGTCGTGCACGGCGCCCTGGCCGTCCACCGGCAGGTCGCGCGCGGTCACGTCCGCCGCGAGCGGGATGCCCGCCACCGTCAACCGGTCCGAGGAGATGTGCACCCGGTCGAAGGTCCCGCCGAGCAGCTGCGGGATGACGACGCCGTCCACGTGCGCGTCCACCGTCCCGGTCGTGCCGTCGGGCAGCGACTGCTCGACCTGGTCCGCGATCGTCCGGTCGACGACCCCGCGGAGGACGAACTCGGCGACCACGACGACGACCGCCAGGAGCAGGAGCACGACGACCAGCACGATCGCCAGCGTCCGGCCCCGACGCTTCCGGCCCCGGCGCTTCCGACCCCGACCGGTGGCGGGTGCGGACGTCACCGCTACATCCGTTCGGGCGCGCTGACGCCGAGCAGACCGAGGCCGTTCCGGACCACCTGGCCCGTGGCGTCGTTCACCCAGAGACGGGTGCGGTGCAGGTCCGACACCGGCTCGTCACCGAGCGGCGTGACGCGGCAGGAGTCGTACCAGCGGTGGTACAGGCCGGCGAGCTGCTCGATGTACCGGGCGATCCGGTGCGGTTCCCGGAGCTCCGCGGCCTGGCGGACCACCCGCGGGTACTCCGCGATCGCGCCGAGGAGGGCACTCTCGGACTCGTGGGTGAGCAGCGACGCGTCGAACACCGAGCGGTCCACGCCGGACGCCGCGGCGTTCCGGGCGACGGACTGCGTCCGGGCGTGGGCGTACTGGACGTAGAACACCGGGTTGTCGTTCGTGCGCTTGGTGAGCAGGTCGAGGTCGATGTCGATCGCCGTGTCGCTCGCGAACCGCACGAGCGCGTACCGGCCGGCGTCCACGCCCACGGCGTCGACGAGGTCCTCCATCGTCACGACGGTGCCGTTGCGCTTCGACATCCGGAGCGGCTGGCCGTCCTTGAGCAGGTTCACCAGCTGGCCGATGAGGATCTCGAGGTTCACGCCCGGCTCGTCACCGAACGCCGCACACATGGCCATCATCCGGCCGACGTAGCCGTGGTGGTCGGCGCCGAGCATGATGAGGTTCCGCTCGAAGCCGCGCTCGCGCTTGTCGAGGTAGTAGGCGAGGTCGCCGGCGATGTACGCGGGTTCGCCGTCCGACTTGATGACCACGCGGTCGCGGTCGTCGCCGAAGTCGGTCGTCCGGAGCCAGAGGGCGCCGTCCGCCTCGTACATCCGGCCCTGCTCCTGCAGCCGGGCGATCGCGCGGTCGACCGCCTTCGACTCGTGCAGCGAGTTCTCGTGGAAGAAGACGTCGAAGTCGACGCCGAAGTCGTGCAGCGAGCGCTTGATGTCCGTGAACATGAACTCGACGCCCTCGCGCCGGAACAGTTCCTGCGCTTCGTCGCGCGGCATGCCCGTGACGTCGACACCCGGCTCGAGCGTCGCGAGCACGCGGGCCGCGATCTCGCCGATGTACGCGCCGCCGTAGCCGTCCTCGGGCGTCGGCTCCCCCAGCGCGGACGCCAGGAGGGAGCGGGCGAACCGGTCGATCTGGTTGCCGTGGTCGTTGAAGTAGTACTCGCGGGTGACGAGGCCGCCCTGCGCCTCGAACACGCGCGCCAGGCTGTCGCCCACCGCGGCCCACCGCACGCCGCCCATGTGGATGGGTCCGGTCGGGTTCGCCGACACGAACTCGAGGTCGATGCGGACCCCGTCGTAGAGGTCGCCGTGCCCGAAGGTCACGCCCTGGTCGACCACGGTGCGTGCGACCTCGCCGGCCGCGGCGGCCTCGAGCGTGATGTTGATGAAGCCCGGCCCGGCGATGTCGACCGAGTCCACGCCGTCGAGCTCGGTCAGCTCGCCGGCGATCTCCGTCGCGAGCTCGCGCGGGTTGGTCCCGAGGCGCTTCGCGAGCTGCATGGCCGCGTTCGACGCCCAGTCGCCGTGCGCCCGGTTCTTCGGCCGTTCCAGGGCCACGTGGGACTCCTGGACCGTCACGGTGTCGGCAGCGCCTCGGCGCTCGACGATGCCCGTGAGGATCGACAGGTACGCGGCGGAGAGTTCGGCAGGAGTCACGGCGATCGAGTCTACCGGGACACCCGGCGACCACCCGGACCACGCCGGGAGGGATGCAGCATCATGGTCCGTCATGACCTCCCGCAGCCTCCGGGCGTCCGGCCTCGCCGCACTCGTCGTCCCCACCGCGCTCGTGCTCGCGGCCTGCTCGGGCACGAGCGGTGGTGCCCCCTCCGCCTCCCCCACCACCGGGAGCGTCGGCCGTCCGGTGCCGCAGGACTGCGACGAGCTCGTGCCGGCGACGACGTTCACCGTCTACGGGCGGGATTTCGAGCGGGTGCGGACACCGCGTCCCGCATCGGGTTCGGCCGTCGCGCAGATCACCGGCCAGGACGGTCGCGTGTGCACCTGGCGGTCCACCGCGGACGAGGACGTCACCGTGACCGTCGCCGTGGCACACCTGCCCGCGGCGCAGATCACACAGCTCGAGGACGCACTCTTCGCGCAGGGCGGGTCCGTCCCCACGTACACGGTGGAGGGCTACTACTCCCTCCGCTCCGGCACCGGTCGCGCCGACGCCTTCGCCGGTCCGTACTGGATCCACACCAGCTCGACGCTCTTCACCGAGCCCGGGACCGCCCAGCCCGTCGTCGACGCCGTCCGGCACGCGGTCGCGCCGGACGCGACCGCGCCGACCGGGTCGCCGACGCCCTGACCGGCGCGACGGCCGACGGGAGGCCCGTGTCGGACCGGTGCGGAGCCTCCCGTCCGACACGGCACGCCCGGGGAGGCGCACCGGCGTTCAGGAGGCGGGCGCGGACCTGCTACGGTTGGTGACACCCCGGGCCCCCATAGCTCAGGGGATAGAGCACTGCCCTCCGGAGGCAGGGGCGGAGGTTCGAATCCTCCTGGGGGCACAGTCACATCCCCGCGCAAGCTGTCGTCCTCGCTACGCTCGGTCGGCAGCGCGCGACGTCGCCTGCGGCGACCTTCCCCCGTGGGCACCAGCACGACGTCCGCTGCGGGCACCTTCCCCCGTGGGCACCAGCACGACGTCCGCCGCGGCGACCCTCCGTGGTCGCGGCCACGTGCGTTCCCGAGCAGGACACCTCCGGGCCCTAGGATCACGCGGCGTGACGACCTCCACGCAGCAGGAACTCGACCGCGGGGACCGCGCCGCACCGGCCAGGACCCTGCTCGACGTCCTCACCGCCACCGCCGAGGCACACCCCGACGCCCTCGCCCTCGAGACGCCGGAGGGTGCGCTCGACTACCGCGGCCTCCTCGCCCTCGTGCAGGAGCGCGCCGCCGACCTCGCCCGCCACGGCGTCCGACGCGGCGACCGGGTCGGGATCCGCATCCCCTCCGGTGGCCGGGACCTGTCCGTGTCGATCCTCGCCGTCCTCGCCGCCGGCGCCGCCTACGTCCCCGTCGACGCCGACGACCCCGAGGAACGCGCCACCCTCGTCTTCGGCGAAGCACGGGTGGTCGGCGTCATCGGTGCCGGCGGTGTGCTCCGCGACCGCCAGGGCGCTCCGCTGCCGGTCACCGACCCCGCGGCGAGCGCCGAGGCGCCCACGACCGAGGACGACGCGTGGGTCATCTTCACGTCGGGGTCCACCGGCGTGCCGAAGGGCGTGGCCGTCACCCACCGCTCCGCCGCGGCCTTCGTCGACGCCGAGGCCCGGATGTTCCTGCAGACCGCGCCGCTCGGTCCGGACGACCGGGTGCTCGCGGGCCTCAGCGTGGCGTTCGACGCCTCGTGCGAGGAGATGTGGCTCGCCTGGGGACACGGTGCCTGCCTCGTGCCGGCGCCCCGGTCGCTCGTGAAGAGCGGGGTCGACCTCGGCCCGTGGCTCATCGCGCACGGCATCACCGTCGTCTCGACCGTCCCCACGCTCGCGGCACTGTGGCCCGACGACGCGCTCGAGTCCGTGCGGCTGGTGATCTTCGGCGGTGAGGCCTGCCCGCCGGAGCTCGCCGCCCGCATCGCGTCCCGGGACCGCGAGGTGTGGAACACGTACGGCCCGACCGAGGCGACGGTCGTCGCGTGTGGTGCCCTGCTCGACGGCAGCACCCCGGTGCGGATCGGCCTGCCGCTCGACGGGTGGGACCTCGCGGTCGTCGACGCCGCGGGGCAGCGCGTCGCGCCGGGGCAGGTCGGCGAACTCGTCATCGGGGGCGTCGGCCTCGGCCGGTACCTCGACCCGGCGAAGGACGCCGAGAAGTACGCGCCCTTCCCGCAGCTCGGGTGGGAGCGGGCGTACCGGAGCGGCGACCTGGTCCGGTACGACCCCGAGGGGCTCGTCTTCCAGGGTCGCGCCGACGACCAGGTGAAGCTGGGCGGCCGGCGCATCGAACTCGGCGAGATCGACGCGGCCCTGCAGTCCCTCGACGACGTCGCCGCGGGTGCCGCGGTCGTGCAGCGCACCCCGGCGGGCAACCAGGTGCTCGTCGGCTACGTCGCCCCGGTCGCCGGCGCGGTCGTCGACACGGCCGCGGCGAACACCCGTCTCCGCGAGGAACTGCCCGCCGCGCTCGTGCCGCTCCTCGCCGTCGTCGACTCCCTGCCGACGCGGACGTCCGGCAAGGTCGACCGGGCGGCGCTGCCGTGGCCCCTCGCGGGCGCGATCGGGACGGACCTGCCGCCGACCGTCGCGTGGATCGCCGAGCGGTGGTCGGCGATCCTCGGTGTCCCGGTCGCCGACGTCGACGACGACTTCTTCGCGCACGGCGGCGGCTCCCTGACCGCCGCGCAGCTCGTGTCGGCGGTCCGCGAGCGCTACCCCACGACCACCGTGGCCGACGTCTACGACCACCCGCGGATCGGCGCACTCGCGGCAGCGCTCGACGCGTCCGGGCCGGTGGCGGCGGCACGACGGGACGTCCGGCCGGTGCCGCCGCGCACCGGGCTGCTCCTGACGGTGCTCGGCCTGCCGCTCCAGGTGCTCCGTGGGCTGCGCCTGCTGAGCTGGACGGCACTCGTCGCGGCGGTGCTGCACGCCACCACGATGCCGTTCCTGCCCGTGCTGCCCTGGCCGCTCCTGGTGATCGCCCTCGTGCTCTTCGTCACCCCGGCCGGCAAGATGACGATCACGGTCGTCGCCGCCCGCCTGCTCCTGGCCGGGGTCCGTGCCGGCGACCACCCGCGCGGCGGCTCGGTGCACGTCCGGGTCTGGCTCGCGGAACGGATCGCGGAGGCCGTGGACGGTCCGTCGACCGCGGGTGCCCCGTGGATCAGCTACTACGCCCGGGCCCTCGGTGCGAGGATCGGCCGGGACGTCGACCTGCACACGCTGCCGCCGGTCACCGGGATGCTCACGATCGGGAAGCGCGCCGCAGTGGAGCCCGAGGTGGACCTCGCCGGACACTGGGTGGACGGCGACGTGTTCCGCCTGGGTCCCGTACACGTCGGCGCGGACGCGGTCGTGCACAGCCGCTCGACCCTGATGCCCGGAGCACACGTGGGCGACGGCGCGGAGGTCGAGGCCCGCTCGGCGGTGGCCGGCGCGGTCCCGGCGGGTGAGCGCTGGGCGGGCTCGCCGGCCGAGCGCATCGGGTCGGCACGCCACGGCCGGGAGGCCCGCCCCGCGTCCCCGAAGCGGTGGCTGCTCGCGTACGGGGCCGGGTCGGTCGCCGTCGCCGGGCTCCCCGTCGTCGGCGTCACGGCCGGACTGGCCGTCGCGGCGCTCGTCGTCGGGCGCCCGACCTCGCTCGGGGCCGCGGTCGGCCCCACGCTGCTGAGCGTGCCGCTCGCCACGGTCGTCGCGGGCCTCGTGTACGCGGGCCTCGTCGTCGCCGCGGTCCGGCTGCTCGGGCTCGGGCTCGTCGAGGGTCGGCACCCCGTGCGGTCCCGGACCGGGTGGCAGGTGTGGTGCACCGAACGGGTCCTCGACGCTGCCCGCACGCTGCTGTTCCCGCTGTACGCGAGCCTCGTCACCCCGCTCTGGCTCCGCCTGCTCGGCGCGCGGGTCGGCCGGGACACCGAGATCTCCACCGTGCTGCTCATCCCCGCGCTGACACAGATCGCGTCCGGGGCGTTCCTGGCCGACGACACCATGGTCGCCACCTACGAGCTCGGCGGCGGTCGGGTGAGGATCGGTCGGTCGAAGGTGGGCCGCCGGGCGTTCCTCGGCAACAGCGGCATGACCGGCGCCGGTCGGTCGGTGCCGCGCGAGGCCCTCGTCGCGGTGCTGTCCGCCGTGCCGAAGAAGGCCAAGCGCGGGTCCTCGTGGCTCGGCAGTCCCCCGGTCCGGCTCCGACGGGCGGCGGCGCACTTCGACGAGGAGCGCACGTTCCGGCCGCCGACCCGGCTGAAGGTCGCCCGCGGCGCGTGGGAGGTGCTGCGTCTCGTGGCACCCATGGTGTCCGCCGCGATCGGGGTGGCCGTCGCTGCCACCTTCCTGGCCCTGTGGACCACGGTGGGGCTCGGCTGGACGGTGCTGCTCGCCGGCCCGGTCCTCATCGCCGCCGGTGCGGTCGCGGCGGCCGTCTCGACAGTGGCGAAGTGGGCCTTCGTCGGGCGCATCACCGCCACCGAGCACCCGCTCTGGTCGTCGTTCGTCTGGCGCAACGAGGTGCAGGACACCTTCGTCGAGACCGTCGCACGCCCCTGGTTCGCCGAGCAGGCCATCGGCACCCCGGCCCTGGCGGCGTGGTTGCGGAGCCTCGGTGCGACGATCGGCCGCGGCGTCTGGTGCGAGACCTACTGGCTGCCGGAGGCCGACCTCGTCACGATCGGCGACGGGGCGACCGTCGCCCGCGGCACCGTGGTGCAGACGCACCTGTTCCACGACCGCGTCATGCAGCTCGGCACCGTGACGCTCGACGCCGGCGCGACGCTCGGGCCGCACGGTGTGGTCCTGCCCGCCGCCGGCATCGGCCCGGGAGCGACCGTCGGGCCCGCCTCGCTCGTGATGCGCGGCGAGCAGGTCCCGGGCGGCACGCTCTGGGCCGGCAACCCGATCAGCCCGTGGGAGCACCCGCCGTGGCGCACCGCGGCGTCCACCACCGGGCACGACGGGGCGAGCGGGTCCGGCGACGCCGACGGACCACGCGACGCCAGTGGGTCCGGCGAGCGCGCCGAGCACCCGGGGCCGGTCGGCGCCGTGGCAGACTGACCGGCACCGTGAAGCAGACCGACCCCACCGCCGACCCGTACACCCCGCACAGCGGCGACCGGCGGTGGACGACCCGCCACCACGACCTGCGACTCGACTACCGCGTCGCCACGAACCGGCTCGACGCGACCGCGACGATCAGCGCGACCGCCGACGAGCCGCTCGAGAAGGTCGTGCTCGACCTGCACGGGCTGAGCGTCGACCGGGTCGACGTCGACGGCGTGCGCGCGAAGAAGGTCTCGGTCGGGACCCACAAGACGACCGTGACACCCGCCGCACCGATCGCTGCGGGCGACGAGTTCACGGTGCACGTGCGGTACCGCGGCGCACCCCGACCACTCCGGAGCCCCTGGGGCACGCTCGGCTGGGAGGAACTGACCGACGGCGTGATCGTCGCGAGCCAGCCCGTCGGCGCACCGTCGTGGTTCCCCTGCAACGACCGCCCCGACGACAAGGCGACCTACCGCATCGAGGTGACGTGCGAAGCGGGGTACGAGGTCATCGCGAACGGCGCGCTGCTCGGCCGGGAGCGCACTGCTCGTGGCACGCGCTGGACCTACGCCGTCACCGAGCCGATGGCGACCTACCTGGCCACCGTGCAGATCGGTCGGTACCGCGCGACGAAACTGCGCGGCGGTGCGGTGCCGGTCACCGTGCACCACCCGTCCGACCTGACCGCCGCCGTGAGGACGGACTTCGGCCAGGTGCCCGACATGATCGCCCTGTTCACCGACCGGTTCGGGCCGTACCCGTTCGCCGAGTACGGCGTCGTGGTGACCGACGACGAGCTCGAGATCCCGCTCGAGGCGCACGGCCTCGCGGTCTTCGGGCGGAACCACGTCGACGGGGAGCACGGCACCGACCGGCTCATCGCCCACGAGTTGGCGCACCAGTGGTTCGGCAACTCGGTGACGCTCGGCGTGTGGCGCGACATCTGGCTGCACGAGGGCTTCGCCTGCTACGCCGAGTGGCTCTGGTCCGAGCACCGCGGCGGCCCCACCGCGGACGACCTGGCGGCGACGTACCGTGCCGGGCTGCTCGACCAGCTGGAGGACCTCGTCGTCGCGGACCCCGGCGCCCGGGACATGTTCGACGACCGCGTCTACAAGCGCGGCGCGCTCGCCCTGCACGCCCTGCGACGGACGATCGGCGACGCTGCCTTCACCGACGGTCTCCGCACGGTGACCGGACGGCACCACCACGGCACGGTGACGACGCCAGACGTCGTGGGCGCGTTCGCGACGGCCG
The DNA here is from genome assembly GCF_003224435.2 of Curtobacterium sp. MCPF17_050. Taxonomy (NCBI): domain Bacteria; kingdom Bacillati; phylum Actinomycetota; class Actinomycetes; order Micrococcales; family Microbacteriaceae; genus Curtobacterium; species Curtobacterium sp. MCPF17_050. The sequence goes on from NZ_CP126250.1 coordinate 1,919,020, forward strand.
CCGGCACCGACCCCGCGCACGTGCTGCGCGCGCTCGGACCCTGGATCGACGAACCGGGCGTCCCCCCGCTGCCCTAGCCCCGGCGCCGCCCTGACACGGCGCCGCCCTGGCGCCCGTGCCGTCGCGGCGTCGGCGTCGTCCCGGTGTCCCCGCCGTCCTGGGGTCCCGGTCCACGGAGGTCCTCGACCCGGACCGGAGTACCGCCCGCGGCGACGGCCACGACCAGGTCCGCGTCGAGCACGACGACCGTGACGAGCTGCTCCATCCCGTCGAACCGCGCGCGGTCCACCTGCCCGTCGCCGACTCGTCCGAGGACGGCCTCCACGCGTGCGGGATCGACCCGGAGCCCCCGTCCGTCACGCTTCAGCACCGCCTCCTTCACCGTCCAGCACGCGGTGAGGTGCACCCCCGCGCACTCCGGTCCGGACGCGACCGCGCGGTGCCGCTCCCCCGCGGTGAAGGCGTCGAGCGGGGCCGCCGTCACCCGGGACGCCCGCTCGACGTCGACACCGAGCGACGCCGGCCCGACGGCGAGGACGACGATCCCCGAGGTCCGCGCCAGACCGACGCCGACCCGACGACCGTCGACCCGGGCTCCCGGCCGACCGTGGTCCGCAGCACCGCAGTGTGGACAGCGCTGCTGCACGGAGACCAGGGCCGGGTCCGATCGGGTGACCTCGGCGACGAACGCGACCAGGGCCTCCCGGTCGGCCGTTCGCGACGCCCCTGCGGCGGCCACCCGCACCGACACGGTCTGGAGGCCCGACTCACCCACGCGAGCAGCCTACGGTCCGCAGTGGGACGGCCGGTGCGGGCACGACGACGGCCCCGGTCGGGACCGACCGGGGCCGTGCTGTCGTCCTGCGGGTCAGGCGTGGGTGAGGGCGATGAGTGCGACGTTCATCGTCGCGTACCGGCCCTCGGACCGGGTCGCCTGACGCACGCGTCCGCGGAGGACCTCGTACCGTCCGTCACGCTCACGCACGAACCCGATCACGCCGCTCGCCGGCGTGGACACGCGGTGGTACCCGTCCTCGAGTGGGACGACTTCTGCGGTGGTCGCTCGCTCCATTGCTGCTCCCCTTCCTTCATTGGCTCAGACCCACTCTACCCCGTTTCGGGGGACATGCCCGCAGCACTGTCCACTGTGTGCGGGCCCCGGGCGATCCCGGTGGGGTACAACCGACGCAGGCCCGCCCTCCCGCTCCACAGCCCCGGCTCGTCCAGGAGGTGCCTGGCTAGACTCCGGACGACGGCCACGGACCAGCTGGACGAGGGCCACGGACGGAGGACGGATGCGCACGGTCGAGGTCAGGACGGACTCCGGGTCGACGGGGGTGCCTGCCCGGGACGACGCGGCGCCACGTCCCCTGCTCGCGCGTCTGCTGGCAGGCGCGACCGCCGCCACCGTCGCCGCGCTGCTCGTCGTCGCCCCGGTCCCGGCCGCGCACGCCACCGAGCCGGTCGACCTCAGCGGCGCGTACGTCCTCGACGACGCGGACGCCCTCACCGACGCCCAGCAGGCCGACGTCGAGCAGGCCGTGCAGGACCTGTACCAGGAGACGCAGACACAGCTGTTCGTCGTCTTCGTGCCGTCCTTCACCGACCCGAGCGACCACACCGCCTGGGGTGCCGCGACCATGCAGCAGAACCAGATCGAGACCGACAGCATCCTGCTCTCCGTCGCGGTCGACGAGCGGAACTACGACGTCCAGCAGACCAACGAGACGGCGATCACCTCGAGCGACGTCGAGCGCGCGGTCGACGGCGACCTGCTCCCCCGCCTCAAGCAGGGCGACTGGGCCGCCGCGGCGACGGCCTTCGCCGGCGGACTCCAGCAGAGCCAGCAGCCCGCCGACCTCACCTGGCTGTGGGTGCTGCTCGGTGTCGCCGTCCTGGCCGCGGTCGTCGCCGTCCTCGTCATCCGGGCCCGCAACCGGCGGCGCACCGTCGCGGCCCGGCGCGAGCAGGAGCAGTCCCTCGCCGAACTCCAGCGACGCGCCGGTGGGGCCCTCGTCACGATCGACGACGAACTGCGCACGGCCGAACAAGAGGTCGGCTTCGCGGCGGCGCAGTTCGGCGAGGACGCCGCCGCCCCGTTCGCCGAGACCGTGTCGATCGCCAAGCGCGAGGTCCGCAAGGCCTTCGCCCTCCAGCAGCAGCTCGACGACGAGGTCCCGGACACGCCGCAGGAGCGCGCCGAGTGGGCGAACCAGATCATCGCCATCTGCGAGCAGGCGCACGCGGCCATCGAGTCGCAGACCGAGTCGTTCGACCAGCTGCGCTCGCTCGAAGCGGGCGTCGACACCGCCGCCGCCGAGCTGACCGCCGCCCTCGGGACCGCTCCCGCCGCCGTGGCCGCGGCCCGTGCGGCGCTGGAGCGCGTCCGGACGGCGTACACCGGTCGGACGCTCGCGAGCGTCGCCGACAACGTCGACCAGGCCGAGCAGGTGCTCGCGTACGCCGACGAGCGTGCCGGTGCCGCTCGGACGGCGCTCGCCGCGGGCGACCGGGGCGAGGCCGTCGTCGCGGTCCGGGACGGGCAGCACGCGCTGGCCCAGGTGCAGCAGCTCACCGGCGCCGTCACGGCAGCGGAGCGCACCTTCGCCGACGCCGCCGAGCGTGCCGAGGCGATGCGCGCCGACATCGAGGGCGACGTCGCCGCGGCCGCCACCCTCCGCACCGGCGGCCCCGACCTCGCGGCCGCGGTCGCGCGGGCGCAGCGGGTCCTCCGTGCCGACGTCGACCCGCGTGACCCCGTCGGGGCGGTCGACGCGCTCACGAAGGCGAACACGGACATCGACGCCGCCCTCGCGACCGCCCGCACCGCCGAGGAGCAGCATCGTCGCGCGACCCAGGCCCTCGACGCCGCCCTCCGGGACGCCCGTTCCCGGATCGGCCAGGCGCGCGAGTTCATCACCGTGCACCGCGGAGCCGTCGGCCCCGCCGCACGCACCCGTCTGTCCGAGGCCGAGCGGGCCTTCGACGACGCCCTCGACCTCGCCACCACCGACCCGCAGCGGGCACTGCAGGCCGCCCGTGCCGCGGAGCAGTACGCGGCAGCGGCCATCGACGAGGCGAACGACGACACCACCGGGTGGCCCGGCGGCGGCATGGGCGGCATGGGCGGCGGTCGCGGCGGTCCGCAGCTCGGCGGACTCGTCACCGGTCTCGTCCTCGGCGGACTGCTCGGCGGTCGCGGCGGGAGCTACGGGGGCGGCAGCTTCGGCGGGGGCGGCTTCGGCGGCGGGTCGTTCGGCGGCGGGGGTGGCTTCGGCGGCGGGGGCGGCGGGGGTGGCGGCGGCTTCTCCGGCGGCGGCCGCTTCTGACCGGTCAGACCCACCTAGACAACCAACCACGAAAGGGACACAGCAATGGCAAAGCAGACCATCTTCGGCCGGATCTCCTCGCTCGTCCGGGCGAACATCAACCAGATCATCGACGACGCCGAGGACCCGCAGCTGATGCTCGACCAGCTCGTCCGCGACTACTCGAACAACATCGCCGACGCCAAGAGCGCCATCGCGCAGACGATCGGCAACCTCCGCCTGCTCGAGCAGGACAACGAGGAGGACGTCCGCGCCGCCCAGGAGTGGGGCCAGAAGGCGGGCAACGCCTCCGCCGCAGCGGACAAGTACCGCGCCGAGGGCAAGACGGCCGAGGCCGACAAGTTCGACAACCTCGCCAAGATCGCCATCGGCAAGCAGATCGCCGCCGAGCAGGAGGTCAAGGACAACGCCGCACCGCTCGCCACGCAGAACGAGCAGGTCGAGAAGCTCAAGCAGGGCCTCGCCGGCATGGAGCAGAAGCTCGAGGAGCTCCGCGCCAAGCGCAACAGCCTCGTCGCCCGCGCCAAGACCGCGGAGGCGCAGTCGAAGGTGAACGACGCCATCGGCACGATCGACATCACCGACCCGACGAGCGACCTCGCGCGCTTCGAGGAGAAGGTCCGTCGCGAAGAGGCGAAGGTCATCGGCCAGCAGGAGCTGCAGGCGTCGAGCCTCGACGCGCAGTTCGAGAGCCTCGAGGACGTCGGCCGCGACGCCGAGGTGGAGGCCCGTCTCGCAGCCCTCAAGTCCGGCGGGGCGTCCGCGGTCTGACACCGCGCACCACCGGCAGCTCCGGACGACGTCGGACCCGGCTGACAGACTGACAGGATGCGCTTCCTCGTGGTCGGTCAGTGGCAGGGTTCGGCGTCGTCTCGCGCCATGCGGCTCGCGGACGGAGCCGCCGCCGTCGCCGCGGACCTCCCCCGAGCCGCGACGACGACGATCGCCGTCCCACCCGGTGCGGGCGACCGGCTCGACACTGCGGTCGCCCGCTACACCTCGGTCCTCTCCGTCTCCGGATCCGTCGCCGAGGAGTGCGCCGTCGCGAGCGAACCCGTGCTCGTCATCGGCGGGGACGGCTCGACCGTCCTCGGTGCCTCGGTCCTCGTCGGCCCCGACACCACCGTCGTCCGGTTGTCCGGCTCGAGCGGCTACCGAGCGCTGAACCGCGCGCAGCCGGTCGCCGCCGAGACGGCCGCGCTGCGCCTGCTGGTCGACCGCCCGGCAGACCTGTTCCCGGAGCTCCCGGTCGTCCCCGCCGCGTCCGTCGTCGTCGCGGGCACCCGCGGGACCGAGGGGGCCGAGGCGGCCGCCCTCGAGCGCGCCGGCGTCGCACACCTCGACGTGGACGCGGCCACGCCCGACGCGCTCGCAGCCGCCGTCGAGCGGACCGGGGCCACCGGGGTCTTCGTCCACGTCGACCTCGACGTGCTCGACCCATCCGAGGTCGACGGCCTGCTGGAACCCGTGCCGTTCGGACTCGACGGCGCCGCCCTGGTCGCCCTCGTCCAGGCGGCCACCGCCGGCCGACGGCTCGTCGGCGCCGCACTCACCGGCTTCGCACCCGTCGACCCGGAGCGGGCCGTCGACGACCTCGGCGTGATCCTCCGGATCGTCGGCGCACTCTCCACCGCAGCACGGGCCTCCTGACCCGCCCGTCCACACCGGACGCTCCACACAGCGCAGCGCTCCCGGCCGGGACCCCACCCCGGGCGGCTACGCTCGGCCCCATGACGGACTACGACCTCATCGTGATCGGAGCCGGCGCTGTCGGCGAGAACGTGGCGGACTACGCCCACAAGCGCGGCCTGTCGGTCGCGGTCGTCGAAGCCGAGCTCGTGGGCGGTGAGTGCTCGTACTGGGCCTGCATGCCGTCCAAGGCCCTCCTGCGCAGCAGCCACGCGGTCGCCGCGGCCAAGCGCCTCGGCGGAGCGGAGGAAGCCGTCACCGGCTCCGTCGACGCTGCCGCCGTCCTGGCCCGTCGCAACTCGTTCACGAGCAACTGGGACGACGCGTCGCAGGTGCAGTGGCTCGAGTCGTCCGACATCGCGCTGATCCGCGGGTACGCGAAGTTCACCGGCGCGAAGACCATCGAGGTCGACGGGACCTCGTACACGGCCGGGGCCGTCGCCGTCGCGACCGGCTCGCTGCACACGCTGCCGCCGGTCCCCGGACTCGAAGCGGCGAAGCCCTGGGGCACGCGCGAGGGCACGAGTGCGCAGGAGGTCCCGGAGAGCCTGCTCGTCATCGGCGGCGGTGTCGCCGGGTCCGAGCTCGCCACCGCGTGGGCGGCCCTCGGCGCGAAGGTGACACTCGTCGCCCGCCACGGCCTGCTCGGCGGGATGGAACCGTTCGCCGGTGAACTCGTCGGCGACGCCATGCGCGAGGCCGGCATCGACGTCCGCACCGGCGTCAACCCGACGCGCGTGGACCGCGACGAGCACGGCCTCGTCACGACGACCTTCGACGACGGCACGACCCTCGTCACGAGCGAGGTCCTCGCCGCGACGGGCCGCGCCCCGGGCACCGGCAACCTCGGGCTCGAGGCCGTCGGACTCACCCCGGGCGAGTGGCTCGAGGTCGACGACACCATGCTCGTCACCGGCACCGACTGGCTCTACGGCGTCGGTGACGTGAACCACCGCGCCCTCCTCACCCACCAGGGCAAGTACCAGGCCCGCGCCGCCGGTGAGGCGATCGCCGCCCGCCTCCAGGGGAAGCCCGTGCACGCGGAACCGTGGGGCGCCCACGTCGCCACGGCCGACCACGCCGCGGTCCCCCAGGTGACGTTCACCGACCCCGAGGTCGCGAGCGTCGGCCTCACCGAGGAGCAGGCCCGGCAGCAGGGCATCGACGTCCGTGCGGTCGAGTACGACCTCGGCGCCGTCGCCGGCTCGGCACTGCAGGCCGACGGCTACACCGGGCGCGCCAAGATGGTCGTCGACGAGTCCCGCGGGGTCGTCGTCGGCGTGACCTTCGTCGGGCAGGACGTCGCCGAGATGCTGCAGGCCGCGACGGTCGCCGTGGTCGGCGAGGTCCCCGTGGACCGGCTCTGGCACGCCGTCCCCGCCTACCCGACGATGAACGAGATCTGGCTCCGCCTGCTCGAGACGTACGGCCGCCCCGAGTAGCCGGTGCTGAACCCGCTCGTCGACTCGCCGGTGTCCCGCGCCGGGTGGGCGTTCGCGACGGCCGTCGGCCTCGCGATCGGCCTGACGCTGTCGACGGGGCCCGTGCGGGTCGTCGACGGGCTCGTCGTCTGCCGAGGCCTGCCCCGCTGGGTCTTCCGGCGTGGCGGGACCTGCGTCGGCTCGGTGTACCTCACCCGGGACAACGACGGCGACCGGGTCCTGCGGCACGAGCGGGTGCACGTCGACCAGTGGCGGCGGTACGGCATGCTCATGCCGCTGCTGTACGCGCTGGCGGGGCGCGACCCGCTGCACAACCGTTTCGAGGTCGAGGCCGGACTCGAGGACGGCGGCTACCGCTGAGCGCCGAGCGCTGAGCGCCGAGCGCTCAGCGCCGAGCGCCGAGCGCCGAGCGCCTGCCCGCGCCCGGCTCGGCGTCAGCCGCGGCGTCCGCCGGTCACGCACAACGGAAACCGGCTCGAACCACGGACTCCCGTGGTTCGAGCCGGTTTCCGTTGTGCGGCGCCGGACCGCGCCGGACCCGGACCGCGCCGGCCCCGTCGGACCCGGACCGCGCCGACGCGCGCAGCGCGCCCGTCAGCGCGCGCGACGCGGCACGACGAGCGGCGTGCCGGTCTCCGGGTCCGGCACGACCACGCACGGCAGGCCGAAGACGTCCTCGACGAGCTCCGCGGTCACGACCGTCGCCGGCGGCCCCTGTGCCACGATCACCCCGTCCCGCATCGCGATCATGTGCGTCGCGTACCGCGCAGCCTGGTTGAGGTCGTGCAGGACCGCCACGACCGTGCGACCGGCCGCGTGCAGCGTCGAGGCGAGCTCGAGCACGTCGTACTGGTGCGCGATGTCGAGGAACGTGGTGGGTTCGTCGAGCAGCACGATGTCGGTCTCCTGCGCGAGCACCATCGCGATCCAGACGCGCTGCCGCTGGCCGCCGGACAGCTCGTCGACGCCGCGGTCGGCGAGGCCCACGATGTCCGTCTGCGCCAGGGCCGCCTGCACGACCTGCCGGTCGGTGCCGCTCGAGGGGTGCAGCAGGTCCTGGTGCGGGAAGCGTCCGCGGGACACGAGGTCGCGCACGCTGATGCCGTCCGGGGCGATCGGCGTCTGCGGCAGCATCGCGACGCGCCGGGCCACTGCCTTCGGGCGGTAGGACGTGATCGGACGGCCGTCCAGGTAGACCGTCCCGGCGGTGGGCTTGAGCGTCCGCGCCAGCGCCTTGAGGAGCGTCGACTTCCCGCAGGCGTTCGGACCCACGATGACGGTGAGCTCACCGTCCGGCACGTCGACGTCGAGCCCGTCGACGACCACGCGGTCGTCGTAGCCGAGCCGCAACCCGCGGGCGCCGAGTGCGGTGACGGGCGCCTCGGGGGTGAGGACGCTGGCAGGGGTCAACACTCCGCCTTGCCGTGGCGCCAGTACCCCATGAACGCGACCTGCTTGCGGTCCAGGCCGACGCCGCGCACGAGGTGGCGTCGGAGTTCCTTGACGCAGCCGGCCTCCCCCGCGATCCAGGCGTAGACGGGCAGGTCGTCGTCCTCGCGCGGGACGTCCCAGAGCACCTGGTGGTCCACGTCGACGTCCGCGAGTTCCACCGGCACCGCCGCGCGCCCATCGGTGAGGACGGGCGCCGGCACCGCGACCGTCGATGCCCAGGCTTGCACGTGGTCGGTCATGCGGACGCCGTGCGACGCGCCGTTGCGGGCGATCCACCGCACCTCGACGCCGGCGGGCGCGGAGACGGGCAGGCGGTCGGCGTCGGTCGGGACCTCGATGAACACGTGTCCGACGGCCGAGACGTCGAGGGCCTCGAGGATCGCGCAGATCGCGGGAGCGGCCGTCTCGTCGCCCGCGAGGAGGATCCGGTTCGCCGACCCGGGAGCGAACTCCGCCGCGCCGGACGGCAGGTCCTCGGGCGACTCCGGCACGCGGGGGCCGACGATCCGCAGTTCGTCGCCGACACGGCACGCGGACACCCAGCGCGAGGCCGGCCCGCCGTCCCCGTGGGCGACGAAGTCGATGTCGAGCTCGTGCGCGTCCGGACGGAAGGAGCGGACGGTGTACGTGCGGATCGGGTTCCGGGTGGCGTCCGGCAGTGCGCGCCACGCCGCGAACCAGTCCTCGCCCTCCGGCAGGTCGGAGAACCCGTGGCCGTCGAGCGGCAGGAGCACCTTGATGCGCTGGTCCAGCCCGACGGCGGAGAACTCCGCGAGTTCGGCACCGGTCAGCGTCACGCGGACGAAGTGCGGGGTGAGCGAGGTGACGGCCGCCACACGGACGGAGAAGACGCGGTACCGGGCAGCCACACCTCGAGTATGGCATGCCTTACCTAAGGAGAGAAGGACGGGTCATCTCGCAGCCCGCGTCGGCTGCGACACTGGGACGGTGTCCGTGCACGATGACGAGTTCTCCGACGTCCCCGCCCTGGCCGCCGCGAGCGGCGTGACGGAGCCACTCCGCGCCTCCCGGCAGGTGGTGCCGACCGTCCCCGGTGGTGACGTGTCGGCGATCCGTTGGTCGCGCACCGGTCCGCCGGTCCCCGCTCGGGAGGCCCGGATCACCTACCTGCACGGGCTCGGCATCGACGCGCACAGCTTCGACCAGACCGCGATCGCCGTCGACGAGCCGGCCGTCGCGCTCGACCTCCCCGGGCACGGGCGGTCCGCGTGGCGTGCAGACGCCGACTACGCCGCCACCACCACGGCCCCCACCGTCCTCGCCGCGCTCGACGCCCTGGACGTCCCGCCGGGCATCGTCGTCGGGCACTCCCTCGGCGCGATCCTGTCCGCCCGCCTCGCCGCCCTCGCACCGGAGCGTGTCACCGGTCTCGTGCTGGTCGACATGTCGCCGGACTTCGCGCAGCGCGCCGTCGACCGGATCGCCCGCGCACTGGAGGCCGAGGAACCGTTCTCGGACCTCGACGAGGTCGTCGACCGGGCGATCGCGGCCCGCGTCGGCGACGACCGACCCACGCTGCTCCGCGAGGCCCGGCACACCACGCGGCTCGGTGCCGACGGTCGGCTGGTGCGACGCCACCACTTCCCGCACCTCGGCGTCGGACGGTCGGCCTCGGTCGGGCGCTTCGCCGACGCCTGGCCGGACCTGGAGCAGCTGGACGTACCGCTGCTGCTCGTGCGCGGGGACCGCGGGTACGTCTCCCCCAAGCTGCACCAGTCCTTCGCCGAACGACTCCCGGATGCCACGATCGTCACGGTCGCGTCCCGGCACGCGGTGCAGACGCAGGCGCCGCTGCCCCTCGCCGCTGCCATCCGGTCCTGGGCGACCACGCATGGTTTGTCGGACGGCGTCGAAGAACCCCCCTCGACTTCGTCGGAGCCCTGACACCGCCGGTGCGACGCATCCCGGTAGCCTCGTCCGAGCGCCGCTGACGACCGTCGTCGCGCCGCCCTCGTTCCGGACCCTGCGTGGCCCGGCTCCGGGAAGGAACCCAGCATGCGTCCGCTCCACCGCACCGCACTCGCCGCGACAGCACTCGTCGTCGCGACCTCGGTCGCCCTGGCCGGCTGCTCCGGCGGCCCCGACGAGACCCGTGGCGGTCCCGACGCGACGGTCCGGGTCGGCCTGGTGCTCGAACCGACGAGCCTCGACATCCGCACCCAGTCCGGCAACGCGCTCGACCAGGTCCTCATCGACAACGTCTACCAGGGGCTCGTCGGCCGGACCGCCGACGGCGGGATCCGCGACGTGCTGGCGTCCTCGCACGAGGTCTCGGACGACGGCCTGACGTACACGTTCACGCTCCGCGAGGGCGTCACCTTCCAGGACGGCGAGCCGCTCACGGCGGACGACGTCGTGTCCTCGCTCGAGGACGTCAAGGCGAACGACTCCTACGTCGACGCGGACGACCTCGCCTCGGTCGACACCGTGACGGCGACCGGCGACGACCAGGTGCAGCTCCGGCTCACCCGGCCCGACTCCGAACTCCTGTGGAACCTGACCGGACGCGCCGGGCTCGTGCTCGAGCAGGGCGCGGACGGCGACCGGACGAAGACCGCGAACGGCACCGGGCCGTTCGAGGTCGCGAACTGGAAGCAGGGCGACTCGCTCACCTTCAAGCGGAACCCGGACTACTGGGGTCCGAAGGCGAAGGTCGGCACGGTCGTCTTCCGGTACATCACCGACCCGTCCACGGCCGTCAACGCGATGGCCGGTGGGGACCTCGACGTCCAGACCGCGGTGGACGGCACGCTGAAGGGGCAGCTGGAGGGCACCTCCGGCATCACCCTGCACACCGGCAAGACCACCGACAAGTACACGCTCGCCTTCAACGACCGGAAGGCGCCCTTCGACGACGTCCGCGTGCGCAAGGCGATCCGGCAGGCGATCGACCCCAAGGCGGTCATCACGGCCATCGGCGGCGGCGGCGTCGAGCAGGGCGGCCCCATCCCGGCGCTCGACCCCGGCTACCAGGACCTGACCGACGTCGACGCGTACGACCCCGCGTCGGCGCGGAAGCTCCTGCGGCAGGCCGGCGTCACGAAGCCCACGCTCACCCTCACGTACGCGAACGTCTACCCGACGGCCATCGGCGACGTCCTGACCTCGCAGCTCGCCGACGTCGGCATCACGCTGAAGGTGCGGCGCGTGGACTTCGCCACCTGGCTCGACACGGTGTTCACGAAGAAGGACTTCGACCTCAGCATGGTCAACCACACCGAGGCGCGGGACTTCGGCAACTGGGCGGACCCGGACTACTACTTCGGCTACGACAACGCACAGGTGCAACGGCTGTACGCCGCGGCCCTCGCCACCACCGACCAGGACGAGAAGGTCCAGGCGCTGCGACAGGCCGCCCGGATCGTCAGCGAGGACGCCGCTGCCGAGTGGCTGTACACCGCGACGACGACGACCGCGGTCCGTGACGGCGTCTCGGGCTTCCCGTTCGACAGCACCACGACCCGGCTGGGCCTGGCGGACCTCGCGGTCTCGTAGCATCGCACCGTGACCCGATTCCTCGTCGGGCGGGTGCTCCTGCTCGCCGTCGGCCTGCTCGTGGCGAGCCTGATCGTCTTCGGGACGCTGCGCGTGCTCCCCGGGGACGTCGCACAGGTCGTCGCCGGGGCCGAGGCGACGCCCGCGCAGGTCGCAGCGCTCCGGGAGCAGCTCGGGCTCGACCGTCCGGTCGTCCTGCAGTACCTCGACTGGATCGGCGGGCTGTTCCACGGCGACCTCGGGAACTCGCTCGTGACCCGCGGGCCGGTCGCACCGGAGATCGCGGAGAAGCTCGCGGTCACGCTGCCGCTGGCCGGCATGTCCCTGGTCGCCGCCCTCGTGGTCGGCGTCCCGCTCGGGGTCCTCGCCGCGGTCCTCCGCCGCCGTCCCGGTGGGGCGGTGATCTCGTTCGCCGCGCAGGCCGTCGCGGCGGTCCCGGTGGTCTGGGCCGGGCTGCTCCTGGTCGCGCTGTTCGCCGTGACGCTGCACTGGCTGCCGGTGCAGGGCTTCCCGCTCGACGGCTGGCGGACGCCGGGCCGGGCGTTCGCCGCGCTCGTCCTCCCCGCGCTGACGATCGGTGCGGTCGAGGGTGCCGTCATCCTGCGCTTCACCCGCTCGGCGACGCTGTCCGTCCTCGACGCCGACCACGTCCGGACCGCCGCAGCGGTCGGGCTCACGAAGACCCGCGCTCTGCTCCGGCACGGCCTGCCCAGCGTCGCCCTGACCGTGCTCGCCGTCCTCGGGGTGCAGATCGCCGGGCTGCTCGTCGGAGCGGTCGTCGTCGAACAGGTCTTCTCGCTCCCGGGCGTCGGCCGGATGCTCGTCACCGACGTCGGCCGGCGGGACATCACGAAGGTGCAGTCCGAACTCCTCGTCCTCACCGGTCTGGTGCTGCTCGTCGGGTTCGCCGTCGACGTGCTCCACCGTGCGCTCGACCCCCGGCAGCGGGAGGCCGCATCGTGACCGTGCTCCGTCGTCTGCTCCGCACCCCGACCGGGCTCTTCGCCGTGGTCGTCCTCGGGCTGCTCGTCGTCCTCGCAGCCGTGTCGCTCGTCTGGACACCGCAGGACCCGTTCCGCACCGACCCCGCGGCGCAGTGGGGTCGACCGAGCGCCGCGCACTGGTTCGGCACCGACGCCGTCGGCCGCGACATCGCCAGCTACCTGCTCGCCGGGACCCGCACCACGCTCGTCGTCGCGGTCGGCTCCGGCGTCATCGCGAGCGTCGTCGGCGTCGTCCTCACCGCGATCGGGTCGCTCACCGCCCGCTGGGTCCGCGAGGGGACGGCCGTGCTGCTCGACGTGCTCGTCGCCTTCCCCACCCTGCTCACGGCGATGCTCCTCACCGCGGTGTACGGCGGCTCCCTCGGCGTCGTCGTCGTGTCCGTCGGACTCGCCTCCGGTGTGACGATCGCCCGCGTCGCCCGCGGGGAGATCCGCCGCATCGCGCGGAGCGACTACGTCGTCGCAGCGCGGGCCTCCGGCGTCGGTCCGGCCGGCGTGCTCTTCCGGCACCTCGTCCCGAACGCCGCGCCCCTGTTCACCGTGCAGCTGTCCCTCGCGATGGCGACGGCGGTCCTCGCCGAGGCCGGCCTGTCCTACCTGGGCTACGGCGCCGACGCGGGCACGGCCTCGTGGGGACGGTTGCTGTCCGACCTGCAGACCTACATCGGTGTCCACCCCTGGAGCGCGACCTGGCCTGGTGCCGCGATCGCGGTCGTCGTCGCGGCGCTCTCCCTCCTCGGTGACGCCGTCCGCGACGCGACCGACCCCCGGCTCAGCGCCGGCCGACGGGACGGCGACGTCCCCGGTGCCCGCCCTGCTGACCGGGTCCCGGGCGTCACCGGGTCGGAGGGCATCGCATGACCGCCGACGCCCCCACCTCGCGTGGTCTGGACGTCCGCGGCCTGACGGTCCGGATCGCCGACCGGACGGTGCTCGACGACGTGACGTTCGCCGTGCCTCCCGGCCGTCGCGTCGGCGTCATCGGCGCGTCCGGGTCCGGCAAGTCCATGACGGCGCTCGCGCTGATGGGTCTGGAACCGGCGGGTGCGGCCGTCACCGGCAGCATCCGCCTGGACGGGCGTGAGCTCGTCGGGCTGTCGGACCGTGAGCGCGCGCGGACCCGCGGCGCCGCGATCGGCATGGTGTTCCAGGAGCCCGGCACCGCACTCGACCCGATCCGTCGCGTCGGGAAGCAGATCGCCGAACCGCTGCGCCTGCACCGCGGGCTCGACCGCCGGGCGGCCGCCGAGGCCGCCGTCGGCCTCGCGCGCGACGTCGGCCTGCCCGACCCCGAGCTGCTCCTCCGTCAGTACCCGCACCAGCTGTCCGGCGGCCAACGGCAGCGCGTCTGCATCGCGATGGCGGTGGCGGGGGAACCGGACCTGCTGGTCGCCGACGAGCCGACCACCGCCCTGGACGTCACCACGCAGGCCCGGATCCTCGACCTCTTCGAGTCGCTCACCGCCTCCAGGGGGGCCGGCATGCTCTTCGTGACGCACGACCTGGCGGTGCTGTCCCGGATCGCCGACACCGCGGTCGTGCTGGAGGCCGGACGTGTCGTCGAGCAGGGCCGGGTCGCCGACCTGCTCGCCGCGCCCCGGCACCCCGCCACCGCGGCGCTCGTCGACGCGGCCCGCGCCACCGCCAGGAGGACCCCGTGACCGACCTCCCCGCACCGGCCGCTGCGGGCGCACCCGCACTCGCCGCCGCCGACCTGCACCGCACCTACCGACTCCCCCGCCGCGGACCGTTCGAACCCGGCGCGCTCCGCACCGCCGTCGACGGCGTCGACCTCACCGTCGCGGCCGGTTCCCGGCTCGGCATCGTCGGTGAGTCCGGGTCCGGCAAGTCGACCCTCGTCCGTCTGCTGGCCGGACTGGAGGCCCCCTCCACCGGCACCGTGCACGCCGCCGGCCGCCCCGTGGATGCCCGCGCATCGGCCGCCGCCGGCAGGTGGTACCGGCGGGAGACCGGCGTCGTCCTCCAGGACCCGGTCGCCTCGCTCGACCCGCGGATGCGCGTCGGCGCCATCGTCGCCGAGCCCCTCCGGGCGCTGCGGATCGAGGGCGACCACCGGGCGATGGTCGCCGCCGTGCTCGAACGGGTCGACCTGCCCGCCGACGCCGCGGACCGGTACCCGCACGAGTTCTCCGGCGGGCAGCGGCAGCGCATCGCGATCGCGCGGGCGGTGGTGCACCGTCCGCGGATCCTGTTCGGGGACGAACCGATGAGCGCCCTCGACGTGGTGGTCCGCGCGCGGGTGATCGACCTGTTCCGCTCGTTCGTCGACGACCTCGGCGCGACGCTCGTGCTCGTCTCGCACGACATCGGCGTCGTCCAGCGGCTGTGCGACACCGTCGCCGTGATGAGCGCCGGGCGCATCGTCGAGCACGGGCCGGTGTCCCTGCTCGACGCTCCCGCCCACGAGGTCACGCGGGCGCTGGTCGCGGCGGCACCGACGCTGCCGTAGCGGCGCGCTCCTCCCCCGGGTTCCAGAACCGCGGCATCTCGCGGCGCCGGATGCGACGATCGTGGAACCTGGACGGTGCGCGAGCGGCGAGTCGTGGAACCGCGACGGGCGGCGCAGGGCACTCGGCGCTCGGGCGTCGACGGCGCTACCAGCCGGCCGGGTGCCTCCGCTGCCAGCGCAGCCGCCGTTCGAGCTGCGCCCCGATCGCCAACAGGATCCGCTCGCCACCCGGGCGCCCGATCAGCTGCACGCCCATCGGCAGGCCCGCGCCGTCCGGGTGTCCCTCGGCGGTGACCCCGACGGGCAGCGTGATCGCCGGCAGCCCCGACACGTTCGCCATCGACGTCCACGGCGAGTACGCGCACTGGCGGCGGAAGTCCTCCTCCGGGTCGTCGCCGTACCAGCCGAGGGGCCGCGGGGTCATCGCGAGGGTCGGCGTGAGGACCGCGTCGAACCGGTCGAACGCCCGGATCAGGGCGATCGAGAACGCGTCGAGCCCGGCCATCGCATCGAGCACCTGCGTGCTCGTCAGCGCCCGCCCGCGCTCCACCAGCCAGGCGACGAGGGGCGTCAGAGCACGCGAGTCGATGCCCGGGATCCGGGCGATCCCAGCACCGGAGGACTCCCAGGCGACCTGGAACGGCTCGGCGTACGGCGCGCGCGGCATCGCCACGTCCTCGACCCCGTGCCCGACCTCGCCGAGGACCCGCACGGCCGTGTCGACCGCCTCGCGCGCGGCCGCGTCGACGACCACGTCGACGGAGTCGTCCCACGGCGAGCCCTCGAGCAGGCCCACGACGAAGCGCCCCTCGCCCCGGACGGCGGCCGCGGTGAAGGGGCCGTCGCCGACGTCGGGCGTCACGAGTGCGTACGGCTGGCGCTCCGGCAGCCCGGTCGGTGCCACGAGTGCGTCGAGGAGCATCCCGGCGTCGGCGACCGTCCGGGTGAGCGGTCCGGCGACGGCCAGTCCGCCCAGCCCGGCGCGTCCGGGCATGGACGGCACCCGGCCGCGACTCGGCTTGAGCCCCACCAGGCCGGTGGCCGCCGCGGGGATCCGCACCGAGCCGCCACCGTCCGACCCGACGGCAGCCGGCAGCAGTCCGGCTGCCACGGCGACGGCGGCACCGCTCGACGACCCACCCGGGGCGCGTGTGGTGTCATAGGGGTTCCGCGTCGTGCCGAACCGCGTCTCCGACGAGGACGACATCCCGAACTCGGGCGTGGCCGTCTTGCCGAGGCTGATCGCCCCGGCGTGGTCGAGCGCGGTGACGAGCGGGTGGTCGGCCTCCGCCGGATCTCCCGGCAGGGCGGCGGTGCCCGACCGGGTGGGGACGCCGCGACGGTCCGTCAGGTCCTTGTCCCCGGACGGGAGGCCCCACAGCGGTCGCGACGTCGGCACCAGGTCGCCGAGGTGGTCGGCCCGGGCACGTGCAGCATCGGCGGTGACCGTGACGAACGCGCCGAGCTCCGCGTCGAGCCGGTCGATCCGGGCGAGGTAGTGGTCGGTGACCTCGCGGGCGGTGGCGTCGCCGCGGCGGATCCAGTCCCAGAGTTCCTGCGCGGACAGGTGGTGGAGTTCGAACACGGACCGAGCCTAGGCGGACGCGGTCGGCACCTGGGAGAGCAGGTCGCCGACCTGGCAGCCGAGGGCGACGCAGATCGCCTCGAGGGTGCTGAAGCGAACGGCCTTGGCGTGCCCGTTCTTGAGGATCGACAGGTTCACGGTGCTCACGCCGACCTGCTCGGAGAGGTCGACGAGCGTCATCCCGCGCGACAGGAGGAGTTCGTCGAGGCGGCAGACGATCGCCATCAGACCAGCCCGGTCGCGTCGTCCCGGTAGCCCTCGGCAGCCCGGAAGACCGCTGCCAGGGCGGACAGGCCGGCAGCGGCGACGAGTGGCCAGAAGGGGGCGCCCAGCGACTCGGTGCGTCCGGAGTACGACCCCGTGAACTCGGGCAGGGCTCCGGCGATCTCGGGCTGCGTGATCTCGCTCACGAGCTGGAGCACCGCGGCGGCCTCGAACCCCACGAACACGATCACGGCGAGCGTGACGAGCGCGCGCGAGCAGGCGCGGGCGAACGGACGCCCGTCGCCGATGTTGCGGGTCACGAGCAGCAGACAGACGGCGATGCCGGCCGTGGTGAGGACGGCGACGAGGTCGCTCAGATTGTGCAGCACGATCGTGGTGACCGGGAGGTCCTGCACCCGTCCGATCATCTGGGTCACCGCCGGCGCAGTCCCCGGCACGACCATTGCCCCGGCCGGTTCGGTCACCGAGGGACCGTGGACCGGCGTCTCCAGCGACCAGGTCCAGTCGACGCCGGTGGTCCGGTGCGCGAGCTGGTCGACCATCCCGGCGACGACGAACCACGCGCGGACGGCGGCGACCAGGATCATGCCGAGGGAGACGACGAACACGAAGCTGACGGAGCTCTTCTGGCGGAGAGCGGCGGCGCGCTCATCGGGGATCGACATGCGGCGAGCATAAGGAAAGTCGTTACGCTGACGCGACTGCCAAATGGGTGGCGCTTGACCGTGTCCTTCGACGGGGCCAGGCTCGCCGCATGGACTTCGGTGGAGTGCTCGGCACGGACGCTCCTGACCCCGAGCTCGAGCAGCGGGCCGCGGTCCGCGCGCTCGGGTTCGACGTCGCCGGTCTCGTGGCGCAGCGGCACCTCGAGGACTCCGGCTCCCTCGGCGTGCAGACCAGCGAGTCCGACGGTGTGCTCGTCGGTGCGACCGTGTCCCGGCAGTACATGCTCTGGCGGAACCCCGACGACCGCGACGACCCGGTGAACCTGGCGGTGCTGGACGACGAGCGGCGGCGGTCGCTCGAGGAGGTCCCGCCGTGGCCGCGCCCGGACTGGCTCGTCGCGACCGTCGAGCGCCTGCGGTACCCGATGCTGTGGGAGGCGGTCCAGACGCACTGGTCCGCACCCGGTCCGACCCGTCCCACGGCGGCGGAGACCCTCGTCCAGCACGTGCAGAACGTCCTCGTCAACCAGTACCGCGACGAACACGCCCTCCCCGACCTGACCGCCGAGCACACCTGGCCCACCCTGGTCGACGAGCGGAGCGTCCAGTCCGGGCACCCCCTCCTGGTCGACGGCGCCGAACGCCCGGGACTGCTCCTCGACACGGACCCGTTCGTGCTCGGCCTGGCCGCGGAGCTCGACGACGGCCGTCTCCTGACCGCGGTGCTCCCGCGCGACGAGCTGTCCCTGCTCACCATCGCCTTCGACTCGGCGGTGCCGTTGGACGACACCGGTCCGGAACGGCCTGGTGTCACTCCACCCGGCTAGTCCGCGCGCAGCACCTCGAAGCCCCGCAGCACACCCGACGGGAGGCACCGGACGGGCGCGCACCGCGCCTCCCGTCCGGTCGGTGGCCTGCCCGACGAGGTGGGACGATGGACGGATGACCGCCACGCTCGTCGCCAAGGGGCTCGCCGGCGGCTACGCCGCCCGCACGCTGTTCGACTCCCTCGACCTCACGGTCGCACCCGGTGACGTGATCGGCGTCGTCGGGGTGAACGGGGCCGGGAAGTCGACGCTGCTGCGCCTGCTCGCCGGGGTCGACGAGCCGCTGGCCGGGACCGTCTCGCTGTCACCGACCGACGCGTTCGTGGGGTGGCTGCCGCAGGAGCACGAGCGCGTGCCCGGCGAGACGGTCGCGGCCTACGTCGCACGACGGACCGGCTGTGCGGCGGCGGCGGCGGAGATGGACGCGACGGCCCTGGCGCTCGGCGAGCCGGACGCCGGTGATGCCGCGGCGGACCGGTACTCGGTCGCGCTCGAGCGCTGGTTGGCCTCGGGTGCCGCCGACCTCGACGAGCGGATGCCGGTGGTGCTCGCCGACCTCGGTCTGACGCTCGACGCGCGTGACGGCTCGGTCACGGCGGACTCGCTCATGACGTCGCTGTCCGGTGGGCAGGCGGCACGGGTCGGCCTCGCGGCGTTGCTGCTCTCACGGTTCGACATCGTGTTGCTCGACGAGCCGACCAACGACCTGGACCTGGACGGCCTCGACCGGCTCGAGGAGTTCGTCCGCGGCCTCCGCGGCGGGGTCGTGCTCGTCAGCCACGACCGGGAGTTCCTCGCCCGCTCGGTGACGGCCGTCCTGGAACTCGACCTCGCGCAGTCCTCGAACCGGCTGTTCGGCGGCGGGTACGACGCGTACCTCGAGGAGCGCGAGATCGCCCGCCAGCACAAGCGCGACGCGTACGACGAGTACGCCGCGACGAAGGCCGACCTGGTGTCCCGTGCGCGGACGCAGCGCGAGTGGTCCAGCCAGGGCGTGCGCAACGCGATGAAGAAGGCGCCCGACAACGACAAGATCCGCCGCAAGGCCGCGAGCGAGTCGAGCGAGAAGCAGGCGCAGAAGGTCCGGCAGATGGAGTCGCGCATCGCCCGGCTGGACGAGGTGGAGGAGCCGCGCAAGGAGTGGCAGCTCGCGTTCACCATCGGCCAAGCCCCGCGGTCCTCCGCCGTCGTGGCGACCCTGTCGGACGCCACGTACGTGCAGGGCGACTTCACGCTCGGGCCGGTGTCGCTGCAGGTGAACGGCGGCGACCGGATCGGCATCACGGGCCCGAACGGCGCCGGCAAGTCGACCCTGCTCCGCGCGTTGCTCGGGCGCCAGGAGCCGACGACGGGCACCGCGTCCACCGGGTCGAGCGTCGCGATCGGCGAGGTCGACCAGGCCCGGTCGCTGTTCACGGGGACCGAGTCGCTCGCGGCCGTGTTCGAGGGCCTCGTGCCGGAGATGAACACCGCGGACGTCCGGACCCTGCTCGCGAAGTTCGGGCTGAAGGCGGACCACGTCGGCCGCGCCGCCGGTGAGCTCTCCCCCGGCGAGCGCACCCGCGCCGGGCTCGCGCTGCTGCAGGCCCGCGGGGTGAACGTCCTCGTGCTCGACGAACCCACGAACCACCTGGACCTCGTCGCCATCGAACAGCTCGAACAGGCGCTCGAGTCCTACGAGGGCACGCTGCTGCTCGTCACGCACGACCGGCGGATGCTCGACACGGTGCAGCTCGACCGGCAGTGGCGGGTCGAGGCGGGGCGGGTCACCGAGGGCTGAGACCCGCCCTACTGTGGGCTCATGGACCTCGCGGAGTGGAAAGAGCGCGTCGACGCCCTGTGGGCGGACACGCAGGTCGACGACGAGGGCCGGATCCGGCGCATGCGTGCCCTCGCGGCGACGGCACCGCACCCGGCGCTCGGCGCGTTCGAGCTCGGTGGCGCCCACGACTCCGGTGGTCAGGAGGCCGAGGCGGACGTCGAGTACTCCCGCGCCACGGCAGCGGGCCTCGACACCGTCGACCCGACCCGTGCTGCACAGATGGTGATCCAGCACGCCTCGACGCTGCGGAACCTCGGTCGGACGGACGAGGCGATCGCCATGCTCCGGGCCGCACCGGCACACCCGGCCGTCGGCGATGCGCCGGCGGTGTTCCTCGCTCTGGCCCTGCACAGCGCAGGACGGTGCGACGAGGCGCTGCGGCTCGCCCTCGAGACCATCGAACCGACGCTGCCGCGCTACAACCGGTCGGTCCGCGCGTACGCGGCGGCGCTCACCGGCGACTGACCGGGCAGCGCCACACCGCGGTCAGTGTCCGCCGACACGGTGGAACGGGCAGCCGCCCGACCGGGTCGCGCCGCCGTGGGACCGGGAGGCCCGCACCTTCCCTCCGGACGCCGGCTTGGTGGGCAGACGGCGCCGGTTGACCCCGAGGCCCTCGTCGAGCACGGTCAGTCGCGGGTCACTGAGGGTCGCCACGGCAGCTGCGAGCCCCGCGATCGCGAGCTTCTCCCCGGGGCACCGGTGGCCGGCCGCCGGGTCCGCTCCGCCGTGCGGGATGAAGGTCCGGATCGCCTCGTAGTCGTCGACGCCGAGGAACCGCGTCGGGTCGAACCGCTCCGGCTCCGACCAGGACGCCTCGTCCGTGTCGGTCCCGAGGATGTCGAGCACCACTCGACCGCCCGCCGCCAGGCGTTCGCCGTCGAGCTCGACGTCCTCGGTCGCCCAGCCGGGCAGCATCGGGACGAAGGGCGCCGTCCGCCGGATCTCCTGCGCGAACGCGGTCGCCAGCGGGCCGTCCGCGAGGGATCCGCGGGTGCGGGCCTCCTCGGCGAGGCGCTCGCGCCACTCCGGGCGGTCGTGTAGCTCCGCGGCGGCGAACGCGACGAACCGGGCGACGGCGATCATCGGGCGGATGCTGTTCTGCAGCTCGATGCCGGCGGTCGCAGCGGGCAGGAGCAGCGCTGAGCGGTCGCGGTGCCACGCCCACTCGTACAGCGCAGTGCCCTCCGCGGGCTCGAGCTCGCCGGCCCGGACCGCGCGGATGAGTCGCTCGGCGTGCCGGTCGGACCACCAGCGGTTGGCCGCGGCGAGCAGGTACTCCGGCGAGTACGGTGCGCCGAACCCGTCGACGATCTGCGCGAGGCGGGCGGCCCAGCGGGTCTTCGCATCGGCGGTCCCGGGCAGTCCCGCCCACCGCATCGACGCACGGCCGAAGGCGCCCACCGCGGCGTCGTAGGCGGACCGGCGCTCACCGGCGAGCCAGTCGTCGAGTTCGCGCTGCCACTCCTCCGCGAAGAGCGGGGTCAGCCGCGCGACCTGCTCGTCCTCGTACGCGACGTCGAGGAACGTGGCCTTGCGGTGCCGGTGCTCGTCCCCGTCGAGGCTGTGCACCGACCCGTCGCCGAACAGGGTCTGCTGGACGATCGCGGGCATCGCGCCGTGGCGGGCGATCCGGTCACCGTCGTAGAAGAGGTCGACGGCCTCGCTCCCGCGGACGAGCAGGGCGTCCTTGAACAGGAACCGCATCGGCACCGCCCGGGCGCCGTCGGACGCACGGCGCCAGATGTGGGCGCCGAAGCCGTAGCCGCGGGTGAGCAGGGACACGGAGTCGTCGATCGCCATGCGCCCATGCTGCCGGGAGCCGCCCGGCCGTCCTCCCAAGGGCCGCCGCGGGAACCGTGACCGCCGGGGTACGGCAAACTGCAGAGACCAACTCCAGGAGTGTTCTTCATGTTCGTGCTCGCCATCCTCTTCCTCGTCGTCGCGCTCGCTGCGCTGTGGTTCCGCACACGGACCTACACCACCCCGGCCCGACCGGCGACGCCGCGGTCAACGGCTCGGACTCGGACAACAACGGCAACGTCCGCTCCGGCCCGTACGTCACCGTCCAGGACCGGGACGGCGTCTCGTCGAACATCAGCCTGAACCTGCAGTACAGCATCGACGCGAAGGCCGTCACGGACATCTACCGGTCGTACAAGACCGAGGAGAACTCCAAGACGCAGTTCATCGGCAACTCGGTGCGGAGCGTCGTGCGCCAGGTCCCGAACGACTTCACCACGATCGCCCTCATCACCAAGCGCGGGGCGGTCGAGAAGTCCATGATCCAGGCGCTCGAACGACGGTGGCAGGGCTCGGGCGTGCACGTGGACAACTTCGCACTCCAGGAGATCACGCCCCCGAAGTCGGTCACGGACTCGTACGCGGCCGCGCAGCAGGCACAGATCCAGGTGACGAAGGAGCGCGCGCTGCTCGACGCCAAGAAGGTCCAGGCGCAGCAGCAGGTCGCCGAGGCGCAGGGGCAGGCCGACGCGAACAAGGTGCTCAACGGCCAGCCGCTGTCGGACGCCGCGCTGAAGCAGCGGGAGATCGAGGCCCTGAAGAGCGCCGGTGACAACGGCTCACTCATCGTCGTCCCGCAGGGCAGCGACAACATCCTCAGCCTGCCCGGCACGCGCGGCGGCTCGGAGTGACGGGCGGACCGGTCAGCGCGTGCCGGAGCGCCCGCTGCTCAAGCGGCCCGGAGCCCCAGCGCCTGCAGCACCTCGGCGCACTCCTCGGCACGGGTACGGTCGGCCGCGACGGTGACGTGGACCTCGTCCGCCTGCGGCGGCTCGAGCGTCGCCAGCTGTGAGTCGAGCAACGACGTCGGCATGAAGTGCCCGGACCGTGACGACATGCGCTGTCCGAGGAGCGCCCGGTCCCCCGCGACGTGCACGAAGACCACCCCGGAGGCCCGGAGCACGTCCCGGTAGGACCGCTTGAGTGCGGAGCAGGTCACCACCCCGTTCGTACCGGCGGCGAGGTGTCCGCGGATCCACCCGGCCACGACGTCGAGCCACGGCCACCGGTCCTCGTCGCTCAGGGGTGTCCCGGCCTGCATCTTCGCGACGTTGGTCGCGGGGTGCATGTCGTCGCCCTCGGCGAAGGCCCATCCGAGCTCCTCGGCGAGCATCGCGGCGACCGTCGACTTGCCCGAACCGGACACACCCATGACCACGAGCACCCGTGCGTCGAGCGGTACCGGCTGCTGGTCGGTCGCGTGTCCGCTCATCGGATGAAGACCCCCGCGACGAGCACACCGACCAGCCCGGTGACCGAGATGAGGCACTCGAGCACCGACCACGTCTTGAAGGTCTGCCCGACGGTCGTGTTGAGGTAGCCCTTGACGAGCCAGAACCCGGCGTCGTTCACGTGCGACAGGAAGACCGACCCGGCACCGATGGCGAGCACGAGCAGCGAGGTCATCGGGGACGAGAGGTCCTGCGCAATCGGGGCCATGATGCCCGCGGCGGTGACCGTCGCGACGGTCGCGGACCCGGTGGCGACCCGGACGAGCGCGGACACCACCCAGGCGACGAGCAGCACCGACACGCCGGACTCCTGGACGGCGTCGGCGATCACGCCGCCGATGCCCGTGTCGATGAGCACCTGCTTGAAGCCGCCGCCCGCGCCGACGATGAGCAGGACGCCGGCCACGGGCGGCAGGGCGCTCTCGAGGGACTTCGCGACGGCCGACCGGTCCATGCCACCGCCGACCGCGAAGAACACCATCGCGTAGACGGTGGCGATGCCGATCGCGATCATCGGCGTGCCGAGGAAGTCGAGCACGCCGACCCACGCGCCGCCGGCGTCCGGCACCGTGGCCTCGCGGATCGCCTGCGCGAGCATGAGCACGACGGGCAGCAGGATGCCGACGAGGGCGACCGCGAAGGACGGGCTGCGCGGTTCGCTGATGACCCGGGTGAAGTCGCTCTTCCCGTTCGGCAGGGACGCCGTGTCCTGCGTGGCGGAGCCGCGGCGTGCCTCCCGGCCGGAGTGCGCGGGGTCCGCGTCCCGTGAGCCGAACATGTCCGGAGCGGGGACGTCGACCCAGCGTGCCGCGAAGCGGGCGAACACCGGACCGGCGACGACGATGACGGGGACCGCGAGCACGATGCCGAAGGCGAGCGTCGTCCCGAGGTCCGCGCCGACCGTCGAGACGGCCACGAGCGGACCGGGGTGTGGTGGGACGAACGCGTGCATGGTCGACAGACCGGCGAGGGCCGGGATCGCGATCTTCATGATCGGGACGCCGCTGCGCTTCGCGACGAGCACGATGATCGGGATGAGGAGCACGAGGCCGACCTCGAAGAACATCGGCAGGCCGATGAGCGCGCCGATGAGCGCCATCGTCCAGGGCAGGGCGGCGGCCGAGGACCGGCGGACCAGCGTGTCGACGACCCGGTCGGCGGCGCCGGAGTCGACGAGCAGCTTGCCGAACATCGACCCGAGCCCGACGAGGATGCCGACGCTCGTCATGGTCGCGCCGAAGCCGTTGCCGAAGCTCGTGACCGTCTGTTCCGGGGCGAGACCCGCGCCGAGACCGACGCCGAGCGCGCCGATCGTCAGGGCGACGAACGGGTGCACCTTGAGCCAGGTGATGAGCGCGATGATCACCACGATGCCGACGAGGGCAGCGATGACGAGCTGTGGGATCGTGCCCGACGGTTCGACCGGCTCGGGGCCCGCCGCGAGCAGGGTGCCCGCCGCCGAGGTCTGGAGGTGAGGCATCTGCGCCCCTTCCTGGTGCAGCTCCTGCGCTGCGCCGTCCTGCTGCTGATGGCTGATCCGTGCCGGTCGTTGTCCATCCCGACCGTCGAATCAATAATCTGATTAATCAGACTACATCGTCGACGCCCGCGCGCCAGCTCGTCCTGCGCGCAGTCTGCCGCTGCAATGGGGTTCGCGTCACACACCCGTACCCGACGGTCCGACCAGGAGGAACGATGCCGACACCCCGCGGCCTGCACGCCCACGTGCTCGACACGCTCGGGCAGCGCATCGTCGACGGCGCGGTCGCCCCGGGGACGGTGCTCCGACCGGAGGACGTCGCCGCCGAGTTCGGCGTCTCACGATCGGTCGTCCGCGAGGCACTCCGCGTGCTCCAGTCGCTCAGCATGGTCCGGCCACGCCAACGGGTGGGCACCCAGGTGCTGCCGTCGTCGGACTGGGAGCTCCTCGCCCCCTCGGTGATCCGCTGGCGCGGGGCCTCGGACGCGTACTTCACCCAGCAACGCGAACTGCTCGAACTCCGGCTCGGGATCGAGCCGGTCGCCGCCGCCCTCACCGCGGACCGGGGCGGTCCGGCCGCCGACGCCGTGCTCGTCGCGGCCCGCGAGATGGTCGAGGCCGTCGGACGCGGGGACGGACATGCCTACCTCGAGGCGGACGTGCGCTTCCACCGTGCCCTGCTCACCGGATCCGGCAACACGGTCTTCGCGCACTTCGCGCACACGGTCGAGGCGCTCCTCCGCACCCGGACGAGCGAGTCCCGCGACACCATCACCCGATGGACCGCCGAGGCCGCCGCCCGACACGAGGCCGTCGGCCAGGCGGTCGTCGACCGGGAGGCCCGACTCGCGTCCGACGCGGCCGCCGCGCTGGTGCGCACCACGCGCGACGAGTTCGTCGCCGAGGCCCGCTGACCGGTGCTCGCTGACCGGTGCTCGCTCAGCGCCCGCCGGAGGGCCGCCTGCGCAGACCCCGGAGCCGCAGGCGCATCGTCACCGTGCCGAGCCACCGGTCGTACTTGAACCCGACGCGTCCCATCCGGCCGATCTCCTCGAAGCCGAGCCGCTCGTGCAACCGGATCGAGGCGTCCGCGGACCGGTCGGCGATCACGGCGATGACCTCGCGCACGCCGGCCGCCCGGCACGCCTCGAGCAGTGCCTCCATGAGTGCCCGGCCGAGGCCCTTCCCGCCCGAGGCCGCCCCGAGGTAGATCGAGTCCTCGACCACGTGGTTCGACCGGTCCCGCGGGTTCCAGGGCTCGACGAGCGCGTAGCCGAGCACCTGCCCGGACGGCGCCTGCGCCACCAGGAACGGCAGCTTCCGCCGCTGGAGGTCGTCGTACCGGCGCTTCCACGCGGCGAAAGTGAAGGCCGCCGCGTCGAACGTCACGGAGGAGTTCCGGACGTAGTGCGTGTGGATCTCGCGCACCTCGGGCAGGTCCGCGGTCGTCGCCGGTCGGATCGCGTACGTGAAGACCGGTTCCGGCGGGGCCGGGGCACGCAGGTGTCGCGGCAGGGTCCGCCGCTGCTGGTATTCCTCCTCGAGCACGGCTCGAGCCTACGGGAGGCCCGTCACGGCTCGGTCGGCAGGGTCCAGTCGACGGGGTCCGCGCCCTGGACGGCGAGCAGGTCATCCACCGCGGAGAACGGTCGGCTGCCGAAGAACCCGCGGGACGCGCTCAGCGGGCTCGGGTGCGCCGACGCGACGACCGGGGTGTCGCCGAGGAACGGCCGGACCGACGCCGCCTGCGCGCCCCAGAGCACGGCGACGAGGGGACGGTCGCGGGCGACGAGGGCCCGGACGGCCTGCTCGGTGACCGCTTCCCAGCCCTTGCCGCGGTGACTGGCGGGCGCGCCCACGCCGACGGTGAGCACCCGGTTGAGCAACAGCACGCCCTGCCGGGACCACGCCCGCAGGTCGCCGTGCGCCGGGGGCGTCACGCCGAGGTCGTCGGCGAGCTCCCGGTAGACGTTCTGCAGGCTCCGCGGGACCGGGCGCACGTGCGGGGCGACGGCGAAGGACAGGCCGATCGGGTGTCCGGGGGTCGGGTACGGGTCCTGCCCGACGACGAGCACCTTCACGCGGTCGAACGGGTCCTCGAAGGCACGGAGGACGGCCGGTCCGGCGGGCAGGTACGGTCGGCCCGCCTCGTGTTCGGCACGGAGCCACGCACCGATCCGGTGGACCTCGTCCTCGACCGGGGCGAGTGCCTCGGCCCAGCCGGGGTCGACGAGCTCCGCGAGGGGCTTCGGCTGCACGCTAGGCGCCCATGGTGGCGACCGAGACGGACTCCTCGCCCGCCATCACCCGCCAGACGCTCCCGGTGCCGCGGACCTCGAGCGCACCTTCGCCGACGACGAGCGCGGTGTCCTCGTCGATGGCGAGACCCGCGGTGACGAACTCGGCCTCGGCGCTCGCGACGAGGCGGGCGAGGGTGCCGGCCTGCGCGGCGTGCACGTCGATGGTGAGGTCGACGAGTCCGAGTCCCTCGCGGAGCTCGACCTCGTCCAGGCCCTCGGAGGCGTCCTCGGGGCAGACCTCGACGCCGCCGATCCGGTGTCCGCCGACCAGGGCGCGGTCCGCGGCGATCATCGCACCGGCGGAGTAGCCGAGGTACGGCAGACCGTCCGACACGAGCAGGCGGATCTGGTCGACGAGCGGCGTGACGGCGTCCAGGTAGTCCGGGGTCCGGCCGCCGCTGACGACCAGGGCGTCGACGTCGCTGAGGACCGTCGTGTCGAAGACCCGGCCGGCGGGGACCTCGGTGACGAGGACCTCGGCCGCACGGGCACCGCCGAGGACCTCGGCGATGTCGGCGGTCGAGCCGGGCGACCTGCCGTCGGCACCGGCGACGGACAGCAGCGCGATGCGGGGGACGGTGCGCCCGACCGCGGCGGAGCGAGCGGTGGCCTCGGCGGTGAAGGCGGCGGCGACGTCCGCGGCGACGAAGGGGCCGCCGCCGACCAGGTGGATGCTCACGACTCGGCCGTCACCGGCGCGAGGGCGCTCCACGGGAACGTGATCCAGCCGTCGACCCGGCGCCACACGTGGTCGGGCTCGAGCACCGTGCCGGGCTTGGAGTAGAGGCAGGCGCTGCGGACGTCGGCACCGGCGTTCCGGATGATGTCGACCACGAGCGCGAGGGTGCGGCCGGAGTCCGACACGTCGTCGACGACCAGGACCCGCTTGCCGGCGAGGCTCGGCGCGTCGAGGGCCGGCGCGAGCACGACCGGCTCCTCGAGGCGCTGCTCGACGTCGGTGTAGAACTCGACGTTGATCGAGCCGCACTCCTTGGTGCCGAGCGCGTAGGCCATGGCACCGGCGATGATGAGTCCGCCGCGGGCCACGGCCACGACCACCTCGGGCTCGAACCCGGCGGACAGGACGTCCTTGGCGAGCAGGCGTGCGGCGTCGCCGAACTCGAGCCAGCCGAGCACCTCCGGTCCGCTCGTCACGGTCACGGTCGACGAGGCGGACGGCTCCGCTGGTTCGCTGCTGATCGGCATCCGCCCACGGTACCGGCAGGGGTGCGCCGCCCGCGACCCGTCGTCACCGCCCGGGCGCTGCGGCCTGCCCCTTGGGCGTGAGCGGCCCGCGGGCGAGCTTGTGCTGCGCCGACTGCGCCACCGGACGGACCGTCACGAGGTCGAGGTTGACGTGCGGCGGCAGCTCCACGGCGTGCACGATCGCCTCGGCGACGTCGTCCGCCACGAGCGGCGCCTCGACCCCGTCGTAGACGGCCGCGGCCGCCGCGGTGTCGCCGCCGAACCGCACGACGGAGAACTCCTCGGTCTTCACCATGCCGGGGGCGATCTCCACGACGCGGATCGGCTCGCCGTTCAGCTCGAGCCGGAGCACACCGACGAGGGCGTGCTCGGCGTGCTTCGCGGCCACGTAGCCGCCGCCGTTCTCGTAGGTGACGAACCCGGCCGTGCTCGTCACGGTGACGACGTCCGCACCGCCCGTCGCCGCGGCACGGCGGCGCAGCGCCGGCAGCAGCGCCGCGGTGACCCGCTTCGTGCCGAGGACGTTCACCTCGAACATCGCGCGCCAGTCCTCGACATCGGACTCCTCCACGGACGCCGAGCCGAACGCTCCCCCGGCGTTGTTGACGAGCACGTCCGCCCCGCCGAGCTCGTCCACGCGGGCGGCGAGCGCCGACACGTCCGCGTCCGAGGTGACGTCGACGACGAGCGTGTCCGCACCGGTCTCCGCGGCGAGCGCCTCGAGCCGGTCGGCCCGGCGCGCGACCGCGAGGACGTCCCACCCGTGCTGGCGGAAGCGCCGGACGGTGGCGGCCCCGATCCCCGAACTGGCTCCGGTGACGACGGCTCGACGGTTGCTCATGGTGCTCCTCGTGGTGGTCGGTGGTGCGGGGTGTCGTCAACGCTACCGACACGCCGGGGGCCGCCGGACGGTAACGTGCGGGAGATGACGACGGACGCCGCTCCTCCCGCGCCTTCGGTCCCGGCCGCTCCGCTCGAGGCGGGCCGGTCGAAGCGCCGCATCCCCCTGTGGGACACCTCGCGGTTCGTCGCGGTGACCCTCGTGGTGATCGGGCACGCGATCCAGCGGCAGACGACGGGCAGCGAGCACGCTCTGGCGCTGTACACGTTCATCTACGCCTTCCACATGCCGGCGTTCGGCGTGATCAGCGGGTACTTCTCGTCGGCGGACACCCCGACCGCGCAGCGCATGCGGCGGACGTTCACGGACATCGTCGTGCCGTACATCGTCATGCAGACGATCTGGACCGTGGTGCAGGGGATCGTCGAGGGCGGCAAGGAGTTCAACCCGACGAAGCCGACGTGGACGCTGTGGTTCCTGCTCGCGCTGGGGATCTTCCGGCTGATCCTGCCGTACCTCGCGCAGCTGCGGTGGCCGCTGTTCTGGGCGGTGGTGCTGAGCATCGGCGTCGGGTACTTCGACAACGTCGACTCGACGCTCTCGCTGTCGCGCGCGATCAGCCTGCTGCCGTTCTTCCTGCTCGGGTGGCAGGTCAAGCAGTGGGGCGTGTTCGACCGCTGGTACGAGGCGCCCCGCCGGGTCGTGGTCCGGGTGCGGGTCGTCGCGGCGCTGCTCTTCGCCGCGTGGGCGGCAGCGTGCGTGCTGTTCACCCCGCAGTTCGAGCAGTTCGACCTGCACCACTGGTTCTTCTACGACGACTCGTACTCCGGGCTCGGCGAGGACACGTGGTGGGCCGGTGGCGTCCGCTTCGGGCTGATGCTGTTCGCGGCGCTGCTCACGGCGGCGTTCCTGCTGCTCGTGCCCCGCCGGACGGTCTGGCTGACCCGGTTCGGTGCGGCGACGATGTACGTCTACCTCCTGCACACCTTCGTGCTCTACCCCATCCGCGAGTCCGGGATCCTGGCCGGGGAGCACTCGGCGTGGCCGTACGTGCTGCTCATGGTGCTGCTCGCGTGCGCGGTGAGCCTGTTCCTCGCGCAGCCGTTCGTCCGGCGCGGGATGCGGTGGCTGCTCGAGCCGAAGGTCGACTGGTTGTTCCGCAAGGACCCGGCCTGACGCCTGTCCGACGACCCGGCGGTCGCGTTACGTCCGACGTCACGCACGCTGGTGCCTGCCCTGCGGCGTCGTTAGCGTGAGCCGCGACGACCAGGTGTGGTGGGCCTCCCGGCTGCTGCGGGTCGACCCGACGACCGACCGGACGGAACAGGAGCCACGATGACCACGAACGACGCAGCCGCCTGGCGGTTCGAGACCACGCAGGTGCACGCGGGTGCCGCTCCGGACCCGACGACGGGTGCCCGGGCGACGCCGATCTACAAGACGACCTCGTACGTGTTCGAGAACTCGGACCACGCCCGCGACCTGTTCGCGCTGGCGCAGCCGGGCAACATCTACTCGCGGATCATGAACCCGACGAACGACGTCGTCGAACAGCGGGTCGCGGCACTCGAGGGCGGCACCGGCGCCTTGCTCGTGTCGAGCGGCCAGGCGGCGGAGACCTACGCGGTGCTCAACATCGCCGGCGCGGGCGACCACATCGTCTCGTCGTCGTCGATCTACGGCGGCACGTACAACCTGTTCAAGTACACGCTCGCCAAGCTCGGCATCGAGACGACGTTCGTCGAGGACCAGGACGACCCCGAGGAGTGGCGTCGCGCGGTCCGCCCGAACACGAAGCTGTTCTTCGCCGAGACGATCGGCAACCCGCGGATCAACGTGCTCGACATCGAGACCGTCGCGGGCGTCGCGCACGAGTCCGGGGTGCCGCTCATCGTCGACAACACGATCGCGACGCCGTACCTCATCCGGCCGTTCGAGCACGGGGCGGACATCGTCGTGCACTCGGCGACGAAGTTCCTCGGCGGGCACGGCACGGTCATCGGCGGGCTCATCGTGGACGGCGGCACGTTCGCCTGGTCCGAGCACGCCGAGCGGTTCCCGGAGTTCAGCACCCCGGACCCGTCGTACCACGGGGCGGTGTTCTCGCAGGTCGTCGGCGACGCGGTGGCGTACATCGTCAAGGCCCGCGTGCAGCTGCTCCGTGACCTCGGTGCGTCGAACTCCCCCGACACCGCCTTCGCGCTCCTGCAGGGCATCGAGACGCTCAGCCTCCGGATGGAGCGCCACGTCGCGAACGCGCAGGAGATCGCCGAGTGGCTCGACCGGCACCCGGACGTCGCGACGGTGGCGTACGCGGGCCTGCCGACCAGCCCCTGGTACCCCGCTGCGACGAAGTACGCGCCGCGGGGTGTCGGTGCAGTGCTGTCCTTCGAGCTCAAGGGCGGTGTGGACGCGGGCCGCGCGCTCGTGGACGAGCTGCAGCTGTTCTCGCACCTGGCGAACATCGGCGACGTCCGCTCCCTCGTCATCCACCCGGCGTCGACGACGCACTCGCAGCTGACGCCCGAGCAGCAGCTCACGACGGGTGTGACGCCGGGGCTCGTCCGCCTGTCGGTCGGGATCGAGAACGTCGAGGACCTCAAGGCCGACCTGGAGGCCGGGCTCGCCGCCGCACGGGCCGTCGCCCAGGCGGGCCTGCGCGCCTAGCCCCACGGCACGGAACGTGGGCGGTTCCCCGCAGCGGTCCACCGCTGCGCGGACCCGCCCACGTCGCGTTCCGCGGCCCGTCGCGACGTAACACGGCGACGGTGCGGCGGGCCTCCCGGCAGACTGGACCCCACGATGGACTGGCAGACGACCCCCGAGGACTCCGTGCCGTCCACCCTGGTGCCCGGCGCCGAACTCCGCACGCTCGGCAAACCGCCCGTGACGGGTGCATGGCGACCGGGTGACCCGCCCGGGGCACGCCGGTTCGAGGACCTCGGCGAGCAGACCGTCCGCGGCGGGCTCGTCCCCGCCGTCCGCGTGGCGTACGAGACCTGGGGGACGCTCTCCCCCGCCCGGGACAACGCCGTCCTGGTGCTGCACGCCCTGACCGGCGACTCGCACGTCACCGGACCCGCCGGCCCCGGCCACCGCACCGCCGGCTGGTGGGGCGATGTGGTCGGGCCGGGGCGGGCGATCGACACCGACCGGTTCTTCGTCGTCGCGCCGAACATGCTCGGCGGGTGCCAGGGCACGACCGGCCCCTCATCGCTGGCACCGGACGGCGTCGAGTGGGGCTCCCGCTTCCCGTTCGTCACCGCCCGCGACCAGGTGGCGACGCAGCTGCGGCTGGCGGACCGACTCGGCATCGACCGGTTCGCGGCCGTCGTCGGCGGCTCGATGGGCGGCATGCACGCGCTGGAACTCGCGGTCACCGCCCCGGAGCGGGTGGCGCGCCTCGCCGTGCTCGCGACGACCGCGCAGACCACCGCGGACCAGATCGCCGCCAACTCCCTGCAGCGGGCGGCGATCCAGATGGACCCGGGCTTCGCCGGCGGCGACCACCACGACGCCGAACCCGGCGAGGGGCCGCACCGGGGGCTGGCGCTCGCGCGACGGATGGCGATGATGACCTACCGCGCCTCGGACGAGCTCAACGGCCGGTTCGCCCGGACGTGGCAGAGCGACGTCTCCCCGCTCGGCGACGACGGCCGGTTCTCGGTGGAGAGCTACCTCGACTTCCACGGCAACAAGTTCACCCGGCGGTTCGACGCGGCCTCGTACGTCGCGCTCACACACGCGATGGACTCGCACGACGTCGGGGCCGGCCGCGGTGGGGTCGCCGCGGCCCTGGCCCGTGTGACCGCACGGACCCTCGTCGTCGGCGTCTCGAGCGACCGTCTGTTCCCGGTCGAGGACCAGCACCGCATCGCCGCCGGGGTGCCCGACACGCTCGACGGTGACCGGGCCGCGGTGATCACGAGCGAGTTCGGCCACGACGGCTTCCTCATCGAGTCCGAGGCCGTCGGCGCGCATCTCCGGCGCCTGCTCGTCTGATCGGGGTGCAGCGCGTGTCCTCGGAAGACGGGACACCCGCAGACCGATCCGTCGACCCCCGCGCGCCGAACACCCCACAACGAGTGTCGCCCGTGGAATGATGCAGAGTGCACGGTCTCGACCAGTGCTCGGTTTCCCAAGACCAACCAGTTTCCCGAACCAGGAACAGCCAGGACCAACGATGGAACTCCTCGCGCAGGAACGCGACCGCCTCCTCCGGTCGACGACGCGTGTCGTGGGCATCGTCTGCGCGCTCGTCAGCGTCGTCGCCGTGGCCACGTCGCTTGCCGTGCCCGCGCTGCCGCTCGTGGTCGGGTTCACGTGCATCGCCGTCATGATCGGTGCACTCGTCGCCTTCGGGTGGAACGGGTCGACCTGGTGGACCGCCCTCACGGTGCTGAGCGGTCTCGGCGCCGTCGCGGTCCTCGCCACCGCCGTCGCCCCCGACGACCGCGGAGTCATCGCGAGCGCGCTCGTGCCGCTCGCCGGCGGCGGACTGGCCTCCCTCCTCATGGCGCAGCGCGGACACCCCGTCGGCCTCGGCATCGCGGCCGCCGCCGGTGTCGTCTCGGTCACCCTGATGTCGTGGGCGAGCGGCACGGTCCTCTCCCTGCCCGTCAGCGGTGTCCTGCTCGGCTGGGTGCTCGTCGCCGTCGTCGCGGTGTGGATCAGCCGGAGCATCCCCCGCGTGGCGCGACGCATCTACACGATCGGGACAGCGCACCGCGCCGAACGGCAGGCCAGCGAGACCGAGGCGCAGCGGCGGCAGGGAGCACGCCTGCTGCACGACACCGTCCTCGCGACCCTGACCCTCCTCGCGCACAGCGGTGTCGGCGTCTCCGAGCACGCGATGCGCGAGCAGGCCGCCGAGGACGCCCGCCTCCTCCGCCACCTCCGCCTCGGCGCGACCCCGCAGCCGCAGCAGTCCGGGGACTACTCGCTCACCCGCACCGAGGAGTCCCCGCTCGGGCAGACCCTCGAGTCGGTCAAGCAGCGGTTCGGCCGGATGGGGCTCGAGGTCGCCTGGCACGGCACCGGACAGGTCCTCCTGCCGACCCACGTCCTCGACGCCTTCCTGCTCGCGCTCGGCGAGTGCCTCGAGAACGTCCGTCGGCACGCCGGGGTCCCCGAGGCGCACGTCACGATCGTGCACGACGAGGCGATGGTCCGCGCCATGGTCACCGACTCCGGCGTCGGCTTCGAACTCGACGCCGTCAGCTCCGAACGACTTGGCTTCAAGGAGAGCGTCGTGAACCGTCTCCGTGAGGTCGGCGGCGACGCCCGGCTCTTCTCCGCGCCGGGCTCCGGCACCACGGTCGTGTTGGAGGCACCGCGGTGAGCCGCATCCCCGAGGACACCATCAGCCGGGCGCTCACCGGTGACCAGGACGCACCCCGTACCCGCCGGGAGGCCCGGGAACGGTACCGGGGCACCGAGCGTCGGCAGGCGCGCGGCCTCCCCTCCACGTCGACCGGTGCACGTTCGCTCCGCCAGGCCGCCCAGCCCGGCGCCTCCCTCGGAGCCGGCCACCTCGGGCTCGGTGCGGCCGTCCTGACCGGTCTCGAGGCACTCGGCGGCATCGTCTTCTTCCTCGTGCACTGGGAGGACTACGGCAACCCCTGGTTCACCGCCAGCGCGTGGCTCCTCTTCGTGGCCGCCGCGACCTGCGTCATCGCCATCGTCCTCACCTACGGCGAGCGGTTGACCGGTCTCGCGTTCGGCCTCATCTGCGTCGTGCTCGCCGGCGTCGTCGCGCTCGACTTCATCGGCATCTGGTCCCAGCACGACCTCGGGCACACCTCGACCGCGTCGATGGCGGCCGGGTTCGCCCTCCTGCCGATCACGACCCTCCGGCCCGCGCGCGAGGTCATCGCGGCGATCGTCGGCCTCGGGCTGGCCTTCGTCGTCTACGCGGTCGTCTCCACGCCGATCAACCCCGAGACGCTCCCCGGCCTCGTGACGCTCCTGTCCGTGACGGTCGTGCCGCCGTCGCTCGCGCTCTTCGTCGTGCACCGGTTCCGCCAGCTCGTGCAGCGCGAACTCGACCGGGTCCTCGTGCAGAGCAACGTCGGTGCGCCGCAGTTCGCCGTCGGGATGCTCGCGTCGGACGAACTCGCCCGGCTCGACCTCGCAGCCGAGAAGCTCCTCGACGCCGTCGCGAACGGATCCGACCCGTTGCCGCTGTCGGACGCGTCCGCCTCCGTCGCCGCCTCCCTCGCGACCGAACTCCGCCTGCACCTCATCGAGGGGCGTCGCGAGACGTGGCTGTACCACGCCATCACGGAGTCGGACCGGCTGGGTCGCGCCGTCGCCGTCGCCGACCCCGGTGCCCTGGCCGGACACCTGTCCCCGGCGCAGCGCGACGGTCTGCTCCAGGCCCTCTGGCTCATGGTCGGCGACGGCCGGAGCCAGCAACCCGGCGCCCCCGTCGTGTCGGTCACCCTCGGACCGGTCGGGACCGACGGCCACCCGGTCAGCGACGACCGGATGGACGTCCCCGTCGTCATCGAGTCCCGCGGGGTCCCCCGTCGGCGCCTCGGGCCCGCAGCGTGGGCCGCCCTCCAGCGCATCGGTACGTACACCGACAGCGTGCGGGACGGCGTGCTGCACGTCACCGCGCACTGCGTCGTCGACCGGCACCCGCAGATGTGACGCACCCCGCGCCTCCCGGCACCGTCGACGTGCGTCATGCGGACAACCAGGCCAGCCTCCCCAGACCGGACCACCGACCCTCCTAGGATCGGCAGGCCCCGGACGGACACCACGAGAAAGGACGCCGAGCATGGCGACTCCAGCGGAACCGATCAGACTCGCACTCGTCGACGACCACCGGATGCTCCTCAGCGCCCTGACCGAGTGGATCCGCAACGCCGCGGACGACATCCAGATGGTCACCGCGGTCACCACGTGGCCCGAGCTGCTCACCAGCCCGGGGTTCCCGGTCGACGTCGTGCTCCTCGACCTCGACCTCAAGGACTCGATCCCGGTCTCGCTGAAGATCTCGACGCTGAAGACCGCCGGCGTGAAGACCGTCGTGATGAGCACGTACTCGGAGCCGAACGTCGTCCGCGAGGCCCTCGGCGCCGGTGCCCTCGGCTACCTCGTCAAGAGCGAGGACGCGGCCATGATCGTCGAGGCGATCCGGACGGCGCAGCGCGGCGAGCAGTACGTCTCCGCCGAACTCGACCTGGCCATCAACTCCGGGGACGTCGGCGGCGTCCCGAAGCTCAGCGCGCAGGAGCGTCGCGTGATGGCGCTCTACGGCGGTGGCGAGCCCGTGAAGAGCGTGGCGTACCAGCTCGGCATCTCCGAGGAGACCGCGAAGAGCTACCTCAAGCGTATCCGCGAGAAGTACCGCGTCGCCGGCTTCGACGTGGGCACGAAGGTGGCGCTCCGGAAGCGAGCGATCACCGACGGCATCATCCTGCAGGACGGGTCCCCGCACGGGCTGTAGCAACGACCCGACCCGCCGCGCCCCGCCGCGCCCCGCCAGGTTCCGGACCCGCCGCGCCCCGCCAGGTTCCGGAATCACGGCATCTTAGGCGTCGAGATGCCGCAATCGTGGAATCGGAACGGTGCACACGCGGCGCGTCGTGGAACCGCGACGGCAGCAGCCGGATGCGTCGACATCGCTGTGCGCACGGGAGGCGCGGCACCAGTCAGCGCGCCCCGTCGAGCCCGACGGATGCCGGGTGGGGCCGGGGACGCGTCAGTGCGTGGACACGACCTCGCGGATCGGGCCGGTGCTCGCGCCCGCCGTCCGGAACGCCGCTGCGCGACGCTTCGAGCGGCCCTCCACCGCGTAGCTGATCACCGCGACGACGACGCCGAGCAGCGCCAGACCGATGCCGAGCCAGCCCGGCGCGAGGAACCCGAAGCCGGCCGCGATGACCGCTCCGCCGAGGGCCGCACCGAGCGAGTTGCCGAGGTTGAACGCCGAGTGGTTGAGCGCTGCCGCGATGGTCCGGGCGTCGCCGGCGATGTCCATCAGGCGGGACTGCACCGCCGGCGGGATCGCGGACGAGGTCGCTCCGAGCAGGAACGCGCCGACGAAGAGCCCGACGACCCACTGCGCGGTGAGCACCGTCACGAGCAGCGCCCCGATCAGGGCGAAGAGCCCCACGAAGATGGTGGCCTTCACGCTGTGGTCGGCCAGGAACCCACCGAGCAGGCCGCCGACGACCATCCCGAGCCCGACGACGACGAGCACCAGGGGGACGGTGGACTCCGACAGCCCGGTGACGTTCTGCACGAGCGGCGAGATGTACGAGTAGACGGCGAAGAACCCGCCGAACCCGACCGCGCCGAGGCTCATCACGATCCACGCCTGCGGCAGGCGGAAGACCCGGAGCTCACGGCCGATGGTCGCGTGGACATCCCGCGCGCTGCGGGGGACGAACGCGGAGACCGCGAGGAAGGTCAGGGCGAACAGGGCGGCGACGACGCCGTAAGCGACACGCCAGCTCGCGACCTGCCCGATCCACGTCACCGCGGGCACGCCGACGACGTTCGCGACGGAGAGGCCGAGGAGCACGAGTGCGATGCCCTTGCCCCGCTTGCCCGGACCCATGATGTCGCCGGCGACGATAGAGGCGATGCCGAAGTACGCGCCGTGCGGGAGTCCGGCGACGAAGCGTGCGACGACGACGAGCCCGAAGGACGGCAACACAGCGCTGGCGACCGTCGCGACCGCGAACCCGATCAGCAGCACCATGAGCAGGCCCTTGCGGGGGAACCGGGCCGACATCGCGGCGATCGTCGGCGCTCCGACGACCACACCGAGGGCGTATGCGCTCACGAGCCATCCCGCGTGCGCGACGCCGCCCTCGGGGTCGGCCGCGTACTGCCCGGGCAGGAGCGCCTCGGCGATGTTCGGCAGCAGGCCCATCGCGACGAACTCGGTCGTGCCGATGGCGAACCCACCGAGCGCGAGGGCGAGGATGGCGAGCGTGCGGCGGGCCGGCGTGAGCTGCGACATGGGACCTGTTCTCGTGCCGGAGCACGGTGGGATCGGAGGCGGTGGACGACCGAGGTCGCGGCTGGAACAGTGTAGACCGCTCCAACACGGCGACGGAAGACACCGGTCGGATCGATTCGACCCGCACGCGATGTGGACGACGACCAGACGGCAGAACGCGGCCCTGCCGATCGGGATTCCCGATCGGCAGGGCCGCGGACGCGGGCGCCTCAGGCTGCGCGCTGCTCCGGCGCACGGGAGGCGGTACGCGCCTCCGGCAGGTCGTCGCGGTGCACCCACCCGGAGCCGCACTCGGTGCAGCTCGCCCAGGCGTTGTCGCCCTGGTCGTCGACGTCGATCACGACCGAGCGGAGGTCACAGTCCGGGCACCAACCGTCGTGCATCATGAGCGGGCTCCTTCCGTCGTGGTGCCGGTGCTCGTGCACCGGCTGATGAGGACAGCACACACCCGACCGCCGACATCACGGCGACGTCAGCGGCGTGTCGGACGGACCCACACCGGCCGGTCGGGCGAGGCTCAGTCGCCGAGCGCCGCCTCGAGCCGCTCGAGCTTCCCGTCGATCTCCCCCGTGTGCCCCGGCCGGATGTCCGCCTTGAGCACGAGCGAGACACGGGTGCCGAACGGTGCGACGGCCTCGGTCGCCCGCTTGACGACGTCGAACACCTCGTCCCACTCCCCCTCGATCTCGGTGAACATCGACGAGGTGCGGTTCGGCAGTCCGGACTCGCGGACGACCCGGACGGCCGCGGCCACGGCGTCGTGCACGGAACCGTCCTCGTTCGCAGCGGGTCCGCCGGACGGGGCGATGGAGAAGGCGACGATCATGCGCCCATCCTGCCCCGCTCGCGGTCCGCGTGCGCGGGTCCGGTGGTCGGCCGGGAGGCCCGTGGCTCGATCCCGTCCCGCCACATCCGGACCAGGACGACGACCGACCACACGAGCACCGCGACCTCCAGCAGGTTCCGCAGCGACAGCACGACGAGGATCCACGGCTGCACGCCGAGCACCTGGTCGTAGTACGCCGGGTAGACGAGCTGCGTGAGGAAGGCCATCGGCAGCATCGCCCCGGCGACCGGCAGGAACCGCCACGCACTGCCGCGCCCGGCGACGAGCCCCCAGACCACCGGCACGGCGAACCAGCCGATGTACTGCGGTGACCCGACCTTGTTCGTCGCGATGAGCGCCGCCACGAACAGCAGCGCGAGGACCGGTGCCACCCGTGCCCGCTGCGCGCCGGTGCGGACGGCGAGCAGGGCGAGGACGACGCCCACCACGACGACGACGGCCATGAGCGGGGTCGAGAGCGCTGCGACGACCTCCGTCCCGGCACCGGACACCTCGAAGGTCAGGATCTCCTGGTCGTAGAACACCGCGGCGCCCGGCACCCGCGCCGCTGCCGCCCACAGGTACGGCGTCGCGAGCGGTGACTCGATCTGCAGGCCGCGCCCGGTCTGTTCGCCGATGAACGAGAACAGGTGCGCGGCGCCGCCGAACAGCACGTCCACGAGCACCACGAGCGCGGTGACCGTGAGCGCTCCCGCGACCACGTCGACACGACGCCCCCGACGGAGGACGACGAGCACGCCGACGAGCGCCGCCGGCCAGACCTTGACCCATGCGGCGACGGTGAACACCGCGGCGGCGATCCCCGGACGAGCCGCGACGGACGCGACCCCGACGAGCGCGACCGCGGTGGCGACGGTGTCGACGCGTCCGAGGCCGATCGGCCCGAGCGCGAGCAGGAACGCCAGCCACCACCAGACGACCCGGACGCCGAACGCCCGGTAGCGCCAGAGCACCGCGCAGACGACCGCGTGCAGCAGCACCATGAGCAGCAGCCAACCGGTGCCGATCGCCGCGGTCCCGCCGAGCGACGCGGCCGCCATCGGTACGATCGCCAGGATCGGGTACACCCACGGAGCGTCGATCCCCACCCAGAAGTGCGAGGCGTGCCCGGACTCGATCCAGCGACGGTACGTGATCGTCACGTCGCCGATCGGCTGGTTCGGGACGACGAGGGTCAGGGTCCAGAGCAGCGCGTGCACCGCGGCGAACGCGACCACGAACGCGACGATCTCCGGCCACGGGTTCCTGCGCACCGGATGAGCGTACCGAGTCGGGACGGGCCGACCGCCGCTGTCCACAGGGCCGGTGACGCTGCCACCGCCGTCCGGGCACCACGCCGCCCCTGGCCCACAGCCGATCCGGATCGACAGCCGATCCGGATCCACAGCCGACCCGGATCCACAGCCGATCCGGAGAGTGACGTGTCACCGTCCTCCTGTGACCTCAGCACCGGACCGTCCCGCGCCCCGCCGCCCGCGCCGCCGTCTCCTGACGTGGCTCGTCATCGCCGTCGTCGTCCTGGCCGTCGCGGTCGTCGCCGTGGTGGTCGGCACCCGCGCCTACACGTCCACCGAGAACGCGAAGGCCTCGGCCACACCCAGCGTCGCCGCCACCCGTGCGCCCTCCACGCTCGAGCCGGAGGACCTGTCCGGCGAGTGGACGATCGGCGACGGGTCCGAGGCGGGCTACCGCGTGCACGAGGTCCTGAACGGCTCCGACGTCACCGTCACGGGTCGTACGTCGAGCGTCACCGGCACGGCGACCGTCGACGGGACGACGATCAGCGCGGCCACGATCACGGTGCAGGTCGGCGACATCGCCACCGACTCGGAGCAGCGCGACTCGTACTTCCGCGACTCGGCGCTCGACACCCAGGCGTTCCCGACCGCCACCTTCACGCTCACGGAGCCGATCGAGGACGCGGTCCCGTCGGGCGACGCCACCACCGAGGTGCGGGCCACCGGCACGCTCGACCTGCACGGCGTCACGAAGCCGGTCACCGCGACGCTGCAGGTCGGACTCAGCGGTGACGGCGTCGACGTCTCCGGCTCGGTCCCGATCACGTTCTCGGACTACTCGGTGCAGGCCCCGGACCTCGGGTTCGTCAAGGTCGACGACGCAGGCGCGGTCGAGTTCCTCGTGCACGCCACGCCCGCCTCCTGACCACCCGTCTCGAAGGTCGCAAAGCGACCACCTGACGGCCGGGAGGCCCGGCACCGGTCGGCACCGCGCCTCCCGTCGGTCCCTCAGTCCAGACCGGCGGCCCGTCAGTCCGCCTGCGCGTCACCCCGCACCGCGAGGTCCCGCACCACACCCGGCAGCTGCTCGACGAGTCCCGTCATCGGGAACGGGCCACCACGCGACGCCCGGCGTGCCGCGACCCCGTGCACGACCGCAGCGGCGGCGGCGAGGTGCGCCAGCTCCTCCGACCCGACCTCGCTCGTCCCGGCCCGCGCTGCGACGAGGGCTCCGAGCACCCCGCCGAGGACGTCCCCGGCACCGGCCGCGGCGAGCCACGGCGTCGCCGAGGACGCCACCAGCCGGACCCCGCCGTCGGGCGTGACGACGTGCGTGTCCGCACCCTTGAGCAGCACGACGCTGCCGGTGCGCTCCGCCGCACGCAGCGCAGCACCCTGCGGGTCCCCCTCGACCTCGTCGCGGGACACCCCGAGCAGGGACGCTGCCTCGCCAGCGTGCGGGGTGAGGACCGCGAGCGGCCCGAGGTCGACGAGCGGGATCGCACCGGCGTCGACGACGACCGGCACGCCGTCCTCGGACGCGTGCGCGAAGCCGTCGCGGGTCGTCGCGTCGAGCTCGTCCAGCGAGGCCGCCGAGATGCCCGACCCGACGAGCCACGCCTGCACGCGGCCGACCCCGGCGACGATCTCCGGCCGTCGGGCCAGCACGAAGTCGGTGGCACGGTCGGGTCCGACGTACCGGACCATGCCGAGCCCGGTGTGCACGGCGGCGTCGACGCCCATGACCGCGGCACCCGGGTAGGCGGCGGAGCCGGTGGCGACCCCGAGGACCCCGCGCCGGTACTTCGAGG
This sequence comes from Curtobacterium sp. MCPF17_050, assembly GCF_003224435.2. NCBI lineage: Bacteria > Bacillati > Actinomycetota > Actinomycetes > Micrococcales > Microbacteriaceae > Curtobacterium > Curtobacterium sp. MCPF17_050. The sequence goes on from NZ_CP126250.1 coordinate 1,961,003, forward strand.
TGTCACCGGTGGGCACGGTGATCCAGGCGGCGGCGTCGGCGGGTCGGACGGAGACGAAGTCGTTCATCGTCCCCACGGTACGGTGACGGACATGAGCCTGTCCCTGCCCGGCCGTGTCGTCGTCTTCGACTACGGCGAGGTGATCAGCCGCACCCCGCACGCCGCCCGTGCCGCACTGCTCGAGGCGACGGGGCTCGACGCCGACGAGCTGTTCCCCGTGTACCAGGAGCTCCGGAACGACCTGGACCGTGGCGACCTCTCCGTGCTCGCCTACTGGCGGGCGATCGGCGAACGGACCGGGCGGTCCTGGTCGGTGACCGAGATCCACCGGTTCTGGGCGCTCGACTACACCGGGTGGTTCGACGTCGACCCCGAGGTCCTGGCGCTCGTCGAGGAACTGCACGACGCCGGCACGCGGCTGGCGCTCCTGTCGAACGCGGGGTTCGACTTCGGCGACCCCTACCGGTACTCGCCGATGGGCTCGATGTTCGAGACCGTCGTGGTGAGCGCGGAGGAGCACGTGCTCAAGCCGGACGCGTCCATCTACCGCGACACGTGCGACCGCCTCGGGATCGAGCCCGCCGCGATGGTGTTCGTCGACAACCGTGCGGAGAACGCCGCCGGCGCGGACGCGGTCGGTGCGGTCGGCGTGCACTTCACCTCGGCGGCGGCCCTGCGGTCGGCGCTCGAGGAACTCGCCGCCCCGACGGGGTGACGGCGACCGACGGAGTGACGGCGGGCCGGGATCGGCCGGGAGGCCCGGCGCACCGACCGGACGCCTCCTCGGTTCCTCCGAGCGAGCGCCCGGTACGATTCCCTCATTGTGGACGACCCTCCTAGTTGCGCTGACCATCACATGCCCGCCGCTCACACAGTGAGCTGCCCGACTCCGAGGTGTGCCTCGTGAGCCCCGTCGACGTCCTCATGCTGATCGGCGGCATCCTGCTGACGCTCGGCACCGGGGTCTTCGTGGCCTCCGAGTTCTCGCTCGTCAACCTCGACCGCGCCGACGTCGAAGCCCGCCGCGACCGCGGCGAATCCGGCTTGAGCCCCGTGATCGGTGCGCTCAAGGTCACGTCGACGCACCTGTCGAGCGCCCAGCTCGGCATCACCCTGACGACCCTGCTCACCGGGTACCTGCTCGAACCGTCGATCGCGAAGCTGCTCGAGGCACCGTTCCTCGCGATGGACCTGCCCGAGGGGGTCGTCGAGACCGTCGGCTCGATCGTCGCCCTCGTCATCGCCACCCTGCTGTCGATGATCCTCGGCGAGCTCGTGCCGAAGAACTTCGCCCTCGCGCTGCCGCTCCAGACCGCGAAGCTCGTCGTGCCGCTCCAGGTGGGCTTCACGACGGTGTTCAAGCCCGCGGTCGCAGTGCTCAACGGCACCGCGAACGCCGTGCTCCGCTCGATCGGCATCGAGCCGCAGGAAGAGCTGTCCGGCGCACGGAGCGCCGAGGAGCTCACCTCGCTGCTCCGCCGCTCGGCGTCCGAGGGGTCGCTGGAACAGGACACCGCGACGCTCCTCGAGCGGACGCTGGCGTTCTCCGAGCTCAACGCGAGCGACGTCATGACGCCCCGGCCGCGGCTGTCGACGATCCGTGTGTCCGACAGCGCCGACGCCGTCATCGCCCTCGCCCGCCGGACCGGCTTCAGCCGCTTCCCGGTGATCGAGGAGGACGCGGACGACGTCGTCGGACTCGTGCACGTCAAGCAGGCCGTCTCGGTCCCGCGCGAGAAGCGCGCCGAGGTCCCGGTCGGCGCGCTGATGACGGACGCCGAGCGCGTCCCCGAGACGATGCCCGGCGACACGCTGCTGACCGAGGTCCGCGGCCGCGGGTACCAGATGGTCATCGTCGTGGACGAGTACGGCGGGACGGCCGGTGTCGTCACGCTCGAGGACCTGGTCGAGGAGATCGTCGGCGAGGTATCGGACGAGCACGACCGCGCCCGCATCGACGTCGTGCGCAGCCGCGGCTGGCTCACCTTCCCCGGACTGCTCCGTCCGGACGAACTCGAGGACCGCGCGAGCGTCACGGTGCCCGAGGACGGCCCGTACGAGACCGTCGGCGGGTTCCTCATGCAGGAGCTCGGACGGCTCCCGGTGGTGGGTGACGAGGTCGCGATCGACTCGGGCGTGTTCCGCGTCGAGCGCCTCGACGGCCGTCGGATCGACCGCATCCGCTACACGCCGAACCCGGTCGACTCCCCCACCGGGAGCGCCCCCACCCCGACGGGGAGCACCACGAAGACGACGAGCACGACGACGACCGACACCGCGGAGGCCGACCGATGAGTTCCGACTGGTGGGGCATCTTCTGGCTCTTCGTCCTCCTCGGGGGCAACGCGTTCTTCGTCGCCGCCGAGTTCGCCGTCATCTCGGCACGCCGCTCGCAGATCGAGCCGCGGGCCGAGCAGGGCTCCCGTGCCGCGCAGATGACGCTGTGGGCGATGGAGCACGCGACCCGCATGCTCGCGACCACGCAGCTCGGCATCACGGTCTGCTCGCTGCTCATCCTGAACGTGTCCGAGCCGGCGATCCACCACCTGCTCGAGGTCCCGCTGCACCTGACCGGGTGGAGCGCCGAGGTCATCGGCGTCGTGGCGTTCGTGTTCACGCTGCTGCTCGTGTCGTTCCTGCACGTCGTGTTCGGCGAGATGGTCCCGAAGAACATCTCGTTCTCGATGCCGGACCGGGCCGCGCTCATGCTCGTCCCGACGCTCTGGTACATCGGCCACGGCCTGCACTGGGTGGTCGTCGGCCTCAACGAGGTCGCGAACGGCGTCCTGCGGCTCTTCAAGGTGGAGCCGAAGGACGAGGCGGTCAGCGCCTACACGGTCGACGAGGTGCAGACGATCGTCGAGCAGTCCCGGCGCGAGGGCACCCTCGCCGACGACTCGGGCACGCTCCGGATGGCGTTCGAGTTCACCGAGAAGAAGGTCAAGGACGTCGCCGTGCCGATGTCCGGGCTCGTGACGCTGCACGAGGACGCCACCCCGGCGGACGTCGAGCGGATGGTGTCGCAGCGCGGGTTCTCGCGCTACGTGCTCGTCGACGACGCCGGTGACCCGACCGGGTACGTGCACGTCAAGGACGTCATCGACCTGCGGCCGGACGAGTTCGACGACCCGGTGCCGCCGAAGCGCATCCGGCAGCTCATCTCGCTGTACACGGAGATGGACCTCGAGGACGCGCTCGCCACCATGCGCGGGGCCGGGCGCCACGTGGCCCGGGCGTTCGACGCCGAGGGGCGGACGACGGGCGTGCTCTTCCTCGAGGACATCCTCGAGGAGCTCATCGGCACCGTCGAGGACGCCACCCGGCGTCGCTGACGCCGGTCGCTCCCGAGACCCGGGACGGACGGGAGGGTCCCACCTCCCGTCCGTCGTGGCGTCGGCGGCGCGACCGCGCTACCAGCTCACCGGCAGGGGCTTGCCCTCCTCGTACCCGGCGGCGGACTGGATGCCGACCAGCGCGCGGTCCGAGAACTCGGCCAGGCTCGTCGCGCCCGCGTACGTGGCGGAACTGCGGAGCCCCGTCGTGATCATGTCGAGCAGGTCCTCGACGCTCGGACGCTCCGGGTCGAGGAAGATCGTCGACGACGAGATCCCCTCGGCGAACAGCGCCTTGCGGGCACGCTCGTACGGGTCGAGCCGCTCGAACCGCTCCCGCACGGCCTTCGCGGACGCCATCCCCCAGCTCTCCTTGTAGGCGCGACCGGCTGGGTCGCGGCGGAGCACGCCGGGCGCCTCGAGCGTGCCGGCGAACCACGAGCCGATCATCACGGCGGACGCACCGGCGGCCAGCGCGAGCGCGACGTCACGCGGGTAGCGGACGCCGCCGTCGGCCCAGACGTGCGCGCCGAGCGACCGGGCGGCCGCGGCGGTCTCGAGCACCGCGGAGAACTGCGGCCGCCCGACGGCGGTCATCATGCGCGTCGTGCACATGGCACCGGGGCCGACACCGACCTTGATGATCGACGCGCCGGCGGCGACCAGGTGCGCGACGGCGTCGGCGGTGACGACGTTGCCGGCGACGAGCGGGATGCCGAGCTGCAGGGCCGACACGGCACGGAGCGCGCGGAGCATGCCCTCCTGGTGGCCGTGGGCGGTGTCGAGGACGAGCACGTCGACCCCGGCGTCGGCGAGGGCCGAGGCCTTCGCGGCGACGTCGCCGTTGATGCCGACGGCCGCCGCCACCCGGAGCCGACCGGACGCGTCCACGGCCGGTCGGTAGATGTCGGAGCGGATGGCGCTCGTCGGGCTCGTCGTGCCGACGACCTTGCCGTGCCGCACGACGGGAGCGAAGTCCACGCCGGCCGCGGTCAGCACGTCGTACACGTGCCGCGGGGTGCCGGCGTCCTCGGCGTCGATCGCGACCGTCGCGCCGTGCAGCAGGTCGCCGAGGACGGCGTCCGCGCCGGCGGTCGCGAGCCGGGTCGCCGGCACGCAGCCGAGGTACTCGCCCGCCGGGTCGCGCACGACGATGCCACGGCCCTCGACCGGCAGGAGCTGCTCGAGCGCCTCGGCCACGGTCGCGTCGGCGCCGAGCTCGAGTGCGGAGTCGTACGCGACCGGCTGCGCCTTCACCCAGCGGATCGCCTCGGCGAGGTCCTGCAGGTGCATGTCCTGCGGCAGCACACCGAGACCACCGCGTCGGGCGAGCGTCGCGGCGAGGCGGGGACCGGTCACCGAGTTCATGTTCGCGCTGACGATCGGGATGGTCGCGCCGGTGCCGTCGTCCGTCGCGAGGTCCACGTCGAAGCGGCTCGTCACGCTCGACCGACTCGGGACGAGGAAGACGTCGGAGTAGGTCAGGTCGTGGGTCGGCCGCGTCTCGTAGAACCTCATGGGGCCAATCGTACGGCGGCGGCGTCAGGCCCGGCCGGGAGGCCCCGCGACGCCCGCCGGGAGGCCCGACTCGCCCGCCCTCTCCCACCTCGCGGCCACGGAGGAGCGGCTAGGGTTGACGGCGTGCGGGACAGGGTTGCCCCGCACGACACACACGAGCATCAATCGACGGAGAGTGGGCGATCGGCTGTGTCGAGCCATCTGACCGGAACGGACGAGACCGCGGGCGATTTCGGCGCGAACGAGTGGCTGGTGGACGAGCTCTACGAGCAGTTCGTGGCCGACAGGAACAGCGTCGACGAGTCCTGGTGGCCTGTCCTCGAGAGCTACCACCGGACGCAGGCCGCCACGACGGACGCCGCCTCCGGCAGCCCGGCCGACACCGGCTCGGGCACCCCGGCCGCCGCCGACTCGAGCACCCCCGCCCCGGCCCAGGCAGCCGCCGCGCAGGTCGCCCCCGCCGGTCAGCCCGCCGCCGCCTCCGGCCCCTCCTCCACGCAGCAGCCCGCCACGGGAGAGGCGAAGACCCCGCTCCAGGCCCGCACCACCTCGCGCCAGCCGTCCCCGCAGCCGATCCCCGCCGAGGCGAACGACGCGGCGGACGACCACGAGGAGACCCACGAGGACGTCGCCACCCCGCTGCGCGGCATGGCGAAGACCCTCGCGTCGAACATGGACGCGTCGCTCACCGTCCCGACCGCGACCAGCGTCCGGACCATCCCGGCGAAGCTGATGATCGACAACCGGATCGTCATCAACAACCACCTGCGGCGTGCCCGCGGCGGCAAGATCTCCTTCACGCACCTGATCGGCTGGGCCATGGTGCAGACGCTCAAGGAGTTCCCGAGCCAGAACGTCTCGTACGAGGAGCGCGACGGCAAGCCCTTCCTCGTCACCCCGGCGCACGTCAACCTCGGCATCGCGATCGACGTCCCGAAGAAGGACGGCACGCGCTCCCTGCTCGTCCCGAGCATCAAGCGCGCCGAGGCCCTGACGTTCGGCCAGTTCCTCTCCGTGTACGAGGACGTCGTCAAGCGCGCCCGGGACAACAAGCTCACCCCGTCGGACTTCCAGGGCACGACGATCTCCCTCACGAACCCGGGCGGCATCGGCACCGAGCACTCGGTCCCGCGTCTCACGAAGGGGCAGGGCTGCATCGTCGGCGCCGGCGCCCTCGAGTACCCGGCGCAGTTCCAGGGGTCGGCACCGAAGACCCTCATCGAGCTCGGCGTCGGCAAGACCATCACGCTGACGAGCACGTACGACCACCGTGTCATCCAGGGCGCCGGGTCGGGTGAGTTCCTCAAGAAGGTGCACGAGCGGCTCATCGGCCAGCACGGCTTCTACGACGACATCTTCGCCGCGCTCCGGATCCCCTACAAGCCGATCCAGTGGGCGAACGACATCAACGTCGACCTGGCGCACCGGGTGAACAAGACCGCGCGCGTGCAGGAGCTCATCAACAGCTACCGTGTCCGCGGGCACCTGATGGCCGACATCGACCCGCTCGAGTACCGGCAGCGCACGCACCCCGACCTCGAGATCGAGAGCCACGGGCTGACCTTCTGGGACCTCGACCGGGAGTTCGTCACGGGCGGGCTCGCCGGCACGACGACCGCTCCCCTGCGCGACGTCCTCGGGATCCTCCGCGACGCCTACTGCCGCACGGTCGGCATCGAGTACATGCACATCCAGGACCCGGAGCAGCGTCGCTGGGTGCAGGAGCGCATCGAGGTCCCGTACTCGAAGCCGTCGAAGGACGAGCAGCTCCGCGTCCTCGGCAAGCTCAACGAGGCCGAGGCCTTCGAGACCTTCCTGCAGACCAAGTACGTCGGCCAGAAGCGGTTCTCGCTCGAGGGCGGCGAGTCGACCATCGCGTTCCTCGACACGCTCATCCAGCACGCCGCCGTGGACGGTCTCGACGAGGTCGCGATCGGCATGGCGCACCGCGGCCGCCTCAACGTGCTGACGAACATCGCCGGCAAGACCTACGGCCAGATCTTCCGCGAGTTCGAGGGCACCCAGCTCCCGGGCACGGTCTCCGGTCAGGGTTCCGGCGACGTCAAGTACCACGTCGGCACCGAGGGCGTGTTCCGCGCCTCCGACGGGTCCCGCATCCCCGTCACGATCGCCGCCAACCCGTCCCACCTCGAGGCCGTCGACGGCGTGCTCGAGGGCATCGTCCGCGCGAAGCAGGACCGGAAGCCCGCCGGCACCTTCGGCACGCTCCCCGTGCTCGTGCACGGCGACGCGGCGATGGCCGGCCAGGGCGTGGTCGTCGAGACCCTGCAGATGTCGCAGCTGCGGGGCTACCGCACCGGCGGCACCGTGCACCTCGTCATCAACAACCAGGTCGGCTTCACGACGCCGCCCGAATCAGCGCGCACCTCGGTGTACTCGACCGACGTCGCGAAGACGATCCAGGCGCCGGTCTTCCACGTGAACGGCGACGATCCGGAGGCCGTGGCCCGCGTCGCGGACCTGGCCTACGCGTACCGCGAGGAGTTCCACCGCGACGTGGTCATCGACCTGGTCTGCTACCGCCGCCGCGGTCACAACGAGGGCGACGACCCCTCGATGACGCAGCCGCTCATGTACAACCTCATCGAGGCGAAGCGCTCGGTCCGCACGCTGTACACCGAAGCCCTCGTCGGCCGCGGTGACATCACGCAGCAGGAGTACGACGACGCGCACCGCGACTTCCAGGACCGCCTCGAGCGCGCCTTCGCGGAGACGCACGAGGCGCAGACGGGCTCGGTGTCGACGCCCGCCACGGACGACTCCGGTGCCGTGAACGGCCTCGAGCGCCCGACCTCCCAACGCGACGACTCCGAACTCGAGGTGCACGACACCGCGGTCTCGCAGGAGCTCGTCGAACTCATCGGCGACGCGCACGGGAACCCGCCGTCGGGCTTCTCGATCCATCCGAAGCTGCAGCAGCTGCTCACCAAGCGCCGCGAGATGACCCGGACCGGCGGGATCGACTGGGCCATGGCCGAGCTGATGGCGATCGGTTCGGTCCTGACCGAGGGCAAGCCGGTGCGGCTCGCCGGGCAGGACGCCCGTCGTGGCACGTTCGTCCAGCGCCAGGCGGTCTTCCACGACCGGACCAACGGCCAGGAGTGGCTGCCGCTCGCGAACCTCACCGAGGACCAGGCACGCTTCTTCATCTACGACTCGCTCCTGAGCGAGTACGCGGCGATGGCGTTCGAGTACGGGTACTCGGTCGAGCGTCCCGAGGCCCTCGTGCTCTGGGAGGCGCAGTTCGGCGACTTCGCGAACGGCGCCCAGACCGTGATCGACGAGTTCATCTCGTCCGCCGAGCAGAAGTGGGGCCAGCGCTCCGGCCTGGTGCTCCTGCTCCCGCACGGCTACGAGGGGCAGGGGCCGGACCACTCCTCCGGGCGCATCGAGCGCTACCTGCAGCTGTGCGCGCAGGACAACATGGTCGTGGCTCGCCCGTCGACCCCGGCGTCGTACTTCCACCTTCTCCGGCGCCAGGCGTGGGCGAAGCCGCAGAAGCCGCTCATCGTGTTCTCCCCGAAGGCGATGCTCCGCCTGCGACAGGCGACGAGCGCGGTGACGGACTTCACCTCCGGCACGTTCCAGGAGGTCCTGGACGACGACCGCCTGCAGGCGAACGGTGTCGACCGCGGTTCGGTGCGCCGGGTGGTCCTGCACTCGGGCAAGATCCACCACGACCTGCGTGCCGAGGCGGAGAAGCGCGGTGTGACGGACGTGGCACTGGTCCGGCTGGAGCAGCTCGCCCCGCTCCCGCTCGACCGCATCCTCGAGGTCATCGCGGGCTACCCCGAGGCCGAGGTCGTGTTCGCCCAGGAGGAGCCCGAGAACCAGGGCGCCTGGCCGTTCGTCTGCATGAACCTGTCCCCGCACCTGGACGGTCGGCCGCTGTCCGTCGCGGCCCGGTCCGCGAGTGCGGCGCCGGCGACCGGCTCGTCGAAGCGCTCCGCCGCCGAGGCGGCCGAGGTCATCGACCGGGCGTTGCGGGCATGAGCGCTTGAGCGCGTCGGCCTGATGACGAGGGAGCGCCTCGTGCAGGAGTCCGTGGGACTCCAGCACGAGGCGCTCCGACGTCCGCGAGGGATCAGTACAGTTCAAACCAGCCTGGTGTAGCGGACGCCCGCCTCGTGGTAGCCGCGGCGCTGGTAAAACCGGTGCGCGCTGTCCGTCGCGGCGGCGCTCACGGCGCTCAGCTGGCGCGCGCCCTGCTCGACGGCCCACGTCTCGAAGGTGCCCAGGAGCGCAGAGCCGGTGCCGTGCCTCCTGGCCGTGGGGTCCACGACGAGCAGGAGCAACTGCGCGGTCGGCGCGTCCCCGGCGTACGTCCACGTGAGCTGCGCCCCGGCGACCGCGACGGGCCGACCGTCGTCCCCGCGCACGACCCACGTGCGGTGCCCGGCCTCGGCGGTGAGCCGGTCGAGGCGCGAGCGCATCGACGCGGGCTCGACCTGGTGGCCGAGCAGGCGCACCAACTCGGTCACCGCGACGACGTCGGGTTCGGTCCAGGTGCTGATCGGCTCGGCGTCGGTCATGCCCGCACCCTACCCGCTCCCAGCGGCGCTTCCGCCGGTGTGACGCGGCCGGGTGCGGTCAGTGTGTGGACTGCACTGCGCGGAGCCGGGCGAGGACCTCGCCGCGGAGCTGCTCGGGAGCGGTCTCCTGGCAGGCGCGCTTCACGGTCTCCATGAGCACCACGCCGACGCGGTGTTCCGTCAGGCAGTCCTCGCAGCCGTCCATGTGCTCGCGGATGTCCGCGGCGTCCTCGTGACGGAGCTCGTCGTGGAGGAACTCCTCGAGTTCCGCCTTCGCCTTCGAGCAGTCGCACCCGCTCATCGTGCGTCCTTCCGGGTCGTGCGGGCACCGGCCGTCGTGGCCGCCCGCGTACCTGCACCACGGCCTCGCCCGCGCATCGTCGCCGTCGACGCTGCGTCCGGGACGACACCGGTCTCGCGTGCGTGGTCCGCCAGCAGCCCACGCAGGAGCCGGCGTCCACGGTGGAGGCGGCTCATGACCGTCCCCACGGGGGTCTTCATGATGTCGGCGATCTCCTGGTAGGAGAACCCCTCGACATCGGCGAAGTAGACCGCCATCCGGAAGTCCTCCGGGATGGCCTGCAGCGCGTCCTTCACGGCGGAGGACGGCAGATGGTCGATGGCGTCGGCCTCGGCGGACCGGGCCGAGATCGACTGCGTCACGCTCTCCGCGCCGCCGAGCTGCCAGTCCTCGAGCTCGTCGATGGTGCCCTGGTACGGGTTCCGCTGGTTCTTGCGGTACGTGTTGATGAACGTGTTCGTCAGGATCCGGTACAGCCACGCCTTGAGGTTCGTGCCCTGGCGGAACTGCCGGAACGCGGCGAACGCCTTGACGAACGTCTCCTGTACGAGGTCCGAGGCGTCGGCGGGGTTGCGCGTCATCCGCATCGCCGCGCCGTACAGCTGGTCCATGAACGGCAGCGCCTGGTCCTCGAACAGGCGGCGCAGCTCGTGCTCCGAGACCGTCTTCGCGTCGACCGGCTCGTCGTCGGCGGTCGGGTCGTCCGACTCGTCCACCGTGTCCGACGCGGCGAGGTCCTCGTCCTCGACGGCGTCGAGCTGCGCCTCGGTCTCCTCGACCAGGTCGTCCGGTGCGTGCTGCGGTTCGTCGGTCGTCATCGCCCGCCAGTCTAGGCGGACGAGGACGTCCGGGCCCTGCGGCTCGGTCAACGTCGTGACGACCGTCGGCAGCTGGTCCGCGGCGGCCGGTCGTGACGGTGCGAGTGCGATCACCGTGCTCCTCCCGATGGGTTCAGTAGTGTGGTGAACCGATGGCAGCCACGACGCATTCCCGCCCCTGGACCGCCCCCGTCGCGCCGGGCCCGCTCGCCGGGGACGTCGCCCTGCCCGGGTCGAAGTCGCTGACGAACCGCGAGCTCGTCCTCGCCGCGCTCGCCGACGGCCCCTCCACGATCCGGCTGCCCCTGCACTCCCGGGACTCCGCCCTCATGACGACCGCGCTCCGCCAGCTCGGCGTCGGCATCGACGAGGTCGAGCCGGTCGCGGGTGACCCGGCGAACCCGTACGGACCGGACCTCCGCGTGACGCCCGCCGCCATGCACGGCGGTGTCCGTGTCGACTGCGGCCTCGCGGGCACCGTCATGCGCTTCCTGCCGCCCCTGGCGGCACTGGCCGAGGGACCGGTCACGATCGACGGTGACCCCTACGCCCGCAAGCGACCGATGGCTGCGATCATCCGCGCGCTCGTCGACCTCGGCGTGGACGTCACCGACGACGACGGCGGCGCGATGCCCTTCACCTTCGTCGGCAGCGGTTCGGTCCGGGGTGGGACGCTCGAGATCGACGCCTCGGCGTCCTCCCAGTTCGTCTCCGGCCTGCTGCTCTCCGCGCCCCGCTTCGACGAGGGCCTGCACCTGCGGCACGTCGGCGACAGGCTGCCGAGCATGCCGCACATCGCGATGACGGTCGCGGTCCTCCGTGCCCGCGGCGTCCGCGTCGACGAGCCGGGCGTCGGCGAGTGGGTCGTGCACCCCGGACCCATCGCGGCACGGGACGTGACGATCGAACCGGACCTCTCGAACGCCGCACCCTTCGCGGTCGCCGCACTCGTCGCCGGTGGGACGGTCCGGATCCGGACCTGGCCGACCGAGACGACGCAGGTCGGTGCCGACCTCGAGACGCTCCTGCCGCTGTGGGGCGCGACCGTGACGCGGGACGGTGCGGACCTGGTGTTCGACGGCGGCGTCGGGGTCCGGGGTGGCGCCTCCCTGCCGGGTCTGGAGCTGGACCTGACCCGCGGCGGCGAGCTCGCCCCGGCACTCGTCGCGCTGGCGGCCCTGGCCGGCGGCCCGAGCGAGGTCTCCGGCATCGGGCACCTGCGCGGGCACGAGACGGACCGGCTCGCGGCGCTCGCGGCGGACCTCAACGGGCTCGGAGGCACGGTCACCGAGCGCGAGGAGGGCCTCCGGATCGACCCGGCGCGGCTCTCGGGCGGTGACTGGGCTGCGTACGAGGACCACCGGATGGCCACCGCCGGCGCCGTCGTCGGTCTGGTGACCGAGGGCGTCGCGGTCGACGACATCGGCTCCACCGCGAAGACGTTGCCGCAGTTCCCGGAGCTGTGGGCCGACCTGGTCGCCACGGCGGGCCGGACCGCTCCGGCAGACCGGGACACCGACGTCACGGGAGCAGCGGGTGCGGCCGAGACAGCAGAGGGGGCGCCGGCATGAGCTGGTGGGACGACACCGACGGCGGCGACGAGGACGAGCCGTACGGCCAGTACGACGAGTCGAGCGTCCGCGTCCGGCCGAACCCGAAGGGCAACCGACCCCGGACGAAGACCCGGCCGACGTACGAGGACGCGCCGTCGGGCTGGGTCACCAACGTCGACCGCGGACGCTTCGGCGTGCTCGTCACCGACGCGGACGGGGAGCACGTCATCACCGCGACGAAGGCCCGCGAGCTCGGCCGGAAGTCGGTCGTCACGGGCGACCACGTCTCGCTCACCGGCGACGTCTCCGGCAGCGAGGGCTCGCTGGCCCGCATCGTCCGGGTGGCCGAGCGGACGACCCTGCTCCGGCGGAGTGCGGACGACTCGGACGAGGTCGAGCGCGTCATCGTGGCGAACGCCGACCAGATGCTCATCGTCGTGGCCTCGGCGGACCCGGAACCCCGGCCGCGCCTCATCGACCGGTACCTCGTCGCGGCGTTCGACGCCGGCCTCGACCCGGTCCTCTGCATCACGAAGACCGACCTCGCCGACCCGGCGCCGTTCCTGGCGCACTTCGCCTGCCTCGACCTGCGCATCGTGACGAGCCGGGCCGACGATGTGCCGTTCGAGGCGCTGCACGAGCTCCTCGACGGCAAGGTGACGGTCACCGTCGGCCACTCCGGCGTCGGCAAGTCCACCCTCGTCAACGCGCTGACCGGCTCCACGCGGGCGATCGGCGTCGTCAACTCGGTCACCGGGCGCGGCCGCCACACGTCCTCGTCGTCCGTCGCCCTCCGGGTGCGGGACGGCGGGTGGGTCATCGACACCCCCGGCGTCCGGTCGTTCGGCCTCGGGCACGTGCAGCCGGAGAACGTGTTCCGCGCGTTCGCCTCGCACGCGGTGCCGGTGCAGGACGCCCCGGACGGCATCCCGCTGCACCAGGCGCACGACTGGGAGATCGTCGACCGGGTCGCGGGCGGCGAGCTCGGGCCGACCGGGATCGAGCGGCTCGACTCGTTCCGGGCGCTCCTCACCGGGATGGGCGCGGAGGACCCCGGCACGGCGTGAGCTACCCCGCACGGCGTCCCCCGGCGTCGGGTGGACCCACTCGGCCGGGTCGTGCGGGGGTCCGCCGGACCGCCGCTACGCTCGACCCGTGGACCTCAGCGCCGACCTGGCATTCGCCCGTTCCCTCGCCGACACCGCCGACGCGATCAGCCTCGACCGGTTCCGCGCCGCCGACCTGCACGTCACGGAGAAGGCCGACCACACCGCGGTCACCGACGCCGACCAGGCCGTCGAGCGCGCCCTCCGCGAGCGGCTCGCCGCGGAGCGCCCGGAGGACGCCTTCCTCGGCGAGGAGACCACGGCGGACACCGGCGAGGAGGCCGTGAGCGCCGGACACCGCCAGTGGGTCGTCGACCCGATCGACGGCACCGCCAACTACCTGCGCGGCGTGCCGGTGTGGGCGACGCTCATCGCCCTCGCGGTGGACGGCCGTCCCGTCCTCGGGGTGGTCAGCGCACCGGCCCTCGGCAAGCGGTGGTGGGCGGCGGCGGGCCTCGGCGCGCACTCGTTCGACGGACCGCTGCACGTGTCCGGCGTCGCCGCCCTCGGGGACGCGAGCCTGAGCTACAACTCGCTGCAGCAGTGGGACGACGACGACCGGCTCGACGCCCTCGTCACGCTGTCGCGACGGGTCTGGCGCACCCGCGCCTACGGCGACATGTGGTCGTACATGATGGTCGCGGAAGGGGTCCTCGACGTCGCCGGGGAACCGGACCTCAAGCCGTGGGACATCGCCGCCCTCGTCCCGATCGTGGAGGAGGCCGGCGGCCGCCTCACCTCGCTCGACGGCGACCCCGGTCCGTGGCACGGCAGTGCGCTCGCCTCGAACGGCCTCGTGCACGACGCCGTCGTCGAGGTGATCCGCCGGGCCTGACCGCTGACGGGGCACCTGCGACGCTGCTCGCCCCAGCGCCGCCGTCACCCCCCCCCGTTCTGGGGGCACGCCTATCGGCGCATCGGACTGACGGTTCCTCCAGCACGACCGATGGTGGGTTACCGTTCTCGTGGCGGCAGGTCAGTACTCGTCGGGATCCCTAGTCCCGGTCACCACGGACCCACCGTCATCTCGTCCGACTGCCCTAACCCGAGGGGTGACCACGACGATGGATTCATCGTTCCCGAGCGGGACCGAGCCCACCCAGGCTCGTCGTCCGCGATCCGTCCACACATCGACCCTGCCAGTGTCCCGGGCCACCCACCCGATGCACACCGGCACCTCCCACCGTGGGGCCACCCACCCCGCCGCGGGATCCCCCGCCGTCGGCTCCCCGGCCGACCCGTCCTGCTCCCCCGTCCCTGGCGCCGGAGGCCGGTGAGTCCGCATGGAACTCACCGGCCGACGCACTGAGGTCGACCGGATCACGACCCTCGCCGTACTCCCCCGGGAGTCCGCGCTGGTCGTCGTCGGCGACCCCGGCTCCGGACGCACGAGCGTCCTCGACGCGGCCAGTGGCCGCGTCCCCGTCCCCGTCGTCCGCATCGGCGTCAACGGGACCGAGTCCCGTTGGCCGCTCAGCGGCGTGACGACCCTCTTCGGCGCACTCGACGACCCCCGGGCCGCCGCGCACGTGACACGGATCCTCGCGTCGGTCCGCGACGCGGACCCGTCCCGGGCGATCGTCGTGGCGCACGAGCTCCTCGCGACGCTGCGTGTGCTGCAGCTCCCGCCGACGCTCGTCCTCATCGACGACCTCGACCGGATGGACGCGGCGAGCCAGACGCTCATCGCGTTCCTCGCCGGTCGGCTGGTCGGCACGTCGCTGCGGATCGTGGCGACGGTGGCGAGCCTCCCGTCCGACGGGCCGCTGACGGCACTGCCGTCGATGCGCCTGGAGGCCCTGCCCGCGGACGAGACGCTGCTGCTCGCCCGCAGCATGGTCGCCGAGGACGCGAACGACGGTGTGCTGGCGGTCGTCGCCGAGCAGACCGCCGGCAACCCCGGCGTGCTCCGCGAACAGCTCGACGTGCTCAGTCGGGACCAGCTGCTCGGCTCCGAGCCGCTCGTGCTGCCGTTGCGACCCACCGAGACCACCGGCCGGATCGCCGCCGCGGCCGTCGCCGGGACCGGCACCCGCGACCTCGAGGTCCTGGCCCGCCTGGCCCTGGTGCCCGTCACCCGCGCGGTCGGGCCGGAGTGGGACCGGGACGTCGTGGAGGACCTCGCCGCACTCGGTCTCGTCACGGTCCGCGGGCAGTCGATCGCCGTCCGTTCGCCGCTCGTGCGGTCCTGGCTGCACTGGCAGATGCCCGCCCGTGACCGTCGTGCTGCCCACGCCGGGCTGGCCGCGTCCGCCGACACCTCGGACCCGCGTGCCGCTGCCTGGCACCGGAGCTTCACCGCGGACGAGCCCGACGCCGTGGCGCTCCTGCACGCGGCGCGCGAGTACGCGGCCGACGGTGAACCCGGCGCCGCGGTCACGCTCACCGAACGGGCCCTGCACGTCGGGACGCGCTCGGAGCCGGAACACCTGGCGCTCCTGGCCGTCGCGGAGGTGCTGCTCACGCGCCGTCTCCTCGGCTACGCGGCGCGGTACCTCGCGGCGATCGAGCCGTTCGCCTCCCGCCTCGACGACGTCCGCCGCCTCCGCCTGCACTACTCGGTGCAGTACCTCAGCGGCGAAGCGGTGGTGGCCGACGAGCTCATCGTCCCGGCCGACGCCGGCGACCACGACGAGGCCCTGGCCGTGACGGGCCTCGTGGCCATGGTCGCGAGCTTCCGGGCCGAGGCGTGGGAGCTCGACCAGGCCCGTGAACTCCTGGAGCGCGCCGAACCGTACGAGCACGACCTCCCCACACCGACCGCACAGGTCCTCCAGGCCGCCCGCACCATGGTGGCCGCGATCGCCGGTCACCTGCCGGCCGACCGGGACCTGCACGACGGACTCGCGACGCCGAGCCTGCTCGCGCTGTCCGACCCGGCGCTGCTCATGCTCGCGCACGCGCTGAGCCTGTCCGATCGGCACCGGAGCGCCCGCCGTGTGTTCGCCCTGGTCCTCACCCGGTCCACGCACACCGCGCCGGTGTGGCTCGAGGCCGCGCGGTACCTCTCCGCGGAGAACGAGGTGCGGTCCGGCGACTTCCGCCTCGCGCACCGGGCCATCGACGCCTGGGAGTCCGGGTCGAGCGTGGTCGAGCGCCTCCGGGAGCCGTCGCGGGCGATCGCGATCGCGTGGCGGCACTTCCTCGAAGGACATCCCTTCGCGGCCCTCGACGTCCTCGACCGGTGCCTCGCGGACCGGTCCACGAGCGGGCTCTGGGGTGCGACGGCGAAGCTGCACGCGTTCCGCGGGCGGGTCCTGCTGTCCGAGGACCGGTTGGACGAGGCGGTCACCGCGCTCGAGACCGCGGACGCGATCGGTCGGACGCTGCGGAACCCGACGGTCCTCCGTCACCTCGGCGACCTCGTCGAGACGTACGTCCGGCTCGGCCGGACCGAGGACGCGCGGTCGACGACCGCTCGGCTCGCGGCCGATCACCGTGCGCACCCGTCGCGCTGGGGCGCGCTCGTGCTGGCGAGGAGCCTCGCGCTCGTCGCCGACGAGGACACGCGTGACGCCGCACGGTACCGGGCGCTCGAGCTGTTCGAGCCGACGGACCCGCAGTACGAGCGTGGCCGCACGCTGGCCGCGCTCGCTGCGACGAGCACCGGCCCGGACCGCGCCCGACTCGGTACGACCGCTGCGGCTGCCTTCGAGGCCGCGGGGCTGCGGCGTCCGCTCGTCGCACCGCAGGGCGACGTCGCGATGCCCCCGGTCCACGCCGTCGTCGTGGACGGCGTCGGGGTGCACGCGGAGGCGAGCGGTACGGCGCCGGTGAGTGCGACCCGGTTCCGCACCGCTCCGTCGCCGACCACGCCCCGGAGCGCCCCGGACGCCGTCCCGGTCCTCCCCCTGCTCACCGCGGAGGAGCGTGCCGTCGTGCAGAAGGTGACCGAGGGGTACCGCAACCGCGAGATCGCCTCGTCGCTGTACATGTCGCAGCGAACGGTCGAACTGCGCCTCACGCAGATCTACCGGAAGGTGGGCGCCCGGTCACGCTCGCACCTGGTGGCACTGCTGGGGTGACGCCGGACTCCCAGTGAACACCAGCGGGCGGTCTGGGACGATGGCGCCTTGACCGCCCTGCCCGCCTCCGCCGTGTCCGGCGCCCTGCTCATCGGCGCCGTGCTCCCCCTCCTGCCGTTCCTCGGCCGGATCGCGCGCCTCGCCGCGACGATCGCCCACGAGGTGGGCCACTGCGTCGTCGTCGTGCCGTTCGGCGGTCGCATCCGGCGCATCGACCTGCACGCGGACGGCTCGGGTGAGGCGTGGGTGTCGCTGGGCCGGGTCCCGGGGGCCGTGCGGTGGCTCGTCCGGGTGCTCAACCTCTTCGCCGGGTACAGCGCACCGCTCTGGGCGGGGGCACTGCTCGTCACCGGCGCGGTGGTGGGCACGCCCTGGCTCCCGGTCGTCGTGCTCGGCGTCGTCGGTCTCGTCGCCCTGGCGTTCGTCCGGAACTGGTTCGGCCTGCTCGTCGTCGTCGGGTTCGACGCCCTCGCCCTCTGGGTGGCGCTCCGCCCCTCCGACCTCACCCTGCTCGTCGTCGCGGCCCTCGGCGCCGCGTTCCTCGTCGACGGACTCCGCTCGCTGCTCCAGGTGCTCCGCTGGCTGCTGACCGGGGCCCGCGTCCAGACCGACTTCCACATCGCCGCCGCCGAGATGCGCCTGCCCGCCGTCGTCTGGTTCGTGCTGTTCCTCGGCGTCAACGGCGTCGCGGTGTGGGCCGCCCGCGGACCGCTGCTCGCCGTGTGGGACACCGTCGTGGTGGGCGTCCGGGCGGTCGTCGGGGCGTAGCCGGACACCCGGACCGACGGACGCCGCACCCGGGATGCCGTAACGCGACGTCGTGTTCGCTCCCCCCGGCGCCGGGGCCTGCGAGAGTACCGCCCACAGCAGACCCGAGAGCGCGGGGCGGCAGCACGGAGGTGGACGGATGACGGACGAGCGACCCGGGTTCGCGACGGAGCAGGTGCACGGCGGGTTCCTCCCGGACACCGGACACGGCGCGCGCGTCCCCGCGATCCACATGTCCTCGGGCTTCCTGTTCGACGACGCCGCGCAGGCTCGCGACCGCTTCGCCGGCACCGACGACGGCTACACGTACACGCGGCTCGGCAACCCGACGAACGGGGACGTCGAGCGGCGCATCGCCCTCCTCGAACACGGCACCGAGGCCGTCCTCGTCGGCAGCGGACAGGCGGCGGCGACGGTCGCGTTCCTCGGGCTGCTCGCCGCCGGGGACCACGTGGTCAGCGCGTCGAGCATCTACGAGGGCACCCGCGGACTGCTGCTGCAGAACCTCGGACGACTCGGGATCGAGGTCGACTTCGTCACCGACGCGCGTGACCTCGACGCGTGGGCCGCCGCGGTCCGCCCGGAGACGAAGCTCTTCTTCGCGGAGACCATCCCGAACCCGAAGAACGACGTCCTCGACATCGCCGGCGTCGCGGAGGTCGCGCACCGAGCCGGCGTCCCGCTCGTCGTCGACAACACCCTCGCGACCCCGTACCTCGTGCAGCCGGTCGACCACGGCGCCGACGTCGTGATCCACTCCGCGTCGAAGTTCCTCTCCGGCCACGGCGCCGGGCTCGGCGGTGTCGTCGTGGACGGCGGCCGTTTCGACTGGACGGTGACCCCCGAGCGCTGGCCGCACCTGACCCGGTCGGACCGTGCCCTCGGCGGTGCGAGCCACACCGACCGGTACGGACGCGGCGCGTTCATCGCCTACGCCCGGCACGTCGTCGCCGCCCGCATCGGCCCCACACCGTCGCCGTTCAACGCGTTCCTCCTCCGCCAGGGCATCGAGACCCTGTCGCTGCGCGTCGAACGCCACGTCGCGAACGCGCTCGCCGTGGCGACCTGGCTCGAGGCGCAGCCGGAGGTGACGAGCGTGGACCACGCGGGGCTCGCCTCCAGTCCGTACCACGACCTCGCCCGTCGCTACCTGCCGCGCGGTGCCGGGTCGGTGTTCGCCTTCACGCTCGCCGGCGGCGAGGTCGCCGCGCACGCCCTCATCGACGCGGTCCGGCTCTTCAGCCGGATGACCCACCTCGGCGACGTCCGGTCGCTCGTGCTGCACCCCGCGTCGACGACGCACGCCGGACGGACCCCGGAGGAGCGCGCGGCGCAGGGCATCCACGACGGGCTCGTCCGCCTGTCGGTGGGGATCGAGGACGTCGCGGACCTCATCCGCGACCTGGAGCGCGGGTTCGCGGCCGTCCGTGCGCTCGCCGAACCCGGCCGGGAGGCTCGCCCCGACCCCGCGACGGACGGCGCGACGGTCGGCGTCCCGGCCCCGGCAGGCGTGCGCTGATGGCCCGGATGCAGCACATCGGCTACTTCTTCTCGCGCGGCTTCGGTCCGCAGGCGTGGGGTCGGCCGGACTGGCACTGGGGGCACGACTGGACGAAGCCGGACCTGTACCAGCAGTCCGTCCGGGCGCTCGAGGACGCCGGGTTCGACCTCGTCATCGCGGAGGACGCGATCTCGCTCGGGAACCCCGCGACGCTCGACCTCCGGATCCGCCAGGCGTACGGCGGCCCAAAGCACGACCCGCTCCTCCTCGCGCCGTGGCTGTTCGCGGCGACCCGGCACATCGGCATGGCCCCGACCGTGAACGCCGGGGTGACGCCGCCGTACCTGGCCGCCCGGCAGCTCGCGACCCTCGCGCACCTGTCCTCCGACCGGCTCGGGGTCAACGTGGTCACCGACGTCGGCAGCGCCCGGCACGCCGGCCTCGACCCGGTGCCGCACGACGTCGCCTACGACCGCGCCGAGGAGTGGACCGGTCTGCTCCGCCGCCTCTGGCACTCGTGGGGCGACGGGTACGTCGGGTCCGAGGCCGACTGGCACTTCGCGGACGGCGACCGCCTCGACGCGTTCAGCCACGCGGGCGAGCACTTCCGCACCACCGGGCCGTTGAACGCCCTCCCGCTCGCCACGGACCCCGTCGTGGTCTCCCCCGGCGGGTCCGGACGCGGGCTCGGCTTCGCGGGGACGCACTCCGACGTGCAGCTCGCCCTCGCCCCGCTCTCCGCGGCGGCGGTGTCGGCGTACCGGCGGACGGTGCACGACGCGGCCGTCCGCGCCGGTCGCGGCCCGGACGACGTGCGGGTCCTCTTCGTCCTGAAGCCCGTCGTGGTGTCCTCGGCGGCCGAGGCCGACCGTGTCGTCGAGGCCTCGCGGCACCCCTCGGACGACGACCTCCGCGCCGCCGCCCTGGCCTGGTCGAGCGACGCGGAGACCGACCTGCTCGCGCTCGACCTCGACGCGCCGATCCCGGAGGGCACGTTCGCCGACCACGTGTCCGCCGGCACGGTCCGCGGACTCGTCGGGGACACCCCGGACGCACCGCTCCGGGAACTGCTCACCCGGAAGGCCCGGCTCGGCCGCGTCGCCGACCGGTCCGGGTTCGTCGGGACGGCGGAGGAGTTCGCGGACTTCATCGAGGAACTCGGGTCGGACGCGGACAACGACGGCGTGATCCTGTCGGGCGACCTGCACCCGGCGCAGGTGTACCGCATGCTCGGGGACCTGGTGCCGGTGCTCCGGCAGCGCGGGCTGCTACGCCGGGAGTACGGCGACGGTGGGCTCCGGTCGAACCTGTTCGACTTCTGACCCCCGGGGGACGGGCTACTTGTCCTTCTTGTCGGACTTCTTCTTCCCGTCCGACTTCTTCTTCCCGCTGTCCTTCCCGCCCGACTTCTTCTTCCCGCTCACCTTCTTGTCCGACTTCTTCCCGCCTGACTTCTTCTTCCCACCGGGCTTCTGCGCGTCGGCATCGGGAGCGTCGGCACCGGAACCGTCGACACCGGGACCGTCGACACCGTCGACCGGTTCGACCACGACCGAGGCACCGGTGTCCGTGATGGTCCCGACGGCCTGCCCTTCGACCTCGGTCGCGAGCGCGTCCTCGATCCGCTCGACGACGATCTCGGCGCCCGACCCGGCGAGACGCACCAGGGCCTGGGCGGCACGGAGCCGCGTCGTCGACCGGCGGGCCAGGGCGTCCGCACGTGCCCCTTCGAGGAAAGTCCGCAGCGCACGCTCCGGCTGGCTCCGGCCACGCGGCGCCGCGCGGTCGAGACGGTCGAGCGCGCCGGCCGTCCCCGCCATGTCGTCCTCGACGTGCTCGTGCCGCACGGTCTCGACGAGCGCCGCGACCGCTGCCGCCGCCTGCTCGACCGCGGGGCTCCGCTGGTCCATCACGACGAGCATCTCGAAGACCGCGCCGTAGGACATCGTCTCGAGCCGCACCGGCTCCGCGCCGCGCCCGCGTAACACCAGACGGGCCTCCGGCGTCGGCAGCCACGCGACCACGGCCGCGACCGAGGCGACGGACCCCACGATGCGCTCGTACTCGGCCAGGCCCAGACGGTCCTGCTGTCGCAGACGGACTCGGATCGCGATCTCCTGCACGGGGTACCTCTCGCTCGGGTACGGCACCGCGGACGCGGAACCGTGCCCTCGAACGTAGTCCTCACACCCGGCCGCTCCGGCGACGCGCACCCGCGCCTGCGCAACGGGCCCGGACACGCAGAACGCCCCGCACCGTCCGAGGACGGTGCGGGGCGTTCTGTGGCGACTCACGTGACAGTGGTCCGACGATCGGCAGGTGGTGGAGATGGGGGGAATCGAACCCCCGTCCATCGCTGCAATTCGACGTCTTCTACGGGCGTATCCGGATGTTCGTTCTGCTCGGCCCCGTCCGTTGCTACCGGCTTCTCGGACGACAGGCCCAGTCTCAGTGCACGTCCCGCACGGCCCTGAGGCACAACCGCGCAGCAAGTCCCCTTGATGACGCCGGACTCAGGTTAGGGAACGATCACCTGGCCGACGGACTTCATGTGCTGGGCTGCTTACGCAGCGAGAGCGAAGTCAGTGCGCTTGGAATTGGCACTTGTTGTTTTCCACGGATCGTTGACGAGATGACCGTGGGTCCTCGGCCCGCTTCCCGTCGGCACACAGGCGATGTCGAAACCGATCATCCCCATGCAGGCCGTCGTGCGGACCACTGTCACGCTGTTGAGTTGCCAAGCCCGTCCCCGGAGACCTCCGGGTCAGGCAGCTGTTCAGTCTACCGACCGGACAGCATCAACGCTAGTCGGCCCGCCTGGTCACTCGCCGAGTCGGTTGCGCGACCGCATGGCCCGTTCGGCCTCGCGCTTGTCGGTCTTCTCGCGCAGCGCCTGGCGCTTGTCGAACTCGCGCTTGCCCTTCGCGACCGCGATCTCGACCTTGGCCCGGCCGTCCGAGAAGTAGATCTTCATCGGCACGAGTGTGTACCCGCCCTGCGCGGTCTTGTGCGAGATCTTCACGATCTCCTGCTTGTGCAGGAGCAGCTTGCGCTTCCGCCGCGGTGCGTGGTTGTTCCACGTGCCCTCGGTGTACTCGGGGATGTGCACGGCGTCGAGCCACGCCTCCCCCGCGTCGACGAACGCGTACCCGTCCACGAGCGACGCTCGGCCTTCCCGCAGCGACTTCACCTCGGTCCCGCTGAGCACCATGCCGGCCTCGTACGTGTCCTCGATGAGGTAGTCGTGGCGCGCACGACGGTTCGTCGCGACGACCTTCTCCCCGCGTTCCTTCGCCATGCCCGGCTCCTTCTCGATGGTGTGCACTCGCCCGTGCGAGCCGCCCAGCATATCGAACACGGACGGGCCCGCGCACCTTCCCGGTGCGCGGGCCCGTCCGGGGTCCGCGGGCGTCGCCCGGTCAGACCTTGAGGTAGCGGCGGATCGCGATCGACGCCGACAGCGCCGCCAGGACGACCCCGATGACGATCACCGCCGGGACCACGACCGCCGCGTCGTCCATGCCGATGAACGCGGTGCCCGAGAAGCGTTTCGTCAGGTAGTTCCGGACGAAGAACCAGACCACCGCCAGGATCGCGCCGCCGGCCAGGACCGCTCCCACCGCAGCGGCGATCACGCCCTCGAGCACGAACGGTGTCTGGATGAACCGGTTCGACGCCCCCACCAACCGCATGATCCCGAGCTCCCGGCGTCTCGAGAACGCGGACAAGCGGATCGTCGTCGCGATGAGCAGCACCGCGGCGACGAGCATCAGGGACGCGATGCCGATGGCCGTGTAGGACGAGGCGTTGAGCAGGTTGAAGATCGGCTGCAGGTACCCGCGTTGGTCGACGACGCTCTGCACGCCCGCGACCTTCGACAGGCTCTCCACGAGCACGTCCGCCTGCGACGGGTTCTTCAGGTTCACCCAGAAGGTCTCGTTGAGGTACTCGGGCTTGACGAACTCCGTGGCCGGGGAGTCCTTGAACTGCTGCTTGAACCGCGTGTACGCGTCCTGCTGGTCCTCGAAGTAGGACTTCTCGATGTACGGCTGGAGCGTGGACGAGTCGAGCTGCTGCTTGATCTGGTCCCGCTGGTCGGCGGTCGCCTTCGCGCCGGTGCAGTTGCCGGTCGTGTCGGTGTCGGTGCACAGGTACACCGCCACCTGGGCCCGGTCGTACCAGTAGCCCTTCATCTGGTTGATCTGCATCTGGAGCAGGATCGCGGTGCCGACGAAGGTCAGCGAGATGAAGGTCACGAGGACGACCGACACCACCATCGAGGCGTTCCGTCGGAGACCGGAACCGACCTCGGCCATGACGAGTCCGAGCCTCATCGGATGAGCCCCGGGATCGTCTGGATGCCGGTCGTGTTCGAGACGCCGCCGCGCTGGATCGGCAGGGCCTGGGTCTGGTACCCGCCGGCCTGCTCGTCACGGAGGACCGTGCCGCCGGAGAGCTCGATGACCCGCCGCTGCATCTGGTTCACGATGCTCGCGTCGTGCGTCGCCATCAGGATCGTCGTGCCTCCCTGGTTGATGCGTTCGAGGAGCGCCATGATGCCCGCCGAGGTCGTCGGGTCGAGGTTGCCGGTCGGTTCGTCGGCCAGCAGGACCGCGGGCTTGTTGACGACGGCACGGGCGATCGCGACGCGCTGCTGCTCACCGCCGGAGAGCTCGTGCGGCATCCGGGTCGCCTTGCCGGAGAGCCCGACGAGCTTGAGCACGTCCGTGACGGACTCGCTGATGAAGCCCTTGCTCTTGCCGATCACCTGCAGCGAGAACGCGACGTTGTCGAACACGTTCTTGTTCGGGAGCAGCCGGAAGTCCTGGAACACCACGCCGAGGTTGCGGCGGAAGTACGGGACCTTGCGGGACGAGAGCGCGCCGAGACGCTGTCCGAGGACGTGGATCTGCCCGCGGGAGGGCTTCTCCTCCTTGAGGACGAGCCGGAGGAAGCTCGACTTCCCGGAGCCGGACGCACCGACGAGGAAGACGAACTCACCCTTGAGGATCTCGAGGGTGACGTTGTCGAGAGCGGGACTCGGGTTGCCCGAGTACACCTTGGTGACCTGGTCGAATTTGATCATGACCGGATCAGGGTAGGTCGCGATCCGGTGATCCTGCTCCAGGCGCGCGGCTCACGACCCCGTGGACTCGTGCAGGTCAGTCCTCGTCCGGGCGCTTGCGCCAGCGGATCCCGGCGTTGATGAAGCCGTCGAGGTCGCCGTCGAACACCGCCGAGGGGTTGTTGACCTCGTAGTCGGTGCGCAGGTCCTTGACCATCTGGTACGGGGCCAGCACGTAGTTGCGGATCTGGTCGCCCCAGCTGGCCGTGATCGTGCCCGCGAGTTCCTTCTTCTTCGCGTTCTCCTCTTCCTTCTTCAGGAGCAGGAGGCGCGACTGCAGCACGCGCATGGCGGCGGCACGGTTCTGGATCTGCGACTTCTCGTTCTGCATCGAGACGACGGTGCCGGTCGGGATGTGGGTCAGGCGCACGGCCGAGTCGGTCGTGTTGACGGACTGCCCGCCGGGGCCGGAGGACCGGAACACGTCGACGCGGATGTCGTTCTCCGGGATGTCGATGACCGCGGTCTCCGGCATGAGCGGGATGACCTCCACCGCGGCGAAGGACGTCTGGCGCTTGCCGGCGGCACCGAACGGCGACATCCGGACGAGGCGGTGCGTGCCGGCCTCGACCGACAGCGTGCCGAACGCGTGCGGACCGTCGACCTCGAACGTGGCGGACTTGATGCCCGCTTCCTCCGCGTAGGAGGTGTCCATCACGGTGACCTTCTGGTCGTGCTGCTCGGCGTACCGCAGGTACATGCGCATGAGCATCTCGGCGAAGTCCGCGGCGTCGACACCGCCGGCGCCGGCACGGATCGTGATGACGGCGGGACGGTCGTCGTACTCGCCGTCCAGGAGGGTCTGCACCTCGAGCTCGCCCATGGTCTTGGTGATCGCGGCGAGTTCGGCGAGCGCCTCGTCGGCGGACTCCTGGTCCTCCGCCTCGTTCGCCATCTCGACCAGGACCTCGAGGTCGTCGAGGCGCTGCTCGGTGGCCGTGAGCTTCTTCAGCTCGGCCTGCCGGTGCGCGAGCGCGCTCGTCACCTGCTGCGCGTGGTCGGTGTCCTCCCACAGGTCGGGCGCGCCGGCCTGCTCGCTGAGCTCCGCGATCTCACGCTCGAGGCGGTCCACATCGACCACCGAGCGGATGTTCCCGAAGGTCACGCGGAGGGCGTTGACCTGTTCGGCGATGTCCAGTTCGACCATGGTCCCCGATCCTACCGGCGCTTCCCGGCCGGGAGGACCGGGCCGGCCCCGTCCCGTCGCCCGCGGAACCGGGTGGCCGGTCAGCGTCCGAGCGACGGTTCCCGGGACGCCATGCCGGCGGCACCCGCGCGCGCCACCGCTGCGGGCAGCGCCGCCAGGAACGCGTCGACGTCGTCGTCCGTCGAGGTGTGTCCGAGCGTGATGCGGAGCGCACCGCGCGCGTCGTCCTCGCTGAGCCCCATCGCGAGCAGCACGTGCGAGGCCTCCGGGACCCCGGCCTGACACGCGGACCCGGTGGAGACGGCCACGCCGGCGGCGTCGAGCAGGAAGAGCAGGGAGTCCCCCTCGCAGCCGGGGAAGGTGAAGTGCGCGTTGCCCGGGAGCCGGTCGTCCGGGTCCCCCATGAGCACCGCGGTGGGGACCGCGCGGCGGACCCCGGCGACGATCCGGTCACGGAGGTGCCGGACGTCGGCGTGCGGCGAGGCGGCGGCCACCCCGAAGGCGGCGGCCGCCGGCGCGTCCTGGGTCCCGCTCCGCACCTGCCGCTGCTGGCCCCCGCCGTGGATGAGCGGCTCGACGACGGCGCGACGCCCGAGCACGAGGGCCCCGACGCCGACCGGTCCGCCGATCTTGTGGGCCGACACGCTCAGCGCGTCGAGCCCGGACGCGGCGAAGTCCACCGGGACCTGGCCGTAGGCGGCGACCGCGTCGCTGTGCACCGGCACGCCGGCGTCGTGCGCGAGCGCGACGATGCGCTCGACCGGCTGGATGGTGCCGACCTCGTTGTTCGCCCACAGGAACGTCACCAGGGCGACGTCGTCCGCGGCGGCGAGTCGGGCCTCCAGTGCGGCCAGGTCGACCCGACCCTGCGCGTCCAGCGGGACGACGTCGACGACGGCGCCCTCGTGGCGCTCCAGCCAGTCGACGGTGTCCACCGTGGCGTGGTGCTCGCCGGCCGGGACCACGATGCGGGGTCGCCGTCGGTCCCGCTGGCGCGCCCAGAACAGGCCCTTCACGGCGAGGTTGATGCTCTCGGTGCCGCCGGAGGTGAAGACGACCTCCACCGGGTCGGCGCCGAGCGACGCGGCGACCCGCGCTCGTCCGTCCTCGAGCAGCATGCGGGCGTGCTGGCCGGCGCTGTGGATGGACGACGGGTTCCCCACGGTGCGCAACGCATCGGTGAACGCGGCGAGCGCCTCGGGCAGGATCGGCGTCGTGGCGGCGTGGTCGAGGTAGACGGGCACGGGGTACCCCTTTCTGGAGCGTTTTCAGGATACCCGGGTGTCCTCGTACCCTGGGGTCGTGTACCAGACGGCGATCGACACCATCCCGGGCTTCCGGCTCGACGACGGCGACCCGCGCTTCGCGCTCCGGTCGGCGACGGCGACGGCCGCGGCGGTGGTCGTCGACGGCCGCGGACGCTTCGACCTCACCCGGCAGGGCGACTCCGACCTGTGGACCGCGGTCACCCCCGGCGTCCGAGCGGGTGACGCGTACCACCTCCTCGTCGACGGGCCGACGGGGCCGCGGCACGGGTTCGACCCGGCGCTGCCGCTCCTCGACCCGTACGCGCGGGGCATCGTCCCCACCGGGCACGACCCGGTCGACGGCGCCGACACGGACGGCCGCCCCCGGTGGACGAGCGTCGTCGTGGACGGTGCGTTCGACTGGGGCGGTGTCGGCAAGCCCGAGGTGCCCCGCGACCGCGTGGTCGTCTACGAGGCGAACGTCCGCACCCTGACCGCGGCGAACCCCGTCGTGCCGGAGGACCTCCGCGGCACGTACGCGGGCGTCGCGCACGAGAGCACCATCGCGCACCTCCAGCGGATCGGCGTGACGACGCTCGAACTCCTCCCCGTGCAGGCGTTCGACACGGAACGCTGGCTCCGCGAGGCCGGGCGCGAGAACGCATGGGGCTACAACACGCTCGGGTTCTTCGCCCCGCACGCCGGGCACGCCTCGGCCGCAGCACGGGCAGCGGGTGCGGACGCGGTGCTCCGCGAGTTCAAGGGCATGGTGCGACTGCTCCACGAGGCCGGCATCCAGGTCGTGCTCGACGTCGTCTACAACCACACGGCGGAGGAGGGCCTCGGCGGCCCGACCACGTCGCTGCGCGGCATCGACGGCGCGAACCGCTACCGGTGGTCCGACACGGACACCTACTACGACACGACGGGCTGCGGCAACACGCTCGACACCTCGGTGGAGGCGACCGCCGACCTGGTCCTCGACAGCCTGCGCTACTGGGCGCGCGAGGTGCAGGTCGACGGGTTCCGCTTCGACCTGATGGCCGCGCTCGCCCGGGACGCCGACCACCGGTTCGACCCCGAGCACCCGCTGCTCGACCGCATCCGCAGCCACCCGGACCTGCAGGACACCCTCGTCATCGCCGAGCCGTGGGACGTCGGCCCGGACGGTTGGCGCACCGGGTCGTTCGGTGCCGGGACCCTCGAGTGGAACGACGGCTTCCGGGACACCGTCCGGAAGTTCTGGCTCGGGGACGTCGCCGACGAACGCCGGCACGGCTCACCCGACACCGGGATCGGTGGCCTCGCCGGCGCACTGACCGGGTCGCAGCACCTGTTCGGGAGCCGCGGGCCGCTCTCCGGCGTCAACTTCGTCACCGCCCACGACGGGTTCACCCTCCACGACCTGGTGTCGTACGACGCCAAGCACAACGCTGCCAACGGCGAGGACGGCCGCGACGGCTCGAACGACAACCGCTCGTTCAACCACGGAGTCGAGGGCCCGACGGCGGACCGCGGCGTCCGCGCTGCCCGTGGTCGGTCGATGCGGAACCTCATGGCGACCGTGCTGCTGTCCGCGGGCGTCCCGATGATCACCGCGGGCGACGAACGCAGCCGCACCCAGCACGGCAACAACAACGCGTACGTCGTCTCCGAGGACCTGACCCCGGTGGACTGGTCCGACGACGAGGACGCCGAGTCGATGACCGAGACGGTCGCGGCCCTCACCCGCCTCCGCGCCGCACACCCGGCACTCCGTCCGTCACGCTTCGGCGTCCCCGGGCAGACCACGCCGTCGGCGTCCCGGATGACCTGGTACGGCCCGGACGGGCTGCCGATGACCGCCGAGGGCTGGGACCAGCCGATCCACCGCGCGCTGCAGTACTTCGTCGAGTCCACCCCGGAGCACGAGCCGTACGACCGCGTCCTCGTCGTCGTGCACGGCAGCGGCCGCACCCGCGACATCACGCTGCCGTCCCGCGAGGACGTCTTCGCGTACCGGCTGGCGTGGTCGAGTGAGAAGCACCGGGACCACGAGCGGCACCGCCCCGCCGGCACCGTGTTCACGGCCTACGGTCCGGGCATCCACGTCTTCGAGGTCGTCTGACGATCCGTCGCGCCGCGGCCGGTCCGCCGGGCCCGACACACCAAACGGGGAACACGGACGGCCCGGCCGGGTAGCGTCTGCTCCGTGGCCTCCGTAGACCGACCCCGGCGTCCGAAGATCGGGCGCATCCCGATCACCGAACTCGCCCCGACGACGCCGAACGGCTTCCCGGGCAAGGGCTTCGACGGGGAGGTGATCACGTTCGGCGCGACCGTCTTCCGAGAGGGACACGGTGTCATCGGCGCCGACCTCGTCCTCGTCCGGCCCGACGGCGCGACACGCACCGTCCCGCTGACCCTCGTCGCACCCGGGACCGACCGGTACGAAGCGACCGTGCAGGTCGAGGGCGTCGGCGTCTGGGAGTGGCACATCGAGTCCTACGCCGACGACTGGGCGAGCTGGGTGCACGGCGCACGGCTGAAGATCGCCGCCGGCGTCGACACCGACGCGACCCTGCTCGACGGCGCCGCGCTCCTCGAGCGACTCGCCGCCGAGACCGACTCGACCACGGCCGCCCGCGCAGCGGCCCGCCTGCAGGACGAGGACCTCGACCCGGCCGAGCGCCTCGCCGCCGTGGACGACCCCCGTGTCGTCGCCGAGCTCGCCGAGTCGCCGCTCACCTCGCTCCGGACGCGCTCCGCGACGCAGCTGCTCGACGTCGAGCGCACCCGCGCCGGAGTCGGTGCCTGGTACGAGTTCTTCCCCCGCAGCGAGGGCGCCAAGCGCAACCCGGACGGCTCGTGGAAGAGCGGTGACTTCCGCACCGCGGCACGTCGCCTGCCCGCCGTCGCCCGGATGGGCTTCGACGTCGTCTACCTGCCGCCGATCCACCCGATCGGCACGACGGCCCGCAAGGGACCGAACAACACCCTGACCGCCGGCCCCGACGACCCCGGCAGCCCCTGGGCCATCGGTGGCCCCGAGGGCGGCCACGACGCCATCCACCCCGACCTCGGCACCGAGGACGACTTCCGGGACTTCGTCGAGACGGCGAAGAACACCGGGATGGAGGTCGCGCTCGACTTCGCCCTGCAGTGCTCCCCCGACCACCCCTGGGTCACCGAGCACCCGGAGTGGTTCACGGTCCGCGCCGACGGGTCGATCGCCACGGCCGAGAACCCGCCGAAGCGCTACCAGGACATCTACCCCATCCAGTTCGACACCGACCCCGAGGGCCTGGTCGCCGAGGTCCTGCGGGTCCTGCGGCACTGGATCGCGTTCGGTGTCCGGATCTTCCGCGTCGACAACCCGCACACCAAGCCGCTCTGGTTCTGGGAGCGGGTCATCCGCGAGGTCCGCGACGAGCACCCCGACATCGTCTTCCTCGCCGAGGCGTTCACCCGCCCGGCGATGATGCGGGCGCTCGCCGAGACCGGGTTCCAGCAGTCGTACTCGTACTTCACGTGGCGGAACACGAAGGAGGAGATCGAGACCTACTTCGACGAGCTGTCCCACGAGACGAGCGCCTACCTGCGCCCGAACCTCTTCGTGAACACGCCGGACATCCTCACCGAGTTCCTGCAGTACGGCGGTCGCGCCGGGTACAAGGTGCGTGCCGCCCTCGCCGCCACCGGCGCCCCGACCTGGGGCATGTACTCCGGGTACGAGCTCTTCGAGGACGTCGCCCGGCCGGGTTCCGAGGAGAACATCGACAACGAGAAGTACGAGTACAAGCCGCGTGACTTCGCGCTCGCCGAGGCCGAGGGCGCGAGCCTGGCCCCGTACGTGACGATGCTCAACCGCCTCCGGTCGGCGCACCCCGCGCTCCGCCAGCTCCGGAACACCACGATCCACTCCGCCGAGGACGACGCGATCGTCGTGTACTCGAAGCACCTGCCCGGGCAGTACAACCGATCGGGCCGTGACGACACCGTCATCGTCGTGGCGAACGTCGACCCGCACTCCTCGCGGGAGACCACCGTGCACCTCGACCTCACCGCCCTCGGGCTCGAGCCCGGCACCCTGTTCGACGTCCGCGACGTCGTCACCGGTGCCCGCTGGACCTGGGGCTCCGCCAACTACGTGCGCCTGGATGCCTTCCAGGAGCCCGTGCACCTGCTCGTCGTGGAAGGACCGCACCGATGACCGACCCGAACACCACACCCGAGCAGAAGCCGTCCACGTCGGCCCCCGCGGCGGGCACGCCCGGCACCGGCCCCGGCCTGCCCCCGGTCCCGCCGCCGCCGCCCGCGCTCCCCCGTCGGTCGGAGCAGCCCCGGACCGAGCGCGTCGAGCCGAACACCTCGGCACCCGGCGAGGACCTGCCCGGCGCGCCCGCCGCGCAGCCCGAGTCGCCCTCCCGGGACGTCCCGGAGTCGGCGACGCTCGCCGGCGGGCTGACCAGCGACGCGCCTGTCGCTCCGGAGGCGACCCCCGCCTCCCGGACGGAGGTCCCGCCGCAGACCACGACGGCGTCCGCGACGGCCACCGAGCCGGTCCCCGCACCGGTCGACGAGTGGATCCGCCAGCAGGTCGCCGAAGGCCGTTGGTCGCAGCCGCACGACGTCCTCGGCCCGCACCCGGTCGAGGGCGGGACGAGCGTCCGCGTCGTCCGCCACCTGGCCACGGCGGTCCGGATCGTCCGTCCGGACGGCGACGACGTCGAGCTCCGACACGAGGGCGAGGGCGTGTGGGCCGGTGCCACCACCGGCGAGCTCGGCCGCTACCGCGTCGAGGCGGACTACGAAGACGACGCCACCTGGACCACCGACGACGCGTACCGGTTCGCCCCGACGCTCGGCGAGCTCGACCTGCACCTGTTCGGCGAGGGCCGCGACGAGCAGCTCTGGCACCACCTCGGCGCACACGTGCAGACCGTCGACGACGTCGAGGGCGTCGCCTTCGCCGTCTGGGCGCCCCGCGCCACCGCCGTCCGTGTGATCGGCGACTTCGAGGGGTGGGAGGGCCGCACGACCGCGATGCGCCGTCTCAACGACCTCGGCGTCTGGGAACTGTTCTGGCCCGGCGCCCTCGAGGGCCAGCGGTACAAGTTCCAGATCCTCACCGACAGCGGTTGGGTGGAGCGGGCGGACCCGTTCGCCCGCCGCACCGAGGTCCCGCCGCTCACCGCGTCCGTCATCACGAGCGCCCACCACACCTGGTCCGAGGGCGACGACCGGTGGATGGCCGAGCGTGCCGCGTCGACGACCCACGACCGGCCGATGAGCATCTACGAGGTGCACCTCGGCTCGTGGCGCCCCGGCCTGAGCTACCGCGAGGTCGCGGACGACCTCATCGGGCACGTCCAGTACACCGGCTTCACCCACGTGGAGTTCCTGCCCCTCGCCGAGCATCCGTTCGGCGGCTCGTGGGGCTACCAGGTCACCGGGTACTACTCGCCGACCGCGCGCTTCGGCTCCCCCGACGACCTCCGCTACCTCATCGACCGGCTGCACTCGGCCGGCATCGGCGTCATCATGGACTGGGTCCCCGGGCACTTCCCGAAGGACGAGTGGGCGCTGGCGAAGTTCGACGGCTACGCACTGTTCGAGCACCCGGACCCCCGTCGCGGCGAGCAGCTCGACTGGGGCACCTACGTGTTCGACTTCGGGCAGCCGCAGGTGCGGAACTTCCTCGTCGCGAACGCGCTGTACTGGCTGGAGGAGTTCCACATCGACGGCCTCCGCGTCGACGCCGTGGCCTCGATGCTGTACCTCGACTACTCCCGCACCGAGTGGCTGCCGAACATCCACGGCGGCCGCGAGAACCTCGAGGCGATCACACTCCTGCAGGAGACGAACGCCACCGCGTACAAGCGCTACCCCGGCATCGTGATGATCGCCGAGGAGTCGACCTCGTGGCCCGGCGTCACGCAGCCGACGAGCGCAGGCGGGCTCGGGTTCGGCCAGAAGTGGAACATGGGCTGGATGCACGACACGCTCCAGTACGTCGAGCGCGACCCCGCGTACCGCTCCTACCACCACGACGAGATCACGTTCTCGTTCGTCTACGCGTTCAGCGAGCAGTTCACGCTGCCGATCAGCCACGACGAGGTCGTGCACGGCAAGGGCTCGCTCTACGGCAAGATGCCCGGAGACGAGTGGCAGAAGCTCGCGAACGTCCGTGCCTACCTGGCGTTCATGTGGGCGCACCCGGGCAAGCAGCTGCTGTTCATGGGACAGGAGTTCGCGCAGCCCAGCGAGTGGAGCGAGGCGAACGGTCTCGACTGGTGGCTCCTCGACGACCCGGGACACCGCGGTGTCCAGGACCTGGTCGCCGAGCTGAACCGTGTCTACAAGGAGAACCCGGCGTTCTGGACGCACGACGCCACGCAGGACGGCTTCGAGTGGCTCGAGGGCGGCGACGCACCGCACTCCACGCTCGGTTTCCTCCGCAAGGCCGGTGACGAGCGCATCGCCGTGTTCGTCAACTTCTCGGGCGTCCCCGTCGAGCACCGCTTCGGTCTGCCGACCGCGGGGACGTGGAACGAGGTGCTGAACACCGACGCGTCGGCCTACGGCGGCTCCGGTGTCGGCAACCTCGGCGCCGTGCAGGCCGAGGACGTCCCGTGGGCCGGCCGGCCCGCCTCGGCGAACCTCGTGGTGCCGCCGCTCGGCGCGGTCTGGCTGCGCCTGGCGGAGTAGCGCACCGACGCGACGACGGACGGGAGGCCCGGTACCAGCTGGTACCGGGCCTCCCGTCCGTCGTGGGGCCGCTCCGCGGCGGCTGCTCAGTAGAGGGCGTTGGCGAGCCGGCGTCGCGCCGCGACGACGCGCGGGTCCTCGGAGCCGATGAGCTCGAAGTACTCGACCAGACGGACCCGGAGTGCCTCGCGGTCCTCGCCGAAAACGGTGGGCACGAGGTCGAGCAGGCGTCCGAAGGCGTCCTCGACGTGCCCGCCGCTGATGTCGAGGTCGGCGACCGCGAGCTGTGCGGCGACGTCGCGCTGGTCGGCTCCCGCGGCGGCGCGGATCTCGTCCGCGGTCCGTCCGGACAGCCGGTCGAGGAGCGACACCTGCGCCAGCCCGGCGACGGCCATCTGGTCGTGCGGGTCCTGCAGGATCGCGGTCCGGTACTCCGCGATCGCGGCGGCGTAGTCCCCGCGCTCGATCGCGTCGTACGCGGCCTGGTGGTGCGGGGGCAGCGGCTCGGGCTCCGGCTCACCCTGCTCGGCGCCCTCGGGCACGTCCGCAGCGCCGTCGACCTGCACGCGGCCCGCGACGCCGTTCTGCTCGGCGGCCTGGAGCACCTGCTCGAAGACGTCGCGGACCTCGGCCTCCGGCAGTGCACCGACGAACAGTCCGAGCGGACGTCCACCGATGACCGCGGCCACCGTGGGGATCGACTGCGCCTGGAAGGCCTGCACGAGCTGCGGGTTCGTGTCGGCATCGACCTTGGCGAGCACGAAACGGCCGGCGTACTCCTCGGTCAGACGTTCGAGCACCGGGGAGAGCTGCTTGCACGGCCCGCACCACTCGGCCCAGATGTCCACGATGACCGGGACGACCGTCGACAGCTGCACGACGTCCTGGAAGCTCTGGTCCGTGACGTCCATGACCAGCGACGGGACGCTCAGGACGCCGTCGGGCTGTCCCGCACCGGTCGGCGCGGGCGTACCGGCACCGGTGGTCGCGGGGGCGGTCTGCGGCCGCTGTGCGCGGTCGACGAGGGACGAGAGGTCGACCGCTCCGCGCAGGCTGGACGGGGTCGGGGGGACGTTGGTCATTGCACCTCACTAGCTGCGATCAGGCCCTGGGTGAACCCGAGGAGTTCTATCTTGTCGTCCGAGCCCACCGGGGGCACGGAGAAGAGCAGCTGGACGCCGTACGTCGCCCGCACGCCCTTCGTGCTCGAGTCGACGCCCGACAGCGCCTTCACGGCGCCCTCGGTGTTGACCTTCGCCCCGGTGGCCGTCGGCGTGACCTCCTCGACCTCGTCGAGGTCCACGGAGACGAGCGCACCCGCGGTGTTCGTGGCGAGTGCCAGCGGGGTGTCGTCCGGGATCTCCGAGGAGAACGCGATCTCGGCCGTGTCGTCCAGCGACTTCGCCTTCTCGTCCTTGTAGGACTTGCCGATCCGGGTGCGGAGGTCGTCGCCGTCACCCGCGAACAGGTCCGCGGAGGGGCTCTCGGCGTCCTTGGACAGGATGTCCGCGTAGGCCGCCGCCACCTCGTCCGGAGCGAGCGCGAGGAGCTTCGAGTCCGGGGCGAGCTGCGCGGCACCGATCGCGGTGGGGGCCAGCGAGGGCAGCTGCGCATCCGCCTCGAGCGAGACGGCGTACTCCACCTTGTAGTCGGAACGGGCGTCCTGCTGCACGAGCGTCAACGCCTGCGGGGCGGTCTGCTCGTCGGAGCAGTCCGCGGCGACGACTGCGAAGACCGTCCGCGGCCAGGAGTCCGTCTGCTGCGGGAGCGCCACGCAGACGTCGTCCGCCGCGATCGCCGGCAGCGGCTTCGCCTCTGCATCGGCGTCCCGGATCGCGTAGTTGGCCTTCCGGAGCTCCAGGGCCGGTCCGGCGAACCGGGTACCGGCGAGGTCGGCGTCCTTGTCCGCGTCCGCCTGCTCGGCGACGTCGGCGACGCGGGAGACGATCCGCGAGATCTGCTGCTTCGTGGCGGCCGTGGCCGGGGCAGGTGCGGCACCGCCGGTCGCCGTGGCGGTCGGTGTGGGCGTCGCGCCCGCGTCGCCGCCCTGGGGCCAGTACTCGGATGAACAACCGCTCAGCACGAGCGCACCGGCGACGAGCACCGGCACGGCCACGAAGGACCGACGACCGCGTCGGCTCCGTGCCGGGACCTGTGCGCCGGCAGCGGCGGCACGACGGGAGGCACGGACACGCGGCGGTCGTCCGCCCCCGCTCCGACGACGCGGACCACGGGACCGACGCTGGTGCAGGAACGCCCAGACCAGCAGGACGACCCCACCGAGGACGAACAACCCGCCGACGGTCAGGAGCGGACCGACGGACGGTGTCGCGGTGTCGCGGGGCCACGTGACGGAGACGTCCGACGGGGCCGGCGCCGACCCGTCGGAGGCGACCACGAGGGACACGTCCGCGGGCAGCCGCACGGTGAACTGCCGGGCGTCGTCGTACTCCTGGTACCAGAGGTCGCTGCCCCGCGGGTCCGGCACCTCCGTCGCGGTCCCGGTGGTGCGCGCCGTGAGCTTGCCCGCTGCGGCGTCGTAGCGCAGGGTCGTGTGTGCGGCGTCGCCGACCCAGGCGTCGACGTCCGACGTCCTGCCGTAGGCCGCGAACACCTTCCCCGTGCCGGAGACGCTGATGCGCTGGTAGCCGGGGTTGGCGTTGAGCACGCTCCCCGGGATCACGGTCACCGGGGCGGACGTCGTACCGCTGGTCGCGGCGACGATCGAGGACGGGGGCGCGAACACCGTGCGCTGCCCGACGCCGAGACCGACGAGGAGCACCCCGATGACGAAACTGACGATCGCCAGGACGAACCGCACGGACTCTCTCCCTCCGCGCCGGGGTGGGGTGGACGGCGCGCGAAACAACGGTCCAGGGTACCCAGGACAGCTGTGAGGCGCATCCCCCGGGCCTGGTCCACGCCTCCAGGGGCCGACCTGGACGCACCACTACACTCGGGGTCCGGACCGCACGGGGTGGTCCGGGACGACCGCAGGGAGCGACGCGTGGCGAACGACGAGGCAGAGTTCGGGACCGAACTGCGGGGGTACCGCAAGGACGAGGTCGACCGTGCTCTGAACGACCTCCGCCGCGAGCTCATCAAGTCGAACACGGACCGGGCCGAGGCGGCGAAGGAGATCCGCCTGCTGCAGTCCCGCGTCTCCGACCTGCAGGGCGAACTGGACGAGGCCGGCACGCCGACGTACAGCGGCCTCGGTACCCGCCTGGAGTCGACGCTCCGCGTGGCCGAGGAACAGTCGACGCGGCTCATCAGCCAGGCCGACATCGACGCCCAGCGGCTCCGTGCCACCAGCCGGACCGAAGCGGAGCGCGTCCTGCGCGAAGCACGCGACGAGGCGCACGACACGCTCGAGGACGCGCGGACCCGGGCGACGAACGAGCTCTCCCGCGCCCGGGCCGAGTCGGCCGACACGGTGGAGCGGGCGCGTGCCGAAGCCGGGATCCTCGTGCAGGACGCCCGGAACGAGGCCGCCGCCGTCCGCGGGGCCGCCGTGACCGAAGCAGCCGAGGTGCGGTCGGTCGCGATCCGCGAGACGAACGCGCTCCGCGCCCAGGTCGAGCACGAGGTCGCCGAACTCCGTGAGGTCGCGCAGCGGGAGTCGGCAGCCGCCCGCCGTGCCGCCGCCGACCTCGAGCGCGAGACGGAGCACCGTCGCAGCGTCTTCGAAGCCGACCAGACCCGCCGACTCGAGGACCTCGACCGCGAGGAGAGCACCCGCCGCGAAGCCCTCGACCGCACCCTCACCGAGGCGCGCACGGCCTGGGAGCGCGAACACGGCGCAGCCCGACAGGCCCTGGACCTCGAGGTCGAGAGCGCGCGCGCGGAGCTCGCCGCCGAGGTCGACCGCCGCCGCGCTGAACTCGCAGCCGAGGTCGACGACCGCCGCCGACAGCTCGACGAGGACCTCGCCGCCGCCCGGGCCACGTGGGAACGCGAACTCGCCGGGGCGCGGACCGCGCTCGAGCAGGAGATCGAGGCCGCGCACGCGCAGCTCCGTGTCGACACCGAGCAGACCGCCGCCGAGAACGCCCGCCGCGTCCAGGAGACCACGGAACGGATCGAGCGCGAGACGGCCGACCACCTCGACCGCATCCAGCGGGAGCGCGAGGCCGCCGAAGCCGCAGCGGAGCGGGCTGCACGGGAGCACGAGAACGAACTCGCCGCACGGCGGGAGCGCGAGCACGCCGAGGTCGACACCGAGATCGCCGATCGACGGAGCGCCGAGCTCGACGCCCTGTTCGCCGAGCGGACCGCCCTGCGACAGGAGATCGACACGGCACGCGCCGCCCTCGCGCAGGAGCGCGACGAAGCCCGGGCGACCGTCGAACGCGAACGGGAGGACGCTCGGGCCGCCCTCGAGACGGAGTTGGCCGCTCGACGGGACGACGCCGAGCAGGAGTACCTGGAACGCCACCGCGCCACCGTGACCGAGACGCAGAAGTACCTCGACGAGGCGAACCTGCAGCTCGCCGAGGCGATGCGTCGCGCCGCCGCCGCCCGGGAGATCGCCGACCGCCTCGAGCGGGAGGCCGCCGACGTCGCACGACAGCAGGAGTCCGACGCCCGGGAACGAGCCGCGGACCTCGTCCGCGACGCCCAGGAACGTGCGCACCGACTCGTGGCCGACGCCGAGGAGCGGACGGCGCTCCTGCTGGCCGAGGCCGAGGACCGTCTCGGCGCCATCCGCACCGAGCGGGAGGCCGTGGCCGGCTACCTGGAGAACCTGCGGGGCGTGCTCACGCACGCGGCAGGCGTCATCGAGGAGCAGGGCGCCGCTCGTCCCGCCACGGTCGGCGCGGACGACGCGGACCAGTCCCGGCTCGAGACGGACGGCGACGCGGCTCGCTGACCGGTCGCCCGGGGCCGGCGCTGGTCGGGCTAGGCCTGCGTCGGCCAGTGCGTGGGCAGCGGAGCGCTACCCGGCACGACGAGGTCCGCGACG
This sequence comes from Curtobacterium sp. MCPF17_050, assembly GCF_003224435.2. NCBI lineage: Bacteria > Bacillati > Actinomycetota > Actinomycetes > Micrococcales > Microbacteriaceae > Curtobacterium > Curtobacterium sp. MCPF17_050. Next base: position 1,999,653 of record NZ_CP126250.1, read on the forward strand.
GCGTCGAGGACGACCCGCACGTACTTCTCCCCCACCCACAGGTGCTTCGCGCCGGCGACGGGCACGACCCGGACGTCCGGTGCGACGGCGAACCGGCGGACCGCATCGTCCGGCACGAGGAAGTCGTCGTGCTCGGGGACGAGGGCGACCACCGGCACGCCCACGCCCGACCACAGGGCGAGCTCCTCGTCGGTGGTCCGGTGCAGCGGTGGCGACAGCAGGACGACCCCGGCGACGTTCCCGGCCTCGACGTGCTCGAGGGCGTGCTTCAGGATGACCTCCGTCCCGAAGGACCACCCGACGAGCCACGGCGTCGGCAGGCCCCGCGCGACGACCTCGTCGACGGCGGCCCGGAGGTCGAAGCCCTCGGACACCCCGTCGCCGAAGACACCCTCGGACGTCCCGCGCGGTGAGGTGACGGAGCGGAAGTTGAACCGCAGGACGGCCAGGTCGGCCAGCGCCGGAAGCCGGGCCGCGGCCTTCTTCAGCACGTGCGAGTCCATGAAGCCCTGCGCGGTGGGCAGCGGGTGCAACGTGACGAGTGTCCCCCGTGCCGGTCGGTCGAGCGGCTCGGCCAACTCCCCCACCAGCGTCAGGTGGTCGTCGGTGACGAGCTCCACGTCCGTCCGCCGAGCGGGCAGCACGGTGCCGGAACGGATCTCCTCGCCGGGCGCGACCGGCTCGCGGGTGTGTCCCTCGGGGTGTCCGGTCGTCATGCGATGCTCCAGCAGTGGTGGTGCCAGTGACGGCGCGCAGCGAGGTCGGCGGCGTCGCCGAGCACCCCGTCCGCACGCCACACGACGACGTGCGCGATTCCGGGTTCGATCGTCAGGCCGCAGCCCGGACAGAGGTACTCCTTCTGCGCCGATGCTGCCGAGATCGGTTGCACCGACCACTCGCGGCCACGACGGACTTCGGTCCGGCGCCAGCCGCCCGTCAGTCGCTCGAGTCCGGCGCCCACAGGGACGTCATCGTGGCCACGACCACGCGGGCGACGCGGCCGGTTGCTCCGCGGCACCGCGATCGCCGATCAGTACCAGTTGTACGAGACGCTGTGCGCCCAGGCGCCGCAGGGCGTGCCGTAGACACCGGTGATGTAGTTGAGTCCCCAGGTGATCTGCGTGGCGGGGTTCGTCTGCCAGTCGGCACCGGCGGAGGCCATCTTGCTGCCCGGGAGGGACTGCGGGATGCCGTACGCACCGCTCGGGTTGTAGGCGTTCACCCGCCAGCCGGACTCCTTGTTCCAGAGCGAGACCAGGCAGCTGTACTGGTCGTTGCCCCACCCGCGGGCGGCGACCATCTGCTGCGCGATGGCCTGGGCGCTACCAGGGTCCGGCGTCGCTGCGGTGGCGGCCAGGGGCGTGCTCGCGGCGGGCTGCGCTGCGGTGGCGTCGTCCTCGGTCGACGCGGTGTCGCTCGACGCACTGTCGGTCCCCGCGGGCGTGGCGGTCGGAGTCGGCGTGGGAGTCGGCTTCGGCGCGGGCTTGACGACGTCGAACCCGTCGCGGGCCGCGTCGAAGTCCCCGTACGTGCCGTGCGCCGAGAACTGCTGGGGCGTCGAGATCGGAGCCGGGGCGAGCACGGGCGCGGCCGTGGCGGCGTCGGTCTGCATCGGGTTGAACAGCGATCCGCCGACGAAGGCCGACACGGCGAGGAACGACATCGCCGGGATCGTCGAACGCTGCCGCACGAACCCGTTGAAGGACCGCGGGGTCGACGGCTTCGACGGCGCGACGGACCGCGCGCGGGACCGGCGGACGATCCGGGCGGCGGGAGCGGTCACGACAGCTGCGGCCCGCGTGGCCTCGGCGTCGGAGACGCGGTTCGCTGCGACGGACACCGGCGCGATGACGGGAGCGACGGGCTGCTCCTGCTGGGCCGGGGTGGGACGGACGACCGAGGTCTCCGCCGTGCGCGTTCGGTTCTTCGCCGCTCGTCGCTCGCTGACGATCGCGTGATCGTGCAGCTCGCGGTTCGCGCGGTCGGATCGAGTGTCTGCCGTGTGCCTGCCCATGAGTCCGACCAGGATAACGGAACGATCACGGAAAGCGAAGCACCTGGGGACGGCGATTCGGCAGGCGCCGATGCGGCCCGCTGCGCCGGTCCCCTCAGCGCACGGCGAGCATGACCTCGACGACGGCGTCGAGGAGGGCGTCGACCTGGGCTTCGCGGTACCCGCCGTGCTTCGGACGGAACACGATCGACCGGACCTCGGTCAGGCTCAGCGGCTTGCCGTCCTTGAAGTAGCCGTGCAGCCGGCGCGAGAACGCGTCGACGTCCTTCGGGTGGTAGCCGGTCGTCAGGACGCTCACGCGCTGGAACCGCTGCCCGTCGGGTCGGCCGAGTCGTGCGACCACGTCGGACGCCTTGCTCCGAGCCTCCGCGTACCAGGCCTTCTGGCCCACGTCGGCGATCTCCCGCTCACGCTCACGTGCGGCGAACGCGTCCTCGAGTCGTTCCAGCGCGGCGTCGACGTGTTGCGTCGAGTAGCCGCCCTTCTTCATCGAGAAGGCGGTCGCGCGGATCTTCGCCGCCTCGATCCCGGGGGCGCTGTCGTTCGCGGTGTAGGCACGCCGAGCGTCCTCGAGGAAACGCTCGACCTCGTCGGCGTCGTAGCCGAGGACCGAGCGGGGGGCAGTCGGGAACGTCGAAGGCACGGCGCCATTGTGCCAGGCCTGTGTCGGAGCACTTCCTGGACGCGCGGGGACAGCGTGCGCGGAGCCCCGTCCGGGGTGTGGTCAGCGCACGATGACGAGGTACATCAGGTACGCGATGGCCGCCGACGGCAGGATGCTGTCGATCCGGTCGAGCAGCCCGCCGTGGCCCGGCAGGAACGAAGAGATGTCCTTGATCCCGAGGTCGCGCTTGATCATCGACTCGGTGAGGTCCCCGAGCGTGGCCGATCCGGAGATGAGCACCCCGAGGATGATCCCGGTCCACCAGGGCAGTCCGAGCATCAGCCACGTGACGAGGATGCCGACGAGGATGCTCGCCGCGACCGATCCCCCGAAGCCCTCCCACGTCTTCTTCGGGCTGATGCGCGGCGCCATCGGGTGCTTGCCGAGGTTGATGCCCGTCGCGTACGCCCCGGTGTCCACCGCGACGACCACGAGGATGAACGCGATCACCCAGCGTTCGCCGTGGTCCTGCGCGGACAGGAGCACCACGCAGGCACCGAGCAGCGTCACGTACGCCTGGACGAACAACCCGTTCGTGAGGTCGCGGACGACGTTCTGCGCCGACGGCTTCGTGCGGGCGAAGGCGACCTCCACGAGGCGCCACACCGAGATGACGACGACGCCGCCGAGCAGCGTCGACAGCGCCCAGTCCTGCCCGCCGAGGAAGGCGGCCGGGACGGTCGCGACCGCGACCGCGACGCTCGGGATCCTCGGGACGTCACGACCCGCGAACCGCATCGCGCTCGCGAGCTCGTAGACGCCGACGCCGAGCAGGAACGCGGCGACGAGCATGAACACCGGTTTGAAGACCAGGAGCGACGCGAGCATGACCACCGCGAACGCGAGTGCGATCGCGATCGCCGCCGGCAGGTTCCGCCCGGTGCGGGCGGTCAGTGCTTCGTTGCGCACACCGAATTCGGCACGACGTTGCCGGATCTGCGCCTCGAAGTCGCTCCGGGCCGCCCTCGCCCGCGCGTCGAAGTCCTGTCGGAACCCCGTCATGCGGCGGTCATCTGATGTGGGGCGGTCGTCGCCCTGGTCCGGACGGCGCATCAGACCTCGAGGAGTTCGGCTTCCTTCTTCTTCAGCGCCTCGTCGATCTGGTCGACGTGCTTCTTCGTCAGCGCGTCGAGCTCCTTGTCGCTGCGGGCGATGTCGTCGTCGGACACCTCGCCCTTCAGCGCGTCGAGGTCGTCCTTGGCCTTGCGGCGGATGTTGCGGAGGACGACCTTGTGGTCCTCGCCCTTCCCCTTGACGATCTTCACGAACTCCTTGCGGCGCTCGGCCGAGAGCTCGGGGATCGTCACGCGGACGATCTCGCCGTCGTTCGTCGGGCTGGCCCCGAGGTTCGGGAAGGTCGCGATCGCACGCTCGATCTCCTTGAGCGCCGACTTGTCGTACGGCGTCACGATGAGGGTGCGGGCCTCCGGCGTCTGGAGGGACGCGAGCTGCGCGAGCGGGGTCGGCGAACCGTAGTACTCGACCGGGATCTTCTGGAAGAGCGCGGCGTTGATGCGGCCGGTGCGGACGGTGGCGAAGTCGTCCCTCGCGACGTCGACGGCCTTCGCCATCTTCTCGGTCGCCTCGGTCATGACGTCACTGATCACGGTGGTTCTCCTTCGGTACGGGTCGAGTCTAGTCAGTCGGCGGTCGGGACCCGGTCAGTTGCTGACGACGGTCCCGATGCGCTCGCCCTGGATCGCGGCGCGGACGTTGCCCTCGCCCTCCATGCCGAACACGTGCATCGGCATGCCGTTGTCCATGCAGAGCGAGAACGCGGTGGCGTCGACGACCTTGAGGCCCTTGAGGAGTGCGTCCTGGTAGGTGACGTGGTGCAGCTTCTCGGCGGTCGGGTCCTTCTTCGGGTCGGCGGAGTACACGCCGTCGACGCCGTTCTTGGCGACGAGCACCTCGTCCGCACCGATCTCGAGCGCACGCTGCGCGGCGACGGTGTCGGTCGAGAAGTAGGGCAGGCCGGCGCCCGCACCGAAGATGACGACGCGGCCCTTCTCGAGGTGCCGCTCGGCGCGACGCGGGATGTACTGCTCGGCGACCTGGGTCATGCTGATCGCCGACTGCACACGGGTGGCGGCGCCGGCCTGCTCGAGGAAGTCCTGGAGGGCGAGGGCGTTCATGACGGTACCGAGCATGCCCATGTAGTCCGCGCGGCCCCGGTCCATGCCGCGCTGCGACAGCTCGGCACCGCGGAAGAAGTTCCCCCCACCGACGACCACGGCCACCTCGACCTCGCGAGCGGCGTTCGCGATCTCCTTCGCGATGGAGCTGATGACGTCGGGGTTCACGCCCAGGGAACCGGCGCCGAACGCCTCTCCCGAGAGCTTCAGCAGGACCCGTCGGCGTCCGGTCTTCTCGTCGGTCATGTGTCAAGCACCCTTCGTCGTGGTCTCGTGGAAATGTACTCGGTGCGCCGGGGCGCACGACAACGGGGCCAGGAACCGGTTGGTTCCTGGCCCCGTCATGGGTTCGTTACGCGCCGACCTTGACGCGGGCGAAGCCCTGGATCGTGATGCCGGCGTTCTCGGCGGCCTTCGCGACGGAGATCTTGTTGTCCTTCGCGTAGTCCTGGTCGAGGAGCGAGATGCCCTTGATGAAGGCGTTGACGCGACCCTCGACGATCTTCGGGAGGGCGGCCTCGGGCTTGCCCTCCTCGCGCGTGATCGCCTCGACGGTGGCGCGCTCCTTCTCGATCGCGTCAGCCGGGACCTCGTCGCGCGTGAGGTACGACGGGTTCGCGAACGCGACGTGCTGCGCGATGGAACGGGCCTCGGCGGCGTTGTCACCCTCGTAGGCGACGACGACGGCGATCTGCGGCGGCAGGTCCTGGCTCGTCTTGTGCAGGTAGATCTCGAAGGCCGAGCCCTCGACACGGCGGACCGTGCGGACCTCGAGCTTCTCGCCGAGCGCCGCTGCGCTCTCGTTGACGACCTCGAGGACGGTCTTGCCGTCGAGCGGGGCCGCGTTCGCCGAGGCGACGTCGGTGGCACCGGCAGCGGCGACCGCACCGAGCACCTTGTCGGCGAGGGTCGTGAACTTCTCGTTCTTCGCGACGAAGTCGGTCTCGCTGGCGAGCTCGACGACGGTGGCGGCACCGTTGTCGGCCGATGCGACGACGACGCCTTCCGAGGTCGCACGGTCGTCGCGCTTGGCGACGGCCTTCGCGCCCTTGATGCGGAGCAGTTCGACGGCCTTGTCGTAGTCGCCGTCAGCCTCGACGAGGGCGTTCTTGGCGTCCATCATGCCGGCGCCGAGGTCCTCGCGGAGCTTCTTCACGTCAGCAGCGGTGAAGTTTGCCATTGCCTGGAGTCCTTTCTGGACTGTGCGTGTGTGGAGAGTGGGGAGCGGAGCAGGGGCGCCGGACCGGTGACGGTCCGGCGCCCCGGGTGCTCACTCGGCGGGGGTGGTCTCCGCAGCGGCGGCGGCCTCGGCCGTCGGCTCGGCGTTCTTGTCGGCGTCGGCGATCGGCTCGCCGATCTCCTTCGCGGCGACCTGAGCGTCAGCGTCGTTCTCGGCGACGGTCGCACCCTCGGGGGCGGCGTCGGCGGCCGGCGTCGCGCTGTCGCCACCGAGGAGCTCCTGCTCCCACTCGGCGAGCGGCTCGGCGGCCGCGTCGTCGTCGCCACCGTTGTGGCGGGTCTTCAGACCCTCGGCCGCGGCGTCGGCGACGATGCGGGTGAGGAGGCCGACGGAGCGGATCGCGTCGTCGTTGCCCGGGATCGGGTAGGTGATCTCGTCCGGGTCGCAGTTGGTGTCGAGGATGCCGATGATCGGGATCCCGAGCTTCTGCGCCTCGTCGACGGCGAGGTGCTCCTTCTTGGTGTCGACGATCCAGAGCGCGCTCGGGGTCCGCGTGAGGTTGCGGATACCACCGAGGGTCTTGTGGAGCTTGTCCAGCTCGCGCTTCTTGATGAGGAGCTCCTTCTTGGTGAAGCCCTTCGTCGTGTCGTCGAAGTCGATCTCCTCGAGCTCCTTCATGCGCGCGAGGCGCTTGGAGACCGTCTGGAAGTTCGTGAGCAGACCGCCGAGCCAACGCTGGTTGACGTACGGCTGGCCGACGCGGGTCGCCTGCTCGGCGATGGAGCCCTGCGCCTGCTTCTTGGTGCCCACGAAGAGGATCGTGCCACCGTGCGCGACCGTCTCCTTGACGAAGTCGTACGCACGGTCGATGAAGGCCAGCGACTGCTGCAGGTCGATGATGTGGATGCCCGAGCGCTCGGCGAGGATGAAGCGCTTCACCTTCGGGTTCCACCGACGGGTCTGGTGTCCGAAGTGGACGCCGCTGTCGAGCAGCTGGCGGATGGTGACGACGGCCATGCCGTCCCTCCTTGTTCTCGGCGCACGGGACGGAGCCCGTGCACACGGTTGCGGTTGTGTCGGTCACGACCGGTGGTCGTGGCCCCTGGTGCCCAGCCCCGTGACCGCCCGCTCGTGAGAGCAGGACCGATGGCCGCGGGACGTGCCGGAGGCCGGCACTGGTGGACACGCGAAGTCAGCGCGACCAGCGCGCTGCTGGATAGATGCTAACAGAGGAAGGAGGCCCGGATCACGCGACCGGCAGGGTCACGCGATCCGGGCCTCCCGGCTGGGTGGGCGGCAGCGTCAGGCCTTGGCGCTGACCGTGTCGCCCTCGGCCGAGATGCCCATCTCCTCGAGGGAGCGGCCCTTGGTCTCGGGGATCTTCGCGATGACGAAGAACAGCGACAGCAGCGCGAAGAGCGCGTAGATGCCGTAGGTGACCGTCAGGTTGAAGCCGGACAGCACCGGGAACGAGATCGTGACGATGAAGTTCGCGATCCAGTTCGCCGCCGAGCCGATGCCGAGCGCGGTGGCGCGGATGCGGTTCGGGAACATCTCGCCGAGCAGCACCCACATGAGCGGGCCCCAGGTCGCACCGAAGGAGACGACGAACAGGTTGGCGAAGACGAGGGCGATGACGCCCCAGGCGCCGGGCAGCGAGGGCTCACCGTCGACGATGCGGGCCTGCGAGAACGCGATGGCGACCATCGTCAGCGAGACGAACATGCCCGCGGAACCGGCGACGAGCAGCGGCTTCCGGCCGACCTTGTCGACGAGGAAGATCGCGATGAACGTGACCAGGACGTTCACGACCGAAGTGATGGTCGAGATGAGGAACGAGTCGCTCTCCTTGAAGCCGACGGCCTGCCACAGCGTTGTCGAGTAGTAGAAGATCACGTTGATGCCGACGAACTGCTGCAGGACGGCGAGGATGATGCCGACCCAGACGATGGGCTGCAGGCCGAAGCGGTTGCCGCGGATGGAACCCTTCTTCTCGTTCGCTTCCTTCTGGATGCCGTCCTGGATCTCCTCCAGGCTCGTGTTCACGGTGTCACGGGCCACGATCTTGCCCATGACCTCACGCGCGTCGTCCTCGCGGCCCTTGGTGAGCAGGTACCGGGGCGACTCCGGCAGCGTGATCGCGAGGATGCCGTAGACGATCGACGGGACGACGCCGACCAGGAACATCCAGCGCCAAGCCGGCAGGCCGAAGACGTCCGCCGACGCGCTGCCCGCCGTGACCGCGAAGAACTGGTCGGAGAGCAGGGCGGCGAAGATGCCGAGCGTGATCGCGAGCTGCTGGAAGGACGCGAGGCGCCCACGGATCGCCTTCGGGGAGACCTCGGAGATGTACGCAGGTGCGATGACCGATGCGGTGCCGATGCCGAGTCCGCCGACGAGGCGCCAGATGACGAAGTCCCACGTGGCGAAGGCGAACCCCGACCCGATCGAGGACACGAAGAACAGCACCGCGGCCCAGAACATGATCCGGGTACGACCGAACCGGTCCGCGAGGCGTCCCGCGAAGTACGCGCCGAACGCACACCCGATGAGCGCGGAGGCGACCGCGAACCCGCTGGCGCCGTCGGAGAGGTCGAACTCCCCCTTGATCGCGTCGACCGCCCCGTTGATGACGGACGAGTCGAAGCCGAAGAGGAAGCCACCGACCGCCGCCGCGACGGCGAACAGCGTGACCTTCCCCTTGAACGCACGGTCCTCGCCGTGCTCGGTGGTCCTGGTCGACACGATGCTCCTGGGTTCCCGCCGCCGTGCCGGGTGGTGCACGGTGCCCCGGCGGTCGGCTGGATCGCCGTCCGAGCGGCGTTGCGGTGTCCGGAGCGGCCCCGACAGTACCCCTTCGCGGGTTGTTGAGCACATCGGGCGCCGTGCGGCGGCCGCTCCTCCACCGGCCGGGAGGCCCGGGGCTCCGTCCACAGGAGGGCTCCGGTCCGCCTCGGGGCCGGGTCGGGACGGCGAGCCTGGGTGGCATGACGAGCGCGACGAGGAGCGGACGGGGAAGCGTGGTGCCGGGCGTGGCGGGGCGGCGTGCCGAGCGGGGGCCGGCACCGGGTCGGTGGCGGGGTCCGTGGCGGGGTGCGCGGTGTCCGTGGCGGGCTGAGTGGCGGGCTGGGTGGCCACGGGTCCCGGCGTCCGCGGCGACTGCGACCGCGATGAGGACTCGGAGGGCGCTGCCGGGCGTCCTGCGGGTGGGGCTGGCTGCATCCGTGGCCGTGGCCGTGGTCGGCCTGGTCGGACCGGTGGGTCGGGTCGGTGTGGCCGACCTCGCCGCCCCGGGTCGTGCCGCCGGGATGGTCGACGGGCCCGGGGAGCGGGGGTGGGCGGCGGCATTCCACGGCGTCGGCGCGGGCGGCCAGATCGGCGCGGGTGGCGCGGGTGGCGCGGGTGGCGCGGTCGGCGCGGGCGGCCAGATCGACGCGGGAGGCGCGGGTGGCGCGGTCGGCACGGGTGGCGCGGGTGGCGCGGGTGGCGCGGTCGGCCAGATGGGCCAGACCGGTCTCGTCGAGCGAGCACCTGCGCCCGCCCCGTCCGGCGCTCACCGGCCCACGGTAGGACGAGCCCGGTGGTCCTGGCCGACGGCACGTCACGTCGTCCAGCGGCCGTGGAAACCCCCGGCGACCGAGTACGGGCCCGGGCACCGTGGTCTGGACGTCGCCGCGGCCCCGGGCACGACCGTGTCGGCCCCCGACGCGGGGACCGTCACGTTCGCCGGCCCGGTCGGAGGTCGACCGGTCGTGACCATCGACCACGGAGACGGGCTCGTGAGCACCCTCGACCCCGTGCGACCGGTCGTCCGGACGGGCGACCGTGTCGACCGTGGGGCGCCGGTCGGGGTCGTCGCGTCGGGGCACTGTCCTGCCGTGACGCCGTGCCTGCACCTCGGCGCTCGGGTCGACGGCAGCTACGTCGATCCGCTCCCGTTGCTGCCGGCACCGGCCTGGCCGGTCCTGCTGCCGGAGGACGCGCTGACCGCCGGCGTCGGAGCGGGCACGGGTCAGGCGCGGGGGTGCGCCGTCCGGTACACCTCGCGCAACCGAGCGGACGAGACGTGCGTGTAGATCTGCGTCGTGCCGAGGCTGGCGTGCCCGAGCATCTCCTGCACGGCACGGAGGTCCGCTCCCCCGTCCAACAGGTGCGTCGCCGCCGTGTGCCGGAAGGTGTGCGGGCCGCTCGGCCCGTCCCCCGGCAGCGCTTCGAGCAGTCTCGCCACGATCCGGTAGGCGCTCCTGGTGCCGAGTCGCGCTCCGCGGTCGCCGAGGAACAGGGCGGTGTCCGCAGCGGACGTCCGAGCGGGCGGTGCGCCGGTCGACGGAGCACCGGCGGCGGCGAGCGCCGGTCGGCCGCGCTCCAGCCAGTCCTCGAGCGCGTCCCGCGCCGGCACCCCGAACGGCACGACGCGTTCCTTCCCGCCCTTGCCGAGCACCCGGACCGTCAGGCGCTCCCGGTCGAGGTCCGTCAGGTCCAGTCCGACGAGTTCGCTCACCCGGATGCCGGCGGCGTAGAGCAGCTCGACCACGGCGAGGTCGCGCAGGGCGGCGGGGTCGTCACCGACCGCGCGGGCGCTCAATCCGTCGAGCATCTCCCGCACCTGGTCCTGTGCGACCACGCGCGGCAGGTGCGCGGCACCCTTCGGCGCGCGCAGCCGCACGCCGGGGTCGACCGGCAGCACGCCGGACTCGCTCGCCCACCGGGTGAAGGCGCGCACCGACGCGCTCCGACGGGCGATCGTCGAGCGAGCGAGACCGCGCTCGTTCGCCGTCCACAACCAGTCGCGCAGGAGCTCGAGCGTGATGCCGTCGGTCCGGTCGATCCCCCGCCCGGACGCGAACGCCGTGAGGTCGTCGAGGTCCGCGCGGTACGCCCGCACGGTCTGCTCACTGAGGCCGCGCCCGTGTCGGCCGTGCTCGAGGAACGCCGACACGGCCCGGTCGAGCCGGTCACTCCCGCGGTGGTGTCCCTCGTCGTCGTGCACCTCGTCAGGGTACGGCCGGCATCGAGCACGCTCCCGTCACCCCGCCGGGTGCGCGGCCCGTCCCCCACCCGCGACCTGCGCAGGACGACGGCGGTCCCGGTCCCGCTCCGGACGTCGCGCTGGTCGTCCTCCTGCTCCGCCGCCGGCTCCCCCCGTCGTCTGGTGTCATGCGGCCGTCCACCCGCCCGGTCCCCGCGTCACCAGCCCTTGCAGCTCGGCGAGCGCGAGGGCGTCCGTCGCGTCCGCTGGCGACAGCCCGGACCGGACGGCGACCTCGTCGAGCGAGATCGCTCTCCGGCGGCTCAGGGCATCGACGGCACGGAGCACCTCGGGGTCGACCCGTGCGGCGGCGATCGGCACCGCAGGGTCCGTCGTCGGGTCCCCGGACCGGGTGCGGAGGGCCGCGTCGACGGGTTCCGCCGGGTGCACGACGATCTCGGCACGGCGATCGGCGATCAGCCGGTGGCAGCCGGCCGACGCCGAGGACGAGTACGGCCCCGGCACGGCGAACACCGGTCGCCCGAGCTGCCCGGCATGGTGGGCCGTGTTGAGTGCGCCCGACCGCGCACCCGCCTCCACGATGACCGACACCGACCCCAGGGCAGCGATGAGCCGGTTGCGGGCGAGGAACCGCCACCGGGACGGTCTGGTGCCGGGCGGGCACTCCGCGAGCAGGGCTCCGTGGTCGGCGACGCTCCGGAGCATGGTGCTGTTCCCCGCCGGGTAGAGCTGGTCGACACCGCCGGCGAGCACCGCGACCGTGGGTGTACCTGCTGCGAGGGCCACCCGGTGCGCGACCGCGTCGATGCCGTACGCGCCCCCGGAGACGACGAGGCATCCGGCGTCCGCCGCGGCCGAGGTGATCTCCGCCGCGGCCTCCGCTCCGAGGACCGTGTTCGCCCGGGCCCCCACGACCGAGATGCCCGGGAGGCCACCGACCGGACGCGTTCCTCGACGCCACAGCACGAGGGGAGCATGGACACCGAGGTCGTCGATCCCGGCCGGCCAGTCCTCGTCACCCGGGACGAGGAGCGTGCACCCCACGGCGGAGGCTGCCCCCAGGACGGCGTCGACGTCGAGGCGGAGCAGCCGTGGGCGCCACCGTTCGAGTGCCGGCACGAGCGCATCCGAGGCCGCCCGGGCGAGCTCGTCGCGCACGTCGTCCTCCGCCGAGTCGCGTCCGGCCTCGACGAGCATCTCCCCGAGTGCCACCGGCCCGTCGTCGAGCGCCTGCAGGACGGCACGGATCGAGCGGCCCGCGCCCAGCCGTCCCACCAGCTCACCGGCCGTGCCGTCCCCCGGCTCGACGACCGTCGACCAGGCGACCCGGGCGAGGAGTTCGTCGGTGCCCAGCTCGCCGGGTCGTACGACGGCGGCACGGAGTCGTGACAGCGCGGCGGCACGGTCGACGCTCCTGCGCCGGGCAGTCCTGCCCCCGGTGCTCACAGCGCCGTCCGCAGCGCGAGCGCGCGCTCGACGTGTCGTCGGTCGGGTCGGTCGTCGCCGTCGAGGTCCGCGATCGTCCACGCCAGTCGCATCACCCGGTCCCAGCCGCGCATCGTCAGGGTGCCGAGGTCGAGTGCTCGGTCGAGGACGTCGGAGGCACCCGGTGCGGCGCGGCCGTCACCGCGCAGCCACGTCCCGGTGACGTCGGCGTTCGTGGTCCATCCGGTCCCCCGGAGCCGAGTCCGCATGCGCTCCCGGGCTTGGCCGATCATCCGCCTCGCCGCATCGGTGGTCGGGGCCGTCCCGTCACTCGCGCGGAGCGTCCCGGTCGTCACCCGGGCGACCGCGACCCGGATGTCGATGCGGTCGAGCAGCGGCCCGGACAGGCGACCGAGGTACCGCCGGACCGCGCTCGGCGGACACGTGCAGGCCGGGCCACCGACACCCCCGGCGTTCCCGCACGGACAGGGGTTGGCGGCGAGCACGAGCTGACACCGGGCGGGGAACTCGGCTGATCCCCCGGCGCGGTGCACCGTGATGCGCCCTGCTTCGAGGGGTTGCCGGAGCGCGTCCAGGACCGCTCGGGGGAACTCGGTGGCTTCGTCGAGGAACAGCACACCGCGTGTCGCCCGTGACACCGCTCCCGGCCGGAGCTGCCCCGTCCCGCCGCCGATCAGGGCGGCCGCCGACGCCGAGTGGTGCGGCGCTTCCCACGGCGGTCGCCGTGTCCAGGAGCGCACGCCGTGCCCTGCGACCGACCGGACCGCGGCGACCTCGAGTGCCGCGTCGCCATCGAGGTCCGGCAGCAGCGCGGGCAGGCGTTCGGCGAGCATGGTCTTGCCCGAACCCGGCGGCCCGAGCAGGAGGACGTGGTGGCCGCCCGCGGCGGCGGTGACGACCGCGCGGACACCGATGGCGTTGCCGACCACGTCGGCGAGCTCGAGCGGCGGTGGTGTGTCGTCGACCGGCACCGGGAGGAGCACCGGGTCGACGAACCCGGCCGGGAGATCGGCACCGGCGTCGATCGCGGCGGACCGGAGCGAGTCCACCCCGGTGAGCGTCACCCCGGGGACGGCCTGCGCCTCTGCGAGGTTGCCGATCGGCAGGACGACGCGGTCCATCCCGGCCTCGCGGGCTGCCAGCACGACCGGGATGATGCCCAACACGGGGCGGACGCGTCCGTCGAGACCGAGCTCTCCGACGTAGACGATCCGTCGGTCGGCCCCGGGAGCCGTCCCCGCGGCGGCGAGGACCGCCATCGCGATGGCCAGGTCGAACCCGGAGCCGCGCTTGGGGACGCTGGCCGGTGTGAGGTTGACCGTGATGCGACGTGACGGCAGCGGGCAGTCGGCGACGGTCGCTGCCGAGCGGACGCGTTCCCGGGCTTCCCCGAGCGACGTGTCCGGCAACCCGATGATGCTGAAGGTCGGCAGCTGACTGGTGAGGTGCGCTTCGACCTCGACGAGGGTCCCCCGCACCCCCACTAGCGCCACGGCCGACGTCCGTCCGATGTCACTCATCCGATCGCCTCGACGTGCTCGATCGCCACGTGGTCCGCCACGATCGTGACGGCGATGCAGTCGAGCCGGATCGCGCGCGCCGTCTCCTCGCGGTTCGCGTGGAACCAGGCCGGGACGAGTCGACGCATGCGGGCGAGCTTCTGCGGCGTCACGGCTTCGAGCGGATGACCGGCGGCCTGGCCGGTCCGGGTCTTCACCTCGACGAAGACGATGGTCTCGCCGGTCCGCGCGACGATGTCGATCTCGCCGCGTGCGCATCGCCAGTTCCGGTCGATGATCCGGAACCCGTGCCGCTCGAGCCATTCCACGGCGTGGCGTTCTCCGGTCATCCCCGTTGCTCTCCGCGAGTCGGTCGGAACTCGTGGCGCTGCTCGATTCGTCATGGAGTCAGGATGATGAACGCCGGGACCGAATGGAGAAGGCTCGTGGTGTCCTGTGGATGGACGCGCGGAAAGACCGTCCTGTGAAGGAACGGTTGGCCCGATGTCCCGCACAACGACAAAGGCCGGACTATTCCTCACGGAATGTCCGGCCCTTGCTGTGATCGGCGACGGACGCCGATCGGGATGATCAGTGTGCGGCTGCGTACGCTTCCTGCACCTGCGTCGAGATACGACCACGAGAAGAGACCTCGTAGCCGTTCTCCTTCGCCCATTCGCGGATCTTGCCGAGTTCCTCGGAGTTGCCGCGCTTCGGCGCCGACGAGGGCTTGCCCGTCGACCCGGTGCGACGACCGGCGGTCTTGCGCGCTGCTGCGATGTAGTCCGAGATCGCATCCCGGAACTTGTCGACGTTGTCGTTGGACAGGTCGATCTCGTAGGACGAACCGTCGAACGCGAACTCGACCGTGCGGCCATCGCCAGCGGCGATCGGCGAATCGTCGAGATCGTCGACGAGCTGGACAGTGACCTTCTGCGCCATTTCTCACTCCTTCAGGATCGTGAATACGACCCAGCGTATCGCAGGAGTTTCCGGAATGACCGAATGCGTCGGCGATCCCCTACTCGTCGAGAGCGAGTTCCTTGGGGAGTTCGAGTTCCCGCGCGGTGAGTTCTTCGACGTTCACGTCCTTGAACGTGAGAACACGAACGGACTTCACGAATCGGTCGGACCGGTAGACGTCCCAGACCCACACGTCGTTCATCGTCAATTCGAAGTAGAAGTCGTGCTCGGTGTCCCGACGGACCAGCTCGACCTCGTTCGCCAGGTAGAAGCGGCGCTCGGTCTCGACCACGTACCGGAACTGCCCGACGACGTCGCGGTACTCGCGGTACAGGGCAAGTTCGACCTCGCGGTCGTAGTCGTCGAATTCTTCGTCATCCATCGCGCGCTCAGTCTACGGCGACGCGGTCGAGTTCCTCGAACCCGTCGAGCGCGACCGCGGAGGCGGCGTGCAACCAGGTCTTCCGGTGCAGCGCATGCGGCCCGACCGCTCGGATGGCGTCGTAGTGCGCGGTCGAGCCGTACCCCTTGTTGGACGCCCACGCGTAGTGCGGCGCATCGTCGTGCGCAGCGATCATCAGCTCGTCACGAGCGACCTTGGCGACGACGGACGCCGCGGCGACGGAGGCGCAGTCACGGTCCGCCTTCACCCGCACCTGGACGTCGAGTGGCCGGTGCTCGGAAGGCAGGGCCCGCGAGAGCCAGTCGAACGACCCGTCGAGCACCACCACCGCACCCTCGAGCGAGACCCCGTCGTCGACGAGGGTCGTGATCGCCCGCGCCCCGGCCAGCCCCAGTGCGGCGACGATGCCCTGCTCGTCGACGATCTCGGCGGACGCCATCCCGACGGCGGTGCGCGCCCACCGGGTGACCGTCGGCACGAGCTCGGTCCGCCGCGCCTGGGACAGGAGCTTCGAGTCGGCCAGCCCCTGCGGCACGCGACGGACGTCGACCGTCACCGCCGCGACACCGACGCCGACCGGCCCGGCGATGGCACCACGGCCGACCTCGTCGACACCGATCACGGTGACCCGGCCGGCGGCGAAGAGCGACTTCTCCAGCCGCAGGGACGGACGGACCGGGGTCACTCGTCCCGCTCCTCCACGCCGGCGAAGACCTCGGGGTGGTCGTCGAGCCAGGTCCACCGGCTCATCGGCCAGGAGATGACGAACGCCCGGCCCGTGACGTCGGAGAGGGGGACGAACCCCTTCGACGGGGTGTCCCCGTTGTACCGGGAGTCCTTCGAGTCGTTCCGGTTGTCGCCCATCACCCAGATGGTGCCCTTCGGCACGGTGACGGAGAAGTCGGTCGACGAGGCACGGGTGTCGCCGGCCGGGAGCTTGAGGTACGGCTCCGTGATCGGGACGCCGTTGACCGTCATCTGACCGAGGTCGTTGCAGCACGCCACGGTGTCGCCCGGCAGCCCGATGACCCGCTTGATGAGGTGGTCGTCGCTGTCCCCGGTCCCGAGCCCGACCTGCGTGAGCAGCCAGTCGGCCGCCTGACCGACGGGCGACGTCGGGGTCACGTTCGGCAGCTGCTCGCCGTCGAGCCACCCGCCCGGGTCCTTGAAGACGACGACGTCCCCGCGCTTGAGGGCGACGGTGTCCGGCACGAGTTCGTTGACGATCACGCGGTCGTTGATCTGCAGGGTGTTCTGCATCGAGGCCGAGGGGATGTAGAAGGAGCGGATCAGGAAGGTCTTCACCAGGAAGGACACCAGGAGTGCCGCGATGAAGATGATGACGAGGTCCCGCAGGAAGGTCAGCACCCCGTTCCGCGGCTTCTTCGTGTTCCGCGGCCGACGGGCCTCGCCCTCAGTCGTGTCCGTCATTTCCACTCTCGTCGACCTGTTCCCCGGGGGCCCGGGACGCATGCCCCCGGAGCGCGAGCGGCTCCGGGAACGGGCGAGCCCCCCGCCGGTGCACAACCGTACATGGACGAGGGGCTCGCAGCGGGCCCGGCGTTCCGGGCGTCGCTGTGAAGGCGATCAGTTGTCGCGCTTCTCCTTGATCTTGCGGCGGGCCGCCTTGCCGCGGAGTTCGCGGAGGTAGTAGAGCTTCGCGCGACGGACGTCACCGCGGGTGACGATCTCGACGTGGTCGATGATCGGGGAGTGCACCGGGAACATGCGCTCGACGCCGACCTGGAAGCTCACCTTGCGGACCGTGAAGGTCTCGCCGATGCCGTGGCCCTGGCGGCCGATGACGACGCCCTGGAAGACCTGGATACGCGAACGCGTGCCTTCGACGATGTTGACGTGGACCTTGACGGTGTCGCCGGGGCGGAAGTCCGGGTGGTCGGTGCGCAGGGCACCGGCGGTCACGTGGTCGAGCAGCTGCATGATGGTGTCACTTCCTGCGGACGCACACGGGTCGCCGCGGATCGAATTCGGAAAGTACGAGATGCGTGCCCGGTGTCGGCGACTCCCCCGTGGCAGAGTCCAGCCAGGGCACGATCGATCATCATGCCACAACAACCCCACCGCAGCCAACCGGCAGGATGGTCCCATGATCGAACTCCGCACCCCCGCCGAACTCGACGGACTGCGTGTCGCCGGCCGCTTCGTCGCCGACGTCCTCGACACCCTGCTGGAGACGGTCGACGTCGGGGTGAACCTGCTCGACCTCGACCGCGTGGCCGCGCGGATGATCGCGGACCGTGGCGCCGAGAGCTGCTACGTGGACTACCACCCGTCCTTCGGGAAGTCGCCGTTCGGCAAGAACCTCTGCACGTCGGTGAACGACGCGGCCCTGCACGGGCTGCCGTACGACCGTGTGCTGCAGGACGGCGACCTGGTCAGTCTCGACTTCGCCGCGAGCGTCGGCGGGTGGGTCGCGGACTCCGCCGTCACCGTGCAGGTGGGCACGCCCCGGGACGAGGACCAGCGTCTCATCACCACGGTCGAACGGTGCCTCGCCGCCGGCATCGCGCAGGCGACCCCGGGCAACAAGCTCGGCGACGTCTCCGCCGCGATCGGCTCGGTCGCCAGGGGCGCCGGGTACGACGTGAACCTGCAGTTCGGCGGGCACGGCGTCGGCCGCACCATGCACGGCGACCCGCACGTCCCGAACGACGGCCGCCCGGGACGCGGACTGAAGCTGCGACCGGGCCTCGTCGTCGCGATCGAGCCCTGGCTCATGCAGGGCACGGACGAGCTCGTCCAGGACGAGGACGGCTGGACGCTCCGCAGTGTCGACGGGTCACGGGCCGCGCACGTCGAGCACACGGTCGCCGTCACGGAACAGGGCCCGGAGGTCCTCACCCTCCGGCGCGCGCAGCGCGGCGCCTGAGGCGGCAGCACAGACGAGCGGACGGGAGGCCCGACACCAGCTGGTGTCGGGCCTCCCGTCCGTCGAGGGGTCGCGTCGACCCGCTCAGTCCGGCAGCAGGTCCGGACGGACGCGCCGCGTCCGCTCCACCTGCTGCTCGTGGCGCCAGGAGGCGACGCGCGCGTGGTGCCCGCTGAGCAGCACGTCCGGCACGTCGAGGCCGCGCCACGACGCCGGCTTCGTGTAGGAGGGGTACTCGAGCAGGCCGTCCTCGTGGGACTCCTCGACGAGTGACTCGGGGTTGCCGACGACACCCGGGACCAGCCGTCCGACGGCCTCGATCACGGCCATCGCCGCGACCTCGCCGCCGTTCAACACGTAGTCACCGAGGGAGAGCTCGACGACCGTGCTGCGCGCCGCGGCCCACTCGAACACGCGGGCGTCGATCCCCTCGTACCGACCGCAGGCGAACACGAGGTGCTCGTGCTCGGCGAGGGACCGGGCGATGGTCTGCCGGAAGGGCGTCCCCGCGGGCGTCGGCACGACGAGCGTCGACGAGCCGTCAGGGCGGAGCAGGGCGTCGAGGGCCTGGGCCCACGGTTCCGGCTTCATCACCATGCCGGCGCCGCCGCCGTACGGGGTGTCGTCGACCGTGCGGTGCCGGTCGGTCGTCCACGAGCGGAGGTCGTGCACGTGCAGGTCGAGCAGGCCGCCCTGCCGGGCCTTGCCGAGCAGGGAGACGTCGAGCACCCCGAAGAACTCCGGGAAGATCGTGACGATGTCGATCCGCACGGTCAGTCCTCGGTGTCGGCGGCCCGGGAGGTCGCCGGTGGGGTCACCGTCTCGGGACGGCTGGTGTCCTCCGGGTCCTCGAACAGACCGGTCGGCGGGGTGACCGTGACGGTGCCGGCGTCGAGGTCGACCGCGGGCACGATGGCGGCGACGAACGGCACGAGGACCTCGCCGCGATCGGGCGTGTCGACCGCGAGCAGGTCCTGTGCCGGCAGGTGGTCGACCCGTGCGACGGTGCCGACCTCGACGCCGTCGCGGAGGACCTTCAGGCCGACCAGCTGGTGGTCGTACCAGGCGTCGTCCTCACCGGTGTCCTCGTCGGTGTCCTGCTCGACCCAGAGGATCGCCCGCGCGAGGGTCTCGGCGGCGCTCCGGTCGGCGACGCCCGCGAAGAACGCGACGGGGTGGCCGTTGTACCAGCGGAGTTCGTCGAGCGCGATGGTCTTGCCCGACCACGGGGAGTCGTCGGGGACCTGGAGCGTGAAGACCGCTCCCGGCGTGAACCGACGATCCGGGTCGTCGGTGTAGAGCTCGAGCTTGATGCCGCCCTTGAGCCCGTGCGCCTTCGTGATGCGACCCACCCGGAGCTGGGTCGTCTCCCTAGGAATCGCTGTCCACCACGTCGACCCGCACGCGCTTGCCGTCGGCCAGGGCCGTGACGAGCGTGCGGAGCGCCTTCGCGGTGCGTCCGGCGCGACCGATCACGCGGCCGAGGTCCTCGGGGTGCACACGCACCTCGAGGACCTCGCCCCGCGCGGAGGTGGAGCTGGCGACGCGCACGTCGTCAGGGTGATCGACGATCCCCTTGACGAGGTGCGTCAGCGCGGATTCGAGCAAGGACTACGCCTCGGTCGTCTCGTCGGAGGACTCGTCCGCTGCCGGAGCGGCCGGAGCCGTCTTCTCCGACTTGGGCTTGAGGACGGCCTTCTTCGAGCTGTCGACCGTGAAGGCCGGCTTCGGCTCGCGGACCTTGACCTTGGACTCGGTGTCCTTCTCGCCCTTGAACTTGGCCCAGTCACCGGTCAGCTTGAGGAGCGCGGCGACCTGCTCGGTCGGCTGCGCGCCGACGCCGAGCCAGTACTGCGCACGCTCGGACTGGACCTCGATGAACGAGGGCTCCTCGGTGGGGTGGTACTTGCCGATCTCCTCGATCACACGACCGTCGCGCTTGGTGCGCGAGTCGGCGACGACGATGCGGTAGTACGGCGCTCGGATCTTGCCGAGGCGCTTGAGACGGATCTTGACAGCCACAATGACTCCTGTTGCGTACGTGTTGTGGTTGAACCGGAACCGCGGGCGTGGGGGCACACACGGTGGAAGCTCTGAGAGACTCGCGATCCGCTGGATAGAGGGTCGAGCGGACACGATTCGACCGTTCATTCTTACAGATTCCCGAGCGGGAAGCGAGCCACGACGCGCGGCGCGCCCCGGGCACCCGATCCGGGCGATCACGGCGCCAACGCGCGGACCGCCTCCAGGGCCTCACTCGTGGCGCGCACGGCGTCGACCGCGCGGGCGTCCCGGGCGCCGCCCACCACCGCGAACGGCACGTCGGCGGACCGGAGGCCCGCGACCAGGTCGTCCCGCGCCTCCTGGCCGGCACAGAGCACGACGACGTCCGCCGGGACGGCGACCTCCGTGCCGGACCCGTCGCGGATCCAGAGCGCGCCCGGTTCGATGCGGAGGTACTCCTGCACGTCACCGACCATCCGGACGCCGGCGTCGCGGAGCCGACCGAGCGCCACCCACCGCGAGGTGAGCCCCACGCCCTGGCCGAACTTCCCGTTCCGCCGGAGCACCGTGACCATGTGGCCCGGGCGGACCGTCCGGTGCACGGTCGGCTGGCGCTGTGGCAGGTCACCGACCAGTTCCGTCGAGACCGGGACGTCCCAGCGGGCGGCGAACTCGACGGCGCGGACCGCCTCGTCGGATGACTCGGTGAGGAAGGCGGCGGTGTCGACGCCGATCCCGCCGCCGCCGATGACCGCGACGCTGCCCTCGGGCACGCCCTCGCGGAGCGCCTGCTCGTAGGTGAGCACGTGCGACAGGTCGGCGCCGGGCAGGGCAACCTCCCGGGGCACGACACCGGAGGCGAGCACCACCGCGTCGCTGCCCGTCAGGTCGTCGACGGTCGCTGCCCGCCCGAGGTGCACGGTGGCGCCGCGCTCCGCGAGTTCCGCGCGTGCGGCCTGCACCGGCCCGGCGTAGTCCTCCTTGCCGGGGATCACCGCGGCGAGTCCGAACTGTCCGCCCAGGACGTCCGACGCCTCCCACAGCCGGACGTCGTGACCACGGCGGGCGGCGTCGACCGCTGCGGCGAGTCCCGCCGGTCCCCCGCCCACGACGTCCACGCGCTTCGGCTCCGAGCTGGGTCGGAGGGGGAACTGCAGCTCCCGGGCTGCGCGTGGGTTGACGAGGCACGACACCGGTGCGCCGACCACGGACCGGTCGAGGCACGCCTGGTTGCAGCCGATGCAGGTGTTCACGAGGTCGGGGCGGCCGGCCAGGGACCGTTCCACGAGCTGCGCATCGGCCAGGAACGGCCGGGCGAGCGCCACTGCGTCGATCCGTCGGTCGGCCAGCACGGCCTCGGCGTCACGCAGGTCCGTCATCCGGTTCGAGGCGATGACCCGGACGTGCGGGTGGTCGGAGGCGCGGACGACGTCGGCGATCCGGGCGGCCTGCTCGATCCACGCGCCGTGCGGCACCGCGGCCTGGATCGTCGGCGTCCGGGACTCGTGCCACCCGATGCCGACCGAGATCGCGTCGAGCCCGAGCGGCAGCAGTTCGAGCACGAGCGCGTCGACGTCGGCATCGGACGACGAGCCGGGCATGAGGTCTGCTCCGGACAGGCGGATCGTGACGGCCAGGTCCGGGACCGCGGTGCGGACCGCACGCACGACCTCCACCGCGAACCGACGGCGCTTCTCGGGGGTCCCACCCCACTCGTCGTCGCGCAGGTTCGTCAGCGGCGACTGGAACTGGTTGACCAGGTACCCCTCGGACGCCATGATCTCGACGCCGTCGAAGCCGATCGCAGCGGCGGTCCGCGCCGCGGCGGCGAAGTCCTCGACCGTGCGCCGGACCTCGTCCGCGGTCAGTTCCTCAGGCACCACCCCGCGCGCGGCAGCCCACGGCAGCGCGGACGGAGCGACCGCGCGCTGGGGTCGGCCGTGTCGGTCCTGCAGCCCGCCGACCAGGGCGTACCGACCGGCGTGGAAGAGCTGCGCGAGGACCGTCCCGCCCGCGTCGTGCACCGCGTCGACCGCCGTGCGGAAGCGCTCGTCGGCCCCGCCGACGCCGAAGACCGCGAAGTCCGGACCGCCCCGAGCCTCGTCGCTCACGGCGATCCCGCCGGTGATGATGCAGGCCGCTCCCCCGGCCGCTCGTTCCCGGTAGAACGCCGCCATCGCGACCCCACCGTCGTCGAGCACCTCGAGCCCGGTGTGCATCGACCCCATCACCACCCGGTTCGGCAGGTGCAGTGGGCCCAGTGTCCAGGGCGAGCCGACCGTGCGGAGGTCGGCGGGCACGGTGGCGGCGGGCACGGTGGTGACGGGCACGGTGGCGGCGGGCACGGTGGTGACGGGCACGGTGGCGGCGGGCGGAACGACAGCGGTCACGCAAGGAAGACTAGGCGACCCGTGCGGGTGCTCGTCAGGGCGGACACGCCGCGCTCCCCGCCGATCCGTCAGGTGGACGGGCAGGATGGCCCCATGGACATCCGGTTCACCGAATCAGCCCCGTCGACGATCGGCGTCGAGTGGGAGCTGCCCCTCGTCGACCGCGCGACGGGTGACCTCGCTCCCCGGGCACCGGCTGTGCTCGCCGCCGTGCGGGAGCGCCTGGGCGATGCGGACCGGGTGACGGAGGAGCTCCTGACGAACACGGTCGAGGTCGTCACCGGCGTCCACCGTTCGGTCGGCGGGGCGACGCGGGAACTCTCCGGCATCATCGGCGAGGTCATCGACGCCGCGACTCCCCTCGACGCCGACGTGATGTGTTCCGGCACACACCCGTTCGCCCAGTGGGACCAGCAGGAGATCACCCCGGACAGCGAGCACTACGCGGAACTCATCGACCGGACCCGCTGGTGGGGACGGCAGATGCTCATCTGGGGCGTCCACGTGCACGTCGGCATCGACGACCGGGACAAGGCCGTCCCGATCATGAACGCGATGCTCGGCTTCGTCCCGCACCTGCAGGCGTTCACCGCGTCGAGTCCGTTCTGGGGTGGCACCGACACCGGCTACGCGTCGAACCGGGCCCTGATGTTCCAGCAGCTCCCGACCGGCGGACTCCCGCCGCAGCTCGGGGCATGGGCGAACTTCGAGGAGGTCGTCGGGGACCTCGTGCACACCGGCGTGATCGACGGCGTGAAGGACCTGCGCTGGGACATCCGACCGTCGCCGGGCTGGGGCACGCTGGAGAACCGCGTGTCCGACGGGATCTCCACGCTCGACGAGGTCGGCGCCGTCACCGCCCTCGTGCAGTGCCTGGTGACCGAGAGCTCCGACCGGCTCGACGCCGGCGAGACCCTCCAGGCGATGCAGCCCTGGTTCGTCCGCGAGAACAAGTGGCGCGCTGCCCGGTACGGCATGGATGCCGAGATCATCACGAACGTCGCCGGCGACGAACGGCTCGTGACCGACGAGGTGCACGACCTCGTCACCCGGCTCGACCCGGTCGCCGAGCGGCTCGGTTGCCAGCAGGAGCTGCACCACCTCGACACGATGATCGAGCGCGGCGCGTCATACCAGCGGCAACTCGCGGTGGCGCAGGAGAACAGCGGGGACCTGCGCGCCGTGGTCCGGCACCTCGTCGCGGAGCTGCGCGACTCGCTCTGACACCCGCCGGACGCACGACGGGAGGCCCGTCACCAGCCGGTGACGGGCCTCCCGTCGTGATGGTGGTCGCGTGCGCGACCCCTGGTCGTGGTCAGCGACCGAGGAACTTCTGGAGCGAGGCGAGCTCCTCCTCGCTGGGTGTCTTGCCGCCCTTGCCCATGCCGAGCCCGAGCCCGGCGCCGGACGGTGCCTGCTGCGGGGTGGCCGGGGTGCCCGCGGCGAGCGCCGCGCGCTTGGCCGGGTTGCCGACCTTCTTCTTCTTGGTCTGCGGCTGCTGCTTCTTGCCGCCGTGCATGCCCGGGATCGGTCCCATGCCCGGCATCTGCGGCACACCGCCGCGCGCCACGGTCTTCATCATCTTCGCGGCCTGCTCGAACCGGTTGACGAGGGCGTTCACCTCGGTCACGGTCGAGCCGGCACCGCGCGCGATGCGGAGACGACGGGAACCGTTCAGGAGCTTCGGCAGTTCGCGTTCCTGCGGCGTCATCGACTGGATGATCGCCTCGGTGCGGATGATCTCCCGCTCGTCGAAGTTGTCGAGCGCCTCGCGCATGCCCTTCGCACCCGGGAGCATGCCGAGCATGCCCTTGATCGAGCCGGCCTTGCGCAGCTGCTGCATCTGCTGCAGGAAGTCGTTCAGCGTGAAGTTGTCGGACGCGATCTTGTCCGCGACCTTGCGCGCCTCTTCCTCGTCGAACGCGCCCTGCGCCTGCTCGATGAGGGACAGGATGTCGCCGAGGTCGAGGATGCGGCTCGCCATGCGGTCCGGGTGGAACGGCTCGAAGTCGTCGAGCCCCTCACCCGTCGAGGCGAACATGATCGGCCGGCCCGTGACCGACGCGACCGACAGCGCCGCACCACCGCGGGCATCGCCGTCGAGCTTCGACAGCACGACGCCGGTGAAGTCGACGCCCTCCTGGAAGGCACGGGCGGTGTTCACCGCGTCCTGACCGATCATCGCGTCGATGACGAACAGGACCTCGTCCGGGTCGACCGCCTTGCGGATGTTCGCCGCCTGCTTCATGAGCTCGGCGTCGACACCGAGTCGACCGGCGGTGTCGACGATGACGGTGTCGTACTGCTGGTCGACGGCGGCCTTGATCGCGTTCTTGGCGACCTTGACCGGGTCGCCGACGCCGTTGCCGGGCTCCGGGGCGAAGACGTGCACGCCGGCCTGCTCACCGACGACCTGCAGCTGCTGCACGGCGTTCGGACGCTGGAGGTCCGCCGCGACGAGCATCGGGGTGTGGCCGTCCTTCTTGAGCCACTTGCCGAGCTTGCCCGCGAGGGTCGTCTTGCCGGCGCCCTGCAGACCCGCGAGCATGATGACCGTCGGGGGTCGCTTGGCGAACTCGAGGCGGCGCTGCTGCCCGCCGAGGATGCCCACGAGTTCTTCGTTGACGATCTGGACGACCTGCTGCGCCGGGTTGAGGGCCTTGTTGACCTCGTCCGAGAGCGCACGTTCACGCACGGCGGCGGTGAACGACTTCACCACCTCGAGCGCGACGTCCGCGTCGAGCAAGGCCCGCCGGATCTCGCGGACGGTGCCGTCCACGTCGGACGGGGTCAGCCGTCCCTTGCTCCGCAGGTTGCGGAAGGTCTCGGTGAGCCGATCGGA
The DNA here is from genome assembly GCF_003224435.2 of Curtobacterium sp. MCPF17_050. Lineage (NCBI taxonomy): Bacteria > Bacillati > Actinomycetota > Actinomycetes > Micrococcales > Microbacteriaceae > Curtobacterium > Curtobacterium sp. MCPF17_050. The sequence goes on from NZ_CP126250.1 coordinate 2,025,073, forward strand.
GAGTGAACCGAATTGCGCCATGATCCGACCATCCTACCGTCCGCGGTCGTCGGCCCGGGAGGCGCTGCGCGGGCCCGCACCGCCGGCGCCGTTCACGCCCGCTCGCGTCGGAACCGCTCGGGGACCCGGCGGGCGACCACCAGGGCGACGAGCGCCATCGCGGTCGACCCGACCGCCATGAGGAGCGAGGCGACGTCCTCGGAGGCGAAGTACCGGAGCGTGATGGTCCCTGCGAGCGCCCACGGCATCCAGGCCACGGCGAGCGCTGCCGCGATGTCCGTCCGGCGACGACGGACCAGTCCGACCACCGTCACGAGGACCAGGACCCCGGTGCCGCCGAGGAGCGCCGGCGTCACCGCGGCGCCCCACCACGCGCCGTCCGTGAAGAGCGTCGACTCGAACGGGTGACCGGTCGGCAGCTGCAGGCCGGCGAAGAGCGCCAGCCCGACGGTGACGACCGCGAACGCGACGCCGAGCGCTCGACGGTCCCGTGGATCGCCGACGTTCGCGACCACGACGAGCGCCGCCACCGTCACGAGCGTGGTCGTCCCCGGTCCGTTCCAGTTCTCGGTCGCTTGCACGGTGATCCGTGCGACGACGACGCCGAGCACGGCGATCACCGCGGACACGTGAGCGAGGATCCGCTGCCGGACGAGGGCGGCGAGCGCTCCCATCAGCACCGGGACCGCGAAGAGCACCCCGGGGTTGCGGAACGGGCCGAACCACGGCAGCTCAGGCCAGGCCGTCCCCGCCGGTGGCCCCCACGGCACCCAGGACACCGCGAGCAGGTAGACCAGGGCGAAGCCGGCCGCGGAGCCGGTGCCGATCGACGCGGCGAGCGCCCGGACGTCGGCCGGCACGACGGCGTTGACGCGTTCGCGGAGGCCCTGCCACCGCAGGTCCGCGAGTTCTCCGTGCGCCGGTCGGTCGCGGCCCTCCCCCTCGGCGACGTCGAGCAGGGTGCCGAGCATCGCCGACCCGTGCGTCCGCCGCCACCGGGACGGGTACCACCCGAGCACCCGTCCGTATTCGCGTTCCAGGCTCGCGCCCTGTCCCAGCCTCGTGTTCGTCACGACACTCCCCCCAGTCGGATGTGGATGCTGCGTGTGGCCGGAGCCGGCCGCCACGCGGTGAGCCGCGCGCGTGCAGCGGCGGCGTTGGCCTCGATGCGGCGGACCTCGGCGTCGAGTACGTCGGCGCCGGTGTCGGTGAGTTCGAAGTAGCGACGGAGTCGTCCGTCGACGACCTCTTCGCCCGCCTCGGCGACCAGGCCCTGGTCGAGGAGCCGGTCGAGCACGGCGTAGAGCGTGCCGACCTTGAGTCGCACCCGCCCCTCGGACAACTCGGCGGCGTCGCCGATGAGCCCGTACCCGTGCTTGCGCCCTCCGGCGAGGGAGGTCAGCACGAGCAGGGTCGGTTCGCGCATCTCCGGCGTGCTCATGTAGCAAGGATACTCTTCTCATCAGAGTATGACAAGGCGCAGGAGCCGCGATCCTGTTCAGGCAGCGAAGCGCGGTCGACGGAGGCTCGCCAGATCGCCGAGGACTCCTCCTGAGCGGCGGTGCGCCGCTGGTCGTGAGACCGCAGCGGAGCGCCAGTGCCGGTCCGCTTCGTCCGCAACCGGGTTCTTGTACGCAGTCCAACTACTCGGTACCCTCGGCCCATGACCGACCTCGAGGTGGTCCGTCGGCCGGGACTCCTGCCCTACACCGAGGGGCTCGCGCTGCAGCGGTCGCTGCACACCGACGTCGTCGCCGGGCGTTCCCCGGGGGTCCTGGTCCTCTGCGAGCACCCGTCCGTCTACACCGCCGGGCGACGGACCCAGCCCGCTGACCTGCCGACGGGCGGCTCTCCGGTCGTCGAGGTCGACCGCGGTGGCCGGATCACCTGGCACGGCCCGGGACAGCTGGTCGCGTACCCGATCGTCCGGCTCGGCGAGCCGCTCGACGTCGTCGCGTGGGTCCGGTCGCTCGAGCAGGTGCTCATCGACGCGGCGGCGGCCGTCGGCGTTCCCGCCGAGCGGGTGCCGGGGCGGAGCGGAGCCTGGGTCGGGACCGGGCCGACGGCGGCGAAGGTCGGTGCGGTCGGACTGCACGTGTCCCAGGGGGTCTCGAGCCACGGCATCGCGCTCAACTGCTCGAACCCGTTGACGGCCTTCGAGGCGATCGTGCCGTGCGGCATCGCCGACGCCGGCGTGACGACGTTGAGCCTCGCCGCCGGACGACCGGTCTCCGTGGACGACGTCGTCGAGGTGGTGACCGCCGGCGTCCTCGATGCCGTGGCCGCGGTACGCGGAGGCGCCCCGAGCCGGCCGTGGGACGAGACGACCGTGCACGCCGGAAGCGGGTCGGGCCTCCCGGCCGCCGCCGATCGACAGGAGACCGCAGCATGACCCTCGCCCCGGAAGGCCGGCGGATGCTCCGCGTCGAGGCACGCAACGCCGAGACCCCCATCGAGGCGAAGCCCGCATGGATCAAGACCCGCGCCACGCAGGGCCCGGCGTACCGGGAGCTCACCGACCTGGTGCGTGACCAGCGCCTCCACACGGTCTGCCAGGAGGCCGGCTGCCCGAACGTGTTCGAGTGCTGGGAGGACCGCGAGGCCACGTTCCTCATCGGCGGCTCGCAGTGCACCCGCCGCTGTGACTTCTGCCAGATCGACACCGGCAGGCCGGAGCCCCTGGACCGGGACGAGCCGCGGCGCGTCGCGGACTCGGTCGCTGCCATGCAGCTGCGGTACGCGACGGTCACCGGCGTCGCGCGGGACGACCTCGACGACGGCGGCTCATGGCTCTACGCCGAGACGATCCGCGCTGTCCACGAGCACTCCCCCGGCACCGGCGTCGAGATCCTCGTGCCGGACTTCTCCGGCCGACCGGACCAGCTCGGTGCGGTGTTCGACGCCCGGCCCGAGGTCTTCGCCCACAACGTCGAGACCGTCCCGCGCATCTTCAAGCGCATCCGCCCGGCGTTCCGCTACGACCGCTCCCTCGACGTCATCACACAGGGGCGGGACGCCGGTCTCGTGACGAAGTCGAACCTCATCCTCGGCATGGGCGAGGAACGGCACGAGGTCGAGGACGCCCTGCAGCAGCTCCGCGACGCGGGGACGGACATCATCACGCTGACGCAGTACCTCCGCCCCTCGCCGCGGCACCTGCCCGTCGCTCGGTGGGTGCGACCGGAGGAGTTCGTCGAGCTCCGCGAGCTGGCCGAGGGCATGGGGTTCGCCGGTGTCCTCGCCGGACCGCTCGTGCGGTCGTCCTACCGGGCCGGACGCCTCTGGGCCCGGGCGACGGTCGCTCGCGGTGGGACGGTGCCGGCGCACCTGGCGCACCTGCTCGAGGCGCCGGCAGGTCGACAGTCGGTCTGACTCCCGGACCGGCGGGCACCAACGGCAGCGGCCGGCCGGGAGGCCTCCCACCGGTCCGGGCCGTTCGTCACCTCGACAGCGCGACCGGAACGACGACTGGCGCGTCCCCGCCGAACGGGACGCGCCAGTGGCCGTGGTGTCGCGACGTCAGACGCGCGAGCCGCCTCCGCGCACGCGCCGGAGGATCCACCCCACGACGGCGAGCACGATGAGCACCAGCCCGATGAAGAGCAGGGCCTTGAGCGCGGCGCTGACGATGCCGGTGATCAGCAGGACGACGCCGACGATGATCGCGATGATGAGCAGTGCGGGCATGAGATGTCCTCTTCCGGTCGGTCAGGTACCAGCCGGACGGTACACGTCAGCAGGCTGCTGCGCGCGCCGGTCGACGTCGACGTCCACACCCTGAGCGACGTCACTGTCCACGGCACGACTGCGGAGGAAGACGACCGCCAGGATCGGCAGCAGGATGATCTGTCCCCAGATGCCGATCGACTGCGCCTCGTCCGCCCAGCTCCGCGCCGTCATGCCGACCGCCTTCAGCGCGAAGCTGTGGAACCAGCCGACGAAGAGCAGCAGGTTCGCCGTCATGTACGCGACGACCCACCACAGGCGGATGCGCACGACCGCGAAGAACGGGGTGAGCCACAGGACGTACTGCAGCGAATCGACCTTGTTCGCGACCAGGTAGGCGCAGAGCAGGGCCGCACTCGTCTCGATCCACGGCATCCGACCGCGGCGGAGCCCGATGAGGAGCCCGACGACCAGGACGGCCAGCACGGCGACCGCGGTCGCTCCGGTGGAGAGCAGGTTCAGCTTGTGCTGCACGCCCGGGTCGGGGTTCGCCGACCACGGCTGCAGGCCCCAGTACCAGACCGACATCGTGCTCGGGTCGATGGCCCGGGTGCCCTGGAACCGGATGACGGAGAACCACGACGTGGCGTTGACGACCACGAACGGCAGGTTGGCCGCGAGCACCACGCCGACGGCACCCGCCACGGCAGCGGCCGCGCGGCGGAACCGGTCAGGCCACGCCACACCGGCGTCGACCAGGAAGGCGAGGACGAACGGTGCGACGAACGCGAGCGGGTAGAGCTTGAAGGCCCCGCCGAGGCCGAACAGCGCCCCGACGACGACCGCTCGCCAGACGGGTGCGCGTCCGGCCGGCCACCGCACCGCGGCGAACAGGCCGGCAGCGGTGCAGAGCACGGTGAGCAGGTCCCAGTTGTAGAGCGCGTAGAGGAACAGCGGCGGAGTCGCGGCGAAGACCCAGGCGCGGCGCCCGGCGACGCGGGCCAGGAACACGGTGACCAGGACCACCACGGGCACGAAGGTGATCGCCGTGACGACGAGGAACCCGCGCAGCGAGTCGACGGGCAGTGCCGACAGCCAGGCCCAGAGGCCGGTCAGCGTCGGGTACTCGAGGGTGCCGGGCGGCAGACCGCGGTCGGTGAGCTCCCCGACGTAGGGGAACACGTGCGACCCGAGGTCGCGGATCCCCCACAGGCTGAGGGTGTCGCCGAGGCACGCGTGCCCCGTCACGTACGCCAGGTCCAACCCGTCCGCCGCGCACTGCAGCTTGTGGAACAGGCTCCCGAACGTGAGCGCGACGGCGACGCAGCACATCACCACGAGCTCGAGGACGGAGACGCCGCCGGGAGCGCGGTCGGTCAGCCGGCGGAGGACGGGACTCACCCGACCAGGTTCTGCACGAAGACGTGCGGCGTGAAGCCGGTCAGGTCGTTGATGCCCTCGCCCTGGCCGATGAGCTTGATCGGGATGCCCGTCTTCTCCTGCACGCTGAGCACGAACCCGGCCTTGGCCGACCCGTCGAGCTTCGTGATGACGAGTCCCGTGACCCCGGCGCCCTCGATGAAGGCCTGCGCCTGCGCGAGCCCGTTCTGCCCGGTCGTCGCGTCGAGCACGAGCAGGACCTCGGCGATCTCGGTCTGCTTCTCGACGACGCGCTTGATCTTGCCGAGCTCGTCCATCAGCCCGGCCTTCGTGTGCAGCCGGCCGGCGGTGTCGATGACGACGATCTCCGTGCCCTCGCGGATCGCACGCTCGACAGTCTGGTACGCCACCGACGCCGGGTCCTGCCCGGGCTGTGCGGGGCGGACGACGTCGACGCCGGCACGCTGCGCCCACGTCGCGACCTGCTCGACGGCCGCGGCGCGGAACGTGTCGGCGGCGCCGACCAGGACCGTGCGGTCGTAGGTGCGGAGGAACTTCGCGAACTTCCCGATGGTGGTGGTCTTGCCGACGCCGTTGACGCCGACGACGAGGACCACGGCGGGACGGTTGCTCAGCTTGAGCGTCGTGTCGAGCTTCGACAGCCGCTCCTCGAGCACCTCGCGCAGCATGCGGTTGAGGTCGGCGGGGTCCGTCGTGTCGTACCGGGCGACGCGCGCACGGAGGTCCTCGATGATCTCCTCGGAGATGTCGGGGCCGAAGTCCGCGCCGATCAGCGCCGTCTCCAGGTCCTCCCACGTCGTCTCGTCGATGGTCTTCCGCTGGAACAGACCACGGAGCCGGGAGGACAGGGACCAACTACTCGCCATGTTCCCAGCTTACGGGTGCCCACTCGGTGCCGGCCTTCGGTAGGGTCGGAGTCGCGAAGGGGAGTATTCCCTCTCGGCGACCCCGTCAGTACGGCCCGGAACGACCCGGACCCGGGGCGTCGGTCGCGGCCCCACCGGATCACCGGACGGGACCGCGGCGGAAGAGACCTTCAGGCTCCGGCGTACCCACTTTCTCTGTGTGGCACGCCCCTGACCTGGAGGCTCTCCATGGACGTCCCCCTGTACGTGTGGCTCTTCACGATCGCAGGCATCCTCGGCCTGCTCGTGTTCGACTTCTTCTCGCACGTGCGCACGCCGCACGTGCCGCACATCCGCGAATCGGCCTTCTGGTCCATCGTCTACATCGCGCTCGCGATCCTGTTCGGTGTCGGCGTGTGGGTGTTCGGCGGCGGACAGGCCGGCGGTGAGTACTTCGCCGGCTGGTTGACCGAGAAGGCGTTGTCGGTCGACAACCTCTTCGTCTTCCTCATCATCATGACGACCTTCGCGGTGCCGAAGGAGTTCCAGCAGAAGGTCCTGCTCGTCGGTGTCGCGATCGCCCTCGTGGCGCGCGGTGTCTTCATCGCCCTCGGCGTCACGATCATCGAGAACTTCTCGTGGGTCTTCTACCTGTTCGGTCTCCTCCTGTTCTGGCTCGCGTGGTCGCAGGCCAAGGGCGGCGACGAACACGGTGCCGAGGAGGGCGACTCGAAGCTCATCCGTCTGCTCCGCCGCGTGATCCCGACCTCCGAGCACTACGACGGTGACCGCCTCACCACCAAGGTCGACGGCAAGCGCCTCTTCACCCCGATGCTGCTCGTCATGGTCTCGATCGGCCTGACGGACGTGCTCTTCGCGCTCGACTCGATCCCCGCGATCTTCGGGCTGACGCAGGACGCGTTCATCGTGTTCACCGCGAACGCGTTCTCGCTCCTCGGTCTCCGCCAGCTCTACTTCCTCATCGCCGGCCTGCTCGAGCGGCTCATCTACCTCGGTCAGGGCCTGGCCGTCATCCTCGCCTTCATCGGCGTGAAGCTCGTCTTCCACGCCCTGCACGTCAACGAGGTGCCGTTCATCAACGGCGGTCAGCACGTCGAGTGGGCGCCCGAGATCCCGATCTGGTTCTCGCTGGGCTTCATCCTCCTGACGATCACCGTCGCGACGGTCGCGAGCCTCGTCGTGTCGAAGAAGCGCCAGCAGCGCGGCCTCACCCCGACCGGCGAGCCGGCGGACGCCGTCGAGGCCGACGCGAAGTAGTCGCCACCTGCACGCCTGACAGGAGGCTCCCCACCGGTCACGGCCGACCCGCCGCTGGCGCGTCGGTCCGGAACGGGCCGGTGGGGAGCCTCCCGTCCGTCTCCGACCGCGTCGGCTACGCGACCGCTGCGGCGGGCTCGGGCTTCTGCACCCGCTGTCCGACGACGGCGGACACGCCGTCCTGCCGCATCGAGACCCCGTACAGCGCGTCGGCGATCTCCATGGTCCGCTTCTGGTGTGTGATGACGATGAGCTGCGACGACTCCTGCAGCCGCCCGAACACGGTGAGCAGGCGGCCGAGGTTCGCGTCGTCGAGCGCCGCCTCGACCTCGTCCATGATGTAGAACGGGCTCGGCCGGGCCGTGAAGATCGCCACGAGCAGCGCCACGGCAGCCAGGGACCGCTCCCCACCGGACAGCAGCGTCAGCCGGTCGATCTTCTTGCCCGCGGGCTTGACCTGCACGTCGATGCCGGTGGTGAGCAGGTCGTCCGGGTTCGTCAACGTGATCGACCCGGAGCCGCCGGGGAACAGGATCGGGAACACGACGTCGAACGCCTCGCGGGTGTCCTCGAACGCGGACGCGAAGATGGTCTGCATCTTCCCGTCGAGCTCCTCGATGATCGTCAGGAGGTCGGCGCGGGTCTTCTGCAGGTCGTCGAGCTGGTCGGACAGGAACGCGTGCCGCTGCTCGAGCGCCTGGAACTCCTCGAGCGCGAGCGGGTTCACCTTGCCGAGCCGCCCGAGGTCACGCTCGGCCGCGGCGAGTCGACGCTCCTGCTCGGCGCGGACGTACGGCGTGGTCGGGACGTCCGCGGGGTCGACGTCGGGTGCCTCGTACTCGGGCAGGGCAGGCCCGCCGGGCAGGGTCGAGCCGGCGGCGAGCACGGTCTCGTCGCTGTCGTCGGTCTCGTCGGTCTCGTCGGTCTCGTCGTCACCGACCGGGTCGAGGTTGTCAGCGGCCGTGTCCTCGGCCCCCGTCGACACGTCCTCGGCAGCGGCCGCTCGTGCCGCCTCGCGGTGCCGTCGTGCGAGCACCCGCGGGTCGATGAGCACGTCGACCGGCACGGGGACGTCCGGCCCGTACTCGGCGACGAGCACGGTCTCGCCGAGCCCGAGTTCGCTCTGCGCCCGGTCGAGGACCCCGGACAGGTGCAGCCGCTTCTCGTAGATCTCCATCTCGAGCGAGTGCACCCCGTCGGTGATGGTCTGCAGACGGTCCCGCAGCTCGCGCTCCTCGTTCCGGATGCCCTGCAGCTCGGTGTTGCGCTTCGTGCGCTCGGACTCCTCGGTCGCGAGCTGCACCCGGGCCTCGGCCAGCGAACGATCGACGGCGGCGAGGACCACCGGCAGGTCGGCCAGGACGCCCTCGGCCGAGGCGATCTGCCCCCGTCGGATGACCGCGAGACGCGCAGCCTCCTCGGCCGCCGCCCGCTCCGCACCGAGTTGCCGCTCGAGCTGGTCCGCCCGACGCCGCTCGGCCCGGGCACGCTCGCGGGCGGTCTCGACCTGCAGTCGGTGTTCGATCTCCGCCGCCCGGGTGGCGTCGACGGCGTCCTGCGCCGCCGGCCGGGCGGACGCGTCGACGACCGGGCGCGGGCGCTCCGCGAAGGCCCGGAGCTCCGCCTCGGCCGCGGCGAGTGCCGCTTCGGAGGCCGCGGTCGCACCGTCCGTCTCGGCGAGGGCTGCGCGCAGCCGCTCGACCTCGGCAGCGGTGTTCTCAGCCCGGGCCCGGGCGGAGGCACTGGTCCGGTCGTACTCCGCGGTCGCGCGGGCGTGGGCGCGCGCAGCCTGGTCCGCCTCGTCCACCGCCCGCCGTGCGGCCTCGACCGCGGTCCGCGCAGCCTGGAGGCCCGCGGCCGCCTCCTCCGCCTCGCTCACCACGGTCTCCCGGCGGGTGGCCGCTGCGTCGCGGTCCGCGGTCAACTCGATGCGGGACGTCGAGCGCTGCCCGCCGCCGGTCACCCGCGCCGCGCGCACGAGGTCGCCGGACCGCGTGACCACCGTGGCGTCCGGGGCGGCCGCGAGCACCGCCTCCAGGTCGACGTCGTCCCGGTCGGCGACCAGCGTCTCCGTCAGGACCGCGGTGAGCGCGGGCGGGCCGGCGACGACGTCGAGCGCGGCTCGGACGCCGGGCGGCAGTGCGGCGGGCAGCCGTGACGCACTGCCGGCCACGTCGGCGACGACCACGTCGATGCGACCGAGGTCCGCGGCCCGGGCGTGGTCGACGGCGTCGAGCGCAGCCCGCCGGTCCTCGGCGAGCACGGCGTCCGCGAGCCCGTCGAGTGCGGTGGCGACGGCCGCCTCGTAGCCGGGCGTGACCGTGAGACGGTCGGCGAGCCGGCCGGCGATCCCCTCGCGACCGGCGTCGATGAGCGCTTGCGAACCGTCACGGACGTCGATCGAGAGCGCGAGCGCCGCGATGCGGGCGTCGAGGGCGTCCCGTTCACGCTCGAGCGCGTGCAGCCGGTCCCGGTGCGCGTCCCGGTCCGCCTGGGCTCGGTCGAGCTGGTCGCGGGCCGCCGCCAGTGTCGCGGTGAGTGTCTCGTCGTCGGTGTCCAGCGCCGGGTCGCGACCGAGGTCCTCCAGGGCGGCAGCGGCCTGCTCGGCACGGACGACCGCCTCGGAGAGCGCTCGCTCCCGCCGCTCCCGGTCGGCGACGGCCGACGATCGCCGCGAGCGCGCCACCTCGACGGCTCCGGCGAGCCGCTGGCCGTCCAGGTCGTGCTGCGCGACGAGGGCAGCCTGCGCGGCGATCTGCTCGTCGAGCGCGTCGAGTGCGGCACGAGCGGCCTGCACCCGCTCACCGACGGCGGTCGTCCCACCCTGCATCTCCTGCGCACGCAGGTCGAGCCGGTCGGCTTCGGCGCGGACGCCGGCGACCCGCTCGGGCGTGACGGTCGGGCCCTGCTGCGGTGCCTCGGCCTGCTGCGCGAGGAACATCAGCCGCTGGTTCGCGAGCATCGACAGGCTGCGCAGTCGCTCCTGCACGCTCTCCAACCGGTGGACCACGGTCCGGGCGCGGTCGGCGTCGTCGCCGACCATGCTCTGCTCGACCTGCTGCTGCCGCTGCCGGATCTGCTCGAGCCGCTCCTGCAGGACGATGCGCTCGGACTTCCGACCGGTCTCGACCTCGACGTGGTCGCGCAGTTCGCGCCGCAACCGCACGACGTCGTCGGCGAGCAGGCGGGCCTTGGCGTCCCGGGCGACGGCCGCGACCGACTGCGCCTTGCGGGCCACCTCGGCCTGGCGTCCGAGCGGTTTGAGCTGCCGGCGGATCTCCCCCGCCAGGTCCGACAACCGTGTCAGATTCGTCTGCATCGCGTCGAGCTTCCGGAGCGTCTTCTCCTTCCGGCGGCGGTGCTTGAGGATGCCGGCAGCCTCCTCGATGAACCCGCGCCGGTCCTCCGGGGTGGCGTGCAGCACCTTGTCGAGCTGGCCCTGCCCGACGATGACGTGCATCTCCCGGCCCAGCCCGGTGTCGCTCAGCAGCTCCTGGACGTCGAGCAACCGACAGTTCTCGCCGTTGATGGCGTACTCGCTGCCACCGTTCCGGAACAGCGTCCGCGAGATCGTCACCTCGGCGTACTCGATCGGCAGCAGACCGTCGGCGTTGTCGATCGTCAGGGTCACCTGTGCGCGACCGAGGGGACCGCGGGTGGCGGTGCCGGCGAAGATGACGTCCTCCATCTTGCCGCCGCGGAGGGTCTTCGCCCCCTGCTCCCCCATCACCCAGGCAAGGGCGTCGACGACGTTCGACTTGCCGGAGCCGTTCGGGCCGACGATGCACGTGACGCCCGGCTCGAACGCGAACGTCGTGGGCTGCGCGAAGGACTTGAACCCCTTGAGGGTCAGGCTCTTCAGGTACATGCGGTCTCCGGCTGGTCGGTTCGCGTCAGGCTAACGCCTGCGCTGCCGCGGAGCGGGCTGGCACACGGGGCAGCGGTGGCTCGACCGGTTCATGAAGGCCTCACGCACGATCGCGGTGCCGCACCGCGGGCAGGGCTCTCCCTGCTGGCCGTACACCGCGAGGCGTTGCGAGAAGTACCCGGACTGCCCGTTCACGTTGACGTACTGCGCGTCGAAGCTCGTCCCGCCGTCCTCGAGCGCGCGGCGGAGCACGGCCCGGACCTCGTCGAGGAGCAGGTGCAGCGTCGCCCGGGGCAGCCGGTCGGCCGGTCGGTCGAAGTGCAGGCGCGCTGCCCACAGCGACTCGTCCGCGTAGATGTTCCCGATGCCGCTGATCACCCCCTGGTCGAGCAGCACACGCTTGATGCCGCTGGACCGCTTCCGCGCCGCGGCGGTGAAGCGGTCGTCGTCGAACGCGGGGTCGAGCGGGTCCCGGGCGATGTGCGACACCTGGAACGGGATCCGTCGGCGCCAGTCGGCTCGCGGGTCGGTCGTGTCGATCTGCCCGGCGTGGCCGGCGGCAGCGCCGTCGACCGTGGGCAGCATCCGGTCGATCGCCATCGACCCGAAGGTGCGCTGGTCGACGAACTCGAGCTGCACTGGCGTTTCCCGGACGCCGTCCCGGTCCGTCCCGGGAGGCTGCACGTCGAGGACGATCCGCCGGTGCCGTGCGGCGGGTCGGTCGCGGCCGAGCAGGATCTGGCCGCTCATGCCGAGGTGCGCGACCAGTGCTTCGGGTCGGTCCCCGTCGGGATCCAGCGGGAACCACATGAACTTCCCGCGACGGACGGCCGCGGCGATCGTCCGCCCGGTCAGGCGGTGCGCGAAGTCCTCGGCAGGCCCGTCGTGGCGGGTGAGTGCGCGCTCGTCGTGCACCTGCACGGCGAGCACCCTGGCGCCGGTGACGGCGGGTTCGAGGCCGGCGCGGACGACCTCGACCTCGGGGAGTTCGGGCACCCCGTCAGCCCTCGACGGGACGTCCGGACAGTCGCGTCCAGGCGTCGAGCGCGGCGGACATCTCCGCCGTCTTCTTGCTCGTGCCGGTGCCGGTGGCGACGTCCTCGCCCTGCAGCACGACCGTCGCGTGGAAGGTCTTGTCGTGGTCCGGGCCCGCTTCGGTGATGCGGTAGGCGGGGTTGCCGAGCGAGCGCGCGGAGGCAAGCTCCTGCAGGCTCGTCTTCGGGTCCATCGCGGCGCCGAACCGCGCGGGGTCGACCAGCAGCGGCGCGACGAGCCGCAGCACCAGGTCGGTGGCGGCGTCGGCGCCGGCGGACAGGTACGTCGCCCCGATCACGGCTTCCACCGTGTCGGCGAGGATCGACGACTTGTCGCGACCACCGGTCTGCTCCTCGCCCTTGCCGAGCCGGAGGTACGCGCCGAGCCCGATGTGGCGGGCGATCTCGGCGAGGGCGACCGTGGAGACGAGGCTCGCGCGCCGCTTGGCGAGCTCGCCCTCGTCGAGTTCCGGGTAGTCACGGAACAGCTTGACGGTCACGGCCTGCCCGAGGATGGAGTCACCGAGGAACTCGAGCCGCTCGTTGTGCCCGATCCCGCCGTGCTCGTACGCGTACGAGCGGTGGGTGAGGGCGAGCTGCAGGAGTTCCGGGTCCACCGGCACGTCGAGGAGGTCGCGCAGACGAACGACGTCCGGCCCCACGGGGCGGGACCCCGCGGCGCCGGACGTCGCAGTCATGAGGGGAGTCCGATCAGACGTCGGCGACCTTGCGGCCCTTGTACTCCATGTACAGGGGCGTGCCGGCCGAGTCCTCGACGACCTTCGCGCGGTGCGGGAGGCTGTAGGTGACCTTGCCGTTCTCGATCGTCTTCACGAGCTGGACCGGTGCGGCCTTCCACTGCGATCGACGGGCGTGCGTGTTCGCACGGGACTGCTTGCGCTTGGGGACGGCCATGGTGGTTCTCTTTCGCTTGGTCGGTGGTCAGTCGTGGGCGGTGGCGGTCACTCGGCCTGGTCGGCCGGCGTCCGCTCCTCGTCCGCGGTGGTCTGGTCGGGCGTGCTGTCGTCGAACTGGATCCCGCTGAGCGCAGCCCAGCGAGGATCGGTGGCCGACGTGGTCGGCCGCTCGCCGATGTCCGCCAGGCGCTCACCCGTCTCCGGGTCGAGTCCTGGGCAGTCCGGCCGGCAGACCGGCTGGAACGGCAGTGACAGCACCACCGCGTCTCGGACGACCGGTTCACAATCCACGTGGTCATCGTGAACCTGGTAGTCGAATTCCTCCGAGGCATCATACGCGAACAGTTCCGCGAATTCGACCTCGACGAGCTCGCTGACGTCGATGAGGCAGCGCGAGCACTCCCCCGTCGCCTCGGCCCGGGCGGTGCCGGACGCGAGCACACCCTCGTGGAGGCCCTCGAGCTTCACGTCGAGGTGCATCTGGTCGCCCTCGCGCACGGCGATGAGACCGGCGCCGAGGGTGCTCGGGACGGTGATGTCGAGCGACACCTCGCGCATGTCGCCCGGCCGGTGCGCGAGGTCACGCACACGCAGGGCGTAGGGGCTGTTCACGGAGGAAGACACGATCAACCAGCCTACCCCGCTCAGGCCGACGAGTCGAGCACCCGGAGCGTGTCGAGGGCGGCCGTCCGTCGGTCCGGCCGTCAGGCCCGCCCGGCGAGCGCGCGGGCCACCGCGTCGGGCACGTACGGCGTCACGTCGCCACCGAGGGACGACACCTGCCGGATGAGCGAGCTCGAGACGTGCGCCCGGGCGGCGTCCGGCAGCAGGAAGACCGTCTCCACCCCGGCGAGGTGCCGGTTCATGATCGCCATCGGGGTCTCGTAGGCCACGTCCTCGCCGGACCGCACGCCCTTCACCAGGATCTTCGACCCCACCTGCCGGCAGTAGTCGACCAGGAGCCCGGCCGTCCACTCCCCGACCACGACCCGGCCCGGGATCCCGAGCTCCGTGACGGACTGCCGGATGAGCCGGACCCGGTCCCCGGCGTCGAACAGTGCCGCCTTCTTGTCGGGGTTGTGCACGACGAGCACGTGCACCTCGTCGAACAGGTCCACGGCACGGGCGATCACGTCGAGGTGTCCCAGCGTCACGGGGTCGAACGAGCCGGGCACCACGGCGATCTTCGTCATGCGGGCGACGATACCGGCCGACGCCGCTCAGTTCTTCCCGAGGAAGGCCGCGTCGGACTCGTCGAGGCGGCGTGCGAGGGCGTCCCGGAGCGCGGGACTGCCGCTCAGGTCCGGGTCGTCCTCCAGGAGGCGTTCGGCCTCCTCCCGCGCGTCCACGATGAGGTCGGCGTGCTGCACCACGCGCAGGAGCGTCAACGACGACCGCCCACCCGACTGCCGTTCGCCGAGCACGTCGCCCTCCCGGCGCAGTTCGAGGTCGACCCGTGCCAGCTCGAACCCGTCGTCGGACGCGGCCACCGCGTCCACGCGCTCTCGCGACACCGTGTCGGTCTCGGCGGCGGTGACGAGCAGGCAGACGCCCGCGTACTGCCCGCGACCGATGCGCCCGCGCAACTGGTGCAGCTGCGAGACGCCGAACCGGTCGGCGTCGAGCACCGCCATCATCGAGGCGTTCGGGACGTCGACGCCGACCTCGATCACCGTCGTCGCGACGAGCACGTCGACCGCGCCGTCGGCGAAGGACGTCATCACGCGGTCCTTCTCCTCCGCCGACATCCGGCCGTGCAGGACCTCGATGCGCCGCCCCGCGAGCACGGGCATGGCGCGCATCCGTTCCGCGGTCGCGAGGACCGTCGCGGGCTTCCTGGTCGGCGTGCCGTCGGCGTCGGCGCCGCCCGGCGTGCCGTCAACCGCGGCTCCGTCGCCGGCGGGACCGGGCGTCCCGTCGTCCTCGCCGTGCGCGTCGTCGATCGCCGGACAGACGACGAACGCCTGGCGCCCGTCCGCCAGCTCCTCGGCCATCCGCGTCCAGATGCGGGACTCCCACCCGGGGTGCTCGGCGAGCCCGACGGTGAACGTCTCGACCCCGGCCCGGCCCGACGGCATGCCCTGGATCGTCGAGACGTCGAGGTCGCCGAACACGGTCATCGCCACGGTCCGCGGGATGGGCGTCGCGGTGAGGACGAGCACGTGCGGTGGCGTCGAGCCCTTCGTCCGCAGGGCCTCACGCTGCTCCACCCCGAAGCGGTGCTGCTCGTCCACGACCACCAGGCCGAGTTCGGCGAAGTCGACCCGGTCGCCGAGCAACGCGTGCGTGCCGACCACGAGGCGGGACCCACCGGACGCCGCGGCGAGCAGCGCCCGCCGGCGCTCGTCGGTGGACTGCGACCCGGTCAGGATCACCGGACGGAGCTCCGCGGCCAGGTCCGGCCCGAGGAACTTCACGATCGACCGGAGGTGCTGCGCGGCCAGGACCTCCGTCGGGGCGATCAGCGCGGACTGTCCGCCGGACTCCGCCACGGTGAGCATCGCCCGGATCGCGACGAGGGTCTTGCCCGAACCGACCTCGCCCTGCACGAGCCGGTGCATCGGCCAGGTCCCGGCCATGTCCTGCGCGATCTCGGCCCCGACCGACCGCTGGTCGTCGGTCAGGGTGAACGGCAGGCTCGCGTCGAAGCGCTCGAGGACGCCGCCGGGCGACGCGGTCCGGGCGACGGACGCCGTGGCCCGCGCCGCGATCCGGCGCTGCACCAGCGCGGTCTGCAGCACGAACGCCTCGCGGTAGCGCAGGGCGTCCTGCGCCCGTTTGAAGTCGGACACCTTCTCCGGCCGGTGCAGCAGTTCGAGTGCCCGACGGAACGGCACGAGGTCGAGCCGGGTCCGGACGGAGGCCGGGATCGGGTCGGCGACGTCCGGCAGCGTGTCGAGGACGACCCCCATGGCCTTCGCGATCTGCCAGGACGACAGGGAGGCCGTGGCCGGGTAGATGGGGATCGGCTGGCGCGACCAGCGGATCGCCTCCTCCGACCCCGGGTCCGCCGTGGCGCGGGGGTCGTCCCGGTCGAAGAGCTCGTAGTCCGGGTGCGCCAGCTGCCGGGCGCCGCGGTAGTCGCCGACCTTGCCGGCGAAGACCCCGCGGGCGCCGGGCACGAGGTCCTTCGTCCGCCACCCCTGGTTGAAGAACGTCAGGGTCAGCAGGCCCGTCCCGTCCCCGATCTTGGCCTCGAGGATGGAGCCCCGTCGCGCCCGCATGGTGCGCTCCCGGACCTCGACCACCTCGGCGACGATCGTGACCGACTCGCCGATCGCGAGCGAGTCCAGCGCCGTGAGTGCGCCGCGCTCCGCGTAGCGACGCGGAGCGTGCTCGAGGAACTCCCCGACGGTGCGGTGCCCGAACGCCTTCTCGATCGCCTTCGCCGTCCGCCCGCCGAGGACGTTCGCCAGCCGCACGTCGAGCGGCGCCGGGCCCCACTGCACGGGTCCCCCCACGGCAGCGGACGGCGCGCCGCCGGCCGACGCAGCGCCCGCACGGGCGGCGTCGGCGCCCGCGGCTGGGCTCGTCGGAGCGGCATCGGTGCTGGAGGTGGCCACACGCCAACGGTACCCGCGACGTCCGACCCGCCACGAGCCTCCCCGGCGGGGCTGTGGAGGACGCCGGGGTCGCCGCCGCGGCCCGCTACGGTGGCAGCATGACGCGCATCATCGCCGGCGCCGCCGGGTCCACGACGCTCCGGGTGCCGAAGTCCGGCACCCGACCGACGAGCGACCGTGTGCGCGAGGCGCTGTTCTCCTCCCTCGAGTCGCGCGGGCTCATCGACGACACCTCGGTCGCGGACCTGTACGCCGGAACCGGTGCGCTCGGCCTCGAAGCCGCGTCCCGGGGTGCGGTCGAGGTGTCCCTGGTGGACCGCGCCGCGTCCGCGGCGGCCGCCTGCCGCGAGAACGCGCGCGCGGTGCAGAAGCGCGCGCCTGGTGTCCGCATCGACGTCCACGCACAGCCCGCACTGGGGTACCTGCGGGGGACGGCGAAGACGTTCGACCTCGTCTTCATCGACCCGCCGTACGAGGTCGCCGAGTCCGAGGTCACCGACGTGCTCGAGGCCCTCGTGTCACGCGTGACGCCCGGTGCGGTCGTCGTCGTCGAACGCGGCACCCGATCCCCCGAGCCCACGTGGCCGGCCGGGCTCACCCGGTTCAGCAAGCGCTCGTGGGGCGACACCGTGGCGTGGGAGGCCGTGGCCGACGCCGACTGAGGCTGCCGCCGCTCCATGGTCCGGCACCGGTCCGCGCCGGTCCGGTCGCGGGTCCGGCTCCGGTCGCGGGTCGGGCCTGGTTCCAGGTGCGGCTCCGGTCGCGGGTCCGCTTGTGCGTTCAGCCCGCGACGCCGTCCCAGTCCGCGTACGGGTCCCACCCCGTCGTCGGGACGGGCGTCCCGCCACGGACCAGGTCCACGGGCCGCTCCGCGTGGTCCGCTCCCGCGTGGGACGTGCGCTCGCGCACCACGCCGATCCGGCGGAAGCCGCCCGGCAGGCGCGTCCCGACCGGGAAGGTCGCCAGCAGCCCGTGGTCCTCGCCGCCGTGCAGCGCGACCTCGTCGACCACCCCGTCGGGCGCCGACGCCTCGGCCGGGTCGAGTTCCAGGGTCACGCCACTCGCCCGGGCGAGGCGCCCTGCGTCGATCGCGAGCCCGTCGGACAGGTCGAGCATCGCCGTCGCACCGGCTACGGCAGCCAGCGGACCGTCGGCGATCGGGGGGACCGGGCGGCGCTGCCGGGCGACGTCGGGGTCCGTGTCGGCCCCGCTCGCGCGGACCCGCTCGACGTCGGGCTCCCCCGCGGCGTCGACGCCGTCCCGGAACAGCCGGGCCAGGCCGCGGGCGGCGGCGCCGAGCTCCCCGGAGACAGCGAGGACGTCACCGACCCGGGCACCGGATCGGACGACGGGGTCCCGCCCTCCGAGGTCCCCGAACGCGGTGACGGTCAGCGAGAACGTGGCCGACGTGGACAGGTCGCCGCCGACCACCCCGCACCCCGGAGCGAGGGCGTCGACGGCGAGGCGGAACCCGTCCGCGACGCCCTCCAGCACCGCGACCTGGGTGTCCGGCGGAGCCGCGATCGCGACGACGAGACCGGAGGGCACGGCGCCCATCGCGGCGACGTCGGAGAGGTTCGTGGCGGCGGCCTTCCAGCCGACGTCCTCGGGCGAGGACCACGCCCACCGGAAGTCCGGGCCGTGCACCATCATGTCCGTGGTCACGACGAAGCGGCCGTCTGGGGCGGCGACGACGGCGCAGTCGTCCCCGGGCCCGAGGACCGGGGACCCGGCGGGGAGGCGTCGCGTGACCCGGTCGAGCACCGCGAGTTCGCCGAGCGCTCCGACGGTCGTGCGCTGCGCTCCGGCGGCCGCCCGGGCGTCGACGCCGTCCGGACCGTCGGTGCGGTGCTCGTGCTGGTGCTCGTCGTGCGTCGCGTCCACACGAGAACGGTAGCCTGGACGCCGATGGACACCGCGCGCCGAGGACCCCGCATCATCGCCACCGTGCTCGCCGCGGCGGCCGTCCTGGCCGGGCTGTCCGGCTGCACGAACCCGGTCCGCATGGAGCCCGCTCCCGCCGCGGACGCGGCCGCGTGTGCCGATGCCCAGGTCCGCCTGCCCGCGGTCGTCAACGACACCCTGGCGCTCCGCGACACCTCCGCACAGGCCACGGCGGCGTGGGGGTCCCCCTCCGCCGTGCTCTACCACTGCGGTGTCGCCGTGCCGACGGTCTCCGACCTGCCGTGCTTCTCGCAGGGCTCCGTGGACTGGATCCGCGACGACCGGGGGAAGGAGGTCGTCTACACGACGTTCGGCCGGTCCCCCGCGGTCCAGGTCGTCATCGACACCTCCCGCGCGACGAGCGACGCCCTGCAGGACCTCGGTGACGCCGTGTCACGGCTGCCGGAGGACGGCCACCGCTGCCTCGACCCGCAGGACGTCGACTGACCCGTACGGTCCTCAGCGGACCGCGGCGCGTCCCAGCTCGATGAGCTCCGCGACGAGTTCCGGGTAGGGCAGCCCCGACGCCGCCCAGCAGCGCGGGTACATCGAGAACGGGGTGAACCCCGGCATGGTGTTGACCTCGTTCACGACGAAGCCGTCGTCCGTCAGGAAGCAGTCCACACGGGCCAGCCCGGCGCCGCCGATCGCCTCGAAGGCACGCGCTCCGACGGAACGGATCTCGTCGGTCTCCGCCTCGGTGAGCGGGGCCGGGCACAGCAGCTGCTCGTCACCGCCCAGGTACTTGGCGGCGAAGTCGTAGAAGCCGTCCTCGGCGACGACGATCTCCCCGGGCAGGCTCGTCCGCGGCACGCCGTCACGACCCTCGAGCACGGCGACCTCGACCTCGCGGCCGACGACCCGCGGCTCGACGATCACCTTGCTGTCGTGCTCGAAGGCGAGGTCCATCGCCGCACCGAGCTGAGCGGGGTCGTCGACGCGCGAGACGCCCATGCTCGACCCGGCGCGTGCGGGCTTCACGAACAGCGGGAAGCCGTGCGCGGCGACGGTCTCGGCGACGTCGACCGGCTCGGCCTGCCACTGCCGACGGAGCACCGTCGTCCACGGGGCGACCCGGAGCCCGGCGTGCTCGAGGACCGCCTTCGCGACGTGCTTGTCCATGGCCAGGGCGCTCGCCAGGACGCCGTCGCCGACGTAGGGCAGGCCGGCGGTCTCGAGCAGGCCCTGAACGGTGCCGTCCTCGCCGAAGGGTCCGTGCAGGATCGGGAAGACGACGTCGACGTCCCCGAGCGACTCGACCGAGCCGTCCGGCAGTTCGACGGAGAACCCGCGGGAGTCGCCGGAGAGCGGGAAACGGACGCGGGTGCCGTTGTCCGGCACGGTCGGGAGCTCCTGACCCCGGAGTGCCCAGACCGACGGGTCGTCCGCCTGGAGCGTGAACGCCCCGTCCTTCGTGATGCCGATCGGCAGCAGGTCGTACCGGTCGCGGTCGACGACGTCCATGATGCCGCCGGCGGTCACGCAGCTGATCTCGTGCTCGCTCGACCGGCCACCGAAGAGCACGGCGACGGTGGTCCGCGCGTCGGTGCCGCTCGGCGTGCGCTCGGCGTCGGTCGGTTCGGATGCGGGCGCGGTGCTGCTCATGGACGCTCCAAGCGGTGGGTACCGGGACCGGTCACTCGCCCTGGGGCTCGTCGGTCTCCGTGAGGTGCGGCGCGATGTTGCGCGGATCGAGCCTACCGGCGAGGACCTCGCCCACCTGTCCGACGATGGGCATGTCGACGCCGTTCGCCCGGGCCAGCTCGAGGATGGGCGCGACCGAGGCCAGGCCCTCCGCGGTCTGGTTCATCTGCCGCACGACCTCGTCGAACCGGTACCCCTGCCCGAGCAGGCGCCCGGCGGTGTTGTTGCGCGACAGCGGTGACTGGCAGGTGGCGATGAGGTCGCCGAGGCCGGCCAGCCCGGACAGCGTCGACGGCTGCGCGCCGAGCGACACCGCGAACTCGGTCATCTCGGCGAGGCCGCGGGTGATGATCGACGCCTTGGTGTTCTCGCCGTACCCGACACCGTCGACGATGCCGATTGCCACCGCGATGAGGTTCTTGAGGACCCCACCGAACTCGGTGCCGATCACGTCGGTGTTGATGAAGGAGCGGAAGTACGGGTTCGTCGCCACGGCTGCCACGGCGGTCGCGGTGTCCGCACTGGACGACGACACGACGGCCGCGGTGGGCTGCCGGCGGGCGATCTCGAGCGCCAGGTTCGGTCCGCTCGCGACGGCGATGCGGTCCTGGTCGATGCCGAGGCCGTCGAGGAGCACCTCGCTCATCCGCAGGCCGGTCGCCTTCTCCACGCCCTTCATGAGGCTCACGACGGGCACGTCCGCGGGCAGGAGTTCGCGGATGGCGGCGAGGTTCGAGCGCAGCGTCTGCGACGGCACCGACACGTAGACCTGCTCGGCACCGGACAGCACCGCTGCCAGCGACGTCGACGCGGTGAGGGTCCGCGGCAGGTTGATGCCGGGCAGGTACTCCGAGTTCCGCTTCGTCTCGGTGATCTCCCGCGCGACCTCGGGACGCCGAGCCCAGAGCACGGTCTCGGCCCCGCCCTCGGCGAGCACCTTGGCGAACGTGGTCCCCCAGCTGCCGGCACCGATCACGGCGACCCGTGGCTTGTCGGTCGACTGCATGACGACGCGGATCGCGGCGGTGTCCACGGCGCCGCGGGCTGCGACGGAGGGGTCCGGGTGGTCGTCGTGCGGGCGGAGGCCGGGCGCGCTGGTCCGGTCGGCTGCGTCACTCAAACTTGCCGGTCTCCTTCTGCTTGTTCGCGGTCGGGTCCCAGCGCTCGGCGGGCGCCTGCTCACCGCGGAGGCCCTCGAGCAGCGCGGTGATGCGCTCCATGAGCAGCGCCGTCACCTCGGTGAGGGCCTGCTGGTCGACCGGCTTCCCACGCCACCGCGACAGGTCGAGCGGCTCGCCGTAGACGATGTCGACCTTCGCCGGCGGGAACAGGCGGAGCTTCTTGCCGTACCGCGCCATGATCCGCTGCGTGCCCCAGTGGGCCATCGGGATGAGCGGGACGTCGTTCTCGAGGGCGATCCGCGCCGCCCCGGTCTTGCCGCGCATCGGCCACAGGTCCGGGTCACGGGTGAGCGTGCCCTCGGGGTAGACGATGACCGCGCCGCCGTTCGACACGAGTCCCTTGCCGCCCTTCAGCGGGTCGTTCAGGCGGGTCCGGCCGTTGCGCTCGACGGGGATCTGCCCCATGCCGCTCATGAGCTTGCCGAACACCGGCACGCGGAACAGCGACGCCTTCGCGAGGAACCGCGGCGACCGACGGTGCAGCCACACGGTCGTGCCGACGACGAGCGGGTCGATGTTCGTGTAGTGGTTCGGGGCGAGGACGAACGCCCCCTCCTCCGGCAACCGGTTCGGGCCGTGCCAGCGGTAGCCGGAGGCGAACCGGATGGTCGGGATCACGACGGACCCGGTGATCCGGAAGGCCCGGTTCAGCTCGCCGCGTCGCCACCGCCGACCGGGGACCGGGAGGCCCGTGCGGACCTCTCCGGGGTGTCCCACCTGCGGCAGTTCCAACGCGTCGGGCCCGGTCGTCGGTCGTGCCACGGCGGCACCGTCACCGGTGCCGCCGTGGTCGTGCTGCTCCGCCACGTCAGCCGGCGAAGTCGAAGTCCGCGCCGAGCTTGCGGAGCTTCGGGATGAAGTGCTCGTACCCGCGGCTGATGATGCCGACGTTCGTGATGTGCGACTCGCCCTCCGCGGTCAGCGCCGCGATGAGGTGGCTGAAGCCGCCGCGGAGGTCCGGGACGCGGACGTTTGCACCGTGCAGCTTCGTCGGGCCGGTGATGACCGCGGCCTGCTCGAAGGGACGACGGGCGACGCGACGGTCGTGGCCGGGCAGGCCCTCCTTGTGCACGACGATGTCGGCACCCATCTCGTTGAGCGCGTCGGTGAAGCCGAAGCGGTTCTCGTAGACGGTCTCGTGCACGACGCTCTGGCCCTCGGCCTGCGTGAGCGCGACGACGAGGGGCTGCTGCCAGTCGGTCATGAACCCGGGGTGCACGTCGGTCTCGATGACGACGGGCTTGAGGACGTCCAGCTCGCGGTAGAACCGGATGCCGTCCTCCTGGATGTCGAACCCGCCGCCGACCTTCCGGAAGACGTTGAGGAACGTCATGAGCTCCTGCTGCTTGGCGCCCTCGACGAAGATGTCGCCGTTGGTCGCCAGCGCGGCGGAGGCCCAGCTCGCGGCCTCGTTGCGGTCGTTGATCGCACGGTGCGTGTACCCGCGGAGCGACTTGACGCCCTCGATGAAGATCGTGCGGCTCGGTTCGACCGTGACGATCGCGCCCATCTTCTGCAGGATCGCGATGAGGTCCATGATCTCGGGCTCGATCGCGGCGTTCCGCAGCTCCGTGGTGCCCTCGGCGAGGACGGACGAGAGCAGGACCTGCTCGGTCGCGCCGACGCTCGGGTAGGGGAGCTCGATGTTCGCGCCCTTGAGGCCGTTCGGGGCCGTGATGTGGATGCCCGAGACCTGCTTGTCGACGACGGCACCCATGGCGCGCAGCGCGTCGAGGTGGAAGTCGATCGGGCGGTCGCCGATGCGGCAGCCGCCGAGGTCGGGGATGAACGCCTCGCCGAGCTTGTGCAGCAGCGGACCGCAGAACAGGATCGGGATCCGGCTCGAGCCGGCGTGTGCGTCGATCTCGGCGAAGTGCGCCGACTCCACGCGCGAGGGGTCGAGGATGAGCTCGCCACGGGCGGGGTCCGTCACGCGGACACCGTGCACCTCGAGCAGGCCACGCACGACCTTGACGTCGGAGATGTCCGGGACGTCCTTGAGGATCGACGGGGTGTCGCCGAGGAGCGCAGCGACCATGGCCTTGGTCGCCAGGTTCTTCGCACCGCGGACCTCGATGCGTCCCACGAGCGGTTTGCCGCCCCGGATGACGATCTCGTCCGACTTCAACCCGACGCGCGCCCCTGCAGCTGCTGCGTCCTGTACGAGAGAGTTCACTACTTCACCGGCAATGTCTTCGGCCGCCAACGGGAGCGGCGGGATTCGAACTCCGTGATCGAGGTCTCGTCACGGAGGGTGAGCCCGATGTCGTCGAGCCCTTCCATCAACCGCCAACGAGTGTAAGCGTCGATCTCGAAAGCCACGTCCATGTCGCCGATCGACACGCGCTGTGTCGCCAGGTCGACGGTCGCCTCGATCCCGGGCTGGGCCTCGATCGCCGCCCACATCCGCTCGATCTCGGGCTCGGACACCATCGCGGTGACCAGGCCCTGCTTGCCGGCGTTGCCCTTGAAGATGTCCGCGAAACGGGGTGAGACGACCACGCGGAACCCGAAGTCGCGCAGCGCCCACACCGCGTGCTCGCGGGACGACCCGGTGCCGAAGTCCGGGCCGGCGACCAGGACCTTCGCGCCCTGGTAGGCGGGCTGGTTGAGCACGAAGTCGGGGTCCTGGCGCCAACCGGAGAACAGCGCGTCCTCGAACCCGGTCTTCGTGACCCGCTTGAGGTAGACCGCGGGGATGATCTGGTCGGTGTCGACGTTCGACCGCTTCAGCGGTGCCGCGATCCCGGTGACGGTGCCGATCTTCTCCATCAGTTGTTCCCTCCAGCCGTCGCCGGCACGGCCAGGCGGGCGTCGTCCTCTTCCAGGTCCCACGGGCTCGACAGCGTTCCGCGGACAGCGGTCGCCGCGGCCACGAGCGGCGAGACCAGGTGGGTCCGGCCGCCCTTGCCCTGCCGCCCCTCGAAGTTGCGGTTCGAGGTCGAGGCACAGCGCTCCCCCGGCGCGAGCTGGTCCGGGTTCATGCCAAGGCACATCGAGCAGCCGGCGAAGCGCCACTCCGCACCGAACTCGGTGAACACCTGGTCCAGGCCCTCGGCCTCGGCCTCCAGGCGCACCCGGGCGGACCCCGGCACGACCATCACCCGCACGCCCGGCGCCTTCTGACGCCCGCGGATGACCGACGCGAAGGCGCGCAGGTCCTCGATGCGGGAGTTGGTGCATGAGCCCATGAACACCGCGTCGACGGCGATGTCCTTCATCGGCGTCCCGGCGGCGATGTCCATGTACTCGAGGGCTCGGGAGGCCGCGGCCTGGTCGTTCGGGTCGGTGAAGTCGGACGGCGACGGGACGGAGTCGGACAGCGAGACGCCCTGACCGGGGTTCGTCCCCCAGGTGACGAAGGGCTCGAGGGTGTCCGCGTCGATGAAGACCTCGGCGTCGAACACGGCGTCGTCGTCGGTCGCGAGGGTGTCCCAGTAGGCGACGGCCTCGTCCCAGTCGGCGCCCGTCGGGGCGTGGTCGCGGCCCTGGACGTAGTCGTACGTGGTCTGGTCGGGGGCGACCATGCCCGCACGGGCACCGGCCTCGATCGACATGTTGCAGATCGTCATGCGGCCCTCCATGGAGAGCGCCCGGATCGCGGAGCCGCGGTACTCGAGCACGTAGCCCTGTCCGCCGCCGGTGCCGATCTGCGCGATGACCGCCAGGATGATGTCCTTCGCCGTGACGCCCGGGCGCAGCGTGCCCTCGACGGTCACCGCCATCGTCTTGAAGGGCTTGAGCGGCAGCGTCTGCGTGGCGAGGACGTGCTCGACCTCGCTCGTGCCGATGCCGAACGCCATGGCGCCGAAGGCCCCGTGCGTCGAGGTGTGCGAGTCCCCGCAGACGACCGTGATGCCGGGCATGGTGAGTCCGAGCTGCGGACCGACCACGTGCACGATCCCCTGTTCCTTGTCGCCCAGCGAGTGCAGGCGGACGCCGAACTCCTCGCAGTTGCGGCGGAGCGTCTCGATCTGCGTGCGGCTGGTCGGGTCCGCGATCGGCCGGTCGATGGCGAGCGTCGGGGTGTTGTGGTCCTCGGTGGCGATGGTGAGGTCCAGGCGTCGCACCGGACGACCGGCCTGCCGCAGGCCGTCGAAGGCCTGCGGGCTCGTCACCTCGTGCACCAGGTGGAGGTCGATGTAGAGGAGGTCCGGGTTGCCGTCCTCACCCTTGACGACGACGTGGTCGTCCCACACCTTCTCGGCGAGCGTCCTGCCCATGCCCGTGCCTCCTCATCCGCGTTCCGACTCCGCTGTCACGGCGTCGTCCGAGCATGGTAGCAGCTTGGTATACCAACTGCGACGACGCCCGGGAGGCCCGCCCCGCGGTCCCCGACACCCGTCGCGGTGAGAGGATGGCGGGGACATGACGACGCCCGCGCACTCGACCCGCACCACCAACCTCGAGGGCGCGGCCCGCGCCGCGATCGCCGGTGGGGTACCGCTGGCACTCCTCATCGCGCTCGGCCTGCCGCAGTACGCGGCCTTCGCGGTGTTCGCCGGGTTCACGGCGATCTTCGGCGCGACCGAGCCCTACCGACAGCGCGCCGTGACGACCGGGGTCGCCGGCGCGATGCAGGTCGTGTGCATGGCGGCGGGCATCGCCGTCGCCCTCCTCGGCGCACCGCTCTGGCTGCAGGGAATCGGGCTCGTCGTCGTCATCGTCGGCGCGGTCGGCACGCTGACGGCACTCCGGGCGATCCCGGCACAGCCGATCTTCCCGGTGTTCGCCTTCGTGGTGTCCGCGCTCGTGCCCGTGCGTCCGTCCGACCTGCCGCTCGTGGCGACGATCATCCTCTGCGCGGTGGCCTGGGCATGGCTCGTCGCGATGTCCGGCGCCGCGTTCCGGCTGGTCCTGCACCCGCACGTGCCGCACCGCTTCCGCCCGCTCGCGGACCGCAAGCACCGTTCCCTCGCGGTCCTCCGGACGTCGGCCCTCTGGGAGACGGTCGCGCTCAACGTCGTCGGCGCACTCGGTGCCGGTGCCCTCGCCGAGGCGCTGCCCGGCCTCGGGCACCCGTACTGGGCGGTCATCGCCGTCGTGTCGACGCTGCCCGCGCTCCGGCAGCGGCACACCGTCTCGCGCGCGGTCCAGCGCGTCGTGGGCACGGTCGGCGGCACGGTGATCGCGGTCGGGATCCTGCTGCTCGAGCCCTCGGCCTGGTGGATCGTCGCGATCGCGGTCGTCGGACAGTTCGGGGCCGAGGTCTTCGTCGCCCGGAACTACGCCGTCTGCCTGCTGTTCCTCACCCCGCTCGCCCTCGCCGTCTCGTGGCTCAGCGTGCCCGAAGCGCCGACGCTCCTCGCACTCGACCGGATCGGCCAGACGCTCCTCGGCGCCCTGGTGAGCCTCGTGCTCCTCGCCGTCGGGCGCGCGGTCGAACGGCGGCGCGGTCGTCCGCTCGGCGCGACCAGCAGCATCCGAACCGTCTGACGGACCGCGGTCGTCCCGACGGTCCCGTACCGGGCCTCCCGGGCGGCGCAGGGCAGGCCCGGACGTCCGGCACGCCCGGCGCATGCGGCACGATGGGCGCATGGACGACATCGCCACGCCCGGGACCTACACGCTGCTGCCCACCGCACCGCCGCTCGAGGACTACCTGCGCCTCCGACGCGACTCCGGCTTGACACCGGTGACGGCCGAGCAGGGCGCGCCGGCGATCGACGGCGCGTGGTCGGCGTGTCACGTCGTCGACGAGGACGGGAGACCGGTCTCGATGGGGCGGGTCATCGGCGACGGCGGGTGGTACTTCCACGTCGTCGACATCGCCACCGACCCCGGGCACCAGCGTCGTGGGCTCGGACGGGCCGTCGTCGAGTGGCTCGTCGCGGACGTGCGCGAGCGGGCCCCGGAAGGCGCCTACGTCTCGCTCATCGGGGACCCGCCCGGGCAGCGCCTCTACCGGTCACTCGGGTTCGAGGACGTGGCGCCGAGCCTCGGCATGGCGATGGTCCTCGGCACGGACGGCTGAGCGCGGACCGCTGTCCCCGGTCGGCTGCTCGCCGTCGGCCGTGCTCAGCGCGGCTCGATGTTCCAGGCGTCGATGACCGGGCGGCCGTGCTCGTAGCCGAGGGTGCTGACCGTCGCCGTCCCGAGCTTGAGCACGGCACCGTCCTGCGGGGCGAGCCGGATCCAGGCAGCACCGAGGGCGCGGAGGACGTGGCCGTGGGCGACGACGATCGCGTCGTGTCCCTCGGCCAGGACGGGCCGCGCCCGGTTGATGACCCGTTCCACGCGGACCCGGACCTCGGCAGCGTTCTCGCCGGGGGTGTCACCGGCCGGGACCCCGTCGGTCCACAGGTCCCACGGGCCGTGCCGCTGCACCTTGATCTGCGGCGTCGTGAGGCCCTCGTAGGCGCCGTAGTCCCACTCGTACAGGTCCTCGTCGAGTTCCGGGTCGACGCCGATGATGCGGGCGGTCTCGCGCGCACGTGTCAGCGGGCTGGACAGTGCCAACGCGAACTCGCGGTCGGCGAGGTACCGGGCGGCACGCTCCGCCTGGGCCTCCCCGTTCGCCGTGAGGGGGATGTCCGTGCGGCCGGTGTGCTGCCCGCTCTTCGACCACTCCGTCTCTCCGTGACGGACGAGGACGAGTTCGCCGGGGCGTTCCGAGGTCATGAGTTCCTTCCGAGCCAGAGGCCGAGCGCAGCAGCGCCGACCGAGACGACGAGCATGCCGAGGCCGTTGAGGACGGCGAGCCGGGTCTTGCCGGATCGGAGGAGCTGCACGGTCTCGACGCTCGCCGTCGAGAACGTCGTGTACCCACCCATCATGCCCGTCCCGAGCACGGCGACCATCGGGACGGCGATCGTCCCGGCTCCACCGAGCCCCGTGACGAGTCCGAGGACGAACGACCCGGTGACGTTGACGAGCATCGTGCCGAGCGGGAACCGCCGCACCCCCGCCCTCACAAGTCCGTCCAGGACGAACCGCAGTGCGGCTCCGACGCCGCCGCCCGCCGCGACGAGCAGGAGTCCCACGGCCGTCACCGCGCCGGCCCCGTCCCCGGCCCCGCCGACGCCGTGGCTCGCCGCCGGAGCCCCGCGGCGAGGGCGGTCCCGGCGGCCACCGCGGCGAGGCCGAGCAGCACGGTCAGCAGCGCGGCGCCGGCGCCGGCTCCCCAGCGCCCGACGTCGATGAGCCGAGCGGTGTCGTCCGCCAGCGTGCTGTAGGTCGTGAAGCCACCGAGCACCCCGGTCCCCACGAACAGCCGGACGGTCCGCCGACGTCCGACGTCGGGGCCGGACAGTGCGAGGTGCTCGAGCAGCAGACCGAGACCGAACGCCCCGGCGACGTTGATCGCGAGGATCGTCCAGCTGATGCCGTCGACGGGCGGCAGCACGGCGGCGAGCACGGCCCGGACCGCGGTGCCGAGGGCTCCACCGAGGGCGACCAACGCGATGAGTCCGGCGCGCAGGTGCGGCGGCCGTCCCGCCGGTCGTCCGTCCATCCGTCGTCTCCTGCCCACTCGCACCCCGGCTGCACCCGCTGCCGGGCGGGACGACGAAGGCCCCCACCCGGACGGGTGGGGGCCTTCGTGCTGGTGACCCCAGCGGGATTCGAACCCGCGTTACCGCCGTGAGAGGGCAGCGTACTAGGCCGCTATACGATGGGGCCGCGGCGATGTGTCGGTTCGGTGTGTGTCACTCGTGGTGACCCCAGCGGGATTCGAACCCGCGTTACCGCCGTGAGAGGGCGGCGTACTAGGCCACTGTACGATGGGGCCGTTCCGACAACTCGACAAGTATGGCACAGGGTGTGAGCGAGCGCCAAAACGAGCCCGTCCGTCCCGGTGTGTCGCCGGTCCGACCGGGGCATACGGTGGGTCGATGACGGTGCGCATCGGCCTGTCCGGCTGGCAGTACGACTCGTGGCGCGGCGACTTCTACCCGGAGGGCCTGGCGAAACGACGCTGGCTCGAGCACGTCGGTGATCGGTTCCCGGCCGTCGAGGTCAACGGCTCCTTCTACTCGTTGCAGCGTCCGTCCCGGTACCGCGCCTGGCGGGCGGCCGTCCCGGAGGGCTTCCGGTTCGCACTCAAGGGCGGCCGCTACCTCACACACATGCTGCGGCTCCGGAACGTGGACACCGCGCTGGCGAACTTCTTCGCCTCCGGTCCGCTCGAGCTCGGTCCGGCCCTCGGTCCGGTGCTCTGGCAGCTGCCCGAGCACGTCGTGCCCACGCCGGAGGTCCTCGACGCGTTCCTGGCGGCCCTGCCCCGCTCCCACGGTGACGCCGCCACGCTCGCCACCGGGCACGACGCCAAGGTCGCCGAGCCCGCCACGACGACGGAGCACGCCAGGCTGCGGATCGACCACGCGCTCGAGGTCCGGTCGCCGGACGCCGGCACGCCCGAGCACCTCGCGGTGCTCCGCCGGCACCGGGTCGCGCTCGTGGACTCACACGCCGGGGACTTCCCCCGGTTCGTCCACGACACGGACGCGCCCCTGGCGTACCTCCGTCTGCATGGAGCGCCGCACACGTACCACGACGGCTACCCACCGGAGGCCCTGGCGGACTGGGCCAGCACCGTCCGCCGTCACGACGAGGCGGGCCGTGACGTGTGGGTCTTCTTCGACAACGACGCGGAACGGCACGCCCCCTGGGACGCACTCGGCCTCGCCCGGCTCGTCGGCCGCCCTCAGACCCGGAGCGACTCCCCCGGCGCCAGCGAGACGACCTCGCCCGCGGGTTCGACGACCTGACGGACCCGGTCGGTGTGCCCGGCGAGCCCAATGTCCGAGAGCGTGGCCTCGTGGATCGGGACGGCGCGTCGCGGTGCCACCGCTGCCAGGTGGTCCATGAGCTCACCGATCTTGAGCCACGGTGCGCCGACGGGTGTCGCGAAGAGCTCCACCGGCACGCCCGGGTGGATGTAAGCGTCGCCCGGGTGGAACAGCAGCCCGTTGACGAACACCCCGGTGTTGTCGACCACCGGGACGGACGAGTGGATGAGCTGGTGTCGCGTCCCGTGGAAGGTGAGGGAGAACGGCCCGACGGTCCGGGCCTCCCCCGCGGTCACCACGTCCACGGCGACGACCTCGGCCAACGCCGTGGCGACACCGGCCGGGCCGAACACGGGGATGCCCGGGTTGCGCTCGAGGATGCCGGCCACCTGCTCGGCGGTGCCGTGGTCCGGGTGCTCGTGGGTGACGACGACGGCGACCACGCCCGTCACCTCGACGGGGCGGGTGAAGGCGCCGGGGTCGATGACCAGACGGGCGCCGTCCTCCTCGACGACGAGGCAGGCGTGCTCGAGCTTCGTGACCAACATGGCGACGAGCGTACGCCGCCCTGCACGCGCAGGGTCCGGCCCGTCGCCGGGCCGACGGAATCCCGGCTCCCCGCGTCACCGGTTGTCCGGCGGACGCCCGGCCCGGTCCCTACCGGGCGTCCGGCGGCAGGGTCTCCTGGGCGGCGTGTGCGGCCTGGGCGTGCTCGGCGTCGGCGATGAAGCGTTCCGCACCGTCGCGGGGCATGGCGGACTGTCCGCCACAGTACGAGCACTGGAGCACGTAGCGGCCGTGTCCGAAGGGGAACACGGGCACGAAGAAGAGCGTGAACCAGGTGCGGAGGCGGTGCAGGCGCTGCGCGGCGGTCGATCCGCAGAGGGCACAGGCGAAGAAGAGGACGCCGGCGAGGGCGGTCCTGGTGCGGCTGCCGAAGATGATCATGACGTCCCCTGTCGGTGGTCGGTCGCCGGACGCCTCCGACGACGTCGTCGTCGGCGTTCGGGCGTGGCGCGTGCTGTTCCGCCCATGATGGGCCACTCGTGGTGTGGACGAGCGGATCGAACACGCGGCCGAGCCCGGGAACGACGAAAGCCCCCGGTTTCCCGGGGGCCTTCGATCACGTTGCTGGCTGGGGTACCTGGACTCGAACCAAGAACGACGGTACCAGAAACCGCTGTGTTGCCAATTACACCATACCCCATCGGACCCTGCGGTCCTGCGCCCCGTTGTCCGGGGCACGATCAACTACTGTACAGCATCCCGGAGGTCTTCGAGACCACCCACCAGGTCGCGGTGCACCGCAGCGGCCGTCGACGCCCCGTGACCGGCCGCGACGATGAGCTGTTCCGGTCCCGGCGGCGTGATGTCTCCCACCGCGTACAGCCCGGGTGCGCCGGTCCGACCGAGCCGGTCCACCCGCACCAGGCCCTGCTCGTCCCGGTCGAGGTCCGCGTCGACCCAGTCGAGGTCCGCGTGCCACACCGGGCGGACGAAGGCGCCCGAGCGCGGTTCGACGTGCCCGTCCGCGAGCCGCACACCCGTCATCCCGTCGCGGTCGCCCTCGAGGTCGGCCAGCGGTCGGTCGTCGACACGGATGCCCGCGCGTTCGAGCCGCGTGCGACCCTCGCCGGTCACCGGGGCCACGCCGTTCGTGTACACCACGAGGTCGTCCGTCCACGCGCCGACGAGCAGCGCGCGGTCGACGACGTCGTCCGTCTCGCAGATGAAGGCCAGCGGTTGCCCGGCCTTGTCGTAGGCGTCGCACTCCACACAGCTGTGCACGTCGGTGCCGTAGAACGCGCGGAGTGACGGCAGCGCGGGGAACGCCTCACGGAGACCCGTGGCGAGGACGACCGCGCGCGCAGCGGCGTCCACGTCCGTCCCCCGCCAGCTGCCGTGCACCCGCCAGGCGTCACCGTCGCGCCAGAGCCGGTCGACGACGGCCTGCGTGACCGTGGCCTCCGGGTACCCGGCGACCTCCTCGCGACCGAGCCGCCGGAGCTCGAGGGGCGAGATGCCGTCCCGTGTGATGAACCCGTGCGATCGGAGGGTCGCCGCGTTCCGGGGCCGGTTCGCGTCGACGAGCAAGACGGTCCGCTTGGCCCGCACCAGGTTCAGCGCGGCGCTGAGCCCCGCGGGACCCGCGCCGACCACGACGACGTCGTACACGGCCGTCAGCGGGCCGCGAGGGAGCGCAGTCGCGCGAGCGTCGACGCCTTGCCGAGGATCTCCATCGACTCGAAGAGCGGCGGGCTGATCCGTCGCCCGGACACCGCGACGCGCAGCGGACCGAAGGCGACACGGGGCTTGAGCCCGAGTCCGTCGATCAACGCCCCACGCAGCGCCTGCTCGATCGCCGTGGTCTCCCAACTCTCGAGCGCGTCGAGCGCCTCGATGCCGGCCTGCAGGACGGGCACGGGGTCGCCCTTGAGCGAGGCGAGGGCGTCGTCCTCCACCACGAGGTCCGCGTCCGACGTGAACAGGAAGCCGAGCATCGCAGGCGCCTCGCTCAGCAGCTGCATGCGCTCCTGCACGAGCGGTGCCGCGAGGGCGAGGACACGCTCCTGCTCCGGTGTCGCCGGCTCGTCGAGGTACGCGGTCAGGTACGGCTTGAGACGCTCGCGGAAGTCCGCCGCGTCGAGCAGACGGATGTGGTCGCCGTTGATCGACTCGGCCTTCTTGTGGTCGAACCGTGCCGGGTTCGGGTTCACGTCGGTGACCTCGAACGCGGCGGTCATCTCGTCGACGGAGAACACGTCACGGTCGGGACCGATCGACCAGCCGAGCAGCGCGAGGTAGTTGACGAGCCCCTCCGGCACCATCCCGTTCGACCGGTGGTGGAACAGGTTCGACTCCGGGTCCCGCTTCGAGAGCTTCTTGTTGCCCTCACCCATGACGTAGGGCAGGTGCCCGAACTGCGGAATGAAGTCGGCCATCCCGATCTCGTGGAGCGCCTCGTAGAGTGCGATCTGCCGCGGCGTCGAGGACAGCAGGTCCTCCCCACGGAGGACGTGGGTGATCCCCATCAGCGCGTCGTCGAGCGGGTTCGTGAACGTGTACAGCGGCTTGCCGTTCGGCCGGACCACGACGAAGTCCGGGAACGAGCCCTGCGGGAAGGTGATGTCGCCACGCACCAGGTCCTGGAAGCCCAGGTCACGGTCGGGCACACGCAGACGCAGCGCCGGCTCCCGGCCCTCGTCGCGGAAGGCCTGACGCTCGGCGTCGCTGAGGTCGCGCTCGTGGTTGTCGTAGCCCTGCTTCGGGTCCCGCCCGTTCGCCCGGTTCCGCGCTTCCATCTCCTCGGGCGTCACGAAGGACTCGTACACGTGGCCGGCGTCCTTGAGCCGCGCGATCGCGTCGACGTAGACGTCCGTACGCTCCGACTGCCGGTACGGGCCGTGGGGGCCACCGACCTCGACGCCCTCGTCCCAGTCGAGCCGCAACCAGCGGAGCGCCTCGATGATCTGACCGTACGACTCCTCGCTGTCCCGGGCGGCGTCGGTGTCCTCGATGCGGAACACGAGCTTGCCGCCCGTGTGCCGCGCGTACGCCCAGTTGAACAGGGCGGTACGGACGAGGCCGACGTGCGGCGTTCCGGTGGGCGACGGGCAGAACCGGACGCGGACGTCGGAACCGGTGGCTGAGGAGAATGGCGCTGTCATGACGCCGTCGATCCTACCGTGGCGCTCCCCTGCCGATCGGTGTCGGGGGCGACGCCCCTGCGTCGAGGATGCGGCTGGGGACGCGAAAGAGCCCCTGACCGGGGTGAGCATTAAAGCTCACCCCGGTCAGGGGCTCGATCGTTCTGTGAAAGAAGTCCGGCGGCGTCCTACTCTCCCACAAGGTCCCCCTTGCAGTACCATCGGCGCTGAGAGGCTTAGCTTCCGGGTTCGGAATGTGACCGGGCGTTTCCCTCTCGCTATGACCACCGGAACAATTTCGACACTCCAACAAGGAAGCTTCGAAACCGTTCCGCGCATGCGCGGTGTTCAGTTTCAGTTGTTCCCGATCGTCTGTCGGGAACCACAAAGTGGACGCGAGCCCCACACCCGTAAGGGTGTGGGTAAAAAGTGTGTGTCAAGTCTTCGGCTTATTAGTACCGGTCAGCTCCACGGGTCGTTAGTCCCCGCTTCCACATCCGGCCTATCAACCCAGTAGTCTGCTGGGAGCCTCTCACACTCAAGGTGCATGGAAATCTCATCTCGAAGACGGCTTCCCGCTTAGATGCTTTCAGCGGTTATCCGGTCCGAACGTAGCTAATCAGCGGTGCCCTTGGCAGAACAACTGACACACCAGAGGTTCGTCCATCCCGGTCCTCTCGTACTAGGGATAGATCTTCTCAAATTTCCAACGCGCGCAGCGGATAGGGACCGAACTGTCTCACGACGTTCTAAACCCAGCTCGCGTACCGCTTTAATGGGCGAACAGCCCAACCCTTGGGACCTACTCCAGCCCCAGGATGCGACGAGCCGACATCGAGGTGCCAAACCATGCCGTCGATATGGACTCTTGGGCAAGATCAGCCTGTTATCCCCGAGGTACCTTTTATCCGTTGAGCGACAGCGCTTCCACAAGCCACTGCCGGATCACTAGTCCCGACTTTCGTCCCTGCTCGACCTGTCAGTCTCACAGTCAAGCTCCCTTGTGCACTTACACTCGCCACCTGATTGCCAACCAGGTTGAGGGAACCTTTGGGCGCCTCCGTTACTCTTTGGGAGGCAACCGCCCCAGTTAAACTACCCATCAGGCACTGTCCATGAACCCGATCAGGGTCCTACGTTAGACATCCAAAGTGACCAGAGTGGTATTTCAACAATGACTCCACGAACACTAGCGTGCCCGCTTCACAGTCTCCCACCTATCCTACACAAGCCACTCCGAACACCAATACCAAACTATAGTAAAGGTCACGGGGTCTTTCCGTCCTGCTGCGCGTAACGAGCATCTTTACTCGTAGTGCAATTTCGCCGAGTTCGCGGTTGAGACAGCTGGGAAGTCGTTACGCCATTCGTGCAGGTCGGAACTTACCCGACAAGGAATTTCGCTACCTTAGGATGGTTATAGTTACCACCGCCGTTTACTGGGGCTTAAATTCAGAGCTTCGCCGTGAGGCTGACCCTTCCTCTTAACCTTCCAGCACCGGGCAGGCGTCAGTCCGTATACATCGTCTTGCGACTTCGCACGGACCTGTGTTTTTAGTAAACAGTCGCTTCCCACTGGTCTCTGCGGCCTTCAACGCTCACGGAGTGAATCCGGTCACGTGTCCGGCCCCCCTTCTCCCGAAGTTACGGGGGCATTTTGCCGAGTTCCTTAACCACGATTATCTCGATCTCCTTGGTATTCTCTACCTGACCACCTGAGTCGGTTTCGGGTACGGGCGGCTGCAACCTCGCGTCGATGCTTTTCTCGGCAGCATAGGATCACTGATTTCCCCTGACGGGTACGCGTCGGATCTCAGGCGTACAGACGACGGATTTGCCTATCGTCAGCCCTACATCCTTACACCAGGTTCACCTTACGGATACCATCGCCTGGCTCAGCTACCTTCCTGCGTCACACCTGTTCATACGCTAACCGCACCAGCATGGGGTCGAGCGTTAGACCGGCCCGTCTCACCCCGAAGGGATCAACAAGTGCCGGGTTAGGACTCTTAGCACCACTGGATTAGCTTGGGCGGTTGTTCGCCGGTACGGGAATATCAACCCGTTGTCCATCGACTACGCCTGTCGGCCTCGCCTTAGGTCCCGACTTACCCAGGGCGGATTAACCTGGCCCTGGAACCCTTGGTCTTTCGGAGGACGGGTTTCTCACCCGTCTTTCGCTACTCATGCCTGCATTCTCACTCGTGTGGCGTCCACGGCTGGATCACTCCGCCGCTTCACTCGCCACACGACGCTCTCCTACCACTCCGCACGACTGAACCACGAAGGCTTGTCTATGTGCGAAATCTACAACTTCGGCGGTGTGCTTGAGCCCCGTTACATTGTCGGCGCGGAATCACTTGACCAGTGAGCTATTACGCACTCTTTCAAGGGTGGCTGCTTCTAAGCCAACCTCCTGGTTGTCTGTGCAACTCCACATCCTTTCCCACTTAGCACACGCTTAGGGGCCTTAGTTGGTAGTCTGGGTTGTTTCCCTCTCGACGATGAAGCTTATCCCCCACCGTCTCACTGCTGCGCTCTCACTCACCGGCATTCGGAGTTTGGCTGACGTCAGTAACCTGTTGAGGCCCATCGGCCATCCAGTAGCTCTACCTCCGGCGAGAAACACGCAACGCTGCACCTAAATGCATTTCGGAGAGAACCAGCTATCACGAAGTTTGATTGGCCTTTCACCCCTATCCACAGCTCATCCCCTCCATTTTCAACTGAAGTGGGTTCGGTCCTCCACGACGTCTTACCGTCGCTTCAACCTGGCCATGGATAGATCACTTCGCTTCGGGTCTAGGACATGCGACTGAATCGCCCTATTCAGACTCGCTTTCGCTACGGCTACCCCACACGGGTTAACCTCGCCACATATCGCTAACTCGCAGGCTCATTCTTCAAAAGGCACGCCGTCACCCCTACAAAGGAGGCTCCGACGGTTTGTAAGCAAACGGTTTCAGGTACTATTTCACTCCCCTCCCGGGGTACTTTTCACCTTTCCCTCACGGTACTTGTCCGCTATCGGTCATCTGGGAGTATTTAGGCTTATCAGGTGGTCCTGACAGATTCACACGGGATTTCTCGGGCCCCGTGCTACTTGGGATACACATCCGGCCATAACACCATTTCGTCTACGGGGCTGGCACCCACTACGGCCCGGCTTTCAAACCGGTTCGACTATGATGCGCTGTAACCGTCCCAGTCCGGCAGAACTGAGCGACGTGTCCCACAACCCCGACCATGCAACGCCCGCCGGCTATCACACATGATCGGTTTAGCCTCATCCGTTTTCGCTCGCCACTACTCACGGAATCACATGTTGTTTTCTCTTCCTGTGGGTACTGAGATGTTTCACTTCCCCACGTTCCCTCTACCCGCCCTATATATTCAGGCGGGAGTCACCAGGTCGACAAGTCGCCTGGCGGGGTTTCCCCATTCGGAAATCCTCGGCTCACAGCTCGATTATCAGCTCCCCGAGGCTTATCGCAGATTTCTACGTCCTTCTTCGGCTCCAGATGCCAAGGCATCCACCGTTTGCTCTTAGAAACTTGACCACAAAGATTAAAATTGCGATCCAACGCCATGTTTCACGCCAACCCGAAAGCCGACGATCATCGATGACGCGAATCTAAAGATGCTCGCGTCCACTGTGTAGTTCTCAACATACGATCGGCACCACACTCCACCAGACACAACGCCTAGCCTCATGCAGCCCACCGAAGGACCTTGCGGCCCAACCCCCAACCACCGAACCCGCCTCCAAAAGAGACAACCCGACGATCAGGAAGCCTGGTCCCTCAGGACCCAACAACGTGCACCAGCCAACCCGCTTCCCCCCGACCCGTTCCAACCCAGACACCTCACAAAGAGACACCCGAGCGTACTGAGACCAGAAGACGCGCTCCCGACTGCACTGTCAATGTTCCACCCATGAGCTACCCGTCGGACACGTTCGGTCCGAACCGGGCGCCTGGACCAGCAACCAACCCACCACGACGGTGAGCAGCACTGACCAGATGCTCCTTAGAAAGGAGGTGATCCAGCCGCACCTTCCGGTACGGCTACCTTGTTACGACTTAGTCCTAATCACCGATCCCACCTTCGACGGCTCCTTCCACAAGGGTTAGGCCACCGGCTTCGGGTGTTACCGACTTTCATGACTTGACGGGCGGTGTGTACAAGGCCCGGGAACGTATTCACCGCAGCGTTGCTGATCTGCGATTACTAGCGACTCCGACTTCATGAGGTCGAGTTGCAGACCTCAATCCGAACTGAGACCGGCTTTTTGGGATTCGCTCCACCTTACGGTATCGCAGCCCTTTGTACCGGCCATTGTAGCATGCGTGAAGCCCAAGACATAAGGGGCATGATGATTTGACGTCATCCCCACCTTCCTCCGAGTTGACCCCGGCAGTCTCCTATGAGTCCCCGGCATAACCCGCTGGCAACATAGAACGAGGGTTGCGCTCGTTGCGGGACTTAACCCAACATCTCACGACACGAGCTGACGACAACCATGCACCACCTGTACACCGACCACAAGGGGGCGACCATCTCTGGCCGTTTCCGGTGTATGTCAAGCCTTGGTAAGGTTCTTCGCGTTGCATCGAATTAATCCGCATGCTCCGCCGCTTGTGCGGGCCCCCGTCAATTCCTTTGAGTTTTAGCCTTGCGGCCGTACTCCCCAGGCGGGGCGCTTAATGCGTTAGCTACGACACAGAAACCGTGGAAAGGTCCCTACATCTAGCGCCCAACGTTTACGGCATGGACTACCAGGGTATCTAATCCTGTTCGCTCCCCATGCTTTCGCTCCTCAGCGTCAGTTACGGCCCAGAGATCTGCCTTCGCCATCGGTGTTCCTCCTGATATCTGCGCATTCCACCGCTACACCAGGAATTCCAATCTCCCCTACCGCACTCTAGTCTGCCCGTACCCACTGCAAGCCCGAGGTTGAGCCTCGGGATTTCACAGCAGACGCGACAAACCGCCTACGAGCTCTTTACGCCCAATAATTCCGGACAACGCTTGCACCCTACGTATTACCGCGGCTGCTGGCACGTAGTTAGCCGGTGCTTTTTCTGCAGGTACCGTCACTTTCGCTTCTTCCCTACTAAAAGAGGTTTACAACCCGAAGGCCGTCATCCCTCACGCGGCGTTGCTGCATCAGGCTTTCGCCCATTGTGCAATATTCCCCACTGCTGCCTCCCGTAGGAGTCTGGGCCGTGTCTCAGTCCCAGTGTGGCCGGTCACCCTCTCAGGCCGGCTACCCGTCGTCGCCTTGGTGAGCCATTACCTCACCAACAAGCTGATAGGCCGCGAGTCCATCCCCAACCAAAAAATCTTTCCACCACCAGGCCATGCGACCAGTAGTCATATCCAGTATTAGACGTCGTTTCCAACGCTTATCCCAGAGTCAGGGGCAGGTTACTCACGTGTTACTCACCCGTTCGCCACTAATCACAGGAGCAAGCTCCTGATCATCGTTCGACTTGCATGTGTTAAGCACGCCGCCAGCGTTCGTCCTGAGCCAGGATCAAACTCTCCGTAAAAAATTACAACCAACACCGAAGTGCCAGCGAGTTGATCTTGACTGTTGACTGTCTACTGACAATCTTCAATCCAAAAGGAATTGCATCATGACCCGACCGGTGGAAACCGACCAGGCACGAGGTCAATAAAATTGGCATTGACAATGTGCACGCTGTTGAGTTCTCAAGGACCAGACGCACTCCCCACTCCACACCACCAGGATGCTTCGCCAGAGAGGCTGGCTCGTTGCCCGGGGAAGAACCGGAGCCAGACTGCATCTCCCGGAGTCGAACTCCGTCAGCGTCTCGGCCGATCCGTTCTCCGCCTCAGCGGCAACGAGTGATTACTCTACGCACGGGTGAACGGCAGCGCCAAGCCAGCTCGACGCCCGGGCGTGTCGCCCGC
The DNA here is from genome assembly GCF_003224435.2 of Curtobacterium sp. MCPF17_050. Classification (NCBI taxonomy): domain Bacteria; kingdom Bacillati; phylum Actinomycetota; class Actinomycetes; order Micrococcales; family Microbacteriaceae; genus Curtobacterium; species Curtobacterium sp. MCPF17_050. The sequence continues at coordinate 2,064,730 of NZ_CP126250.1, forward strand.
CCCATCGCCGATCGCGGCCAGGAGGGGTGATGCCGGCCCCGGGACGGACGGAGGCCCGACACCGTGACGGTGTCGGGCCTCCAGGTCGGCGACGTCGCCGGTCAGTGCCGTCGCCGGTCAGTGCCGAGCGATCACGGGGTTGCGGAGCGATCCGATGCCGGAGATCGTGACCTCCACCACCTCGCCGTCGCGGATCGCGCCGACGCCCGCCGGGGTGCCGGTCAGGATGACGTCGCCCGGGAGCAGGGTCCAGATCGACGAGATGAACTCGATGAGCGTCGGGATGTCGTGCACCATCTCGTTCGTGGACGCGGCCTGACGGAGGTCCCCGTCGACGCGCGTCTCGATGCGGATGTCCGACGGGTCGATCTCGGTCTCGATCACCGGACCGAGCGGGCAGAACGTGTCGAAGCCCTTGGCGCGGGCCCACTGGCCGTCGCGCGCCTGCAGGTCACGGGCGGTCACGTCGTTCGCGATCGTGTACCCGAGGATGACGCTCGCGAAGTCCTCCTTCGCGACGTTCTTGGCGAGGGACCCGATCACGATGGCGAGCTCGCCCTCGTGGTCGACGCGGCCGATGTCGGCGGGCAGCCGGATCGGGTCCTCGGGACCGATGACCGACGTGTTCGGCTTGAGGAACACCACCGGGTCGTCGGCGGTGTGCTCTTCCATCTCCGAGACGTGCTCGGCGTAGTTGAGCCCGACGCCGATGACCTTCGACCGCGGGATGACCGGGGCGAGCAGCTTCGCGTCCGCGAGGGGCACCCGCTCCCCCGTCGTCTCGAAGCCCTGGTACATCGGGTCGCCGGCGAGCACCACCAGTGCGCGCTCGTCGAGGATGCCGTAACGGGGGTCCTCCCCCTCGGTGCTGAACCGTGCGATCTTCACGCGTCGACCCTACTCAGCACTCGTGGTGGTCGTCGGCTCCGTCAACCGGACCATCCACCCGTGCGGGTCGGGACGGCGTCCGTACTGGATGTCCGTCAGTTCCGTACGCAGCGACATCGTCAGTTCGCCGGCACCGGTGGTCGGCGAACCGATCGTGAAGCCGTCGCCACGGAGTTCCGCGATCGGCGTGACGACCGCCGCGGTGCCACACGCGAAGGCCTCGGTGATGGTGCCGTCCGCGACGCCGTCCCGCCACTCGCTGAGGCTGACCGGACGACGCTCGACCCGGAGGCCGCGGTCCACCGCGAGCTGCAGGATCGAGTCGCGCGTGATGCCCTCGAGGATGGAGTCCGAGTCGGGCGTGATCAGCGTGCCGTCGGCGCGGACGAGGACCACGTTCATGCCGCCGAGCTCCTCGAGGTACTCGCCCTTCTCGGAGTCGAGGAACATCACCTGCTGGCAGCCGTGCTCGTACGCCTCCTGCTGCGGGAGCAGGGACGCCGCGTAGTTGCCGCCGGTCTTCGCCGCACCGGTGCCGCCCCGGGCTGCGCGGGCGTACCGGGTCGACAGCCAGATCGACACCGGCTCCGGCCCCGAGGTGAAGTACGCCCCAGCTGGGCTCGCGATGCAGTGGTACTGGACCGCGTGGGCGGCGCGGACGCCGAGGAAGGCCTCGGTCGCGATCATGAACGGGCGGAGGTACAGGCTCGTCTCCGGGGCCGACGGCACCCAGGCCTCGTCCGCGCGGACCAGCTGCCGGACGGACTCGACGAAGACCGACTCGGGCAGTTCCGGGAGCGCGAGCCGTCGCGCCGAACGGGCGAACCGTCGCGCGTTCGCGTCCGGACGGAACGACCACACCGACCCGTCGGCGTGCCGGTACGCCTTCATGCCCTCGAAGATCTCCTGCGCGTAGTGCAGGACGCTCGCGCTCGGGTCGAGGGAGAGCGGTCCGTACGCGTGGACCGAGGCGCCGTGCCAGCCGTCGTTGATCGTCCACGAGACGGACGCCATGTGGTCGGTGAAGTGCTTGCCGAAGCCGGGGTCGGCGAGGATCTCCTCGCGTTCCGCCGCGGCACGACGCTCCGGGGACGGAGTGGTCGCGAAGTCCAGTGCGAAGTCGGCGCCGCTGCTGTCGCTGCCGTCGCTGGTGTCGTTGCTCATGGGATGGCTCCTGTCAGGCCGTGGTGGTGCGTGCGGTGACCGCGGCGACGATGGCGTCACCGATCTCGGCCGTCGACCGCTGTGTGGTGCCCCGGTCGGCGAGGTCGGCCTCGACCGCCTGCGTCACCGCCGCCGCGAGGTCCGGCCGGCCGATGTGGTCGAGCAGGAGGGCGACGGACAGGACGGCGGCGGTCGGGTCGGCCAGCTGCTGACCGGCGATGTCGGGCGCCGATCCGTGGACCGGCTCGAACATGCTCGGGAAGGTGCCGTCCGGGTTGATGTTCCCGGAGGCGGCGAGACCGATGCCGCCGCTGATCGCCCCGGCGAGGTCGGTGATGATGTCGCCGAAGAGGTTGTCCGTCACGATGACGTCGAACCGCGACGGCTCCCGCACCATGTGGATCATGACGGCGTCGACGTGCTGGTAGTCGACCGTGACGTCCGGGTGTTCCTGGCCCACAGCGGCGACGGTCCGCTGCCAGAGCGACCCGGCGTGCACGAGGACGTTGCTCTTGTGCACGAGGGTGAGGTGCTGCCGCGGTCGCCGCGAGGCCAGGTCGAACGCGTACCGCACCACGCGCTCCACGCCGTGTGCGGTGTTGAGCGAGACCTCGGTGGCGATCTCGTGCGGCGTCCCCACGCGGATCGCGCCGCCGTTGCCGACGTACGGGCCCTCGGTGCCTTCGCGGACGACGACGAAGTCCACGTCCCCGGGTGCGGCGAGCGGTGACGCGACGGCGTCGTGCACGGTCGTCGGCCGGAGGTTGACGTAGTGGTCGAACGCGAACCGCAGCTTCAGGAGCAGCCCGCGCTCGATGATCCCGCCGGCGAGCCGCGGGTCCCGCGGGTCACCGCCGACGGCTCCGAGGAGGATCGCGTCGTGCTCGGCGATCGCCGCCATGTCGTCCTCGGTGAGGACGTCCCCGGTCTCGAGGAAGCGACTCGCACCCAGCGAGAAGGCGGTTTCCTGCACGTCGAGCTCCGCACCGGCCACCGCGTGCAGGACCTTGAGGGCCTCGTCGACGACCTCGGGGCCGATGCCGTCCCCGCGGATGACCGCCAGCTTGAGCGTCTGCGACATGGGTCTCCTAGAGCGTGATGTCGATCTCGCGGAGCGACGCCGCGTCGATGGTGGAACGGACGTGCTCGAGCACCTCGTCCGGGACCGGCGAGTCGACGGTCAGCACGCTGAGCGCTTCCCCACCGGCCGACTGGCGGGCGATCTGCATGGCGGCGATGTTGATGCCCGCGTCGCCGAACTCCTTGCCGTACACCGCGACGATGCCCGGCCGGTCCGTGTAGGCCATGACCACGTGGTGCTTGTCAAGCGCGACCTCGACGTCGTAGCCGTTGATCTCGACGAGCTTCTCGACCTGCTTCGAGCCGGTGAGCGTGCCGGAGACGCTGATCGCCGGACCGTCGGACTGCGCGCCGCGGATCGTGAGGAGGTTGCGGTACTCGGGGCTGTCGCCGTCGGTGATGAGCCGGAAGGTGACGCCGCGCTGCTCCGCGATGAGCGGCGCGTTGACGTAGGAGACCTGGTCGCTGACGACGTCGGTGAACACGCCCTTGAGCGCGGCGAGCTTCAGCACACTGACGTCGTACTCGGCGAGCTCGCCGTGCACCTCGACGTCGATGCTCGTGACCGGCGAGGTCGCCATCGCGGTGAAGACCTGGCCGAGCTTCTCGACGAGCGGGATGCCGGGCCGCACGTACGGGTCGATGACCCCGCCGGCGACGTTGACCGCGTCGGGCACGAGCTCGCCCCCGAGTGCCAGGCGGACCGACTTGGCGACGGCGACACCGGCCTTCTCCTGCGCCTCATCGGTCGAGGCGCCGAGGTGCGGCGTCACGACGACGTTCGGCAGGGAGACGAGCGGCGAGTCCTTCGGCGGTTCGGACACGAAGACGTCGAGCCCGGCACCGGCGATCGTGTTCGACGTCAGGGCGCGGTACAGCGCGTCCTCGTCGATGAGGCCGCCGCGGGCGACGTTGACGACGAACGCGGTCGGCTTCATGAGCGCGAACTGGTCGTCGGAGATCATGCCGATCGTCTCCGGGGTCTTCGGCATGTGGATCGTGGTGAAGTCGGCACGGCGGAGCAGGTCCTCGAGGGACACGAGCTCCACCCCGAGCTGCTGTGCACGAGCCGTCGTGACGTAGGGGTCGTACGCGATGACCGAGACGCCGAAGGCCTGGAGGCGCTGCGTGATGAGCGCGCCGATCCGACCGAGGCCGATGATGCCGACGGTCTTCTCGTACAGCTCGACGCCCGTGTAGGACGACCGCTTCCACGCGCCGGCGGCCAGCGACGCGTGCGCCGCCGGGATGTGGCGCGCGAGCGACAGGATGTGCCCGACGGTCAGCTCGGCAGCCGAGATGATGTTCGACGTCGGCGCGTTCACCACCATGACGCCCGCGGTCGTGGCCGCCTTGATGTCCACGTTGTCGAGCCCGACGCCGGCGCGGGCGATGACCTGCAGCTGCGGTGCCGCGGCGATCGCCTCGGCGTCGACCTTCGTCGCGGACCGGACGAGGATCGCGTGCGCGTCGGACAGCGCGGAGAGCAGGGCCGGACGGTCGGTGCCGTCGACGTTCCTGATCTCGAAGTCGGGCCCGAGGGCGTCGACGGTGGCGGGCGAGAGTTCTTCGGCGATCAGGACGACCGGCTTCGACACGACTGCTGTTCCTCACACGAGACGGGTGGTGTACCACCACCCTACCGACGCGGCGGGGTCGTTACGACGCCGTCACCGTCGCCGACCCGGACGGTCCGCCCGGGTCAGAAGTCGAGCAGGCGCGGGACGAAGAGCTGCAGGTCGAGCCAGAGCGCTCCGGCCGCCGCGAAGGCGAGCAGGAACACCGCTGCCGTCACCGCGAGCGTCGACCGGCGGGTGACCCACAGCGCCACGACGAAGGCCAGCGGCGCGATCACGATGTCCAGGACGAGCCAGACCCACGGCACGGCGCGTCGGAGCGAGTCGCCTCCGGACGAGCTCGCGATGAACGCGTTGAACTCCTGCACCGAGCGCGACACGGTGACGAGGTTCCCGACGCTCTGCACGGTCATGTACGCCAGCAGCACGGCGAACACGGCCCAGATCGCGATCCGGCCGAGGAGTCCGGTGCGGGACCGTGCCGCGCGGCCCGCACGGCCGTCGACCGCCGTCACCCGAAGCTCCGCGTCATGAGGAACGGCCAGGGGAAGAGGACGACCGCGCCGAGGAGCATCCACAGCAGGCGGGTGCGGGTGCTCCGAGCGCGGGCCGCCCAGAGCACCACCGTGAACCACAGCGCCGGGGCGACGATCGACAGGAACCGCAGGACCTCGACGTAGCCACTCAGCACCCGGTCGACGCCGGACACGTAGGTCGTCGAGGCGGTGAGCAGCCACGCCACGGTGTACAGCAGGTACAGCCCGCCGAACACGCCGAACCCGATGAGCGCCCCGGAGGTCTCGGGCGCGTCGGGGTCACGCTCGTCGCGCTCCCGTACGGCGATCGGGTTGTGCGCGGCGTCCACGTGCGTGGCGTCGTCCGCGTCACCCCACGACAGGGCGTCGTCGTCGTCGGGTTCGCGTGCCTCCGTCATGCCGTCGAGTCTACGAGGGTCGCCGCTCATGCCTGGGCTGGCTGGGTCTCGAGGACACCGGCCACGACGTCGCGGACGGCGGGGAACAGCGGGTGGCCCTCCATCAGTCCGGTGAGGATCTCGGTGAGGGCGTGCGCCGTCGCGCCGGAGCGGAGCAGCGCGTGGAGTTCGTACGACTCCGGGTCGTCCTGGTCGTCGAACTCGAGCGCGACGCGGACGGCGCCGAGGAGGTGGTCCACGGGGAGGCCCCGCTCCGCGAGCTGCGCGGCCGGGCCGATGAACCGCTCGCGGCGACCGAGCTTGCGCAGCGGGTTCCGGCCGACACGCAGCGTCGTGTCCGGCAGGAGCGGGTTCGCGATGCGCGTCAGGTTCGCCGCGACGTACCGCCCGTGTTCCTCCGGGTCGAAGCCGTGCTTCGCGACGAGCAGTGCGGTCGTCTCCGCGAGCACCCCGTCGACCTCGGCGCGCACGGCGGGGTCCTGGAGGGCCTCCCGGATCAGCCGGATGCCGCGCACCCAGCCGTGGTAGGCGGCGGTCGCGTGCGCGGTGTTGACGGTGTAGAGCTTGCGCTCGACGAACGGCTGCAGGTCGTCCACCCAGGTCACGCCGTCGATGACGGGGTGCTCGGCGGCGGTCCCGGCGAAGGGCGTGCGCTCGATGACCCACTCGTAGAAGGGCTCGAGCACGACGTCGAGACCGCCGGACTGGCCGAGGACGCCGGACTGGTCCGGGACGATGCGGTCGATCGCACAGTTCGCGAAGACCGCGGCGATGTCGCGGTCCTCGAGGATCGGGGCACGGCGGATGCTCGCGTGCAGGGAGTCGGTGGCGTTGAACGCGTTCTCGCACGCGACGATCGTCACCTCGCCGCGGTCGAGCGGACGGGCCGCGAGGCCCTCCGCGATGAGCGGCGCCACGAGAGGCAGGGTGCGGGCCCCGACGGCGGTGGTGACGACGTCGGCCTCGGCGATCGCCCGGACCACGCGGTCGCGGTCCGTCTTGCTGTTCAGCGCGCGGAACCCGGCGACGGTGTGCTCGACCGGCATCTCGCCGACCTCGTGCACGACGAACCGGCCGGCCTCGTTCAGGGCGGCGACCACACGCTCGTCGACGTCGACGAAGGTCAGGTCGTAGCCGCTCGCCACGAGGAACTGGCCCACGAACCCGCGCCCGATCTTGCCGGCGCCGATGTGGACCGCTCGTCTCGTCACCGCCATCCGACGATCATCCCATGTCCGGCGGCGGGCCCGCGCCACGCCGTGGGCGCGACGACCGGCACGACGTCGGGCGTCGTCGCGCTGCGTCGACGTCCGGAGACGTCGGGGTTCTGGAGGAGATGCTGCATCGTGTCCGGGTCACATCGAGAGGCGGCGGTGCACTGCACCGCCGCCTCGCGGGTCGAGCTTGTCTCAGGCAGACTACCGCGCGGCCGAACCGTCGACGTAGTCGGAGTCCGCCTGCTTCCACGCGAAGAGCTTGCGGAGCTCGCGGCCGGTCGCCTCGACCGGGTGCCCCTCGCCCTTCTCGCGGAGGGCCTGGAACTCCGGGGCACCGGCGTCCTGGTCCTCGATGAAGCGCTTCGCGAAGGTGCCGTCCTGGATGTCGGCGAGGACCGCCTTCATGTTCTCCTTGACCTCGGGCGAGATCACGCGCGGGCCGGAGACGTAGTCGCCGAACTCGGCGGTGTCGGAGATCGACCAGCGCTGCTTGGTGAGGCCGCCCTCCCAGATGAGGTCGACGATGAGCTTGAGCTCGTGCAGGACCTCGAAGTAGGCGATCTGCGGCTGGTAGCCCGCCTCGACCAGGGTCTCGAAGCCGTACTGGATGAGCTGCGACGTGCCACCGCAGAGGACGGCCTGCTCACCGAACAGGTCGGTCTCGGTCTCCTCGGTGAACGTGGTCTTGATGCCGCCGGAGCGCAGACCGCCGATGGCCTTGGAGTAGGACCAGGCGAGGTCCCAGGCGCTGCCGGACGCGTCGACCTCGACCGCGACGATGACCGGGACACCACGGCCGGCCTCGTACTCGCGGCGGACGGTGTGCCCCGGGCCCTTCGGCGCGACGAGCGAGACGTCCACGCCCTCCGGCGCCTCGATGTAGCCGTAGCGGATGTTGAAGCCGTGACCGAAGACGAGCGTCGCACCCTGCTTGAGGTTCGGGGCGATGTCGTCCTTGTAGACGATCCGCTGCACCTGGTCCGGGGTGAGGATGACGACGACGTCGGCCCACGCGGTGGCGTCGGCCGGGGTCAGCACCTCGAAGCCGGCCTCTTCGGCCTTCTGGCGGCTCTTCGAGCCCTCCTTGAGGCCGATCTTGACCTCGACGCCGGAGTCGCGGAGGTTGAGGGCGTGGGCGTGGCCCTGCGACCCGTAGCCGATGACCGCGACCTTCTTGCCCTGGATGAGGCTGAGGTCGGCGTCGGCGTCGTACACGATGTCAGTCACGGTGCGTGATCTCCTTGGTTCGGTGGTCTCTGGCTGACCGGTGCTCAGCGCACCCGGTCGGTGATGCTCTTCGGTCCGCGGCCCATGCCGAGGAGGCCGGCGCGGGCCAGCTCCTTGATGCCGTAGGGCTCGAGGACGCGCAGGATCGCCTGGATCTTGCCGGGGTCACCGGTCACCTCGACGACGAGCGAGTCGGTGGCGACGTCGACGACCTGCGCCCGGAACAGCGTCACGGCGTCGAGCACCGCGGACCGGGTCTGGTTGTCGACACGCACCTTCACGAGCATGTGTTCGCGCTGCACCGACTGGGGGAAGTCGAGCTCCACGATCTTGATGACGTTGACGAGCTTGTTGAGCTGCTTCGTCACCTGCTCGAGCGGCAGGTCCTCGACGTCGACCACCACGGTGATGCGGCTCAGGCCGTCCACCTCGGTGCTGCCGACGGCGAGCGACTCGATGTTGAAGCCGCGTCGGGCGAACAGCCCGGCGACACGGGTCAGCAGACCCGGCTTGTCCTCCACGAGGAGGGACAGGACGTGGCTCATGCGGGCTCCCCCGTCATGTCGGCGTCCTCGTCGTCCCAGGTGGGCGCGAGTTCGCGGGCGTACTGGATGGAGGAGTTGCCGACACCCTGCGGGACCATCGGCCAGACCATCGAGTCGCGGCTGACCACGAAGTCGATGACGACCGGGCGGTCGTTGGTGTCGAGCGCGAGCTGGATCGCGGCGTCGATGTCCTCGGGACGCTCGACCCGGATGCCGAGGGCTCCGTAGGCGTCCGCGAGCTTGACGAAGTCCGGCACGCGGCGGGTGCCGTGCCCGGTCTGCAGGTCGGTGAACGAGTGCCGGCCGTCGTAGAACAACGTCTGCCACTGCCGCACCATGCCGAGCGACGAGTTGTTGATCACCGCGACCTTGATCGGGATGTCGTTGATGACGCAGGTCGCGAGCTCCTGGTTGGTCATCTGGAAGCAGCCGTCACCGTCGATCGCCCAGACCACTCGGTCCGGCTGGGCGACCTTGGCACCCATGGCTGCGGGGACGGAGTAGCCCATCGTGCCGGCGCCGCCGGAGTTGAGCCACGCGTTCGGGCGCTCGTACTGGATGAACTGTGCCGACCACATCTGGTGCTGCCCGACACCGGAGGCGAACACGCCCTCCGGTCCGGTCATCTCGCCGATGCGGCGGATGACGTGCTGCGGTGCGATGAGGCCGTCCTGCGGCTCGACGTACCCGAGCGGGAAGTCGGCACGGATCTTGTCGAGGTGCGCGCACCAGTCGGCCGTGGAGGCCCGCTCGGACTGGTCGACGGCGGCCCACGCCTCGAGCAGGTCCGCCAGCACGACCTTCGCGTCCCCGACGATCGGCACGTCGGCGAAGCGGATCTTCGAGATCTCGGCCGGGTCGATGTCGACGTGCACGACCTTGGCGTCCGGGGCGAACTCGTCGGCCTTCCCGGTCACACGGTCGTCGAAGCGGGCGCCGAGCGCGATGATGAGGTCGCTCTCCTGGAGCCCGAGGACCGCGGGCACGGTGCCGTGCATGCCCGGCATGCCGAGGTGCTGCGGGTGCGAGTCCGGGAACGCACCGCGCGCCATGAGCGTCGTGACCACCGGCGCGCCCGTCGCCTCGGCGAAGCGCAGGAGTTCCGGGGAGGCACCGGCACGGATGACTCCGCCGCCGACGTACAGGACCGGGCGGCTCGACTCGGCGAGCAGCTGCGCGGCGGCGGTGATCTGCTTGCCGTGTGCCTTCGTGACCGGACGGTAGCCCGGCAGGTCGATCTTCGGCGGCCAGATGTACGGCGCCGACATCTGCTGCGCGTCCTTGGTGATGTCCACGAGCACCGGGCCGGGCCGACCGGTCGTCGCGATCTGGTGCGCGGCGGCGATCGTGGCGGGGATGTCCTCGGGCTTCGTGACGAGGAACGAGTGCTTCGTGATCGGCATCGTGATCCCGACGATGTCGGCTTCCTGGAAGGCGTCCGTCCCCATCAGGGTCGAGAAGACCTGCCCGGTGATCGCGATGAACGGCACGGAGTCCATGTAGGCGTCGGCGATCGCGGTGACGAGGTTCGTCGCACCGGGGCCGGACGTCGCGATCGCGACGCCGACCTTGCCGGACGAGGACGCGTAGCCCTCGGCGGCGTGGCCGGCGCCCTGCTCGTGCCGGACCAGGATGTGGCGGATGGTCGTCGACGCCATGAGCTCGTCGTAGAACGGGATGATGGCGCCGCCGGGCAGGCCGAAGACGTCGGTGATCCCGAGGTGCTCGAGCGTCCGGAGGACGGCTCCCGAGCCGGTCAGGACCTCTGGTGAGCGACGTGCTCCGGCAGCGGACAGCGGTGTAGCTTCCGTGGGCATGAACGGTTCCTTGCCTGGAGGGATGGCGATGTGTCGGGTGTCGACGTCAGCCCGTGACCGCGCCGAGGGCGGCGGACTGGACGAGCTTGGCGTACTTCGCGAGGACTCCGCGGGTGTAGCGCGGGGGCAACGGTTCCCAGCCTGCTCGGCGGGATTCCAGCTCGGCGTCGTCGACCAGTAGGTCGAGCGAGCGAGCCGCGATGTCGACACGGATGCGGTCGCCATCGCGCACGAAGGCCACTGGACCTGCGTCCACGGCTTCCGGTGCGATGTGGCCGATGCAGAGGCCGGTTGTGCCGCCTGAGAATCGACCGTCCGTCAACAGTAGTACATCCTTGCCGAGGCCGGCGCCCTTGATGGCCGCCGTGATGGCCAGCATCTCGCGCATGCCCGGTCCGCCCTTGGGGCCCTCGTAGCGGATGACCACGACGTCGCCCTTCTGGATGCGGCCCTCGGTGAGGGCGTCCATCGCGGCACGCTCGCGGTCGAACACCCGCGCGGGCCCCTCGAACACGGAGGCGTCGAAGCCGGCCGTCTTGACGACGGCACCCTCCGGTGCGAACGAACCCTGCAGGATCGTCAGGCCACCGGTCGCGTGGATCGGGTTGTCGATCTTCCGGAAGACCTCGCCATCGAGCTCGGGCGGGTCGATCGCCGCCAGGTTCTCGGCGACCGTCTTGCCCGTGACGGTCATGCAGTCGCCGTGCAGCAGGCCGGCCTCGAGCAGGGCCTTCATGATCACCGGGATGCCGCCGTTGCGGTCGACGTCGACCATGACGTACTTGCCGAAGGGCTTCATGTCGGCGAGGTGCGGGACCTTCGAGCCGATGCGGTTGAAGTCGTCGAGGGTGAGCTCGACCTCGGCCTCGTGGGCGATCGCGAGGAGGTGCAGCACGGCGTTCGTCGACCCACCGAGGGCCATGAGCACGGTGATGGCGTTCTCGAAGGCCTCGCGCGTCAGGATCTGCCGGGCGGTCAGTCCCAGACGGAGCATGTTCACGACGGCTTCGCCCGAGCGGTGCGCGTAGTAGTCGCGGCGGCGGTCGGCACTCGGCGGCGCGGCGGAGCCGGGGAGCGACATGCCGAGCGCCTCGGCCAGGCTCGCCATCGTGTTCGCGGTGTACATGCCACCGCAGGCGCCCTCACCGGGGACGATCGCGCACTCGATCTCCTTGAGCTCTTCCTCGGTCATCGTGCCGGCCTTGCACGCACCGACACCCTCGAAGGAGTCGATGATCGTGACTTCCTTCATCGACCCGTCGGCCTGCTTGACGTAGCCCGGCATGACCGACCCGGCGTAGAGGAACACGCTCGCCAGGTCGAGGCGCGCGGCGGCCATGAGCATGCCCGGCAGGGACTTGTCGCAGCCGGCGAGCAGGACGGTGCCGTCCAGGCGCTCCGCGCTGACGACCGTCTCGACGCTGTCGGCGATGACCTCACGCGACACGAGCGAGAAGTGCATGCCCTCGTGGCCCATCGAGATGCCGTCCGACACGGAGATGGTGCCGAACTGCAGCGGGTACCCGCCGCCGCCGTGGACGCCTTCCTTGGCGCCCTGGGCGAGGCGGTCGAGGGAGAGGTTGCAGGGGGTGATCTCGTTCCAGGACGAGGCGATGCCGATCTGCGGCTTCTCCCAGTCCTCGTCGCCCATCCCGACGGCCCGCAGCATGCCACGCGAAGTGGTTGCTTCGATCCCGTCGGTGACGACCCTGCTGCGCGGCTTCACGTCGATGTCAGGCATGTCCAGAGTCTAGGACCGTTTGGGATACCAGTGGCGCAACACCATGCGTCTGCATCGTGTTGCGCCCTCGGTCAGCGCGTGGCCCGGAGTCGTCCGAGCTGCTTGAGCACGTCGGTCAGGGCTGTCGGATCGGCGACACGGTGGGCGGCCAGGGTGTCCCCCTCCCCCACTTTCACGCCGACGTCGCCGTCGCGGAGCACCCGGAAGCCGTCCTCGTCGGTGACGTCGTCGCCGGCGAAGAACACCGCGTCCGCTCCTCGGAGCTCCCGGAGGCGGTCGATCGCGTCGCCCTTCGTGACGTGGCGGACCGCGAACTCGAGGATGTCCTTGCCCCCGCGCTCGAGCACGCCGGGGTCGGCGTCGTGCGCGGCACGGCTCGCCTCGGCGTTCGTCGCGGCGGCCTCCTCCGCGCTCACCCGCCGGGTGTGCACGCCGTGGCCCGCCGGCTTGTGCTCGATGACGACGCCGGGGTGGCGGGCACCGACCGCGTCGAGTGCCGCGCCGATCCGGGCGACCCTGGCGGTCTCTTCTTCGGTCAGCGCGGCCTCGTCGTGGCCGTCGACACGCCACTCGACGCCGTGCGAGCCGATCAGCGCCATGGTCTCCGGCGCGTGGGACACCGCTGCCAGGCTGCCGAGCGGCCGTCCGGACACGAGCACGACCTCCGTGTCCCGCGCGCGCTGCAGGGTGAGGACGGCGGCCCAACTGCCGGGCAGCGCACCCACCCGTGCGGGGTCGTCGGCGAAGGGCGCGAGCGTGCCGTCGAAGTCGAGCGCCACGAGCAGTCGCGGCGCAGCCGCGAGCGTCTCGAGCGCCTGGGCGAGACCGGTCTCCGTCGTCCGGTCAGGCATCGCGGTCCTCCCGGGTGTCCTCGGCGGCGCGCGCGGTCTGGGCGTCCTGGTCGAAGATCGACGTGCCGTCGGTCGGTGCCTCGCGGTGCGGCTCCCCCTGGCCGGCCGCGTCCGGGTCGATCTGGGCGCTCTTCGGCGCGTGGCGGTCGAGCGCTTCGAGGAAGGAGCGGGACCACCGCGCCACGTCGTTGTCCCGCACGCGCTTGCGCAGAGCCCGCATGCGCGTCGAGCGCTCCCGTCGGGGCATCTCGATCGCACGCTGGATGGAGTCCTTCAGCGCCCCGATGTCGTGCGGGTTGACGATGACGGCCTGCTTGAGCTCGTCGGCGGCACCGGCGAACTCGGAGAGGATGAGCACGCCGTCGTTGTCGAAGCGACTCGCGACGTACTCCTTCGCGACGAGGTTCATGCCGTCGCGGAGCGCCGTGACGAGCATGATGTCGGCGGCGAGGTAGAGCGCCACCATCTCCTCGCGGGGGTAGCCGTGGTGCAGGTACGAGATCGGCTGGTGGCCGATGACGCCGAGGTCGCCGTTGATGCGTCCCACGGTGAGCTCGATCTCGTCGCGGAGCATCCGGTAGGTGTCGACGCGCTCCCGGCTCGGGCTGGCGACCTGGATGAGCGCGGCGTCCTCCACCGCGAGGCGGCCGTCCTCGACGAGCTCGCCGAACGCCTTGATGCGGTGGCGGATGCCCTTCGTGTAGTCGAGCCGGTCGACGCCGAGCAGGACGGTCGTGGGGTTGCCGAGACCGTCGCGGATCTCCTTCGCGCGCTGCTGCACCTCGGGACGGCGGGCGATCTCCTCGAAGCTCTCGGCGTCGATCGAGATCGGGAAGTGCCGGGCCTCGACGTGCCGCACGGTGACGCCCTTGCGGCTCCGCGGTGCCTGCGGGTCGTCCACCGGGACGTCGACGATCGAGCCCTTCGTCGTGTAGCCCTTGATGTGCCGCACCGCACGGAGGAAGTCGCTCGCGTCGTCCTGCCGCTGGAACCCGATGACGTCCGCACCGAGCAGGCCGTCCAGGATCTGCGCGCGCCAGGGCAGCTGGGCGTAGATGCCGACCGGCGGGAACGGGATGTGGTTGAAGAACCCGATCGTCAGGTCGGGACGCAGGGTGCGCAGGAGCGCCGGCACGAGCTGCAGCTGGTAGTCCTGCACCCAGACGATGCCGTCCTGCTCGGCGATCTCGGCGACCTGCTCCGCGAAGCGCTGGTTCACACGCTTGTACGCGTTCCACCAGTCGCGGTGGTAGCTCGGGTGCTCGATGACGTCGTGGTACAGGGGCCACAGTGTGTCGTTGCTGAAGCCCTCGTAGTACTCCTGCACGTCGTCTGCGCTGAGCGGGACCGGGACGATGTGGATGCCCTCGTTGTCGAACGGCTCGACCGTGACGTCCGGCTGGCCGACCCACCCCACCCAGGCCCCGTCGTTCTGGCGCATCACCGGCTCGAGCGCCGTGACCAGGCCGCCGGGAGAGTGCCGCCAGCCCTCCGAACCGTCCTCCTCGACCACCCGGTCGACGGGCAGTCGGTTCGAGGCGACGATGAATGCGTACCGGGTGCTGTCCGTGCGGTCTGCGGGCATGGGTGGCGGGTGCTCCGTTCCTGCCCGGCGGCCTGCCGGGGCGTCGACCCCGAAACTACCAGCGACCGGTCGACCGGGCTGAGCGGATGTTCACGGACGGGCACCGGAGCGCCCAGACCGTCGGGTGCCACCGGACCGCCTCACTAGGCTCGCCCCATGGTGAGCACGCGCTGCTGGCAGGACGGGTCGCCGGCGGAGCAGGACTTCCCGGTCGGACACGTGTCGGAACTGGTCGCCCGCGACGGCGCCTTCGTCTGGGTCGACTTCACGGATCCGACACCGGCCGACCTCGAGCAGGTCGAGGGCGAGCTCGGTATCCACGCCCTCGCCGTCGAGGACGCCGTGGAGCGCGGGCAACGCCCGAAGCTCGACCGGTACCGGGACAGCCTGTTCCTCGTCGTCTACGACGCGCACGGCCCCGGCGAGGACGGTGGACTCGTCACCCACGAGGTGAAGGCGTTCGTCACCTCCCACGCGCTCGTGACGATCCACGGCGCCGACTTCGACACCTCCGCGGTCCAGCGCCGGTGGGACGCCAACAGCGACCTCGCCGACCACGGGGTCCCGTGGCTGCTGTGGGGCCTGCTCGACACGGTCGTCGACCACGCCACGAGCGTCCTCGAGACGATCGAGCGGGACATCGACGCGCTCGAGGACGACCTGTTCGAGAACGGGGACCCGCGCGAGCAGCAGATCCAGCGGCGCTCGTTCCGGCTCCGGAAGGCGCTCGGCGTGCTGCGCCGGCTCGTCGTCCCCACCCGGGACAGCGTGGGGTCGCTGCTGCACGGTGACGCCGAGACGATCGTCGACGGGGTCCGCCCGTACTTCCGCGATGTGGAGGACCACCTCGTGTCGATCGCGGACACCGTCGAGCAGCAGCGCGACGCGGTCTCCAGCGTCCTGGAGACGAACCTGAACCTGGCGTCGAACCGGCAGAACACCGTCATGAAGAAGGTGACGAGCTGGGCGGCGATCATCGCCATCCCGACCGGCATCACGAGCTTCTTCGGGCAGAACGTGGAGTTCCCCGGCGAGGGCGAGTGGAGCGGGCTGTGGGCGTCGCTCGCGCTCACCGTGGTGACGTCGCTGGTCCTCTACCGGTCGTTCAAGCACCGCGACTGGCTCTGAGCGCCGGCACCGCGAGCGCGCCGGGCACGACGGATCAGATCTGCAGCGCCAGCACGCCCGCGACGACGGTGAGCGGCGCGACCACGCACCCGAGGGCGATGTAGCGCCCCCACGACAGGTGGATGCCCTCGGCCGTGAGCCGCGCGTGCCACAGCAGCGTTGCGAGCGAGGCCCACGGCGTGATGAGACACCCGGCGTTCACGCCGACGAGCAGCGCCGCGTACCGCAGGGCCTCGTGCCCCGCGGCCGGTTCGAGCACCAGGTAGGCGGGCAGGTTGTCGATCGCGTTCGCCGCGACGGCCCCTGCCCCGCCGAGGAGCAGCAGCGGACCGGTCCCGGTGCCCCCGCCGACCGCCTGGACGATCGGGTCGGTGACCCCGGTGGCGTGCAGGGTCTCGACGACGACGAAGAGCCCGGCGGCGAACACGAGCGTGGACCAGGGCACGCGGGACGGCTTGAGCTCCGAGGGTGCCCGCCACGCCGCGACCCCGATGAGCACGAGCGCCGCGAGGACGGCGGCGACCCAGACCTCGACCCCCGCGGTCAGGGCCACGACCAGGGCGACGAGGACGACGGACGCCGCCCAGGAGAAGACCGGATCGGACGCCTTCCGCAGCCCGACCGGCGTGTAGCGCCCGAACAGCGAGCGACGGAACACCACGAGCAGCACCGCGCAGGGCACGACGACCCCGGCGAGCGCCGCCCACACCATCAACCCGGCGAACGGCAGCGGCCCGTCGAGTCCGATGCCGTCCACCGCGAGCAGGTTCGTCAGGTTCGACACCGGCAGCAGCAGCGATGCCGTGTTCGCGAGCCAGACGGTGGTGAGGGCGAAGGGCATCGGCGGCAGCCCGACCCGGCGCGCGAGCGTGATGACGATCGGTGTCAACAGGACCGCGGTGGTGTCGATCGACAGGAACACCGTGCACACCACGGCGAGCACGACGACCGCGGCCCACAGGCCGATCGTCCGTCCGCCGCCGGCCCGCGCGGCGAGGTCGGCGAGCCGGTCGAAGACGCCCGCGTCCGCGGCGAGCTCGGAGACGATCGTCAGCCCGAGGACGAAGCCGAGCACCGGCAGAACCCGCTCCGCGAGCGCCGCGAGTTCGGGCAGCGGCAGCAACCCGAGTGCGACGCACACCGCCCCGACGGCGAGCAGGACGGCTCCGATGACGGCTTGGCGCACGATGCGACTCCTTGCTGGGATGGCCGGCGGTCCCTGTGCGCCCGGCGGCGCTCCAATGTACCGCCCGGTAACGTGGGCCGGACGACGACAGGAGGAACCCGTGCGGAAGTTCATGTTCAGCGGTGCGGTGTGGGGCTCGCTCATCAGCGGCTACAGCGTGCTGCAGACGACCAGGCGTGGACCGCGTGACTGGCGGCTCGCCCTGACCTGGGTGGCCTGGCTCTCGACCACGATCGTGGCGGTCGGCACGGTCGTCGAGGACGACCGTGCGGTGAAGGCGAAGCAGCGCGCCGCGCGCTGACGGCACCACACGACTGACAGGAGGCCCGCTACCAGCTGGTAGCGGGCCTCCCGTCCGTCATGGGGCAGCTGGTCAGCGCCGCTCGGGCGGGACGTCCTCGGCGCGGATGCCCGAGGTCTGGATCGGACCGGTGAACAGGGCGGAGCGTTCGTCGCCCTCACCGAACAGCTGGGAGTCGTTCTCGCGCCGCGGCCGGCGCGGTGCCGCGCGCTCCTGCACCGGGTCGGTGAGCTGGACGCGCTGCAGCGGGAGTGCCTCCGGGTGCTGGCGCTGCATCCACTCCACCATCTCCTCGCGGACGTAGCACCGGAGGTCGAACAGGCCGCCGGCATCGGGCGCGGTGACGAGGATACGGACGCGCACCAATCCCCCGACGGCGTCCGTGACCTGCAGCACCTTGGTGCGGCCGTCCCAGATCGTGCTCGTCTCGAGGATGCGGTCCAGCTCGTCGCGCATCTCTGACGGGCTCACCCGCCAGTCGAGGTCGAACTCGACCGCGCCGAGCAGCTCGCTGCCCGTGCGTGTCCAGTTCTCGAACGGGGTGCTCGTGAAGTAGGTCGAGGGCAGCACGAACCGCCGGTCGTCCCACAGGTGCACGACCACGTAGGTGAGGGTGATCTCCTCGATCCGGCCCCACTGCGTCTCCACCACGACGACGTCGTCGACCCGGATCGAACCGGAGAACGCGAGCTGCATCCCTGCGAACACGTTGCCGAGCATCGTCTGCGCGGCGAGACCGGCGATCACCGAGAGGAGCCCGGCACTCGCCAGGACGCTCGCGCCGGCGGCCTCCACCCCGGGGAAGGTGAGCAGGATCGCACCGACGGCGATGATGACGAGGACGGCGACGGTCAGTCGCCGGATGATGAGCACCTGCGTGCGCACCCGGCGGGCGACCCGGTTGTCGGGGACGTCCACGCGGTACTTGTGCAGCCCGAGGCTCTCGAGGAAGATCGCGAGCTCGCAGGCCAACCAGCACCCGACGCCGATCATCGCGATGAGGAAGACGTGCGACACCTCGTCCCGCCACGGGAACCGTTCGGCGTCGCGCGGGATGCTCGTGCTGAACGCCGTCCAGAGCATGGCGAGGAGCAGTGTGGTGCGGGTCGGGTGCTTCGTGCGCCGGGAGAGCGCGGCAGCCCAGCGTTCCCGCCGACCGAGCGCCCGGAAGACCAGGTGCAGGACGAGTGACGCGACGGCCGTGACGAGCAGGGCGATCCCGATCGCGACGAGGAGTCGGAGGAAGATGTCCATCCGTCCATCGTGGTGGGTCCCGCGTCACTCGTCGTCCAGGCGGCGGCCAGGGAGCGGGCCGCGGGAAGGCCATCGGGCGCGGTGGGACGAGGTGCGGAGGCCGTCGGGCGCCCGGGTCGGACGTGCGGCGGTAGCGTGTCGGCCATGACAGCGAAGAACGACACGGGGGTCGACCGCGCTCCGGCGAACGACTTCTCGCACGAGCAGGAGGGCTACCAGCACGGGCTGAAGCCCCGGCAACTGCAGATGATCGCCATCGGTGGCGCGATCGGGACGGGCCTGTTCCTCGGTGCCGGTGGCCGGCTCCACACCGCCGGTCCCGCCCTCGCGGTGACGTACCTGATCGCGGGCGTGTTCGCCTTCTTCATCCTCCGGGCACTCGGGGAGCTCGTGCTGCACCGGCCCTCCTCCGGGTCGTTCATCTCGTACGCCCGCGAGTTCTACGGCGAGAAGTTCGCCTACGCCGCGGGGTGGATGTACTTCCTCAACTGGGCGATGACCTCGATCGTGGACACGACGGCCGTCGCGGTCTACCTGAAGTACTGGTCGGCGTTCACCGCGGCCCCGCAGTGGCTCCTCGCACTCATCGCCCTGGTCGTCGTCCTGGCCGCGAACATGGTCGCGGTGAAGGTGTTCGGCGAACTCGAGTTCTGGTTCGCGCTCATCAAGGTCGCCGCGCTCGTCGCGTTCCTGGTCGTCGCGATCGTCTGGCTCGTCTTCGCGTTCCCGGTGGAGACCGGCGGCGAGGCGGTCCGGACCGGCTTCTCGATCTGGGGCGACAACGGCGGGCTCCTGCCGAACGGCGTCCTGCCGGCCGTCCTCGTCATCCAGGGCGTCGTGTTCGCCTACGCCGCGATCGAGCTCGTCGGCACCGCGTCGGGCGAGACCCAGGACACCGAGAAGGTCATCCCGCGCGCGATCAACTCCGTCGTCTTCCGCATCGCGGTCTTCTACGTCGGCTCGATCGTCCTCCTGTCGATCCTGCTGCCGTACACGGCGTACAAGGAGGGCGAGAGCCCCTTCGTCACGTTCTTCTCGTCGATCGGGAACCCGCAGGTGGGGGTCGTCGTCGGGTCGATCATGAACTTCGTCGTGCTCACCGCGGCGCTGTCGTCCCTGAACGCCGGACTGTACTCGACCGGCCGCGCGCTGCACTCGATGGGCATGAACGGCTCGGCGCCGAAGTGGACCACGAAGATGTCGAAGGGCGGCGTGCCGTACGCCGGCATCCTGCTCACCGCGGCCTTCACCGTCGCCGGTGTCGTCCTGAACTACTTCGTGCCGGGACAGGCGTTCGAGATCGCCCTGAACATCGCCAGCCTCGGCATCATCACGGCGTGGGGCACGATCATCCTCTGCCAGATGAAGCTGCGGCAGTGGGCCAAGCAGGGGCTGGCGAAGGAACCGACGTTCCGGCTGCCCGGGGCTCCCGTCACGAGCTGGCTGACGCTGGCGTTCCTCGCGTCGGTGATCGTGCTCATGGCGATCGACTACCCGGTCGGGACGTACACGATCGCCTCGCTGGTCGTCGTCATCCCGCTGCTGGTCGTCGGTTGGTTCCTGCAGCGTGACCGGATCCTCCGCATCGCCTCGCTGCGCCAGGGCGTCACCGGTCCGTACCCGATCACCGGCCGCGACCCGGCCGCGCAGGTGCGGCGGTCCACCGAGCACATGGACGGCGACGGCCGCAGCTGACCCCCCGACGTGGCACGGGTCCGGCACCCGCCGGTACGATCAGCGGGTGCCGGACTCTCCTGTTCTCCCGACGCTCGACCTGCAGCACACCTGGCGTGGCGCCACGTGCCGGGTGCGGGTGTTCCGTGACCGGGTCACCGCGGAGACGAGCTTCGAGCGCGACGCGCTGCTCCCGGTCCCGATGGACGCCGTGCAGGGGTGGCGGATCGAGGAGTGCGACGACGACGCGGTCTGCGTCGAGTTCGTCACGCCGGACGACGTCTGGCGGGTGTTGCTCTCCCCCGCCGACGAGGCGGTCGCCGACGTCGCGTTGCGCTCGGCGCTCGGTGCGCCACTCCCGCCCGCGTCGTAGCGACGTCGCCGGCAGCGGCGGGCGGGCGTCAGACCAGCAGCAGCACCGCGGCGAGCACGGAGGCCACCGCGATCACCAGCGCGATGAGCAGCAGCACGAAGTGCACGCGCCAGAACGTCGTCGGGCGGCCCGCGGCGTCCCGGGCGCGGGAGTCCTTCGCGACGCGCTGGAAGAAGCGCGGCCACGCGACCACGTTGAAGACGGCGCCGACGATCAGGACCACTGCAGCGAAGACGAGCACCCGACGATCCTACGCCCGGGCCTCGGCCGCCCCCCACGACCGGCCGAGACCCGCGACAACACCGGGTGTAGCACGTGCTACAGAGCGTACACGACCGGGTGGTCGGCCCCGGGGTCAGGTGCCCGCGAGGACCGCTTCCGCCTCTGCGAGCGCTGCCTGGTCGGCCGGGCTGAGCGGTGTGCGGTGTCGACGGGCGCCGTCGTTCACCTCGACGATGAGACGGCTGAGCCGGGTCGCGGGGTCGTCGGAGTCGGGGTACTCGTTGTCGGTGCCGAGTCGGGCGTGGACCGGTTCGAGACGGCGGAGGGCATCCTGCAGCGCCCGGGTCCGTCTGCTCTGCCAGAGCCGGTGGCCGAGGACGAGCAGGAGCATGCCGGATGCGACGAGCAGCACCGCGCCCGGTGTCGTGACGTCGTACGGCAGGGCGAGCGCCCGCGTGACGTCGACCCGGCCGGCGACGTGGGCCAGGTCCATCACCGCGACGACCACCATGCGGACGACGCCGAAGACCCCGCCGGCGACGAGCGCCCACAGACCGACGCGGTCCGGACCGGTCCGGGCCTCCCGGATGCGCAGCACGCAGATGAGCCCGGTGGCGCCGAGCGCCACCCCCAGGTACGTCGTCTGCACGATCGAGTAGACCGCCGCGAGGGGCTGCGCACCGACGGCGAGCATGAACGTCGTGGTCGTCCGGACCGGGTCGAGCAGCACGAACGCCGTCACGACGGCGATGACCACGACGGAGCACGACGCGACGACCGCCCTGCGCATCCACGGCCGTGCCGCTCCCACGGCCTTCGCGACGCCCCAGAGCAGCGTGCTCGTCCCCGCCGCCATCAGGACGTCGCACACGAGGGTCAGGACGTTCCGTCCGCCGAGCAGCGGGTCGACGGCGCGGTACAGGGGGTCGACGCCGGCGACGACCGTGCCCGAGAACAGCAGGAACGTCAGTGCCAGCGTCCGGTCCTGCCCGCGTTGCACGACGGAGAGGACGACCGCCCCGACGACGAGCAGGACCGCCTGGACGACGGCGAGGATCACCCGAAGACCCCGCGGAACGCACTGGGACGTTCGCGGTGGCCGCGGATCAGCTGCGCGAGCCGGTCGGCGAAGAGCTCGGCCTCGCGCTCGTACTCGTTCTCGAAGAGCCCGCGGGCGAGGGCCCGTTCGACCTTGTACTCGGGCAGGTCCGGGATGAGGCTCCGGATGGCGGCGGCCTGCGGCGCGGTCTCGTGGTGTCCGTGCAGGACGTGGCCGAGCTCGTGTCCGATGACGAACGCGCGGAAGGTCGGGGACGGCGTCGGGGAGATCATCACGAGGTGACGGTGCTCCAGCGTCGCGACGAAGCCGCACACCGGCTCGTCGGCCAAGAACGACTCCTCGCGGACGGTGATCGGCTTGCCGACGAGGTCCTCGGCCGCCGCCACGGCGTCGTCGATCCCGGTCCAGCCCGCGTCCTCGCCCAGCTGCCAGAACCGGTCGACCAGCGTCGGCGCGGTCACACCGCACCGCCGCTGCGCGACTCCTGCTCGATGACCTCGGCGATGCGGCGGAGGGCCTCCGGCGAGAGTTCACCGGGGAAGGTCCGCGCTGCGAAGCCGCTCACCCGGGCCGAACGGACGGCCCGCACGAGGGCGAGTTGCGCGCCGATGCGCTCGGGCAGTTCGCTGTCCTCGAGCAGGAAACGGTCGTCGACCTCGAAGAAGCCCGCGAGCAGGCGCAGCAGTCGGGTGTCGCTGTTCCGCCGCCCGTCACCGGACACCATGTAGGTCCACTTCGCGCGCGAGAGCGAACCGCCGCGGTCGGCCACGTACTGCTCGATCTCCGCGAAGGGCACGGGTGCACCACGCTGCGACTCCTCGAAGTCGAGCAGCAGGTTGAGCCGTCGCGCGAGCTCCCCCGCGTCGAGCACGCCGCCCTTCGGCACCGATCCCGTCATCGTCGCCCCCTTCGATCCCATGCCCGACCACCCTACTGCGCCACTACCCTCGGACGGGTGTCCCGCCGGTACCCCGCTTCCATCGCCGGCCCGGTCGAGCACGAGATCGTCGTGTCGCGCTCCCGGTTCGTCACCCTCGCGCACCCCGCCGCGGACCCGGCGGCGGCGGAGGCCGTCATCGCGGACGTCCGCCGTCGCTCGTGGGACGCCCGGCACCACTGCACCGCGATGGTCACCGGCGTCCGCGGGGACCAGGCCCGGTCCTCCGACGACGGTGAACCGTCGGGCACCGCGGGCGTCCCGATGCTCGAGGTCCTCCGTCGGCGGGACCTCACCGACGTCGTCGTGGTCGTCAGCCGGTGGTTCGGCGGCGTGAAGCTCGGTGCCGGTGGGCTGGTCCGGGCCTACTCGACCTCGGTGTCCGAGACCCTCGACCGGGCGGAGGTCGTCCGCCGCGCCGCCCGGACGCAGGTGACCGTGGCGGTCCCGCACGCCGACGCGGGACGGGTGGACAACGCCCTGCGCGCGTGGGTGCAGCGGCACGACGCCACCTCCGGCGCGACGGTCTACGGCGCCGAGGCGACGTTCGAGGTGTGGGTGCCGAGCGACGGGATCGCAGCACTCCGGGCGGAGTTGGCGGCGGTGTCGTCGGGCGGGCTCGACGCGGTGGTCGGCGAGGAGCGGGTGGTGGAGCTGTCCGACGGGTGACGCAGCGCCGGCACCGGGACCGGGACCGGCACCGGAACCGGAACCGTCCGATCAGGATGGCGCCCGGAACCGGGTCGGGCGTGTCGGGCACGACGGTCTCGCGAGGCACGGGGCGTGGAACGCCGGTACGACGACGAAGACCCCGACCGGATCGGTCGGGGTCTTCGGTTGGTGCACCCCCTCGGACTTGAACCGAGAACCCACTGATTAAGAGTCAGTTGCTCTGCCAATTGAGCTAGAGGTGCGTGGTGTTGAGTTGTCCTGCCGCTTCGGCGTGCGCCCCGCGACGGGAATCAACAATAGCATGACTTCTGCGTGCCGTTGACCACTCGCGGCACCGGACGAACAGGAGCCCCACTTGAGCGACCGTCTCGCCGCCGGCGACACCGCCCCCGACTTCGCCCTCCCCGACCAGGACGGCACCGAGCACGCACTCGCGGACCTCCGCGGACGGAAGGTGATCGTGTACTTCTACCCCGCGGCGTCCACCCCGGGCTGCACCACCGAGGCCTGCGACTTCCGCGACAACATGTCGTCGCTCCAGGCCGCCGGCTACGAGGTCCTCGGCGTCTCGAAGGACGAGCTGCCCGCCCTGCAGCGCTTCCACTCCGAGCAGGCGCTGAGCTTCCCGCTGCTGAGCGACCCCGATCTCGCCGTACACCGCGCGTACGGGGCATGGGGTGAGAAGAACAACTACGGCAAGATCGTCACCGGCACCATCCGGTCGACGATCGTCGTCGACGAGGAGGGCCGCGTCCAGCTGCCGCTCTACAACGTCAAGGCCACCGGCCACGTGGCGAGCCTGCGGAAGAAGCTCGGCCTGGTCTGACGGCCCGCCTCCCGGTGCTGCTCGGGCCCGTCGCCGCACGCTCCCGGCGTCGCTCGGGCAGGTCGCCGCTCAGTCCCGGCGCCGCTCAGTCCCGGCGCACGAGTGCCGCGGTCACCGGCCGGCTGAGCACGAGCGTGATGCCGAGCAGCGCCGGGATGAGCAGCGCCCACCCGACGGACGCCACCCGCGACTCGCCCTGGAACGCCCCGATCGCCAGGGCGCCCTGCAGGACCTGCCAGACGACCACACCGCTGCGCACCCAGGCGCGGCCGCGGCGGAGTCCGGCCACCATCGCGCCGAGCCACACGGTCGCGAGCACCGCGAGGACGAGCAGGGCGATCCCGGACGCGATGCCCGCTGCCGGGGTCGTGAGGAGTTCGACGAGCAGGAAGACCGTCACGGCGGCCATCGCGAGGAACTCGAGCCCGACGACGGCGACGAGCACGAGGAGTGCAGCGGGCCGCCTCCGGGGGACGAGTTCGTCGTCCGTGGTGGTGTCAGGCACAGCGATCCTCCAGCAGTGAAACCCTTGATTTGGCCATACCAGTATGGAACGATGTCCGAGGTCGTTTGGACGGCACGATGTGGTGTACGTCTCCCGTGGTTCGACGCTCCTCCCCCGAGCGTTCCGCGGGCGTCGAACTCTCCCCGCGCGGGCTCCTCCCCCACAGGAAGCCTCCCGTACGTCACATGAGCATGTGCAGAGTCCCGATCCCCCGAGTCACGGCCGCGGCCTGCCGTTCGAGCATCTACCGCAAGGAGCACCACACATGGACTGGCGTGACCAGGCTGCCTGCCTCACCGCAGACCCCGAGCTCTTCTTCCCCGTCGGGAACACCGGCCCGGCCGTCGACCAGATCGAGAAGGCCAAGTCGGTGTGCGCTCGGTGCACCGTGACCGAGATGTGCCTGCAGTACGCCCTCGAGAACAACCAGGACTCCGGTGTCTGGGGCGGCCTCAGCGAGGACGAGCGTCGCGCGCTCAAGCGCCGCGCCGCCCGCGCCCGCCGCGCCTCCTGACCGCGCGCACCTGACAGGAGAGCCCGCCATCCCGAGGGGTGGCGGGCTCTCCTGCGTCCGGCCCGTGACATTGTGCCGCAGGGGCACCGCGGGACGCCTGGAGGCCCGCACCTCGTTGTCGGCTGCCGACCAGTCTGTCCCGACCCGCGCTGCGAAGCACCCGCCACAACGCCGTTGTCCGGCACCGCTGCCAGATCACTTGTCCTGACGTGAGCAGCGTCCCGGCAGACGACGGTCGACCGAGCGATCTGCAAGGCTCGGGTCATGTCGTGGCCACAGGCTGATCCCTTGGATTCGGATCGTCTCGCCCTGGAACCGCTTGCCGTCGAACACGCAAGCGAGATGGTCACCACCCTGGCTCCACCAGAGCTCTACCTCTTCACCGGCGGCGAGCCACCGACCCTGGACGAACTGGGCGCACGGTACGGCCGCCAGTCCCGGGGCCAGTCTGAGGACGGCAGCGCGGGCTGGTTGAACTGGATCGTCCGCCCTGCCGGCGGCGGACCCGCCATCGGCTTCGTGCAGGCCACCCTCCGTCGAGAGACGGCCGGCCTCGTGGCAGACATCGCCTGGCTGGTCACGCCACCCCAACAGGGTCGCGGGATCGCCGTGGAGGCGGCATCCACCGTCGTGACTTGGTTACGCTCGGTCGACGTGCGGCACATCAGGGCTTCCATTCATCCCGACCACACAGCTTCCGAACGCGTCGCGCGCCGGACCGGGCTTGCACCCACGACCGCTCTCATCGACGGCGAAGTTCTCTGGGAGGTCTTCTTGCCTCCGGCCGCTGAGCACTGACCCCGTCCGATGGACGATCGGCGAGTGAGCCGCCTCACCGTCGGCGTAGCCCTCGGATGAGCAGCGCGGTGGACACCAGCATCACTCCCGAAAGCAGCAGAGTGCCGCCGAGGATGGCTACCGGTGTACTCCCGGCGCTGACAAGCACGAACACACCGATGATGGCGAGTGGGGCACCGATGAGCAGGCCCACGAGGTCGGCGGCTCCCTGCTGTTGCGGGTTGTTCACAGGGTCAGGCCATCGGTGGGCGACAAGGGGCATGCAATCCCTGAGTCCAGTCCCGATAGCCGTTGGACCACCGAACGCTGGCTCGGTCGCTCTTGATCGTTCCGGTAGAGAATCGCCTGACGGGACGGTGCACTACTCGGACCTCTGACCACACGGAAGCCGGATTCGAGGGCGACAGGTGCAGGTGAATGTGCGGCCGGTGGTTGAGCGTGCAGTCATGCCTCCGACTAGGGCTTCGCCCCATTCCCGAACGACCCGTGCAGCGTCGTCCCGGCGAACACGGTTCCGTCAACAACCCCGTGTACCCGCGCGAGCGTGGCGTCGTCCGCCGGGGAGACCCCGATCGTCAGCGAGCCGTAGTCGATGCGCATCGTCTGCGGAATGGTCGCCTCGAGTCCGGTCACGCCTGGAGTGGCCGCGAGCGTGGCCGATCCGGACGCGACACCGAGGGCGGTTTCGTCAGGGATCTGCTGGTCGAACGTACCCGAGTAGGTGACGGTGGTCAGAACGTGTCCCGGCCCGGCCGGCACCTGCAGCGTGAGGGTGACACCGGTCCAGGCAATCCGCTCCGCCATCGCGACCGGAACCGCGGACGCTTCCGACGGGGTTGCGTCCGGGTCCATCGTGACCTCGAAGGCGCTCGAGAACGAGTGCGTCTCGGTTGCACCGATTGGGGGTGTGGGACGAGCCGAGGGCGTGGGTACCGGCGGGAGCGTGGGATCGTCCGGGGAGACACCGCCCATCGGCGGCGGTGCGGCCGGGCCGGCATCGCGGTTGTCCCATGCGTCGAGGCCAGGGGGCGTGACGTCTGTTCCGTCGGCGGCGGTGTAGCGCTGGTGCAGCTCGATCCGGTTCGTCGCGCTCGCGACGCCGGGGCTCGCCCGCACGGTGCGGAGCGCGTCGTCGAGCGTGGACGCGACCTGCGGGTCCAGCTGCGGGACCGCCGCCGCCGCCGTGGCGGAGGAGGCTGTGCCTCCCGGCCCGGCTGCGCACCCCGTGACCGAGACGAGCGTGATCACGAGGGCTGCGGTGACGGCGGCGGTTCGCTGGAGCATCTTCCGACGGTACGGGCACAGACGACCCGACGCATCGACCATTCGGCGTAGGTCGTGTGGAACGATCGGCTATCGCGACGCCAGTCCTAGTCGGGATGCCGCTTGGGCGACGACTGGTCCTCGTCGGAGTCGAGCGTCTGCAACGGCGCGCTGAACCTGAGCCGGATCGGCCTCCGGACGCGTTGGTGATCCAGCGTCGAACGGAGGGTGAGGGTCGTACTCCATGGTCAGTTGAACGGCACGGGCTGTGGCTTCGTCGTACACCTCAGCGGCGACAGTGAGGGCGAAGTCGATGCCGCTGGTCACCCCGCCCCCCGTGATGACTCGACCATCACGGACCACCCGCGCATGCTCGGGCACAGCTCCGATGGTCTCGAGCAGCGAGTGGGACGCCCAGTGCGTCGTCGCCCTCTTGCCGATCAGCAGCCCTGCGGCACCGAGCACGAAGTCTCCGGTACACACGCTGGTGACGTAGCGTGCGTGCTCAGCCTGCCGCGTGACGAAGTCGATGGCTCGCTCGTCGTCGAGCAAGTCGAACGCACCCTGCCCTCCCGGGATCAAGAGCACGTCCGCCTGTGGTGCTTCGTCGAACGTCGCGGTCGGCACGATCGCGAATCCCGCGTCGGTGTCGATCGGTTCGCGGTCGTGCCAGGCCAGGTCGATGGTCGCACCGGGCAGCCGTGAGAAGAGCTGCACCGGACCGGTCAAGTCGAGCTGTGTCACGTTCGGGAACAGCAGCGCGACGAATCTGACATGGGTGCTCATGTATACATCCTCGCTAGACCGCGGAGATCCCGGATGCCGATCCCCTACCGGAACGCCCGCGCGCCCTGGTGTCGAAGCATGTTCGGTGCCCTTCCGCCCTCTGCCG
The DNA here is from genome assembly GCF_003224435.2 of Curtobacterium sp. MCPF17_050. Lineage (NCBI taxonomy): Bacteria > Bacillati > Actinomycetota > Actinomycetes > Micrococcales > Microbacteriaceae > Curtobacterium > Curtobacterium sp. MCPF17_050. The sequence continues at coordinate 2,092,961 of NZ_CP126250.1, forward strand.
CCGTCCTCACAGACACCGAACTGACACACGTGGTCGCCGTGGGCAACCACGGCCGGGGCGTCAAGAGGCCGTGTGGTCGCGACCGCCAGGTCCTCGCTGACTACCACCCTCACGTGCGCGTCATCCTGCCCGGGCCTGACGGGAGCGTGACCGCGAGCGACCTGCTGCCGCTTGCCTTCGATCACAGCGCCGAACAGGTCTGACGAAGCGTCCGTAGGGGGATCGTCTACCGGACTGCATCCCACCCGGCTGGCAGCTGCGGGGCGACCCAGCTCGGTTGCGGCGTCCACTCGGACCAATCCGCATCGAACGGGAACGAGCCGGCGTGCACGGCAGCGGTGGCCTTCTCGCCTGTGCGTTCGATCATCAGGCGGTCTGCTTCGGAGACCAGGCCCTGGTCGGCGTAGAAGGCGAGTTCGTCTTCGTCCTTGTACCGAACCGACCAGCGACCCTCAGGGTGCCGACGTGCGACGACATCGAGAGTCCAGTCCTGACTGTCGAAGCCCATCGAGGTTCGCACCCACGGCAGCTCGAGGTTGATGTACCAGTCCGGGAGCCACTGCTTCCCGTCGTGCCAGCGCCACACCGACCACGCTGCCCCCTTCGGATGCACGCGAACCACCGGCGCTCCGAACCAGCTGTCCTCGACGTAGGAACCATCCCAGTCGGCGGGGAGGACGAGCCTTGCGTTCGGCCCGCTCCCGACACCAGCTCGACGGCGAACTGCGGCACCGACCGAACTCGTGACCACAGAGACGTCGTCGTCATCGACGAGCACTCGACCCGCGACCGCGAACGAAACCGCCCGGCCCCCGGAGCCGAAGGTGTGCAGACTACGGAGGGCTACGGATTCACCAACACGGAACGGTTCGCTCCACACGTCTCTTGCAACGTCGTCGTGCATCCGGTGATGCTCTCACAGCAACGATGGCGCCTCACCCGTCCCGGTAGCCGATCCCCTACCGGGCGTCCGAGTGAGCGTCGTCTTCTGCGTCCAGCGAGGCCAGGTAGTCGGCGTTGCCGCGCAAGGCCGGCTTGTACCGGTCGAGTTCCGGGGCGTGCACGTGCTCCGCGAGGAGCACGAGCAGGCTCGCGAGTGCGGTGTTCGGCCGGCCAGCGGCGAAGAACGTCAAGGCCTCGAAGGCCCTGAGGGCGACGGACTCAGGGAACTCAGCCCGCGCCCGCGCGAAGGCCCGTAGCGAGTCGTCGATCCGGCCGAGGTTCCGGAGGGTGCTCCCGTACTGGAGGTAGCAGCGGCGACGAACGTCTCCGGCGAGCCCTCTTTCCATCGCTCGCTGGTAGAAGCTGAGCGCCGTCGCCTCGTCCCCCGCCGTGTCGTACGCGCCACCGAGCTCGTAGAGGACCCGAGGGTTCTCCGGGTGCTCGTCGTAGATGGGAAGCAACGCGTCGATGGTCGGTCGCATGTCCTCGCGGTTCGGGGCGGCGAAGATCGCGTCGAGCTGCGTCTCCATTGCATCAGACATGGTCAGCAGCTCTCCCTGATTCGAGCAGTCGGGCGACCGCGACGACACAGTACCGGTCGTCTCAACGGCTGGTCGTCCAGCGGGAACCAGGACCCGCCCTCCGCGACGAGAGGTCGGGCGACCCCGATCCCCGAGACTCGGGGGAGATGGGTCGGGTTCGGCTAGGTTCCACTTGTGGGGATGAGGCAGCGAACGCGCATCGTGCTGGTTGCATCGATCGCGCTGCTGACGATCGTCGGAGCCGCTGTAGGGGTGCGTGTCTGGTACGACACGAATCAGCGTGAGAAGACAGACGCGGCCTTCACTGCGATGCGCGTCGTTGATCAGCGCATCGATCTTCGGAGCGTCATTCCGGATGCGAGACGCACCGAGACCGGTGTTGCGGTCCGGCCCCTGGGCGCGGGGCCGGGTCCATCCATCAACTACGCGTTCGACGCAGCGGCGACGCCAGACTGGAAGGCGCGGGTCGGCAAGCGGATGGAAGCCGCCGGATTCGGCGAGAACGGGGAGCCCTGGTTCACTCAGGTGGGCGACGAGCCCGTGTCCGTGACGATGTCCGGTGCGACCGCCGGAGGCGGCGGGCCAGTTTACTTGGTGATATCCACGTCGTGAGATGGAGCGCTGACCTTCACCGTGTTCGGGCCCACGTAGGCGCGTAGCGGATGCGTCGCCGGAGAGCTTGAAAAGCCCCGCCGAGATGTCGCACACCGATTCGCGGAGCGGTTCCGCAGGGTCTCTGGCAGCACGCCATCGTCCTACCTGACGCACTGGCGATGGTCCGCGCTCAGCGCGCACTCCGCGACCCTGACGTCCGCGTGATGGCTCTCGCCACCGACCTCGGCTCCGGCTCGGAAAGCGCATTCAGCAGTGCCTTCGAACGCGAAGTCGGCCGATCGCCTCTCCACTACCGCCGCCAGACGACGGCGTCTCCGTAGCCGATCTTGCTGCCGGACTCACGCCGGCGCCGTATCGCTTTCAGCCGAGCAGTAGTCCGAAGCCGAGAAGGAAGGCGAACGGCGACAAGACGAAGAGGAGAACGACGAGGGCGATGGTCGCGGCCGTCACCGTGGCGACGCTCCCAGTGACGAGGGACAGGAGGCTGGCGAGGCCGACCGTTCGCCCCACGTCGCCGCCGGTTGCGACGGTGGTGGTCGCCTCCTCGAGGAGGTCGCGCATCGGGTCGTCGGTCATGGTGCAAGAGTACGGAGAGGATGACGCACGGCCGACCGAGTGCGGGCCTCCAGGCCGTCGCGGGCGACCGCGAGCGCTCAGGCGGTCGCTGCCGGTGCCGCCGTGAGCCAGCGGAACGGGATCGAGATGGTCACCTCGGTGCCGCTGCCCGTGAGGGTGTGCCAGTCGATCGTGCCGCCGAGTTCGCCCTGGATGAGGGTGCGGACGATCTGCGTCCCGAGCCCCGACCCGACCTTGCCCTCCGGCAGACCGACGCCGTTGTCGCGGACCTGGATCTCGATGTGGTCGTCGTGCCGGTTCGCCACGATCTCGACCTCGCCGTCACGCCCGTCGAGCCCGTGCTCCACGGCGTTGGTGACGAGTTCGGTGAGACCGAGCGCGAGCGGGGTCGCGGCCTCGGACGGCAGCACACCGAACTCCCCCGTCTTCTTCGGGTGCACGGTCGTGTTGTGCGACGCCGCGACCTCGGTCACGAGCTTGAGGACCGAGTCGAACACCTCGTCGAAGTCGACGGTCTGGCTGAGCCCCGTCGACAGGGTGTCGTGCACGACGGCGATGGCGGCCACGCGCCGCATCGCGTTCTGCAGGGAGGTCCGCGCCTCGTCCGAGTGCGTGCGCCGGGCCTGGATCCGCAGGAGGGACGCCACCGTCTGCAGGTTGTTCTTGACGCGGTGGTGGATCTCACGGATCGTCGCGTCCTTGGTGATGAGCTCGCGCTCCTGGTGCCGCATCTCGGTGACGTCGCGGCAGAGGACGACGGCGCCGATGCGGTCACCGTGGTCGCGGAGCGGGATCGACCGGAGGGTCACGGTGACGCCCTTCGCCTCGATGTCGGCCCGCCACGGAGCGCGGCCGGTGACCACGAGCGGCAGGGACTCGTCGACGTCGAGCTGCGCACCGAGCAGCTCCGTCGTGACCTCGGCCAGGGACTTGCGCTCGAGTTCGCCCTCGAAGCCCATCCGATTGAACGCGCTGAGACCGTTCGGGCTCGCGAACGTGACCACGCCGTCGGTGTCGAGGCGGAGGAGACCGTCACTGGCACGGGGCGCACCACGGCGGGGGCCAGCGGGTGCGCCGAGGTCCGGGAAGTCGCCGGTGGCGATCATGCCGAACAGGTCGTTCGCGCTCGCGGTGAAGTTGAGCTCCTGACGGCTCGGCGTCCGCGACTCGTCCTGGTTGGAGTGGCGGGTCACGACGGCGATCGGCCGCTCGGTGGTCTCGGCGCTCTTCGCGGTCAGGCGTCGGAGCACCGGGATGGCGCGGACGCGGGTCGGAGTGTCCTCGTACCAGTCGGGCTCGGCCGAGTCGACGACGCGGCTCCCGGTGAAGCTCTGGGTGACCTGGTCGCGCCACTCCTCACGGATCTCCTGCCCGACGATGTCGCGGTAGAACAGCGTCGCCGCCGAGGACGGCCGGGCGTGGGCGACGGCCACGAAGGACGACCCGTCGGCGGTCGGTACCCAGAGGACCATGTCGGCGAAGGACAGGTCGGCCAGCAGCTGCCAGTCGCCGACGAGCAGGTGCAGCCATTCCACGTCGGCTTCGGAGGAACGGCCTTGTGCGAGGACGAGGTCACTGAGGGTCGACACCAGCCAAGTCTAGGTGCGCCGCTGTGTGGAGACGGCGCACTCTCCACAGGCAACACCGCTCGGCGAAATGTGATGTTGCACGGCCCATACGCTCAGCCCTGGAGAAAGGGGGCCGGGGTGACGGACACGGCGCAACGCATCGACGAGGAGCCGGTCGGGAGGTACGACCAGACCGAGGAGGACCGGAGGGACCGCCATCGCGCCGAGGACGACGGGACGGGCGGCACCCGCGCCGTGCCCCCCTCCTCCTCCTCGAGCGTCGTTCGGACGGTCGGCCCCGGGGCGGACGTCGGCACGGATGGGACCGACGCGGCCGTCGGCACGGCCGGGACCGGGGCGGTTCGGAGTCCGTCCGTGACCGGAGCGGTCCTCGGTGCGTCCGAGACCGGAGCGGCCCTGGATCCGTCCGGAATCGCGGCGGTCCTGGATCCGTCCGGGACCGGGGCTGCGCCGGGCTCGAACGAGTCGCATGCGGCTGTCGGTGCGGGTGGCGGCGGCGCGGGCACGGACCTCCCGGACGCCGGCGAGACCGCGCGGTCCCTCGCCCTGTGCGTCGCCGAGATCCTCACCGGCGCCCGGGAGGTCGACACCATCTCGCGGTGGATCACCGACGAGGTGCACCGACACCTGCAGCACCGGGCGGCGGTCGCGGCGCGTGCCCGGTCGGTGTCCCGCCACGCACGGCAGCGTGCGGTCATCCGGGTCGGCGGCGTCGTGCTCGACGGACCCCGGGACGGCGTCGCCGAGGCGGCCGTGGTCGTCCACACCCGGAGTCGCGCCCGGGCGGTCGCCATCCGGCTCGAGGTCCGCAACGGTCGCTGGCGGGCGACCGCGATCGGGGTGCTCTGAGTGCGCGGAGCCGGGCGCGTCGAGCAGGGTCGACGTCGATCTTCCTGCCGGGCCAGACGCCGCTGCCGGTCCCCGACGCTGGGGAAGGTCCCCGACGCCGGTGCAGGTCTCCGACGGCGGTCCCGAGCCCGCTCCCGGTGCCGGTCCCACGCCCGGCGCCGGTCCGGGTGTCGGCCGCCCTGCCGGTGCCGGTGCAGGCGCTGGCGCCGGCCCCGGGAAGACGGACGGGAGGCCCGGTACCAGCTGGTACCGGGCCTCCCGTCGTGTCGTACGGGCCGTCAGCCCTTCTTGGCGGCCGCCCGGCGTTCGGCGCGGTTGTTCGCGTCAGCCTGCCCGGTGGCGGTCGCGGCGGAGCCGAAGGCCGAACCCCGCTCGGGGGCCGCCGCTTCCTGCTCGGCCTGCTCGCGCTGGGCCCGCGCCGTGGCTGCCTGCTCGAGGCGGCCGGCCTCGTCGCGGACCTCGACCTCGCCGTCGATGGACGGCGCCGAGTACTCGAGTCCGGCGTTCTCACCCTCCTCGCCGAGCCCCTTCGCCTCGATGACGGCGCTGTCGCCGTCCGACTGGACCTGCACCTCGAGGTTGAAGAGGAACCCGACCGACTCCTCGCGGATCTGGCCCATCATCGTCTGGAACAGCGCGTAGCCCTCGCGCTGGTACTCGACGAGCGGGTCACGCTGCGCCATCGCGCGGAGGCCGATGCCGTCCTTGAGGTAGTCCATCTCGTACAGGTGGTCGCGCCAGCGGCGGTCGATCACCGAGAGGACGACGCGACGCTCGAGCTCACGCATCGCCTCTTCGCCGAGGGTCTCCTCGCGCTTCTGGTAGGCGAGCTGGGCGTCGGACAGGATCTCCCGCGCGAGGAAGTCCCGCGTGGCCTTGCCCTTCGAACCGGCCTCGGTGATGACCTCGTCGATGGTGATCGAGATCGGGAACAGCGTGCCGAGCTCGGTCCACATGGCGTCGAGGTCCCAGTCGTCCGGGGAACCCTCGCCGGTGTGGGTGTCGATGACGTCGTCCACGACGCTCTTCAGGAACGACTGCGCGCGCTCGTGCAGGTCGTCGCCCTCGAGGATGTGGCGGCGGTCGCTGTAGATGGCCTCGCGCTGGCGGTTCAGGACGTCGTCGTACTTCAGGACGTTCTTGCGGATCTCGGCGTTCCGGCCCTCGACCTGCGCCTGTGCGGAGCGGATCGCGCGCCCGACGAGCTTGTTCTCGATCGCCAGGTCGTCCGGCACGTTGCCGCGGCCCATGAGGCTCTCGGCGGCACCGGAGTTGAACAGCCGCATGAGGTCGTCGGTCAGCGACAGGTAGAAGCGGCTCTCGCCGGGGTCACCCTGACGACCGGATCGGCCACGCAGCTGGTTGTCGATGCGGCGGGACTCGTGCCGCTCGGTCCCGAGGACGTAGAGACCGCCGGCTTCCCGGACCTTCTCGCTCTCCTCCTCGACGGTGGCCTTCATCGCCGAGAAGACCTTGTCCCACTCGGCTTCGTACTCCTCCGGCGTCTCCGTCGGCGACAGGCCCTTCGCGTGCATCTCCTGCACCGCGAGGAACTCGGCGTTGCCACCGAGCATGATGTCGGTTCCACGACCGGCCATGTTCGTCGCGACCGTGACGGCGCCGGCGCGACCGGCCTGGGCGACGATCGCGGCTTCGCGCGCGTGGTTCTTCGCATTGAGGACCTCGTGCTTCACGCCCTTCTTGGCGAGGAGCTTCGACAGGTACTCGGACTTCTCGACGCTCGTGGTGCCGACCAGGACCGGCTGGCCCTTCTGGTGACGCTCCTCGATGTCGTTCGCGACCTGCTCGAACTTGGCCTGCTCGTTCTTGTACACGAGGTCGGTCTGGTCGATGCGCTGCATCGGGCGGTTCGTCGGGATCGGGACCACACCGAGCTTGTACGTCGACATGAACTCCGCCGCCTCGGTCTCGGCGGTACCGGTCATGCCGGAGAGCTTCTGGTACAGGCGGAAGTAGTTCTGCAGCGTGATCGTGGCGAGCGTCTGGTTCTCGGCCTTGACCTCGACGCCCTCCTTGGCCTCGATCGCCTGGTGGATGCCCTCGTTGTAGCGGCGGCCCATCAGGATGCGGCCGGTGTGCTCATCGACGATGAGGACCTCGCCGTTCATCACGACGTAGTCCTTGTCGCGCTTGAACAGGGCGACGGCCTTGATGGAGTTGTTCAGGAAGGAGATCAGCGGAGTGTTCGCCGACTCGTACAGGTTGTCGATGCCGAGGTAGTCCTCGACCTTCTCGATGCCGGGCTCGAGCACGCCGACGGTGCGCTTCTTCTCGTCGACCTCGTAGTCCTCGCCCGGGGTGAGCCGCGTGGCGATGGAGGCGAACTCGGTGAACCAGCGGTTCGCCTCGCCCGACGACGGGCCGGAGATGATGAGCGGCGTCCGGGCCTCGTCGATGAGGATCGAGTCGACCTCGTCCACGATGGCGAAGAAGTGGCCGCGCTGGACCATGTCGGATGCCTGCCACGCCATGTTGTCGCGCAGGTAGTCGAAGCCGAACTCGTTGTTCGTGCCGTAGGTGATGTCGGCGGCGTACTGCTCGCGGCGCTCGGCCGGCGACTGGCCCGCGACGATGCAGCCCGTGGTCATGCCGAGGGCGCGGAAGACGCGGCCCATGAGCTCCGACTGGTACGACGCGAGGAAGTCGTTGACCGTGATGACGTGCACGCCGCGCGACGGGATGGCGTTCAGGTACGCCGCGGTCGTCGCGACGAGGGTCTTGCCCTCACCGGTCTTCATCTCGGCGATGTTGCCGAGGTGGAGCGCCGCGCCGCCCATCAGCTGCACGTCGAAGTGCCGCATGCCCAGGGTCCGCTTGGAGGCCTCGCGCACGGCGGCGAACGCCTCGGGCAGGAGGTCGTCGAGGGTCTCGCCGTTGGCGTACCGCTCGCGGAGCTCGGTCGTCTCCTCGAGGAGTTCCTCGTCCGTCAGACTCGCGAAGTCGTCCTCGAGGTCGTTGATCGCCGAGGCGTACGCCTTCAGCCGACGGAGGGTCCGCCCTTCACCGATGCGGAGGACCTTCTCCAGCACGTTTGCCACGTGAGCTCCTTACGAAGTCGTCGTGCGCGGTCCGCGCGCCCGATCAGCCAGTCATGCTAGCAACCCGCCGCAGCCCGGCGCTGGGAGCAGGACGAGTGCACGCCGGACAGCACGAGTGCGCACGGTCCGAACGGACCGTGCGCACTCCCGAGCGCTGCTACGCGTTCGCGGAGGTCGTCTCCTCGACCAGGACGTGCTCGCTCCCCCGGGCGTCGGCGCCCGGGTTCTCGTCGATGCCGATGACGCCGTAGTCCCAGCCCTTGCGGCGGTAGACCACGCTCGGCCGGTGGGTCTCGGAGTCGACGAACAGGTAGAAGTCGTGTCCGACGAGCTCCATGTGGTACAGCGCGTCGTCGACCGTCATCGGGGCGGCCTCGAACACCTTCTGACGGATGACGACGGGCGAGTACGCCTGGTCGTCGTCCTCGTGGTCCGCTGCCTGGTCGACGTCGACCACGGGGACGGCGCCCGTGGCGACCTCCTCGATGAGCTTGCCGTCGGCGGGCTCGACCCCCATGCCCTCGAAGCCGGCACCGGCGGCCTCGGCGACGGACGTCGGGCGGTGGCGCCCGCGGTGCACCTTCTTGCGGTCACGAGCCCGGCGCAGGCGCTCGGCGATGCGCGCGAAGGCCAGGTCGAATGCCGCGTACTTGTCCGATGCGGCGGACTCGGCCCGGACGAGCGGTCCGGGTCCGATGATGGTCAGCTCGACGCGGTCCTCGCCCTGCGCCCCGCTGCTCTTCTCGTGGTGCCGACTCAACCGCACCTCGAACGCGAGGGCCCGGTCGGCGAGGGCGTCGATCTTCTCGGACTTCTGCTCCACGTAGGTCCGGAATCGGTCGGTCACTCCGACGTTCCGGCCCGTGATCGTCACGTCCATGGCGGCTCCCATCCACTTTCGGCGGTTCGCCTCCGTCCGGCGAACACCAACGCCTTGCCGTGAGGCTAGACCCTGCCGCCCGAGCGGGTGCTCGCGTCGGGCGGTCGGGCGGGGACACCCACCGGATGCCCAGGGGACACTCGGCGTTCACACCTCGACGCTCGCAACCGCGACGCACCGGACCACACGTCCGCCCGCGGCCCGCACTGCTCGGACCGCCTCGGCCATGGTCACCCCGGTCGTCACGACGTCGTCCACCACGACGACGTCCCGCCCGGCGACGAGCGCGGGGGCGCTGAGGGTGCCGACCGTGGCGGCGACGCGCTCGATGCCGGTGCGCTCCTTCTGCCCGCCACCGCCCCCGTGCGGGTCGGCACCCCCGCGAACGGTCCCCGCCGCCCGGTCCACGCCCGGCAGCGCCGCCGGGACGGCGACCCGTCGGAGGGCGGGGGCTCGCCGCACGCCCGCGCAGCAGAGCACCGTCACCACGGGGTCGAACCCGCGGCGGCGGTGCCCGCGCGCCGACGGGGGCACCCGCAGGACGACCGCGCCCGGCGCCGCGGCGAGCGCCGACCGCACCAGGTCGGCCGTCCGGTCCGTCAGGGGTGCGACGACGTCCACCCGGCCGCGCAGCTTCCACTCGAGCACGAGCGTCCGTACGAGTCCCTCGTACTCGTACGCCGCGTCGAGTCGGACCCCCGCGACGAGCCGGGTCCGTCCGGGGAGGGCCGCGAGCGTCCCCCGGCAGGTGTGGCACAGCGCCCGGTCGGGTGCACCGCACCCGACGCAGTCGACGGGCAGGAGCACGGCGAGCACCGCACTGACGGCGTCACGCCATGGACGGTCCGCGCCGGGGACACGACCGGCGACCGGACCGGGCCCGGCCGGATCCGGAGCGGAGGCACGGCCGACGTCAGGAGCAGGCGCGGGCACGGGCCCAGGTCCGGGTCCAGGTCCGGGTCCGGGTCCAGGTCCGGGTCCAGGTCCAGGAGCGTGCGGCACCACGGACGGCAGCTGTGTGGACGACATGACCCGATGCTCGCCCGGCGGAGCCCCGACCGGATGCGCCGCCCGGCGGACTGTGGACGGGCCTCCCGGCCGGCCCCGCCGTGACGGGGAGGCGCTCAGCGCTGGATGCCGAGGACCTCGGCGTCGACGCCGGTGGTGTCCCACCCTCCGCCGGTCGACTGCAGCACCGACCCGTCGGTCATCCGGAGCAGCAGCGCACCACCGCTCCCCCCGGCGATGGTCGTCGCCCTGCCGCCGGGCTTCGCGAGCGTCTCCGGCTGGCCGCCGACCGTCGTCCGGACGACGCTCGCCCCCGTGCTCGTCCGTCCGACGGACGCGACGTCGAGTTCGTCCACCCAGGTCGCGCTCACCGGGTCGCCAGCCGCGGCCTGGACGCGCACCGGCGGACCGAGGGACGTCGGGGCCCGGTCCGAACCCCTCGTGATCGCGACCACGTACAGGGCAGCACCGTCGTCGGTGTCGAGGAGCGCGAGCGCACGGGTGGAGTCACGGGAGACCTGGAAGGACACGAGCTCCCCCTCCGGCAGGGTCGAGGTGACCTGGTGCGGGTCGCCGCCGGTGCCGTACGCCGTGATCGACCGGGCGTCCGAGCGCTCCGCCACCCACACGAACCCCTGGTCGTCGATCGACGGGGGCACGAGGTCGTCCCGGGTGTCGACCCGGAGCGGGTCCTTGCCGCTGCGCACGACGAACACGCCGTCGCGGTTGCCGACCGCGGCGAGCGTGCCCGAGGCGGACAGCGCGAGCGACCGCGGATCGAGCGCGGCGATCCGGCCGCTCATCCCGCCGCCGAGGCCGGTGACGTCCCCCGTGCTCGGCGTCGCGAAGCCGGCGGCGCCGTCCTGCACGACCAGGGGCCTCGCGTCGACGTCGGGGTTCCGCTGGGCACTCGTGCCGCTCGAGTCCGGTAGGGGCACGGGCACGCTCTCGACGGTGAGGTCGACGGAGGAGACGGTCGCGATGGAGGACAGCGAGTCGGTGAGCTGCTCCCGCATCCGGACCTTGTCGACGGTGGTCGCGCGCAGCGCCTCGCTCGACAGGTCGACCTGGGCGCTGCCGCTCTCGATCGTCACCGCGTTGAGCGAGAGCTGAGTGCCCTCGGGGAAGGACGAGACCACGGTGCCCTCGAGCCACTCCGCGGGGCCGGCGAGGAGCGCGCTGACGATCCGCGTGCTCGTCGAGGACCGGGCGAGGAACCACCGCTCGTCCGGCACGAGGTACCGGTACGTCGGGTCGTAGAAGTAGAGCGCGTGCGGCTGGAACACCGAGACGAAGTTGATCGGGGACAGGATGATCCCGTCGGGGGCGTAGGCGATCCGCCACTCACCGTCCTCCCGCGTGAACTGGAACGTCAACGTCGACGAGGTCGGGCGGACCGCCTGGGTGTACTCGCCGTCCGCGTCGACCGAGGCGCTCGCGCTGAGCGTGTAGGTGAGCTCACGCGTCCCGACCCGCTCGACCTGCCCGTCACCCTGCCGGATCGTCACGCCCTGGCGCGGGTTCCACTTCTGCGAGAAGCCGGCGCTGAGGAACTCGCGGGCGACGGCGTAGTCGTTCTGGGCGCCGGTCGCGGCGTCGATGAACTGGGTGAGCAGCTCGGTCTGGTCGGATCCGGCCTCGGGGCCGGAGGGGCGGTAGTCCACGCCGCCGGACTGCGACTCGTCCGTGATGGACCGCCCTGCGCGGACCGGCCCCTCCTCGGGGATCGCAGCGCACGCCGAGACGGCGAGGAGCGTCACGGCCGCGAGCGCCGTCGCGAGCAGGCGTCGGAGTCGCCGGGCTCCGGGTCGAGCGGTCCTGGTCATGGTCGGTCCTCCGGTGCGGTGGGTCCGTCGTACGACTCGTCGAGTGCGGGCAGCGGGATGGCCGAGGTCGCCGGAGCCTCGTCGGTACGGCGCGGCAGGACGAGCACGAACGCCGATCCCTCACCCGGGCGGGACCAGACGTCGATGCGGCCGCCGTGCAGCTGCGCGTCGCCCAGGCTGATGGCGAGGCCCAGCCCCGTGCCGCCGATGGTGCGTTTGCGGCTGGGGTCGGCCCGCCAGAACCGGTCGAACACCCGGGCGGTGTCCTCGGGCGGCATCCCGACGCCGCGGTCCCGGACCGCGATCGCGACGGAGCGCGAGTCGCTGTCGACCACGACGTCGACCGGGCGGCCGTCACCGTGCTCGACCGCGTTGCCGACGAGGTTGCGGAGCACCCGACGGATCCGGCGGCCGTCGAGCTGCATCGGCGTGTGCCCGCCGGGGCTGGCGAAGCGGAGTTCGATGCCGACCCGTTCGGCGAGCGGTCGGAACTCGTCGACGATGTCGGCCGTGAGCGCGGCCGGGACGACCGGCTCGGTCTCGAGCTCGACGGCCTGGGCGTCGTACCGCGAGATCTCGAGGAGGTCGGCGAGCAACAGCTCGAACCGGTCGACCTGGGCGTGCAGCAGCTCCGCGGAGCGGGCGGCGGCGGGTTCGAAGGCGTGCCGGGCGTCGTAGAGCAGGTCCCCGGCGAGGCGGATGGTGGTGAGCGGGGTGCGCAGCTCGTGGGAGACGTCGGACACGAAGCGCTGCTGCACGCGGGAGAGTTCGGCGAGCTGGGTGATCTGCCGGCTGACCGCGTCCGCCATGTCGTTGAAGCTCCGGGCGAGGGTGGCGATGTCGTCCTCGCCCCGGACCGGGATGCGTTCGTCGAGGCGTCCCGCGGCGATCTTCCGACTCGTCTCGGCGGCACCGCGGATCGGCAGGACGACGAGCCGCACCACGAGGGACGTGACGAGGGCGATGAGGACGATGAGCGCGACACCGCCGATGGACAGCGTCTGCGACACGAAGTCCAGGGTCTGCTGCGCGTCGGACAGGTCGTAGACCAGGTACAGCTCGTACTGGCCGGCGCTCGGGATCTGCAGCGTGGACCCGACGGCGAGACCGGGGCCGCGTCCGTCCGGCCCGTCGAGCCGCACCGGTTGCAGACTGAGTTCGCCGGTGTCCGCGGCGACCCGCTTCCGGAGTTCGTCCGTGATGACGGCGTCGGGGAACCGGGTGCTCGCGACGTTCTGCAGGATCTGCGGGGTCGGTTCGCCGGGTGTCCGCTCGATCGCGATGCTCGTGCCGCCCGGGCTCGTCGTGTTCGAGAGGATCGCGTTCTGCGCTTCGCTCTGCAGGGACTCGAGTTCGGTCTGGTTGTTGTCCTCGGCCGCGGTGGCGGCGTCGAAGATCCCCTGCGCGACGATGGTGGCGCGCGCCGACTCGGCCTCGATCTGGTCGCGACGCTGCGCGTACACGTTGTTCGAGATGCTGACCATGACGGCGGTGCCGATGACCGCGACGGCCAGACCGGTGGTCGCCACGGTGATCGCGACGGACCGGACCATGAGTGAGCGGCGCCACAGGTAGGCGATCCCGCGCCAGACGCGGCGGAGCCAGTACCGGGCCCGCCGGCGCACCCGGCGGAGCGGCACCGGGACCGACGTCGACGGCACGGCCGTCAGCTCTGCGCGCCGGCCCGGTACCCGACGCCGCGGACGGTGGTCACGATGCGCGGGTTGTCCGGGTCGTGCTCGATCTTCGCGCGGAGGCGCTGCACGTGCACGTTCACGAGCCGGGTGTCCGCCTTGTAGTGGTAGCCCCAGACCTGCTCGAGGAGCATCTCGCGGGTGAACACCTGGCTGGGCTTCTCGGCGAGGGCACGGAGCAGGTCGAACTCGAGCGGGGTGAGCGCGATGGGCCGGTCTCCGCGGCGGACCTCGTGTCCGGGGACGTCCACGACGAGGTCACCGACGTGCAGGACGGTCGCGTCCGACGCGGACGGCCGGAGCCGGGTGCGGATGCGCGCGACGAGCTCCTTCGGGTTGAACGGCTTCACGACGTAGTCGTCGGCACCGTTCTCGAGCCCCGCGACGACGTCGGCGGTGTCGCCCTTCGCGGTGAGCATGATGATCGGCGTGCCGCTCTCGGCGCGGATCCGGCGGCACACCTCGATGCCGTCGATGCCCGGCAGCATGACGTCGAGCAGCACGAGGTCGGGCTTCGTGGCGTGGAACGCGTCCACGGCGTCGTTGCCGTCGGCGCTGAAGTCGGCCTCGTAGCCCTCCGAGCGGAGGACGATGCCGATCATCTCGGCGAGGGCATGGTCGTCGTCGACGACGAGGATGCGCGGTGTCATGGGATCGGGACTCCGAGGGGCAGGGCGGGGGTGACCGGGGACGGGCACGCTCCGCTCACGATAGCCGAGCCCTCATCGGCGCACGTTTTCCGACAGGATGGACACGGTCGCCGCGTCCGGCGGCGACCGGACGACGGGGGACGGCGCATGGTCGACGGCGGATGGCACGTTCCGGGGGCGGGGACGCCACCGGAGCAGACGGGCGGGCCCGAGCGCGCGTCCGGCGCACCAGGGTGGCCCGCGCAGGGCGGTGACGGCGGCCCGGGAGGCCCGGTGCACTCCCCCGCGTGGCCGGCGTCCGTCGGTGGGCCGGGAGGCCCGGGGCACCAGCCGCCACTGCTCCCGTCCGTCGGAGGGCCGGATCCGCAGCCCGTCCGCCCGGTCATCCCGCTCCGTCCGCTCGGCCTCGGCGACGTGCTCGCCGGCGCCTTCACGGTCTTCCGCCGCAACGCGCGGGTGCTGCTGCTCTGGGCCGTGCTGCTCTCCGGCGTGCTGGGCCTCGTGTCCACGCTCACCTCGGCCTTCGGGCAGCGCACCCTGCAGTCCCGCATGCTCGCGGCGGTGGACGGCACGGGTGACGCCGACACGATCATCGCGGGCACCGTGACGTTGTACGCCGTCCTGTCGATCGGCCTCCCGTTCCTGGCGTACCTGGCGCGCGGGTTCCTCGTCGCCCCGATCGCGGTCGACACCGGGCAGCGCGTCCTCGGACGGCGCGGCACGTTCCGTGGGCTGTGGGCACTGCTCGCCGGACGTCGGCGATCGGTCCTCGGGTGGATCCTGCTGCAGCTCGCCGGCGGGGTCGTGCTCGGGACGGTCTTCGTCCTGGTCGTGCTCGCGTTCGTGGCCGCCCTGTCCGCCGGTGACGGTGCCGTCGGGTGGTTCGTCCTGACGATCGTCGTGATGGTCCTCGGGTTCGCCGTGCTCGTCGCCTTCTTCACCACGCGGTTCGCCTTCACCGTCCCGACCATCGCGCTCGAGGGCCGCGGGGTCTTCTCGGCCGCCGGGCAGTCGTGGCGCCTCACCCGTGGCGCGTTCTGGCGGACCTTCGGGATCCTGCTGCTCGTGCAGGTGGTGCTGGCCTTCGCGGCGAGCATCGCCAGCATCCCGCTGACCGTCGGGCTCACGCTGTTCTCCGGCGTGTTCGACCCGCTCGGTCAGACCGGATCCTCGACCGCCGGAGGGCCGCCCTCGGTCGGCGCCGTCGTCACGCTCGCCATCGGCAGCCTGCTCGTGATCGCGGTGCAGTGCGTCACGGACGTGCTGACCGCGTCGATCACCACCTTCCTGACGATCGACCGGCGCATCCGGACCGAGGCGCTCGACCAGCGCATCGCCGCGCACCTGGAGACCGGGCAGCCGGCCGACCCCTTCGCGCCGTCGAGCCCCGGCGACCGGCAGTCGTGGTCGCCCCGGCAGGGCTGGCCCCAGCAGCAGGGCTGGCCCGAGCAGCAGGGCTGGCAGCAGCAGGGCTGGCAGCAGCAGGGCTGGCCAGAGCAGCGCTGGCCCGAGCAGCAGGACCCGCCGAGCGGTCGCCCGTGACCGCGGTCGACCCGGACGAGGCCCGCCGCCTGCTCGAGCAGGAGCTCGGCCGCGCCGAGTACCGCGGGGCGCAGGAGACCTGGTGGGACCGCGCCTCCCGGGCCTTCCTCGACTGGCTCGGGTCCCTGCTGCCGGACGGTGGCGGCTCCACCACGTTCGGGCGGACCCTGCTCGTGATCGCGGTCGTCGTGCTCGTCGCCGTCGTGGTGCTCGTCGTGGTCACCCGCGGGCTGCCGCGCCGACGAGCACGGCTGCGCGGCGAGGACCCGGGCGGGGTGTTCGACGACGACGACCTCCGCTCGGCGAGCGCCGTCGCCGCTGCGGCCAGCGCGGCGTTCCGGGCCGGGGACTGGTCGACCGCGGTGCTCGAGGGGTACCGCGCGCTGGCCCGGGGTGTCGGCGAACGGGACCTGGTCACGGTGGTCCCCGGGGCCACCGCCCGTGCCATCGCGGACCGCGCCACGGTGCCGTTCCCCACCCTCGGCACCGTGCTGCGGGACGCGTCGAACGCCTTCGACGCCGTCCGGTACCTCGGGGTCGACGCCGACGAGGAGACCGCCCGCCGCGTGCTCGACGCCTCCGCGGCGGTGCGCGCCGCCCGACCGGTCACGACGGGCGGCCCCGGCGGCCCGGGCGGACACCGCGCTGGCACAGGGACCGGCACCGGCGCCGGCAGCGCTCCCGGCCCGCCGGGTCCCACTGTCCAGGCACGGCCCGCCGACCGGACCGACGCCGACCAGACGGACGCCGACCGGACGGACGCCGACCGGACGGACGCCGACCCGGGGGTCCGCGCATGAGCACCACCGCGACGCCGGCGGCACCGGCCGGAGCGGCTGCCGCCCCGACCGGGCCGACCCCGCGTGACCGTGCCCTGCGCATCGGTGCCTGGGCCGCGGTGGTCGTCGTCGGGCTGCTCCTGGCGGTCCTGACCGCCGCCGTCGGTCCCGGCCAGCAGCCGTCGGACGTCCCGCTCGACCCGTCGTCGACGACGGGCAGCGGCTCGCGGGCACTGGTGCGGGTCCTCGGCGAGCAGGGCACCGAGGTCACGGTCGTCACCGACGCCGACCGGATCGGCAGCGGCGAGGGCACCGTCCTGGTGGACGACTCGGCCGGGGTGCTCGCCCCGTCCGTCGCCCGCCGCATCGCGAGGACCGCGGCCGACGTGGTCCTCGTCACCACCGACCCCGCCGTCCTGGAGGCGTTCGGCCTCGACGCGCGTCCGGCCGGCGCGTCCTCGACGGACACCACGGCGTCGACCGCGTCGTGCGCGATCCCGGCCGCCCGCGACGCCGGGTCCGTCAGCACCGCCGGGGTCACCTACGCGACCGACGACCCCGACGTGGTCCGCTGCGTCCCGTCCGGCACCGGAGCGGACCGTCGGTGGGGCCTCCTCCGCACGGCGACCCCGGCCGGGCACGTCACCGTCGTCGGCACGACGGCTGCCTTCCGGAACGACACCGTGACCCGTGCGGGCAACGCGGCCCTGGCGCTCGGTCTGCTCGGCAGTCAGGAGGACCTGGTCTGGTACGTGCCGACGGCCGGGGGCGCCGACGCCGCTCCCTCGCTCGGCGACCTCGCTCCGCCGTGGGTCCCGAGCGCGATCGGCGTGCTCGGCGTCGTGGCGGTCGCCGCGGCGGTCTGGCGCGGCCGACGGCTCGGCCCCCTCGTGGTCGAACACCTGCCGGTCGTGGTCCGTGCCGCCGAGACCACCGAGGGACGCGCGCGCCTCGCCGTGCGGGTCCGCGACCGGACGCACACGCTCGACACGCTCCGGATCGCCGCGGTCCGCCGGATCGGGCGGCAGCTCGGTCTGCCCCGCTCCGCACACGTCGACGAGGTGGTGCGCCGGACCGCCGCCGTGACCGGCCGACCGGTCGGGCAGGTCGGAGCGGTGCTCGTCGGCGGGCCCACCGGCGACGACCGTGCGCTCGTCGCCGGCGCGACCGCCCTCGACGACCTGGAGGACGCGGTCGGCCTGGCCGTGTCCGGGGACGTGCGCCGAGCCTCCCGGACGGCTCCGCCGAGGACCACCGACGACGCGACCCGCACTCCCCCCACAGGTGCGCCCGCGCGGCGCGGTCCCCGGGACGGCGTCGCCGGCCGGGCCGCACCGCCGACACCCCCGTCCACGACACCGACCCCGCCCACACCACCAGGAGGACGACCGTGACCGACCTGCCCACCACACCCGCACCCGGGCCCCGCTCGGGCGGCGACCCCCTGCGCGAGGTCCTCGGTCGCGTCCGCACCGAGGTCGGCAAGGCCGTCGTCGGCCAGGAGGGCGCGGTCTCCGGCATGATCGTGGGTCTGCTCGCGCAGGGACACGTCCTGCTCGAGGGCGTCCCCGGCGTCGCGAAGACCCTGCTCGTGCGGAGCCTCGCGGCGGCGATGTCGCTCGACACGAAGCGCATCCAGTTCACACCGGACCTGATGCCCGGCGACGTCACCGGCTCGCTCGTGTACGACGCCTCGACCGGGACCTTCCCGTTCCGCGAGGGACCGGTGTTCACGAACGTGCTGCTCGCGGACGAGGTGAACCGGACGCCCCCGAAGACGCAGTCCGCGCTGCTCGAGGCCATGGAGGAACGCCAGGTCAGCGTCGACGGTGCCGCCCGGCCGCTGCCCGACCCGTTCTTCGTCGCGGCGACGATGAACCCCATCGAGTTCGAGGGGACGTACACGCTCCCGGAGGCGCAGCTCGACCGTTTCCTCATGAAGCTCACGCTCGACCTGCCACCGCGCGACGTCGAGTGGCAGGTCCTCCGCCGACACGCCGACGGGTTCGTGGCGCGGGACGTCCGTTCCGCCGGCATCGTGCCCGTCGTCGGCGTCGACGAGGTCCGTGCCGCGCAGCGCGCCGTACGGGCCGTCGGTGCCCGGGACGACGTGCTCGCGTACGTGGTCGACCTGGCCCGTGCCACCCGGCAGGCACCGTCCGTCCGCGTCGGGGTGAGCCCGCGCGGGTCGACCGCGCTCCTCGCCGCTGCGAAGGCCTGGGCCTGGCTGACCGGCTACGACGCCATCACGCCCGACCACGTGCAGGCGATGCTCCTGCCCGTCTGGCGGCACCGGCTCCGCATCGCGCCCGACGCCGAACTCGAGGGTGTCGGGGCGGACGGCGTGCTGCAGCAGGTGCTCGAGCAGGTCCGGGTGCCGATCTAGTGGCCGTCACCGGTCGGTTCGTCGCGCTCCTCGCCGTCGCGATCGTCCCCACCGTGTTGCTCGGCAGCGGGTGGGGCGGTCTCGCGTGGATCGGCCTCGTGGTGCTCGCCGCCGCCGTCGACCTCGTGCTGGCGGCCGACCTGCGGCTGGTGCGGGTGGAACGCCGGATGCCCCGCCTCGCCCGCCGCGACACCACGGCCGAGGGGACGCTGGTGCTCGCCAACGACGGTCGGCGGGTGCTGCGGGCGGTGGTCCGGGACATGTGGGAGCCCTCGGCCGGCCACGGACCGCGTCGGATCCCGATGACCGTGCCCGGAGGCGAGCGCCGCACCGCCCGGATGCGGTTCGCCCCCTTCCGTCGCGGCCGACGCACCACCGCCGGGATCGCGCTCCGGGCAGCCGGCCCACTCGGACTCGCCGCGCGGCAACGGGTCGTCGCTGCGCCGGACGCCCTGGTGGTCACCCCGCCGTTCCGGTCGCGGCGACACCTGCCGTCACGCCTGGCCCGCCTGCGGGAACTCGACGGCGAGACGACCCTGCAGCTGCGCGGGCACGGTACCGAGTTCGACTCCCTCCGCGACTACGTCCGCGGGGACGACGTCCGGTCGATCGACTGGCGTGCCACGGCCCGGCGGCAGGACCTCGTCGTGCGCACCTGGCGGCCGGAGCGCGACCGCCGGGTCGTGGTCGTCGTCGACGCCGGTCGTGCCGGAGCCGGACGGGTCGACGACGAGCCCCGCCTGGACACCGCGATCGAGACGGCGCTGCTCGTCGGGGCGCTCGCCGCCGCTGCCGGGGACCGGGTCGACCTCGTGGTGCTCGACGACACCGTCCGGGGTCGCGTGCACGGCGCCACCCGGGCGGACGTCGTGCAGCGGTTCGGGGAGACCCTGGCCACCGCCGAGCCCGGGCTCCGGGCCACCGATTGGGCGGCCGTCCCGGCGATCGTCGACGCGGTGACGACGCAGCGGGCGCTCGTGGTGCTCGCGACGAGCCTCGACTCGGTGGGCGCGTCCGGCGACCTGCTCGCGGTGCTGCCTGTGCTCGGCCGTCGGCACGCCGTGGTCGTCACGTCGGTCGAGGACCCCGCCGTGGTGCGGATGGCCGCGACCGGTGGGACGACGGACGGGGGCGGGGCGGACGCGGCGGGTCGGCGCGCCGGACGAGACCGGACCGGACGCGACGGGACCGGGCGCGCTGCCAGGGACCGGGCCGGAGACGGAGCCCCGACGGGTCGCCGGACCGGGTCGTCGCATCGGCTCGGCTCGTCACGGCTGGACGGCTGGTCGGTGCGGGACGGCTGGTCAGTGCTGGACGGCCGGTCGGTGCGGGACGGCTGGTCGCGGAAGGACGCGGAGCAGGTGTACCGACGCGCCGCCGCGGAACGGACGCTCCGCGACGCCGACGGCGTCGCGGACGTCGCCAGACGCGCGGGTGCCGAGGTGGTGCGGGGGCTGCCCGAGGACGTCCCACCGCGCACCGCGGACGCGTACATCCGGGCGAAGGCGTCCGGGAGGCTCTGACCCGGTCCGGCGGGCGGGTCGCGACGGACGCGGCGCACGGGTCCGGAGCGAGCAGGGCGCGGCGGACGCGGCGCACGGGTCCGGAACGGGCAGGGCGCGGCGGACGCGGCGCACGGGTCCGGAACGGGCAGGGCGCGGCGCACAGCCGCGGAGCGGTCAGTCGCGGCGGACGCTGTGCGCAGCCCCGGAGCGGTCAGTCGCGGGCCGCTGACCGCCGGTGGCCGGTGGCCGGGCGCGGCCGCGGACCGGATCAGCCCGCGACGATCGCCGCGGCGCCGCGGTCGAACTCGTCGAGGTCCCCGCGCTCCCCCGCCCGGTACGCCCGACCGCCGAGCACCCACTGGTACGCCAGGACCAGGGCGAGCGCGACCGTCCCGATGCCGATCTTCACCGGCCACGGCCACTCCTGCCGGGTCACGGTGCCCTCGACGACGCCGGACAGCAGCAGCGTGAGCACGAGCCCGATCGCGACCGTGATGAGCGCCCGCCCGTCCTCGGCCAGGGCCTGCGCGCGGGTCCGGGCGCCGGGGGCGATCCACGACCAGGCGATCATGAGGCCGGCACCGCCCGCGAGGAAGATCGAGTACAGCTCGAGCTGCCCGTGCGGCGCGATGTAGAGGAAGAAGTCGCCGAGCCGCCCCTGCGAGTGCATGATCGACGCCGAGACACCGAGGCTGACCGCGTTCTGCATGATCGCGTACGGCACGAACAGTCCGGTGATCCCGAACGCGACCATGCTCGCCGCGATGTAGGCGTTGTTCGTCCACACCTGCGCGGTGAAGGCACCGAGGCCGTGGTCCGAGTAGTAGTCGACGAAGTCCTGCGTCGCGTACTGCCGGAGCGCGGCGTCCGTGCCGAAGGTGGCGACGGCGCCCGGTGTGGAGGCGATCCAGACCGCCGTGATGCCCGCGACGAGGACGGTGGCGACCGCGACCCAGATGGTCACCCAGCGGATGCGGTACAGCGCCGCGGGCAGCTGCAGTGCGAAGAACCTGGTCAGCACGGTCAGCGGGTCGGCCGGTGTCCCGGTGAACCGGAGCCGGGCACGGTGCAGGGTCAGGGACAGCCGGTCCCCCGTGGCGGACCGGGGCGCGGCGGCCCGGATCCGCGCCAGGTCGGTCGCGGCGGCCTGGTACCCGGCGACCAGGCGGTCGACGTCGGCACCGGAGGACGGGCGGCGCCGGGCGAGCCGGTCGAGCTCCGTCCACCGCTCGCGGTGCACGTCCGCGTACGCGTCCAGGTCCATCCGTCTCCCCCTCGGTCCTCCGCCGCCGACGGCCGTCACGGCGTCGACCGGGACGTCGCCCCCACCGTCACCGCGTCGAGCCCGTCCTGCCGCTCGTGGCACGCTTCCGCCAGAATGATCCCATGCCGAAGCGCAGCACGCCCCGCGACCTGGCGGACGGACGGTTCGTCCGCGCGCTCGACGACACCGACGACGCACTCGTCGTCGGCGAGGCGGTGGCGCTCGACGTCGTCCCGGCGGGCATCGTGCTCCGTCTCGCGGCGGCGCTCCTCGACGCGCTCTGCCTCGGCGCGCTCCTCGTGATGTTGCTCATCGGCCTGTCGCGCGTCTGGCCCGCAGGTATCGACGACGCCTGGGCGGCCGCGTCGCAGATCGCCGTCGTCGTGACCGTGTTCGTGCTCGTCCCCGCGGCCGTCGAGACGGCGACCCGGGGCAAGAGCGTCGGGCGGTACGCGCTCGGGACGCGGGTGGTCCGGCTCGACGGCGGCGCGGTGTCCTTCCGCCACGCCTTCACCCGGTCGCTGGTCGGTCTGCTCGAGCTCTGGGGCACCGTCGGGTCGCTCGCGCTCGTGGTCGCCCTGTTCGGCTCCCGACCGCGCCGCCTCGGGGACCTGCTCGCCGGCACCGTGGTCCAGCACGAACGACTCCCGCGCTCCGCTGCTCCGTCGGTGTCCCTGCCGCCGTCACTGGCCGGCTGGGCCCGCGTGGCCGACGTCCGAGCGCTGCCCCAGCGGCTCGAGAACCGGCTCGGGGCGTTCTTCCGCGGGGCCGCGTCCGTGCAGCCGGCGCACCGAGAAGCCGCAGCCCGCGCCCTCGCGGCCGAGGTCGCCGAGTACGCGCACCCGGTGCCGCCGGTGCCGCCGGAAGAGTTCCTGGCCGGTGTCGTGGCGCTCCGACGACAGCGCGACGCCCGAGCGTTCAGCTCCCGGCTGCGCGCGCTCGACACGGCCACCGGTGTGGCGGGCGCCCGGCCGCCCGGCTTCCCGCGCTGAGCCACGCGGACGCGACCCGGCGCCGGCGTCAGTACCGGTAGTGCTCCGGCTTGTACGGGCCCTCGACGGCGACACCGATGTAGGACGCCTGCTCCGGACGGAGTTCGGTGAGCCGCACGCCGAGCGCGTCGAGGTGCAGCCGCGCCACCTTCTCGTCCAGGTGCTTCGGCAGCACGTAGACCCCGGTCGGGTAGGCGTCGAGGCGGGTGTGCAGCTCGATCTGCGCGAGCACCTGGTTCGTGAACGAGTTGCTCATCACGAAGGACGGGTGCCCGGTGGCGTTGCCGAGGTTCATGAGGCGGCCCTCGCTGAGCACGAGGATCGAGCGGCCGTTCGGCAGGCGCCACTCGTGCACCTGCGGCTTGATCTCGACCTTCTCCACTCCCGGCAGGGTCTCGAGCCCGGTCATGTCGATCTCGTTGTCGAAGTGCCCGACGTTCGCCACGATCGCGAGGTGCTTCAGCGCCAGCATGTCCTCGACACCGACGACACCGAGGTTGCCCGTGCAGGTGACGACGATGTCGACCTCGCCGGCGACGTCCTGCAACCGGGCGACCTGGTAGCCGTCCATCGCGGCCTGCAGTGCGCAGATCGGGTCGACCTCGCTTACGATGACGCGCGCGCCCTGCCCGCGGAGGGCCTCGGCAGCGCCCTTGCCGACGTCGCCGTAGCCGACCACGAAGGCGACCTTGCCGCCGATGAGGACGTCGGTGGCCCGGTTCAGCCCGTCGGGCAGCGAGTGGCGGATGCCGTACTTGTTGTCGAACTTCGACTTCGTCACGGAGTCGTTCACGTTGATCGCCGGGAACTTCAGCTCGCCGTTCCGGGCCAACTCGTACAGCCGGTGCACGCCCGTCGTGGTCTCCTCCGTGACGCCCTGCACCTCGGCCGCGATGCGGGTCCAGCGGTCAGGGGACTCCTCGAGCGAGGCGGCGACCGTTGCCAGCACGATCTTCCACTCGGCGCTCGCGCCCGCACCGGCCTCGGGCACCCGGCCCGCTGCCTCGGCGTCGGCACCGGTGTGCACGAGCATGGTCGCGTCGCCGCCGTCGTCGAGGATGAGGTTCGGCCCGGTCCAGTCGGCCCCGGCCTCGGCGCTCCAGTCGAAGACCTGGGTGGTGCACCACCAGTACTCCTCGAGGGTCTCGCCCTTCCACGCGAACACGGGGACGCCGGCCGGGGCATCGGGCGTCCCGGTCGGGCCGACGGCGACGGCCGCGGCCGCTTCGTCCTGCGTGGAGAAGATGTTGCAGCTGGCCCAGCGGACATGGGCGCCGAGCGCGACGAGGGTCTCGATGAGGACGGCCGTCTGCACGGTCATGTGCAGCGAGCCGGCGATGCGCGCGCCCGCGAGGGGCTGTGAGGCGCCGAACTCCTCGCGCAGGGCCATCAGGCCGGGCATCTCGTTCTCGGCGAGGCGGATCTGGTGGCGTCCGGCCTCGGCGAGCGTGAGGTCGGCGACGCGGAACGGGACGGCGGCGCGGGTTTCGATCGGCATGGGGACCAGTCTCCCACGGTCTCCGGACCCGGGTCAGGACGGGGTGCGGTCCGGGGTCCTCGGCGGCGGGTCGCGGCGGATGACCTGCCATCCCCGCGGCACCCGGAGCGTCGCGGCGTGCCGGGCGCAGAGGTCGTAGCCGTGCGGTTCGACGCGCGTGGACAGCGGTCCGACGACCACCATGGAGTCGGCGTAGTCGTACGTCAGGGTCGCCGAGGCGCCCGCGCCACAGGCGACCTTGCTGCAGATCCGTACGTCCATACCGTCTGCGACCCTACCGGCAGCCGCCGTGGGGGCCGCCGCGTACGATGGGCGGATGCGTCGCAAGCCCCCTCCCGTCCCGCGGGTCGACCGTGCTCGCGGACGTTCCCGGCACGGCCGGGGGTACCGCTCGAGCGTCACCGGTCCCGAACTCGCACCCGTGACGACCCGCGCCGAGGTCTTCGACCGCGTCGTCGGCGACACCGCGCACTACCTGGTCGGCCTCTGGCCGGAGGAGCTCGCCGGGGTCGTGTTCCAGGTCGCGGACATGCCGCACGACGCGACGCTCCCCGACGCTCTGCCGCGGTGGCGGATCGACCGGGACGGCCGCCGCGTCACGGTGTTCCGGATCCCGGTGGAGCGCGTGACGCACAGCCCGGAGAAGGACGACGTGGACCGGCGCATCGTCGTCGAGACCGCGGTGTTCCGCGCCGTGGCCGAGCTCATCGACAAGGACCCGTGGGACCTGGCACCGGACCGCTACCGGCACTGGTGACCCGGGCCTCCCGGCCGGCACCGCGCGCAGGCGACGACCCGGCGGACGCACCAGCGGCAGACCTGCCAGCGGCAGACCCGCCAGCCGCAGACCCGCTAGGGGTAGACCCGCAGGGGGCTGGACACCTCGGTGGACGGCCGGACCGGGAACCCGGCGATGCCGTCATCGCCCTGGTACGTGACGCCGGCGACCAGTCCCGCCGCGCCGGTGATCCGTAGCTGCTGCGTGCTCGGCACGCTGACCGTCGCGGTCGACCCGGAGGCGACCTCGACCTCCTGGGAGTCCTCACCGGACGCGATCGTGACGGTCGCGTCCTCCCGCGTGGGGTTGACGAGGTTGAGCCGGGCGCCGGAACCGGGGGCGACGGCGGTGACCGTCGACGCTCCGAGCGGTTCCGCCGAGGCGAACCAGCCGAGGTCCGTCCGGCCGTCCTCGGTCGGCGTGGTCGTGCGCGCCGCGGCGACGATCGGCACCGTCGAGGTGATCGTGAACGAGTACCGGCCGTCCGGGAAGTCGTCGAGCGGCACGTCGGTGACGATGCCGGGCTCCGCGGTGGCGTCCACGGTGGTGCCACCGCCGTCCGCCGTCGTGATGCCGAGCGTCACACGCGCTGCCCGGTCCCCCGGCACGTAGAGCCGGAGCGCGGGTGCCGCGTCCGCGGTGTCCTCGCCACGCTGCGCCCCCTCGGCGTCGTCGAGCACGACACCCGGGATGACCTGCGTGCGCGCGGGAGCGGCTCCGCCCGAGACGATGTCGAACCCACCAGGGGTGAGCGTCCGGACGACGGTCTCCTGCATGTGCGCGACGATCTGGCCCCCGGTCGAGGTGACGTGGACCACCGTCGCGCCCTGGTCGGTGACGAAGCCGGAGAGCGGGACGACCTTCTGGGAGTTCGGGGCGACGACGATGCCGGTCGTGCCGGGCGCGCTGACGGTGCCCTCCGCGTCGGCGATCGCCAGGTCCACGGTCGCGTTGACGTCGGTGGGGTTGGCGAGCGTGACGAGGCTCGTCCGGCCGGTCTCCGTCGAGCCGCCGACCAACCAGGTCGACTGCGACGGGTCGTCGCACGACGCCGCTCCCATGCCGACCAGGTCGCCGTCCGAGACGCTCTGGACGCTGCTGCCGGCCACCTGCGGCGCGGTGTCCCCGGCGGGCGCGGTGAGCAGGGTCGGGTCACTGCTGCCGGTGCTCGACCCCTCGAGCTGCGTGCGCTCGACGGTCCCACCCGTGGTGGCGCTCGCGATCTCCGGGGAACCGACCGCGCTCGCCCGGGTGGCGTCGTTGCCGGCGTCGTCGGAGAGCCGCAGCGCGCTCCCCGCGCAGACCCGTTCCGCCGCGGCGGGGACGGGCGTGACGGTCCGACCCGCCGGGTGCCCGGGCGTCTCGCTGGTGCCGATGGTGTGCGCGGCGGCGATCGTGCCGGCCGCGACGACGACGGCGACGGCGGTCGCGGTGCCGCGGAGCGCCCAGCGGCGCGCGGTGCTCGTGCTCATTCGTCGCGCTCCTCGTCGAAGGTGGTGGCGGGTTCGTCGGCCTCGATCACGTTCGAGGTGGCACGGCGTCGACGCGGCGCGGTCGGGACGGCGAGCAGTGCGGCGGCACCGAACACGATCCCGATCACCACGAGGTACAGCACGTGCGTGGCCTTCGCGGCGGCGGACCCGGTGCTCGTGCGGTCGACGTCGCCCTCGTAGTGGAAGAGCGCGCCGTTCGTCGTCTCGCCGATACTCGTGAAGAGCGCGTTCTGGCCGATCGCCCCGGCCGCGCGGTCGTGGACCGCCCGGGCCTCGGGGTCGTCCGGCGCGTCGTCGAGCAGCACGAAGCTGACGCCGAGTTCCCGGAGCGCCGGCTCGGGGTCGTAGCCACTGCGGCTCGCGAGGTTCCCGGCCAGCGTGGCCAACCGCGAACCGGACCGGCTGAGCGACAGCGCGGTCGCGTCGAGCGTGGACTGGTCGTCCAGCGTCGAGCCCTGGCCGCGCTCGAGGGAGACCGCGAGGGACCCGTCGGTCTGGGGCTGCACGACGAGGGTGCCGACGTCCGGGTTGGCCTGCGCCTCGGCGTTAACGTACGCGCTCAACACCCGTCCCGAGGTCGGCTGGATCGCCGCGCGGTCGAGGTAGAAGGCCCCGAACGCAGGCGCGACGGCGACGGCCGCGAAGACGCTCGCGACGAGACCGACGACCGGGGCCGCACGTGGCACGGTGTCGATGCCGATGCAGGCGGCGACCACGAGGGCGAGGGCCATGACGGACAGGGCGCTGCCCGGCCAGACGATCGTCGTCGTGGACCCGACACCGGTGACGGCGAGGTGGGTCGCGCCGAACGCGGTCGCGTACCCGAGGAGTGCGGCGACGAGCGCGGTGCCCGCGAGGGTCCATCGGTGTCCGAGCACGGCGCCGAGGGCGCTCGCGGCGACCGGGAGTGCCAGGACCGCCATCGCGACGGGCAACACCGCGCTGCCGAGGCCGAGGGGCGCGGTGGCGGACAGCCAGCCGTTCCAGTCCGGCAGCGGCTGCCCGATGGCGAGCTGGAGTGCGCTCGGCGCGGGTGTGGCCGTCGGTACACCCGGGTCGGCGAACACGGCGAGCGGGTTCCCCCTGCCCACCTGCGCGAGGACCAGCGGCAGGAACAGCACCGCCGCCGGGACCGGCACGAAGACGCGTCGGTGCGCGTGCCGGAAGCCGACCACCAGGGCGACCAGCCACCCGACGAGCAGCACCGGCAGGAGCGACGGGGCGCACGCGGCGACGACCGCGAAGAGCAGCGCGGCGCCCGACGCGGACGCCCACGAGCGGTGCGCCTCGACGAGCGTCAGGAACAGCCAGGGCAGCAGCACGTGTGCGATCACGGCGCCGAGGTGACCCGAGGTGACCGCGCCGACGAGCGCGGGGGCGAGCGTATAGAGCACGGCGCCGATGACCGGGACCCAGGTCCGCGTCGTCACCTTGCGCACGGCCGCCCAGGCGCCGAACGCGGCGAGCGGGAACGAGAGCAGCATCACGACGACGACCGAGGTGGACGGCGACCAGAACGTGATCGACCCGAGGACGGCGAGCACCGCGGCGAACGGGTCCGACGGTCCGGTGGAGCCGGTGCCGAGCGAGTGCCAGCCGTACCCGACGTTCCGCCAGAGGTCGCCGACGTCGGTGCTCAGCGGCAGGAGTCCCCCGCCCGTGAGCGCCGGCGAGCCGAGCAGGGGGAACAGCGTCACGACGCTCAGCACCACCGCGGCGAGCACCACCCAGACGCCGCCGTCCCCGAGGAAGGACGCGCGGGCGACCGGTGCGTCCTCCGCCCGCGCGAGCTCGACGTCACGCGACGTGGTGCGGTGTTCGTGCACCCTCCGCCAGCTCACGCGGAGCGGCTCGATCGCCGCCCACCCGGTCTTCCGGTTCGCGGCGAGCGTCCGACGGGCACGTCGGACGCCACCGCCGAAGGCGACCGCGAGCGCGGCCGCCAGTTCACCGGCGACCGCCGCGGGGTGCTTGGCGACGAGGTGTCCGACCGCGCGGCCGACGGCGAAGGGCAGGAGCGTGAGCCAGTGCAGCCAGAGGACGCCGACGGGCGCGTAGGTGAGGCGCCGGTGCAGCTGTGCCTGCCGGTGCATCCGCACGCGGCGACGCTCGGAGACCTTGGCGCGGCCGAACTCCTCGATCGGCCCGGCGCTGGTGGCGCGGGCCTCGGGCACGACGGCGACGCGGTGCCCCGCCAGGCGCGCGCGGACGGAGAAGTCGAGGGCGGCGTCGACGTCCGGCAGCGCCGGGTCGAACCCGCCGAGGCTGTTCCACACGGACCGCCGGACGAGCATGCCGCCGGCCGAGACGCCGAGCACGTCGGTCTGGCGGTCGTGCTGCCCCTGGTCGAGTTCGTCCTGCACCAGGGTGACGGAGCGCCCGAGCCGGGTCATGCTCTCGCCGAAGGCGGCGATGCGCGCCGGGTCGTCGACGTGGACGAGCTTCGGCCCGGCGATCGCGACCGACGGGGCGATCTCGACGGCCGCCAGGAGTGCCGCGAGCGTCCCGGGCGTCGGGGTGTTGTCGTGTCCGACGAGCCAGAGCCACTCGTCGACGCCGTCCTCGGCCTCGGCGCGGGGGGCCACCCGCTCGCCGTGCCGCACGGCTTCGCCGAACGGCCGGCCGGCCGGGATCCGGGAGAGCTGGGCGCTGCCGCCGAACGAGAGTTCCGAGGTGGACCCGTCTGTGGACCCGACGTCGACGACGACGAGCGCCTCGGGCGGACGGGTCTGCGCAGCGAGGGCGTTCAGCGTGCGGTCGAGGTGGTCAGCCGCATCGGCGGCGACGAGGATCGCTGTGACGCGGCGTGAGGAGGCACTGGGCTGCATGACGGCGCCACTCTACGGGCCGGGAGGCTCGGTTCCGGTGGGCGGCGGCGGCGCGTTGCGAAGGTGGCCGGACCGGCGTCGGCCAGCGGCGTCTCAGGCTCGCTTGCGCAGCTTCCGCCGTTCACGCTCGGAGAGGCCGCCCCAGATCCCGAAGCGCTCGTCGTTCTCGAGCGCGTACTCGAGGCACTGCGCCCGGACCTCGCACGAGGTGCAGATCTTCTTGGCCTCGCGGGTGGAGCCGCCCTTCTCGGGGAAGAACGCCTCGGGGTCGGTCTGCGCGCAGAGCGAGTCGACCTGCCAGGAGAGCGGGTTCTCGTCGTCGGTCTCGGTCGTCCGACGGACTCCCGGCACACCGAGCGCCACGGGGTCGACGTGCCAGTCGTCCGGCACTCCGGCTTCGAAGTCGGATGCACTCACCCTGATCACCCCTTGACGTCTCGGTTGCGGCCCTGACGACGATGCCGTCGGTGTAATTACAGCGGTGTGATTCCCCGGAGTCAAGTCGCGGATCATAGGAGCCCCTCCGCGTTCC
Organism: Curtobacterium sp. MCPF17_050; assembly: GCF_003224435.2. Classification (NCBI taxonomy): domain Bacteria; kingdom Bacillati; phylum Actinomycetota; class Actinomycetes; order Micrococcales; family Microbacteriaceae; genus Curtobacterium; species Curtobacterium sp. MCPF17_050. The sequence goes on from NZ_CP126250.1 coordinate 2,122,788, forward strand.
GCCGTCGCATGTCCCCCATTCGGGCGTGTCGCGCCCTGTCCGGACCCGTTCCGGGGGACACGGAACGACCACCGCGGCCAGGACGACCACGGGGGCCGACGGTGCGGCGACCGGTCAGGCGGCGTGCCGCCGGGCCTCCCAGGCGCTCGTCACCATGTCGTCGAGCGAGTGCCGCATCGCCCACTCGAGGTCCCGCGCGGCGGCCTCGCCGGTCGCGACGATGCGGGCCGGGTCGCCGGCGCGCCGCGGGGCGACCTCGGGCCGGAAGTCGATGCCGGTGCCCCGCGCCATCGCGTCCATGATCTGCCGGACACTGACACCGTCACCGCTGCCCAGATTGTAGGCGCGCTGCAGCGGTGCACCGGTCTCGAGCTTCCGGGCCGCGACCGCGTGCGAGTGCGCGAGGTCGGCGACGTGGACGTAGTCGCGCACGCAGGTGCCGTCCGGCGTCGCGTAGTCGTCACCGTTGATGCGCGGCGTCCGACCGGCGAGCAGGGCGTCGAAGACGAGCGGGAACAGGTTGTGCGGGCTCGCGTCGTACAGGTCCGGCTGCCCGGAGCCGACGACGTTGAAGTAGCGCAGCGAGGTCGTGGTGAAGCCGCGAGCGACCTCCATGTCCCGCAGCAACCACTCGCCGATGAGCTTCGACTCGCCGTAGGGCGACTCCGGGGCCTTCGGGGTCTCCTCCTCGACGACGTCGACGTCCGGCGTGCCGTAGACCGCCGCGCTCGAGGAGAACACGACCTTGTCCACCCCGACCTCGGCCATGGCCCGGAGGAGCGTCGCCATGCCGGTGACGTTCTGCTCGTACGTGTGCAGGGGCCGCTCGACCGAGACCCCGGCGTACTTGAACCCGGCGACGTGCACGACGCCCGTCACCGCGTGCTCCCGCATGGTCCGCTCGAGGAGCGTGCCGTCGAGGACGGTGCCCTGGACGAACGGGACGTCCTCCGGCACGAACGCGCGGAACCCGCTCGAGAGGTCGTCGAACGCGACCGTGTCGATGCCCGCCGCACCGAGCGCGCGGACGACGTGGGACCCGATGTACCCGGCACCGCCGGTGACCAACCAACTCATGCCGCCACGCTAGCGGAACGGGCGCCGGCGGCCCGGTGGCCGCCCGTCAGGCGCCGATCAGGCGCCGGTGGCGATGAACACCGTCGCGGTGGTCCCGCTGCCGGCGTCGGCCTCGACCGTCACGTCGCCCTCGTCCGGCGTGATGTAGCAGGACTCGCCCCGGCGGAGCAGGGTCGCCGAGTGCGCACCGACCAGGGTCACGACCCCCTCGGTGCAGATCGCGATCGACGGCCCGTCCAGGGGCGCGGTGCCACCGGCACCGACCGGTCGCCCGTCGTTCGTCACGCGCACCAGTGCGAAGCCGACGCCCTCCGGCGCGAACCGGTCCACCGCGGGCGCGAGGTGCTCCGGCTCGAGGAGCGGTGCCGGGTGTGCGGTGAAGTCGAGCACGCGCAGGAGCTCCGGCACGTCGACGTGCTTCGGCGTCAGGCCCCCGCGGAGGACGTTGTCGGACGGCGCCATCAGTTCGATGCCGAGCCCGTCCAGGTAGGCGTGGATGTTGCCGGCGGGCAGGTACATCGCCTCGCCGCGGGCGAGCGTCACCCGGTGCATGAGGAGCGACACCACCACGCCCGGGTCCTCCGGGTAGGCACGGGCGAGGTCGGCGGCGGTCGCGGTGTTCGGCGTCACCCGACCGTCCGCGCCTGCGGCGGCGACCGCCTCCGTCGCGAGGTGCCCGACCGCGCCGATGACCGCGCGAGCCGAGTCGTCGGTCTCCTCGAGCCAGCGGACGGTGTCCTCGAGCCCGTGCTGCAGGTGCACGACGAGCGGACCGAGCCGACCGGAACCGGCGTCGAGCGCCTCGACCTCGGCGAGCGCGTCGGCGACGGGTCGGAAGCCGCTCAGCGCCTCGAAGCGCTCGCTCAGGGCGACGACGAGCTCGGGCTTCGGGAACGGGTCCTTGTAGTTGCGCGCCGGGTCGTCGAGCGGGACCCCGGCGGCTTCCTCGCGGTCGAAGCCCTCCCGGGCCTGCTCCGGGGTCGGGTGCGCCTGCAGGGACAGCGGGGCCGCGGCGGCGAGGACCTTGAGGAGGAACGGCAGCCCGGACCGGTCCGTGCCGAGGGCGGTCTCGGGCTCGGCGGTGATCCAGTCGAGCACCGTGTCCGCGCCGCCGACCATCGCGGGGTTGACCACCACGCTGGGGCTGCCGGCGTGGGCACCGAGCCAGAGTTCGGCCTGCGGGACGCCGGTGACGGTCCGTCCGAGCAGTTCGGGGATCGCGGAGACGGAGCCCCAGGCGTAGTCGCGCGGGGTGTTCGTGATGCCGAGGAACATGGTCCGAGCGTATCCGGCCGCCTCCCGGGCGCAAGCACGGCTCGGATCCGTGCGGCAAGTAGGCTGTCCCGGTGCAGAATGCCGTCCCCGCCCCGACACCGGCCGACGACCGACGGAGCAGGGACGCCACGCGCTGGGACGTCCAGGGACTCCGGGCGTTCGCCGTCCTGGCCGTCGTGCTCTACCACCTGTGGCCGAACCGACTGCCCGGTGGGTTCATCGGCGTCGACGTGTTCTTCGTCATCTCCGGGTACCTCATCACCGGACACCTCGTCCGCGAACTGCTCTCGTCCGGGCGGATCGCGCTCGGACGGTTCTGGGCGCGCCGGGCGCTCCGGCTGCTGCCCGCCGCGTTCCTGGCGATCGCCGCGACGGGGGTCACGGTGCTGCTCGCGGTGCCGAACGCACTGTGGGGGCAGTACGGGCGTCAGCTGATCGCGTCGACCGTCTACCTGCAGAACTGGCAGCTCGCCGCGGACGCAGTGGACTACCTGGCGAGCGACAACGACCCGTCGCCGTTCCAGCACTTCTGGTCGCTGTCGGTGGAGGAGCAGTTCTACATCGCGTTGCCGCTCGTGCTCATCACGGTGGTCGGCCTGGTCCGCGTCGTCCGCCGCGGTCGCGGGGTCCCGGCCGCGGCCGTGGTGCGGGTCGTCCTGGTCGTCGTGGTCGTGGCGTCCCTGGCGTGGAGCGTCCTGCAGACCGAGTCCTCCCCGGGCGTCGCGTACTTCTCGACGGCGACACGCGCCTGGGAGTTCGCGCTGGGTGGCCTCGCGGCGACGCTGCCGATCGGGGTGGCGTCGTCCCGCGCCGGCACCTTCGTCCGGATCATGGCGACCTGGGCCGGACTGGCCCTCCTCCTGGCGTCGCTGTGGGTGCTCGACGGTGACACGCCGTTCCCGGGCAGCGCGGCGGTCCTGCCCGTGGTCGGTGCCACCCTCGTGGTGCTGCTCGGCGCGGGTACGCCCCTCGAGTCCGTCGGCCGGTGGTTCCCGGTGGCGCACCTGGGCCGGACCTCGTACGCGATCTACCTCTGGCACTGGCCCGCCATCGTGCTGGCCCCGTTCGTGATCGGGCACGACCTCGCCGCCGTCGACAAGGTCGTCATCCTCGTGGGCTCGGTGCTCGTCGGCACCCTCTCGACGCTGCTCGTCGAGGAGCCGTTCCGCTTCGCTCGTCGTGTCCGCCTCTGGCGACCGCGCCGGGTCGCGGTCATCGGGTTCTGCGCCACCCTCGTCGTGGTCGGCCTGGGTGCCGGGACGCTGACGACGCTGCAGGTGCAGCAGACACAGGCGGCGGAGGCGGCGCGTCGCCTGGAACGGGGTGACGTCCGTTGCTTCGGCGCGGCGGCCGAGATCGGGTCGGCCGACCCCTGCGTCAACCCCGCGCTGCGCTCGGTGCGGGTACCGACGGCGGCCAATGCCCGGCGCGACGACGCGAACCGTGGCGAGTGCTGGTCGGCCGGCGGCGGTCAGTTCACCCGGTGCACCCTGGGTCCGAAGACCGGGTACGAGAAGCGGTTCCTCGCCCTCGGGGACTCGCACAGCAACTCCTTCATCGACGTGTACGAGCGGATCGCGAAGGCGAACAACTGGCGGATCGACGTCGCCGGGCACCCGAGCTGCTACTTCACGAAGGCGGAGCAGTCGGCTCCGAGCGCCGGGCTGCGGGCGAGCTGCGCGGCGTGGAAGCAGCACGCCGAGGACTACGTGTCGCAGCAGGACGACCTGACCGCGCTCCTCGTCACGCACTCGGCGACCTCGCGGCCGGTGCTCGGAGAGGGCGGTGTCTCGGCCGAGGAGGCGACCGTCGACGGTCTCGTCGACGCGTGGCGGACCGCGACCGAGCAGGGTGTGCCCGTCATCGCGATCCGGGACAACCCGGTGCCGGAGCCGGGGACCGTGACGTGCGTCGGTGAGATGCAGGGGCCGACCACGACGGCGTGCGACCGCTCCCGGGAGACCGCGACCGCGCCGTTCGACGGGCAGCAGGAGGCAGCGGACCGGGTCGGACGCCTGGCACAGGTGATCGACTTCACCGACCTGTACTGCGACGACCGGACGTGCCCGGCCGTCATCGGCGGCGTGCTCGTGTACCGCGACAAGACGCACATCACGACCACGTTCGCGAAGACCCTCCAGCCCTACCTGGTGCGCGGGATCGAAGACGCGCTGCGCCGAGCGGAGTGAACTCCGAGGACCCGTCACGGAACATATGCTTTCCGCGATGTCCTCACCAGCCACACCCGTCCCTGACCACACACGCTGGGACGTCCAGGCGCTCCGGGCGTTCGCTGTCCTGGCAGTCGTGCTCTACCACCTGTGGCCGAACCGACTGCCGGGTGGCTTCGTGGGCGTGGACGTGTTCTTCGTCATCTCCGGGTACCTCATCACCGGGCACCTGCTCCGCGAACAGGTGCGCACCGGTCGGATCGGCCTGGCGGCGTTCTGGACCCGACGTGCCGGGCGCCTCCTGCCGGGCGCGTTCCTGACGCTGACGGCCACCGGGGTCGCGGTCCTCGCCCTCGTCCCGAGTTCCCTCTGGGGCCAGTACGGACGGGAGCTCATCGCCTCGACCGTCTACCTGCAGAACTGGCAGCTGGCATCCGACGCGGTCGACTACCTGGCCAGTGACAACCGGCCCTCGCCGTTCCAGCACTTCTGGTCGCTCTCGGTCGAGGAGCAGTTCTACATCGCCCTCCCGGTGCTCCTGGTCCTGCTCGGCCTCCTGCTGCGCCGGTCGCGCCACGCCGACCCGGTGCGCTCCGCGCGGGTGCTCCTCGGCGCCGTCGGTGTCGCGTCGCTCGTCTGGTGCGTCGTCGAGACACGCACCGCTCCCGGCATCGCCTACTTCTCCACGGCGACGCGGGCCTGGGAGTTCGCGCTCGGCGGGTTCCTGGCCACCGTCCCGCTCGCGCCGGCCCGGACGCGTGCGGCGGCGGCGGTCCGGACAGGAGGGACGTGGCTGGGGGTCGCAGGCCTCGTCGCGTCCGTCCTCGTGATCAGTCCGTCGACGCCGTTCCCGGGGACCGCGGCACTCCTGCCGGTGCTGTCCGCGGGCCTCGTCGTGGCCGCCGGCGCCCGGAGCGGGCTGCAGGTGGTGGGCCGCGGAGCGCCCGTCGCCTTCATCGGGCGGACCTCGTACGCGATCTACCTCTGGCACTGGCCAGCCGTCGTGCTCCTGCCCGTCGTCCTCGGGCACCCGCTGGGCACCACGAGCAAGGTCGCGGTGCTCGTCGGCGCGCTCGTGCTCGCCGCCGCCTCGACCCTGCTCGTCGAGGAGCCGCTGCGCGCCCGGACCCGCGCGGTGCGGATGCGCCCGGCTCGGGTGGCGCTGCTCGGCCTGGTCGCGACGGTGGCGGTCGTGGCGATCGGCGCCGGGACCCTCACGGCGGTCCACGTCCAGCAGGTCCAGGCCCAGGCCTTCGCCGGACGACTGGCGCGAGGGGACGTCGACTGCTTCGGCGCGGCGGCGCGGATCGGTAGCGCCGACCCCTGCGTGAACCCCCGCCTCGCCGACGTCCGAGTGCCCGCACCGGCGGCAGCGGCGCACGACGACGCGAACGACGGTGCCTGCTGGTCCAACACCACGGCGGACTTCAACGTCTGCTCGCTCGGACCCCGCACCGGCTACCGGAAGCACCTGCTCGCGGTCGGCGACTCGCACAACAACGCGCTGATGACCGCCTACCGTGCCGTCGCGCAACGGGAGCACTGGCGGATCGACGTCGCCGGTCACATCGGCTGCTACTTCACCACGGCCGAGCAGCAGGCCCCGACCCAGAGCTACACCGACAGCTGCCAGGGGTGGAAGCAGAACGCGATGACCTGGGTGGCGGACCACGCGCACGAGCTGGACGCCCTCGTCGTGACACACGCCGCCACGAAGAGCCCGGTGCTCGTCGCGGACGGGGGCAGCAACGACGAGACGGTCGTCCGCGGTCTCGTCTCAGCGTGGCGGACTGCCACCGGGCGCGGCGTGCCGGTCATCGCCCTCCGGGACAACCCGGTCGCGCGCGACGACGTGCTCGCGTGCCTGGCGCAGATGCAGGGCCCGACCACCGGTGCGTGCGACCTGCCCCGCGCCCAGGCCCTCGCCGCGTTCGACGGCAGTGCGCAGGCGGTCGCGGCGGTCGGCGACCGCGCGCGGTACGTCGACATGACCGACTGGTACTGCACGGCGACGACGTGTCCGGCGGTGATCGGCGGGGTCCTGACACACCGCGACCCCACCCACCTGACGGCCACGTTCGCGACCACCCTCGCGCCGGCCCTCGGTTCACGCCTGCGGGCGGCGCTGACCTCGCTCGGCAGGTGACCGGTGCGCGCTAGCCTGTCACCCGTGACGAACACCTGGCCCCTCGCGCGCGGATCCGTCCCCGAGCGGGAGGCGTTCGCCCTCGCCACCGCGGTCCTGCTGACGCTGTTCGCCGGGGACGCGGTCCCGAACACGCTCACCTGGTACGGAGCCGCCGCCGTCTGGGCGCTCGAGGGCGCGTGGGGCATCAGCGTGGTCGTCCGGGCTCGACCGCCGATCGCCCGCACCCCCCGTGCCCTCTGGCTGTTCCTCGCCTGGTGCCTGGTCACCGTACTCTGGTCGCACTGGCGTCCGGCGACGCTCGCCAGCATGGTCGCACAGGTGGTCTGCGCCGTCGTCGCGTTCGCGATCGCCTCGACGTTGACCTGGCGGCGCATCCTGGACGCCACGAGCCTGGCCTTCCGGTGGGTGCTCGGTCTCTCGCTGCTGTTCGAGGCCGTGGTCGCCGTCGTCGTGCGGCACCCGATCGCTCCGATCTGGACCCACTACGGCGACCGGGACGTCCCCGATGCCTTCTACTTCTCCCGCGCGGAGCTCTTCACCGGTGGACGGATCCAAGGGCTCCCCGGCAACGCGAACCTGCTCGCGATGGTCGCCCTCCTCGCGGCGATCGCGGTCGCGGTGCAGCTCGCCGAGGGCCGCATGCGGCGGACCCCCGCGATCGGCTGGCTCGTCGTGGCGGGCGCCGTGTTCGTCCTGACACGCTCGTCGACGGTGATCGTCGCCGCCGTCGTGGTGGCCGCCGTGCTCGTGGCCGCGCTGTGGATGCGCCGGGTGCCCAGCGGACACCGTGCACCGCGGTACGCCGGGCTCGCCGCCGCGGTCGTCATCGTGGTGGTCGCCGTCGCGGCCGGACGGGGACCGCTGCTCGACGTCCTGGGCCGTTCGTCGGACCTGACCGGTCGCGGCACCATCTGGGCGGCGGTGTGGGGTCTCGTCGAGCAGCACCCGGTGGTCGGCTGGGGTTGGATCGGGTACTGGTGGCCGAACATCCCGCTGCTGTCCGGCCTCGCACCGCGCAACGGCGTCGAGTACCTGCAGGCGCACGACGCCACGCTGGACGTCTGGATGCAGACCGGTGTCATCGGCGTGGTGCTCTTCGCCGCCTACGTCGTCACGACCTCCGGCCGCACGTGGGCGAGCGCGACCCGACCCGGGTTCGGCCCTGACCTGAGGCCCCGGCCGTTCGACCCGGTGACCTTGTTCCCGCTGCTCGTCGTCGTCGCGCTCCTGGTGCAGTCCGTCGCGGAGTCGCGGCTGCTCTACCAGGGCAACTGGGTGCTGTTCGCGCTCATCGCGATCAAATCACGGATCGTCCTGGTCACCGAGGAACCCGTCTCCGTCGACGACGGGCCTCGGCCACCGGCGACGGAACGAGCCTTCCGACGGGCCGCCAACCCCTGACTCGTCAGTCGTCGCCGAGCACCAGGGCGCACGGCACCCGTGTCGCCCACGGCAGCGCGTCGATCCGCACCGACGCCGACGGACGCCGGACACATGCGCGCTCCGCGTCGGAGAACTGCGGCTGCCAGACCGGCCCGGAGGCCCGCTGCGCCTCCGCCGGGAACGCGACCACCCACGAGGTCAGGACCAGCGCGACCACGGACCAACCGACGGCGACGAGGACGACGGCGATCGGGCCTCCCGTTCGTCCACGACGCGCGCCGAGCGGACGGACGGCACGGTCGACGAGGGCGGCGGCGGCGACGACCACGGCGGCGGTGAGCAGCAGGCCGGCTGCGGCCGCGTAGCGGGACGGGGTCGCCTCGACCAGGGTCGTCGGCGTCGACCGTGACCACCGCCCGTTCGCGGACGCGTTGGCGACCAGGGCCGCCGTCCAGACGACTCCGGAGCCCAGGGTCAGGGCGACGGCCAGCACCGCTCGGCGGGGACGGTGGTCGCGCACCGCGACGACCGCGCCGAGCAGCACGACGGCGCCGACCGCCACCGCCGGCACCGCGACCACGGCCCAGCCGTCCGCGACCACGGCCCGTCCGACCGACGCCACGTCCGCACGCAGGAGGCCGCCGACGGTCTGCAGCGTCCAGCCGGACACGACGTCCGACACGGTGGGGGAACCCGCCGGGGAGGCACGCTCGGTCGTCAGCGCCGTGACCACCTGGGCGGCTGCGGCGCCGAGTGCGGCGACGGTGACCGGGAGCGCACGCCACCGTCCTCCGTGCCGCTGAGCGCCGCCGCTCCCGGGCCGCCCCGACCAGGCGAGGACCAGGAGCGGGAGGAAGAGGACGGCCTGTGCCTCGGTACCGACCACCAGCACGGTGACCACGGCGACCACCACGCCACCCGACCAGGTGCGGACGCGGTGTGCAAACAGCCACGGCGCGAGGAAGAGGCCGTAGGTGTGCAGGTTCGCGGCGTTGCCGGAGATCTCCCAGGGGGCCGTCGGGAGCAGGACGGGCACCACGGCGAGCACGAGTCGGAGCGCCCGGGACGGCACGACGTCCCGAGCGAGTACGAAGACGCCGGCGCAGACCGCTCCGGTGAGCAGGCAGCACATGGCGGACACGGCGAGCGCGTACCACTCGACGGGCAGCAGGAACGCCGCGTCGACCACCAACCGTGGGACCAGGTGCAGGTACCCGGCGTAGGGGTGGGCGACGCTGTCGAGGGGACCGAGCGCGAGGTGCTCCCGGAAGAACAGGCCGGCGTCCTCCGCCCAGGCGGTCCCCCGCGCGACCGGACCGAGTCGGAGCCAGGCGACCGCGGCGGCGAGCACGCCGACCAGCACCGCCCCGAGCACCGCCCTGAGCGACGTCCACCGTCCCGTCCCAGCATGCCGCATCGTGAAGCGACGGTAGCGGGAGAACGACGATCCGCGATATCGACGCTCCGCGATGGCGCAGGTGCAGTACGGCAGGGTGCGCCAGTATGGACGGATGACGGATGGCCGGACGACGCGACGCGTGCGCGCGCGGCGGTACCTGTCCGCCTGGATCGGGTTCTCGGCCGGTGGTCGCTTCAGTCAGGCACTCACGACCGCGATCGTCATCTTCGCCTTCGGTGAACCCACCGTCCGGGTCCTCGTCGGCGCCCCGGGCACATGGGCGGTGCTCGTCACGCTCGTCGTCCTGGCCGGGCTCAGCCTGCTCGGACAGCGCTACCGGATCGAGTGGCACGGCGTCCTGCCACTCTCGCTGCTCGCCCTCGTCGGCTACTGCGGCCTCAGCGTCCTCTGGAGCGAGTACTCCTGGGTGGCGTTACGGGGGTTCACGGCGATGGTCGGCTTCGTCGGCCTCGGCCTGTACCTCGCTCTCGGACGGGACCTCGTGCAGGTCATCCGTGCCTGCGGGGACGCCTTCCGGGTCCTGCTGGTCGTCGCCCTCGGGCTCGAGGTGCTGTCCGGCCTCGTCCTCGACCTCCCGATCCCCGCATTCGGCATCCGTGGGGACATCGCCTTCGGTGGGCCCATCCAGGGCATCGGCGGAACGCGCAACTTCATGGGGTTCATCGCGGCGACGGCGCTCGTGACGTTCGTCGTCGAGTTCCTCACCCGGTCCGTCACCCGGTGGCGGGCGATCGGGTCCACCGCGATCGCCGTCATCACGCTCATGCTCGTGCAGTCGCCGATCACCGGCCTGGCGATGATCGCCCTGACGGTGACCGCGCTCGCCCTCTGGTCACTCCGACACGCCCGACCGGGGACCCGACCGGTGGTGAACACCGTGCTCGGCACGCTCCTCGTCGCGATGGGGGTCCTCCTCGTGGTCGCGCGGGACCGGGTGCTGCGGGAAGTCGGCGCAGCGGGCGGGACGACCACCCGCCTCGAACTCTGGGCGCAGATCCGCGGCTTCATCCAGCAGTACCCGATCCAGGGCTGGGGGTGGGTCGGCACCTGGCCGAGCGAACCGGTCGTACCGTTCGTCACGTTCGTCGACCCGTCCGGAGCGCGGTTCACCTCCGGCCTCGACGTGGTGGTCGACGCCTGGCTGCAGATCGGCCTGGCGGGCATGCTGCTGCTCGTCGGCGCGGCACTGCTCGCGTTCGCGCGGTCATGGGTGACCGCGACGACCTTCCCCGGCGTCGCCTACGTCTGGCCGACAGCCGTGCTCGTGCTCCTCGGGGTGACGAGCGCTGCCGAGAGCTACGTGCTGCACGGCGCGGGTCTCATGCTCTTCGTCACGGTGCTCGTCGTGTCGGCACGGCGTCGGTCCTGGCGCATCCGGCTCCCCCGGGCCTGACACCGTCCACAGGGCGACACGGTGACGAGCCCGGGAGTTCTCCCTCCTCCGTGACGCGGAGGAAGATGCCGGATGAGTGTCGATCCCTCAGGCGCGGCGGTGCGCCCCGGGACGGATGCGACGCTGCAGGCCCCACTGGGTGGTGCGGAGCATCGCCTCGATGATGATGTCCTTGCTCATCTTGGACACCCCGTGCACACGGTCCCGGAACCGGATCGGGACCTCGACGATCCGGCCACCCAGGTCGTGCGTCCGCAGCGTCATGTCGATCTGGAAGCAGTAGCCCTTCGAGTCGATCGACCCGAGGTCCATCCGCGCGATCGCGTCGGCGCGGTACACGCGGAAGCCCGCGGTGATGTCGTGCACGTCGAGCCCGAGGATGAGGCGCGCGTAGGTGTTCGCGCCACGGCTGAGCACCTCGCGTCGCTTCGGCCAGTCCACGACCGAGCCGCCTGTGGTCCATCGGGACCCGATGGCCAGCATGACGTCCTCGGCAGGGTCGGCCTCCGCCACCGCTTCGATCAGGGCGGGCAAGCGGTCCGCTGGGTGTGATCCGTCGGCGTCCATCTCGATGAGCAGGTCGTACCCGTGCTCGAGCCCCCAGCGGAAGCCCGCGACGTACGCCGTCCCCAGGCCGAGCTTGCCGGCACGACGGAGCAGGTGCACCCGGTCGTCGGTCCGCGCCATCGCCTCGACGAGGTCACCGGTACCGTCGGGGCTGCCGTCGTCCACGACGAGCAGGGCTGCATCCGGCACCGTCTCGAGGATGCGGGCCGCGATGTCGTGGATGTTCTCGGCCTCGTTGTAGGTCGGAACGATCACTAGGGGCTTGGATTCGGTGTTCCGGGTCATTTCCTTCTCACGGTTCGCGGTCGGCCCGGCGCTCAGCGCTCGGCGTCCTGGTCGATGATGGCGCAGGGCACGGTGACGGCCCATTGCGCTCCTGGGGCGATCTGGACCGACGCGTCGGCCTCAGGCGTCCGGGTGCACTGCGGCTCCGACATCCGGATCTGCTGGTCCCACACCGGGCCGCCCTGGCGGTTCGCCTTGTCCATCGAGTAGTTGAGTGCGAACGCGAGCACGACGACGAGCGACAGTGCGACGCCGACGATCCGGAAGGCCCAGGACACGCCCGCATCCCGGGCATCGCTCGGTCCGGAGCGGACGAGCCCGCCGCGGCTCAGCGCGATGTCGGCGATGACGATGAAGGCACCGAGGACGTACATCGACGCCGACGCGCTGTACCGGAACGTCCAGTTGCCCAACCATCTGCCGTCGTCGAAGTGCGCGAACGCGAGCATCTCGTTCGGGTTGAGGAAGACCGCTCCGAACCAGACCGCCGCCGAGCCCCACAGCATGGACGCGAGCATCCACCGCTGCCGCGCCGCACCGAACCAGAAGCCCGCGACCGCGAGGAGGGCTGCGAGGACCAGCGGCAGGACGACGACCCAGACGCCGTGGCTGACGATCTGCCGTCCGACGGTCGGCATGCTCCAGGTGAACGAACCCGCGAAGGGTTGGACGGCGTAGCCGAGCACCATGTCGGCGACCGTGTTGTGCGGGACCGTCGGGGCTGCGCGGGGATGGGTCAGCGTGGTGATGACCTGCGCGGCGCCACCGATGAGGGATCCTGCGATGATCGGCCACCGGTACCGGTTGCGGATGCCGACGAAGAAGAGGGGGAAGAAGGCGACGATCTGGATCTCGGTGAGACCGGCGAGCAGCGTCGCGACCCCGAGGAGGATCCCTCTCACCCAGGAGCGCACGGGGGCGAGCAGCGCGAACGGCATCAGGAACATGAGGAACCAGTGCAGGTTCGCCGCGTTCGCCTGGATCTCCATGGGGCCGAGGGGCACGAGCGCCGGCACGAGCGCCAGGAGCAGCCGCGCCACGACGGACCGGAGGACACCGGCGGTGAGCACCCACACGGCGGCGCCGACCGCGGCCGTCACGACCACGCAGAGGACCGACACCGTCACCGCGAACCGGTCGATCGGCGCCACGCCCGACGCCACCGCGACGAGGATGCGCGGCACCACGTGCAGGTAGCCGGCGTAGTCATGGAAGAGCGCCCCTGCGAAGCCCAGCCGGTACTGCTCCTCGAGGAAGACCTTGCCGTCTTCCGCCCAGAGCGTGTTGCGCACCTCGGGCGTCAACCGGAGCCACCCGGCGGCCGCGATCACGATCCAGAGCAGCAGCGGGGCGGCGATCGCGAGGAGGCGACGACGCACCGGGCTGCCCCCGGCGACGCCGTCCGTCGCTCCCCCGACGGGCGGTCTGGTCTCAAGCACCGGACGATCCTCTCACAGCAGGCGACAGGGGACGCCTCCCCCGAGAGGCGCGTCCCCGCGGACAGCAGGAAGCCGCCGCCTCGGAGAGACGACGGCTTCGGTGCTGTTCCACGAGCGTCAGGGAACGGTCACCGTCCTGCACCCGAGCGCGGTGCCGACTCCCCCGGCCGAGTCGATCGCCTGCGCGCAGACCTCGTGGGTACCGGCGGCCGTGGGGAGCGTCACGGCGAAGGCATGCGCCGGTCCCGCCTTCGGGTGCGCCCGGCCGATGTCGGCACGCTCCTTCGACGCGGTGACCCGCTTGACCGTGGCGTCCACGGACAGGTCGACCGAGATCGGCCCGGTCTTGTCGAGGTCGATCGCCCAGCCGGAGACGCTGACGCCGCCCTTGACGACCTGGACATCGTCGAGGCTGCCGATCGGTGCCGCGTTCACCACGGTGACGGTCCGGCACCCGAGCGACGGGCTGACGTTCCCCTTGCCGACGTTGCGGGCGCGGACGCAGACCTCGTGCTTGCCCCTGCCGGCCGGGACGGTCACGCTGAACCCGCGGGCCGACCCGTAGGCCGGGAAGGTCTTCGCGACGTCCGGACGGGAACCGGTGGCGTCCACACGCTTGACGACCCCGTCGACGGAGACGTCGACCTGGATCGGGTCCTTCGAGTCCCCGTCGAGCGCCCAGCCCGTGACCCCGACCGAGGTCGGCGTCGCGGTCACGCTGTCGACGGAGCCGATCGGGCGCGAGCCAGGCACGTTGACGGTCTTGCAGGTGCCGATGACAGCGTCCGAACCCTTGCCGGTGTTCGCTCCGGTCACGCAGATGCGGTGGCTGCCGGCCGGGACGGGGACGGTCGCAGCGAACCCGTGCGCGGCGCCGGCCTTCGGGTAGGCCCGGGCGACGTCGGGACGGTCCTTCGCACCCGAGAGCTTCTTCACGAACGCCCCGTCGGAGCTGACCGAGACGCCGATCGACTTCGGGGTCTCCGGGTCGATCGCCCATCCGGCGACGGACACGCCGCCCGGTGCCGCGGAGGCCCGGTCGAGGGATCCGTGCGGGGACCCGTCTGCCACGATGACGGTCTTGCACCCGAGGTCGGCCTTCGTCTTGCCGGCGGCGGTGAGCGCGGACACGCAGACCTGCTGCGAGCCCACGGGCGCACTGACCGACGCCGTGAACCCGTGCTTCGCGCCGAGCTTCGGGTAGGCCCGGGCGATGTCCGGCCGGTTGCCGTTCGCGGTGACGGTCCTGGTGGCCGAACCGACCGTGACCTGGACACGGGTGCTCGCCTTGGTGCGGGTGTCGAGTGCCCAGCCGTTGACCGTGACGGTGTTGTAGCTCGACGTCAGGCCGTCGAAGCTGCCCTTCGCCGCGGTGACCACGGGCGGGGTGCCGGTCGTGGACCCGAACCAGTCGTTGTACATCCGCCAGAAGTTGCGGTTGCCGTACGCGGAGCAGCCGTCACCGGTGCCGTACAGGTTGTTCAGCGCCGCCGTGTTGGGCGTGTAGGGCGTGTAGTAGTACAGCGCAGCCGTGGCCTTGTTCTGCACCGCGACCGACTTCGTACCGCACGAGGTCGGGACGTTGTACTGGATCGCGCGGGTGCCGCCCGGGTTGAACCAGGTGAAGTAGTTGCTCGTGCCCGGGGGGTTGCCGTACCGCTTCCACTGCCAGGCCGACCAGTAGATCTGGTTGCCGACGCCCGCGTAGGCGGGGTCGCAGTGGCCGCCGACGTTGTCCGGGCACGCGTAGCCCATCGCCCGCTCGAGCACGGCGGCCGACGGGCCGCGCGAGGTGACGAGCCCCTGTTCCTTCTGCAGGGTGACGAGCATGACCTTCGGGCTGATGCCGCAGGCCGCGCCGACGCGCGTCAGGATCTGCGCGGTCGACAGCGACGAGCCGCCGGTCACCGCGCCGCACATGGCGTCGGCCGAGCGGCTGTTCATCGAGTACCGGCCGTTGCGGAGACACCCGCTGTTCGTGCAGGACGACACCTGCGCGTTCAGGAACGACTGCACCTGGTCGACGGTCATCGACGTGCCGTTGTAGAAGTTGGCGTCCGAGATGATGTTCCCGGCCTGGAACGACGAGCCACTCAAGGCGCTGGCGGGTTCCTGGTGCGCGGACGGACCCGCGATCTGGAAACCGACCAGGACGCTCGCGACGGCGAGCACACTGGCGGCGATGGCGACGAGCTTCTTCACGTCGGAGGCCTTTCCGGGGGCGGCGACGGGGTGGGTCCGGCACGCGGTTCGGGAGACGTGTCCGTCGACCCCTGATGGCGGCGGAACACACGCGCCACAGCAGCCTACCTGCGCCACAGCGATCACACAGCCCCCAGCGTGGCCCCCGAACGGAGGGCGCATGGACCACCTTGTCCGGGAGGCCCGGCCCGGCCCGCACCGCCCCGTGCGCCCGGTGGTCCCCGGGCTGCCCGCCGTCCCCGCAGGCGCCTGAACGGTGGCTCAGGCCTCAGGCGGCCGGGGCGTCGCGGCGCGCAGCGCCCTCGAGCGACGCCTCGACGGCGCTGCGTGCCGCCCGGCTCGTCCCGTCCGACCGGCGGAGGCGGCGCGCCCGCCGGAGCGCGGCAGGTGCCTCCCGGACGAGCCGTGCCCACGTGGCCGGGGTGAGCTGTGCGCGACCCGGACGGAGGAGGTCCTCCACCATGCGGACGACGGTGCGCGCGACGACCCGGGCGAGCATGCCGGCCGTCGCGTTGCGGGCGGTGACCAGCAGCCGGTTCCGCATGCTCTGGTAGCGGACGAGGGGCGAGTCGCTCCCCGAGCTCGCCGCGTGCCGGTGGACGACGACGGCGTCCGGGGCGGAGCCGATGCGGTGACCGGCCAGCCGCAGCCGCCAGGCGAGGTCGAGGTCCTCGTAGTACATGAAGAGGGACTCGTCGAAGCCGCCGACCGCCTCGACCGCCTCTCGTCGGAGGAACGCGGCACCGCCGGAGAAGCCGAAGAGCGGCGCGTGCTCGGGGGCGTCGTCGATCGGTCGGAGCCAGTCCCGGTCGCGGCCGTTGCCGTTGCGGTCGAGCACGACCCCGGTCCCGTTGACCAGGGTCACGCCACCGGTCGCGGTCCGTCGCCACCGGCGACCGTCGGCGGCGACGAGGTCGTCGTCCGAGCGCGGTGCACGGCCGTCGACCGGGACGAACCGCCCCTCGAGCACCGCCGTCGCGGCGACCGCGGCGGTCCCGGCTCCGCCGGCCGCCAGCGCGGCCAGCCCGCGCTCCAGGAACCCGTGGTCCGCGACGGCGTCGTTGTTGACCAGCACGACCACGGCCGCCGTCGACGCCGCCATGCCCCGCGCCACCCCGCCGGCGAACCCGGCGTTCGTCGGCTCGGGGACGACCACGAGCGACGGGAAGTCCGCGCGGTAGTCCCGCACGGTCGCCTCGTCGGCCTCGTTCACGACGAGGACGACCTCGACCGAGGCGTCCACGCGCTGCGAGAGCACCGACTCGACGGCGCGACGGGTGAGGACGGGCTGGTGCCAGTCGACGATGACCACGGAGACGTCCACGCCCACAGTCTCCCAGGCAGACCCGCGGGTGCGGGGACGGCACACCCCGCACCCCGGGAGGCCCGTGCACTTCTCGGTATAGTGGTGCCGCCTTCCGGGGAACCCGCGGCGCGCCCTCCGCGCTCCGCTGCCAGTCGACGTACGGAGTCCACACCATGTCCTCTTCCGCGACCCGCGTGTCCGTCGTCGTCATCAACTTCCGCGGGACCGACGACACCCTCGAGTGCATCGCCCGGCTGAGCGAGGTCGACTGGCCGGCGGACCGGCTGGAGATCGTCGTCGTCGAGAACGGCTCCGGCGACGACAGCGAAGCACGGCTCCGTGCCGCCCTCGGCGACCAGGCGAACGTCCGGATCATCGTCTCGGCGGAGAACCTCGGCTTCACCGGCGGCAGCAACCTCGGCGCCCGCGAAGCCACCGGTGACGTCGTCGCCTTCCTCAACAACGACGCGAAGCCGCACGTCGACTGGGTCAAGGAGGGCATCGCCGGGTTCGCACCGAGCCCCCGCGTCGCCGCCGTGGCGAGCAAGGTCCTCGACTGGGAGGGCCGGACGATCGACTTCGTCGAGTCCGGGCTCAGCTGGTTCGGCATGGGCTACAAGAACCACATCGCCGAGCTCGACGACGGCCGGTTCGACGAGCCCCAGGACCTGCTCTTCGGCACCGGCTCTGCGCTGTTCGTCCGCCGGGACGTCTTCCTCGAGGTCGGCGGGTTCGACGAGGGCCTGTTCATGTTCTACGACGACGTGGACCTCGGCTGGCGCCTGAACCTGCTCGGCTACCGCGTCCGGTTCGCGCCGCGCTCGGTCGTGTTCCACAAGCACCACGGCTCGATGAAGTCGTTCGGCGACCACCGCGAGATGTACCTGCTCGAGCGGAACGCCCTGCACCTGCTGTACAAGAACCTGTCGGACGAGAACCTCGGTGTCTTCCTCCCCGCCGCCCTCGCCCTCCTCGCCCGCCGCGCGGTCGCGAAGAGCGGTCGGGACTCCGAGGAGTTCGACATCCGTCGGTTCACCGGCGCACCCGACGAGTTCGACGCGCTGACGCCGATCTCGAAGGAGACCGTCGCCGGGTTCTTCGCGCTCGACCAGTTCGTGGCGGACCTCCCCCGCCTGTCGGAGGAGCGTCGTCGGATCCAGTCGCAGCGCGTCCGGAGCGACAAGGACGTCTTCCGCCTGTTCGGCGATGCGTTCAAGCCGCTCTTCGAGGACGGCTACTTCCTGGAGGGCTACCGCGCGATCCTCGAGGCGTTCGACATCGAGGCGCCGATGCACCGCACGAAGGTCCTCGTCATCACCGGGGACGCCCTCGGCGAGAAGATGGCCGGCCCGGGCATGCGGGCCTGGAAGATCGCGGAGGCCCTGTCCTCGGACAACGACGTGCGCCTGGTCACCTGGAACGTCGCCAACCGGAAGTCCGACGCCTTCGAGGTGACGCGCGTGCCGCTCCAGCACGAGCGCGCGATGCGCGAGCACGAGGAGTGGGCGGACGTCATCTTCTTCCAGGGCTACGCGCTGCACCACTTCACGACCCTGCAGAAGTCGAACAAGATCATGGTCGTCGACCTCTACGACCCGATGCACCTCGAGCAGCTCGAGCAGGCCCGGGACAACGGTGACGTCGGCTGGCGCAACCAGGTGACGAGCACCACCGAGGTCATCAACGCGCAGCTCGAGCGCGGTGACTTCTTCCTGTGTGCATCGGAACGGCAGCGCCTGTTCTGGCTCGGGCAGCTCGCCGCCGTCGGTCGCGTCAACCCGGACAACTACCTGGCGGACGACAACCTGAACAAGCTCATCGCGATCGCGCCGTTCGGCATGGACTCCCGGCCGCCGCAGCACGAGCGCAAGGCGATCCGTGGCGTCACGCCCGGCATCGGCGAGGACGACAAGGTCGTCATCTGGGGCGGTGGCATCTACAACTGGTTCGACACCCCGTCGCTCGTCCGCGCGGTCGCCCAGGTCGCCGAACGCCACGACGACATCCGCCTGTTCTTCCTCGGTGTCGCACACCCGAACCCGGACGTGCCCGAGATGGCGATCGTCGCCGAGACGCGCCGCATCAGCGACCAGCTCGGCCTGACCGGCAAGCACGTCTTCTTCAACGAGCAGTGGGTGGCGCTGGACGACCGCCAGAACTACCTGCTCGAGGCCGACGCGGGTGTCAGCACGCACTTCGCGCACATCGAGACGACCTTCTCGTTCCGCACCCGCATCCTCGACTACATGTGGGCGAACCTGCCGATCGTCACGACCGACGGCGACAGCTTCGGCGACCTCGTCGCGGCCGAGGGCATGGGCGTCGCCGTGAAGGAACGCGACGTCGACGCCCTCGCCGCCGCGCTCGAGTCGATGCTGTACGACCCGGAGGCCGCCGCCGCCGCCCGGGCTGCCGTCAGCCGCGTCCGCGACGACTTCACGTGGGAGCGTGCGCTCGCTCCCCTCGTCGAGTTCTGCAAGGACCCGCAGGTCGCCGCGGACCGCGCGCACGACGCCGCCGTGCCGGCGGGATCGGTCACGGCGGGCAGCCGTCCGCGCGTCGCGCTCAGCCCGGCCCGTCAGCGCGAGATGCAGTTCCACGAGATCGCGAACAGCCGCCACGGCGTCGTCCGCGACGTCCGACTCGCGACCTGGTACCTCCGCCAGAACGGCGTGTCCGGTCTCCGGGAGAAGGTCCAGAACCGTGTGCGCATCATGCGCGAGAGCAAGAACGGGCGCTGACCGTCGCAGCGGCCCCGCCCGGAGGCCGATGTACAGTTGTCCGTCGCCCCAGCGCACCTACGTGAGGAACCCATGAGCAACATCGTCAGCGAGCGGTTCGAGCGTCTCCGTCAGGAGCGCATGGCCCCCGCCGGTCGTCCTGCGACCGCGGTGCTCGGGTCGATCCGCGAGGTGTTCGCCCACCGGCAGCTGCTCGACCTGCTCATCCGGCGCGACCTGAAGTCCCGGTACAAGGACAGTGCGCTCGGCTTCGCGTGGACGCTGATCCGTCCGCTCGTGCAGCTGGCGATCTACTACTTCGTGCTCGGCCAGATCCTCGGCGCGTCGCGGAACATCCCGGAGTTCGCCATCTACGTGTTCTCCGGTCTGACGCTCTACGGGCTGTTCAGCGAGATCGTGGCCTCCGGGACGGCGTCCATCGTGTCGAACGGCGGGCTCATCAAGAAGGTCTACCTGCCGCGGGAGATCTACCCTCTGGCCAGTGTCGGTGCCGCGCTGTTCAACTTCGGCGTCCAGCTCGTCGTGCTCCTCGCCGCAGCGGTCCTGCAGAGCGGCTTCGACTGGGTGCGACCCGACCTGCTCTACTTCTTCCCGGCGACGCTCGTCATCCTCATCTGGGCGACGGCGCTCGCGCTCCTGCTCGCGGCCGCGAACGTGTACCTGCGTGACATGCAGTACCTCGTCGAGGTCCTGGTCCTGCTGCTCATGTGGGGCTCGCCCATCGTCTACAGCTGGCAGATGGTGTCGAACGCCGCGAACACCTGGCTGCTCAACCTGTACACGGCGAACCCGATCACGCTCGCGGTGCTCGGGATCCACCGGGCGTTCTGGACGGCGGGGAACGACTCGCAGTACCCGTCCGACCTGCTCCTCCGCCTGGTCATCGCGGGCGTCGTCGGTCTCGTCGCCCTCGTCGCCTGCCAGCGCGTGTTCGCCAAGCTGCAGGGCAACTTCGCCCAGGAGATCTGATCCGATGAGCATCGACAACGACCTGACGCAGGCCACGACCTCGCCCTTCTCCGACGCCCCCGCCGTCGTCACGGTGCGGAACGTCTCCAAGCGCTTCACCATCCGCAAGGACAACTCGCTCAAGGAGCGCGTGGTCACGCTCGGGCGTGCTGGCCGTCGCCACAGCGAGGACTTCTGGGCGCTCAAGGACGTGAGCCTCGACATCCCGGCCGGCACCACGATCGGTCTGCTCGGCCCGAACGGCTCCGGCAAGTCGACGCTGCTGAAGACCATCGGCGGCATCCTCGAGCCGACCACCGGCACCGTGGAACGCCGCGGTCGCCTCGCCGCCCTCATCGAGCTCGGCGCGGGCTTCCACCCGGACCTGACCGGCCGCGAGAACGTCTACCTCAACGCCGCGATCCTCGGGCAGACGCAGGAGGAGACCGAGGCCCGCTTCGAGGACATCCTGCAGTTCTCCGGCATCGGCGACTTCATCGACACCCAGGTGAAGTTCTACTCGTCCGGCATGTACGTCCGGCTCGCCTTCGCGGTCGCGATCAACACCGACCCCGACGTGCTGCTCGTGGACGAGGTCCTGGCCGTCGGTGACGAGCAGTTCCAGAAGAAGTGCCTCGACAAGATCCGCGAGTTCCAGGAGCAGGGCCGCACGATCATCCTCGTGTCGCACTCGCTCGGACAGGTCCAGGAACTCTGCGACTCCGCCGTCGTCCTGCACCACGGCGAGGTGATGTTCCAGGGGTCGGCACGGCTGGCCGTGAAGAACTTCCGCGAGATCCTCGAGGACCGCCGCGTCGCCGAGGTCGAGGCGAACCACCCGGAGGAGACCGCCAGCCCGGGCAAGGTCGAGCACGTCGAGCTCGAGATCCCCGGCAAGCCCGCGGGCGCCGAGCACCGCCACGGCGACGACCTCGTCGTCCGCGCGACGTTCTCCCACACCACGGTCCTGCCCGAGTGGCGCGCGGGCATCAAGATCGAGAACCACCTCGGGCACCCCGCCTTCGGCGTCGACAGCCGGCAGCTCGAGACCCGTCACGACCCCCTGCGCGGGACCGCGACCGTCGAGTGGCACCTGCACGACCTGCGGCTCGGCGGCGGCCAGTACTTCGTGCACGTCTTCCTGGCGAAGCCGAACGGGGAGCACATCGTCATCCAGCGCGAGGCGGCGCGGTTCGTCGTCGTCGACGAGGACACGCAGTCCGGGATCGCCTGGACGCGGACCACCGAGCGCCAGGTCAGCTGAGGTGCGGGCACTCCCCGTGCTCGTCGACGCCACCTCGATCCCGCCGAACCGCGGCGGCGTCGCCCGCTACATCGCCGGGCTGCTGCAGGGCCTCGCCGAGCTGGAGGTCAGTGTCGACGTGGTCGTCAAGCCGGGCGACCTCGCCTGGTTGCGCGGGACCGCACCCGGACACCGCTACCACGCGGCACCGCGGTGGACCGCCTCCCGTCCGCTGCGCCTCGTGTGGGAGCAGACGTTGCTGCCGGTGACGGCGCGTCGCGTCGGCGCCGAGGTCCTGCACAGCCCGCACTACACGTTCCCGGTGACCCGGGCCTCCCGGACGGTCGTCACCCTGCACGACGCGACGTTCTTCTCCGACCCCGCCGCGCACTCGCGCCTGAAGGTGCTGTTCTTCCGGACCTGGACCCGTCTCGCACGGCGACTCGCCCGACGGACGGTCGCGCCGAGCGCCGCCACCGTCGCCGAGCTCGACCGGTTGGCGGGTCGGTCGGCGCGTCCCACGGTCGTGGCCCACCTCGGGGTCGACCGCACGCTCTTCCGGGTGCCGACGGCCGCGGAGACGGCCGCCTTCCGTGCGGCGCACGCGCTCGGCGACGACGCGTGGATCGCCTTCCTCGGCACGGTCGAACCGCGCAAGCGGGTGCCGGAGCTCATCGCCGCGCACCGCGCGCTCACCGCACGGGCTGCCGACGGTGGCGGCGCGGCGGTGCCGGCGCTGCTGGTCGCAGGCGGACTCGGCTGGGACGAGGACGCACGCGCCGAGCTCACCGCCGCGGGTGACGTCCCCGGTGCCCCGGTCCGCTACCTCGGGTACCTGCCGGTCGAGGAGCTCCGCGCGTTCCTCGGGGGCGCGCGCGTCGTGGTCTACCCGAGCACCGCGGAGGGCTTCGGCCTGCCGGTGCTCGAGGCGATGGCCTCCGGCGCGGACGTCCTCACCACCCGTCGACTGGCGATCCCCGAGGTCGGCGGCGACGCCGTGACCTACACCGAGCCGGACGCCGGCCCGATCGCGGACGCCCTCGCCGTGCTGCTCGCCGAGGCGCCGGAGCTCCGGGCCGAACGGACGGCCCGCGCCGAGGCCCGCGCCGCGACCTTCACGTGGGCCGCGTGCGCCGAGCGCCACCTGGAGGTCTTCGCATGAGCACGGACACGCACCCCGCGCGGGTCGCCGTCGTCACGGTCACGTACGAGTCGGTCGACGTCCTCCCCCCGTTCCTCGCGTCGGTGCCGGCCGCCAGCGGACGCGACGTCGAGGTCGTCGTCGCGGACAACGACTCCACGACCGCCGACGAGCTCCGCGCGGTCACCGAGGCCGCCGGTGCCCGGTTCGTCGCCGTCGGTGCGAACCTCGGCTACGGTGCGGCCGTCAACCGGGCCGTCGCCACGCTCGCCCCCGACGTGCGCTGGGTGCTCGTGTCGAACCCGGACGTCGTGCTCGAACCGTCCGCCCTCGACCGGATGGTCGCGACGGCGGAGTCCGACCCGACGATCGGCGCCGTCGGCCCGAAGCTGCTGGAGACGGACGGGCAGGTGTACCCGTCGGCGCGGCTCGTGCCGTCCCTCCGCACCGGTCTCGGGCACGCCGTGTTCGCGAACGTCTGGCAGGACAACCCGTGGACGAGGCGGTACCGGCAGGACGGCGACCACACCGGCCGCCGTGACGCGGGCTGGCTCTCGGGCGCGTGCGTGCTCGTCCGCCGCGACGTGTTCGACCGCCTCGGCGGGTTCGACGAGGGCTTCTTCATGTACTTCGAGGACGTGGACCTCGGCTGGCGGATCGGCCGGAGCGGCTACCGGAACGTGTACGAACCGGCCGCCGTCGCCACGCACGTCGGTGGGACCGCGACCCAGGGGTCCTCGGACCGGATGCGCCGTGCGCACCACGAGAGCGCCTACCGCTTCCTCGCGCAGAAGTACTCGGCCTGGTGGCTCTGGCCGCTCCGCGTCGCGCTCCGGGTGGCGCTCACCGTCCGCGCCCGCGCCACGCACACGCGCTGAACCCCGATAACCTCTCAGGGAGCATCCCCACCCGAACCGGAGCGCACCCCATGATCCTCGCCGTCACCCTGATGGTCCGCGATGAAGCGGACGTCATCACCGCCTGGCTCGACCACCACGTCGCCCAGGGCTTCGACGTCTTCGTCATCACCGACAACGGGTCGGTGGACGGCACGGCCGAGCTGCTCGCCGCCTTCGCCGAGCGGGACGACGTCACGGTGGACCTGCGACACGACCCGGTGCACCGGAAGCAGCAGGGCGTCGTCGTCACGACGATGGCGCGCGAGGCCGCATCGGTCCACGGCGCGGACTGGGTCGTCAACGCCGACGCGGACGAGTTCATCGTGCCGGTCGACCGGACGCGGACGGTCCGGCAGGTCTTCGAGGAGCTCGACCCGGTGGTCGGCGCGTTCTTCGTGCCCGTCGTCAACCTCACCGGCGCGATGGCCACGTCCGGTGCCGGCCTCGAGCGTCTCCACTGGCGGGACGAGCGCTCCGTCGACGAGCTGCGTGCCGCCGGCCTGGTCGCTCCCCCGACCCCGAACACCGTCCACGTCGGCGACCCGGGCGTCACCGTCGTGCAGGGCAACCACCGGGCGAGCGTCGCGAACGGTGCACCCGTGCCGGCCGGGCTCGAACTCGAGGTCCTGCACCTGCCGTGGCGGTCCTGGGCGCAGTACGAACACCGCGTCGACGTGAGCGGTCGGAGCTACGAGGCGAACCCGGACCTGACCCCGAGCCCCCGGCACCACGGCATGCGCGACTACCGGCGGTTGCAGGAGGGGGTGCTGCAGGCCGTGTTCTCGCTCCGCTTCGTCACCGACGAGGACGCCGCGACCGGCCCCTTCACCCGCGACGACACGATCGCCGAGGTGCTGCGTCGGGCCGGCTCGACGGCGCTCGACACCCCGGCCGAGCCCCTCGTCCCGGCCGACGAGCTCCACGAGCTGCAGACCCTCGGGCGTGCGGTGGCGTCGCGCGACGAGCGGATCGACGAGCTCGAGGACGCCCTGCGCGCGGCCGAGACGACCGCGACGACGTTGCGGGAGACCGTGCAGTTCGAGCGGGAGCGCGCCGAAGCCGCCCGGGCCGAGACGGCGGCGTTCCGCCAGCGCCGGATCGTGCAGGTGGCCGACCGGGCCGCCGGTCTGGCCCGCCGGGTCCGCTCGCGCTGACGTCGGACAGCGCCCGGGCCGAGCCCGGCTCGACCTGGGCCGGACCCGGTCAGGTCGTCCGGTGCCGCCGGTGCTGCCGGACGGCGTCCACCAGCGTCTCCGCTCGTCGGCGGAAGGAGTGCTCGGTCCCGATCCGCGAGCCGCGCTCGGCGCGTTCGTCGTCGGAGGCCATGTCCCGCCGACCCAGCAGCGTCCGCAGTTCGGCGACGTCGCGGTAGGGCAGGACCGCCCCGCCGAACAGCTCCTCGACGCCGGGCACCGGGTCCGTCACGACGAGCGCACCCGACGCGGCGGCGTCGAACAGCCGGTTCGACAGGAAGCCGTCCCGTGCCATGTCGTCCCAGTGGTCGTTGAGGACCACCCGGGCGCTCCGGTACAGGGCCGGCAGGTCCTCGTTCGGCACGAACGTCCCGCGGTGCACCCCCTCCGGCACCAGGCCGGCCCAGCCCTCGCCCCACACCGCCAGGTCCGCCCCCGCCTGCAGGGCGTCCGAGACGACCGGCCGGAACACCTGCCGGGTCTTGCCGACGAACACCGTGTCCAGGCCGGCGTAGGCGTCCTCGGCGGCACCGGGGTGGAAGCGCTCCGGATCGGTCGCCTGCAGGAGCGGGGCCACCGGCAGACCGGTCGCCGCCTCGGTCCGCTCGGCCCACACGGGGCCGGCCGCGAACCGCAGGTCGTACCGGGCGAGTTCCGCGGGCGTCACGAGGTCGGGGTGCGAGATGACCCAGAGCACGTTGGTGGCCGAGGGGTGCACCGGGGTGTCGTCGAGCCCGCGCAGCGTCAGGGTGACGTCGTCCAGGTGCTCCGACAGCGGACGGGCGTGCGACTCGCGGTGGTCCACCACGACCTCCTGCCCGAGGGACCGCAGGGCCGCGGCCAGGTCGCGCGCGAAGAACGTGTCCCCCCAGTCGTCGCCGCGCGGGCCGGGGTGTGCGGCGATCCGGACCGACCACCGGAGCCGCTCGCCGCGCTCACGCGCCGTCAGGCGCGACGGGCCGCGTTCGGCTCGGAGGACCGGTTCGCGGAGGGCCACCGGTGCCGCGGCGGGGTCGGCGGCCACGGTGCCCACGGCGAGGTCGAGCGCGGCGAGCACCCGCTCGGCGCTGTCGTCGCCGCGATCCCGCCACACCGCCAGGGCGTCCGCGCCGTCGGTGTCGATGCGCCGCTCACGGACGGTCCCGGTGCGGTAGACGCGACCGAGCGGGAGCACGACGCACGTGCCGCCGGCGGCGTCGGCGGTGTCCCGGGTCAGTCGGGCGACCGCGGTGCGGGTGTCGACGGTCCGGACCGGAAGCGCGAGGTGCGCTGTGCGTGCCGCGAAGCAGGGCTCGTCGCCGGCGAACGCCGCGACACCGTCGGGGAGCCGCTCGGCGTCCTCCGCCGGGTGCCCACGCAGCAGGGCGGTCACCGGGGCGGTGCCCTGCACCAGCGCCGCGCCCGCACTCGCCACCACGTCGTCGCGGGTGCGGACGACGGGGACGGCGACCACGGCCTCCCGGTCGGGTGGGACGGTGCCTCCCGCTCCCGCCGGCGCGACGGCGGCGACCAGTGCGGCCGCGGCGCCGTCCGGCAGCGCGATCGACGCGTCCTGCACGAGCACCAGCGGGGCGCGCAGCAGCGGCCGGGCGGCGGCGACCGCGCCGCCCCAGGTCGCCGCGACGGTGTCCCGGGACACGGTCCAGCCGTCGCCCGCCGTGACCGGCGGGTACGTGCTCGTGGGCCCGGCGTGGACGTCGTACACGGTGACGACGACGCGCGCGGCCCCCGCCGCTGTCAGCGCCTGCACGGTCCGCACGTGGGCGCCGTCCCGGTACGCACCCTCGGCCACCGTGACGACGGCGTCGAACGCTCCGGCCGGGCCCTGCTCGACGACGGGGGGCGCCGTCTCGAGTGACGTGTCGACCGGGAGGCGCGGCCCGCTCCCGTCGGACGCCCCTGCGTCCACAGCGCGTGCGTCCGACGTCGGCCGGACACCGGCCAGGGTGCGCCGGAGCCGGCCACGCAGCGCCACGGTCAGCCGCGGAGCAGGTTCTGCAGGTAGACGCCGTAGCCGCTCTTCGCGAGCGGGGCGGCGAGCACCGCGAGGGCGTCGTCGTCGATCCACCCGTTGCGCCAGGCGATCTCCTCGATGCACCCGATCTTGTGGCCCTGGCGGTCCTCGATGACCTTGACGTACTCGGACGCCTGCATCATCGACTCGAAGGTGCCGGTGTCGAGCCACGCGGTGCCGCGGTCGAGGACCTCGACGCCGAGCGTGCCCGCCTCGAGGTAGCGCTCGTTGACGGTGGAGATCTCGAGCTCACCGCGGGCGCTCGGTTCGATGGTCTTCGCGATCTCGACCACGTCGTTGTCGTAGAAGTACAGGCCCGGGACGGCGTAGTTCGACTTCGGTTCGGCCGGCTTCTCCTCGATCGAGACGGCGGTGAAGTCGTCGTCGAACTCGACCACGCCGTACGCGGTCGGGTCGGCCACGTGGTACGCGAAGATCGTCGCGCCCTGGACGGTGTTGTTCTTCTGCAGGCTCGTGCCGAGGCCGGTGCCGTGGAAGATGTTGTCGCCGAGGACCAGGGCGACGCTGTCGTCCCCGATGAACTCCTCGCCGATGACGAACGCCTGCGCGAGGCCGTCCGGGGAGGGCTGCACGGCGTACTGGATGTCCATGCCGAGCGCCGACCCGTCACCGAGCAACGCCCGGAACTGGTCGTTGTACTCCGGCGTCGTGATGACGAGGACCTCGCGGATGCCGGCCATCATGAGGGTCGACAGCGGGTAGTAGACCATCGGCTTGTCGTAGATCGGCATGAGCTGCTTGCTGATGCCCTTGGTGATCGGCCAGAGACGCGTGCCGGATCCCCCGGCGAGGATGATGCCCTTCATCGGCTGCCCCTCCTAGTTCTTGGTCCGGAGCGACTCGGTGTAGGCGATGCACTCCTCGTACGTCGGGAGGAGCCCCTGCTCCGCGGCCTGCTCGAGGGTCGGAGCGCTCGTGTCCTTCTCGGACAGGACCGGCTCGCCGATGCCGTCCGGCAGCTCCAGGCCCACCGTGGGGTCGAGGATGCTGATGCCCTTCTCGCGCTCGGGGTCGTAGTGCGCGCTGACCAGGTAGTTCACCGTGCTCTGGTCCTCGAGCGCGACGATGGCGTGGCCGAGTCCCTCGGACAGGTAGACGGCACGGCGGTCGACGTCGTCGATCCGGACCGCGTCCCACTGCCCGAACGTCGGGGAGCCGACGCGGATGTCGACGATGTAGTCGATGAACGCGCCGCGGACGGCGGTGACGTACTTCGCCTGGCTCGGTGCGACGAGGGCGTAGTGGATGCCGCGGGCGACGCCCTTCGACGAGATCGACATGTTCACCTGCCGGAGGTCGAGCGGGTGTCCGACCGTCTCCTCGAGCACGTCGGCGCGGTAGGCCTCGAGGAAGGCCCCTCTGGCGTCGCCGTGCTGGACGGGCGTGAACTCCCACGCGCCGGGGATCTTCAGTTCGCGGATCTGCACCGCTGCAGCCTAGCAAGGGGCACGTCCGCCGCGGGGAGCGCCCCCGCACGTCGTGCGGACGCCTCGCCCGACCGACTCAGGACAGGCCGAGCGCGGCCCGCCAGGCCCGTTCGCCGGGCTGGTCGGCCCCGACCGTGCGCTCCGTCACGACGTACCGGCGAGCGCGCGCCACCCGGTCGTCGGCCTCGCGGAAGGCGGTGCGCAGGGCCTCCTGCCACGCCGCCGGGTCGTCGCCGGCGAGCAGGCCACCGTGCCGGTCCGCGCCGCGGTAGGACGGCCGGTCGGACCCGACGAAGGGCAGCCCGAGCATCGTGTACTCGAGGAACTTGAGGTCGCTCTTCGCGTCGTTGAACCGGTCCCCGGTGAGCGGGGCGACCCCGGCGGACCAGCGTCCGGCGTGCGCGCGGAGGAACGCGACGAAGTCCGGGTAGTGGGTGGCGTCGCCCGGCAACGGCAGGCGGTCGAACCAGGTCGCGTCGTCCCCGGTCACGCCCACGACCTCGAGCCGGACCGGACGGCCATCGTCGTCCGTCGCCTCCGCGAAGACCGGGCGCAGCAGGTCGAGGTCGCCGCCGTGCGTGGCGCTCCCCATGTAGAGCACGCGACGGGTCCCGCCGGTGTCACGGGCGCGCACCCCGTCCGCGTCGGCGTCCCAGAGGCCGGGTTGTACACCGTTCGGCACGACCACGGCGTCGACGCCCTCCGCGGCGAGCACCCGCCGGAGCGGCTCGGTGGACACCACGACCGCATCGGCGGACCGCACCACGCGGTCGACGGCGGCGAGGCGGTCGGGGTCGTACTCGGCCTGCGCCAACCGGGCACGGGCCTCCGGGGTGAAGAAGTCGTCGTCGACCTCCGCGACGACCCGGGTGCCCTCCCGCGCCGCGCGGGCGAGGGCGGCGTCGAGCGCGGCGAGCGGGAACGCGTCGCGCTGCACCAGGAGCACGTCGAGGTGCGCGGTGTCGGAGCCGTCCGCCCAGCGCACCGGGTCCACCTGCGCGACCCGTGCAGCGCCGGAGGCGGCGAGAGCGGTCATCCTGCCGGTCACGCGGACGTGCGCGGAAGCGGGGTGCACGCCACCTGCGCCGTGCACGACGAAGCCGACGAGCGGCGGGGTTGGAGCGGACGGGGTCGGGGTGGTCCGCCCCAGGAGACGGGCGACGGTCGACCGGAGGGCTGCCATGGCCCCATCGTGGCACGCGGGCACATGAGGCTGCATAGACTTGGCAGTCTGTGCGCCCACGTAGGATGGTCGCCGACTTCCCACACCCGGATCACCGCGCCGGCCGACGACACCAGGGACCCACCGACTCGTGAAACTGTTCGTCCAGATCCCCTGCCTCAACGAGGAGCAGACGCTCCCCTCGGTCCTCGAGACGATCCCGACCTCGATCCCGGGCATCGACGAGATCGAGGTCCTGATCATCGACGACGGTTCGACCGACCGCACGGTCGAGGTCGCGAAGGCGCACGGCGTCCGGCACTTCGTCCGGCACACCACCAACATGGGCCTCGCACGCTCGTTCCGCGACGGCGTCGACTACGCGCTCCTGCACGGTGCGGACATCGTCGTGAACACCGACGGTGACAACCAGTACCCGCAGGCGCACATCACCGAGCTCGTGCAGCCGATCCTGCACGGCGAGGCAGACATCGTCATCGGCGACCGGCAGACCCGCACCATCGAGCACTTCTCCGGCTTCAAGAAGGCCATGCAGCAGTTCGGCTCCTGGGTCGCCAGCCGGGCCGCGGGGCTCGACCTGCCGGATGCCGCGAGCGGGTTCCGCGCGTACTCGAAGTACTCGCTCATCCGGCTCAACATCGTCACGCGCTTCAGCTACTGCATGGAGACCATCGTCCAGGCGGGCTACAAGCGCCTGGCGATCGCCAGCATCCCGATCACGACCAACGCGAAGACCCGCGAGTCGCGGCTGTTCAAGAACATCTGGCAGCACATGTTCCAGTCCGGGTCGGCGATCGCCCGCGTGTATCTCATGTACCGCCCGATGGCCCTGTTCGCCTGGGTCAGCGCGGTCTTCGGCGTCGCCGGGCTCATCCCCTTCGTCCGGTACCTCGTGCTCCTCTGGACCGACAGCGGCGGCAACCACCTGCAGTCGCTCATCCTCGGCATGGTGCTGATGATCAGCGCCCTGCTCTCGATCACCATCGGTGTGGTCGCGGACCTGACCCGGTTGAACCGGACGCTCGCCGAGGAGCAGCTCGACCTGCAGAAACTCGCGCGGTACGGGGACTGAGCGCCTCCTCCCCGGCGGCACGCCTCCCCCACTAGACTGCTGGCCGACCGCCGTCGGCTCCTCCGCCGACGCCCATCGGCCACCGAAAAGGAAACCAGCGTGAAGATCCTCGTCACCGGAGGGGCCGGCTTCATCGGCTCCAACTTCGTCCGTCGGACCCTGGAGGACGCCTACCCGGGTCTCGAAGGCGCCGAGGTCGTCGTCTACGACGCCCTGACCTACTCGGGCAACCTCGAGAACCTGGCCCCGGTGGCCGACTCCCCCCGCTACACCTTCGTGCAGGGCGACATCCGCGACGCCGCGAAGCTCGACGAGGTCGTCCCGACGGTCGACGCCATCGTGCACTTCGCCGCCGAGTCGCACGTCGACCGCTCGGTCCGCGACTCCGGGATCTTCGTCGAGACGAACGTCGTCGGCACCCAGCGCCTGCTCGACGCGGCCCTGCGCCACGGCACCGAGCGCTTCGTGCACGTCTCGACCGACGAGGTCTACGGCTCGATCAGCGAGGGTTCCTGGGCCGAGGACCGTCCGCTCGAGCCGAACTCGCCGTACTCGGCGTCGAAGGCCGGCAGCGACCTCCTCGCCCGCAGCTACCACCGCACGCACGGGCTGGACCTGTCGATCACGCGCTGCTCGAACAACTACGGTCCGTACCACTTCCCCGAGAAGGTCATCCCGCTCTTCGTCACGAACCTCATCGACGACCGGCACGTGCCGCTCTACGGCGAGGGCGACAACATCCGTGACTGGCTGCACGTCGACGACCACACGCGCGGCATCGCGATGGTCCTGACCCGCGGTCGTGCCGGCGAGATCTACAACATCGGCGGCGGCACCGAACTGACCAACAAGGAGCTCACGCAGCTCCTCCTCGACGCCACCGGCAAGGACTGGTCGTACGTCGACCGCGTCGCCGACCGTCTCGGGCACGACCTGCGCTACTCGGTCGACATCTCGAAGATCCAGGCCGAGCTCGGCTACGAGCCGCAGGTGCCGTTCGAGCAGGGTCTGGCCGACGTGGTGCAGTGGTA
Organism: Curtobacterium sp. MCPF17_050; assembly: GCF_003224435.2. NCBI lineage: Bacteria > Bacillati > Actinomycetota > Actinomycetes > Micrococcales > Microbacteriaceae > Curtobacterium > Curtobacterium sp. MCPF17_050. Next base: position 2,154,368 of record NZ_CP126250.1, read on the forward strand.
CCGCGACAACCGCGCCTGGTGGGAGCCGCTCAAGGAGCGCGCGGCCATCGCATGACCCGGTACCTGATCACCGGGGCGGCCGGCATGCTCGGCCAGGACCTGCAGCAGGCCCTCGCCGGTCGTGACGTCACCGCACTGTCCCGCGCCGACCTCGACATCACCGACCAGGACGCGGTGGCCGCCGCCGTCGCCGGACACGACGTCGTCGTCAACGCCGCCGCGTACACCAAGGTCGACGACGCCGAGTCGCACGAGGACGACGCCTTCGCCGTGAACGCGCGGGGGCCGGCGGTGCTCGCCACCGCCGCCGTCGCAGCCGGTGCCCGGCTGGTCCAGGTGTCGACGGACTACGTGTTCGACGGGACCGGCACCTCGCCGTACGCCGAGGACGAACCCACGCGGCCGATCGGTGCGTACGGACGGACGAAGGCCGCCGGCGAGGACGCGGTCCGCGCGATCGCCCCGGACTCGTCGTACATCGTGCGCGCGGCCTGGCTGTACGGGGCGGGCGGCCCGAACTTCGCGAAGACGATGGTCCGACTCGCCGCATCGCACGACACGGTGAGCGTCGTGACGGACCAGGTCGGCCAGCCCACCTGGACCGGAGACCTCGCGCGGCAGATCGTCGCGATGCTCGACGCGGAAGCCCCGGCCGGCGTCTACCACGGGACGAACAGCGGGCAGGCGTCATGGTTCGACTTCACCCGGGCGATCTTCGCCGGGACCGGGCTCGATCCGGAGCGCGTGCTCCCGACGGACAGCGCCGCCTTCGTGCGCCCGGCACCCCGACCGGCGTACAGCGTGCTCGGTCACGACGCCTGGACCGCCGTCGGCATCGCGCCGCTCCGCGACTGGCGTGACGCGCTCGATGCGGCGATCGCAGCAGGGGTCCTCGCAGCCTGAGACGGGCCTCGCCCGGACCGACGACGACGGCCGACCACCGCATCCGCGGGGTCGGCCGTCGTCGTCCGGTCAGCGCGTCACGGTGAAGGTGATCGTCGAGCGGACCTGTCGGCCGTTGTCCGCGATGAACTCGAGCGTCCGCGTGCCGACGGCGCGCGCGGTGGGCTCGCCGACGATCCGCTGGGTCTCCGGGTCCCACTGCAGCCCGGCCGGGAGCGACTTCGAGAACGCCGTCAACACGGTCGGGAACGGACTCTCCGCGTGGAGCTGCACGGATGCGGGGCGACCGACCCGGAGCGAGACCTGCTCGGGTGCGGTGATCACCGGCGGCCGCTTGACCTCGACGGTCCGGCCGTAGGACAGGGTGTTGTCGTAGCGCGCATCGGTGCTCAGCCGGCACGTCACGACGGTCTGCCCCGGGTAGTACAGCCCCTCGAGCTCGCGGCAGGTGTTGTTCGTGATCCCGGGCTGGTTGCCGGCAGTCAGGGTCACGAGCACCGGGTCGTCGTCCTCCACCCAGCGGGAGTACTGCGACGACGCGAGCACGGTGTCCTCGACGACCATGCCGGAGATCCCGGCGTTCGTGAAGTCGGTGGCGCCGAGCGACGCGCCGGTCAGGTCCGCCTGGGAGAGGTCGGAGTCGGACAGGTCGGCCCGCCGGAGATCCGCGCCGCGCAGGTCAGCGCCGTAGAGGATCGCTCCGCTCAGGTCGGCGCCACGCAGGTCGGCACCGTGCAGGTCGGCGAGCCGGAGGTCAGCCCCGGCGAGGTCGGCGTCCACGAGGTCGAGCCCGGCGCACTCGGCGTGCGATCCGACCGAGGCGCCCGGGACGATCGTGCACCCGGAGACCGTGGTCGGTGCGGGCCCGGCCGACACGTACTCGTACCCGACGGCCACGACGAGCAGGACCAGTACGGCCGTGCCGACGGACCATCGACGGCGGCGGTACCACGGTGTCGTCTGCGTGCTCATCATCGGACCCCCGTCAGGAAGTGCGGCAGGACCCGCTGCGCCAGCGGCGTGTACCAGCTCGGGTCGTGGGCGTACGCCGCGAAGGCGAACGGACCCGCGTAGGTCGCGGCGACCACCACGGCGATGACCACGGCTGGCAGCGCGAGTGCTCGGCGCCACCCGGGCGGCAGCGTGCGCCACAGGGCGATCACCGACACGATCGCGAACGCGACGAGCAGCGGGTACACGGGCAGGATGTACCGGCCGGCGAAGGCGTACTGGTTGTCGAGCCGCAGGAAGGTACGCAGGTTGAAGAAGAACATCGCGACGAGGTAGGTCGACGTGACCACGGTGCCCCAGACGAACGCCCGTGTCCGGAGCAGGGTGCGCATGGTCAGCAGCATGGCGACGACCGCGATGATCAGGACGACGCCACCGACCACCTGCACGCCCGTCACGACCTGCCATTCGGTGTCGCGACCGCGGTAGAAGAACATCGTCTGGAAGTAGGAGCTGACCCAGTCGCCGATGAAGCGGAACAGGTCGAACTGGTCCGGCGGGGTGCCGTGCAGGATCGCGACGTCGTGCGCCCGCTCGGCCATGTAGTTGCGGCGGTAGATGTCGAACGACAGGCACTGCTGGTGCGTGTGCACCTTCACGCACGCGGGGTTGAACTGGCCGTAGCGCAGCAGGTTGCCGCCGGTGCGTTCGATCATGATCGCGGAGGTGACGGCGAGGAAGAGCGCCCACAGCGACGACACCACCGGGCGGAGACGGAAGGCAGCACCGAGTCGCCGGACCGGGTGCGCGTACGCCTGCAGACCGTCACGCTGCATGACGAGGACGACAGCGACGACGAGGGCCACGATCACGAAGGGCACGAACGTGTACTTGACGATGATCGCCGCGATGCCGAACGTGACGGCACGGACGAGGTGCCCCCAGTGCCGGTCCGACGAACGGATCATCCGGGCACACCAGTACAGGCACAGGAAGAACAGGGTGTTCGCCGGGGTGTCGTAGGTCACGCCGGCGCTCTGCCACTCGTAGCGCCCGGTCAGTGCGACCACGATGACCGCCAGTGCGCCGATGGACGCGGAGAAGCCCATCACGCGGAACAGCCGGTGGATGACGACCAGGCCGAGCGCGCCGATCACGACGTTGACGGCCCGCAGCATCACGACGATGACGGTGTACGGCGCCCCGAGGTCGATCAGGGGCTTCACCGGGAAGCTCATCAGGTAGTAGTAGACGTAGCTCGGGAAGCGCTCGATCTCACCCATCGTCAACAGGTGCGGCGCGGCATCGGTGATGATCGGCCCGGCGGTCCAGCTGCGTCCGGCGTAGAAGAGGATGTTGGCGATGTGTCGCCCCTCGTCCGGGGCGATCGTGCCGGCGTACGGCACGTGCCCGACCCCGTCCACGACCGGCATGTGCACGGCCACGGACAGGAACGCGCCGACGACGACGAACACGATCAGTGTGACCCGGAGCGTCCACGGGTGTTCGAGCACGACGATGACCCGTCGCGGGTCTGCGATGCGGCGCAGCGCGTCGTTCCTCACGGTGGTCAAGGCTTCCCCTCGTCGATTGCCGCACAAGCCTAGCGCGCGAGGATCGCTCACCGGGCACGGTCGGCGCCTCTCCCGGCGGCCCTGGTAGTGTCTGGGCCGCTGTCCGACCCCGCGATCCGAAGAGGAGCTCCATGACGACACTCCGCGTGATCGTGGACCAGGTGATCTCCCCGGTCCCGGGCGGTGTCGGACGCTACGCGGAGGAACTCACCCGCCAACTCGTCGAGACCGCGCCGGACGGGTGCGACGTCGAGGGCATCGTGTCGGCGGCGTCGCCGTCGGAGATGCAGCGTTTGCGGACCCTGTTCCCCGGGATCGCCGGCATCGACCGCCTGGCGCTCCCCCGCCGCGAGCTCTCGCTCGCGTGGCAGCTCGGGATGGCCCGCGGAGCGTCGCACGGCATGGTGCACGCGCCGAGCGTGCTGGCGCCCCTCGTCCGGCACGACCGGACACGTGACCTCGGGAACCAGATCGTCGTCACCGTGCACGACACCGTGCCGTGGTCGCACCCGGAGACCCTGACGCCGCGCGGGGTGCACTTCCACAAGGCGATGGTGAAGCGCGCCTTCCGCCACGCCGACGCCGTCGTCGTCCCGACGCACGCCGTCGCCGAGGACCTCAACCGGATCCACCGCTTCGACGACCGCATCCGGGTCATCGGCGGCGCGCCGAGCAGCAGACTCCGGGTCCCGGTGGACGCCGCCGTCCGCGCTGAGCGGCTCGGCCTGCCGGATCGCTACGTCCTCGCGGTCGGCACGCTGGAGCCCCGGAAGGGCCTGGACCATCTCATCCGGGCGATGGCCCACCCCGAGGCGCCCACCGACGTACCCCTCGTCATCGCCGGACCCGACGGCTGGGGCGACGTGGACGTGGTCGAGACGGCCGAGCGCGCCGGTCTGTCCGCCGACCGGGTCAAGATCCTCGGCCGGATCGACGACGCCGACCTCGCCACCGTGTACGACCGCGCGACGGTGTTCGTGTTCCCGAGCCTCGCCGAGGGCTTCGGCCTCCCCGTGGTCGAGGCGATGAGCTTCGGCACCCCGGTCATCCACTCCGACGACCCGGCGGTCCGGGAAGTCGCCTCCGACGCCGGCGTGACGGTCGAGCGCATGCCGCTCGACTCCTACCCGACGCGCCTGGCTCAGGCGGTCTACCAGGTCGTGAACGACCGCCTCCTGGCCGAGAAGCTCGCCGTCGTCGGACCGGACCGAGCCCGGATGTTCGACTGGCGGGACTCGGCACTCGAGACCTGGCAGCTGCACGCCGACCTCTGACGGCCCGGGTCACCAGCGCCGGTCACGGCTCGGCATCGATGCGGTGAACCGCCCGTGTCGTCGTCGGGTGTGCGCCGGGTGGCCTGTCAGGATCGGACCCATGTCGCGTCGTCTCCGTCCGGTCAGCACCGCCTCGATCCTCCTGGTCGCCGTCACGGCGACCGTGCTCACCGGTTGCTCGGGTGGTGGCGCCCCCGACCCGACCCCCTCGGCCTCACACCACCGGACGGCCTCCCCGACCCCGACCCGGAGCGTCGCTCCGTCGTCACCTGCGTCGCCGCCCTCGTCGACGTCCGTCCCGGCGGTCCCGTCCGCCGGACCGTCGGCCGGGGCCGATGACGGCACCGGCACCGGGACGGGGAACGGCAGCGGCGTCGACGACCCCGAGACCGTCGACTTCGCCGCGGTCTCGGCGCAGGGTGTCGCCGCAGCCGGCGGTGGCACGGTCATCTCGCTCGCCGGCTCGGGCGACAACTGGACCGTGCTCGTCGCGGGTCCGGACGGCTCCCGCACGCAGTCCGTCGTCTCGGCGACGCTCGGTCGGGTGACCTCGGGTCCGTTCCCGAGGGACAGCGACGCGCCCACCAAGGCGGCAGACGCGGCGCGCGCCACCGCGGCCACGGTCGACGCCGCAGCCGCGGCCAGCACCGCCACGAACACCGTGTCCGGCAGCAGGCTGGTGTCCGCCGTGCTCGGCGGTCCGGAGTCGGCGCCGGTGTGGACGGTCCTGGTGACCGTGGACGGCGCGCAGCGCACGGTCACCGTCGACGCCCGCACGGGCGCGGCCACCGCGAGCTGACGGCACCAGCTGGCACGGTGCCAGCTGGCACAGTGCCTGTCGGTACAGTGCCGGTCGACACAGTGCCGGTCGGCAGGGCGTGGGACGGCGGCTCAGCGCCACGTGGGACCCAGGAAGCCGCAGACTCAGCACTCCACGCGTCACCGCCGCGCACGGCGCAGCCCGACCGAACCGTCGCGCTGCGTCCGCGTCAGAGCTGCTCGCGGAGCGCTTCCGCCTTGCGTTCGACCATCTCGACGAGCCCGTCCGCGTGGTCGGCCAGTCGAGCCGCGACGACGGGGTCGGAGCTCCCGATGACCCGGGCGGCGAAGAGTCCGGCGTTCGCGGCTCCGTTGATCGCCATCGTCGCGACCGGGATGCCGGCGGGCATCTGCACGATCGACAGGAGCGAGTCGATCCCGTCGAGGCGGGCGAGCTGCACCGGCACGCCGACGACCGGGAGCGTGGTCATCGACGCCACCATGCCCGGCAGGTGCGCAGCTCCCCCCGCACCGGCGATGACGACGCGGATCCCGCGCCCTGCGGCGGCACGGGCGAACCGCACCATCTTGTCCGGGGTGCGGTGCGCCGAGACGACGTCCGCCTCGAACGCGATGCCGAGTTCGGTCAGGACGTCGGCAGCGGCCCGCATGGTCGGCCAGTCCGAGTCAGACCCCATGATGATCGAGACGAGCGGAGCGGTGGCGGTGGTGTCGGTCACGCAGGAGAGCCTAACCGGCGCGCGGACGCGAGCCGCGGGTGGACGCCTGCGGGCCGGGCGCCGTGCCGGGGCCGCCACCAGGCGTCCTGGAGGCCCGGCCCACGTCGCGGACGTGGCCGACGTCGTCGAGGCGGCCCGCACCTCCCGGACGGCCCCCGAGAACGCTCGTCGGCCGACCCGGCGTCAGTCGAAGTGGGCCGCCGCCGCCCGCGCACGGTAGACGACGTCGTCGACGTCGGCTCCGGTCACCGTCACGTGCCCGATCTTCCGACCGGGCCGCGGGGCCTTGCCGTACAGGTGGTACTTGGCCTCCGGGAAGGCGGCGAGCGCGGACGGGTACCGCCCGGCCAGGTCACCGTCGGCCGGCCCACCGAGCAGGTTGACCATCACCGCTGCGGGCGCGTGCATACCGGTGGCGCCGAGGGGCAGGTCGAGTACGGCGCGCAGGTGCTGCTCGAACTGGCTCGTCGTGGCACCGTCGATGGACCAGTGACCGGTGTTGTGCGGACGCATCGCGAGCTCGTTGACCAGGATGCGCTCGTCGGCGGTCTCGAACAGTTCGACGGCCAGGACACCCGTCACGCCGAGCTCCTCGGCGATGCGCACTGCCAGGGACTCGGCCTGGTCGGCGATGCGTCCGGCGCTGCCGGGGGCGGGCGCGATGACCTCGGCGCAGACGCCGTTCCGCTGGACGCTCTCGACGAGCGGCCAGGCGACGACCTCTCCGGAGGGGCGCCGGGCGACGGACTGCGCGAGCTCCCGGGTGAACGGCACGAGCTCTTCGACCAGGAGGGCCTGGTCGCCGCCGGCCTCGGCGACGGCGACGAACCAGTCGTCGACGTCGGACGGGTCGTCGACGACACGGACGCCCTTGCCGTCGTAGCCGCCGCGTGCGGTCTTCACCACGGCACGACCACCGTGGTCGGCCAGGAACGTGCGGAGCTCGTCGGCGTCGTGCACGGCCGCCCACTCGGGGACGGGCAACCCGAGTTCCGTCAGGCGGGTGCGCATGAGGATCTTGTCCTGCGCGACCGCGAGGGGCTCGGGTCCCGGGTGCACGGGGACGCCGGCGCCGACGAGCGCGCGCAGCACGTCCTGCGGGACGTGCTCGTGGTCGAACGTGACCACGTCGACGTCCTGTGCGAACGCCAGCACCGTCTCGGCGTCGTGGTAGTCCCCCTCGGCCGTGGCGGCGATCGCCGCCGACATGCCGGGACCTTCGGCGAGGACGCGGATGTCGATGCCGAGCTCCACGGCCGCCGGCACCATCATCCGAGCGAGCTGGCCTCCGCCGACGACTCCGACCCGCAACGCCATGGGCGCTTCCTTCCTCGGTCCGCAGCCATCGACTCGGACCCGCTCGACTACAATCCTGCGAGGCCGATCGTCGATCCGCCCGTTGCCGACCACCAGACCGGCAGCGACAACTCTACGGAATCCTGGAGACCACGTGCGGCGCCTCATCGCCCAGCTCGCCCGCTTCGGCATCGTCGGCGCGGTCGGTTTCGTCGTCGACTTCTCCGTCTTCAACCTGCTGCGGGCGACGGTGTTCGCACCGGACGAGGTGCACTCCGGACCCTTCTGGGCGAAGGTCGTGTCCACGGTCGTCGCGATCTCCGTGAACTGGATCGGCAACCGGTACTGGACGTTCCGTCACCAGCGCCGCTCCGTCGCCGCGAAGGAAGGCGTCGAGTTCGTCATCGTCTCCCTCGGCGGCATGGTCATCTCGCTCGGTTGCCTCGCCGTCTCCCACTACGTGCTGCACTTCACCTCGGCGCTCGCGGACAACGTCTCCGGCAACGTCATCGGCCTGGCGCTCGGCACTGCCTTCCGGTTCTGGCTCTACAAGACGTGGGTGTACCACCCCGACCGGGCCGACCGGGTCGACCGTCTCGATGCTGCCGACGGTGTGGCCGCGCTCCGCGACGACGAGCCCGCCCAGCACGGGACCCACGCGCGCGGGGCGTGACCCCGCTCCCGTAGGATCGTCGGATGGCGACGGGAACGGAACCGCACACAGCACCGATGCCCGACGTCGAGTCAGCGCACCCCCCGGTCGCCGCGTGGGAGCGGATCGCCGTCGTCGTGGTGACCGCCGCTTTCGGCCTCTGGTTGATCCTCTGGGCGGTCGTCGTCCCCGCGTTCCAGGCGCCCGACGAGACAGCCCACTTCGATTCCGCCGTGCACCTGGCGGTCGGTGACCCCTGGGCCGCCCCCGGCGACCTCCGTGTCCTGAACGCCGTCCAGGCCGCCGCCGCGCAGCAGGGCTCGGTCCCGCGCGACGAGTGGTCGACCATGACCGAACTGCTCGCCGGTGCCCCAGGGACGTCCGACACGGTCGATCAGATGACGCAGCACCCGCCGACCGTGTACGCGGCAGGAGCAGTCGTCCTCCGCGCGGTGCACTTCGGCGATCTCCGGTGGGACCATGCGGTGCTGGCACTCCGCGTTGCCGACGCCGTCGCGGTGACGCCGCTCGCAGCACTCGCCTGGGCCACGGTCCGCCGCCTCACGCGGTCCCCGCGCGCCGGCCTCGTCGGAGCCCTGGCGCTCTTCGCGACACCCGAGCTGGCTTCCATCGGCGCCTCCGTCTCGAACGACGCCCCCGTCCTGCTGGTGGCGGGCGTCGTCGTCTGGCTCGTCACGCGCCTGCTGACCGGCGACCTCCGGTGGCGGACCACCGTCGCGCTCGGGCTCACCCTCAGCGTGTTGGTGTGGCTGAAGGGCACTGGTCTGCCCGCCGTCCCGTTCGTCGCCATCGCGGTCCTGGTGGCCGGCACCGGGACGCTCCGGCTCGGGCAACGCTGCCTCCGGACCGTGGTCACGCTCGGCATCTGTGCGACCCTCGGCTCCTGGTGGTGGGTGCACAACCTCGTCACCACCGGCCGCGTCCAGCCGAACGGGTACACCGCGATGCGCCCACCCGCCGACTTCCCGTCCGGAGAGGGCCCGTCCCTCACACACTTCCTCGACGTCAGCTGGGGCACCCTCACCCGGACGTTCTGGGGCAGTCCCGGCATCAAAGCGCAGGTGAGCATCGGCGACCTCTTCACCGCCGTGCTGACGATCGTGGTGCTCGTGGTGCTCGTCGCGTTCGCCTTCCGCCGCGGACCGCTGCTCCGCCCGGTCGTCGTGCTGGCGGTGTTCCCCGCGCTCCTCATCATCGTGCAGACCGCGACGAGCGCCCGCGCGTACCTCACCACCACCGAGGTCGCCGCGACCCAGGGCCGCTACTACTTCCCCGCTGTGCTGTGCCTCGTCGCGATCAGCGCGGTCGCCTGGCGCCGGGTCTTCCCCCGTGGCCGTCGAGTGGTCGCCGTGGTCGTGGCGATCGTCGCGCCGGCCATCGGGCTGTACGGCGTCGCGGTCGCCGGGAACTGGTTCTGGAACGCCGCGCACCCGCTGCCGTCCGGCACCGCCGTCGAGCGGTACCGGGAACTCGGCCCCGTGCCGCCGGGCCTGGTGGCTGCGGTGCTCGTCCTCGTCGTCGTGGGGCTCGTGGTCTCGGCCATCGCGGTGGCTCGCGCTCCACACACGGCGCCCAGAGGAGCGGTGGAGCCGGTGCGCGCTTCCGCCTGAGCCGACGGCACGCAGCTCCGGCCAGTACCGGTCTGGGCCCCGGCCGATCCGATCCGCTCGGGTCGGTCCTGGAGGCTCGTCAGGCCTTCGTCGCGTCGGCGTTCGTCGGCGAGGTCGTCACGGCCGCGCGCTTGCCGCGCCCGAACCACGTCGGCACGGCGGTCGTCAGCAGGAAGAGCGCGTCCACGGCGAGGCTCCAGATGCGCGTCACGACCACGACGACCAGCGCGACCGGCCCGGGCATGACGAGGGCGAGCAACAGCCCCTGCACGCCCTCCCGGACCCCCAGACCGCCGGGCGCGAACACGGCGAGCATGCTGATCGCCGACGCCATGCTCGCCGCACCGATGACGAACGCCGCGTCCTGCACCCGCAGCGACGGGTACACCGCGAGCGAGATGAAGTAGTAGCCGGTCCCCGAGATGACCGCGCCGAGGACGTACAGCCCGGCACCGACGACGACGGTGCCGAGCGCGGGCTTGACGTCGTCCTCCAGCGGGCGCCGTCGGAGGATCCGGAGGGCGAACCCGATCAGGGCGACGAACACCCGCGGAACCAGGCAGATGACGCACACCACGAAGGCCGCGATCATCAGCACGATGATCCACGGATCGAGCGCGTGCGTCCGGGGGTCGATCAACAGCAGCACGAGGGCGAGTGCCAGGGTCGCCGCGATCTGCAACGCTCCCTCGAGCAAGCCGCTGACCCCGAGACGGGCCTTGGAGACACCGTGCTGGGAGGCGAAGTAGACCTTGCCGATGATCCAGGTCGCAGCGCCGGGGATGTAGCGCCCCATCCACGACTTGGCGTACACGTGGGTCAGGGTCACGCCGCTGCCACGGAGGTTCTCCGCACCCAGGCGGCGCAGCAGGAAGAACCAGATGCCGACGCCCCAGTAGCGGAAGCCGAGGCTGATGACCGTGGCGACGGCCACCCACCACCAGTTCCACTCGACGCCGGCGAGCTGGCCCCAGTCGACGCTCCGGACGTACAGGAAGAGGAAGCCGGCGAGGGCCACGTAGAAGACGATCGGTACGGCCCGTCGGAGGACGCGACGGCCGCGGCCGCCCGTTCCTGACTCTGTCTGCTCCACAACACCCTCCACGATGACGCCCCAGTGTACGAGACGCGCGGGCGCGGGCAGTTCGATCTGGGCGTCAGCCTGCAGTAGCATCCACCGAGATGGCCACCACGTACAGTTTCTACGGCATTCTCGATGTCAACCTCCAGACCGAGCACCGCGGTTGGCGCCGCTACTTCGACAACGAGTACGCGCGCATAGCGAAGCCCAGCGCCGACGCACCGAGGGCGACCCTCACCGTCGACGTCCGCATCGAGGAGAAGGCGCCCAGCCGCGAGCCGGGTGACGTCCGCGGTACGGAGCGGTTCAAGGGGCTGTTCAAGTTCTCCTACGTGATCCGTGGACTCGACACGGACCACGTCACGATCTGGTTCCGCAGCCACTGGCTCGACCGGGTCTACATGAACGCGATCGGCGTGTACCTGCAGGCCCAGGTGCTCGAGCCGATCATCTACGCGAAGCTGCTCGAGCGCGACGTCCTGCTGATGCACGCCGGCGGTGTCGCGTCCGACACCAAGGGCTTCCTGCTCCCGGCCTACGGCGGGACCGGCAAGACGACGCTGAGCATGTCGCTGATGGCGGCGGGCTACAAGCTGCTCGGTGACGACCTGCAGTTCGTCGACCTGACGAGCGGGATCGTGCACCCCTACCCGCGACCGCTGCACATCTTCACGTACAACGTGCAGAACCTCGTCGGCGCGAAGGTGCCGCTGAAGTACTCCTCCGCGGTGTACGCCAAGAACGTGCTGCGCTGGGTGCTCGAACGCCTCCTGCACCGCGAGTTCCTCATCTCGACGCGGATCCATGCCGACGAGCTCTACCCGGGCGAGGTCTTCGCGAAGGCGGTGCCGTACACGGCGGTCGGGTTCCTCCGGAAGACCGGCCCCGGCGTCGAGTCCGTCGACATCACCGACGACAACGTCGACGAACTGGCCGACGGCATCGCGGCGTCCGCGGACCTCAACGACAGCCTCGCGGCGATCCTGCACGGTGACCCGCGACTGACCGCGATGATCGAGCGTGAGCACCGGGTCCTCGTGGCTCTGCTCCGCCAGTTCGACCGTCTGCTCTACGTCAACACGCGGCAGATGGACCTCTCGAACCCGGACGAGCTGATCCGACAGCTCGAGGCGGGCACCCTGCGGTCGAGCGACAGATGACCCGGGCTGCCGGGTCCGGTCGGCCGCGCCTGCTCGTGCTCGCCTCGACGTTCCCGTCGCACCCCGACGACGGCGTCCCCGCGTTCGTGCTCGACCTCGCCCGACAGGAGGCCGTCGAGTTCGACACCGCCGTGCTCACGCCGCGCGTCGCGGGTGCCGCGCGTACCGAGACCGTCGACGGCGTCCGGGTCCGCCGGTTCGCCTACTTCCCGCGACGGTTCGAGGACCTGGCGGACGGCGCGATCCTCGACAACCTCAAGGCCGACCGGAAGCGTGTCCTGCAGGTCCCGGCGCTCGTGGCCGCGCAGTGGCTCGCGGTCCGTCGTGCCGTCCGCGCCGGGAAGCCCGACGTCATCCACGCGCACTGGGCGATCCCGCAGGCCTTCGTCGCGGCGCTCGCGGCCCCCGGCGTCCCCCTCGTCGTGACGACCCACGGCGGGGACGTCTACGCGCTGCGTGCCGCTCCGCTGGTCCGGCTCAAGCAGTGGGTGTTCGGGCGCTCCGCCCACGTCACGACGGTCAACGACGAGATGCGCGAGCGTCTGACGGAGTGGGGCGTGCCGGAGGACCGGTCGAGCGTGATCCCGATGGGCGTCGACCTCGGACCGGCCCGCGCCGCCCGCGAGCAGGCGACCCGCCGACCGGGGCACGTGGTGGCGGTCGGTCGTCTCGTCGAGAAGAAGGGCTTCGGGAACCTCATCGAGGCCCTCCGGGGCGTCGAGGACGTCCCGTGGTCGCTCACCGTCGTCGGCGACGGTCCGTGGCGGGAGCGCCTGGAACGGCAGGCCGCCGGTCTGCCGGTGACCTTCCTCGGGCAGCGCGGCAAGTCGGAGGTGCTCGCCACGCTCGCATCGGCAACCGTGGTCGCACTGCCCTCCGTCGCCGCCGCGAACGGCGACCAGGAGGGACTGCCGGTGACGCTGCTCGAGGCCGCCGCGGTCGGGGCCGCGATCGTCGCGAGCGACCTGCCCGGCATCCGTGAGGTCGTCCGGGACGACCGGTCCGGGCTGCTCGTGGCCCCCGGCGACGTCGACGCCCTGCGGGCCGCGCTCGTTCGGGAGTTGACCGACGACGAGGCACGGACGCGCCACGGGGCAGGCGCTGCCGCTGCCGCCGCCGAGTACGCGACGGAGCGGATCGGCGCACGCTACCGCGACGTGCTCCGCTCGGCGCTCCGCGGCGGTCGGCGCTCCGGCTGACCCGGACGTCCTCGGCTGCAGGCCCACCCGACGGTGGTCCCGCAGCCGGTGACCGGTGCTGCGGTCAGCGCCCCATGCCGCGGTAGGTGAAGCCGGCGGCGCGCCAGGCCTCGCGGTCCAGGCAGTTCCGACCGTCGACGACGACCGGCGAGGACACGAGGGCCGCCACCGCCGTCGGGTCGAGTTCGCGGAACTCGTTCCACTCGGTCAGCACGAGCACCAGGTCGGCACCGGTGAGGGCGTCCTCGGCGGTCTCGGCGTAGTCGAGCTCGGGGTGCACGCGGCGTGCGGTGACCACGGCCTCCGGGTCGTACGAGGCGACCGTCGCCCCGAGGTCGCGCAGGCGTGCGGCGATGTCGAGGGCGGGCGAGTCGCGGACGTCGTCGGAGTTCGGCTTGAACGCGAGGCCGAGGACCGCGATCCGCTTGCCCGCGACGGCACCGCCGAGCAGCTCCTGCGCGAGCTCGACGACGTGCGCGCGACGACGGAGGTTCGTGGCGTCGACGTCGGCCAGGAACGCCAGCGACTCGCCGACCCCGAGCTCGTCGGCCCGGGCCTGGAACGCACGGATGTCCTTCGGCAGGCACCCACCGCCGAAGCCGAGGCCGGCGTTCAGGAACTTGCGGCCGATGCGGGCGTCGTGTCCGATGGCGTCGGCGAGCGCCGTGACGTCCGCGCCGACGACCTCGGCGATCTCGGCCATCGAGTTGATGAAGGAGATCTTCGTCGCGAGGAACGCGTTCGCGCTGATCTTCACGAGCTCCGCGGTCGCCAGGTCGACGACCAGGCGCGGGGTGCCGTCGGCGAGGGCCGTGGCGTAGACCTCGTCGAGCGCGGCGACCGCGCGCTGGCCGTCCTCGCCCTCCGGGACGCCGTACACGAAGCGGTCCGGCGTGATGGTGTCCTGCACGGCGAAGCCCTCGCGGAGGAACTCGGGGTTCCAGACGAGCGTGGCACCGGGGACGGCCGCGGTCAGGTCGGCGCCGAGTCGGGCGGCCGTGCCGACGGGCACCGTGGACTTGCCGACGACGAACTCGCCGGCGGAGACGAACGGCGTGAGCGAGGCCATCGCCGCGTCCACGTAGCGGAGGTCGGCGGCGCCGGTCGGGCCCTGCGGGGTGCCGACGGCGAGGAAGTGCACCTGTGCCCCGGCCACCTCGGCCATGTCGGTGGTGAACCGGATGCGCCCGGACGCGATCGCTTCGCCGAGGATCTCGGGCAGTCCCGGCTCGAAGAACGGTGCCTCACCGGCGGCGAGTCGTTCGATCTTCTCCGGGTCGACGTCGACGGCGACGACGTCGTGTCCGAGCTTGGCCATGGAGGCGGCATGCACGGCACCGAGGTAGCCGCAGCCGATGACAGAGATACGCACGCCACGACGCTACCGGTTCCCGGGCCGATCCACGTGACGGTGGTCCGCGCGGCCGGCCACCCGACCCACGGAGCACTCACGCGTCGCGCGGTGCGGTGCCCCTGACGATGTCGTCCCAGTCCGGTTCCCGGTGCCGACGACGGGCTTCGTGCGCCTCGACGAGGTCGTGCAGCACCGCGACCACGAGGTCGGCGTGCGGGACGTCGGCGAGCACGAGCGCGGGGTCGTCCCCCGGGAACACGAGCACGTCCCCGGACCGGAACAGGCCCTGCGCACCACGGCGTCGCACGGTCACGTCGTACCCGCGGGAGTGCAGGAGCTCGCGTCTCGTGCGTGTCCCGAGACCCTGCACGACGACGAGTCGCCTCGTGGTGACGACGTACCGCTGCGACAGCCAGCGCAGGAGCGGGACGACCCCGCCGAGCACGACGAGCGCGAGGGCCACCACGGCGACCACCACGTTCAGCCAGGCCAGCTCGGCCCGGAACACCCCGAAGCCGAACCCGCCGGCGGCGGCTGCGAGCACCACCGTCACCGCCGGACGGACGAGCCGTCGGGCGTGCGGTCGGAGCCGCGCCACGACCAGCTCGGGCGGCGGTTCGTCGGTCATGCCGTCATGCATAGCGCAGGTGGGTGACGTCCCCCACCGCGACGCCCCTGGGCACGCCGCTCCGGTCCCGGATCGTGATGCGCCCGTCGTCGTCGACACCGGTGGCGTCCGCTTCGACCGTCGAGCCGTCGGGCAACTCGAGCCGCACGCGCTGGCCGACGGTCCCGCAGACCGCCCGCACGTGGGAGCGGACCGCCTCGGCCGCCGCCCCGCCGGCGGCGAGCCCCGACACCGCGTCCTGGAGGCCCGTCCAGAGGTCCGCCAGGACCGTGTCGGCGAGCACTGCGGCCGGCTCGGTCGCGCCGGCGACCAGCAGGGAGGTCGCCGTCGGGGTGGGCAGGGCCTCCACCGGGATCGTCGTGTTCACGCCGACGCCGACGACGACGGACCCGTCGGACGCCACCTGGCAGAGGACGCCGGACACCTTGCGGCCGTCGACGAGGACGTCGTTCGGCCACTTCACCAGGACCCGCTGCCCGGTCGACCGCCCCGGCTCGTCCGGCTGCCCCTGCTCCGGTGCCCGGGCGGCGAGGACCCCGGCGACCGCGTCCCGCACCGCGGCGCCGGCCACGAGCGGCAACCACCCGCGGTCGCGGGGTTCGAGTCCCGCCCGCACGAGCACGCTGGCGGCGAGGGTCTGCCCCGCCGGTGCCACCCAGGAGCGGTCGAGTCGGCCCCGCCCCGCGGTCTGGTCGAGCGTGACGACGACACTGCCGTCCGCGAGGCCCGGTGCGTCACGGAGCAGGTCGGCGTTCGTCGAACCCGTCGTCGCGTGCACCACGAACGTCGCTCCGGCCGCTTCGACGAGGGCACGGGCACGGGGGAACGAGGGCGCGACCGGTGTGGACATGCACGCAAACCTACGGCGCGGAACCGTGGGGGTCCTCCAACGGGTGCGGTCGGGACCGCCGGTAGGGTGAGCGGGTGACCACAGGAGACACCCCCGATCTCTCGACGACCGCCGGCCGTCTGGCCGACCTCCGCGACCGGTACCACGAAGCCGTGACCGCCGCCGGCGAGACCGCGATCGCGAAGCAGCACGCCAAGGGCAAGATGACCGCCAGGGAGCGCATCGCGCAGCTCCTCGACGAGAACTCCTTCGTCGAGCTCGACGAGTTCGTCCGCCACCGCACCTTCGCGTTCGGGATGGAGTCGAAGCGCCCCTACGGGGACGCGGTCGTCACCGGACACGGCACGATCCACGGCCGTCAGGTCGCGGTATACGCGCAGGACTTCACCGTCTTCGGCGGCTCCCTCGGCGAGGTCGCCGGCGAGAAGATCGTCAAGGTGATGGAGCACGCCCTGAAGACCGGCGTGCCGATCATCGGCATCCTCGACTCCGGCGGCGCCCGCATCCAGGAGGGCGTGGTCGCGCTCGGCAAGTACGGCGAGATCTTCCGGCTCAACACCGCGGCCTCCGGGGTCATCCCGCAGATCTCCATCGTGATGGGGCCCGCGGCCGGCGGAGCGGTCTACTCCCCCGCCCTCACCGACTTCGTGATCATGGTCGACAAGACGAGCCACATGTTCGTCACCGGGCCGGACGTCATCAAGACCGTCACGGGCGAGGACGTCGGCTTCGAGGAGCTCGGCGGCGCCCAGACGCACAACGCCGTCTCCGGTGTCGCGCACTACCTGGCCGAGGACGAGACCGACGCGCTCGACTACGCGCGGTCGCTCATCGGGTTCCTGCCGGACAACAACCTGTCGGACCCGCCGAGCTACGACGTCGCACCGGAACTCGAGACGACCGACGCCGACCGCGAGCTCGACGTCGTCATCCCCGACTCGACGAACCAGCCCTACGACGTCACCACGATCATCGAGCACGTCGTCGACGACGGCGAGTTCCTCGAGGTGCAGCCCCTCTTCGCGCCGAACATCATGATCGGCTTCGGCCGCGTCGAGGGTCGTACCGTCGGCATCATCGCGAACCAGCCCCAGGCCATGGCCGGCACGCTGAACATCGACGCCGGCGAGAAGGCCGCGCGCTTCGTCCGCTTCTGCGACGCGTTCGGGATCCCGATCCTCACCCTCGTCGACGTGCCCGGCTACCTGCCCGGCACCGACCAGGAGTGGACCGGCGTGATCCGCCGTGGCGCGAAGCTGCTCTACGCGTACGCCGAGGCGACCGTGCCGCTCGTCACGGTCATCACCCGCAAGGCCTACGGCGGCGCCTACATCGTCATGGGCTCGAAGCAGCTCGGTGCCGACATCAACCTCGCGTGGCCGACCGCCGAGATCGCCGTCATGGGCGGTCAGGGCGCGGTGAACATCCTGTACCGCAGCGAGATCAAGCGGGCGGAGGAGGCCGGCGAGGACGTCGCCGCGGTCCGGACGAAGCTCGCGAACGAGTACACCTACAACGTCGCGTCGCCGTACCTGGCCGCCGAGCGTGGTGAGCTCGACGGCATCATCCAGCCGCACGCCACCCGGGTCTCGGTCATCAAGGCGCTCCGGGCGTTGCGCGGCAAGCGCGCGACCCTGCCGCCGAAGAAGCACGGGAACATCCCGCTGTGACCCCGCGTCATGCTGCCGCCGTCCCCGCTGACGCCCCCGCGTCGGTCGCGGACGTCCGGGTCGTCGGAGGTGACCCGACGCCGGAAGAGCTCGCCGCCGTCATCGCGGTGCTGCAACGCCAGGCCGACGAGGCCGCGGCCGCCGGGCGCGCTCGCGCCGAGGACTCGCCGCGGTCGGGGTGGGACGCCTCCGCTCGGGGCATGCGCGTCCCTCTCCACCAGGGCACGTGGAGTCGGTCACTCCGCTGACCCGCGTGTACCCCGATCGCAGCCGGTCGACAGCTGTTGCCCAGGTGGGCGTCGCGTCGGGGTCGGGGGCGGCGACACACCGTTCCGTCTCCCCTCACTCGGGGGACGTGTGAGCCGCCGATCCGCGCAGATCCGCACGATTGTCCCCCGAAATGACGACTGACACCCCGCGGCGGTGCGGGCAGGATTGTCCCTGTTCGGTGTTCTTCGATGAAGTGCATCGGCGGTCGGTGGCCGACTAGGGTACGAAGCCACCACCGTGACGAGTCAGGGCGATATTCGGGTTGTCGCTCTGCCTCGGGTCGCGAACGGGCCGGTCGGTAGCTCCGACCGGCCCGTTCCCGTTTCCGGCACCCCGTGCAGCAGTGTGGGCGCGCCTGCGGCAGCGCGGCCCCGCACCTGCGGCAGTGCGGCCCCGCACCTGCGGCAGTGCCGACACGAGCCCGCGGCGGTACGGCTACGCGCCGCTCGCGGTCGCCGGCGCCGCCCGCGGGATCTCCAGCCAGAGTGCCACCGAGTCGTCGTCCTCGTCGTCGTCCTCGTCCGCCGCGCCCAGGGCCGCCGACTCGCTCTCCGCCGCGTCGAGACGCAGCCCGACCACCGTCACGGCTTCGTCGGCGCCGTCCGGGACGGTCCGCACGATCACGTTGTCCGCCTGGGCAGCGAACGCACGCCGCAGTGCGTCCGCGAGTTCGGCGTGCACGCGCGCCAGCTCGGTCGCGTCGAGGTCGTCGAGACCGCCGTCGTCGTGCAGCTGGACGACCGCGCCCCGGCGACGGAGGCGCATCACCTCGCCCCGGACGTCGTCGGACAGCAGGGAGCGTCCACGGATCTCGTCCCGGATCGCCTGCTCGAGGTGCAGGCTCTCCGCGCGCTCGGCCGCGTCGAGTTCACCGCAGGTGTCGATGATGCGCTGCAGCATCGGCAGCGCCATCCGGGTGGTCTGCCCGAGGCGCACCTGCCGCTCCGACACGTGCGCGTCCTGCGCTGCCTGCCAGTCGACCGTCTCCTGCTCGGCCCGGACGAAGTCCCGGGTGATCCGGTTGGCGTGGTTCATCGCGATCGCGAACCCGGTCGCGACCGACAGCCAGATGACGCTGCCGAGTGCGCCGAGCTCGCCGAGCGCACCGGGCCCGGCCCACGCGACCGAGTGCACGGTGCAGAACAGCACCCCGGCCCAGGCGAACGGGCCACGCTGCCGGACGGCGAGCACGACCATGAGCGTGCCGACCGCCGCGATCCACCACGTCGAGTAGGTCGGCGCGACGCCGAGGTCGACCGCCGGCGCACAGACGACGGGCATGACGATCGCGGTGGCGAGCGCGAAGCACGCGACCCACACCGGCAGCACCGGACCGCGCACGAACAGCGCGAGTGCGGTGGCCGCGGCGTAGAGGACCATGCACGACACCACACGGGCAGCGCCGGCGGGGTCGGTGGGCAGCGTGGACGCGGCGAGCACCAGGTGCACGAGCGAGAACAACGCGGCGAGCCCGGTCGCGCTGCCGGCCGTGACCGACGCCCTCACCGGAGGCCCTCCGTCCCGAGGGCCGGCTGCGGCGCGGGCCACCGGAGCACGACACGCGTGCCGCACCCCGGCGCCGACAGCACCTCGGCGACGCCGTCAGCGGCCGCCATCCGTTCGATGATCGACCGCCGGACGCCGAGTCGCGCGGCGGGGACCGCCCGCTGGTCGAACCCGGCACCGTCGTCGGCCACCTCGACCCGGATGCTCCCGTCCGCGGCGTCGATCGTCACCCACCGGTGCACGTCCGTCCCCGCGTGCTGGACGCTGTTCACGGCTGCCTGCAGTGCAGCGGACGCGAGGGCGTCGGCGGCGGAGGTCGGCACGGCGGGTCCGTCGGACGGGACGCTGCGCACCTCGACGGGAGCGGCGAGCGTGGTCACCGAGGTGACGATCCGGTCCCGGAGTGCGGAGAACGGCACCGCCGGGTCCTCCCCCGGGCCGTCCGCGGCCGCGGCGGCGAGGTGGTCGATCGCGTTGCGTGCCATCCGGGCCGCGAGCGTCTTCGCCTCGGGCGTGTCCGCCCGGGCTGCGGACAGCAGGGTCGTGAGCACGCTGTCGTGCACGATCGCGTCGACCTGGACGCGCTCGACCTCGGTGGCGTGCTCGCGGATCGCCCGCGAGTAGCGGCGCACCGCGGTCGCCTGGGCGACGTCCACGGCCGCGGCGGCCCGGCGCAGCACCACGATGAGCACGAGCGCCGCGGTGCCGAGGACGGCGGTGTACACGCCGTCGAGCAGCGCGCGCTGCAGGCCGACCGCCCCACCCGCCGGCGACAACCGCAGCACGATGTACACGACCGGGACGAGCGCGTTGTAGACGGC
The DNA here is from genome assembly GCF_003224435.2 of Curtobacterium sp. MCPF17_050. NCBI lineage: Bacteria > Bacillati > Actinomycetota > Actinomycetes > Micrococcales > Microbacteriaceae > Curtobacterium > Curtobacterium sp. MCPF17_050. The sequence continues at coordinate 2,174,687 of NZ_CP126250.1, forward strand.
CGCCCGCCAGGTGGCGAAGCTGAGGGACGCGGCGATGGTGCCGACGTTGCAGAGCCACCACGGCCACGGGATCTCGGCCGCGGAGAGCGGTTCACGGACGGTCAGCGGGAAGGTCACCAGCGCGACGAAGAACAGCAGCGCGCAGAGGATCTGCGCGGGCTGCGCCCACCGCTGCACGAACGCCGAGGCGCCGACCGCCAGGAGCGACAGCCCGACCACGATGGTCGTCGCCGGCGCCCAGAACGCATCGAGCAACGGCAGCTGCTTGAACAGCGACGGTGTGTTCACCGCGCCGAACCCGATCGCCGCGATCGCCATGAGGATCGTGAACGCCCGGTCCAGGGACGCCTGCGTGATCGTGGCGCGCACGGACCGGGACGGGTCCGCCATGGTGGAGGTCGACGTGACGACCGCCTCGGCCGTCACGAGGACCGCCGGGCGCAGACGTCGTCAGCGGCCATCGCCGTCGGGGTCGATGCCGGAGTCGAGCCCCGGCAGGATCCCGTCCTCCACCGCACGACGGAGCAGGTCGACCTTGGTCGGGGCCGGACGGCCGACCTCGACGTACTTCACGCGGATGCGGTCGAGGTACTCCCGCGCGGTCGAGTACCCGATGCCGAGCTGCTGGGCCGCGAGCTTGAGCGGCAGCCCCGATGCGTACAGGTGCAGGATCTCCCGCTCACGTCGGCCGAGCTGCGCCTTCGCGAAGTCCCGGTCGGCGTCGATCGCGCTCGCCCACTCGAGGTTGTTGAGGACGTCGCCACGAGCGACGGTCGCCACGGCCGCCATCACGGTCTTCGTCGCGGAGGACTTCGGGATGACGCCGGCGGCCCCTGCCGCCAGTGCCTCACGCACGTTCGCGACGCGGTCGGCGATGCTGTGCACGAGGACGGCGGAGCCGGTGCCCTGCACGCCCTTGACGTTCTCGGTCACCGTCGAGCCGTCACCGAGCGACAGGTCGAGGACGACGACGTCGACCTCGCGTCCGCCGAGCTGTGCGATGTACTCCGGGACGCTCGCGGCGGTGAGGACCACCTCGAACCCCTCGTTCTGGCAGGCGGCCTGGATGCCCAGTCGGACCGACTCGTGGTCGTCCACGACGGCGACCCGGACCGGTCGTGTCCCGAGACCGGCAGTCCCTGTCGTGCCGGTCGATGTGCTGGTGGTGTCTCCCACGGTTGCCTCTCGTTGTGACGACGCACCGGGCCCTGTCCCGACGGCCGTCCAGACACCAAGGATACCCAGGTCAGGGTCAGCTTCGTACCCCGCGACGGAAGTGCCGGGGCGGATGCGCCGACCGGCTCAGGCGACCGGCACCAGACGGGCCACGGCCTCCAGGTGGTGGGTGTGCGGGAAGAGGTCGAAGGCGCGCAGGGCCTCCAGTCGGTAGCCGAGGTCGGCGAAGGTGGCCACGTCCCGTGCCAGTGCGACCGGGTCGCAGGCGACGTAGACGACCTGGGCCGGCTGCAGCGCCGCGACGGACACCACGACGTCCCGACCGGCACCGGCCCGGGGCGGGTCGAGCACCACGGTGCCGGCGCGGAGGCGGTCGCGCTCCGGACGCGAGGCGTGCTCGACCGTGCGGGCCAACCAGCGGTCGACCCGGCCGGTCTCGGCACGGGCACCGATCCACTCGGCGAGGTTCTCCTGCGCGTGCTCCGTCGCCCGGGTCGCGCTCTCGACGCTCGTGACCCGGGCACGCGGCCCGGCGAGGTCGGCGAGCGCGGCGGCGAGGAGGCCGACGCCGCCGTACAGGTCGAGGTGCTGGCCCTCCGGGTCCAGGCGCGCGGGGTCGACCAGGTCGTGCACGGCGGCGGTGAGGACGGCGGGCGCCGCCCGGTGCACCTGCCAGAAGCCGGTGTCGTCCACGGCGAAGGTCCGGTCGCCGACGACCTCGTGCACGACGGTCGGACGCTGGGCGTCGACCACGAGCCGGGCTCCCTCGGAGCCGCTCGGGCTGAGGACGTCGACGACCTCCGCCCCCGGCATCGAGCCGCGGGCGATCGGTGCGGACGCCTGCACGGCGGTGGTCGCGAGCGGCAGCGAGGTGACCGGGACGACGGTGTGCGACCGCGCAGCGAAGGGGCCGGGCGTGCCGTCGGCGTCGACGTGCAGCCGGATGCGGGTGCGCCACCCGAGGCCGTCCGACTCGTCGTCGCCGGGCGCCGACTCCACGACGACGGGCGTGCCGAGCAGGTCGTCGAGGTCGATCCGGCCGAACCGCGAGAACGAGTCGACGAGGACGTCCCGCTTCAGGGTCCGCTGGTGTGCCAGGGCGATGTGCCCGAACTCGGCGCCGCCCGGGCGGACGGCGGGGTCACGGTCCAGGGCCGCCTCCGGCCAGACGTGGTCGACACGGTGCTCGCTCGGATCGAGGACCTCGACCGTGTCGGCGCGCCAGAACGACTTCTTCCGGTCCTCGGTCACGCGGGCGACGACCCGCTCCCCGGGGACCGCGTCCGTGACGAACACCACGCGTCCCTCGTGCCGTGCCACCGAGATGCCGCCGTGGGCGATCCCGGTGACGTCGAGTTCGAGCAGTGTGCCGACGGATTCACCCATGGTTCGATGTTCCCATGCGTCTGTACCTCGCGAGCACCTCCCCCGCCCGTCGTGCGCTCCTGGCGCAGTCCGGGATCGAGCCGGTGCTCGTGTCGCCGGGCGTCGACGAGGACGCGGTGGGCGCCGCGGAACGGGAGCGGCTCGGGCGGGACCTCACCGGGCCGGAGCTCGTGGCGCTGCTCGCGGTCGCCAAGGCCACCGCGGTCGCCGACGGCTCGGTGGCGGTCGACGGCGGCGCTCCGCTCGACGGCATCGTCTTCGGCGGCGACTCGGCGTTCGAGGTCGACGGGCAGCTGTACGGCAAGCCGCACGACCCGGAGGTCGCCCGGGAGCGCTGGCGACAGATGCTCGCCGCCGGTGGCGGGACGCTGTGGAGCGGCCACTGCGTCATCGACCGGCGGACCGGCAGCGGACCGGCCGTGTCGGGGCCGGGAGGCGCGGGGCGGGCGGATGACGAGCCTCCCGTCCGATCCGCAGCACCGGCGCGGACCGGGTCCGGGACGTCGGCGTCGACCGACGCGGTCCCGTCGCTGGGCGCCGTCGCGGCCGGCGGGTCGGCACTCGTCGTCGACGGCGACCGCGTGGTCGCGGTCGACAGCGCCGTCCTCACCTTCGCCGACGACATGTCCCCGGCGGAGATCGACGCCTACGTCGCCACGGGCGAGCCCCTCGAGGTGGCCGGGGCCTTCACGATCGACGGCCGGGCGGCCGCCTACATCACGCGGATCGACGGGACACCGTCCGCGGTCGTCGGACTCTCGCTCCCCGTGCTCCGGTCGATGCTCCTCCGGGGCTTCGGGCTCGCCTGGCACGACCTCTGGGCGCTGTAGACATCCACCTGCATCCCGAGGGGTTTCTTGTGGATGCCGGTCAAAACACGACCTCGGCACACGAATACGCTGATGTTCCATGCCCCGCATCAGCAAGGTCCTCATCGCGAACCGCGGCGAGATCGCCGTCCGCATCATCCGCGCGGCCCGCGACGCGGGCAAGGCCTCGGTCGCGGTCTACGCCGACCAGGACCGTGACGCCCTGCACGCACGCCTCGCCGACGAGGCCTACGCGCTGAACGGCACCACGAGCGCCGACACCTACCTGGTCATCGAGAAGATCATCTCGGTCGCCCGCCGCTCCGGTGCCGACGCCGTCCACCCGGGCTACGGCTTCCTCGCCGAGAACGCCGACTTCGCCCGTGCGGTCATCGACGCCGGACTCACCTGGATCGGCCCGTCGCCGGAGTCGATCGAGCGCCTCGGCGACAAGGTCTCCGCGCGGCACGTCGCCGAGAAGGTCGGGGCGCCGCTCGCCCCCGGCACCATCGAGCCGGTGCAGGACGTGTCCGAGGTCTTCGACTTCGTCGACCAGGTCGGCCTGCCCGTGGCGATCAAGGCCGCCTTCGGTGGCGGTGGTCGAGGCCTCAAGGTCGTGCGCGACCGCGCCTCCGTCGAGGAGCTCTTCGAGTCCGCGACGCGCGAGGCCATCGCCGCGTTCGGTCGCGGCGAGTGCTTCGTCGAGAAGTACCTCGACAAGCCGCGCCACGTCGAGACCCAGTGCCTCGCCGACGAGCACGGCAACGTCGTCGTCGTGTCGACGCGTGACTGCTCCCTCCAGCGCCGGCACCAGAAGCTCGTCGAGGAGGCCCCGGCGCCGTACCTGACGGACTCCCAGCAGGAGCGGCTGTACGCGTCGTCGAAGGCGATCCTCCGCGAGGTCGGCTACGTCGGCGCGGGCACGTGCGAGTTCCTCATCGGCGCCGACGGCACCGTGTCGTTCCTCGAGGTGAACACCCGTCTCCAGGTCGAGCACTGCGTGTCCGAGGAGGTCACCGGCATCGACCTCGTCCGCGAGCAGTTCCGCATCGCCGAGGGCGGCACGCTCGACTACGCCGACCCGACCCCGCGCGGGCACTCGTTCGAGTTCCGCATCAACGGGGAGGACCCGGGCCGCAACTTCTTCCCCGCGCCGGGTCCGGTGCACGTCTTCAACGCCCCGTCGGGCCCCGGCGTCCGGGTCGACTCCGGCGTGGTGTCGGGCGACGTCGTCTCCGGCTCGTTCGACTCGATGCTCGCGAAGCTCATCGTGACCGGCGCCACCCGCGCCGAGGCCCTCGAGCGCTCCCGCCGCGCCCTCGCCGAGTTCGAGGTCGCCGGGCTCCCCACCGTCATCCCGTTCCACCGCGCGGTCGTCAGCGACCCGGCCTTCGCGACCGACGACGCCACGCCGTTCTCGATCTACACGCAGTGGATCGAGACCGACTTCGTCAACGAGATCCCGGCCTGGAGCGGTGAACCCGAGGAGCTCCCGGTCCCCGGCGAGCGTGACAGCGTGGTCGTCGAGGTGCAGGGCAAGCGCATCGAGGTCACGATGCCGTCGATCGTCGGTGGCTCCGGTGGCGCCCGTCGTCCGTCCGGCCCCTCCGCGCCGCCCAAGCGCCGGTCCTCGGCCGTCAAGGGTGGACGCGCGGCGTCGGGCTCCTCGGTCGCGTCGCCGATGCAGGCCACCGTCGTGAAGCTCGCGGTCGCCGAGGGCGACACCGTCGTCAAGGGCGACCTGCTCGTCGTCCTCGAGGCCATGAAGATGGAGCAGCCCGTCCAGGCGCACAAGGACGGCGTCGTCACGGGGCTGAACGCCCCCGTGGGCCAGACGGTCTCCTCCGGGCACGTCCTGCTCGAGCTCGCGTAGCGCGGGCTCTCGCGCCCCGCGCGGCGTCCCGCGCGGCGCGCCTCCCGGCGCCGATCGGACCCGCACAACACGAACCGCCCCGAACCACGGCCATCCGTGGTTCGGGGCGGTCTTCGTTGTGCGGCGCCGATCCGCGCTGGGACCCCGCGGTGCCGCTGCCGTCGTTCACCGGATCGTCCGGAACCGTCGCTCCTCCAGCGGGAGGCCGAGGCCCACGAGCAGTGCCCGCAGCAGGCTCGTGTCCTGCGTCTCCGCCCAGCCGAACCGCCCGACCCGCCGCACCTCCGGGACGAGTCGGAGTCGGTCCTCGCGACGCTTCTCCTGGACGAGGACGTCCTCGGCGGTGAGGCCGGCAGCGCGCAGCGCCGGGTCCCGGTACTTCGCCGCGCCGTCGAACTCGAGGACGACGCCCTGGTCGGGGAACCAGAAGTCGACCCGCGCGACGAAACCCGCTCGGTCCTGGAAGTCGACCTGGAGTCGCGGCCGTGGTGCCCCGACCTCGTCCAGCGCCACCCGGGCGATCGACTCCCCCACCGATCCAGTGCGCTGGTCCGCGAACGCGATCGCGAACCGCGCACGGTCCCGGCCGTGGACAGCGGACCGGGAGCTGAGTTCCGCTTGGAGCGCCGCGCGGTCTGTGCCACGTTGCAACGCGACGTCGAGCACGGGGACGGAGCGCCGGAGCTCCTGCGTCAGCGCGATGTCCACGACCGTGGTCAGCAGGTCCGTGACCGCCCGACCGGACGGGGTCCGGACGACGCGTGTCGCCCGCCCCTTCCCGGGGTGCTTCCGCAGCAGTCGGAGCGACTGGGCGGTCTCGCGGTGCGGGTCGATGACGTCGACCACCTCGGGCAGTTCCCCGCTCCAGGGCAGTCCGTGCAGAGCGACGGCCGAGACGTGGGACACGACGAGCCGCTGCGCGATCCGGTCGTCGATCGCGTCGATCCGGGCGAGGTGACGGGTCCGGGCGTCGGCCGCTCGCCACCGCTCGGCCTCGACGTACCTGCCGGGAGCGAGCCGGACGAGGACGCCTCGGTCGGCAGCCGCGACGAGGTCGGCTCCTCGTCGACCGGTGGGGTCGGCAGTGCCACCCCTGATGATGTGGAGTCGTTGCATCCCTGCAGCCTCGTGCGCTGCCCGTCCGGCGACGATCGACTCCACCCACCTGTGGACACCAGCGTGGAAGCCGCCCGTCGTGGAGGACGAGCCCGGTTCCGGTCGCACCGACACAACGAGAACCCGCTCGGACCATCGGATCCAGTGGTTCGAGCGGGTTCTCGTTGTGCGCGTGCGCCGCGTGCCGGTTCACCCGCACCGTGCGCGTGCGCGGCGCGGCGCGCGCTACGACACGAGGGGGCGGACCGCCGCCGCCAGGCGGTCGGTCATGGCGCCGGCCTCGGCCGACGTGGCCGCGACGGTGTCGATGTAGACCTTCACCTTGGGCTCCGTGCCGCTCGGGCGGACGATGACCCGCGCCCCGCCCTCCAGGTCGAAGCGCAGGATGTCGGACGGCGGGAAGCCCTCGACGCCGTCCAGGAAGTCGGTCACCGAGGTGATCGTGATGCCGCCGAGTTCCGTCGGCGTGGACGATCGCAGGGAGGCCATGATCTCCCCGATGCGCGACAGGTCGTCGACGCGGGTCGAGACCTGCCCGGAGGAGAACGCCCCGAACCGCTCGGCGAACGCGTCGAGCTGGTCGGCGATGGTCCTCCCGTCGGCAGCGAGTTCGGTCGCGAGCGACAGCAGTTCGAGTGCGGCGGAGATGCCGTCCTTGTCGCGCACGACCTGCGGGTCGACGAGGTACCCCAGCGCTTCCTCGTAACCGAACAGCAGGTCGGGGACGCGGGAGACCCACTTGAACCCGGTGAGGGTGTCGCGGTACCCGAGGCCGTGCTGTTCGGCGACGCGGGACAGCGCCGGCGAGCTGACGATCGATGCGGCGAGGACCCCGGTCGAGCCGGCGGCGGCAGCACGGGCCGCGGCACGCCAGCCGAGGAGCCAGCCGACCTCGTTGCCGGAGAGTCGACGGTAGGAGCCGGCACCGTCGGGGATCGCGAGCGCCAGGCGGTCGGCGTCCGGGTCGTTGGCGATGACGAGGTCCGCTCCGAGTTCGACACCGCGCGCGATCGACAGGTCCATCGCGCCCGGCTCCTCCGGGTTCGGGAAGGACACCGTCGGGAACGCCCCGTCCGGCTCGATCTGCTCGGGCACCACCGCGGGCTCACGGAAGCCGGCACGCGTGAACACGGCCCGGGCCGTCTCCCACCCGACGCCGTGCATGGCCGTGTAGACGACGGAGGGCTGCGCCTCGACCGCGAGGAGCGGGGCCGGCACGGTCGCGGCCGTGGCGTCGACGTACGCCTGCACGAGGGTCTGGTCCGCGACGGTGTAGTCCGTCGCCCGGTCGAGCGACCGGATGTCCCCCGCTGCGACGACGTCGATCGCGGCGGCGATCTCGGCGTCGACCGGCGGCACGATCTGCGAGCCCGCGTCCGCACCGCCGAGGTACACCTTGTAGCCGTTGTCCCGCGGCGGGTTGTGGCTGGCCGTGACCATGACACCTGCCCCGACGTCGAGGTGCCGGACGGCGAACGCGACGAGCGGCGTCGGCAGCGCGCTCGGGAGCAGCGTGACGTCGAGCCCGAGGCCGCGCATGACCTCGGCGGAGTCCCGAGCGAAGACGTCCGAGTTGACGCGACCGTCGTACCCGATCACGACGCTGCGGTCACGACCGGAGTCGATGAGGAAGCGGGCGAGACCGGCGGCCGCCTGCGTGACGACGACTCGGTTCATCCGCAGCGGACCGGCACCGAGTTCGGCGCGGAGACCGGCGGTCCCGAACTGCAGCCGACCGGCGAACCGTGCTGTCAGTTCGTCCGTGTCCGCCGCGTCGACCAGCTCCTGCAGTTCCGCGCGGGTCTCCTGGTCGGGGTCCTGTTCGATCCACGCACGGGCGGTCGCCAGCACGTCCGGCGCGCCCCTGTCGCCCAGGACGCCGCCGTTCCCCAGGTCGCCGCCGTTCCCCAGGTCGCCGCCGTCGACGAGGTCGCCGTCCGCGAGGGCGCCGTCGCTCGGACCATCGTAGGGGGTCACAGTGCGGCCACCACGCGGGCGAGCAGGTCCGCGATCACGGGCTCGGCCTGCTTGCCCGCCTCGAGCACCTCGGTGTGCGACAGCGGGGTCTTCTGGATGCCCGCGGCGAGGTTCGTGATGAGCGAGAAGCCGAGGACCTCCATGCCGGCCTGCCGGGCGGCGATGGCCTCGAGCGCGGTCGACATGCCCACGATGTGGCCGCCGATCGCCTTGGCCATCTGGACCTCGGCCGGGGTCTCGTAGTGCGGCCCGCGGAACTGCGTGTAGACGCCCTCGTCGAGAGAGGGGTCGATCGACTTCGCCACCGCGCGGAGACGGGCCGAGTACAGGTCCGTCAGGTCGATGAACGTCGCGCCCTCGAGCGGGCTGTCGGCGGTGAGGTTGATGTGGTCGCTGATGAGGACCGGCGTGCCGGGCGTCCAGGTCTCCTTGATGCCACCGGCGCCGTTGGTGAGCACCATGACCGAGGCACCCGTCGCGGCAGCGGTGCGGACACTGTGCACGACCCGACGGACGCCGTGGCCCTCGTAGTAGTGCGTGCGGGCGCCGATGACGAGCGCGTGCCGGCCGTCGGCGAGCCGGATGGAGCGGACGGTGCCGGAGTGTCCGGGCACGGCCGAGGCGCTGAAGCCGGGGACGTCCGCCGCGGGGATCTCGGACACGGTCTCTCCGAGGAGGTCGGCGGCCTTCCCCCAGCCGGAGCCGAGCGTCAGGGCGACGTCGTGCCGCTCGATGCCGGACCGGGACGCGATGACGGCTGCGGCGTCGCGGGCCACGTCGAAGGGGTCCACGGCGGGGTCGTTCAGGGGGTTGTCGGTGCTGACCATGCGCCGATCGTACCGGCCCGACCCCTACCCGAGTGCCCTGTCCACAGCCGCCGTGATCTCGCTCTGGTCGAAGTGGTTCCGGATCACGATGACCTCGGCGTACGTCGTCCCGATGGTCTCGACGAACTCCTGGCTCGTCAGGATGACGTTGGCGTCGTCGGCGACCTGCCGCACGGAGGCGACGTCCGCCGCGACCACCTCGGCCGTGAGTCCGAGCGAGGCGAGCGCCTTCTCCGCGTTGACCTTGAGGATGGCGCTCGCGCCGATGCCGGCACCGCAGATGGTCACGATCTTCATGCCGTCGTCACTCCCATGATGGCCCGGACCTCGTCGGCCGTGGCGGCGGCAGCGAGCCGCCCGGTGACCGAGGGGTCGTTGAACAGGTTGGCGATCGCGCCGATCGACTCGAGGTGTGTGCCGACCTCCGCGACGGCGAGCCCGAGCACGACCGACACCGGGTCGTTGTGCGGGTGCCCGAACACCACCGGCGACGCCAGCGTGACGACCGCCAGGCCGTCCCGCAGGACGCTCGACCCCGGCCGGGCGTGCGCGAACGCGAGCCCCGGCGAGATGACGATGTACGGCCCGTGCTCCTCGACCATGGCGGTCATGGCGTCGGTGTACGCCTCGGTGGTCGCTCCCGATGCGACGAGGGCGCCGCCGACCGCCCGCAGCGCGTCCCGCCACGAGGACGCGGACGCCCCGAGCACGACGGCCGGGTCCGGCAGTGGCGGCAGCCCCATCGGATCAGGCCTCCGCGTACCCGGCGGTGATCGCGGCGATGATCTCCTCGCGGTCCTCGAGCGGCAGGAACGACCCGAGCGCCGCGTTGATCTGGAACGCGGCGAGGTCGTCGAGGTCGTAGCCGAACGTGCCGGCGAGCAGCGCCAGCTCCTTCGACAGCGAGGTGTTGCTCATCAGGCGGTTGTCGGTGTTCACCGTGACGCGGAAGCCGAGCTGGTACAGGACGTCGATCGGGTGGTCGGCCAGGTCGTCGCCCCACGCGGCGACCGCACCGGTCTGCAGGTTCGACGACGGGGAGACCTCGAGCGGGATCTCGCGGTCCCGCACCCAGGATGCGACCTCGCCGAGCGTGGCGAGCATGGACCCGTCACCGCCGTCGGTCAGGGTGACGTCCTCGAACACGCGCACGCCGTGCCCGAGGCGGAGGGCGCGACCGTCGACGAGCGCCGACCGGATGGAGGCGAGGCCGTCGGCCTCGCCAGCGTGCACCGTCACGGGGAAGAGCTCGGAGGCGAGGTACTCGAACGCCGCCCGGTGGTTCGAGGCCGGGAAGCCCGCCTCGGCCCCGGCGATGTCGAAGCCGACGACGCCGCGGTCGCGGTGACGCACGGCGAGTTCGGCGATCTCCATCGACCGGTCGGCGTGCCGCATCGCCGTGACGAGCTGCCCGATGCGGATCGACCCGCCGGCGGCGTCGACCGCCTCCTCGATGCCGGCTTGCACGGCCTCCACCGTCTCGTCGAGGGTGAGCCCCCGCTGCAGGTGCTGCTCGGGGGCCCAGCGGATCTCCCCGTAGACGACGCCGTCCGCGACGAGGTCCTCGACGAACTCGCGGGCGACGCGGGTGAGCCCGGCGGCGGTCTGCATGACGGCGGTGGTCACGTCGAAGGTCTTCAGGTACTCGACCAGGGAGCCCGAGTTCGACTGGTCCGCGAACCAGGTGGCGAGTTCGGCCGGGTCCGTGGTCGGGATGTCGACCCCGTCGGTCGCCGCGAGCTCGATGACGGTCGCCGGACGGAGTCCGCCGTCCAGGTGGTCGTGCAGCGAGACCTTCGGCAGGTCGTTGATGACCGCTCCGGCGTCGGGCAGGCGGTAGGTCGTGGCGGCGTCGCTCATGCGTCCAAGGCTACCGGTCGCGGACGCGCCACCGCAGTCGCGGACCCACGGGACCGTGGACGACGGACCACCGCGTCCCCACGGTGGACGAGACGGACGGGAGGCCCGCCACAGCACGTGTGGCGGGCCTCCCGTCCGGCTGCTGGTCGCGTCGCTACTGGATCCGCTCGCGCACGATCGGACCGCGCTCCGGCGCGGAGTCCCCGATGGACCAGGCGCCCTCGAGCGACTCGAGCGCCCGCTCGAACCGCGCGGGCTCGTCGGTGTGCAGCGTCCACAGGGGCTGGCCGGCCGTGACGGTGTCGCCCGGCTTGACGTGCAGCTCGATGCCGGCACCGGCCTGCACCGGGTCCTGGGCGCGGGCACGACCGGCACCGAGGCGCCAGGCCGCGATGCCGAAGGGCAGGGCCTCCTGCGTGGCGAGGACACCGGACTCGGTCGCGGTGACGACGTGCGTCTCCGCGGCGACCGGCAGCGCGGCCGAGGCGTCGCCGCCCTGGGCCTCGATCATCCGGCGCCACGTGTCCATCGCGCGGCCGTCGGCCAGTGCCGCCGCGGGGTCGGCGTCGGGCTGCCCTGCCAGACGCAGCATCTCGGCCGCCAGCGCGACCGTGAGCTCGACGACGTCCGCGGGGCCGCCACCGGCGAGGACCTCGACGGACTCGCGGACCTCGAGGGCGTTGCCGATCGTCAGGCCGAGCGGGACCTCCATGTCGGTGAGGAGCGCCGAGGTGGCGACGCCCGCGTCCTTGCCGAGGTCGACCATCGTCTGTGCGAGGAGCTTCGACTGCTCGAAGTCCTCCATGAAGGCGCCGGAGCCGAACTTCACGTCGAGGACGAGCGCCGCGGTGCCCTCGGCGATCTTCTTCGACATGATGCTCGACGCGATGAGCGGGATGCACTCGACCGTGCCGGTGATGTCCCGCAGGGCGTAGAGCTTCTTGTCGGCCGGGGCCAGGCCCGAGCCGGCGGCGCAGATGACGGCGCCGACCTGGTCGAGGATCTCCGTCATGCGCTCGTTGGAGATCGCGGCCTGCCAGCCGGGGATCGACTCGAGCTTGTCGAGCGTGCCGCCGGTGTGCCCGAGGCCGCGCCCGGACAGCTGCGGCACCGCGACGCCGAACGTGGCGACGAGGGGCGCGAGCGGCAGCGTGATCTTGTCCCCGACGCCGCCGGTGGAGTGCTTGTCGACCGTGGTCTTGCCGAGCGAGCCGAACGACATCCGCTCCCCCGACGCGATCATCGCGAGGGTGAGGTCCTTGATCTCCCGACGCTCCATGCCGTTCAGGAAGACCGCCATCGCGAACGCGGCCATCTGCTCGTCCCCGACGTAGCCGCGCGTGTAGGCGTCGACCAGCCAGTCGATCTCCGGCGTGGAGAGGGCGCCGTGCGAGCGCTTCGTGCGGATGAGGTCGACGGTGTCGAAGGGCTCGACTGCCATGGTCAGTGCTCCTGCTGGTAGGTGACGAGGGTCCGGGGGCCGAAGGCGTCCGGCAGGACCTCGTCGATGGTGCGGATGCCCGAGACGGTCTCGAGGAGCATGCCCTCGGCCGAGTGTTCGAACAGCAGTTGCCGGCAGCGGCCGCACGGCATGAGGGTCGCCCCGTCGCCGTCCACGCAGGTGAACGCGACGAGCTTGCCGCCGCCGGTCATGAAGAGCTGCGACACGAGCGAGCACTCGGCGCAGAGGGTCACACCGTACGAGGCGTTCTCGACGTTGCAGCCGGACACGATCCGGCCGTCGTCGGTGAGTGCCGCGGCACCCACCGGGAAGGACGAGTACGGCACGTAGGCGCGGCCCATCGCGGTGGTGGCGGCCTCGCGGAGCGCGTCCCAGTCGACGTCGCCGTCGACGGCCGCCGCCGTGCTCCCGTCGATCTGTGCGTCCGGGTCGGCCGGGAGGGTCGTGGCCGGGTCCGTCCAGGCCGGCTCGCCGGTCACGGGGTCGGTCCCCACCCCGTCGTGTCCCGCAGCGTTCGTGTCTGTCATGTGCCGTGCCTCCCGGCTAGTTCTTGATGTACGGCTTGCCGGCGGCCGCCGGTCCCCGCGACTGCCCGACCAGACCGGCGACCGCGAAGATCGTGACGACGTAGGGCAGCATGAGCAGGAACTCGCTCGGCACCGGCGAGTTGATCGCGCCGAGGGTGTTCTGCAGGTTCGAGGCGAACCCGAACAGGAGCGCCGCGAGCGTGGCCCGGATCGGGTCCCACCGCCCGAAGATGACGGCGGCCAGGGCGATGTAGCCCGCACCGTCCGTCATGTCCTTCGTGAACGGTCCGACCGCGTCGAGTGTGAAGTACGCACCACCCAGGCCGGCGATCGCACCGGCGATCGAGACGTTCCAGAACCGCGTCCCGGTGACGTTGATGCCGACCGTGTCCGCCGCTTCCGGGTGCTCCCCGACCGCGCGGAGCCGCAGACCCCAGCGCGTCTTGAACAGGGCGAACGTCACGACGGCGACCGCGATGTACGCCAGGTACACGATGACGGTCTGCTCGAACAGCACCGGGCCGATCACCGGGATCTGGTGCAGGACGGGGATCTCGAAGCGCGGGAAGGTGACACCGACGTTCAGGCGCTCCTCGTCCGGCGACAGCACCTGCGAGTACAGGAAGCCGGTGAGCCCGGAGATGAACGCGTTGATGACGACGCCGACGATGACCTGGTCGACGAGGTACTTGATGCTGAACGCCGCGAGGACGAACGACACGAGCACGCCGGCGACGAGGGCGCCGACGAGACCGACCCACGCGGACCCGGTCAGCGACGCGATGAGCGCCGAGGTGAACGCACCGGCGAGGAACTGCCCCTCGATGGCGATGTTGACGACACCGACCCGCTCGGAGATCACGCCGCCGAGCGCACCGAACACGAGCGGGACGCTCAGGCCGATCGCACCGACGAGCAGGCCGGGCAGCGGGACTGTCTTGTCCGCGGCCGCCCACGTGAGGAAGCCGATGACGAACACGACGGCGAACACGCTCGTCAGCCACAGCGGCACCGGACGGTACCGGCCGACCAGGACGAACGAGACGGCCGTGAGGAGCGACAGGACCACGACGACGACGACGCCGGTCGCGAGCGCGGGCAGGCCGACGTCCGGCAGCTGGACGAAGTCGCCGGCGTTGGCGAGCCGGAACGTGGTCGTGCCACCCCGGCCGACGCCGAGGAACAGCACGGCGGCGAGCACCGAGAAGACGACGAAGGCGACGGGCGCCTTCCAGCTCCTCGTGGTCTCGACGGGGCGGTCCGGGACGGGTGACGCCGGGACGGCGGTGGGGCTGAGGGTGCTCACGCGGCGACCGCCTTCCGCTTGGTGCTCTGCTTGGTGCGACGACGGGCGCCGGGCTGCGGGATCCGGAAGATCGCGCGCACGAGCGGCGGGGCCGCGATGAACAGGACGATGAGGGCCTGGATGACGTCGACGATGTCGATCGGGATCCCGTTGGCGGCCTGCATGGCGTAGCCGCCGTTCTTCAGCACGCCGAACAGGATCGCCGCCCAGAAGGTCCCCCAGGGCTTCGAACGCCCGAGGAGCGCGACCGTGATCGCGTCGAACCCGATGCCGGCGTCGATGCCCGACGTGAACCCGGTCGTGACCGCGCCCTCGACCTGGTAGGCGCCGGCGATGCCGATGAGTCCACCGGAGATCACGAGCACCCAGATGGTCAGGCTCGGCACGCTCATACCGGCGACGCGAGCGGCCCGCGGGTTCTCGCCGATGGTCCGGAAGCGGAATCCGAGCGAGGACTTGTTGAGCAGCCACCAGACGACGACGACCGCGATGACCGCGACGACGAAGCCGACGTTGATGCCGAAGCGCGGTCCGAACAGCGCCGGGAGCAGCGCACTGTCCTTGGTCGCCGGGGAGATCGGGTTCGGGCTCCCACCGGCCTGCAGCAGCCCGGGGGTCCGGAGCATGAAGGAGAGCAGGTAGAGGGCGACGTAGTTCAGCATGATCGTCAGGACGACCTCGTTGGCACCGGTCCGGGCCTTGACGACGCCGACGAGCCCGGCCCAGACCGCGCCGCCGACGATGCCGGCGAGGATCGTCAGCGGGATGTGCACCGCTGCCGGCAGGTCGAACGAGAACCCGACCCAGCCAGCTGCCGCGGCGGCTATGAGGACCTGCCCCTGGCCGCCGATGTTGAACAGGCCCGCGCGGAAGGCCACGGCGACGCCGAGGCCGGCGACGACGAGCGGCACCGCGTAGTCGACGGAGCGGGTGATCGGCGTGATCGCGCTCGCGAACGAGGGGGCGCCGAAGTTGACGACGGAACCCTGGAACAGCGACGAGTACGAGCCGCCGACCGCGGTGCCGACGGCGCGCAGCATGTCGGTCGGTCGGGCGAAGAAGTACCCGGCCGCGGCCTGGACGTCCTTGTCGGTCAGCGCGATGAGGACACCGCTCGCGACGAGGGCGAGGACGACCGCGAGCACGGTGGTGAGGACGGAGCCGTTGACGATGCTGCGCATCGCGTCGCTCCAGCGTCCGTCGCCGCCCTCACGGCGTTCGCTGTCGACTGCCGAGTCGGTCATCAGGTGCGGCGGTCCGGCCACTTCCTGCAGGCGGTCGTCGACCGCCGGTGTGGCGTCGGACCCGGCCGGGAGGCCCGTGGTCCCGTCGACGGGGGTCGAGCTGCGGTCCGACGGCGGGGTGGCGCCGCCGTGCTCCGGCGTGGTGTCGCTCACGCGGCGAGCTCCGTTCCTGCGGGCAGTTCGCCCGCCATCATGAGTCCGAGGACGTCGCGGGGAGTGGACGCCGGGACGATGCCGACGATCGTGCCGCGGTACATCACGGCGATCCGGTCGGCGAGCGCGACGACCTCGTCGAGCTCGGTGGAGACGACGATCACCGGGACGCCGCTGTCGCGGGTCTCGACGATGCGCTTGTGCACGAACTCGATCGACCCGACGTCGATGCCGCGCGTGGGCTGTGCGGCGACGAAGAGCCGCAGGGGCCGGCTCAGTTCGCGGGCGAGGACGATCTTCTGCTGGTTGCCGCCGGAGAGCCGACCGGCTGCCGTGGTGCGTCCGGGCGTGCGGATGTCGAACTCGGCGATCTTCTCGTCGGCGAACGTGTCCCGCTCGGCGGCGCGGATGGTGCCGGCACGGACGAACTCGGTGGCGTCGGCACGGTCGAGCATGAGGTTCTCGGCGATCGTGAACTCCCCGACCAGCCCGTCCTCCTTGCGGTCCTCGGGCACGAAGCCGACGCCGGCGTCGAGGATCTGCTTGACGCTGCGGCCGGTGACCTCGCGCCCGTCGAGCGTGATGCGGCCGGAGCGGACGGGCTCGAGGCCCATGATCGCCTCGGTGAGCTCGGTCTGCCCGTTGCCCTGCACGCCGGCGATGGCGAGCACCTCGCCACGACGGACCGTGAAGGACACGTCGTCGACGAGCACGATCCCGTCCGCGTCGGTGACCGTCAGGTCCTCGACGACGAGCGCGGCCTCCCCCGGGGCGGCCGGGGCCTTGTCCACGACGAGTTCGACGCTGCGGCCGACCATGAGCGCCGCGAGCTCGCTGTTCGACGCCGTCGGGGACGCCTCGCCGACGACCTTGCCGAGGCGGATGACGGTGATGCGGTCGGCGACCTCGCGGACCTCACGGAGCTTGTGCGTGATGAAGACGATGGCGGTGCCGGCTTCGCGGAGCTGGCGCATGATGCCCATCAGCTCGTCGGTCTCCTGCGGGGTGAGGACGGCCGTCGGCTCGTCGAACACCAGGACCGAGGCGTCACGGGACAGCGCCTTGATGATCTCGACGCGCTGCTGCACACCGACCGGCAGGTCGCCGACCCGTGCATCGGGATCGACGTCGAACCCGAACCGAGCGGAGATCTCCCGCACGCGCTTCCGGGCGCCGGCGAGGTCGAGACGCCCGCCGAACGACGTCTCCTCCTGCCCGAGCATGACGTTCTCGGCCACGGTGAAGACCGGCACGAGCATGAAGTGCTGGTGCACCATGCCGATGCCGGAGCGCATGGCGTCGCCCGGCCCGTCGAAGTGCTGGACGACGTCGTCGAGCAGGATCTCGCCCTCGTCGGCCTGGTACATGCCGTAGAGGACGTTCATGAGGGTCGACTTGCCCGCACCGTTCTCGCCGAGGAGACAGTGCACCTCGCCCGGTTCGACGGTGATCGAGATGTGGTCGTTGGCGACCAGGGTGCCGAACCGCTTCGTGATGCCGCGGAGTTCGAGCTTCATGTCGGTGAGTCTATTTCTGTCTCGGGTGCGCGACGGTCCCCGTGCGCGCGAGAACGCGGGCGGAGGAGAGTTCCCCCGCCCGCGTTCGACGGACTACTTGACGGTGGCCTCGGTCTCGACCTTGATCGAACCGTCGATGATGCCGGCCTTGATCTCGTCGAGCTCACCCTGCAGACCCGAGTCGACCTTGGACTCGTAGTCGTGGAACGGCGCGATGCCGACGCCGTCGTTCTCGAGCGTGCCGACGTACGGGGTCTTCGCGAAGTCGCCCTTGGCGGCCTGCTCGACGACGTCCTTGACGGCGGGCTTCATGCCCTTCTCGATCGAGGTGAAGGCGATGTCCTTGTAGCGGGGGTCGGCCTCGTAGAGGTCGCTGTCCGCGCCGATCAGGACGGAACCGTTGTCGGCGTCCTTGATGGCCTCAGCGGCGCTCTGGTAGATCGGGCCACCGACCGGCAGGATCACGTCGGCGTCCTGGTCGAGCAGCGACTGCGCGACCGACTTCGCCTGGGTGCCGGCCTCGAAGCCACCGGTGAAGGAGCCCTTCTGGCTCGCGACGTCCCAGCCGACGACCTTGACGTCCTTCTTCTTCTGCTCGTTGTAGTACTCGACGCCGTCCGCGAAGCCGTCCATGAAGATGGTGACGGTCGGGATCTGCATGCCACCGAAGGTGCCGACGACGCCGGACTTCGAGTAGGACGCGGCCGCGTAGCCGGCCAGGAAGGCCGCCTGCGAGGTGTCGAAGGTGATCGGCTTGACGTTCTTGGCGTCGATCGAGTTGTCGTCGATGATCGCGAAGTCGGTGTCCGGGTTCGCCGCGGCCTGCTTCTTCGTCGAGGCGGCGAGGTTGAACCCGACCGTGATGACGAGGTTGCAGTTCTGGCTGACGAGCTGCTGGATGTTCGAGTCGTAGACGGTCGCGTCCTTGGACTCGGCCTTCTTGGTCTGGGCGCCGAGGTCGTCAGCGGCCGAGATCATGCCCTCGTAGCCGAGCTGGTTGAACGACTTGTCGTCGAACCCACCGGCGTCGGACACCATGCAGGGCAGGAAGTCGGACTTCTTGGACGAGGTGGACTCGGACGGGGCGGACGCACAGCCGGCGAGCACGGCGACGGTGCCGACGAGCGCGAGGCCGCTCATGGCGATGCGACGGGAACGAGATGACACGGGGGGTTCCTCCGGGGAGATCGGGAGTCGGCCCGGAGTCACTGCGCACCGGGCGATCGTGAGGACAGTACACGACCGGCCGGGCGGTGCAGGACCCCTCTGGACGCCCTCCCGCATCGGTTACGTGATCGCGACCGCGCTGTAACGCGCCGGAAACGCTGCGCGTGGGTCGTGGCCCCAGTTCGAGGGGTTTCGTGATGGAGCGCTACAGACGGGCTGCGGCCTGGAGGATCGCGCACGCATGCCGCACACCCGCCGGTCCGCGAAATGGTTCAGGAGCTGTCGTCCGCGTTGCCTGAGAAACACCGCGCTCACGCCGAGGAGGAAGCCGGCGGTGGCGAATGCCAGGGCACGTGCTGCGCGCCGGGGCAGCGAGATCGCGGGTTCATCCGTCGCTGGCTCCCAACTCGTCTCCTTCGCCTGGGCGACACGAGGACACGGCCTAGACTGTGTGGTTCCCGGAGTACGCGTAGACGCTGATCAAGGGAAAACCGCTCCCGACGAGGTACCGCGACTGCGCGCCTTGCGCACCGTCCGAGAGCGTTCAGCCCTCGACCTAGTCGTCGGGACCGGTGCGCGATCTCCAATAGCCCCCGAGACGCGTCGTGGCGTCGTCGACAGCGTCGATCAGCTGTTGTTCCGCGCCCCGCTCGGTCACCGCTGGCGTCGGCGACGGTCTCGATTCGGGCGCTCCCGCTGGAGCGCACCCGGTCAGTAGCAGAGCGACGGTGGCGGCGCCCGCCGTCACCGCTCCTCCGACGCCCGAGCGGCGCGCTCGGCGGTGGGTTTGCCTCGCCACGGGCGCAGAGTGAGCCGCTCGGACGGTCGAGTCGCCCGGGTACGCGTCGACAGCGCCAGCGCGCATGCTGAAGTCCGTCGCAGGGTGCCGTTCATGGTGATCCTCCGCGCTTCACAGCTCGTCCGCGTCGCCGGGGAAACAGACTGACACGGCCTGCACCGTGTAGTTGCCGGGGTAGGCGTACAGGCTGATCGAATCGACCGCTTCGCCACCACGCCCCACGACCGCAGGTCGAGCCGCGTCGCCCCACCGTTCGACGTTCAAACCTTGAGCCTTCCAGCGATCGGCCGCTCCAGCAGCGTCTCGCTCCGGGTCGCCTCCAGCAGTCCGTCCGGTGAGGTACACCCACTGCGCGCCGTCCTCGCCTCCCGACAGCCGACAGCTTTCGGCATGGTCGGGCCCAGTTCGGGGCTTCCACGTGCCGCCGAGATGACTGGTGACGTCGTCGACCGCATCGACCATCTGGCGCTGCGCGGTCACGGAGTCCACGGGTGGTTTCCTCTTCGCGGGTTGTTCAGCACATCCCGTGATCACGGTCACGATCATCACGAGCACCAGAGCGGACGTCGTCACCCTGAACATGGTGGTTCCAACGTGCTGGTGTCCGACAGCGGTCCCCGCTTCAGATCGTCCGACGACGTGCCGCCGATGCGCGCCGAGATCACCCTCCGGCGCATCGCACTCCCGCGGGCACGGTCCAGTGATCGGTCGCCACTCGGCGCCGAGCCGCCCGGTCGTGCCGTTCATAGCGTCGATCACCTGTTCCTCCGCTTCGCGCGAGAGAACGGACGGGACAGGCGCGTTCTCTACCGTTGGGGCACAACCGGCGAGCGTCGAAAGTGCAAGCGGTCACACGAGCAGAGCGCCCTGCCCCGGAAGCAAGAGGGCTGAACAAGTCCGTCACAACTCGTCGGCGTCGCCCGGAAAGCACAACGAGACACCCTGGATCACGTACAGGTTCGGTGCAACGGAGAAGCTGACGGAGTCGGTGCGAGCGCCACCGCGGCCCACGACCGTCGGCTCCGTCTTCGTTCCCCAGCGATCGACGGACATGCCCTGCTCTCTCCATCGCGCTTCGACCTTCGCGACGTCCGAGGCGACGTCGCCGATCTGTGCTCGGGTGAGGAAGTAGGTCCACTTCGATCCGCGATCGCCATCCGGCAGTTCGCAGGCTTCGGCGTAGTCCGGTCCGGAACGCACTCGCCACTCGCCGCCGAGGCTCTCCGTCGCGTCCTTCACGACGTCGACCATCCTTTGCTGCGCGCTCTCGGGATCCACCGCGGGCGTCCTCTCTGCTTGCGGTTCATGGGCCGGACGTTGTGTGCAGCCGACCGCCGATCCGGTGAACAGCGCGAGCAGGAGAACCGCTCCGGCCACGCGACCACCATGACTACGCATCGACGTCACTCTCCACCGTCGGGTTCTCTGACGCCCAACAGCCATTGGTCCCGCTTGGTCGGCGGCGTCGGATCGAACTCCGTCAGTTTGTCTTCTCGTCCGGTCGTAGCCGCGCCCACGTTGTAGAGCGTTTCAGTGTTCTGGGCGAGGTACCCGCCACCGTCTGCGTTCAACGGATCGTGGTGCAACACCGGGTTCGTCGTGCTGCCGTCTGGCGCCGTACCGCCGTTCGCTCCGAACGTCGTGGCACCGAAGCCCGGCTTCGACGGGTCGACGCTGTGCCCCCGGCTGAAGCTCCGACCAACAGTCGCCAACTCGTCCCCCTTGCCTGCTTCGTCGAAGAGCACGTTCCGTGCTTGTCCGGCGTACACCTCGCCTGCGTGCAGGTCATCGGCTGAGTCGACCGTGTCCGGCAGACCAGCGGAGGCCAGGGCCACGAACCGGTCGACGTGGATGTCCGATCGAGAGAGCGCCACGCCTGCCGTCGTCGTGCCGTAGGAGTGCGCCACGATGTTGGTCGTCGGGACGTCGTCAGCTCGGACGGCGTCCAGGCCGCGCACCGAGGCTGCTAGCTTCTCGGCGCCGGCTTCTGCCTTTGCTGTCCCGAGGACGGTCAACTCTTCCGGGGTTTCGTAACCGATCCAGGAGATCACCGCACGGTGGCGATCGCCGTCGGCGACGATCTGTTGGTTGTAGATGTTCTGGGCAGCGTTCGTCCACGACGTCATGTCCGCCGTCGTGGTGTTCATCCCCGGCACTGCCCAGGTCACGTTGTCCGCTGTGTCGAGGTCGCCGATCGAGACCGCCGCGAGCGGTGGGACGTCGTCGGTCAAGGAGACCAGGGAACGTGGGCCGTCACCCTTCTTCCCCAGGGTGGCCTCGATGTTGAGCAGGGCATTCAGCTCCTTCTCAAGCGAGACGATCTCCTGCTGGAACGGCGTGCCGTACTGACCGGACCAGGCGGACCCGGTGTGCGCCGTCGCCAACTGGCTCTGAACCTGGTCGATGCGGAGCCCGAGCACAGACCGGTTCGCCGTGTCCCGCGCCCAGTAGGCAACGCCCTCGAGGTTGCCCAGCTGCTCGAGCACCGACCGCGGCAACGCGCGGAGTGCCGGCGCATCGGCCTTCGACAACCCGAATGCTGTCCATCGCTCCGCGACCTCGGCCGGTGTCAGCCCTTCGGCGAACAACGCGTCGAGCACCGGTGGTGTCCGGCCGTTCGTGGCGACGGCGAGTACGAGGTCCGGCAGCGGTCCGACTCCCCCGGCCTGCTCGAACGCGGTGGCGACGTGCTCGCTCCACGAGCAGTCCGACGCGTTGTGGTCCAGGTACTGGCGGAATCCGTTGAGTGCGCTCTGCCCGTCGACGACAGCTCATGAGCACGACGACTTGAAGGTCGACCAGGCGGCCTTGAGCCGCTGCAACTCCGTGTCGCCGTCGTGATCAGCAGATCGGGTGGTGGACACGAACGTGCGCAGGTGGGTCGGATTCGCAGAACTCTTCCCACTGCCGTCACCGCCGCCGGCCGAGTGCGGACGCTGCCGCGCATGGAAGGCAGCTGTCAGCGGCTTCGGGGTGATCGGCGTGGTCGAGGGTTCACGGTCGGTGGCGAACTCCCAGAGCGGCACTGCGAGCCCCGTGATCCCACCGGACGACTCAAGGAAGGCGTTTCGTTGCACCTCGCGCTGCTTCCACGCGTCGTGGTCGCTGATCCGCTGCCGTTCCTCCTCGGCCTGTCGACTCACCGCGTCGATGTCGTCGGCGAAGTCGGCAAGGACCCCCGCGAGCTTGCCTCGGTCCTCCGCTTCGGTCAGGCCGGCTTCGCGGAACCGGTCGGCGTACGCACCGGAGAAGTCCCGCAGACCCGTCGTCACCGCTCCCGAGCGTTTGCTCGCCTGCCCGCGGAGCACGCTGTCGGCGGTACGCAGCGCACGGCTCAGCGCGGATGCGTCCCCCGGGTCGTACTCGATGTCCGCCATGCTCGCTCCCCCGCTCGCAGTTCCCCCGAGACGACGATACCGCCGCTCCCCCGTCGGTCGCCCCAACCCGGGCCATCGCACCCCGCTCGTCAGAGCACGTCGTCCCGCCCGCTGATCTTCAGCGCGTCCACCACGCCCTTGACCCGCTGCGCGTTCGCACTCGTGGTCACGAGCAACGCGTCCGGGGTGTCGACGACGACGATGTCCTCGACGCCGATCAACGAGATGAGCCGGTTGCTCTGCGACACGACGATGCCGCTCGCGGAGTCGGCCAGGATGCGGGCGTTGTCGCCGAGCACCGCGAGGTTGTTCTTCCGCCCGCCCGACTGGAGCTTGGCGAGCGAGGCGAAGTCGCCCACGTCGTCCCAGTCGAAGTCGCCCGGCACGACCGCCATCCGCCCTGCCGCGGCTGCGGGCTCCGCGACGGTGTAGTCGATCGCGATCTTCTTCAGCCCCGGCCAGATCCGGTCGACGACGACACCGCGGGCCGGGGTGTCCCAGGCGGCCGCGAGTTCCTCGATGCCCGCCAGCAGCTCCGGCTCGGTGCGTCCGATCTCGGCGAGCAGCACGTCGGCGCGGGCGATGAACATGCCGGCGTTCCACAGGTACGAGCCGTTCCGCAGGTACGCCTCCGCGGTCCCGAGGTCGGGCTTCTCGACGAAGGACCGGACGGCGTGTGCGGTCGGTGCACCGTCGGCGCCGAGGGCGTCGTCGGCGGCGTGGATGTACCCGAAGCCGATCGCGGGCTCGGAGGGCGTGATGCCGATCGTGGTGATGTACCCGGCCCGGGCGGCCGCGACGGCCTCGCGCACGGACCGGCGGAACCCGCGGGCGTCACCGATGACGTGGTCGGCGGCGAAGGAGCCGATCACGACGTCCGGCTCACGACGGTGCAGGATCGCCGCGGCGAGGCCGATCGCCGCGGTTGAGTCTTTCGGTTCACTCTCGAGCACGACGTTGTGGTCCGGCACGCCGGGGAGTTGCGACTCGACGGCGGCACGGTGTGCCCGCCCGGTGACGACCATGATCCGGTCCGGTCCCGCGAGCGGCGCCAGGCGGTCCCAGGTCTGTCGCAGCAGCGAGGAACCGGAACCGGTCAGGTCGTGCAGGAACTTGGGGGCGTCGGCGCGCGAGAGCGGCCACAGGCGGGAGCCGATGCCGCCGGCCGGGATGATCGCGTAGAAGTCGTCGAGTGCGTCCGTCACGCGCCCACCGTACCGGCGGCCCGGGGAAGCAGCTGCGTGCGACCTGGACGTGTCGTGGACGGCTGCCCGGGGCGACGCACGGTCTGTTCACCCCTCGCGTGCGCCGCGTTCACGTCGCACCCCCCGCTCGTCCACGCGCCGCCCGGAACATGGGCCGTGCCATGAACGCACGCAGCGTGGAGCGAGGCACCGAGTCCCCCCGGACCGTGGCCGTCGTGACCGAGAGCTTCCTGCCCACCCTCAACGGCGTCACCACGAGCGTCCTCGCGGTGCTCGAACACCTCCGCCGACGCGGCCACCGGGCGGTGGTCATCGCCCCGGACGCCCCGGGTCTCGCCGCCTGGCGGTCGCGGTCGGAACAGGAGCGGCACCTCGGGTTCGACGTCCACCGCATCCCCGCGGTCGCGTACCGGCAGTTCCCCGTCGCACTCCCGCACCCGGTCCTCGACACCATCCTCGCCGCCTCCGGCGCCGACGTGCTCCACGCAGCCAGCCCCTTCCTGCTGGGGGGCCGCGCGATCACGGCGGCCGGGAGGCTCGGCATCCCCTCCGTCGCCGTCTTCCAGACCGACGTGGCCGGGTTCGCCCGCCGCAACGGCCTCTCCGCGGCCGCCCCGCTGGTCCGCCGGGTCCTCGGGCGGATCCACGCCGGCGCCTCGCTGACGCTCGCGCCGTCCTCCGCGACCGCGGCGATGCTCGCCGAGGAGGGCGTGCCGCGGGTCGCCCGATGGGGCCGGGGCGTCGACACGGCGCTGTTCCACCCCGCTCGCCGGACGTCTGCCCACGTCCGCGCGATGCGCCGCCGCATCGCGCCGCGCGGCGAGACCATCGTCGGCTACGTGGGACGGCTGGCACCGGAGAAGGAGGTCGAGCGGCTCGCCGAACTCGGCGGCATGCCGGGCATCCGGGTCGTGGTCACAGGAGGGGGACCCTCCCGGCCGTTCCTCGAGCGTCGACTCCGTCACCTGGACGTGACGTTCACCGGGCCGCTGCGCGGTGCCGACCTGGCCGACGCCTACGCGATGCTCGACGTCTTCGTGCACACGGGTGCGGCGGAGACGTTCGGGCAGACACTGCAGGAGGCCCACGCGGCCGGCCTGCCGGTCGTCGCCCCGGCCTCTGGCGGACCGCTCGACCTCGTCGCCCCCGGGCTCGACGGCGAGCTCTACGACCCGGATGCCCCGCTGGCCCTGCGCGCCGCGGTCGCCCGGCTCCACGCCGACCGGGCGCTGGCCGAGCGGATGGGGTCCGCCGGCCGCCTCCGCGTCGAGGGCACCACGTGGGAGGCGGTCGGCGACGAACTGCTCGCGCACCACGAGACGGCCCGCACGATCGGCGCTCCCCCGGCCCCCACGCGCACCGCCCGGACGGGGTGGAACGAGAAGGTCGGTGCTCGGACGTAGGATGGAGGTGTTCCACACGAACACGACGGCAACGGCGCGCCGATCGGTGCGCCGGCCCTACGGGAAGGCGAGCTCATGGCCGAGCAGACCGCAGGCGGGACGGCGACAGCCGTACCGCAGGTGACCATCGACGGTACGTCGTCGATCGACGCACCTCGGACGCGTGTCCCGCAGGGAACGCTGTACCGCGGGAGCATCGGGATGTGGTCCTGGGTCCTGCACCGGATCACCGGCGTCGCGATCTACTTCTTCCTGCTCGTGCACATCCTCGACACGGCACTGGTCCGGCTCTCCCCCGAGGCGTACAACGCCGTGATCGGCACGTACAAGACGCCGCTGATGAACCTCGGCGAGATCGCCCTCGTCGGCGCCATCGTGTTCCACGCGTTCAACGGGCTGCGGATCATCCTCATCGACTTCTGGTCGAAGGGTCCGAAGTACCAGCGGGCCATGTTCTGGGTCGTCCTCGTGCTCTGGGCCGTGGCGATCGCGGGCTTCCTGCCGCGCCAGCTCATGAACCTCGTCGCCGACTTCAACTGAGGGCTCCGTCATGACCACCGAGACCATCGCTCCGCCCCGCAGCGCCGACGCTGCCCGCCGCACCACCAACTGGGAGAAGTGGGGCTGGATCTACATGCGCGCGTCGGGCGTCCTGCTCGTCGTGCTCATCTTCGGCCACCTCTTCGTCAACATGGTCGCCGGCGAGGGCGTCAAGCAGATCGACTTCGCCTTCGTCGCCGGCAAGTGGGCGAGCCCGTTCTGGCGGATCTGGGACACCGCGATGCTCTGGCTCGCGCTCGTCCACGGGTCGAACGGCATGCGGACGATCATCAACGACTACGTGGCCAAGCCCGGCGTCCGCAAGACCCTGCTCGGCGCGGTGCTCCTCGCCTGCGTGCTCCTGATCGTCCTCGGCACGCTCGTGTGCTGGACCTTCGACCCGTGCCCCGCCGGCGCCGCCGCCGCGGACCTGCCGTCGTTCTGCCCCGCGCAGTAGCGACGCCTCGCGCACGACGTCCCGCACGCTCCACCTCCTGATCGAAAGACCCCTGTGACCGACATCACCGTCCACCACCACCAGTACGACATCGTCATCATCGGCGCGGGAGGCGCCGGCATGCGAGCCGCCATCGAGGCCGGGCCGAAGGCGAAGACCGCGGTCATCTCGAAGCTCTACCCGACGCGCTCCCACACGGGCGCGGCGCAGGGCGGCATGGCGGCAGCGCTCGCCAACGTCGAAGAGGACTCGTGGGAGTGGCACACCTTCGACACGATCAAGGGCGGCGACTACCTGGTGGACCAGGACGCTGCCGAGATCCTGGCGAAGGAGGCGATCGACGCGGTCATCGACCTCGAGAACATGGGTCTGCCGTTCAACCGGACGCCCGAGGGCAAGATCGACCAGCGCCGCTTCGGCGGTCACACGCGTGACCACGGCAAGGCACCGGTCCGCCGCGCCTGCTACGCGGCCGACCGCACCGGCCACATGATCCTGCAGACGCTCTTCCAGAACTGCGTGAAGCTCGGTGTCGAGTTCCACAACGAGTTCTACGCACTCGACCTCATCATGGTCGACGTCGTCGGGGACGACGGGGTCACGCGCAAGCAGCCCGCCGGCGTCGTCGCCTTCGAGCTCTCGACGGGCGAGCTGCACGTGTTCCACGCGAAGGCGATGATCTTCGCGACCGGCGGCTTCGGCAAGATGTTCAAGACCACGTCGAACGCGCACACGCTGACCGGCGACGGCGTCGGCATCGTGTGGCGCACCGGCTTGCCGCTCGAGGACATGGAGTTCTTCCAGTTCCACCCGACCGGGCTGGCCGGGCTCGGCATCCTGCTCACCGAGGGCGCCCGCGGCGAGGGCGCGATCCTCCGCAACGCCTCCGGCGAGCGGTTCATGGAGCGGTACGCCCCGACGATCAAGGACCTCGCGCCGCGTGACATCGTCGCCCGGTGCATGGTGCAGGAGGTCGCCGAGGGGCGCGGCGCCGGCCCGAACAAGGACTACGTGCTGCTCGACTGCACCCACCTCGGTGCCGAGGTGCTCGAGACGAAGCTGCCGGACATCACCGAGTTCGCCCGGACCTACCTGGGCGTCGACCCGGTCGTCGAACCCGTGCCGGTGATGCCGACGGCGCACTACGCGATGGGCGGCATCCCGACGAACGTCAAGGCCGAGGTCCTCGCCGACAACACCACGGTCGTCCCGGGCCTCTACGCCGCGGGCGAGTGCGCCTGCGTCTCGGTGCACGGGTCGAACCGTCTCGGCACGAACTCGCTGCTCGACATCAACGTGTTCGGCAAGCGCTCGGGCAACAACGCCGCCGAGTACGTGCAGACCGCCGAGTTCCTGCCGCTGCCCGAGGACCCCGCGGCGAACGTGCGCGGCATGCTCGAGCAGCTCCGGGCCTCCACCGGGACGGAACGCGTCTCCGTGCTCCGCAAGGAGCTGCAGGAGGAGATGGACAAGAACGCGCAGGTGTTCCGGACCGACGAGTCGCTCGCACGGGTCACCGAGACGATCCACACGCTCCGCAACCGGTTCATGCAGGTGTCCGTGCAGGACAAGGGCAAGCGCTTCAACACCGACCTGCTCGAGGCCGTCGAGCTCGGCTTCCTGCTCGACCTGGCCGAGGTCGTCGTGTACTCCGCCCGGAACCGCAAGGAGTCCCGCGGCGGGCACATGCGCGACGACTACCCGAAGCGCGACGACGAGAACTACATGCAGCACACCATGGCGTACCTGACGGGCGATCCGCACTCGTCACTCGCCGACGACCACATCACGCTCGACTGGAAGCCCGTCGTCATGACGCGCTACGAGCCGATGGAGAGGAAGTACTGAGATGACCGACACCCTGGTCTCCGACGCACCCCGCACCGACACCGTGCAGGACGCGCCTCCCGGATCGTTCTCCGTGACGGTGATCGTCCGCCGCTTCGACCCGGACGTGGACGACGAGCCGCGCTGGCAGGACTTCGACGTCATGATGCTGCCGACCGACCGCATCCTCGACGCGCTGCACAAGATCAAGTGGGAGCAGGACGGATCGCTGACGTTCCGACGCTCCTGCGCGCACGGCGTCTGCGGCTCGGACGCGATGCGGATCAACGGGCGCAACCGTCTGGCGTGCAAGACCCTGATCAAGGACCTCGACATCTCGAAGCCGATCTACGTCGAGGCGATCAAGGGTCTGCCGCTCGAGAAGGACCTCATCGTGGACATGGAGCCCTTCTTCACGTCCTTCCGCGAGGTCCAGCCGTTCCTGCAGCCGAAGTCCGCACCGGAGAAGGGCAAGGAGCGCATCCAGTCCGTCGCCGACCGCGCACGGTTCGACGACACGACGAAGTGCATCCTCTGCGCCGCCTGCACGTCCTCGTGCCCGGTGTTCTGGACCGACGGGCAGTACTTCGGGCCCGCCGCGATCGTGAACGCACACCGCTTCATCTTCGACTCGCGGGACGACGCGGCCGACGTGCGCCTCGACATCCTCAACGACAAGGAGGGCGTCTGGCGCTGCCGGACGACCTTCAACTGCACCGACGCCTGCCCCCGCGGGATCCAGGTGACGAAGGCGATCTCCGAGGTCAAGCAGGCCGTGATGCGCGGCCGTGGCTAGCGGATCGACTCCGCCAGGAACGTCATGGGCGGGCGCGCTAGGCTCCCGCTCATGACGTTCGCGGACACTCGGCCCATCCTCGATCAGCTCGGCTACACGGTCCGGTACGTGCAGCTCCCCGGGGAGACCCTGCACGAGCCGCCGGTGGAGGGTGCGCTGCGCATCGTCCCCGCGGACGCCGACACGTTCGCCATCGAGGTCGTCGACTACGGCACCGCCCGACGACTCGCGACCGCACGGGGCGAAGACGACGCCGTCGAGATGCTCCGTCGGTTCCTGAACCGCCCGTTCCCGGACGCACGGGACATCCGCCGGTCCGACCTCGACCAGATGCGCGACCGGTCGGCGTCGACCTACCCGCAGTTGGCCCAGCAGGTCGCGGCGACCGGCGACGCCGGTCTCACGATCCAGATCCCGGCCGGTGTGCCCGTGGACCGCATCGGCGGTCCGGACGGCTACCTCCTGCACCCGATCGAGACCCCGCTGCACGCCCGGTCCCTGCCGCCGCACTCCACGGTCTCGCCCGAGGTGCACCGCTACGTGGTCGAGCGCCCGTTCCTCGTGACCGTCCGCTTCGTGCGTCCGTGGTTCGACCAGCCGGGCGGCGCGCTCCGCTTCGAGATCGCCGACCCGGCGACGACGATCCGCGACCTGGTCGTCGACGGATCGCTCGCGCGGATCCGGGTCGTCTGACCCGCTCGGCACACGACGGAGCCCTCCTGCCCGATCGGGCAGGAGGGCTCCGTCGTGTGGTGGACGTCAGCCGCGCTCGGGGCGGTCGAACCGCTGCCCCTCCGGCTTCGACGGCAGGATCGCCAGCACGATCAGGATGATCCCGCCGAAGAACGGGATGACCGACAGGAAGAAGAAGGGCCCCGCGAGGTTCGCGTCGTGGAGCCGACGCCAGGTGACCGCCAGGTTCGGGACGATCGTCGCGAGCGAGTAGAGCCCCAGGAGCACCGCGGCGATCCAGGAAGAACTCGCTGCGACTCGCACGCCCGTCGAACCGGACGTACTTCCGGAAGACCCGCTTGACCGCGTCAGCAAGGCGGGAGGACGGGCTGGCGGCGCCCGGCCAGCCGCCGACACGACGACGGCGCCCTCTTCGTGGATGGAGGGCGCCGTCGTGACGCATCTGGCTGGCGCTCAGCGGTCCCCGGGCCGGTCGAACCGTGCGCCATCGGGGTTCGAGGGCAGGACGCCGAAGACGATGCCGACGATCCCGACGAAGAGCGCGATGATCCATAGTGCACCCGACAGGTTCGCGTCGTGCAACCGACGCCAGCCGAGCGCGAGGGACGGCACGAGCGTCGCGAGTGCCCACAGCAGGCCGGCGATGAGGAACACGAAGGCGATCGGCGGTGCCGGGTTCTGCACCTCGTAGGTGCCGTAGTCTGTCTGGACCGTCCGAGTCGACGCGAGGGCGGCGGCGAGCAGGAATCCACCGCCGGTGAGCACCGTGGAGACGACGGCGGTGACGAGCGTCCACCACCAGAACTCGCTGCGGCTCGCGCGGCCGCTGAAGGTCGCGTACTTCCGGAAGAAGCGGCCGACGGCCTTCGGCAGTGAGATGCCGTACCAGGGCGCCCAGAGCGGCGGCTGCCCGTCCGGCCCGACGGGAGCCGCTGCACCCGGCGTCTGCTGGCCGTACTGCGGCTGGCCGTACTGCGGCTGTCCGTACTGCGGCTGTCCGAACTGGTGCTCGCCGTACGGCTGCTCGCCGTACGACTGCTTCCCGTACGGCTGCTGGCTGCCGGGCTGTCCGCCGGCGTCCGGCACGGGATGGTGATCGGTCACGAGGTCCCCCAGGGTGTCGATGATCGGAAGTGGTCAGCCGCGGTGCGGCTCGTCGAACCGTGTGCCGGCGGGCACGGACGTCAGGAGCCCGATGACGAGCGCGAAGACGGCGCCCACCGGCGGGATGATGAACAGCAGGGCGAGCAGGCCCGACATGTTGACGTCGTGCAGGCGTCGCACCGTCAGCGCGATGAAGCCGACGAGCGTCGCGAGCGCCCAGAGGCCACCGACCACGTTGGAGTCACTCCCGCCGATGGCCGTGTCGATCGTGCCCGTGACGATGTTGCCGATCGCCCACCAGAGTGCCCAGAACCAGAACTCGCTCCGGCTGGCGCGGCCGTCGAAGCGCACGTACTTCTTCCAGAACCGCGTGAAGGCCTTGGGGAACGGGATGCCGTACCAGGGTGCCCAGAGCGGCGGCTC
Organism: Curtobacterium sp. MCPF17_050; assembly: GCF_003224435.2. Taxonomy (NCBI): domain Bacteria; kingdom Bacillati; phylum Actinomycetota; class Actinomycetes; order Micrococcales; family Microbacteriaceae; genus Curtobacterium; species Curtobacterium sp. MCPF17_050. The sequence goes on from NZ_CP126250.1 coordinate 2,205,711, forward strand.
ACCCTGCGTCACCGGCTGCTGCCCGTAGGGCTGCTGCTGCGCCGGCTGCTGCCCGTACTGGCCCGATCCGTACGGCTGCTGCCCGTACGGCTGCTGCCCGTACGGTGACTGCCCACCCGAGGGCTGCCCGTACGGCTGCTGTCCGTACGGCGACTGCCCACCCGAGGGCTGCCCGTACGGCTGCTGTCCGTACGGCGACTGCCCACCCGAGGCCTGCCCGTACGGCGACTGCCCACCCGGGGCATGCCCGTACGGCGGCTGCCCGTCGGACTGCCCGTCGCCGGGTCGCTTGCCGTAGGGGTCCTGCGGTGGGTACTGGTCGCTCACGGGGTTCCTTCCGAAGACGGTGACGAGACGCCCGGGATCGTCCAGCGGTCTGCGGAGGCTGGACCTCCGCGACGTCGGTCACGGCCGCCCCACTCCCCCGCACGCTGGCCCGGCGCGCTGCACCCAGTGTGCCAGTGCTCGATGTCCGACGACGACCGACTTCAGGGCAGGAGGGCGATCTTTCCGCCCGGGTGCCCGGACTCGAGCAGGTCGAGCGCCGCGCGTGCCTCGGTGAGCGGGAACGTCCGGGCGACCGGGACGACGAGTTCCCCTCGACCGGCCAGGTCGACGAGCCGCTGCCGGACGGCGTCGCGGAAGGCCGCACTCTCCGGCTGCGACCCGCCGATGGCCGTGATGCCCGCGTCCGGCGCGCGGGTGAAGGCCGCGATCGTCGCGATGCGTGCCCGGTCGGCGACCAACGCGAGCGAGACGTCGACGGCCTCGTCGGAGCCGACGCAGTCCAGGGCCACGTCGACGCCATGCGGCGCGAGGTCGCGGACCCGCGCTTCCAGGCCGTCGCCGTACGGGACCCACTCGCCGCCGGAGCGGCGGACGGTGTCGGTGTTCGCGGCGGAGGCGGTGCCGATCGCTCGCGCCCCGAGCATCCGGAGCTGTTGCAGCAGGCTGACGCCGACGGCCCCGGAGGCTCCGTGCACGAGCACGGTCTCACCGGCGGCGACGTCGGTCACCCGGATGAGGTCCGCAGCGGTCGTGCCGGCGAGCAGCAGGTTCGCGGCCTCCGCGAACCCCATCGCGGGCGGCTTCGCGAAGACGTCACGGGCCGGCAGGGTGACCGCCTCGGCCCATCCGCCCCGCACCCGGAACGCCAGGACCTCGTCGCCCGGTGCGACCGGGCCCGAGGCGATGTCCGTGTCCGGCCCGACCGCCGTGACGACGCCCGCGACCTCGTACCCGATCGGGAGCGGGAAGTCGGCGGGGTCGCCGTCCTGGGTGTGCTTGGCATCGGCCGGGTTCACACCGGCGGCCCGGACGCTGACGGTCACCTCACCGGGACCGGGCGCCGGCACCGCGACGTCCACCAGTTCGAAGGTCTCACTGCCACCGGGACGCGTCGCCACCCACTGCTTCGTCATGGCCGCGACGGTACTCGGCGCCGATCGCTCGGTCGACAGGCGATGCCGAGACGGACGGGAGGCCCGGTACCAGCTGGTACCGGGCCTCCCGTCCGTCTCGTGGTCGCGAGCGCTCAGGCGCGCGCCGCTCCGACCCGTCCGGTGAAGGACGCGTGCAGCGGGTGTTCACCGCCGAGACCGGTGATCTCGGACGCGATGTCGGCGTCCGACCGGTCGGACCGCAGCAGTGCCTGGAGTTCGACGCTCTGCTCGTCGTCCGCGACGTCGAAGCGGAGCGCCGCTGCCATCGCGTCGAGCAGTGCGGTCGGCTCGGAGCCGTTCTCCGCCAGGGCCGCCGCCGGGGAGACGAAGCGCTCGTCGCGCGAGAGCTTCCGGAGGGGCTGCCGACCGACACGGGTGACCGTGTCCGGCAGGTGCGGGTTCTCGAAGCGGGCGATGATCGCCTCGACGTAGGCGCGGTGCACCTCGGGGTCGAGCTCGTGCCGACGGACGAGCAGGTCGCTCGTCTCGGCGAGCACGGCCTCCAGCGCCGAGCGCACGGCCGGGAGGGCGACGGCGTCCGAGATCTTGTCCGCGCCGGCGAGGAAGCCGTGGTACGCGACCGTGGCGTGGCCGGTGTTCACGGTGAAGAGCTTGCGCTCGATCGAGGCGGCGAGGCCGTCGACGTAGTGCGCGCCGGGGATCGTCGGCTCGGCACCGGCGAACGGCGTGCGGTCGATGGCCCACTCGAAGTAGGTCTCGACCGTGACGTCGAGGCCGCCGTCCGCGGGCTGAGCGGGCACGATCCGGTCGACGGCGGTGTTGGCGAACACGGCCTTGGCCAGCGCGCCCTCGCGCGCGTCCTCGGGCAGGGCGGCGACGATGAACTCGCGGAGGCGGTCCGTCGCGTTGATCGCGTTCTCGCACGCCATCACGACGAGCGGGGCGGCGTCGACGGAACGCTCCTGCAGGCCCTTCGCGATGACGGGTGCGATGAACTTGAGGACGGTCGGGCCGACCGCGCAGGTGACGATGTCGGCGGTCGCGATCTCGGCGACGACGCCGGCCTCGTCCTGCGCGCTGTTCACGGCGCGGAAGCCGGTGACCTCGTGGTCCTGCGCACCTGCGCCGACCTCGTGCACGGTGTACGAGTCGGCGGCGGCGAGGGCGTCGATGAGCGGTGCGGCGACGTCGGCGAAGACGACCTCGTAGCCGGCCTGGTGCAGCAGGAGGCCGACGAAGCCGCGGCCGATGTTGCCGGCGCCGAAGTGGACGGCGGTGCTCACTCGTTGACCTCACCGAGGATCGCGAGGACGGCCGCGGCGTCGGGCGCCTCGGTCAGGGCCTGGACCTGGTCCTCGTCGGAGAACACGATCGCGATCTTGCTGAGGATGTCGAGGTGCTCGTTGTTGACCCCCGCGATGCCCACGACGAACCGGACGTCGTTGCCGTCCCAGTCGATCGGGGTGGCGTACCGGACGAACGAGAGCGCCGACGCCTTGATGGCGTCCTTCGCGTCGTTCGTCCCGTGCGGGATGGCCAGGAAGTTGCCCATGTAGGTCGAGACGCTCTTCTCGCGCTCGAGCATGGCGGGGTAGTAGTCCGCGGTGACCGCACCGGCGTCCTGGAGGATCGCAGCCGCCTCCTTCATCGCCTCCGACTTGGTCGGCGCGGCGTCCTCGGTGTGGATGCGGATCTGGCTCTCCTGCAGGACGGGCATTCGGGGTCTCCTTGTTCGTGGGTGACGGCGGAAGAGGGGACGGTCGCCCGTCCCCTCTCCCATCGTGCTCTTGTCTTACTGGTTCTTGAGCTGGTCGACGACCTGGTCGTACTGCGGAGCGTTCATGAAGTTGCCGACCGAGACGTGCTGGGCGTTCGGGTTCTTCTGCTTCGCGCGGTCCGTGAGCTCTTCCTGGGTGATGATGAGGTCCTCGTCACCCGAGAGGTTCGCGATCGCCTTGTTGACGACCGTCACACCCTCGATACCAGCCTTCTTGATCTTGTTCCGCAGGACACTCGCACCCATGGCGCTCGAGCCCATGCCGGCGTCGCAGGCGAAGACGACGTTCTCGACGCGCGTCGCCGTGGCGGTGCTGGCGGAACCGACGCCGCCGAGCGAGGCCTGGGCCTCTTCCTCGTTGGCCGGGGAGTTGTCGCCGAGCAGGCCCGAGGTCGCGGCGTTGACGTCGCGGCCCTTGTTCTGCTGGAGCTTCGCCATGGCGGCGCTCATGTCGCCGGCGTTGCCCGCGGCGAGGTCACGCTTGCGGCTGGCGAGGAGGAAGAACGAGGCCACCGCGAAGGACACGGCCGCCGACAGGACCACCGAGAGGATGACGCCGACGTAGCTGTCCTTCGCTGTCGCGGTGAGGACCGCGATGATCGAACCGGGGGACGCCGGGGCGACGAGGCCGGACTGGAAGGCGACGTTCGTGGCGACACCGGTCGCGCCACCGAGGATGACGGCGACGAACAGGATCGGCTTCTGCAGCACGTACGGGAAGTAGATCTCGTGGATGCCACCGAAGAACTGGATGAGGATCGCACCGGGAGCGGTCGAGCGGGCGATGCCGACACCGAAGAAGGTGAAGGCGAGGAGGATGCCGAGACCGGGGCCGGGGTTCGCCTCGAGGAGGAACAGGATCGACTTGCCGGAGTCCTGGACCTGCTGCGCACCGAGCTGGTCGAGCACGCCGTGGTTGATCGCGTTGTTGAGGAAGAAGACCTTGGCCGGCTCGATGATGACGCTGGCGAGCGGCAGCAGCGAGCTGTCGACGAGGAACTTCACCGCGGCGCCGAGGCCCTCCGCGATGAGCTTGAACAGCGGGGCGAGCCAGAAGAACCCGATCAGCGCGAGCACGAAGCCGAGGATGCCGGCCGCGTAGTTGTTCACGAGCATCTCGAAGCCGGGCTTGATCTTGCCGTCCCAGATCTTGTCGATCTGCTTGATGAGCCAGGCGCCGAGCGGGCCGCAGATCATCGCGCCGAGGATCATGATCGTGCCGTTGGCGCCGATGATGACGCCCATGGCCATGATCGAACCGACGACCGCGCCGCGGGTGTCGTAGACCATCCGGCCGCCCTGGAAGGCGATCGCGAGCGGGATGAGGTAGGTCAGGATCGGGCCGACGAGGCCGATGTTGGCCACGCCGTCCGTCTCGCCGAAGCCGCCGAGGACGCCGACGGGCGTCCAGCCGGTCTCGATGAAGAACGCGGTGATGAGGCCCCACGCGATGAAGATCGCGATGTTGGGCATCACCATGCCGGACAGGAACGTGCCGAACTTCTGGACGGCGACGCGAGCGCCACCCCGCGACTTGTCGCGGGTGTCTGGCGCTGCAACGGACGACGTTGTCATGTGCGTTGACTCTCTGTGTGTGTGCTGCTGCAGGGATCGGGAGTGGTGCGGGAGGGGGCGGGTCAGGCGGCGTGCACCGCGGCTGCGGCGGCGGACCGGGCGGTCGCTGCCGTGCTCGCGGCGAGTGCTGCCGTCGCCATCTCGCGGGCCTCGTCGAGGGTGTGCTGGCCGAGTTCGGCTCGCACGTCGGCGAGGGCCGCGGGGGTCATGGAGAGGGTGGTGGCACCGAGTCCGACGAGGACGACGGCGAGCAGCGGGTCGGCTGCCGCCTCACCGCAGATGCCGACCGCCTTGCCGGCGTCGGCACCGGCCGCACCGAGCTGCGCGACGAGGCGCAGGACGGCGGGGTGCCACGGGTCCTGGTAGCTCGCGACGGTGCCGAGCATCCGGTCGGCGGCCATCGTGTACTGCGTCAGGTCGTTCGTGCCGATCGACACGAAGTCGGCGGAGCGGAACACCTGCTCGGCCATCAGCGCGAGCGACGGCACCTCGGCCATCACGCCGGCGGTGCGGATGCCGAGTTCGCGGGCGAGCCCGACGAAGTACTCGGTCTCCTCGGCGTCGGCGACCATCGGGGCCATCACCCAGAGGTCGGCCTCGGTCGCGGCGTCGGCCCGGGCGAGCGCGGTGAGCTGGTCGCGGAGGACCTGCTCCTGGTTCCGCAGGGCGCGGAGGCCACGACGACCGAGCGCCGGGTTCTCCTCGTCCTTGTCGGTGAGGAACGGGAGCGGCTTGTCGGCACCGGCGTCGAGCGCGCGGACCACGACCTTCTTGCCGGGGAACGCGGCGAGCAGCTGCTCGTACGACTTCTGCTGCGACTCCACCGTCGGCGCCGTCGGGGCGTCGAGGAACAGGAACTCGGTGCGGAACAGTCCGACGCCCTCGGCGCCGAGGTCCACCGCGGCCTGCGCGTCGGCGGGGCTGCCGAGGTTCGCCAGCAGCGGGACGACGTGCCCGTCGGCGAGCGCGCCCGCCGTGAGCGGTGCGGCGGCGGCGGCGCGCCGGTCGGCGATGCGCTGCTCGACGTCGGCGACGAGTTCGGCGGAGGGGTCGGTCACGACGGTGCCGGCGACGGCGTCGACGACGACCTGCTGCCCCTCGACCAGGTCGTCGGCACCGCTCACGCCGACGACGGCCGTGATGCCCTTGGCGCGGGCGAGGATCGCGGTGTGCGAGGTCGGGCCGCCGTCACGGGTGACGAGGGCGAGGACCTTGTCGAGGTCGAGGAGCGCGGTGTCGGCCGGTGCGAGGTCGCGGGCGACGAGCACGAACGGGGCGTCCGACTCGGGGACGCCGGGGGCCGGGACGCCGCGGAGCTTCGCGACGATGCGCTGGGCGACGTCGTCGAGGTCGGCCGCGCGCTCCCCCATGTAGCCGCCCATGCCGACGAGCAGGTCGCGGAACTGCGCGAACGCCTCGTACACGGCTCGCTCGGGGTTCGTGCCACCGTCGATGCGCGCGTGCACGTCGTCGAGGAGGGTCGGGTCCTGCGCCATGAGCGCCTGCGCCTCGAGCACGGCCTGGGCGTCGCCGCCCGCGAGCCGGCCGCGCTTCGTGAGGTCCTCGGCGACCGCGGCGAGCGCGGCGTGCACCGCCTGCTTCGCGTCCTCGGCCGAGCCCTCGAGCGGGGTGGTCGACGGCTCTCCCAGCGGGTCCGCCATCCGGAGCACCGGGCCGTGGGCAACGCCGCGACCGACGCCGGTTCCGAGCAGATCGGACATGGGGAGACTCCTTCATCTCACGCGCAGCAGCGGTGGGCGGTTCGGGGGCGGTGCTGCATCCGGGGCGTGCTGCATCCGGACGGCCTTGCAGCACCATACATCGCCCCGCGTTGACAAACAAACACATCCGGGGATAAAAATGCAGAAACAGATGCCCGTTTGCGTCTGCCGGGACGTCCGGCCGCGGGTCACTCGCGGCGATCGTGCCCGAGCCTGTCCGTTCCGATCCGACGAGGCACCGATGTACGCACCAGAACGCCACCAGCGCATCGTCGAACAGGCGCGCGCGCACGGCCGGGTCGACGTGAAGGACCTCGCCGAACTGCTCGCCGTCACGCCGGAGACCATCCGACGCGACCTGACGAGCCTGGAGCGCCGCGGGCTCGTCCGGCGTGCCCACGGCGGTGCGATCCCCGTCGAGCGGGTCACCCTGCACCCGGGCGTCGGTGACCGCGGCGGCATCAACCAGACGGAGAAGATGGTCATCGCCGAGGCCGCGCTCGAGGAGCTGCCCGAGAACGGGTCGGTGATGATCGACGCCGGCACGTCGACGATCTGCCTCGCCGAGCTGCTGCCGACCGACCGCGGCCTCACCGTCGTCACGCACTCGCTCCCCGTCGCGATGGCCGTCGCGAACCGGCCCGGCATCGACCTGCACCTGCTCGGTGGCAACATCCGCAGCGACTCGCTCGCAGGCGTCGGCACGTGGACGCACCAGCTCATCGGCATGGTGAGCGTCGACGTCGCGTTCGTCAGCATCAACGGCATCACGCCCGAGCGCGGCCTGACGACGCACAACATGGCCGAGGCGGCCGTGAAGAGCGCCATGATCAAGTCCGCCCGCCGGAGCATCCTGCTCGCCGACCACACGAAGTTCGGCCGTGAGGAGTTCGGTCGGGTCGCCCCGCTCGCCGCGATCGACACGATCATCACCGACCCCGGCGTCAACCTGGACCTCGTCCGCGAGGTCGAGGCCGCCGGCACCGAGGTCTTCTGGCCCGGGCGCGACTGACCGTCCCCGCACGTCGGCCGTCTGTGTCCACGAGACCCGGGAACCACCCGCCAGGCGCTCGCTAGCATGAGCGCACCACCCATCGACAGGAGTCCATCGATGTCCGAAGCCACCCGCACCGTCACCGTCGCGAGCGCGTCCGGCCTGCACGCCCGCCCCGCCTCGCTGTTCGTCCAGAACGTCACCGCGTCCGGCCACCAGGTCACGATCGCCAAGGGTGAGAAGTCGGCCAACGCCGGCAGCATCCTCGGTCTGCTCGGCCTCGGTGTGGAGAACGGCGACGAGGTCGTGCTGACCGTGTCCGGCGACGACGCCGAGACCACCGCGGACAGCCTCGTCGACTTCCTGCAGACGGACCACGACGCAGCCTGACGCGCGTCCGGCGTCCGCGCGACCACACGGTCGCCGTGCAGACGGGAGGCCCCTCACCAGCTGGTGACGGGCCTCCCGTCCGTCGTCCGGTCGCCCCTCCCGCGGGCACGTCCGGGGCGTCGGAGCGCGCCGGTAGGGTTGGTGCATGACACGCCTGCGCCTCGCGACCGTCAACGTCAACGGCATCCGTGCCGCGTTCCGGAAGGGCATGGGCGACTGGCTCGCCGAGCGCGACGTCGACGTGCTCGCCCTGCAGGAGGTGCGCGCCTCGACCGAGGACCTGACCGGCCTGCTCGGCGACGAGTGGGACGTCGTGCACGACCCCGCCACCGCCAAGGGCCGCGCCGGCGTCGCCATCGCCTCGCGGCACCGGGCCCACCTGCACCGGGTCGAGCTCGGGGCGGAGGACTTCGACTCCGCCGGCCGCTGGCTCGAGGCCGACTACGAGATCGGTGGCCGCACCGTCACCGTCGTGTCGACCTACGTGCACTCGGGCGAGGTCGACACCCCGAAGCAGGACGAGAAGTGGAAGTTCCTCGACGCCATGACCGAGCGCCTGCCCGCGCTCCGCGCGCACAACCCGCTCGCCGTGGTGGTCGGTGACCTGAACGTCGGCCACGACCAGCGGGACATCAAGAACTGGAAGGGCAACGTCAAGCGCGCCGGCTTCCTGCCGCGCGAGCGCGCCTACTTCAGCCGGTTCTTCGGGGCCGAGGGCGAGCAGGTCGAGGGGGCGGACGGCTCCACCGGTCCGGGTCTCGGCTGGGTCGACGTCGGCCGTGCCCAGGCCGGCGACGTCGACGGCCCGTACACGTGGTGGTCCTGGCGCGGTCAGGCGTTCGACAACGACTCCGGGTGGCGCATCGACTACCAGGTCGCGACGCCCGAGCTCGCCGCGACCGTGACCTCGTACACCGTGGACCGCGCCGCCGCGTACGACCAGCGATGGTCCGACCACGCCCCCGTGGTCGTCGACTACGACCTCTGATCCCCCGCTCACTCCCCAGCACCAGGACTCTCCGCATGACCAGCACGCGCATCTTCTCCGGCATCCAGCCCTCGGCCGGTTCGCTCCACCTCGGCAACTACATCGGCGCCCTCATGCAGTGGCGCGACCTGCAGGAAGACCACGACGCCATCTACTGCGTGGTCGACATGCACGCGATCACCTCCCCGCAGGACCCCGCGGAACTGCGGGCGAGCACCCGGGCGACCGCGGCGCAGTACATCGCCTCGGGCATCGACCCGTCGAAGTCGACGCTGTTCGTGCAGTCGCACGTCCCCGCGCACGCCGAGCTCGCCTGGGTGCTGAACACCCTGACGGGCTTCGGCGAGGCGAGCCGGATGACCCAGTTCAAGGACAAGTCGGCGCGCCAGGGTGCGGAAGCCGCCTCGGTCGGGCTGTTCACGTACCCGATCCTGATGGCGTCGGACATCCTGCTCTACGACACGGCGGTCGTCCCGGTCGGCGACGACCAGCGCCAGCACGTCGAACTGACGCGCGACCTGGCCCAGCGCTTCAACTCGCGCTTCGGCGACACGTTCGTCGTCCCGGAGGCCCGGATCGGTTCCGAGACCGCTCGCATCTACGACCTGCAGGACCCGACCAGCAAGATGAGCAAGTCGGCCGCGTCCGACAACGGCCTCGTCCGCCTGCTCGACGACCCGAAGCGGACCGCCAAGAAGATCCGGTCGGCCGTGACGGACACCGAGCGCGAGATCCGTGCCGACCGGCAGGCGAAGCCGGGCGTGACGAACCTGCTCGCGATCCTCTCCGCCTTCACCGGCACCGCGGTCACCGACCTCGAGACGTCGTTCACCGGCAAGGGCTACGGCGACCTCAAGGGTGCGGTGGCGGACGCCGTCGTCGCCGAACTCGAACCGGTGCGCGCCCGCACCCTCGAACTCCTCGACGACCCGGCCGAGCTGGACCGCCTGCTGGCCGTCGGTGCCGAGCGCGCCGAGGCGATCGCGGACGCCACGCTCGCCCGCGTCTACGACGCCATCGGCTTCGTGCCGCGCGCCCGCTGAGCGCCCGTGCTCCCCGTCACGCTCGAGTCGGCGCGGGTCCGGCTCGACGTCCCCACCCGCACCGACGCGGCCGCGATCACGCAGGCATGCCAGGACCCGGAGATCGCGCGCTGGACGACGATCCCGCAGCCCTACCGACAGCAGGACGCCACGACGTTCGTCGACGCGCTGGTCGGGCCGGGGTGGGCCTCCGACCGTGAGTACACCTGGGCGATCCGTCGACCCGGATCGACCTGGCTCGACGGGGTGATCAGCTACCGGACCGCCCGGCGGGACCTCGGGTTCTGGCTCGACCCGTCCGCCCGGGGCCTCGGGCTCGTGCACGACGCCGTCGAGCTCGTCGTCGGGTTCGCGTTCGACTGCGGCGCGCCCGACGTGTACTGGGAGTGCTACGTCGGCAACACCGCCTCGGCCGCGGTCGCCCGGCGCGCCGGTTTCGCGTACACCGGCACCGGCGACGCCCTCGTCCCGAACCGGGACGGGTCCCCCGCCGCCGCGTGGAAGGGGCTCCGTCGGGCGGACGGCACCCCGGCGTCGGACCTGCCCTGGCCGCCCGACTCGATGACGGGCCCCGCCGGTAGTCTCGCTCCGTGAGCGACTCCGCACCCGACACGACCCCGGTCCGCGACGTCGGGGTCCGCGACGTCGAGGTCCGCGCCATGCGCCGGGCGCTCGAGCTCGCCGCCCGCGGCCCCGCCGTCGGCGACCACGCCCGGGTCGGCGCCGTCCTCCTCTCCCCCGCGGGTGACGTGTTGGCGGAGGGCTGGCACAAGGGCGCCGGTACCGCGCACGCCGAGGTCGACGCGATGCGGAAGGTCGATCCGGCCCTGCTCCGCGGTGCGACCGCCGTCGTGACCATGGAGCCGTGCGACCACACCGGCCGGACCGGGCCCTGCTCGGTCGCGCTCATCGACGCCGGCGTCGGCCGGGTCGTGTACGCCGTCGACGACCCGGGGGCGGCGGCACACGGCGGGGCGGACCGGCTCCGTGCCGCCGGCGTCGACGTCGTGTCGGGGGTCCTCGCCGACGACGCCGAGGCGTTCCTCGAGCGGTGGCTGCTCTCGGTCCGGCTCGGGCGACCCTGGGTGACGGTGAAGTGGGCCTCCAGCCTCGACGGCCGCGCTGCGGCGGCGGACGGGTCGAGCCGGTGGATCACCGGTGCCGCCGCCCGGCAGCACGTGCACGAGCAGCGTGCCGCGCACGACGCCGTCCTCGTCGGCACCGGGACCGCGCTGGCGGACGACCCGAGCCTGACCGCCCGTGGCGACGCCGGGGAGTTCCTCGCCGACCAGCCCCTGCCCGTCGTCCTCGGCGACCGGCCGCTGCCCGCCGACGCGGCCCTGCACCGGCACCCCCGTGGTCTCGTCACGATCCCCGGCCACGACCTGGACGGCGCACTCCGGTCCCTCCGCCAGCAGGGGGTGCACAGCGTGCTCGTCGAGGGCGGGCCGACCGTCGCGTCGGCGTTCATCGCGGCCGGGCTCGCCGACGAGCTGCTCGTCTACCTCGCCCCCGTGCTGCTCGGCGGCCCCCGGGTGGCACTCGACGACATCGGGGTGGGAAGCATCCAGGGAGCGCGGATGTTGCGTGTACTGTCGACGTCCAGCCTCGGCCCCGATCTGCTGGTCCGCGCCCGTCCGGTCCCCCAGCGGTCCGGTCACGCGGTCGACGGGGCCCCCACCGACCGGAGCACCCCATGACCGACGCACTGACCTCCGCCACCCCCGGGAGCCCGGTCCAGTTCGAGGTCGCCACGAAGGTCCCGACCACGCACGGCACGTTCGAGATGCGTGCCTACCGGGACCTCGTGACGAGCGCGGAACACGTCGCCGTCATCGCGACCGCTCCGGACGGGTCGGCACCGACCGACGGGGCGCTCGTGCGGGTGCACTCCGAGTGCCTGACCGGTGAGGCGTTCGGGTCGCTGAAGTGCGAGTGCGGTCCGCAGCTCGACGCGGCCCTCGACACGATCGCGGCCGAGGGCGGGGTCGTCGTGTACCTGCGCGGGCACGAGGGGCGCGGCATCGGGCTCATCAACAAGCTCAAGGCGTACCGCCTGCAGGAGGACGGGCTCGACACCCTCGACGCCAACCTCGCGCTCGGGCTCCCCGCCGACTCCCGCGAGTACGGCGGCGCGGCCGGCATCCTCGCCGACCTCGGCATCACACGCGTGCGGCTGCTGACGAACAACCCCGAGAAGCGTCGGCAACTCGTCGAGCACGGCATCGCGGTGGACGCGCTGGTCCCCCTCGTGGTCGGTGTCTCCGCGCAGAACGCCGGGTACCTCGACACGAAGCGCGACCGGATGGGCCACACGCTCCCCGACCACCTCGCGACCGGCGCGGCCAACTGACGGCTCCTTCCGGGCGGATTCGCAGGTGGGCGACATCCGTCGTACACTGAGGACCCCGTCACGAGCGGGACCACCACCCCGAACGCACCCGACCCGGTGTCCGCGCCACCCCGCGCGAACCGGTCGGCGTCCGCAGTCCGGCCCCACGCTGCGCTCCCCCGCGAGCGCGCGCACCGCGAAAGTGCCCTCACGCCCATGACCGCCGCACCGGCCACCCCGACGTCCGCCCCGAAGACGAACCCGCGCTCGCGCGTCGTCATCGCGAGCCTCGTCGGCACCTCCATCGAGTTCTACGACTTCTACGTCTACGCGACGGCCGCGGTCCTCGTGTTCCCGACGCTCTTCTTCCCGAACGAGGACCCGACCGCGTCGCAGCTGTCCTCCTTCGTCACCTTCGCGCTGGCGTTCTTCGCCCGCCCGGTCGGCTCCGTCCTCTTCGGCCACTTCGGGGACCGCATCGGCCGGAAGACCACCCTCGTCGCCTCGCTGCTCGTGATGGGGACGGCGACGTTCCTCATCGGCTGCCTGCCGACCTTCGACACGATCGGCATCTGGGCGCCCGTGCTCCTCGCCGTGATGCGCTTCGCCCAGGGCGTCGGCCTCGGCGGCGAATGGTCCGGCGCCGCGCTCCTCGCGACCGAGAACGCGCCGCAGGGCAAGCGCGGGGTGTTCGGCTCGATGCCGCAGCTCGGCGCCCCGATCGGGTTCCTCCTGGCGAACGGTCTGTTCATCGCGATCAACGCCGCCATGCCGGCCGGTGCGGACGGCACCCCGAACGCCGACTTCCAGGCCTGGGGATGGCGCATCCCGTTCCTGCTGTCCGCCGTGCTCGTGCTCATCGGCCTCTACGTGCGGTTCCGGCTTGTCGAGTCGCCCGCCTTCCGCGGCGTGCAGGAGACCGGCTCGGTCGCGAAGGTCCCGCTCGCCCGGGTGTTCCGCACCTCGTGGAAGGCCGTCGTCGTCGGCACCTTCGGCATGGTCGCCACGTACGTGCTCTTCTACTTCATGACGACCTTCACGCTGGCGTACGGCACCACCGCGACCTCGATGGTCCCGAAGGTCGGCCTCGGGTACACGCGCGGTGAGTTCCTCACCCTCCTCATGATCGGCGTCGTGTTCTTCGGGATCTTCACGCCGGTCGCCGGGATCCTCGCGGACAAGTTCGGCCGTCGTCGCACGCTCATCCCGACCACGATCGGCATCGCGCTCTTCGGGCTGACCTTCCAGCTGTGGTTCGCCGCGTCGCAGGGCCCGATCACGGTCGTCACGTTCCTCATCGTCGGGCTGTCGCTGATGGGACTGACCTTCGGGCCGATGGGCGCCCTGCTGCCGGAGCTGTTCCCGACGAACGTCCGCTACACCGGCTCCGCGCTCGCCTACAACCTCGCGTCGATCCTCGGGGCGTCCCTGGCCCCGACGATCGCCGTCGCGCTGTGGAAGCCGGACGGGGACATCTTCCTGGTCGGCCTGTACCTGACGATCGCGGCGGTCGTCACCCTGGTCGCGCTCCTGCTCGTCCGCGAGACGCGCGGTACCGACCTCGACGAGGCCGAGGCGCGGCAGGCCGTCGCGGCCGGACGCGACGCGCGCTGACCGCGGCCTGATCGGACGGGAGGCTGCCCACCGGACCGGGGACAGCCTCCCGTCCGTCTGTCGGTGCAGCGGTGAGAGAATCGACGCACGATGAGCAACCCGTTCGCACGCCCGAAGCCGACCGACGGGCCCCGTGCCACCTTCGGCCGCCTGCTGTCCTACCTGTTCGAGAACAAGCCGGCGATGGTCGTCATCATCGTGCTGAGCATCCTCGGTGCCGCGGCGTCCCTCGCCCAGCCGCTGCTCGTCAACCAGGTCGTCACGGCGGTCCAGCAGGGCACCGGCATGTCGACGCTCGTGTGGGCGCTCGTCGTCCTCGTGCTCGTCGCCGGCGTCCTGAACGGTGTGCAGCACTTCCTGCTCCAGCGCGCCGGAGAGGGCGTCGTGCTGTCGACACGGCGGAAGCTCATCGCCCGCATCCTCAACCTGCCGATCTCGGAGTTCGACGTCCGCCGCACCGGCGACCTGGTGTCCCGCGTCGGCAGCGACACCACGCTCCTCCGCGCCGTCCTGACCCAGGGCCTCATCGAGTCGATCGGCGGAGCCCTCACCTTCGTCGGCGCGGTCGTCGCGATGGCCGTCATCGACCCGCTGCTGCTCGTCGTGGTCGTCGTGATCGTCATCGTCGCGGTCGTCGTCGTCGGCGGCCTCAGCCGACGCATCCGGGTCGCGTCGAAGGCCGCGCAGGAGAAGGTCGGCGACCTGACGGCGGCGGTCGAGCGGGGCATCGGCGCCGTCCGGACCATCCGCGCCGCCGGGGCCACCGCCCGCGAGGTCAGCGAGGTCGACGCACACGCCACCGAGGCCTACCGCCGTGGGCTCGTCATCGCGCGCATGTCCGCCTTCGTCGTCCCGGTCGCGAGCATCGTCATGCAGGTCGCGTTCATCGCGGTGCTCGGCATCGGCGGCGCGCAGGTGGCGGCGGGGACGATCACGATCGCCACCCTCATCACGTTCATCCTGCTGCTCTTCATGATGATCATGCCGCTCGGGCAGGCGCTCGGCGCGGTCGTCGCCGTGGCGCAGGCCCTCGGCGCGCTCGGACGCATCGAGGAGATCCTCCACCTGCCGACCGAGGACCAGGACGACGCTGCCGTCCACCCCGCCGCCGCGGTCGCGACCGACGACGCCATCACCTTCGAGCACGTCACGTTCCGCTACGCCGCGACACCGGACGCCGTGGGGTCGGACGGCGCGGCCGGGTCGGGGGACGTCAGTGCCCCCGCTCCCACCGCCGGCGCCGGCGAACAGGCCGTCCTGCACGACGTGTCGTTCAGCGTGCCTCGTGGCACCCGGGTCGCCCTCGTCGGACCGTCGGGCGCCGGGAAGTCCACGACCCTGGCCCTCATCGAGCGCTTCTACGACCCCACCGAGGGTGTCATCCGCCTCGGCGGGCTCGACGTCCGCGGCCTCGACCGGGCCGAGCTCCGTGCCCAGATCGGCTACGTCGAACAGGACGCCCCGGTGCTCGCCGGCACGATCCGCGCGAACCTGCTGCTCGGCTCGCCGGACGCCCCGGAGTCCGAGTGCGTCCGGGTGCTCGAGGCGGTCAACCTCGGCGACGTGCTGCACCGCGACCCGCGCGGACTCGACGCGCAGGTCGGTGAGGACGGCGTGATGCTCTCCGGCGGCGAACGCCAGCGGCTCGCGATCGCCCGGGCGCTCCTCGCGGCTCCCCCGATCCTGCTGCTCGACGAGTCGACGTCCTCGCTCGACGGGGTGAACGAGCAGAAGATGCGGCTGGCGATCGACGCGGTGGCCGAGGACCGGACGCTGCTCGTCATCGCGCACCGGCTGTCGACCGTCGTGGACTCCGACGTCATCGTCGTGCTCGAGCACGGCCGCGTCGTCGGCATCGGCACGCACTCCGAGCTGGTGCAGAGCACCCCGCTCTACCGCGACCTGGCGAAGCACCAGCTGCTGGTCTGAGCGCCCGGCCCCGCCCCGCCCCGCGCCGCCCCGCCCCGCAGGGTCAGGCGGCGAAGGGGTCCGGGGTGAGCACGTACACGGTCTCCAGGTACTCCTCGAGGCCCTCGTGCGAGCCCTCGCGGCCCAGGCCGGACGCCTTGACGCCGCCGAACGGGAACGCGGCGTTCGACACCACGCCGGTGTTCCAGCCGAGCATGCCCGTCTCCAACCGCTCGGCCAGGCGCTGCCCGCGCCGCATGTCCTCGGTGAAGGCGTAGGCGACGAGCCCGTACTCGGTGTCGTTCGCGAGCCGGATGCCCTCCTCCTCGGTGGCGAACCGCGTGATCGAGACGACGGGCCCGAAGATCTCGGTCGTCAGGATGTCCGACCCCGGCTGGACGTCGTCGAGGAGCGTCGGCGCGTAGTACGTGCCCGCACGATCGACCCGCCGACCACCCGTCACCAGCGTGGCGCCACGCTCGACGGCGTCGTCGACGAGCCCGGCCGCCTTGTCGACGGCCCGGCCGTCGATGAGCGGTCCGATGTCGGTGCCGTCCTCGGTCCCGCGCCCGATGCGGAGTGCCTCGATCCGTTCGGTCAGGGCCGCCGTGAACGCGTCCGCGATGCCCTCCTGCACGAAGAACCGGTTCGCGGCGGTGCAGGCCTCCCCGACGTTCCGGAACTTGGCCTGCATGGCGGCGTCCACCGCACGGTCCAGGTCGGCGTCGTCGAACACGAGCAGCGGGGCGTTGCCGCCGAGCTCCATGCTCGTCTTCAGCACGGTGTCGGCCGCCTGCTTGAGGAGCGCGGACCCGACCGGCGTCGAGCCGGTGAAGGTGAGCTTCCGGAGTCGACGGTCCGCGATGACCGGTGCGGACAGTGCCTTCGCATCCGAGGACGGCACGACGTTGAGCACGCCGTCCGGCAGTCCGGCCCGGCGGAACAGCTCGACGAGGTACAGGGTCGTCAGCGGGGTGAGGTCGGCGGGCTTCAGCACGACCGTGCAGCCGGCGGCGAGGGCCGGTGCGATCTTCCGGGTCGCCATCGCGAGCGGGAAGTTCCACGGGGTGATCGCGTAGACCGGACCGACCGGGCGCTTCAGCACGATGCCACGACCGGTGCCCTCCGGGTTCGTCCGGTAGTCGCCGCCGATGCGGACGGCCTCCTCGGAGAACCAGCGGAGGAACTCGGCGCCGTAGACGACCTCGCCGTGCGACTCGGCGAGGGGCTTGCCCATCTCGAGCGTCATCACCGCGGCGATGTCGTCGGCGTGCTCGTGCACGAGGTCGAAGGCGCGGCGGAGCAGGTCCGAGCGGCGGCGCGGGGCGGTGGCGGCCCACTCCTCCTGTGCGGCGACCGCGGCGTCGAGCGCGGCGATGCCGTCCTCCGGTGTTGCGTCGGCCACGCTCGCGAGGACGGCGCCGGTCGACGGGTCGCGGACGTCGAACGTCGCGCCGCCCGAGGCCGGCCGCCAGGAGCCCCCGATGAACAGACCGGTGGGGACGCCGGGGACGCTGACGTGCTCGTCGGCGACGGTCGTGTCGGTCGTGTCGGTCACAGGACCGCTCCTCCCGGGCGCTGCCACCCCTCGTCCATGTCACTGCGTCCGGTGTGGCCGCCCTCGTCCCGGACCTCCTCGAGCGCCGCCTCGCTGGCCGCGCGGTCGACGCCGACGACGAGGTCCTCGTACACGAACACGTCCAGGCCCGCGTGCACGCCGTCGAGCGCCGATGCCCGCACGCAGTGGTCGGTGGCGATGCCGACGACGTCGACGGCGTGGACCTCGCGGTCGAAGAAGACGTCCACCAGGTCCGCGCCCGTGTCGGTCGTCCCCTCGAACGCCGAGTAGGCCGGCTCGCCCTGCCCCTTCCGCACGTGCACGTCCACGGCGGACAGGTCGAGCGCCGGGTGGTACTCGGCGCCCGGGCTGTCGGCCACGCAGTGCACCGGCCAGGTCGTCCGGAAGTCGGGGCCGTCCGGGCCGGCGAAGTGCCCGCCGTTGTCCCCGGTGGCGTCGTGCCAGTCGCGGGAGGCGACGACGAGGTCGTACTCGTCGGCGTGCCGTCGGAGGAAGGCGGTGATCCGTCCGGCCACCGCCGCTCCTCCGTCGACCGCGAGCGCGCCGCCCTCGGTGAAGTCGTTCTGGACGTCGATGATGAGCAGTGCCCGAGCCATGACCCCATCCAACACCTGGCACCAGAGCACCCGTTGACGGGGCACCCGTCCGGCCAGGTACGCCGGGGTCAGGACGCAGCGAGCGCCGGGTCAGGAGGCGGCGAGGGACCCGCCGCAGCGGTAGGCGGCGGCCGTCACGGCGTCGAGCGCCGGCAACGCGGCGGCCCGCGACGACCCGATGGCGTAGAACGCGAACGTCAGCTTCGTGCCGTCCGCGGCGTCGATGAAGCCGCCCAGGGTGTTCGCACTGTCGATCCACCCGGTCTTGGCGTGGACCTTGCCCCGGGCGTCGGCGTTTGCCCCCGTGAAGCGGCTCGACAACGTGCCGGAGACGCCGGACACCGGCAGGACCGATGCGAGCGTCCCGAGCCCTCGCTCACCCCGGGTCACCGGGACCATGAGGTGGGCGACGAAGGACGGCGACACGGCGTTGGCCGCACTCTCCCCGGACCCGTCGATGATCGTGATCCCCGCCGGGTCGACGCCGTAGCCGCGCAGGGCCGAGACGTACACCCCGGTGAGCGACGCCGCGGTCCCGCCCGCACCGGCCTCCTTCGAGGACACCCGCGCGAGCATCTCGGCCAGCGTGTTGTCCGAGTTCGGGATCATCTGCCCGATGAGCGTGGAGACCGGCTGCGACTGCACCTGCGCGATCGTGGCCTGCGAGGTCGTCGCGCGCTTCGTGACCGGTGCCGTCGCGGCCCCGACGACCCCTGCGTTGACCAGGGCCGTCCGGAACGCGTCACCGGCCCGGCCGATCGGGTCCTCGGAGCGCGGTGAGGTGGCGGCGGCCGGGTTCGCACGGTCACCGTCGACCATGAGCGCGGTCACCTCGGGCTGGTAGCCGATCGTGCGCTCGCTCACCGGCCAGGTGGGGTGCCAGGCGTCAGCCTCGCTCCACCACGTGCCGTCCGCGACGATCGACCGGACGGGCGCGTCGCCGAGGCGGGCCTTCACCTGCTGCGCGAGCTGCTGCAGCGTGGGTGCACCGGGGTAGACGGTGCCGTTGCCTGCCGACAGGGTCGCGTCACCGTGCCCGACGAGGGCGATCGTGCCGTCACCCTCGTCGGTGACGGTGGTCGGGATGGTGTGGTCGCCCCCGAGCACGGCGAGTGCGGTCGCGCTCGTGAGGGTCTTCATCACGCTGCCGGTCTGGGCCGGGGTGCCGCCGTCGCGGGAGAACAGTTCCTCACCGGTGGTCGCGTTCATCACGTACCCCTCGAACCGACCGAGGCCGCTCGCGGAGGCGGCACCGGCGATCGAGCAGGTCCGCGCGGCGGCACGGGCGCTCGGCGTCGGGGTCGGCTTCGGCTTCGCGCTGGGCGTGACGGTCGCCGTCGGCTCCGGGGACGCCGAGGGGCTCACGGTCGGCGTCGCGCTGGCGGTCGGGGTCCGGGAGGCGCTGGCGGACACCGCGGCGCGCGGCTGCTCCCCGCTCGCAGCACCCACGGCGACCGCGCCGCCGGACCCGACGACGAGGACCGCGACGAGCCCGCCGATCGCCCACGGGACCGGTCGGCGGTTCGCGGAGGCACGGAGCGCGGCGACGGAACGGGAGACGGGACCGCCGGCGGACGGCTCGGGTGACTGCTCGGACATCGGGACGATCCTACGAGACGCGCGGTCGGGCCTCCAGGGCGGGACCGGCCGTCTGTGCGGGACCGGCCGTCGGGTGCGGGACCGGCCGTTGGGTGCGGGAACGGCCGGTCAGTCGGCGTCGTCGGCCGCGTAGCGGACGCCCACCTGGCGACGTGCCTCGTCCATGACCGCCATCACCGCGACGGTGTGGTCGATGCCGGCCGGACCGTCCTCCGCGGTCTCGACCGGTCCACCCCCGGCGGGCGCCGCCGTGACCGCGGCCTCGAGCGCACGGGCCTCGTGCGCGTAGCCGGCGAGCTCCTCGCGCCCGTCGAACTCCTCGACCACTGCCCCGTCAGCGTCCCGGATGCGCCAGGTGGTCGGCGTGTACCAGGTCGGGTCGATGTCGATCCGCCCAGCCGTCCCGATGATCGACGCGCTGTTCGGGCTCCGCACGTCGAGCGCGAAGTGCACGGTCGACTGCGCGCCGCCCTCATGGGTCATCACGATCCCCATCTGGGTGTCGACGCCCTGGTCGCTGAGCGTGCCGGCCGCCACGAGGCCGGTCGGGACGCCGAGGACGTCGACCGCGAACGAGACGGGGTACACCCCGAGGTCGAGGAGGGCGCCGCCACCGAGCGCCGGGTCGTTGAGCCGGTGCCGCGGGTCGGTCGGGAGGGCCTGGTGGTGGGTCGCCTCGACCAACCGCGGCGTCCCGATCCGCCCCTCGGCGAGGACCCGGCGGATCATCGCGGTCTGCGGCAGGAACCGGGTCCACATCGCCTCGACGACGAGGACCCCGCGCTCGCAAGCGGCGTCGCGGACCCGCCGCGCCTGGGCCGCGGTGATCGTGAAGGCCTTCTCCACGAGGACGTGCTTGCCGGCCGCGATCGCGAGGAGGGCGTCCTCGGCGTGCCGGGAGTGCGGCGTCGCCACGTAGACGGCGTCCACCTGGTCGTCGGCGACGAGGGACGCGTAGTCGCCGTGCGCACGCGGGATGCCGTGCTCCTCCGCGAAGGCACGAGCGCCCTCCTCGGTACGGGACCCGACCGCGACGAACTCCACCCCCGCGGCGGTGCAGTCCACCACGAAGGACCGGGCGATGCCACCGGTCCCGAGCACTCCCCATCGAACGGTCATGCGGCCTGTCTACCAGGCGCACCGTGACGGGACCGGTGCCGCCTCGACCGAGCACCCGTCGGTCCGTGCCCGGTCAGGACGCGCGGCGTACCGTGCTGTCCACCAGGAGACGGACGGGAGGCCCGCACCGGGCGGGTGACGGGCCTCCAGTCCGACAGGTGGTTGGTCCGCGCGCCGAGCGCACGGACCGGACGCGAGGAGGCGCCGTGACCGGACCGGAACCGTGGTGGACGAGAGCCGTCGTCTACCAGGTGTACCCACGGAGCTTCGCCGACGGGAACGGCGACGGCGTCGGTGACCTCGCCGGGCTGCGCCGGCACCTCGACCACATCGCCGACCTCGGCGTCGACGTCGTCTGGCTCTCCCCCGTCTACCGCTCGCCGCAGGTCGACAACGGGTACGACATCTCGGACCACGAGGACATCGACCCGCTGTTCGGCACGATCGACGAGTTCGACGCGCTGCTCGTCGAGGTGCACCGGCGGGGCATGCGGCTCGTCATGGACCTCGTCGTCAACCACACCAGCGACCAGCACCCCTGGTTCCGCGCGGCACTCCGCTCCCGGACGTGCCCGAAGCACGACTGGTACATCTGGCGGGACCCGGTCGACGGGCACGAGCCGAACCGCTGGCGCGCCGCGTTCGGCGGCCCGGCATGGTCGTGGGACCCCGGCACCGGCCAGTACTACCTGCACATGTTCACGCCGCAGCAGCCGGACCTGAACTGGGAGAACCCGGACATGCGTGCCGCCGTGTACGACATGATGAACCGCTGGCTCGACCGCGGCGTCGACGGCTTCCGGATGGACGTGATCAACCACATCGCGAAGGACGACGACGCCCTGTCCGGCGACAGCGACGCCTACGTCATGCAGCCGCGGGTCCACGAGCACCTGCAGGAGATGCACGACCGGGTGTTCGCCGGCCGGGACGCGCTGCTCACCGTCGGCGAGATGCCGGGCGTCTCGGTCGAGGACGCCGTGCTGTTCACCGCCCCGGAGCGGCACGAACTCGACATGGTGTTCCAGTTCGAGCACGTCGGGCTCGACCACGCGCCGGCGTCGAAGTTCACCCGGCAGGAGACCGACCTACCGGCACTGAAGGCCTCGCTCGCGCGGTGGCAGACGGGACTCGAGCAGCGCGGCTGGAACTCGCTGTACCTGTCGAACCACGACCAGCCGCGGCCGGTGTCGCGCTTCGGGGCGGCGGCACGGGCGGAGGCGGACGACCCGTTCGCCTTCCGCTACGAGTCGGCGACGCTGCTCGCCACCGTGCTGCACCTGCACCGCGGGACGCCGTACGTCTACCAGGGCGACGAGATCGGCATGGTGAACGCGGGGTTCACCGCGATCGAACAGTACCGCGACGTCGAGTCGGTGAACTGGTTCCGCGGGGCCGTCGGCCGGGGCATGTCGGCCGCGTCGGCGCTCGAGGCACTGGCGTTCCGCAGTCGTGACAACGCCCGGACGCCGATCCCGTGGGACGACAGCGAGCCCGCCGGTGGGTTCTCGACCGCGGAGCCGTGGATCGGCATGGGGCAAGGCTGGCCGCACGTCACCGTCGCGGCGGACCGCGCCGCCGGGGACCGGTCCGTGTACGAACACCACCGGCGACTCATCGCGCTGCGGCACCGGTCGCGGACCGTGCAGCTCGGCACCTTCACGCTCCTCGAGCCGGAGCACCCGGTGCTGTGGGCGTTCACGCGGGCACTCCCCGACGGGTCGACCGGGAACGAGGACGACCCACCGCTCGTCGTCGTCGCGAACCTGTCGTCGTCGGACCTCGTCCTGCCCGCGGGCATCGCGGGGCGGACGGGCGGCCTCGTGCTCGGGAACCTCGGGGAGCCGGGCTCGACCGGGATGTTGCGTCCGTGGGAGGCGCGCGTGCACGTGTGCCGGTGACGGGGCTGACGGCCGGCGACCCTGCCCGCGACCAAGCCTGACGCGGGCCGCCCCGGGAAGCACGAACCCCCTCGTTCCCGGAGGAACGAGGGGGTGGTCGGAGCCGCCTGTCGGAATCGAACCGACGACCTATTCATTACGAGTGAATCGCTCTACCGACTGAGCTAAGGCGGCGGACGCTCCGGATGACCCGGAGCGGCACGAGAAACAACTGTACAGGATCAGACGAGCGAGCGCGAAACGAGCGCGCCGAGATCGTCGAACGACCGCTCCAGCTCGTCGGTCAGGTGCACCGCCGACCCCGGTTCGGACCACTCCCACCAGGCGTGCCGGAGTGCCGCCAGTCCGACGAGCGTCGCGAGCCGGGCGCGTCGGCGGAGGGCCGGAGGGACATCGGCGTCCGCGGTGGCCTCGTCACCGCTCAGGGTGGCCTCGCGCTGGAGCCGCCGCTCCACCACCGTCTGGAGCTCGGCCTGGAACTCCTGCATCGAGGCCATCCGTCGGCTGAACAGTTCCGGGTTCGCACGGAGGACCTGCTGCCGTTCCCCGATCAGACCGCGCTCCTCGACGAGTTCACGCGCCGAGTGCACGAGCAGGGCGCCGAGGTCGGACAGCAGGTCGCCCGAGGGACCGCCGGCGACGAAGACCTCGACCTCGTCCCCCTGCGGCAGCGTCGGGTCGTCGCCGAGGATCGCCTGTTCCTTGCTCGGGAAGTAGTTGAAGAACGTGCGGGGCGAGATGTCGGCACGGCGGGACACCTCATCGACGGTGACCGCGACGAGACCGTGCTCGAGCGCGACGTGCAGCGCCGCCTGCTGGATCGCCAGTCGGGTGGCGCGGCGCTTCCGCTCGCGGAGGCCCGGTTCGGCATCGGTCATGGGCACGATCCTCGCACGCGCACCGCAGCGGGCGGCATGAGAGGACGCGCGGAAACGGCCCGAGCGCACCGATGGCGGCGCCGTCGGTCAGCGGACGGCGCGGGCCACCGTGACGAGCAGGGCCTCGAGCGCCAGGAGGGCCGCGACGTTCGCGCCGATCCGCTGACGTGCGGTGGCGATCGCGTCGAGCACCTCCAGCGCGGCGGCCGGCGGCACGGACGGCAGCGCCCGCTCGAGCTCGTGCCGGATCGTCAGGTTCACCGGTTCCGCCGGTGCGCCGAGACCGAGGAGCAACAGGTCCCGGTAGAGCGAGGAGACGTCCACGAGGATACGGTCCAACCCGTCACGGAGGCTCCGGGTCGCGCGCCGCTTCTGGTCCTCCTCCAACACACGCAGCTGCGACCGGAGCGCCGGCGGCACCGTCCCGCCCGGCTGCACGCCGAGCGACCGGAGCGCTGCGTCGCGTTCCTCGGCGTCACGCTCGAGCGTGATCGCCTTGGCGTCCTCGTCCGCCACGGCGAGCAGCGCGGCCGCCGCGTTCACGGCGTCGCCGACGCTCCGGATCCCGAGCACGGTCGTCAGGGTGCGACGGCGGCGGTCACGGGCGTCCTCGCTGGTGGCGAGCCGTTGGGCCATCCCGATGTGGCTCTGCGCCTGCCGGGCGGCATCGGTCGCGAGGACCCGGTCCACGCCGGTGCGGGCGACGATGAGGTCGGCGACGGACTCGATGCCCGGCACGCGCAGGCGGACCGAACGGACGCGGGACCGGATGGTCGGGAGCAGGTCGGCCTCGCTCGGCGCGCACAGGATCCACACCGTGCGCTCGGGCGGTTCCTCGAGCGCCTTGAGCAGCAGGTTCGAGGTGCGTTCGGTCATCCGGTCGGCGTCCTCGACGATCATCACGCGGTACCGGCCGACCGAGGGCGAGAAGTGCGACGAGGTGACGAGCGCACGGATCTCGTCGATGGTGATGATGACCCGCTGGGTGGTGAGCCGCGACACGTCCGGGTGCGTGCCCGCGGCGATGAGCCGCAGCGTGTGGTCGTCGTCCGGACCGTTCCCCACGAGTGCTGCGGCGAAGGCGGCGGCGACGTTCGACCGTCCCGACCCGGGCGGACCGGTGATGAGCCACGAGTGGGTCATGCCCCCGGTGCCGTCGGTCGACTCCGCGGCACTGCGCAGTGCTGCCACGGACTCCTCCTGCCCGGTCAGGCCCTCCCACACGCTCACGGGTCGATCCTCCCAGCCGCCACCGACGGCCGACCGCTCGCGGGCATCAGGAGACCCCGACGAGGCCGGAGACCGCTGCGCGGATGTGTCCCTGCACCGTGTCGGCGGGTTCGGCGGCGTCGACGACGAGGAACCGGTCGGGCTCCGCCCCCGCCATCGCGAGGAAGGCCGCGCGCACCGTCTCGTGGAACGTCTCCGCTTCGGACTCGAGGCGGTCGAAGACGTCGCCGCGGGCCGCGGCGACCCGGGCCCGTCCGACGGACACGTCGACGTCGAGCAGCACGGTGAGGTCCGGCGTCAGGCCGTCGGCAGCCCAGGCCGAGACGGTCCGGATCTGCTCCGCACCGAGGCCGCGTGCGACGCCCTGGTAGGCCACCGAGGAGTCGATGTACCGGTCCTGGAGCACGACCGCACCACGGGCGAGTGCCGGACGGACGACGGTCTCGACGTGGTGCGCTCGGTCGGCCGCGTACAGCAGTGCCTCGGCGCGCGGGGCGACGTGACCACGCTCGTGCAGCACGATCTCGCGGATGCGCTGCCCGAGGGGCGTCCCGCCCGGCTCCCGCGTCCGGACGACCTCCAGACCGTGGTCCACGAGCCACTGCTCGAGGCGCTCGGCCTGGGTGGTCTTGCCGGCGCCGTCGCCACCCTCGAGGGTGATGAACCACCCGCGGGCGGCGACGGGCGACGGTCCGGACACGGCGGCGTCCGGCGTCACTTCTTCTTGGCGGGGGCGCGTCGGGCGGGGGCCTTCTTCTTGACCGGACCCTTCGCGCGCTTGTCGGCGAGGAGCTGGACCGCGCGCTCGAAGTCGACCGCCTCGACCTCCTCGCCGCGCGGGATCGTCGCGTTCGTCTCACCGTCGGTGACGTACGGACCGAAACGGCCGTCCTTCACCTTGATCGGCTTGCCGGACACCGGGTCGGCGTCGAACTCCTTCAGCGCCGCGCTGGCGGCACGCTTGGCGCCGTACTTCGGCTGCGCGAACAACTCGAGGGCGCCGGGCAGGTCGACGTCGAAGATCGCGTCCTCGCTCGGGAGCGTCCGGGTGTCCGTGCCCTTCTTGAGGTACGGACCGTAGCGGCCGTTCTGCGCCGTGATCTCCTCGCCGGACTCCGGGTCCGTGCCGACCGTGCGGGGCAGGTCGAGGAGCTTGAGCGCGGTCTCGAGGTCGACGGTCTGCGGGTCCATCGACTTGAACAGGGACGCCGTGCGCTCCTTCGGGGCTGCTGCCGCCTTCTTCGTCGTCTTCTTCGCCGCCGGGGTCTTCCCCTTGGCCGCCGTCTTCGTGGTGGTCTTCGTGGTGGTGGTCGTCGTCGTGGTGGCTTCCGCTGCCGCCGACGGGTCCGACTCGGCCGTCGCCGGCAGGACCTCGCCCGTCGCCGGGTCGACCGTCGGCTCGGGCTCCGGGGTGCGCTCGGTCACGTACGGACCGAAGCGGCCGTCCTTGGCGAGGACCTCCTTGCCGGTTTCCGGGTTGATGCCGACGACCCGGTCACCGATCACGGGTGCCTCGACGAGCTCCCGCGCCTTCTCGAGCGTGAGTTCGTCGGGGGCAATTTCCTCGGGGACGTTCACCCGCCGCGGCTTCTCGGGGTCGTCGCTCGGCGTCTCGATGTACGGGCCGTACCGTCCGATGCGGAGGGTCAGTCCCGGTGCGAGTTCGACCGAGTTGATCTCGCGGGCGTCGATCTCACCGAGGTTGTCGATGACCGTCCGGAGGCCGCGCTGGTCGTCGCCGCCGAAGTAGAAGCCCTTGAGCCAGTCGACCCGGTCCTCGTCACCGCTCGCGATGCGGTCGAGGTCGCTCTCCATCTCGGCGGTGAAGTCGTACTGCACGAGGTCGCCGAAGTACTCCTCGAGGAGTCGGACGACGCTGAACGCGATCCAGTTCGGCACGAGGGCCGTTCCACGCTGCGTGACGTACCCGCGGTCCATGATCGTGGAGATGATCGCGGCGTACGTCGAGGGACGGCCGATGCCGAGCTCCTCGAGCGTCTTCACCAGGCTCGCCTCGGTGTAGCGGGGCGGTGCCGAGGTGTCGTGCCCCTTGGCGGCGACGTCGTGCACGCCGAGGTGGTCGCCCTCGGTCATCTGCGGCAGCTTGGCGTCGTCGGCGGAGTCCCCCGCGGCGCGCTCCTCGTCGCGACCTTCCTCGTAGGCGTTGAGGAACCCGCGGAAGGTGATGACCGTGCCGGACGCGGTGAACTCCACGTCGGTGCCGGACGCCGTGGACGCCAGGCCATCCACCGGTTCGGTCGAGGTGATGCCGAGCACGACGGACGCGGTCGAGCCCTTGGCGTCCGCCATCTGCGAGGCGACGGTGCGCTTCCAGATGAGGTCGTACAGCCGGAGGTCGTTGCCGCGCAGGACGCCCTCCATCTGGGACGGCGTCTTGAAGGTGTCACCCGCGGGCCGGATGGCCTCGTGCGCCTCCTGCGCGTTCTTGCTCTTGCCGGCGTACGAGCGCGGCTTCGCCGGGACGGAGTCGGCACCGTAGAGCGCGGTCGCCTGCTTCCGCGCCGCCGAGACCGCCTGCTGCGAGAGCGAGGCGGAGTCGGTACGCATGTAGGTGATGTGACCGTTCTCGTACAGGCCCTGCGCGACGCTCATCGTCTGCCGCGCGGAGAAGCGGAGCTTGCGTGCCGCCTCCTGCTGCAGGGTCGACGTCGTGAACGGCGCGGCCGGGCGGCGGGTGTACGGCTTCGACTCGACGCTGCGGACGACCGCGTCGCCGGCGCGCTCGAGGACCGCGGAGAGCGCACTCGCCGACGTCTCGTCGAGCCGGACGACGTCGGACGTGGTCGCCCCGCGGTCGTCGAAGTCGCGTCCGGAGGCGACGCGCTTCCCGTGGATCCGGGCGAGGCGTGCGGTGAACGTCCCGTCGTCGGCCTTCTCGAACCGGGCGGTCAGGTCCCAGTAGTTCGCCGAGACGAAGGCCAGGCGCTCGCGCTCCCGGTCGACCACGAGTCGGGTCGCGGCCGACTGCACGCGGCCGGCGGACAGGCCCGGGCCGACCTTGCGCCACAGGACCGGCGAGACCTCGTACCCGTAGAGACGGTCGAGGATGCGACGGGTCTCCTGCGCGTCGACGAGCGCGGTGTCGAGTTCCCGCGTGGCTTCCTGCGCGCGCTGGATCGCTTCCTTGGTGATCTCGTGGAAGACCATGCGCTTGACGGGCACCTTGGGCTTCAGGACCTGCAGCAGGTGCCACGCGATGGCCTCGCCCTCGCGGTCTTCATCTGTTGCGAGGTAGAGCTCGTCGGCGTCCTTCAGGGCGCGCTTGAGGTCGGCGACGGTCTTCTTCTTGGCATCGGAGACGACGTAGTACGGCTCGAACCCGTTGTCGACGTCGACCGAGAACTTGCCGAGGGAGCCCTTCTTGAGCTCGGCGGGCAGGTTCTTGGGCTCGACGAGGTCGCGGATGTGTCCGACGGACGCCTGGACTTCGTATCCGTCGCCGAGGTATTGCGCGATCGTCTTGGCCTTCGCGGGGCTCTCGACGATCACGAGCTTCTTCGTGCCTGGCACGTGTCTCCTTGATCGATGGTGCTGGTCAGCCGACGGACGTCGTGGATGCGTCCGGGTCGACCGGGAACTCGGTGACCGGCGGGCCGACAGGCACACCATACACACTCCGGTGGGGATGCCCGGCGGAGCCGGAGGTGGTCCGCGACCTCCGGCTGGACGACACGGCCGATGTCCGTCGCCCCGGCCGAGGCGTCTGCGCCGCCGTGCGGCCCGGCGACCGCCACGGCCCCGACGGACAGCGGCCCGGACCCGACCACGACGGCGACACGCGCGACGGCCCCGGTGACGGAGCAGGTGCGGACCTCGGCCCGGACGGCCCGGGCGGAGCGGCGAGCAGCAGCGCACGGCGGGCCCGGCGCCAGTCCGACCGTCGCGGCCGCTGCGCTGAGTGCCGCGGTGTCCGCCGCCCCCTGCGCCCGTGCCGATGCGACGCGGAGGCCGGCGGCGGCGAGCGCCGACACGACGACGAGCGAGACGGCAGCGAGGACCGCGACGAGCACGACCGCCACCGATCCTCCGTCTGCCCGCCCGGCGACCGACGGTCGAGACCGAACGGACAGGCACGCCGCTCCGCCCGACCGGGCACCGGGAGCGATCCGGATCGGCCGGGTCACGACGGGCCGCCGCCCTCGGGCCCGTCATCGGCCAGCCCGTCCGCGACGTGGTCACCCAGGTCGTGCTCGGCCGGGTCACGCTCGTCGACCGAGCAGGCGCTCCCCCGCAGCACGAGCGCCGCGAACGGACCCCTCCCCGCAGCCCGCCCGGCGTGCACACAGACCAAGCCCTGGGTGTGGTCGATGCGGAACGACCCGGCTCCCGCCGTCCGGAGCGCCCGGCGGCCCGCGTCGTCGTCGCCGCGTCCGAACGCCCGGGCGGCCGTGACCGCGGCGGCCTGCAGACGGCCCTGCGTGTCGACGACCCGCACGCCGCCGATCCCCGCGGCCAGGACGGCGGCGACGACCGGTAGCGCGACGGCGAACTCGACGGTGACCGATCCGCGTTCGCCGGCGGGCGGGCGGGCCCGCCGCGGCCTCACGGCGTGAGCGCGGTGCGGACGAGTTCGGTGAGCAGGGCCTGTACCTCGCCGGACCGCATCACCGCGACCAGGACGCCGGCGAAGGCCACGGCCGCCAGGATGACCACTGCGTACTCCGCCGTGGCGGACCCGTCGTCGTCCCGCAGCCGCGTCCTCCGACGCGCCGGTCGCGCCGCCGCCGGCGGCAGGTCCGCACTCGGGATGTCCTTCTCCATGTGGTGTCCTTCCTTCTGTCTTGTCTCGTGTGTCCGATCCGGGCCCGTCGGTCCCGGCCGGACGGTCTCGGACCCGCGGTTGCTGGACCAGCGGGCCGTGGTCCGAGTCTCGACGAGGCGCCGGTCGTGCGATCGGCATCCGCGACCGTCCGTGGAGGGGTCAGCCGAAGGCACCCGATGTGGAGGAGAGGATGCCCACGACCACGGGCACCACCCCCACCAGTACGAACGCCGGCAGGATGCACACCCCGAGCGGCAGCACGAGCCGTACCCCCAGCCGCTCGGCGCGCGCGAGACCCTCGGCAGCGGCGTCCGCCCGCCGGTCGAGGGCGCACGCGCGGAGGAGCCCGGCGGCCGGGACCCCGGCTCGTCCGGCGAGCGCCAGGGTCTCCGCGAGCCGGTCACGGTCCGGCTGCGGCCAGGACCGGTCGGCGAACACGGCGTCGACGGTGGCGCCGGCGTCGGTCCAGGCGCCACCGCCGGAGAGCGCCACGGCCCAGACGTCGAGCAGCAGCCCCGGCATCGGCTCGTTCTCCGCAGCGGAGGCCACGAGTCGCTGCGTCCACCGGTGCGCGACCGCGACGAGCACCACCGCCGTGACCAGGCAGACCGAGCCGACCGGGCTGCCCACCAGGACACCGAGCGAGTCGACACCCCAGGCCCACCCGAGCAGCGCCCCGAAGACCGGGAGCGTCAACACGACCCGTGTGCTCGCGCGTGGACCGGCGAGCGCGGTGCGGATCGACCGTGCCGTCTGTTCGGCATCGCGCAGGGACGCTGCGAGCGCCCGGAGTGTCGGTGCCACCGGCGCCCCCGTCCGGGCCGCGACGGCGAGCACCCCCTCGACGTCCCGCTCGGTCGAGGGGTCCCGCGACCCGCGACCGCCGCCCGCCGGGCCACGTCCTCGTACCGTCCTGCGGGATGGACGGGTCCGGCGTCGGACCAGTCCAGCCCGTCCCCGGCGCGGCTCCGGCTGGCCAGTGGACGGGTCCGACCGCCTCTGGGTCGGTGCGGCTGCCGCCGCGGTCACGAGCACCCACGCCCGCGGCGGTGGGACGCCGGCAGTGACCAGCACGGCGACCCGGTCCAGCGTCCGTGCGAGGTCCAGCGGTCGGCCGAGGGGATCGGTCCTCGGTCCGGCGCGGTCACCGGTCCGCGCGCGGTGCGTCGTCACGAGCCGTCTCGGTGACGTCGGTGCGCCCCGCCGGTCCTCGGGCGGCACTGCTCGTCGTCGACCCGCCGCGCATCACGTCGAGCGTCGCCCCCGGGTCGGGAGCCGCTGCGGGGCGCCGACGAGCCGCAGCCGTCGATCCGGGCCACCCCGCCCGTCCTCGCGCCTCCAAGTGCCGCCACCCGGTCCCCGCTGCTCGGCACGACCCGGCTCGGCACCACCCGGCTCGGCGCGCCCCGGCTCGACGCCACCCGGCTCGGCACGGCCTCGACGTCGGCGACCACCAACCGTCCGGCGCGGTCGACGTGCATCCGGCCCACCGCTGCCAACCGCCGCACCCCGTGCCGGCGCTCCACGTGCAGCACCAGGTCGAACGCACTCGCCGCCTGTCGCGCGAGCGACTCGGGTCCGAGCCCGGCCAGCGCACCGAGCGCTTCGAGTCGCGCGGCGACGTCGTCGAGGCCGTTCGCGTGCACGGTCCCCGCGCCCCCGTCGTGCCCGGTGTTGAGGGCCGACGTGAGCTCCCGGACCTCGGCGCCCCGGCACTCCCCCACGACGATCCGGTCTGGTCGCATCCGGAGCGCTTCGCGGAGCAGCCGACCGAGACCCAGCTCGCCGGCGCCCTCCGCGTTCGCCTGCCGGGCCTCGAGCGCGACGACGTGCGGGTGGTCGACCCGGAGTTCGGCGACGTCCTCCACCGTGATGATGCGTTCGCCGGCCGGCACCTGCGCGAGCATCGCTGCGAGGAGTGTGGTCTTCCCGCTCCCGGTGGCCCCCGTCACGAGCACGTTCTGCCGTTCGTGCACGGCCCGCTCGACGAGCCGGCGCGGCACCCGCTCGAAGAACCCTCGGTCGGCCAGGCGGTCGATCGTGGGTCGCTCGTCACGTGGCAGCCGGACGGAGATCGCCGTCCCGTGCACGGACACCGGAGCGAGCACCGCGTGCACACGGATCCCGTCTCCGTGCCGGACGTCGGCGCAGGGTGTGGTCTCGTCGACGTGCCGTCCGCCGCGGGCGACCAGGGCACGGGCGAGGTCGCGGGCGCGGTCCTCCGGCAGGACGAGTCCCGGCACGACGACCAGCCCGGCGCCCCGGTCGGTCCAGACGCCCCGTCCGCCCAGGACCAGTACGTCCGTCACGCGGTCGTCGGCGACCAGGGGCGCGAGCTCCTCGAAGTCGACCAACGACGCGGCACGCCGCCGATGGTGGGGAGGCGGAGACCCGGGCAGGAACGGAGCGCGATGACGGTGCATGGCGGCGACGGTACGGACGCGCTTCAGGTGATCCGCGCCTCCCGGCCGGACCGGTGGACAGCCCTGCCCGACGTCACGACCGCGAGCAATTTGTACCCCGACGATCACCCTCGTACCCCGTTCCGGATGCCCGGGTGCTGCAGCGATCCGGCCCAGAAGTCGCGGGTCCGCCGAAGGGCGGACCGGGACGAGTGGGTCCCGATGAGCGCGACGAGACCGGCGTGGGGCACGGGGCTGGGCCGACCGGTCTGTCCACGTCGGCCGCGTCCTGCTGCCGATCGGCGGCGTCGCGCCCGTTCCGTCCGACGCACGCCCGTGCGGTCCGGCCGGGAAGAAGAAGAGGCGGCACCTGTTGGGGGGAACGGGTGCCGCCTGGACACCGGGGTGATTGGGGGGAATCGTGACCGGTGCCACCGGGAACGAGCCCGGCAGGGAACACTGTACCCCACGAAGGGGATGCGCCGACACTCCTGGACGCGGAACGCGAGGACCTGCGCGGATCGACTGTCCCGCTGCGCGCCGGCAGGTCCGCGGTGACGGACCGGACCGCAGGACGGCGCTCGCTGCCGGCACCGGGCCGGGTCCTCCGCCGGGAGCGCGGTCGGGAGTAGTCTCCGACTGCGCCCGGTCGTCGTCTGCCTCGGTGGTCCGACCGCGTCCCGGGCGGACGAGACGAAAGGACATCGATGACGATTCCGCAGCAGGCCGCTCCACAGCAGGCCGACACCTCCGACGACGCGACGACGTTCCCACCGTCGCCCGAGTTCGTCGCGGACGCCGTCGCCGACCAGGGCCTCCACGACGCCGCGAGCGCCGACCGGGTGGCGTTCTGGGCGGAGCAGTCCCGAGCCCTGCTCGACTGGCGGACGCCCTTCACGACGACGCTCGACTGGTCCGGGGCACCCTTCGCCCGGTGGTTCGCGGACGGGGAGCTCAACGTCGCCGAGAACTGCCTCGACCGGCACGTCCGGGCCGGCAACGGCGACCGCGTCGCGATCCACTTCGAGGGCGCGAACGGCGACACCCGCACCATCACCTACGCCGAGCTGACGGCGGACGTGCAGCGCGCGGCGAACATGCTGCAGGGTCTCGGCGTCGGGCGTGGCGACCGTGTCGTCGTGTACCTCCCCCTCATCCCGGAGGCCGTCGTCACGATGCTCGCGATCGCCCGGCTCGGCGCGATCCACTCCGTCGTCTTCGGCGGCTTCAGCGCCGAGAGCCTCCGCGCCCGGATCGAGGACGCCGGCGCGAAGGTCGTCGTGACCGCGGACGGCGGATGGCGTCGCGGTGCCGTCTCCCCGCTCAAGCCCGCCGTGGACGAGGCCCTGCAGGGCGAGGGCACGGGCAGCGTCGAGCACGTGCTCGTCGTGCAGCGCGGCGGCAACGAGATCGCCTGGACCGAGCGCGACCGGTGGTGGCACGACGAGTTCGCCGCCGCCGCTCCCGACCACGAGGCGCAGGCCTTCCCCGCCGAGACGCCCCTGTTCATCCTGTACACCTCGGGCACGACCGGGAAGCCGAAGGGCATCGTGCACACCTCCGGCGGGTACCTGACCCAGGCGGCCTACACGCACCGGAACGTCTTCGACATGCACCCGGAGAAGGACGTCTACTGGTGCACGGCCGACATCGGCTGGATCACCGGTCACACGTACGTCGTCTACGGTCCCCTCGCGAACGGCGTGACGCAGGTCCTGTACGAGGGCACGCCGGACGAGCCGCAGCCCGGTCGCTGGTGGGACATCGTGGACGCGTACGGGGTCACGGTCCTCTACACGGCACCGACCGCGGTCCGCGCCGCGATGAAGGCCGGTCGCCAGATCCCGGAAGCGCGCAGCCTCGAGTCGCTCCGGCTGCTCGGCAGCGTCGGCGAGCCGATCAACCCAGAGGCGTGGCAGTGGTACCGGCAGGTGATCGGCCACGACCGGACCCCGATCGTCGACACGTGGTGGCAGACGGAGACCGGCGCGATCATGATCTCGGCGCTGCCCGGCGTGACGAAGCTCAAGCCCGGCGCGGCACAGACCCCGCTGCCGGGGATCGTCACCGAGATCGTGGACGAGGACGGCACCCCCGTGGGTCCCGGCGGCAGCGGCTACCTCACCGTCACCGAGCCGTGGCCGTCGATGGCGCGCGGCATCTGGGGCGACGACGACCGCTTCGTCGAGACGTACTGGTCACGGTTCCCGGGCCGCTACTTCGCCGGCGACGGCGCCCGGCTCGACGGCCAGGGCGACATCTGGGTGCAGGGACGCGTCGACGACGTGATGAACGTCTCCGGGCACCGACTGTCCACCGCGGAGATCGAGTCCGCGCTCGTCGGGCACGAGGGAGTCGCCGAAGCAGCGGTCGTCGGTGCCGCCGACGAGACGACCGGGCAGGCCGTCGTCGCGTTCGTGATCCTCACCGCCGAGGCGGCCGAGGGCGTCGACCGCGAGGCCTCCGCCGCCGAGTTGCGCTCCTGGGTCGGCAAGCGGATCGGCCCGATCGCGAAGCCCCGTCAGGTCGTCATCGTCCCGGAGCTGCCGAAGACGCGGTCCGGCAAGATCATGCGCCGCCTCCTCCGCGACGCGGCCGAGGGGCGTCGCATCGGCGACACGACGACGCTGGCCGACCCGACGATCATGGCGACCATCGCGGACCTGATGTAGCCGGACGGACGCAGGAAGGGCCTCCCGTCACACCGGCCGGGAGGCCCTTCTGCGTCCCACGGACGCGTCGCGTCCGCAGGTGGTCAGGCCGTCAGCTCGACGACCAGCTCGACCTCGACCGGTGCGTCCAGCGGCAGGACCGCGACGCCGACCGCGCTGCGCGCGTGGACGCCCGCTTCGCCGAACACGTCGCCGACGAGCTGCGACGCGCCGTTCGCGACCGCCGGCTGCCCGGTGAACGAGGGGTCGGAGGCGACGAAGACCGTCACCTTGACGACCCGGGCGACCCGGTCGAGCGACCCGGCGACGCTCTGCACCGCGGCGAGGGCGTTGAGCGCCGCCACCCGGGCCTGCGCCGTCGCCGTCTCGGCGTCGACCGCTGACCCGACCTTGCCCGTCACCGGCAGGGCGCCGTCGATGAACGGCAGCTGCCCAGCGGTGAAGACGTGTGCGCCGGAGACGACGGCGGGGACGTACGCGGCGACGGGAGCCGCGACCTCCGGCACCGTGATGCCGAGCTCGGACAGGCGCTCGGCGACGCTCATGCCTCGGCCTTCGGACGCTTCAGGTAGGCGACGAGCCCGCCCTCCGGGCCGGTGACGACCTGGACCAGTTCCCAGCCCTGCTCACCGAAGTTGTTGAGGATGGCGGTGGTGTTGTGGATGATCAACGGGGTCGTGAGGTATTCCCAGCGGCTCATGCGGTTCCTTGCCAGCCTTCCAGTCCGAGGTGTCGTTTAGGCTGCATCCTATGTCTGCCCAGAAGACGTCTGCCCGCCGGACCAAGCCCGTCTCCGCAGTCGGCGCCTTCGTCGGTTTCGTCGGTTTCAGCGCACTCGCCGGCCTGCTCGTCACCATCGGTGTCACGCCGGCGATCGCGGTCGCCGGTGTCACGACGACCTCGACGATCGGCGTCTTCGAGTCGCTGCCCGAGTACATCGAGCTCGGCGACCTGCCCCAGCGCAACGAGGTGCTGGCGTACTCGGGCGGCAAGCCGACCCACCTAGCGACGGTCTACGACCAGAACCGCCAGGAGCTGAAGTACGACCAGATCAGCGAGAACCTCAAGAACGCCGCGATCGACGGTGAGGACAAGCGCTTCTGGCACCACGGCGGCGTCGACATGACCTCGCTCGTCCGCGCCGGTGTCGGCACCGTCGCCGGGGGTGGCCTCGGCGACTCCGGCGGTGGGTCGACGCTCACCATGCAGCTCGTCCGCAACATCAAGATGCAGCAGGCACTCGAGCTCCCCACGCAGGAGCAGCGGGTCAAGGCCTACAACGAGGCGACCAAGGTCTCCGTCTCCCGCAAGCTCGAGGAGATGAAGCTCGCGATCGGGCTCGCGAAGAAGTACCCGAAGAAGGACATCCTCACCGGCTACCTGAACATCGCCTACTTCGGTGACCAGACGTACGGCGTCCAGGCCGCGGCGCAGCACTACTTCGGCAAGAGCGCCACCGACCTCACCGCCGCCGAGGCCGCCTCGATCCTGGCGATCGTGCAGTCGCCGAACACGCGCAACCTGTCCGACCCGAAGTACTACGAAGCGAACGTCGCCCGGCGTGACGTGATCCTGAAGTCGATGTACGCCCAGAAGCACATCAACACCAAGGACTTCAAGGAGGCCATCGCCTCCAAGCCCGCCGACTACGTGCACCTGACCGACCCGACCCAGGGCTGCAAGGCCGCCGCCGGCAACGGATCCCAGTTCTTCTGCGACTACGCGGTGCAGGTCGTCAAGGAGATGTCCCAGCTCGGCTCGACGCAGAAGGCGCGCGACGCCGCCTGGCGCAACGGCGGCTACACGATCCAGACCACGCTGAACCTGGACCTCAACAACGCGCAGAAGGACCTGATCAACGCCTACGCGCCGAACACCGAGGCCCGGCTCGCCCTCGGCGGCGTCATCAACTCGGTCGAAGCCGACACCGGCCGCGTGCTCACGATGGTCCAGAACAAGAACTACAACCAGCTCGCGGGCTGCGGGACCGAGGGCGCCGACCCGAACGCCTGCGCCCCCGCTACGGACTCCGGCCTGAACCTCAGCGTCGACCAGGAGTACGGCGGCGGTGAAGGCTTCCAGACCGGTTCGACGTTCAAGCCGTTCACGCTGCTCAACTGGCTGCAGAACGGCCACGGCCTCGGCGAGATCGTCAACGGGACACCACGGACGTTCACGTCGTACCCGCTGTGCGGTTCGCAGTCACCGACGAACTACACGCCGAAGAACGACTCGGCCGGCGAGGGCGGCAACATGACGGTGGAGAACGCGACGTACCGATCGGTCAACGTGTCCTACATCAACATGGCGCAGAAGCTCGATTACTGCGACATCGCCAAGACGGCATACTCCCTCGGTGTCCATCGTGCGGCGCCGCGGGAACCCGTCGCCGCATTCGGCGACGACATGTCGAAGAAGACCACGAGGAACCTCGAGCTCTACGCCGGTTCCGTCCTCGGTGACAACTACATCGCCCCGCTCACGATGGCCGCGGCCTACGCCGGCATCGCCAACAACGGCACGTTCTGCCGCCCGATCGCGATCGACAACGTCACGAACGCGGACGGCAAGTCCCTCGGCGGCCAGGCGAAGGACTGCACGCAGGCCATCGACCCGCAGGTCGCCGCGACGGCGATCTACGCCCTGAAGAAGGTGCTGACCATCGGAACCGCCGGCGGCGGACGTACGCCGGAGGGCTTCGACGAGTTCGCCAAGACCGGTACCACGAACGACGCCGACCAGATCTGGCTGATCGGTGCGACGACCAAGGTGGCGACAGCGACCTGGATGGGCAACATCCAGGGCAAGCAGAACCTCCGCTTCGTCTACGGTCCGAACGGTTCCTACGCCGGCTCCCGCACGGCACTGTGGCGCCAGGCGCAGACGATCGTGAACACCCAGTACCCGGGTGGTCAGTTCGCCGACCCGTCGCCCGCGTCGATCCGCGGCAACAGCGTCGCCGTGCCGAACGTCCAGGGTCAGACCCCGGAAGCGGCTCGGGCAGCGATCGCAGCGGCCGGCCTGACCTACGTGGACGGCGGCGTCCAGGCCGGCGGCGGTACGCCGGGCACGGTCCTCTCGACCAACCCGGCAGCCGGGCTGCAGCTCTCCAAGGGGTCGAGCGTGACCGTGTACACGACCGACGGCTCACAGGCCGCCATCCCCGAGGTGACCGGCAAGCAGATCGGCGACGCGCAGGACGCCCTCGCCGACGCCGGGTTCACGAACGTCTCCGTGTCGAAGGACTACCCCGAGGGGAACGGCGACAACGAGTGCCTCGTGGCCGCGGTCGACCCCGGCCAGGGCACGGCGGTGTCGAAGGACACCGGGATCACCCTGTCCGTGTACGGCAACAAGAACGGCAAGTCGCCGAAGGGCTGCCGGTGACCCGAGCGCGTGGTGCCCTCGGCGTCCTCGCCGCGGGCGCCGCGCTCGGAGTCGCCTCCGCCGCCTGGGGCTCCCTCGTGGAGCGCCGCGCGTACACCATCCGCTGGGAGACCGTCCCGGTGCTGCCGGTCGGCTCCCGGGACGTCACCGTCCTGCACCTGTCCGACATCCACATGGCCCCGTGGCAGTCGGACAAGCAGCAGTGGATCCGCGACCTCAGCCTGGTCGAGCCGGACTTCATCGTGAACACCGGCGACAACCTCGGCCACGCGACCGCGAACGCCGCCGTCGAGTACGCCCTCGAGCCGTTCCGCGGGATCCCGGGCGCCTTCGTCTACGGGTCGAACGACTTCTTCGCACCGTCACCCCGCAACCCCGCGCAGTACCTCGCCGGGCCGAGCACCATGCGGGCCCATGCCGAGCCGGCGAAGCTCGACGTGGACCGTCAGACGGCCTTCTTCGAGTCCCTCGGGTGGCTGGACCTCAACGACCACGCCCGTGCCGTCGAGATCCGCGGGTCGCGCTTCGAGCTCTTCGGCACGTCGGACGCACACCGCGACTGGGACCGGCTCGACCTCCTGCCGGCGAACGTCGACGAGATGCGCTCCGAGGTGCCGTGGTCGGAGGACGAGAGCGGCCCCTCCCCCGTCTCCATCGGCGTCACGCACGCGCCCTACCGTCGCGTCCTGGACGCCTTCGTGACACAGGGCGCGGACATCGTCTTCGCCGGGCACACGCACGGCGGCCAGGTGGCGGTCCCGGGCGTCGGCGCGCTCGTGACGAACTCGGACCTGCCGCGCCGGTACGCGAGCGGCTTGCACCAGTGGCAGAACCGCACGCACTGGTCCTGGTTGAACGTGTCGGCCGGACTCGGGACCTCGATCTACGCGCCCGTGCGGTTCGCCGTCCGGCCGGAGGCGGTCGTCGTCACGCTGACGGCCCGCACCTGACCGCTCCCCCGTCGATCGCGACGCGCCCGGCCGACACCGCGTGGTCGTGAGCACCCCCGATCATCGGATAGACTTCTGGGGTTGCTCCGGGAACGGAGTGATCACACCGCGGGGTGTGGCGCAGCTTGGTAGCGCGCGTCGTTCGGGACGACGAGGTCGCAGGTTCAAATCCTGTCACCCCGACACACAAGGCCCCGGCTTCTCAGGAAGCCGGGGCCTTCGCCGTTCCCGGAGTTCTCCGGCGCCGCCGGACTTCGTCGGCACAACAGGAACCGGCCCGAACCACGGGAGTCCGTGGTTCGGGCCGGTTCCTGTTGTGCACGTCCAGAACGCGCCACGCAAGCCCGCGTCGCGCAAGCCGGCGTCGTGCGGACGGTCCAAGCTGCTCGCCGGCGCGCACCCGGTCCGCGCGGCGTCAGGCGACGGCGACGCCCGGCCGGACGAGCCGCCCCTCGGCGTGCAGCCCCGCCACGACCTCGAGCGCCTGGTGCCGGTAGCGTGCCTGCGCGGCCCCGGGAGCGACGATCACCCCGTCGGCGCCGGTCGACTCGACCAACTCGTTGATCTTCGCCGCGACCTGGTCCCGGGAGCCGTACGCCTGACGTTCCGTCCGGGCGGCGATGAACCGTCGCTCGAGGTCGGAGAACTCGTACGCGCGGGCCTCCTCCATCGAGACCGGCTCGGGCTTCGCGCCCTGACGCATCCGGATGAACGAGATCATCCCGGGCGCGCTCTGCTCGTCCACGACGGCCGGGTCCTCGTCGGTGACGACCTGCACGCCGATCAACGCGAGCGGCTCGGAACGGAAACGCGAGGGTCGGAACGCCTGGTGGTACAGCGCGAGCGCCGCCTCCGTGTTGTCGGACGCGAAGTGGTGCGCGAAGGCGAACGGGATCCCCAGCGCCCCGGCGACCTGTGCGCTGTAGCCCGACGAGCCGAGCAGCCAGAACTCCGGGACGTCGCCGTAACCGGGCACGGCACGGATGCGGGCGAGCGGGTTCGACTCCTCCATACCGGTGAAGAAGCCGACCAGGTCGGCCAGCTGCTGCGGGAAGTCGTCGACGTCGAGCCGGTCCGTCCGCCGGAGGGCCATCGCGGTCGCGCCGTCCGTCCCGGGCGCGCGGCCGATGCCGAGGTCGACCCGGTCGCCGTACAGCGCTCGGAGGGTGCCGAACTGCTCCGCGATGACGAGCGGGGCGTGGTTCGGCAGCATGACGCCACCGGAACCGATGCGGATGGTGGAGGTCGCGGCACCGACGGCGCTGAGCAGGACCGCCGGCGCGGACGAGGTGATGCCCGGCATGCCGTGGTGTTCCGCGACCCAGAAGCGCTCGTAGCCGAGCTGTTCGGCCCGGACGGCCATGTCGATCGAGCCCTGCAGGGCCTCGGTGTTCGACTGCCCGTACTCGCGCGTCGCGAGGTCGAGGACGGAAAGGTGCAGGGGTGCGTCACTCATGTCCACAGCAACGCGCCGCGCCGCGCGCTCATTCCGGGACACGTGTCGGACGGGAGGCCCGGGATCGGTCCGGTCTGCGCCTCCTGTCC
This sequence comes from Curtobacterium sp. MCPF17_050, assembly GCF_003224435.2. Classification (NCBI taxonomy): domain Bacteria; kingdom Bacillati; phylum Actinomycetota; class Actinomycetes; order Micrococcales; family Microbacteriaceae; genus Curtobacterium; species Curtobacterium sp. MCPF17_050. The sequence goes on from NZ_CP126250.1 coordinate 2,246,097, forward strand.
GGACCGGCTCTCCTGTCCGGACCGGGCTCAGTGTCCGGTCTCGCCGTCCAACCGGCCGCCGGACTCGGTGAGGTAGCAGTTGGCGCAGAGCGACTCGTACTCGACGTCGACGCCGTCGATCGCGACCTGTGACCCGTCGAACACGAACCGGCCGTCGACCTTCCGGGCGTTGAACACGGCCTTGCGCCCGCAGCGGCAGATGGTCTTGAGCTCCTCGAGGGAGTGCGCGACCTCGAGGAGGCGACGGCTGCCGGGGAACGCCTCGGTGCGGAAGTCGGTGCGGATGCCGTACGCGAGGACGGGGATCTCGTCGAGGACGGCGATCCGGAGCAGGTCGTCGACCTGCCGGGGCGTGAGGAACTGCGCCTCGTCCACGAGCACACAGCTGACCGGCCGGACCATGCCGTCGAGTGCTGCCGACTCCGGATCGGTCGCGCCCGCCTCGGCCACCGCAGCACGGACGTCCGCCTCGGCGGGGAGCACGACGTCCACGGTCCGCGTCACGCCGAGCCGCGAGACGATCTCGCGGTCGCCCTTGGTGTCGACGCTGGGCTTGGCGAGCAGGACGCGCTGGCCGCGCTCCTCGTAGTTGTACGCAGCCTGCAGGAGCCCGGTGCTCTTGCCGCTGTTCATCGCGCCGAAGCGGAAGTAGAGCTTGGCCACTACGCGAGGAACCCGTCCTCCGCCGCGCGACGGATGAGGTCGGACTTCTTCGACGCCGGACGGCCGACCTTCGCGTACTTCTCACGGACACGGCGGAGGTACGTCTTGGCGGTCTCGTACTGCACGTTCATCTGTGCCGCGACCTCGTTCGTCGAGTAGCCCGACACGTACAGGCGGAGCGCTTCCTCCTCGCCGTGGCTGAGCTTCGGACGCTGGTGGGCGCTCGCCCCCGTCGGCAGCGGACGCCATTCGCGCTGTGCCGGCGTCTCACGCGCGACGCCCATCACCTCACGCGCGATGTCCATCACCTCGCGCATCGGCAGGGACTTCGAGAGGAACGCCGCTGCACCGGCTGCGAGGGAGCGGTCGCGGGACTCGCGGGCGTCGACGCTCGACAGGACGATCACCTTCGCCCCGGCTGCTCGGCACGTGCGGACGCGGGCCTCGATCGACACCGGCTCCTTGAGCTGGAAGTCGAGGAACACCAGGTCGGTCGGGAAGCTGTCGCTGTGCACCATCTCGAGCCAGGTGTGTGCGGTGAGGGCCAGGTCGAAGTCGAAGGCGTTCACCGCGATCCAGCTCGACAGGCTGTCGAGCAGGACCTCGTGGTCGTCGAGGATGGCCAAACGCACCCGGCGGGAACCCGGGGCCGGCATGGCGGGACCGCCCTCCGGGAACCGGGTCGGGTCAGTGCTGGTCATACGAGAACCTTAATGTCAGGGACGATGGTCGGACGGCGACGTCGAGGTCCGGGAACGTCACGCGGAGCACGGCGACGTACGGATCGAACGCCCGGTGGATGCCGACGTCGGAGTCGGCCACGGCGACGTCGAAGGTCATCGTGACCGCGCTGCCCGCAGCCGACGGGTCGGGAGGCGCGACCGTCACCCGGACGCCGGCCGGGTCGACGGTGTCGGCCGCGAGCACCACGCGCACGAAGGTCCGGACGACGGTCCGCTGGTCGGCGTCCATCGCCGCAGCGAGGCCGAGCGGGTCGACGACGGTGGCGGCGGGGTCCCCCGCGATGCGCACGGCGTACTCCAACCACGTGCGGTCCGCCTCGGCGACCATGACCTGCCGGATGCCGTCGGCGATGGCCCGTGCCCGCGCCCGGTCCGCGTCCGTCAGCGTCGTCCGCGTGCGGAGCTCGGCGAAGAAGGGGGCCACGTCCCGCGCGAGGATCGTCGACCGGTCCTGCTGCACGCTCGACGTGATGCCGTCGCGTTCGGCACGTTCCACCGAGTACGACCCCGCACGGATCTGCACGCGCTCCGCCAGACCGGCGAAGGTGTGGGCGAACACGGCCGACGCGGCGGTGAGGACGAGGGTCGGAGCGGCGGCCAGGAACGCGGCGACCGGCACCGGGACGCCCGCGGGGTGCACGAACGCGACCGCCCCACCGGTGGCGGCCCCCACGACGGCGAGGGCGAGACCGCCCGCGACGAGGTCCGTCCACGGACGGTACGGAGCGACGACCACGATGCCGATCGCACCGAGCAGCACCATGAAGTCGTTCACGAGCGACCGGTCGGGACCCCACTGCGCGGCCGCCGCGGTCACGGTCGCGAGCGCGAGCAGTGCGACGTGGGCGACGAACGCCCACCGGGTGAAGGGCGCCCGGAACGGACTGGAGGCGGTGAACACGACGACCGCGGAGGCGGCGAGCAACAGGACGGTCAGGGCGCTCAACGTCGGCGCGCCGACCACGTCACGGTCGAGGATCGACACCAGGGAGGCCCAGAGCACGCCGCCGGCACCGAGGACGACCGCGAGCGGTCGGGACCCCATCGCGCCGAGCGGGTCGTACTGCTGCGCGGTCCGTCGTCCCGGACCGCGGCGCGTGGTGCGGCTCACGAGGCCCGCTCCACGTCGTCGTGCGGTCGGAGGGGCACGGGGGCGTTCGCCGACGCGTACGGCACGCTCATCATGACGCTCGTCCCGGACCCGGGCGAGGACCACACCTGCACGTCCCCGCCGACCCGGCCGATGCGCTCGCGGACCGAGTTGCGGAGCCCCATACGGTCGGCTCCGGTGGCCTGTTCGTCGAACCCGCGCCCGTCGTCCACGACCATCACGGTGCACGCCAGGCCGTCGTCGAAGACACTGACCTCGGCCGCGTCGGTGCCGGCGTGCTTGCGGACGTTCGTCAGGCACTGGGCGACCGCACGGAGCACCGCGGTCATCGCCTGTGGGTCGAGCCGGGCGACCGACACCGGGTCACCGGTCACGGTGATCTGCAACCCCGTGGATCGTTGCTCGTCGAGCATGCGGTCGAAGGCCGCGACCGCGACCGTGGTCGTGTCGTCGGCGCCGTCGTCCGCCGCCGGACCGTCCGCCGCGAGCCAGGCACGCCCGGTGAGCATCGCGACGTCCGCCTCCATCGTCTGCACGAGGTGCTCGTTCATCGGACCGGCCGGCGCCAACGCGATCGCGTTGAGGTGGTTCAGGACGGTGTCGTGCAGGATGGCCGCGGCTTCGGCCTCGATCCCCGCCCGGTACGCCGTCACGTGCTCTTCGCGGGCCGACCGCAGCAGCTCGGGTTGGATGCGCTCGGACCGCGTGGTCGACCGGTTCACCGCCACCACGAGACCGATGACGAACCCGAGCGTCACCCACGCGAGCACGAGCGGGTGGTCGGGGCCGCCGGCCTGTGCGGCGACGACCGACGTCACGACCCGGCCCACGACGAAGCCGGACACCGACCAGAGCACCACGCGGAGCGTCCCGCTGCCGGTGCCGCCGATGAGCACGAGCGGCACGACGACCAGGGAGAGCAGGTACGAGGTCACCCACGGGACCCCGGCGAGTTCGCGTTGCACGACGGTCGCGAACCAGTACGCGCAGATCCCCCCGACGACGAGGAACGCAGCCGCCGACCGCCAGGTGCCGACGTGGACGTGGACACCGATCATCACGAGCATGGGGACCACGGCGAGCACCGCGCCGAGGACGTGGTCCGTCGGAGCGTCGACGCGGTAGAGCAGCAGCAGGAGCGCAGCGGCGACGAGGGACCCGATCGCGGCTGCGTGGAAGGCGCGCACGGTCGACCACGCGTTCACCCGTGGGGCGAGATGCGTGGGGATGCCGAGCACCGGGGCTGTCCTTCCGTGCGGTCGAGGGGTCACGGAGCACTCGGACTCCGAGTGCTCACCGCCGCGTCAGACCGTGGGGTGGTCCGTCAGCGGCGGGGGCGCCGTCTTCGATCCAACCACGATGGGTGCTGGTGTGTACCCCGATCAGATCGCCAGGCGGCGGACTCGTCCATGGTAACGGCGACCACCGACGGGCCACTGTCCCCCGGAAGCGGGATCGACGATCAGAAGAGACGCGGTTCCGCCGTGCGGACCGCACCCGTCTCGCGGACCGCACCCGTCGGACGGGTCGCCTCCGTCAGCCGGGTCGGGCCCGTCGGCCGACCCGCCTCCGCCGAGGCCGGGGCAGAAGCGGCCACACCGGGGGCCCCGGTGCCCGGGCCGAGCCCGTTCGACGGCCGGTACTCGGCGCGGTGGGCGTACCCGGGGTCCGCGCGCTTGAGCGGCGACTGGTCCGACGTCCGGGGCACGGCGTCGTCCGAGAACCCCATCGATCCGGTCGCCGGGTCGACCTTTCCCAGGGACAGGCCGTGCTCGTGCAGGATCGGCCGGACCCGCTCGGCCAGCCAGCGCCGGTAGTCCTTCGGCGCGTACGTGTTGTCGAGGTACATGGCCCGGTAGCGCCCCACGAGGTCGGGGTGCGTCCGGCCCAGCCACTCGTACCACCACGGCTTGATCCCGGGCTTGAGGTGCAGCGCGGAGTACATCAGGCTCGTCGCGCCGGAGGCAGCCGCGCGCCCGACCGCGTGCTGCAGATGCGCCCGCGTGTCCGTGATGTACGGCAGGACCGGCATGAGGAACACCGAGCAGTCGAGCCCGGCGTCGCGGACCGCCCGCACCGTGGCCAGGCGTGCAGAGGTCGTCGGGGTGCCGGGCTCGACGGACTGCTGCAGGTCGTCGTCGTACACCGCGATGGACATCGCGATGTCGACCGGGACGGACTTCGCGGCCTCGACCAGGAGCGGGATGTCCCGTCGGAGCAGACTGCCCTTGGTGAGGATGCTGAAGGGCGTGCCGGAGTCGGCCAGGGCGCGGATGATCCCCGGCATGAGCCGGTACCGTCCCTCTGCGCGCTGGTACGGGTCGGTGTTCGTGCCGAGGGCGACCGGGTGCCGGTCCCAGCTCGGCTTCGCGAGTTCCCGGGTGAGCACGTCGGCGACGTTCGTCTTCACGACGATCTGCTGGTCGAAGTCCGCCCCGCCGTCGAACTCCAGGTAGGTGTGGGTCGGACGGGCGAAGCAGTACACGCAGGCATGACTGCAGCCGCGGTAGGGGTTGATCGTCCACCCCCACGTGCCGCCGTCCGCTCCCCCGACCTTGTTCAGCGCGGACTTCGCCAGGACCTCGTGGAAGGTCACCCCGACGAACTCGGGGGTCGTCACGCTCCGGACGAACCCGCTGTTCAACTCGAGTCCGGGGAGCATGTCGCTCCGCTCGGCCGTGATCGCCTGCCCGTCCCAACGCATGCTCCCATTCGAACACACGTTCGAACGAGGCGCAAGGAGGGGGATGTCAGCGGTGCAGGCCCAGCACCGCCGCCGTACGGTCCAACGTGGCGCTCGCCAGGGCCGCGTCGTCGCCGAGGTCCTGACCGTACGTCGGCACCATCTCGCGCACCGACGCCTGCCAGCCGTCCCACCGGTCCGGGAAGCACCGCTGCAGCAGCCCGAGCATGATCGGGACCGCGGTGGACGCTCCCGGGGAGGCACCGAGCAGGCCGGCGATCGACCCGTCCCCGGACGTGATGACCTGCGTGCCGAACTGCAGGACACCGCCCTTCTCGGGGTCCGGCTTGATGACCTGCACCCGCTGCCCCGCGGTGATGCGGTGCCAGTGCTCCGGCCGTGCGCTCGGCATGAACTCGCGGAGCGCGTCGAACTTCGTGCGCTTCGAGGCCAGGAGCTGCCCGACCAGGTACTTCACCAGGTCGAAGTTCGAGAACGCGACCGCGAGCATCGGACGGAGGTTGTGCGGGCGGATCGACGTGAACAGGTCGAGCACCGACCCCTGCTTGAGGAACTTCGGGCTGAACCCCGCGTACGGTCCGAACATGAGCGACGCCTGCCCGTCGACGATGCGGGTGTCCAGGTGCGGCACCGACATCGGCGGAGCCCCCACGCTCGCCTTGCCGTAGACCTTCGCCGCGTGCTTCTGCACCACCTCCGGGTCGTCGGTGCGCAGGAACTCGCCGGACACCGGGAAGCCGCCGTAGCCGCGGATCTCCGGGATGCCGGACTTCTGCAGCAGCTGCAGCGCCCCGCCGCCGGCACCGACGAACACGAACTTCGCCGCGATGCGCTGCTTCGAGCGACCGACCTCGTTGCGGACGTCGAGCACCCAGCCGTCGGAGACCTTCGAGCGGGCGATCTTCGTCACGCGGTGCGACGGTTCGAACTGCAGGCCGTCGATCTCGAGCTGGTCGAAGAGCTGCCGGGTGAGGGACCCGAAGTCGACGTCGGAGCCCGCCGCCGAGTACGTCGCCGCGATCGGCTGGTCCTTCTTGCGCCCCGGGATGAGGGCCGGTGCCCACTTCCGGATCTGCTCGGCGTCCTCGCTGTACTCGAGCCCGGCGAAGAGCGGGTGGTCCTTCATGGCGTCGTAGCGCGCGCGCATGTACGCGACGTTGTCCGCGCCCCACACGAACGAGATGTGCGGCGTCGGGTTGATGAAGCTCGTCGGGTCGGGCAACGTCCCGTCCTCGACCAGGTGCGACCAGAACTGCCGGGACACCTGGAACTGCTCGTTGACCGTCACGGCCTTGGCGATGTCCACGCGGCCGTCGGGGAGCTCGGGCGTGTAGTTGAGCTCGCACAGCGCCGAGTGGCCCGTCCCGGCGTTGTTCCACGGGTTGGAGGACTCCTGCGCCGCACTGCCCAGCCGCTCGTACACGCGGATCGTCCAGTCCGGCTCGAGCCGGTGGATGATCGCGGCGAGCGTGGCGCTCATGATCCCTCCGCCGACGAGGACGACATCGATGGGGTCCACCTGCTTCACTGCCACCCGTCGAGCCTACCGCCGCTGCCTGTCCGACGACGGGAGGCGCGGTACCAGCCGGCACCGTCCCTCCAGGCACGGCCGTCGCGCCGCTGGCGCGTCGCGCCGGTACCGGCCGGCGGGGCCCGCCTCCCGTCCGTCGTGCGGCCGTCGGGTCAGACGGTGACCGTCCGCTTGGCGACCACCGTCTCGGCGATCTGGACCGCGTTGAGCGCGGCGCCCTTCCGGAGGTTGTCGTTGCTGACGAAGAGCGCCAGGCCGCGTCCCTCGGGCGCGGACTGGTCGGCACGGATGCGTCCGACGAAGGACGGGTCCTGCCCGGCCGCCTGCAGCGGCGTCGGGACGTCGGAGAGCTCGACGCCGGGGGCGGCGGCGAGCACCTCGGTCGCGCGCTCCGGCGACAGCGGACGGTCGAACTCGGCGTTCACCGAGATCGAGTGGCCGGTGAAGACGGGAACACGGACGCAGGTGCCGGCGACCAGCAGGTCCGGCAGGCCGAGGATCTTCCGGCTCTCGTTGCGGAGCTTCTTCTCCTCGTCGGTCTCACCCTCGCCGTCCTCGACGATGCTGCCCGCGAGCGGGACCACGTCGAAGGCGATCGGCCGGACGTACTTCGCCGGTTCCGGGAAGGTGACGGCGGACCCGTCGTGAGTCAGCGCCGCGGTGTCCTGCTCGAGCGCCGCGCGGGCCTGGCCGAGCAGTTCCTCGACCCCGGCCAGGCCGCTGCCGGACACGGCCTGGTACGTCGTGGCGACGAGGCGACGGAGGCCGGCCTCGGTGTCGAGCACCTTGAGGACCGGCATGATCGCCATCGTCGTGCAGTTCGGGTTGGCGATGATGCCCTTCTCGGCGTCGTCGATCGCCTCCGGGTTCACCTCGCTGACCACGAGCGGGACCTGCGGGTCCATCCGCCACGCGCTGGAGTTGTCGATGACCAGGGCGCCGGTGGCGGCGAAGCGCGGCGCGAGGGAGCGCGACGCGGTCGCACCCGCGGAGAACAGGGCGATGTCGATGCCGGACGGGTCGGCCGTCTCGGAGTCCTCGACGACGATCTCTTCGCCACGGAAGCGCAGCGTCGTGCCGGCCGAACGGGCGCTGGCGAAGAACCGGACCGTGGTGGCCGGGAAGTCGCGCTCCTCGAGCAGCCGACGCATCACGGCGCCGACCTGTCCGGTGGCGCCGACGACGGCGACGGTGAGCTGGGTGTCGGTCATGGTCGTGCTCCTGCTCGGTTCAGCGGCCGGTGCCGGCGTAGACGACGGCCTCGTTGTCGGCGTCCAGCCCGAACGCCTCGTGCACGACGCGCATCGCCTCGTTGAGGGTGTCGGCACGGGTGACGACCGAGATGCGGATCTCGGAGGTCGAGATCATCTCGATGTTGATGGACGCGTCGTGCAGGGCCCGGAAGAGCTGCGCCGAGACACCCGCATTGGTCCGCATGCCGGCACCGACCAGTGCGAGCTTGCCGATCTGGTCGTCGTACTGGATGCCCTCGTACCCGATGTCGGACTTCGACACCTCGAGCGCGGTGAGGACGCTCTGGCCCTGGTCCTTCGGCAGCGTGAAGGAGATGTCGGTCCGCCCCGTCGAGGCCGCCGACACGTTCTGCACGATCATGTCGATGTTCGCCCCGGCGCGCGCCACGATCGTGAAGATCTCAGCCGCCTTCCCGGGCTGGTCGGGCACGCCGACGACGGTGATCTTGCCCTCGGAGAGGTCTCCGGCGATGCCGGTGATGATCGGTTCTTCCACGGTTTCCCCCTCGGCAGGGTTGTAGACGATGGTGCCCTCGACGTTGCTGAACGAGGAACGGACGTGCAGGGTGACGCCGTGCCGTCGGGCGTACTCGACGGCGCGGATGTAGAGGACCTTCGCGCCGGACGCCGCGAGCTCGAGCATCTCCTCGGTCGTGACGCGGTCGATCTTCCGGGCCTTCGGGACGATCCGCGGGTCGGCGGTGAAGATGCCGTCGACGTCGGTGTAGATCTCGCAGACGTCGGCGTCGAGCGCGGCCGCGAGGGCCACGGCGGTCGTGTCCGACCCCCCGCGTCCGAGCGTCGTGATCTCACCGGTGGTCCGGTTGAAGCCCTGGAAGCCCGCGACGATCGCGACGTGGCCGGCGTCGAGCGCCTCACGCACCCGCTTCGGGGTGACGTCCACGATGCGGGCCTTGCCGTGCTGCGCGTCGGTGAGCATGCCCGCCTGGCTGCCCGTGTACGACGAGGCCTCGACGCCGAGGCTCTTGATCGCCATCGCGAGGAGCGCCATCGAGATGCGCTCGCCCGCGGTCAGGAGCATGTCGAGTTCCCGCCCGGCCGGGATCGGGGTGACCTCGTGTGCCAGGTCGACGAGTTCGTCGGTGGTGTCCCCCATCGCGGACACCGCCACGACGACGTCGTTGCCGGCCTTCTTCGTCTCGACGATGCGCTTCGCGACGCGCTTGATGCTCTCGGCATCCGCGACGGACGAACCACCGAACTTCTGCACGATCAAGGCCACGGGCACGCACTCCTGGGGACGGTTCACCGCGACGTCACGCGGCTCGACGATCGTAGCCGGTGTTCCTCGGATGTTGCGTCGGAGCGGGTCGCGACGCAACGATCCCGCGCGGTCGGATCAGCCGCCGACGACCCGTCGACCCTCGAACGCGCGGCCGAGCGTCACCTCGTCGGCGTACTCCAGGTCGCCACCGACCGGCAGACCGGACGCCAGGCGGGTCGTCCGGATGCCCATGGGCACGAGGAGGCGGCTGAGGTACGTCGCCGTCGCCTCGCCCTCGAGGTTCGGATCGGTGGCGATGATGACCTCGTCCACGGTCCCGTCCGCGAGCCGCACCATGAGCTGCTGGATGCGCAGGTCGTCCGGGCCGACACCGTCGATCGGGCTGATCGCACCGCCGAGCACGTGGTAGAGCCCGCGGAACTCCCGCGTGCGCTCGATCGCCGCGACGTCCTTGGCCTCCTCGACCACGCAGATCGTGCTCGGCGACCGACGTGGGTCGCGGCAGATGCTGCACCGGACGTTCTCGGTGACGTTGCCGCACACCTCGCAGAACCGGACCTTCTCCTTCACCGTGCCGAGGAGCTCGGACAGCCGGGTCGGGTCGAAGGACTCGGTCTGCAGGATGTGGAACGCGATGCGCTGTGCCGACTTCGGCCCGATGCCGGGCAGACGCCCGAACTCGTCGATGAGGTCCTGCACGATGCCGTCGTACATCAGACACCCCCCTCGGTCAGCGACGTCTCCTCGATGAACTGCGCGCCGAGGATCTCACGCACGACGGCCTCGCCGTAGCGCCCGGGCACGGCGGTCCGGCGGACACCGGACTGGTTGCCGGCGGCCTGCTGCCCCTGCTGCCGCGGCTGCGCGGTGGGCTGCTGCTGGCCACCGGACGGTTGCGCCGTCCGCGGCGGCGCCGACTGCTGACGGGGAGCGGTCTGCTGCTGCGGAGCCGTCTGCGCCGGGCGACCACCACCCGGACCGGGGTCCGGGAACGGCGCACCGTCGTCGAACGGCTCGTCGTCGAGCGGGTAGTCGTCGACCGGCACGGCATCCGAGGGGACGCCGGGTGCGGTCCGGGGTGTGTCTCGGCCGGGAGGCCCGCCTTGCGTGACCGCGTCGGCACGGATCGCCTGGTCGTCGCTCCCGGTTCGGGCAGGTGCACCGACCGGACCCGAGGCGGCGGGAGCAGCGTCCGGCGCCGGCTGCTGCGCCGTCCGCTCGGCCGGCGCGACGGCTGCGTCGGCGGGCACGGTACCGAAGGGGGCGGCCCACGACGGCTCGATGTCCTCGGGGACGGCACCGGCCGTCGGGTCCGAGGCGGGGATGGTCGCGACGGCCCACTCCGTGACCGGGCCGGCGTCCTGCGGAGCGGCGTCCTGCGGCTCGGCGTCCTGCCGGGCAGTGGCGTCCCGCTGCGGGGCGGTGCGCTCCGTCGACCGGCCCTCCGAGCGGTCGACGGCCGGTGTCGAGCCGGAGCCCGACGGACGGTCCACCGTCGTGCCCTGGCGGGCGGCAGGTCGCGATCCGGCGGACGGCGCCGAGGCACCGGCGCTCGGCGCCTCCTGCTGGGAGCGGGACACCGGGGCGCCGCTCGGGCCGCCCTGTCGGTCGGGCGCCGCCTGCGCCGGAGCGTCCTGCGTGCGGGCGGACTGCGCCGGAGCTGCCTGGCGTACCTCGGCTCGCCCCGCACCGGCCTGGGGAGCTGCCTGCGTCCGAGCAGCCTGCGACGGAGCAGCCTGGGTCGGCGCGGCCTGCGTCGGCGGGCTCGGCGGTCGCGTCGTACCGGCTCCGGCTGCACCGCCTCCGGGCCCGCGGGCGACGAACTTCACCCGGAAGCCGAGCACGTCGTTGATCGCGGCACGCAGGTGCTCGCTGACGCTCGTGTTCGGGTCGCTCATCTCCTTGAACGACGCCACGTCCTGCTGGCTCGGGAAGGTCAGCGTGAGGACGTCGTCCTTGAGCGCGGTGACCTGCGCCGTCGCGACGACCGCCCACGCGGAGCGCTTGGCTCGTTGGACGTGCTCGACGATCTGCGGCCAGGTGTCGCGCATCTGCTGGAGGCCCACCGGGGTGACCGACCGCACGGCCGGCTCGTCACCGATCACGGTGCCGACACCGGTGGACGACGGCGACGCCTGGCCATCGCTGGTCTGCGGGGACGGGGACGCCGCCGGTGCAGGAGTGCTCTCGGGGACGGCGGCAGCCCACGAGGCCGCCGCGCTCCGGGCGGCGTCGACGGTCGGGGCTGCCTGCGGCGACCCGGCCTGCTCGGACGTCCCTGCGGCAGGGGCGGACCCGGCGACCGGAGCGGTCGTGCTGGTCGTCGAACCGGGGGCCGCCGACACGGGTGCCGATGTCGCGGGTGCCGCCGGTACCTGCGCGGCCGTCGTCGCCGGTGTCGTCGTGGCCGGCGCGGCCGTCGCCGGCCGGGCGGGAACAGCAGCAGGTGCGACGGCGGCGGGAGCGGCCGTCGGCAGCTCCGCCGGTCCGGCCTGGTGTCCCCCGGCGTCGCCGACGCCGACGCGACGCTCGAGCCGTTCGACACGTGCGAGGGCACCACGCTGGGTGTCGTCGGACTCCGGCACGAGCATGCGCGCGACCATGAGTTCGAGGTGCAGTCGCGGCGAGGTCGCCCCGGTCATCTCGCTGAGGGCACGGTTGGCGATGTCGGCTCCGCGGGACAGCGCCGTCGCACCGAACACCCCGGCCTGCCGGGACATGGTGTCGAGCTCCTCGGGCGAGACGCCGCGCAGCACGGCGCCCGCGCTCTCGTTCGTGGCCGCGACGACGATCAGGTCACGGAGGCGTTCGAGCAGGTCCTCGACGAAGCGCCGCGGGTCCTGTCCGGTCTGCACGACGCGGTCGATCGCCGAGAACGCCGATGCCGGGTCGGCCACGGCGAGCGCGTCGACGACGTCGTCGAGCAGTGCGGCGTCGGTGTACCCGAGGAGCGCGACCGCCCGCTCGTAGGCGATCGCACCGTCCTCGCTGCCGGCCATGAGCTGGTCGAGCAGGGACAGGGTGTCGCGCACGGACCCGCCGCCGGCGCGCACGACGAGCGGCAGCACGCCCGGCGCGACCGACACCGACTCCTGCGCGCACAGCTGCTCGATGTACTCGAGCATCGTCGCGGGCGGGACCAATCGGAACGGGTAGTGGTGGGTGCGCGAGCGGATGGTGCCGATGACCTTCTCGGGCTCGGTCGTCGCGAAGATGAACTTCACGTGCTCCGGCGGCTCCTCGACGAGCTTGAGCAGGGCGTTGAACCCCTGCGGCGTCACCATGTGCGCTTCGTCGAGGATGAAGATCTTGTAGCGGTCGCGAGCGGGCGCGAAGACCGCACGGTCGCGGAGGTCGCGGGCGTCGTCGACGCCGTTGTGGCTCGCGGCGTCGATCTCGATGACGTCGAGCGACCCCCCGCCGCCGCGGGCAAGTTCGACGCAGCTGGGGCAGACGCCGCAGGGCGTGTCGGTCGGGCCCTCGGCGCAGTTCAGGCAGCGCGCGAGGATGCGCGCCGAGGTGGTCTTGCCGCAGCCGCGCGGCCCGCTGAACAGGTACGCGTGGTTGACGCGGTTCGTCCGGAGCGCCGTGCGGAGAGGGTCCGTCACCTGCGACTGCCCGATGAGTTCGGCGAAGTTCTCGGGCCGGTAACGGCGATACAGGGCGGTGACCACGCGACCAGGGTAGTCGGCACCGCCGACACCTCGGCACCGCTCTCCACAGCCACGGAGAACGAAGAAGACTCCCCACGCGCGGAACCGGCACAGCCCCGGTTCCCCCGCAACGACTCCTCGGAAGACGAAGAAGACTCCTCACGCACGGAACCGGCACAGCCCCGGTTCCCCCGCAACGACTCCCGGAAGATGAAGAAGACTCCTCACGCACCCGCCAGAGCCCGGTTACCCTTGCTGCGTTTCCGCCCTGGGGGAGTTGGCCTGGATGGCGTCACGTGAGGAGCCGCTGAACACTCTACCGGACGCGAGGAGCAGCATCGAACGCATGAAGATCGCCATCGCCGGAGGCCACGGGCAGATCGCCCTGATCCTCGAACGGCTCATCACCGAAGCCGGCCACGACGCCGTCGGCATCGTCCGCAACCCAGCACACGTCGCCGACGTCGAACAGACGGGCGCGAAGGCGCTCGTCGCCGACCTCGAGCAGCTGTCGGAGGAGGACCTCGCCCTCCGCCTCCGCGGCTTCGACGCGGTGGTCTTCGCCGCCGGCGCCGGGCCGAACAGCGGCGCCGAGCGGAAGCTCTCGGTCGACCGGGACGCGGCCGTGCTGCTCGCGGAGGCCGCGGTGCGCCTCGACATCGACCGCTACGTGATGATCTCGGCGATGGGCGCCGACTCGTACGACCCCGAGGCCGCGAGGTTGCCCGCCGAGGACGAGGACGGCGTCTTCCAGGTCTACCTCCGCGCGAAGGCGGAGGCGGACGCCAACGTCCGGATGCGCCGGTTCCGGTGGACGATCGTCCGTCCCGGCGCCCTGCTCGACACCCCGCCGCAGGGCACGGTCTCGGTCGGCAGGACGGTGCCGCGTGGCTCGATCCCCCGCGCCGACGTGGCGGCGGTGGTCCTGCACGCGCTCCTCGACGACAGCGCGGTGGGCCAGCAGTTCGAGGTCACGAGCGGGGACACGCCCATCCCGGCGGCCCTGCACGCGCTCGGCTGACCGAGCCGACCCGACGACGGCCAGGAGGCCCACCACCGGACCGGTGGACGGGCCTCCTGGCCGTCGGCTGCGGACGCCGCTGACGCCGGCCGCGCGTCAGAGTGCGACGGCCGCCGACTGCCGGGCGATCTCGAGTTCCTCGTTCGTGGGGATGACGAGGACGGCGACGCGGGACGCGTCCGTGGAGATCCGTCGTGCCTCCTTCGAGTGGAGTTCGTTGCGGTCCGGGTCGACCTCGATGCCGAGGTGTTCGAGACCGGCCAGCACACGACGCCGGAGCAGCGCGTTGTTCTCCCCCACACCCGCGGTGAAGACGACCGCGTCCAGCCCGCCGAGCTGCGCGGTGTACGCGCCGACGTAGCGACGGATCCGGTGGCGGTACACGGCGAGCGCCGCCTCGGCCGTCTCGTCGCCCTTCGTCGCGGCGTCCTGCACGTCGCGCATGTCACCGCTGCCGGTCAGGCCGAGCAGACCGGACCGCTTGTTGAGCATCGTGTCGAGGTCCTCGAACGACATGCCGGCTTCGCGGTGCAGGTGCACGAGCACGGCGGGGTCGAGGTCGCCCGAGCGGGTGCCCATGACGAGACCCTCGAGCGGGGTGAGACCCATCGACGTCTCGATCGACCTCCCGCCGTCGATCGCCGCGGCGGACGCCCCGTTGCCGAGGTGCAGCACGATCGTCTTCAACTCGGACAACGGCCGGTCCAGGAACACCGCGACCTGCTCGGACACGTACTTGTGGCTCGTGCCGTGCATGCCGTAACGGCGGATCTGGTACTGCTCGGCCAGGTCGGCGGGGATCGCGTAGGTGTAGGCGTGCGGCGGCATGGTCTGGTGGAACGCGGTGTCGAAGACCGCCACGTGCGGGACGTCCGAGAACACCTGCTTCGCGGCCCGGATCCCCTCGAGGTTGGCCGGGTTGTGGAGCGGTGCGAGGCTCGACAGGTCGTCGATCTGCTGCTCGACCTCGTCGGTGACGACCGTGGCGGCGTCGAAGCGGGTGCCGCCGTGCACGACGCGGTGCCCGACGACGGCCGGCGGGTGCTCGTCGAAGGACGGGCCGACCTTCCGGAAGGCGTCGATCATCGCCTGGAAGCCGGCGGCGTGGTCGGGCACCTCGGCGCTGTCGTTCGACGAGGTCTCCCCCGTCAGCGCGTTCGTGTGCTTCCACGAGCCGGTCGACTCGCCGATCCGTTCGACCAGGCCGGAGGCGAGGGTGCGCTCGTCCTCGAGTTCGACCAGCTGGTACTTGAACGAACTCGAGCCGGAGTTGACGACGAGTGCTGCGCTCACGAGGGGTCACCTTCTGTTCGGGGTGCGGGGGCCGCGGTGCCGGCCTGGATGGCGGTGATCGCGACCGTGTTCACGATGTCGCTGACGAGGGCCCCGCGCGAGAGGTCGTTGATCGGCTTGCGGAGCCCCTGCAGGACGGGACCGACCGCGACGGCGCCGGCGGACCGCTGCACGGCCTTGTACGTGTTGTTGCCCGTGTTGAGGTCGGGGAAGATGAACACCGTCGCCTGACCGGCCACCGGGGAACCCGGCATCTTCGCGCTCGCGACCGTCGGGTCGGCTGCGGCGTCGTACTGGATCGGCCCCTCGACGAGCAGGTCCGGCCGACGCTCCCGCACGAACGCGGTGCCCGCGCGCACCTTGTCCACGTCGGCGCCGGACCCGCTGTCGCCGGTGGAGTAGCTGAGCATCGCGACGCGCGGCTCGATGCCGAACTGCGTCGCGGTCTCGGCGGACGAGATCGCGATGTCCGCGAGCTGCTCGCTCGTCGGATCGGGGATCACCGCGCAGTCGCCGTAGACGAGGACCCGGTCGGCGAGGGCCATGAGGAACACGCTCGACACGATGGAGGTGTCCGGACGGGTCTTGATGATCTCGAACGACGGCCGGATGGTGTGGGCCGTGGTGTGCTTCGCGCCGGAGACCATGCCGTCGGCGAGCCCGAGCTGCACCATCATCGTCCCGAAGTACGACACGTCGGTCACCGTGTCGCGGGCGAGCTCGACGCTCATGCCCTTGTGCGCCCGCAGGGCCGTGTACTCCTGCGCGAACCGCTCGCGGAGCTCGGGGTCGAACGGGGACAGCAGCTGGGCGCCCTCGAGGTCGAGTCCGAGCTCGGTCGCCCGGGCCCGGATCGCACCCGGGTCGCCGAGGATCGTGAGCGCGCACACCTGGCGCTGCAGGAGCGTGGAGGCCGCGCGGAGGATGCGGTCGTCGTCGCCCTCCGGCAGGACGATGTGCTTCCGGTGCTCGCGGGCCCGGTCGATGAGCCCGTGCTCGAACATGAGCGGTGTGACGACGCCGGAGGGCGTGAGCTGCAGACGGGCGCGCAGGGCCTCCGCGTCGACGTGCCGCTCGAACAGCGCCAGTGCCAGGTCGGCCTTGCGCGGGGAGTCGGCGGCGAGTCGACCACGGGTCTGCGTGATCCGCAGCGCCGTGTCGTACGTGCCCAGGGCGTTCTGCGCGATCGGCAGGGAGCTCGACAGGCCCTCGAGCAGCCGGGAGACCTGCGGGGCCGTCTCGAACCCGCCGTTGAGGATGACGCCGGCCAGGCTCGGGAACGTCTCCGACTGGTTCGCGAGCAGGGTGGCGATGAGGACGTCGTTCCGGTCGCCCGGCACGACGACGATGCCGCCCTCGATCAGCCGCGGCAGGACGTTCTCCATGCTCATGCCGGCGACGACGGTGCCGAGGGCCTCGCGGTCGAGCAGCGCCTCGTCGCCGCGGACGAGCGTCGCGTCGGTGGCCGCGAGGAGCGCGCGCACGGTCGGGGCGACCAGGACCGCGTCCTCCGGGATCGCCCACACCGGGGCGTCCGGGTGGTGGTCGTGCACGGCGGTGCTGACGCTCGCGACGATCGCGTCGAGGGCGTCCGGGTCGGCGCGGTTCACGACGACGCCGAGGAGCTGGGCGTGCTCGGCGCGGAGTTCGCTCGTCGTGACGTCGGCGACCTGCGCCATGCCGTCCGCCGATCGGGCTGCGCGCTCCGCCGAGTCGCGCCCGCCGAGCACGAGCAGCACGGGCGCGCCGAGGTTCGCCGCGACCTTGGCGTTGAACGACAGCTCCGTCGGGCTGCCGACGTCGGTGTAGTCGGAGCCGAGGACGACGACGGCGTCACAGCGGCGCTCGACCCCGGCGAAGCGGGTGAGGATGGTGGCGAGCGCGGCGTCCGGGTCCGCGTGCACGTCGTCGTACGTGACACCGACGGCGTCGTCGTAGGGGATGTCGACGCCCGTGTGCTGGAGCAGCAGCTCGAGCACGTAGTCGGGTTCGTCGACCGACCGGGCGACCGGTCGGAAGACCCCCACACGCCCCACGGTCCGGGCGAGGGTCTCGAGCACCCCCAGTGCGACGGTGCTCTTGCCGGTGTGTCCCTCTGCTGACGTGATGTAGATGCGGCTCGACACGTGACCCAGGGTAGCCCTCGTCCCCGGACGGACCCGGGGCGCTCGACCTCGGCCGAGGACGGGTCCGACGGACGCCCGACGGGGGTGGTCGTCAGCACCCTCCGGGACCTGTACCATGGGGTGTCGTCACCGCGAGGTGGCGCCCGGAGGATTCGCCTAGTGGCCTATGGCGCACGCTTGGAAAGCGTGTTGGGTGCAAGCCCTCGGGGGTTCGAATCCCCCATCCTCCGCACCACGAACCGGAACCCCCGCCCTGTGCGGGGGTTCCGTCGTTCCGGGGCTCATCACCGCGGGCGGTGGCCGTGCCGGGAGGCCCGGGCGCCCGCCAGGCCGGTCACGCTGGTCCCGTCGGTTCCGCCGGCGTCGATCCGGGTGGTCCCGCTGGCCCCGCTGGTCCCACTGGTCCCCCAGGCGGCGGACCCGCGCGCACCCCGTCGCGGACCGACCCTCCGGAAAGCGGCCGACCGCCTGTCCCCGCCGCGACCACTCCCCTATGCTGACCGGACGAGCGCGCCGGAGGGACCCGACGCACTCGACCAGCATCGGACGGCAGGGGCGCCGTCGCGGGCCCGGCGCTCCGCCGCGCCCGTGCACTCCGGGGACGAGGAGACCTGCCGTGGGGGAAACGACGGCGCGAGCGACACCGCTCGACACGAGCACGGCCGAGGAACTCGTGCGACCGCGGGCGGCACTCGTCCGCTCCACCGGACTGAGCATCGGCTTCTCCGCCCTGCCGATCGCGGTCGCGGTCGTCTGGTCGGCGGTCCCGACGGGACTCGGGGCCGTGGTCGCCGTGGTCGTGCTCCTGCTCGCCGCGGTGGTCGCCGCCGCCTACCTCCGGCTCCGCACCGCGTTCGTCGCGGTCCACCAGGACAGCGTCACGATCCGCGGCGTGCTCACCGGCACCCGGACGGTCGCCCGCTCCCGCGTGCACGACGTCCTGCTCGTCACCCGGCACGGCGCCTCGGCGGAGCGCGCCAGCCGTGACCTCGTCGCGCTCGACCCCGCGGGCGAAGCGCTGTTCCGTGTCCGGGGCGACGTGTGGGGCGACGACGGTGTCGAGCGGCTGGTCGACCGGTTCGACGTCCGGACGGAGCGCCTCCACGGCACGATGTCGGCCCGGGAGTTCTCCCGTCGCTGGCCCCGGCTCCGCCAGTGGTACGAGCGACCTGCGGCGGTGGCGTTGGTCGGCGGCGCGGCCGTGCTGACCGTCGGCGGACTGCTCGTCGCGGAGACGGTCGGCCTCGTCCGGAAGTGACCGCCGGGTCACCGCCCGCCCTCAGTGAGTGAGGGCCGGGACCGTCCTCGGGCGCACGACGAACCACAGCACGAGGATCGCGACGAACGCGGTCGTCCCCATCACCATGGCCATCGGGGTGGCCGTCGAGATGCCGAGCAGACCCACGACCGGCGAGATGATCCCGGCGACGCCGAAGTTCAGCGCGCCGAGGAGGGACGCCGCGGTGCCGGCCTCCTTGCCGTGCGACGCGAGACCGATCACCTGCACGAGCGGGAACGAGAACCCGCACGCCGCGATGTAGAACCAGAGCGGGACGAGCACGCCGACCAGACCCGCGTCGAGTTGGTCCAGCACGACGATCGCCAGCGCGGCCAGGAAGAGCGTCGCGGTCGAACAGGCCAGGATCCACTGCGGTCCGACGCGCTGCGCAAGCCGCGAGGAGATCTGCACGCCGAGGACGACGCCGACCGAGTTCACGGCGAAGAGCAGGCCGTACTGCTGCGCGTCGAGCCCGAACACCCCCTGGAACAGGAACGGCGACGCACTGAGGTACGAGAACAACCCGCTGAACACCATCGCACCGATGAGTGCCACCCCGACGAAGATCCGGTCGGAGAACAGCGCGCGGTACCGCTGGCCGATGGTCGAGTGCCCGGCCTCCTGCCGGCGTTCCTTCGGCAGCGTCTCGACGATGAGCAGGATCGAGGCGATGACGACCGCCAGGCCGTAGCAGGCGAGGAACACGAAGATCCCGCGCCACGGGAAGAACCGGAGCATCTGCGAGCCGATGAGCGGCGCGAGGATCGGGGCCAGCCCGTTCACCATCGCCAGTCGCGACAGCATGCGCACCAGCGGCTTCCCGCCGAACAGGTCACGCACGGTCGCCATCGCGACGACGCCACCGGCCGCGGCGCCCATGCCCTGCAGGACACGGAACAGCGCGAGGACCTCGACGTTCGGCGCGAGGGCGGCGCAGACCGAGGCGGTGACGTGCAGGCTCGTCGCGATGATGAGCGGGAGTCGGCGGCCCACCTTGTCGCTCCACGGCCCGACCAGGAGCTGCCCGATCGCGAAGCCGATGGTGGTCGCGGTGAGCGTGAGCTGCACCGCGCCGGCGGAGATGCCGAGGTCCCGCTCGAGCGACGGGAACGCCGGCAGGTAGAGGTCGATCGTGAAGGGTCCGAGCGCCGTGAGCGCGCCGAGCACGAAGACGTAGACGAGTCGCTGCGCACGGGTGAGCGAGTCGCCCGGGTGCAGGATGACCTTGAGTGAGCCGGTGGTCGCAGGCGCGGACACGACGAGATCCTCCGAAAGGCAGGCGGTGGGGTGGGATCGGCCGCTCGAATCGATTCGGTCCGTTCCACCATGGTACGGGTCGGTGCGACACGACGACAACCGCGGACGCGGACGTCCGCGCGGACCGGACGCGCGGACCGGACGCGCGGCCGTCGCTCGGCTCCGGTTCCCCCGGCCGGGAGGCCCGGCGCGCGTCCACACGAGGGTGCGGCGGACCGGTGGCGCGGCCCGACGGTGCGGTAGCGTCGGACTCCCGGCCGAGGTGCGCCGGGAGCACCGCGAACGAGATGGGAGGAGCGTCATGGTCGACGCTCGGATCCTGCACACGACGGCTGCCCTCAAGGAGGCCGTGCTCCGACTCGCTGCCGACCGCCCGGTGTCGCAGATCACGGTCGCGGACGTCACCCGCGCCGCCGGCATCAACCGTGCGACGTTCTACTCGCACGCGGTGTCCCCCGGGTCGTTGCTCGCCGACGTGCTCACACCCGAACTCGACCGCATCCGTGCCGACGACGCCGAGGCACACCGCGCAGCCGTCGAGCGAGGGGCCGGTCCCGACGAGCTCGCCACCATCACCCGCCGCGGCATCGAGGCCGTCATCGACCACGTGACGGCCCACCGGGACGTCTACGCCCTCGCGCTCCCCGACCCGAACGACGCCTCACTGCACCGTCTGCTGGTCGGGCACTTCACCGTGTCGAGTGCCATGCACATCGACGAGCTCGACCCCGCGGTGAAGCCGGACATCATCGACGAGGTGGCCGCCGGCTTCGTCGCGCAGGGGTTCGTCGGTGCGATCGAGGCGTGGCTCGGCGGTCCTCGACGCTCCCGGAAGGCCCTCGTCGAGACGATCACGCGCTCGTTCCCGGCCTGGTGGCGCTGACCCGTCCCTGTCGCCGGTCCGTCCCCTGGTGGCGCTGCCTGGCGCCTGGTGGCGCTGCTCGACGCCCTGGTGGCACCCTGCCCCGCCCCGACGTCGCCGACCGCCCACGGGCCTCCCGGCCCACCGCGCCGGCGGTCGGACGGGGCGCTACTGCGCGGGGTCGTCCCCGTCCCGCGGCTCCTCGCCGCGCTGCAGTGACGACACCATCGCCACGCTCCGGCTGACGAGGTCGGCGTCCGAGTCAGCGCCGTCGATGCGGTAGTCCGACGCGAGTCCGTCGTTCCCGCCGCCCGAGGACGGCAGGGCACCACCGAGCGCCACGACCACGACGCCCGCGTCGTGTGCGTCCCGGAGCTCCGTGCGGAGCGCGTCGGGGTCCGCTGCCCGGACGACGAGCGCCTTGGCGCCGGTCCGGACCAGGTCGTGCACGGCCGCCCGCTGTCGGGCGGGCTGATCGGCCCCCGCGACCCGGACGTCCGGGCGGAACCCGGCCTCGGTGAGTTCCTCGCGGAACCGGGTCGCCAGCGAACGGCCGTCACCGGAGTCGGTCGGCGTCGCCGCGTCAGCCGTCAGCACGACCCCGATCACGGCGTCCTCGGCGAACCCGCCGTCCGAGCTCGTGAGGTCGGTGCTCCGCACCGGCGTCGGAGCCGTCGTGGTCGTCCCGCTGCACCCCGTGAGCACGAGGGCGCCGACCGCCAGCGTGGCGGTCAGCACGACTGCTGCGGTGCGACGCACGGGTCCTCCTCGGTCCGGGTCTGCCAGGCTACCCGCCCGGTGCCTCCGGTGACGGCGACCGTGGCGGCGGTGGGACCGGTCCGAGCCGCCGCACGGCCACGAGCCCGACGAGGGCGACCACCGTCATCGCGGCGAACACGAGCGCGAAGGCCGTCGGCTCCTCCCGGCCGCCCGCGGTGGTGAACAGCAGACCGGCGATCGCCAACCCGACGACGCTGCCGGACGCGTCCGCGATCGTCAGGGCGGAACTGGCGAAGCCGTCGTCGCCCTCCCGCGAGAAGCGGAGCGTGAGCATCGACGTCCGCGGGTACGCCACCCCCATGCCGGCGCCGCCGACGAACCAGCCGGCGACGAGCACCCACACGGGCAGGTCCACCAGGGCGACCGCGAGCGCGGACAGCAGGCTCACCAGGACGAGCCCCAGTCCGGCGCCGAAGGCCCGTGTGGCCGGGAGGCGCTGCTCCCCCAGGCGGCCGTGCAACCAGCTCGCACCGGCCCAACTCAGGGCGGCCACGGTGAGCGCGAGTCCGGCCGCCGAGGGTTCCAGGCCGTGCTGCGCCTGGAGCAGGAAGGGGACGTACGCCTCACTGCCGAAGAACCCGGCGGCGAGGACCCCGCGGAGGAGCACGACCGACGGCAGGCCCGCGCCGCCCGTGAACGTGCGCCGGGGCAGGAGCGGACGGAGCGCCGTCCACGCGCCGACCAGTCCCACCCCGACCGCCACGGAGCGGACGGCGAGGGGCAGGTCGGGAGCGGTGTTGAGCAGGAGCACGGCGGCGGACGCGGCCACCGACCAGGCGATGCGCCGACCCTGCCAGGGCGGTCGGGCCTCCGGTGCGGGCGGCCGCAGGTGCCGCAGCGTCGGGACCAGGCACGCGAACGCGACGACGGCGATCACGAGTGCCCCGGCGAACACCCAGTGCCAGCCCAGGGCGTCCGTCACGATGCCGGCCACCGCCGGTCCGACGAGGGCGGGCACCACCCAGGCGGCCGCGAACCCGGCGAACACCGAGCCGTGCAGGTCGGCCGGGAAGACCCGGGCCACGAGGACGTAGAGCACGACGTCGATCGCACCCGCGCCGAAGCCCTCCACGAGTCGACCGGCCAGGAACACCGGCATCGTCGGAGCGACCATGACGACCGCCGTGCCGATCGCGAACAGGGACGCGGACACCCACGCGACGACCCGGCCGCCCGCGCGGTCCGTCCAGTTCCCGGCGAGGACCATGCCGGGGACGCCGGCGGCGAGGGGCGCTGCGAAGCTCAGCGAGTACAACGTCTCACCGTGCAGGTCCTCGGAGATGACCGGCATGATCGTCGTCATCGCCAGGTTCTGGAACGCCGAGACCGCCACGATCGCGACCATGCCGATCGTCGCCACGAGGTACCGCGGCGCGAACACGCTCGTCCGGGTCGCCGTCGTGGAGGTCACCCGGTCATCGTAGGACGGCGGGTCGGCCCGGGGTCCCGGGGGTGCCGGGGGGGGTCCCGGTGTCCGGGACCTGGGACCCCCGGGATCAGCGGTCGAGCGCCTGCTGCACGTCGGCGACGAGGTCGCCGGCGTCCTCGATGCCGACCGACAGGCGGACGACGTTCTCGGGCACCGCCAGCTCGGTGCCCTTCACCGACGCGTGCGTCATCTCGCTCGGGTAACCGATGAGCGACTCCACACCGCCCAGCGACTCCGCCAGGGCGAACAGCTCCGTGGACTCGGCGAAACGCTTGGCCGCCTCGGCACCACCGGTGAGCGCCACCGAGAGCATGCCGCCGAAGCCGCGCATCTGCTTCGCGGCGATGTCGTGGCCGGGGTGCTCCGGCAGGCCCGGGTAGTACACGTGCTCGACGGCCGGGTGCGCGAGCAGCGCCTCGGCGACGGCCTGCGCGTTGGAGGAGTGGCGCTCCATCCGGACGCTGAGCGTCTTGATCCCGCGGATCGTCAGCCAGGCGTCGAACGGCGACGAGATCGCACCGCCGCCGAACTGCACGAACTGCACCGCGTCGGCCAGCTCCCGGTCACGCAGCACCACGGCGCCGCCGACGACGTCGGAGTGGCCGCCGAGGTACTTCGTCGTCGAGTACACGACCACGTCGGCGCCGAGCGACAGCGGCTGCTGCAGGGCCGGCGAGGCGAAGGTGTTGTCCACGACGACGAGCGCGCCGGCCTCGTGTCCGATCGCGGCGAGGGTCTCGATGTCCGCGATCTTCATGAGCGGGTTCGTCGGCGTCTCGACCCAGAGCACGGTCTTCGCGGGGCTGTCGGCGAGCGCGGCGCGGACCCGGTCCGGCTCGCTCATCTCGACCGTGACGAGCTCGATCCCCCACGGCACGTGCAGTCGGTTCGCGAGCCGGTGCGTGCCGCCGTAGACGTCGTTGCCCATCACGATCCGTGCTCCCGGCTCCAGGTAGGCACGGAGGAGGGCGTCCTCCCCCGCCAGCCCGGACGAGAACGAGTACGCGGCGACGCCACCGTCCAGGTCGGCCAGGAGCGTCTGCAGCGAGTCGCGGGTCGGGTTGCCGGAGCGGGAGTACTCGTACCCGCCGCGCAGGCCGCCGACGCCGTCCTGCACGTAGGTCGAGGTCAGGAACAGCGGCGGGATGACGGCGCCGGTGGCGGCGTCGGGCTCCTGGCCGGCGTGGATGGCGCGGGTGCTGAACTCGGTCATGTCGCGGGTGCCCCTTCCTGGAGGCTCGGTGCGGTCTGTGTGGTCGTCTCGCTGTGAGTGGGCGGGCGGTGGGCCGGACGGCCATCGCTCGTGCCCGTGTCGGCGGGGCTCGGCGGTGCGTCGCTCACGTCCCGTACCGGCGCGGCTGACATGGGGCGCCGTCCGTGGTCGGTGACGCGGGCGCGGCGGTGCCGCCCGCCGTCACTCGGAGAGGTAGGTGAGCACGTCGTGGCGCGTCAGCACCGTGACCGGCTTGCCGTCGCCGACGACGAGCAGGGCGTCCACCGACTCGAGGGCCCGGCGTGCGGCCGACACGGACTCCCCGATCCCGATGAGGGGCAGCGGGTCGCCGACGAACGGGGTGAGCGCATCGGCCATCCCCGCGGCACCGGTGAACACGTGCTCGAGCAACGTCTTCTCCTCGACGGCCCCGACGACCTCGCCCATGACGACGGGCGGCTCGGCGCTCAGGACGGGCATCTGCGAGACGCCGTACTTCGTCATGATGTCGACGACGTCGCGGACGGTGTCCGACGGATGGGCGTGCACGAGGTCCGGCAGCCGTCCGTCCTTGCCGGCGATGAGGTCGCCGACGCTCCGCTCGTCCTCGGTCTCCGCGAAGCCGTAGGAACGCATCCACCGGTCGTTGAAGATCTTGCCGAGGTACCCGCGGCCGCCGTCCGGCAGCAGCACCACCACGATGTCGTCCTCGGTCAGGTCCTCCGCGGCCCGCAGCGCGGCGACGACGGCCATGCCGCTCGAGCCACCGACGAGCAGACCCTCCTCGCGCGCCAGGCGGCGGGTCATCGCGAACGAGTCCGCGTCCGACACGGCGATGATCTCGTCCGGGACGCCGGCGTCGTAGGCGGCGGGCCAGAAGTCCTCACCGACGCCCTCGACCAGGTAGGGGCGGCCGGTCCCGCCGGAGTACACCGAGCCCTCCGGGTCGGCGCCGATGATGCGGACGCCGCCGTCGGACGCTTCCTTCAGGTAGCGGCCGGTGCCCGAGATCGTGCCGCCGGTGCCGACACCTGCGACGAAGTGTGTCAGGCGCCCCTCCGTGTCGCGCCAGATCTCCGGCCCGGTCGTCTCGTAGTGGCTGCGCGGACCGTTCGGGTTCGCGTACTGGTTCGGCTTGTACGCGCCGGGGATCTCGCGCACGAGCCGGTCGGACACGGAGTAGTAGGACTCCGGGTCGTCGGGCGCGACGGCGGTCGGCGTCACGACGATCTCGGCGCCGTACGCGGTGAGGACGTTGCGCTTGTCCTCGCCGACCTTGTCCGGGAGGACGAACACGCACCGGTAGCCGCGCTGCTGGGCGACGAGCGCGAGGCCGACGCCGGTGTTCCCCGAGGTGGGCTCGACGATCGTGCCGCCGGGGAGCAGCTCGCCGGATGCCTCGGCCGCGTCGAGGATCCGCGTCGCGATGCGGTCCTTGGCCGAACCACCCGGGTTGAAGGCCTCGACCTTCACCAGGACGGTGGCCCGGATCCCCTCGGTGACACGGTTGAGCTTGACGAGCGGTGTGTCGCCGACGAGGTCGATGACGGAGTTCGCGTAACGCACCAGGAGAGTCTAGGTCGCGTGCCCCGGTGTGCGCCGTCCCGCGACGAACACCCAGCCGGTGTCAGCCAAGGGCGAACGAACGGCCCGGGCGTCCCGGCACGCCACGCCGGACCAGCAGCGCCCACGAGGGCCGCCGGTCACTCGCGGGCGGCCACCACGGGGTCGCTCTGCTGCTCGTGCAGGGTCGCGTAGGTACCGCCGAGGGCGATGAGTTCGTCGTGCGTCCCCTGCTCGACGATCTGCCCGTGGTCGAGCACGAAGACCACGTCCGCGTCCCGGATGGTCGACAGGCGGTGTGCGATCGAGATCGTCGTCCGGCC
This sequence comes from Curtobacterium sp. MCPF17_050, assembly GCF_003224435.2. Lineage (NCBI taxonomy): Bacteria > Bacillati > Actinomycetota > Actinomycetes > Micrococcales > Microbacteriaceae > Curtobacterium > Curtobacterium sp. MCPF17_050. The sequence continues at coordinate 2,272,147 of NZ_CP126250.1, forward strand.
CCGCGCCGCGGTGTCCAGCGCCGCCTGCACGACCCGTTCGGAGATGGAGTCGAGCGCGCTCGTCGCCTCGTCGAGCACGAGGACGGGCGGGTCCTTGAGCAGCACGCGGGCGATGGCGATGCGTTGCTTCTCCCCGCCGGACAACCGGTAGCCCCGCTCCCCCACGACCGTGTCGTACCCGTCCGGGAACGAGGCGATCGTCTCGTGGATGTTCGCGGCACGTGCCGCCCGTTCGAGTTCGGCGTCGGTCGCCCCCGGCTTGGCGTACCGGAGGTTGTCACCGATGGTCGCGTGGAACAGGTAGGTCTCCTGACTCACGATGCCGATGTGCGCCATGAGGTCCTCGTGCACGAGGTCGCGGACGTCCTGCCCGGCGAACCGGACCGAACCGGCGGTCGCCTCGTACAGCCGCGGCACCAGGTACGAGATCGTCGTCTTGCCCGCGCCGGACGGTCCGACGAAGGCCGCGAACTGTCCGGGCTGCAACTCGAACGAGACGTCGCGCAGGGTGGGCTTGTCGGCTTCGCCGTCCGGGTACGAGAACGAGACGTGGTCGAACGCCACGTGTCCCACCCGTCGTTCGTCGACCGGCTTCGCGGTGGGCGCGTCCGTGATCGCCGGCTTCAGGTCGAAGTACTCGAAGATGCGGGCGAACAGCGCCCCCGACGTCTGCAGGTCGAGCACGACGCGGAGCAGGCCGACGGTCGGGAACAGCAGCCGGGACTGCACGGTCGTGAAGGCCACGATGGTGCCCGCCGTGATCGGGACGCCGCCGAGGACGAGGTACGCGGCCACGAGGTAGATGACCGCCGGGATGATCGACAGGAAGATCTGCACGATGGCGAAGAACCACTGACCGGACATCTGCTGTCGGACCTGCAGCCCGATCTGGTTGCGGTTCTCGTCCCCGTAGCGGTGGATCTCGGCACGTTGCTGGTTGAAGCTCTTCGCGAGCAGGATCCCCGACACGCTCAGGGTCTCCTGCGTGATCGCGGTCATGTCGGACAGGGACTCCTGGGTCTGCGTGGCGATCCGGGCGCGGACCTTGCCGACCTTGCGCTGGGCGATGACGAGCAGGGGCAGCAGGACCACCGCCACCAGGGTCATCTGCCAGCTCAGGAGCAGCATCGCGACGACCGCGGCGATGACCGTCACGGTGTTGCCGAGGACCGACGAGATCGTGTTGTTCAGGACGCTCGCGACGCCGCCGACGTCGTTCTGCAGGCGGCTCTGGATCACGCCGGTCTTCGTCCGGGTGAAGAACGCGAGTTCCATCCGCTGCAGGTGCCCGAACAACCGCATCCGCATCGCGCCCATGACCTTGTTGCCGACGGTGGCGGTCAGGTACGTCTGCCACACGCCGATCCCGGCGCTCGCGATCCACAGCCCGATCATGGCTGCGACCAGCACGGCGAGCACCGGCACGTCCGGTCTGCCCTCCGGCGGGAACAGCCCGCGGTCGAACGCCTGCTGGGTCAGCAGCGGCGGGATGACCGAGAGGGCGGCCCCGACCAGCACGAGCACGACCGTCAGGACGATCGCGCGCCGGTGCGGGACGAACAGTCCGGCGATGCGACGCAGCAGGTGCGGGATCTGCGGCGCCTCGGCGTTCGCCGCACGCTGCGCGTCCGGGTCGCCACTCGAGATCCGGCCGCGGGGTCCACCGCCACCGCCACCGCGCATCCCGCCGCCGCCGGCGACCGCGTCCATCCGACTCATCCGCACCCTCTCCGCGCCGTCCGGCGCCGTCCTCGGATGAATGTACGCCCGCGGACGGCCCCGGCCCGACGCGTTCGCCGAGGGCTGTGGACGGAGGCGGTCCGGGCCTCCCGTGTGGAAGGAGGGACCGTCTGGTTTGGACCCCGTCCGAGGGCCGTGGGACGATGTCGCGTCCACCGCAAGCGCCCCCGTGAGGTCCCATGTCGTCCGCGCCGTCACTCGCCCACCAGCTCCTCCGGCGCAAGCCGGTGGACCAGCTCCGCGCGGAGGCCGCCGAAGGCGTCGACGGGCAGCCGCTCCGACGGACACTCGGGGTCTGGCACCTCACGATGATCAGCGTCGGCGCGACGCTCGGCACCGGCATCCTCGTCGTCCTCGGGACGGCCGTCCCGCTCGCCGGACCCGCCGTCTGGATCTCGTTCGTGATCGCGGGTGTGGCGGCGCTCCTGTCGGCGCTGTCCTACGCCGAGATGGCCGGCGCCGTCCCGACGTCCGGGTCGAGCTACTCCTACACCTACGCGACCATGGGCGAGGGGATCGCCTGGGTCTGCGGGTGGTGTCTGGTCCTCGAGTACGCGGTGTCGGTCGCGGCGGTCGCCGTCGGCGCCAGCGAGTACGTCGACGAGACGCTGCGGGTCTTCGGGCTGCACCTGCCCACCGTGCTGTCCGCGCCTCCCGGCGACGGCGGCTTCGTGAACCTGCCCGCGGCCGCGCTCGTCGTCATCGCGATGCTCGTCCTGCTCCCCGGGGCGAAGGAGAGCGCCTGGGTGAACACCCTCATGGTGCTCGTGAAGATCGCCCTCCTGGTGTTCTTCGTCGTCGTCGCGTTCTCGGCGTTCCGCGCCGGGAACTTCGAGCCGCTCGCGCCCATGGGTGCTGCCGGGGTGAGCGCGGCTGCCTCCCGGCTGTTCTTCTCGTACATCGGCTTCGACGCGGCCTCCACCGCCGGCGAGGAGGCGAAGGACCCCCGCCGCGACCTGCCACGCGCCATCATCGGGTCGATCGCGCTCATCACCGCGCTGTACATCCTGGTCGCCGTCGCCGCCATCGGTGCTCGGTCCTGGACGTCGTTCTCCGCTGACGAAGCGTCGCTCGTCCGCATCGTCGTCGACGTCACCGGGCAGCCCGTCGTCGCCCTCGTGTTCTCGATCGGGGCCGTGGTCGCGATCGCGAGCGTGGTCCTCACCGTGCTCTACGGACAGACCCGCATCCTGCTGTCGATGGCTCGGGACGGCCTCGTGCCGAAGGTGTTCGGGCGGGTGTCGCCCCGGACGGGCACCCCGATCGCGAACACGCTCATCGTCGGCATCGTCGTGACGATCGTCTCCGCGCTGGTCCCGCTCGGGGAACTCGCGGACGCCACGAGCATCGGGACGCTCATCGCCTTCGCCCTCGTGAACATCTCGGTGATCGTGCTCCGCCGGACGCAGCCGGACCTCGACCGCTCGTACCGCGTGCCGTTCTTCCCGGTCGTGCCGGTGCTCGGCGTGCTGTTCTGCCTGTTCCTCGCCGTGACGCTCGGCGCGGGCACGTGGATCGCCTTCGGCATCTGGATGGTCGCCGGCGCGGTGCTGTACCTGGCCTACGGCCGCCGCCACAGCACGCTCGCGTAGGCGGGTCGAGAGGGACGTCGTCGCGAAACCGACACTTCAGCGCAGGAGTTCCGCGGCGGAGTGTCGGTTTCATGACCTGAACTCGGTCAAGTCTGGTCAGGTCACCGGCAGGGCACGCCGTGCATGCGGAACAGGGTCCGCAATCGCTCCGGGTCGACGAGGTGCCACCAGGTCACGCGGATGAACCCGCGGACGTCACCATCTGCTCGGATGTCGTCCTCGCGCAGCTTCTCGCTCCACAGGACGTCGTCAGCAGTACCGGGCACAGCTCCGTGGTCCCGGTACTTCTGACGGCCGTCGAACTCGAGCACCAGCCCGAGCGACGGCATCCAGAAATCGACGCGGTAGGTCTTCCCGCCCGGTCGGACGAACTGCACCTGCGGCTCCATGTACGGCGCTCGGAGTTCGTGGCAGCGAGCCGCGAAGAAGGACTCGCCCACCGATTCATGCCGCTCGTCCGCGACGCCGAGCGCGTTCGCGACGCGGACGCGCCCCCAGTCGGGACCGCTCTCCAGCAGTCCTTCCAGTTCTCGGCGCTGTACGCCGCTCCGCAACGCATGGTCCACCGCCACGACCGCTCCGCTGAGACTCGAACGCCGAGACGTCTCGATGACGGTCTCCGCCAGACTCGCCACCGGTACCCCGTGGAAGCGTCCGGCCTCGGCGGGCCGTCTTCCGGCGTGCAGGGTGAGTCCGACCCGACGACGGTCGGCGTCCAGGGCCGGGACCGTCACGTGCACGTGCTCGGGCCACGAGGTCAGGCGTGGCACGCCGAGAACGGCTGCCGCGGAGTCGCGCGTGAAGACCGCCCCGATCGGGAGCAGCGGCACGGCAGCGCGCATCCGGACGAGGTACCGGGACCGCCCGTCGAGCGCCGCCCAGGCTGCAGCCGGGACGTACACTCCGTGCCGCACCCGGACGAAGTGGCCGTCTGCCGCTCCTCGTTGCAGCGTGCGCGCCCGTGACGGATCGGCCTTCGTCGTCCGCAGGAGTTCGATCGCATCGGCAGGGTGCACGCGGCACAGCATGGCCTCGCCACGAGGCGCGGATCGCACGGCGAGCAGATCTGTGGACGGTCTCGGTCCTCCACACCGAGGCAACAGTTCGTCCGATGCCGCTTCCCAGGCGCCGAACCGACAGATCGGGGGCGAAGGTCGGCGCAGAACTGTCGGTTTCGCGGCCAAGCGCCCGCGCTCGCCCCCGCGCCCGCCCCGCCCGCCCGCCGCCGCGCCGCGCACACGACGAAGGCCGCCGCCCCGAGGGGCAGCGGCCTTCGTGACCAGGAGGTCGGACTCAGACGAGCTCGACGGTGGCGCCAGCGGCCTCGAGGGCAGCCTTTGCCTTGTCGGCGGCTTCCTTGTTCGCACCCTCGAGGATCTTCGCGTCGGCGGTCTCGACGAGCGCCTTGGCCTCGCCCAGGCCGAGCGACGTGAGGCCACGGACCTCCTTGATGACCTGGATCTTCTTGTCACCGGCCGACTTGAGCACGACGTCGAACTCGGTCTTCTCCTCGACCTCCTCGGCGGGGGCAGCAGCGCCACCGGCCGCGGCGACCGCGACGGGGGCAGCAGCGGTGACCTCGAAGACCTCTTCGAACTTCTTCACGAAGTCCGAGAGCTCGATGAGCGTGAGCTCCTTGAAGGCCTCGATGAGCTCGTCCTGCGAAAGCTTCGCCATGATTTTCTCCTACTACTTACTGATGCGTGGTGTGGTTGTGGAACGCGTGCCTGGTCAGGCCGCGGACTCCTGCTTCTCACGGAGGGCGTCCACGGTGCGGACGGCCTGCGAGAGGGGTGCCTGGAACAGGTACGCAGCACCGAACAGCGAGGCCTTGAAGGCGCCGGCGAGCTTGCCGAGCAGGACTTCACGGGACTCGAGGTCGGCGAGCTTGTCCACCTCGGTCGCGGTGAGCGGGTTACCGTCGAAGTAACCGCCCTTCACCACGAGCTCGGGGTTCGCCTTGGCGAATGCACGCAGCGACTTCGCGACGGCGACGGTGTCACCGTGGACGAAGGCGAGAGCGGACGGACCGGCGAGCTCGTCGTCGAACGACGTGATGCCTGCCTCGTTGGCCGCGATCTTGGTCAGCGTGTTCTTCACCACGGCGTACGTGGCGTGCTCACGGATCGAGTTGCGGAGCTCCTTGAGCTGCGCGACCGTGAGACCGCGGTACTCGGTGAGCAGAACGGCGTTCGAGCTACGGAAGGACTCCGTGAGCTCGGCGACCGCAGCTTCCTTGTTCGCCATGGTTCTCCTTGGGGTTCTTGCTGGCAGCCCCGGGTCCCATGGCTGTGGTGAACACAACCCGCACATGAAGAAAGCTCCGGCGCAGAGGCTCGGAGCTGCTCCCGCTCGATGAGTGGGAGTGGTTCTGAACACCTGCGCGGGCTGCCTCGTGACGAGGACCTTCGGCCACTGTCCGAGCTTGAGCACGGCAGCGACGACCAGCGGTCTTTGGCTGAGAAGAACCGTACCACACCAGGGTCACGTGCCGGAACCCGCAGGTGCTCCCACCGGCTGCCGCGTCCGGTCCGGCAGGTGCACCGTGAACACCGTGTCCCCGGGCTCGCTCGTCACACTCACCCGGCCGCCGTGCGCCTGCACGACCGCGTCGACGATCGCGAGGCCGAGTCCCGTCGACCCGGCGGTCCGGGAGCGCGAGCTGTCCGCCCGCGCGAACCGCTCGAAGAGCTTGGGCAGGAAGGCCGGGTCGATGCCCTGCCCGTCGTCGCGCACCGTCAGGTCGACGCCGCCGCCGTCCGCCGGCGGTACCGGAGCGATCCCCACGGTGATCCGCGTGCCGTCCGGCGTGTGTGTCCTGGCGTTCGTGACGAGGTTGACGATCACCTGGTGCAGCCGGGCCGCGTCGCCGAGGACCTCGACGGGCTCGTCCGGCAGGTCGACCTCGATCGGGTGGTCCGGCGACGCGGCGTGGGCGTCGTTGACCGCGTCGAGCACCAGGCCGGTCAGGTCCACGTCCGCGAACTGGATCTCCCGGCCCTCGTCGAGTCGGGCGAGCAGCAGCAGGTCCTCGACCATGGAGGTCATCCGGATCGACTCGGACTCGATGCGGCTCATCGCGTAGACGACGTCCTGCGGCAGGTCCCCGCCGATCCGCCGGGTGAGTTCGGCGTACCCGCGGACGGACGCGAGCGGCGTCCGGAGTTCGTGCGAGGCGTCGGCGACGAACTGCCGCACCTTCTGCTCGGAGCGCTCACGTGCCTGCATGGCCCCCGCGATGTGTCCGAGCATCCGGTTGAAGGCCGTGCCCACACGGCCGACCTCGGTCGCGGGGTCGGCGTCGGGCACCCGCACACCGACGAGCGCGTCGCTGCGCTCGAGCGGCATCTCGGCGACGGCGGACGCGGTCTCGGCGACGCGGTCGAGCGGCCGGAGGGCGCGACGGACGGCGGCCGTCGCGACGAGGGTCGCGGCGAGCAGGGCGAGCCCGGTCACCACGAGCACCACGCCGAACAGCTTCCACACGCTCTCGTAGACCGGGCCGAGCGGCAGCCCGACGACGAGGACGGCCGGGCCGACGGTGGCGGCCGTGACCCGGTAGCGCCCGAGGTCCGCACCGAGGTCGATGGTGTGCGCCCGTCCGTCGAGCCGGAGTCCGCCGAGGGGGTCGACCACGTCCGCCCGCAGCCGGTCGACCCGTCCGGCGTTGTCGAGCACGTTGCCGACGACGACGTTCCCGTCGAGGACGTACACGGTCAGCGTGCCGGCCGCCTGGCCCGAGGGTCGCCCGAACTCGGCACCGTTCGGCCCCTCCTGCTCGACGGACCGCTGGGCGCGGCTCGTCGCGTACTGCAGCTGCTCGTCGATGGCGGAGCGCTGGATGGAGAACAGCGCGATGATGCTGCCGCCCCCGATCACGGCGCTGACGGCGACGACGAGCGCGACGATGCTCAGGACGAGCCGACGACGGAGGGTCATGCGCGGACCCGCGTCAGGAGGTCGGCTTGATGACGTAGCCCACCCCGCGCACGGTGTGGATCATCGGCTGCTCGCCGGCGTCGATCTTCTTGCGCAGGTAGGAGATGTAGATCTCGACGACCGACGACTTGCCCCCGAAGTCGTACGACCACACGCGGTCGAGGATCTGCGCCTTCGACAGCACACGCCGGGGGTTGCGCATGAGGAACCGGAGCAGCTCGAACTCGGTCGCGGTGAGCTCGATCGTCCGCCCGGCGCGCGAGACCTCGTACGACTCCTCGTCGAGGACCAGGTCGCCGACCACGATGCGCGAGTCGCCGGCTTCGGACACCGAGATCTGCGAGCGCCGGATGAGCCCGCGCAGGCGTGCCACGACCTCCTCCAGCGAGAACGGCTTCGTGACGTAGTCGTCCCCGCCCGCGGTGAGGCCGGTCACGCGGTCCTCGACGGAGTCCTTCGCGGTGAGGAACAGCACCGGGGTGTCGTCGTTGTTCTGCCGCAGTCGGCTCAGCACCTGCAGCCCGTCGAGGTCCGGCATCATGACGTCGAGCACCATGGCGTCGGGCCGGAACTCGCGCGCCTTCGTCAGGGCGTCCTGGCCACCGTTCGCGCTCCGCACGTCCCAGCCCTCGTAGCGGAGCGCCATCGAGAGCAGGTCGGTGAGGCTCGCTTCGTCGTCGACGACGAGGATGCGCAAGGGCGAACCGTCGGCACGGGTGAGGCGCGGTGCTGCTGAGGGCTGGGAGATCGTCACGTCTCTGAGTATGGAGAGCTTCCTATGAAGCCCCTGTGGCGCATCCCGATGCGCCCTGTGGATCGAACGGGAGACCGACCCGAGGGTCGGCGGGGGACGGGGCCGAGCCGAACGGCTCCGCCACACCTCCGGCGACGCAACCTCGGCCCCTCACGATCCTCATAGGGCACGGAATGGAGGCCCTTGGCACCCCTTCCTAGGTTCTCCCCGTCGGCCCCCGCCGCGCGATCCGCGTGACCGGTGTTCCCGGAGCCGACCCCCACCGAGGAGAACCATGTTCCTGACCTACCTCAGGCGCGAACTCACGAACCGCAGGAAGCAGACCGTCGTCATCGCGGTCGGGATGGCGTTGGCCATCGCGCTCGTCGTGATCGTGTCGTCCATCGCGAGCGGCGTGCAGTCCGCCCAGTCCAGCGTGCTGCAGTCCGTGTACGGCGTCGGCACCGACATCACCGTCACGAAGACCGAGACTCCGTCGAGCAGCACCGGACGGCCGTCGTTCGACTTCGGCGGTGACGCCTCGAACGGGAACTCGTCAGACGGCGGGTCCACCGACGACAGCGGCTCGACGGACCTGTCCCAGTCCCGCCTGGCCGTCTCCCGCGGAGCCGGGACCCTGAGCGCCGCGGATGTCGAGACGGTCGCCGGCACCGACGGCGTCGCGGCCGCGACGGGCGTGCTCACCCTCGAGAACAGCACGTTCTCCGGGCAGGTGCAGCAGAGCGACAGCAGCGACAGCAGCGGCGCGGCGCAGGGTGCCCCGCCGAGCGACGGTGGCCAGGGCGGTGGCGGGTTCGGCGGCGGCTCGTTCAGCGTCGACTCGTTCACCGTGACCGGCATCCCGGTGTCCGGCGACACGGTCGGCCCGCTCACGAGCACCGAGACCACGAAGGGCCGCACCTTCACCACGGCGGACGCCGGCGAGGACGTCGTCGTGCTCGACTCCTCGTACGCGACGAGCGAGTCGAAGGCCGTCGGTGACACGATCTCGATCGGCGGCGAGGACTTCGACGTCATCGGCATCGTCGCCTCGACCGGTTCCGCGTCGACCACGGGATCGAACACGTACGTCCCGCTCGACACCGCGCAGGAGCTCGCCGACCTCGACGGCGAGGTGACCTCGATCTACGTCTCCGCCGGGTCGTCCTCGGACGTCGCGACCATCAAGACCGCGCTGCAGGACGAGCTCAGCAGCGCGACCGTGTCCACCGAGTCCGACCTCGCCTCGAGCGTCTCCGGCTCCCTCGCCACGGCATCGACCCTCGTGTCGAACCTCGGTCGGTGGCTGTCGATCGTCGTCCTGGCGGCGGCCTTCCTCATCGCGATCCTGTTCACGATCTCCGGCGTCACCCGACGGACGCGTGAGTTCGGCACTCTCAAGGCCATCGGCTGGTCGAACGGCCGCATCACCCGACAGGTCGCCGGCGAATCGCTCGTGCAGGGCCTGATCGGCGGCGTCATCGGCGCGGCAGCCGGACTCGTCGGCATCCTCGTCGTGAACGTGATCGCCCCGACGGTCTCGGCGAGCGCGGCCGGCAGCAGCCGGACCGGTCCCGGCGCTGGCGGCGGCATGCCGGGCAACGCGGCGAGCGCGGCGGCGGGCAGCAGCACGAGCGGGGGCGCTCCAGCCGGCGGGTTCGGCGGCGGCGGTCAGAGCGCCGCGACCACCGACGTCGTCCTGCACGCACCCGTCACGGTCGAGGTGATCCTGCTCGCGATCGGACTGGCGGTCCTCGGCGGGCTGCTCGCCGGCGCGATCGGGGGGTGGCGGGCATCCCGGCTCCGCCCGGCGGAAGCGCTGCGGAGCGTCGCCTGATGTCGCGACCTCCCAGCACCCCGACCTCCCCACCAGCACCCTCGACGACTGCCCCAGGAGCATCCATGACCACCACCGAGAGCGCACCCGCCACAGGCGACGTGCCCACCGCCTCCCGGCCCGCGTACCGCCTGTCGGGCGTGACGAAGACCTACCGCCAGAAGAACCGGACCGTCACCGCCCTGGCGGGGGTGGACCTCGAGATTCCGCAGGGGCAGCTCGTCGCCGTGCAGGGGCCGACCGGTGGCGGCAAGTCGACGCTGCTGCAGATGCTCGGCGCGCTCGACCGGCCGAGCACCGGGTCGGTGCAGCTGGGCGACCGGGACCTCGCGACGCTCGGCGACCGGGCACTCACGGACGTCCGGGGCACCGAGATCGGCTTCGTGTTCCAGGGCTTCAACCTCATCCCGACGCTGACGGCCCTCGAGAACGTGGAGACCGCGTTCGCCGGGTCCCTCGCGAACCGCTCGCGCGCCGAGGTCCGCGAGCGGGCGACCGCCGCACTGCGCGAGGTCGGCCTCGGTGAGCGCCTCGACCACCTGCCGGCCGAGCTCTCCGGCGGGCAGCAGCAGCGGGTCGCGATCGCCCGCGCGCTCGTCAAGGACCCGAGCGTGCTCCTCGCGGACGAGCCGACCGGGGCGCTCGACGAGGGGACGCGCGACGAGATCATGGGCCTCATCGAGCGGCAGTGGCGGGACCGCGGGCTGACGGTCGTCATCGTGACGCACGACTCAGGGGTGGCGCGGCGCGCGGAGCGCCGGTTGCACATCGCGCAGGGCCGGGTGCGTGACGCGTATCCGAGCGTCCGGGCGGTGGGCAGCGCTCAGTCGGCGACCGGGTAGTCGCAGTAGGCGAACCACGACGAGTCCGGCGCCCACGGCGGCACGTTGACCGTCCCCTGCCCGCCGTCGAGTGCCACGAGCGTCTCCGGCAGGACCGCGATGCGTGCCCCGGAGGCCAGGACACCGGGCAGCAGTCGGAGCTCCACGCGGTGGTCGGCCGGGTGCCCCTGCACGCCCGGCTCGTACGACAGGTAGAGCAGGTGCGCGCCGTCCGGGGAGACGTGCGGGAACCAGTTCACCCGCTCGTCGCCGGTGATCGGCACGGGGCCGGTCGATCCGGCTCCGTCCGGTCCGGTCCGGAGCGCCGCGATCTGTGCGGTGCCGGGCGTGAACCGCTCGGAGTTGAACAGGAGCGTGCCGCCGTCGGGCGTCCAGGCGCAGCCGTCGTCGGGGTGCTCGTCGCGGGTCACGAACGTCGTCGCTCCGGTACCCGGGTCGACGACGGCGACGTCCGTCGTCCACACGCCGGCCTCGGTCCGTTCGCCCACGATCGCCGCCAGGGCGGAACCGTCGGGAGCGATGCCGTGCAGGTAGTACTTCCGCACCACGGGCAGGGCCGCGGCCGTGTCGGTGATGCGGGACCCGGGACCGCCGGCCGGCAGCGGCACGCGGTACAGCTCACCGTCGCGGGCGCTCACCACGACCGACTCCCCCGACGGATCGAGCACGTGGTCGTTGTTGATCTCCGGCACGCCGTCCATCGGCACCGGCACGAGTGCGGTCTCGTCGAGCACCGTCCCGGGCGGCGGCACCGGCAGGAGCCACAGGTCGCCGTCGCCGTTCAGCACGAGGGTGTCCGCGTCGAGGACGTTCGGCGCCTCGACGAGCACGGAACGGGACTCGAAGACGAGGCGGGCGCTCCGACCCTCGACGTCGTACACGTGCACGCGGCTGGTCTGTCCGGGCAGCAGCTGCCGCCCGCGGGTCTCCGTCATGCGTCCATCCTGTCGTCTCGTCGGGCAACACGGACGGGAGGTGCGGTGCGGGCAGACCCACACGGCACCTCCCGTCAGGGGGTCGCGGCTACTTCACCGCGCCGGCGGTCAGGCCGGCGACGAACTGGCGCTGGACCACGAGGAACGCGATCACGACCGGGATCGACACGACGAGCGAGGCCGCCATGATCTGGTTCCAGTACACGTTCGTCTGCGTCGAGTACTGCTGCAGACCGACGGCGAGCGTCGACCCGAGGCCGTTCGTCATGACCGAGGCGAAGAGCACCTCGCCCCACGCGGTCATGAAGGAGTAGATCCCGACCGCGACGAGACCCGGGCGGGCCGACGGCAGGATGATCCGGAACAGGGCACCCATCGGGCCGGACCCGTCGACCATCGCGGCCTCGTCGAGCTCGCGCGGGATCGTCTCGAAGTAGCCCGCGAGCATCCAGATCGAGAACGGGAGCGTGAACGTCAGGTACGTGATGATGAGCCCGAGCCAGCTGCCGACGAGCTGGATGCCGAGCGAGTTGCCGAGGTTCGTGAAGATCAGGAACAGCGGGAGCAGGAACAGGACGCCGGGGAACATCTGGGTCGACAGCACCGTCGTGGTGAAGGCGCTCTTGCCCTTGAAGTTCCAGCGCGAGACCGCGTAGGCGGCGAACGTCGCGATGATGAGCGAGAACACCGTGGCGACCGTGCACACCACGAGGGAGTTCACGAAGTACCGCGCCAGTGGGACCGTCGACCACATGTCGATGAACGGCTGGATGGTGATGTTCGACGGGATCCAGGTGAAGTCGTCCTGCACGTCGCCGAGCGGCTTGATCGCGGTCGTGACCATCACGTAGAGCGGCACCACCGTGAAGACGGTGAGCAGCGCGATGACGATGATCTTGAAAGACTTTGCGCCCACTGTTTCACGCACGGACGGACCTCCGGTTGGTGACGGCCAGGTAGATGCCCGTGACGACGAGCAGGAAGAGGAGCAGCAGCACGCTCATCGCGGCGCCGGACCCGAAGTTCCAGGTGATGAACGAGGCGTTGTAGATGTGGAAGCTCAGCAGGTCCGCGGCCGGGGGCTGCGCGGTCGACCCGAACAGCACGAACGGCGTGTTGAAGTCGTTGAACGTCCAGAGGAACATCACGAGCACGAGGGTGACGTTGACCGGGCGGACCATCGGCAGGGTGATCGAGCGCCACTGTCGGAACGGCTTCGCACCGTCGACCGAGGCGGCCTCGTACACGTCGGCCGGGACGGACTGCAGGCCCGCCATGAGCATGAGGAACGCGAAGGGCCAGGTCTTCCAGATGGCCACGACGACCACGGCCACGAAAGCGTTGTTGCCGATGAGCCAGAACGGGGCACCGCTGCCGAACAGGTGCAGCTGGTCCACCAGGACGTGGTTGATGGCACCGGAGTCACGCTGGAACATGAACTTCCACGTGATGACGCCCGCGTACATCGGCAGGGCGTAGGGGATGAGGAACAGCGTGCGGAAGAGCCCGCGGCCGGCGAACGGCTTCTGCAGTGCGACCGCGGCGGCCATGCCGAAGCCCCAGGACAGGCCGACGACCAGGATCGTGAACGCGCAGGTGATGAGGAACGAGCTGAGTAGTCCGCGCCCGATGGCCTGGTCGAAGTCCACCGCGACGGAGTAGTTCCGCAGGCCGGCGAACGGGGCGGCACCCCAGTTCGCGATGAAGTACTTGGTGAGCTGCACGAAGCTGATCCAGATGCCGACGAGCATCGGCACGATGTGGATGAGCAGCTCGAAGAGGATCGCGGGACCGACGAGCGCGTACGGGAGCCACGTGACGCCACGCTTCCCGCGGGGCGACGGACCCGAGAGGGTCGGCGCCTTGGTGTGCGTCAGGTCGATGGCCTCGGAGTCTGGCAGGACCGTCGTGGACATGGGCAGGCCTTCCGGCTGGGTGGGAGGGTTCGAGGAGGGGGCGGGAGGCCCGGACGCGACCTGTCGGACGCGGACCGGGCCTCCCGTCAAGGTCAACCTGCGGCCTGGGAGACCTGGTCCTGGGCCGTCTGCAGGGCGTCCTCGATGTCCTTCTCGGACACCGTCGAACCCGTGGCGATCTTGGCGAACATCTCGTTCATCGCCTTGCCGACCGTGGACTCGAACTGGTCCTCGGCGGGGACCAGCGGGAGCGGCTTCGCCTTGTTGTTGTAGATGTCGAGGAACGTCTTCGTCTGCTCGTCCGAGACGGAGTCAGCAGCTTCGGCGAGCACCGGCAGGGCCGAGTACGGCTTGTCCAGCGTCGTCTGCGTGTCCATGCTCGTCATGTACTTGACGAACTTCAGCGCGCCGTCCTTGTTGTCGGTGTTCTTGAAGATCGACAGGTTGATGCCGGCCGGGAAGCTGGCGATGTCCTCGCCACCGGTCGGCGCCGGGAGCGGCACGACGCCGAACTCGTCGGACTTCATGCCGAGCGACTCGATCGTGGTGTTCGCGTTGTTCTGGTTGAGGATCATCGCGGCCTTCTTGTTCGCGAAGTCCGCGACCGACTGGTTCGCGTTGTCGTACTGCGCGTTCGACGGGTTGGCCGCCTTGCTGTCCTGCATGAGGTCGAGGTAGCGCTTGATGCCCTCGACGTTCTCCTTCGACGTGAAGGTCGGCTTGCCGTCCTTGTCGAACCACTCGCCGCCGTTCTGCGCCGAGTTGATGAACGCGAAGTGCGCGTTCTCGGTGTAGGACCCACCGGCGAGGCTGAAGCCGTACTTGCCGTCGGTCGTCAGCTTCTCGGCGGCCGAGACGAGGTCCTCCCAGTTGGTGGGCGGCTCGACGCCGGCGTCGGCCAGCATCTGCTTGTTGTAGAACAGGCCGTACGCGAGGCCGTAGAGCGGGACGCTCGTGACGGTCTGACCCGGTGCGCCACCGGTCGAGAGCGCGACCTTGCCGAACTTGTCGGCACCGCCGATGGCCTTCATCTCCGCGTCACCGAACTCCTGGAAGGCGCCGGTGGCCTGGAGCGAAGTCGCCCACGTGTTGCCGATGTTGACCACGTCCGGGCCCTGGCCCGAGGTGACGGCGGTCTGGATCTTCGTCTGCAGGTCGTTCCACCCGATGACCTGGAGGTCGACCTTGATCCCGGTCTCGTCGGTGAACTTCTTGAGGACGGGGGTCAGCACCTCCTTGTCGTTCTCGAGGGAGGTGCCCTGGTTCGACGCCCAGTAGGTGAGCGTCTTCGAGTCGCCCGATGCGCCGGAGGACCCGGAGGAGCAGGCGGCGAGGCCCGACACGGTGAGTGCCGCGGCCGCGGTGATGGCCAGTGCGCGGATGGCAGTGCGCATGACTCTCTACTTTCTCGTCGTTGAGATGGTGCAGGAAGTGGTGCTGGATCGTGCTGGGTGGTGCTGGATCGTGCTGGGTGGTGCTGGATCGTGCTGGGTGCTGCTGTGGAGGGTGGGGCAGGCTGGTCAGACCAGGGTCTGCTCCGCGGGGTCCCAGCCCTCGGGGAGGGTCGGGGAGGGTTCGACGGTGCTCTCGACGAGCACGGTCTCACCACGTTCGGCGGCCTCGGCGATGGAGACCATCACGTCGAGGACGTGGAAGGCGAGGGCGCCGGGGACCCGGTTCCCTTCGCCGGCACGGAGGGAGCGGGCCAGGTCGACCACGCCCGTCCCCCGCGAGTAGGTGGACCCGACGGCCGGGATCGTCTCGGGTTCGTCGGCGCCGAGCGCGTACAGCTTCGTGTCGCCGTCGAACTCGTTCGGGTCGGGGAACACGACGGTGCCGGTCTCCCCCGCGATCTCGACGAAGCCGGTGCGGCCGCGGTCGGACTCGAACGAGAACACGCTCTGCGCGCTCCCGCCGTTCTCGAACTGGATGAGCGCGGAGTGGTTCGTCGGGACCTCGACGGGGAACTCGGTGCCCGCCTTCGGCCCGGAGCCGATCGTGCGGGTGGCGCGGGACCTGGACGCGGTGGCGGTGACCTTCGCGACGGGTCCGAACGCCTGCACGAGCGTCGTGATGTAGTACGGACCGATGTCGAAGAGCGGGCCGGCGCCGTAGGCGAAGAGGAACTCGGGGCTCGGGTGCCAGGACTCCGGGCCGGGGCTCTGGAAGAGGGTCAGCCCGTTCAGCGGCGTGCCGATGCGACCGTCGCGGATCGTGCGGAGTGCGGTCTGGAGGCCCGCCCCCAGGAACGTGTCCGGCGCGACCGACACGGTGCGGCCGGCCGCGACCGCGGCGTCGCGCAGCTCCGCCGCGCTCTGCCGGTCGAGCGCGTAGGGCTTCTCGCCCCAGACGTGCTTGCCGGCGCGGAGCGCCTGCAGCGCCACCTCGACGTGCGCCGCGGGGATCGTGAGGTTCACGACGATCTCGATGTCGTCGATCGCCAGGAGCTCCTCGACGGTGCCCGATCCGGCGACGCCCCACTTCTCGGCCTGCGAGGCCGCCCG
Organism: Curtobacterium sp. MCPF17_050; assembly: GCF_003224435.2. Lineage (NCBI taxonomy): Bacteria > Bacillati > Actinomycetota > Actinomycetes > Micrococcales > Microbacteriaceae > Curtobacterium > Curtobacterium sp. MCPF17_050. Next base: position 2,288,185 of record NZ_CP126250.1, read on the forward strand.
GGGCAGGTCGATGTCGGCGATGAACAGCACCTCGACGTCGGGGAAGACGGTGAGGTTCGACAGGTACTGGTCGGAGATGACCCCGGCGCCGATGACGCCGACGCCCACGCGGCCCGCGGCGCTCATGCGTCCGCTCCGGCGAGGAAGGCGTACGAGTCGCGGACGGCCTGGACGACGTCGCCGTCGTGGTCGTCGAGCTCGATGACCTGCTGCGCCTGGGGCGCGGCCGCGATGATGTCCCGGACCGGCATGACGCCGGTGCCGACGGCGACTTGCTGCTTGTCGTCGTGCGAGCCGTCGCCGTCCTTGACGTGCAGGAAGCGGACCTGGTCGCCGAGCCGCCCGAGGACGGCCACCGGGTCGTCCCCGCCGACCTTCGCCCAGTAGGTGTCGAGCTCGAGGACGACGTCGTCGGCGAGGGCGCCGGCGAAGACCTCGAAGGCGCTCGTGCCGTCGATGCGGTTCGAGAACTCGAAGGCGTGGTTGTGGTAGCCGAGCACGAGGCCACGGTCGGCGGCGCGCGGGACCAGTTCGTTGAACTGGCGGGCGATCGCCTCGACGTCCTCGCGGGTGGTCCAGCGGGCCTCGTCCACGTGCGGGTCGATGAGCGTGCCGAGGCCGACCGTGACGCTCGCGGCGAGGATGCGCTCGAGGTCCTGCTCGTCGGCGTCCAGGAGACGTGCGTGCCCGCTCGGCGCGACCAGGCCGGCCTGCTGCAGGGCGGCCGCGTACTCGTCCGCACGGTCGACGAAGCCGAAGAGTTCGACGTTCGTGAAACCGATGTCGGCGATCGTCGCCAGGGTTCCGGGGAGGTCCGCCGACAGCGCGTCACGCACTGTGTACAGCTGGACCGAGAGCGGTTGGGTCACCGTGTGTTCTCCTCATCGAGACGTGGTCGTCACTGACCGATCGTCACACTATGGGTGCTTCTGTCGGCGGTCAAGCAGAAGTTCGAACGAGTTCGACGACCTTCGTTGCGTGGCTCGGAGGATGTGTGGTTCACTCCGGACATGGTCGACATGACTCGGACGGCAACGTCGCCGCCGGTCGGGACGAGCGAGCTCTTCCAGATCCTGCGTGACGGTGTGCCGCGGACCCGTGGCGAGCTCGCCGCCCTGACGGGGATGGCCCGCTCGACCATCGGCGTGCGGCTCGACGCCCTCGCCGACGTCGGACTCGTCGGGGCGGTCGACACCGCGGCGTCCACGGGCGGTCGTCCACCCGCCCAGATCGCCCTCCGTCCCGCCGCGCGGCTCGTCGTCGCGGCCGACCTCGGCGCCTCGCACGGCCGGGTCGCGGTGACGGACCTCGTCGGCACCCCGCTCGCGACGCGTGACGCCAGCATCGACATCGCGGCGGGGCCCGTCCCGACGCTCGAGTGGCTGATCGGCGTCGTCGACGAGCTCCTCGACTCGGTCGGCCGGGCACGCGACGACGTGATCGCGATCGGCATCGGCCTGCCGGGCCCCGTCGAGTTCTCCACCGGTCGCCCTGCGAACCCGCCGATCATGCCGGGCTGGGACGGCTTCGACGTGCCCGGTTGGCTCCGGCAGCACGTCCGCGCGCACGTGCTCGTCGACAACGACGTGAACATCGCCGCACTCGGCGAGCGGGCGCACGGCTGGCCGGACCTCGACCACCTGCTGTTCGTGAAGGTCGCCACCGGCATCGGCTCGGGCATCGTGTCCGAGGGACGGTTGCAACGCGGCGCCCAGGGCACCGCCGGGGACATCGGGCACGTCCGGGTCTCGCGCGCCGGGGACGTGCCCTGCCACTGCGGCAACACCGGGTGTCTGGAGGCCGTCGCCTCCGGTCCGGCGATCGCCAGGGCCCTCCGCGCCAAGGGACACGACGTGCACACCAGCGCGGACGTCATCGACCTCGTGGGCCGTTCGGACATCGACGCGATCGGTGCCGTCCGGCAGGCCGGCCGCGACATCGGCGAGGTGCTCGCCACGTGCGTCTCGCTCATCAACCCGTCGGTCATCGCGCTCGGCGGCTCGATCACGCAGGCTGGAGAGCACCTGCTCGCGGGTGTCCGGGAGGTCGTGTACTCCCGGTCGATGCCGCTCGCGACCGAACACCTCGTCATCGCGCAGTCCCGCGCCGGCTCGATCGCCGCGCTGCAGGGCGCGGCAGCCCTGGCCATCGCGTACGCCCTCTCCCCCGCCGGCGTGGACGAACTGGTCACCCTGTCCGAGGGGCGGCAGCTCGTCTCCTGAGCGCGGCGACCTGCCGGCGCGCTGGATCGGCCGCGCGCCGGTTTCGCCGGTGCCGGTGGTCGGGTGGACAATCATCCGGTGACGATCGTGCAGCCCACCCTGTGGGGCGACCTGGATGACGGGTGGGAGGCCCAGCCCGGCTCCGGCACGTCACCGTCCGTGCCGGCACGGCCGAGCCGCAACGCGTTCACGTCCCTGCGCGGGCACACCGAGCGCATCGTCGCGCATTCGTCGGACCGGGTCGCCTGGCTCCGCGCGCGGGCGATGGGGATCACCGCCACCGACGTCGCACGCCTCGCCTCGCTCCGCGCCGTCGACGCCGTCGTCGCGGACAAGCGCTACGGCTCCCGGTTCGCCGGCAACGTCTACACCGAGCACGGCAAGGAGCGGGAGCCCGTCATCGCCTCGTGGGTGGCCGCCACGCACGGGATCCTGCCGTCGGCCCACTTGTTCCACGCCGCCACGAACCGAGCGCACCTGGCGACGCCCGACGGTGTCGGACAGGACCGTGACGGCCGGCTCCTCCTCGCCGAGATCAAGACGACCTCGTCCGGCTGGAAGCGCGTCCCACGGCACTACATGCGACAGGTCTGGTGGCAGCAGTACGTGCTCGGCGCGGACCGCACGCTGTTCGTCTGGGAGACGCACGACGACTTCGTGCCGGTCGCCGACGAGCCGGAGTGCCGTTGGATCGACCGCGACGACGACGCGATCCGCGGGCTCATCGTGCTCGCCGACCTCGTGCTCGACCGCCTGCGCGACGCTCGCTGACCCGCACCACCCGGAGCCGACTCAGCGCCACGACGACGAGTCCCATCAGCCCGATGAACACGGCCACACCGAGGCAGTACAGCGCCACGGCCCCGTAGCCGGATGCGGGGTCGAGGAACGGGTACGGCACCCAACCGTCGGTGGCGCCGCGGGTGACGACGACCACGAGCCAGACCGCCGGGTAGACGAGGAACCACCACACGTCGCGGAACAGCAGCCGGCTCCGGTCCGAGAACAGCACCCAGTCGAGCACCACGATCAGCGGCACCCAGCGGTGCACGACGTCGTTCGACCAGGACGCCCCCAGCGGTTGGCCGACCTCTGCCAGGAGCGTGTTGTAGACGAGCCCGGTCGTCGCGATGTACACCGTGGCCGCACCGCGGAACAGGTCGAGCCGTCGGCCGGTCGGACGGTCGCCGAACGCCGCGACGACGGTCAGCGTCCACACCACCGCGACGAGCAGGTTCGACTGGTTCGTGAAGTACCCGAAGAAGTCCCAGAACACGAAGTCGTCACGCAGCGCCCCCCGCAGGTCCGTCACCACCGCGGCGACGGCGACGACGGCGACCACGAGTCGCAGGCTGTTCACGAAGGTCCGCACCCCACAACGGTAGCGGGGACCCCGAGGGCGTGCGGAACGACGAACGGCCCGCACCTTCCGGTGCGGGCCGTTCGTGTGGAGCCGTGGATCAGGCCAGGACGTTGACGTCCAGCGGGATGCCCGGGCCGAAGGTCGTCGAGACGGCGCCCTTCATGATGTAGCGGCCCTTGGCAGCGCTCGGCTTGAGGCGGACGACCTCGTCGAGCGCGGCGGTGATGTTCTCGTCGAGCTGCTCCGGGGTGAACGAGGCCTTGCCGACGACGAAGTGCACGTTCGCGTGCTTGTCGACGCGGAACTCGATCTTGCCGCCCTTGATGTCGTTCACGGCCTGGGCCACGTTCGGCGTCACGGTGCCGGTCTTCGGGTTCGGCATGAGGCCGCGCGGGCCGAGGACCTTGCCGAGACGACCGACCTTGCCCATGAGCTCCGGGGTCGAGACCGCGGAGTCGAACGAGGTGTAGCCCTCGGCGACCTTCGCGATGAGCTCGTCGCCACCGACCTCGTCGGCGCCGGCGGCGATGGCGGCCTCAGCGGCTGCACCCGTCGCGAAGACGATGACGCGGGCGGTCTTGCCGGTGCCGTGCGGGAGGATGACGGTGCCGCGCACCATCTGGTCCGCCTTGCGGGGGTCGACGCCGAGCTTCAGCGCGACCTCGACGGTGGAGTCGGTCTTCGCCGAGCCGGTCTCCTTCGCGAGGGCGACTGCCTCGGTCGGGGTGTAGAACTTGTCGGCCTCGATCTTCGCGGCCGCGGCGCGGTACGCCTTGGACTTCTTCGCCATGGTGGTCTCCTTGCGAGATACGTGGTTGGCGAGCCGGCGCGGCTCTCCCACGGTGAGTACTGGGGTGTGTGGGGTGAGGCTCAGGCCTCGACCGTGATGCCCATCGAACGAGCGGTACCGGCGATGATCTTCGTCGCCTGCTCGATGTCGTTGGCGTTCAGGTCGGCCTGCTTGGTCTCGGCGATCTGACGGATCTGGTCCGCCGTGATGCGTCCGGCCTTCACCGTGTGCGGCGTCGCGGAACCCTTGTTCACACCCGCTGCCTTCTTGATGAGCTCGGCGGCCGGCGGGGTCTTGAGGATGAACGTGAACGAACGGTCCTCGTAGACGGTGATCTCCACCGGGATGACGTTGCCGCGCTGCGACTCGGTCTGGGCGTTGTACGCCTTGCAGAACTCCATGATGTTCACGCCGTGCTGACCGAGCGCCGGACCGATCGGCGGTGCCGGGTTGGCGGCGCCCGCGTTGATCTGCAGCTTGATCAGGCCCGTGACCTTCTTCTTCGGTGCCATGTTCCGTTTCCTCCTGGATTCGAACGCACGGGGACCCGTGCACTCTCCCGCGTCTCCGGCGGATCCGGATCGCGGTCACGGATCCGCAGCGCACGAGGCGCGCGGACCCAAACTCAGACAGTGTACTGGACGTTCGCCAGTACTAGAGCTTCGTGACCTGGTCGAAGCTGAGCTCGACCGGGGTCTCGCGCTCGAACAGCGAGACGAGGACGGTGAGCTTGCCGCTCTCCGGCTTGATCTCGGAGATCGAACCCGGCAGGCCCGCGAACGAGCCTTCCTTGATGGTGATGGTCTCGCCGACCTCGAAGTCGACCTCGGCCTGCGGCTGGGCCTGCGCGGCACCGCCGGACTTCGAGCCGCCCTTGGTCGGAGCGGCCTCGGCGACCTGCACCAGGGACTTCAGCATGCCGAACGCCTCGTCGAAACGGAGCGGCGTCGGGTTGTGGGCGTTCCCCACGAAGCCGGTGACACCCGGGGTGTGCCGGACGACGGACCACGAGTCCTCGTTGAGGTCCATGCGGACGAGCACGTAGCCGGGGATCCGGACGCGGGTGACCAGCTTGCGCTGCCCGTTCTTGATCTCGACGACGTCCTCCATCGGGACCTCGGCCTGGTAGATGTAGTCCTCCATCGACATCGAGACCATGCGGTTCTCGATGTTCGCCTTCACGCGGCGCTCGAAGCCCGCGTAGGAGTGGATGACGTACCACTTGCCCGGCTTCATCCGGAGCTCGGCCTTGAAGGCGTCGTACGGGTCGGCCTCGACCGGCTCGGCGTCCGCGTCGTCCTCGAGCGCGTCGGCGGCTTCCTCGGCCGCGATCGTGGCGTTCGCCTCCGCAGCGGTCTCGTCCTCGAGCTCGGACTCCTCCTCGTCCTCGACGGCCTCGACGGCGGCCTCTGCCTCGTCGGCGGTGTCGATCTCGAGCGCGTCGTCGACCACCGCGTCGGCCTCGGGGTCGCGGGCCTCGGCCAGGGCGCCCAGCGTCTCGTCGAGCTCGGCGGCGACGGTGCCGTCGTCCGGCTCGTCGCTCAGGCCGAGGGACTCGTCGTCCTCGTCGTCGACGGAGATCGCGCGCTCCTCGGCGGAGTCCGTCGAACGGAGCTCGCTCGTCTCGACGTCGCCTTCCTGGTTCTCCTCGACCTCGGAAGACTGCTCGGCAGCGGTCGCGAGGTCGATGTCGTCGCGGGAGTAGTCAGACACAGTCGGTTCTTTCCGTTCGATGGTGCGGATCGGGTTGGCACTCGCGTTCCGGGCGGGGAACGGGTCGCCGTCTCCGGGAGACCGTACCCCGAGGAGGACCGGAACGGTCGGACCTGCGGTCAGTCCGGGCGCGCCAGGGATGCGGTGCGCCGGGGTTCATGCCGGCTGGGTCAGGCCGTGGGGCCGTTGCCGAACACGTAGCCGACGCCGAGACCGAACACGAAGTCGAGGACCGACACGAGGATCATCATGACGACGACGAACACGAGCACGACGCCCGTGTAGCTGAAGAGTTCCTTGCGGGTCGGGGTGACGACCTTGCGCAGCTCGCCGAAGACCTGGCGGATGAACAGCGCGATCGCGGCGAACGGACCGCGCCGCTGAGCGCGATCGACCTTCGCCTGGGCGACGACGTCGTCCGTCGTCTCCACTTCTTTGCTCGCCACTTCTACCCTTCCCGATGTGCAGGGCGGACAGGACTTGAACCTGCAACCTGCGGTTTTGGAGACCGCTGCTCTACCAATTGAGCCACCGCCCTTCGGAACGACCCACCCCTGGGGGTGCCGGATGTTCCTGGTGGCGAGTCCGTCGACCCGGGAGGGGCCTCCGGATCTGCGACGGAGCGCATGATCCGGCGGACTTCGACCGCCGCAGGACAGTGTACGGGAGTCGCGGCGACGGTGTCCACTTGGCGGGTGCTCCGGCGCGGCGCGTCGCTAGGCTGGCCCCGTGAGCACCGACGCCGTCAACCCGCAGCCCACCGACCGCCCGACCACCGACGCGGCCCCGACCACCGATCGGCCGCGCATCGCGTCGCGGATCGCCGCCATCGCGGAGTCGGCGACGCTGAAGGTCGACTCCAAGGCCAAGGCGCTCAAGGCCGCCGGCCGTCCGGTCATCTCCTTCGCTGCCGGTGAGCCGGACTTCGCGACCCCGCAGCACGTGGTCGACGCGGCCGTCGCGGCGGCACAGGACCCGGCGAACCACCGATACACACCGGCGACGGGCCTCCCGGAACTCAAGCGTGCGATCGCCGACAAGACGGCCCGCGTTTCCGGCATCACGGTCGACCCCGCCCAGGTGATCGTCACGAACGGCGGCAAGCAGGCGGTGTACCAGGCGTTCCAGACCGTCGTGGACGAGGGCGACGAGGTCCTCCTCCCCGCGCCGTACTGGACCACCTACCCCGAGGCGGTCCGGCTCGCCGGTGGTGTGCCCGTCGACGTCTTCGCCGGCAGCGACCAGGGCTACCTCGTGACCGTCGAGCAGCTCGAGGCCGCGCGCACCCCGCGGACGAAGGCCCTGCTGTTCTGCTCCCCCTCGAACCCGACCGGCGCGGTGTACTCCGCCGAGCAGACCCGCGCCATCGGCGAATGGGCGCTCGAGCACGGGATCTGGGTGATCAGCGACGAGATCTACCAGGACCTGGTCTACGACGGCATCCGGTTCTCCGGCATCCTCGAGCAGGTGCCCGCGCTCGCGGACACCACGATCCTGGTGAACGGCGTCGCCAAGACCTACGCCATGACCGGCTGGCGGGTCGGCTGGATGATCGGCCCGGCCGACGCCGTGAAGGCCGCGTCGAACCTGCAGTCGCACCTGTCCTCGAACGTGTCGAACGTCTCGCAGCGTGCGGCGATCGCGGCGCTCACCGGGCCGCAGGAGCCGGTCACCGCCATGCGCGACGCCTTCGACCGTCGCCGCAAGGCCATCGTCGCCGGGCTCAACGCCATCCCCGGGTTCGTGACGCCGGAGCCGGAGGGCGCCTTCTACGTCTACCCCGACGTCACGGCACTGCTCGGTCGTGAGTGGGCCGGTTCGACGCCGACGACCACGCTCGAGCTGGCCGATCTCGTCCTCGAGCACGCCGAGGTCGCGGTCGTCCCGGGCGAGGCGTTCGGTCCGTCCGGGTACCTCCGCCTGTCCTACGCCCTCGGCGACGACGACATCGACGAGGGCGTGGCGCGCCTGGCCCGGCTCTTCGGCTGACCCTCGGGGACGCGCTCGTTCAGTCGAGCAGGTCCCCGACGACGACCGGCTCCGGCACCAGGGTGACGCCGAAGCGGTTCGCCACGGTCACCTGCACGTAGCGGGCGAGCTCGGCGACCTGGGCAGCCGTCGCTCCCCCGCGGTTCGTCAGGGCGAGCGTGTGCTTCGTGGAGATCGCCGCGGAGGAGCCCGGCACGCCGTAGCCGCGGTGCACACCGGCGTGTTCGATGAGCCACGCGGCACTGAGCTTCACGTCGCCCCCCGCGGGCCACCGCGGTGCGTCGAGCGGCATGGTCTCGGCGAAGCCCCGCGAGACGATCGGGTTCGTGAAGAACGACCCGGCGCTCCAGGTGTCCGGGTCGGCGTCGTCGAGGACCATGCCCTTCGATGAGCGCAGACGGAGGACCTCGGCCCGGACGTCGGCCGGCGCGACGCGGGTGCCGAGCTCGACACCGAGCGACCCGGCGAGCTGCGCGTAGCGCACCGGCACACCGTCCGCGGTCGCGGTCCCGAGCCGGAACTCGACCGTCAGGACGGCGCCGCGCCGTCCGTGCTTGAGCGTGCTCGTGCGGTAGCCGAGCGCGAGCTCGGCCGCCGGGACCCAGGACCGCTCGCCGGTCTCGGCGTCGAGGAACTCGACCGCGGTGAGCACGTCGGACAGCTCGACCCCGTAGGCGCCGATGTTCTGCACGGGGGACGCGCCGACCGTGCCCGGGATGCCGCTCAGGGCCTCCAGTCCGGTCCACCCGCGCGCCACGGTGGTGGCGACGAACTCGTCCCACGGCTCCCCCGCCGCCACGCGCACGGTGACGCCGTCCTCGTCCGCCTCGTGCGTGATGCCCCGCGTGCGGACCACCACGACGGTCCCGGGGAAGCCCCCGTCGGCCACCAGCAGGTTGCTGCCGCCGCCGACCACGAGCCAGTCGTCGTCCGACCAGGCGTCGACCACGTGCGCGACGAGGTCCTCGGTGGTCTCGGCGACGAGCAGGCGGCCGGCGGGACCGCCGACGCGCAGGGTGGTGAGCTCGGCGAGCGTCGTCTCCGCCACGGTCAGTGGAACGCCACTGTGACCTGCGCCTTGCCGAGCACGGTCTGCCCGGCGGCGGTCACGGTGAGGTCGATGCGGCGGGGGCGGCCCTGCTCGTCGAGCGTGCCGACCTTCGCGACGACGCCGACGTCGGCACCGTCCCGCGGGTCGACGACGACGGGGCGGGTGAAACGGACGCCGTAGGAGGCGACCCAGCCGCGGTCACCGAGCCACTCGGACACCGGCTGGACCGCGAGGCCCATGGTCAGCATGCCGTGCGCCAGGACACCGGGGAGGCCGACCTCCGCCGCGACGTCGTCCCGGTAGTGGATGGGGTTGAAGTCCCCCGAGGCCCCGGCGTAGCGGACGAGCGAGTCGCGGGTGAGGTGGACCTGCCGCTCGGCGACGACCGCACCGACCTCGAGCCCGGACGTGGTGTCGGTCATGCGTCATCTCCTCGGACGACCAGGGTGGACGTGGCGGTGACGACGGGCGCGCCGTCCGCGTCGACGACCGCGGACTCGGCGGTGACCATGGCGTTGCCGCCGAGGGTCTTCACGCTCGTCACCCGCAGTGTGGCGGTGAGCTCGTCCCCGGCGACGATCGGACGCTCGTAGGCGAACTCCTGCGCACCGTGCACGACACGGGAGAAGTCGATGCCACCGTCCGGCTCGGCGAGGAGCTGTGCGAGCGTGGCCTCCTGCACGACGACCGCGAAGGTCGCCGGCGCGACCACGTCGGCGTGACCCGCAGCACGGGCGGCCTCGGGGTCGGAGTGGATCGGGTTCGTCGCGAAGACGGCACGGGAGAACTCACGCACCTTCTCACGACCGACCAGGTACGGCGGGGCCGGCGGGAACGTCCTGCCGACGAGCTCGGGGTTCACTGACACCACGGCAGTCTACCGAGCCGCTCGGACACGGGGGTTAGATGAGTTTGCATCGGTTATGCTGGCGACACCGGTCGGGGGGCGGCCGGGCGGGTCCGGCGGGAGTGGCCATGGAGACGACGACCGAGTACGCAGTGCGCGAGGACGACCGGGGCACCGCCGTCGAACTCGTCGGGACGGCCCTGCGCGCCGACGGCCATCGTGTCACCCACGGGGGCGACCGACTCGTCGTGTCGAGCGGCGACCGTGTCCTCACCGCGCTCCTCGGCGCCCTCGTGCACCCCGCGCGGCAGTACCGCCGGTACGAGCTCGCGCTGTCGTCGACCCCGGGGCACGCCGTGCTGACGCTGCGGCACGCCGACCACGGCGCCGCGGTGGCCGGCGGACCGATCGGCGCCCGACGTCGCCACGCTGCCTGGCACCGGACGGCCGCCCTGGTCGAGGCGAGCCTGCACGACGGCGGGGTCCTGGTGCACCGGACGGACCGGCTGGACACCTCCGGCATCACGGTCCGCGACCACTGAGCGGCGACGCGCCGGCGCGACCTGGGGTCGGACAGCCGGCAACGACGGGAAGCCCGGCGCTGGTGCGCCGGGCTTCCCGTCGTTGCGATCGTTCTGCACGGTACCGACCGTGCCGGTACCACTGGTAGCGAGGGCGGGACTTGAACCCGCGACACCACGATTATGAGCCGTGTGCTCTAACCAACTGAGCTACCCCGCCAGGGATCCGCGGTGATCAGCACTGCGGGAGTGATCACACTGCGAGTCGGAGCCCCGAGTCAGGATTGAACTGACGACCCCTTCCTTACCATGGAAGTGCTCTACCACTGAGCTATCGGGGCGAGTACCGCGAGCGGCACCACACGAGGATAGCAGACCCCCGGCGCTGGTCTGGAACCGACCGTGACGCCCGGGCGCGCCGTCCTCGTGGACACCGACCGCGTGCACGTCGTGCGTGCGGATGGCGTCCGTGCGGACTACTCCGCGTTGGCCTCGAGCCACGCCAGCGGGTCCACGGGGACGCCGTCGATGCGGATCTCGAGGTGCAGGTGCGGGCCCGTCGAGTTGCCCGTGCTGCCGACGAGACCGAGGATGTCCCCGACCTTCACCTGCTGGCCCTGGACGACCTCGAACGAGTTGTCGAGCATGTGTCCGTAGACGCTGACGAACTTCTTGCCGGCGACGTCGTGCTCGACCCACACGTCGTTGCCGAACGCACCGTCGTTCGCCTGGACCTTGATGACGGTGCCGTCCGCGACGACGCCGATCGGCGTGCCGGCCCCGGGAGCGAAGTCGACGCCCTGGTGGAAGGTCGAGCAGAACGAGCACCCGGCGACCTGGCGACCGCCGAAGCCGGAGGAGATCGGCACGGCCGTCGGGAACGGCCAGCGGATGGCGCCCGACGTGTCCCCGGCGACGCTCGTGCCGGGAGCGGTGGCCACCCCCGCTGCGCCGGCGACCCCGCTCGTGGCCACGCCGGGCTTCGGGCGGACGACGCGCTGCACCTGCGAGACCGTGTAGGCGTCGCGGTCGACCGAGCCCTCGACGGCGTCGCCGACGGAGAGCGATTGGACCTCCTGCACGGAGGCACGGACGGTCGCGGCGCCGGGCTGCGGCACGTAGAGCGCCTGCGCGGGGAGCGAGGTCGACACGACGAGCCCCGCGGTGAACAGGAGCGCACCGACGACCGTGACGCCCGAGGCCGTCCGGCGGAACGAGGCGCCGTGGCCCGGACGCGGGGTCGCCGCGGTGGAGCGGGCGATGTGCCGGGTGGCACGGTCGACGCGGGCACCGGCGGCGGGCGTCGTCCGAACCGCTGCACGCGCCGTCGTGCTCGCGGCGCGCTTCGGTCCGACGGGACGTCCGGCACGCTTCGCTCCGGAGGAACGCTGCGCGCCGACGCCGCGCTCCCGGGCGGCGGACCGCTCCGAGGACGTCGGGCGGTCGGACACGGCACCGAGCGGAGCCGTGGCGGCACGACGGGACACCGGGGCGGCCTCCGCCAGCGGAGCGACCACCGGGGACGCCGGCGCCGGCGGGGTGCGGGGTGCCGCACTCGAGGCGGGGAGCACCGGGGACGAGGGAGCCGGCGGGGTCACCGGACCGGAGTCCTGCGAGGTCGACCCGTTCGACGCGGTCGCTGCGGGACGGACAGCATCGTTCCGACGACGGCTCGGCTTGGCGGCAGCGCGTTCGGCTTCGATCCGAGCTCGTCTCGTCAGGTGCACGGACGGCGTCGCCTGGGAGGCGTCGCGGTCGATGGTCGTGGGCGTCTGCGAGGAGTCGAGCATGTGTTCGGTAGCGATCCTGAGTTCGAGGCACGGGCGCTCGTCGGTAACGAGCAGGTAACGGGACTCCAGAACGCTAGCAAAGGTCGGTGCTCCCCGCCAGTCGTGTGGTCGTCCGTGCAGGACCCCCAGAGCGGGTGGCGTCACTCAGTCCCCGAGGACGTCCTCCTCGAGCGTGCGGACGAGGGTGACGAGGTCCTCCGCGATGCTCGGCGCGGCGAACAGGAAGGACCGCGTGTCGCCGGCCTCCCACGTCCGGACGACGGCCCCCGCGGCAGCGGCGACGATCGAGCCGGCCGCCATGTCCCACGGGTTGATGCCCCGCTCGTAGTAGGCGTCGACCGTCCCGGCCCCGACCGCGCAGCAGTCGAGCGCGGCCGCTCCCCCGCGGCGCACGTCCCGCACCTCGGTGATGAGCCCGGCGAGGACCGCGGCCTGCTCCCACCGCCGGTCCGCGGTGTAGCCGAAGCCGGTCGCGACGAGGGTCTCCGCCAGGGACGCCGGGGCGGCGACCGCGAGGGGCCGCCCGTCGAGGGTCGCTTCGCCGTCGGCCACCGCGCGGTACACCTGCCCGGTCGCGGGCGCGATGACGACCCCGGCGACCGGTTCCCACAGTGCCGGGTCGGGGACACCGCGCACGACGGCGATGCTCACCGCGTAGGCCGGGCTGCCGTACAGGTAGTTGACCGTGCCGTCGATCGGGTCGACCACCCAGGTGAGACCGGACGCACCGGCGGCGGCCCCGGACTCCTCGCCGAGGAAGGCGTCGTCGGGCCGGGCCTCGGCGATGCGTCGCCGGATGAGGGCCTCGACCTCCCGGTCGGCGGCGGTGACGACGTCGGCGATGCTCGACTTGCGGTCGGCGACCTCGACGCCTTCCGCGCGTCGACGCACGGCGAGCGCGGCGGCCTCGCGGGCGATCGACTCGGCCAGGTCGGCGAGGGCGTCAGGGGCGTCGGTGACGATCTGGGCGTCTGTCATGCCCTCGATCCTGCCCCAGGCCGCCCGCGGACCGGCCGTGCCCGGGCCACGGACCGCACCGGGACACGGACCGCACCGGGACGCGGACGGACCGCGATCGAGGAGAGCCGCGGGGACACGGATGGCACCGGGATCACGATCGGGGGCGGGAACACGAACGGCCCCGTCCGGAGACGGGGCCGTGCTCCCAGCTTCCTGCTGGACGGTGGCGAGTGAGGGATTCGAACCCCCGGAGGCATACGCCGGCTGATTTACAGTCAGATCCCTTTGGCCGCTTGGGTAACTCGCCATGTGCGCACCCGGCCCGTGTCGTCACCGACCGAAGGCGCGGTGAAGAGCATAGCCGATGTCCGGCAGTGCTCGCGACCACGGTCGCCGCCGCAGCCGCGAGGCGGGGGCGGACCGGGCCTCCAGGCGGCCCGTCCGGAGATGTGCCTGGCCACCACGCCACCGGTCGCGGACCGGACCGACGTCCTCCACAGCCGTACGGCCCGGAGGAACGCGGCGTCCTGCTGCCGGATAGGCTGTCGGGCATGGCAGACAGCTCCTTCGACGTGGTCAGCAAGGTCGACAAGATGGAGGCGGAGAACGCCCTCAACCAGGCGGCGAAGGAGATCGAGCAACGCTACGACTTCAAGGGCGTCGGCGCATCGGTCGCGTTCAGCGGCGAGGACGTGCTCATCAAGGCCTCGACCGAGGAGCGTGCCCTGGCCGTCCTCGACGTGCTCCAGACGAAGGCGATCAAGCGCGGCATCAGCCTGAAGAGCCTCGACGCGGGTGACCCGTACCCGTCCGGCAAGGAGTTCCGCATCGACGTGTCGTTCAAGAACGGCATCGAGCAGGACGTCGCCAAGAAGATCGGCGCCTTCATCCGGGCAGAGGCGCCGAAGAGCGTGAAGAGCCAGGTGCAGGGCGACGAGCTCCGCGTGTCCTCGAAGAGCCGCGACGACCTGCAGCAGACGATCCAGCTGCTCAAGGGCGAAGAGTTCGACGTGCCGCTCCAGTTCATCAACTTCCGCTGACCGCCCGCCCCTCCCCGCACCCGACACCGTGGAGCACTGGCTCGTCGTCGCACTCGTCGTCGTCCTCATCCTGTTGGACCTGGCGATCCGGGCGTTCTCGCTCGTCTACGTCCCGATCGACCGCAAGCCGCAGACCGCGACCGGCTGGCTGCTCGCCATCTTCCTGATCCCGTACATCGGGTTCATCCTGTTCCTCGTCCTCGGGTCGACGAAGCTGCCCCGCTCCCGTCGGGAGAAGCAGACCGAGATCAACCGCTACATCCTCGAGCAGACCGAGGGCATCGAGCGCGTCCGCCGCGACCACCTGTGGCCGGCGTGGCTCGAGAGCATCACCCGCCTGAACCGTCAGCTCGGAGCGATGCCGCTGGTCGGTGGCAACCAGGCCGAGCTGTACCCGCACTACGACGACGCGTTCGCCGAGATGACCAACGCCGTGGACGACGCGCGACGGTTCGTGCACGTCGAGTTCTACATCGCCTCGCTCGACCCCACCACGCGGCCGTTCTTCGAGTCCCTGGCGCGGGCACGGGCTCGCGGCGTGACCGTCCGGTTCCTCATGGACCACTGGGCGAGCAAGAGCTACCCGCACTTCAAGGAGACGCTCGCGTTCCTCGACGCGGCCGGTATCGAGTGGAACCTCATGCTGCCGCTGCAGCCGCTGCAGGGGAAGTTCCAGCGTCCCGACCTCCGCAACCACCGCAAGATCCTGGTCGTCGACGGTTCGGTGGCGTTCACGGGGTCCCAGAACCTCATCGACCGGTCGTACGACCTCAAGGCGAACATCGACCGTGGCCTGCGCTGGCGCGACCTGTTCGCCCGCTTCGAGGGTCCGGTCGTCGCAGGCATCAACGCGCTGTTCGTCACGGACTGGTACAGCGAGACCGACGAACTCCTGCTGCGCGAGAGCGATCCCGTGCACCGTGCCGATCGCGCGGACGCCCTGGACTGCCAGGTCGTCCCGTCCGGTCCCGGGTTCGACGGCGAGAACAACCTCCGCCTCTTCAACGCGCTGCTGTACTCGGCGCAGGAGCGGGTGACGATCACGTCCCCGTACTTCGTGCCGGACGACTCGATGCTCTACGCCATCACGACGACGGCCCAGCGCGGGGTGCAGGTCGAGCTGTTCGTCGGGGAGATCGGCGACCACGCCATGACCTGGCACGCCCAGCGCTCCTACTACGAGGGGCTGCTGCGTGCGGGCGTGCGGATCTGGCTGTACCGCGCGCCGACGGTGCTGCACGCGAAGCACTTCACGATCGACGACGACGTCGCCGTGATCGGGTCGAGCAACATGGACATGCGCTCCTTCACGCTGAACCTCGAGATCTCCGTCATGGTGCGCGGCCGCACGTTCGTCCAGGCCCTGCGCGGGGTGCAGGACGACTACCGTGCGGCGAGCCGCGAGCTCACGCTCGACGAATGGCTCGCGCGGCCCCGCCGGTCACGGGTCTTCGACAACATCGCACGGCTCACCGCAGCGCTGCAGTAGCGGGGCGGAGGGGCACCACCGACGCGACGGCCGCGGTCAGCCGTTCGAGCGGTCCGCGGCCGAGGAAGGTCCGCCAGGCCATCGCGAACAGCACGGCCCCGACGGTGAACGCCCACCAGGTCGTCGGCCCGTGCGGCAGGTCCGGCCACGCCGCGATGACGACGAGGTGCAGCGCGTAGACGCTGAGCGGCATCGACCCGACGGCGGCCAGCGGGAACGCGACCCGCGCGAGGACCGGACCGAGTCCGTCGAACACGAGGCGGCACAGGGCGATCACGGCGACGGCGACCGCGGCCGTGCCGACGACGTCGACGATCGACGACGAGTGGTCGCGTGGGGACAGGAACACCTGCGCGACCGCCTGCCCGGTGTCCGAGCCGGCCGGCACGAAGGGCACCCCCGGGAACGCACCGGTGGTGTCCGCGGGCACGGGCGCGGCCACCGCACCGACGACGTACGCGGCAGCGGCGACCCCGGCGGCCGACAGGAGGAGCACGACCTGTCGCACCGTGTCGGTCCCGTCCGCTCGTGAGCGGGTGCGCGCGACGGCGAGGCCGACGAACACGTACGCGGCGAACGTGACCACCGGGTAGACGAGTCCGAGCTGCACCCCGGCCATCGCGGCATCCGCGTACACCGGCAGGACCGCGATCACGACCGGTGCGGACGCGAGCGCACACGCCGCGGCGAGCACGAGCAACGCCCACGGCCGCCAGCGGAGGACGGGCAGCGCGAGCAGGAACAGCGCGCCGTACGTCGGCAGGACCACGTAGACCGGCGTGCCGAGCATCATGAGCAGCAGCCCGACGGCGACCACGACCACGGCCCGGAGCGCCAGGCGTGCCCGGATGCGTCCGATCGTCGGCGGGCCGGGAGGCGCCTCCCGGCCGCTGACGAGTCCGATCGACACCCCGGCGAGGACGGCGAACAGCGCCGCCGAGCGCCCGTTCACCACGGCGCCCCAGCTCGCCGGGTCGGCCCAGTCGACCTGCTCGGCCACGTCGCCGACGTGCGCCGCCATCATGCCGAGCAGCGCGACCGCACGGGCGACGTCGACACCCACCAGGCGCCCGGACGACGGCGCGCCCGGCACCCCGGTGTGGGGTGCCGGGCGCGTTCCGGTCATGGTCAGCCCTGGGACCCGGCGCGGCTGCGGCGGAGCGAGACGTCGATCATCTCGTCCCGCGGCACGACCTTGACGCGTGCGCGGCCCTCCGCCTCGCCGAGCGCGATCTCGTGCTCGTCGAGCGCGTGCCATCCGTCCAGGTCGGTGAAGTCGACGCCGCGTTCGCGGAGGAGCGCCGGGACGGCCTCCTCGGACGGGTCCTCCGGCGTCCACCAGCTGCCCTGGTCGGTGACGATGTGCTGCACGGTCTCCATCGCGTCGGACTTCGTGTGGCCGATGAGGCCGACCGGACCACGCTTGATCCAGCCGGTCGCGTAGACGCCCGGGATCGGGGTGGCGTCGGCGTCGAGCACCTGACCCTCGTGGTTCGGGATGACGCCGTAGCGCTCGTCGAAGGGGACGCCGGGCAGCGGCGAACCGACGTACCCGACGGCGCGGTACAGCGCCTGGATCGGCAGCTCCCGGACCTCCCCCGTGCCCTCGACGCCGCCCTGCCCGTCCGGACGGGTGCGCTCGTAGCGGATGGCGCGGACCTTCCCGTCCTCGTCACCGAGCAGTTCGAGTGGCTTCGCGTAGAAGTGCAGGTGCAGGCGGCGGCTGGCCGTGCCGACCTCGCGCTTCCGCCACTGCTGCAGGACACGGTCGATGACGGTGACCTGCTTGTTCGTCTGGATCGCGAGCTTCGAGGCCTCGTCGTGGTCGAAGTCCTCGTCGTACACGACCATGTCGACGTCGCGGAGTTCGCCGAGCTCGCGGAGCTCCAGCGGCGTGAACTTCACCTGCGCGGGTCCACGGCGACCGAACACATGCACGTCCGTGACCGGCGAGGAGCGCAGCCCCTCGTAGACGTTCGCCGGGATCTCGGTGGGCAGCAGGTCCTCGGCGTGCTTCGCGAGGATGCGGGAGACGTCGAGGGCCACGTTGCCGTTGCCGATCACCGCGACGCTCTCCGCCGTGAGCGGCCAGGTGCGCGGGACGTCGGGGTGCCCGTCGAACCAGCTGACGAAGTCCGCGGCTCCGTACGACCCGTCCAGGTCGATGCCCGGGATGTCGAGGTCGGCGTCCTTGATGGCGCCGGTCGAGAACACGACCGCGTTGTAGTGCCGCTTCAGGTCGTCGAGGGTGATGTCCTGACCGAACCGCACGTTGCCGAAGATCCGGATGTCACCCCGGTCGAGCACGTCGCGGAGCGCGTTGACGATGCCCTTGATGCGCGGGTGGTCGGGCGCGACGCCGTACCGGACCAGCCCGTACGGGGCCGGGAGTTGCTCGAAGAGGTCGATCGAGACGTCGAAGCCACGTGCCTCCCGCAGGAGGATGTCCGCGGCGTAGATGCCGGCCGGACCGGCGCCGACGATGGCGAGTCGGAGGGTGGGCACTGATCGGTCTCCAGTTCGTTCAGGTCAGCGGACGCGGCCGAGGACCGCCGCCGCGGGTCAGCGGCTGCGGTCGACGACCGTCTCCGCGAACCGGGTGAGGGCTCGTTTCACCGTGCCGTCCGGCAGCGGGGCCAGTGCGGCCACCGCCTCGTCGGCCCAACCGGCGGCGAGGGCCCGGGTGGCCCGTGTCGCCTCGTGGTCGTGGAGTTCGGCGACCGCGCTCTGGTACGCCTCCGAGTGGACGGCGTCGTCGGGGGCGTCCCGCACGTCGCGCTCGATGCGCGCGAGCAGCGCCGCTGCGCCCGGGTCGGCCGAGGCGCGACGGCGGAGCTGGAGCAGCGGCAGCGTGTCGACACCGGCGCGGAGGTCGTTGCCGGCGATCTTGCCAGTCTTGTCCTTCGCCGGGGCGAGGTCGATGACGTCGTCGACGAGCTGGAACGCGACGCCGACCTTCTCCCCGAACGTGCCGACGGCGTCGAGCAGCGAGCGGTCCGCCCCGGAGAACATCACGCCGGCCCGGGCTGCGGTGGCGATGAGCGAGCCGGTCTTGTCGCTGAGGACCTGGATGTAGTGCTCGACCGGGTCGTCGTCGGGCTGCGGGCCCGTCGTCTCGTGCAGCTGCCCCATGCAGAGGCGCTGGAAGGTCTCCGCCTGCATGCGGATGCCCTCCGGCCCGAGGTCCGCCGTGATGAGCGAGGCGCGGGCGAAGAGCAGGTCGCCCGTCAGGATCGCGATGTTGTTGCCGTACGTGACGTGGGCGGCCGGGACACCGCGGCGCACCGGCGCCTCGTCCATGACGTCGTCGTGGTAGAGCGACGCCAGGTGGGTCATCTCCACGCTCACCGCGGCCTTCACGACGTGGTCGGTCACGCCGTCGCCGAGCTGGGCGATGAGGAGCGTCAGGGTCGGGCGGATGCGCTTGCCGCCGGCGGAGAGCAGGTAGCGGCTGGTCGTGTCCGCCAGCGTGTCGGCGGAGCGCATGGCGTCCTCGAGCCCCTGCTCGACGAGCTCGAGACCGTCGTCGACCGCAGCGATGAAGCGCCGGTCCGCGGGGGTGGCGAACAGCCGCTCCCCGATGCCCAGGGAGGCTCGGAGACTCGGCGCGCGTCGTGCGACCGGGACACTCGGGTTCAACTGCTGCTCCGTACTCGCAGGTGGCGGTGGGGACCTGGGCCGCGGGGCCTAGGCCTGGGCCTCGGGCTCGACGCGGGGCTGCTCGCCCGTCGGCTGGTGGTCCCGACGCGCCTTCGCACGACGGGCAGCCGACTCGCGGACGCTGCCGGCGACGGGCTTCCGGCCGCGGTGCAGCGCGACGATCCCGGCGGTCAGGTTGCGGTGCGCCACCATCGTGAAGCCGACGCCGCGGAGCCACTGGCTGAGGACCTGCTGCTCGGGCCATGCCTCGATCGACTCGGCCAGGTAGCGGTACGCGGCCGGGTTGCTGCTGGAGAGCTTGGCGATGCCCGGCAGCACGCGCTTGAGGTACGTGTTGTAGCCGAACCGGAGTGCGGCGAACGGCGGCGTCGAGAACTCGCAGATGACGAGCCGGCCACCGGGCTTGAGGACGCGGAGCATCTCGGTGAGTGCCTGCATCGGGTCGTTGACGTTGCGCAGCCCGAACGAGATCGTGACCGCGTCGAAGGACTCGTCCTCGAACGGCAGGTGCTCCGCGTCGCCCTCCACGAAGGTGATCTCGGGGTGGCGCTCACGACCGACCGCGATCATGCCGGACGACAGGTCGAGTGCCGTGACCTCGGCACCCTTCTTGGCGAGGGCCGCCGAGCTCGTGCCCGTCCCCGCCGCGAGGTCGAGCACGCGCTCGCCCGGCTGGGGGTCGACGGCCTTGACCGTCGCGACGCGCCACAGCGGGGCGTTGCCGGCCGACAGGATGTCGTTGGTCAGGTCGTACTTCGCCGCGACGTCGTCGAACATGGCCGCCACTTCGTCCGGCCGCTTGTGCATGTCCGCTCTGCTCACCTGGTCATCCTAGAGCCCGCGACCCGGCGCTTCCCGGCAGCCGTGCAGGAGTGGAGCACCCCGGGCGCGTCCCGCACGGGCGCGGCGGTGTGCACACCCGCCCCGGGACCCGGCGGCCGCCGTGCGGGTCGGCGCGTAGCATCGGTCCGTGACCCGTCCCGCCACAGCGGTGCAGCCGCTCACGGTCTCGACCCGGATCCTCGACGACCCGGGCGCCGTGCTCCGCCACACCCTCGCCGAACACCCGTTGGCCTTCGTGCGGAACGGGGACGGGATCGTCGGCATCGGCGAGGCGCTCCGGTTCGAGTTCTCCGGCCCGGGTCGGATGCGCGAGGCGTCCGCCGTCTGGCGCGACGTCACCGCCGCCGCCACCGTCGACGACCCGGTGCGCATGCGGGGTAGCGGACTGGTGGCGTTCGGGACGTTCGCCTTCGCGGACGACTCCGACGCGACGAGCGTGCTCATCGTGCCGCGTGTCGTGGTCGGCCGTCGGCGGGGTCGCGCGTGGATCACCGCGATCGACACGACGGACTCCCCCGCACCCCTGCCGTTCTCGAGCACGTCGGTCCCGGTCCCCCGCGTCGGCCCGCACGTCTCGGTGCCGCTCCGCCCGGGTGCGGTGGACGAGGACGCGTACGCCGCCTCGGTCGCCGCCGCGGTCGGTGCCATCGCGGACGGCCGCGCGCAGAAGGTCGTGTTGGCGCGGGACCTGGTCGGGACGCTGCCGCCCGGCGCCGACCGCCGCGCGGTCCTGCTCGACCTGGCGGCCGCGTACCCGTCCTGCGTCACCTTCGCGGTCGACGGGCTCGTCGGCGCCACCCCCGAGACGCTCGCCCGGACCGAGGGCCGGACGCTGACCGCACGGGTGCTCGCCGGCAGCGCTGCCCGCGGTGCCGACGCGGAGAGCGACCGCGTGGCCGCGGAGACGCTCGCCGCCAGCGCGAAGGACCTGCAGGAGCACGCCTTCGCGATCTCGAGCCTCGTCGCCTCGCTGCGTCCGATCGCAGCCGACCTCCGCGTCGACCCGCAACCGTTCCGGCTGCAACTGCCGAACCTGTGGCACCTCGCCAGCGACGTCGAGGCCGTGCTGCCCGCCGGGGTCACCGCGCTCGACGTGGCCGACGCGCTGCACCCGACCGCCGCCGTCGCGGGCACCCCGACCGACGTCGCCGTCCGCCTGGTCACCGAGCTCGAGGGCGTGGACCGCGGTCGGTACGCCGGTCCCGTCGGCTGGCTCGGGGCCTCCGGTGACGGCGAGTGGATGCTCGCCCTGCGGAGCGCGCAGATCGAGGACGACGGGACCGTCCGTGCCTGGGCCGGTGCCGGGATCGTCGCCGGTTCGGACCCGGCGCGCGAGGTGGCGGAGACGCGGCTGAAGTTCCGACCGATCACGGACGCCCTGGCCTGAGCGCCGGGACGACCGGCCGGACAAGCGGACGTCCGGACGACCGTCCGGTCCGCAACGCTCAGTCCGCCAGCGGCACCTCGATGACCACACGTCCGGCGGGGTCGGTCAGCACGCGCTCCAGGTCCCCCCACGTCGCCGCGCGCCGGTACTCCCACCCGAGCCCGGTCACGACGCGCTCGACGTCGACGTGCTGCGGCGTCGTCATCATCCGCCGCATGTCCTCGGGTGCCGTGGTCGCGGCGACCTCGAGTCCGCGGAAGATCGCGCCGCCGCCGTCGTTCCCCACGACGACCTGGAGTCGTGGGCGGTGTTCCTCGGTCCCGGTGACGAGACCCCCGAGGTCGTGCAGGAACGTGAGGTCCCCGACGACGACGCGGGTCGTGCCGACCGTGCCGGCCGCGGCCTCGAGCGCGGTCGCGATGCCGAGCGCTGTCGAGATCGTCCCGTCGATGCCCGCCAGACCCCGGTTCGCGTGCACCCGGATCTTCTTGCCCGGGACGGTCATGTCGGCCTCGCGGATGATCTGGGACGCCCCGAAGACCAGTCGGTCGTGCGGCCACGTCGCTCCCCACACGGCCTCAGCGAGCATGGCCCGGTCCACCGGACGACGGCGCAGCGCGACCTCGTCCTTGAGGAACCGGTTCCGTTCGGCGCGGTCCGCGGACCGCTTCGCGTCGAGGTCCGGTCCGGCGTCGCCGCCGCCGAGCAGCGACCGGCTCGCCGCCACCCAGCGTCCGACCCAGGCGCGGTGCGCGGGGCCGGTCGGTCCGGTCACGCGGACGTCCGAGACGACCTGCGTGGACGCCGACGGCCGGGAGGCCCGTGCCGGATCGTACACGTCGGCACCGGCTCCGCGGACTACGATCGTCTCGACGTCCGCGCGCTGCAGGAGCGCCGGCACCTCGCGGCTCAGCGTCGGGTGCCCGAGCACGACGGCCCGACGCACACGACCGCCGAAGGACTCGTCCCGGAGGAGGTCCCGGTAGGCCGCTACGGCGTTGCGTCCGAAGCGCGCCCCGCTGGAGACCTCGGCGAGCAGTGGCGCTCCGAGCTCCCACGCGATGCGCTCGGCGTCGACGCCGGCGTCGTGCCCGGCGATCACGACCGTGGCCGGCTCGTCGTCGGGGGCGAGTTCCGCCGCCGGCAGCGCTGCGGCCGTGCGGCGGAGCGCGTACTCGCGGTCGACCTCGTCGTCCGGGACGCCCTCGACGCCGTCGAGTCCGGCGGAGAGCGGTTCGCGGAACGCGAGGTCGAGCTGGACCGGGCCGGGCTGCCCCGCGTGACCGGCGGCAGCGGCCACGGCCTCCCGGACCAGGGCCCGGACGGTGGCGCGCACGTCGTCGTCCACCCCGTGGGTGCTCGGCGCCTGCACGTCCCGGACGAAGTCGACGGCCGACCCGAACATGCCCGGCTGAACGGTGGTCTGGTTGCTGCCGATCCCGCGGAGTTCGGCGGGCCGGTCGGCCGAGACGACGATCATCGGCACGCCGGAGTGGTGTGCCTCGAGCACGGCAGGGTGCAGGTTCGCGACCGCGGTGCCCGAGGTCGTGACGACCGCAGCGGGTCGACCGGACTCGACCGCGAGACCGAGCGCGAAGAACCCGGCCGTCCGCTCGTCGAGGCGCACGTGCACGCTGATGCCGCCCGCGCGCTCGAGGGCGACGGCCGCGAGTGCCAGGGCCTGCGAACGGGAACCGGGACTCACGACGACATCGGTCACGCCGGCCCGCGCGAGCTCCTGCAGGAACGCGAGTGCGAAGTCGGTCGCGGGGCTGCCGGACGCGACGCTGCCGTCAGCGGACGGTCCGTCAGCGGACGGTCCGTCAGCGATCGGGGCGGCCGTCGTCGTCGCCGTCGTGGAACTGTTCTTCGAGGGATCGGAGGGTCGCGTCGTCCTGGTCCTTGTCATCGCTCAGCAGCCCGGGAGGCGTCGTGCCCCCGAGGAAGTCCGGGTCGTCTTCGGGACCACGGTACCCGGCACCGCCGCCCCCGCCACCGCGCTGCCCGCGCGCCGACGTCCGGCCGAGCAGGAACCACAGCACGCCGCCGACGACCGGGAGCACGAGGACGAGCAGGACCCAGATGCCCTTCCGCAGCGACCGCACGCGGGACCGGGGCATGGTGGCGCAGTCGATGAGCGCGAACACCGTGAACGCCACGGCGGCGACGACGATGACGAGCCACAGTCTGACCATCTCCGGAGTCTAGGTCGGCAGCCTGTGACCGCCCTCCGACCGTCACGGCGACGCCGAGCCGTGCGTCCGTACACTTGCAAGATGAAAGCGTGGCTCGTCTACACCCTCGCCCGGCTCGGCATCTTCGCGGCGGCGCTCCTCCTGCTGCTGCTGGTCGGCCTGCCCTGGTACTGGGCGGCGATCGGCGCAGCCCTGATCGGCCTGCTCGTGTCGTACATCGCGCTGCCCGGACTCCGGAGCGCCGTGACGTCGTCGATCGCCCAGCGCCGGGCCCGCCCGGAGCGCGACGCCGACAGCGACTTCGAGGACGACTTCGTCGACGCCGCCGACACCGACCCCGCTCACGAGGCGGGCCGCACCGGCACGGGCGGCACCGACACCGCGAAGCAGTAGCGGCAGCGCAGGCGTCCGGCCGCTACGGCTGGACGGCGAGCGTCGCGGCGAGCACGACCCCGAACGCCAGCGCCGAGAACGACGACAGCTGCAACGCCGTGATGAGTTCCCGGGGCTTGCGCGAGGACACGCCGATCGCCAGCGCCGGCAGCGCGAGCAGGAGCGAGAAGTACGTGTACCCGCTCCGGAAGTAGAGCAACACGAACCAGACGAGCACGACGTACGGCAGCATCAGGAAGAGCGCGAACAGCACGCGGGCGACCGGCCGACCGACCACGACCGCCAGGGTGCGCTTGCCCGCCGCGGTGTCCTCGTCGATGTCACGGATGTTGTTCACCATGAGGACGGCGCACGCGAACAGGCCCGCGGCGACCGCTGCGGCCCAGCCGCTCAGGGTGACCTGACGGATGAGCACGAACTGGGTGCCGAGCACCGCGACCAGCCCGAAGAACACGAAGACGAAGACCTCGCCGAGCGCGTTGTACCCGTAGGGCTTCTTCCCACCGGTGTAGAACCAGGCGGCGACGATGGCTGCTGCTCCGACGAAGAGCAGCCACCACAGCTGGGTGAGCAGCACGATGACGAGGCCGGCGACCGCCGCGAGACCGAAGAACGTCAGCGCCACCGTCAGGACCGTCCGCGGTCGGGCGAGCCCCGATCCGGTGAGCCGGGCCGGACCGACCCGGAACTCGTCCGTGCCGCGGACCCCGTCCGAGTAGTCGTTGCTGTAGTTGACGCCGATCTGCAGGAACAGCGCCACGGCGAGGGCGAGCAGCGCGATGGCGACGCGTCCGTCCGTCGACAGGAACGAGCCGAAGTCACCGGGGACCCGGCTGTCGACGTAGGCCACCCCGGTTCCGAGGACCACCGGGACGACGCCGAGCGTCAGGGTCCGCAGCCGTGCTCCGCCGATCCAGTCGCTCGCGGTCGCGCGGCGGGTGTTCCGCTGCGGCGCTGCCGCCTTCGCCGGGTTGCCGGACCTGCCCTTGGGACGTGTCGTCTTCTTCGCTCCTGCCACGACCGCCCATCGTATCCGCGCGTGGTGCGTCCGTCGCACGACCACCACCGGCGGGACGACCCGGCGGGTCAGGAGCCCGGGCTGCTCAGGCGTCCGGATCGGCCAGCGCGCGGACGGCTCGTCGGTCGGGCTTGCCCGACGGGAGCATCGGCATGCGGTCCACGACGAGCACCACGGCGGGACGGGCGGCACGGCCGAGTGCGTCGCCGACGCGGGCCCGGACGACCTCGAGCGGCACGGCCCGCTCCGTCACCACGACCGGCACCTCGCCCCACTCCCCCGACGCCCGGCGCGTCACGACCGCGCCGTCCTGGCCCGGCAGCTCGCGCACGACCCGCTCCACCGCGCCGAGCGGGACCTTCTCCCCGCCGGAGACGACCACGTCGTCCAGTCGACCGGACACCCGGACGCGTCCGTCCTCGATCGTCGCGGCGTCACCGGTGCGGTACCAGCGACGGCCGTCACGCTCGGTGAAGACGGCCGCTGTCCGCTCGTCGTCACCGAGGTACCCCTCGGCGAGCATCGGTCCGGTCAGCTGCAGCTCGCCGTCGAGCACCTCGGCGTGGACGGTGTCGAAGGGGACGCCGTCGTAGACGCAGCCCCCGCTCGTCTCGCTCGCGCCGTACGTCGTCACGACGCGGACACCGGCACCGCGCGCCCGGTCGGACAGTGCGGCGGGGGTCGCCTGCCCGCCGACCAGCACCGCGTCGAACCGCGCCAGGGCCGCGGTGGCCCGGGGGTCGTCGAGCACGCGCGCGAGCTGGACGGGCACGAGCGAGGTGTACCGACGCGGGCCTGCCGGGCCGACCTCGAGCCGGTCCGCTGCGTCGGCGAACGCCCCGGCGTCGAAGTGCCCGGGCGGGACGACGACCGGGGTCGTGCCCGCGACGATCGACCGGGTCAGCACGTTGAGGCCCGCGATGTAGTGGGTCGGCAGGGCGAGCACCCAGCCGCCCGGACCGCCGAGGGCCGCGTCCGCGGCGGCGGCACCGGCGACCAGCGCCGCCGCAGACAGCGCCACGCGCTTGCCCGTCCCGGTGGAGCCGCTCGTCTCGACGACCAGGGCGACCCCCTGCGGGACGTGGGTCGGCGCTCGCGTCGGCAGCGGCGGACCGTCCACCGCGACGGGGAGCAGTGCGGGGCCGCCGGTCAGGGCGGCCTCCAGTCCGCGGAGCACGACCAGCGGGTCGGCCGCGCTCGTCGCGACCAGCGGACGCGGCATCAGTAGTGCCAGGGGAACGCGGTCCAGTCCGGCGAGCGCTTCTCGAGGAAGGAGTCGCGGCCCTCGACGGCCTCGTCCGTGCCGTACGCCAACCGCGTGGCCTCGCCGGCGAAGACCTGCTGACCGACCATGCCGTCGTCCACCGCGTTGAAGGCGTACTTGAGCATCCGGATCGCGGTCGGCGACTTGCCCAGGATCGTCTCGCCCCAGCGGATGGCCTCGCGCTCCAGGTCCTCGTGCGGCACGACCTTGTTCACGGCGCCCATCTCGTAGGCACGCTGGGCGGAGTACTCCTCGGCCAGGAAGAAGACCTCACGCGCGAGCTTCTGGCCGATCTGCTTCGCGTAGTAGGCGCTGCCGTAGCCACCGTCGAAGGAGCCGACGTCGGCGTCGGTCTGCTTGAACTTCCCGTGCTCCGCGCTCGCGATGGTGAGGTCGCAGACCGCGTGCAGCGAGTGCCCGCCGCCCGCTGCCCATCCGGGGACGACCGCGATGACGACCTTCGGCATCATCCGGATGAGGCGCTGCACCTCGAGGATGTGCAGCCGTCCCATCGACGCCTGGGCGGCAGCGGGGTCGACGCCCTCCGGCGGAGCGCCCTCGTCGCCCACGTACTGGTAGCCGCTCCGGCCCCGGATGCGCTGGTCGCCGCCGGAACAGAACGCCCACCCGCCGTCCTTCGGGCTCGGTCCGTTGCCGGTGAGCAGGACCACGCCGACGCGGGGGTCCTGGCGGGCGTCGTCCAGTGCCCGGTGGAGCTCGTCGACCGTACGCGGGCGGAAGGCGTTCCGTACCTCGGGGCGGTCGAACGCCACCCGGACGATGCCGCCGGAGACGTGCTTGTGGTAAGTGACGTCGGTGAACCGCTCGGCGATCGGAGCAGCGGTCCAGACGTCGGGGTCGAACAGGTCGGAGACGGCAGAGGGCATGTCCCGAACCTACCGCGGGCCCCGGTGGCCAGGTCCGCTCCCGCCCGGTCGGACCGCTCCTACTGCATGCCGGCGAGCATCTCCGGCGCGACGATGACGACGAGCACGATCAGGATCACCGGGTTCGCGAAGAAGGCGAGCACGACCCCGACGACCCCGTACCAGCGGCCGAACGACCCGACGGCCGAGATGAACCCGAGGACCGCCGCGACCAGGGTGAGGAAGACGACCACGAAGCAGATGCCGAACGCGAACGTGGTGTCCCCGCCCATGAAGACGGCGAAGGCGCTCGCGTCCACCGCCGCGGCGACGACGGCCAGGCCGAGCGCGATCTTCCCGATGACGGGGTTGCGGCGACGGCGGTCGGCAGGTTGACGGCGGACGTCGACGGTGCCCTGGCGCATGAGCCGCGCGAACTCGTCGGTCGCCACCGGGCCTCCTCGTCGATCCACCTCGTCGCTCCACGGTCGGCTCCGTGGACGGTGCCGACCCGGCCGACCGGTGGTCGACCGGAGCGATGGTAGTGCGCTGCCCTGGCGGTCCCCTCGGAACAGCCGGGAGGACACATGGAGCGTGCTGCGAGGATGGCGGCGTGCCCGATGTGACCCCGCCGACCGCTCCGTCATCACCGTCCGACCGCGGCGCGCCGCCGTCGTCCACAGCCGCCGTCCCCGACCTGGACGACTTGCTCGCGACCGCCAGGGTCGTCGCCCTGCCGATGCGGGTCCGCTTCCGCGGCATCACCGTGCGCGAGGCACTCGTCCTCCGCGGCCCCGAGGGGTGGACCGAGTTCTCCCCCTTCGTCGAGTACGACGACGCCGAGGCCGCCGCGTGGCTCCGCGCCACCATCGACTTCGGGTGGACGCCGCACGGACCGGCGGCCGACTCGGTCCCGGTCAACGCGACGGTGCCCGCGATCGCCGCGGCGGACGTCCCCGACCTGCTCCGGCGCTACCCCGGGTGCACCACCGCGAAGGTGAAGGTCGCCGAGCCCGGGACGGGCATCGAGGACGACGTCGCCCGGGTCGCCGCCGTCCGCCGCGCGATGGGCGAGGACGCCGCCGTCCGCGTCGACGCGAACGGGCTCTGGTCGCTCGACGACGCGACCCGCGCCCTGGAACGGCTCGCTCCGTTCCGCCTGCAGTACGCCGAGCAGCCGGTCGCCTCGGTCGCGGACCTCGCCGCCCTCCGGTCGCGCGTGGCGGGCCTCGGTGTCCTGATCGCGGCCGACGAGAGCGTCCGCAAGGCCGCGGACCCGCTGGCCGTGGCCCGGGCCGGAGCCGCCGACGTCCTCGTGGTCAAGGCGCAGCCACTCGGCGGCGTCACCGCGGCACGCGCGGTGATCGCCGAGGCCGGCCTGCCCTGCGTGGTCTCCAGCGCGCTCGACACCTCCGTCGGGCTCGGGATGGGCGCGTTCCTCGCCGCCGCCGCGATGGCCCCCGGCTACGCCGCCGGACTCGGCACGGGCGTGATGCTCACGGGCGACGTGACCGCCGACCCGCTGGTGCCCGTCGACGGGCGGATCGCCGTGCGCCGGGTCGAGGCGGACACCGCCCTGCTCGAGCGCTGGGCTGCGGCCCCCGACCGCACCGCGTGGTGGGAGGCGCGACTGCGTCGGGTGCACGCGCTCCTGACCGCGCGGTGACCACGCCGCCCACACGACGGACGGGAGGCCCGACACCAGCTGGTGTCGGGCCTCCCGTCCGTCCGGAGCCGCGTCGTCGACGCGCCGGTGTCAGAGCCCGGAGTAGCTGTGCAGCCCCTTGAAGAAGACGTTGACCACCGAGAAGTTGAACATCACGGCCGCGAAGCCGATGAGCGCCAGCCACGACGAGCGCGCACCACGCCACCCACGGGTCGCGCGGGCGTGGATGTACCCGGCGTAGAGCACCCAGATGATGAAGGTCCAGACCTCTTTGGTGTCCCACCCCCAGTACCGGCCCCAGGCGCGCTCGGCCCAGATCGCGCCGGCGATGAGCGTGAAGGTCCAGAGCACGAAGCCGACCAGGATCACGCGGTAGCTGAGGACCTCGAGGCGGTCCGCGTCGGGCAGCGTCGCCATGAAGCGCAGCTTCCGCGACTCCGGACGTCCCAGGCGGTACGTCTGAACGAGCTGCGCGACCGCGAGTCCCGCGCCGAGGGCGAAGAACCCGGTGCCGGCGATGGCGACGAAGACGTGGATGACGAGCCAGTACGACTGCAGCGCGGGCTGCAGCGGCACGACGGGCACGTAGTAGTTCACCGTCGCGATGCCGAGCAGGATGATCGTCAGGCCGGTGATGAACACACCGAGGAACTTGAGGTCCTGCCAGAACTGCACGAGCAGGAACACCAGGATGATGAGCCCCGTGCCCGTGAGCGAGAACTCGAACATGTTGCCCCACGGCACCCGCTCGGCCGCGATGCCCCGGAGGACGATCGCGCCGACGTGCACCACGAGGGCGAGCACCGTCATGGCCATGCCGACCCGTTCGAACCGGGATCCGCGCTGACCGCCGCCCGGGCTCTGCTGCTCGACGCGCTCGAGGACGACGGTGCCGCCCTGGACGGTCGCCACCGTGGCCGCTGCCCCGTCACGCGAGGCGGTTCCGGTCGCCGAGCCGGCCGCGCCGACGTCTCCGGCGCGCTTGGCCATGTCGAGCGCGAACGAGATGAACGCGATGACGTAGACCGCCATCGCGGAGTACGTCAGGACCACCGAGTAGGTGGCGAGGGTTGTCGTGTTCACTGGGCGATCCTAACTCCGAGGTCCGACATGTGCCGCTGGGCGATGTCCGCCACCGCCCGCTCGAGGTTCGGGTCCTCACCGCGGGCCAGACCCGCGTACTCGAGGTCGAACTCCCCGTGCTCCGCACCCGTCCGCCGCACGGCCTTGACCCACACGCGTCGGCGCGGGACGAACAGCGAGGTGAGCAGGCCGAGCACGGAGAGGATCGCGAAGGCGGCGACCCAGAGCTGCGACGGGTCGTGGTGCACGTCGAGGGACACGTAGCGCTTCACCCCGTCGAAGGTGATCGACCCGGCGCCGTCCGGGAGCTGCTTCGTCTCGCCGGGCTTCATCGAGATGCTCGGGGTGTCCGCCTGCCGGCCCGCGATCTGCGTCAGCCCCTTCGTCGAGAGCTGGTAGACGCTCTGCGGGACACCGTCGTCCAGGCCGAGGTCGCCCGTGTAGACCTGCAGCGACAGCATCGGGTTCTCGGTGTCCGGGTACGCCGATGCGAAGGCGCCGGTGCTCTGCTTCACCGCGGTCGGGTAGAAGAACCCGATCATACCGAGCTGGTCCGGTGACGCGTCCGGGACCTTGATGACGCCGGTCGAGGTGTAGTTCGCGTCCTCGGGCAGGAACGGCACGACGTCCTGGAACGCCACGTCGCCCTCGCCGTCCCGCACCGTGACCTGCATCGCGTAGCCGTTGCCGAGCAGGTACACGTTCGTCCCGCCGATCGCGAGCGGCTCGTTCACGCCGAGTCGGCTCGTCTTCTCCGCGCCGTCCCGGGTCCGGCCGGTCACGGTCGCGGAGTAGTCGGTCGCCTGCCCGAGTGCGTCGAGGTTGGTCTCCTCGTACTTCGTCTCGAAGTCGTCGAGCGTCAGGTTGTAGCCCTGCAGGTCCGACTGCGAGAACCAGCGGCCGGGGTTGAACGAGTCGTACGAGCCGAGGACGTTCGTGAAGGTCTGCCCCTCGACGAGCAGTCGCTGGCCGGTGTAGCTGAACCCGCCACCGAGGCCGACGGCCAGGAGCACACCCACGAGGGCCGCGTGGAACACCAGGTTGCCGGTCTCGCGGAGGTACCCGCGCTCGGCGCTGACGGAGTCCCCGAACCGCTCGACGCGGTAGCCGGAGCGCTTCAGCTGCGCCATCGCGGACGTCACGGCGTGGTCGACGGACGGGAGGCCCGGGGCGGCGTCCGCCCCGGCGGTCGCGGCCACGCCCTCCGCGCCGGCACCGGTCGCGGTGGCACGGACCGTCTCGGGGGTCACCGCGACGGTGCGGAAGCCGGCGAGCCGACCGAGTCGCGCCGGCGTCTTCGGAGGCCGTGTCCGCAGCGCCTGCCAGTGGTGGCGGGTGCGCGGCACGATGCAGCCGATGAGCGAGACGAAGAGCAGCAGGTAGATCGCCGAGAACCAGACGGACGTGTAGGTGTCGAACACCTGCAGCTTGTCGAGCACCGGGAAGAGCGTCGGGTGGTCGTTCTCGTACTGCACGACGCCGTTCGGGTCCGCCTGCCGCTGCGGCACGAGCGACCCCGGGATGGCCGCGAGGGCGAGCAGCATGAGCAGGAAGAGCGCCGTGCGCATGCTCGTCAGCTGACGCCAGGCGAAGCGGAGGTACCCGACGACACCGAGCTTCGGCTGCGCGATCCCGTCGTCCCGGGCGCTCGACGCGGCCGGGGTCCCGTCGACGTGGTCGGACGGTCGCTGGGGGTCCGACGTGCGGTCGGCACCGGTCCCGGCCTCGTCGACCAGGTCGTCCTCGTTGCGCTCAGACCGCGGGGACAAAGCTCTGGATCACCGCCCCGACGCTCGACATGACGGCCGACCAGATGCCGGTGACCATGAGCAGACCGATGACGATCAGGATCGCTCCTCCGATGATGTTGACGGTGCGCATGTGCCGCTTGACGACGCCGATCGCGCCCGAGGCCCATCCGGCGCCGAGTGCGACGAGCAGGAACGGGACGCCGAGTCCGATGCAGTACGCGATGCCGAGCACGACGCCCTGCCAGGCGCTGCCGGACTGGAAGCTGATGAGGTTGATGGCCGCCAGGGTCGGGCCGATGCAGGGCGTCCACCCGAGCGCGAACACGATGCCGAGCAGCGGGGCGCCGAGCAGCCCGGTGCGCGGGGTGAAGGACGACTTGACGGTCCGCTGCAGGAACGTGAACCGTCCGATGAAGACCAAGCCCATCGCGATCACGACGATGCCCATGAGCTGCACGATGAGGTCCCGCCAGCGCACGAGCCAGAAGCCGACCGCGCCCGCCGCGGCGGACCCCAGGACGAAGACGACGGTGAAGCCGAGCACGAACAGGAGCACGCCGAGGAGCACGCGGCCGCGCGAGTGCCGCGAGCCGTCGGCGATCCCGCCCACGTACCCGAGATAGCCCGGCACGAGGGGCAGCACGCACGGCGACAGGAACGAGACGAGCCCGGCGAGCGCCGCCACGGGCAGCCCGACGAGGAGCTGCCCGCTGAAGATCGCGTCGGCGAAGGGGTTGCCGCTGGACACCGGTCAGGACGCCTTGCCGGTCAGTTCGTCGTCCACCAGGGTGGTGAGGATGCCCGGTCCGTCGACCGCACCGAGGACCCGCGCTGCGACCCGGCCCTGCTCGTCGAGGACGATCGTCGTCGGCACGGCGTTCGGGGCGATCTCACCGGAGAGCGCGAGCTGCATGGTGCCGGTCCGGGCGTCGAGGACCGTCGGGTAGTCGACGCCGAACTTGCGCTCGAAGGCCTCGGCGGTACCGGCCTCGTCACGGACGTTGACGCCGATGAACTGCACGTCGTCGTCGGCGAACCGGTCGTGCACGGTGTTGAGGTGCTTCGCTTCTGCCCGGCACGGCGGGCAGCCGGCGTACCAGAAGTTGATGACGACGACGTCGCCGCGCATCGCCTTCGACGACAGCTCGTCGCCCGTGATCGACTCAGCGGTGAAGTCGACGGGGTCGGAGCGGTCGGCTGCCGCGACCTCGGTCACCGCACCGGTCCCGGAGATGTAGTTCTGGGTGCTGCCGTTCCCGTACTGCTTCGACAGGGAGTCGTTGCTCGAGGAGCAGCCGACGAGCACGAGCACCGTCGCGATCGCGATCGCTGCAGCACCGGCGGTCCGGGTCCGGGTGCGGGTTGTGCGCATCACACTGCTCCTTCGTCGATGGCCGAGGCGCGGAGCTCTGCCGCCGGGTCCGCGTACCCGACCTCGGTGAACCGGACGGCCGCGGTGCCGGGGGTCCGCACGAGGGTCGTGATGCTCGAGAGGTCGCACCGGCGCTTCCGGGGGTCGTGCCAGAGGGGCTCCCCCGCCAGCCGACGGTGCACCATCCAGATCGGCAGCTGGTGACTCACGAGGACGACGTCGCCCTCGTCGACGCTCTCCCACGCGGTCGTGACGGCGGCGAGCATCCGGTTGGCGATCGACTCGTACGCCTCGCCCCAACTCGGGCGCATGGGGTTCGCGATCCACGGCCACTCACTCGGCCGACGGACCGAGCGCTTGGTGAACCCCGGCGGCTGGCCCTCGTAGCGGTTCGTCGGCTCGATGAGCCGTTCGTCGATGCGGACGTCGAGGCCGTAGACCGCCGCCCACGGCGCGGCCGACTCCTGCGTGCGCTGCAACGGCGAGGCGACGATCGCCCGGACGTCGATGCCGGCGTCCTTCCAGGCGGTGGCCGAGGCCTGGGCCATCCGGGTGCCGAGCTCGCTCAGACCGAAGCCCGGGAGCCGCCCGTAGAGGACACGGTCGGGGTTGTGGACCTCGCCGTGCCGCACGAGGTGGATCTTGGTCGCGGGCATGGGTTCCAGTGTAGGTCGGTCCCGCTCGTCCACCGGCCCCACAGCGGATCCACGGACTTCGGGACCGTTCAGTCGAGGTGCCCGGACAGCCGACCGTGCAGGGCGGTCGAACCGGTGTTCAGGTTGACCACCTCCACCGTGGACCCGTGCTTCGCGAACCGCTGCTCGACCCCGTCCAGGGCGGCCACCGTGCTCGCGTCGAACACGTGCGCCTCGGACATGTCGACGACGACGTACTCGGGGTCCTCGGCGTAGGAGAACCGGTTGACGAGGTCGTTCGAGGACGCGAAGAACAGTGCCCCGCGCACCCGGTAGCGGACCGTGCGCTCGTCGACCGGTTCGCGCACGACCTCGACGACGTGGGCGACCCGGCGGGCGAACACCAGTGCTGCGACGACGACCCCGACGAGGACCCCGGTGGCGAGGTTCTCGGTCGCCACGACGACCAGCACGGTGATGACCATGACGGCGGTCTCGCCGAGGGGCATGCGGCGGAGGGTGCGCGGCCGGATGCTGTGCCAGTCGAACGTGGCGACGCAGACCATGAGCATCACCGCGGTGAGCGCCGCCATCGGGATCTGTGCGACCAGGTCGTGCAGGACGATCGTCAGGACGAGGACCGCTGCCCCGGCGACGAAGGTCGAGACCCTGGTGCGGGCACCCGCGGTCTTGACGTTGATGACGGTCTGCCCGATCATCGCGCACCCGCCGGTGCCGCCGAAGAAGCCCGAGGCGACGTTCGCGATCCCCTGACCCCACGACTCCCGCCAGGCACTCGAGCGGGTCTCGGTGACGGCGTCGACGAGCTGCGCGGTGAGCAGCGTCTCGATGAGGCCGACGATCGCGACACCGAAGGCGTACGGCGCGATGATCCGCAGGGTGTCCAGGGTGAACGGGACCGTGATGCCGGTGAACCCCGGCAGGGCGGTGGGGAGCGAGCCCTCGTCACCGACGGTGGGGACCGCGATGCCGAACACCATCGTGATCGCCGTCACGACGACGACGGCGATGAGCGGTGCCGGGACGGCCTTGGTGAGGAACGGGACGCCGACGATGAGCGCGACGCCGAGGGCGGTCAGGGGCCACACGACGGGTGGCACTCCGTCGCCGAGGAGGTTCGGCAGCTGCGCGGTGAAGATGAGGATCGCCAGCGCGTTGACGAACGCCAGGTTGACGCTCCGCGGGATGAAGCGCATCAGCCGCGCGACGCCGAGGAACCCGAGCACGAGTTGGAACACGCCGCCGAGCACGATCGCCGGGACGAGGTACGCGACGCCGTGGTCCCGCACGAGGGGTGCGATCACGAGCGCGACCGATCCGGCAGCGGCGGAGATCATCGCCGGCCGGCCGCCGACGACCGAGATGACGATCGCGAAGACGACGCTCGAGAAGAGGCCGACCGCGGGGTCGACGCCCGCGACCACGGAGAACGAGATCGCCTCCGGGATGAGGGCGAGCGCCGTGACGACCCCCGCCAGGACCTCCCGGGTGAGGAGGCGCGGGGACCGCAGGGCGGTGCGGACGCTCGGCGTGACGGGCGCAGCGGTGGAGATCGACATCGCCGCAACCCTACCCTCACGTGAGGGTAGGGATGACGAGGCCTCGACAGCAGGAGCGCGGCGACCAGCGGGAGGGCAGCGCGGCCGGGCGTCCCGCTGGCGGGCGCGGCCGCGCGATCAGCCCCCCACCCACCGGGCTCTGCCACGATGTCGGACATGATCGTTCCCGACGTCCCCGCGACCATGCACATCGGCGAACTCGCCGAGCGCACCGGGATGTCACTCCGGTCCATCCGGCACTACGACGAGGTCGGGCTCCTCGTCCCGAGCGGCCGCACCGCCGGCGGGTTCCGCGTCTACACGGCCGGTGACCTGGAGCGGTTGCTCGTGATCCGGCGGATGAAGCCGCTCGGGTTCACGCTCGAGGAGATGGCCGGGCTCCTCCGCGTCGTCGACGGACTGACGGCCGGCGACCCTGCCGAGGCCGCGGACCTCGCCGCCCGGCTCGACGCGTTCCTCGAGGACGCCACCGCCCGGCACGCGAAGCTGTTGGAGCGGGCGGCCATGGCCGAGGAGTTCATCGGCACACTCGGGTCCTTGCGCGCCTCGCTGCCCTGATCCGTCCTCTCCCGTCTGCTGGGACGTCCGCCTCCCGCGGACGCGCTCGTCCGGCACGAGCGGGAGGGGTGACCAGGTCGCAGCACCTTCCCGGACCCTCCGTCACGGGTACCGCCCCGTTCGTCCTACGACCTGGCCACGACGACGACGCTACGGACGTCGCCGGGCCGGCACGGGCCTCCCGGCAGGACTGTGGACAGCCGAGCGACGAGTCGCGGCTGTGGACAGAAAGCCACCTCCCGGACCCGGGTTCTGCACAGGCGACGCCGTTCCCGCGCCCGGCCGGTAGACTCGACGACCGTGATCGAACGCACCCGCATCGCCGACCTGGCAAGCCTCCCCGACGGCCCCGTCTCCGTGGCCGGATGGGTCGAGACCGTCCGCGATCAGAAGAAGGTGCAGTTCGTCGTGCTGCGCGACGAGACCGGCGCCGTCCAGCTCGTGAACCCCGCGACGCGTGAAGCGACCGAGGGCGACGACGCGTCCGCTGCGGCCCTCGCGACCACCGAGACGATCTCGGGCCTCGCGCACGGCTCGTTCATCCACGTCGCCGGCACGCTCAAGGCGGACGAGCGCGTGAAGCTCGGCGGGCTCGAGGTCAAGGTCGGCGAACTGACCGTCGTCAGTGCCGCCATCCCCGAGACCCCGATCGCGGACGACTCCTCGCTCGACAAGCGCCTCGACTGGCGCTTCCTCGACCTGCGCAACCGCAAGCAGAACCTGATCTTCCGCATCCAGACGACCCTCGAGCACGCGTTCCGCACGTACTGGGTCGAGCGCGACTACATCGAGATCCACACCCCGAAGCTGATGGCCTCCGCATCGGAGTCCCGCGCCGAGCTCTTCCAGCTCGAGTACTTCGAGACGACGGCGTACCTGGCGCAGTCGCCGCAGAACTTCAAGCAGATGGCACAGCCTGCGGGCTTCGGCGCCGTGTTCGAGATCGCTGACGCGTTCCGCGCCGACCCCTCGTTCACCAGCCGGCACGCCACCGAGTTCACCAGCGTCGACGCCGAGTTCTCGTGGATCGAGTCGCACGCCGACGTCATGGCGATGCACGAGGAGGTCCTCGTCGTCGGCATCACGGCCGTCAAGGAGAAGTACGGCACCGCGATCGAGGAGGTCTTCGGCTTCGAGTTGCAGGTCCCGACGACGCCGTTCCCCCGTGTGACCCTCGCCGAAGCGCGGAAGATCGTCGCGGACAGCGGCTACGAGGTCGTCCGCGCCGACGGTGACCTGGACCCCGAGGGCGAGCGCCGCGTCTCCGCATGGGCGAAGGAGCACCACGGCTCCGAGTTCGTCTTCGTCACCGACTACGACGCCTCGATCCGGCCGTACTACCACATGCGTCACGCCGACGACCCGACGCTCACGAACAGCTACGACCTGCTGTTCAACGGTGCCGAGATCTCCACGGGCGCGCAGCGCGAGCACCGCGTCGACGTGCTGACCGCGCAGGCGGAGGAGAAGGGCCTGGACCCCGCCGAGCTCGGCTGGTACCTCGACTTCTTCCGCTACGGCGTCCCGCCGCACGGTGGGTTCGGGATGGGCCTCGCACGCGTGCTCATGCTCATGCTCGGCGAGCCGTCCATCCGCGAGGTCACGTACCTCTTCCGCGGCCCGACGCGCCTCACGCCGTAGCGCGCCTCACGCCGTAGCGCGCCTCACGCCGTAGCGCGCCTCACGCCGTAGCCCGGCGCGGAGCGCCGCCGACCGGCGCCGACCGGCGCCGACCGGCGCCGCGTGGGCGGACCGGCGCCGCATGGCGTGGCGCAGCGTGGCGCCGCGCAGCGTGGCGCCGACCGGCGCCGCGTGGCGCGGACCGGCGCCGCGTGGCGCGGACCGGCGCCGCACAACGAGAACCGGCTCGAACCACGGACGTCCGTGGTTCGAGCCGGTTCTCGTTGGGCCGGTCCGACGCGCGCCGTCAGCAGCGGCGCGCCGGCAGCAGCGACGCGCGCCGACAGCAGCGACGCGCGCCGACAGCAGCGACGCGCGCCGACAGCGGCGACCCGCGCCGCTCAGTCCTGCCAGTCGATGGCCGCCCGCGCGGTGACGAGACCGCGGATCTCGGCGGCGGCCGCCTGGTGGTCGGGGTGCACCTGGTACTCGTCGAGACCGGCCAGGTCGTCGAACTCCGCGACGACGGCGACGTCCTGGTTCTTCCCCGGGTAGGCGACGTTCTCGACCACCTGGAGCGATCTGATGGACGGGATGACCCCGACGAGCCCCGTCAGGAGTTCCCGGATCCGGGCCACGGCGTCGTCGCGGTCCAGGTCCTCGCGCAGGGTCCAGGAGACCACGTGGCGGATCATGCGCGGGCCTCGGCCTGCTCGAGCGCCCGGGCGAGTCGCTCGGGATCGACGTGCCAGTTGCTGTGCACCCGTCCGTCGACGAGCACGACGGGGATGTCCTCCGCGTACTCCATGCGGAGGGCGTCGTCGTCGAGGATCGACCGCTCCTCGAACGTGACCCCGGGACGGGCGGCGACGACACGTTCGACGATCGGACGGGCGTCGTCACAGAGGTGGCATCCGGGCTTGGTGAGGAGCGTCACGGCTGGCATGCGACCAGGCTACCCGCGCCGGTGCGGGCACTCCCGATGTGCTGACGGGCCTCCAGGCGGCGTGTCCGGCGGCGACGTCCCGGTGCGGTCGTCGACGGACCCGGGAAACGCAAGAGCCCCGGCGAACCGGGGCTCTTGCTGCGGGTCTCTCGACCTACTTCTTGTTGCGACGCTGGTGGCGCGTCTTGCGAAGGAGCTTGCGGTGCTTCTTCTTCGCCATGCGCTTGCGACGCTTCTTGATGACAGAACCCATGTGGACCTCGCTCGGACTGATGCTGATGTACGGACACCGGGCCGATGAAGCCGCGGAAAATCAACCTGCCCGAGTCTACCGGCTGGCTGCTGCGATGTCGAACGGCGCCGGAACGGACGGTGGACGCCCGGTGTGGAACGGTCGTGCTTCGTGCGGGTCAGCCGACGTCGGCGATGCCGCCGCGCAGGAGTTCCGCGACCGCCGACTCCGGCACCCGGAAGGACCGGCCGAAGCGGATGGCGGGGAGCTCCCCCGCGTGGACCATGCGGTAGACCGTCATCTTGGAGACGCGCATCATCTCGGCGACCTCCGCGACGGTGAGGAAGCGCACGTCGTCGAAATTGCCGGTCATGGTCCGCCTTCGGGCTGGCTCGTGGTGTGACCTGTGTGGTCCCTGGTCACTGTAGGGGCGCGTGCAGTCCGGTGTCCAGCAACTGTTCAGTCGTCCTCGGGCCGCTTCGTGAAGCGACGCCGGCCCCGGTCGACGACCCGCTCCCAGCCCTGCTGCGCACCGGTGATCGCGACCGTCGCGCGGTGCGACGCCTCGGCCATCACCCGACCGAGTTCGGTGCCCACCTCGACGGTCGCCTTGCCGGCCGCACCGCTCCTCCGGACGGACACCGGCTGACCGTCCGGCGTCCACGACGTGGTCGCGGGCGTGCCGTCGGCGTCCACGGCGGTCGTGAAGGGGACGACCCACTCCTCGATGCCGAGCAGGGGCTCCGGGTCGAGCCGGTAGTAGCGGTGCTGCCCCTCCTCCCGGCTGGTCACGAGACCGATGTCGCGGAGGACGCGGAGGTGCTTCGAGACGGTCGGTTGGCTGACCCCGAGTCGCAGGACGAGTTGCCCGACGCTCAGTTCGCCACCGGTCGCGTCGGCACCGAGGGCGGTGAGGAGCTCGCCCAGCAGCGCCCGGCGCGTCGGGTCCGCGACGACGCTGAAGATGTCGGCCATGCGGCAAGGCTAACGGCGGCCGTGCGGATGTACCATGACGAACCGTCCCGCCCATGTCCCCGGAGGCATACGATGCTCGACCGCACCGAGCCGGTCCCCACCGTCGGGGACCTGTCGGGTCAGCGCCGCCCGGGGAAGCTCGTGACGGCCCTGCGCTCGTCGCCCTCGCGGCTGGCGATCCTCGTCTTCATCGTGCTCATCTTCCTGTTCACGGCGCTGTTCATGACCCCGATGGCGTCGGCGGACGGGACCGTGACGCACTTCTCCGACGCCCTGTTCACCGCGGCGAGCGTCGTCTGTGTCACCGGCCTGGCGACGGTCGACATGGCGACGCACTGGTCGGTGTTCGGCAAGGTCCTCGTCGTCATCGGGACGCAGATCGGTGCGCTCGGCGTGCTCACCTTCGCCTCGATCCTCGGGCTCGTGGTCACCCGCCGCCTCGGGCTGCGCGCCAAGCTCATCGCGGCCGGGGACTCGAACCCGCTGCGCACGCACCACGGCGCCGTGCCGGAGGGCCAGGCGGTCCGCCTCGGCGACGTCGGCACGCTGCTGCTCACCGTCGCGGTGAGCACGCTGACGATCGAAGTCGTCATCGGTCTGCTGCTCCTGCCGAGCGTGCTCGTCACCGGTGTGCCGTTCTGGACGGCGGTCGGCGACTCCTTCTACTACTCGGCGATGGCCTTCACGAACACGGGCTTCGCGCCGAACGCCGACGGTCTCGACCCGTACGCCCACGACTACTGGTTCCTCAGCCTCCTGATGGTCGGCGTCGTGGCCGGGTCGATCGGGTTCCCGGTCATCCGGACCCTGACGAAGCAGCTCCGGTCCCCCCGCCGCTGGCCCATCCACGTGAAGCTCACGCTCGCGACGAGCCTCGTGCTGCTCCTCGGCGGCACGGCGGCGTACATCGCCCTCGAGGCGTCGAACCCCGAGACGTTCGGACAGGAGGGCGCCGGGCGCACCGCGTTCCAGGCGCTCTTCCTGTCGACGATGACGCGGTCGGGTGGGTTCTCGCTCGTCGACTTCGACGAACTGAACGGCTCGAGCCTGCTCGTCACTGACATGCTCATGTTCATCGGCGGCGGCTCCGCCTCCACCGCCGGCGGCATCAAGGTCACCACGCTCGCCGTGCTCTTCCTCGCGGCCGTCGCGGAGGCCCGTGGCCGGCAGAGCATGGAGGTGTTCGGCCGTCGGATCCCGAGCGACGTCCTGCGCGTGGCGGTCGCCATCGT
Source organism: Curtobacterium sp. MCPF17_050 (assembly GCF_003224435.2). NCBI lineage: Bacteria > Bacillati > Actinomycetota > Actinomycetes > Micrococcales > Microbacteriaceae > Curtobacterium > Curtobacterium sp. MCPF17_050. The sequence goes on from NZ_CP126250.1 coordinate 2,329,236, forward strand.
CCTCTGGGGGGCGACCATCGTCGCGGTCGCCACCGTCGTGCTGCTGCAGATCACGCACGAGCCGCTCGACCGCGTCCTGTTCGAGGTGATCTCGGCCTTCGCGACGTGCGGGCTGTCCTCCGGGGTGTCCGCGGACCTGCCGGAGTCCGGGAAGTACGTGCTCGCCGCCACGATGTTCCTCGGTCGTGTCGGTACAGTGACCATCGCCGCCGCGCTCGCCGCCAGTCAGAGCCGGCAGCTGTTCCGCCGTCCCGAGGAGAGGCCGATCGTTGGCTGACCGACACCGTCCGCACGCCCAGCAGGGTCCCGTCAGCCACGACGCCCCGGTCCTCGTGATCGGTCTCGGGCGGTTCGGTGCCGCGACCGCCGGGCAGCTCGAACGGCAGGGGCGTGACGTCCTCGTCGTGGACACGGACGCCGCGCTCGTGCAGAAGTGGTCGGACCGGGTGACGCACGCCGTGCAGGCCGACGCGACCGACATGGACGCGCTCAAGCAGATCGGCGCGCAGGACTTCGCCATCGCGGTCGTCGGCACCGGTTCGGACCTGGAGTCGAGCGTGCTCATCACGGCCAACCTCGTCGACCTCGGCGTCCCGCAGATCTGGGCCAAGGCGATCAGCCGCTCGCACGGCACGATCCTCAGCCGCATCGGCGCGAACCACGTGGTCTACCCCGAGCGGGAGGCCGGCGAGCGCACGGCGCACCTGGTGTCCGGTCGGATGCTCGACTTCATCGAGTTCGACGACGACTTCGCCGTGGTGAAGATGTTCCCGCCGCGGGCGGTCCGCGGGCGGGACCTGGCGACCACGGTCATCCGGACGCGGCACGGTCTGACGGTGCTGGGCATCAAGCCGCCGGGTCAGGCGTTCGTGCCGGCGACGCCGGACAGTGTCATCGGCGAGGACGACGTCATCATCGTCTCGGGCACGGAGACGGACCTCGAACGGTTCGCGGCGCTCGAGTAGCCCCGCCGGGGGTCGGGCTCAGAGCCGCGACAGCTCCTCGGCCCGGGCCATCGCTGCCCGGGCGGCGTGTTCGAGCACGTCGGCCAGGTCGGCGTCCTGCAGCACGGCCACGGCACGCTCGGTCGTGCCCTTCGGGCTGGTCACCGCGCGGCGCAGGTCGGCCGGCTCACTGCCGGACCGCGCGAGGAGCTCGACCGCCCCGCGGACCGTGCCCTGCACCATCGTCCGTGCCTGGTCGGGGCTGAACCCGAGCGCCTCCGCGGACCGCTGCCACTGCTCGACGAACAGGAAGACGTAGGCGGGGCCCGACCCGGACACCGCGGACAGCGCGTCGAGCTGCGCCTCCGGGACGTCGAGGACGTCCCCGGACACGGCGAACACGGACGAGGCGAGGGCGACCGCCTCGGCGTCGGCCGACGCGCCGGCACTGATCCCGGTGACCCCGAGGCCGACCCCGATCGGCGTGTTCGGGAGGGCACGGACGACACGGACGCCGGCAGGCACGTGGGCCTCCATGGAGGCGGTGGTCACGCCGACGGCGACGCTCACGACGACCGCGTCCGGCTCGAGGTCGGCGGCGACCTCGTCGAGCAGGTCCACGACGCCGAAGGGCTTCACGCCGAGCACCACGACGCCGGCCCCGCGCACGGCGGCCCGGTTCGCGTCCGGGTCCACCTCGGACGCGACGGCGTGCAGCCCGGCGGACCGGTGTGCCGACGCGGACGCCTCGGACCGGGTGGTGACGGCCACGGAGTCCGGCGAGACCCCGGCGGCGAGGAGCCCCTGCAGGACCGCGCCGGACATGGAACCGACGCCGAGCATGGCGACGCGGGGCAGTGCGATGGTCATGGCCCGACCCTACCGACGACCGGGACCGTCCCGACGGCCGGCGGCCCAGTATCGTGGTCGAGGTCGGTACGAGAAGGGGTCGGACAGCCACATGAGCGCTTCCGGAGGGACCAAGGCGATCTTCGCCGCACTCGGTGCGAACGTCGGGATCGCGATCGTGAAGTTCATCGCGGCGGCGATCAGCGGGTCCGCGTCGATGCTCGCGGAGGGCGTGCACTCCCTCGCCGACTCCGCGAACCAGCTGCTCCTGCTGCTCGGCGGCCGGCGGGCGAGGAAGGCCGCCGACGAGGAGCACCCGTTCGGTCACGGCCGTGAGCGGTACGTGTACGCCTTCGTCGTCTCGATCGTGCTCTTCTCGGTCGGCGGCGTGTTCTCGCTGTACGAGGGCATCGAGAAGTTCGCCCACCCGCACCCGCTCGAGAACTGGTGGCTGCCGATGGCCGTGCTCGTCATCGCGATCGGGCTCGAGGGCTTCTCGCTGCGCACGGCGCTCGGGGAGGCACGGCCGCACAAGGGCGACCAGTCGTGGGTGCAGTTCGTCCGCCGCGCGAAGGCCCCGGAGCTGCCGGTCGTCATGCTCGAGGACACCGCGGCCCTGATCGGCCTCGTCTTCGCGTTCTTCGGCGTCGGCCTCACCGTGCTCACCGGCAACGGGGTCTTCGACGCGATCGGCACGGTGCTCATCGCGGTGCTGCTCATCGCCGTCGCGCTCGTGCTCGGTGTCGAGACGAAGAGCCTGCTCGTCGGCGAGGGCGCCAGCTCCGGTGACGTCGCCCGGATCAAGCAGGCCGTGCTCGACGGCCCCGAGGTCGATTCGGTGATCCACCTGAAGACCCTGTACCTGGGTCCGGACGAGCTCATGGTCGGCGTCAAGGTGGCGGTCGACGGCGACCGTCGTCTCGGGGACGTCGCCGCCGGCATCGACACGGTCGAGGAGCGCGTGCGCGCCGCGGTGCCGATCGCCCGGGTCATCTACATCGAGCCGGACGTCCGACGGGACGGGCCGCACCCGTCGACCGAGGCGATCGTGCTCCGCGCCGCCGACTGACGGACCGGTCCCGGCGGCCGCCCGGGCTCGTCAGCGGCGCCCGGCGAAGAAGGCGTCGAGGAGCGCCGCGCAGTCCTGCTCGAGCACCCCGGCGACGACCTCGGCGCGGTGTGGGAGCCGACGATCACGGGCGATGTCGTAGACGCTGCCGCTCGCGCCCGCCTTGGGGTCCCACGCTCCGAAGACGATCCGTGGCACGCGCGCGGCGAGCAGTGCCCCGGCGCACATCGGACACGGTTCGAGCGTGACGACGAGCGTGTGCGCGGTCAGGTGCCAGTCCCCCGTGACCGCGGCGGCCGCGCGCAACGCCAGGACCTCGGCGTGCGCGGTCGGGTCCTGACGGGCCTCCCGTTCGTTGCGACCCACGGCGACGACGGCCCCCGCGGCGTCGAGCACGACTGCGCCGACCGGGACGTCGCCGGTGGCCAGGCACGCCCGCGCCTCGGCCAGCGCCAGCTCCATGGCGGGGACGAACGGTCGTCCGGCCGGGTGCTCCACACGTCCTCCACCCCGACGCCGACGACGGCCGCGACCGCCGGTCGGGGTGCGGCGCGGTACGCTCGACCCTATGCGAGTCCATGTCGCCGACCACCCGCTCATCACCCACAAGCTCTCGGTGCTCCGCGACCGGACCACTCCCTCCCCCACGTTCCGTGCCCTGACCGAGGAGCTCGTCACGCTCCTCGCGTACGAGGCCACGCGCAACGTCCGGGTCACGGCGACGCCGATCAGCACGCCGGTCGCGCAGACCATGGGCGTGGCCATCGCGAAGCCCCGTCCGCTCGTCGTGCCGATCCTCCGCGCCGGACTCGGCATGCTCGAGGGCATGGTCAAGCTCGTCCCCACGGCCGAGGTCGGCTTCCTCGGCATGGCCCGTGACGAGGAGACCTTCGAGCCGCAGACCTACGCCGAGCGGCTGCCGGACGACCTGTCGAACCGCCAGTGCTTCGTGCTCGACCCGATGCTCGCGACCGGTGGGACCCTCGCCGCGGCGATCGAGTTCCTCTTCGACCGCGGTGCGGTCGACGTCACGTGCGTCTGCATCCTCGGCGCGCCCGAGGGCCTCGCCGCCCTCGAGAAGGCGGTCGGCGACCGTGACGTCACGATCGTCCTCGGCGCGCTCGACGAGCGCCTCGACGAGAACGGGTACATCGTCCCGGGCCTCGGCGACGCGGGCGACCGCCTCTACGGTCTGGCCGACTAGCGACCGCACCACGTGACGGACGGGAGGCCCGCCATCCGACGGATGGAGGGCCTCCCGTCCGTCACGTGGCGGCACTGTCCGCGCACGTCACCGTCCGTGCGGACGGTTGACACGGCGTTGGTACACCACGGATACTCGGGCCATGACTGCAACCCCGTCCACCCGAGCCCTCCGCGAGGCCAAGGGGACCGTCGGCATGATGATGCCGACCACGGCGGTCATGCGTTGTCGAATGTGTGCCTGATCGGTACCCGTTCCAGCCGGATCCTCCGCGACACCACCCCCGTCGCGCGAGCGTGATCCCGCGGTGACGACCCCGTCGACGACGCGCACCACCGTCACGAGGTCGGACCCCGTTCCCCCGGATGAGCCCCGGTCCCGCGCAGGGACCGCTGGGCAGATCGGTGTACCGCCGACCCGGGCCGACGCATTCGACACCGGCCGATGCTCCACCACTCCGCTCGGCCGCACCACCCGGAGACCGCACCATGTCGCTCACCATCGCCCAGCCCCGCACCGCCCACACCGACGCCGCCCGTGACCGGAGCGTCGCCGGGCTCCGGACGACCGCGTCCGCGCCGACCGACCTCGGCAGCGTGACGCCGATCGGAACACGTCGAACTCCGGTCGCCCAGCCCGTGCGGCCGGCCGCCGACCGGACGGCCGTCCCGACCAGCCCCGTCGTCGCCCCGCAGCGAAACCGCGCACTGCCGGAGGGCACGGAGGCCCGCGGGTTCGCGCTGTACGTCGGACTCGACGAGGCCGCGGCAGCTGCAGCCGGTACGACCCTGGCTGCCGTCGTCGAGCACCTCAAGGCGCTCACCGCTCAGCTCGTGCCGTCGGCGGAGACCTACGCCGCCGTCGCCGTCGCCGCGGAGGGGTCCGGCGGACGGGACGTCGACGTGGTCCGGCTGGCGCTGCAGGACCGGTCGGCGGTGGCCGCGCGCAAGCAGACCGAGAAGCCGGAACCGGAGGAGACCGGTGTCGTCATCGACATCTCGCGCAAGCGGGTCGTCCTCGACGGCGAGACCGCGCCGCTGACCTTCAAGGAGTTCGAGCTGCTGCAGTTCCTCGTCCTCCGCGAGGGGCGCACGGTCGACCGTTCGGCGATCATCGAGGGCCTCTGGTCCGCCGGCGACGACGAGACGCCGAACGAGCGCACCATCGACGTCCACGTCCGCCGTCTGCGGGCGAAGCTCGGCGCCTTCGAGGAGATCGTGCGGACGGTCCGCGGTGTCGGGTACCGCTTCGACCGGCACGCCGACGTCTCCGTGCGCTACGCCTCCACGCCGTCGCCCGACCTCTTCTGAACCGACGCTCGACGAGCGCTCGGGCAACTCGCAGGAACAGGCGGCGTGGCCGCCTTCCCTGGCGTTACCGCTTCGTTATACAGTCGGACGTGCAGTCGGTGTTTGCTGTGGCACCGGCTGTGGAATGTGATTGCAGGAATCTCCCGGTGCAAGGGAGCGGGCCGGTCGTCCACTCGGGCGGCCGGCCCGCGTTCCTCGTCGGTACCCCTCGGTAGGGTGGGGGTCCACCGACCGGAGGGACACAACCGTGAGCGATCACCGCAGCGAGAAGGCCACCGCGGTCGCGGCGTGGGAGTCACTGTTCCGCGCCCAGGTCACCGTGATGCGGAACCTCAACACCGAGTTCCCCTCGGCCGAGATCTCCTTCAACGAGTACGACGTCTGCTTCAACCTGTCGACCCAACCCGGCCGCCGCTGCCGGATGCGCGACCTGACGGGCCACCTGCTCCTGACGCAGCCGAGCGTCAGCCGCCTGGTCGACCGCCTCGCGTCCAAGGGCATCGTCGAGAAGCAGCCCGACCCGACCGACGCGCGCGGGGTGATCGTCGCCCTCACCGCGCACGGCTACGACGTGTACCGCACCGTCGCCGTGCAGCACGCGGCCACCATCGCGGCGCAGGTCGGCGCCGGGCTCGACGACGCCGAGCTGCGGATGCTCACCGAGCTCTGCACGAAGCTCCGCGTCGCCGCCGCCGCCACACCCGCGACGCGCAGGTCGGTCGCGACCGTGCCGGATCGGGCGTCGGCATGAGCGGCTCGGTCGTCTGGCTGCGCGACGACCTCCGGATCGCGGACAACCCGGCGCTCCGCTCGGCGGTGGACCGCGGGGGCCCGGTCACGGTCGTCTACGTGCTCGACGAACAGAGCGAGGGGATCCGCCCGCACGGCGCCGCGGCCCGGTGGTGGCTCCACCAGTCCCTGGCCGCACTCGACACCGACCTCCGCGCGCACGGCACCGCGCTCGTGCTCCGGCGGGGTGCCGCGGCCGACGTGATCGCGGACCTCGTCGCGGAGTCCGGCGCGGACGCCGTGTTCTGGAACCGTCGCTACGGCCGCGTCGAACGGGAGATCGACGCGGGCATCAAGGCCGGCCTCGTCGCCGGCGGCGTCGAGGCGCACAGCTCCGCCGGCACCCTGCTCTGGGAACCGTGGACGGTCCTGACCGGGAAGGGCGAACCGTTCAAGGTGTTCACGCCGTTCTGGCGCGCCGCGGAGGCGATGCCGGAGCCGCGGCACCCCTGGCCCGAGCCGGAGACGATCGCCCCGCCTGCGGACGTCGCCTCGGACACGCTCGAGGACTGGGCACTCCTGCCGACCGCGCCGGACTGGGCGGGTGGCATGCGTGATGCCTGGACGCCCGGCGAGCACGGCGCGTGGGACCGGATGGAACGGTTCATCGACGAGGCACTCGCGGACTACGACCAGCGGGACGAGCCCGCGCAGGCAGCGACCAGCAGTCTCTCGCCGCACCTGCGCTGGGGCGAGATCAGCCCGTACCAGGTCTGGCACCGCCTGCACGAGACGCTCGAACCCGACCAGCGCCGCGCGGCACCGGCCTTCCTCCGGCAGCTCGCCTGGCGGGAGTTCAACTGGAACGAGTACTTCCACTGCGACGACATCGCCCGGACGAACGTGCGGCGGGAGTTCGACGCGTTCCCGTGGCGGGAGGCCTCGGACGCCGAACTCGACCGGTGGCGACACGGCACGACCGGCTTCGACCTGGTCGACGCAGGGATGCGTGAGCTCTGGCACACCGGCGCGATGCACAACCGGGTGCGCCTGGCCACGGCGAGCTTCCTCGTCAAGAACATGCTCGTGGACTGGCGCATCGGCGAGCAGTGGTTCTGGGACACCCTGGTGGACGCCGACGCGGCGAACAACGCGGCGAACTGGCAGTGGGTGGCGGGCTCGGGCTTCGACGCCGCGCCGTACTTCCGGGTGTTCAACCCCGACCGTCAGCTCGAACGGTTCGACCCGCACCGCGAGTACGTCCGCCGGTGGGTGCCCGCGGACGAGGACCGACCGGAGCCGATGCTCGACCTCAAGACGAGTCGGCAGCGGGCACTCGACGCCTACGCCGAGATGCGCCGGGCATGAGCCGGCTGAGTCCGGGCGTGCTCGGCGCCGTCGACGCGATGCACCGGCAGCGCGTCCTGGACGGCATCGCGCCGAGCAGCGTCTGGGGCGTGTTCGACCGGGACGGGCTCGTCGCCTCGGGCGGACACGGGGACCGCGGGGACGGCCGGGCACCCGATGCCGACACCGTCTACCGCATCGCCTCGTGCACGAAGAGCGTCACCGCCGCGACCCTGCTCGGCCTCGTCGCGGACGGCCTGGTGTCCCTCGACACCCCGGTCACCGAGTTCGTCCCCGCGTTCGCCGCGGTCCGGCTGCCCACCGCGGACTCCCCCGTCCCGACCCTCCGGATGCTCCTCACGATGTCCGCGGGCTTCCCGACGGACGACCCGTGGGCGGACCGACAGGAGGCGCTCCGGGACCAGGACCTGGACGACGTCCTCCGCAGCGGTCTGCTGTTCGACTCCGTGCCGGGGACCGGGTTCGCCTACTCGAACCTCGGCTACGCACTCCTCGGTCGGGCGGTGTCGGTCGTCGCCGGGGCGCCCTTCCCGACCGTGGCGACCGAACGTGTGCTCCGCCCGCTCGGGCTCGACGACACCGTGTTCGCCGCGGCCGACGCCCGTGGTCTCGTGGTCACCGGCCACCGCCGTGTCGGCGACGACTGGGAGGCGCTGACGACGACCGGCCCGGGCGCGTTCTCGCCGATCGGCGGCCTGTTCTCGACCGTGCGGGACCTGGCCCGGTGGGGTCGGTGGCTCGCTGCGGCGTTCGACGGGACCGCCGCACCGTTCGCGGAGGCGGGCAGTGCCGGATCCGACGCCGGACCCCTCACCACGGCGGAGCGTCGCGCGATGCAGCAGGCGATGCGGGTCCTCCCTCCCGGGACCCTGCCCGGGTCGACCCGGACCGCCGGTTACGGCTTCGGCCTGTTCGTGGAGCACGACCCGGCGGTCGGCCCGATCGTGTCGCACTCCGGCGGCTACCCGGGGTTCTCCGCCCACATGCGCTGGTCGGTCACGACCGGACTCGGCGTGGTCGCGTTCGAGAACGCCACGCAGGCGAAGGTCTCCGCGGCCGCGACGCGGGCACTCGACCTGCTCCTCGCGGACGCCGTCCCGGGTGTCGCGGTCCCGCACGCGGTCCCCGCCGCGACCGGCATGCCCGTGACCCGGTCGCGGGACGACGAACGAGCCCCCGGCAGCGAACCGGTCCTGCCGTCGACGCGTGCTGCGCAACGGTCCGTGACGCGTCTGCTGGCGGACTGGTCCGATGCGGAGGCCGACGCGGTCTGCGCCGAGAACGTCCCGCTCGACGTCCCGTGGCACCGGCGACGAGCAGCGATCGACCGCGCCGTGGCGGAGGTCGCCGCCGACCTGTCCGCACCGCCCGTGGCCGAACGGTCCGCGACGCCGACGCACCTGCGCTGGTGGGTGCCGGGCGCCCGCGGGCGACTCCGCGTGGAGATCCGACTCGCCCCGCTCGCGTCCGGTCTCGTGCAGACCCTCGTCGTGCGGGCGGAACCGGACGAGGTGGTGCCCGCGGAGGCCGCGGCAGTACCCCCGCACACGGCGGCAGCACCGACCGACCCGGCGGCAGCACCGACCGAGCCGGTGGCACCCGACCCGACGGCCTGACCCCGCCGTCTCGGAGCCCGCCTTCCTGCAACCGATGCGGACGCGGTCGCGGCCGTGTCCGGTAACATGCTGCATGTCCGCTCGGCCTCGTGGCGGTCGTCCGCCTGTTCCTCGCTCGGGAGAGACCATGCCTCGTCAACCGGACCCGTCCCTGAAGCCGGCGATCGTCGCCAAGGTCACGGACCACCTGCACGGCACCTGTCTGCAGGACGTGTCTGTGCGGAGCCTCGGTCGCGTCCTCGGGACGAGCGCGTACCCGATCGTGTACCACTTCGGGTCGCGTGACGGCCTCATCGACGCCGTGGTGGAGCACCTCAGCCGGCACGTGTCCGGCATCGGCCTCGACCCGGACGCCGACGAGCAGGTGCTGACGGAGTACCTGCTCGCGGTCTTCGGCGGCCTCGAGGACCCGGACCGCTTCCTCGCAGCCCGGCTGACGTTCGAACTCGGCGCCGTGGAGGCACTGACCGGGCACGACCGGCACCGGTGCCAGCACCGGGCACACGTCGAGACCATCGCGTCATGGTGCCGGGCGCACGGAGCGGACGGCTGTACGGCGCTCCGGGCCGCGAGCGCGGCGGTCCTCGCCTGTCGCGGGGCCCAGTGGGGTGCCGTCCTCGACGGCGACGTCACCGCCGTCGAGGTCACCCTCCGGGACGTCGCGCGCCGGTTGGCAGCCGAGATCGGCGCCCTCGACCCGTGCACCCGTCCCGGCGAGGCCGATCACGTCGGCGAGACCGTGGCGTCCCGGGTCGGCGCTGTCCGCTCCTGAGTCCGGGCGCGGGGACGGGGACGACGGACGGGAGGCCCGGTACCAGCTGGTACCGGGCCTCCCGTCCGTCGCGGGGTCGCGTTCCGCGACCCGCACCGTCACGTCAGCACGTGGTCCATGAGGTCCCGGTGCTCAGCGTGGTGGTGCTCAGAGCGTGACGAAGCTCTGCGACTTGGCGTTCTCGAAGCGGGCGGCGACGTTCTCCCAGTCGACGATGTTCCACACGGCCTTGACGTAGTCCGCCTTGACGTTGAGGTAGTCGAGGTAGAAGGCGTGCTCCCACATGTCGAGCATGAAGATCGGCACGAGCCCGAACGGGATGTTGCCCTGCTGGTCGAACAGCTGGAAGGTCGTCAGCTTCTGGCCGACGACGTCCCAGGCCAGGACGGACCAGCCGGAGCCCTGGATGCCGTTGGCGACCGCGGCGAACTGCGCCTGGAACTTCTCGAACGAGCCGAAGAACTCGTCGATCGCGGCGGCGAGCTCGCCCTCCGGGACCTTCGTGTCCGGGCCGAGGTTGGTCCAGAAGATCGAGTGGTTGACGTGGCCACCGAGGTGGAACGCGAGGTCCTTCTCGAGCTTGTTGACGTTCGCGAAGTTGCCGGACTCGCGGGCCTCGCCGAGCTGCTGCAGCGCGGTGTTGGCACCGGTCACGTAGGCCTGGTGGTGCTTGTCGTGGTGCAGCTGCATGATCTTGCCGCTGATGTGCGGCTCGAGGGCGGCGTAGTCGTAGGGGAGCTCGGGCAGGGTGTACTCAGCCATGTGCGGTCCTTTCGATCGGTGATGTGCGGTGCGGGGTTCCGCGGCTCACGAGAGCCGGGAACGATCGGTCAGGGAGTGGAATTCCCGGTTGTGGTAGACCAGCGGCTCGCCGCGGTCGAGGCCGACGACGATGTCGAGCACCTCGGCGACGACGACGGTCGAACTGCCGATCGGGGTCGTCGACAGCGGACGGCAGCGCAGGGCACTGGCGGCGTCGGGCAGGTAGCGGTCGCCGCTCGGGAGCGCGCCCCAGATCGGGTCGTCCGCGGCGGGGCTGCCGGTCGACGCGAAGCGCTTGGCCAGCGCGACGCCGCGGGCGTCCATCAGGTGCACCACGAAGACCGGGGCACCGAGGACGACGCCGGCGGACCCGGAGTTCGTGGAGAGCGAGAAGACCAGGACCGGCGGGTCGACCGCGACGGAGGCGACGCTCGAGGCGGTGAGACCGGTCGGACCGTCCGGGCCTTCCGCGGTGATGACCGCGACACCGGCGGGGTGTCCGCGGAAGGCCGCCTTGTACGCGGCGGCCATGTCGGCCTGGGGGACGTCTGCCTGCGGGAGGTCGGCGGCGTCGGGCATGTCAGTCGTGGTCGTTCCTCGTTCGGGGGGACGGCCGCGGACGTCGCGGCCACCCCCCAACGTAGGACCTGCGGCATGGGGCGGGTCCATGTTTCACAGGTTCGGCCCATCCCGGGCGTGCCGTCACGCGGCCGTACCCGCTCGGGACCGCACCGGACGACGGCGCGGCGCGGCGCGGGCCGACGGCTCGGGCTGCCCGCTCGGGCCCGCGCGAGCCGACGGGCTCAGTGCCGCCGCAGCATCACGACCGCACCGGCGGCCGCGACGACCATGAGCGCCGCGGCGACGCCCGCCGTCGTGGTCACGCCGGAGTCGAAGGCTGCCCGCGCGGACTCGAGCAGCGCCTGCCCCGCCGGTCCACCGAGTTCGGCGGCCGCGGCGACCGCTCCGCCGAGGGTCTCCCCCGCCGCGGTGTGCGCGGTGGACGACAGCCCCTCGGGGACGACGACGTTCGCCCGGTACGCCGACGCGAGGATCGTCCCGAGGACGGCGGTCCCGAGCACGGCGCCGATCTCGTACGCGGTCTCCGAGATGGCCGATGCTGCTCCGGCCTTGTCCGCCGGGGCGGTGGAGATGATCAGGTCGTTCGTGACCGTCTCGGACGCACCGATGCCGATGCCGAGCAGCACGAAGGCGAAGGCGAGCGCGGCGATGGTCGCGTGGTGCCCGAGCCCGGCGACGAGGGCGTACGCGACCGCGGAGAACAGCAGCGACGCCGAGACGACCCAGCGCGGCGCGACCCGGGCGACGACCGGCACGACGACGAGCCCGGCGACGATGGTGAGCACCGCACCCGGCACGAGGACGAGCCCGCTCGCGAAGGGGTCCAGGCCGGCGACGAGCTGCAGGTGCTGGGCGACGAAGAACAGGAAGCCGGTGAGGGAGAACATCGCGGCCATGTTCATGAGCACGCTGCCGGTGAAGGCCGTGCTGCGGAAGAGGCGCATGTCGAGCATCGGTGTGCGGGTGCGCAGCTGCCGCCGGACGAACGCGATCCCGCAGAGCACACCGACCGCGACCATGGCGACGGCCAGACCGCGTTCCTCGGGGTGCACGAGCGACTTGATGGCCCAGACGAGCGGGCCGAGGGCGCCGAGGGAGAGCAGCATGCTCGGGACGTCGACGGGCCCGGGCTCGGGGTCGCGGGACTCCGGCACGCAGAACGGCACGGCGACGAGCATCACGATGAGGATCGGCACGGCGACCAGGAACACGCTGCCCCAGTGGAAGTGCGCGAGCAGGACGCCTCCGACGAGCGGGCCGAGGGCGTTGCCCGCCGCGAACATGGTCGACCAGACGGCGAGCGCGAGGCGCCGCTCCCCCGCGTCCGGGAAGACGTTCCGGATGATCGAGAGCGTGGCGGGCATGAGCATCGCGCCGAAGACGCCCATCGCGAGCCGGGCGGCGACGAGCATCCAGGCCTCGGTCGCGAATGCGGCGGCGACGGAGAGCACCGCGAACCCGGTCGCTCCGGTCACCAGGATCCGACGGCGACCGATGCGGTCACCGATGCTGCCCATGACGACGAGCAGGCCGGCGAGGACGAGCGGGTAGGCGTCGACGATCCAGAGCTGCGTGGTCGCGTCGGGGTGCAGGGCGCGCGCGATGGAGGGCAGCGCGAAGCTCAGGACGGTGTTGTCGACCGAGATGAGCAGCACCGGCAGCATGAGCACCGCGAGCGCCGCGAACCGGGAGGCGCGGCTCGCGGTGATCCGGGTGGCGACGGGGCTGGTGAGCAGTGCGGACATGGCGGACTCCAGGACTTCGAGCATGTCGCGCCGCTGGTCCTCCCGGACCGGCGCAGACGAGACGGGACGCGGAAGTCGTCACGCGTCCCGTCAGGGTCCCGTTAGTGTACCGTCCGGACGGTCACGGTTGCAAATGCAACCAACTGCCGGACGGGAGGCCCGGTGGCGAGCCGTCCCGTGCCTCCCGTCCGGCAGGCGGTCGGGCCCACGGCGTCAGCGGACCGTCAGGCCTCCCCAGCCGCGGGGGTGTCCTCCGCCGCGGGCGGTGTCCTCCGCCGCCTCCGCTTCGAACGGGTACTGCAGCCCGATCGCCGCGCGCCAGCGGTCGAGCGTCCGCGCGGTGGCCAGGGTCTCGTCGGTCGTCATCTGCGGTGCGTCGACACGGCCGGCACGCAGGGCGTCGATCGTGGCCGCGGCCTCGAGTCCGTACGGGGCCACGTCCGGGAAGGACCGCTCCGTGCCGGCGTCGTCGACGGTCTGCACGACGATGACCGGCTCCCCGCCGATGGTCCACGGATCCCGGAGGGTGATGGTGCCGCGACTCCCGTGCACGACGACGGCGTTCGCGTCCTCGACGCGGATGCCGGTGCGGAGGCTCGCGGTGATGCCCGACGCGTACGTCGCATTCGCCACGGTCCACTCGTCGACCCCGGTCGGACCGATCGTCCCGACGGCGGAGAACTCCACCGGCTCGGCGGCCGCCGTCCCCGTGGCGGCCTGCACGATCGCGGCCGTCATCGTCACCGGGTAGCACCCCACGTCGAGGATGCCGCCGCCAGCGGTGGCGACGTCGAACAGGCGCCCGGAGCGTTCCTCGACCCGGAACGCGAACGCGGCGTCGACGTGGGTGACCGTACCGACCGCGCCGTTCCGCACGAGGTCGAGCAGCGCCGCCGTCTGCGGGTGGAAGCGGTACATGAACGCCTCGACGAGCGGCAGCCCGGCACGGCGGGCCGCGTCGACGAGCACCGTCGTCGTGCGGTGGTCGGGCGTGAGCGGCTTCTCGCACAGCACGGCCTTGCCGGCCCGCAGCGCCGCGAGCACCAGGTCGGCGTGCCCGGTGTGCACGGTCGCGATGTACACGGCGTCGACGCTGGGGTCGGCGAGGACCGCGTCGTAGGTGCCGGCGGTCACGTCCGGGAAGCCGTGCTCCCCGGCCTCTGCCGCGAAGGCCCTGGCACGCTCGACCGAGGAACTCCCGGCGGCGACGAGCACCCCGCCGCTCGCGGAGAGCTGGGACAGGAAACGTCGGGCGATGCTGCCGGGACCGAGGACGGCCCATCGGGGGTCCGCGGGCGGGGTCGGGCTCGGGGTGGTCGCGGTCTGCGCTGACATGCGGCTCCTGTTCGTGGTGGACCTCGACGGTCTCGGTGAGGCTATCCGCCCCCGACCGGCACGGCCACGGCGTGTGTCCGTCTCCCGGGCGCCGCGGAGCGCCGGGTGTCCCTAGACTCAGCGCATGGCCAGTGCTCGCGACCGCGTCCTCGACAGCTTCGTCGCCATCGTGTGTGAAGAGGGTGAACGGCCCGCGACGCTCGATGCCGTCGCCGCGCGCGCCGGTGTCTCGAAGGGCGGACTGCTCTACCACTTCGGGTCGAAGGCCGCCCTGGTCGAGGGGCTGTGCGAGCGACTCGCCGACCTCTCCGCTCTCGACGTCGAGCGCATGCGTGGGGCCGAGGACGGACCCGCCCGCTACTTCGTCGAGAACTGCCAGTTCGTCGGCAGTGAGCTCGACCTCGCGCTGTTGGCCGCGTCCCGCCTGCAGCAGGCCGGGTACGAGGAAGCCGGCCGCACGCTCGACGAGACCGAGAACGCCTGGCTCGCGACCCTCGTCGACGCCCTCGGGGACGTGCCGACCGCGCAGGCGGTGAAGCTCCTCGGCGACGGGCTGTACCACGCCGCGTCACTCGGGGCGGCGAGTGAGGTCCGGCCCGACCGCGGCACCGTCGACATGGCCGCCCTGCTCGAGGTCGTCGACCGCCTGATCGCGACGAAACCGTCCCGGTGAACGGTCGCGCCCGGTCCTGGGGATAGACTGGGCGCGATCCACCCGCTGATTCCCGGAGGTACCACCGTGGGCCGCGTCCTCGCCGCTGTTTTCTCGATCCTGCTGCTGCTGGTGTCGATGTACCTGTTCGGGTTCGCGTTCCAGCTCGACTCCGGGCAGGGCTTCGTGTTCATCGCCGGTGTGCTCCTGATGAGCCTCTCCTTCTTCCTGCCGATCCACGTGTTCGGCAAGCGGTAGTCACCTCCCGCAGCAGAACGGCCCCGCACCGGACGGTGCGGGGCCGTTCTGCGTCGTCCAGACCGGAGTCCAGGTCCGGAGTCAGGTCCGAGCCAGGACCCGGCGGCGTTACGCGGGCGTGCGCAGCCCGCGCAGCGTGACGGCCGTGGCGACCGCGGCGTGCGCGGCCTCGGCGCCCTTGTCCTCCTTGGACCCGGGCAGCCCGGCGCGGTCGATCCCCTGCTGCTCGTCGTCCAGGGTGAGCACCCCGAACCCGACGGGCTTGCCGGTGTCGATCGCCACCCGGGTCAGGCCGCTCGTCGCCGCGTCCGAGACGTACTCGAAGTGCGGGGTCCCGCCGCGGATGATCACGCCGAGGGCGACCGCCGCGTCGTAGCCGGCCTCAAGGGCGGCCTTCGCGACGACCGGCAGCTCGAAGCTCCCGGGGACGGGGAACACCTGATCGGTCGCTCCGAGCCGTTCGATCTCGCGCTGGGCGCCGTCGAGCAGCCCCGCCGCGATGACGTCGTGCCACTGGCCGGCGACGATCGCGACCCGGATGCCGCTGCCGTCGACGTGCTCGCGCTCCGCCGCTCCTGCTCCGCTCATGCGTGTGTCCCTTCGGTGTGGGCGGCGTCGTCCGCCGCCCGGTCGGCCGCGTCCAGCCAGGAGGCCAGCGCGGCGATGGTGATGACGGGGACGCCCTCGCGTTCCCCGAGTCCGACGAGCTGCGGCAGACGCATCATGTCCCCGCGCTCGTCGACGATCTCGCAGATCGCCGCGGCCTGCCGCAACCCCGCGGCGGTGACCAGGTCGATGGCTGCCTCGGTGTGCCCCGCGCGCTCGCGGACGCCGCCCGGTCGCGCACGCAGCGGGACGATGTGCCCCGGGCGGTGCAGGTCGTCCCGGACGGACGCCGGGTCGGCGAGCACCCGGAGCGTCCGCGCTCGGTCGTGGGCGCTGATGCCGGTGGTGACCCCGACGGCGGCGTCCACGGTCACGGTGTAGGCGGTCCCGCGGACGTCCTCGTTGTGCTCCACCATCGGCGGCAGGTCGAGGGTGTCGGCGATCGCGGCGCTGACCGGCGCGCAGATGAAGCCGGACGAGTGCGCCACGGTCCAGGCGATCCACTCCGGGGACGCGAGCTCGGCGGCGAGGACGACGTCGCCCTCGTTCTCGCGGCGCTCGTCGTCGGCCACGATGACCGGCCGGCCTGCGGCGATCGCGACGAGTGCGTCCTCGACGGTCGACAGTCCGGAGGTCGGCCGGGATCCGGTCGGGCGCGCGCCCGTGGTCGGCCCGGCGTTCGTGACGGGGGCGGTCTCGGCGGTCATCACCGGGCCTCCGCTCCGGCGCCGACCACGCCTGGTGCCGCCGCGGCGGCGTCGAGGCGCAGCATGCGGCGGACGTGCCGTGCCAGGACGTCGGTCTCGATGTTGACCCGGTCGCCGGGCACCCGTGCGCCGAGGGTCGTCGCCGCGAGCGTCTCGGGGATGAGGCTGACCTCGAACCACGCGGCATCCGGGGCGGTCGACTCCGGGGACACGGCGCTGACGGTGAGCGAGACGCCGTCGATCGCGACCGACCCCTTGTCGACCACGAGCGGGCTCAGCTCCGGGGTCAGCGCGAAGCGCACCCGTCGCCACCCGTCGCCGTCGTCGGTCTCGAGCACGGTCGCGGTGCCGTCGATGTGTCCCTGCACGATGTGTCCACCGAGCCGGTCCCCCACCGAGGCCGCCCGCTCCAGGTTGACGCGGTCGCCCGACCGCAACGACCCGTGCGCGCTCATGTCGAGCGTCTGCTTCATGACGAACGCCGTGAAGGTCTCCGGGGTCTGCTCGACGACGGTCAGGCACACACCCGAGACCGAGATCGAGTCGCCGTGCCGAGCGTCGGAGACGACGAGCGGACCGCGGACGGTCAGGGCGACGGAGTCGCCGCGTTCGTCGACGGCGGTGACGGTGCCGAGTTCCTCGATGATGCCGGTGAACACTGGTGTCCTCTCAACGGGACTCCGGGTGCGCGCGACGGTCGTCGGCGGACGGGAGGCAGGGGTCGCGGAACGACCGTCACCTTCCGTCAGCGCTTCCTCCCGTCCGGACTCTCACCGTCGGTCCTGGGATTGCACCAGGTCAACCCCGCACCGGGCGGACCCGGCGCGGCGCTCGTGGACTGTCACCACCGGTTCGGACTTGCACCGACCCCGGAGCGCTTGCGTGCTCCCGACGATACCCCAGGCCTCCGACCGCTGCCTCCGGCGCTGCACCGGACGTCACACAGCGTCGCGGGCGGTGGCCGGATCGGCCGTCCTCGACGGGTGTCAGCCGTCAGGTGCGCCGGTCCGAGCGACCGTCCTGGAGGCGCGACCCGCAGTCACGCACGCGGGTCACGCCTCCCGGACGGCCCGTCCCGACAGCGTGTCCTGTGGTGCGCGCAGGTCGCCTCCGGACGACGTGACCCGGCGGCACGTTCGGTCGCGATGCACCGGACGCGGCATCGGCCGGAGGGCAGGCGGGTGCGGAGCGCCGGTCACCCGGCGCTCCGCACCCGCTCTCATCGGGCCGTCAGTGGCGGCGTCGCAGGGCGAGCGTCCCGAGGCCGGCGAGCAGCAGCAGGAGCGCCGCCAGTGCCGGGAACGCCGGGTCGTCCGCGCCCGTGTAGGCGAGGGCACGGTCGGCGTCCGCCGTCGCACGCTCGGCCGTCGCTACCGGTGCCGCAGGACCTGCGGTGACCAGCGTCGCGGTCGACCGGACCCCGTCGGTCACGAGGACCGGGGTGGTGCCGGCGTCCACGATCGGGACGGTGTCGGTGACCGGGGTGGTGCGGACGCCGGGAGTGGTGCCCACGACCGGGTCCGTGCCGACGTCGGGCGTGCTGCCCGTGCCGCCGGGGGTGGTGCCGGTGTTCGGCGTCGAGCCCGGGACGGTACCCGGGTCGGTGCCCGGCGTCGTGCCCGGGTCGGTGCCCGGCGTCGTGCCCGGGTCGGTGCCCGGCGTCGTACCCGGGTCTGTGCCCGGCGTCGTGCCCGGGTCGGTACCCGGCGCCGTCACGATCGGGGTCGTGGAGCCGTCACCGATGATGCCGATGCCGTTGTCGCCGATCGTGATCGGGATGTCCGCCACCGGGATCACCTGGGTGCCGGAACCGATGCCGTCCTCACCCGAGGTCGTCCCACCAGCCGCCGGAGCAGTACCCGTCGTCGGGGTCGAACCGGTCGTCGAGTCACCGGTGCTCGTGCCGTCACCGACGACACCGATCCCGTTGCCACCGACCGTCACCGGGACCGACACCACCGGCGAGACCTGCGTGCCGGAACCGATGCCGTCCTCACCCGACGTCGACCCACCAGCCGCCGGAGCAGTACCCGTCGTCGGGGTCGAACCGGTCGTCGAGCCACCGGTGCTCGTGCCGTCACCGACGACACCGATCCCGTTGCCACCGACCGTCACCGGGACCGACACCACCGGCGAGACCTGCGTGCCGGACCCGATGCCGTCCTCACCCGACGTCGACCCACCAGCCGCCGGAGCAGTACCCGTCGTCGGGGTCGAACCGGTCGTCGAGCCACCGGTGCTCGTGCCGTCACCGACGACACCGATCCCGTTCCCCGTCACCGTGATCGGGACCGAGACGGTCCCGAGCAACTGCGTGCCGGAGATGAGCTTGTCCGACCCGGAGGTCGAGCCGCTCGTCGTGCCACCGGTCGGAGCTGCCGGGGCCGCGGAGGTCCCGGTGGCCGATCCGTCCCCGAGCACGCCGATCCCGTTGCCCGAGACCGTGATGGGGACCGTGATGTCCGGCAGGACCTGGGTGCCCGAGAGCACGCCGTCCTCCCCGGAGGTCGAGGCGGTCGTCGTGTCACCGGCCGGAGCTGCCGGAGCCGAGGACGACCCGGAACGTGTGCCGGTGGCGGCAGCGTCACCGAGGACACCGACGGCGTTGCCGGTCGCCGTGACCGGCACGTCCACCGCACCGGCGACCTGGGTGCCCGAGAGCACGCCGTCCTCGCCGGACGTGGTGGGCGAGGAGGCCACCGGAGCAGCCGGCGCGGGAGCGGGAGCAGCCGGCGCTGGGGCCGGTGCCGCCACCGCGTCCCCGACGACGGCGACCGCGTTGCCGGTCACGTCGACGGGAGCGCTGACGTCGGGTACGACCTGGGTGCCGGACGCGAGGCCGTCGGCCCCACTGGTGGTGGGCGCTGGTGCTGCCTGCGCGGGGTCCGCGGGTGCCGGCGCAGGTGCCGCCGGCGCAGGTGCGGCCGGAGCGGTCGTGGAGACCGCGTCGCCGACGATGCCGAAGGCGTTGCGGGTGACGGAGACGGGCGCGTCGACGGTCGGCGCGACCTGGGTTCCGGAGACGGTGCTGTCCTCACCGGTGGTCGTCGCCGCGTTCGCCGCGACGGCTCCACCGAAGGTCAGCCCGCCCACACAGAGGGCGAACCACAGCCCTCGGGAGACGTTCTTGTTCATGGTCGTTCACTCCTGATCGAGATGGATGGTCGACCGCACACAGAGGCGGTCGGTGGCGCGTCCTGCCGTGACGGGCAGGTGCACCGATCTCAATCGGGAGCGACGTCGTGGTCGCCGGTGACCGACGCTGGGAGGGCGTCGTCGGAGACCGAGCCGCGGAGGCCCGCGGCGAGGGGGGTGGTGTGGTCCTCGACACCGACGGTGCCCAGGATGTTCGCGCCGGCGGAGCCTCCGGAGGTGCTGCCGCCCGTGGTGCCCACGGTGCCGCCGTCGAACGGGGCCGGCGTGGGTGCGCCGCCCTCGGGGAGGACGAGGGCCTCGCCGCCGAACGTCGCCGTCGCGGGAGCCGGGACGAGGACCTCGTCAGCGACCGTCCCGACCATCGACCGCGACGAGTCGTCTGCGGCGACGGCGACGGCGGTCGCCGAGCGCTGTCCCGCAGCGGGTGTCACGGACGCATCGACCGTCGTCCCCACCGACGGCACGACGGCCCCGACCTCGCCACCGTCGCGGCCGACAGGACCCTCGCGGTCGACCGGGAGGGTCGGGGCCGAGGTCGGGGCCGGCCGGGGCCCGAGGACCGGGGCCCCCGGCAGCGCACCGCCGGAGCCGGGGAGCACCGGGCGGACGGGGACGTCGACGACGGGGAGCGGGCCTCCAGGCAGGAGCCCACCACCGACGGACGGGAGCCCGCCGACGACCTCGGGCACCCCGGCCACCACGTCCGGCACGACGCCGACGGTGTCCCCGACGGTGCCGAGGGTCCCATCGACGACGCCGGTCACGGGGTCGGTCACCCCGCCCAAGGCGTCGTCGCCGAGCAGCGTGCCGACGACCGGGAGGCTCCCGACCACCCGGTCGACGGTCGCCACGATGGAGGTCACCGGGCCGACGGCTGTCACGGTCTGCACCGTCCCGGTGACGGGGGCCAGTGCCCCGGAGACGCCGTCCGCGACCGGCCGGGAGGCACTGGTCACGTCCGACACGAGGCCGTCGACGAGCGACGTGTCGGGACGGAACGGGTCCGGACGGGACGGGCCCGGACGGCTCGTGTGCTCCGCCGGAGTGCCGGCGGCGGTGGTCACGGGTGCCACTGGCGCGGGCCCGGAGTCGTCCCCGACCGGCCGGGAGGTCGTCGGTGCTGCAGGCGTTGCCTCGGCCACGGGGGTCGAGACGGGGGCAGCGGGGGCCGGCGCGACGGGAGCCGGCGCAGGTGCCGCCGGGGCGGATGCGACGGGTGCCGGAGCGGCCGGCGCGACGGGGGCCGGGGCCACAGGAGCCGGAGCGGCCGGTGCCGGGGCGACCGGGCGCGGAGCCGGCGGGACGGGGGCAGGAACGGCGCTGCGGACCGGTGCCACGGCGCGGTCGACGACGTCGCCGACCCCGCTCGTCACGCGCTGGGCAGCACTGCCGACGCCGGAGACCACTCCGCCGACCAGGCCGTCGGGCCGCGGTGCCGCCTGGGTCTGCGCCCCGCTCCCGAGCAGGGAACCACCGACAGCGGCAGCCGGTCGGGCGCCGAGGACGATCGAGAGCAGCACGACGGCTGCGACGATCCCGCAGGCCATGAGCGCCCATCGCAGGACCGTGCGCCAGGGTGCACGCATCGTCGCGTCCATGCGCTCACCTCCTGATCTCGGCTGCGCACGTAGAGTGGTTGACCGGCACGGTAGACCAGCACCGGTGCCCTGCTCCTCATTCACATCGAACAGTCAGGAACGGCGTGACCTCGACCTTCAGTGCCCCCACTCGCAACCTCGACATCGTCACGCTGCACGAGATCCTCCGTCTGCGGCAGGACGTGTTCGTGGTCGAGCAGGAGTGCGCCTACCCGGACATCGACGGCCGCGACCTCGAGCCGGGCACGGTGCAGTTCTGGGCCGGGACCGGGTCCGTCGACGCCACCCTGCGACTCCTCCGCGAGCCTGACGGCACCGAGCGGATCGGCCGCGTCGCGACCGCGGCACACGCCCGCGGCAAGGGGCTCGGGGCGGCGCTGATGACGGCGGCGATCGCCGAGAGCCGGTCCCCCAGCATCGCGATCAACGCGCAGGCACACCTGGGCGAGTGGTACGCGCAGTTCGGCTTCGTGCGCTCGGGCGAGGACTTCCTCGAGGACGCCATCCCGCACACGCCCATGGTCCGCACGCGCTGACCCGGCCGGAGCGGCTGCGGCGCTAGGCCTGCCAGCGGCGCAGCTCGCCGTACGAGCGGGCCTGGTGCTCCCGGTCGGCGACCAACCGCTCGAACACGATCGAGGTCTGCGTCGTCGCGACCGACGGGTCACCGCTCAGCTCGTCGGCGACGAAGTCCCGCAGTTGCTCGGTGGACGTGCACGCGATGTGCACGAGGAAGTCCTTGTCACCAGCCAGGAACGACACGTCGAGCACCACCGGCACCCGGAGCAGGCGCTTCGCGAACTCCCGGAGCTCGTGGCGTGCGGCCGCGTGCACCCGCACGGACACCATCGCCTCGATCGAGAACCCGAGCCGGGCGATGTCCACCTCGGCCCGGTAGCCCGCGATGACGCCGGCGTCCTCGAGCGCACGGACCCGGACCAGGCACGTCGACGGTGCGATGCCGACCGCTGCTGCGAGCCGGTTGTTCGGGATCCGGGCATCGGCCGCCAGCACCCAGAGGATCCGCTCGTCGACCTCGTCGAGTCGGGGCGACGGAGCGTCGGGGCGGCGGACGATGCGGTCGGACACCACGCAACCGTAACGCGGTGCTCCCGTGACGCCGGGGCAACCGCGTCGGCGGGACCGGGTCACATCGCCAGGGTCATCCCGACGACGGCGACGGTCATGGCGAACACCTCGCCGCTGCGGACGGCACGGCGGTCCTCCCGGGCCCACTCGTACCGGAGCAGCCAGCCGCTGAAGGCGCAGTAGCCGATCACCCCGGCACCGAGCACCGCCGTCAGGACGAGCGCGTGCGCGTGCACGGCACCGCCGACGAGTTCGGAGGCGTGGCCCATGAACAGCATGCCGGCCATGACCACCGCCGAGAGCGCCCGGTGCACGTCCATCGGTTCCGCGCGACGGCCGTCACCCCGACGCCGTCGCACGACGGGCAGCGGCGCGAGGAACAGCAGCAGCGCCGCGGCGAGGATCGTCCACGACGGCCCGGCCTGGACCACGGGCATGAGCATGGCGACGAGCATGACCGCCGCGGGCACGATGACCCCGGGCCGCGGGCGGTACCGGTCCCCGACGATGCAGCAGACCGAGGCGAACTGCGGCACGACGAGCACCGCGTCGGCGACGGTCGCGTGCATCGGGGGTGTCAGCCCTCGGTGCGGGCGGCGCGCTCCTGCTTCACGCGCACGTTCTCGGAGCGGACCGCGGCCTGGGTCGAGCGCTCGCGGACGAGCCACTCGGGCATCTCCTGCAGCAGCTGCTTGATCTGCTCGGTGGTGAGGACGTCGTCGACGCCGGCGCGGGCGAGTCCGGAGATCGAGACGCCGAGGCGCGCGGCCACGACCGGGCGGGGGTGCGGCCCGTCGCGACGGAGGTCCTGGAGCCACGTCGGTGGCTCGCTCTGCAACTCGTCGAACGTCGTGCGAGCGATCGGGCCCGCGCGGAACGACTCCGGGGTCGCCGAGAGGAGGACGCCGAGCTTCTTGGCAGCGGTCTCGGGCTTCATGGTCTGTTCCTGGGCCATGGTGACAAGGGTACGGCCCGTATGCTCGGGTGCATGACCGCGCTCGCCATCGCCTTCGTACCCGGGGTCTCCCCCGCCAAGTGGGTGCGGGTGTGGCGGGAGCGTCGTCCGGACGTCGACCTGGTGCTCCTGCCCGTGGAGGCCGACGGCGTCACCGCCGCGATCGAGGGCGAGGCGGACATGGTGTTCGCCCGGATGCCCGTGCCCGAGCAGCACCACGCGATCCCGCTCTGGACCGAGACCGCGGTCGTCGCTGCCCCGAAGGACTCCCCGCTCGCCGACCTCGACGAGGTGACCGAGGCGGACCTCGCCGACGTCACGGTCCTCGACGCCGGCCCGGTGCCGCCGGACGTGTCCGCTGCGCTCGACCTGGTCGAGGCGAACGTCGGCGTCGTCGTCCTGCCGCAGTCGCTCTTCCGCGCGGCGAGCCGGAAGGACCTCGTGTCCCGACCGCTGGCCGGCTCCCCCGGCACCCGCGTCGCCCTGGTCTGGCGCGACGAGGACGCCTCCGAGCTGACCGAGGAGTTCATCGGCGTGGTCCGCGGCCGCACCGCCAACAGCTCCCGGAACCAGGCGGACCAGCCAGGAGGCCCGGATCCCGACACCGCGGACCGTGCCCGCCCGGCGAAGGGCGGTGGCAAGGCCACGGCGTCCAACGCGAAGACCGTCGCCAAGCGGAGTGCGACGAAGGGCACCGGCGCGAAGAGCGGCGGCGGGAAGAACTCCACGGGACGCGGCCGGACGCCGCGCGGCGTGTCCGGCAAGCCGAAGCGCGGCTCGAAGGGCAACCGGTGACGGCCCCGGACGACGGGCGAGCGGAGCGGCCGATGCGTGCCGTCCGCCTCGTGCCGATGCCCGCGGACCGACTCCCCGGGTGGCTCGACCGTTCCATGGCGGAGTACGTCGAGTCCCGCGTGCGGTCCGGTGAGAGCCGCGAGCAGGCCGAGGCCAACAAGCAGCGCTCCCTCGACACCTGGTTCCCCGGCGGGTCACCCGCGGCGGGGCACCACGTGTGGGAGCTGACCGACCAGGACGACACGGTCGTCGGGCACCTCTGGATCGGCCCGTTCACCCCGGGCAGCAGCGACTGGTGGGTGTTCGACATCGAGGTCGACGTCGACCACCGCCGGCAGGGGCACGCGCGACGGGCGTTCGAGCTCGCCCACGAGGTCGCCCGCAGCGAGGGCGCGACGAGCATCGGTCTCAACGTCTTCGGCTACAACACCGGCGCGCGCGAGCTCTACGAACAGCTGGGGTACGAGGTCACCTCGCTGCAGATGCGGCTCCCGCTCGACTGACGCCGGTGCGGACGGGCTCGTCAGTCGGGCCAGACGCCCGACGTCCCCCGGCGGTGGCTGCCGACGAGGTGCGTGTCGACGATCCCCAGCGCTTCCATGAGCGCGTGCATGGTGGTCGGACCGACGAAGGCGAACCCGCGCTTCCGCAGGGCCTTCGACAGCGCGGTCGATTCGGGACTGGTGGTCGGGACCTCGGCGAGGGTCCGTGGCCTCGGGGTGTCGGCGGGCCGGAAGGACCAGACGAAGTCCGCCAGTCCGCCGTCCGCACGGAGCGCGATGGTCGCACCGGCGTTCGTGATCGTCGCGGCGATCTTCGCCCGGTTCCGGACGATGCCGGCGTCACCCAGCAGCCGTGCGACGTCGTCCTCCCCGAACCCGGCGACGACGTCGGGGTCGAAGTCCGCGAAGGCCGCCCGGAACGCCGGGCGCTTGGCCAGGATCGTCCGCCACGACAGCCCCGACTGGAACGCCTCGAGCGACAGCCGCTCGAAGACGCCTCGTTCGTCCCGGACGGGCATGCCCCACTCGGTGTCGTAGTACTCCCGCAGCATCGGGTCGACCGATGCCCACAGCGGTCGGGCGCGGCCGTCCTCGCCGGTCACGAGATCCGTCGTCATCGTCCCATCCTGGCGGACGGCACGACCGGTGCGGCGTCAGTCGGCGTGCGGGCCGTCCTCGGCCGCGGCCGGGTCCATCCAGACGTACTCCCAGCGGTGGCCGTCCGGGTCGACGAAGCTGCGCTGGAACATGAACCCGAGGTCCATCTCCGGTCGGTCCTCGGTCCCGCCGGCCTCGACCGCGGCGTCGACGATCCGGTGGACCTCGTCCTTCGTCTCGGCGCTCAGGGAGTTGATGACCTCGATCGTGTCCGACGCGGCGATGGTCTTGTCCGTGAACTCGGAGAACTTCGCGTGCGTGAGGAGCATCACGTACACGGTGTCGCTGATGACGATGCTCGAAGCGGTGTCGTCACTGAACACCGGGTTGAGCGGGTACCCGAGTGCCCGGTAGAACCCGGTCGCCCGGTCCAGGTCGGACACCGGCAGGTTGATGAACACCATGGTCGACATGTGCGGTCCCTTCGTCGAGACCAACCTGACCCCTCGTGCCCGCTGGCGCAACCGTTCCGTGGCGGAACCGCCCCGGCCACGGCCGCTCGCTAGGCTCGGAGCATGCGCATCCTCGTCCTCAACGGCCCGAACCTGGACATCCTCGGCCGCCGTGACCCGGAGCAGTACGGCACGGTGACGCTCGCCGAGATCGAGGCGATCGTCCACACCGAGGCCGCGGTGCACGAGCTCGAGGCCGACTTCCGACAGACGAACCGCGAGGGTGAACTCGTCGAGTGGCTGCACGAGGCGCTCGACGACTTCGCGGGCGTCGTCATCAACCCCGCGGCGTACGCGCACACCTCGATCGCACTGCACGACGCCGTCGAGGCACTGCGCGTCCCCGCCATCGAGGTGCACCTGTCGAACACGTGGAAGCGCGAGCCGTTCCGGCACGTCGACCACGTCGCCACCGCGGCGACCGCCGTCATCGCCGGCGCGGGCGCCGACGGGTACCGGCTGGCCGTCGCGCACCTCGCGTCGCTGCTGCCCCGCTGACGGCGGCGTCCCCCCGAGACGCCGAGAGCCGAGACGCCGCCACGTCGTCGCGGCGCCGCCGAATCCGGAGCCGTTTCGCGCCTCCCGGGGCGTCTCACCGTGACGGGGGCGTCCGGCGAGCCGGCCGGGAGGCCCGTCAGAAGTCGGCCGGCCGCCGCACGTCGTCGACGCCGGCGGCGACGAAGCCACCGCGGATGATCGGCAGCGCCCGACGGACGGCCTGGTCGATCCGCAGCTCGAGGTCGACGCTCGCGATGTCGTACCCGCCGGCCCGCTTCGTGAAGTCGCGCTCGTTCCCGAACACCGCGAGCGGGAGCGTCGTCGACTGGAAGAACCCGAACAGCGGTCGCATCTGGTGCTCGACGAGGAGCGCGTGGCGGTCGCTGCCGCCGGTCGCCGTGAGCAGCACCGGCGTGTCGACGAGGTCGTACTGGCCGATCCAGTCGAAGAACAGCTTGAACGCACCGGAGTACGCGGCGCGGAACGCCGGGCTCCCGACGACCAGGACGTCCGCCGCCTCCACCGCCGCCAGTGCGGCCTGGGTCTCGGCGGCCATCTGCTCCCGCCCGGCGGCGGCTCCGAGGTCGGCCAGGAGTGGCCCGATCTCCACGGTGACGGACTCGGCGTCGGGCAGCTCGGCCACGAGCCGCTCCACCGTCGCCCCGACGAGCGTCGAGGTACGGGACGGGTCCGATGGGCTGCCGCTGACACCGACGACGAGGGTTCCGCTCATGCGCTCGATGCTCACACGTGCCCGCCGAGCAGGGTGTCGTTGTGACGACTTGTGTCGGTTCCCGGCCCGCCGGCGTACCGTCCGACAGATGCAGACCTTCCTGCCGTTCGCCGACTTCCGCGCCTCTGCCGAGGTGCTCGACGACAAGCGCCTCGGCAAGCAGCGGGTCGAGACGCTGCAGGTCATGCGTGCGTTGACGCTGCCGGACTACGGCTGGCAGCACCACCCGGTCACGGCGATGTGGCGCGGCTTCCGGCCGGCGCTGATGGCGTACCAGGACGCGACGTGCCGGGTCTGGCTCGAGCGCGGTCACGCGGACACGTGCCTCGAGAAGACCCTCGCGGACCTGGCCCTCGTGCCGGAGGACCTCGTGGCGTACGAACGCGGGGACTTCGAGGTCCCGTCGTGGAACACCGACGAGCGGGTGCACTTGTCGCACCGGTCCAAGCTCGTGCAGAAGGCGCCCGAGCACTACCGACCGTTGTTCCCCGACGTCCCGGACGACCTGGACTACCACTGGCCCGGCACCGTGGCGCACCGCACCTCGGCCTGACGGGACCGGACCCGCCGCAGATCTCAGGGGGAACGGGAGCGATCGTTCAGGGGTCGATCGTCCCGGATCCGCAGCGGGCCCGGTCGTTCCGGGAGCAGCACGGCAGGGGCCGGCGTCCCGGCCGGACGCGCATCAGGGGGTGCGTCCGGTCCAGCGCACCGCCAGCACGGCGGTGCAGACCTCGGGTGGTCAGTGGTGGAGCCGGCCCTCCCGGTACCGGTCGGCCTCCGTCGGCGCCGCCATGGACCGTCCAGCCCGGTCCAGGTGCGCCGGCAGCAGGGCACTCGCGAGGGTGGCGAGGGCACCGACGACGGCGATGACGCCGAGGGGCAGCGCATCGAGACCGTGTGTTGCGCCGACTGCCAGCGCGAGGACCGTGGCGGGCGCAGGCAGGAGCTGGACCGCTCGGAAGCGGTCGTCCTGCGTCGCCGGTCGGATCGTCACGTTGGCCATGTGACCACTCTGCCGGACACCTCCTGTCCGCAGAAGGGGGGACACGGCCCCAGAGCTGGAGTAGAACGTCTAGTACACCCGCTCAACCGAGCATCCGGACCGCCGCGACGGCCGCCACGACGGCGTCCACCACCTGCTCGCCGTCCGCCCGGGTCAGCGTCTCGTCGAAGGTCAACCGCACCGCCGAGCGGGCCACGTCCTCCGGCAGGC
Source organism: Curtobacterium sp. MCPF17_050 (assembly GCF_003224435.2). Classification (NCBI taxonomy): domain Bacteria; kingdom Bacillati; phylum Actinomycetota; class Actinomycetes; order Micrococcales; family Microbacteriaceae; genus Curtobacterium; species Curtobacterium sp. MCPF17_050. Next base: position 2,357,396 of record NZ_CP126250.1, read on the forward strand.
CGAGCGCCGTCAGCACGTGTGACGCCTCGGTGCTGCCCGCGGCACAGGCGCTCCCCGACGACGACACGACGTCCCGGCGCTCGAGTTCGAGCAGCACCGTCTCGCCGAGCACCCCCGGGAAGCAGAACGACGCGTGTCCCGGCAGTCGGCGGTCCGGCGACCCGGTCAGCACGGCGCCGGGCACCCGGGCGAGCACCCCGGCGACGACGGCGTCCCGGACCGTGGTGGCCGTTCCCGCGGCTGCGTCCCGTCCGGCGAGGACACTCCCCCACGCCGCCGCGAGACCGACCGCGCCGGCGACGTCCTCCGTGCCCGAACGTCGGCCGCGCTCCTGTCCACCGCCGTGCAGGAGTGGCTCGAGCGCGACACCGGCCCGGACCGCCAGGGCCCCGGTGCCCTTCGTCGCACCGAGCTTGTGCCCGGACACCGAGACCGCGTCGACCCCGAGCACGTCGAGCCCGACCGGCAGCCACGGTGCGGACTGCACGGCGTCGGTGTGGAACCGCGCACCCACGGCGTGCGCGACCTCGGCGAGTGCCCGCACGTCCTGCACCGTGCCGATCTCGTTGTCCGCGTGCGCGACGGTCACGAGCGTCGTGTCCGGGCGGAGTGCCGCGCGCAGGGTCTCGGGCAGGACGGTGCCGTCCGCCGTGACCGGCACGACCGTGACCGTGAAGCCGTGGTGCCGTTCGAGGTACCGGCAGCTCTCGAGGACGGCCTCGTGCTCGACGGCGCTCGTCACGACGTGCCGCCCGCGGGGTGCACCGAGCGCGATGCCCTTCACCGCGGTGTTCGCACCCTCGGTGCCGCCGCTCGTGAAGACGACCTCGCCGGGCCGACAGCCCAGGGCGCGGGCGACCGCCGAGCGCGCACCTGCCAGGCCCCGGGCCGCGGCGTCCCCGACCTCGTGCGTGGAGGACGGGTTGCCGAAGGTGCCGGTCAGGTACGGCCACATCGCCTCGAGGACCTCGCGGCGGACGGGCGTCGTCGCGGCCCGGTCGAGGTAGAACACGGCGTCAGACCGGGCGGACGTCGACGTCGAGCCCGAGGTCGAGCGCCCGTGCCGAGTGCGTGAGGGCGCCGACGGACACGAGGTCGACCCCGGTCGCGGCGATCGCGGCCACCGTGTCGAGCGAGACCCCGCCCGACGCCTCGACGAGCGCGCGGCCCGCCACGAGGGCCACGCCCTCCTCGAGCATCGGCACGGTGAAGTTGTCGAGCATGACCGTGTCGACGCCCGCGGCGACGACGGGTTCGATCTGGTCGATGCGGTCCACCTCGACCTCGAGGTGCACGGTGTGCCCGAGACGCCGTCGTGCGGCCCGGATCGCGTCGCCGATGTCCGTGCCGCCGGCCAGGAGCACCGCGAGGTGGTTGTCCTTCGCCAGGACCGCGTCCGACAGTGACGTCCGGTGGTTGTGGCCGCCGCCGCAGCGCACCGCGTGTCGTTCGAGCGCGCGGAGACCGGGCGTGGTCTTCCGGGTGTCGACGACCCGGGTACCGGTCCCGGCGACGGCGGCGACGTACTGCGCGGTGAGGGTCGCGATCCCGGACATGCGCTGCACGAGGTTGAGGGCGACCCGCTCGGCACGGAGCACGGACCGGGCCGACCCGGTCACGCTCGCGATGACGTCCCCCGCGGCGAAGACGTCCCCGTCGCGGAGTGCCACGGACACGGCGAGGTCGGGGTCGACGGCGTGCATCACGGCGACGAACACCTCGCCGCCGGCGAGCACGCCGGGCTCGCGCGCCGCGAGGGTCGCGGCCGCGGCCGCCGTCGCGGGGATGAGGGTCTCGCTCGTGACATCACCCCACGGCGCGTCCTCCTCGAGCGCGGTGTCGATCACCCGCCGGAGCACGTGCGGCGGGACCGTGCCGGGGTCGGTGTCGGCGGGGGCGGTGGGAGCGGCCTGGGCGGTGGGAGCGGTCATGCGAGTACCTCCTGCAGGGCGGTGGGCGCGGCGTCGGACGGTCCGGCCGGTCGGGCCCGGACCCATGCGGTCGTCATCGGCGCGGTCGGGTCGGTGTCGGGGTGGTCGGTCCGGGCGTGGGCACCGCGGGACTCGGTCCGGGCCTCGGCGGCGAGCGCCGTCACCCGGGCGAGGTCGAGCAGCGCCCGGTCCTCGGCACCACGCACGGTCGTCGGCAGCGGCGCCGGCACCACGGCGAGCACCCGCCGGGCCTCCGCCGACCCGGCGGCGTCGCGCAGCAGGCCGACGTGCTCGGTCATCACGGCCTGGACCGCGTCGCGGACGGCGGTGTCGGTGCCGACCCGGCCCGGGCCTCCCGGCCGGTCGCCGCACGACAGACGCACGCCGTCCGCCGGACGGGAGGCCCGCCTGCCGTCCGGCGGATCGGCCACGACGGTCGGCAGGAGCGTCGCGTCGCCGCGGAGCCGCGGCCGGTCGGGGCGCGGGGACCCGAGCGCGTCGGCGGCGCGGACCGCGAACACCAGGCCCTCGAGCAGCGAGTTCGAGGCGAGGCGGTTGGCCCCGTGCACGCCGGTGCAGGCGACCTCCCCGACGGCGGAGAGCCCGGGCAGGCTGGTGCGACCCTCGGTGTCGGTCGCGACACCGCCCATGGCGTAGTGCGCGGCGGGCGCGACCGGGACGCCCTCCCGGGTCCAGTCGACGCCGGCCGCCCGTGTGGCCCGGGTGAGGCCGGGGAACCTGGCGAGCAGGAACGCGGGGTCGAGCCCGGTCGCGTCGAGGAGCACGGGGCGCCCGCCCTGGGCACGCATGGCGCTCGCGATCCCCCGCGCGACGACGTCCCGCGGCGCGAGCTCGGCGTCCGGGTGCACGTCGCGCATGAAGCGGTGCCCGCGCTCGTCCCGCAGGACGGCTCCCTCACCGCGGACGGCCTCGGAGACCAGCCCACCGCCGGGCACGGCGAGACGCGTCGGGTGGAACTGGACGAACTCGAGGTCGGCGAGCACGGCGCCGGCCCGCCAGGCCGCGGCGGCACCGTCCCCGGTGGCGACGAGCGGGTTGGTCGTCTCGCGGTACAGGTGGCCGGCTCCCCCCGAGGCGAGCAGCACCGCGTCCGCGTCGATCCGCCGCGGTTCGCCGAGCAGGTCGAGGACGTCGACGCCGACGACCTGTCCGTGGCGGACGACGAGGTCGGTGAGGCAGGTCCGCTCGAGGATGGTGACGTGCCGGCGGTGCAGTGCGGCGACGAGGGTCCGTTCGACCGCGGCCCCGGTCGCGTCGCCGCCCGCGTGCAGGATGCGCCAGCGCCCGTGGGCGGCCTCGCGCCCCCGCGCCAGGTCGTCGCCGTACCGGTCGAGTGCGGCCGGGTCCGCCGTCCGGTCGAACGGCACCCCGAGGGCGAGCAGGTCGCGCACGCGGGCCGGACCGTCGGTGCAGAGGACGTCGACGGCGCGGGCGTCGGCCGTGCCCGCGGCCGCGACGTGCGTGTCGTGCTGGTGGAGGGCGGCGGTGTCGTCGGCCCCCAGGGCGACCGCGATGCCACCCTGCGCGGACGCCGTGGCGCCGTCGGTCAGGGTGCCCTTCGTGACGAGGGTGACGTCGTGCTCGGTGCTCGCGCGGATCGCGGCGGTCAGGCCGGCGATCCCCGACCCGACGACGACGACGTGCATCAGGCCCGGGTCCCCAGCGGGCGGGGCTTCGCGGCGAGCATGCGTTCCAGCGCGACCTTCGCGTCGACCTGGACGTCGGCGGGGACCACGATCTCGTTGAGCACGACACCGTCCACGAGTGCCTCGAGCACCCACGCCAGGTAGCCGGGGTGGATGCGGTACATGGTCGAGCACGGGCACACCACCGGGTCGAGGCACGTGATCGTGTGCTGCGGGTACTCGGCGGCGAGCCGGTTGACCATGTTGACCTCGGTGCCGATCGCGAACGACGTCGGCTCGGTGGCCGCGGCGACGGTCTTCCGGATGAGGTCGGTGCTGCCGGCGACGTCCGCGGCGTCGACCACGGCCATCGGGCACTCCGGGTGCACGATCACGCGCACGTCGGGGTCCTCGCGGCGGGCCTGCTCGATCTGGTCGACCGTGAAGCGGCGGTGGACGGAGCAGAACCCGTGCCACAGGACCACCTGGGCGTCGAGCAGCTCGGCGGCGGTGTTGCCGCCCCCGGCCAGGCGCGGGTTCCACATCGGCATCCGGTCGGTGCTGATCCCCATCGCCTTCGCGGTGTTCCGGCCCAGGTGCTGGTCGGGGAAGAACAGCACGCGCTGCCCCCGCTCGAACGCCCACTCGAGCACCGTCGCGGCGTTCGACGACGTGCACACGATCCCGCCGTTCCGACCGCAGAACGCCTTGAGGTCCGCGGCGGAGTTCATGTACGTGACCGGGATGACCGGGACACGGCCGTCGGCGTCGGGCTCGGAGCCGTACAGCGCGGTCAGCTCCGCCCAGGCGGCCTCGACGCTGTCGATGTCGGCCATGTCCGCCATCGAGCACCCGGCGGCCAGGTTCGGCAGGATGACGCGCTGGTCGTCCCGCGCCAGGATGTCCGCCGTCTCGGCCATGAAGTGCACACCGCAGAACACGATGGCCTCGGCGTCGGGCTTGGTCAGGGCGGCGTTCGCGAGCTGGAACGAGTCGCCGAGGAAGTCCGCGTGGCGCACGACCTCGTCCCGCTGGTAGAAGTGCCCGAGGACGACCACTCGGTCGCCGAGGGTCGCCTTCGCCCGCTCGATCCGCTCGTGCAGCTCCTCGTCGGGCGCGTGCTTGTACTCGTCCGGCAGCACACCCTGGCGGGGCGCCGTCGTCGGGATGACGTCGGACATCGACGACCCGGGGCCGTACCCGGGCACGGCGTCGAAGTCCCAGGTGGGAGCGGCGAGGTCGGGCGTGCAGGTGGTGCCGGCCGCCCGGCCGTTCGAGATCAGTTCGATGGTGGTCGTGATGGACACGGTTCCGTCCCCGTTCAGTGCGCGGTCGTGGGTCGGGTCGTCAGCGGGCCGTTGTCCGCGTACGACAGGTCGGGGTTCGAGCGGTACAGGCGGGCCGGTCGGTGCCGGTCGCCGCTCGTGGTCTCGTCGGTGGGCAGGACCGCGTCGCTCTGCGCGACCTGCCGCCGGAAGTTCGCCGGGTCGAGCGTCCGGCCGAGCACGGCCTCGTAGACACCGCGGAGCTCGGCGAGGGTGAACCGGTCGCCGAGGAACGCCTGCGCGATCCGCGAGTACGACACCTTGTTCCGGAGCCGCCAGAGGGCGTACTCCACGATGCGGTCGTGGTCGAACGCGAGCGGCGGGTGCTCGTCGGCGAGGAACCACCGCACGTTCCAGTCGTCGGGAACGACGTTCGCCTCGTCCGGGTGCACGAGCGCCCAGTAGACGACCGACACCACCCGGCTCGGGGAGCGGCCGACGTCCCCGAACGCGTAGAGCTGCTCGAGGTACCGCGGCTGCACCTTCGTCGTCTCGCGGAGGCGTGCGGCCGCGGAGTCGTCGAGGCCCTCGTCCGTGCCCACCCAGCCGCCCGGCAGCGCCCACGAGCCCTCGTGCGGTTCGGTCACGCGGCGGACGAGCGGCATCCAGAGCGCGGGGACGCCGGTGTCGGGATGTGGGCGGAGCGCCACGATGACGGTCGAGACGGCGACGCGGATCCCGGGCTCGGACATCGCGGTGCCCCCTCTTGTTCAGGTCTTACTGACCCGATCTGTTCGGGTACTGATGACCGTATCACGAGGGTCACCGCACCGGAACGTAGCCGGAACGTCGGCGAAACACACCCCGCCTAGCATCGGCCGCATGGGCAGCACGACCACGAGGAAGCACGCCGTCGTCAGTGGCACGGTTCAGGGCGTCGGGTTCCGGTGGTGGACCGCGCGGAAGGCCGACGGACTCGAACTCGCCGGGTACGCCCGGAACCTGTTCGACGGCACCGTCGAGGTCGAGGCCGAGGGCCCCGCACCCGCGGTCGACGCGCTGGTCGTCATGCTCCGCTCCGGCCCGCCCTCGGCGAGCGTCACCGACGTGGCCGTGCGGGAGGTCGCGCCGCACGGCGACGAGGACGGCTTCCGCATCCTGCACTGACCGTCCACACGCCGTTCCACCCGACGTTCCCCGGCTCGGGAATGATCGGGACCCGTCAGTGCTTCCAGCCTCGGTACCCGTCCGTCCGGGTGCGCGCCACACCACGATCCTCCAGGAGCCCCCTTGACCCAGGCCGTCGACTCCGCGCCCCGTACCGGGAGCCTCGAAGCCCCCTCCCCCGCCGGCACCCGACTCGTGATCGGGCTGCTGCTCGTCTCCGCGTTCGTCGTCATCCTCAACGAGACGATCATGGGTGTGGCGCTGCCGCGGCTCATGGACGACCTCGGCATCAGCGCCGCGACCGGCCAGTGGCTCACCACCGGCTTCCTCCTGACGATGGCCGTGGTCATCCCGGTCACCGGCTACCTGTTGCAGCGGTTCGACACCCGCCCGGTGTTCGTCTGGGCGATGAGCCTGTTCTCGGCCGGCACGCTCATCGCGCTGCTCGCGCAGGGCTTCACGATGCTGCTCGTCGGGCGCATCGTGCAGGCCAGCGGCACGGCGATCATGATGCCGCTGCTCATGACCACCGTCCTCACCCTCATCGAGCCCGCGCACCGCGGCCGCGTGATGGGCAACATCTCCATCGTCATCTCGGTCGCCCCGGCGATCGGGCCGACGATCTCCGGCCTCATCCTCAACGCCTTCTCGTGGCGCTGGCTGTTCGGCTTCGTGCTCCCGATCGCGCTCGCCGCGCTCGTGCTCGGCATGGTCAAGGTGCGCAACGTCTCGACGCCCCGCAAGTCGGCCATCGACGTGGCCTCGGTCATCCTGTCGGCCTTCGCGTTCGGCGGGATCGTCTACGGCCTGTCGAGCATCGGCGAGAGCGGCACCACCGGCCCGGCGCTGCCGATCGCCTCGCTCGTCGTCGGGTTCGCAGCCCTCGCGGTGTTCATCGTCCGCCAGACCCGACTGCAGCGTCGCGACGCCGCCCTCCTCGACCTCCGCACCTTCAGCACGAAGGGCTTCACGATCCCGATCGTCGCGATGGCGATCAGCTTCATGGCGATGTTCGGCACGCTCATCCTGCTGCCGATCTACCTGGAGCGCGTGCTCGGTCTCGAGGTCCTCAGCGTCGGCCTGCTGCTGCTCCCGGGTGGGCTGCTCATGGGCCTGCTGTCCCCGATCGTCGGGCGCATCTACGACCGTCGCGGACCGCGCGTCCTGCTCGTCCCCGGCTCCGTCATCATCAGCGCCGTGCTCTGGGCGCTCTCGACCGTCACGGCGGACACCAGCGTCTGGTTCGTGCTCGGTGCCCACGTCGTGCTGAGCCTCGGCCTCGCGCTCACCTTCACGCCGCTGTTCACCTCGGCGCTCGGCGGACTCCCGCCGCGGCTGTACTCGCACGGCAGCGCAGTGCTCGGCACCGCCCAGCAGCTCGCGGGCGCCGCGGGCACGGCACTGTTCGTCACGCTCCTCACGATCGGGGCCACCAGCGCGGCCACGAGCAGTGACGCTGCGGACACGGCGACGGCCACCGCGTCCGGAGTGCACCTGGCCTTCCTGGTCGGCGCCGTGATCTCCCTGTTCGGGATCGTCGCCTCGTCGATGGTCCGGAAGCCCGTCACCCCCGAGGGCGCCCCGGCACCCGTCATGCACTGACGCTCCCCACCGCACACGAGGCGCACCACGCGCGCCCGGCACGCACATCGCGCCCCGTCCCGACGGGGCGCGATGTGCGTCCGGGGGCGCGATGCCGGGTCACGCCGTGGCATCGTGGGCGCATGCGGTCGACGACGAGCGAGCTGAACTGGTCCGGCACGGTCACCTACACGGCCGAGCGCGTCGTCCGGCCGACCTCGCTGGACGACGTCCCCGACCTCGTCGCCCGGAGCCCGCGCGTCCACGGGATCGGCACACGGCACTCGTTCAACGACGTCGCGGACACCCCCGGCGTCCTGCTCGACCTCACCGCCGTGCCCACCGACCTCGTCGTCGCGGAGGACCGCCGCACGGCCACCATGGGAGCCGGCACCCGGTACGGCGTCGTCGCGCCCGACCTCGACGCCGCCGGCGTCGCCCTGCACAACGAGGGCTCGCTGCCGCACATCTCGCTCGGTGGTGCGGTCGCGACCGGGACGCACGGTTCCGGCACCGCGCTCGGGTCGCTCAGCACCGCGGTCGCCGCCCTCGAGGTCGTCGGACCGGACGGCGCCACGAGCACGATCCGCCGTGGTGACCCGGCGATGCAGGGCGCCGCGATCCACCTCGGCCTGCTCGGCATCGTCACGCGGGTCACCGTCGACGTGCAGCCCTCGTACCGGATGCGGCAGGACACGTACGGCCCGATCGCCTGGGACACCTTCACGGCCGGTGCCGCCGAGGTCTTCGCCGCCGGGTACTCGGTCTGCGCGTACACGGTGTTCGGCGACACCGTCTCCGAGGTGCTCGTGAAGTCCCGCGTGCCGGACGGTGCCGACGACGTCGGGGTCCCCGCCGACCTCCTCGGCGCCCCACGTCTGCCGGGTGCCCCGGGCGACGGCCACCACACCGCGCGGGACGGCTCGGTCGGGCCGTGGTGGGACCGCCTGCCGCACTTCCCGATCGACGCCGTGCCCTCCGTCGGGTCCGAGGTGCAGAGCGAGCACTTCGTCCCGCTCCGGCACGCCGCCGCCGCGCTCGACGCCCTGCGCGGGCTGGCCGACCGGATCCAGCCGCACCTGCACGTGTCGGAACTCCGCACCATGGCCGCCGACGACCTCTGGCTCAGCCCGACACAGGGCGAGGACGTGCTCTGCATCGCGTTCACCTGGAAGAAGCACCCCGCGGAGGTCGCCGCCCTGCTGCCCGACCTGGAGGCGCGACTCGCCGCGTTCGGCGGTCGCCCGCACTGGGGGAAGATGAGCTCCCTCGACGCCACGGCGGTCGCGGCGCTGTACCCACGACTGCCGGACTTCCGCGCCCTGGTCGCGACCCGCGACCCGGACCGGAAGTTCGCGTCCGCGTTCGGCGAGCGGGTGCTCGGGACCTGAGCCGGGCCTCCCGGGAGGGCCGTGGCGCGACCGGTGCGTCGGCTGCGGCGACCTGACGGAGCGCCTGCGACCGGTCGCAGGCGTCAGCCGACGGTGGTGACCGTCTTCGTCTCCCCGTCCCAGTGACGCACCCCGGCGACGCCGAGCTCCTCGGGGAGCGGCACGGCCGCGAGCACCTCGAGCATCCGGGGCAGGTCGACGTCCCGCGGGTGCCGGGCGAGCGTCAGGTGCGGTGCCCACCGGCCGGGCAGCGAGGTGTCGACGCCACCGGGGGCCACGCGGTGCACCGCCTCGTGGAAGGCGGCGAGCGCGCGGTCGACCACGACGCCGACCCCGAGCACGTGCCGACCGGGGCCGGCCGGGAAGAGCAGGAGCCCGGCGGGTCGCACGGCCGACGGCAGCGCCACGTCGAAGCCGGGCGGCACGGGCAGGGTGTCCCCGGCCGCGAGCGTGACGTGCGGCGCGTTCGTCGCCGAGGTGTGGCGGCCCATGCTCGGCAGGTCGGCCTCGACCAGCGCATCCCAGAGGTCGCGCACGGCCCGCTCGGCGGCCGGGTCGAGGACGAGTTCGATGCTGCGCACACTCCGAGCCTGCCCGCCGGGGACGCCGCCCGTAACACGACGGAACGCGAATCGACCGTGTCGGCGTCGCCGTGCACACTCGTGGAGTCCCCGCCGGACGACACCGGACCGAGGACCCGACAGCACCCGTCCCTGCCACCAGGGCGACCCCTTCACGAGGAGCACCCATGACCGCCGCACCCGTCCTGCCCGACCGTCCGAAGCGCAAGCGCCCCATCGGGTGGATCGTCGCGGCCGCAGTCGTCGTCGTCGCGATCGTCGTCGCCCTCGTGGTCGTCGCCGTCCGCGGTGGCGGCTCCGAGCAGGCCGGTGCCGCCGGGTCGGGGTCCGACCGGAAGGCCCAGACCGTCACCATCGGCGTCGCGGACAAGGCGCTGCCCTACTGGAAGACCTACACGGAGCTCGCGAAGGAACGGTTGAACGTCACCGTCGAGCTGACGAACTTCGCCGACTACTCGCTGCCGAACCCCGCGCTCAAGGACGGGCAGGTCGACATCAACCAGTTCCAGCACATCCAGTACCTGGCGAACTACAACGTGACCTCGAAGGACGACCTGCAGCCGATCGGCTCCACCGCCGTCTACCCGCTCCCGCTGTACGCGACGAAGGTCGACGAGCCGTCCGACCTGCCCGAGGGCGCGAAGGTCGCCATCCCGAACGACGCCATCAACGAGGCCCGCGCCCTGCTCGTGCTGCAGGCCGCGAAGCTGCTCGAGTTGCAGGACGGCGGCAGCGCCTTCTCGACCACGGACGACATCGAGTCGGCCAAGGTCGACGTGCAGCCGCTCGACGCCTCGCAGACCGCCAACGCCCTGCAGCAGGGTTCCGTGCAGGCCGCCGTGGTCAACAACAACTTCGCGACCGCCGCCGGGCTCCCCGCGTCGGACAAGGTCTTCACCGACGACCCGACGAGCTCCTCCGCCGCCCCGTACGTGAACGTCTTCGCGGTCCGCAACGAGGACAAGACGAACAAGACGTACCTCGAACTGGCCGAGCTGTTCCAGGACGACGCCGTGCAGAAGGCGTTCAAGCAGGACTACCCGGACGCGGTCTCCCGGGACCAGGACGCCGCCGAGCTGCAGGACGAGCTCGCCACGGTCGAGCAGGACGCGAAGGCGGCAGCGGAGTAGTGGCCGCCCTCGTCGAACTCCGCGGCGTCACCAAGAGCTACCGCCGCGCCGACACCGGAGAGACCGTCACCGCGGTCGAGGGTGTCGACCTCGACGTCCACCAGGGAGAGGTCCTCGGCGTCATCGGCTACTCCGGTGCCGGCAAGTCCACCCTGGTCCGACTCGTCAACGCACTCGAGCTGCCCACCTCGGGCACGGTCACGGTCGCCGGTCAGGAACTCACCGCGATCCCCGAGCGCGACCGGCGCACCGCACGTCGCCGGATCGGGATGGTCTTCCAGCAGTTCAACCTGTTCCGCTCCCGCACGATCGCCGGCAACGTCGCGTACCCGCTCAAGGTCGCCGGCGTCGGCAAGGCCGAACGCGACCGCCGCGTCGCCGAGCTGCTCGACTTCGTCGGCCTGCTGGACCGGGCACACGCCTACCCGGAACAGCTGTCCGGCGGCCAGAAGCAGCGCGTGGGCATCGCCCGTGCCCTCGCCTCGAACCCCGAGCTGCTCCTCGCCGACGAGGCCACGAGCGCCCTCGACCCGGAGACCACGTCCGAGGTGCTCGCGCTCCTCCGCCGCGTGAACCGCGAGCTCGGCGTGACGATCATCGTCATCACGCACGAGATGGACGCCGTCCGCCGGATCGCCGACCGGGTCGCCGTGATGGAGCAGGGCCGGGTCGTCGAGGTCGGGGACGTGTACGACGTGTTCTCCGCCCCGACCACCGGCGCTGCCCAGCGCTTCGTGCGCACCGCACTCCACGACCGCCCGTCCGCCGAGACCGTCACCCGGTTGCGCGAGCGCCACCCGGGACGCCTCGTGTCCGTGCGGATCACCGACGAGACCGGTCTGCAGGCGCGCATCGACCAGGCGTTCCGCGATGCCGGGGTCACCGCGGAGCTCGTGTTCGGCGGGGTCACCGAGATCCGGGAGCGCCGGATCGGGTCGCTCACCTACGAACTGGGCGGGTCCGACACCGCCACCGACCGAGCCGTGGCAGCACTGCGAGCCGGCGGCATCACCGTCGACGAGGAGGCACGCGCATGAACAACTCGTTCCAGAGCGTCATCGACACCTTCGACGTGTTCCTCGCCGCGATCCGCGACACGATCGTCATGTCCCTCGTGTCACTCGTCATCGCCGGGGTCATCGGACTCGCGCTCGGCCTGCTGCTCTACGCGACCAGACCGGGCAACCTGCTCGGCAACCGCGGCGCGTACACGGTCATCAACCTGGTCGTGAACCTGGTGCGGCCGATCCCGTTCGTGATCTTCCTGGCCGCGATCGCACCGCTCTCCCGCGTGGTCGTGCAGACGACGATCGGTGTCCCGGCGGTGACGTTCGCGATCTCGCTCGCGGCGGCGTTCGCGGTGTCGCGCATCGTCGAGCAGAACCTGCTGGCGGTCGACCCCGGCGTCGTCGAGGCGGCACGGGCCTCCGGGGCGCACCCGGTGTCGATCCTGCTGACGGTGCTCATCCCCGAGGGCCTCGGGCCGCTCATCCTCGGCTACACGTTCATCTACATCGGCATCGTCGACATGACCGCGCAGGGTGCGCTCGTCGGTGGCGGTGGCCTCGGTGAGTACGCGATCACGTACGGGTCGCAGCGGTACGACTGGTGGGTCGTCTACGTGTCCGTGGCGGCGATCGTCGTGATCGTCCAGCTCGGCCAGTTCGTCGGCAACCGGCTGGCGCGGGCGACGCTCCGCCGCTGAGCCGGTTCGCTGGCCCGCGAGGTTCCGCGATTCCGGCATCTCGCGCGCCGAGATGCCGGGATCCCGGAACCTCGGCGGCACGCGCGCGGCATGTCGTGCGACCTCGGCGGACGCTGACGCGGCCTGGAGGCCCCGCCTCCGCCACGGGACCGCCGTCGGCCCGCCAGATGGACCGGTGGGGTCGCACGATGTGCCGCCGACCGGCAGGGGCAGCGGCAGGTCGTGCGACCCCGCGCAACGTGCGCGGCGCGTCGTTCGGCTACGCGGCGGGCGGCTACGCGGCGGGCGCGTCCTCCGCGGCCGGGGCCTCCACCGCGGCGGGCTCCTCGTAGTCCGCACGGACCAGGATCGGGCGGTGGTCGGAGATGCCCGCGGGCAGGGTCTCGACCCCGGCGATGTGCAGGCCGACGCTCGTGGCGAAGTCGAAGTGGCCGGTGAACTTGCGGTAGCGCAGGTACGTCGGCTGGTCGGACAGGGACAGCGCGAAGCCGGACTCCTCGATCTTCCGGCGCAGGTTCGTCTGGAACCACGGGTAGTTGAAGTCGCCGACCATGATCGCCGGGGCCTCGCTCGACAGGTCGCGGACGAAGTCGTGCGCGGCCTCGATCTGCTTGCGGCGCAGCGAGTTCGTCGCCGTCAGGGGCGAGGCGTGGAAGGACGCGACGATGACCTCGGTGTCGGCTTCCCGGTCGTACAGGTGCATGGCGATGAGGCGCTCGTGCGCGGGTGACAGCACCCGGTCGTGCAGGGACTTCTGCAGCGAGTGGATGCCGAGGTCGCGGACGTCGAACCGGTCGTCGCGCTTGTAGATGGCGAGGCCGAGCCGGTTCGCCTGGGTGGACGCGGCGAGGGTCAGGCCGCCGACGGACGTGGCGAGGTCGGTGCTGTCGCACTCCTGCACGCAGAGCACGTCGGCCTGCGAGGACTCGGCGAGGGCCGCGAGCTCGCTGTTCGCGGTGTGCTCACGGAGGTTGTAGCTCACGACGCGCAGGGCGGTCTGCCGGACCTCGGTGGTCGAGTCTGTCGTTGCCTGTTCCTGTGGCGCCGCCATGCTGCCTTCCGTTCCGGGCCCGATCGGCCCTCTCTCCTGCGGCGGTCACGGTACTCGGACACCGCAGCAGGTTGCTGAGACTGTAGCGCGGTGCGGATCGCGGACACGTGACGTGGCGGTGGACGGTCGGTGACGACCCGACCGCGTGCCGGCCGACCCCGCCGCTGGCGCCCCGCACCGCCCCGTCAGCGCCCCGCCGGCTCCCGTACGCGGCGGGTCGGACGGACGGTCTCCCCCGCGGTCCGGCTCATGAGCAGCCCCTCGACGCAGGCGACGAGCAGCAGGACCGTGATCACGCCGAAGGCGACCGCGTACGGCGCCGTACCGGCGAGACCCTCCCCGCCGAGGCCCGACGCGGCCCGGAGCACGACGGCGACGACGGCCACCCCGAACCCGGCCGCGGTCTGCTGCAGTGTCGAGGACAGCGTGTTCGCGGCGGTCATGTCCGGCTGCTCCACGTCCGCGAACGCGATGGTGTTGTACGCGGTGAACCCCACCGACCGTGCGGCACCGCTGACGACGAGGAGGACCGCGAGCAGCCAGAACGGCGTCTCCGGCGTGAGGAACACCATCGCCAGGACGGACAGCGCCGCGAGGGCGGAGGACACGACGATGACCGGACGGTACCCCCACCAGCGCAGGAACGGCGTGGTCGCGGGCTTGATGCCGAGGTTGCCGACGAAGACCCAGAGGACGGCGGACCCGGCCTCGAGTGCGGTCCACCCCCAGGCGTCCTGGAAGAGCAGCGGCAGCACGAACGGCACCGCGGACACCGCCAGGCGGAACAGGCTGCCGCCTGCGTGTGAGACACGGAAGGTCTCGAGCCGGAACGCGTCGAGCCCCATGATCGGGTGCGGCGCCCGGCGGAAGTGCCGGATCGCGAGCCAGGTGCATCCCGCACCGACGACGCCGGCGACGACGGCCGGCACGACGGGCACGGTCTCGAGGGCGAGCAACGACGCCATGACGACGAGCGCGCCGAGCCCGAGGCAGGCGAGCACCGACCCGCGCCAGTCGAACGGCACCCGCTCCGGCGCACGCTCCTGCGGGACGAGGACGAGCGCCGCGACGACGGCCACCACCCCGAGCGGGATGTTGACGAGGAAGATCCAGTGCCAGGACAGCGTGTCGACGAGCACCCCGCCGAGGAAGGGCGCGATGATCGGCGCCGCGAGCGCGGGCCACGTCAGGATCGCGATCGCCGTGACGAGCTGGTCGCGACCCGCGCTGCGGAGCACCACGAGCCTCCCGACCGGCACCATCAGCGCACCGCCGAGGCCCTGCAGGATCCGCCACAGCGTCAGCTCGACGAGTCCGGTCGAGGCGGCGCAGAGCGCCGAGGCGAGCGTGAACAGCGCGATCGCGCCCACGAAGACGGTCCGGGACCCGACGCGGTCGGTGATCCACCCGCTGACCGGGATGAACACGGCCAGGGTGACGAGGTAGGCGGTGATCGCGACACCGACGGCGGCGGAGTCGACGCCGAGGTCGCGCCCCATCGCCGGTGCCGCCGTGGCCAGGATCGTCCCGTCCAGGAGCTCCATGAAGAAGGTGCCCGCCACGAGCACGGCGACCGCCGTGCTGCTCGTCCGTCGTGTCGTCGTCGTCATCGCTCCGGATGCTAGTCCGACCGCTGCGTGATCCGTGACGCGAGGTGTCCCCCCTCCCCAGCGAGCGACGACTACCGTGGAGTCGTGCCGTCTGCCCACCCCGACCTCTGCGGACCGCGCGCATGAGCCGCCTGGACGGGGTCCTCACCGGCTCGGTCGCCGCGGGTCGTCGCCGCGTGGTCGACACGGTCGTCAGCCTGCCGGCGTGGTCGGCGGTCCTGCTGCTCTGGACCGTCGGGCGCCTGGTGTCGACGATGTGGCTGATGGTCGTGTACCCACTCGTCTCGCGCGTGCAGCCGGACAATGCCATCTGGGGCAACGACCACGGGTTCACGGCGTTCCTGACGTCGTGGGACGGGCAGTACTACGAGGCGATCTCGCTGCACGGGTACCCCTCGGTCCTGCCGATCGACGCCACCGGACACGTCGCACAGAACGCCTGGGCGTTCCTGCCCGCGTTCCCGTTCACCATCCGGCTCCTCACCGTGTCGACCGGTCTGCCGTTCACCATCGGCGCCCCGACCGTCGCGATCGTCGCCGGCCTCGTCGCGACGTTCCTGCTGCACCGCCTCGTCCAGGAGCACGCCGGTGCGACCGCGGCACTGTGGGCGGTCTTCTTCTTCACGTGCGGTCCGCTGTCGTTCCTGCTGCAGGTCGGGTACGCCGAGACCGCCTTCCTGGCGCTGACCTTCGGGGCGCTGCTGGCGATGGAACGACGGCGGTACGGGCTGCTCACCGTCCTCGGGGTCGTCGCCGCGTTCACCCGTCCCGGTGCGCTCGCCATCCCGCTGACGCTCGGTGTGCTCGCGCTCCTCCGGTACTTCGCGGCGCGGCGGACGGGCGCCCGGTCGCTCGACGGGTTCCCGGTCGCGGAGCGGGTCAAGGTCGTCGTCGCCGGGCTCGTCATGGCGGCGGCGGGATCGGCGTGGCCCGTCATCGCGGCCTGGGCGACCGGTCGTCCGGACGCGTACCTCGCGACCGAGATGTCCTGGTGGGTGAACTTCATCGGCCGGGTGCACTTCGTGCCGCTGTCGCCGTGGTTCCTCACCACCGCGAAGTGGCTCGGCGTCGGCGGCGTGCTCCTCGTCGTGCTCCTGCTCGTCCTCTACCCGCTGTGGTTGTCGCGCCGCTCCACCCGGCAGCTCGGGACCACCACGGTGGTGTTCGCCGCGGGGTACGCGCTGTACGTCTTCGCGGTGTCGCTGCCGATGGCGTCCACGCCCCGGCTGCTCATGCCCCTCGCGCCGCTGATGGGGTCGCCGGAGCTGGTTGCGAAGCCGGGACTGCGGTGGACGCTGGTGGCCGGCGCCCTGGTGCTGCAGCCGGTGTTCGTCGCGCTCCTCTGGCTGCTCGGCCCGCCCTGACGGGACCGTCGCCGGCGCCCGGGCTCGTGTCGGACACGACCCGGGCGGCGACGTGCGTCAGACCTCGAGCGTGCCGTGACTGCCGACGTCCGGCTGGGACTGGTGCCCGATCGCGGCCTTGAGGGTCTGCACGAGGCCCCCGACCGGACCGGCGTCCTGCGTCCAGTACTCGACCGAGACGCCCTGCACCGTGAGCAGCCGGATCGACGGGTCGTCGCGCCCGTCCGGGAACCACGCCTCGGCGAACGGCGACCAGAGTTCGTCGACCACCGCGCGGTCCTCGGTGACGGTCGCCGTGCCGGCGATGGAGAGGTACCCGCCCTGCGACTCGATGGCGACGTTGACGTGCGGGTTCCGGGCGATGTCCTCGACCTTCTCGCTGCCGTCCTGCACGAGGAACCGCAGCGTCCCGTGGAAGGACTTGTCCTGCACGGCGAGGGGTCGGGCGTGCAGCTGGCCGTCCTCGCTGACGGTCGTGAGCAGTGCCGTCCGTGCTCCGTGGACGATGTCGGAGATGGCGGCGCGGTGGTCGGTCTGGGTGTCGGTCATGATGCTCCTTTGCGTCGTGCGCCCCGACTGCCGGCACGAGGCCGGCTCCGTGACGCGAACCGTTCCCTCCAGTCTGCCCCGATCGGCTCGGGATGCGCGAGGGACATCTGCCGGGAGGCCCGTCCCACCCCCGCGACGCCGCTCTGGCCGCGTCGGCGCGGACGGCAGCGGTCAGGCGCGCTCGCGGATGGTCGTCTCGACGTCGACCACCTGCGGGATCCGCGGCAGCGACGCGAAGCCGAACCGCACCGGCGGGTCCAGGGGCGCGAGCTCCCCGAGGGGCTCCCCCGCCCAGGTGCCACGGACACCGACCACGTCGTGCGCCCCGGTGACGCCGTAGTACTCGCGGCGGCCGCCCCCCGCGGTGCCGGCGGTGCCCGCTCCAGGAGCGACGAGCTTCGCGACGGGGTCGATCACGGTGAGCCACCGCGGGTCGCGGGCGATGCGCTTCGGGACGATGCGGAGCACCCGACCGAGCGGGGAGATCGTGCCGACGTCGACCGAGGCGACGAGGGGCCCGGCGTCGAGTTCGAGTCCGCGCGCGGTGCGTCGGGCGCTGATGTCCACGACCGACACCGCGTCGAACCGGTAGGTGCCGGAGACGTAGGCGGCGACGATCTCGTCGGGCGCGAGGAGCACACTCGACCCGTCGGGCAGCTCGACGAACACGTCGGTGAACGCGCCGAACGGGGACGACTCCCACATGCCGACGACGAACCGGACGCCGGAGGTGCTCCCGGCGCCGAGGATCCGTCCGCGGAACCGTCGTTCGGTGGTCTCGTTGCTCGGCGACATGCGGCAGACGGTACGCGGAGCAGCCCGGGAACCGCCGGGCGGACCGGTCAGCCCGTCCGGCGACGGGTCAGCCCGTCCGGTGGTGGATCAGGGGACGGGGACCGGCTCCGCGAGCAGCTCGCGGACGCGCGGCGCGACCCGCGTGCCGTACAGCTCGATCGACCGCATCATGTCCTCGTGCGGCAGGCGACCGGTCGCGTACCGCATGTCGAACCGGGTGACGCCGAGGATGCGCATGTTCCGCGCGATCTTGCGCGCGACGGTCTCCGGCGACCCGACGTACAGGGACCCGCCCGCGGACAGCCCGGCGCGGTATCCAGCCTGGTCGAGGGGCGGCCAGCCACGCTCACGACCGAGCTGGTCGGTGACGGCCTTGTGGAACGGCCAGTAGCGCTCGGCGGCCTCCTCGTCGGTCTCGGCGACGAACCCGGGCGAGTGCATCGCGATCGGCTGCTGCGGGAGCTCGAGCTGGTCGAGCGCCTGGCGGTAGAGCCGGGCGTACGGGGCGAACTGCGCGGGCTGCCCCCCGATGATCGCGAGGAACAGCGGCATGCCGTAGGACGCGGCGCGGATGACCGACTGCGGGGACCCGCCGACGCCGATCCAGGTCGGGATGGGGCCGTGTTCGAGCTTCGGGAAGACGTCCTGCTCGACGAGCGAGGCGCGCTTCGTGCCCTGCCACGTGACGGTGTCGCCGCCACGGAGGGCGCTCCAGAGCTGCAGCTTCTCCTCGAAGAGCACCTCGTAGTCCTGCAGGTCGAAGCCGAACAGCGGGAAGGACTCGGTGAAGGACCCGCGGCCCAGGACGACTTCGGCGCGCCCGTCGGAGATCGCGTCGACGGTGGCGAAGCGCTCGTACACGCGGACCGGGTCGTCGGAGGACAGCACGGTCACGGCGGAACCGAGGCGGATGCGCTCGGTCCGGGCGGCGATCGCTGCGAGGACGACCTCGGGGGCGCTCACGGAGTAGTCGGCGCGGTGGTGCTCGCCGACGCCGATGAAGTCGATGCCCACCTGGTCGGCGAGGACGGCCTCCTCGAGTAGGTTCCGCAGCGTCTGCGCGTGGGTGAGGGGGCTACCGGCAGGACCGTCGGTGACGTCGCCGAACGTGTCGAGGCCGAGCTGCACCGGGCCGACCCGGTCGGGTGCGGGCGGCGGGACGTCCGAGGGTCGGTTCGTGCCGAAGGCGTTGCTCATGGGACCCTCCCGGATCTCGCAGTCGATCAATGCGAACGCATGAAAACTAGCACGATCGCCCGCCGACCGCACCCCCTGCCGCGGGCGAGCCGGGCACAGCGCCGCTGTGTACGGTCCACCCCATGGTGCAGTCCTCGACCCTCCCCGACCAGACCGGCCGACGCATCGTCGTCACCGGGTCCAACAGCGGCACCGGCAAGGAGGCCGCCCGCCGGCTCGCCGGGGCCGGCGCGAGCATCGTGCTCGCGGTCCGCACCCCGTCGAAGGGCGAGGACGCCGCCGCGGAGATCCGTCGTGAGCACCCGGACGCCGACCTCGAGGTCCGGGAGCTCGACCTCGCCGACCTGTCGAGCGTGCACCGCTTCGCCGACGGCGTCATCGCCGACGACCGACCGCTCGACGTCCTCGTCAACAACGCCGGCGTGATGGCCCCGCGGGAGCGCTTCGAGACCGTCGACGGGTTCGAGCTGCAGTTCGGGACCAACTTCCTCGGCCCCTTCGCCCTGACGAACCTGCTCCTGCCGACGCTCCTCCGCGCCGAGGCGCCCCGCGTGACGACCATGTCGAGCATCGCCGCGGTGCCGGGGAAGATCCACTTCGACGACCTGCAGTGGCAGCGCGGCTACCAGCCGTGGCTCGCCTACGCGCAGTCGAAGCTCGCCGACCTGCTCCTCGGGCTGCACCTGCACCAGGTCGCGATCACGCGGGAGTGGGGCCTCAGCTCGACGCTCGCGCACCCCGGCTTCACGCGGACGAACCTGCAGGCGGCGGGCCGCTCCCTCGGCCGCGACCGCCCCGTCCACGCGAGCGACCGGGCGTTCCCCTGGACGCAGGGCGTCGAGCAGGGGTCTGAGCCGCTCCTCTACGCCGCCGTGGGGCCGGGTGCGGTGTCCGGCGCCTACTACGGACCGGCCGGGCCGCTCGGCCTCACCGGGCCGACGACGCTCGCGCCGATCCCGCGCTCGGCACGGGGCGTCGACCTCGCCCGCTCGCTCTGGGCGGTCGCCGAGGACCTCACCGGGACCCGCCTGCCGGACTGACGCCGGTCCGCGGGACCCGGGCCGGGCCTCCCGGCGGACACCGCACCAGTCGCCCCCGCCGGGAGGCCCGTCCTCGGCCCTCCGAGGATGGTCGCCTACGCGTGGTCGTGCGTCAGCGGCCCGTGCAGGACCCCCGGCTGTGCGAGCCGGGTGTGACGCAGCACCGTCCGCTCCGGTCCGACCGCCGCGGCGACGATCGACAGGGTCGCGAAGTGCCCCTCGGGTTCTACCGTGTCCCGCAGGATCGCGTCCGGGTCGTCGGCGGGCAGGACGGTCGAGCCGTCGAGCACGTCGAACCACGGACCCCAGCCGTCCTCGTCGGCAGCCGGCCCCGTGCGGCCCACCTCGTCGGAGGGGTCCCGAGCTGGCGGGCCCGTCGGCGCCGGCGCGGCCCGGAACGCGTCGAGCCACCGGCCGATCCGGGGCGCCGCCGGGTCGTCCGGCTCGCCGTGCGTGACCATGTGCACGCCGGGCCCGAGCACGGTCGTCCGGACGGCCGACCCGTCCCAGGTGACGACCTCGGCCCCGTCGGCCGTCGCGCGCACGAGGTTGAAGGCCCGGCTCGTCGGCGCGGTGCCGGCCGCGCCCGGCAGGACGCCGTCGACCACGGCGTCGAGCGGCAGCGTGCCACGGGTCGTCCAGGACCCGTCGACTCCCGGGGTGTCCTCCCACCGGTTGAGCACGACCGCGAGCCCGGCACGGTCCGACGCGGCCAGCCACGCACCCCCGGCCTGCTGGTCGCGGACGCCCCGGACCCCGGGATCGCGGTCCGGCCACCACGCCGCCGGCGGGTCCCACGGCCGGTCCGGCGACTCGTCACGCAGCGCGAGCATGGTCACGGGCCAGGCCGCGGCGGGATCGACACGGACGACGACGGTGCACATGACGGCGATCCTGCCACCCGGCGTCGGCGTTCCCCGCCACCGCCGGCGCTCCCCAGGGTCGCCGCTCGCACGTTCCCCCGCCGGTCGCCCGAGCGACGGCCGCACGCGTGCGCTCGGCGGGTAGCGTGAGCGCCGTGAACGAGGCAGCCCCGCAGACCGTCCGCCCCCGCACCGTCGTCGTCGGCATCACCGGCGGGATCGCCGCCTACAAGGCCGTCGGCGTCGTCCGCGACCTCGTGAAGCGCGGCCACGACGTGCACATCGTCCCGACCGAGGGCGCGCTGCGGTTCGTCGGGCTGCCGACCCTGGAGGCGCTCAGCCGCAACCCCGTCTCCACGAGCGTCTGGGACGACGTCGCCGAGGTGCGGCACGTCGCACTCGGCCGTCGCGCCGACCTCGTCGTGATCGCCCCCGCCACCGCGGACAGCCTCGCGAAGATGGCCGCGGGCCTGGCCGGCGACCTGCTCGGCACGACCCTGCTCGCGACCGAGGCACCCGTCGTCGTCGCCCCCGCGATGCACCCGCAGATGTGGGACCACCCGGCCACCAGGGCGAACCTCGCGACACTCCGCGCCCGTGGCGTGCACGTCGTCGGTCCCGTCGTCGGCGCCCTGACCGGCGACGACGCCGGCATCGGCCGGATGTCCGAACCGGAGGACATCGTGCGGGCCGCACTCGCCGTGCTCGACGGGACGGACAGCGGGGACGCGCACGGGGGTGCCGACATGGCCGGAGCGGCACCGAGCCTCCACACCGGCGCCCGCGGCGAGCAGGGCGACCTGGCCGGCGTCCGCGTGGTGGTCAGCGCGGGCGGGACCCGCGAACCGCTCGACCCGGTGCGGTTCGTCGGCAACCGGTCGAGCGGCCGGCAGGGCATCGCGCTCGCCGCGGAGGCCGCGCGCCGGGGCGCGGACGTGACCCTCGTCGCCGCGAACACCGACCCCGGGCTCACCGCGGACCTGCCCGTCGAGGTCGTGCGCGTCGGGTCGGCGCAGGAGCTCGCCGCTGCCGTGCACGCCGCCGCGCCCGCAGCCGACGTCGTCGTGATGACCGCGGCGGTCGCCGACTACCGGCCGGCCGAGGTGCTCGAGTCGAAGCTCAAGAAGGAGCAGCAGGGCGACCGGATGACGCTCGAACTCGTGAAGAACCCGGACGTCCTGGCCGAACTCGTCGCCGCCCGGCGGGTCGGGCAGGTCATCGTGGGGTTCGCCGCCGAGACCGAACCCGACCGCGAGGCGCGCATCGAGCTCGGGCGCGCGAAGATCGCCCGGAAGCCGGCCGACCTGCTCGTCGTCAACCACGTCGGCTGGTCGCACGGCTTCGAGCGCGAGGAGAACGCGATCGAGGTCCTGGTGCCCGGCGGCGAGGTCGTCCGCGAGACCTCCGGTTCGAAAGCCGACGTCGCCACGGCCGTCCTCGACCTGGTCGCGACCGCGCTGGCCTGAGTGGTGCCGCCGTCCGGGGCACGCGCGCCCTCCCGACCCGCGATGCCGACCCCGGACCGACCTGGGCGTGCGCCGGGGCACGACGGGCACGATGGAGCGATGCGACGGCGGACCAGACGTGCACGACGTGCGACGAGGACCGCCGGTGTCCTCGCCCTCATCCTCGGCGGTGCGGGCGTGACGCACTTCCTCCGGCCCCGCGGGTACGACCGCATCGTGCCGGACGCCCTCCCGCCACGGACGACCACCCTCGCGTCCGGCGTCGCCGAGCTCGGCATCGCCGCCGGGCTCCTCGTCCCGGCGACCCGACGCGGTGCCGGGTGGGCCGCTGCGGCGCTCTTCCTCGCCGTCTTCCCCGCGAACCTCAAGATGGCCGGGGACCTGCTCGACAGCCCCCGGTCCAGCCGGACCGCACGCCTGGTCGCCGTCCTCCGTCTGCCCCTGCAGGCCCCGCTCGTCGCGTGGGCCGTGCGGGTGGCCCGACACGCCCCACGCCGATGAGCGAGGCCGCGCCCACGCCGGCGCCGGGACGGGGTGCACCGCGGTCCCGGGCCTCCGTCGCGTTGCTGCACCGACCGGTCACGGTCCACGCCTGGGACGACATCGTGTTCGCGCACTGGCGCTGCGAACCCGAGACGCTCGCACGGCTGGTCCCGCGCGGCACCCGTCCGGACGTCGTCGACGGCAGCGCTTGGGTCGGGCTCGTCGCCCACGTGTTCCGTGAGACGCAGGTCCCACCGTTCCCGCCGTCCACCCGCCTCGGCAGGATGACCGAGGTCACGATCGAGGTCCTCACGGTCGACGACGCCGGCCGCCGCGGGATCGCGTACCTGACCGTGGACACGCCGAACGTCCCCGCCATCGTCGCCGCCCACGCGCTGCTCGGCGTGCCGTACACGTTCGCCTGGGCACGCTCCCGTCGCCGCGGCGAGACCGTCGGCCACCGGTCCGTCCGGCACCCCGGGCGCGTGCGGCACCCGATCCGTGCGGTCCGCCTGGCCCGCGCGGCCCGCCGGACGCCAGGCCCGTCCACCGTCCGGCACGCCGCCTCGGTGCGCGCCGTCGCCGGCGACATCGACCACTCACCGCTGGCCGCCGAGCTGACCACCCGTGCCGGCATCCACGCACGGCTGCTCGCGCAGACCCTGTTCTGGCAGCGCCAGCACCCGCCGCTCACCGTGCGGTCCGCCCGACTCGAACGGCTCGAGGGCGACCTGCCCGACGCGGTCGGCCTGCCGGGCCTGTTCGACCGGGCTCCCGACTCCGTGCTCGTCGTCGACGGCACCACCGTCCGCTACGCCTGGGGGGACGTCGTCCGATGAGCACCGTGCACGACGGGTCGGACGGCGACGACCCGTTCGACCTCGCCCGCTTCGTGACGGCCCAACACGGCGTGCACGAGACCGCGCTCGCCGAGCTCCGGTCCGGGCGGAAGCGGTCGCACTGGATGTGGTTCGTGTTCCCGCAGGTCGCCGGCCTCGGTCGGAGCTCGACCGCCCGCCACTACGCGGTGACCGGCCTGCCGGAAGCCCGGGCGGTCCTCGCACACCCGGTGCTCGGACCGCGACTGCTCGACGCCGCGGCCGCGGCCGCCGACGCGCCGGCGGACTCGGCCGAGGACCTGTTCGGCGGCATCGACGCCGTGAAGGCCCGGTCGTCGATGACCCTGTTCGCCCGTGCCGCCGACGACCCGGCACCGTTCCGGGCCGTCCTGGAGCGGTGGTTCGACGGCCACGAGGACCCCGCGACGCTGCGCCTGCTCGACCTGGCCTGACCACATCCTGCCGGTAGCACATCAGGTACGGTGAGGAGGCCCCCGCCCCCGCCCCCGCCCCCGCCCCCGCCCCCGATCCGGAAGGTCCTCGCATGCCGGTCCCCAGCACCGCCCCGACCGAGCACAAGCTGCTCCGCGACACCGTCCGGCAGAAGATCCACGAGGCGATCATGGACGGGACCCTCGAGCCCGGGGAGCGCCTGAACGACGAGGAGCTCATCGCCTGGCTCGGCGTCTCCCGGACCCCCATCCGCGAGGCCCTCAGCCAGCTCGCCCGGGCAGGGCTCATCGAGATGGCACCGAACCGGTACACCCGCGTGACGACCCCGGACCCGGCGCAGGTCGTCGAGGCCATGCAGACGCTCGGCGTGCTGTTCGGCGGCGTCGTCCGGCTGGCCGTGCCGCGTCTGTCGGTGGCCGCGCGGAAGCGGATCCTGTCGGCGCTCGACACGACCGTCACCGAGCTCGAGGCACACGACGTCCCGGCGGTGAACCGTGGCGCCCTCGGGGTCTTCGCGCTGTACGTCGACGAGTGCGGCAACGCGGACCTGCAGCGTGTCTGCCGCGACACGATGGACGGCCTGGCCTTCCGGCTGCGGTTGCCGGACCTCGACCGGCTCGTCGACTGGGACCGGATGACCGAGGACTTCCGGCGGCTCCGGACGGCCACGGCCGACGGGGACAACGTCGCCGCGGAGCTCGCCACCGAGGCCATCCACCTCCTCCCGGGCGAGAAGCGCTGACCCCGTCGCCGTTGATTCCCTGAACGTCCACACAGGATCGGGGCGGGCCGACCGGGAGCAGGGCCTGGCCTCGTCACCGGACACGGTCCCGCCGATCCCGGCCGTCACGCTCGTGTCCCCCGATCTGCACCGCCCCGGCGACCGCTACGATCGTGCTCACCACCCGACCGATCCCCGCGGAGCAGCCATGACCGACCTCGACCCGGACCGCACCGAGGTCGCCGCACGTCTCGCCGCGGCGGTCGGTCGGATCAACCGGCGGGCGCGCACCGACTCCGCGTCACTCGGCTACGGCATCGTGTCGGCACTCGCCTCCGTCGTGCAGCACGGTCCCCTCCGCCCCGGCGACCTGTCGCGGATCGAGGTCGTCACCAAGCCGACGATGACCCGCATCCTGACCGAGCTCGAGCAGCGCGGCTTCATCGAGCGCGACGCCGATCCGCGTGACGGCCGGGCCTTCATGGTGAGCGCGACACCCGCTGGCGTGGACGCCGTCGACGCGGCCCGTTCGGAGCGCACCGGCATCGTCGCCGGCCTCATCGCGGAACTGTCCCCCGACGACGTCGACGCGATCGCCCGCGCCCTCGACGCACTGGAGCGCGTCGCCCAGAGTCCGACCGCCCGGGCGGCCGGGTCCTCCTGACCGCTCGCGCCTCGTTACCGAACCGTTACCGGGCCTCCGGCCGGTCTCCGGTGCGCAGGTGCTGACGACACGTCCAGGATCACGGGTCATCGTGGCGGCTTCGCCCCGCGGGTGACCTGAGCGTCACCGCGCCGCGGCGGAACGGACGGGCCCCACACCACCGTCCGCTCCTCCCCCGGCTCGCGGGTCCACGCGACGACGCGGACGGCAGGGTCTCCCACCCCTGTCGTCTCCCCGGTGCGCCCGACCGTCCCCGACGCTCGGCCGCACCGGTGTCCGGCGTGCGCCCCACCCGCGCACCCGTCCGGACAGCCGTCCACCGAGGACCCGCACCACGAGCCGGCCGACCCCCGGAAACCATGACGCGAACCACTCCCCGCACCGGTGCCCCGGCACCCGGCACCCGCCGCGCCGCCCTCGACACCCCCTCCCGTCGCATGCGTCGGACCCTGCGCAAGCACGGCGTCCTCCTCGCCGGCGGGGCCGCGGTCGTCGCGATCGCCGGCGGCGCCCTCACCGTGACGCAGCCCGCGCTCGGCGACGCGCTCGGCGTGCCCAGCGCCTCCGCGACCCCCGGCCTGAGCGGCACCGACCTCGGCCGGGCCCAGGCCGCAGCGACGGTCGCGACCGCCCGCACCGTCGTGCAGGACGCCAACGACGAGACCGACACCGCCGAGCTCGAGCAGCACATCGCATCGCTGGCGGACATCCGTTCGCTGTCCGGCTCGGCGCTGACCGAACGCATCGCCGCGACCGTCGACACCACGCAGGAGGTCGCTCAGGCGAGCGCGGACCAGGACGCGCAGGACGCCGCCGACCGGCAGGCGGCAGCGCAGCGGGCTGCCGACCGGGCGGCCGCGGCGGAGGCAGCCGCCGCTCGTGCCGCGGCGGAACGGGCCGCCGCCGAAGCGCACGCTCGCGCGAACACCCCCGCCGGGGCGAAGACCGCGGCGGCGTCGATGGCGGCGTCCGAGTACGGCTGGGGCGCAGACCAGTTCCAGTGCCTCGACAGCCTGTGGACGAAGGAGTCCGGCTGGGACTACCAGGCCGTCAACCCGGACGGCGGCGCGACCGGCATCCCGCAGGCGCTCCCCGGCTCGAAGATGGCCTCGGTCGCCGCCGACTGGCAGACGAACGCCAGCACCCAGATCACCTGGGGCCTGCGCTACATCGACGCCTCCTACGGCACCCCGTGCAGCGCGTGGTCGCACTCGCAGGCGGTCAACTGGTACTGAGCCGGGCAACCCGCTGCCGCGACCGCCCGACGTCCCGGGCCGACCAGGTGGTGAGCGAGCGACGTGACGGGCCGGTGTCGGGCCTCCCGTCCGGCGCAGCCCGGGCCGAGGACGACCGTCAGCCGATGCGCGCGACCCGCACGTCGATGCGGGTCGGTGTCCGACCCGCGGCGGACGCGGCCGCGAGCGCGGCGTCGTGGACGGCATGTGCGACGGCGGGGGCCGGCGCGCTCCCGTCCGTCCCGATGACCAGGTGGAGCACCGGACCGTCGACGCCGACGCGCGCACCGGCCGGGCCCGCACCGGCAACGCCGGGGGCGAGGCGCCGGACGGCCGCGACGGCGCTGCCGATGGTCGGCCGCGGCCGGTAGAGGTCGGTGACGCCGGGGACGGCGAGCACGGCGGCCTCGACCGCCAGGAGCGTCTCCGCGGTCCAGGGTGTGGCGGTCTCGTCGGTGACGTCGCCGCCGGTGGTGGTCTGGTCGGTCATCGCGAGGTCTCCTCGTCCGTGGTCCGCTCGTCCGTGGTCCCCTCGTCCGTCGTCCGGGGTGTGATGAGGTCACGGACGACGACGTCCACCGCGACCACGGTCAGGTCGGTCTGCGTGGCGAGTGCCTCCTCGACGGCCAGCCGCACGGCGTCCGCGGTCGGGACGAGCCGGTTGCCGGCGACCACGGCGATCTCCACCGAGACCCGCACGGGTGCCGCGAGCGCCGTCACGTCACCGTCGAGCAGACAGCGGGAGACGACCACGTCGGGGACCTCGTCGCCGGCACGACGGACGAGTGACCGGACGGCGCCCTCGGTCAGGACCGGGCGCTCGGTCGGGGCCGCGGCGCGCAGCGGGATGTCCCGTCCGGCGCGGACCTCGAGCGAGATGTTCGCCAGGACGCCGCCGATCCAGGACTCGTCGGCGGGCGGCTCGGCCTCGGCCGCCTGGTCGAGCGACGCGAGCGAGGCGTGTCGCACCCGCAGGATGGCGGCGAGGGCGTTCTGGCACGCGGGGCTGTCGTCGATGGTGGGGTCCGCCGGCTGCATCCCGGCGTCGAGGTAGTCGGAGAGCTCGTCGATCGTGTGCCCGTCCAGGTCCTCGGGCTCGAGGGTCGCGAGGCCGGGCTCGTCCGGCACGGGCGCGCCGTCCGGTCCGGGCGCACCGTCCGGTCCGGACGCGGCGGTCGGTTCGGGTGCGGCGGTCATCGCCATCCCTCCATGAGTCGGATCATGTTCTTCCGGGCGCGGGACAGGATCCCGCGGACGGTCGACGTCGGCAGGCCGAGCTCCTCGGCGATGTCCTCGTAGCGGTACTCGAGGACCTCCTTCATCACCCAGCACCGGCGTTGGTCGACGGGCAGTGCGCTGAGAGCGCGGTCGACGGCGTCCTCGCGGGAGTGCGCCTCGGCGACCCGCTCGGGGGCCGCGTCGGACGGTGCAGCGACCTCGAGTTCGGTGACGTCGTCGTGGTCCCGGCGCGACCGGATGCGGTCCAGGCACTTCCGGCTGAGGATGCGCATCAGCCAGGCCTTGACCCGCCGGCGGTCCTCGAGCCCGTCGAGTCGGTTCCAGGCGGTGATGAAGGTCTCCTGGACCACGTCGTCGAGCTCGTCCGTCGACCCGAGCGTGCGTCGCGCGTAGGCCCGGAGCAGCGGCGTGTGTCGTCGGATGAGGACCTCGAACGCCCGGACGTCACCGTCGGTGGCACGGTCGGCGAGCACCTCGTCGTCGAGGTCGACGAAATCCGTCCGGTGTTGCTGCGGCTGCACGGTCCCCTTCTACTGGGAGCGGTTGCGAACGGCCCGCGTGTCGGCGGACCGGAGCGCTCGGACGCCGATGAGACGGACGCCGGCGCCGGATCGTCACACCGGATCCGGCGTGCCCGATGCGCACGGGTGCGCGCCCGGGCCGACGTACGGCAGGCTGTCCCCATGTCCGTCGTCACCGCCGTCTGCCGCGTCGACCAGCTGCTCCGGGACTCCGGCACGATCGGCATCACCGCGATCGACAAGCGACCGGTGCCGGGTCCGGTCCGCGTCCGTCCCCTCGGCCTGCACGCCGACGTGCAGGCGGACCGGAAGCACCACGGCGGTGAGGACCAGGCCGTCTACGTGTACGCCGACGAGGACGCCGCGTACTTCGCCGAACAGCTCGACAGGCCGATCCCGCCCGGGCTCTTCGGCGAGAACCTGCGCACCTCCGGCATCGACGTCACCGGCCTCGTCATCGGCGAGCGGTGGCGGATCGGCGAGGTCCTGGAACTCGAGGCGACGATCCCGCGGACCCCGTGCGGCACCTTCGCCCGGCGGATGGGGGTCGACAAGTGGGTCAAGCGCTTCGCGGAGGAGGGCCGCCCCGGTGCGTACTTCCGCGTCAAGCGCTCCGGCCCCGTGGCCGCGGGCGACACCGTGACGGTGCTGGCGCGCCCCGAGCACGGCGTCACGATCGGGCAGATGTTCGCCGGACTCAGCGCGGACCAGGCAGCTGCGGTGCTCGCCTCGGGTGACGGGCTCGCTCCGAAGGTCGTCCGGGAGGCCCAGCTCGCGCTCCGGCGCGCCGCCGTCTGACCGGGGACGGCCGGGTCAGGGCTGCTGAGCACCGCGGGTCGGGTCGAGTGGACGACGGGCACGGGGCAGGCCTGCGACGACGAGGTCCCACGCGTTCGCGACGAGGTCCTCGACGAACGCCTCGTCGAGTCCGGGTCCCGGGGAGAGCGTGATCCAGTGGCGCTTGTCCATGTGCCAGCCCGGCGTGACCTCGGCGAGGTCCCGCACCAGCGCGGCACCGTGCGGCGGCGCGCACTTGAGGGTGACGATCGCGACGCCGCGGAGTTCGGTCGTCATCACGAACATCTTCTCGACGACCTTGTAGACGTCCGTGCCCTCGCCGAAGGGCTGCGTCTCGGTCACTGCCGGGAGGGCCATCGCCGTCCGTGCGGCGACCGACTGCAGGGTGCTGCCGTCCATGCACCCATGATGACGGGGACCACGGACACCGACGGGACGGAACGGGTCGCGGTGTCGAGGCCGGGTCGGTGCATGCCTCGATCGGGGGGTGAAGATGCCTCATCGATTCGCAGTACCCTCGTCCTGCCTGCGTACCCGACGCCGGTCATCGCTCCGGAGGAACCGCCATGAAGACCACCCGCACCCTCGGCGTCACCGCCCTCGCGCTCGCGCTCACCGTCGGCGGCGTCGTCGGCACCGCGACCAGCGCCTCCGCGGCCCCGAAGACCTACGCGAACTGCACCGCCGTCCACAAGGTGTACTCGGGCGGCATCGCGAAGAAGTCGGTCACGAAGAACAAGGTGACCTCCGCCGGGAAGACGTCGTACCGCGCGCTCAAGGGCACCGTGAAGAAGGACGACGCGCTCTACAACGCGAACAAGAAGATGGACCGCGACGCCGACGGGATCGCCTGCGAGAAGAGCTGACCGCTCCGACGCGCACCGGTGCAGGCCGGGCGGGACGGTTCAGAGTTCCGGCACGCCCTCGTGACCGGAACGTGGCCGGGCCGTCCCGGCGACGCCGGTGACGACGGAGCCGGGCGGCACGTCCTTCGTGACGACCGTGCCGGCTCCGACGACCGAGTCGTCGCCGACCGTGATCCCGCCGATGACGGCGGAGCCCGCCCCCAGGACGACCCGGTCGCCCACCGTCGGGTGGCGCTTGGAACCCGGCCCCGGGCCTCCGCCCCGACCCCCGAGCGTCACGCCGTGGAAGACGAGGACGTCGTCACCGATCACGGCCGTCTCCCCGATCACCACGCCGATGCCGTGGTCGATGAAGAACCGCCGTCCGATCCGTGCACCCGGGTGGATCTCGATCCCCGTCAGGGTCCGGGTGGCCTGCGCCAGGATGCGCGCCACCGTGCGGGAGCCGGGCAGGCCGCGCGCGTGCCACAGCCGGTGCGCGACGCGGTGCGACCAGACGGCGTGCAGGCCCGAGTAGACGATCGCGTTCTCGAGGTCCCCGCGGGCGGCGGGGTCACCGCGGCGTGCTGCTGCGAGGTCCTCCCGGACCGTCCGCAGCACGCCGCGGCGTGGAGCCGTCGTCACGCAGAGAGCCCCTCGAAGAGCACCGTCGACAGGTAGCGCTCCCCCGTGTCGCAGACGATCGCGACGACGCGCTTGCCGGCGTTCTCCGGCCGCGCCGCGACCTGCAGGGCTGCGTGGATGATGGCGCCCGACGAGATGCCGGACAGGATGCCCTCCTCCGTCGCCAACGCGCGCGCGACCCGCAGCGCGTCGTCGAGCTCGACGTCGATGACCTCGTCGATCACCGAACGGTCGAGGACCTCGGGGACGAAGTTCGCCCCGATGCCGGCGATCTTGTGCGGACCGGCCGTGCCCTTGGTCAGGAGGGGCGAGTCGGCCGGTTCGACGGCGATGACCTGCACGCCGGGGACCCGCTCCTTGAGGACCTGCCCGACACCGGTGATGGTGCCGCCGGTCCCGACGCCTGCGACGAACACGTCGACGTGCTCCTCGGTGTCGCGGAGGATTTCCTGCGCGGTGGTCCTGCGGTGGATCGCCGCGTTCGCCGTCGTCTCGAACTGGTGCGCGAGGATCGCGCCCGGGGTCTCGTCGACGATCTGACCGGCGCGGGCGACGGCGCCCTTCATGCCCTCGGAGCCCGGCGTCAGCACGATCTCGGCACCGTACGCGCGCATCACGGCCCGACGCTCGACGCTCATGGTCTCGGGCATCGTGATGATGACCTTGTACCCGCGGGCCGCACCGACGAGGGCGAGGGCGATGCCGGTGTTGCCCGACGAACCCTCAACGATCGTGCCGCCGGGCTTCAGCTCGCCGGACTCCTCGGCGGCGTCGATGATCGCGACACCCAGACGGTCCTTGACGCTCGCACCGGGGTTGTAGAACTCGAGCTTGGCGAGGACCTCGGCCCCACCCTCCTGCGGCAGACGGTTCAGCCGCACGAGCGGGGTGTTGCCGAAGGCCTGGGTGATGTCGTCGTAGATGGTGCCGCTCATCGGTTCCGTCCTCACGTCGGTTGCCGCAGCCCCTCCCGTGGAGGCGCGGTGCGCTCGCGATCCTAGCGACCGCACCCAGGGCGGCCCTGTTCCGTGACGGCACGCTGCGCGGAGCGGTGCCGAGCGTACCGACGACCCGCGCCTCCCGTCCGTCAGCGCGGAGCGACCGCGAGGTGCGCCGTCCGCGCGAAGCGCTCGTCCGTGGCCTCGAGTACCCGCAGGACGTTGCCGCCGGCGAGTGCCCGGAGGTCCGCGTCGCCCCAACCGCGGCGGCGCAACTCCTCGGCCAGCACCGGGTACCGGGACACGTCTCGCAGGTCCGGCGGCAGCACCGGGGTGCCGTCGTAGTCGCCACCGAGCCCGATGTGCGCGGCTCCTGCCACGTCCCGAGCGTGCTCGACGTGGTCGGCGACGTCCGCCACGGTCACGTGCGGCGGCTCCCCGACCGATCCGCTCTCCTCCCAGTCCGCCCACGCCCGCGAGACGAACGCCGGCACGAACGTCACCATGACCACGCCGCCGTTGTCCGCGAGACGGGCGAGCACGTCGTCGGGGACGTTCCGTGGGTGGTCGGCGACCGCGACGGTCGACGAGTGGCTGAACACGACCGGTCGTGTGGCGACGTCGAGGGCGTCCCGCATCGTGGTCGGCGCGGTGTGCGACAGGTCGACGAGCATGCCGATGCGTTCCATCTCGGCGACGACCTCTCGTCCGCGATCGGTCAGTCCGTCGTGCGCCCGCGCTCCCGTGGCCGAGTCAGCCCACGGAGTGTCCTCGGTGTGCGTCAGGGTCATGTAGCGGACGCCGAGCCGGGCGAAGTCGCGGAGGACCGCGAGGTCGTCCCCGATGGAGTGGCCGCCCTCCGCGCCGAGGAGCGAGGCGATGCGGCCGGACGTGACGGCAGCCCGGACCTCGTCAGCCGTGCGGACGAGGGCCAGGTCGTCCGGGTACCGGTCCACCATGCGGTGCACGAGGTCGATCTGCTGGAGGGTCGTGCGGACCGGGTCCGGCTCCTCGACGGGTACGTAGACCGACCAGAACTGGCCCACGACCCCACCGGCGCGGAGCTTCGGCAGGTCGGTGTGGAGGGAGTCGGTCTCGGAGTCGATGCCGTCCAGACCGGACGCGTGCGTGTCGCGGCGTTCCCACGGCAGGTCGTTGTGTCCGTCGATGACGGGGAAGGCGAGGGCGTCGAGGTCCATCCCCCGACCGTAGCGCCAGGTCGGCGGCGAGCCAGCGGTGGGTCAGAGGCTGCCGGTGAGGGCCTGCAGGCCGAGGCTGGACAGGGACACCACGACCCACAGGGCGCCGCCGAGCAGCAGCGGGCGGAACCCGGCCCGGCGGAACCCGGCCAGGTCGGTGGAGAGCCCGATCGCGCTGAGTGCGACGGTGATGAGGAACGCGGCGACCGCGGCGATCACCGGGTGCGCCGGACCGGGGACGAGACCGGTGGAGTTCACCGCGGCGGCCAGCACGAAGCCGATGAGGAACCAGGGCACGAGGCGGGTCACCCGACGCGGCGACCAGCGCGGCGGCGTGGTCATCGGGGCCGCCGCGGGGTCCGAACGACGCCCGACGAACCAGGCCAACCCGAGCACGACCGGGATGATCATCAGGGTGCGGACGAGCTTCACGACGACCGCGGAGTCCGCAGCGCCCGCCCCGTAGGTGCTCGCCGCGGCGACGACCGACGAGGTGTCGTTCACCGCGGTTCCCGCGAACAGACCGAACGCGTGCTGGCTCATCCCGAGCGCGTGCCCCACCACGGGGAAGACGACGACCGCGGCCACGTTGAACAGGAAGATCGTCGACACGGCGTACGCCACCTCGATCGACACCGCGCCGATCACCGGGGCCACCGCGGCGATCGCGGAGGCGCCGCAGATCCCCGTCCCGACCCCGATCAGCGTCCGCAGGTTGCCGACGACGCCCAGCGCGCGACCGATGCCCCACGCTGCGAGCAGGCAGACGACGAGGGTGCCGAGCATCACCGGCAACGACGCCACCCCGACGCGCGCGACCTGCAGCAGGGACAGCTGGGCGCCGAGGAGCACCACCGAGCACTGCAGGACGGTCTTGCTCGCGGTCGAGATGCCCGGCCGGAACACCGCGCCCGGACGACGGATCGTCCCGATGACGGCCCCGATGAGGACGCCGCTGACCGGAGCGCCGACGACGGGCAGGAAGCGCCCGATCACGGTGGCGACCACGGCGATGCCGGTGGCGAGTGCGAGTCCGGGCAGGAGCCTCCCGGCTCGGTCCAGCGGGCGCACGGCGGCTTCGGTCACGTGACCATCCTGCCGCCCGTACGGCAGGATCGTCGCGTGAGCGCTGTCTTCCGGATCGTGACCGACCTGCCGGTGCCGCCGGAGCGCGCCTTCGCGCTCTCGCTCGACATCGGCGCGCACCTGCGGTCGATGGCCGCGAGCGGGGAGCAGGCGGTCGCCGGACGGACGAGCGGCGTGATCGGGCTCGGTGAGTCAGTCACGTGGCGCGCGCGTCACCTCGGCATCGTCTGGCGGATGACGAACGAGGTCACCGTCCTGGAGGCGCCGCACCGGTTCGTCGACGAACAGGTGCGTGGGCCGTTCGCCCGGTTCCGGCACGAGCACCGGTTCGAGCGCACGGCGGACGGGACCCGGATGGTGGACGAGATCGCGTTCCGTGCCCCCTTCGGGCCGCTCGGGACGATCGCCGAGGGGCTCGTGCTGCGCCGGTACCTCCGGGCGCTCATCGTCGAGCGGAACCGCTCCCTCGTGGCGGAGCTCCGAGCCGGACGGGAGTCCCGGCAGACGCAGGAGCCGCGGGAGGCACAGGAGCGCGGCCCTCAGGACCCGGCGAGTTCGCCGAGCGTGTCGTAGGCGTCCGCGACGGCTTCGACCCGCGTCCGTCCGGCTGGTCCGGACGCTTCGTAGACGTCGTTCGTGATCGCCGCGACCACGGCGAACAGGGCCGCCATGGAGTCGAAGGCCGACGGCGAGTCGACCGGGCACAGGACCGCGGTGGCCGCCGGTGCCGCGATGAGCGCCGCGGTCGGGTCGCCGAGGACGACGACGTCGGCGCCCGTCCCGACGCAGTGCCGCACCACGCGGTCGACCCCGGCCGCGTGCCGTCGCACGGTGACGATGAACACGAGGTCCCGGCGGTCGAGGTCCGCGACCTCTTCGCCGAGACGTTGCCCCGGCGAGGGGCCGATGCGGACGTCCGGACGGACCTGCGCGAGCTGCGCGCGCAGTTGCAGGGCGATCGGGTACGCACCGCGCTCGCCGACCACCAGGACCCGGCGGGCGCGCATCACCCGGCGGGCGAGCCGGGGACGATCGGCCCGGGCGAGCGAGGCGAAGGCGACGTCGAGGTTCCGCGCCTCCACCGCGCGCTGGTCCACGTGGGCGGCGTCCTCGGCGGCCCAGGGCAACCCGGTGCCGCGGGCGGACATCAGGTTCTGCCGGACCTCGGCGGCGTCCTGGAAGCCCAGGGACCGGACGAGCCGCGAGACCGTCGCCTTCGAGGTCCCGGACTCCGCGGCGAGTTGCGCCGAGGTACCGACGAGCAGCAGTTCCGGGTCGTGTCGGATCATCGCGGCGACCCGGCGCTCCGCGGGCGAGAGGCGCTCCCACACCCGGTCGATCCGCCCGCGGACGTCCGGGACCGTCACGCGTCTGCTCCGTCGGCGAGGAGGTGCTCGTCAGCGAGCCGTTCGACCGCCGTGGCGAGCGCGTCGAGGCCGAGGGCGACGTCCGCCGCGGAGACGAACTCGTCCGGGTGGTGGCTGATGCCGTCCGGGTTGCGGAGGAACAGCATCGCGACGTCGGTGACGAGGCCGAGGGACATCGCGTCGTGTCCGGCACGCGAGAACAGTTCGAGCGGTGCGGGTTCGCCGGTCGCGACGATGCCGGCCCGGACGGCGTGCATGAGTCGCGGCGCGCAGAACACCGCGGGGGCACGGTGCACCTCGGTCGGTGTCACGTCGACCCCGCGGCGCTCCCCGATCTCGCGGAAGGCGTCGGCGACGGCGTCCCACACGCGGTCCCGTCCCTCGTCGAACTGGCCGCGCAGGTCGACCGCGAAGGTCGCGAGGCCCGGGACGACGTTGACGGCTCCGGGTTCCACCGTCATGGTGCCGACGGTGCCGATGTGCTGCTCGGCACGGCAGATCCGTTCGACGGCGAGTGCTGCCTCGGCGGCGGCGAGCAGTGCGTCGTGGCGTCGATCGTAGGGCGTCCCGCCGGCGTGCCGGGCCTCCCCGACGGCCTGCACCGTGAAGCGCCGGGCACTCGCGATGCTCGTCACGACGCCGAGCGCCTGGTCGGCCTGCTCCAGGTACGGTCCCTGCTCGATGTGCGCCTCGAGGTACCCGACGAGGGACGCCGGTGCGACCGCGGCCTCGGCGATCCGGCCGGGGTCGAGGCCGAACGACTCGAAGGCGGACCGGAGGGTGGTGCCGTGCGTGTCCTGCAGGTCCCACCACGACTCGTCCCAGACGCCGGCGACCGCGGAGGACCCGAGCAGCGCCTTGCCGAACCGGGTGCCTTCCTCGTCGGAGAACGCGATCACCTCGAGGGCGAACGGCAGCGCCCCGTGGTCCTGGACCAGGCGGGCGACGACCTCGACGGCCATGAGGACCCCGACGACGCCGTCGTAGCGACCGGCGTCCACGACGGTGTCCAGGTGGGAGCCGAGCAGGAGCACCGGGGCGTCCGGCGTCGCCCCCGCGGCGCATCCGTGCAGGTTGCCGGCGGCGTCCTGCCAGGTGCGCAGCCCGGCGTCCCGCATCCAGGCCCCGACGGTCTCGTTCGCCCGGGCGTGCTCGGGCGACAGGTACACGCGGGTGATCCGCCCGGGCGTCTCGGTGACGTCCGCGAGCTCGTCACAGCGGGCGACGATGGTGTCCGCCGCGGCCCGCGCTCGATCGCTCGCCAGCGGCACCTGCACGACGGCGCTCACGCGGGCGCTCCGGCGGGGACGAACGTCGCTGCGTCCGGGATCGGGGGCACGGCCGCCGGTGCGCTGTCGGTCGCCGCCGCGTACACGTCGAGGGCGGCGTCGACGCCGCCGCCCTGCGGGACGGCCGCCCCGCCGCGCCGCAGGCACTGTTCGAGGGCGGCGAGCGTCGTCACGACGGTGTCCTTCCGGGCGTTGTAGCCCATCGTCCCGATCCGCCAGACGCGCCCGTGCAGGGGTCCGAACGAGGTGCCGATCTCGATGCCGTGGTCCTCGAGCATCGCGGCGCGGACGGCGTCCCCGCGGACCGTGTCCGGGATCTCCACCGCGACGACGTTGTGCATCTTGTGGCCGACGTCACCGAAGACCGTCAGGCCGAGTCCGCGGACGCCCTCGAGCATCGCCCGCCCGGCGAGCGCGTGCCGTTCGACGACGGCGTCGCGGCCTTCCTCGAGCAGGATGCGGGCGCACTCGTTCGCGGCGTAGAGCATCGACGCCGCCTCAGTGTGGTGGTTGAGGCGCCGGGGTCCCCAGTAGTCGAGGATCATCGCGAGGTCGAGGTAGTTCGACCGGATCGGGTCGTCGGAGACGTCGTCGCCGGGCTCGCGGATGCCGGCCTCGATGCTCCGACGGACGTCCAGCACGGCGACCGCGGCCGGGGAGAGGGACAGCGGCGCGCTGCCGGAGGGACCGCCGAGGCACTTCTGCAGGCCCGCGCTGACCGCGTCGATGCCCCACGCGTCCACCTCGAGCGGGTTGCCGCCGACCGAGGCCGTGACGTCGGTGTAGAAGAGCACGCCGTACCGGGCACAGATCGCGCCGAGTTCGTCGAGCGGCTGGTTCATCGTCGTCGAGGTGTCGCCCTGCACGATCGCCAGCACCTTCGGACGGACACGGGCGATCGCGTCCTCGATGACCGAGGTCGGGAACACCTGCCCCCACTCGGTCTCGATCGTGTGCACGGTGGCACCGGCTCGTCCGGCGATCTCGGCGAGCAGGTGCCCGAACCGTCCGAACACCGGCACGAGCACCGCGTCGCCCGGGGCGAGGAGGGAGACGAGGGCGGCTTCGATGCCGGCGCGCGAGGTGCCGTCGACCAGGACGGTGGCGTCGTTCCGCGTGCCGAGGACCTGCCGGTACAGCTCCTGCGTCCGGTTCATGGTCTCGGTCATCCACGGGTCGTACTGGCCGACGAGCGGTGTGGACAGGGCGCGGAGCACGCGGGGGTCGGCGGTGATCGGCCCGGGCCCCATGAGGAGCCGTGTCGGCGGGTTGACGGGATGCATGTTCGTACCTTCCGTTCCTTGCACGATCCTATTGGAACGCTTGTTACAGCAGTGTTGCGACGGCCAGTCCGGCAGCACGGTCGACGAGCGCCAGGTCCGACCCGACCGGACCGACGAAGGAGACGCCCACCGGGGCTCCGTCGACGACCAGGAGCGGAGCGCTCACCGCCGGCAGGCCGCCGACGCCGGCGATCGCGGTCATCCGCAGGGTCGACCGCCGTGTGGCGAGGACCGCCGGGCCGTCGGCCGTCCGGAGCGGCGCGGGGCCGGGCACCGTCGGGAGGACCAGCGCGCCGTCGGCGACCACGGCCCGGACCGCGGAGCGCAGTCGCCCGAGCCCGTCCCGCGCAGCGGCCTCCTGTTCGGCGGTGATCCGGGCGGCCGCCGCGAACCGATCGGCGACGTCCGGGCCCAGGGCACCGGGGTGCGCGGCGACCCACGCCCCGTGGTTCCGGTGTGCTTCGGCACCCTGCACGATCCGCACCGTCTCGGCGAGGTCGTCGAGGTCCGGCAGGTCGACGAC
Organism: Curtobacterium sp. MCPF17_050; assembly: GCF_003224435.2. Classification (NCBI taxonomy): domain Bacteria; kingdom Bacillati; phylum Actinomycetota; class Actinomycetes; order Micrococcales; family Microbacteriaceae; genus Curtobacterium; species Curtobacterium sp. MCPF17_050. The sequence continues at coordinate 2,395,856 of NZ_CP126250.1, forward strand.
CGCGACGCCCGTCCCGGTCCGTGCCAGCCAGTCCTCGAACGCGCGTCTCGTGGCGGGGTCCGCCGCAGCGAGCAGGGCCTCGCAGACCAGCAGCGGCGTCGCGAGGCGCCGCACCGCGGGACCGACCGCCACCGTCGCGACCGCTCGGAGCGTGTCGGGCCGTCGTGTCAGCCACCCGACCGTGTCGAAGCTCTGCGCGAGTGGCACGACGCCGTCGCGCGACACGAGTCCGTGGGTCGTCCGCAGACCCCACAGCCCCTGGTACGAGGCGGGGACGCGGATGCTGCCGGCGGTGTCGGTGCCGAGTCCGACGTCCGCCTGCCCGAGCGCCACGGCCGTCGCGGGGCCGGAGGTCGAGCCACCGCTGATGCGCGCCGGATCGGCCCCGTTCGGCGGCGGGCCGGTGTGGGCGTTCCGCCCGGCGAGCGCGTAGGCGAACTCGTCCGTGCGGGCGATCCCGGTCACGTCGGCCCCGGCCTGCAGGAGCACCGAGACGGCCGGGGCGTGCTCCGTCTCGACGCGGGCTGCGGACTCCCACGTCGGGTTGCCGGCGCCGATCACGTGGCCGGCGACGGCGAAGAGGTCCTTGACGGCCACCCGGACCCCGGCGAGCGGACGGGCGTCGGACGCACCGGCGACCGCCTCAGCACCGGACGCGGCACCGGCACCGGCGCCGCGGACGAGCGGGTCCCCGACGGCCCGCCACACCGTCCGGTCGAAGGCGACCGCACGGCCCGTCACGTGCGCCGTCCGGATCCGCCACGCGCCCGCCGTGCGACGCCAGAGCTGCGTCTGCAGGCCGCGCCCGCCGTCCGTGAACCGCGACTCCCCCACGACGAGGACCTCGTCCGCGGCCAGTTCCTGCACGTCGACGCCGACGAGCGTGCGGCGGGCGACACCACCACGGGCGGACCGGAACGCGCTGATCCGGTCGTGCCCGCGGAGCAACCCGGCTCCGTCGCCGCGCAACGTGTCCGGCCCGGGCTCGAACAGCGCGTCCAGCACCGCGGTGTCGTCCCGCATGAGGGCGTCCTCGTAGGCACGGAACGCCGTCTCCAGTCCGTCCGGCCACGTCCCGGTCACCCGCACGTCGGTACCGCCTGGAAGTCGCTCTTCCGCACCGTCGCGTGCACACCGCACACGAGGTCGACGACCTGCGAGATCCGGAAGTCGGTCGCGGCGCTGAGGTAGGCGTACGCCAGGTGCTCCTCCACACCCCACCGCGCCCGGAGCAGCGTGATCGCGGCACGGACGCACCGGCGCACGGCGTCGTCCAGGTCGGCGTCCATGCCCGTCGGGACGAGGTACTCCGTGGTCTCCGCCAGGGGTCCGACCAGCGCGCCGAAGCGCGCGAGCGCCACGGCCCGCGGGACCACGTCGAGGCGCAGGGTCAGCCGGAGCGAGGCCTCCATCGCGGTGAGCGCGACCTCGCCGTCCCCCTGCGCGAAGTGCGGATCGCCGACGGAGACGCCGGCCCCGGGCACCTGCACGGGCAGGTGCAGTGTGGCGCCGGCGGTGAGCAGGGCGATGTCGACGTTCCCGCCGTGCGGCCCCGGTGGGACGGAGTGCGGCCGGACCTCGCTGTCGACGGTCACGCCGACGATGCCGGGGAACGGCCGGAGTGGGAAGGTGACCACCCGGGGCCCGCCCGTCACGACCGGCAACCGCCCGAAGTCGACGCCGTCACGGGTCACGACGTCCGCGAAGACCGAGACGGGCTCGTCCCCGCGCGGGAGTTCCCCCGGCAGCGCTCCGCGACCGTGCCGGTTGGAGATCACGCCGTACGGCACCCGCGGGACGGCGTCCAGCACCGTGACGGAGACGACGTCGCCGGGCTCGGCCCCCTGCACGGCGACCGGGCGGGACACCACGTGCGGACCGTCGGCCGCGTCGCGCTCCACGTGCCGTACGATGTCGACCGCGTCCGCCAGCACGTCCGCCGCGGCCACGCCGTGCCGCCCGAAGAACGTCACCGGGTCGGACCCCTGGTCGGGCAGCAGGCCTTCGTGGCTGACGGTGTCGATCGTCACGACGGTCCCGGGGGCGACGGTGCGGACCGGCTCGTCGTCCCGACTCGGCAGCCGTCCCCAGAGGACGTCGTCGGGCGTGGAGCCGAGGTGCACGTCGGCTGCGGCGAGCGTCTCAGGCACGGTCCACCAGCTGTCCGGCGACCGCGTCCACGGTCGTGACGTCGTCCGCGGTGGAGGTGATCCGCCTCCCCCGCAGCCAGGTCCCCGTGACCCGACCGCGTGCCGACAGCCCGTCGAAGGCGGAAACGGGGTTGCGGTGGGCGAGCCCGTCGGCCCGGACCGTGGACTCGGCGGCGGGGTCGAACACCGCGAAGTGCGCGAGGGCGCCCGGCGTGATCCGACCGCGGTCGGTGAAGCCGGCGAGCGCGGCCGGTCCGGTCGTGACCGCGGGCACGACCGCGTCGAGCGGCAGGCCACGGCGAGCGGCCTCGGTCCACACGGCACGGAAGCCGACCTGGAGCCCGGCGATGCCGCCCCACGCCAGACCCCAGTCGTCGACCTTGAGGTCGACGGTCGACGGGGAGTGGTCGGACACCACCATGTCGATCGTGCCGTCGAGGAGCCCCGCCCAGAGCGCGTCGCGGTTCGCGTCGTCACGGATCGGCGGGCAGCACTTGTACGCGGTGGCCCCGTCCGGGATCGACCCGGCCTCGAACGCCAGGTAGTGGGGGCAGGTCTCGACCGTGATGCGCACGCCGTCGTCCTTCGCCGCACGGATCATCGGGAGGGCGCCTGCGTCGGAGAGGTGCAGGACGTGCACCCGGGCGCCGGTCTCCCGTGCGCCGTCGATCACCCGGGCGATGGCCGAGCGTTCGGCCTGCGCGGGTCGGGTGGCGAGGAAGTCGCGGTACCGGCCGCCGAGCGCGTCGTGGTCGACGAGGTGCTCCGGGTCCTCGGCGTGCACGATGAGCAACGCGTCCAGGGCAGCGACCTCGCCGATCGCCTGCCGCAGCGCACCCGGGTCGAGGTGCGGGAACTCGTCCACACCGGACGGTGCCGTGAAGCACTTGAAGCCGAAGACCCCGGCGTCGTGCAGGTCGCCGAGGGAACCGGCGTTGCCCGGGACCGCGCCGCCCCAGAAGCCGACGTCGACCGCCACCCGGCCGGCCGCACTCGCCCGCTTGACGGCGAGGGCGGGCACGTCGACCGTCGCCGGGATCGAGTTCAGCGGCATGTCGATGATCGTCGTGACACCACCGAGTGCGGCCGCGCGCGTGGCGGAGGCGAAGCCCTCCCACTCGGTGCGGCCGGGCTCGTTGACGTGGACGTGGGTGTCGACGAGGCCCGGCAGCAGGACGTGCCCGTCCGGCACCGTCTCGTCACGCTGCCCGGTCACCGCGGCGTCGACCGGTCCGACGGACACGATCCGGCCGTCACGGACGACGACCGACGCGGGGCGGAAGGCACCGTCGATCCAGGCGCGCTGCGCGCGGAGCACGAGATCGGCGGGCGCCAGGCCCTCGTCCACCGTCACGGACCCGAGGCTCGTCATGCGCCCGCCCCCACCGTCACACGGGCGTCCGCGAGCGCGAAGGACGCGAGCGCCCCGGAGAACGGCTTCGGTGGCGGCGGGGCGTACTCGCCGTGCTTCCCGGTCGTCAGCCCGAGGCGGACGAGCGACTCGGCGAGCAGCGTCGTCGCGCTGACCCCGTCGACGACCGGGGCCCCGATCTCCTCGGACACGGAGGCGCAGAAGTCGGCCATGCCCGCGCAGCCGAGCACGATCGCGTCGGCGCCGTTCGCGATGACCTCGCGACACTCGGCGACGACCAGGTCCCGCGCGCCGGACGTCGGGTCCTCGAGCCGGAGCACGGGCACCTCGCACGCCCGCACCTCCGTCAGGAGCGCTGCAAACCCGTAGCGCTCGGCGAGTTCCCGTGCGCGCCCGGTCGTCCGCGCGAGCGTCGTGACGACCCCGAACCGCCGCCCGAGCAGCGCCGCCGTCCGGTAGGCGCCCTCGGCGATGCCGATCACCGGGCCGCTGGCGAGCTCCCGGGCCGCGTCGATGCCGGGGTCACCGAAGCACGCGACGACGGTGGCGTCGACCCCGTCCCGCTCGCCCGCGGCGATCTGCTCGAGGAGCCCCGGGACGGCGAGCGCTTCCTCGTAGTGGCTCTCGATCGAGGCCGGCCCCATCGAGGGCTGCACGGCTTCGACCACCGTGCCCGGGCCGGCGACGGCGGCCGCGGCCCTGCCGATCGCGGCGGTCATGGTCGCGGTGGTGTTCGGGTTGACGACACGGATGCGCATCGCAGGTCCTTCCGGTGGAGCTGGTAGTGCTGGGTGGTGACGATCCTCAACGGACCGGAGGCGGGCCTCCCGGCTGTCCACAGGGGCACCGGCTCAGAGGGCTGCGCCGGCGCCCCTGTGGACGAGAGGCCGCCCGGTCAGGCGCGGCCGGAGGCGGCGCCGTCGTCGACCGTCGGGTCGTCCGCGGCGAGGACGGGCATCCGCGGCGACCGGCGTTCCAGCGCCCAGAAGACGACGAGCCCGAGTCCGCAGCCGATGAACCAGCTGTAGGTGCTCAGCCAGGGCAGGACGCCGAGGGCCGGCGGGAGGACCGCGCTGCCGACCGAGACCGCCCCGGTGGTGACGAGCGTCCAGATCGCGTTCGGGTTGAAGCCCTTCCGGTACCAGTACCGCGCGGACGGGTCCATCGAGTACATGTCGTCGACCGCGACGCGCTGCTTCCCGACGATGTAGTACCCCGCGATGAGGATCCCGAACAGCGGACCGATCAGCGCACCGAGCACGCCCAGGGTGTACAGGATCGCCTGGTCGTTGCCGTACCAGTTCCACGGGGTGAGGAGCACCGACCCGACCGCCGCGATCATGCCGCCCGCCCGCCAGCTGATCCGGCGCGGGGACACGTTCGAGAAGTCGAAGGCGGGGCTGATGAAGTTCGCGACGATGTTGATGCCGACGGTGGCGATGACGAACGTCAGCCCGCCGAGCAGGATCGCGAAGGGGGCGTCGATCGCCTGGACGGTCGCGATCGGGTCGGTGATGAGCTCGCCGAAGACCGGCACGGTGGCACTCGCACAGAGCACGGTCAGGATCGAGAAGAACAGGAAGTTGACCGGCAGCCCGAGCAGGTTGCCGCGCTTCACGGCCGCGAACGACCGCCCGTACCGCGAGAAGTCGCCGAAGTTGAGCATCGGGCCGGAGAAGTAGCTGACGACCAGGGCGATCGCGGACAGCATCACCGGGATGCTCTCCCCGAAGGACATCGGCTCGCCGACCGAGAGCGTCAGCGAGATGTTGCCGATGCCGGCCCGTGCGACGAGGTACACCGCGAGGGCGATCATGACGACGTAGACCGCCGGCCCTGCCCAGTCGATGAACTTCCGGATCGCGTCCATGCCCATCCAGAACAGGGCTCCCTGAGCGACCCACAGGACGGCGTAGGAGATCCAGCCGAGCGCGTCGAGGCCCAGGAAGGACGGCTCGAGGAGGGCCGCGGCACCCGGGATGAACTTGAGGAACACGATGTTCAGCGACTGCGCCGCGAGGAACGTCTGCACGCCGTACCAGGCCATCGCGATGAGCCCGCGGATGATCGCCGGGACGTTCGCGCCGAGCACGCCGAACACCGCACGGTTGATCACCGGGTACGGGACGCCGGTGCGCTGGGAGGGCTTCGCGACGAGGTTCGCGAAGACCTGCACGACGAGGATGCCGACGACCAGGGCGACGAGCACCTGCCAGCTCGCGATGCCGAGCGCGAAGAGCGACCCCGCCGTGACGTAGCCGCCGACCGAGTGCACGTCGGACATCCAGAACGCGAACACGTTGTAGCTCGACCAGGTCTGCTTCCGCAGCGGTGCGAGGTCCTCGTTGGTGAGGGCCGGGTCGTACCCGGGCTTGATCACGCCGGCGCCCGCGGGGGCGGTCGACGTGACGGGGGCGTGGGGCGGTGCGACGGGTGCCGCGACTTCGGTTGCCATGACGTCCTCCGGAGTGGGAGAGGGTGAGGTCGGCGTCTGCCTGGGAAGGAAGCTACGGACCCCGGTCGCACCGCCCGTTTCCCCTGTGTGACGACCGTGTGACATGACACCTGCACCGGAACGATCGTTCCAGGAGGCGCCGATCTCCTCCTCGAGGGGGAGGCACCGGCCGGACGGGCTCCCCTAGCGTGGCCACCGATGATCGAAGTACAGCACCTCTCCAAGCGCTACGGCCCGAAGACCGCGGTCGACGACGTCTCGTTCGTCGTGCACCCCGGGATGGTGACCGGCTTCCTCGGCCCGAACGGCGCCGGCAAGTCGACCACCATGCGGATGATCATGGGGCTCGACCGCCCCACCTCCGGCAGCGCGACGGTCAACGGGCGGCCGTACCAGGACTTCCGCGACCCGCTCCGGCAGGTCGGGGCCCTGCTCGAGGCGAAGGCGGTGCACTCCGGGCGCAGCGCGCACAACCACCTGCTCGCGCTCGCGGCGACGCACGGCATCCCGAAGCAGCGCGTGCACGAGGTCATCGAGATGACCGGCCTCGAGTCGGTCGCCCGCAAGCGGGTCGGCGGGTTCTCGCTCGGCATGGGCCAGCGGCTCGGCATCGCGGCGGCACTGCTCGGTGACCCGCACACGCTGATCCTCGACGAGCCGGTGAACGGCCTCGACCCGGACGGGGTGCTCTGGGTCCGTCAGCTCGCTCGCCGTCTGGCGGCGGAGGGGCGCACGGTCTTCCTCTCCAGCCACCTCATGAGCGAGATGGCGCAGACCGCCGACCGCGTGGTCGTCCTCGGTCGCGGCAAGGTGCTCGCCGACGCCCCGATCGCGGAGTTCGTCGCCGGCGCCGGTGGTCCCGCCGGCGGCACGGCACTCGCCCGGGTCGTCGTCCGGACCCCGATGCCGGACCAGCTCTTCGCCGCGATCGGCCCGGCGGCCACCGTCACCCAGCGTGAGGACGGGTCGTTCCTCGTGGTCGGGCCGGACGCACCGACGGTCGGTGACATCGCCGCCCGCGCCGGTGTCGTCCTGCACGAACTCACCCCGACCGGCGCCAGCCTGGAGGAGGCCTACATGGCGCTCACCCGCGACGACGTCGAGTACCGATCGGAGGGCACGCGATGAGCGCGCCGCAGCAGACCGACCACCGCGGGACCGAGCAACACCGCCACCGCGGCAAGGCCTCCCTGGAGGGCAAGCGCCTCGGGTTCGCCCGACTGGTGCGCAGTGAGTGGATCAAGTTCTGGAGCATCCGGTCGACGTTCTGGTGCTTCGCCGTCATCGCCGTGCTGACGATCGGCCTGGCGACCCTCCTCGGCGCCCTGGCCGAGGCCGGCGCGACCACCACCACCGACGCGGCGAACGAGACCATCGTCGGGATGAACACGATCAGCGTGTACCTGTCCGCTCTCGTGGTCGGGGTGCTCGGCGTCCTCATCATCTCCGGCGAGTACACCACCGGGCAGATCCGGTCGACCTTCACCGCGGACCCCGGACGCCTCGGCGCCCTGCTCGCCAAGGCCACCGTGCTCGCCGTCTCGACGTTCCTCGTCAGCGTCGTCGCCACCTGGATCGGCGTCGCGATCTCGACCGCGCTGCAGGCGGGCAAGGGGGTCCACCCGGACCTCGCCGACCCCGCGGTCTTCATGCCGCTCCTCGGTGCGTCCGTGTACGTGACGCTCGTGGCACTGCTCGCGTTCGGCATCGGCCTGCTCGTCCGCTCGAGTGCCGGCGGCATCGCCATCACGCTCGGCATCCTGCTGGTGCTGCCGATCGTGCTCAGCCTGGTGTCCGTGCTCGCGGGCATCGACTGGCTCGGCACGGCCGCCGGGTACCTGCCCGACGCAGCCGGCGGGCAGCTGTACGCCTACGCGTCCGACGCACCCGCGGGCGCGACCGGAGCCCCGGCGACGGCGACGGCCGAGGGCGGTTCCGACCTGAACGGGTGGAGCGGTGCGGGGGTCCTCCTCGCCGAGGTGGTCGTGGTCAACGCCCTCGCGATGGTGGTCGCGCGACGCCGCGACGTCTGAGCACACCGGCACACCGGCACACCGGCCCACCGGTGACCGGTCGCTGCCGACGGGAGGCCCGTGGCGGGTCCGCCGCGGGCCTCCCGTCCGTCAGGCGACGACCGGAGGGGTCATCCCCCGACCCGGGGGTCCGAGCCACCGCGGGCGCGCAGCAGCCCGCCGACGACGAGGGTCACGAGCCCGCCGACGGCGACCAGCAGGGCGGCCAGGGCTGCCACGCCGGCGCCGATGTTCGCTCCCGTGCCCTCGGGCAACGGGATGCTGTTCCACCACAGCGCGAGCTGGTGCCCGACGAGCCCGATGACCGTCAGCACCACCCCGATGACCATCAGGCGATGCGACGACCCCGGGCCCCTCCGCGGTCGGGGCGATCGCTGGAGGCGCGGCGGCGGCAGGTGGGTCATGTGCTCATCATGCCCGTGTCGTGCCGGCGCCCGCGGACGCGGTCTTCGCCGTCACCGTGGTGCGGGATCCGCCGTCGGGACCTGCCCCGCGCGCAGCATCGCCTGTTCGAGCAGCTCCACGTCGATGCCGACATGCCGGCGTGCGACCTCGCCGGCCTCCGCCGCCCGCCCCGCACACACCGCCTCGACGAGGACCTCGTGGTCCCGCGTGGCACGTGCCTCCATGTCCGCCATGCCCTCCTCGGTCCCCCAGAGGTGTGCCGGTGCCGCGATCGAGATCTGCGCCTCGAGGGTCGCGAGGGTCGCGCGGAGGACGTCGTTGCGCGCCGCGTCGATGATGCTCCGGTGCAGGACGGCGTCCGCCTGCTGCTTCGCCGCGCCGCTCGAGGCCTGCCGGAAGGCGTCGAGCCGGTCCCGGAGCGCGGCCGCCTCCGCCGGGGTGATCCGCTCGGCTGCCGCCGCGGCCAGGGCCCCGTGCAGCAGGGCGATCGCGTCGGCGGTGTCCTGGATGCCGGCCCACCGGGCGAGCAGGGTCCGGCCGACCGACTCGGACGAGCTCGCCGGCCACTGCGTCCGGACGAACGTGCCGCCACCACGTCCGCGTCGGGTCTCGAGCAACCCGCGGTCGACCAGGCGGGCGAGGGCGCTCCGCACGGTGACACGCGCGACGCCGAGCAACGCCGCCAGTTCGCGTTCGGGCGGGAGTCGCGCCGCGGGCAGGTACTCCCCCACGGCGAGCGCGGTCACGAGCCGGTCCTCGACCTCGTCCACCCGCGTCTCCGTCGCGCGATCCGTCACGGCACCCCTCCCGACGGCCCTCCGTGGGCCGGCGCTGTTACGGCCACGTTAAACGAGCAGAAAAGGTCTTGCCTGGGACCTTTCGAAGGGCCATGCTCACCCCATGTCCCGCATCACCGAGAGCACGATGCCGTTCCTGGACGGCGAGACCTGGTACCGGATCACCGAGCCCGACCGTCCCGTCTCGGGGACGCTGCCCCTCGTCGTCCTGCACGGCGGCCCCGGCATGGCGCACGACTACCTGCGGAACCTCGAGGCGTTCGCCGACGAGACCGGCCGCACCGTCGTCCACTCTGACCAGTTCGGCTGCGGTCGGAGCAGCCACCGACCGGACGCCCCCGCCGACTTCTGGCAACCGCAGCTGTTCGTCGACGAGTACCGCGCGCTCGTCGCCCACCTCGGCCTCGGCGACCACCACGTGCTCGGGCAGTCGTGGGGCGGCATGCTCGGCGCCGAGATCGGTGTCCGCCGTCCGGGTGGCATCGCGAGCCTGTCGATCTGCAACTCCCCCGCGTCGATGCAGCTGTGGGTCGACGGTGCCGCGGAGCTCCGCAGCCGTCTGCCCGAGGACGTGCAGGACGCGCTCACCCGGCACGAGGCCGCCGGCACCACCGAGGACCCGGAGTACCTCGCCGCGACGCAGGTGTTCTACGAGCGCCACGTCTGCCGCGTCGTCCCGATGCCCGCCGACTTCGTCGCGTCCGAGGAGCAGATGGAAGCCGAGCCGACGGTTTACCACACCATGAACGGGCCCAACGAGTTCCACGTCATCGGGTCCCTGCGCGACTGGTCCGTCATCGACCGCCTGGACCAGGTCGACGTCCCGACCCTCGTCGTCGCCGGTGAGCACGACGAGGCCACCCCCGCCACCTGGCAGCCGTTCGTGGAGCGCATCCCCGGGGCCCGCCAGCACGTCTTCCCCGGCGCCAGCCACTGCACCCACCTGGAGCAGCCGGAGGAGTTCCGCCGCGTCATCGGTGCGTTCCTCGCCGAGCACGACGCCCACCCCACCGACTGACACCGCCGGCACCACCCCGGCCGGCCGTGCGCCGGACAGGAGGCCCGTCACCGACCCGTGCCGCGCCTCCCGTCCGGACACCCACCCCTTGCACCGTCCCTCCTCCCCGAAACGGAACCGACATGTCGCAGCAGCACAGCGAGCTCTCCGCACAGCAACAGCTCGAGGCCTACGGCTACAAGCAGGAGCTCGACCGCTCCGTCTCCACCACCGACCTGCTCGTGTACGGGCTCGTCTTCATGGTGCCGATCGCCCCGTGGGCGATCTTCGGCACCGTCTACAACGCGTCGAGCGGCATGGTGCCGCTCGTCTACATCGTCGGCCTCGTCGCGATGATCTTCACGGCCCTGGCCTACGCGCAGATGGCGAAGTCGATCCCCCTCGCCGGCAGCGTGTTCTCGTACGTCGGCCGCGGCATCCACCCCGCCGCCGGCTTCTTCGCCGGGTGGGCGATCCTGCTCGACTACCTGCTCGTCCCCACGCTGCTCTACGTCTTCGCCGCGGAGAGCATGGTCGGCATCTTCCCCGGCACCCCGCGGTGGCTGTGGGCGCTCGTCTTCGTGGCGATCAACACCGTCATCAACCTGGCCGGGGTGTCGTCGCTCAAGCTGGCGAACCGGATCTTCCTGCTCATCGAGCTCGTCTTCGTGGTGGTCTTCGTCGTGATCGCGATCGTCGCCCTGACCGGCGGCACCGTGCCGGGAGCGTCCTTCAGCACCGACCAGGTGTTCGACCCGGCGAAGGTGTCGGCACCGCTGATCGCGTCGGCACTGTCGATCGCGGTCCTGAGCTTCCTCGGCTTCGACGGCATCTCCACCCTGTCGGAGGAGTCGACCGGCCGCCGTGGTGGTGCCGGGCTGGCGATGATCCTGGCGCTCGTCATCGTCGCGTTCCTGTTCGTCGTGCAGACCTGGCTCGCGAGCGCACTGGCCGCCGGTCGGGACTCGTTCTCGGACAGCGAGGCCGGGAACGCGTTCTTCACCGTCGTCGAGCAGGCCTCGTCGAGCGGGTGGGCGACGGCCTTCTTCGCCGTCAACGTCCTGGCCGTGGGCATCGCGAACGCCATGGCCGCGCAGGCCGCGACGAGCCGCCTGCTCTTCTCGATGAGCCGCGACCGGCAGCTGCCCGCGTTCCTGCACAAGCTCAACGGCCGTCGGGTCCCGCAGAACGCGATCCTGGTCGTCTCGGTGCTCTCCGCGATCCTCGTGCTGTTCTTCGTCGGACAGATCGACACGATCTCGTCACTGGTGAACTTCGGCGCGCTGTTCGGCTTCATGCTCCTGCACGTGTCGGTGTTCGTGCACCACGTCGTGAAGGGGAAGTCGCGCAACTGGCTGCTGCACCTCGTCGTGCCGCTCATCGGGTTCCTCATCATCGGGTACGTGCTGCTCAACGCGGCCGTCGAGGCGAAGGTCGGCGGCGTCATCTGGCTCGTCGTCGGCGCCGGCGTGTTCCTGTACTACCGGGCGACCGGGCGCTCCACCGAGGTCGGTTCGGAGGAGCCGGGCACGCTGGGTGAGGGTGACCGCACCGCCGCCACCACCCTGACGAAGGACGAGGACCACCGATGACCGCGGACCACCACCTCCCGAACACGCTCGGCCGCCCCGGCTACGCGGCCGACCGCGAGCCCGTGCTGACCATCGCGCCCGGCACCGGCGAGACGATCGGGTTCGAGACGACCGACGCCGTGTACGCCGAGCTGGACGACCACCACGACATGGCGCAGCTGCAGGCCCCGATCAACCCGGTCACCGGCCCGGTCTACGTCGAGGGTGCGGAGCCGGGTGACACCCTCGCCGTGACGATCCACGACATCGAGCTCACCACCCACGGCTGGTCGGTCTCGCTGCCGGGCTCGGGCGCCCTGCAACACGTCATGGGCGACCGCGTCTTCACCCGACGCTGCCCGATCGAGGACGGCGTCGTGCACGTCACCGACCGGCACGCGTTCCCGGTCCGCCCGATGATCGGCTGCATCGGCACCGCCCCGGCCACGGGCGAGAACTCGACGATCATGCCCGCGTACGCCGAGGGCGGGAACATGGACGTCACCGAGGCCCGCCCCGGTTCGACGGTGTACCTGCCGGTCCGGGTGCCCGGCGCCCTGCTGTCGATCGGCGACATCCACGCCATCATGGCCGAGGGCGAGTCCTCCTTCGTCGCCATCGAGGCGCAGGGCACCGCCGTCGTGTCCGTCGACCTCGTCAAGGGCGGACCCGAACTGCGTGCCCCGCGCATCGAGACCGCCGACGAGTGGCTGTTCGTCGGTCTCGGCGAGCCCGTGCAGGAGAGCATCCGCCGCGGGTACGAGGACGCGTACGCGTTCCTGGTCGACGAGCACGGCTGGTCCGGGGACGACGCCTACGCGGTGCTCAGCGCCGTGGGCGACTCGAAGCTCGGTGGGCCGACGGGCTCCGGTGCGCCGGACCCGCTGCACCCGTTCGACGCGGTCGGTGCGGTGACGCTGCACCGGGTGCCGAAGGCGGTGCTGGAGTCGGCCGAGGCGCCGACGTCGTAGCCACTGGCCGGGCCGGTGGCCCGTCCCGGTTCCGCGATCCGCGCATCTCGCGCCGCGAGATGCGCGAATTGCGGAACCGCGGGGACGGGGCCCGGTCGCGTCAGAACGCGTGTGCTCCGAGGAGCGTCCCCGCGGCGTAGGTCGCGGCGAGCGCGAGCGCCCCGCCGAACACCACGCGGACGGTGGCGCGGCCGCGGCGAGCACCACCGAGTGCGGCGCCGGTCGTCCCGGTCACGGCGAGTGCGACGAGCACGGCGACCACCGTGACCGCGATCTGGATCGACGTCGGGGCGAGGAGCATCGCGAGGAAGGGCAGCGCCGCGCCCGCGGTGAAGGTCGCGGCCGAGACCCAGGCCGCGCGCCACGGGCTGACGACCTCCTCCTCGGCGTCGCGGAGTGCGGCGGCGGCGCGGCGGTTCCGGACCTCGGGTCGGACGAGTTCGGCGGCGACGGATTCCGCGACGTCGTCCGTGACCCCGAGCGCGCGGTAGTGGTCGGCGATGGTGACCGCGTCCTCGGACTCGGCCTCGAGCTGGGCCTGGTGGGCGGCCTGGCCGGTGCGCTGGGCGTCGCGGGCTCCGCTCACCGACACGTACTCGCCGAGCGCCATCGACACGGCGCCGCCGACGAGTGCTGCCGTGCCCGCGGCGAGGACGGGGCCGGTCGCGGCACCGGCACCGGCGACCCCGACCAGGACGGCGGCGACGGACACGATGCCGTCGTTCGCGCCGAGGAGACCGGCGCGCAACCAGTTGAGGCGGGCGGCGCTCGTGGCGTCGTCGTGCTCGGTGCCGGGGAGCGCGAGGTCAGCTGCGGTCGACATGGGGAGAGCCAAGCACCTGCGCGGAGATCGCACCAGCAAGGGAAGGCTCCCCTGACCGGGGCGTTCCCCACCGAGGACGACCGGTCCGCACCGGCCGCGCAGCGGGAGGAGCACGATGGACCCGACCGCACGCTCCGCCGCCACCGGCTGCCCAGAGGAGGACCATGTCCACCGTCCCCGCCCGCACCGACCCCGTCCGCTACGTCGCCATCGGCGACAGCTTCTCCGAGGGCGTCGGCGACGACGGGGACGTCCCCTTCCCCGGGTGGGCCGGACGACTGGCCTCCGGGCTCGCCGACCACCTGTCGGGCCCGGTCTCGTACGCGAACCTCGCGATCCGCGGTCGCCTGCTCGCCGGGGTCCTGGACGAGCAGCTCGACGCCGCGCTCGCCCTCGACCCGGCGCCGACGCTCGTCACGTTCTGCGGCGGCGGGAACGACATGCTCCGTCCGGGCTACGACGTGGACGTGCTGCTCGGCCGACTTTCGACCGCGGCGGACGCGGTCGCCGCCCGCGGGATCCGGCTGGCGCTCCTCAGCCCGGCCGATCCAAGCGCCCGATTGCCGCTCGGCAAGCTCATCAACGCCCGCGGGGACGCCTGGGCGGAGGCCCTGACCGGTTTCGCGCGGGAGCGGGGCCTGCCCTACGTCGACGTGTCCCGCGACCCACACCTGCGGCGCGCTGAGTTCTGGTCCGAGGACCGGCTGCACATGAACCCGCTCGGACACCAGCGGGTCGCCGACCTGGCCCTCCACGAGATCGCGGGTGGACCGACCGTGACGGTGCCGGTCGTCCCGGACGCGGCGCGCACGTCGGTCACCGAGGAACTCCGGTACTACCGGGACCACGTCGTGCCGTGGGTCCGGCGGCGCGTGACCGGCCGGTCCTCCGGTGACGGGCGGGTCGCGTCCCACGGCGACTGGACCCCCGTGCCGCCGAGCGGCTGACGACGCTGATCCGGGCGGGGTGCGGCCCCGCAGCCGCGGTCAGACCACGAACGTCCGGGTCGGGCGGCCGCTGAGAGCGTGCGGGAACGACTCGCCGACCGGGCGGAACCCGGCGCTGCGGTAGAGGCGCACGGCCGGCGCGTTGTCCTCGAGCGCGTGCAGCATGCAGTGCTCGTACCCGGCGTCCCGGGCAGCGTCGACGGCCGCGACGAGGAGCGCTCGACCGAGCCCGCTCCCCTGCGCGGCCGGGTCGACCGCGAGCAGGCTGAGGTAGGCGGCGTCCGCGGGTCCCACTCCCCCTCCGGTGCCCGGCGCGGTGACGAGTGCGAAGCCGCGGACGCCGTCGTCGGAGTCCCCGGGCGCGACCACGAGGGCGACCCGCTCGGCGGCCAACTTCGCGGCGGCTCGCGCCCGGACCGCCGGGTCCCGGGGACGACCGTCGCGCGCGGCGACGGCGGCGGCCCACAGGTCGATGCACGCGGTGTCCGTCCCGGCCTCCGCCGTCGCGACCCGCACGGCTGCAGAGGACTCGATCACCGGACCACCCTACGACCGGGCTCCTGCGTGCGCGGGACGCCAGGGCACGGCGTCACGAGGACCACCCGTCACGCGGTCGCCGGCACCCGTACCCGGAACGACGCCCCGCGGTGTTCGTCCGGCAACCGGTCGCCCCGTCCGAGCAGCTTGTGCCGCAGGGAGCCCTCCTCGTACCCGTCCGGGTAGGCGTTGCGCGCGCGGAGTTCGGGGACGACGAACTCGATGACGTCCTGCCACGTGCCCGGCGTCACCGCGTACGCCAGGTTGAAGCCGTCGACGTCGGTCTGCTCCTGGATGTCGATGAGCCGCTGCGCGATCGTCGCCCCACTGCCGACCTCGACCGGACCGAGTCCGCCGATCGCCGTCTGCCGGGCGATGTCCCGGACCGTCCACGTCGTCCCGTCCTCACCGGTCGCGGCGGACAGGTTCGCGGCGGCCGACTGGATCGCGTTCGACTCGATGTTGCCGAGCGGCTCGTCCAGGTCGTACTGCGACAGGTCGACGCCCATCCACCCGGAGTTCAGCACGAGCGCTCCCGCCTCGGATGCGTACGACAGGTAGTCGCGGTACTTCGCCTGCGCGGCATCGTCGGTCTCGTCCGTGATGACGGTGAGCAGCGTGTACACCCTGGCGGCGTACCGGTCGCGACCAGCGGCCTCCAGGGCGTCGCGGATCTTCCCCACCGTCGCGGCGAGCTGCGGCAGGGTCGGCGCCCCGACGAACACGGCCTCGGCGTTCTCGGCGGCGAAGCGGATGCCGCGCGGCGAGGCGCCCGCCTGGTAGATGACGGGCGAGCGCTGCACGGACGGCTCGGACAGGTGGATGCCCGGCACGTCGAAGTGCGCACCGTGGTGCTCGATTGGGTGCACCTTCGCGGGGTCGGTGAAGACACCGGTCTCGCGGTCCTCGACCACGGCGTCGTCCTCCCACGAGCCCTCCCACAGCTTGTAGAGGACCTCGAGGTACTCGTCGGCGACGTCGTAGCGGTCGTCGTGGCTGAGCTGGTCCGTCTGGCCCATGTTGCGGGCGGCGCTCGGCAGGTACCCGGTGACGACGTTCCAGCCGACGCGGCCCTTCGTCAGGTGGTCGAGCGTGGACATGCGTCGGGCGAACGGGTACGGGTGCTCGTAGGCGGTGCCCGCGGTGATGCCGAAGCCCAGGTGCTCGGTGACGGCGGCCATCGCGGACACGAGGAGGATCGGGTCGTTCACCGGTACCTGCGACCCGGTGCGGAGCGCGGCCTCGTTCGTCCCGCCGTAGACGTCGTAGGTCCCGAGGACGTCGGCGATGAAGATGCCGTCGAACGCCCCGCCTTCGAGGATCTTCGCCAGGTCCGTCCAGTACGACAGGTCGTTGTAGTGCCGGGATCGGTCGCGCGGGTGGCGCCACAGCCCGGAGGACTGGTGCGCGACGCAGTTCATGTCGAACGCGTTGAAGCGGATCTGCCGGGGCTCGCGGTTCGTGGTCACGACGCGACCGTACGTCGGCCGTCCCCGCCGCGTCACGGAGGATGACGCCGCATGACACGGGCATCCGGGTGCGGGACGTGCCGGTGGTCAGCGGGGCGCCCGGACCGTGACCTCCGCCGTCGACGGGCCGCCGCACTGCTCGGAGCCGCCGTACCGGATCCACCGCGTGCGAACCGTCTCCGTCAGGAGCGGCCGGTCGGCGGCGTCCCGCAGCTCGACGACCGACCGGTCCGGCGTGCCCATCAGCACGGGGAGCCGCCAGACGGCTCCGGCGGCGGTCGACGTCGGCGACGGGGCCGGCGCGACCTCGGGAGGCAGGACGGGCGGGTCGCTCGGCGCGGGCGGCGTGCATCCGGTCCCGGTGCAGACGGCGACGTCACGGACCGCGTCGACCGACCCGTCCGGTCCGCTGACCGTGACCACCACGGTGTTCGTCCACCCGATCGCCGGACAGGCCGTGGGCACGATGCCACACGCCGCTGTCGTCAGCACCGACAGCGCAGCCCCGGTCGCTGCCCACACCCGTCGCCCCCGCATGCCCCCATCGTCGGCCCTGAGGAGCGGTGGTGGGGACACGATGTGGTCACGACCACCGGTCGGGGACGACCGGCGGTCCGCGCGACGCTCAGGCGCGGTCGTGGAGGGTGACGTGGTAACCGTCGGGGTCGGCGAAGGTGAACGTCCGGCCGAACGGGCCGTCGATCGGTGCCGCGACGATCCGGTGCCCGTCGGCCTCGAGGGCGTCGTGGACCGCCTGGACGTCGGTCGCATGCAACCAGAGGGCGACGCCGAGTCCCGGCTGGTCGACCGACGCGAGGTCGGTCCCGGGGAGGACGTCGCGCAGCGCGAACGCGATCGGCGTCGTGGTGAACACGACGGCGTGCGGTGGCCCGGCGGGCGAACGCTCGAGCCCGAGGTACCGCTCGTAGAACGCCTGCGAGGCATCGAGGTCGCGGACCTGCAGGGAGAGGAAGTCGGGGCCGGTGGCGGGCATGGGGTGCTCCTTCTGGTCATGTCAGTTGTCTGACACCAAGCAGCGTATGTCAGACTTCTGACATGAGTCAACAGGACGGCGTCGACCTCCCGACCTCGATCGGGTACCTGCTCAAGGAGACCGCGACGGCGCTCCGGACCGCGATGGAGGCCGTGCTCCGCCCGCTCGGCATGACCGTGACGCACTACTCCTGCCTGGAACTCCTGGCGCAGCGTCCGGGGTCGTCGAACTCCGAGCTCGCCCGCGGCACCTTCGTGACCCGGCAGTCGATGAACGTCCTACTGCAGACCCTCGAGCGCGACGGCGTCGTCGAGCGCCCGCCCGGGGCCCGCTCGGGCCGGGTCATGCCGGCGCAACTCACCGACCGCGGACGCCGGGACCTCGCCGCCGCGACGGCCGCCGTCCACTCCGTGGAGGACCGGATGCTCGCCGACCTCGACGAGGACGACCGCGCCGCGGCGAGGCGGCTGCTGCGGAGCATGGTGCGCGCACTGCGCAGCGACGCGGCCGACAGCGCCAGCGCTGGCTGACCGTGACTCGTCGCGGCGTGAACCGGCGCGACGTCACCCGTGATGCGACAGGAAGTCGCGAACGACCCGCGCGGCGTCGGGATGGTCCTGCGGTCGGTGGCCGTGTCCGACGAGGGTCACGTGACGGGCGTCGGCGATCCGGGAGGCGATCGTCTCGTACTCGTCGTTCCATCCTCCTGTGATGACCAGTGTCGGTACGCCGGGACGCTCCGGGGTGTCCAGCGTCCACGGTCCCGGCAGCCGACGTTGCCGCTCCGCCGCGAGGAGGGCATCGGCGTCCCTCGGTGGTGCGGGGCTCCGACCGGTGAGTGCCGCGGTGAACGCGACGGCGAACTGCGCAGGCGCGAGCAGGCTCGCCTGGTCGAGGACCGGCTGCACACGTCGGACGTGCTCCTCGACCGATGCGTGCCCCCGTGCCAGCGCGTAGGCGCCAGGCTCGAACAGCACGAGCACGCTGACGAGGTCCGGACGACGCGCAGCGGCGCGCATGGCGACCGGTCCGCCGAAGGAGTGGGCGACGACCGCACTGCCGGTGCCGCACGCACGGAGGAGCCGCCGCTCCCACCGGTCCTGCTCGAACCACACCGGTGGACCGGCGTCGTACCCCGGCATCGCCGCGAAGCGAGCGCCGGGCAGTGTCCCCACCGAGGACCAGGCCCGACTCGGACTCCGGTTCGACGCGTGCAGGAACACGAGCTCGCGCCCGGTCCGCTCGTGCCCCTCTTCCGCCATGCGGTGCAGGCTACGGGAAGCAGGACGCCGGACGGGAGGAACGGCACCCGCTGGCACCGCGCCTCCCGTCCGGTGGACCGCCGCCGAGGGCCGCGCCCGCCCCGCGCCCGTGTCAGCCCGCCGCGACCGCCTGCTGCGCCGCCGCCTCGGCGGCGACCCACGCGAGCATGCCGCACTTGACCCGCATGACGAACTTCGAGACGCCCTGGAAGGCGACGAGGTCCTCGAGCACGTCCTCGTCCGGCTCGCCGACGCCCCGGGAGCGCATCATCGTGCGGAACGCCTCGGTCAGGGTCAGGAGTTCCGGGACGGTCCGGCCGACGGCCATGTCGGTGAGGACCGAGGCCGACGCCATCGAGATCGAGCAGCCGTCCCCCTGCCAGGCGACGGCGGCGATCCGGTCGGTCCCGGGCTCGAGTCGGAGCCGCACGGTGATCTCGTCACCGCACGTCGGGTTCCGCTCGAAGTGCTCGGCGTCCGCATCCGGCATCGGACCGTCGCCCCGACGGGCTCTCGCGTGGTCGAGGATCACCTGCTGGTAGAGCCCGTCCAGGCCGGTCACGCGGGCTCCTCCGCACCGAAGTAGCCGCGGATCCCGCCGACCGCGGTCACGAAGCGGTCGACGTCCTCCTCGGTCGTGTACACGTACGTGCTCGCGCGGCTCGTGGCCGTGAGCCCCAGTCGACGGTGGAGCGGCTGCGCGCAGTGGTGGCCGGAGCGCACCGCGATTCCCTGCGCGTCGAGGTACTGGGACACGTCGTGCGCGTGCACGCCGTCGACGACGAAGGACGCGAGTCCACTGCGCGGGACACCGGCAGCGGGTCCGACGACGGAGACGCCGGGGACGGTGGCGAGGCCGGTGAGCATCCGCTGCGCCAGGTGCTCCTCGTGCGCCTGCACCCGGTCCATCCCGATGCGCTCGAGGTAGCGGACGGCCTCGGCGAGCGCGACGGCCTGCGAGACCGGCTGCGTGCCGGCCTCGAACCGCTCGGGCGCCGGCATGAAGTCGGTGTGCTCCATCGTCACCGTGGTGATCATCGAGCCGCCGGTGCGGAACGGCGGCAGTGCGTCGAGCAGGTCCTGCCGACCCCAGAGCACGCCGATCCCGTTCGGGCCGAGCATCTTGTGCCCGGAGAACGCGGCGAAGTCGATGTCGAGGGCGCGGACGTCGAGCGGCCGGTGCGGCGCGGACTGGCAGGCGTCGAGCACGACGAGCGCCCCGACGGCGTGGGCCGCCGCCACGAACTCGGCGACGGGGGCGATCATCCCGGTGACGTTCGACACGTGGGCGAACGCGACGATCCGGGTGTGTTCGGTGACGAGCGCGACGGCGTCCTCGGCGCTCCAGCACCCGGTGTCGTCGACCGGCACCCAGCGCAGCGTCGCACCGGTGGCGGCGGCGAGCTCCTGCCAGGGCACGAGGTTCGCGTGGTGCTCGGCCTCGGTGACCAGGACCTCGTCCCCGGGGCCGATGCGGAAGCGGTCCGCCCGGGATCCGTCCGTCTCCGGGCCGCCGCGGCCGGCGCTGGCGTTGCGGATACCGTAGGCGACGAGGTTGAGCGCGTCGGTGGCGTTGGCCGTCCAGACGACCTCGGACGGGCTCGCGGCTCCGATGAAGCGCGCGACGGTCGCACGGGCGTCCTCGTAGGCGTCGGTGCTCAGCGCGGCGAGGGTGTGGGCACCGCGGTGCACGGCCGCGTTGTCCTGCTCGAGGAAGCGCCGTTCGGCGTCGAGGACCTGCACGGGCCGCTCGGCCGTCGCCCCGGAGTCGAGGTAGGCCAGCGGCTGCCCGTTCACCTCCTGCTGGAGGATCGGGAAGTCCGCCCGGATGCGGAGGACCTCGTCCTCGGTGAGCGGTTCGACGGAGTCGTCCGTCGGCGCTGGTGCAACGATCGTCACGGTGCTGGCCCTCCTGTGCGTCTCCGGGAGACAACCCGTCAATGGTGGTCGTTCTTCCCGGCAGCGTCCAGTCGGGCCGGCACCGCGCGGGGTGCTACTCGTTCCCGACGCGCTTGTCGGCCTGCTCGCGGGCGGCGTCGATCTTGTCGTCGTACTTGCCGCCGGTGGCCTTCTTCACGGCGTCGGCGACGCCCTCGAACACCTTGTCGCTGACGCCCTCGGCCTTCTCGCTCTTCAGCGCGTCCTGCACCTTGCCGTCCTGCAGCAGCGCCTGGGCCTTCTTCGTGATGTCGTCGAACCCTGCCATGACCGGCTCCTCGTCTCTCGGGCGGGACCTCGTGCCCCGCGTCCTGGCGCCGATGCTAACCAGCCTGCGTCCACCTGGTCCGGGCCGTTCATCGGATGCCCAGCACCGGACCGGTCGACGGTGCCGCGGGGCGGCGCGGCGCGGCGCGGCGCGGCGCGGCGCGGCGCGGCGCGGCGCGGCTCGGCTCGGCTCAGGCCATCTGCGCACTGCGCCGACGGGCCAGGACGTAGCCGACGGCGACGGCTCCGCTCACCGCCAGCAGCGAGGGGATGAGGATGTCGGTGCCCTCCTGCGTGAACTCGACGACGAGCACGAGGGCCGTGAACGGCGCGCGCATGGTGGTGGCCAGGAACGCGGCCGCCCCGACGAACGCGAAGGCCGCCAGGCTGCCGCCGTCGGTCGGCCAGAGCAGCATCCAGGCGGCCCCGAGGAAGCCGCCGAGCGCCGATCCGACCGCGATCGAGGGGGTCAGCGTGCCCCCCACGGCGCCGGCGCCGATCGTCGCCGCGGTCGTCACGGTCTTCAGCAGTCCGAGGACGAGGAGCGCGAGCAGGGGCGCCATGCCGAGCAGCGTCGGCCCGTCGAGGTCGGCGTTCATCGCGGCGAGTCCGAGCGCGCGGCCGTTCCCCATCACCTCCGGGAAGGGGATCGCGACGAGGCCGACGAGTGCGAACACGACCGGCAGCACGACGAGCAGCTTCCACCCGGTCGGGGCGATCGCCTGCAGCCGGTTCGTGGTCCGCACGAACCCGACCCCGGCGAGCCCGAGCAGCGGCCCGACGACGACCGCCCAGACGAGCAGCGAGGGCGAGAGGTGCATCGCCGGCACGTGGTAGAGCACCTCGTCCGGGATCACGAGCCGGGCGACGAACGCGGCGACGGCACTCGTGACGAACGCGGGCAGGGCCGTCGCCAGGGTGAGCTCGCCGAGCAGCACCTCGACCGCGAACAGCGCACCCCCGAGCGGCACGTCGTAGACCGCTGCGAGCCCGGCGGCAGCACCACAGGCCACCAGGACCTTCGTCTCCCGCGGCGTCAACCCGGCGCGGACGGTGAGCAGCTGCGCGGCCCACGCACCGAGTTCGCGCGGTGCGACCTCCTTGCCGATCGAGGCACCGAGACCCACCGCGAGGATCTGCACGCCCGCGTTGCCGACGGTCACCAGGGAGGGCATCCGCCTGCCCGCGACGGCGGCCGGGACACCGACGACCGGACGTCCCCAGCGCCGGATCGCCCACCACGCGACGGCCGTCAGGATGCCGGCGGCCAGGACCGCGAGGAACCGGTTCAGCGCCGACGGTGCGTCCGCCGCCTCCCGGTGCCCGCCGAAGGCGTAGCCGAAGGCGACGAACTGGATGAGCTGGAGCGCGAGCCACACGGCGATCCCGGCGGCCCCGCCGGCGACGCCGACGAGCCCCGTGACCACGGCGAGCTTGAGCGCCCAGGCCGGAGCGGCGAGACCGTTGTGTGGCATGTCGGCAAGCGTAGCGGGCGTGCGTCGGCGCGCGTCGGCGCGCTCGTCCGCCGGGTCGGCGCGCTCGTCAGTGGGTCGGCCGGGAGGCCCGACGCGACGTCCCGGGTCCGGCACCGGTCCGGAGGCGGTGATCCGGGCCTCCCGGCCGGGCTGCGACGTCAGACCGCGGTGACGCGGTCGGGCACGACGGCGGGGAGCGACGACACCGGTCCGAGCGGGTGGGCGGTCGGGTCCTCAGAACCAGCGCTTGACCTTGAACACCGCGTAGAGGACCGCGGCGAACAGGACCATCAGCACGATCGACAGCGGGTACCCCCACGTCCAGGACAGCTCCGGCATGTGCTCGAAGTTCATCCCGTAGACCGCGGCGATGAGCGTCGGGGCGAACAGGATCGCCGCCCAGCCGGAGATCCGCTTCGTGTCGTCGTTCTGCTTCTGCGCCGCCAGGGTCGAGTCGACCGTCAGCGCGTTCTGCAGGAGCTGCCGGAAGGTGTCCAGCCGCTCCACGACCCGGATGACGTGGTCCAGGACGTCCCGGAACCGGCGCTGGAGCTCGACGGGCAGGTGGTACTTCTCGGCGCCGCGGTGCAGGTCCTCGATCATCCGGATGAGCGGACGGGCGGCACGCTGGAAGTCGACGACCTCGCCGAAGAGCTCGTAGACGCGGCGGGAGACGCCGGCCTCGCCCGAGAAGAGCTGCCCCTCGATCTGGTTGATGTCCTCCTCGAGCCCGTCGATGACCGGCCGGTAGTCGTCGACGATCGAGTCCATCAGGGCCCAGAGCTGCGCCTGGGGCCCCGCGGTGACCAGCCCGGGCTTGCCGCTCATCCGCTGCAGGGCGCGCGGGACCGCTCGTCCGCCCCGCGGGTCTGCCTGCACCACCGCGAGGAAGAAGTCCTCGCCGACGAAGGCGTGGACCTCGCCGAACTCGACCTCCTCGGCCGCGTCCCGGTACACCGCGGGCTTGAGCACCGCGAAGAGCGTCGAGCCGTACCGCTCGAGCTTCGGTCGCTGGTGTCCCTCGGCGGAGTCCTCCACCGCGAGCTCGTGCAGGCCGAGGGCGACCGCGACGTCACCGAGTTCCTCGGCGTCCGGCCGGTCGAGCACGATGCAGGCCGAGGCGCCGTGCTCGGCGATCATCGTGAAGCTCTCGTCGAGCGAGGGACTCGTCGTCGGGGCGATCCGGTCCACGTACACGGTGTTCAGCTCGACGGTCACGGCACCACCGTACGCACCCTGGGCAGCGGCTGCGTGATCGCGGACGGGGCGGCGTAGCGTCCTGGTCATCAGCATGCTGACGAAAGGGAGCACGATGCGCTGGATGCGGAAGGTCATGATCGCCGTGAGCACGGTGGTCGCCGTGGTGGGTTCGTTCATCGGGTCCGGGGCCGCGGGCGGCACCCCGATCGCCGAGGCGGCCGACGGCGCGCTCTCGGCATCGTCCACGGCGATCGCCCCCGGTGGGCCCGCATTCGGCATCTGGAGCGTCATCTACGTGGGGCTCGTCGCCTTCGCCGTCTGGCAGTTCCTCCCCCGTCGGGACGACCAGGCCCGGCACGACCGCCTCGCCGTGCCCGCGACCCTGTCCCTGCTCCTCAACGCGGCGTGGATCCTGTCCGTGCAGTTCGGCTTCCTCTGGCTGAGCGAGCCGATCATCCTCGCCCTGCTCGGCGTCCTGGCGTGGGCGTTCGTGGTTCTCCGGCGCACCAGGCCGTCCGGCCGTGTCGAGGCGGTCGTCACGGACGGCACGTTCGGGCTGTACCTCGGATGGGTCTGCGTGGCGACGGCGGCCAACACGGCCGCGGTCCTGACGGCTGCGGGGTTCCGGGGCCTCGGCCTCGGCCAGGACGTGTGGGGTGTGGCGGTCGCAGCGGTCGCGGGCCTCGTCGGGGTGGTCGTCGGGCTGACCGGCCGAGGCCGAATCGCCCCGGCCCTGTCGCTCGGCTGGGGTCTCGCATGGGTCGCGATCGCGCGGCTCGACGGGCCGCTCGTCTCGGTACCCACCGCCGTCGCCGCACTGGTCGCCGTCGCCGCGGTGTTCGTGGTGACCGTCGTCGCGCGGGCCCGTGCAGGCTGGACCGCAGGTGCGGGCGCGCTCCACACCGCCTGAGCGCGCTGGCGCAGCGCCGGACCACTGCGCGGAACCGACAGATCGACGCGGACCTTCCGCGTCGATCTGTCGGTTCCGCGTCCATGACCGGCCGGGTCGGGCCGGGGCGGGTCGGGCCGGGGCGGGTCGGGCCGGGGCGGGTTCAGCGCCGCGCGACCGCCATGCCGTGCGCGGCGGCGACGGCCTCGTTCGTCACGCGGCCGTCGTGCACGTTGAGCCCGGCGGCGAGTGCCGGGTCGGACTCCAGCGCACGCTCCCACCCCTGGTCCGCGATCGCCACGGCGTACGGGAGCGTCGCGTTCGTCAGCGCGATGGTGCTCGTCCGCGGGACCGCGCCCGGCATGTTCGCCACGCAGTAGTAGACGGCGTCGTGCACGGCGAACGTCGGGTCGTCGTGAGTGGTCGGCCGCGACCCCTCGAAGCACCCGCCCTGGTCGATCGCGATGTCGACGAGGACGGACCCGGCGCGCATGTCGGCGACCATCGCGTCCGTCACGAGCTTCGGAGCCGACGCCCCGGGGATGAGGACGGACCCGATCACCAGGTCCGCCTCGGCGACGGCGTGCGCGATCGCGAGCGGGCTCGACCGGAGGGTCGTCACCCGGCCGTCGAACCGCGCGTCGAGGGCTCGGAGGCGCGGCAGGCTGATGTCGAAGACCGTCACCTCGGCACCCATCCCGAGCGCGATCGTCGCGGCGTGCTCGCCCGCGACACCACCGCCGATCACCACGACCCGCCCCTTCGGCGTGCCGGGGACACCCCCGAGGAGGAGCCCGCGGCCGCCGTTCGCACGCATGAGGTGGTGGGCGCCGACCTGGGCGGACAACCGTCCGGCGATCTCCGACATCGGCGACAGGAGCGGCAGCGACCGGTCGGGGAGCTGCACGGTCTCGTACGCGATCGCGGTGGTGCCCGACTCGACCAGCGCCGCGGTCAGCGGGCGGTCAGCGGCGAGGTGCAGGTACGTGAAGAGGACCTGACCCGCACGCAGGAGCGGGTACTCGGCGGCCACGGGCTCCTTGACCTTGAGCACCATCTCGGCGTCCCAGGCCGACCCGGCATCCGGCACGACCACCGCGCCGGCGGCGGCGTACTCGTCGTCGGAGAACGCCGAACCCGTCCCGGCACCGGACTGCACGAGCACCTCGTGCCCGTGCATCGTCAGCTCGGCGACGCCGGCCGGGGTCGCGGCGACGCGGAACTCGTTGTTCTTGGTCTCGGTGGGGACGCCGATGCGCATGACGGACTCCTTCGTGGGCAGGTGCTCGGACACCGCCCATCCAGCCGCACGTTCCCCGCGAGCGCTCGCGCACCGAAGGATCACCCGCTCACCGGCCGTTCCGTTCCGCGGAGTTCGGCATCACGCAGGTCGGGAGCGCTCCCACCGAACGATCTGGTCACTCCCCCGGACCGACGCAGCACCTCGGCTGACGGCGACGAGTCAGCCGTCGGCGACCGGGTCCGCCCTCAGCGGCGCGACCGGGTCCGCCCTCAGCGTCGCGACCGGGTCCGCAAGGTGTCGCTCGGCAGCTCGCTGAACCGGGACCGGTACGCGGCCGAGAACCGACCGAGGTGGCCAAAGCCCCACCCACGGGCGATGTCCGCGACCGAGGTCTCGTCCCGCTCCGCCCGTCGCAGCTCGTCGAGCGCGCCGTCGAGCCGGACGGACCGCAGCAGCTCACCGGGCGTCTGGTCCAGGTGTCGCCGGAGCGACTGCTGCAACCCGCGCGGGCTGAGGCCGGCCGCCGCGGCGATCTCCGGCGTGCCGATGGGCTCACGGGCGTGCGCCTGCACGTAGTCGAGCGCACGCCGCAGCCGCTGGTGCTCCGGTCCGGACCCGGTCACGGCGGCACGCCACGTGCTGCGGCGCGGGAACGCCCGGAGCGCCGCGCTCGCGAAGGCCTCGGCGACGTCACGGCGGACGGTGGCGGTCATCGGGGAGTCCACCTGCAGCCACGTCGACGAGAGCCGTCGGACCGTGTCGCGCCAGACCCCCATCCCGTCGGCGGCCGGCCGCTCGAGGGGCTCGAACGAGAACGTGTCGTCGCCGACCAGGCTCGTGACGAACGAGCGGTCGAGGTGCACGAGGTTGAGACCGATGTCGCGGTGGTGCAGGTCGTACGGCTCCGACGGCAGGATCACCGGGACGCCGGGCTCGAGGTCCACGGAGCGGCCGTTGAACGTGATGGTGCTGCTCCCGCTGCGGAGCCACGCGACGATGAAGTCGTCCGACTGGCTCTGACTGCGCAGGTCGACGCCGAAGCGGGAGGTCCGCAGGGAGATCCGTTCATCGGTGACACCGGCGAAGTCCCACGCCGTGTCCGCGTGCGTCCGCCGGATCGCGGGGGCCTTCAGGTCGTAGTCGGAGGTGAAGAACGCCATCGCCTGGTCGATGTCCGTGCCTGCCAACCGCCGGTACGACCGGGTGTCGGCACGCTCGACGCCGACGGGCGGAGCGGACGGAGCGGGACCGGCATCGGGAGTGAGCACCATTCTCCGACCGTACGCGACACCTCCGACATCGGACTCGACGGGCCTCCCCCAGAGCCGGGGACACGCGCCTCCCGTCCGGTCAGCTCTGCAGGATCGCCTGACCGACGCTCTCGTCGAGGATGAGGTCCGTCACGAGCCCCGCGGCCAGGGCGCCGCGCAGCGACGCGGCCTTCCCCCGCCCGGCGACGACGCAGATCCGGCGCGGCGCCCGCTTGACCGTGTCGAGGTCGGGCGCACCGGCCCGGGCGTTCACCCCGATGTCCTTCCACGACCCGTCCGCGCGGTAGAACACGGTGGACACGTCGCCGACGACGCCGGCCTGTCGCAACTCGTCCTGGTCCGCCGGGTCGAGGTACCCGCCGGAGTACACGTGCGACGGCACCGGGGCCTGCGGAGCGCCGACCCCGAACACGACCAGGTCCATCCGCTCGTGCAGGTCGAGCACGCGTCGGATCGAGCGCTCGCGGAACAGCGCGGCCTTCGTGGCGGGGTCGTCGAAGAACGCCGGCACGGGGAACTGCTGCACGAGTGCGCCGTAGGCCTCGCCGAACCGCCGGAGGATCTCCGACGCGTAGACGATGCCCGTCGTGCGGGTGTTCGCGGCGCCGTTCACCTGCACGACGGTCGACCCGTGCGTGGTCTTCGGCACGAGGTAGCGGCTCACGGCGCTGACCGTCGAACCCCACGAGATGCCGATGACCATGTTCGACTCGATGTACTGCGTCAGGATCCGGGCGGCGGACAGGGCCACCCGCTCCAACCGGTCGACGTCGCTCGTGTGGTCCGGGACCGGCACGACGTGTGCGTGCACGCCGAAGCGCGCCCGGATGCTCCGGCTCAGCGCGGCCGCCTGGTCGAGCGGTGAGCGGATCTGGATGTCGACGAGCCCGGTGTCACGGGCGTACTTGAGCAGGCGGGACACCGACGACCGGGACGTGCCGAGCTCGTCGGCGATGGCGTCCATCGTGAGGTCCTGCAGGTAGTAGAGGTGCGCAGCCCGCAGGGCCTGCTGGGTGCGCACGGGCTGGGCGGCGTCGCTCATGGCTCCGAGCATGCACGGACGTGCACGCCCGCTGCAACCCCGTCCGGGCCTCCCGTCCGCCCATCCGGCGGCCCGGACAGGAGGCGCCACAAGCGTTCTGCACGTCCGTGCACGGAGGTTGCCCACACGTTCCGACGAGCGCACGATCGATGGAGTACCAACGGAATCGACCCCAGAAAGCGATGCGAACGACCATGTCGAAGAAGACGCAGCCCAGGAACACGGTCACCGCCCTCACCGGACGCCCGAACGCACAGGTCCTCATCGTCGGTGGCGGGATCAACGGCATCGCCACCTTCCGCGACCTCGCACTGCAGGGCGTCGACGTCGCCCTCGTCGAGCGCAGCGACTACGGCTCGGGCGCGTCCGCCGCGTCGAGCCACATGATCCACGGCGGCATCCGCTACCTCGAGAACGGCGAGTTCCGTCTGGTGCGCGAGAGCGTGCAGGAGCGCAACGGCCTCATCCGCATCGCCCCGCACTACGTCAAGCCGCTGCAGACGACCATGCCGGTCTTCTCGACGTTCTCCGGCATCATGAACGCCCCGCTGCGCATGCTCACGCACAAACAGCGCTCCACGAAGGAGCGCGGCGCGATGCTCATCAAGATCGGCATGACGATCTACGACTCCTTCTCGCGCGACGGCGGTTCGGTCCCGAAGCACGTCTTCCGCACGAAGAAGGCGGCGCTCGAGGACATGCCGGCCCTCAACCGCGACCTCAAGTACACGGGCACGTACTACGACGCCTCGGTGCACGAGCCGGAGCGCCTGGCGCTCGACGTCCTGAAGGACGGGCTCGCCGCGAGCACCGGCACCGGCACGGACGCGACCGCCCGTGCGACGAACTACGTCGAGGCCGTCGGCAGCCGTGACGGCGGCGTCCTGCTCCGTGACCGCGAGACCGGCGAGGAGTTCGTGTTCACCGCGGACGTCGTCGTCAACGCGTCCGGTCCCTGGACGGACCTGACGAACGAGGCGTTCGGTGGTGGCACGAAGTACATGGGCGGCACGAAGGGCTCCCACATCGTCGTCGACAACCCCGAGCTGCTCGAGGCGACGAAGGGCCGCGAGCTGTTCTTCGAGAACAACGACGGCCGCATCGTCCTCATCTACCCGCTCAAGGGCCGGGTCCTCATCGGCACGACCGACATCGACGCCGACCCGTCGCAGCCGGTCGTCACCACCGACGAGGAGATCGACTACTTCTTCGGGCTCGTGAAGCACGTCTTCCCGCAGATCGAGGTCACGCGCGACCACATCGTCTACAGCTACTCGGGCATCCGACCGCTCCCCCGCCACGAGGACACCGCCCCCGGGTTCGTGTCCCGCGACTACCGGATCGTCGACACCCCGATCGCCGGCCTGCCGGACACGACCGTGCTGTCGCTCGTGGGCGGCAAGTGGACGACCTTCCGGGCCCTGGCCGCGCACCTGTCGACCGACGTCACGAAGAAGCTCGGCGTCGCCCGCACGGTCGACACGACCGGCATGCCGATCGGTGGTGGCAAGGACTTCCCGACCACCGACGGCCAGCGTGCCCTGTGGATCAAGTCGCACCGTGACGGCCTCGCGTCCGAGACCGTCGACCGCCTGCTCGACCGCTACGGCACCCGTGCCGCCGAGGTCGTCGATGCGCTGGTCACCGGTCCGGTCGAGCCGCTCGAGTCGGACGGCACGCTGACCCGTGCCGAGGTCCGGTACTTCGCCGAGCACGAGCAGGCCGTGCACCTGGTCGACGTCGTCCTCCGCCGCACGAACCTCGCGTTCGTCGGTGGTGTCACGATCGATCTGCTCGACGAGCTCGCCGACGTCATGGCCGAGTCGCTCGACTGGACGGCCGAGGAGCGCGCCGACGAGGTCCAGCGCACGCTCGACGTCCTGCGCGAGTCGCACCGCGTCATCGTGCCGCTGACGTCCGCGTCGCAGCTCGCGTAGTCCACGCGACGCACGACGAACGGGAGGCACGGTGCCAGCTGGCACCGTGCCTCCCGTTCGTCCACCCCGCCACCTGCCCGATGCGAGACGCCCCGGATGCGCCGAGACGCCGCCGGATGCTGCGGCGTTCCGCCGCCGGTGCGGCGTTCTGCGGTCCCGGCGGCGTCGCGCCGTCGGTGTCGTCAGAAGCGCTCGCCGGTCGGGTCCTGCGCACCGAGGTCGGCGAGGTCGTCGCCGCCGACGGGCTCGCCCGCCCAGTCCACGAGGCGCCACCCGTCGGCGGTCGAGCCCTCGAGCTCCACGACGCCGGTGTTCTCGAGGTGCCGGTTCCGCCCGAGGTCGTCCGGCACGTTCTGCGCCGTGACCGCGGCCCAGATCCGGATCGCGGCACCGTGGCTGAACGCCGCGACGACGTCCGCCCCGGTCTCCTCGATCTGCCGCACGGCGTCGTCGTACCGCGCGAAGAACGCGTGGCCGTCCTCCGCGCCGGGCAGGTGCTCGTCGCGGTCACCGGCAGCCCAGGCGTACACGGCCGCGAGGTAGCTCTGGACGGCGACCGTGTCCCGTCTGCCCTGCAGGTCGCCGGCCTCGATCTCCCGGAGGCCCGGCAGCACCACGGGTGCGAGGTCGAGCGCACGCGCGAGCGGGGCCGCGGTGATCTGCGTCCGGACCATCGTCGAGGTGAACAGGCGCTCGATGCCCCGGTCCCCCAGCGCGGCGGGGAGCGCGTCGGCCTGCTCCTGTCCGAGCTCGGTCAGGCCGGGTCCGGGCACCTCTGCGTCGAGCAGGCCGGTCACGTTCGCGGGGGTCTGTCCGTGTCGGACGAGCAGGAGTCGCATCCCCTCACCCTACGGAGCGACTCCCCCACTAGCCCTGACGGGTGTTCCAGCGCGGGTCCTTCTTGTTGATGACGTACACGCGCCCGCGCCGCCGCACGACCTGCGAGCCGGGGATCTTCTTGAGCGCCTTGAGCGAGTTGCGGACCTTCACGTGGACCTCCTTGATGAGAACGGTTTTCATGTACCGTACTGCACATGCCCGCAGTCCCGATCACCCTCGTCTCCGCCCTCCACGACGTCGACGCCGCACGCATCGCCGCACGGCTGTCCGACGGGCACCGGCTGCACGCCGCCGGCAGCGCGATGGCCGCGACACGGGCCGTCGCGGACCGGGCCGGGCGCCTCGCCGACGTCTGCGGGCCCGGCGCCCGGCACGCGCTCGTCGTCACCCTGCCCGTCGGCGGTGACGCTCGGGCCGTGGGCATGATGCTCGCGAACGCGGCCCGGGCCGAGACGGGCGACGACCGGGTGCTCCGGCACGTGGTGTCCGTCCTCCGCGCCGACGAGGTCGAGCACCTGTTCTGGTCCGGGGTCGACGACGCGTTCGTCGCCGGCGAGCGCCTCGCGGCCCTGGTCGAGTACGCGACCGTCATCGTGCTCGACCGCACCGACCGCCTGTCCCCGGCACGGCGTCGCGCCCTCGTCGCCCTCGTGCACCGCTGCGCGCCGTCCGCCGTGGTCCTCGCCGACGAGCGGGTCCGCAGCGCCGACGAGCTCCCGGCGTCGAACGGCGGCGCGGCCCGGGTGCTCGCCGGGAGCGCCGGGTGGATGCGCGCCCTGTCGAGCGGAGCCGACGACGTCCACCGGCGGTCCGCAGACGGGCTCACCGCCGTGTGCTACCGGGACCCGCTGCCCTTCCACCCGTCCCGACTCGCCGACGTCGTGGAGCACGACCTCGCGGCCGGGCCGGACGGACGGGTCCTGCGCTCCCGCGGGTTCTTCCGGCTGGCGTCCCGGCCCGACCACGTCGGCTCCTGGTCGAGCGTCGGGGCGATGCTCGCGCTCGACCCGGCCGCGAACCCGTCCTGGGACGAGGACGCCCCGATCGGCCAGTCGCTCTGGTTCGTCGGCGAGGACCTGGACGCGGTCCGGCTCACGCGGGCGCTCGACGGAGCGCTCATCACCCCGGACGAGCTGCTCGCCGGGCCGGACCTGTGGCGCGCCTGGGCCGACCCCTTCCCGGTGTGGCCCGTCCTCGACCGCGACTGACGGCACGGTCCCCGCGACCGACCCGCCACCGAGCCGTCCGGGACTGCTACCGTCTGGCCGTGGCGATCGAACCGGACACGAAGAACTGGACCTGGGTCATCGAGGCGGCGTGCCCGGACTGCGGCTTCGACGGCAGCGCGGTGACGTTCCGGGACGTGCCCGCGGTCATCGACGCGAACACGGACGGCTGGCCCGAGCAGCTCCGCCGCCCGGACGTGCGGGAGCGCCCGGACGAGTCGACGTGGTCACCGCTCGAGTACGGCGCCCACGTCCGTGACGTGCACCGGAAGATGACGGAGCGCCTCGAGCTGATGCTCGCCGAGGAGGACCCGCTGTTCCCGAACTGGGACCAGGACGCCACCGCCGTCGCGGACCGCTACGCCGAACAGGACCCGGCCACCGTCACCCGTGAGCTCCTCGCCGCCGCCGACCGCGCCGTGTCGGCCTTCGGCGGGGTGCCCGACCACCAGCTCGCCCGGACCGGGCGCCGCTCGGACGGCAGCGTCTTCACGGTCGCGACGCTCGCCGTCTACTACGCGCACGACCCGGTGCACCACCTGTGGGACGTCCGCCGGTCGCGCTGAGCGGTCCGGGCCTCCCGGCCGGGCGTCAGGCGAGCGCGTCGAGCAGTGCCCGCGCCGTCGCCGCGTCGGTGACCAGCTCGTTGACGAGCCGGCCACGCACGGCGCTGATGATGCTCGGCACCTTCACGGCACCGACGGCCACGCCGACCGCGTGCGGCACCGCGGCCAGGACCTCCCGCGAGGTCCGGACCATCCGCTCGCTGCCGGGGAACTCGATCGCCTCGCCGTCGGGGCCGGTGAAGTTCAGGCACACGTCCCCGGTCGCCCGCTCGAAGACCGCGTGGTCCACGGGCAGGCCCCTGGCCATCGCGTCGCGGGTCGCGACCGGCGCGCCGATGCCGAGGATCGCGCCCGTCGCACGCTCCCAGAGACCGACGACGTGTTGGAAGGCCGGGTCCTCGTCCAGGGAGGCCCGCAGCGCCTCCGACGGGAGCGCCTGCGCGAACAGGAAGGTCGGGATCGCCCCCGACCGCTCAGCGGCCGCCCGGGTGATCTCGTTCGTCTGGAACCACTGGTTCGGGTCGGCCTGACCACCGACGGTCGGGACGAGCTGCACGCCCGGCATCGGGGGCACGACGCCGTGCGCGATGGCGTGCACCGTGCTGCCGGAGGACACCAGGACCGCGTCCCCCGGGGCGAGGTGCATGGCCTCGACCGCTGCGGCGACGGGCTCGGCGAGGTCGACGCCGAGGGTCGCCGTGTGCGTCACGGCCGCGAGGTACACGGCCTGCAGACCGAGCACGACCCGCAACCGCTCGGCCAGGACGGCGGTCTCGTCCTGGAACGGGTCGACGACCTCGATCCGGACGAGCCCGGCGCGGCGGGCCTCGGACACCAGGCGGCTGACGGTCGGGCGGGAGACGCCCAGGCGGGCGGCGATCTCGTTCTGCGTCGCGTCCTCGAGGTAGTACATCCGGGCCGCCTGGTACACCGTGTCGAGCGGGAACCGGGAGCGGGGACCGTCGCCGGCGGCGACACCGCCCTCCGTGGGCGGACCGCTGGCGGGTGCGGGGTCGGACGGACTCGTTCCGGACATCGAGCGCGGGCCTCCCGGGGTGGTGCCGTCGGCCGGGTGCCGGGACGACACCGCGATCGTAGCGCCGCCCGTCCTACCGGATGGTGAAGCCACCGTCGACGCGGAGGTCGGTGCCGTTCACCATCGCGGCCGACCCGCCGGCGAGGAAGAGCACCGCCGCCGCGACCTCGTCGGGCGTCGCGAACCGTCCGGTCGGGATCTCGTCCTGGTGGCGCAGGCCCGCCTCGTTCGCCCACGCGGACCGACCCAGGGCGGTGAGCACGACCGTCGGCGACACCGTGTTGACGGTGACGCCGCGGCGCCCCCACTCGAGGGCGAGCACGCGGGTCAGCCCGAGCAGACCGGCCTTCGACGCGCAGTAGGCGGCGTGCCCGTCGATCCCGACGTGCGCAGCCTGGGACGCGATGGTCACGATCCGTCCGTACCCCGCGGCGAGCATGTGCCGTCCGACCGCCTGCGTCACGCGGTGCGTGCCGGTGAGGTTCACGTCGAGCGTCCGCGCCCAGGCGTCGGGCCCGAGGTCCTCGGCGGGGGCCAGGGCGACGATGCCCGCGCAGTTCACCAGGACCTCGACGCGCCCGGCGCCGGCGAGGACCTCGGCGACGGCCGTGTCCACCGAGGCCTGGTCCGTGACGTCGCACCCGATGCCGAGGTGCCCGTCCCCGGGCAGCTCGGACGCAGCCGAGGCCGACGCGTCGGCGCGGACGTCGATGACGGCGACCCGTGCACCGCGGCCGGCGAGGGCGCGTGCGACCGCGTTGCCGATGCCGGACGCGCCACCGGTGACGACCGCGACGCGGCCGGTGAACGGGTTCGTGTGGTCGAGGTGGGCCGGACCGGGCCGCAGCAGCGCGGCGAGGTCGTCGTCGTCCGGCAGCGCTGCCGGGGCCGACGCGGGACCGGTGGACGGGTGGTGGTTCTGGAACGCGGACATGACGGGTAACATACCCGATGTCAGATACCACTGCGATCGAGAGAGCCCATGTCGACGACGACGCCCCCACTCCTGCGCACCGCTCCCGCCCCCGGCCGCCTCGACCGACTCGGGATCCCCCGCTCCCTCGCCCTCGGCTTCCTCGGCGTCCTGGTGATGATGACCGGGGTCGGCGTCGAGTCGAACTTCGTCACCCCGCACATGGTCGCCGTGCTCGGCAGCCCTCCGGCCACGGTCGCGACGATCGTCACCGGCGCGAGCCTCGCCACCCTCGTCGGCAGCTACCTGTCCGGCGCGCTCGCCGACCTGGTCGGCCCACGCCCCGTGATGACCGTCGGCGTCGTCGTCTGGGTCGTGTTCGAGGTCCTGTTCCTCGGCGCCCTCCACCTCGGCAGCGTCCCGCTCACCGCGGTGGCCTACACACTCCGCGGACTCGGGCACCCGCTCGCCGCGTTCGCGTTCCTGGTCTGGGTGAACGTCACCGCACCCGTCGAACGCCGTGGTGCGGCGGTCGGGTGGTTCTACGTCGCCTTCACCGGCGGCCTGCCCACGCTCGGCTCGTTGTTCGCCCTCGGGACCATCCCGGCCCTCGGCGGCGGGGTCGTCGGCGAGACCGGAGCGATGACCGCCTCGATCGCCCTCGTCGTCGCCGGGTGGGCGCTCGCGCGCTTCGGTGTCCGGCTGCCGAGCGGCACGCAGCGGATCGCCCCCGCCGGCGAGAGCCCCTGGCGGGTCGTCACGAGCGGGATCCGCCTGACCGCGACACGGCCGCGCGTGCTCATGGGGTTCCTCGTCCGACTCGTCAACACCGCACCGGAGTTCGGCATGTTCGTCGTCCTGCCGGCCGTCATCGCCGACGAGCGCGGCTGGGGGCAGCAGCGCTGGCTCCTCATGACCGTGTGCGTGTACGCGACGAACATCCTCGTGAACGCCCTGTTCGGCTGGGTCGGCGACCGCATCGGATGGGTCCGCACGGTCCGCTGGTTCGGCGTCGTCGGGTCCGCGGTCGGGCTGCTCGCCTGGTGGTACGTCCCGCAACTCGTCCCCGCCGGCTCCCACTGGGGGTACGTCGCCGCCGTCGTCGCCGGGTGCGTCTTCGGGTGCTCGCTCGCGGGGTTCGTCCCGATGGGTGCGATCATGCCGGCGCTCGAACCGCAGCACCGGGGTGCGGCCATGGCGATGTACACGACCGCGGCCGGCGGTGCCGCGTTCCTCGGCACCGGGGTGGTGGCCGTCGTCCTCGCGCTCGGCGGGGGCGGTGCCGTCGTCACCTGGACGTTCGTGGGGCTCTACGCCTGCGCCTTCCTCATGGTCGGCCGACTCCACATCCCGCAGCACGACGAGGCCCACTGACCGATGTCCCCGTCCCTTCCCACCCACCCGTCCCCCGAGGAGGACCGCACATGACCACGATCTGCGACGACCCCGACGAGTTCGCCGAGGACCAACTCGCCGGTTGGCTCGCCCTGTACGCCGACCGCGTCCGCGGGGTGACCGGCGGCGTCGTGACGCTGCCGACCGCCGACACCGACCCGCAGGTCGCCGTCGTCGTCGGAGGCGGCTCCGGCCACTACCCCGCCTTCAGCGGTCTGGTCGGCCCCGGGCTCGCGACCGGCGCGGTCGTCGGGAACGTCTTCACGTCACCGTCCGCCGCCCAGGTGTACTCCGTGGCCAGGGCCGCCGACCAGGGCCGCGGCGTCGTCCTGTGCTTCGGGAACTACGCCGGCGACACGATGAACTTCGGGATCGCCGCCGAACGACTCCGCGCTGCCGGTGTCGACACGCGGATCGTGGTGGTCACCGACGACGTCGCCTCGGCGGACGAGGTCGACCGACGACGGGGCATCGCGGGCGACTTCGCGGTCGTCAAGGCCATGGGCGCCGCGGCGGCCGCCGGGGCCTCGCTGGACGAGGTCGAACGGGTCGGCCGGCGTGCGAACGACCGAACGCGGACGATCGGCGTCGCCTTCTCGGGCTGCACGCTGCCCGGGGCCGACGAGCCGCTGTTCACGGTGCCGGACGGTCACCTGGGCCTCGGCCTCGGTATCCACGGGGAGCCGGGCATCCGCGACGTCCCGCTCGTGCCGGCCCGCCAGCTCGCGCACCTGCTCGTGGACCGGTTGCTCGCCGAGCGTCCGGCCGACGCCCCCGCCGGTGGCCGGGTCGCCCCGGTCCTCAACGGCCTCGGCGACACCAAGTACGAGGAGCTGTTCGTGCTCTGGGGACGGATCGCGCCGCTCCTCGAGCAGGCCGGCCTCGCGGTCGTCGAGCCCGAGGTCGGCGAACTCGTGACGAGCCTGGACATGGGCGGGTGCTCGCTCACCCTGCAGTGGCTCGACGACGACCTCGAGCGACTCTGGCGTGCCGACGCCTACGCGCCCGCCTACCGCAAGGTGGCAGCGCCCCTCGCCGCACTCGTCCCCGCAGCCGCCGGGACCGAGTGCGCTGCGGACGCGACGGTCGTGCCGGACGCGAGCCGGGCCTCCCGGCAGGCCGCCGACACCGTGCGCGTGGTCGTCGCGGCGACGGAACGGCTGCTCCGCGAGCAGGAGCACGAACTCGGCCACATCGACGCCGTCGCCGGGGACGGCGACCACGGACGCGGGATGGTGAAGGGCATCGGTGCGGCCCGGCGGGCGGTGGACGGCACGGACGCGACCGCCGGCGTCGCGTTCCTGCTCGGACGCGCCGGCGAGGCCTGGGCGGCAGAGGCCGGCGGGACCTCGGGCGTGCTCTGGGGCGCGGCCCTCGAGGCGTTCGGCGCCGCGATCGGCGACGACGCCGACGAGGTCACCGCGTCGCTCGTGGTCGACGCGGCCCGGGCCTTCGCCGACGCGGTCGTCCAGCTCGGACGGGCGCGGCGTGGCGACAAGACACTGCTCGACGCCCTGCTGCCGTTCGTCGACGCCCTCGACGCGGCGGTGCGCTCCGGCGTGCCGCTGCCGGAGGCCTGGACCGCTGCCGCCGAGGTCGCCCGGCTCGAGGCGACCGCCACCGCGGCGCTGTCGCCACGTGTGGGACGAGCCCGGCCGCTCGCCGCGAAGAGCGTCGGCACCCCGGACGCCGGAGCCGTCTCGATGGGCATGGTCCTCACCCGCGTCGGCGAGGTCCTCACCGCCCGACGTGACACCACGAACACCACCATCACCACCACCACTGGAGGAGTGCACGCATGACGTTCCGCATGGCGATCGGGTCGGACGACGCCGGTTTCACACTCAAGGAGGTACTGCGCGCCGACCTCATGGCCGATCCCCGGGTCG
Organism: Curtobacterium sp. MCPF17_050; assembly: GCF_003224435.2. NCBI lineage: Bacteria > Bacillati > Actinomycetota > Actinomycetes > Micrococcales > Microbacteriaceae > Curtobacterium > Curtobacterium sp. MCPF17_050. The sequence continues at coordinate 2,433,766 of NZ_CP126250.1, forward strand.
TGGACGTCGTCGACGTGGGTGTCGACGCCGACGGCCACACGGCCTACCCCCACGTCGCCGTCGAGGCCGCGCGGCTCGTCGCCGCCGGGTCCGCCGACCGGGCGCTGCTCGTCTGCGGCACCGGACTCGGGGTGGCGATCAGCGCGAACAAGGTCCCCGGCATCCGGGCGGTGACCGCGCACGACCCGTTCAGCGTCGAGCGGTCGGTGCTGTCGAACGACGCGCAGGTCCTCTGCCTCGGGCAGCGGGTGATCGGCACCGAGCTCGCCCGCCGCCTGGTGCGCGAGTGGCTCGGGTACACCTTCGACCCGGCATCGGCGAGCGCCGGGAAGGTCGACGCGATCCGGTCGTACGAGCAGTCCGCCGGATGACCCGGTGAACGCTGTGCTCCGGCCGCCGGACCTGGCCGGACCTGGCCGGAGCACAGCGTTCTGTCGGTTGCCGGACGTACCGTGCACCCGACTCCGATGCACCACCGCGGGTCCGATGCTCGACCGAGGGGAACCCCCATGAAGAAGTCCGTCTGGCTGCCGGCACTGATCGCGCCCGTCGTCGTCGCCGGGGCCGTCGCCGCTCCCGCACTGGCGAACGCCGCCGCTCCTCCCGTCGCCGGGGAGCACCCGACCGCCGCCGCGGTCATCGCCAGCATCGCCGGTTCCTCGGACGCGCAGTACTCGGGCAAGCTCGCGCAGACGAGCGACCTCGGGCTCCCGGAACTGCCCACCGGCTCCGGCGGCTCCTCGCTCGAGGGGGACGCCTCCGACGCACTCGGTCTGCTCACCGCCCCGCACACCGCCCGCGTCTACGTCGACGGGGCGACGAAGCAGCGGGTGCAGGTCACCGAACAGCTCGCCGAGCGGGACGTCATCCGCAACGGCAGCACCGTGTGGACGTGGGACTCCGAGGAGCGCGCCGCGACGAAGGTCACGCTCCCGAGCCGCTCCGCGGAGACGCCCGGATCCGGCACCACCACCCCGGGTGACGTGGCCGAGCGCGCGATCGACGCCATCACCCCGACCACGAAGGTCTCGAAGCCGGTGGCGACCTCGGTCGCCGGTCACGACGCCTGGCTCCTCACGCTCACCCCGAAGTCCTCCGACACCCTCGTCGGCACGGTGCAGCTCGCCGTCGACCAGCAGACGGGGCTGCCGCTGCGCGCGTCGGTCACCGCCGCGGGGAAGGACGACCCCGCGTTCCAGGTCGGCTTCACGAGCCTGTCGTACGGCGCGCCGGCGGCACGCCTGTTCGCTTTCACGCCGCCGAGCGGTGCGGACGTCTCCAGCGAGGACCTCTCCGACGTCCCGGGTGCACCCGGGGACGGTCGCGGACACGGTGCCCCGGACCACGGCGGCGCGACGGTCACCGGCAGCGGGTGGGACACGGTCGTGACCCTGCCCGCCGGCACCGCCGACAGCACCGGTCTCGGGTCGGAGGCGTCCGGGCTCCTCGACCAGCTCACGACGGCGGTCGACGGCGGTCGCGCCCTGCAGACCTCGCTCGTCTCGGTGTACCTGGCCGACGACGGCCGTGTCCTCGCGGGCGCGGTGCCGGTCGCGACGCTGGTCGCCGCCGCGAAGTGACGACGGGGACGGACACCGCGGCCGCACCCCGAGACACCACGGACACCGCAGCCGGGCTCGCCATCCGGACGGTCGGCCTCCGCAAGGTCTTCCGGAAGCAGCGGGCCGTGGACGGCATCGACCTCGCGGTGCCCCGCGGCTCGGTGTTCGGGTTCCTCGGGCCGAACGGCAGCGGCAAGACCACCACGATCCGGATGCTCCTGGGGCTGTCGACCGCCACGAGCGGGACGATCGAGGTGCTCGGCGAACCGATGCCGCGCGGGCTGCACTCGGTGCTCCCCCGGGTCGGTGCCCTGGTCGAGGGTCCGGCCTTCTACCCCTACCTGTCCGGCCGGGCCAACCTGTCCCGCTTCGACGCCGCCGATCCGACCTCCGACCCGCGGACGCGGCGGGAGCGGGTCGCGAGCGCACTCGACCGGGTCGGGTTGAGCCACGCCGCCGACAAGAAGGCGCACGCGTACTCGCTCGGGATGAAGCAGCGCCTGGGCTTGGCGAACGCGCTGCTGTCCCCGCGCGACCTCCTCGTGCTCGACGAGCCGACGAACGGCCTGGACCCGCAGGGGACCCGGGAGGTGCGGCACCTCATCCGGTCCCTGGCGGACGACGGCACGACGGTGTTCGTGTCGAGTCACCTGCTGGCCGAGATCGAGCAGGTCTGCACGCACGCGGCCGTGATGCGCACCGGCTCGATCGTCGCGCAGGGCCCGCTCGACGAGCTCCGAGCCGCCGGCGCCCGGACCGTCACGGTCCGGACCCCCGACATCGGGCAGGCCGGTGTCGTCCTCTCCCGCCTCGGACTCGCGCCCCGGCGAGAGGGCGGGTCCGACGTCCTGGTCGCCGACCTCACCACCGACGTCGAGCCGGAGACGATCACCGCCGAACTCGTCCGCGCCGAGGTCCGGGTGCGCGGCATCGCGGTCGGCGGCGGCACCCTCGAGGACCTGTTCGTCGCACTCACCGGAGAGGGCTTCGATGTCGCAGGGTGACACCGTGGACACGACGACACGACCCGGTGGTACCCGGTCCGCTCCGGGCGCTGCGCGGCGGACCCGCACGTTCGCCCTGCTCGGCTCCGAACTCGCGCTCGTCTTCCGTCGGCGTCGGACCTGGGCGATGCTCGGGGCACTCGCCCTCGTGCCGGTCCTCATCGCCGTCGCGGTCCGGCTCACCACCGACGGCGACGACGGTGGCCCGGCGTTCCTCGGCGACATCACGAACAACGGCCTGTTCGTGTCCTTCACGGCGCTGACGGTGTCGATCCCGCTCTTCCTGCCCCTCACGGTCGGGGTGGTCGCCGGCGACACCGTCGCCGGTGAGGCCAGCCACGGCACGCTGCGCTACCTGCTCGTCGCCCCGACTGGGCGGGTGCGGTTCATCGTCGTGAAGACGATCGGCGCGGTCGCGTTCTGTCTCGCCGCCACACTGCTCGTCGTCCTCGTCGGGGCGGCGATCGGTGCGGCGCTGTTCCCGGTCGGTCCGGTGACGCTGCTCTCCGGTACGCAGGTCGACGGCTGGTCGTACGCGGGCCGTGCGGTCCTGCTCGCGCTCTACGTGACGCTGTCGATGCTCGGCCTGGTGGCGATCGGTCTGTTCGCGTCGACGCTGACCAACGTCCCGGTCGGGGCGATGGCCGCGACGGTCGTGCTGGCCGGGGCATCGCAGGTGCTCGACCAGCTCCCGCAGCTCGACTGGCTGCACCCGTTCCTGTTCTCACACCTCTGGCTCGGGTTCGGCGACCTGCTGCGGGACCCGATCTCGTTCGACTCGTTCGGCAGCAACGCGGTCCTGCAGCTCGGGTACCTGGTCGTGTTCGGCGCGCTGGCGTACGGCCGGTTCGCCAGCAAGGACGTCCTCAGCTAGGTCCGGCCGGGCGCCAGCGGTGCGCCGCCGCCGTCAGTCGGCGCCGCGGGACGCCGGGGAACCGCTCTCGAGCGTGCCCTCGGCCTTCTCGTGCGCGTACACGTCGCGGAGGTCACGCGCCTTCTCGGACCGGTACCAGTCCTGCCGGGCCCCGGTCTCGACGGGCTGCATGCCGACGACGACCTTGCCGCGGGAGTGCATCTCCGCCAGGTCCTCGTACGCCTCGACGATGTACTCGAACGGGTAGAACCCGGAGATGAGGACCTGCACACGGCGGTCCTCGACGGCCTTCACGAGGTACGTGATGAGCTCGCGCGCCTCCGGGTCGGACGCCGGGGCCCGGAGGAACCGGAGTTCGGCGTCCCGCCGGTCATCCGACGACACGAAGCGCTTCTCGTCCACCCCGAGCCGGACGGCGAGCGCGCGCGCGGACTCGTCGCCGTGGTTGTCGATGAAGGCGGTGACGGGCCGGCCCTTCGCGATCTCGGTGATCCGGGCCTCCTCACCGTCCCCGTAGGCGACGGGCAGGATGCCGATCTGCCGCAGGTAGTCGTGGTTGCGCGGGCTGCCGAGTCCGATGACCGTCGCACCGGCGTCGCGGGCGAGCTGGCACTGGATGTGCCCGACGCCGCCGGCGGCCGCGCTGATGACGACGGTGTCGTCGGGTCCGAGTCGGAGCTTCCGGACGACGTCGACGGCGGTGCAGCCCGCCAGGTACAGCCCGCCGGCGACCTCCCACCCGACGTGGGTCGGCTTGATGACGACGGCGTCGCGGGGCACGACCACCCAGGTGGCGTGCGAGCCGCCCTCGGGCGCGTGCCCCATGACCTCGTCGCCCACGCGGAGGTCCTTCACCCCGTCGCCTCGCGCGCGCACGATGCCGGCGAGGTCGACGCCCTGCCGTGCCGGGAAGTCGACGTGGACGTGGTCCTGGAGCTTGCCCTCGCGGAGGAACCGCTCGATGTGGTTGAGGCCCGCCGCGATCACCTCGACGAGGACCTCGCCGGGGCCGGGCGTGGGGCGTTCCTGCGGCACGACCTCGACCACGTCGAATTCGCCGTACCGCTCGTACTGGACTGCGCTACCGGTTCGCATGTCATCCTCCTCGGGACGTCGTGCGTCCGTCCTACTCGCCGCACCCCGGTCGGTGCGCGGGGATGAGGGGTACTCGCAGGGACGGGTCGGACGGGAGGCCCGGGGCGGCCCGGAGCGCGCCTCCCGTCCGGTCCGGCGACCGGGGGGGGGGAGGACACCGGTCAGGACGGACCGAAGGCCGCCGCGATGCGGGCAGCGGTGTCGGCGTCGAGGTGCAGCGCCCGCTGGTCGGCGTCCGGACGCGGCACGCGGACCGGCGTCGACCAGAGCGAACCGTCCTCGGCGAGGTCGACGACGAGGGCGCCGGTGCCGACGAGGGCGGTCTCCTCGTCGTACCGACCGGTGACGTCGGCGTCGTTCGCGACCCCGGGCGCGACGAGGACGGGGACGCCGCCGGTCGAGCCGGCGAAGTGGTGGTGGTAGTGGCCGGCGAGCACGACCCGGACGTCGGCCCCCCGCAGCACCGCGGCGAGGTCACCGGGGTTGCGGAGCTTCAGCGCGTCGTGCAGCGACGTCGGTGCGGGCAGTGGCGGGTGGTGCAGGACGACGACCGACCCGTGCGGTGCCGGCTCGGCGAGGGCGGCCCGCAGGTGCTCGGTCGCGGTCGCGGACAGCTCGCCGTACCCGGCGCCCGGGACGCTCGTGTCGACGGTGACGATCCGCCGGCCCGCGACGACGGACCGCCCTCGGACCGGGACCGCGGGGTCGTGGTGCTCCATCGTGTGCATGAGCGGTCTCCCGCCCTCGCCGAGGACGTGCCCGTCGAACAGGACCCGTCGGAAGCCGTCGCGCTGGTCGTGGTTGCCGGGGACCGTCACGAACGCCGCGCCGTGCCGCTCGGCCCAGCCGCCGACCAGGTCGCGGACCGTCGCGTACGACTCCGGCGACCCGTCCTCGGACACGTCGCCGGAGACGACGACCAGCCCCACGCCGTCGAGGCCGTCCAGATGGTCGAGCAGGGCGCCCAGCGCCGCCGTGGTGTCGACGGTGCCCTGGTGCAGCGCGCCGTCCCCGGTCACGTGCGTGTCCGAAAGGTGCAGGATGCGGAGTGTTCCGGGAGCGGGAGGCTGCATGTCGCACACCGTAGCCGGGCCGGACGACCGGGGTGCGTCGCCGGGGGTACCGTTGTCCGGTGATCGACCTGCGCTCCGACACCGTGACCCGTCCGACCCCGGCGATGCGCCGCGCCATGGTGGACGCCGAGGTCGGTGACGACGTGTTCGGCGAGGACCCCGAGACCACCGCGCTCGAGCAGGAGGTCGCCGCGCTCCTCGGTCACGAAGCCGGGCTCTTCACCCCGTCCGGGTCGATGGCGAACCAGCTCGGGCTCCGCCTGCTCGTCGGCCCCGGCGAGGAACTGCTCGCCGACGTGCAGGCCCACGTCGTCCGCGCCGAGCTCGGCGCGGCGGCCGTGTTCTCCGGCATCACCACACGGACGTGGGCGTCCGACCGCGGCCGTCTGGTGGCCGACGCGGTGCGCGCGATCGCGGAGCCGAACGCCGGCGCCTACTCGGTGTCGACGACGGCGATCGCGGTCGAGAACACGCACAACTTCGGCGGCGGCACCGTGCAGCCCGTGGCCGAGGTCCGCGCCGTGCAGGAGTTCGCCCGCGAGCACGGCATCGGCCTGCACCTGGACGGTGCCCGGTTGTGGAACGCCCACGTGGCGTCGGGCACCCCGTTCCCCGACCTGGCGAGCGGGTTCGACACGGTGTCCGTCTGCATGTCGAAGGGCCTCGGTGCGCCCGTCGGGTCCGTGCTCGTCGGATCGGCCGACCGGATCGCGGCCGCGCGGATCTGGCGGAAGCGCTACGGCGGGGGCATGCGGCAGACGGGCATCCTCGCCGCGGGCGCACGGCACGCCCTGCACGAGCACGTCGACCGCCTGGCCGAGGACCACGCGAACGCCCGGGTGCTCGCAGCGGCGCTCGACGTCGACCCGGAGTCGGTGGACACGAACATCGTCTTCGCGCAGGTGTCCGACCCCGACACGTTCGTCGCCGCCGCCGAGGCCGCTGGCGTCCGGGTGATGCGGCTCGGGCGGACGACGGTGCGCCTCGTCACCCACCTGGACGTGTCCGCGGAGGACGCCGCGCGGGCCGCCGAGGTGCTCGCCGCACTCCCCCGCTGACGGCGGAGCCGACCCCGCACCCGTCAGCCGACGGCCGCCGCCGCCGCGGGTGCCGTCCGCAGGTCGAACGACAGCGGATCCGCGCGGACCGTGTCGAGCGCGAGCGCGACGGCACCCGTCACGACGACGTCCGCCCCCAGCGTCGAGGCCACGATCTCCGGCACCGGGTCGAACCGCCCGCTGCCGAGCACGGCCGAAGCGCGGTCGATGACGGCACCGGCGTGCCCCGCGATCGCCCCCGCGACGACCACCCGGTCGATGTCGAGCAGGCTCGCGAGCAGGACGCACACCCGGGCGAGCAGGTCCCCGAGCTGATCCACGACCTCGAGCGCGACGGGGTCGCCGTCGTCCGCGGCGCGGAAGACCGCGGCCGCGTCGAGGCCCTCGCGGGCGACGGCACGGCCGAGCGGGCTGTCCGGGTCGACCCGGCCGGCGTCGACCGCCGCCGTCACCGCGGTGCGCGCCGCCGCGCCGAGTCCGTCCGACGACCCCACACCGACGACGAGTCCGAGTGCGCGCAGCTCGCCCGCGCCGCCCCGCGCACCGCGGAGCAGCACGCCGTCGACGACGAGGCCGGCGCCGAACCGCTCCCCCGCGAGCAGTGCGGCGAAGGACGCCTCCGGCGCGGACGGCCGTTCGGCGATGGCCGCCAGGTTCGCGTCGTTCTCGACGACGACGCGGGCTCCGGGGGCGACCGCGTCGAAGCCGGGGTTCATGCTGACCCAGAAGCCGCCGTCGTCCGGTGAGACACCGCGGGCGTCGACGGGTGCGGGGACCCCGACGGTGGTCACGAGGACCCGGTCGGCGTCCGTCCCGGCCGCGGCGAGCGCGGCGGCGACGGTGGTCGCGACCGCATCGAGGCGGAACCCGACGTCGAGCCCTCGCGTGCCGAGGTCGGTCTCCGCACGCGCGAGCACGGCACCGCGCAGGTCGGCGACGAACGCAGCGACCCGGTGCTGTCCGGCGTCGACGCCGACGACGCACCCCGCGGTCGGGTCGAGTTCGTAGCGCCGTGCGGGTCGACCGATGCGGTACTCGCCGGCGGTGCGCGCGTCGTCCAGCTCCGTCAGCCAGCCGCGTGCGACGAGGTCCTCGCACGCAGCGAGCACGGTGGAGCGGGTCAGTCCGGTCGACTCCATCGCCTCGGTCGCGGTGAAGGCGCCGACGTCGAGTGCGTGATCGAGGACGGTCTCCGCACTGGAGGCACGGGGCGACGCTCGACGCTGCGGCATGTGGCGAGACTACCGCGGCACGGATTGCTTGCGCGAGTAGATTTTGTCCGTATATTTAGTCGGGCGCGCTGCATCGGAGCAGCGCGCACACCGGGACGGCGACGGTGCCGATCCCGGCGAACGGAGACGACGTGCAACCACGCGCCACACGAGCCGGCAGCGCATCCGCGCTGAGCCGGCGGTCGTTCCTGCTCGGGGCGGGCGGCATCGCCAGCGGCCTCGCACTCGCCGGCTGTGCACCGGTCGGGTCGACCGGCTCACGGCCGGAGACGATCAGCTTCTACGTGTCCAAGCCCGAGGTCATCGGGTACTTCGACGACCTCATCGCGCAGTTCCACCAGGCGCAGTCACGGATCCGGGTGGTCCGGGACTCGACGTCGAGCATGTCGGCGAACTTCGTGCGGAACAGCCCGCCGGACCTCGGCTGCTGGAACTACAACTTCTCCGTCGTGCCCTTCGTGGAGCACGGCGCACTCACCGACCTCTCGGACCTGCCCGAGGCCGCGACGATCAACCCCGACCTGTGGCCACTCATGGAGCAGACCGCCGACTACCCGGGCCGCAGGAGCGCGCTGCCGTACTCCGTGACCGCCGCGTCGGTGATCTACGACCGCGCCCTGTTCGCCGAGCAGGGGCTCGACGTCCCGACGACGTGGTCCGAGTTCGCCGCCGTGTGCCGCCGGCTGCAGGAGGCGGGCATCGCACCGGTGTACGGCACGTTCAAGGACAACTGGACGATCGCGCAGGGCATGTTCGACTACAGCATCGGCGGGATGATCGACACCCCGGCGACGTTCGCGGCCCTCCGCGCGGCCGGCACCCGTGTCGGCACGGGATCCGCGCCGTCGTTCGCGGAGGACTTCGCGGCCCCGATGGAACGCATGGCGCAGCTGCGCGAGTGGCACCAGCCCGGTGCGGTCAGCCGCGGGTACGGGGACGGCAACCTGGCCTTCGCGCAGGGGAAGGCCGCGATGTACCTGCAGGGGCCGTGGGCGCTCGGCGAGATCGCCAAGACCACGCCCGACATGGACCTCGGGACGTTCCCGCTGCCCGTGACCGAGGACCCCGCCGACCGGAAGGTGCGGGTCAACGTCGACCTGGCGCTCTGGATCCCGGAGGCCTCGCGCAAGCAGGAGGCGGCGCGGGAGTTCCTGTCGTTCCTCATGACCCCGGCCGTGAACGACCGGTACAACGCGGACAACAACGGGTTCGGGGTCCGGCGAGACGCCCCGCCCGCGTCGAACCCCGCCCTGCGCGGCATGCAGTCGTACTACGACGACGCCGCCTTCTACCTCGGCGCCTCGCAGCTCATCCCCGCCGAGATCCCCGTCGCGAACTACGCGCAGTCGATCGCGTTCGGCGGCGACCCGCAGCGACAACTCCGCACCCTCGACTCCGACTGGGCGCGCCTGGCGCTCCGCTCGGCCGCGTGAAGGAGACGACCATGACCCTCACCACCAAGGCGGACGGCGGCCGCACGCACGGCCGGACCACGAGCCTCCCGGCCGGACGCCGGAGGCGACCGCGGATCGACCCGCTGTTCCTCGCGTTCCTGCTGCCCACCCTCGTCCTGTTCACGCTCGCCATCACGCTCCCCGCCGTGATGGGCATCGTGCTGAGCTTCACGAACTCCGTCGGGTTCGGCGAGTTCCGGTTCATCGGCTTGACGAACTACGTGGCGGTGTTCTCCGACCCGGCGATCCTGCAGGCGTACCTGTTCACGATCGGCTTCTCGCTCGTGACCGTGCTCGTCGTGAACGCCGTCGCGTTCCTGCTCGCGATCGCCCTGACCGCGAAGGTGCGCGGCAAGATCGCGCTGCGGGCGGTGTTCGTGCTGCCGATGGTGATCTCCGGCATCGTCATCGCCTACGTGTTCTCGTTCCTGTTCGCGAACAGCCTGCCGGCGCTCGCCACCACGCTCGGGATCACGCCGCTCGAGCAGAGCATCCTGGCGGACCCGGACCTGGCGTGGATCGCGATCGTCGTGGTCACCGCGTGGCAGGCGATCCCGTCGACCCTGCTCATCTACATCGCCGGGGTGCTGTCGATCCCGGGCGAGGTGTACGAGGCGGCGTCGCTCGACGGTGCCGGTGGGTGGCGCCAGCTGCTCTCGATCACCGTGCCGCTGACGGCCGGGTACATCCTCATCAACCTCGTCATCGGGTTCAAGAACTTCCTGAACTCGTACGACATCATCGTCGGCCTGACCGACGGTGGCCCCGGCACCTCGACGACCAGCGTCGCGATGTCGATCTTCAAGGGCTTCAACGGTGGCGACTACGCCTACCAGATGGCCAACGCGACGATCTTCTTCGTGATCGCCGTCGTGATCGCCGTGATCCAGCTGCGGGCCACCCGCGGGAAGGCAGCGCTCTGATGTCCCTACAAGCACCCCTGCGACCGGGGACGACGGCGACCGGCAGCATCCGTTCGGTGGACGCCGACCGGACCACCGGCAGCCGCGGCGCCGGCCGGCGCGAGCGCGCCAACTGGCCGGTCACGATCGTCCTCGTCCTCTGCGCGCTGTCCGTGCTCGTCCCGCTCTACGTCACGCTGACGATGGCGTTCAAGACCACCGGACAGGCGGTCGACGGCAACGCCTTCTCGCTCCCGGCACCGTTCAGCGTCGACGGGTTCGTGCAGGCGTGGGAGCTCACGGACTTCCCGCGGGCCTTCGGCATCTCCGTGCTCGTCGCGGCGATCACCGTCGCCGGCACGATCCTGCTCGCCTCGTTCACCGCGTACGCCATCGCCCGGAACTGGGACCGTCGGCTGTTCCGCTGGTCGTTCTTCTACCTGCTCGCCGCGATGTTCCTGCCGTTCCCGGTGCTCGCCCTGTCGCAGGTGAAGCTCACCGGTCTGGTCGGGCTCGACAACCCCGTCGGCGTCGCGATCCTGCACGTCATGTTCCAGCTGTCCTTCAGCGTGCTGCTCTTCACCGCCTTCCTGCGCTCGATCCCGGCCGAGCTGGAGGAGAGTGCCCGCATCGACGGTGCGAGCACGGGGCAGGTGTTCTGGCGACTCGTGTTCCCGCTGCTGGCACCGATGAGCGCCACCGTCGGCATCTTCGCGTTCCTCGCGTCCTGGAACGACTTCGTGATGCCGTCGCTGATCACCTCCGACCCCGCGCTGCAGACCCTGCCGGTCCTGCAGCAGATGTTCCAGACCCAGTTCAGCAACAACTACAACGTGTCGTTCGCCTCGTACCTGATGGCCATGGCCCCGGCGATCATCGTCTACCTCATCACGCAGCGGTGGGTCATGGCCGGCGTGACCCAGGGCGCCATCAAGTGACCGACACCCGCCCGACCCCGACCGAAGGAAGCAACCCCATGACCGACGTGCTCGACCCGGCCGTCCAGCCGACGACCCCCGCGACCGACGAGACCTGGTGGCGGCAGGCGAGCGTCTACCAGATCTACCCCCGGTCCTTCGCGGACGCGGACGGTGACGGCATCGGCGACCTCCGCGGGGTCACCGACCGGGTGCCGTACCTGGCGTCCCTCGGCGTCGAGGCCGTCTGGCTCAGCCCCTTCTACCCGTCCGCCCTCGCCGACGGCGGCTACGACGTGGACGACTACCGGGACGTCGACCCGCGGCTCGGGACGCTCGACGACTTCGACGACATGGTCGCGGCGCTGCACGGTGCCGGCATCCGGGTGATCGTCGACGTCGTCCCGAACCACACGAGCGACCGGCACGAGTGGTTCCGCGAGGCGCTCGCGTCCCCGAAGGGCTCCCCCGCCCGGGCACGGTACGTGTTCCGCGACGGCACCGGCCCGTCCGGCACGGACGCCCCCGCCGACTGGGTGTCGATCTTCGGCGGCCCGGCGTGGACCCCTGTCGGTGACGGCCAGTGGTACCTGCACAGCTTCGCGAAGGAGCAGCCGGACCTGGACTGGACGAACCGGGAGGTCCGCGACGACTTCCTCCGGACCCTGCGCTTCTGGTCGGACCGCGGGGTCGACGGGTTCCGCATCGACGTCGCCCACGGACTGGCGAAGGACCTGCCCGCGGGTGACCTGCCGACCTGGGCCGAGGTCACCGCGATGCCGAAGGACGGCACGCACCCGCTCTGGGACCGCGACGAGGTGCACGAGATCTACGCCGAGTGGCGCCGGGTGTTCGAGGAGTACACCCCCGCCCGGACCGCGGTCGCCGAGGCCTGGGTGCCGGCGGACCGGCGTGCCCGCTACGCCAGCGCCGAGGGCCTCGGTCAGGCCTTCAACTTCGACCTGCTCGAGGCGGACTTCGACGCCGGGCAGTTCCGGTCGGTCATCGAGTTCAACCTCGGCCTGGCGGAGCAGTCCGGGTCCTCGACCACGTGGGTGTTCTCGAACCACGACGTCGTCCGGCACGCGACCCGGTACGCGCTGCCCCCGCGCAGCGGCGACGCCGCGCACGCCCCCTCCACCGACAAGCAGGGCAGCGCCTGGCTGCTCGCCGGCGGGTCACAGGACGACCTGGACCGGGGCCTCGGCCTGCGTCGTGCCCGCGCCGCGACGCTCCTCGAGCTCGCGCTCCCCGGCTCCGCGTACCTGTACCAGGGCGAGGAACTCGGCCTGCACGAGGTCGGCGACGTCCCGGACGCCGCCCGCCAGGACCCCGCCTACTTCCGCAACCCCGGCGTCGACGTGGGCCGCGACGGCTGCCGGGTGCCGATCCCGTGGACCCGGACGGGCGAGAGCTTCGGGTTCGGGCCCGGCGGCGCCCACCTGCCCCAGCCGGCCTGGTTCGCGGAGTCGAGCGTCGAGGCCGAGGACGCCGACCCGGACTCCACCCTGAACCTGTACCGCGCGGCGCTCCGGCTGCGCCGCGCGCTGCAGGCCGCGGAGCACCTGGAGTGGGTCGAGACCGGACGCGACGACGTCCTGGCGTTCCGCCGCCCGAACGGGTGGACGAGCGTCACGGTCTTCGGTGAGGAGCCGTTCCGGCTGCCCGAGGGCGAGCTGCTGCTCGCCAGCGCGCCGGTGACGGACGGTGTGCTGGCGGGCGTCGGGACCGCCTGGCTGCGTCCCTGACGGGACGGCACGACCGGACCGGGAGACGGACGGGAGGCCCGGTGCGCGACGCGTGCCGGGCCTCCCGTCCGTCCGGGGTCGCCCCGACGCCCGGACCCGTCAGACGGGCTCGGTAGGGTCGGCACGTCGAGAGGAGGCCGCGTGGCCGGAGCAGCCGTCACCGTGCGTGACTTCGTCATGCGGTTCGGGGACCGGACCGTGGTCGACGGTCTCACCTTCGACATCGCTCCCGGCGAGACGTTCGGGCTGCTCGGCAGCAACGGCTCGGGCAAGACCACGACGATCCGCGCTCTCCTCGGCATCACGGCTCCCACCTCCGGCACGCTGACCATCGACGGTGGGGCGTACCGACCGGCCACCGGCGGCATCGGGTACCTGCCCGAGGAGCGTGGGCTCTACCGCAAGGAGACCGTCATCGACGTGATGACGTACTTCGCAGCGCTCCGCGGCATGCCCCGGGGTCCGGCGACGCGGTGGTCGACCGAGTACCTGGAGCGCGTCGGGCTCGCGGACAAGGCGAAGGTCCGGATCGACAAGCTCTCCGGCGGCCAGCAGCAGAAGGTGCAGCTCGGCATCACGATCATGGACCGCCCGCGGCTGCTCATCCTCGACGAGCCGACGAAGGGTCTCGACCCGGTGAACCGACGGCTGCTGCTCGACCTCGTGGCCGAGCGGAAGGCCGACGGCGCGACCGTCGTCCTCGTCACGCACCAGATGGACGAGGTCGAACGGCTCTGCGACCGGATCCTCCTCCTCAAGGACGGCGTCGCCGCCGCGTACGGCACCATCCCCGAGGTGCAGGACGCGTTCGGCGGGGCGGTCGCGCAGGTCGGGCTGACCGGCTCCGTGCCCGCGTCGGACCTGTACCGGCTCGCCCGGCACGAGGGGCACGTCGCCCACCTGGTGCCCACCGCGGCCTCGGCCCGCGACGGGTCCGACATCCTCGCCGAGCTCGTCGGGGCCGGCGTGCACGTCACCGCGTTCGCGATGCGCCGCATCCCCCTCGAGGAGATCTTCGTGCAGCTGTACGGCCACGACGCGGCGACCGACGCCGCCCCGGTCGGAGCAGCACGGTGAGCCGCCTCGGCACCGTCGTCCGGTTCGAGTTCGTGCGGGCGGTGAAGAAGCCCGCGTTCTGGATCGGCACGCTCGCGCTCCCCCTCGTCGTCGTCGTCGTCTCGCTGCTCGTCGGCATCGGGCAGGCGGCCGGCACCGACTCGGCGGTCTCGAGCGGTTCCGCGGCGAGGACGCCCTTCCACTACGTCGACCACTCCGGACTGGTCTCGGAACCGATCGCCGCGAGGTGGGGTGGGTCGCCGTCCGAGGACCCAGCGGCCGACCGCGCGGCGGTGCGGACCGGACACCTCGACGCGTTCATCGAGTTCCCCGCGAAGCCGTCGACGTCCCCGGTCACCGTCCTCGGGGCCGACCGCGGGCTGTTCGCGAACAACGGCTACTCGGCGCTCGCGCAACGGGTGCTCGAACAGAGCGTCGCCGCCGGGGTCGACGACGCCGAGGCCGTCCGCATCCTCCGGTCGCCACCGACCACCGACGTCACGACCTACGCCGACGGTCGTGTCGCGCCGGGCTGGCTGTCGGTCGTGCCGCCGCTGCTCTACGTCGCCGCGTTCTTCGGGCTCGTGGTCCTGCTCGCCGCCCGGATGGTGACCGTCGTGGTGGAGGAGAAGGAGAACCGGATCTCCGAGATGATCCTGACGACCGTCACGGCCGGCACGCTCATCCGCGGCAAGGTCCTCGCGATGCTCCTGGTCGGACTCGTGCAGGTCGGGGTGTTCCTGGTACCGGGCCTGCTCTCGCTGGCCGTGGTCCTACCGCTCGTCGCGGGACGGGTCGGCGCCCTCGCGGTCGACCCGTGGCGGATGGTGGCCGGGGCGCTCCTCCTGGTCGGCGGGGTGCTGCTGGCGTCCGCACTGTTCGTCGCCGTCGGCGCGTCGGTCCCCACGATCAAGGACGCCTCCACGCTGCAGTCCGCGGCGCTCTTCGCGGTGATCATCCCGCTGTACGCCGCGTTCTTCGTCACGACGACCCCCGCGTCGCCGATCGCCGCGTTCTTCACGTACTTCCCGACGTTCACCCCGGTGACGGCGATGGTGCGGAACGCGGTCGGCTCGCTCTCCGTCCTCGAGACGGTGGTGTGCATCGTCGAGGTGTTCGTCGTCGCGGGTCTGCTGCTCTGGTTCGCCGAGTACCTGTTCCGGCACTCGGTCGCGCAGTACGGGTCGAAGGTGACGCTGCAGCAGATCGCCGGGTGGCGCCGGACGCGCACGCTGCCGCGCTCCCGCTGACGGGAGGCCCCAGGCGGGCGGGCAGCACGCCTGCCGTCGGTGGGTCAGCCGACCGGTGCCGCCGACGGCCTGCGGCGCTGCTGCATCCAGACGAAGAAGCCAGCCAGTGTGAACGCGCCGTAGACGACGTACATGAGGCCCGAGGCGTAGTACCCGGCCGAGAACAGCAGGGGCACGCCGACCAGGTCGACGGCCACCCAGATGAGCCAGAACTCCACCCACCCCTTCGCCATGCCGTAGGTGGCGAGGAGGGACCCGACGAAGATCCAGGCGTCGCTCCACACCGGCTCGTAGGACCCCAGGGCGCGGAAGACCGGGGTCAGCAGGGCCGTGCCGCCGACCAGGCCGACGACGAGCAGTGCGCGGGACCGCCAGGAGGCCCAGTGCGGCTCGAGCACGGTCGCGGTGTCGTCGGCCCGGTGGGTCCAGCGGTACCAGCCGTACACGCTGACCAGGATGAACATCACCTGCCGACCGGCCTGACCGAGCAGGTTGACGGGGTTGGGCGTGTCGAAGAGCGCCCCCATGAAGACCGTGAAGAGGAGGGCGTTGCCGGCGATCCCGACGGGCCAGGCCCAGACCCGGCGTCGCATGCCGCCGAGGGCGCTGAGCAACCCGAACGCGTTGCCGATGACCTCGCGCCACAGCACCGTCTGGTCGCCGATGACGAGTTGTGCGTCGAACAACCACCGCACGAAGCCCATGTGACCCTCCTCGATCCGGTCGATGCAACTGCAAGGATCCGGTGTGCATTCCGGGGCCGACGCGCGCGGCAGGAGCTCCGCCCCCGAACTGGGGCCGATGCAAACGCATAGTGCCCTGTCCGCAGTATGGGGGACCGGGTAGGTTCGACCACAGGACGACCGAGCCCGAGTTTCCCTCACTCCTGGG
This sequence comes from Curtobacterium sp. MCPF17_050, assembly GCF_003224435.2. Taxonomy (NCBI): domain Bacteria; kingdom Bacillati; phylum Actinomycetota; class Actinomycetes; order Micrococcales; family Microbacteriaceae; genus Curtobacterium; species Curtobacterium sp. MCPF17_050. Next base: position 2,449,882 of record NZ_CP126250.1, read on the forward strand.
CACCGGCCGTCCTCCGGCACCGGTCAGCCGCGCCCCCTGCACGCAGGGGTCGATGACAGCCGTCCCGTCGGGCTCTCCCGAAGTCCATGACGCCAACAGCGCTGCCCGCGCAGGAACGGAAGAACCATGCACAAGATCGTGACCGGCACCATCGCGAGCGCCGCCGGCGTCGCCCTCCTCCTGGGCGGAGCGGGTTCCTTCGCCCTGTGGAACGCGCAGGCCAGCAGTGCCGCGACCGGGGTGAGCTCCGGCACCTTCACCCTGACGGCGGACGACGACGGCTCCTGGACCGACATCACGAACGGGAGGTCCACGTCCATCGACCCGACGCAGGTGCTCATGGTCCCGGGCAACACCTACCGCTTCACGCAGACCCTCGTGGTCGGCGCGACCGGCACGGACCTCCGCGCCCTCCTCACCTACGCGCCGCAGAGCATCACCGGTGACCAGGAGCTCATCGACGCGAGCACCCAGCACCTCGAGGTCACCTCGACGAGCACCGCGCTCCGCAGGACCTCCGACACGGCCTTCGAGGTCACGCCGTCCCAGGCCCGGTCGACCGTGCAGGTCGTCTTCACGATCAGCCTGCCCGAGTCCGCGACCACCGGCCAGGGCGGCACCGTGGACGTCGGCGCGCTCGCGTTCACGCTCACCCAGACCGCCATCGGTTCCTGACGCACCGACGCCGCCCGGGAACGGACGGCGACCCGGACACGGCGGACGGCGGGCCCCTGACCCGCCCGTCGTCCGTCGCACCACGAGGACCGCGACGTCCAGGGGGACGACCATGACGAGGACCACACCGACGACGGGACGCCACCGTGCGCCCCGTCGTCGGCGCTGGGTCTGGACCCTCGGGATCGCTCTCGCCGCCGCCGTGAGCGCTGCTGTCATGGGCAGTGGCAGCACCTACGCCCTGTGGAACAGCTCCGCCGAGACCGACGCGGTCACGATCCGGTCGGGCACGGCGACCCTCGCCGTCACGGCGATGCGCGTCACGGACGCGGCACCGCTCGCGCCGGGGACGAGCACGACGGGGACGTTCACCGTCCGGAACACCGGCACCGTCCCGCTCTCCATCCGGCTCGCGCTGACCGGGACGAAGGTGGCCTACGTCCCCTCCGTCCCCGACGCCGCCGTGCTCGACGAGCTCACCGTGCGTCTCGCCGCGGTCGCGCGGGCGTCCGACTGCCGGGCCGGGCTCGGCGGCTACAGTGCCCGTCCGACCGCGTTCGACACCGGGAGCGGCTACTACACGCTGCCCGTCGGGGTCACGGGCACGGCCTGCGTCGAGGTGGTCCTCGACGCGGACGCGCCGCAGACCGTCTCCGGTGCCGTCACCGACTTCACCCTGACGGTCACGGGGACGCAGGTGGCAGGGTGAACGGCCGCCTCCGGGTCCTGCTCGCCGTGGTGCTCGTCGCCGCGTTCGTCGGCGGTGGCTCCTCCGTCGCCTGGGCGCTCTGGACCGCGACCGGGACCACCGCGTCGAGCGTCACGAACGGCAAGGTGGTCGCGGGCATCACGGGCACCGAGGCCATCACGACCACCTTCACCTCCGCGGACCCGACCGTCACCCGCCCCGTCACCCTGCGGAACACCGGGAACATCGCGGGCACGACCGCGACGCGCGTCCTGGTCGCCGCCGGGTCGGTCGCCCTCGCCCAGGCCGTCGACGTCGTGGCGTGGCCCGTCCCGTCGGCCGACGGGTGCACCGCGACCGGGGACGTCGGCAGCGGTGCCGTCCAAGGGACCTGGGCCGCGCTCCCGAGCCTGGTGTCCCACCTCGGGCCGCGGGCCGATGCCGTGTGGTGCATCCGGTCGACGGTCCGGGCCGACGCACCCCCGCAGGCGACCACGGACGTGCACCTCGAACTGACGACGGCGAACGGGAGTTGGGTGTCCGCCACCGTGTCGGGCGGGCTGTACCTCAACACGGGCAATGGCCTCCCCGCGTTCACCTGCACGGACCACGACGGCAACTACGTCGACGTGGCCTGGGCCCGCGGTACCCGGCCGGACGCCACCTACTACGCCGCCTACGTCGGCGAGAAGCGGGTCGGCGCGTCCGACCAGGGCTACCACGGAACCCTCCAGATCGCTCCGGTGGACCTCCCGCCGGGCACCCCCGCCGGGCCCGTGACCGTAAACGTCCGCGTCCTCGACGACGCCGGGCAGCCGACCGACGACATCGCCGGTTCCGGGCCGGTGACCCTGTTCACGCAGCAGGACGGCCCCGCCATCCGGTGCGGCGCATGACCGTGATCAACAGCGGCACCCGGACGGGAGGCGCGACCCGGCCCCGCCACGCCGCCCGCCCCGCCGTCCGTCGTGTCCCGACCGGCTTCCCGGCACTCCTCCGCGCGGTCGGACTCGGTCTGAGCACGGGGCTGGTCCTGCTCGTGGCGGCGCTGGCCGTCGTGCTCGTCGTGCTCCCGAAGGCCACCGGCTCGGTGCCGCTCTCCGTCCTGACACAGTCGATGGAGCCGACCCTGCCGCCGGGGACGCTCGTCGTCGTCCGTCCGGTCGCACCCGAGGACATCCGGGTCGGGGACGTCGTCACCTACCAGCTCGTCTCCGGGCGGCCCGAGGTGGTCACGCACCGGGTCGTCGCGATCGGTGCGTCCTCGGACGGCTCCCGGACGTTCGTGTTCCGCGGCGACGCGAACGCCGAGGCCGACGCCGACCCCGTGATCCCGGCGCAGGTCCGCGGCGAGGTCTGGTACAGCGTGCCCGGGCTCGGCGCGGTCAACCAGGTGGTGAACGGGTCCCGGACGTGGCTGCTGCCGACGCTCGCCGGCCTGCTGCTCACCTACGGCGTCGTCATGATCACCATCGGCACGGTCTCCGCCGTGCGCCGCCGTCGGCGCCGGGCGGAACGTCGTCGGGCGGGCCGTGACCACGTCGCCCGCGACGGTCACACGGCGGAGACGGCCTCCCGCGCCGGGTGACCGGCCTCCGCGAGTGCGGCCTGCGCGTCCCGGAAGGACGAGTACGGCACGTGCACGCCGCGGACGTCCCGGTAGTCGGTCAGCCCCGGACCGGCCCAGTACACGACCCCGTCCTCCCCCACCGCGGCGAGGGCGTGGCGGATCGCCTGCGCCGGATCCGCCAGTTCCACGACGGCGGCCGTCCCCCCGGACCGCCGGGCGCCGTCGAGGACCGCGGCCCGGATGCCGTCCGGGTCCTCGAACCGCGGGTGGTGGTCCGCGACGACCACGAGGTCCGCCATCGTCGCCGCGACCGCACCCATCGGACCGCGCTTGCTCGGGTCGCGGTCGCCGTCCGCGCCGAGGACGATCGCCACGGGACCGCTGGCGAACGCACGGATCGCCGCGAGGCTCTTCGCGAACGCGTCCGGGGTGTGCGCGAAGTCGACGAACACGCGCGGACCCGTCGCACTCGACGCATCGGCCATCCGCCCCGGCACGACGACGTCCAGCCCGCCGTCGACCGCCGCGACCAGGTCGTCCGCGGGGACACCGCCGGCGCGGAGCATCGCGACCGCCAACCCGACGTTCGCCGCCATGTGACGACCGAGCAACGGCACCTCGGTCGTCACGTGCACGCCCGGGCCGTCGATGCGGAAGCGGGTGCCGTCGGGGCGTTGTTCCAGGACCGCGACCCGCCAGTCCGCGGACGTGCCCGGGTCGCTCGTGACCGTCTCGACCGGGATCCCGCTCGCCCGGACGACGGCGCGACCGGCGGCCGAGTCGAGCGACACGACGCCGCGTCCGGCCCGGTCGGGCTGGAACAGCTGCACCTTCGCGCGGAGGTAGTCGTCCATGTCCACGTAGTCGTCGAGGTGGTCGTGGCTGAGGTTCGTGAACCCGGCGACGTCGAACCACACGCCGTCGACGCGGTGGCGCGTGAGCCCCTGTGCGCTGACCTCGACCGCGGCTCCGTCGACGCGGCGTTCACGGGCACGCGCGAGGAACGCGTGGAGTTCCGTGGCCTCCGGCGTCGTCAACCGGCTGGCGACGACCTCGTCGGCGATGCGGCGCTCTGCGGTGGAGGTCATGGCGGTGGTCCACCCGAGGCGCTGCATGACCGCGTCGAGGACCGACACGGTCGACGTCTTGCCGTTGGTCCCGGTGACACCGAACAGCGGGATCCCGAGGTCGGCGGTGCCCGACACCACCCGGGCGACCGCACCGAGGACCGCGCGCGGGTCCGGGACGACGACGGTCGGCAGCCCCGCGAGCGCAGCGTCACGCGCCCCGGCGTCGTCCGTGAGGACCGCGACCGCTCCGACGGCACGGGCCGCGTCGACGTGCCGGGAGCCGTGGCCACGACGACCCGGCACCGCGACGAAGAGCCAGCCGGGCAGGAGGTCCGCGGTGGCGACCGCGGCGCCCGTGACGACGATCCGTGCGGCTGCCCCGGTCAGCGGTCCCGCGCCGGCCGCCGCGGCGACGTCGGCGAGCGCGACCGGCCGGGAGCGCTGGGGGTCGAAGGCGTGCGGCACGGTGTCCTCCTCGGCAGGAGCGGTGGTCGTCGGGTCGACGAGCATCGGTGCGACGGACGTCGTGGTGGCGGTGGCCAGGGTGCCGACCGCCCGGTCGCGTCGTCGGTGACGCAGCTGCGGCGACAGGTCGGGATCGGACCGGACCACCAGTGAACCCCGGCACGCCGAGCGCGGACACAGCCGTTCGTACCCCGGGTGCTCGAACGGGCCGTCGCCCGTCTAGGCTCTGGCGGATGAGGGACGGGGTGGAACGGGCGCGGGTGCTGCTCGCCGGGGCGGCGGACCGACTCGGTGCGGCCGGTACCCGGGACGAGGCGCTCGGGGAGTACGTCGAGCCGAAGCCGGTGCTCGGGATCCGACGCGACCCGACGATCCGCTCGCTCGGCCGGGTCTGGCGCGTCGGGGCGCTGCTGCTCGGCTCCTCGCCCGAGACGGCCGGGCGGGTGTGGTCGACCGGGTCCATCACCCGGGTCACCGAGGCCGGCCGCGCGCAGTTCGTGTCCGTGTCCGCCGAGGTCCGCCGTGCCTACCGGGCAGCCGCGGCGAAGGGGCACTTCGCCCCCGGCGACACCGTGAACCACGGCGCGACGCCGATCCCCCTCGACGACTCCCTGGTCGACGGCAACGGCACGCTGTTCGTCCGCGACGGCACCCCCCGGGTCCGCTGGTCGGCGACGGCGGGCACCGACGTGCCGCTCGCCGACTACCTCGACGACCGCGTCGCCCTGCTCCTCGACCCACCCCGCGGCGCGACCGACTAGCAACCGATCCCCGTACCGTCCCCGACGCCACCGGGACCGGGACCGCGACCGGGTCGTCGCCCAGGAGGCCGCCCGCCGGATGCTCTGACGACCGCCACCGGACGCCGGTAGGGTCGGCCACGTGGGATCGACCAACGACGCGTCCGCCGACCGCTACGAGCTCCGGGAGTTCCACCCGGGGACCGACGACCAGGGAGCTCCGGACAGCAGGACGAAGCCGTGGATGGACGCCGTCGGCCTCGGCTTCCACGAGCCGACCGAGACCGACGAAGCGGCAGCCCGCATGGCGGCGCACATGATCGCCGACCAGGAGACCTTCCTCGGGGTGTACGTCCGACAGCCAGCGCCGGGGTCGGTCGACGAGACCTGGCCCGCCGGCACGTTCACGTGGTTCCGGAAGGCGCTCAGCTGGGGTGACGGGACCGCGATCGACACGCAGGCGGTGTCCGCGGTGACCGTCCGCCCGACCGAGCGTCGGCGCGGGATCCTCCGGCGGATGATGACGCACGCGCTCGAGCGCGGTGTCGCCGAGGGGTACGCGATGGCGTCCCTCACGGCGTCCGAGGGCACGATCTACCGCCGCTTCGGGTTCGGCTGCGCCATCCGCGAGCGTGCGGTCCGTGTCCGCCGCGCCCGCGCGCTCCCCTTCCTCGCCCCGACCACCGGCACGGTCGCGGTGGTCCCGCCGCAGTGGCTCGCGGACGGCGTCGGCCAGGAGGTCTTCGCCCGGTTCCACGCCCGCACACCGGGCTCGATGGTCCGCAACACCGGCACGTGGCCGATCGTGTTCGGGGAGATCGGCCGCGACGGACAGAAGGCGAAGGACGTCCGCGCCGCCGTGCACCGCCCCGACGACTCGGACGAGGTCGACGGCTACGTCACCTGGCGCGTCGTCGAGGGCAAGACCGGTGAGGACACCCGAGTCGAGGTCGTCGACCTCGTCTACGTGACCGACGAGGCCTACCTGTCGCTGTGGGAGTTCCTGCTCTCGATCGACCTGAACGACGTGGTCGTCTACGACCGCTCGCGCCTGGACGACCCGATCGTCGCCGCCGTCGCCGACAACCGCGCGTTCGACGTCGACCACGAGGAGGACCACGTCTGGCTCCGCGTCCTGGACGTCGCCGCCGTGCTCGAGTCCCGCCCGTACGCGGTTGACGGATCGCTCACGCTCGCCGTCACGGATGCGCTCGGCCATGCGTCCGGCACGTACCGGCTCGACGTCCGGGAGGCCCGTGGCACCGTCACCCGGCTGGCCGACGACGCCGACGTGGCCGGCTCCGACATCGCGCTCGACGTCGCCGACCTCGGAGCGGTGCTCATCGGGTCGGTGTCGCCGCAGACCCTGGCGGCCGCCGGGCTGCTGCTCGCCGCCGACGAGGCCGCCCCGACCCTGCTGCGGTCGATGCTGACCCCGCCGCGCACGCCGCACGGGATCACGTACTTCTGAGGCCGGCCTGGTCCGTCGGGGCGCACGCCGACGACGGACCGGGGGCGACCTCCAGACCGGCTCAGCGGTCGAAGAAGTCGCCGATCCCCGGCCACTGGAAGCCCTCGCCGAGGTTCCCGACCTGGTCGCCGAGCCCGCCGAGTGCCTGCTCGCCCTGCGCGGCGACACCCTCGACGCCACCGCCGAGGTCACCGAGCCCACCGCTCACGGTGTCGCCCAGGCCGGACGCGACGCCGTCGAAGTCGACACCGAGGTCAGCGGCCTGCGCGAGCACCGGTCCCGCTGCCGCGCTGAGGACCGCGCCGCCCGCGACCGCCACCGCGAGTCCGCCGACCGCGAGTGCTCCGCCACCGATCGCGGTGCCGGCGAGGACCTTCCGCATCGTCCCCGGACGGCTCGTCTCGCCCCGGGTCGCGGCCCTCGCCAAGCCGGCCGGGGACGCGTCGGTCCACCGGTCGTGCTGCGGGACCTCGGCGTTGAGTCGCTGGAGCACCTGCTGTCGCTGCTCCGGGGTCAGGCGAGCGAACGCCTCGTGGTGCGCCTGCTCCAGACGCTCGGGGTCCGCGGTCTTCAGCAGGTAGTCGTACTTCGCGATCGCCACGCGGTCGGCATCGGTCGAGGGCGTGCGTGCGGGTCGCCCCTCGGTCGGCTGCCCGTACGACTGCTGTCCGGTCGGCTGCTGCGGCTGCCGCGCGGAGTCGTGCCCGCTCCGGTCGTCACCGGTCAACCTGTCCGCGGCCGTCCGGACCAGGCCGCGCCAGTCGGTGCCACCCGATCGACCGGGCTGCCGGTACTGCTGCATGCCGCCCGGCTGCTGCGCACCGCCCTGGTTCCCAGCCCCGGGCTGGCCGGAGCGCTTCTGGAGTTGCTTGTCGATGACCTTCGAGGCCATGCCGAGGATGCGGTTCAGGTTCGCCATACCTGACCTTTGCGTCCTCACATGTGCGCACGCGGCAGTGCTCCGGTGCGCTGCCGGTGCACTCCCCCGGCATCCCCTGTGAGCGGCGGCGACGCAGCGGCAACGCGCAACTGGAATACGTGTATCAGGCCGTTAGGCTGAACGGCGAGCGCGCGACCGCCGGAGCGCGTTCAGGGCGGACGAGTGAAGCCCGGGACTGGGCAAACAGTCCCGGGCTTCGGTTCGCTCTCCGAGTGGAGGGCCAGGGGAAGACACCGTTCCCCGAGTTCAGCACTCGGGAAGAGTGTAGCCGAGCCCGCTCGGCGGCACACCCCTGGCTCACGCTCCTCGTGTCCGCCGGCGATGACACCAGGAGGTACTCGATGTCGCAAGACACCGAACGCCGGCCCAGGCGTCAGGTCCCGTGGTTGGGGATCGCGAGTCGTGACTCTCGCCCGGTTCCTGCTCGACCTGCGCCGCACGGGCCAGTGACACGGGCGCCCCGCGCCGCATCCAGCGGTGCGGGGCGCTCCGGTCCACTGCGCCGCGCGCGTCAGCCGAGCACGCGGTCCAGGAACGGGTTGCGGAACCGGCCCTGCGGGTCGAGGTCCCGCGCGAGTGCCGCGAACGCCCCGAGCTGCGGGTAGACCTGGTGCAGCCGCTCCGGCGTCGCCGCGGTGACCTTCCCCCAGTGCGGACGGGGAGCGAAGGGCGCGAGGGCGTTCTCGATGAGGGGCAGCGCGACGGCCACGTCCTCGGTCTGCCGGCGGAAGGTGAAGTGGAACGCGACCGAGTCCTGTCCCGAGCTCGGCGCGAGCCAGGCGTCGTCCGCCGCGATGCGTCGGATCTCGGAGACGAAGAGGACCGGTGCGATGGCCTCGCCGATCTCGCGCAGGGCCTGGATCGCGGGGACGGAGTCCGTGGCGGCGACCATGTACTCCGCCTGGATCTCCTCGCCGGCGGACGGCGTGAACGACGACCGGAAGTGCGGGAGCCGCTCGTGCCAGGGTCCGGGCACACCGCCCTGTTCGGTGACGCCCGCGGTCTCACTGCCCGGTACGGGGTGGATCGGTTCGGCGCCGGCGACGGCCCCGAGTGCGGCGAGGTCGATGACCGCGTCGTCCCGGTCCTCGCGCCGCTTCGTCCAGATCTGCCGGACGCCGTCGGCGGTGTACCCGGTGAACATGCTGACGCTGTAGCCGGCCGACATGATCTGCTCGAACTGCGCGTCGACGACGTCCCACCCGAGGCCGGTGTGCACCGTCTGGGCGACGCGGTAGCTCGGTTCGACGGCGAGGTGCACCGCGACGACGACGCCGAGTGCGCCGAGCGCGACCCGGTGCGCGTCGAGCCGGGGGTCGTCCGCGCCGACGAGCTCGACCTCCCCGGAGGCCCGCACGATCTCGACCCCGACGACCGACTGCGCCAGCGAGGCGTTGCCGACACCCGAGCCGTGGGTGCCCGTCGCGACGGCACCGGCGACGGAGATGTGCGGCAGGGAGGCGAGGTTCGCGAGTGCCCAGCCACGGGCCTCCAGGGCGACGGCCACCTGGGCGTGCGTGAGGCCGGCGGCGACGCGCGCCACGCGCCGCTCGCCGTCCACGTCGAGTTCGGGCGGGAGGCCCGTGAGCGTCACCTGCACCGCGTCGGTGTCGGCGATGGTGTTGAACGAGTGCCGCGACCCGAGCGCCGTCAGGCGCGGGGTGGTGGCGACCAGCCGCTGGAGTTCGTCGAGGCTCGTCGGTTCCGCCAGGTGGCTCGCCGAGTAGGTGACGTTCCCCGCCCAGTTGGTGCGGGTGTGGGCTGCGGTGGTGGTGTCGTCGTCGATCACGTCGCTCATCGTAGGCCTCCCGACCGGCTCAGAAGCCCCGGTCGAGCCGGTGCCAGGTCTGCTGCGTGCGGACCTCGTCGCGGAAGCCGCGCAGTGTGGTGTGCTCGTCGATGACCAGGAACTCGGTGCCGATCATGGTCGCGAGGTCCTCGACCACCTGGATGCCGACGGCGGTCGTCATCACGGTGTGGTGTGCGGCGCCGGCGGTGAGCCAGGCCTCGGCCGAGACCGGGAACGACGGCTGCGGCTCCCAGACGGCACGGCCGACGGGCAGGTTGGGCAGTGCCTCTGTGGGCTCGACGACCTCGACGACGTTCGCGGTGAGGCGGAAGCCGTCGCGCGTGTCGGACAGCGCGGCGACCACGGCGGGTCCGGCGTCGGCGGTGAAGACCAGGCGCACCGGGTCGTCCTTCCCGCCGATGCCGAGCGGGTGGATCTCGAGCGTCGGGGTGGACGACGTCAGCGTGGGCGAGACCTCGAGCATGTGTGCGCCGAGGATCTTCTCCGCGCCCGGGGTGAGGTCGTACGTGTAGTCCTCCATGAGGCTCGCGCCACCCGAGAGACCGGCGCCGGCGACGTTCATCGCGCGGACGAGGACGGCGGTCTTCCAGTCGCCCTCGGCGCCGAACCCGTACCCGTCGGCCATGAGCCGCTGGACGGCGAGGCCGGGCAGCTGCTTGAGCGCGCCGAGGTCCTCGAAGTTCGTGGTGAACGCGGCGGAGTCGTTCTCGGCGAGCAGGGCGCGGAGGCCGAGCTCGATCGCGGCGCCGTCGCGCAGGGACTGGCGACGGGCGCCGCCGTCCTGCAGCTCGGCGACGAGGTCGTAGGCGCTGTCGTACTCCGCGACGAGCGCGTCGACGGCGGCGGTGTCGGCCGTCGCGGTCTCGACGGCCGCGACGAGGTCGTTGACACCCCAGGTGTTGACCTGGACGCCGAGCTCGATCTCGGCCTCGGTCTTGTCGCCCTCGGTCACGGCGACGTAGCGCATGTTGTCGCCGAAGCGCGTCAGCTTGAGCTGGCGGATAGCGGCGGCACCGGCGGCGGCACGGGACCAGTCGGACACCCGCTGCTGCACGCGCGGGTCGGACACGTGACCGACGGCGGTGGCGTGCCGGACGCCCATGCGGGCCAGCGCGTACCCGAACTCGCGGTCGCCGTGCGCGGCCTGGTTGAGGTTCATGAAGTCGAAGTCGATGTCCGCCCACGGCAGCGCGACGTTCGCCTGCGTGTGCAGGTGCAGCAGCGGCTTGGTCAGGGCGTTGAGGCCGCTGATCCACATCTTCGCGGGGCTGAACGTGTGCATCCACGTCGTGACGCCGATGACCTTGTCGTCCGCGCTCGCCTCGATGAGGGCGCGGCGGATGCCGTCGGCGTCCTTGAGCACCGGCTTCCACACGAGCGTCACCGGGACGTGCGGCGCGAGCTCGGCGTGCACGGCGCGGCTCTGCTCCTCGACCTGGCGGAGGGTCTCCTCGCCGTACAGGCCCTGGGACCCGGTGAGGAACCACACCTCGTAGCCGTCGAGCGTGGCCTGGGGGTCGACGGGGGTGTCCTGCGTCATCGCATGGCTCCTTCGGGGTTCTGTCCGTAGACGTTCTGGTACCGGTCGAACAACCGGTCGATGTTGTCCTGCGCGATCGGGACGAGCTCGCCGCCCTGCTTCGCGATGTGCACGGTGCGGGCGACGTCCTCGCACATCACCGCGGCCTTGACGGCGTCCTTCGCGTCCTTGCCGATCGTGAAGACGCCGTGGTTCTGCATGAGCACCGCACGGGAGCGGTGTCCGGACAGGGTCTCCACGATGCCGCGGCCGATGGTGTCGTCGCCGATGATCGCGAACGGGCCGACCGGGATCGGTCCGCCGAACTCGTCCGCCATCGCGGTGATGACGCAGGGGATCTCCTCGGCGCGGGCGGCCCAGGCGGTGGCGTACGTCGAGTGCGTGTGCACGACGCCGTTCACCTCGGGCATGTTGCGGTAGACGTAGGCGTGCGCGGCGGTGTCGCTCGACGGGCCGTGCCCGTTGCCCCACCCGTCGGCCGGCACACCGTCGAGGGTGCAGACGACCTGGTTCTCGGGCGCGAGGTCCTCGCTGACGACGCCGCTCGGCTTGATCACGAAGAGGTCGGTGCCAGGGACGCGCTCGGAGACGTTGCCGCCGGTCCAGATGACCAGGCCGTAGCGCACGAGTTCGCCGTGCAGGCGGGCCACGCGCTCGCGCGCTGCGGCCACGGCCGCCCGGGTGGTGTCGTCGGTCATCAGATCACGTCCTGTTCCTGCTGGGGGTCGGCGTCGGTGTCGGTCTGGAGGCCCGGCTCGCCCGCCTCCGTCGGTACGCCGCCGCGGGTGGTCGCGCCCGGCACCGTGGCCGCGATCGCCTGGATCGGCAGCGCGGCGCGGAAGCGGTCGAGGTACGCGGTGAAGCCGGCGACGTCGCGGTCGTCGGGCTCGACGACGTTCGTCGCGGCGGACCCGAAGACCGTGGTGTCGAGGTACTCGGCGAGGGAGCTGTCGGCGGCGTGCTCCAGGTAGGCGGCCAGGACGGCGATGCCCCACGCTCCGCCCTCGCTCGCGGTTGCCTCGAGGGCGACCGGCACGCGGAGGGCCGCGGCGAGCTGGCGCTGCGGCAGCCCGGGCGTCCGGAAGAGCCCGCCGTGCGCGGTCATCCGGTCGACGGCGACGCCCTCGCCGTGCAGGACCTCCATGCCGATCGCGAGGGTCGCGAACGCGCCCATGAGCTCCGCGCGGACGAGGTTGCCGAGCGTGAAGCGGGCGTCGGGCGCGCGGAGGAGCAGCGGGCGACCGTCCTCGACACCGGTGACGGGCTCGCCGGCCAGGTAGTTCACCGCGAGCAGTCCGCCGGCGTCGGTGTCGGCGTCCGCTGCCTCGTCGAGGAGCGTGCGGAACACCGTGTCGCCGTCGACCGGGGCGCCGGCGGCCTCGGCGAAGCGCCCGAAGACCCGGGCCCAGCTGCCGATCTCGCTCGCGCCGTTGTTGCAGTGCACCATCGCGACGGCGTCACCGGCGGGCGTGGTGACGACGTCGAGCTCCTCGTGCGGAGTCGACAGCGGCCGTTCGAGGACGACCATCGCGAAGATGCTCGTGCCGACGCTGACGTTGCCGGTGCGCTGGGCGACGGCGTTCGTGGCGACCATGCCGGTGCCGGCGTCGCCCTCCGGCGGGCAGAGCGGAGCACCGGGCTGCAGCGTCCCGGTCGCGTCGAGCCACGCCGCGCCCTCGGGGGTGAGCGTGCCGGCGTCCCGGCCGGCGACGAGCACCTCGGGCAGCAGCGCCCGGAGGTCGGGGACACCGATGAGGTCCTGTGCGGCGCTGAGCATCGCGGCGTCGTAGTCCTGCGTCGCCGGGTCGATCGGGAACACCCCGGAGGCGTCGCCGACCCCGAGCACGTCCCGGCCCGTCAGGCGGCGGTGCACGTACCCGGCGAGGGTCGTGATGCCGTCGATGTGCGCGACGTGCTGCTCCTCGTCGAGGACGGCCTGGTACAGGTGCGCGACCGACCAGCGGAGCGGGATGTTGAACCCGAGCGCGTCGCTGAGCGCGGCGGCGGCGGGGCCCGTCGAGGTGTTGCGCCAGGTGCGGAAGGGGACGAGGAGGTCGCCCGCTGCGTCGAACGGAAGGTAGCCGTGCATCATGGCCGAGACGCCGACCGCGCGGAAGGCCGTCGGGACGGAGCCGTGCTGCTCCTGCACGTCCGCCACCAGCGCGGCGTACGCGGCACGGACACCGGTCTCGACGGCTGCCAGCGGGTAGGTCCAGCGTCCGTCGACAAACTCGTTCTCCCACTCGTGCGAACCGGAGGCGATGACCGTCAGGTCCTCCCCCACCAGACACGCCTTGATGCGGGTCGAACCGAGTTCGATGCCGAGGGTCGTGCGGCCGTCCGCGATCTCGCGGGTCCGGTCGTCGCTCATGGGGGCCTCCTGCTCTCGCCGTCGAGTGAGCGCTCACACCGTAGCGCGTGAGCGCTCACGCGGACAACTCGTCGGCCGTGTCGGCGGGACGGCGACGGCGACCGACGGGCAGCACGACGAGCCCTCGGGGTTGCACTTGCAAGTGCAACCCCGTACCGTCGATCCCGACGGAAGAGCCAGGTCCACGAATCAGGAACCGGAGACACGATGACACCCGCGAAGGCGCTCGCCACGAAGGAGGACCTCGCTGCAGACCCGACGGTCCGGCGCGATGCCGTGCGGGTCGTCGGGGACGCCGGTGACCGCGTGGTCACGGCCGCACTCCTGGAGCTGGACGACGGGACGACCCTGCCCGTGCCACCAGCCCTGACCGGGGCCCTGGTGACGTTCCTGCACGCCGCGGCTGACGGGGCCGAAGTCGGCATCCGGACCGTCACCGCGGACCTGACGACGACCGGGGCAGCACAGCTGCTCGGAGTGTCCCGCCCGACGCTGATGAAGCTCGTCGACCGCGGGGACCTCCCCGCCCGCAAGGTCGGCAGTCACACCCGACTCCGTCGCGACGACGTCCTCGCACTCCGCGAACGTCGGCGGCAGGCTCGGGTCGCCGCCGCGGCCGAACTCCTCGCAGCGGGCGAAGCCTTCGACTGAGATGTGACATGGCAGCGGTACCCTGGTCCGATGCCGAAGCGCGTGTTCGTCGATGCCAACGTGTGGGTGAGCAGGACCCTCCGTGACTGGGTGTGCCTGCTGCGCGCCGAGATCCCGTCGATGTTCCAACTCCACACCACGGAGGACGTCCTCGCGGAGACGATCGCGCGGCTCCGGGAACTCCACCCGCAGCGAGACGGAGGCGCCACGACGCGGCTGCGGGCCGCGATCATCGCGAGCATCGACGAGCTCGTCGACGACTTCCCGGGTGGAACCCCCTGGAGCGGCGCGGACCCGAAGGACCAGCACGTCCACGCCGCGGCGGTGGCGGCGCACGCGGACGTCCTGCTCACCGAGGACCGGGGGTTCCACGACCTCGATGACCTGCCGTACGAGGTCTTGAGGTGCGACGAGTTCTTCCTGATCGTCGACGATGCCGTGTCGTGGCACGTCCGGGGCACGGTTCGACGGATGAACCAGTACTGGTCCGCGCGACCGGCACGGCACGCAGGTCTGGCGACGGCTCTCGAGCGCGCCGGCTGTCCGGGCTTCGCCCTCCGGGTGGATCGCCACCTGCGGGCGTGCAGCGGTCTCGCGATCGAACGGTCGGGAGACACGCGCCGAAGCTGATCCCCCGTCAGGACGAGCGCCGCACCACCAGCTCCGGCTGCAGCAGCGCCTCGTCGTGCTGGCCCCCCTCGAGCAGCGCCCGGGCCGAGGCGAGCACGCGCTCCCCCATCGCCTGGAAGTCCTGGCGCACGGTGGTCAGCGGCGGGGTGAAGTGCGCCGCCTCCGGGATGTCGTCGAAGCCCACGACGGCGATGTCGTCGGGGACACGCAGCCCCTCCTCGGCGAAGGCGTGCAGGACGCCGAGCGCCATCTGGTCGTTCCCCGCGAAGACCGCGTCGACCGCCGTCACGTCCAGGGACCGCCCGGCCGCGAACCCGCTCGCCGGGGTCCAGTCGCCGTCGAGCACGACCGGGGTCAGACCGCGGGAGCGCATGGTCCGCTCGTAGGTGGCACGGCGCACCTCGCCCTCCTGCGAGACGCCCGGCCCGGCGATGTGCACGATCCGTCGGTGCCCCCGGTCGAACAGGTGCTGCAGCGCCATGGTCGTGCCGGCGGCCTGGTCGATGGCGACGGCCGAGACGGTGGCGCCGCCGCTGCCGGGCACGACCAGGTCGGTCGGCACGGCGTCCCGCTGCACGGCGTTCGCGACGACGACGGGCACCGTCACGGCCATCGTCAACGAGCCGAGGGCGTCGAGCACGCGGTTGTCCGCGGCGACGAGCACCACGGCGGCGACGTCCTGGGCGAGCAGCGTCGTGAGCGCCTCGGACAGGTCGACCGGCCGGGGGTCGTCGGGCAGCGTCGACAGGAGCACGTGGTACCCGGCGGTGCGCGCGGCCCGCTCGAACCCGATCGCGGTGCTCGACGGTCCGTACAGCGCGTCCCCCGCGCTCACCAGGCCGAGTGCACGGCTCCGTCCGCCGGCCAGGGCCCGGGCAGCGGCGCGCGGACGGTAGCCGAGCTCCCCGATCGCGGTCGTCACCCGCGACCGGAAGCCGTCCCGGACCGTCGGGTCCCCGTTGATCACGCGGCTCACGGTCTGGTGCGAGACGCCCGCGCGCTCGGCGACGTCGAAGATCGTCGGGGCCTTGCGGGGCCTGCCGTTCGGCGTCGTCGTCGTGCTCACCCGGTCACCGTACCGCGGCGTCTGTCCGGGGCGGCGCATACCGATCCGGTCACGACGAGTTGACACCGTGTACCAGAACCAACATGATGTGAGCGCTCACTTGGAGCATCACATCCCCAGCGGGACACAGCAGCCCCGCACCCGAGCGCGTCGACGTCGACGCGAGAGGAACAGAGGTACTTCGATGAAGAAGCGCAGGATCGTCGCGAGCGTCACCGCTCTCGGTCTCGCCCTCTCCCTGGCCGCCTGCTCTGCCGGCGGCCGCGGTGCCACCAGCTCTGACGGCGGCGACGAGGGCAACGGCAACAAGGGCGCCCTCGTCGGCGTCGCGATGCCGACCAAGGTCTCCGAGCGTTGGATCAAGGACGGCGACGCCGTCAAGAGCAGCCTCGAGAAGGCCGGCTACAAGGTCGACCTCGAGTACGCGGACAACAAGATCCCGCAGCAGGTCCAGCAGGTCAGCAACATGATCACCAAGGGCGCGAAGGTCCTCATCGTCGCGTCCATCGACGGTGGCTCGTTGTCCGACCAGCTCGACGCAGCGGCCGACGCCGGCATCAAGGTCATCTCCTACGACCGCCTGCTCACCGGCAACGAGAACGTCGACTACTACGTCTCGTTCGACAACTACAAGGTCGGCGTCGACCAGGCGACCTCGCTCCTGACCGGCCTCGGGCTCCTCGACGCCGACGGCAAGAAGACCGACGAGAAGGGTCCCTTCAACATCGAGGTCTTCGCCGGCTCGCCCGACGACAACAACGCCACGTTCTTCTTCAACGGCGCCATGGACACCCTCAAGCCGTACCTCGAGGACGGCACGCTGAAGATCGGCTCCGGCCAGGACGGCTTCACGCAGGCCGCCACGCAGCAGTGGGACCCGGCGCTCGCCAAGTCCCGCATGCAGAACCTCGTCGCGAAGTCGTACTCGGGCGGCACCAAGCTCGACGGCGTGCTCTCCCCGTACGACGGCATCTCGATCGGCATCATCTCGGCGCTCCAGGGTGCCGGCTACGGTTCGGGCGACCGCCCGCTCCCGGTGATCACCGGCCAGGACGCCGAGGCCGCCTCGGTCAAGTCGATCATGAACGACCAGCAGTACTCGACCATCTACAAGGACACGCGCCAGCTCGCCGACAAGTCCGCGTCGATGGCCCAGGACCTGCTGTCGGGCAAGAAGCCCGAGGTCAACGACACCAAGACCTACGACAACAAGGTCAAGGTCGTCCCGACGTTCCTGTTCCAGCCGACGGTCGTCACCAAGGAGAACTACGAGAAGGTCCTCGTCGACTCCGGGTACTACACGGACGCCGACCTCAAGTAGGTCGCAACTCCTCTCCGGACGGGAGGCCCGGTGCCGGGCTGGCACCGGGCCTCCCGCCCGTCCCCACCCACTCGCGCGCCGTGCCGGCGCCCAACGGAAGGCGGTCCCGTGGCGGACACCATCCTCGAGATGCGCGACATCACCAAGACGTTCCCCGGCGTCAAGGCCCTGCAGAACGTCTCGCTCCAGGTCGAACGGGGCCAGGTCCACGCGATCTGCGGTGAGAACGGCGCGGGCAAGTCCACGCTCATGAAGGTCCTGTCCGGCGTCTACCCGGCCGGCAGCTTCGACGGCGAGATCCTGCTCGACGGGAAGCCCGTCTCCTTCTCGACCATCAACGACTCCGAGGACGCCGGCGTCGTCATCATCCACCAGGAGCTCGCATTGAGCCCCTACCTGTCGATCGCCGAGAACATCTTCCTCGGCAACGAGCGCGCCAAGGGCGGCTTCATCGACTGGAACAAGACGAACCTCGAGGCCGCGGCGCTCCTGAAGCGCGTCGGCCTCAAGGACAACCCGATCACCAAGATCACGGACATCGGCGTCGGCAAGCAGCAGCTCGTCGAGATCGCGAAGGCACTGTCGAAGGAGGTCAAGCTCCTCATCCTCGACGAGCCGACCGCCGCGCTGAACGACGACGACTCCGCGCACCTGCTCGAGCTCATCCGCTCGCTGCAGGCCGAGGGCATGACGGCGATCATCATCAGCCACAAGCTCAACGAGATCAAGGCGATCGCGGACAAGGTCACGATCATCCGTGACGGCCAGACCATCGAGACCCTCGACATGCACGCCGGCGAGGTCTCCGAGGACCGCATCATCCGCGGCATGGTCGGACGCGACCTCTCCACCCGCTACCCGGAGCACGAGTCGAAGATCGGCGAAGAGCTCCTGCGCATCGAGGACTGGACCGTCCACCACCCCCTCGACGCCTCCCGCGAGATCATCCACCAGGCGAACCTCACCGTCCGCGCCGGCGAGATCGTCGGGATCGCCGGGCTGATGGGCGCCGGCCGCACCGAGCTGGCGATGAGCGTCTTCGGGCACTCGTACGGCACCGGGATCAGCGGCACCGTGTACAAGCGCGGCACCCCGATCAAGACGAACACGGTCACCGCCGCGATCGACAACGGCCTGGCCTACGCGACCGAGGACCGGAAGCGCTACGGCCTCAACCTAATCGACGACATCAAGCGGAACGTCTCCGGCTCGGCACTCGGCAAGCTCGCCAAGTGGGGCTTCGTGAACGGCTCCGAGGAGACGACCGTCGCGCGCCAGTTCCTCAAGAACATGAACATCAAGGCGCCGACCGTGAACGCGGTGACCGGCAAGCTCTCCGGCGGGAACCAGCAGAAGGTCGTCCTGTCGAAGTGGATGTACTCCGACCCGGACGTGCTCATCCTCGACGAGCCGACCCGCGGCATCGACGTCGGCGCGAAGTACGAGATCTACACGATCATCAACGCGCTCGCGGACCAGGGGAAGGGGATCATCGTCATCTCCTCCGAACTCCCCGAACTGCTCGGCATCTGCGACCGCATTTACACGCTCTCCGAGGGCACCATCACCGCCGACGTCCCGCGCTCCGAGGCGTCGCCGGAAGTCCTCATGCAGTACATGACCCAGGAACGGGAGACCCCAGTCAATGAACGCGCTTAAGTCCGCCGCCAGCTACCTCACCGGGCAGCTCCGACAGATCGGCCTGTTCATCGCGCTGATCGTCATCGTCATCTTCTTCCAGGTGACGACGAACGGCATCACGCTGGCCCCGATCAACGTCTCGAACCTGATCGTTCAGAACAGCTACATCCTGATCCTCGCGATCGGCATGGTGATGGTGATCATCGCCGGCCACATCGACCTCTCCGTCGGTTCGGTCGTCGCGTTCACCGGTGCCATGGCCGGCGTGATGATCACGCAGTGGGGCATCCCCTGGCCGGTCGCCGTCGTCCTCTGCCTGGTCCTCGGCGCCCTGGTCGGCGCGTGGCAGGGCTTCTGGATCGCCTACTTCGGGATCCCGGCGTTCATCGTGACCCTGGCGGGCATGCTCGCCTTCCGCGGTGCCGCGCAGATCGCCCTGCAGAACCAGCAGATCTCGCCCTTCCCGGACGGCTTCCGCTCGCTCGGCTCCGGCTTCCTGCCGTCCTTCGGCACCTCGGGCTACGAGCCGCTCACGATGATCCTCGGCCTCGCCGCCGCCGCGATCCTCGTCATCACCGGCTTCCGTGGTCGTGCGACCCGTCGCAAGTACCAGCTCGAGGACGAGCCGTTCGCATGGTTCATCACCAAGATGGCGTTCACCGTCGCGCTGGTCATCTTCATCGCGCTGCTGCTCGCCAGCTACAACGGCACCCCGATCGTCCTCGTGATCCTCGGCGTCCTGGTCATCGCGTACTCGATGGTCATGCGCAGCGCGGTCTTCGGTCGTCACATCTACGCGATCGGCGGCAACCCGCTGGCCGCACAGCTGTCGGGTGTCAAGACGAAGCGCGTCACGTTCCTGCTGTTCGTGAACATGGGTGTCATCTCTGCCCTCGCCGGCGTCGTCTTCACCGGCCAGCTCAACCTCGCCTCGCCGAGCGCGGGCAACGGCTTCGAGCTCGACGCCATCGCGGCCGTGTTCATCGGTGGCGCTGCCGTCACCGGTGGCATCGGTACGGTCCCGGGCGCGATCGTCGGTGGTCTCATCATCGGTCTGCTCAACAACGGCATGTCGATCCTCGGTGTCGGTTCCGAGTTCCAGCAGCTCATCAAGGGCCTGGTGCTCCTCGCCGCCGTCGCGTTCGACGTCTTCAACAAGCGCCGCGCGGCCTCCGCTCGGAAGTAGCACCCGCGGTTCCTCCCCGAAAGCGACAGATCTCCGTGGAAGTTCCACGGGGATCTGTCGCTTTCGCGTTGCCGTCCCGGCGGCGGGTCAGGCGGTCAGGACCGCCCAGGCGCCGGCCGGGAGGCGCAGCCCGCCCTCCGACAGGTCGGCCCGGCCCGCCTCGACGCGCGTCGCGTCGGCCGCGGGCAGCACCACCGGGTCGGGTGAGAGGTTCAGGGCGGTGACCACGGCCTCCCGGTCGGTCGCGGTCCGGAGGACCAGCGTCTCGTTCGTCAGGTGCACCACGTCCGTGTGCGCGCGGTGCAGCCACGGGTGCCGACGCCGGAGGGCGACGAGCGCCTGGTGCGCGTGCACCAGCTCGGCAGCGGTCCCGCTCGGCTCCGGCGGAGTCGCCGGGAAGGCGGGGCGGACGGCGTCGTCCCCGCCCTCGCGCTGCTCCTTGACGCCGGTCCAGCCGAACTCGTCGCCCGCGTACACCGACGGCGTGCCGGCGACGGTGAAGAGCACCGCGACGGCGTGGCCGACGAACCCCTCCCCCACCGCGCTCGCGATCCGGGTGACGTCGTGGTTGCCGACGAACGTGCTCGGGGCGGAGGTCGCGAGCAACTCATCATGCCGCTCGATCGCGTGCGCCAGTTCGAAGCAGTTCCGGTCCGCGATGCCGTGCCAGATGCCCTGCCACAGCTCGTACTGGGTGGTCGAGTCCATCGTCGACTCCCGGACGATCGCCGCGGTGTCGCCGTGGATGACCTCGCCCGAGAACCAGGCGCCCGGGAACCGCTCGCGCACGCGGGGCAGCACCCGGGCCCAGAACGCCGGCAACACCGCGTAGGCCGCGTCGAGCCGCCAGCCGTCGATGCCACGCTCCAACCAGTGCGTCATGACCGCGACGACGAGGTCCTCGGTCTGCTGCGACGCGTGGTCGAGTGCGACGAGGATGTCGTGCCCCTCGAACGACCCGACCGGTACCGGCTGCCCCGGCTGCCAGCCCGACCAGTCGACGGCGAACAGGCCCGCGGTGTCGGCGTCCGGTCCCGCGGTCTCGAGCTGGCGGAACGCCGGGTGCTCACGGCCGACGTGGTTGAAGACGCCGTCGAGCAGCACGCGGATCCCCCGCTCGCGCGCAGCGGCCACCAGGCGGTCGAAGTCCGCGTCGTCGCCGAGTCGGGGGTCGATCCGGAAGTGGTCGACCGTGTCGTAGCCGTGCGACGAGCTCGCGAAGACCGGGCCGAGCAGCAGTCCGTTCAGACCGAGGTCCACCACGTGCTCGAGCCAGCCCTCCAGGTGCCCGAGCCGGTGCTCCACGGGACGTGCGTCGACCGTGGTGTCGGGCCGGACCTCCGCACCGACGAAGCCGAGCGGGTAGACGTGCCACCACATGACGTGCTCGACCCAGGCGGGCTCGATCGGCCTCGTCGCGGCGGCGGGGTTCGGCTCGGCTGCTGTGTCCATCCATGCATGCTGCCAGGCGGCCCTGGCCAGGACCGTGGACCGGGGTACCGCCAGCCTGGAAGCGCGTCGGTGGCCGGGACGATCATGGGCGCATGGGACGAGCCATCCGGACCGAGGACGACGCACGCCGATTCGAGGCCGCGCACGCGGAACGGACGTGTGCGTCCTGCGGTCGGCGCATGCCCGACAGCGCCGGCCCGGACACCAAGTGGTGCTCCGACGCGTGCCGACGCCACGGGCTCGACGACACGGACCGGACCCTCGAGCACACGATCGACGCGCTGCTCGACGCCCGCGCGCTGACCTCGAGCATCTGCCCGTCGGATGCCGCCCGTGTCGTCGGCGGTGAGGACTGGCGCGACCTCATGGAACCCGCGCGTCGCGCCGCCCGGCGGATGGTCGCACGTGGCGAGGTCGAGATCACCCAGGGCGGGAACGTCGTCGACCCGTCGACCGCGAAGGGCCCGATCCGGATCCGCCGTCCGCGCTGAGGCCGTGGTGCCGCCGGTGGCGAAGGGTCGAGCACGCCGCCGCCGAGTCTGTCCTTCCGCTCAGGGAGAGGTAGGGTTCCCACGGCGGGAGCGTCGTGAACGAGATCGAGATCACTGCCGATCCGAGCTCGATCGTTGCCTGCGTCTCCGACTCCTCGGCGTGCAACCACCTCCAGCCTGCGGACTGCGTGCGTGAGTACCACTTCCGATCCGGCTGGCTGCTGTCGAGGGGCGAGGGGCGAGGGCGCGACGCTGCGCCCGCCAGTGACCGACACTCCCCCGACGGATCAGGACCAATGACACATCCTCGAACACAGACCGACGTGGCGACACGCAAGGGCCTCACCGCCTTCCTCGCTGCACCACCCCCGGCAGCCCGACTCGACGCAGCGACGGTCGCCCGGCGCTACCCGCGCCTGCGACTGCAGGTCTTCATCGGCATCTTCATCGGCTACGCCGCCTACTACCTCATCCGCAACAACGTGCCGCTCGTCGCGACGATCCTCCGCGACGAGAACGGGTTCAGCACCGTCGGCCTCGGTGTCATCACGAACGGCGTGCTGCTCGCGTACGGCGTCAGCAAGTTCCTCAGCGCAATCGTCAGCGACCGCAGCAGTGCGCGCTGGTTCCTGCCGATCGGGCTCGTGCTGTCCGCGATCGCGAACCTGTTCATCGCCTTCGTCCCGGCGGTCGGCGCGTCCGTCGCGTTCTTCGCCGTCGTGATGATCTTCAACGGGTTCTTCCAGGGCATGGGGTGGCCGCCCAGCGGGCGTACCCTCGTGCACTGGTTCTCGACGTCGGAGCGCGGAAGCAAGACGGCGATCTGGAACGTCGCGCACAACGTCGGCGGCGCCGGGGCCGGCGGCCTCGCGGGTCTCGGCCTCGCGTGGTTCGGCGGATGGCAGAGCGTCTTCTGGTTCCCCGCCATCGTCTGCCTCGTGATCGCCGTGGTGGCCTTCGTGCTGCTCCGGGACACACCGGAGTCCGAGGGCCTGCCGCCCATCGAGGAGTACCGGAACGACCCGGCACCGGTCGAGACCGATGCCGCTGACGACGGCGCGTCCACCTGGACGACCCTGCGCCGCTACGTCCTCACGAACGGCACGATGGTGAAGCTCGCCCTCGCCAACGTGTTCGTCTACACGCTCCGCTACGGCGTGCTCGTGTGGGCGCCGGTCTACCTGGCCGAGGTCCGTGGTGCCAGCCTCGGTGAAGGCATCGCCGGGTTCTCACTGTTCGAACTCGCCGGCATCCCAGGCACGCTGCTCTGCGGCTACATCAGCGACAAGGTGTTCCGCGGGCGACGGTCGCCGACCGGCATCCTGTTCATGGCCGCCGTCGGTGTCGCACTCGCGGTGTACTGGCTGTCCCCGGTGGAGGGCCCGCTCGGGGTCTCGCTCGCGATGCTCGTCCTCATCGGCGGCCTCATCTACGGGCCGGTCATGCTCATCGGGCTGCAGGCGCTCGACCTCAGCCCGCGCTCCGTCGCCGGCACCGCCGCCGGGTTCACCGGCCTGTTCGGCTACGTCCTGGGCGCCACCCTGGCGTCGACCGGTGTGGGCCTCTCGGTCCACGCGTTCGGGTGGGACGTGACGTTCGCGTTGATCCTCGGCTGCGTCGTGGTCGCGATCGTCCTGCTCTTCTTCGTCGGCAAGGACGAACGCGCGCTCGCTGCGCGCAAGCTCGAGCGGGAGCAGCAGCGCAGCGCCTGACGATGAGGAAGTCAGCTCAGCTCTCGGTCGCCACCGTCCGAGAGCTGAGCTCTTCTTCGCCGCGACGGCAGGGGGCGATGTCGAGCATCGGACCGCAAGCCCGCTCCTGCCGACGTCGGTCTGCGCGAGGACACGGAGGGGCGTCGGCGCGGGTCGGCCCGACGAGCGTGGCGAGCGTGGCGAGCGTGGCGAGCGGATCGGTGAGCTGCATCGGTCTCGTGTGCGGGTCAGGGACGCCGACGGGCGAGCAGTGTCCCCACGGCGACGAGCGCGAGGCAGGCGGTGATCGGGACGCGCTGGTCGCCCTTGACGTCGCGGTACTGCACTCCGGGATCGGCCAGCGCCGTGCCGGGGAAGGCGAGGCTCGTCACCTGTGTCACCCAGTAGGTCGAGGCGATGCTGCTCGCGAGACCGACGTCACGCACCGCGGGACGCAGGCGCCACACGGTGAGGCCGGCCAACGCCACCGCGAGTGACATCGTCTGCGCGTTGTGGAACTTGGCGTGCGGCGGCCAGGCCGGGTTCTTCACGTGGGTTTCGTTGTAGTCGAAGACGAAGGCGCCCACGGGGGCGGCGACCGCAGCGACGCCGATGCAGATCCGCCCGGCCAGTTCGCGCGCAGAGAGTGTCATGACGCCAGCCTGCCCGGGACCGGATCAGAAGGCGTAGCGGATGCGGCAGGCGGGCAGGTTCTCGTCGACGAGCTGGCGGAAGCGCTCGATGTGCCGCGCCTTCATCGCCGCGCGGTACCGGATGTTCACGGCACCGTTCTGGGACAGCTTCTGCTCCTGCAGGTCCGGACGCCAGAGCAGGTCCTCCGCCTTCGGGTGCCAGCCGAGGTTCACCTCGTGCAGCTGCTCGTTGTGGGTGAGGAAGATCACCTCGGCCGCGAGCTGCGCCTTCGCAGCCGGGGAGAGCACGTCATCGACCTCCCGCAGCAGTGCGGCCCAGTCGGCCTCCCACGTCGGCGTCAGGATGACGGGCGAGAAGTTCAGGTGGACCTCGTACCCGGCCTCGACGAAGTCGTTCACGGCCGCCAGTCGTTCGGCGATCGGTGACGTCCGGATGTCGGTCACCTTCGCCGTCTCGTGTGGCATGAGCGAGAAGCGGATGCGGGTGCGCCCCATCGGGTCCCAGTCGAGCAGGTCGCGGTTGACGTACTTCGTCGCGAACGAGGCCTTCGCCGTCGGTGTCATCCGGAACAGGTCGCAGAGGTCGCGGACGTTGTCACTGAGCATGGCGTCCACCGAACAGTCGCTGTTCTCGCCGATGTCGTACACCCACGCGTCGGGGTCGCACTGGTTCGGCTCGGTCTTCTGCCCCTGCTTCTGGATGTTGCGAGCGAGGTGCTTGGTGATCTGCTCGATGTTGGCGAAGACGGTGACCGGGTTGCTGTAGCCCTTGCGACGCGGCACGTAGCAGTACGCGCACGCCATCGCGCACCCGTTCGCGGTCGACGGGGCGATGAAGTCCGCCGAGCGGCCGTTCGGCCTCGTGACGAGGGACTTCTTCACGCCGAGGACGAGCGCCTCGGTCTTGATCCGCACCCAGCGGGAGACGTTCCGCTCGTCGCCGTGCACCTCGGGGATCTGCCAGTGCGACGCGACGGGCACGATCTCGGCGTCCGGCCACTGCCGGACGATCTCCTGCCCACGTGGCAGTTCGAGGGCAGTGTCCTCGGCGTAGATGCGCTTGACGTCGAGCAGGGGGCGCATGCGGGACTCGGTCATCACCCACCGTTCTACCGGTCACCACCGACACCTCCGGAGGTGGCTCGTGCAGACTCGACGGCATGACCGCCGGCGTGGAGGACGACCACTACTTCGTCGTGGACGGACGGCGCTGGCGACGGACCGACCCGGCCCTCCCCGAGGACGTCGCCGCACGCCTCCGGTCCCACCTCGGCCGTGGTCGCAACGCCGTGAAGCAGGCGAGACGGGCCGGCGACGAGGACGCGGTCGCAGCTGCCCGTCACCGCAACGGGCTCGCCAAGCACGGCCTCGGGGAACGCGGCCCGGAGTGGTGGACCCGACCGGAGTCCGAGCGGCTCGCCCAGGCCGAGCAGGCCCTCGCGGACCTCGACGGTCTCGACGAGCAGTAGCGCCTGTCGCGCCGAGGTCGCACGAACCGCCGCTCCGAGCCAGCCGACCCGGCAGCTCGTGCAACTCCGGCGGCCGACCGACGGCACGTTGCGCGACCCGGGCGGCGGACCCGGCACCGCCTCCGATGCTGCCGTCAGCCGAACGGCGGACGACACGTCCCGTTTCCCCACCTTCCGGATGAGGTGCGAGAGATCCTCGCAGCCGTAAGCTCATCGCGGCGAGGACGCCGAGAACGAGGGGGAACCATGAACGAGATCGTCACGCACACGGGCGCGCTGGTGGGGCTGCGCACCGGGACGACCACCACCGAGGGGCCGACGGGGACGCGGGTCGGCGTCCTGCTGGAGCTGTGCTCCGAGGACAGCGCGGGCGTCCGCCGCCCGTGGGAGTTGCTGGTCACACCGGCCCAGGCGGCCGCGCTCGTCGAGGCCGAGCGGACCGAGCCCGGCGTGCTCGTCCGGTTCGCCGGCGAACGGCTGGGTGAGCGCGGTGGGGTGCCGCTCGTGCGCGTCGGGCGGATCGCGGTGCTCGTGCCCGAACCGACCTGCTGACCGCACGACCACGATCGAACGGCCCCGGACATCCGCCGGGGCCGTTCGTCGTCGCGGGACCCGTTCGGTCAGGCCTCGGTGTGCCCGAGCTCCGGCTCGACGCACATGCAGACCGTGCGCGATGCCGCGGCGTGCACCTCGAGGACGACGACCTCGTTCCGCCCGGCCCGGAGCACCGGACCGGGGACGGCGAGGGTGCCCTGCGGGCCGCGCGACCAGTAGCGGCCGAGGCAGAAGCCGTTCACCCACGCCACGCCCTTCCGGAAGCCGTTCAGGGCGAGGTACCGGTCGAGCGTGGCCCCGCTCGCGGGGAGGTCGAACGTGCCGGAGGCGAACGCCGGCCCGGCGAGGGTCTCCCCCGCGGACGCCGGTGCTCCGCGGAGCACTGCGACGGCTGCGTCCGGCAGCGGATCGAGTGCGAGCGGCGACACCGTCCAGTGCGTGAGGACGTCGTCGTCGACGCGCACCGCGCCGACGAGGCCCTTCGGCTCGCCGATGCGGGGACCGTAGTCGACCCTCCCCTGGTCCTCCACGAGCAGTTCCAGGAGGCCCGTGACCGGCGGCAGGGCGATGGCACGGTCGTGGTGCTCGCGCTCGAGGACGCCGACCGGACGTCCGGCGAGGCTGACGAGCACACGGTCCCGGACCTCCTCCGTGACCGTGAGGACGCCGCCCTCGGGCAGGTCGACCTCGGTCCGGTACAGGACGAATCCGGAGGCGGCGCCGAGCTCGTCGAAGGTCGGCGGCGTCTCGTGCGTGGTCCAGGACGTGATCGTCGGCAGGAGGCCGGCGAGCGGTACGACGCGGTCGAGGCGGACGGCAACGTCCCCGGCGGGGGCGGGTCGGGCCTCCCGTCCGTCGTCGTGCATCGCGAGCCGACCGGACCCGCCGGGCTGCATCGTCGGCGGCAGCTCCGGCACGGGCGCGTAGCGCGCGATGACCTGACGGAAGGCGTGGAACTTGTCGGTCGGACGGCCGGCCTCGTCGAGCGGGGCGTCGTAGTCGTAGGACGTGGCGATGGGCCGGTACACGCCCTTGTCGTTCGCGCCGTTGGTGAAGCCGAAGTTGGTCCCGCCGTGGAACATGTAGATGTTCACGGAGCCACCCGCGGCGAGCAGGACGTCGAGGTCCTCGGCGCTGGCTGCCGCCGGCGTGGTGTGGTGGTGCTCACCCCAGCTGTCGAACCACCCGTCCCAGAACTCGGAACACATCAGCGGACCGGTGGGCTGCGCCTGACGGAGGCGGGCGAGCCGCTCGGCGGACCGGGAGCCGAACGACCCGGTCTTGTGGAGGGACGGGAGCGACCCGTCCTCGAGCATGGCGTCCATCGGCTGGTCGACGCTCGTGAACGGCACGGTGAGCCCGATGTCCCGGTGCATGCGCTCGAGCTTCTGCAGGTACACGGGATCGGATCCGTACGCGCCGTACTCGTTCTCGACCTGCACGAGCACGATCGGTCCGCCGGCGTCGATCTGTCGTGGCACGAGGATCGGCGCGAGGGCGTCGAGGTACCGCCCGACGGCGGCCAGGAACTGCGGCTCGTCGCGGCGGATCCCGACGGTGCCGTCGGTGAACAGCCAGAACGGCAGCCCACCGTTCGTCCACTCGGCGCAGATGTACGGCCCGGGGCGGACGACGGCGTGCATGCCCTCGGCCGCGACGAGGTCGAGGAAGCGGCCGAGGTCGAGACCGCCGGTGAAGTCGAAGGTGCCCGGCGTCGCCTCGTGCGCGTTCCACGCGACGTAGGTCTCGACGGTGTTGAGGCCCATGAGCTTGGCCTTGCGGATCCGGTCCGCCCACAGGTCGGGGTGGACGCGGAAGTAGTGGATCGCGCCGGAGAGCACGCGGTGCGGCTGCCCGTCGAGCAGGAAGTCGGTGTCGCCGATGGCGAAGCGCATCTCGCGCCTTTCTGGGTGGGGGCGGCAGGGGGACGCGGCCGTGCGGGATGCCCGCACGGCCGCGTCGGTGGGGTGCTGCTACTTGGTGGAGACCGTGAAGCCCTGGTCCTTGCCGTACTTCACGAGCGCGTCCTGCCAGGCCTCGAGACCCGACTCGAGCGACGTGCCCTTCTCGTACGACTGGCCGACGGTGTCGGCGTAGACGCTGTTCGCGTACACCTGGTACGGCAGGTAGGCGAAGTCGTTGTCCGAGGACTTCGACGCGTCGACGAGCACCTTGTTGATCTGCTGGCCGCCGAAGTACTCCGGCTTCTCCTCCAGGAACGCCGACGACTCGAGGTCTGCGGTGGTCGACGGGAACCCGCCGGACTCCATGAAGATCCCCGTGGACTCCTTCGACGAGTTCAGCCACTTGAGGAAGCCGGCAGCGAGAGCCGGGTTCTCGGACTGCTCCATGACGACCTGGGCGCTGCCGCCGTTGTTCGCGGTCTGCGCGGGGCCACCGTCGTAGGTCGGCATCGGTGCCACGCGCCAGTCACCCTTCGCGTCGGCGACGCTGGCCTCGAGGTTGCCGGGCATCCAGGCGCCGGTGATCATCGTGGCGATCTGGCCGTTGCCGAGCTGCTTGTACCAGTCGTCGGTCCAGCCGACGGTCTTCGCGACGAGACCCTGCTCGACGAGCTGGTCCCAGGTCTCGGTCCACTTCTTCGTGCCCTCGTCCTGCAGGTTGATCGTGACCTTGTCACCGTCGGTGGTGAACGGGGTGCCGCCGGCCTGGGCGATCATGCTCGTGGTGAAGCCCGCGTCGCCGGAGTCCGCGGCCAGGTACTTCTCGGGGTCGGCCTCGTGCAGCTTCTTCGCCGCCGCGACGTACTCGTCCCACGTCTTCGGCACCTCGATGCCGTACTCGTCGAACACCTTCTTGTTGTAGAACATGGCCATGGGGCCGGAGTCCTGGGGCAGGCCGTAGACCTTGCCGTCCATCGACACCGAGTTCCAGGTGCTCGCGGCGAACTTGTCCTCCAGGTCGCCGAACCCGTACGAGCTCAGGTCGAGGAGCGACTCGGACAGGGCGAACTGCGGCAGTGCGTAGTACTCGACCTGGGCGACGTCGGGGGCACCCGAGCCGGCCTTCACGGTGTTCTGCAGCTTCGTGTACTGGTCGGCACCGGTACCGGCGTTGACGAGCTTGACCTTCACCTTCGGGTAGGCCTTCTCGAACGCGGCGACCTGGTCCTTCGCGGACGGCGTCCACGACCAGTAGGTCAGCGTGCCGCCCTCGTCGAGTGCCGTCGCGATGTCGTCGGACGAGCCGCCGGAGCCGGAGCCGCCGGACGAGCAGGCCGCGAGGGCCATGGCGGCGGTGACGCCGATGGCGAGGGCGCTGAGCCCGCGCCGGAGACGCTTCTGCATGGTGGTGCCTTTCACTTCGTTGTGGAGAACTGCTGCGGAATGCGGGGGTGGTGCGGGGTGCGGCGCGGTCCGTGGCGGACTCGTGCCGGGCCTCCCGGCCGGTCCGGCGTGCGGACCGGGGACGGGTGGCGGGTCAGGCCTTGACGGACCCGGCCGCGAGACCGGACTGCCAGAAGCGCTGGAGGAAGAGGAACGCGACCACGATCGGGATGATCGTGAGGAGCGAACCGGTGACGACGAGGTTGTAGATCGGCTCCGCGCCGGACCCGGTGGCCTGCGCGTTCCACTGGTTCAGGCCGACGGTCAGCGGGTACCACTTCGGGTCGCTCAGCATGATGAGCGGCAGGAAGTAGTTGTTCCAGGTCGCGACGACCGCGAAGAGCAGGACCGTCACGACACCGGGAGCGAGGAGCTTCAGCGCGATCGTGAAGAAGATCCGGAACTCCCCCGCTCCGTCCATGCGGGCGGCCTCGATGAGTTCGGTGGGGATCGCCTCGACCGCGTAGGTCCAGATCAGGTACATGCCGAACGGGCTGATGAGCGACGGCAGGATGATCGCCCAGGGGGTGTTCGTCAGGCCGACCTGCGAGAAGAGCAGGAAGGTGGGGACGGCGAGCGCGGTGCCCGGGACGGCGATCGCACCGAGGACGATCGCGAACACGGCGCGACGACCCGGGAACTGGAACTTCGCCATGCCGTACCCGGCGACGGTCGCGAGCAGCGTCGCTCCACCGGCCCCGACGACCACGTAGAGCAGCGTGTTGCCGAGCCACTGGACGAAGATGCCGTCGTTGTAGGTGAGGGTGTCGACGATGTTCTGCCAGAGGTGGAAGTCCCCGCCGAACCACAGGCCGAACGTCGACAGCAGCGACGCCTGCGTCTTCGTGCTGTTGACGAGCAGGTAGAACAGCGGCGCGAACGAGTACACGACGAAGACGACCATGACCGCGGTGAGCAGGCCGGAGCGCTTCACCTTGCGTCCGTCGACGGGCTGCGCCGCCTTCCGGGAGGCTCGGGTGCGTCGCTCACGTGGGTCGCGCTGCGTCGTGGTCGCCTCGGTGACGGTGAGGGGTGCGGGACCCTGCAGGGTGCTCATCGGTTCTCCTGTCGAGTGCCGCGGACCTGCACGACGTAGGCGATGACGGCGGTGATGACGCCCATGACGATCGCGACGGTGGCGGAGTAGTTGAACTGCTGCCCGCTGAAGGACAGCGAGTAGGCGTACATGTTCGGGGTGAAGGCGCTGCCGATGACGTTCGGGGCGAGCGTCTTGAGCAGGTTCGGCTCGTTGAAGAGCTGGAAG
This sequence comes from Curtobacterium sp. MCPF17_050, assembly GCF_003224435.2. Classification (NCBI taxonomy): domain Bacteria; kingdom Bacillati; phylum Actinomycetota; class Actinomycetes; order Micrococcales; family Microbacteriaceae; genus Curtobacterium; species Curtobacterium sp. MCPF17_050. The sequence goes on from NZ_CP126250.1 coordinate 2,480,639, forward strand.
CTGCCGATGATCGAGAAGATCGTGGCGATGACCATCGGGCCGCGCAGGGCCGGGAGCTTGATCGAGAAGACCGTGCGCATCGGGCCCGCGCCGTCGAGTTCGGCAGCCTCGTACAGCTCACCGGGGACGGTGCGGAGGGCCGCGTAGAAGATCAGCATGTTGTAGCCGAGGAACTCCCACGTGACGACGTTGCCGATCGACGTGAGGACCCAGGTCGGGCTGAACGGCTGGAGCAGGTCGATGCCGATCGCGTCGTTCGCCGCACCGGTGAGGCCGAACTGGTTGCCGTAGATGAAGCCCCAGATGAGCGCCGCGACGACGCCCGGGACCGCGTAGGGCAGGAACACCGCGATGCGGAAGAACCCGGTGCCCCAGAGCCGCGCACTGTCGAGCGCGAGGGCGGCGACGAGGGCGAGGCCGAGCATGATCGGCACCTGCACGACGAGGAAGACTGCGACCCGGCCGAAGCCGGACCAGAACTTGGCGTCCTGGAAGAGCTGGACGTAGTTGGCGAACCACACGAACTGGTTGCCGCCGATGAGCTGGTCGCGGAACAGGCTGAGCCAGAGCGCGTACCCGATCGGGACGATGAGCATGAGGACGAGGACGGCGACGAACGGGCCGACGAAGAGCCAGCCGGTCATGCGGCCCCGGGGCTTCCCACGGCGACGCGGGGCGGGAGCAGTGCCCTCGCTCCGTCGCGGCGCGGCCTCGGGGCTCCGCGCGGTGAGCGTGCTCATGTGACTCCTTCGTCGTGTCCTGCGAGCCGTCGATGTGCCGGTCGGTCGTCCGGTGGAGAGCACGACTCCGTGCTGCCTGGACCGACCGATGTTGACGTCAACATCGAACGAGGTGACCATAGCATGGCAACGTCAACATGCACTAGCGTTCGCAGCACCGGTCGCGTACGGACGCCGACCTCGGCCGTCCGCACGAAGGGGGCGCGTGACCATCTCGACCACCACCGACCCGGCGGCCTCCCCCCGTCGGGCGCCGTCGCTCTCCGCCGTGGCCGAGGCCGCCGGGGTCTCCATGCAGACCGTGTCCCGCGTGGCCCGCGGCTTCGACAACGTCAGCCCCGAGACCCGGACACGCGTCCAGCAGGCGATGGCCGAGCTCGGATACCGCCCGAACCGCGCTGCCCGCGCCCTGCGCTCCGGACGCTTCCGGACCATCGGCGTGATCATGTTCACGATGGCGTCCTTCGGCAACATGCGCACGCTCGAGGCCATCGCCGAGGCCGCGGGTGCCGCCGACTTCACGATCACCCTGCTGCCGATGGCCTCCCGGACCGAGGAGGGCGTCCGCAGCGCCTTCTCACGCCTGCACGAACAGGCGGTCGACGGCGTCGTCATCATCATCGAGTCGCACGTCATCGACACCGCCGAGGTCGCCCTGCCCGACGGCGTGCCCATGGTGGTCGTCGACTCGACCGGCACCACCGAGCACCCGGCCATCGACACCGACCAGGCCGACGGCGCCCGGCTCGCCACGCAGCACCTGCTCGACCTCGGGCACGACACCGTCTGGCACGTCTCCGGGCCGGCGTCGTCGTACTCGGCCGCACGGCGCCAGGCAGCGTGGGCGGCGACGTTGACGGCCGCCGGGCGGACGGTCCCCCCGGTGTTCGAGGGCGACTGGAACACCTCCTCCGGCTACCGCGCGGGCGTGTCGATCGCGGCCCGTCCCGAGATCACGGCGGTCTTCGCGGCGAACGACCAGACCGCGCTCGGGGTGCTCCGCGCCTGCCACGAACTCGGTCGTCCGGTGCCGTCGACGCTGAGCGTGGTGGGGTTCGACGACTCCCCCGAGTCCGACTCGTTCTGGCCGCCGCTCACCACCGTGCACCAGTCCTTCGACGAGGTCGGGCGCCGCGCGGTCGCCACCCTGCTCAGGCAGATCGAGGGTGGCGCCGCCACCGCGGCGACGGACCTCGTGCCGGTGCGGCTCGTCGAGCGCGCGAGCACCGCGGCGCCGCCCGCGCGCTGAGCGCCGGGCCGCCGGGGCGCCGGCGCGCTCGAGGCCGCCTTCGCGCTGAGCGACACGACTCGCGGCTGCGGCCGCGAACGGTGTCGCTGAGCGCGAGTCGTGCACGGCCCAGCCGTGCCACGGCGCGGACGGCGGACGACGGACGGGACGCGGTCTGCACGTGCCGCGCCGTCCCGCCCAGCCGAGCTTCGCCGGACGGGAGGCGCGGGGCGGGCCCGGCGCGCGCCTCCCGGCCGGCCCGGCATGGGCCTCGCCCGCGCACCGTTCGCGGTGAATGACACCGTTCGGGGCAGCAGCCGCGAACGGTGTCGCTCAGCGCGAATGTCCCCCCCCCCCCCCCCCCGGCCAAACCGGCCGTCCGCCGGACACGAGGAACGCCGGGCCCCGCGGGGACCCGGCGTCCTCTGCTCACTCGGTGCCCGCCGCACGCAGCGTGCACCGAGGCGCTCAACCGATCGAGATCGCCGTCCAGGACACGGGCGGGAGCTCGATCGTGATCGTGTCGCCCTCGCGGCGGACGGACTCATTCGTCTTCAGGCCGACGCGGGCGGTGTCCGTCAGGTCGTTCACGGCGTGCAGGTCGTCGTCCCAGATGCCCTCGGCGTGCACGTCGCCCTCGACCGACAGGCCGGCGAGGTCGATCGTCACCGTGGTGCTCTCGGTCTGGTGGCGGTTGACGAGGAACACCGCGGCGCGGCCGTCCTCGACGGTGGCGGCCGAGTCGACGACGGGCACGGTGCCGTGCTTGCCGCCGTCGACCGTGTCGCCCGACGCGACCACGTTCAGCGACGTGCCGTGGGCCAGGCGCGACGTCACCGAGAACGGGAAGAACGTGGTCTGACGCCAGGCCTCGCCCCCGGGCTCGGTCATGATCGGGCCGATGACGTTGACGAGCTGCGCGATCGACGCGGAGGCGACGCGGTCGGCGTGGCGGAGGAGCGAGATGAGCAGCCCGCCGAGCACGACGGCGTCGGCGACCGTGTAGACGTCCTCGAGCAGGCGCGGGGCGACCGGCCAGTCCTCGAGCGTGAAGGTCTTCGCCTTCTCCTCCCACTTCGTGATCGACCAGACGTTCCACTCGTCGAACGAGATGTCGATGCGCTTGTCGGACTTCTTGTGCGCCTGCACGTGGTCCGCCGCGGTCGTGACCGTCTTGATGAAGTGGTCCATGTTGGCGCCGGACGCCAGGAACGAGGTGAGGTCGTCGTCCTCCTCGTAGTACGCGTGCGCCGAGATGTAGTCGACGTCCTCGTACGCGTGCTCGAGGACGGTGCGCTCCCACTCGCCGAACGTGGGCATCGACGCGCCCGACGACCCGCACGCCACCAGTTCCAGACCGGGCTGGATCTGCCGCATGGCCTTGGCGGTCATCGCCGCGAGCTTGCCGTAGTCCTCGGCGTTCTTGTGGCCGAGCTGCCACGGTCCGTCCATCTCGTTGCCGAGGCACCACATCGTGATGCCGAACGGCTCGTCCTTGCCGTTCGCCCGGCGCTGCTCGGACAGGGCCGTCCCGCCGGGGATGTTCGCGTACTCGAGGAGTTCGATCGCCTCGGCGGTGCCGCGGGTGCCGAGGTTCACCGCGAGCATCAGCTCGGAGCCGACCGAGTCGAGCCACTGCTGGAACTCGTGCAGGCCGACCTCGTTCGTCTCGGTCGAGTGCCAGGCCAGGTCGAGCCGGCGGGGACGCTGGTCGACGGGGCCGACGCCGTCCTCCCACTTGTAGCCAGAGACGAAGTTGCCGCCGGGGTAGCGGATGGTCGTGACGCCGAGCTCCTTGACCAGCTCGATGACGTCCTTCCGGAAGCCGTGCTCGTCGGCCGACTCGTGCGCGGGCTCGTGGATGCCGTCGTAGACGTGCCGCCCGAGGTGCTCGACGAACCCGCCGAACAGTCGGCGCCGCACCGGGCCCACCGTGAACGCGGAGTCGAGGACGAGGTGTGTGCGGGGCATGGATGATCTCCTTCGATCAGGCTGTGCGTCGAGCAGTTGTGTTCCGCGGCGTCACGGAAGTGAGCGCTCACCTGAGGGAAACGCTATCGGGTGTCGACACGGGACGGAAGGGCTGGCGCGCCCGACGGCGCGGCGCTAACGTGAGCGCTCACGGGGCACCGACGCCCCGAGAACGGGACAGCACTCCTCCCCTGGATGACGTCCCGCTTCGGCCCGTCCCGATGGAGTGATGCCATGCCGAACCGTCCCGTCCCGCCACCCCGCGGGTCCGCGTTCACCCGCAGGAGCCTGCTCGCCGCCGGAGCCGCGGCGGCCACCGTGCTGCCGCTGGCCGCCTGCGCGAGCCCCCTCTCCGCCGGGCTCGCCGGAACCCCGCTCGCCCCCGAGACGCTCGTCTTCTGGAACCTGTTCGGTGGCGGTGACGGCGTCCGCATGAAGACCATGGAGGACGGGTACGCGAAGCAGCACGGCGGCTCCTCCGCCCTGCAGGCGACGACGTTCGCGTGGGGCAACCCGTACTACTCGAAGGTCACACTGGCGACCGTCGGGAACAAGCCGCCGGACGTCGCGATCGCGCACCTGACCCGCGCGAAGCCGCTCTGGGACGGCGACCTGCTCGACCCGATCACGGCCGACGACCTGGCGAGCGTGGGCCTCAAGGCGAGCGACTTCAACCAGAAGGCCTGGACGGCGCAGAAGACCGACGGCAACAACATCGCGATCCCGCTCGACACGCACCCGTTCGTGCTGTTCTACAACGTCGACGTCTGCCGCAAGGCCGGTCTGCTCGACAGCGACGACCAGCTCACGAACCTGGACGGGATGGAGAACTTCGAGCGTGCCCTCGCCGCGGTGTCGAAGGTCACCGGCGGCAACGCGCTGAACGTCGCGAACGTCGTGCCCGAGACCGCGACCCCGTGGCGCTTCTTCTGGACGATGTACAACCAGATCGAGGGCGCGACGCCGTTCATCAGCGACGGCGGCGCGAAGCTCACCGTCAACGAGGACGCCTACAACGAGGTCACCAGCCGCACCCAGAAGTGGGTGAAGGAAGGGTGGCTCAACAAGGCCCTCGACTACGCCACCGCGCAGTCGCTCATGTTCGACGGCAAGGCCGGCTTCTTCATGCAGGGTGAGTGGGAGATCAGCACCGCCCAGTCGATCAAGGGGCTCGAGTTCGGCATGGCGCCGATCCCGCAGCTGTACGACAAGCCCGCCACGCAGGCCGACGCGCACACCTTCATCCTGCCGAAGAAGGACCGCACGCCCGAGCAGCGCAAGCAGCACATGCTCTTCATCAAGCAGATGCTCGAGCAGAGCCTGACCTGGGCCGAGGGCGGCCACGTCCCCGCGTACATGCCGACCTTCGACAGCACCGCGTACAAGGAGCTCACCCCGCAGTCGAACTACGCCGCCGCGGCCGAGACGGCGGTCTTCGACGACGCCGCCTGGTACGGCGGGTCCGGGTCGACCTTCGAGGGCACCGTCGGCGCCCAGCTCGCGCTCGTGCAGCAGGGCAGCTCGAGCCCGGCCCAGGCACTCCGCGCCATCAAGAGCCAACTGGCGACCTACCTCAACACCCCGAGCCCCCTGTGACCAGGCGCGCGAACACCGTGAACACCCCGCGAAAGGCACGATGACGTGACCACAGCACCAGTCCTCGACCGCCCCACGGATGCGGCCACTGCACCACGGCGGCTCCGCTCACACCGGACCAGCATCACCAGCGGCCAGGGCCGCAGCGGGTGGCTGTTCCTCGCCCCCTTCGGCCTGTTCTACGTGGCCTTCCTGCTCGGCCCGACGATCTGGATGATCGTCACGAGCTTCTTCAACACCTCGACCGTGCGCACCGGGCTCGGCAGCTTCGCCGGGTTCGCGAACTACGCCGAGATGCTCGGGCGGAGCGACTTCTGGTCGTCGCTCTGGCACACGCTCCAGTTCACCCTGTACACGACCCCGCCGCTGGTGATCCTGGCGTTCGTCTTCGCCGTGCTGACGAACCGGATGAACAAGGGGCAGTGGTTCTTCCGCCTGGCGTTCTTCCTGCCGTTCATCCTGCCCTCGGCGACGATCTCCCTCATCTGGGTGTTCATCTTCACGCCGAGCACCGGCCTGTGGGCGAGCCTGCAGACCGCACTCGGCATGACCCCGGGCTCGGGCATGCTCTCCAGCCCGAACACGGCGATGATCGGCGTCGCGATCGCGACCGTCTGGTGGACGCTGGGCTTCAACTTCGTGCTGTACCTGGCCGGCCTGCAGGAGATCCCGCGCGAGCTGTACGAAGCGGCCGCGGTCGACGGTGCCTCGAACTGGCAGCAGATCAAGTCCATCACGCTGCCGCTGCTCGGCCGCACCACGACGCTCGTCATCCTGCTGCAGATCATCGCGTCCCTGAAGATCTTCGACCAGGTCTACCTGATGACGAACGGCGGCCCGGGCATCTCGACCCAGGTCTCGCTGCAGCTCATCACCGGCGTCGGCTTCACCGACAACCGACTCGGCGCGGCGTCCGCGGCGTCCGTCCTCCTGTTCATCGTGATCGTCGCGATCGCGGTCATCCGGCAGCTCGTCGAGCGCGCTGCCGCCAAGCGTGAGATCGGGGCCTGAGATGACCACCACCGAGAGCATCACCACCGGCCGTGCCAAGCTCCGTACCGGTGTCTCCTCGGCCGCCCCGACGAGCGCCGCCAAGATCGGTGTCTCCGGCAGGGGCTTCACCATCGCCTCCGGCGTCGTCCTGACGGTCTTCGCGATCATCTGGCTCATCCCGAGCCTGTTCGCGCTGAAGACGTCCCTCTCCGACAACGGGGTGGCCGCGCTCGGCGCCGGCAAGATCCTGTCGGACTGGAACCCGACGGTGCACTCGTACTCGTCCCTGTTCCAGTCCGGCGACATCTGGAACTGGTACCTCGCAAGCGGCATCACGAGCGTCATCACCGCGGTGCTCACGGTGCTGTTCGCCTCGATGGCGGCCTTCGCGCTGTCCCGGCTCGTGTTCCGCGGCCGCAACGTGGCGTTCCTGCTCATCATCCTGGGCATCATGATCCCGACGCAGGTCCTGATCATCCCGATCTTCCAGGAGCTCAACGCGGTCGGCCTGCTGAACACCTACTGGTCGGTGATCTTCCCGCAGGTCCCGGCGGTGATCGCGGTGTTCATCTTCAAGCAGTTCTTCGACGGCATCCCGAAGGAGCTCGAGGAGGCGGCACGCATCGACGGTGCCGGCATCTGGAAGGTCTACTGGTCGGTCATCCTGCCGCTGTCGCGTCCGGTGATCGCCGCGGTGACGATCCTGACCTTCGTCGGGGTGTGGAACAACCTGCTGCTGCCCCTGTTCGTGCTGTCGAACCCGGACCTCATGACGATCCCGGTCGGGCTCGCCACGGTCCAGGGCAGCTTCGGCCAGCGGTACGCCGACATCCAGGCGGGCGCGCTCCTCGCGGCGCTGCCGCTCATCATCCTCTACCTGGTCTTCCAGCGGCAGATCGTGGAGGGCGTCACGGGCTCCGGCCTGAAGGGCTGACCCGGCCCGGACCGTGGTCCGGACCGCATGACGGACGGGAGGCTCCCCACCAGCCGGTGGGGAGCCTCCCGTCCGTCGTGGGTGGTCTCAGGCGGAGGCGAGCGGAGCGAGCCGCGTGCGCAACAGGCAGAACTCGTTGCCCTCGGGGTCCTGCAGCACGTGCCACGATTCGTCGCCCGTCTGCCCGACGTCGGCCGGACGGGCACCGAGTGCGAGGAGCCGCTCGAGTTCCGCGTCCTGGTCGCGGTCGACCGGGTTGACGTCGAGGTGCAGGCGCAGCGGCTGGGTCTTCGCGTGCGGCACGCGGGAGAGGATGATCGTGGGCGCAGCACCGCCGAAGCCGGACGCCGGGCCGATCTCGATGCCGTCCTCGTCCGCGCCGAGTTCGACGTAGCCGAGGACGGCGCACCAGAAGCGCGACAGCGCCTCGGGGTCGTCGCAGTTGAGGACCAGTTCGCTCAGGCGGCAGCTCATGGCGCGAGGATACGCGCGCCGCTCAGGCCGGGACGGGCATCCGTGCGTCGTGCTTCCAGAAGCCGGAGAACGTGATCCGCGACTTGGGCAGCCCGGCGCGGTGCAGGTGGCGGCGGCCCTCGGTGGCGAGTCGGGACTCCCCCACGACGAAGGCGTAGCCGCGGTCGTCGCAGGGCACGTGCCGCTGCAGTTCGGCGAGCGCCGCACGACCGGGCACCGCGGTGGCGTCGCCGCGCACGAGCCACGTCACGGTGACCCCGGCGGGGGCGTCGAGGTCGCGGACGTCGTCCGCGGTCGGGACCTCCTGGATGATGCGGCCGACGGCGTCGCGCGGGAGCGAGCGGGCGATGCCGACGACGGCGGGCAGGCCGGTCTCCTCGGCGGCGATGACGACCTCGCTGGCGTCGTCGGGGCAGTCGAAGATGCAGCCCTGGTCGAGCAGGGCGAGTTCGTCACCGGGTCGGGCGCTGCAGGCCCAGATCGCCGCGCGGCCCTCGAGTCCGCCGTCCTGGTCGGTGTGCACGACGAAGTCGATGTCCATCTCGCCGAGCTCCGGCCGGTGTCCGGCGACGGTGTAGTTGGCGCAGTGCGGTCGCGACTCCTCGGGGATGCGGAGGTACTGCGGCCACCACGTGGCGCCGTCGAGCTCGGGCATCCGGAAGGCGTCCTGCTCGGGGCGCTGCAGGAACAGGCGGAACCAGTGGTCGAAGCCGAGGAACGGGAAGTCGCGGATCTCGTCGCTCGCGATGGTGACGCGGTGGACCGACGGGGTGTGCCGTTCGGTACGGACGACCCGCGCCCGGAACAGCCGCGGGTTCTCGGGCATCAGCCTCGGGATCTTCGCCATGAGGGAAGGCTAACCTAATATGGCTCCCGTGCCACCCCCTCCCCTCGCCGTCCGAACCGCGCCCGCTGCCCCTCCCGGAGCGGTGATCGGTGCCACCGGCGTCCACCGGCGGACGGCTCGTCGTCGGGTCGGCGTCCTGCTCGGGCTGGCGGTGCTGGTGCTCGGCGCAGCGGTCGCGAGCATGCTCCTCGGCAGCAACCACATCGGCGTGGACCGGGTGCTCGCCGGCCTCACCCGCAGCGGCTCGGGCACCGACGAGGCCGTCGTCTGGGGCTCCCGCATCCCCCGCACGCTGATCGGCGCGAGCGTCGGCGCCGCGCTCGGGATCGCCGGGCTCCTCATGCAGGGGCACACGCGGAACCCGCTCGCCGACCCCGGGCTGTTCGGCGTCTCCGCCGGCGCCGGCCTCGCCGTCGTGCTCGGCGTGTACGTCTTCGGTGTCACGAGCACCGGCGCCTCGGTCTGGTTCGCCCTGGTCGGCGCACTGGTCGCCAGCGTCGTCGTCTTCTCCGTCACGGTCGCCGGCAGCGGGACCGCGAGCCCCGTCCCCCTCGCCCTGGCCGGCGCCGCGGTGTCCGCGCTGCTCGGCGCCCTGACCTCGTTCATCGTCCTCACCGACCAGGAGTCCCTCGACGCGTACCGGCTCTGGGTCGTCGGGTCACTGTCCGGCCGACAGCTCGACGTCCTGCAGGCCGCGTGGCCGTTCATGGCCGTCGGACTCGTGCTCGCGATCTGGAACACCCGCGCCCTCGACGCGCTCGGCCTCGGCTCGGAGCTCGCGAAGGGACTCGGGGAGGACCTGCTCACCGCCCGGCTCGTCGGCCTCGGTGGCATCACGCTCCTCGCCGCGGGCGCGACGGCAGCCGCCGGTCCGGTCGCGTTCGTCGGGCTGACCGTCCCGCACGTCGCCCGGGCCGTCGTCGGCACCGGCCACCGCTGGACCCTGCCCGCCTCGGCGCTGCTCGGTGCCGCGCTCGTCCTGCTCGCCGACGTCGTGGGCCGACTCGTGGGCGGGTTCGCCGAGGTCGAGGTCGGGATCGTGCTCGCCGTCATCGGCGGACCGGTGTTCGTCGCCGTCGCACGCCGTCGATCGCTGGTGTCCCTGTGAGTGCGGCGACCACGACCGCGCCCGCCGCGACACCGGCCGGGGCCCGGAAGGGCATCCGCATCGGGCCGATCGGGCTCGCCTGGCGTCCGCGGGTCCTCACCACCTCGGTCGTCGCCGTGGTCGCCGCCCTGCTGCTCGTCGTGCTCGGCGTCGCGATCGGCTCGACCTTCATCGCACCGGGCACGGTCGTGCGGGCGCTGCTCGGACTCGAGTCCGGGCCGGAGTCGTTCATCGTGACGACCCTGCGCCTCCCCCGCGTCCTGACCGGGGCCCTCGTCGGCGTGACCCTGGCGGTCGCCGGAGCCCTGACGCAGACCTTCACGCGCAACCCGCTCGGGACGCCGGACATCATCGGCGTGACCTCGGGCGCGAGCGTCGGCGCCGTGGCCGCGGTCGTCCTCGGCGGGGGCAGCTACTCGGTGAGCGCCCTGGTCCTCGGCGGCGGCATCCCCGTCGCCGCCACGATCGGGGCGCTCGTCGCCGCCACGGTCGTCTACGGCCTGGGCTGGCGTGGCGGGGTGCAGAGCCACCGCCTGATCCTCGTCGGCATCGGGGCGAGCGCGACGCTCGACGCGGTCACGAGCTACCTGCTCGTCCGCGCGAAGATCACCCAGGCGACCGCGGCCTCGCAGTGGCTCGTCGGCAGTCTCTCGAGCACGTCGTGGACGACCGTGTGGCCGCTCCTCGTCATCGCCGCGGTCGGCGTCCCGATCGCGCTCGCCACGTCGGCGGCGCTCGGGATCGGGCAGCTCGGGGACGAGGTCGCCACCGGCGTCGGCCTCGGCGTGCAGCGGCACCGGCTGCTCGTCATCGGCCTGGCGGTCGTCCTCACGGCCGCGGCGGTCGCTGCCGCGGGCCCGGTCGGGTTCGTCGCGTTCGTCGTGCCGCAGATCGCCGTGCGTCTGGCCGGGACGAACCGTCCGCCGCTGCTGCTGTCGGCGGCCCTCGGCGCGGTGCTCGTGCTCGGCGCGGACTTGCTCGCCCGGTCGGCGTTCCCCTGGCAGGTGCCCGTCGGCATCGTCACCACCGTGATCGGCGCCCCGTACCTGATCTGGCTCCTCATCCGTCACCGCAAGGAGATGTCCCGATGACCACGACGACCCCGCCGGCCCCCGCGGCCGTGACCACGCCGGACCGCGTGCACGCCGGACCCGTCCTGGAGGCCCGTGGCCTGTCCGTCGGGTACGACAAGCACCCGGTGCTCCGCGACCTCGACCTGGCGGTGGAGCGGGGCACGGTGACGACGTTCCTCGGCGCGAACGGCTGCGGCAAGTCGACGCTCCTCAAGGCGCTCGGCCGCGTGCTCAAGCCCCAGTCCGGCGAGGTGCTGCTCGACGGTGCGCCGATCCGGAAGGAGGCGAACCGGGCGGTCGCGCGGAAGCTCGCGATCCTCCCGCAGTCGCCCCTCGCGCCCGCCGGGACGAGCGTGCTCGACCTCGTGATGCGCGGCCGGAACCCGCACCAGTCGTGGGCCCGACCCTGGACCGCCGAGGACGCCGCCGTGGCGGAGGACGCCATCGCCGCGACCGGTCTGACCGAGGTCGCCCACCGCGACGTCGCGAGCCTGTCCGGCGGGCAGCGGCAGCGCGCTTGGATCGCGCTCGTCCTGGCGCAGCGGGCGGACACGCTCCTGCTCGACGAACCCACCACCTACCTCGACCTCGCGCACCAGCTCGACGTGTTGCGTCTGGTGCGTCGGATCAACCGGGAGCAGGGCGCCACGGTCGTCATGGTGCTGCACGACCTCACGCTGGCCGCCCGCTACTCCGACCGCCTCGTGGTGCTCCACGACGGCGGGGTCGTCGCCGACGGGTCCCCGGTGGACGTCCTCACGCCGGCACTGCTCGAGCGGGCGTTCGGGCTGCACGCGCGGGTCGTCCCGGACCCGGTGACCGGCTCGCCGATGGTCGTGCCGGAGGCGGACGGGCACGCGGACTGAGGCGGAGGGCGACCCGGACTGGTGCGGAACTCCTGGTTAGGTTAGGCTCACCTAACGTGAACACTCCCCGCCGCGGCTCCGTTCGTGCCGCCCTCCTGACCGCCGTCACCGCGACGGCCCTCATCCTCACCGGGTGCTCCGGCACCGGTGCCTCCGACGACACCGGCAACGACGCGAAGGCGTCGTCCGGGGCCTGGTCGTACGAGGACGCCATGGGCACGACGGTGAAGGTCGACCACACGCCGGAGCGCGTCGTGGTCCTGAACGACATCGCGATCTCGTTCATCGAGTACGGCCTCCGCCCCGTCGGCACCTTCGGCCAGCTCCCGATGGCGAAGGACGCCCGCTTCGACGACCTCGATCAGGACGGCATCACGCAGCTCGGCACCGCGTACGGCGACATCGACCTCGAGCAGCTCGCCGCGCTGAAGCCCGACCTCGTCGTGACCTCGGTCTACCCGACCGACGCGGAGGGCACGCTCGACGCCTCGCAGCCGGCCTACGGCTTCAAGGACAAGGAGCAGCAGGAGCAGGTCGAGGCGATCGCCCCCGTCGCGACGGTCAAGTGGGGCGGCAAGGGCCTCGACGTCATCGAGGACATCGCCGACCTCGCCGAGGACCTCGGCGCCGACGAGTCCGCCGTGGAGTCCGCGGAGCAGCAGTTCGACACGGCGAAGGAGACCCTCCGGACCGCGTCCGAGGAGAGCGGCCTGTCCGTCGTCTCGATGTACGCCGACGGTGACGGCGCCTACGTCACCCGCCCGTCCGACGAGCCCACGCTGCAGATGTGGAGCGACTTCGGCGTCGACCTGGTGACCCCGAAGCCGAAGGGCTTCTACTGGGGCATCTACAGCTGGGAGAACGCGGGCCAGATCTCGGCCGACGTCATCCTGCTGTCGCAGCAGGGCTACCAGGTGGCCGACCTCGAGAAGCAGCCCACGTTCGCCGACGACCCGGCCCTGCAGGCCGGTCAGGTGCACAGCTTCACATTCCCGGCGCTCGACTACGCCTCACAGGCCGACTACATGACGAAGCTCGCCGGCTGGCTCGACGACAGCGAGCCGGTCGCCTGAGCCGCCCCACGACCACGGACGGGAGGCCCGCCACCAGAAGGTGCGGTGGGGACCTCCCGTCCGTCGTCGCGCAGCGTCGTGCGGTAGGAACGAGGCATGACCGACGCGGGGTGGCACGAGGACGTCCTCGGCCCGCCGTACGAGCGACTCGAGCTCCCGCTCGGCGAGGACGCCGAAGGCCCGGTCGTCGCCACCCTGGTCCGTCGGCGGCGGACGATGACCGACCGGCTCCGACCCCACGCCGGTCCGCTGCACGACGTCGACGTCCTGTACGTGCACGGGTGGTCGGACTACTTCTTCCAGACCGAGCTCGCCGAGCGCGTCGAACGGCTCGGCGCCCGCTTCCACGCCCTCGACCTGCGGAAGTACGGGCGGAGCCTGCGGCCGCACCAGACGCCCGGGCACGTGGGCGACCTGGCCACCTACGACGAGGACATCGCCGCCGCGCTCGACGCGATCCGGGCAGAGCACCCCGGGCAGCGCCGGCGGCTCGTGCCGATGGGCCACTCCACGGGCGGGCTCACGCTGGCGCTCTGGGCAGCGCGGCACCCGGCGCTCGTCGAGGGACTCGTGCTGAACAGCCCGTGGCTCGAGTTCCAAGCCGACGCGATCGGGCGGGCGGTCGTCGCGCCGGTCATCAAGCTGGGTGCGAAGCGGAACCCCCTCGCGCCGATGCCGGCGGTCGACCCCGGCTTCTACACACGCACGGTGTCGAGCTCCGCGGAGGGGTCGTGGACGTACGACCAACGGTGGCGACCCGAACGCGGCTTCCCGCTGCACCCGGGCTGGCTCGCCGCGGTGTTCGCCGGGCAGGAGCGGGTCGCGCACGGGCTCGGCCTCACGGTCCCGGTGCTCGTCATGCTCAGCGACAAGAGCATGCTGCAGCCGCGGTGGAACGAGGGCATGTCCCACGCCGACGTGGCCCTCAACGTCGACGCCGTCGCGAGACGCGCACTGTCACTCGGCGACGAGGTGACGGTCCGCCGACTGCACGGCGCGCTGCACGACGTCGTGCTCTCGGCGGCGCCGGTGCGCGAGCGCGCCTACGACGCCGTCGAGCGGTGGTCGGCGGTGCTCCCCCGCTGACCGACCGGGGATCAGCCCTGCAGGGCGGTGCGGGCCGCGCGGGTGGCAGCGGCGACGAGCGCGTCGTCCGGCTCGGCGTCCGTGGTGTCGTGGCGCGTCATCACGACGAGCACGATCGGGTCGCGCCCGGGCGGTGTCACGATCCCGACGTCGTTCCGCACGCCGTACGACCCGGTGCCGGTCTTGTCCGCGACCGTCCAGCCCTCGGGCACGCCCGCGCGGATCGTCCCCGCACCCGTCGTCGTCCCGCGCATCAGGTCGACGAGCAACGCGCGGTCGTCGGGGTCGAGGGCACCGCCCAGCAGGACCGTGCGGAGATCGGCGGCGAACTGGGCCGGGGTGGTCGTGTCCCGCTCGTCACCGGGCACGGCCTCGTTCAGGTCCGGTTCGACGCGGTCGACCCGGGTCACGTCGTCCCCGATGCCGCGGAGCCACCGCTGCACGGCAGCCGGCCCGCCGACCCTGGCCACGAGCAGGTTCGCCGCCGTGTTGTCACTCGAGCGCACCATCGCCGCGAGCAGTGCGCGCACCGTCATGCCCGAGCCGACGTGCTGACCGGTGACCGGCGCGTAGGAGAGCACGTCGCCCTGTCCGATCGGCACGACGGCGTCGAGGTCGTCCGGTGCGGCGGCGTCGAGCACGGTCGCGGCGATGAACACCTTCGCCGCCGAGGCGAACGCGAACCGCTCGTCGGCCCGGTGTGCGACACCGACCCCGCTGCCGGTGTCGATCGCGACGACGCCGAGCCGGGCGTCGTGCTCGGTCTCGAGTGCCGCGAAGGCCCGTTCAGCGGCCGCGTCCGTCGTCGGTGCCGGAATCCTTGCCGGAGTCGACGTCGGCGTCGGCGTCGACTGTCCGGAGGTCGCGGCGGCCATCCCGGACGGGCTGTGCGTCGCATCGGACGCAGCTGCGTCCTGGCACCCGGCGATGCCGAGCGACAGGGCCACCACCGCGGCGAGCGCTGCCACCCGGGTGTGCCCGCCCCGTCGCCCGGTCACGGCAGGATCGCGTCGACGTACCCGCCGTCCGCGCGGAGCGCACCACCGGTCGTGGCGGACGCCAGCGGCGACGCGAGGTAGGTCACCATGTGGGCGACCTCCTCCGGTTCGAGCAGGCGCTCGACGAGGGACTGCGGCCGGTGCTCCCGCATGAACGTGCGCTGTGCCTGGTCCCAGGGCAGGTCGGTGCCGACCAGCTCGGCGACGAAGTCCTCGACGCCGGCGGTGTGGGTCGGTCCGGCGATCACGGTGTTGACGGTGACGCCCGTGCCCTTGACGGCCTTGGCGAACCCCCGCGTCACGGCCAGCAGTGCCGTCTTCGTCATGCCGTAGTGGATCATCTCGGCCGGGGTGACGACGGCGGAGTCGCTCGCGATGGACACCACGCGCCCGTACCCGTGCTCGGTCATCGCGGGCAGGTAGGAGCGGATCAGGCGGATCGCGGAGAGGACGTTCACCTCGAAGTAGTGGCGCCATTCGTCGTCGGTGATCGCGAACGGGTCGCGGCTGCCGAAGATCCCGAGGTTGTTGACGAGCACGTCGACGTGCGGGTGCGCGTCGAGCACCGCGGCCGCGCCGTCCGCCGTGGACAGGTCGGCGGCGACACCGACGACCTGCGCCCCGTGGACGGCATCGCGGACGGCACCGATCGCCCGCTGCACCCCGTCCGAACCGCGTCCGTTCACGACCACCGACGCCCCGGCGCGGGCCAGGTCCACTGCGATCGCGAGTCCGATGCCCTGCGTGGAGCCGGTCACCAGGGCGGTCCGGCCGGTCAGGTCGATCTGCGTCATGGCCGCCACGCTAACGGTCCTCCGTCCGGGGCGTCACGGCCCCTCCGTCACCGGGTCGCGTCCGGCTCGAGGTGTGCTCGGAGCACGTCGCGGACTGTCGTCCAGGTGTGCGGACCGTAGCGGTCGTCGTCGACGTGCCGCAGCTGCGCCTCCCCGCTGAACATGCTCACGAAGTACTGCATCCCCTGCCAGGCCGGGAACGTCTCGTCCGGGTTCCCCGACAGCCGCTTCCCGACCGCGCTCATCGCGGAGAGCGTCCCGGTCGTGCCGGCCCACTGCAGGCGGAAGGCGGTCCCGGTCAACTCGCTCATGATGTGCGCGACGTCCCGTGCCGAGATGTGGTCGCCCGCCGTCTCGACGACGCGCGGGGCGTCGTCGTCCAACGCGGTGAGGGCCACCACGCGGGCGACGTCGTCCTTCGTGGTGAAGTCGAGGACCTGGTCGGCGGAGGACCAGAACAGGACCCGGCGCCGCCCGAACAGGATCATCGGCGCCTGGCCGGTGAGCAGGTCCGTGAACATGCCGGTGAGGATCGACGTCGCGCGGACGGGCGCGGCGTCGACCTCGGCGGCGAACTCGCGTCGGAGTTCGAAGTTGCGGTTCGTGCCGGGCGTGATGCGTCGGTAGTCGGCCGAGTAGTCCGACGGGATGAAGCGCGGCACGCCGGCCGCGACGGTCGCCGCGAGCAGGGCGCGCTGCGCGTCCACGATCACGGGACGGGTCCCGCTGACGGCCGAGGCGACGACGTCGACCCCTGCCACGGCCTCGGTGAGGGCCGCGTGGTCCGTGTACGCCGCGGCGACCACGTCGACGCGCGGGTCGGCGCCGAAGAGGTCGGTGGCGGTCCCGCTCCCGGGGCGGGTGAGGACCCGGACGCGGACGTCGCGCTCCAGGAGTTCGCGGACGATGCGCTGGCCGAGGTCGCCGGTGGCGCCGGCGACGAGGACGGTACTGGTCATGGGGAGTGGCCTCACTGTGGGGTGGTCGACGAGGTCGACGAGGTGGTGGTCTGCGTGCGCCGCCGGGATCGCTCCGGGACGGCGAGGGGGTGCTCGAACGCGGGGTCGTCCCCGCGCGCTCCTGCTGTCCCTGACCCGGCGGCGAGCGCGACGCGGGCCAGGAGCCGACGCATCGTGGTCTGTTCGTCCGGCTCGAGGTGGCGCATGAGGACCTCCTCGGCGGCTCTGAGGGTCCGGCGGGTGCGGCTGAGCAGGGCGCGCCCGGCGTCGGTCGGGTGCACCTGACGGACACGGCGGTCGGTCGGGTCCGGTCGGCGTTCGACGAACCCGCCGGCCTCGAGCGCGTCGATGACGTAGGTCATCTGGGTCTTGTCGATGCCGAGTCGGTTCGCGAGCAGGAGCTGCGAGGAGGCCTCTTCCGTCGTGGTCGCCACGAGCACCTGGTAGCCGCGGGGACCGCCGGGGACGTCCGCGACCGCCACGCTCCCGAGCCGGACGTACTCCTGGAGGACGAGGGGGACGGCCCAACCGAGCTCGGTCTCGATGCCCTGCGCGTCCCAGTCGATCTCAGGGAGGTCGCCTGTCGTCACTCGATCGTCCATGCAGCAGACGGTACACCTCCGAGATCGTCTTGTGCAAAGATCATCTCCGAGCGGGAGCAAGTCGTTCCCCGACGAGGAGCCCACCATGAGCGACCAGGCCGCGATCACCCCCTTCACCCTCGACGTCCCGCAGGAGGAACTCGACGAACTCCGGCAGCGCCTGCTCGCCAGCCGGTGGCCCGATCGGGAGACCGTGCCCGACACCTCGCAGGGTCCGCGGCTCGAGAAGGTCCGCGCCCTGGTCGAGCACTGGGCGACCGACTACGACTGGCGACGGGTCGAGACGCTCCTGAACGGATGGGGCCAGCACACGACGACGATCGACGGGCTCGACGTGCACTTCCTCCACGTCCGATCGGCCGAGCCGGGAGCGCGGCCGTTGCTCCTCACCCACGGCTGGCCCGGCTCCGTCCTCGAGTTCCGGCACGCGATCGGGCCACTCACGGACCCGGTCTCCCACGGCGGCGCGCCGGAGGACGCGTTCCACCTCGTCATCCCGAGCCTGCCCGGGTTCGGGTTCTCGGGGAAGCCGACCACCCCGGGCTGGGACCTGGCGCGCACCGCACGTGCGTGGTCGGTGCTGATGCACCGTCTCGGGTACACGGACTGGTTCGCACAGGGCGGCGACCTCGGCGCGACCGTGACCGCCGGACTCGCCGCGCTCGAAGCCGCCGAGGGGATCGGGCTCGCGGGCATCCACCTCAACATGGCGCTGTTCATGCCGACCGACGACGAAGTCCGGAACGCCTCCCCGGAGGAGCAGGCGATGCTCCAGGAGAGCGGCCACTACTGGCAGGAACTGTCCGCCTACTCGCAGCAGATGGCGACGCGCCCCCAGACGATCGGCTACGCACTCAGCGACTCCCCGGTCGGCCTGGCCGCGTGGATCTACGCGATGTTCCAGGACGTCGGCGGCTCCCACGACGAACACGGCGACGCCGAGCGGCTGTTCACCCGCGACGAGGTGCTCGACGACGTGATGCTCTACTGGCTCCCGAACGCCGCGGCATCCTCGGCGCGGATGTACTGGGAGGCGAACCGGACGGGGTGGGCGAACCCCGGCACGGTGGAGGCACCGCTCACCGTCCCGGTCGGCCTGAGCATCATGCCGGGCGAGTACGTCCGACGCTCCCGCCGCTGGGCCGAACGTCGGTACACGCACCTCGTGCACTTCAGCGAGGTCGCCCGCGGCGGCCACTTCGCCCTGCTCGAGCAGCCGGAACTGCTCGTCGCCGACATCCGCGCGACGTTCCGTCAGCTCCGCTGACACCACCCGCACCGGCAGCGCCGCACACCCGGCTCCGCGTCCACGGGACACGGCGGTGACCGGGTGTGCGACGCGGCCGGACGCGTCGTATCCTCTCCGCACAGCCACGCAACGGAGCGTGACGGGACACCGGAGAGGTTCGGGCCATGACTGCTGTCGACGATGCACGCACCACTGCAGACACCACCCCATCGATCGCGATCGACCGGGACGGCGGCAAGCTGTCCTGTCCCCGGTGCGCACGTCCGCTCCGCGTCGCCCGGAACCAGTACTACGGTGTCGGGCTCGCCGTCCACGAGTGGCTGCACGTCTGCCCCAACTGCCCCTGGTTCGCATTCGCACCGTCCAGCACCGTGGAGGCGGTCGTCGCCGGCGAGCGCCGCCTCCCCCGCTGGGTGGCACTGCTGCAGCGACACGGACGGCACCGGCGCGCACCGCGCTGAGTCGACCGGGGGACGTTCCTGAGGATCGGCCCGGCGAAGATGCACCGAGTGCATCGATGCACCTAGTGTCGACGTCGTGACCCGCTCGCCCGATCGCCGTGCTGCCCTCAAGGAACGGCACCGCGAGGCGATCCTCGGCGCTGCCCGCGAGCTCATCGAAGACCGCGGCGGCGAGTTCAGCGTCGACGAACTCGCGGCACGCGCCGACGTCGCCCGGCGCACCGTCTTCAACCACTTCGCCTCGCTCGACGAGGTACGCCTGGCCGTGTGCGAGGAGGCCCTGTCCGTCATCATCGACCGGTTCCTGGCCGAGATCGCCAGCACGCCGGTCGGGGACGGCTCACGGTCGGCGATGTTCGACGAGCTCGAGTCGGCCGCCCGCGGCACCGACCTGCCGAGCGCCATCGTCCGCCTGCACCGGATCCTCGGCGAGCCGGAGGGCGACGACCCGAAGGCCACCGCCCTGACGCAGACCGCCTTCGCGCGCGTCACGGGACGCCTCCGCAGCGAGGTCGCCCGTCGCCATCCCGCAGCTGATGCCCTGGACACCGCCCTGCTGGTGGACTCGTTGATGAGTGGCATCGTCGTGATCGCCGACCACTGGCTCACGACCACCGGACCGCGGCTCGACGACGACGCCCGGGCCGCCTGGGACGCACTGCTCGGGCGGCTCGTGCACAGCGTCCGCAGCGGCTACCTCCCCGAATCCTGACCTGCTCCACGACCACTCCCCCGGGGTCCACCGGCGCACCCCACTCCGACCAACAACCCTCCACCACGAAAGGAACGGCGCCCAGCATGGCCGGTCTCCTCTACCGCCTCGGTCGCTTCGCGGCCCGCCGACACTGGACGGTGATCATCGCCTGGATCGTGCTCATGGCGATCGCCGGTGTCACCTTCAGCCTGTTCTCGGGCACGATCTCCTCCGCGATCTCGATCCCCGGCACGAAGACCAGCCAGGTGCAGGACGAACTCGCCGACAAGTTCCCGAGTGCGAACGGCGGCAACGGGACGATCGTCTTCCAGACGAAGGACGGCGGGGCCTTCACGAGCGCCCAGCGGGACGACGTGCAGGCGTTCCTGACGGACCTCGAGGACCTGCCGGGGGTCAAGGGCACGACCGACGGCTTCGCGACGCAGCAGCGACTCGACGACCAGCGGCAGAAGATCGTCGACGGGCGCAAGGAGATCAGCGACGGGCGGAAGGAGCTCGAAGACGGTCAGGCGCAGCTCGACGCCCAGAAGGAGCAGCTGGAGTCCGGCAAGCAGCAGATCGCGGACGCCCAGGCCCAGCTCGACGCGCAGAAGGCCCAGGCGGAGGCCCAGGCCAGCGCCGCCGGTGCCGCCGCGGCTGCGAGCCCCGCCGCCCAGGCGCAGGCACAGGCCGGCCAGCAGCAGCTCGAGCAGGCGCAGGCGCAGATCGACGCCCAGCAGCAGCAACTCACGGCGGGCGAGCAGCAGCTCGCCGACGCGCAGAAGACCATCGACCAGAACACGCAGAAGCTCGAGGACAGCGAGCGTGACCTCGAACAGGGTTCCGACCTGCTCGACCTGTCGAAGGACATCCGCTTCGTCTCGTCGGACGACTCCGCGGCCATCGGCACGGTGCAGTTCACGAAGTCGACCTACGAGGTCCCGCAGACCACGAAGCAGGAGATCTCCGACCGCGCCGAGGCGGCGACGATCAGCGGCGTCGACGTGTACGTGTCCAACGACATCGCGCAGGGTGTGCCCTCGATCCTGGGACCGGGCGAGATCATCGGCGTCGTCATCGCGGCGCTCGTGCTGTTCCTCATGCTCCGCACCGTCATCGGTGCCGCGATCCCGCTCCTCAGCGCGGTGCTCGGCGTCGGCGTCGCCACCCTCGCGTCGCTCTCGTTCTCGGACCTCGTCGAGTTCATCTCGGTCACGCCGGTCCTGGGGGTGATGCTCGGCCTGGCCGTCGGCATCGACTACTCGCTGTTCATCCTCAACCGGCACCGGACGCAGCTGAAGCAGGGCATGGGCGTGCACGAGTCGATCGGGCTCGCGAACGGCACCTCGGGCAACGCCGTGGTCTTCGCCGGCACGACGGTCATCGTCGCGCTCCTGGCGTTGAACATCACGGGCATCCCGTTCCTCGGCCTGATGGGCACGGTCGGGGCGGTGGCGGTCCTGTTCGCCATCCTCATCGCGACCTCGTTCACGCCGGCACTGCTGTCGCTGCTCGGCCTCCGGATCCTGCGGAAGAAGGAGCGCCAGCAGATCGGCAACACCGGGTCCGTCCGGGTGCCGAACAAGCCGATGTCGACCTGGCGCGCGGTCATCACCCTCATCGCGGGCGTCGCCGTCCTCGGCACGATCGCCCTCCCCGCCACGCAGATGCGACTCGGTCTGCCCTCCGGGTCGTCCGAGGCGGTCGAGTCCAGCCAGTACAAGGCGTACAAGACGCTCGAGCAGGAGTTCGGCGCCGGTCAGAACGGTCCGCTGCTCGTCGTCGCGACACTGCCGCAGGCGGTCAGCGAGGACGACGTCACCGCGACCGAGGTCACCATCGGCCAGGCGCTCGCGGAGAACGACGACGTCGACGCCGTGCTCCCGATCGGCGCGTCGAAGGACCGCACGATCATCGCCTTCCAGGTGAAGCCGAACGGCGGCCCGGACAGCGTCTCGACCGAGGAGCTCGTCAAGGACCTCCGCGCCCAGAGCGTCTCGACCGATGACGGACGGGTGGAACTCGGCGTCGCGGGCAACGCCAGTGCGAACATCGACGTGTCCGAGAAGCTCGCGAACGTGCTGCCGCTCTACCTGGCGGTCGTGGTCGGCCTGTCGCTGATCATCCTCATCATCGTGTTCCGGTCGTTCCTGGTGCCGATCACGGCGACGGCGGGGTTCATCCTGTCCGTGCTCGCCTCGTTCGGTGGCCTGACCGCGATCTACCAGTTCGGCTGGCTCGGCAGCGTGTTCGGCGTGCACGACCCGGCACCGATCCTGAGCTTCCTGCCCATCATCGAGATCGGCATCCTGTTCGGGCTCGCGATGGACTACCAGCTCTTCCTGGTCTCCGGCATGCGTGAGGCGTACGCTCACGGGGCCAGCGCGAAGGTCGCGGTGCAGCGCGGGCTGCACGCCGGCCGCGCGGTGGTCACGGCGGCCGCGATCATCATGATCTCGGTGTTCGCGGGCTTCATCTTCTCGGAGTCGTCGACCATCAAGCCGATCGGGTTCGGTCTGGCGTTCGGTGTCCTGCTCGACGCGTTCGTCGTCCGCATGCTGCTCATCCCGGCCGTGATGCACCTGCTCGGTCGGAGCGCCTGGTGGATCCCGAAGTGGCTCGACCGGATCCTGCCGGACGTGGACGTGGAGGGCGCGAAGCTCGAGCGCATGCAGCCGGTCACCGGGCACCGCTCCGTCGCGGACGGCAGCACCCCGGCCGCCACGGGACAGGCCGACGCCGGACAGGCAGCGACGGACCCCGTCGGCGATGCGCAGTCCGGCGGCGGCCACCACGGGTCGCACGCCGCTCCGGCGGAGCCGGACGCGCCGACGCACGGTTCGGGACACCCGCCGGCGCACCGCGCGTAGGCAGCAGCGCCACCGCCTGGAGGCCCGGTGCCGGTCCACGAGACCAGCACCGGGCCTCCTGTGCGTCCGGTCGCTGGCACCGCTCGCGCGACTCTTCGTGCACGAAGGGTACGGTGGCTGCATGGCGAACACCGCGACGGACCCGCTCTCCCTCGACCGGCAGCTCTGCTTCGCCCTCGCGGCCACGAGCCGGAGCGTCGTCGGGCTCTACCGCGAGCTGCTCGAACCGATGGGCCTCACCCACCCGCAGTACCTCGTGATGCTCGCCCTGTGGGAGCGTGACCCGCGCTCGGTGCGGGAGATCGCGACCGACCTCCGTCTGGAGTCCGCGACCTTGAGCCCACTCCTGAAGCGGCTGGAAGCGTCGGGCTACGTCCGTCGTGGCCGGAGCACCGAGGACGAACGACAGCTCGCGGTGTCGCTGACGACCGCGGGGCGCGCACTCCGCGACCGCGCCGAAGCAGTCCCGGTCACCGTCGCGGCACGGCTGGGATGGCCGGTCGCACGGCTCGAGGCGCTCAAGGACGAACTCACCGCACTCCTGGAGGTCGTCGACGCAGTCTGAGGCGAACAGCGAGTACACTAACGATCAGGGTAAGAACGGAAGGCAGCCATGGGACGCTTCGCCCGGTGGTACGAACGCTGGAACACGACGCTGATCGACAAGATGGGCCCGTCACAGATCGGTGCCGGCCACCCCGAGGGGATCGACGACCGGACCGTCGACCGCGAGTGCCCGATCTGTCACCAGCCGCTGTCCCTGCACACCGTGATCCGGCCGGAGGGCCAGGTGCGCTCCTCCACCCTCGTCTGCCCGCGCCGCTGACGCCGACGGACCGCTGCGGCGCGTGAAGTCGGAATACGCAACACGGCGCTCGTGTTCCCGCTCCACGTGAAGCTCTTCGAACCCGCCGCCCTCGGCGCCCTCCGACTCAGCAACCGCATCGTCATGGCACCGCTCACGCGCACCCGCGCCGGTGAGCACGGCGTCCCGAACGACCTGCTCGTCGAGCACTACGCGCAGCGCGCGAGCCTCGGCATGATCGTCACCGAGGGCACCTGGCCCGTCCAGGAGGGCCGCTCGTACCCCGGGCAGCCCGGCATCGAGACCGAGGAGCAGATCGCCGGCTGGCGCCGCGTGGCCGACGCCGTGCACGAGCGCGGCGGCACCATCGTCATGCAGCTCATGCACGGCGGCCGCGTCTCGCACCCCTCGATCGCGCAGACCCCGCGCATCGTCGGCCCGAGCGCCGTCGCCGCCCCCGGTCAGACGCACCTGGCCGACGGCTCGAAGGCCGACATGCCCGTCCCCCACGAGCTCACGACCGACGAGGTCGCCGAGGCAGTCCAGGGCTTCGTGCAGGCCGCCCGCAACGCCATCGCCGCCGGCATCGACGGCGTCGAGGTGCACGGAGCGAACGGGTACCTCGTGCACGAGTTCATGTCGACCCACTCGAACATCCGGACCGACCAGTACGGCGGCTCGCCGGAGAACCGCGCGCGCTTCGCAGTGGAGGTCACCACGGCAGTCGCCGAGGCCATCGGCGCCGACCGCACCGGCATCCGCCTGTCCCCGGCGCACGGTATCCAGGGTGTCGTCGAGGACGACGCCGACGACGTGCGCGCCGTCTACAGCGCGATCGCCGAGGGGCTCGCACCGCTCGGCCTCGCCTTCATCGACGTCCTGCACGCCGACCCCGCCGGTGACCTGGTGCAGCACATCCGTCGGACCGCCGGTGCGCCGTTCGTCGTCAACTCCGGCTTCAGCGCGATGACCACCCGCGACGAGGCGGTCATGGTCGTCGACGAGGACATCGCCGACGCCATCGCCGTCGGCCGCCCGGCCATCGCGAACCCGGACCTCGCCGAGCGCTGGGAGCAGGACGCCGAGCTCAACGAGCCGCGGCCGGAGCTCTTCTACGGTCAGGGCGCCGAGGGCTACACCGACTACCCGACACTCGCCGAGGTGCGCGCGTCGGTCGCGTAGTCGTCGCCTGCGCAGACGGGAGGCCCGGTACCGGTGGTACCGGGCCTCCCGTCGTCCGTGCCACGCCCGGCTCACCGGCGGCCGGGTCCCGGCCGGTCGTGGTCGTGGCCGTCCCACAGGTCGCCGCACTCGACCCGCTCGGCGCCGGCGGACCGCAGGTACGGGCCAGCTCCGAGGTCCCCGTGGAGCACCGCCGCCAGCGGCCCCCAGTGCACCCGCCCCACGAGGACGGGGTGCCCCGGGCGTCCGTCGTGCACGGCTCGGCGTAGGGCCCTACGACGATCACCCGGCACGTCGAGCACACGCCGGACCGCCGCGACCGGCAGGTCCGGCAGGTCGACGAGGGACACGACCACCGCGGCGGCCCCGTCGCCCTCCCTGACGACGGCGAGCCCGGCGGCGAGCGACGCCCCCATCCCCTCCGCCCACGCGGAGGCGACCACCGTGCGGACCGACGGCCGGTCCGGGACCAGCGGACGGGCCTCCCGGGCGGACGCCCCGAGCACGACGACGACCGCGTCGCACCCGCCGGCGAGCAGCGTGTCGACCGCCGTGGTGACCCACGGTCGCCCGCCGGCGTCGCGGACCAGGGCCTTCGGCATGCCCATGCGGGTGCCCGCCCCCGCCGCCAGCAGGAGGCCCGTGGTGCCCCCGGCGCGGTCGCTCACCGGGGAACTGCCCCGGTCACACGAACCCGGGCAGCGCTGTCCACGCAGCGGGCGCCTCGGCCACGCCGTCCCGGACGACCGAGCCGGAGATGAGGCCGTACGGGCGGTCGGCGGCGAAGAAGACCTCGCCCGGGTTGTCGAGCCCGAACGGCGCGAGGTCGACGAGGAAGTGGTGCTTGTTCGGCATCGAGAAGCGCACCTCGGCGATCTCGGGGAACGCCTCGATCGTCGCCCGGCCCATCGCGAAGAGCGTCTGCTGCAGCGCGAGGGAGTGCAGTTCCGCGAAGGTCGCGAGCATGGTCTCGAGCACGCCGGCGTACACGGCGTCGTGGTCGATGCCCGCCGCGACCGCGTCCGGCAGGTACCGCCAGCGGGCGGTCACCGAGGTCGCGAGGATCCGGTCGTCGGTCTCGGCCAGGGTGGTGTAACCGTCCCGCGGGAAACCGTGGAACTCGCTGCCGGTGGACTTGAGCACCGTCAGGTCCGTCACGCCGGCGATGACGTGCACGTCGTCGCCGTCGACCTGGACGACCGCGGTCCGGGTGCCGGCACCGGCCCGGACGAAGGCGTGGTCGTGCTCGCGGCCCGCGACGGCGATGCGTTCCCACGTGTGCTGCTCGGCGGAGAGCGTCGCGCCGTCGTACCAGTCGAACGCCGTGGTGAAGTGTCGGGCGAGCCGGAGCAGGAACTCCTCGGGACTGTGCACCCCGTGCTCCCGGGCGAAGGCGTACACGGTGTTCTTCTGCGTGTCGGTCGCGACGACCTTCGCGTTGTCGCCGTCCGTGTAGGAGTCGGCGAGCGCCGCGCCGCGCAGCTGCGTGGTGACGGTGAGGTCCTCGATCTCGTGCCGGTCGGTGTCGCGGGTGACCCGGACCAGGCGGACCTCGGCCTTCCCGTACTGGTTCGCGCCGAGGTGCACGGTCGTCGGGACGGACGTGCTGGTGGTGGTGTCGGTCGTGGTGGTGTCGGTCATGGTCGGGGTCAGCTCCCTCGGTAGGTGGAGTGGGCGAACGGACTGAGCAGCAGGGGGACGTGCAGGTGCACGGGGTCGTCCGGCACCGTGAGCACGACGACCACGCGGGGGTGGAACGCCGGCAGGTCGAGTCCGGCCCAGTACGCGCCGGTGGCGAACGTCAGCGTCCACTCCCCCGGCGGCAGGCGGTCCGGGCCGAGCGCGGCGATGCGGCCGTCCGGGTCGGTGGTGCCGGACGCGACGAGCACCCCGTCGGCGTCGACGAGCGTGACGGCGATGCCCGCGGCCGGTCGACCGTGCGTGGTGTCGAGCACGTGGGTGGTGAGGTGGCTCATGCGACGCTCCTGGCGAGTCGGAGGAGGGCGATCTCCCGCAGCTGGTCGGCGACCTCGGTGCGTTCGGTGTCGTCGTCGTTGCCGAGTCGTCGGCGGAGTTCGGCGAGGACCTGGTCCGCGGTCCGCCCGGCGGCCCGGACCAGGAACACCCGGTCGAACCGCGCTTCGTAGTCCGCGTTCCCCTGCCGGAGCGCCGCGGCGGTGGCCACGTCGGCACCGGCGGACGCAGCCTGCTCGAGCCGGGAGGCCGTTGCCGCCGCCCCGTCACCGACGGGACGGTCACCGATGCGCGGGTGCTCGGCGAGCGCGGCCTCGACCTCGGCGTCGGTCCACGTGCGTGCGAGCCGGTCGGCCGCCGCGGTGAGGGCGCCGACGGTCCCGAACGGACGACCGGCGAGCACGGCCTCGACCCACCGGGGCACGGCGGCCCAGGACGTCACGAGTGCACGGGCGTCGGCGTCGTCGAGTCGGTCGAACACGTGGACGACGACGGGGGTGGACAGCGGAACGGTCATGTCCCGGAGGATGGCACCCCCGTGTTTCGGGCAGGCGTCGAGCAGGTCACGGCTCCGGCGCGGCGACCGCCACCGGCTGTTGCTTCCCCGAAACGGTGCTGAAACACCGGTTCCCTACGGTTGCCGACATGGCATGGAACCGGGGCATGATCGCGCACGGCCGACGAGTCGGTGCGCCGACCGTCCCCCGTCGCCCTGCCCTGATCGGACCCGTCCATGGACCTCGTCTCCGTCCGCACCGTGCGGACGCCGTCGCACCGCGACGACCTCGCGTTCTCCCCCGGTGACCGCCCGCTCGGTGGCGGCACGTGGCTGTTCTCGGAGGAACAGCCCGGCCTGACCGGCCTCGTCGACCTGACGACGCTCGGCTGGCCCGACGTCGAACGGGCGCCCGGCAGCCTGACCGTCGCCGCGACCTGCACGATCGCGTCGCTGCTGCGCGTCCGGCCGGACGGGTCGTGGCGAGCATGGCCGCTCATCGAGCAGTGCGCGAACGCCCTGCTCGCGTCGTTCAAGGTCTGGAACGCCGCGACCGTCGGCGGGAACGTGGCCGTCGGGCTACCCGCGGGTGCGATGACGGCGCTGCTCGTCACGCTCGACGCCACCGCGGTCGTGTGGAGACCCGACGGCGGGGAGCGGCGGGTGCCCGTCGAGCGGCTCGTCCTCGGCGTGCGCACGCTCGACCTGCGCCACGACGAGGTCATCCGGTCCTTCGAGGTCCCGGAGGCGGCTCTCCGAGCGACGACCGGGTACCGGCGCGTGTCGCTCAGCCCGTACGGCCGGTCGGGGTCCCTCGTCACCGCACGGTGGTCCGCGCAGGAGTTCGTGCTCGTGGTCACGGCGGCTACCCCGCGCCCGATCGTGTTCCGGTTCGCCGGGGTCCCGACGGCCGACGGGCTCGACGACGCACTCACGGCCGCGCTCGGGTCCGACGACCACTGGTACGACGACCCGCACGGGTCCCCCGCCTGGCGCCGCGCGGTCAGCACCCGCTCCGCACACGAGCTCCGCGACGAAGCCGCAGCGGGAGGGACCCGATGAGGATCGAGGTCGACGGCACCCCGATGGAGGTCGCACCGCAGCCCGGTCAGGTCCTCCGGACGCTCCTCCGGCAGCACGGCGTGACGTCGGTGAAGAAGGGGTGCGACGCCGGCGACTGCGGTGCCTGCTCGGTGCTCGTCGACGGGGTGCCCGTGCACTCCTGCATCACGCCCGCACACCGGATGGACGGCCGGACGGTGACGACGGCAGCGGGCCTCGGCACCCCGGAGCACCCGCACCCGGTGCAGCGCGCGTTCGCGGAGGCTCCGGGGTTCCAGTGCGGGTTCTGCACGGCGGGGTTCGTCGTCACCGCGTCCACGCTCACCGACGACGACCTGGCCGACCGGCACCGGAAGCTCAAGGGCAACCTCTGCCGCTGCACCGGGTACCGGGCGATCGAGGACGCGCTCGACGGTGTCGTGAACACCGCGTGCGCGACCCCCGGCGCAGCGGTCGGGACGTCCGTCGTCGCGCCGGCCGCGATGCGCGTCGTCACCGGGCAGGAGGAGTACACGCTCGACGTCCCCGACACCCCAGCGGTCCGGGCCACCGAGGCCCTGCTGCACCTCGCCGTCCTCGGCAGCCCGCACCCGCACGCCCGCATCACCGCGATCGACACCACCGCGGCCGAGGCGCTCCCCGGGGTGCACGCGGTGTTGACGTACCGGGACGACCCCGGCGTCCTGTTCTCCACCGGACGGCACGAGTCGCGGCTCGACGACCCGGACGACACCCGGGTCCTCGACCGCGTGCTGCGGTTCCGCGGACAACGGGTCGCCGCGGTCGTCGCCGACAGCGTCCGGACCGCCGAGCTGGCGTGTGCGCTCCTCCGCGTCGACTACCAGGTCCTGCCGAGCGTGCACGACCCGGACGCCGCACGCCGACCGGGCGCACCCCTCCTGCACGGCGACAAGACGTCGGCCGAGCACCGGATCGCCGAGCCGACATGCAACGTCGTGGCGAGCCTCCACGGCGAGACGGCCGACGTCGGAGCGGCCCTCGCGGTCGCCGCCGCGACCGTCGACGGCACCTGGAGCACCGGCCGGGTCTCGCACGCCGCCCTCGAGACGCACGCCACCCGCGGGTGGGTGGACCCGGACGGGAGGCTCGTGCTCCGGACCGCCACGCAGGTCCCGTTCCTGATCCGCGACGAGATCGCCCGCGTCTTCGCGCTCGACCCGGCCCGGGTGCGCGTCGTCGCGAAGCGGGTCGGCGGCGGGTTCGGCGGCAAACAGGAGATGCTCACCGAGGACCTCGTCACGCTCGCCGTGCTGCGCACGGGCCGGACCGTGCAGTACGAGTTCAGCCGACGCGACGAGTTCACGATCGCGCCGACGCGGCACCCCATGCGCGTCCGGGTCCGCCTCGGCGCCGACACCAACGGCAGGTTG
This sequence comes from Curtobacterium sp. MCPF17_050, assembly GCF_003224435.2. Lineage (NCBI taxonomy): Bacteria > Bacillati > Actinomycetota > Actinomycetes > Micrococcales > Microbacteriaceae > Curtobacterium > Curtobacterium sp. MCPF17_050. Next base: position 2,510,165 of record NZ_CP126250.1, read on the forward strand.
ACCGCGATGCACGTCGACCAGACGATGGACACGGGGGCGTACGGCAACCACGGCATCGGCGTCATGTTCCACTCGGTCAGCGAGTCCGTCGCGGTGTACCGGTGCCCGGCCAAGCGGGTGGACGCGGAGTCGGTGTACACGAACAACCTGCCATCGGGGGCGTTCCGCGGGTACGGCCTCGGGCAGGTGGTGTTCGCGATCGAGTCCGCGATGGACGAGCTGGCGCGGGAGCTCGGCATCGACCCGCTCGAGCTCCGCCGGCGGAACGTCGTCGTGCCCGGTGACCCGCTCGTCGTGACCGATCCGCACGAGGAGACCGACCTGCGGTGGGAGGGCAGCTACGGGCTCGACCAGTGCCTCCACCTCGTGGAACAGGCCCTGGCCGGGCCCCTGCCCGAGGTCCCGCGGACGGACGGGCCGGTCCTGACGGGTCCCGGGCCCGACGGCTCCCCGGACTGGGCGTTCGGCACCGGCGTCGCACTCGCGGCCATCGCGACCATGCCGCCGCGGGGACACCACGCGCACACCTCGGTCGAGCTGCTGCCGGGCGGCCGCTACCGGATCGGCGTCGGCACGGCCGAGTTCGGCAACGGCACGACGACCGTGCACACGCAGCTCGTCGCCACCGCGCTCGGCACCACCCCGGACCGCGTCGAGGTGCACCAGTCCGACACCGACGCCGCACGGTACGACACCGGTGCGTTCGGCTCCGCAGGCGTCGTCGTCGCCGGACGTGCCCTGTACGCGGCCGCACAGGCCCTCCGGGACGAGATGACCGCACGGGCACTCGCGGTCGTGGCGGCCCGGACCCCACGGACCGCATCGGGGGTGCTCGGGCCTGCGGTCGCCGTGGAGCCCGGGGGTGTGCGGGTCGGCGACGAACTCGTCGGGCACGCGGAACTGCTCGTCGACGGTCCGCTCGTCGCGCACGGCACCCATGACGGCACGCCCCGGTCACTCGCGTTCACCGTGCACGGGGCCCGGGTCGCCGTGCACCGCCCCACCGGTGAGGTCCGGGTCCTGCAGAGCGTCCAGGCGGTGGACGCCGGCACCGTGCTCAACCCCGAACAGCTCCGGGGGCAGGTCGAGGGTGGTGCCGCGCAGGCGGTCGGCTCGGCCCTGTACGAGGAGGTCGTGCTCGACGACACCGGACGGGTCACCACCGACGCCTTCCGGTCCTACCGGGTGCCGAAGATGTCCGACGTGCCGCGCACCGAGGTGCTGTTCGCCGACACACACGACCCGCTCGGTCCCCTCGGGGCGAAGTCCATGAGCGAGGCCCCCTACAACCCCGTCGCCCCGGCCATCGCGAACGCCGTGCGGGACGCGATCGGCGTGCGGCCGTACCGTCTCCCGATGACCTGGGACCGGGTGTGGGCGCTGCTCGCCGACCCGGCCGACGCCGGAGGTGCGTGATGTTCGAACTGGCGCCGCGCCTCCTGGCCGTCCTCGACGCCGGCGACCCCGTCGTCGTCGCGACCGCCGTCGACGTGCAGGGCAGCTCACCGAGCGGGACCGGCACCTCGATGGCGGTGCTGCCCGGTGGCGAGGTCGTCGGGACGATCTCCGGCGGGTGCGTCGAGGGGTCCCTGTACCTGACGGCGGAGGAGGTCCTGACGACCGGTGTCGCCGTGCTCGAGCGCTTCGGGTTCGAGGACCCGTCCGACCCCGCTGCCGACTGGGCGCCGGGGCTGCGGTGCGGCGGGCGGGTCGAGGTCCTCGTCCACCGCGTCCTGCCGAGCGATGCCGTCGTGCTCGACGCGCTCCGTGCCGCCGCCGCCGGGACGCCGACGTCGCTCACGGTGTCCCTGGAGCCCGCGTCGCTCGGCGCGGTCGTGCGTCCGGCGGACGGGTGCCGGACGCGGGTCTTCACCGAGTACGCCGGTGGCCGCGCCCGCTGCATCGTCGTCGGTGCCGTCGAGTTCGCCGTCGCCGTGACGAACACCGCGGCCATGCTCGGCTACGCGGTCACCGTCGTCGACCCGCGGCCGGTGTTCCTCACCGACCAGCGGTTCCCGGCGGCGCAGCAGCGGATCGTGGGGTGGCCGCCCCGGGTGCTGGCCGACACCGCGATCGGGCCGGACAGCGTCGTGGTGCTGCTGTCCCACGACGACCGGTTCGACGCCGAGGTGCTCGACCTCGCCCTCCGCCGCGGTGCCGGGTACGTCGGGGCGATGGGGTCCCGCGCGACGCACGAGCGGCGTCTGGCGGTGCTGCACGACCTCGGGACGCCCGACACCGCGCGGCTTCGTTCCCCGATCGGGCTCGACATCGGAGCGGAGACACCGGCGGAGATGGCGCTGGCGATCATGGCCGAGGTGGTGGCCGTGCGCCGGGGCGCTCCGGGCGGTCCGCTCGTCGACGGGAGCGGGGCGCTCCACCAGCGGACGGCCCAGACCCGGTGACCAGCCGCGGCGGGCCACTCCCCGCCGGTACCCCGACGGCGCGGAGCATCGGCGATGTCGCTCCGTCGACCAGTGAGGGCGTCGGCCGCCGAGAGATGGCTCGCTAGGCTCCAGCTGTGTCCATGACAACCGGCCCGATCGGCGCTCGGGGAACCACGCTCGTCGTCGCGACCGTCCTGACGTCGGTGTCCGCCGGAGCGTTGCTGGTGCTCTGGGCAGCTCTCTGGCTGCCGGTGCTGCTGCGCGGCGCGGACACGGCGCTCTTCCTGTGGCCGCTCGTCGTGGTCCTGGCCGTCGGACCGTGGTGCGGCTCGGTGGCAGCGCTGGTCCTCGCTGCCGTCGCACTCGGCGGGAGACGGGCGCCGACCGCAGCGACCGCCGTGCTGCTCGCCAGCGCACTGGTCGTCGTGGTCGCACCGGTGGCACTGTGGTTCGGCGCACCGACGCCGCTGGGTGTCTGAGCGTCCTCCTCCGCTCTCGGCACCGTCCGCCCGTGGGGATGCGACTCAGCCCAGGACGCCCGTGTGCTCGAGCACGATCTGCACGCCGATGAGGATGAGCACCACGCCCCCGGCGATCTCCGCCGGCTTGCCGAAGCGTGCACCGACGCGCCGGCCGACCACCACGCCGACGTAGCTCAGCACCGCGGTCGTGACCCCGATGAGCAGCACCGCCCACCCGATCGACACCGGCAGGAACGCCAGCGTGATGCCGACCGCGAGCGCGTCGATGCTCGTGGCGACGGCGAGGACGAGCAGTTCCCGGACGCGGAGCCGGTCCGTGTCCTCGTCGGTGTCCTCGTGCCCGTGGAAGGCCTCCCACAGCATCTTCCCGCCGACGAGCGCGAGCAGGCCGAAGGCGACCCAGTGGTCGACATCCGCGATGGCGCTGGCGAAGGCGGTGCCGAGCAGCCACCCGAGCAGCGGCATGAGCGCCTGGGAGGCCCCGAACACCAGCGCGATGACCACGGCCTGGCGCACGGAGAACCGCTTCATGTGCAGGCCCTTGCCGAGTGCGACGGCGAAGGCGTCGGCGGAGACGCCGAGCGCGATCAGGAACAGGGCCCAGAACGACATGGGGTGGCGCCTCTCGAGACGGACGGAGGAGACGCCGTCGTCTCGGAACCCGACGATCCTGCCATGTCGATCGCAGCCTCCGGGACCGGAAAGGCCTGATCAGGAGGATTCGTCTGCCCGAATCCGCCCGTTGGGCGCACCGCTCGGGCAGGAGCGGACGACCCGGCGGGGCGGCCGGATGTAACAGGACGGTAACGACGGGAAACCCACCCAAACCATGTCGGCACCGGTGCCGAATCACTGTCACAAGCCGGGAACGGCCCGCAAGCGCTCACCAGCCGCACATCGCTGGTTCTCCACCCCTTTCGCGGGGTGTGTTCGGTGTGCATCCCATTCCAGATCCGCGCCGAGCGCGACAAGCAAAGGAACGAAGACATGCGCAAGTCCCTGAAGACCTCGATCACCCTCGCCACGACCGGTGCCCTCGTGCTCGGCGGTGCAGCGTTCGGCGTCAGTGCCGCGAACGCCTCCACCCCGGCCGTGCACACCGTCTCCAGCTCCGCGTCGAAGATCCCCGCCCCGGTCGCCTCGGTCCCCGAGGTCCTCGGCGGCGACACCTCCGTCGCCCTCGACAAGGGCTTCACCGACGCCCTGACCTCGCTGAAGCTCACCCCGGGTGTCTCGGGAGATGCGACCCTGGAGGACGGCGCCGTGTCGTTCCCGATCACCTCCGGCTCGGTCACCTACTGGAGCCCGGACGGCAACTACCGCCCCTACGTCCAGGGTCTGCTGAACCACGACGACTCCGGCCTGACCCTCAAGGCCGGCGACACCACCGTCACGCTCGAGAACTTCGTCGTGAACCCGGGCTCCTCGAAGCTCTACGGTGACGTCCTCGTCAACGGCAAGGTCGCCGCCCCGAACGCGTTCCTGTTCGAGCTGCACGGCGGCTCCCTCAAGCCCCTCCAGCTCGAGGGCGACAACGCGATCCTGACCGGCACCACCGTCCACATCTCCCAGGACGCCGCGGACCTGCTGAACCAGACCTTCAAGACCGACGCCGTCAAGCGCGGACTGCTCGTCGGCACCGCCACCATCACCGCCCAGATCAAGTAACACCCGATCTGACGCACCACCACCAGAACGCCGTCCCGCACACCGCGGGACGGCGTCCTCGCGTCCCCGGAACCAGACGCCCGGGTTCCACGACACCCCGCCGCCGTCCCTCCGTGGTTCCACAATTCGCGCACCTCGACCGTCGAGATGCGCGAACCACGGAACCACGGCAGGACCGACGGGAGGCGACCACTGCCGACGGGAGGCTCGTCCGCCGTTCCCGACGCCGCTACACTCCGGGAGCGGAGTGCGACCGAGCCCTCCAGCGGAGGTGGGACGTGTTCGGGAACCTGGCTGTCGGAACGCACGCCGCGGTGCTGCTCGTGATCATGCTGCTCGAGGTCGGGGCGCTGGTGGTCCTGTGGCGTGACCGGACGCGGAGTCAGCTGGCGAAGGTCGTCTGGACGGTCGTCGTCGTCGTGCTCCCGGTCCTCGGCGCGCTCGGCTTCCTGCTCAACTGGGCACTCGGGCGGCTCGCGGACCGGCTGAACCGCGCGCACTGACCGAAGCCACCAACCGGACCGAGCGCCCCGCGCGGCGGCTCACGCAGGTGTCCGTGCCAACCGCTCGCGCAGGCGAGCCGCCAGCTCGCCCTCGTCGGCCGTGACGAGCCTCCCGTCCCGCACGACCACGCGGCCACCGACGACGACGTGGCGGGGCCGCCGCCCCGGGAACGCCCACAGGAGGCCGGCGACCGGGTCGGCGACCCCGGCATCCGCGACGCCGGAGACGTCCCAGACGCAGAGGTCCCCGGCCGACCCGGCGCCGAGGTGTCCGAGTTCCGGCCGCCCGAGACCGACGGCGGACCCTTCGGTCGCCGTGCCGAGCACCTGTCGGGCGGGCAGCTGCGGCCCGACGAGTGCGGAGACCTGCATCGCTAGGCGGGCGTCCGCGAGCAGGTGTCCGGCGTCGTTGCTGCCGCCACCGCTGGTACCCAGACCGACCGGGACGCCCGCGGCGAGGAGCCGCGCGACCGGCGCGATCCCCCACCCCATCGGCACGTCGCACCCCGGTGCGTGCGTGGCCGTGACCCCGGCAGCCGCGATGCGGGCGACCTCGTCGTCGGTGACGTCGCACAGGTGGGCGATCGTGACGTCGGGCGCGAGCCACCCCCACTGCTCGAGCAGGTCGAGCGGGCGTCGTCCGTACCGCTCGAGGGCGATGGCGGTGTCGACCTGTTCGTTCGCCTGCGTGCGTCGGCGCAGGCCGTGCTGGGCGGCGACCTCGCCGAGGGCACGGAACGTCGCCTCGCCGTCCGAGTGCACGCCCGCAGGACCGACCGCGACCTGCAGTCGTCCGTCGGGGTCGACGCCGCCGACCGCGTCCTCGTGGAGCAGTCCGGTGACGATCGCGTCCGCCGACGCGGCCGCCCGCTCAGGGTCGTCCCGGGCGCTCCCCCGGACGAACACCAGCCGCCCGCCGAGTCCGCGGACGGCGTCCACCGTGGCCGCGGCGAGCGCGACCGTGTCGTCCGCCGTCGCGTCCGCCGGCCAGTTGAGGTGGTGGTCGGCGATGGTGGTGACCCCGGACAGGAGACCCTCCGCGGCCCCGACGGCAGCGGCCAGTCCGTAGAGCTCCGGGTCGTGGCCCACCCGGCCGTACGCACCGGCCATCGCCGGCAGCCAGTCCGCCATCGGTACACCGCGGGTCCCTGGGAGGGTCCGGAACGCCGTCTGCAGCAGGTGGTGGTGTGCGTTGACGAGGCCGGCGGTGACGACACATCCCGAGGCGTCGAGCGTCGTCGCGACCGCACTGCCGTCGTCGACCACGACGTCGCCGTCACGCTCGGTACGGGGGTCGACGAGAACACGGTGTGCGCCGGTGACGGAGAGCATGCAGCGTTTGTAGCAGCGCGGTGTTTCGGGACGGTGTCGAACAGGGACCTCTTCGTCATCCCGCGGCTTCGTCTCATCGCTGAGACAGCTTGCCGATCGTTCTCAGCAGTGAGACGAGGGGTCGTCTTCCACAGCGCCGAGCGGCATGACCGAGGTCCTCGTCCGGCTACGGAGCGGGCTCGATCGATCCTCAGCGCGCGACCAGACGGGCTCGGATGTGTTCGGCGACACGCTCCGGATCACTGCACTGCACCACGTATTCATGATTCCTCCGGGTCCGCAGGACGACTGCCGGCCGGTTCCCGAGGATGAGCCCCGTCGCGGCGCCGTTCCACCGCAGGCCGACACCACCGAACCGGAACCAACTCTGTTCTTCGACCCTGACGGATTCCAACTCGGAGTACTCGAGCTGACGACGCCAGAGGGGGAAGAACCGAAGGTCGACGCTGTCAGCGACGTCCACGCGCACGGAGGCGGTGACGAGGACGAAGCCGGCACCGAGTACGAGCACGGCGGGGAGCATCGTCAACGTCGCGGGACCGATTCCGATCTCACGGACGAGGAGGACCATGAGGGCGACCATGCCACCGAAGCTGAGCAGGAGGAAAGCGCCGAGCACCCTCATCCAGGCAGGTCCGTTCGTCGTCTCCGTCATACCGGTGTCTCCTTTTCTCTTCCCGAGCGGATCCGGTACATCCTCGGTCGAACGAGTGACCATCCGACCGGGACGACCAAGATCAACAGCGCGGCACCCATCACGAACGCGAAGCTCGACACGCCGAGCACCAGCCAGATGGCGAGATGGAACAGGAGTGCGATCGGCAGCAGTATCCGCAATCGGAACGGCGTCGGCAGGAGCACGGCGATCGCGAGACTGAACTCCAGCACGAGCGTTCCCCAGGACGAAGCGGCGACCAGCACTGGGCGCATCGTCACCCATTCCGCCACCGGCCGGAGGAGCGGCGGTGCCCCGAACACGTTGTTCCGCACCCAGTAGAAGAGGGCAGTGCCGTTCACCCACTCTGCACTGCTGAGCTTCCCGAGATCTCCGTGAAGTACTCCGGATCGCGCTCGATCAGTTGCTTCTCGATCTGTCGAACCTCCGCCACGGACGTCGGCGTGCTGACCTGGAGCAGAACGGCTTCGATCTCGTTGTCAGTGAGCGTGGAGACGGCGGTGTTCTCGAGCAACATCCGTGTGCGTTCTCCGCCTTGCAGGAAGAACAGGCTCTCGAACACCTGCCGACCGCGCTGCGCAGCGACGGACCCGGGGGCGTCGCCGTCCGTACCGACGTGCTGCTCCTGAACTACTGGAAGTGCCTTCTGTGTCGGCTGCACAGCCATCGCTGGGACCGCTGTCCCGGCGATGAGCGCAGCAGTGACCAGCCCGACTCCTCCGGTCGTCATCAACGTTCGGCATCGGCTGTGTTCCGCGATTCTGGTCATGGCGTCGATACTTGTCGTCTTACATTCAGTATGTCAACCATGACCAGGGCTCAGAACACCTGCGGATCGGGACACGACCTCCTTCCCGCAGGACTGTGACCCCTTCATCCGTTCTCCGCGTCGTTCCGCCGGCGCCCGCCAGCACCAGTGGGAAACCCGACGGGAACACCCGCGAAACACGGGGTCCCTAGGTTCTCCCCATGACCCAGACCCTGATCCGGGGCGGGTGGGTGCTGACCGCCGCCCCCGACGCCTCCGCCACACCGTCCGCGATCCGGGACGGTGCGGTGCTCCTCGACGGGACCCGGGTCGCCGCGGTCGGCACCTTCGCCGAGCTGTCGGCGGCGCACCCGGAGGTGGCCGTGCGTGGCGGGGCGAACGACGTCGTCACGCCCGGCTTCGTGAACACGCACGGGCACTTCAGCGAGGGGCTCATCACGGGGATCGGCTCGCAGTACACGCTGTGGGAGTGGTTGAACGCCCTCATCGCGCGCGTCAACCCGGTGATGACGCGCGACAAGGCGTACGCGGGCACCATGCTGCAGGGCATCCAGATGCTCCGGAGCGGCGTGACGACGGCGAACGACATGTTCTGCTCGGACCCGGTCCCCGGCGAGCCGGCGACACCGGGGGTCGTGCAGGCGCTCGAGGAGCTGGGGCTTCGCGGGATCGTGTCGTTCGGCTCCGGAGACGTCGACCGGGACTTCGGTGCGACCCCGATCCTGGAGGAGTTCGACGCGCTCCGTGAGGCCGCCGAGGCGAGCCGCTACAGCTCGTTCCGAGTCGGCGTCTCGTCGATCGGCCGGTACACCGACGCGACGTGGCAGGAGCACGTCGACTACGCGGTCGCCGGCGGCCACGGCGTGCACGTGCACTTCCACGAGGTGCGCGAGGAAGTCACCGCCGCCCGCCAGCGCACGGGGAGGACGGCGATCGGGTACGCCGAGGCGACGGGCATGTTCGAGGTGCCGGTCATCGCCGCGCACAGCGTGTGGATGGACCGGGAGGACCGCGAGACCTACGCGGCGAACGGTGTCGGTGTCGCACACAACCCGGTCGCGAACGGGATCCTGGCCAGCGGCATCGCCCCGGTCGCCGAACTGCGAGCGCTCGGGATCCCGGTCGGGATCGGCGTCGACGGTCCCGCGTCGAACGACTCGCAGGACTTCCTGCAGGCGATGAAGACCGCCGCGCTCCTGGCACGCATCCGCGACCTGCAGGCGACCGCGATGACCGCCCGCGAGGCGTTCGAGATGGGCACCATCGGCGGTGCCCGGGCCCTGCGCATGGAGGACGAGATCGGGTCGCTCGAGCCCGGCAAGCGCGCCGACCTCGTCGTGTTCGACGGCGAGAGCCCGACGCTCGCGAACGTCCACGACCCGTTCCAGGCGGTCGTCTTCGTCGCGGGCAGCCGCGAGGTCAAGGACGTCTGGGTCGACGGCGAACTGAGCCTGGCCGACTTCGAGGTCACCCGCGTCGACGTCCGGGAAGCCGTGGCCCGGTCCCGTCCGCTGGCCCGTCAGCTCATCGAGCAGGCCGGCCTGGAGCGCCTGTCGGCGCTCACGGGTGCCCCGCTCGACGACACCGAGCGCCCCTGACGGAGCGACCGAGCACCGGACGGGAGGCCCGGACCGCGTCCGGATCCGGGCCTTGCGTCCGGCGGTCAGAGCTCCAGGACCAGACGCGGGCACCCGGCCGCCGCGCGGCTGACGCAGACCATCATCGTGCGGTCGTCGGCCTGCTCCGCGGGACTGAGCACGGTGTCCCGGTGGTCGACCGACCCCTCGAGGACGGGCGTCTCGCACGTGCCGCAGGTGCCCTCGCGGCAGGACGACAGCACGAACGCGCCGGCGTCCTCCGCCACCTCGAGCAGGGTCCGGTCGGCGGGGACGGTGACGGTCGTGCCGGTGATGGTGAGCTCGACCTCGAACGCCTCCCCCGGGGCGTCGACGTCCGCGGCGGGCTCGAACCGTTCGACCCGGACGCTGCCGGCCGGCCAGTGCGCGGCGGCGGTCTCGACCGCGTCCATCAGCCCGCGGGGGCCGCAGCAGTAGACGACGGCGTCGCGCGGTTCGGCGAGCAGCCCGACCACGTCCAGCCGGGGTGCCTCGTCGGCGGCGGCGAGCGTGACCCGGTCGGGGTGTGCCGCGAGGAGCTCGTCGGCGAACGCCATCCGGTCGCGGGACCGACCGGCGTAGTGCAGCTCCCACGGCGTCCCGGCCCGCTCGGCCGCGGCGATCATCGCGACGATCGGGGTGATCCCAATCCCGCCGGCGACGAACACCGCGGGACGCCCGGGGTCGAAGCCGAAGTGGTTCCGCGGGCCGCCCACGGTCACGTCGTCGCCGACGCGGAGCAGGTCGTGCACGGCCACCGAGCCACCGCGTCCGGTCGCCTCGCGGAGGACCGCCACCCGCCAGTGTCCGTCGTCCGTCGTGGTGACGAGCGAGTACTGTCGCTCGACGCCGGGCGCCACCCCGAGGTCGACGTGGGCACCGGGCTCCCATGCCGGCAGCGGCGCCGAGTCGAGCGGGGCGAGGTCGAGCGTCACGACGTCCGCAGCCACCTGCCGCCGGGCCGCGATCCGCATCCGGTGTCGCGCCTCTGTCTGCGGCACGGCGGTGCCGTACGCGCCGTTGCTGATGCCCGCGCTCATGCGCCGGCTCCGGACCGCGGCGTCTCCTTGACGACGATGAGGTGGAACGCGCTGCCGTCGGCACTGCACCACCGGTGTCCGGTCCCGCCGCGGTAGTACGCCGAGTCGCCGGGGCCGAGCCGCAGCACGTCCTGGCCGCGCAGGTCGAGCACGACGGCACCGGCGAGCACCGTCAGGAACTCGTCCTCGTGGTGCTCGAAGTACTCGCCGAGGTCGGTGTTGTCGCCCTTCCACTCGAGCGGCTCGAAGGCGTGTGGTCCGGCGTGCACGAGCAGCCTCGCCTCGCCGCTCGAGAACGGGCCGCGGGCGCCCTCGCCGGCGCGGAGCACCTCGGGCCGTCGGTCGTCGGGCTCCTGGCGGACCGGTGCCCCGGCGGCGAGGAGGGCGACCTGCGTGGTGTCGAGCGCTCCGGCGATCTTCTCGAGCGACACCATGCTCGCGCGGGAGTGACCCCGTTCGACCTGGCTGAGGAACGGGTGCGACAGGCCGGTGCGCTCGGCGAGCTGTACGAGCGTCATCCGTGCCGCGCGGCGAAGCGTCCGGACGTGCGCGCCGATCCGGCGGGCCTGTTCGTCGACGACGCGATCGGTCGTGGGCTCGACCGCGGGGGTCGGAGCGGTGGCCGGTCCGGTGTCGGTCAGTTCGGTGGGCATCGCGCTCCGATCGGGGACGGGAGGGGCTGGGCGTTCCGTGCACGTCATCTCGTCACAGGCGGCAACCGGCGCGAAACCGGGGGGAAACACGGTCGCCCTAGCATCGAAGATGTTGATGCGATCAACATTGTCACACACGATCGAGAGGGTCCCATGGAGTCGTCACTGCCCCGTCGGGTCGCCCTCCTCCGCTCCGCGCTGCTGCCGGACGGCAGGCTCGTGGACGTCGCGATCGACGGCGACACGGTCAGCGCGGTGGCTCCGGCCGACACGCTCGCAGCCGGCGACGCGGACACGCTCGACCTCGACGGACGCCTGCTGCTCCCCGCTCCCGCCGAGCCGCACGCCCACCTCGACAAGGCCCTCAGCGCGGACCGGATCCGGCCGCCGCTCGGCGACCTCGGATCAGCCATCGCGGCCTGGGCGGCGCACGCCACGACCATGACGGTCGCGGAGATCGCCGACCGGGCGCGGACGCAGGCGCTCGCCATGCTCGCCGCCGGGACGACCGCGATCCGGACCCACGTCGACGTCCTGAGCGACGGTGGCACCGCGAGCGTCGCCGACAGCGTCCGCGGAGCACGGGCACTCGTGCAGGTCCGCGAGGAACTCGCCGACCTCATGGACATCGAGCTCGTCGCCCTGGCCGGACCGCTCGCGCCGGACGAGCACGTCGAAGCGGTGCTCGACCTCGGCGTCGACCTGGTCGGCGGCGCCCCGCACCTCGCCGAGGACCCGCTCGCCGACGTCGACCGGTTGCTCGCGATCGCCCGGCGCCGCGGCCTCGGGGTCGACCTGCACGCCGACGAGAGCCTCGACGGGCCGGTCACGCTCGACCACTACGCCCGGGCGGTCCGCGACTGGCCGCGCGACCGCCAGTACTCCGCCGGCCACTGCGTCCGGCTCGGCACGCTCGGCCCGGAGCGGCTGGCCGAGGTCGTCGCCGACGTGGCCGCCGCGGACATCGGCGTCATCACGCTGCCGATCACGAACCTCTACCTGCAGGGCTGGCAGCACCCGGTGTCGACGCCGCGCGGCCTGACGGCGATCCGCGCACTCCTCGCCGCCGGGGTCCGGGTGGCCGCCGGCGCCGACAACGTCCGCGACCCGTTCAACCCGGTCGGCCGCAGCGACGCGCTCGAGACCGCGTCCCTCCTCGTCACCGCCGGACACCTGACGCCGGACGAGGCGTACGCGATGGTGAGCGTCGCCGCCCGGAGCGTGATGGGCCTCCCGGCCGCCGGCCCGGTCGTCGGGGCGCGCGCCGACCTGCTCGCCGTCGCCGCGACCAGCGTCACCGACGCGGTCGCGAACGCGCCGGCCGACCGCATCGTCCTGTCCCGCGGGCGGCTCGTCGCCCGCACCGAGGTGCAGCGCAGCGTCGCCGCCCCCACCAGCGCCCAGGCACCCGCCGTGCCCGAGCCCGCAACCGTCCCCGTTCCCTGACCGCGCACCACCATGCACGAGAACACGAGGTACCCGTGACCACCACCGCACCAGCCCCCGTCACCGCGACGGACACGCTGCTCGACTTCCGGAACGTCGAGATGACCTTCCCCAACGGCACGATCGCGCTGCAGGGCGTCGACCTCACCGTCGACCGCGGGCAGTTCGTCTCCGTCGTCGGCCCCTCCGGCTGCGGCAAGTCGACGCTGCTGCGGATCGCGTCCGGCCTCGAGACCGCGTCCGACGGCGCGGCCGGGGTCGCCGCCGACCGGATCGGGTACGTGTTCCAGGACGCCACCCTCCTGCCGTGGCGCACCGTGCAGGGCAACGTCGAGCTGCTCGCCGAACTCGGGAACGTGCCGAAGGCCGAGCGGGCCGCGAAGGCGGCGCACGCGATCGACCTCGTCGGGCTGAACGGCTTCGAGACGAACCTGCCGAAGCAGCTCTCCGGCGGCATGCGGATGCGCGTCTCACTCGCCCGGTCCCTGACGCTCGACCCGGAGCTGTTCCTGTTCGACGAGCCGTTCGGCGCCCTCGACGAGATCACCCGCGAGCGCCTGAACGACGAGTTGCTCCGCCTGTTCGTCGAGCAGCAGTTCGCCGGGCTCTTCATCACCCACTCGGTGTCCGAGGCGGTCTACCTGTCGACCGAGGTCGTCGTCATGTCCGGCCGTCCGGGCGGCATCGTCGGGCGCTTCGCGGTGCCGTTCCCGATGCCCCGTGACCCCGACATCCGCTTCACGCCGGAGTTCGCCGAACTCGTCGGCGAGGTCTCGCACGCACTCCGGGAAGGACGCCGCTGATGGTCACGCTGCAGGAGGTCGCGGACGCCCGCACCGCGCGCACCGCCGCCCGTCGCTCCACCCCGCGCACCCGTCGGTCGGTCACCTGGTGGCAGCCCGTCGTCGTCCTCGCGGTGCTCGTCGGCGTCTGGTACGCCGCGGCCGCCTACTACGACCACGTGCGGGGCCTGGCGTTCCTCGTGCCGTACCCGCACCTCGTGCTCAAGGCGATCGTCGCACCGACCGGGATGAACGGCGCACCCTCGACCTTCGGCCACGACCTGTGGACGGCACTCGGCCGGACGACGGTCGTCTCGCTCACCGGCCTCCTGTTCGCCATCGTCATCGGCGTCCTCTGGGCGATGGCGATGGCCCAGGCGAAGTGGCTCGAGAACTCGCTCTACCCGTACGCGGTCGTCCTGCAGTGCGTGCCGATCCTGGCGCTCGTGCCGCTCATCGGCGCCCTGTTCGGGTACGAGTTCACGAGCCGCGTCATCGTCACCGTGATGATCGCCCTGTTCCCGATGGTGTCGAACACGCTCTTCGGCCTGCAGTCGGCCGACAAGGGGCAGCGCGAGCTCTTCCGCCTGCAGCGTGCCGGCCGGTTCGCCCAGCTCGTGAAGCTGCAGGTCCCCGCCGCCCTGCCGTCGATCTTCGTCGGCCTGCGCACCTCGGCCGGCCTCAGCGTCATCGGTGCGATCGTCGGCGACCAGTTCTTCCAGCGCGGCAACCCCGGCCTCGGCGTCCTCATCCAGGTGACGGCCTCGCGGCTGATGGGACCCGAGCTCTACGCGACCATCATCATCGCCTCGCTCTACGGCGTCGCGGTGTTCCTCGTCTTCGGCCTGCTCGGTCGTCTGGCCGTCGGCCGCTGGCACGACTTCGGCTGAGCCGATCCCCGTCTCCCCTCCCCTCCCACAGCACCCGCCCCAGCACCACGAGACCCGCACCACGAACGGAGCCTCCATGCGCACCACCACCCGACTCGGCGCTGTCACCGCCGCCCTCACCGTCTCCGCGATCGCCCTCACCGGCTGCGCGAGCGGTTCGGCGACGAGCGCCACCACCACCGCTGCGACGAGCGCCGCCACCGGCCCGGCCGTCGACCTCTCCGACGTCTGCCCCGCGACCGTGGTCGTGCAGACCGACTGGAACCCGGAGGGCGAGCACGGCCACCTGTACCAGATGCTCGGCGCGAACCCGGCGATCGACGCCTCGGGCAAGACCGTCACGGGCGACCTGGTCGCGAACGGCAAGCCGACCGGCGTCAAGCTCGAGATCCGTGCCGGTGGCCCGGCCATCGGCTACTCCAAGGTCAGCTCGCAGATGTACCAGGACAAGTCGATCACGCTCGGCTACGTCTCCACCGACGAAGCGGTCATGTTCTCCGGCGAGCTGCCCACGACGGCCGTCTTCGCCGAGAACGACCAGTCCCCCATGGCGATCATGTGGGACCCGGCGACCTACCCGGACGTCGACAGCATCGAGAGCCTCGGCAAGGCACTCGAGGAGAACGACGGCGTGGTCCGCTACTTCAACGACGCCGCCTACATGTCGTACCTCGAGCAGTCCGGCATCCTGCCGAAGAGCGTCCTCGACGGCAGCTACGACGGCACCCCGTCCAAGTTCGTGTCGGCCGGCGGCAAGGACGCCCAGCAGGGCTTCGCCACCGCCGAGCCGTACGTGTACAAGAACCAGGTCGCCGCCTGGGGCAAGAAGGTCGAGTCGGCTCTCATCTCGAGCACCGGCTGGAACCCCTACCCCGAGACGATGTCCGTCCGCTCGGACCAGATGTCCGAACTGAAGCCGTGCCTCGAGAAGCTGGTGCCGGTCATGCAGCAGGCCGACGTGGACTACCTGGAGTCGCCCGCCGCGACGAACGACCTCATCACGCAGCTCGTGCAGCAGTACAACAACGGCTGGACGTACGACTCGAAGGTCGGTGCGTTCGCGGCCGAGCAGATGCAGAAGCGCGGCATCGCCACGGACGGTGACAACGGGTACGTGGGCGACATGGACGAGCAGCGCATGGCCGACTTCATCGAGAAGGCCACGCCCGTCTTCTCCGGCTCCGGCGGGAACATGAAGAAGGACCTCGCGCCCTCCGACCTGTACACGAACGAGTTCCTCGACGACTCGATCTCGCTCGGCTTCTAGCCGGTCCGGCCCGGCCGACCATCCACCGACGGGAGGCGCGACACCGCACGCGTGTCGGGCCTCCCGTCGGTCCCCCACCTCCCTCGCAGCAGGAGCAGCCATGACCATCGTCACCCCCGTCTCCGTCTCCCCCACCACCATCGAGGCGCTCCGCGCCGAGCTCGTCGACCTCCTCGGCGAGCGCGGTGTCAGCGCCGACGAACGGACGCGCGCACGCGCCTCCGTCGACGAGGCGACCATGAGCCCGATCCTCAGCGAGCAGCTGCCGCTCGGGCTCGCCGACCTCGTCGCCTCCCCCGCGAACGCCGACGAAATCGCCGCCACCCTGCACGCCGCCGTCCGGCACGGCGTCCCCGTGACCACCCGCGGCAAGGGCACCGGCAACTACGGGCAGGGCATCCCCCTGCACGGCGGCCTGGTCCTCGACACCTCCCGTGCCCGCGCCGTCGTCGAGGTCGGGGACGGCTGGATCACCGCCGAGGCCGGCACGTCGATGGTCGCCCTCGAGCAGGCCGCCGCGGCCGCCGGGCAGCAGCTGTGGATGTACCCGTCCACCGCGCAGTCGACCATCGGCGGCTTCCTGTCCGGCGGCTCCGGCGGCACCGGGTCGATCGCACACGGGTCGAACTGGCAGGGCTTCGTCACGGCGCTCGACATCGCGCTGCCGGGTGAGCCGGGTCTGCGGCACGTCGAGGGTGACGAGGCGCAGCCCTTCGTGCACACGTACGGCACGGCCGGGGTCATCGCCCGAGCGACCGTCCGGCTCGAACCGCTGCAGGACTGGCGTGCCGTGTACGCGACCTTCCCGACGTTCGAGCAGGCGCTCGTCGCGGTGCGCACCCTGCGCGGCCTCACCCCGGTGCCGCGGCTCGTCAGCGCCGACCGCGCCGCGATCGCGGCCACCCTGCCGACGGACCCGGCCATCGCCGCCGACCGGGCCAGCCTGCGCGGCATCATCGACGCGGCGGCACTCGACGAGGCGCAGGACCTCATCACCTTCGCTGGCGGCACCGTCGAGGACGTCCGCGAGGGGCTGCAGCAGACCACGAAGGTGTCGATGCTGTCCTACAACCACCCGATCTGGTGGCTGAAGCGGAACACCCCGGACACCGAGTACTTCCACGTCGAGGTCGGCGGCGAGGCGCTCATCGACCGGATCGCCGAGGTCGAGGCCGTCTACCCGGGGGCGATGCTGCACATCGAGGCGGCGCACCTCGGCCCGATCGGCATGCTCACTGCGCCGTACACCGGGGCGGAGGCCGTCTACGCCGGCTACCCGCTGCTCCGCGACCTCGGCGTCCGGGTGCACAGCCCGCACCAGTACTACGTCGACCACGGGGTGGAGGAGCTGCTCGCCCTGAAGCAGCGCACCGATCCGGACGGGCTGCTCAACCCCGGGCACGTCATCGATCCGGCGCTCGTCGAGTCCGGCGGGTCGACCGCGTCAGCGCAGCCGGCCGTCCCGGGCTTCGGCAAGTGAGCGGCACGCGGAAGCTCGCGGAGCTGTCGGGTCCGGCCGTCGCCGCCGGCTTCACGGCGGACACCGTCGTCGTCCAGCCGACCGGAGCGGTCGAGCACCACGGCCCGCACCTGCCGCTGCTCACCGACTTCCTGCTCGCCGACCACATCGGCGGCGCGGCGGTCGAGCAGGCCGCGGCCGAGGGGCTCGACGTCTGGCAGCTGCCCACCCTGGCGTTCACGAAGTCCGACGAGCACAGCTGGGCGCCGGGCACCGTGTGGCTCGACGCGTCGACGATGTTCGAGACGGTCGTGCAGATCGGTCGCGCCGTCGCCCGCACCGGGGCCGGCACGCTCGTGTTCGCGAACGGGCACGGCGGCAACGTCGCGCTGCTGCAGGTCGCCCTCCGCGAGATCCGGAAGCGGTACGGCCTGAAGACGTTCCTCATGCCGACGCTCGCCCGCGTGCCGGGTCCGGACGGCGAGGACGCGGACGAACTCGGCCTCGGCATCCACGGCGGTGCGGCGGAGACGTCGATGATCCTGCACCTGCGCCCGGACCTGGTCGACATGACGCTAGCCGAACGCTGGGTGCCGGAGCACATCGCCGGCTTCTCGAAGATCGCGTTCAACGGCGGTCCGGTGTCGTTCGGGTGGTTGTCGGACGACTTCGGCACGCCCGGTGTCGTCGGGGACGCGAGTCGTGCCTCCGCCTCGTACGGCGCGGCCCTGTGGGAGCACTCCCTCGCCGAGGCGGTGGCCTCGCTGCACGAGATCGCCCGCTTCGACCCCGCCGGTCCCCGGTGACCGTGCTGCCGGGCGAGGCCGCGGCGACCGTCGACGGACCGCCGCCCGCGGACCCGCTCGTGCTCGCCGCGGCCTGGCTCCCGGTGGACGGGTCGGCACCGGGCCCGACGATGACCCTGTCCACGATCGGGCTGGACGGCTACCCGTCCGCCCGCACCGTCCTGCTGTCCCGCTTCGACGGACAGCGCCTGCACTTCCACACCGACACCCGGAGCCGGAAGGCGGCCGAACTGGCGGCCGTCCCCCGGGCCTCCATGACGATCGTCTGGCCGGAGGCCGCCCGCCAGCTCGTCGTGACCGGGGACGTCGCGCCGGTCACCGACCGGGAGGCCCGGCTCGCCTACGACGCGCGGACCCGGTACCTGCAGATGCTCGCCTGGGTGAACGACGCCGACCTGGCGGGTGCGACGGTCGAGCTCCGTCGCGAGCGGTGGACGGCGTTCGGCGAGGAGCGTGGCGACGGCCCGCTCGAGCCGCCGACGACGTGGGGCGGCTACGCGCTGACGCCGCTGCGGATGCTGTTCTGGCAGGGCGCGACGGACGGGCCGAGCAACCGGCTGGCGTACGAGCGCGACGCGGACGGCCGGTGGCGGCGCGAGGCCTGGCCGGGGTGAGTCGCCGGGCTGGCCGGGGTGAGTCGCTGGGCTGGCCGGGCTGAGTCGCCGGAGTGGCCGGGCCGCCCGCCCGCTACCGCACGTCGCGCATGACGCGGATGGTGCCGAGGCTGCCGTCGGTCGGGTCCGGCAGGACCATGCCCGCCTCCAGACCACTCCGCAGGTACTCGATGACCTCGGTGGTGATCCGCTCCCCCGGCACGTACGCGGGGATGCCGGGCGGGTAGGGCGTCGCCTGCTCGGCCGCGATCCGTCCAGCCGCCTCCTCCGCCGGCACGGACTCGGCCGGGGCGAAGAACGCCTCGCGCGGCGTCACCACCGACTCGAGCACGATGCCCGCGCGGCCGGGCAGCTGCACCGGCGGGTCCTGGTCGAGTCCGGGCGCCGCGGCAGCGAGGGCCTCGAGGGCCTGCACGAGCCGATCGGTCGTGAACTCGTCGTCGGCGATCGAGATGTCGACGCCCAGGTGCCGGTGGTCGGACAGCCCGAGGTCGATCTGGTGGTGCTCCCGGATCCAGTCGAGCGCGTGGTACCCGTTGATCCCGAGCGCCTGGACGTCGAGCAGCATGCGCATCGGGTCGAGCTCGTGCGAGGCCTCCGCGTGCAGGAGCTCGTCGTGCAGCACGCTGATCCCGTCGATGGCGTCGATGCGCTCCCGGGTGCGGTCGGCGAGTTCGATCGCACGCGCGATCCGCTCGGCACCGTCCTGCACCATGTGTCGCCGCCAGCCGTCCATCGCGGCGTAGACGAGCACGTTCGGGCTGGTGGTCATGAGCATGTCGGCGCAGGCCCAGAGGTGATCGTGGTCGACGAGGTCGCCCCGGAGGTGCAGGACGGAGCCCTGCTCGAAGCCGAGGCCCATCTTGTGCACGCTCGTGACGCACACGTCGGCGCCCGCACTCATCGCCCAGGAGGGCAGGTGTTCGGAGAACGGCAGGTGCGCACCCCACGCCTCGTCGACGATGAGGGGCTTGCCGCGCTCGTGGCAGACCGCGGCGATGCCCTCGATGTCGGCGCAGGTGCCGTACGGGGTGGGACTGACGACCAGCGCAGCGGCCGCGTCCGGGTGGGCGTCCCAGACCGCGGCGTAGTCCTCGGGCGACGGCGGGTGCGAGATCCCCTGGTCGGCGTCGATCCGGGGTTCGACCCAGTAGGGCTGCAGTCCGGAGAACACGAGGCCGGCCGTGACCGACTTGTGCGCATCCCGGCCGATGACGATCCCGCCGTCCACTCCGCCGACCGAGAGCATCGCCGCCTTGACCGACAGCGAGCTGCCGCAGGTCGAGAAGAAGACCTTGTCCGCGCCCACGGCGTCTGCCATCAGGGCCTCTGCGGTCGCGAGGTAGCCGTTCGACGACGTCCGGTCGTCGAGGCCACCACTGGCGAGCACGTCGTTGCGGAACGGATCCGACCCGAGCACCGACAGCGTCTCGGTGTCGACCCCGCGGCCCTGCCGGTGCCCGGGCGGCGAGAAGCTGTACCGGTTCATGGCGTGGTGGTCCCGCAGCGCGTCGAGGAACGGAGCGGCCGTCTGGTCGAGATCGTCGGGCATGGTCCCCGTGTAGTCCGGCGGCCGTGGTGGATGATCCAGCCTCGCGTGCTCTGGAGGACGACGAAGGCCCCGGAGATGATCTCCGGGGCCTTCGTGGTGTTGCGGTACTGTGCGCTCGAAGGGACTCGAACCCCCAACCTTCTGATCCGTAGTCAGATGCTCTATCCATTGAGCTACGAGCGCAGTGGCCCTTGCGAGCCGTGGAAGACTCTACAACAGCTCCGGTCGCAGCGCCAATCGAGCACCGTCCACCCGCGCGCTCGGCGTGTCGCTGGCGGTCAGGCGAGCGTCGGTTCCTCGTCGAAGACCTCGGCGAGGAACACCTGCAGCGCCTGCCACGAGCGACGGTCGGCGCGCTCCTGGTACTGCGCGCCGTGGTCGGGTGCGTTCGTCCCGGGGACGGCGAACGCGTGCATGGCGTCCGCGTAGGTCACGACCTGCCAGTCCACCTCCGGAGCGCCGCGCATCTCGTCCTGCCAGGCGTGCACGGCCTCGTCCGGGACGACCGGGTCGGCGCCGCCGGTGAGCACGAGGAGCTTCGCGCGGATGTCGTGCGCGTCGGAGGGGTCGTGGGTGAGCAGGCCGCCGTGGAACGCCACCGCGCCGACCAGCTCGGCACCGGTGCGGGCGAGTTCGAGTGCGCCGGTCCCGCCGAAGCAGTAGCCCATGACGACGACCTTCGTGGCGTCGACGTCCGGGTCCGCGAGCAGGCGGTCGAGTCCGGCGCGCAGGCGCGTGCGGAACAGGGCGTTGTCGCCGTAGAACCGGCCGGCGACCTCGGCGGCGGTGTCGTCGCCGGGGCGGATGCCCGCGCCGTAGACGTCCGCGCCGAAGGCGACGTAGCCGAGGCGGGCGAGCATGGTCACGCGTGCCTCGACGTGTTCGTTGACGCCGTGCCAGTCGTGGACGACGAGCACCGCCGGACGGGGGCCGGCGACGGCGGCGTCCTTCGCGAGCACGCCCTCCAGGTCGGTGCCGTCGGAGTCGTAGTGCACGGTCTCGACACGGATGTCGGCACCGGCGGGTTCGGGAACGGTCTGCAGTATCGCGTCGATCGTGGTCACGCCTGCGGACGTTACGCTCCCGTCCCGGGGACCGTCCCGTCAGCTGTCGACGTTGTCCCAGCTGTCCGGCCCGCCCGACCCGGCGGCGTACTCGTCGAGCGGGGTCGTCCCGGCCCGCCAGGCGGCGAGGAACGGCTCGACGACCTTCCACCCCTGCACGGCGCTGTCCCCGCGTACCGACAGCGTCGCGTCCCCCTCCAAGACGCCGGCGAGCACCTCGCCGTAGGCACTCAGCCGTCCGGGGTTGAACGTCGTCGTCAGCGCGGTGTGGTCGACCGTGTACGGGTCGCCCGGGCCGTTGACGTTGAGCTCGAGCTGCATCTCGTCCGGGGCGATCCAGATGCAGAGCCGGTCCGGCAGCACCGCTCCGGTGAGGCCGTTCGGGACGTGCGGCGAGTCCTTGAACGTGATGAGGATCTCGCGGCGCTGCTTCCCCAGGGCCTTGCCGGACCGCAGGGTGAACGGCACCCCGGCCCAGCGCCAGTTGGCGATCTCGAGCTTGAGCTGTGCCAGGGTCTCGGTGCCGAGGGCGGGGTCCACGCCCTCCTCGTCCACGTAGGACGGCAACGACCGGTCGCCCACCGAACCGGCCGTGTACCGCGCGCGCTTGCCCGCGGCCGCGACGTCGCCACCCCACGGCCGGACGGCGCGGAGCACGAGCTCCTTCTGCGTGCGGAGGTCGTCGGCGTCGATCGAGGCCGGGGCCTCCATCGCGACGACGGCCATCACCTGCAGCAGGTGGCTCTGGATCATGTCGACGAGCGCCCCGGCCTTGTCGTAGTAGCGGGCGCGACCCTCCAGGCCCAGGGTCTCGTCGTAGACGATGTCGACGCGCGCGACGTGCTGCGAGGACAGCAGCGGCTCGATGATGCGGTTGGCGAAGCGCAGCCCGAGCAGGTTGAGGACGGTCGACCGGCCGAGGAAGTGGTCCACCCGGTGGATGCGCTCCTCGGGCAGGAAGGAGTGCAGCAGGTCGTTGAGGTGCCCGGCGCTCTCGGCGTCGGTGCCGAACGGCTTCTCGAGCGCGAGCCGCGTCCGGGCCGGCAGGTCGATGTGGGCGAGCTGCTCGCAGCTCTTCTCGGTGACGGCCGGCGGCAGGGCGAAGTAGATCGCCGGGTCGTGTCGGCAGTCGCCGAGCAGGGTCCGCAGGTCGTCGGCGTCCGTGACGTCGGCCGTGCGGTAGGACGAACCGTCGACGACGGCCTGGAGGCGCGGGGACAGTCGCCCATCGCCGGTCGCGCCCTCGTCCTCCTCGTTCTTCGACGCCTGGGCGTTCTCGAAGGCCTCGTGCACGAGGTGCTTCCAGTCGGCGTCGGACAGGTCCTCGACGCCGGCGCCGACCAGCTGGACGTCCCAGTCGTCCTTGACGTCGAGCAGCGTCGCGAGGCCGGGGAGCAGCAACCGCTTGGACAGGTCGCCGCTGGCTCCGAGGATGAGCAGTGTGGTCTGGAGGCTCGCCATGCCCCAGACCGTACTCACCGGCTCCCGAACACGGCCGGGTCCGCCCGCTACGGTGGTGCCGACGCACAGGAGCGTCGACACGGCGCGAGGGAGCACCATGACGACAGAGGGCACCGTCCACGCACCCGACGTGGACCAGCAGCTGGCCGGGCCGCCGCGGTCCGCGTCCCGGCAGGGCGGGCGTCTCCGGGTCGCCGTGGTCGGCACCGGGATGATCGCGGCCGTGCACGTCCGTGCCGCGCGCGCCGCCGGCGCCGAGGTGCTGGGTGTCCTCGGCCGGAACCGGGAGCGCTCCGCACAGGTCGCCGCGCAGCTCGGGCTCGACCGCGGCTACGACGACCTGGACGCGGTGATCGCCGACCGCCCCGACGTCGTGCACGTCTGCACGCCGAACGACCAGCACCACCCCCAGACGCTCGCGCTCGTCCGCGCGGGCATCAACGTCGTGTGCGAGAAGCCGCTCGCCGTGTCCGCCGCGCAGGCCGCCGAACTCGAGCAGGCCGCCGCCGACGCCGGGGTCGTCGCGACGGTCCCGTTCGTGTACCGCTACCACCCGATGGTGCGGGAGATCCGCTCGCGCATCGGCGCCGGGGAGCTCGGCCGCGTCCTCGCCGTGCACGGCCACTACCTGCAGGACTGGATGCTCGACTCGGACGCGTCCTCATGGCGGGTCGACTCCGGCGCCGGGGGGCTCTCCCGGGCCTTCGCCGACATCGGCTCGCACTGGTGCGACCTCGTCGAGTTCGTCACCGGTGAGCAGTTCGCCTCGGTCAGCGCCGTCACCGACATCGTCCACCCGACCCGTCCGGCTGCCTCAGGCATGTCGTTCTCCGGCACACCCGACCCCGACCCGATCGCCGACGCTGCCGAACGGGCCGAGGTGACGACCGAGGACACCGCGGTCGCGACGTTCCGCACCGGCGCCGGGCGCATCGGCAACGTCGTCATCTCGCAGGTGTCCGCTGGCCGGAAGAACCGCCTGTGGTTCGAGGTCGACGGCACGCTCGGGTCGGCCGCGTTCGACCAGGAGCAGCCCGAGACCGCCTGGTTCGGCAACGAGACCGGGGCGCAGATCGTCGTCCGGGACCCGTCCCAGGGCTCGCCCGACCAGCGGCGTCTGGCGGTCGTGCCGTCCGGACACCCGCAGGGCTACGTCGACGCGTTCGCCGCGTTCGTCGCCGACACCTACACCGCCGTCACGACCGGTGCCGCACCGGAGGGTCTGCCGACCTTCGCGGACGGGGCCCGCTCGGCGCGCATCATCGACACCGTGGTCGCCAGCGCCGGCGACGCCGCCTGGAGGGAGATCCGATGAAGCTGGGGATGCTGACCGCGTGCCTGCCCGGGTGGGACCTGGCACACATCGCGGAGTTCGCGAGTGCCGAGGGCTACGAGCGGCTCGAGGTCGCCGTCTGGCCCGGCACCGGCGGACGCGACTTCGAGGCGGCGCACCTGCCCGTCGCCACCTTCACCGACGAGGACGCACGGGCGACCCGGGAGTTGCTCGACCGCACCGGCCTCGAGATCAGCGCGCTGGCCTACTACGAGAACAACCTGCACCAGGACCCCGCCCGCCGCGAGGAGGTCCGCACCCACCTCAGGCACGCGGTCGACGCCGCGCAGCTGCTCGGCGTGCCGTACGTCGGTACCTTCGTCGGCCGCGACATGACGAAGTCGGTGCGCGAGAACATGGCCGAGGGCGACCGCGTCCTGCCCGAGCTCGTCGACTACGCCGGCGAGCGCGGGGTGCGGCTCGTCATCGAGAACTGCGTCATGGAGGGCTGGCACCCGGACGGCTACCCGGGCAACATCGCGTACTCGCCCGAGCTCTGGGAGTGGGTCACCGGACTCGGCTTCGGGCTGAACTGGGACCCGTCGCACCTCACCTGGATCGGCATCGACCCGGTCGAGACGATCCTGCCGTTCGCCGAGCACATCGTGCACGCGCAGGCGAAGGACGTCGAGCTCTTCCCCGGCAGGCGGAACGAGTACGGCTTCTTCGGCAAGGTCGACAAGGGCGAGGACCCGTGGGAGATGGGCTGGTGGCGGTTCCGGGTCCCCGGCCGCGGGGTCGTCGACTGGCCCCGCGTGGTCGACCGGCTCTACGAGGCCGGGTTCGACGGCACGCTGTCCGTCGAGCACGAGGACCCGCTCTGGGGCGGCGAGGACGTGAAGGTCCTCGAAGGTCTCCGGATCGCCCACCGGACGCTCCGGCCGCTCATCGCCGCCGAGTAGCGGCGTCGCAGCCGGACGGGAGGCCCGGATCGCGGGACCGACGTCGGTCGCGTGACCCGGGCCTCCCGTCCGGTGACCGGGTGCTGGGAACGCACGGACACACCGCGAGCACCCTGGTCCCATGAGCCAGAACGTGAGTGAGTTCGTCCTCGACCGGATCAAGGCCTGGGGCGTGACCCGGGTGTACGGCTACCCGGGCGACGGCATCGGCGAGTTCGACGGCGCGCTCGGCAAGGCCGACGGCAAGGGCGAGGGCGTCGAGTACATCCGCCCCACGCACGAGGAGATCGCCGCGCTCATGGCGACCGCGCACGCGAAGTTCACCGGCGAGGTCGGCGTCTGCATCGCGACCTCGAGCCCCGGTGCGTTCCACATGCTCAACGGCCTGTACGACGCCCAGATGGACAACCAGCCGGTCGTCGCGATCGTCGGGCAGCAGGGTCTCGCCGCGGTCGGCACATTCACGCAGCAGGAGTCGAACCTCGAGCGCGTGTTCGCCGACGTCGCGTGCTACGTGCAGACGATCGCATCGCCGGACGCCGCCGGGGTCGTCATCGACACCGCGTTCCGCACCGCGATGCTCCGCAAGCAACCCGCCGTGGTCGTGCTCCCCCACGACGTGCAGGCGATGACGTGGTCGGAGCCCGGCGCGGAGCACTGGGTGTCCCGGTCGAGCGACGTCCCCGCGTCGACGCGCATCACACCGCCGGCGGAGGACATCCGGAAGATGGCGGACATCATCAACGCCGGGGAGAAGGTGACCTTCCTGGTCGGCGCCGGTGCCCGAGGTGCGACGGACCAGGTCCTCGCGGCCGCCGAGAAGGCCGGCGCCGGCATCATCACGGCGCTTCGCGGCAAGGACGTCGTGCCGTCCGACGTGCCGTACCACACGCAGCAGGTCGGGCTCCTCGGCTCCCGCCCCAGCCTGACGCAGATCAAGGAGTGCGACACGATCGTGCTCCTCGGCACGAACTACCCGTACGGCGAGTACCTGCCCGCGGTGGGGCAGGCGCGCGGGATCCAGGTCGACATCAAGCCGGAGCAGCTCGGCCTGCGCTACCCGAACGAACTCAACATGTGGGGCGACGTCGGGGCCACGCTCGACGCCGTGCTCCCGCTCCTCGAGCAGAAGACCGACCTGGGATGGCAGGAGCAGCTCGCCGACGAGATGCGCGAGTGGGAGGCCGAGATGGGCCGCCAGGCCGAGGTGTCGTACAGCGACGGCGTCAACCCGCGCCTGGTGATCCACGCCGTCAACGAGCGGCTGCCGGAGGGCGTGACGGTCACCTGCGACGCCGGCACCACCGCCGACTGGTACGGCCACCACATCCGGCTCCGCCGCGGCATGCACGGGGACATGTCCGGTCGGCTCGCGACGATGCTCGCCGCGATGCCGTACGCCGTCACCGCGAAGTTCGCATTCCCGGACCGCCCGGCCGTGTGCACGATCGGTGACGGCGCGTTCCAGATGCTCGGCATGAACGAGCTCATCACCGTGAAGAAGTACATGGACCGGTGGGAGGACAAGCAGCTCGTCATCGTGGTGATGCACAACGACGACCTCGGCCAGGTCTCGTGGGAGATGCGCACCGAGGACGGCAACCCGATGTGGCGCGGCTCGCAGGACGTCGAGACGATGGACTACGCCGGGTACGCCGAACTGCTCGGGTTCCAGGGCATCGCGGTGCACAGCGACGACGAGGTCGACGCGGCCGTCGAGCGGGCGTTCGCGCACCAGGGCGTGACCCTCATCGACGCGTACGTCAGCCGGAGCGTGCCCCCGCTGCCGCCGCACATCACCGCGGAGTACGCCGTCAACACCGCGAAGAGCCTGCTCAAGGGCGACCCGGTCGAGTTCGACGTGGTGAAGGACTCCGCGAAGGCGATGGCGGCGGAGGTCGTCGAGCGGGCGAAGGGCGCCCTCGGCCGCGACTGACGACCGCGGTCGTACGGGGCGGGTCGTGCCCCGCAGTTGAACACCGTGTTACGGAGGCGACGCCGTCCTGGCGTGTCGGCTGTGGGTCCTCGTAGGTTCGTGAGGTCGCGTCCCCCACCCGGGGGCAGAACCACCACACCAGGAGTCCTCACACCGATGAGCCCGTCCCACTTCCCCGAACCCACTCCCAGGCGGAGGCGCGGCATCGTCGCCGGTACCGCCCTCGCCACCGCGGGCGTCCTCGTCGCCCTGGGCGCTCCGGCCACCGCGGCCGAGGTCCCCGCCGGCGCGACCGCACCCGTCACCGTGGCCGCCGCCGGTGACACCACGATCGACCTGTACAACGTCAACGACTTCCACGGCCGCATCGTGCGGTCGATCTCGCAGACGGCGGGCAAGCCGACCCCGCGCGACGGGGACGCCGCCGGCGCTGCGACCCTGGCCGGCGCCCTCGACCAGCTCCGCGGCCCCGACCGGTCGACGTCCGCCTTCGTCAGCTCGGGTGACAACATCGGCGGTTCGACGTTCGAGTCCTTCATCCAGCAGGACCAGCCCACGATCGACGTCCTCAACCAGATGGACCTGTCGGTCAGCGCCATCGGGAACCACGAACTCGACAAGGGCCAGGCCGACCTCCGCGACCGCGTGATCGGTGCCGACGGTGCGCGCAACGCGCAGTGGGACTACGTCTCCGCGAACATCCTCGACAGCGCGACCGGCGAGCCCGCGTTCGACCCGTACTCGATCCAGGAGATCAGCGGCAAGCGGGTCGGCTTCATCGGTGCCACCGTCGACCTGGTCGGCCAGGGCCTCGTCAGCCCCGACGGCATCACGGGGCTCGAGATGGGTGACATCACGACCGAGGTGAACAAGGTCGCGACGCAGCTCACGGACGGCGACCCGTCCAACGACGAAGCCGACGTCCTCGTGCTCCTCGTGCACGACGGCGCGGAGTCCAGCGCGGCGACCGACCTCGACGGCGCCTCCGACTTCGCCCGCGCGGTGCGCGGCGTGAGCCCGGAGGTCTCCGCGATCCTGTCCGCGCACACGCACCAGACCTACGTGCACCAGGTGCCGGTCGGGGACGGCACCGCCACCCGCCCGGTCATCCAGACCGGGTCGTACGGCTTCAACCTCGGTCACGTGCAGCTCACGGTCGCCGCGGACGGCACCGTGACGGCGACGAAGGCGGAGAACCTGAAGCTCGTCGACGAGGGCGCGTACCCGAAGAGCGCCGCGGTGCAGGCCACGGTGGACGCCGCCGTGGCGGAGGCCGACGAGCTCGGTGCCGTGGAGCTCGGTACCGTCGACCGTGACCTCGAACGCGCCGTGCAGACGAACGGCTCCGAGAACCGCGGTGGCGAGTCGCTGCTCGGGAACTTCGTCGCCGAGGTCCAGCGTGCCCAGACCCAGCGTCAGGGCTCGCAGATCGCGTTCATGAACCCCGGCGGACTCCGCGACGACATCGCCGCGGGCGCCGTGACGTACAAGGAGGCGGCGGCCGTCCAGTCGTTCGCCAACACCCTCGTCGTCCTCGACCTGACGGGCGAGCAGATCCGGCAGGCACTCGAACAGCAGTGGCAGCCGACGACCGCGAGCCGTCCGTTCCTCAAGCTGGGCGCGTCCGAGGGGTTCTCGTACACCTACGACGCGCAGGCTGCGGCAGGGTCGCGGATCACCTCGATGACCCTCGACGGGGACCCGATCGACGCCGACACCATCTACAAGGTGACGGTCAACTCCTTCCTCGCCGGTGGCGGCGACAACTTCGGCGCCTTCAAGCAGGCCGCGGTCAAGCAGGACAGCGGCAAGGTCGACCTGGAGGCCCAGGTCGAGTACTTCCAGGCCCACCCGGCCGTCGAGGTCGCGGTCGACCAGCGCGCCGTCGGCGTCACCACGACGCCCGAACCCGAGGGCGGCTTCCAGCCCGGCGACGAGGTGACCGTCGACCTCTCGTCGCTCGTCTTCAGCAACGCCGGTGACCAGAGCGGCACGGTCTCGGTGTCGGCCGGCGGCACGGAACTCGCGTCCGCCCCGATCGACACCACGGTGGTCGACACGACCGACGAGCAGGGCCGCGCCTCGCTGACCTTCACCGTCCCGGAGCCCGGCGCCGCGACGCCGGGCGAGCCCACCACCCCGACCGAGCGCGCACGCCCCGCGGCCGCCGCGGTCGAGACCTCGGACGAGCCCCTCGTCGTCGAGCTGCCGAGCGGACAGCGGATCACGCTGGCCGTGACCGTGCCGGTGCTCGTCGCCCCGGCACCCGGTGAGGAGCCGGTGCCGGTCCCCGGCACCGACCCGACGGTCCCCGCGGACCCGACCACGCCGGCCGTACCCGTCCCGACCGACCCGGACGGCGGCCTCGTCGCGGTGCCGATCGCCGGTGGCGGCTCCGACGACGCCGACGGTGGACCGCTGGCCTACACGGGCGCCGGGGTCGCAGGTCCCGCACTCGCCGCGGTGCTCCTGCTCCTCGCGGGCGTGACCGCCCTGGTGCTCGCCCGCCGCAAGCGGGCCGCGCACGACGCGACGGTGCACGCCGACCGCTGACGGGCCTCCCGGCCACGTCCGACGGGCCCTCCCACCGACCGGTGGGAGGGCCCGTCCCGTCTGCTCGGCCAGGAGGCGCGGTCCCGGGTCCGCCGGTCGCCGTCCCGGGGTCCCCGGGTCGGTTTCCGCACCGCGCCGCGGTACGCTGCTCCCGTCGCATCGCGATGCATCGCGCCGGGTCGCCGGACGGTGGTTCCGTCCGTCGAGACCCCGCGGTGCGGGTGTCCTCCGCCTCCAGGGAAACGGCGGAGGGCACCCCCTCTCCGTCCGGTGGGCGGCGCACCTGCGGTTGGATGGTCTCCATGAACGTGCTGACCGTGGACGGCCTCGCCGCCGTGACGAACGTGCTCGACCTCACCGGGGTCTTCGCGTCCGCGCTGCTCGGCGGGTCGATCGCGCGGACGATGGACTTCGACCTGTTCGGGTTCCTCGTGGTCGGCTTCGTGTCCGGCCTCGGCGGTGGGCTGCTGCGGGACGTCCTGCTGCAGAACGGGCCGCCCGTCGCCCTGACCGACCCGCTCTACCTGCCGGTCGCGGTCGCCGGCGCCCTCGCGGCGTTCTTCGTGTCCTTCTCCGAACGCACCTGGGACCGGCTCTTCACCGTGCTCGACGCCGCCGTCATCGGGTTCTGGGCGGTGGTCGGCGTGCAGCGGACCTTCGACGCCGGACTAGAGTGGCCCGCCGCGATCATCATGGGCACCGTCACCGCGGTGGGGGGCGGGGCCATGCGCGACATGCTCCTGCGCCGTGTGCCGGCCGTCTTCGGCGGGAACGCCCTGTACGCGACGGTTGCGGTCGCCGCGTCCGCCGTGATGGTGGTCGCCTCGTACCTCGGCTCGCCGTCGATCGGCATCCTGGTCGCGATCCTGCTCTCGCTCGTCCTCCGGTGGGGCGCGGTCCGGCGCGGGTGGGGCCTGCCGAACGGTCGCGACTGGCAGCCGCAGTCCCGGCTGGCCTCCCTGCTGCGCCGCGGGCGCGGGCGTGGTCGTCGGTTCGTCCGCCCTGAGGCCGTCCGGCTGCTCCGCCGTCCCGGTCGACGAGCCGGCGCGGGCAGCGTGCACACCGACGGCGAAGCGCCGCATCCCGCGGACCCCGCCGGGGACTGAGACCGGCACTGGGATCCGCGGCGGCGCCGTCGTACACTCGAGACCGCCGGGTATCGACCCGGCCGCACACCCGGTCGTCGCACCGACGTGACCCGAAGACGGCGGTCCCGTCCGGGACGTTGCGGGCACGAGGGGCTGCCGCCCGCGCGGCGACCGACGCACGGCGCGGCTCCCCGGCCCGCACGCACCGCCGTCACCACCGGCGGTGCCCCGCCACCGACCAGCAGAGTCCCGGAACAGGATCCGATGACCGACGCACCCGAACCGCACACCACCGGCCCCGACCGCACGAGGTCGGTCCCGCGCACGCCACGCGCCGAGGTCCGGGAGCGCCTGCTCACCGCCGGCGCCCGGGCCTTCGCCGAGCAGGGCGTGCACGAGGCCCGGCTCGACGACATCGCCGCCGCCGCCGGGTTCAGCAAGGGCGCCGTCTACTCGAACTTCTCGTCGAAGGAGGACCTGGTCGGGCAGGTCATGCAACGGGCCACGAACCTCGTGCTCCGATCGCTGCAGGAGCTCGTCCGGGTCGACATCGAGGCCGCGGACGTCGGGGACGTCGTCCGCGCCGCGTTCGGCCGGCACGACCAGAGCACCCAGTTCGCCCTGCTCTCCGAACTGCGGGGCTACGCGATCCGCCACCCCGAGTTCATGCCCGAGTTCGTCCGACAGCGTCGACACCTGCACGACGGCGTCCGCGAACTCGTCCACCGGTGGTTCGCCGCGCACCCGGAGCTCGACCCCGGCATGCCGCTCGACACCTTCGCCACGCTGCTCGTCGCGGCCAACTCCGGGACCGTGTTCGACGCCCCCGCGCTCGACGACGCCAACCCGGGCGACGTGGTCGCCGCCCTCGTCGAGACGGTCATCCGGCCGCGTTGACCGGTCTTCCGTGTGTCCACGCCGACGAGGGCAGCAGGCTCGGCGGGAGCAGCCGCGACCGCAGCACCTGCCGGCGGGCCACGGCCGCGTCCAGCACGGTCCGGGCCTCCCGGAGTGCCGTCACGAGCACCTGCGGGTCGGCCGCACCACCCGCCGCGTACCGTTCCCGGTCGACCGCGTCGACGACCGTCTCCAGGTGCGGGACCACCGCGGACGGGACGGTCGCACGGAGCCGTCCGAGCACCGCCCGTGCCGTCCGCGCGGCGGCGGCGGCGTCGCCCGGCGGCGCGGACACCGGGGCGAACCCGTGGTCGTCGAGGTCGTCGAGGAGTTCCCGCCACGCGGTCACGGCCGGGTCGCGGCCGGCGGACACCGCGGCCGTCCGACGGCGACGACGGACCGCCCGCAGCAGGCCCGGCGCGACGAGGAGCACGAGTGCGACGAGCAGTCCGACGAGCACGCCCCAGGCCCGGGAGGCTCCCCCACCGCCCGTCCCGCCGGTTGCGTCCGCCCCGGCCCCCGCACTCGGCTCGGCGCTCGGTGAGGCCGAGGGCGCGGTGGTCTCGCCCGGAGCGGGCAGCGGCGTCTCGGAGGGGGCGGCCGACGGCGTCGACGTCGGGGTGGACTCGGCCTGCGCGGCGGCGTCCGACGCCGGTGTTGGCTCGAACGCGACCCAGCCGGCCCCGCGGATGTACAGCTCCGGCCACGAGTGCAGCTGCCGGTTCGACACCGTGAACTCGCCGTCCTCCTTCGCGCCTCCGGCCCGGTACCCCACCGCGATGCGGGACGGGATGCCGAGCGTGCGGGCCATGACCGCCATCGCGGAGGCGAAGTGCACGCAGTAGCCCGATCGCTCCCGCAGGAAGGTCGCGACGACGTCCATGCTGTCGCCGTCGTACCCGCGCTCGACGGGGGCCGTCTCCGAGTACTCGAACAGCCCGCTGCGGAACCACTGCTCGAGCGCACGTGCCCGCTCGTAGTCGCCCGTCGTCGACCCCTCGACCCGGGCGGCGGTGTCGGCGATCACCGCCGGCAGGTCGTCGGGGAGCGCGGTGTCGGTCCGGAGCTGCGCCGCGGACGGGGTGCGGAAGCCGCGGCCGTCCGCCTGGCCGAGCCGCCCCGACGCGGCCACGGCGTCGAGGTAGGCGTTCGCCGACACCGATGCGCCGTACGCCTCGTACGTGGCGCCGCGCGCGGTCGCCGGCCCGGCGGACCGGACTGTGTTCGTGTCGCCTGACCAGCGCCACTGGGTGAGGTCCAGGTTGGTCGACTGTGACTCGACCGACATCGCTCCGGCCGGCAGGGGCAGGTAGTTGCTCGACA
Organism: Curtobacterium sp. MCPF17_050; assembly: GCF_003224435.2. Lineage (NCBI taxonomy): Bacteria > Bacillati > Actinomycetota > Actinomycetes > Micrococcales > Microbacteriaceae > Curtobacterium > Curtobacterium sp. MCPF17_050. The sequence continues at coordinate 2,542,664 of NZ_CP126250.1, forward strand.
GCCCGGTGATGCGGACCGTCACGTCGGTGCGGCCGGCGAGCCGCGGGTTCACGCCGACCGCCCACCGGGACTGGTCGGCGGTGTCGGCGGTGCTGGCGTCCGTCACGGTCGGGACCCAGTCCCCGGTCCCGAACTCGTCGAGGTCGGCGAGCTTCAGGTACTGCGGCTGCCCGTCGGCCGACCGGTACCGGAACACCTCGAGCTCGCTCGGGCGGCGGAGGTCCTGCCCGAGCTCGAGCAGCGTCCCCGGACGGCCCGGCTGGATCGGCGAGCGGACCGAGCCGGTGACGCCGGAGAGCCACCCCGAGTCGAGCGGCACGAGGGTCGGCAGCCCGACCGCGACGACGAGCCCCATCGCACCGACCACGGCGGCCGGGAGCACCCGCTGCACCGGACGGACGGAGGTCCAGAGGAGCGCGAGGAAGGCGAGCGCGGTGAGGACCACGATCCACGCGGACGGGGTCTCCCCCGTGATGATCCCCGGCACGAGCAGGATCACGAGCGCGGGCACGGCAGCGAGCGCCGCCGTCGGGGCGATCGCGGCCAGGAACAGCGACGCGCCGGCGACCCACGCGATCGCGACGGTGACGACCAGGCGGATCGCGTCGGTCTGCGGCAGCGGCGCGGGGTTGAGCCGGATGGCCGCGAGCGTCTGTCCGAGCGCACCGCTCTGGTCGAGCCAGCTGAGCGGTGCCGAGCCGTTGAGGAGCGCGACCCCGCACGAGGTGACGATGAGCGTGGCGACGAGCGCGACGAAGCGGGCGCCGCGCGGGCGGGACCGGAACGCGAGCACGACGGCGACGAGCACGGCGGTGACGAGCACGCCGGACACCCACCACGCGGTCCCCTGCACGAGCGGACGGATCGCGAGGGCGGCGACGAGCACCGGCACCGGGGCCAGTGCGACGACGCGGGCGTCGGGACGGTCCGGCAGGCGGTCGTCGCGGGCGAGGACCTCGCGGACGTCGACGTGGGGCCGCGGTCGGCTCGGGGTGGTGGCGGTCATGCGTGCTGTCCGTCCGCGGTCGGGTCGGCGGTCACCGGGTGCGTCCCGCCGTCGCGCTGCCCGGCACCGGGACGACGAGGACACGCCATCCGGCCCGGTCGAGGACGCCCCGCACGGCCGGGTCCGGCGGCACCACCGTGACGAGCAGGCCCCGGCTCGACCCGTTCGTGGCGTAGACGAGCTGTGCGGCCTGGTCGAGGGTGCAGTGTCCCGTCACCACGGCCGTCATCCCGTGCACGTCCCGGCCCCGGACGCCGTGCAGCACCTCGGGCACGTCACGGGCACCGCTCCGCACGGAGACGTCCGCGAGCCCGACGAGGACCTCGGACAGCCCGCCGGCGTCGCCGCTGTGCCGGACGTCCCCGCCGGGTCCGTCGGTCACGAGGGCCACGCGCGAGGTCCGCGCCGACAGCGCCCGGGCGACGCTGGCCGCCACCACGACGGCGTGCTCGAAGGCCTGGTCGCCACCGAGGTCGGCGAGTTCGGCCAGGTCGTCCCGACCGAGCTGCTGGTACGACTCGCGTCGCACGTCCAGCGCGACGACCGCCTCGGGCGGCTGGGCCTGGGTGGTCTGGCGCACGTGCAGGCCGCCCCGCTTGGCGCTCTGCCCCCAGTGCACCCGGCGGATCGGGTCGCCGGGCCGGTAGGGGCGCAGTTCGCTGTCGTCGGCGGACCCGCCCTGCCCGACCCGCCCCTCGTCGGCGGACACGGCCCCGGCGAGGGCAGCGGAGTCGAGCGTCGCGAGCGGGACGGACCCGGGCACGACGACGACCTCCTCCGCGGACACGACGGGCCGGTCGATCCGCAGCAGGCCGAAGGGGTCCTCGACACGCACCGTCACCGGCCCGACCAGGCCGCGCCCCCGGGAGATCGCGAGGGCCTCGACGTCGAGCACGGCCGGCGGCGTCGCCGGCCCGACGGCCAGGAGCGACGTCGGCTCCGCCGTGCTGACGAACAGGTCGTCGAGCTGCTCGGTGACGAGCAGCATCGACCGTGGTGCGAACCGCATGCCGGAGCCGCGGAGCGTCACCCGCTCCCGGTAGACCTCGCCGACCTGCACGACCGCGCGAGGTGCCGACCGGGAGGCCCGGAGCGGCGCCGCCACGGCGAGTGCGGTCACGACGCCGAGCACGACGAGGACGACGAGGAGCAGCCCGGCGGTCACGGCGACGCTCATCGACGTCGCCAGTCCGGCGAGGACGAGGCCGATGCCGGCCACCGTCACGGTCCAGCCGCGGAGCGTCGGGCGGGGGAACGGCGTGCGCCGCAGCATCCCGAGCCCCCGCCGTCCGTACCGGGACAGCACCGAGCGCGTCGCGCCGGTGCGACGCGCGAGCCGCCCGGCGAGGGGACGCTGGTCCGCCATCAGGACCGGACGGGCGTGGCGGTGAAGGGCACCGCGGTGTCGGCGACGATGCGGACGACGATCTCGCGGGCGGTGTCCTCTGCCGCGCCCCCGAGTCCGCGGGCGACCGGGACGAGTCGGTGGGCGAGGACCACCGGCGCGAGCGCCGCGACGTCGTCCGGGGTGACGAACGGGCGTCCAGCGAGGGCCGCGGCGGCGCGGGCGGCCTGCGCCAGGTGCAGGGTCGCACGGGGGCTCGCGCCGAGCAGCAGGTCGGGGTGCGTGCGGGTGACGCGGACGATCTCGACGATGTACGCCTCGACGTCCGCGGCGACGTGCACGGTGCGGACGGCGGCGATCATCGACCGCAGGGTGTCGACGTCGACGACCGGGTGCAGGTCGCCGAGCGGGTCGTGCGCCCCCCGGGCCGACAGCATCCGCCGTTCCGCCCCGGCGCTCGGGTACCCCATCGCGATGCGGGCCATGAAGCGGTCCCGCTGTGCCTCGGGCAGTGGGTAGGTGCCCTCCATGTCGACCGGGTTCTGCGTGGCGACGATCATGAACGGGGACTCGAGCGGCCGGGTGACGCCGTCGACGGTCACCTGCGACTCCGCCATGGCCTCGAGCAGGGCCGACTGGGTCTTCGGACTGGTGCGGTTGATCTCGTCGCCGATGACGACGTTCGCGAAGACCGGCCCGGGTGAGAACCGGAAGGTGCCGGACGACTGGTCGTAGATGTTCACGCCGGTGACGTCGGACGGGAGCATGTCGGACGTGAACTGGATGCGGTTGACCGACCCCCCGACGGACGCCCCGAGCGCCTTCGCGAGCACGGTCTTGCCGACGCCGGGGACGTCCTCGACGAGCAGGTGGCCCTCGGCGAGCATGACGGTGAGGGCCGTGCGGATCGCGTCGGGCTTGCCGTCCACCACGGTCGCGACCGACGAGGCGATGGCCGCCCCGGCTTCCTGGATCACGTCGATCGGGACGGTTCGGTGGGTCAGGTCCGGCACGCAGGTCTCCTCGCCACGGGGTCGATGTGCGGCGATGCTACCCCGGCGCGATGACAGCCAGCGGAGGATGTGTCACCGGTTGCGCGGACGGTCCTTGGGCAGCGGCATGGAGTCCAGGGACCACATCGCGACGCCGTGCAGCGAGAGCTTGCGGGCCAGGTCCTGGCGCACCCGGTAGGAGCGGGCGTCGGACCAGTGCAGCTCCCGACCGTCCGCCAGCGTCGCCGACCACTCGCCGTTGCGCGCCGACCACCGTGCCCGGTCCCCCGCCAGCCGGGCCGCATGTGCCACGGTCAACGAGCGGTCCACGGCTCCGGGTCCCCACACGTACCCGTACCCGGCGACGCCCAGGTCGATGTGACCGCGCGGGACGCCGGCGGACTGCGCCGCCCGGACGACCTGCCGCGTCCACGGGAGGGCACCGATCGTCCCCGGACCGCTCCACGGCCCGTGCTGGTCGTAGGTCATGAGCACGACCCGGTCGACACGGCGGGCGATCTCCCGCAGGTCGTAGCCGGTGTCGCGGTAGCCCGCCCGGTCCGTCGAGGCCATCACGGCGATGGACGTCCTCGCGCTCGGGCCCAGTCGCTCGCGGACCGCCGCCCGTACCGCGTCGATGAACGCGACGAGGCCCGGTCGGTCCTGCTCCCGCAGGGACTCGAGGTCGATCTGCACGCCGTCGAAGCCGTCGCGCTGCGCCGTCCGGGCGAGCGCGCGGGCCACGCGGTCGCGGTTCGTCGCGTCGGCGAGCAGGGCCGTGCCCGTCTCGGGCGAGAAGTCGCCCAGGGTCTCCGAGAAGTTGCTCACGAGCAGCTCCGACCGGGCACCGGCCGCGTGTGCCGTGCGGGCGAGACGCGCCAGGCCGTCGGGTGCCGCGGCGAGGGCCTTCCCGTCGTCCCGGAGGGTGACGCCGTCCACGCCGATCGTGGTCGCCCGCTGTCCGGCGTCCGCGACACGGGACACCGCGTGCGGACCGGGGCCGATGTACGCCTCGGTCGTCACCGCACCCGCCGTGGCACCGCCGCCGAGCACGAGGCCCGCCGCGAGCACGCCGGCCGTCACCACCGCTGATCGTCGCTGCACGCGCTGACTGTACCGTGCGGTCGGGAAGCGCCCGGGGCTCCGCGGACGACGAAGCCCCGGTCCGCTGCTGCGGAACCGGGGCTTCGAGGAGTGCGGAGACGGAGGGATTTGAACCCTCGGTCCCCTAGAGGGGACTCCACCTTAGCAGGGTGGTGCACTCGGCCTGACTATGCGACGTCTCCAGGTGCCTGACGGCACTCAGACCACCATACAGGAGGACGAGGGCCGGGACGAAACGGCCCGGCAGCGCTCCACCCGACCCCGGCGCGGTCGGTCCCCCGAAGTGGGGACGGCGGGGGCTTGCCAGCGTGTACCCCGCTGCATAGTCTCGTCGGGACGTGGCGATCACATTCCGGGGCATCCGTGCCCTGTCGCTACGACACAGCACCCAGACGTCGCTCCCCGTGGCCTGGGCCCGGCGTCCCCGTTCGCCCGGTGCCCGCCCGGGGAGCGACGTCGTCTCTGCCAGCACGCAGCAGCGACCGCGTGCCCGGCGGCGCTAGGCGGACTCCGCGCTCCGGAACCGTTCGGGCAGGGCGATGAGGAGTTCGGCGAGCTCGATCAAGCGGGCCGCACACCGGAGGACGTCGTCGGCCAGGGCAGCGGCACGGGCCGCCTTGACGAGGTGCATGCGACTGGTCCAGTCCGCGGCGACGTCGATCCCGTTCGCGCGGGCGATGTCATCCGTGTGGAAGACGTCGAGCACCGGCTGCTGCGACCGGAGCCAGTCCGCGCTCACCGGTGCCCCCGAGCGGCGGAGCACCCACACGGCGAGTTCGACGAACGCCCCCGCCTCGGACTGGCAGTCGCGCAGGACCACGGCGTCGAACGGTTCGTCGGTGGGCGCACAGCTGGTCGGCGGGTCGACGAGCATCGACCGGGCGATGCGCGTGCGCTCCACCATCTGCCCGACGGTCCACGGCGCGATGACGACGCCGACGTACCGCTGGACGACCACGAGCCGCATGGCCTCCAGCGGGACGAGGGCTTCACGGACGGGTGTCCGCGAGACCTGCATGTCGTCGGCCAGCGCATCGAGCCGGAGGCGCTGGCCGCGCCGGTAGTCACCGCGCAGGATGCTCCGGAGCATCCGCGCGAAGACGGCGTCGCGCAGCAGGTTGCGCGGGACGGCGATGGGGTCGCCGGGATGGGCGACATCACGATCGGGGCGCAGGAGGCCGGTCATCACGTCACCGTCACGCATGGCGGCCCTGACGGGACACCACCCCGACGGCACGGTGGACAACGCCCTTGTTCAGTTGCATGTGGAGGGCGACGGCCCGTTCGGCCGTCGCCCGTCGTCCATTCGTCGTTCTCGCGTTCCGCATGGTGCCTCCGTGACCACGGCCCTCCAGGACGGGCCGTGGCCACGAGGATCACAGGACGTGACGCTCACCGCTAAACATGTTGCATCAGGAGTTTCGCGAGGACGACGCCCCCGCCCCGTCCTTCGCGGTCAGGACGGACAGCGGCTGCGTGATGTCCTCGAGTCCCTTCCGCGCGGCGTCGACCCCGAACACGAGTGCCACGACGCCGCCGAGGACCATCACCCCGGACCCGAGCAGGTAGCCCCAGAAGAGCGGCTCGCGCGACGACCCGTCCCCGATGAAGGCGCCGTAGACCAGCGGAGCGATCGCGCCGAAGACCTGCGCGAGGGCGAAGAAGTACGAGATCGCCTGCGACCGGAGTTCGAGCGGGAAGATCTCGCTCACCGTCAAGTAGGCGCTCGACGCTCCGGCCGACGCGAAGAAGAACGACACGCACCAGAACGCGACCTGCACGGTGGCACTGATGGCGTCGGCGCGGAACAGGAACGCGGATGTCGCGAGCACGAGCCCGGACACCAGGTACGTCAGGAAGATCATCTGTCGCCGGCCCCAGGTGTCGAAGAACCGACCGAGGATGAGCGGACCGAGCAGGTTGCCGATCGCGAACGGGAAGAAGTACAGGCTGGTCTGCGCGGTCTCCATGTCGAAGAAGTTCGTCAACACCAACGCGTACGTGAAGAAGATCGCGTTGTACAGGAACGCCTGCGTGATCATCATGGTCGCGCCGACCAGCGTGCGGGTCGGGTACTGCTTGAGCAGCACGCGGGCGATGGTGAGGAACCCGACTCGGTCCATCGGCGTCACGGTCATCGCCTTCGACTGCGGCACCACTTCGAGCTTCCGCCCCGACTCCCGCTCGACCTCGGCCTCGATGCGCGAGACGGTCTCCTCCGCCTCCTGCTCCTTTCCGTGGGTCATCAGCCACCGGGGACTCTCGGGGATGTGCCGACGCAGGAAGATGATCGCGATGCCGAGCACCGGGCCGAGGAAGAACCCGATCCGCCATCCGACGTCCTCGGCGAAGTGCGCGGTGTCGAGCAGGTAGATGTTCGCGGCCGCGCCGAGTGCCGCGCCGCCCCAGTAGGTGCCGTTGATGGCGATGTCGACGTGCCCGCGGTACTTCGACGGGATCAGCTCGTCGATCGCCGAATTGATCGCCGCGTACTCGCCACCGATCCCGAGCCCGGCGACGAAGCGGAACACCGCGAGGAACCAGAAGTCCTGCGCCAGGCCCGCGACGCCCGACCCGATGAGGTAGATCGCGAGCGTCAGGATGAAGAGCTTGCGTCGACCGAGCCGGTCGGACATGCGTCCGAAGACCAGGGCACCGACGACCTGGCCGACCAGGTAGACACTGCCGAGCGACGTCACGTCCTGGTTCGACAATCCCAGGTCCGCCTTGAAGCCGGCGTTGGAGACGATCTGGATCTCGAGTCCGTCCAGGATCCACGACACCCCGAGGCCGACCACGACGCTCCAGTGGAACTTCGTCCACGGCAGCCGGTCCATCCTCGCCGGGACCAGGCTCGTGACCGTGCCGTCCCTCGTTCCGCTGGCGCTCGTCATGCGCATGCTCCTCCCGCGGCGGACGCCCTCGGCCTGCCGCAAGCCAGGACCGTACGCCTGCGCCACCGCCCGGGTTCTCGGCCAGGACGTGCGGATCGACCGCGCCCGTCGACCGGCAGGGAGGGGGGTCGAGCGGGGCGGAGCCGGATCCCCCTATGTCGATCAGGCTCCGCCGCTCTGCCCTCATCCTCCCGGATGCTAGGGATCCTCACAACTCCCGGATCGCTCGGACCGCCGGCCGGGAGGCCCGTGGCGGACCCCGCCACGAGCCTCCCGGCCAGTAGCGTGGTCGCGTGCCGCTGCAGAACTCGACCGACCGCATCCTCACGACCCACACCGGTTCGCTCCCGCGGACGCCGGAGCTGACCGCCCTCTTGGTGGCCCGTGACCAGGGGAAACCCTTCGACGAGCGGGCACTCCGCGAGGAGACGGCCGCCGTGCTCGCCGCGACCGTGGACGCGCAGCTCGATGCCGGGCTCGACGTCGTGAACGACGGCGAGGTCCCCCGCGTCGGGTTCTCGACCTACATCCGCGAACGACTGACCGGCTTCGGCGGGACCGGCCACCGCAAGCCGACGCTCGACTCGGTGAAGTTCCCCGGGTACGCCGCGTTCCAGGCGCGACAAATCGACGAGGGTGCCGAGTTCGCCCGCGTGTGGGACACCCCGGTGGCACAGGGCCTGCTGCAGTACGACGAGGAACGGACCGGGATCCGCGAGGACCTGGACGGGTTCGAGCGCGAACTGGCGCGGAACGCCGCGGCCGGACGTGTTCCTGAGGGGACCTTCATCTCCGCCGCGACGCCCGGCATCGTCGCCACGACCCTGCTGCTCGACGACGCCAACCCGCACTACGCCGACCACCGCGAGTACGTGTTCGCCCTCGCCGAGCAGCTCCGGGTCGAGTACGAGGAGATCGTCGCCCGCGGCCACGTGCTCCAGCTCGACGCCCCCGACCTGGCGATGGAGCGCGTCATCCACTTCGGCGACGCGACCCTCGACGAGTTCCTCGCGGCGGTGGACCTGCACGTCGACGCCCTCAACCACGCCCTGCGGAACATCCCGAAGGAGCAGACCCGACTGCACGTCTGCTACGGCAACTGGCAGGGTCCGCACCAGGACGACGTGCCGGTCGACGTGCTGCTCCCGCACCTGTACCGGGCAGAAGTCGGGTCCTTCAGCATCCCGTTCGGCAACCCGCGGCACGCCCACGAGTTCCCGGCGTTCCGCGACCTGCCGCTGCCCGAGGACGCCGTGCTCGTGCCGGGCGTCATCGACGTGACGACGAACTACCTCGAACACCCGCAACTCGTCGCGAACCGCATCGTCGAGGCCGCCGAGGCGGTGGGCAACCCCACCCGTGTCGTGGCCGGCACGGACTGCGGACTGGCGACCTTCGCGAGCTACGAGTTCGTCGCGTCGGACGTCGCGTGGGCGAAGCTGCGCGCGCTCACCGAGGGCGCCGAGATCGCGTCGCGCCGCCTGTTCGGCTGACCCCGCTCCGGCGGACGCGGCCCGCGGCCGGAGGGTCGCCAGCGTCGGCGGGCAGGCGTACCGTGGCGCCCGTGAACCGACCTGACATCTCCACGGTCGGCGAGCTCCGCGCTGCTGGGCACGTCCAGAAGTCGGTCCGCGCCGAGATCCGCGACAACCTGCTGACCGCCCTCCGCGAGGGCCGCGACCCCTGGCCCGGCCTGCACGGCTTCCGGACGACCGTCATCCCGCAGCTCGAGCGCGCTCTCATCGCGGGGCACGACGTCGTCCTGCTCGGCGAGCGCGGCCAGGGCAAGACCCGACTGCTCCGCACGATGAACGGCCTCATGGACGAGTGGACGCCGGTCATCGCCGGGTCCGAGCTCGGCGAGCACCCGTACGAACCGATCACCACGGCGAGCATCCGTCGTGCGCAGGACCTCGGCGACGCGATGCCGATCTCGTGGGTGCACCGCGACGACCGCTACGTCGAGAAGCTGGCGACGCCGGACACCTCCGTCGCGGACCTCATCGGCGACATCGACCCGATGAAGGTCGCGGAGGGCCGCAGCCTCGGCGACCCCGAGACCATCCACTTCGGTCTCATCCCGCGCGGACACCGGGGCATCGTCGCGATCAACGAGCTGCCCGACCTCGCCGAGCGCATCCAGGTCGCGATGCTCAACGTGATGGAGGAGCGGGACGTCCAGATCCGCGGGTACGTCCTCCGGCTGCCCCTCGACGTGCTCATCGTCGCGAGCGCGAACCCCGAGGACTACACGAACCGCGGCCGCATCATCACGCCGCTCAAGGACCGCTTCGGTGCGGAGATCCGCACGCACTACCCGATCGAACTCGAGGACGAGATCGCGGTGATCCGGCAGGAGGCGCAGCTCACCGCCGACGTCCCGGACCCGCTCATCGAGATCCTCGCCCGCTTCACCCGGGCGCTCCGCGAGTCGAGCGCCGTCGACCAGCGCAGCGGCGTCAGCGCCCGCTTCTCGATCGCCGGGGCGGAGACCGTGTCGGCGGCGGCCGTGCACCGCGCCGCCCGACAGGGCGAGCCCGAGGCGGTCGCACGTCCGATCGACCTCGAGACCGCGGTCGACGTGCTCGGCGGCAAGATCGAGTTCGAGTCCGGGGAAGAGGACCGCGCCGACGAGGTGCTCGAACACCTGCTCCGCACCGCCACCGCCGAGACCGTCCGCTCGCGCTTCCGCGGACTCGACTTCGGCGTCCTCGTCGACGCGCTCGAGTCCGGCACGATGGTCACCACGGGCGAGCAGGTCAGTGCACGGGACTTCCTCGCCGGCCTGCCGTCGCTCGGCGAGTCCGACCTGTACGACCAGGTCGGTGAACGCGTCGGGGCCACGAACGACGGCGAGCGTGCGGGCGCCGTGGAGTTGGCGCTCGAGGGGCTGTTCCTCGCCCGCCGCATCAGCAAGGAGTCCGGCGGGGGCGAAGCAGCGTATGGGATCTGACGTCGTGCTCGCCGGCAGCGACGGGGTGTCCCGTGGCTAGCCGGCCGAACCGTCGTCTCAGCCGGGACAGCCGCTACGGCAAGTACGAGGGCGGGCCGGACCCACTGGCACCGCCCGTCGACCTCGCCGAGGCGCTCGACGCCATCGGCGAGGACGTCATGGCCGGCACCTCCCCCGAGCGCGCGATGCGGGAGTTCCTCCGCCGCGGTGGCCGCACGCAGCGCGGGCTCGACGACCTCGCCCGGCTCGTCGCCGAGGAGCGCCGGGAGCTCACCAGCCGGAACAACCTCGACGGCACGTTGCAGGAGGTCCGACAGCTCCTCGACGAGGCCGTCCTCGCCGAGCGCGGACAACTCGCGCGCGACACCGCGATGGACGACGGCGACCGGGCACTCGCCGAGATGCAGCTCGACAGCCTGCCGGCGTCACCCGCGGCCGCGGTGCGCGAGCTCAGCAGCTACGACTGGAAGAGCCCCGCGGCACGCCAGAAGTACGAGCAGATCAAGGACCTGCTCGGCCGCGAGATGCTCGACCAGCGCTTCGCGGGCATGAAGCAGGCGCTCGAGAACGCCACCGACGAGGACCGGGCCGCGGTCGCGCAGATGATGCAGGACCTCAACGAGTTGCTCGACGCCCACCGTCGGGGCGAGGACACCTCGGAGCAGTTCGACGCGTTCATGGCGCAGCACGGAGCCCAGTTCCCGAGCAACCCGCAGAACGTCGACGAGCTCCTCGACGACCTCGCTGCCCGGGCCGCCGCCGCCCAGCGGATGCGGAACTCGATGACACAGGAGCAGCGCGACGAACTCGACGCGCTCGCCGAGCAGGCGTTCGGCTCGCCGGCCCTGATGGGCGCGCTCTCCCGACTGGACGAGAACCTCCGCGCGCTGCGCCCCGGCGAGGACTGGGGCGGGTCCGAGGGCATGGACGGCGAGCAGGGCCTGGGACTCGGCGACGGCACCGGGGTCTTCCAGGACATCGCGGACCTCGACGCCCTCGCCGACCAGCTGGCCCAGGTCGGTCCGGGCTCGGAACTCGACGACCTGGACCTCGACGCCCTCGCGCAGCAGCTCGGCGACCAGGCCGCCGTGGACGCCCGCACCCTGCAGCAGCTCGAGAAGGCGCTGCGGAACTCCGGGTCGATGCGCCGCGGCACGGACGGGCAGCTCCGGCTCACCCCCAGGGCGATGCGGCAGCTCGGGAAGAGCCTGCTCAAGGACGTCGCCGAGCGGATGTCCGGTCGGCAGGGCGCGCGTGACCTCCGCCGGGCCGGAGCCGCCGGTGACCGTTCGGGCTCGACGCGTCCGTGGGAGTTCGGCGACACCGAGCCGTGGGACGTCACGCGCTCGATCACGAACGCCCTGACCAGGACCGCGGGCGACGGAGCGCGGAGCGGTGCCGGTGTGCGCCTGCAGATCGAGGACGTCGAGGTGCAGGAGACGGAGGCCCGCACGCAGGCCGCCGTCGCGCTGCTCGTCGACACCTCGTTCTCGATGGCGATGGAGGACCGGTGGGTCCCGATGAAGCGGACCGCACTGGCCCTGCACACGCTCATCTCCACCAGGTTCCGCGGGGACGACCTGCAGCTCATCGCCTTCGGCCGCGAAGCCGAGGTGATGGACGTCGAACAGCTCGTCGGCCTCGACGCGATGTGGGACAAGGGGACGAACCTGCACCACGCCCTGCTGCTCGCGAACCGGCACTTCCGGAAGCACCCGAACGCGCAGCCGGTCCTGCTCATCGTCACCGACGGCGAGCCGACGTCGCACCTCGAGCCGAACGGGCAGGTGTACTTCAGCTACCCGCCGGACCCGGTGACCATCGCCCTGAGCGTCCGCGAGTTGGAGAACGCCCACCGTCTCGGCGCGAAGACGACGTTCTTCCGCCTCGGCGACGACCCCGGTCTGGCACGCTTCGTCGACGGCATGGCCCGCCGCGTCGACGGCACGGTGACCGCGCCGGAGAACGAGGACCTCGGCGTCGCGGTGGTCGGCTCCTACCTGGGGGCCAGGCGCGGGTCCGGCTCGGCCTCCGGCGACGACGGGCTGTGGGGCAGCGCCTTCGGGCGCTTCGCCTGAGCGGCGACGGGACCGACAGGTGCCGACTGCCGGCCGGGAGGCGCGCCTCCCGGCCGGCGGCCGGCCCGCGTCAGAAGACGGGCCAGGGCACGGCCGGCCCGGACCCGGCCGGCGGCGGGAACGCCCGCACCGCGGCGAGTGCGGCGCACCGACCGCGGAGGGCGGAGAGCTCGTCGTCCGTCAGGTGCTCCCGGAGGGTCTCGCCGAGCTCGCCGCGCAGCGCCTCGGACAGCCGCTGGAGCCCGGCGACCTCGTCGTCGGTGAGTGGCTCGCCGATCCATCCCCAGAGCACGGTCCGGAGCTTGTGGTCGGCGTGGAAGGTCAGACCGTGGTCGACGCCGAAGCGGTGACCGTCCGGCATCGCGAGGACGTGACCGCCCTTGCGGTCCGCGTTGTTCGTGACGACGTCGAAGACCGCCATCCGCCGGAGCACGGCCGTGTCCTCGTGCACCAGGGTGACCGCCTGCTCGTTCTCGTCGACGGCGTCGAGCACCTCGCGCATGGTCCCCTCGGCGATCGCGGCCGCGGCCTCCTCGCTCGGGAGCAGGTCGACGGCGTCCTGCGCCGGGTCGATGTCCTGCCACCGCTGGACCATGCCGGGACCGAAGGGGCCGTCACCGAGCCAGGTCGGCGGGACGACGTTCCACCCGAGGGCCTCGGAGACCAGGTAGGCGGACACCTCGCGGCCGGCGAGCGTGCCGTCCGGGAAGTCCCACAGCGGCTTCTCGCCTTCGATCGGCTTGTACACGACGTTCTCGCCGTCGAGCCGGGCGATGAAGGTGGCGTTCGACGCTTCGCGGATGCGTCCGGTGATCCGGAGCTCCCCCGGAGCGCTCGGCACCGCGGCGCTGGCGGCGTCGAGGCCGGTGGAGCCGTCACCGCTGCCGCGCTGGACCGTCATCCGAGTTCGGGCGGGTTCGGCCGACCGGCTGCGACGACCTCCCGGGTCCGCTCGACGAACGCACGGGCGGTGCCGACCGGGATCTTGACCTGCAGGAGTTCGGTCGGCTCGGGGAGTTCGACGACCGCTTCGACCTCGTCGCCGTCGCCGGTGGTCTCGGTGAAGACCTCGAGGTCCTCCTCGATCGGGTAGGCCTCGATGACCACCTGCGCGGTCGCGGGGTCGAACCCGAGGCTCAGGGCACCGGCGCGGAACTCGGGCTCGACCGGTTGGTCGAGGGGGTCGCCGTCACGGAGTTCGGCGGGTGCGGCGTCGGGGACGCTGAAGCGGTTGTCCTCCACCGTCGCGACCTCGTCGAGGAGTTCGTCGATCTTGTCGGCGAGGACGGCCGACTGTTCCTTCTCGATGGCGACGCTCACGACGCGGCGGCCGTCCCGGGCCTGGATGTAGAACGACCGCTCGCCCGGGAGCCCGATCGTTCCGACGACGAGTCTGTCCGGCCAGTCGAAGCCGTGGACGATGGGGGGCATACCCGCATTGTAGGAGCGACCGCCTCCGTCCGTTCAGGGAGTCGGTCGCTCGGTGTCCTCGTGCCCCGCGCCGCCGCCGACCGGTGCGTCCCCCGTCGGCGCCGCTGCCCGTGCCAGCCAGGAAAGGTCACCCGATTCGGTGTTCGTCGCGACGACCTCGGGCCGCTGCTCGCCGTACCGGACGATCGACACCGAGGCCGGCCCGACGGCGATGCGCTGGAAGAGGTCGAGGTGCATGCCGAGCGCGTCGGCGAGGACGGACTTGATGATGTCGCCGTGGCTCACCGCGACCCAGACCGCGTGCGCGCCGTGCTCGGCCTCGATGTGCGCATCGAGGCGCCGGACCGCCGCGACCGCCCGGGACTGCATGGTCTGCATCGACTCCCCGCCCGGGAAGACCACGGCACTGGGGTTCGCCTGCACCACCCGCCAGAGCGGCTCCTTCGCGAGGTCGCTGATCGCCCGGTTCTGCCAGTCGCCGTAGTCCGCCTCGATGATGCCCCGCTCGACGAGCTGCTGCGGCTCGCCCGGCTGGAACGCCGTGATCGCGCGGGCCGTCTGTCGGCAGCGCTCCAGCGGACTGGACACGACCGCGGCGAGGGGCACCGCGGCGATCCGCTCGGCGGTCGCAGCTGCCTGGCGCTTGCCGACGGAGTCGAGGGCGACGCCGGCGGTCCGGCCCGCGAGGAGTCCGGTCGCGTTCGCGGTGGTGCGCCCGTGCCGGACGAGGAGGACGGTCGCCATGGGGACGATCCTAGGCGCGCCCGACGGTGCGACCAGCGGACAGGCACGTGCGCGCGATCCGCAGACCCGCGAGAATCGAGGTGTGTTGGTCTCCATCGTCTACATGAGCGTCGCGACGCACGAGTTCCGAGAGGACGAGCTCGCCGAGATGCTCGCCGGTGCACGCCTGCGCAACGAGGCGCTCGGCGTCTCCGGGCTGCTCGTCGTCAAGGGCGGCCGGTTCATGCAGCTCCTGGAGGGCCCGGCGTGGAGCGTGGACGACCGGTTCGCCGCGATCGAGCGGGACCCGCGCCACCACACGATCCGGTCGTTGATCCGTGAGGACATCGAGCACCGCCGGTTCGACGGCTGGTCGATGGCGTACCGCGGCCTCGACGACGCCGACATCGCGGCCGAGGAGGGCTTCAGCCCCTTCCTGTCCGGCACGCTCGAGTTCGCGCCGTCCTTCGACCGCACCAGCGCCGCCTGGCTCCTGAAGTGGTTCCGCGACCGGGACCTGGTCGAGGACTGACGCCTCCCGTCCACAGGTCTGCACTGTCCACCGCGACGCGCTCCACCGCGGCGCGCTCACCGTTCTGTCTGTACGGTCGGCGACATGCCGTTCTTCCGTTCCACCCCAGCCCCGCCCGCGACTCCCCCGACGGAGCCGTTGACCGGCGCACGGGCCGCGTGGTCCGACTCGTTCGGCAAGCTCGCGACCCGGTGCCTCCAGGTCATCATCATCCTGGTCATCGTCGCGGGCATCGTGTACGCGAGCCAGGTGCTCAGCGTCGTCACGATCCCGGTGCTCCTGGCGCTCATCATCGCCTCGGCCATGCACCCGGTCGTCTCCTGGCTCCGTCGGCACGGCTTCCCGTCCGTCTTCGCGACGCTGACGGTGCTCCTCGGTGTCCTCGTCGTGCTCGGACTGCTCGGCTACCTCATCGTCGTCGCCGTCGAGAACCAGTGGTCGAGCCTGCAGAAGTCCGCCGTGCAGGGGTTCCAGCAGCTGCAGGACTTCAGCACGACCCTGCCGTTCGCGGTCTCCGACTCGCAGGTGGACGACGCGGTGAAGACCGCGACGGATTTCGTCACGAGCGCGCAGTTCGGCTCGGGCGCACTCGCCGGTGCCTCCGCCACCGCGAACTTCCTCACCGGCCTCGTGCTGATGATCGTCGTGTTGTTCTTCTTCCTCAAGGACGGGCCCCGCATCTGGGAGTTCCTGCTCCGTCCCTTCACCGGCGCCTCGTACACCCGCGCCCGCCGCGTCGGTGACCGCGTCGTCTCCACCCTGGGCGGCTACGTCCGTGGCACCGCCACCGTCGCGGCCGTCGACGCGATCGGCATCGGGGTGGGCATCGCCATCGTCGGTGTCCCCCTCGCCCTGCCCCTGGCCGTCATCGTGTTCATCACGGCGTTCATCCCGATCGTCGGCGCCACCGCGGCGGGCATCCTGGCCGCGCTGGTCGCCCTCGTCGCGCTCGGTCCGGTCCAGGCGCTGTTCGTGGTCGGCATCGTCGTGGTCGTCAACCAGCTCGAGGGCAACTTCCTCCAGCCGGTGCTCATGGGCAAGACGCTCCGCCTGCACGGTCTGGTCATCCTGATCGGCCTGACCGCCGGCACCGTGCTGGCCGGCATCACCGGCGCGATCATCTCGGTGCCGCTCCTCGCCGCCGCGTGGGGTGCGGTGAAGGTCTGGGACGGCCCGGACCTGGCCGCCGAGCCGTGGCGCCAGAAGCGTTCCGAGGACGTCGAGGACCACGAGCGCGCGAACAAGCGCGCGAAGCGTCGCGAGAAGGCACAGAAGGCCCGCACGGAACGCGGCGAGAAGGCGGAGAAGGCCCGCGCGAAGCAGGCCACGAAGGCCGCCAAGGCGGACTGACGCCGCCACCGGCTCCGGACAGGAGGCCCGGACCAGCCCGCCGGGGCCGGTCCGGGCCTCCGGTGCTTCGGCGCGCTCGCCCGTGGTGCTCACTCTCGCGGCTGCACGATGCGTGCCGTCGGTCGCGGTGGTCGCGCCCGAGGCGTCGGTGTCAGACCGGCGGGCAGGCGAACGAGCGGTCGACGACCGCCAGCAGGCGGGCGCGGTGGGCCGGGGCCACGCAGGCGTGGGCGAGCACGCGCCACATCGTCCCGACCGCCGGGAGCAGGTCCGTCCGGGCAGCACGGACGTCCGAGACGAGCTGCACGCCGGTGAACCACGGCACGACGGTGGCGCCGAGCGCATCGGCGCTGACGGTCGAGTCGACCTCGCCCGCCGCGACGGCGAGCCGGAAGACGTCGACGACGCTCGCGATCCACTGGTCGTAGAAGGCGGAGGTGGCGCCGGAGAAGACGCGGTTCTCGAGCGAGAGCCGGATGCCGGCACGCACCACGGGGTCCTCGAGCAGGAGCCCGGCGATCGTCCGCGACGCCACGACGAGCCCGCCGAGCGGTGAGGGGTCGGCGAACGTGACGGCGGCGAAGGTCCGGGCGTTCTGTTCGTGGATCACGCCGAGCGCGATCGCCTGCTTCGTCCGGAAGTGGAAGTGGATCGCGCCCTGGCTGACCCCGGCTGCCTTGGCGATCCCGGCGATGCTCGCGGCGCCGAATCCCTCGCGGTCGAACTCGACGGCCGCCGCGTCGAGGATCGCGGTCCGGCGGTCGGTGCCGCGTCCGGGCACGGAGGTCGGTATCGTCATGGTCTTCGTTCCCCCGTGGTCCCTGGTGCTGGGCGTGGACAGAACGACCGGTGCACGCCTGCGACAACGTTACCCCGGAAGCGAAGACTCCTCACACCAGTGACTGCGGCGGTGCCTCCTGCGTCAGCGCCGCGAGCAGCCCGAGCCGCTCGGCGCTCTCGCTCCCCGGGTCCGCGTAGTAGAGCACGAGGACGAGGCCCTCGACCGGCAGCTTGTCCCGGTGCAGGTGCAGCTCGCCGACGACCGGGTGGTCGACCGTGACCGACCCGCCCTCGAGCGCCCGGACGTCCTGACGCGCCCAGAGCTGCCGGAAGCGTCCGCTCGCGAGCGACAGCTCGCCCACGAGCTCGACGACCCGCTGGTCCTGCACGTCGTCCGCGACCGAGTGCCGGAACGCCCCGACGAACTGCGCGACCGCACGGTCCCAGTCGCGGTGGAACGCCCGCTCCTCGGGTTCGAGCAGCAGCGACCGCAGTCGGTTCGCACCGACCCGGAGTCGGGGCGAGAACGCGGTCGCGAGGTCGTTCGCCGCCAGGACGTCGAACGCGCGCCCCTCGATGAACGCGGGGACGTCGAGCGCTGCGAGGAGTGCGTGCAGCCGTGCGGGGACCCGCTCGGCGCTCCGGCGGAGTCGGCTCCGGCGGACGGGCTCGGCGAGGTGCCGGAGGTGCGCCTGTTCGACGTCGTCGAGCCGGAGCACGCGGGCGAGTGCGTCGAGGACCTGCGGCGACGGGTGCGTGTCCCGACCCCGCTCGAGTCGCAGGTAGTAGTCGGTGCTGACACCCGCGAGCATGGCGACCTCCTCGCGGCGGAGGCCCGGCACGCGGCGGAGCCCGCCGCCCGGGATGCCGGCCTGCTCGGGTGTCACGAGCCCACGTCGTGCCTGCAGGTACGCGCCGAGCAGGTTCGACGGGGCGTCGTCCGGGCCTCCGCCTGCGGTCATGCGGCCGTCCCGGTCCGGCCGGGCAGCGTCGCGAGCGCGCGCGACCGCTGCGCGACGAGGTCGTCGTAGGTGCCGTCGCGTTCCGCCCACCGGTGCATGAGGACACCCTGCACCAGGACCTCGTGCGGCGTCGGGTCCTGTGCCAGGAGCGTCATCACCTCGGCGCCGAACGCCCCGAGGTCGAGCGCGTTCGGGTTGCTGGTCCCCATGCTCGTGGCGACCGCCGGCGGCACGAGCTCGGCGACGTCGACACCCGTCCCGGCGAGCTGTGCACGGAGCGCCTCGCTGTAGGCGTGGACGGCCGCCTTCGAGGCACCGTACGAGGCCATGAGCGGGAAGGGCAGGAAGCCGATGCCCGAGCTCACGGTGACGATCGTGCCGCTCCCCTGCGCGAGCAGGTGCGGGGTGAAGGCGTCGACGACCCGGATGGTGCCGAGCACGTTGACGTCGATCGTCCGCTCGGCGTCGGCGAAGTGCGCCGGGTCGCGGAGGTCCTCGGGGAATCCGATGCCGGACATCGTGACGACGGTGTCCAGATCGGGCAGGAGGTCGAGCACGGAGTCGCGTGCGGCTGCGACCGACGCCGTGTCGGTGACGTCGACCGCCACGGTACCGAACCCCTCGGCACGGAGCTGGTCGAGCAGGTCGGTCCGGCGGCCGCCGATGACGACCGAGCTGCCGGCGTCCCGGAAGCGCCGGGCGAGTTCGAGGCCGATGCCGGAGGTGGCACCGACGATGACGACTGAGCGAGTGGTGATGTCCATGCCACGACGCTAGGTCGACGCTGCGGACGGTCCCGGGGCCCCCGGAGGACCTGTCAGGGCTGACGGACGGGGAACGGTGCGGAGGGTGTGGGATTCGAACCCACGAGACATCTCTGCCCACCTGTTTTCAAGACAGGCTCCATCGGCCACTCGGACAACCCTCCGTGACGCGACCACGTGGCGAGACGTGACCGCGTCCCGAGCAGTCTACCGGGCCTCCCGTCCGGCGGCGGAGCGCCCGCGCGCGCCTCAGCGGGGCAGGGTGTCGAGCGCCGCCGCGAGCCCGTCGTCCGTGACGCCACCGGTGATCTCGCTGCCGGCGTCGACGACGTCGTCCGGCGCCTGCCCCATCACGACACCACGGCCCGAGGTGGAGGCCCACCGCAGCATGTCGATGTCGTTGCGTCCGTCACCGGCCGCGAAGACACGGGAGCGCGGGATGTCGAGCCACTCGCGGACCCGCTCCATCGCGGTCGCCTTCGTGACACCCTCCGGCGCGATGTCGAGCCAGGCCGTCCAGCCGACAGTGTACGAGACCTTGTGCAGGCCCATCCGGTCGACGATCTGCAGGAACTCCTCGAGCCCGTGCTCCGGGGAGATGACGACGACGCGGGTGGCGCGGACCCCGAGCAGCTGCTCGAAGTCCACGTGGTCGCCGGACGCGGTCATGGTGTCGTCGGGGAAGTCGCCGGACAGCAGGTAGTGGCCGGTCTCGTCCTCGACGCCGTACGCGCCGTTCTGCAGGGCCCCGCGGATGGTCTGCAGGACCTCGGTCGGGTCGAAGGTCTCGACGTGGACGCGCTCGTACGCGCCGTCTGGGGTGCGCTCGAGCGTGAGCGCGCCGTTCGCACAGACGAGGTACCGCGGCTCGATGCCGAGCTGCTCGAGCAGCGGGACGGTCATGCCCTCGCTGCGGCCGGTGGACAGCATGACCTCGTGCCCGGCGGCCTCGGCGTCGCGGACGGCCCGGATGACGGTGTCGGTGACGACCCCGTCCTCGCGCATGGTCGTGCCGTCGATGTCGAGCGCGACGAGCCAACGCTTCACCCGCGCGGGCGCAGCGGCGTCCCGGCCCGATGCCGCGTCGGACCCGTCCACGAAGCCGCGTGAGGAGCTCATCGGGGCTCGATCACCTCGACGCCGCCCAGGTAGGGCCGGAGGACCTCGGGGATGACGACCGAGCCGTCCTCCTGCTGGTGCGTCTCGAGGATCGCGACGAGCCAGCGGGTGGTGGCCAGCGTGCCGTTGAGGGTCGCGACCGGCGCGGTCTTGCCGCTCTCGGTGCGGTACCGGATGTCGAGGCGGCGGGCCTGGAACGTCGTGCAGTTCGACGTCGAGGTCAGCTCGCGGAAGGTGCCCTGCGTCGGCACCCATGCCTCGAGGTCGTACTTCCGCGCGGCACTCGTGCCGAGGTCACCCGCGGCGGTCTCGATCACGCGGTAGTGCAGCCCGAGGTCCTGCAGCATCGACTCCTGGTACGACATGAGCCGCTGGTGCTCGGCGTCGGCCTGGTCCGGGTGGACGTAGGCGAACATCTCGAGCTTGTTGAACTGGTGCACCCGGAGGATGCCGCGGTTGTCCTTGCCCGCCGACCCGGCTTCGCGCCGGTAGCAGGTCGACCAGCCGGCGTAGCGGAGGGCCGGGTCGTCCTCGGACGGGAACTGCAGGATCTCGTCCGCGTGGTACCCGGCGAGGGCGACCTCGCTCGTGCCGGTCAGGTACAGGTCGTCGGCCTCGAGCCGGTAGACCTCGGCAGCGTGCTCACCGAGGAAGCCGGTGCCGGCCATCGTCTCGGGGCGCACGAGGGTGGGCGTGATCAGGGGCTCGAACCCGTGCTGCACGGCGCGGTCGAGGCCGAGCGACATGAGCGCGATCTCGAGGCGGGCGCCCATCCCCTTGAGGAAGTAGAACCGCGAGCCGGAGACCTTGACACCGCGGGCGATGTCGATGATCCCGAGGGACTCACCGAGGTCGGCGTGGTCCTTCGGCTCGAAGGCGAACGTCGGCTTCGTGCCGACGGTGCGCAGGGTGACGAAGTCGTCCTCGCCACCGGCGGGCACGTCCGGCAGCACCACGTTGGGGATGGCGCGGACGACCGAATTGAAGGTGTCCTCGGCGGCGGTGACGGTGGCCTGCGCCTCCTTGACCTTCGCGGCGAGCGCCTGCGCCTGCTGCACGAGCGCGGCCTTCTCGTCCTTCGGGGCCTTCGCGACGGTCTTGCCGAACGCGTTCTGTTCGGCGCGGAGCGCCTCGAACGCGGTGATGGCGCTGCGTCGCGCTGCGTCCGCGGCGACGGCCTGGTCGACGACGTCGACGGAGGCGCCGCGCGCCGCCTGCGAGGCCTTGATGAGGTCCGGTTCGTCGCGCAACAGCTGGGGGTCGATCACCTGCCCAGCTTACCGGGGAGCCGGTGGCCGATCGGTGGACGCACCGGACGGGAGGCCCGGCACCGGATCGACCCGCGCTCCCGTCCCGGACGTGGTCACGTTCCGGACCGCGCAGCCGGTGCCCGGTAGCGTTGACCGCATGTCGACGCCCTCGGAAGCCACCGCCGTGCCGGAGGACGCCCCTGCCACGGACCAGCGCACCGCCGCAGTCATCTACAACCCCGTCAAGGTCCACCTGCCGACCCTGAAGCGCACCGTGAACCGGTACCAGCGCGAGGCCGGCTGGTCGGAGACCAAGTGGTACGCCACGAGCGAGGAGGACCCGGGCGGCGGCATGGCCCGGCAGGCACTCGAGGCCGGTGCGGACGTCATCGCCGCTGCCGGTGGTGACGGGACGGTCCGCGCCGTCGCCGAGGTCGTGCACGGGTCCGACGCCGCGCTCGCCCTGCTGCCGAGCGGCACGGGCAACCTGCTCGCCCGCAACATCCCCGCGCCGATCGACGACCTCGGTGCCAGCGCGCACACGATCTTCCACGGCGAGGACCGCGAGATCGACATGGGCACGGTGCACGTCGAGCGCCCCGACGGCTCGCGTGAGCAGTTCGGCTTCCTCGTGATGGCCGGCCTCGGGCTCGACGCACGGATGCTCGTGAACACGAACGACGACCTGAAGAAGAAGGTCGGCTGGCTCGCGTACGTCGACTCGCTCGTCCGGTCGCTGCGGGACTCCGACGCCATCGAGTTCCGTTACCGCCTGGACGGCCAGAGCACCCGGTCGGTCCGCGCCCACTCGCTCATCGTCGGCAACTGCGGCATGCTGCAGGCCGGCGCGACCCTGCTGCCGGACGCCGAGATCGACGACGGCTACTTCGACGTCGTCGTGATGCGTCCGCACGGGTTCTTCGGCTGGGTCCGGATCGGGGCCCGCGTGTTCTGGGAGAACGCGATCCTCCGCCGCTTCCGTCGCTCCGCGCTCGGCAAGACCGAGATCGGCAAGACCATCGTCACGAAGACCCGCGACGAGCGTCCGCTGCGCTACCTGCGCGGCGAGGAGTTCACCGCGCGGCTCGAGCGTGCCGAGGAGTTCGAGATCGACGGCGACCCGGTGGGCGAGGTCCGCGCCTTCCGGGCGAAGATCGACGCGGGCGGTCTGACGGTCCGCGTGGCCGGACCCGAGGACCAGACGCGGGCGACCCGCCGCCGCTGACCGCGCGCGGGGGTGTCGGACGGGAGGCTCAGCCCGCGTCCGGCTCCCCGCTCACGATCGCGCGCAGCCAGTCGCGCGCCTCGACGAAGGCCTGGTCGGAGTAGCGGGGTGAGACCTCGGACCGGAGGCTGTCCGCACGCGGGTACGAGCCGAGGAAGGTCACGCGCGGGCTGAACCGGCGGAGACCGAGCAGGGCGTCCGCGACGCGTTCGTCGCGGACGTGGCCGTCCAGGTCGATGACGAACCGGTAGCGGCCGAGCTCGTCACCGATCGGACGCGAGGACAGCAACCCCATGTTGATGCCCCGGGTGGCGAACTGCTCGAGCATGTCGACGAGGGCACCGGGGTGGTCCGCGGGCAGTTCGACGATGACGCTCGTCTTGTCGGACCCGGTCCGCGGCGGGATCGCCAGGGTCTTCGAGACGAGCACGAACCGCGTGACGGCGCTCGCGTTGTCGCCGATCGAGTCGGCGAGCACGGCGAGGTCGTAGTGGTCCGTGATGCCGGGCGGGGCGACGGCGGCGTCCGCGGTCGGGTGGTCGTCGAGGAGCGCGGCCGCCGCGGCGACGTTCGAGGACGCCGGGATGTGCCCGTGGCCCGGCAGGTTCGCCTCGAGCCAGTGGTGCGTCTGGGCGTAGGCGACCGGGTGGGCGTTCACGGTGCGGACGTCCGACAGGGACGTGCCGGGGCGGGCGACGAGCACGAAGTCGACCGGGACGAGGTACTCCCCCACGATCCGCACGCCGGGGATCCGGGCGAGGGCGTCCTGCGTGGCGCTCACGCCGCCGTCGACGCTGTTCTCGATCGCGATCACGGCGCCGACCGAGCGGCCGGTCATGACGTCGTCGAGCGCCTCGCCGACGTTGTTGACGCTCCGCCAGGGCTTCCCGGCGGCGGCCTCGACGAGCTTGAGTGCCGCCTCGGTGAAGGTCCCCGCCGGTCCGAGGTAGCTGTAGGTCTCGGACGGGGAGTCGGCGGCCTGGCTCATACCGGCGAGCCTATCGGCGTGCGGTGCCCCGTCCGCCGCTCAGAGGACGAGCTGCATGGTGTCCGAGTCGCCGTTCCGTCCGACGGTCCGGAACCCCGCTCGTTCGTAGAGGATGCGCGCGCCGGTGTTGCCGTCCTCGACGCTCAGGCTCATCCCGGGCCACCCGGCGTCCCGGGCTGCGGCGACGAGCCGGGTGAGCAGCGCCGAGCCGATCCCGCGGCCGCGCGCCCGGGCGTCGAGGGCGAGGGTGAGCTCGGGGACGTCCTCGGCGACGAACCCGTACCCGGGGTCCTCGGCGGGCAGGTGCACCGCCCACGCGACGCCGACCGGCCCGTCGTCGTCGGTCGCGACGACCCCGAGGTCGGCGGCGCCGGGCCGCTCGGGGTCGAACGCGGCGGAGTAGTGGGCGAACTCGGGCCGGTCGAGGTCGGCGTCGGCGAACCGCTCCCCCGACCAGTTCATCGCGTCGAGGGTCGCCCGGCGGAGCAGGGGCACGTCGTCGGCGGTGGCCGCGCGGTACCCGATGCCGTCGACGGTGCTCGGCAGGGAGTCGTCGGCGGTGCCGGTCATCCGCGCCTCGCACATCTCGGTGGCGGCGACCACCTCGTCGCAGGACGCGCCCTCCGCACCGGCTCCGTCCCCACCGGGCATGTTGCTGACCGCGGCGAACCGGCCCTCGGGGTCGACCCGGGCGAGGAGCACGCGGGAGATCGTGTCGAGCTCGGCGACCTGCTCGTCGGTGAGCGCGTCGATCACCAGACGACGGGCGGTGCGGACGTGGTCCGGCGCGGCGGCGACGATGTGGTCGAAGCCGGCGTCGGTGAGCCGGACGTCGGTGGCGCGGCGGTCCTCGGAGGACGGGCACCGCGCGACGAGCCCACGCTTCTCGAGGCGCGACACGACGTGCGACAGGCGCGGGAGGGACGCGTTCGTGGCCGACGCGAGGACCGACATCCGCAGGGTGCGGGAGTCCCGCTCGGACAGCATCGCGATGACCATGTAGTCGAAGAGCGTCAGGTCGGCGTCGCGCTGGAGCTGCTGGTCGAGCGCTGCGGGCAGGAGTTCCATGACGGCGACGAACCCCATCCAGGCACGCAGCTGCTCACGGGAGAGCCAGGGCGTGTCGTCGGTCATGCCGCTCATCCTACGGAGAGGTTGTCGCTGCAACCACAGCATCGTCCGGACGACGCCGAGCGGTGACCACGCCGACCACGAGCGCGACCACGACGACGGCGGCGAGCACCCCCTCGACGACGAGCAGCCGCGCGGTGTAGTCGAATGGCAGGACCGTGGGGTTCTTGGTGCCCTGCGACTTCGCGACGATCTCGGACACGGCGACGAGCGCGAGCACGCTGCCGAGGACGACCGCGGCCTGCACGACCACGAGCACCCACGTGCGGAGCGTGCGCCCTGCCCGACGGAGCCCCGCGCCGACGGCGAGCACGAACGGCGACAGCACGGCGTCGTGGAGCACGACCGCGGCGAGCAGCCACACGAGCAGGCCGCCGATCCGGTCCGTCCGGACCGAGGTCAGCAGGACCCACGCCCCGAAGGCGATGACGAGCACGCCGACGACCACGAGGACGGTCCGCGCCACCCGGATCCGCCGGTCGGGACGCTCGGCGGTGGGGACCGCGCTCATGCGATGACCTCGATCCGTTCGATCCACTTCGTCTGCAGGACGCCGGGTCGTCCGGGGGCGATGATCCGCGCCGGGAACCCGTGCTCCAGGTCGAGCGTCGCACCGTTGAGCTCGAGGGCCACCAGGGTGGTCGGGTCGGCGGTGTACTCCGGCCCCATCTCCATCACCCGGTATCCGCCGTGCTGCTCCAGACTCGTCACCCGCACGCGTACGTCCGGGTCGGACTGCACCGCCGCGAGCAGGTCGCGCATCCGGACGCCCTTCCAGCTCGCCATCTGGCTCCAGCCCTCGACGCACGAGATCGGGAGCCGCGCCTCGGCCTGACCCAGGGCGACGAGTTCGGCGCGTGAGAACGTGCGGCTGACCGCCGGGCCGGCGACGGTGAGGGCCCAGTCGGCGGCGGTCGCCGTGGCGAGGACCCCGGCGGCACGAGCCGTCCGGTTCACCGGCAGCCCGTTCTGCCCGATGTGCCGCTGACGGGGAGCGAAGACGTTGAACGGCTCGGCGAGCACCGACGACTGGCCGGCCGTGAGGACGACGACGCCGGCCGTGGCCGCCGTGACACCCGCGATGAACCCGCGGCGGGCGAGACGCTGGCGCCCGCCTTCGGCGTCGGCGTCGGCGTCGGCGGCCGGGTCCGGTGCCGCACGGTCCGCGACCGGCGGAGCGCCGTCGATCCAGCGGTGGAGGCGACCGACGAACCCGCGGGACGTCGCGGCGGCGGGAGGGCGGGCCTCCGGGCCGGGACGGGCCTGCAGGGTCGGGTCGGGCAGGTCGCTGCCCACCGTCTCGTCCACGACGAACCGACCGTGCTCGTCGAACGCGTCCCGTGAGCGCCAGTACCGCGTGATGATGCGCAGCTTCGTGCCGATGTGCAGCACGAGCGAGCCGATGAGGACGTACGCGAGGGCGTTGTGGACCTGCCGGAACGGGAACGGCCACGGGTACCACTGGAAGGTGTTGAGCAGTCCGGTCACGACCTGGATGAGCGCGGCCGCCACGAACACCGCGATCGACAGCCGCTCGAGCCCGTGCAGGACACCACGCACGGGCGGTGTCTGGAGCAGCGCCGGCATGACGACGTTGAGCTTGGCGAGCAGCAGCGGGATCGCGGCGATGCCGGCGGTGACGTGCAGGCCCTGCGTGACCTGGTAGAGCTGCACCGGCCGGGTCGGGAAGCGCATCCACCCGGGCTGTTCCTGCAGCAGGTGGCTGTAGACCCCGGTGGCGAAGCAGACGAGGAACACGATCCCGAGCAGCCGACCGGTGACGACCGCCGAGCGCGCGGTGCGGTTCGGCGACGCCATCACGCTCCGTGCGTCCAGGAGGAGGCGCTGGACGCCCGCTAGCCTCGACGGACCATGAGCGAACGACTGCGCCCCGGCCGCCGACCCTCGACCGGGCTCGTCGCCACGCTGCTCGCCGTCGTGGGCGTGCTCGCGCTCGGCACCGTGATCGCCGTGGGTGTCACGCATCTGGGGTTCCTCCGGGAGGGTCATCGCTCTCCATTCGTCACCTGGACGCTCATCGCTTGGACGGTCTTCGCGGCTTCCGTGCTGGCGCTCAGGTTCGTGCCGCCGCACCTCGTGACGCGGATCGTGCTCGGTGGGGCGGTCGTGGTCGGCATCGCGGCCCTCGTCGGCCCGCCGAACACGAGCACCGACTCCGCACGCTACGCCTGGGACGGCATCGTGCAGCACGCGGGCGTGTCCCCCTACGCGCACACGCCGCAGTCCGAGGCCTTGGCAGGTCTCCGCCCGGAGTGGTTGTTCCCGGACAAGGTCGACGGCACGTGCAAGCCGCTCGAGCCGCGGTACCGCGGACTCGGGGACGGCGCGCTCGGGCACTGCACGGCGATCAACCGTCCGGACGTCCCGACGATCTACCCGCCGATGGCCGAGCTCTGGTTCGCCCTGGTCCGGGTCTTCGTGCCGGCCACCGCGCAATACATGCCGTTCCAGGTCGCCGGACTGCTCGTCTCGCTCGGCGTCACGGTCGGCCTGCTCGTCGTCCTCCGCCGGACCGGCCGTCCGACGTGGTGGGCCGCGCTGTGGGCCTGGTCACCGCTCGTCGCCGCCGAGGCCGTGACGAACTCGCACGTCGACGTCGTCGGGGCCGCACTGGCCACCGCGGGTGCCGTGCTCGTGGCCTTCGGTCGGCCGATCTGGGGCGGCATCGCGCTTGGTGCCGCGACGGCGACGAAGCTCATCCCGGCGATCGTCTACCCCGCACTGCTCGGCCGGTGGCGGAGCTGGTGGGCGATCCCGGTCGGCGTCGCCGTGTTCGGGCTGCTCTACGTGCCGTACGTGCTCTCGACCGGGCCGAAGGTGCTCGGGTACCTGCCGGGCTACCTGTCGGAGGAGGGCTACGAGGACGGCTCGCGCTTCGCCCTGGTGGCGGAGGTCCTGCCCGGCGACGCGGCGACGATCGCCGTGGGCCTGATCGTCCTCGTCGCGGCGGTCATCGCCTGGCGACTGTCGGACCCAGCGAACCCGTGGTCCGGGCAGGTGTTCATGATCGGCGTGACCTTCCTCGCGGTGACCCCGCGCTACCCCTGGTACGCGCTGCTGCTCATCCCGTTCGTGGTGCTCTCCGGCCGGTGGGAGTGGCTGTCCCTGACGCTCGCCATCGCGCTGCGAGGGGTGTGGCCGTCGGTCGTCGCCTACCGGTGGTGGCTGCTCGCCGCGATCGCGGTCGTGCTCGTCGTCACCCTCGTCCGCACGCGCCGCGAGGACTGGCTCCGGTGGCGGGACCGCCTGCTCGGCCGGAGTCCGGGAGCCCCGGTGCCCGCCGGAGACGCGAGCCGCGGTCCCCGCGACGTATCCTGACGACATGCCGGCCCAGATGCTCCCCTCGACGGGTCTGTTGAGCCGTGTGCGCCCGGGAGCGACGGACACCGCGGTGCACCCCCTGGTCGCACAGTATCCGGGCCTCCCGCCCCGGCCCGACGGCGACCCCGGCCTGGTGGACCGGTTCGGCCGGTACGCCGTCGACCTGCGGGTGTCCCTGACCGAGCGCTGCAATCTCCGCTGCACCTACTGCATGCCGGCCGAGGGTCTGCCCTTCGCGCCCGACGCAGCGCTCATGTCCGCGGACGAGATCGCCCGGCTCGTCGGCCTCGGGGCGCGCGAGCTCGGCATCCGCAAGGTCCGCTTCACCGGTGGTGAACCGCTCCTCCGCAAGGACCTCGTCGACGTCATCGCGCGGTGCGCGGCGGCCCACCCCGACCTCGAGCTGTCCCTCACCACGAACGCGATCGGACTCGCGGGTCGCGCGGCAGCGCTGCGAGCGGCCGGATTGCACCGACTGAACGTCTCGCTCGACACCGTAGACCCGGACGTCTTCGCCGAGGTCACCCGGCGCCCGTTCCTCGACCGCGTCCTCGAGGGGATCGCCGCTGCGGCCGACGCCGGCCTCGGGGTGAAGATCAACGCGGTCCTGCTGCGCGGGGTGAACGACCACCTGGCGTCCGAGCTGCTCGCGTGGTGCCTGGAGCGCGGCCACGAGCTGCGGTTCATCGAGCAGATGCCGCTCGACCCCGGGCACGCCTGGGACGCCACGACGATGATCACGGCCGCACAGATCCGCGACCTGCTCAGCGCCGACCACGTCCTGACCCCCGACGATGCCCCGCGGAACGGCGCTCCGGCCGAGCGGTACCGGGTGCGGTCCCGGGCCACCGGCGCCGACCTCGGGACGGTCGGGGTCATCGCGAGCATCACCGAGTCGTTCTGCGGCGACTGCACGCGCACCCGGCTCACCGCTGACGGTCACGTCCGCAGCTGCCTGTTCTCCGACGACGAGACCGACCTGCTCGGCCCCCTGCGTGCGGGCGCCGACGACGCCGACGTCCTGGACCGCTGGCGGCGGGCGATGTGGGCGAAGCCCCGCGACCACGGCGACGACACCGACGGCCTCGTGCACCCGACCCGGGGCATGAGCGCGATCGGAGGATGAGGACATGACCACCCTGCGCTTCTTCGCCGCCGCCCGTGCCGCGGTCGGCATCGACGACACGACCGTCACGGCGGACTCGCTCGACGACGCCCTCCGTCAGGTCGAGGCTGCCGACCCCGAGCGCTGGGCCGCGCTGCAGGAGCGGTGCTCGTACCTGGTCGACGGGGTCACCACCCGCGACCGGTCGACGTCGCTCGGCGGGGTGGCACTCGTGGACGTGATGCCGCCGTTCGCCGGCGGCTGACCAGCGCCCAAACTGAGCGCTCGAAGCTCAGCGCTCAGCACACGGAGCTCAGCGCACGGGCGCCGGACTCCGCGCTCAGGACTCCCAGACGGTGACCTCGGCGGGCGGGACGTGCACCCGCACCGTCGATCCGACCGTCGCCCCGAGCGCCGCGACCGCGGCCAGGGTCAGGTCGGCGGACAGGTCGTCGGTGCGGAACCGCACCAGGCCGTTCCGCGGTTCGAGGGCACGGACGACCAGCGGCAGGCCGGGGCCGACGCCGGTGTCCCGTGTCACGACCGCCGCCGTCGGGTGGTAGGCCGCCGCCACGGGTCGACCGGCAGGCACGTGGTGCGCGGCCGACGCCAGCGGGCCCCCGCCACCGGAGCCACGGTCGAGTACGAGCCCGTCCGCCGTCGCGGTCCCGTGCACCACCACCAGACCCGAGAACGCCGCCGCGAACCCGCTCCGCGGACGCGCGAGCACCTCGGCCGGGGTGCCGGACTCGACGACCCGCCCGTCCTGCAGGACGACGACCCGGTCCGCGAGGGCCATCACCTCGACCGGGTCGTGCGTCACGAGGACGCTCGGCCGACCGGACACGGCCGTGCGGAGGGCGGCGCGGACGTCCTCGCGCGCGCCGACGTCGAGTGCCGAGGTCGGTTCGTCGAGCAGCACGACGGCGGGGTCGGCGGCCAGCGCCCTGGCGATCGCGACGCGCTGCGCCTGCCCGCCGGACAGCGTCCCGGGCGCCCGGTCTGCCAGGTCGGCCACCCCGACGGCGGCCAGGGCGTGCCGGGCTGCCGCGCGGGCCTCCCGGCCGGACCTGCCCGCGGCCCGCGGCCCGAAGGCGACGTTCGCGAGGACGGAGAGGTGCGGGAACAGGTCGGGCCGCTGGGCGACGAGTCCGATGCGGCGACGGTGTGCCGGGAGGCCCCGCCCGGCACCGGCGAGGACCCGGTCGTCGGAGCGGACCGCACCGCCGTCGAGCGGCAGGAGGCCGGCGACCGCGTCGAGGACCGTCGACTTGCCGGAACCGTTCGCACCGACGAGGGCCACGCACTCGGCCGGTCCGACGGACAGGGCGACGTCGACGTCCCGGTCGTGGCGGACCACGTGCGCGACGAGGCCGGTCCGGGCTGCGGCGGCGGTCACGGCGTCACCGCGCGGGTCCGGACGGACGCCAGGCCGATGACGAGCACCGCGACGACCACGAGCACGAGGGCGAGGGCGACCGCGGCGTCCGGGTCGACCTCGCGCTGCAGGTACACCTCGAGCGGGAGGGTCCGGGTCACCCCCTGCAGGCTGCCCGCGAAGGTCAGCGTCGCACCGAACTCACCGAGCGCCCGGGCGGCGCAGAGCACCAGGCCGGACAGGATCCCCGGCAGCACCCGCGGCGTCGTGACGGTCAGGAACGTCCGGGTCGGGCCGGCGCCGAGCGTGGCCGCGACGCGCTCGTAGCGGTCCCCCTCGACGCGCAGGGCACCCTCGATCGCCGACACCAGGAACGGCATCGCGACGAACGTCTGCGCCATGACGACCGCCACCGTGGTGAACGCGATCCGCAGTCCGTGCTCGTCGAGGAACGCGCCGACCACGCCCATCCGCCCGAACGCGGCCAGGAGCGCGAGCCCACCGACGACCGGCGGCAGCACGAGGGGCAGCAGCACGACCGCCCGCGCCACGCCGATCCACCGCGACCGGGACCGGGCGAAGAGCACCGCGAGCGGGTAGCCGAGCACGAACGAGACCCCGGTCGCCGCAGCCGCGGTCCCGAGGCTCAGGACCAGGGCCGTCCGGGACGCGGGTGACGTGACGAGCGCCACGAAGGAGCCCCACTCGACGCGGCCGACCATCGCGAGCACCGGCACGACGACGAACAGGCCGCCGAGCACGGCCGGCACCGGCAGCCACCACGGGACCGGTGCACGGCGGACGCTGCCGGAGCGGCCAGCGGCGCCGTGGCCGGCGGCACCGTGGTCGGCGGTGGTGCGGGCGGCGGCGGCACGGGTGGCGGTGGCACGGCGCACGACGGTCAGGGCTCCCCGAACCCGGCGGCGGCGAGCACCCGCTGGCCGGCGGGCGACAGCACGTACGCCGTGAACGCCCGAGCGGTCGTCGGGTCTGCCGCGTCCCGGAGCACGCTGATCGGGTAGGTGTTCACGACGTCCGCAGCAGCGGCGAACGGGACGCCCGCCACGTCCCCGCCCGCGCCCTGGACGTCGGTGCGGTAGACGATGCCCGCGTCCGCCTGACCGGACGTGACCTTGCCGAGGACGTCGGTGACGGACTGCTCCTCGCTGACCGGGTGCAGCTCGACCCCGCTCGCACGCTCAACGGCCGCGGTCGCAGCACCGCACGGCACCGGCGCGGCGCACGTGACGAGCTGCACGTCCGACGCCGTCAGGTCCGCGAGGTCGGACACGTGCAGCGGGTTGCCCGGCGCCACGGCGATCTCGAGCGTGTTCGTCGCGAAGGCGCGCGGCGGACCGTCCAGCAGGTCGGCCCCGAGCGCCTCGGTGCTCGCCTGGTCGGCGGAGGCGAGGACGTCGGCGGGGGCACCGTTGCGGATCTGCGAGACGAGGTCGCTCGAGCCGGCGAACGAGAACGTCACCGTCGTGCCGGGGTGCGCGCGCTCGAACCCGCGCCCCAGGGTCGTGAAGGTCCGTTGCAGCGATGCCGCGGCGAACACCGTGACGGTCCTCGAGGGAGTCCGTTCCACGCCGCCGCCCGCGCGGTCGGCGGTGGGACCGCTCGCGCACCCGGCGGTCGTCAGCGCCAGCACGAGGACGGCTGCGAGTGCGGTCGCGCGTCGCATCGGCCCTCCACACTGCCGCAGGTGCGGCGTCCACGGCCGATCCTATCCGCACCAGCGGTCGACGCCTCACTCGGATGCGAGCGGGAGCCCTTCCCGACGCCATGCGTCGACGCCACCGTCGAGGACGGTCACGGGCCTCCCGGCGGTTAGTGCCCACGCATCCGCGCGGGGCCCACGGGCGCAGGTCACGACGACCTCCGTGTCGGACGGGACCGCATCCGGGTGCACGGACCCGGCGATGACGCCCGTCGCCCACTCGGCCGGTGTGCGCACGTCGACGACCGTCACCCGGTCGGCGGGGTCGGCGAGACGGGCGGCGAGTGCGGACGGGGCGATCCGCGCGGGCCGGGTCACGCCGTCCGCGTCCGCCGTCCCGGCCGGGAGGCCCGTGGGCCGTCGCGACGCCGGCCCACGTCGGACGGGACTCTCGGTCCACCGCCACCGGCGGGCGTCGACGGTGAGGAGCCGCCCGAGCAGGGGCTCGCCGAGACCCGCGACGAGGGCCGTCACCTGCGCGGCCATCACCGACCCGACCGCGCCGCAGAGTGCCGGGAGGACCCCGTCGACCGCGCATGACCCCTCGTCCGGCAGGACCTCGGGGTGCAGGTCGTGGAAGTCGACACCGTCCGGACCGGCGTCCCGGAACACCGAGACCTGGCCGTCCCAGGACAGCACCGTGCCCCAGACGAACGGGATCCCGAGCGGCGCGCAGGCGTCGGACACCGCACGGGTGACGTCGACGGCGTCCGCGGCGTCCACCACGACGTCGTGCCCGGCGACGTGCTCGGGCCGGAACCGTCCCACGACCGCGACGACCGCGAGCTCGGGGTCCACCGCGCGCGCCCGGGCGGCCGCGACCTCGGCCTTGGCGGAACCGACGTCATCGCCGGTGAACAGGGTCTGCCGGGACAGGTTCGACCCGTCCACGACGTCGTCGTCCACGATCGTCAGGCGACCGAGCCCGCTGCCGGCCAGGAGGGCGATCACCGGTGCACCGAGGCCGCCGGCACCGACGACGAGCACCCGGGCCCGGCCGAGACGCTCCAGGACGTCCGGCCCTGCACCGGTGAGCGCCGCCGTGCGTGACCCGAGACGTCGCCGCCCGGTGCTGACGGGCGTGTCTGTGTCCATCTCCGTGTCCGTGCTCGTGTCCGGTGTCGTGCTCACGCGTCCGTCTCCGGGCTCGCGGCCTCGACCGTCACCATCGTGGCCTTGACCGAGGCGACCGCGACGGACCCGACCTCGAGCCCGAGCTCCCGGACCGCCTCGGCACTCATCAGCGACACCACCCGGTGCGGTCCGCACTGCAGCTCGACCTGGGCCATCACCGTGTCGACGACCAGGCCCGTCACGATGCCGACGAACCGGTTGCGTGCGGAGCTCCGGACGCCCGACGGATCGGCGAGCTGGTCGCCGCGCGACGAGGCGTACTCGGCGAGTTCCCGTCCGTCGACCACGGCCCTGCCCGCGGGGTCGGTCGCCCTCGTGAACGTGCCGCCCTCGACGAGCCGCCGCACGGTGTCGTCGCTGATGCCCAGGTAGGTCGCGGCGTCACGGATGCGGAGCTGCGTCATGACGACGACCCTAGACCGGGGACGACCCGGCACGACTTGTGGACACTCACCGTCTCGCAGGGCCCGACACCGGGTTCCCGTCCAGCGGCGCTCGGTACCGTGCTGGGCGTGAGTTCCCCCCGTACCGGCAGCATCGGCGTCCCGCACGCGGTCCGCCGGGTACCGGTGCGTGCCGGCGTCCGCGGGGCCGTCTCCGCCGCCGCGACGGCAGCGGTCCGGGTGCCGGAACTCACGATCGGCGCGGTGGGCGTCGTCGTCGCCGCGGCAGCCTCGTGGGTCCCGTCCGTCTGGTACGACGAGGCGGCGACCGTCACCAGTGCCCAGCGGTCCTGGGCGCAGCTCTTCGCGGAGCTCCACACCGTCGACGCCGTGCACGGTCTGTACTACGCCCTGATGCACGTCTGGTTCTGGCTCGTCGGGTACACCCCGTTCACGTTGCGCCTGCCGAGTGCGCTCGCGATCGGGGTCGCCGCGGGACTCGTCGTCGCCCTCGGTCGGCGCCTCGGCGGACGACGGCTCGGGATCACGGCGGGCATCGTCTTCCTGCTCCTCCCCCGCGTGCAGTGGGCGGGGACCGAGGGGCGTCCCTACGCCACCATCACGACGCTGTCGGTCTGCCTGACACTCGTGGGCGTCACGGCCCTCCGCCGCACCCGGTCACGCGCGCCCCGGGCCACCGGGTGGTGGGTCGCCTACGGGGTGCTCGCCGTCGTCGCGGTGCTCTGCAACGTCTACCTGGCGCTCGCGGTCCTCGCCCACGCCGTCGCGCTCGCCTGGACCCTCGTGGCCGAACGGCACGCGCTGCGAACGGCCGTGGTCACCCGGGACGGCCGCACGCCCGGGCCGCCGCTCGTCACCGGTCGGGTGCTCGTCCGCTGGGCCGTCGCCGCCGGCATCGCCGCCGCCGTGGTCGCGCCGTTCGTGGTCGTCGTGTCCTCGCAGGCGAAGCAGGTCGGCTGGATCAAGGACATCAGCCGCGACACCCTCGGGCAGGTGTGGTCGACCGCCTGGTTCGGCGCGTCCGACCCGTACGCGGCCGTCATCTGGTCCCTCATGGTCGTCGGCGTCGGGCTCGCCCTCGTGCAGGTGCACCGCCGGGTGCCGTCCGCACGCGCCCTGTTCCGGGCGCAGACCGTGCGGGTGGCGCTGCCGCTCGTCGTCGTCCCCACCTCCGTGCTCCTCGTCGCGACGGCACTCGGTGAGCGCCTGTACTCGCCGAAGTACGCGACCCTCAGCCTGCCGTTCGTCGCGCTCCTCGTCGCCGTCGCGCTCACCGCGGTCCGGCCGAAGGCGCTGCTCGCCGCCGCCGTCGCGGTGCTCGTGGTCCTGTCGGTCCCCACGGCCGTGTCCGTCAAGGGCCCCGAGGCGAAGCAGGCGTCCACCTGGGCGCATGCCGCCGCGATCATCAGCGCCGAGCGCGCCGCCCGCCCGAGCGCCAACGAGGGCGTCGTGTTCGGCAGCGTCTACCGCCACCCGACGACGACCGCCGAGGTCATCCGGGTGTCCTACCCGGACGCGTTCTCCGGGCTGACCGACCTGGCCGTCGCGACCGACGGGGCCGACGAGGGCGTCCTCTGGAACACGAACGGCGACCTCGCGACGACCGTCCCGTCCCGTCTCGGCGACATCGACACCGTCTGGTACGTCGGCGGCACCTCCCGCACCATCCGGCCCGAGCTCAAGGCGGTGCTCGAGGAGCAGGGCTTCCACGTCGCGCACAACTGGCAGACCGGCAAGGTCATCATGTCGGAGTTCGTCCGCTCCTGACCCCGCGTCGCTGCCCGTGCGGGCAGCGGGTCAGTGCAGGACGCGGGCGCCGTGCACGGGACCGGTCGCGCGGAGTGCCACGCGCCCCGAGGCGCTCAGTGCGACCTGGACCTCGAGCGCGGCGTCACGGTCGGGCACCAGGAAGGCCACGGTGGGACCACTGCCGGACACGAGACCGGCCAGGGCGCCGGAGCGCTCCCCGAGCTCGAGCGTGTCGGCCAGGCCCGGCTGCAGGCGCATGGCCGGGGCCTGCAGGTCGTTGTGCAGGTTCTCGGCGAGGAGTTCGGCGTCGCCCGCCCGGAGCGCCTGGAGCACGTGCGCCTCGACGACGGGCGTCCGCGGGGCCGGGGAGATGTCGGCCCGGTAGCGCTCCCGGTGCTCGTCGAGCGCGCGGTACACCGACGGCGTGGAGAGCCCGGTGTCGCTCAGTGCGAGCACCCAGTGGAACTCGCCCTTCGCCAGCGCCGGGCTGAGCTCGTCGCCACGACCCGTCCCGACGGCGGTCCCGCCGGCGAAGGCGAAGGGGACGTCGGCCCCGAGTTCGGCGGCGAGCCGCAGCAGTTCGTCGCGTCCGAGTCCGGTACCCCAGAGCGTGTCGACCGCCAACAGGGTCGCGGCGGCGTCAGCCGAGCCGCCGCCCATCCCACCGGCGACGGGCACCTGCTTGTCGATCGTCAGACGCACACCGCCGCGGTGTCCGGCGGTCCGGGCGACGAGCCGTCCGGCCCGGAGCGCCAGGTTGGTGTCGTCCGTCGGCACCGAGGACGAGTCGATCGGCCCGGTGAAGCGGACGGAGAAGTCGTCGGCACGCTCGGCGGTGACGTCCTCGTACAGGGACACCGCCTGGTACGCGGTGGCGACGTCGTGGTACCCGTCGTCCTGCAGGGCACCGACCGACAGGTGGACGTTGATCTTGCCCGGCGCGCGCGTCCGCACCCGACCGGGAGCAGGCATCGACGTCATGCGACCAACCTATCCCCGTCCCGCCGGTCCACCCGCCGTCCGTACCGGACGGGAGGCCCGTGGCGGCGCCGCCACGGGCCTCCCGTCCGACGGCTCACGCCGCAGCGGCGAAGCCGCGCTCCAGGTCCGCGATGACGTCGTCGACGTGTTCGAGGCCGATGGACAGCCGGATGAGCCCCTCGCCGACGCCCGCCGCGGCCCGCTCGGACGGGGTCATCTGCACGTGGGTCGTCGACGCCGGGTGCACGACGAGGGAACGGACGTCACCGATGTTCGACACGTGGTCGAAGAGCTCGAGCGCGGACACGAAGCGCCGCCCGGCCTCGACCCCGCCGGCAAGGTCGAACGCGAGGACGCTCGACGGCCCCTTCGGCACGTACCGCTGCTGCAGGTGGTGCCACGGGGAGCTCGGCAGGCCGGCGTAGTGCACGTGCTCGACCTGGTCGTGTGCATCGAGCCAGGACGCGACCGTCGCGGCGTTCGACACGTGCCGGTCCATGCGGAGCGACAGCGTCTGGATGCCCTGCAGCACCAGGAAGGCGTTGAACGGGGCGATCGCCGGGCCGAGGTCGGCGGAGAGCTTCGAGCGGGTGCGCTGGATGAACGCACGGCGACCGAACTTCTCCGCGAAGTTCGTACCCGAGAAGCCCGAGTGCTCGGTCGTCGTCAGCTGCGGGTACTCGTCCGGGTGTGCGGCCCAGTCGAAGTTGCCGCTGTCGACGATGAGTCCGGCGATGGCGCTGCCGTGCCCGGCGAGGTACTTCGTCGCGGAGTGCACGACGATGTCCGCGCCGTGCTCGATCGGCCGGACCAGGTACGGCGTCGCGATGGTGTTGTCGACGATGAGCGGGACGCCGGCCTCGTGCGCGACACCCGCCACCCCGGCGAAGTCGAGGACGTCCCCGCGCGGGTTCGGGATGGACTCGCCGAAGAACGCGCGCGTCTCGGGTCGGACGGCCGCGGCCCACTCGTCCAGGTCCGTCGGGTCCTGCACGAACGTGAACGCGATGCCGAGGTCACGGAGCGTCGACGCGAAGAGCGTGTACGTCGCGCCGTAGAGCGACGCGCTCGACACGATGTGGTCCCCGGCACGGGCGAGCCCGAGCACGGCGAGCGACGTGGCCGCCTGCCCGGACGCGAGCGCGAGCGCGGCGACCCCGCCCTCCAGGTCGGCGATCCGCCGTTCCAGCGCCGCGGCCGACGGGTTGTTCACGCGGGAGTACGTGTGCCCGGGTGCGTTGAGCAGGAACCGGTCGGCGGCGTCCTCCCCCGACGGGTAGACGAAGGCGGCGGTCTGCGCGATCGGCGGCACGTTCCCGCCGAAGCCCGGGTCGGCCTTGAACCCGGCGCGGATCTGCCGGGTCTCGAACGCCCAGTCGTCCTCGGCGGCCATCAGGACACCGTCTCCACGGGGACGGACGCGCGCACGAGCGGGATGACCTGCTCGCCGAAGCGCTCCATCTCCTCGAGCTGCGGCGAGAACTGCAGGAGCAGGGTGTCCACACCCGCCTCCTCGTACTCGCGGATCCGTGCGGCGACCTGCTCCGGCGTCCCGACGAACTGCGGGCGCAGGCCCCGGTTCGACACCGAGTAGTCCTCGAGCGACGGCACGTGCTCGAGCTGCGACTTCGAGATGAAGTCCTGGTACGACTCGTACGCCTTGCCGTGCTGCACGTCGGTGATGCGCGCGAGCTCGGCCTGCGCTTCCTCCTCGGTGTCGCGCACGATCGCGTACGCGGCCATGCCGAACGCCTCGAACGGCGGGAGCCCGGCGTCCTCGCGGCGCCGGCGCATCTCGGCGATCTTCGTGCGGAGCTCCTCGACGGTGCCGCCGTGGGTGACGTAGGCGTCGGCGTAGTGCGTGATGCTCGCCTTGCCGGCCTCGCTCTCACCGCCGGCGTAGATGCGCGGGGTGACGCGGGGCTTCGGCTCGAGGTGGGCGTTCTCGATCTCGTAGTACTCGCCGGAGAAGCTGTACGGGGTCTCCCGCCACAGCCCCTTCATGATCTCGACGAACTCCGCCGTGCGCTTGTACCGGTCGTCGTGCTCCGAGAAGATGCCGCCGTACTGACGGGCCTCCTCCGCCCACCAGGCGCTCACGACGTTGAAGGTGAACCGGCCGCCGGAGATGTCGTCGATCGTCGCCGCCTGCTTCGCCGTCACCGCGGGCAGGTGGTACCCGGGCCGCATCGCCGCCATGATCTCGAGGCGCTCGGTCGTCGCCGCGATCGCCGCCGCGAGCGCCCACGCCTCCAGGCTCGGCGCCGCGACGCCCTTGATGTCGTTGAGGTTGAGCTCCGGCACGAGCGTCAGGTCGAACCCGATCCGCTCGGCGCGCTGCGCCAGGAGCTTCACGTAGTCGAACGTGACCGGCATCTGCTCGTCGTCGACGTTGCGCAGCCAGCCGCCGAAGAGCGGGGTCCAGTATCCGAATCGCACGGGGGTTCCTTGCTGGTGGAGATGACGGTCCGGAGGCTCGGTGCCGGTGGCGAGCCGAGCCTCCAGACCGGTGGGTGGGTCAGGCGGTGCCGTGTGGTGCGGCGGTGTCGTGTCGCCGGTCAGGCGTGCGCCGCCGGTGCGGCGGCCGTGGCGTACTCCGCGTCGAGCAGCCCGCCGAGGTAGCGGGCGATCGACCGCGGGCCCGAGGCCGGTGCGGCCTCCTCGACGGCGGGGTTGTAGTTCGTGTTCGTGTTGATGTCGTAGACGACTGTCCGACCGTCGGTCGTCTCCATGAACTCGACGCCGGCGATCGTGATCCGCTGGTCGGCGAGGAACGTGCGGAGCTGCTGCACGAGCGGGTGCTCCGCGGTCACCTCGGTCCGGACGCTGAACGCCGGGGGCGCTCCTGCCGTCTCCGTGCCGGGGACCTCGCACACCGCGCCCGCGATGACCTGAGGCACCTCGCACGCGTCCGCGGGGCAGAGCTCGAAGCTGCCCGCACTCGTGTCGACGCGGACGGCGTAGACGAACTCGCCCCCCACGAACTCGACGCGGGTGATGAACGGCTCCCGGGCCGTCAGGTACTCCTGCAGCAGCGTGATGCCGTCCACCGGCTCCTCGAACTCCGGGCTGTCGACGTAGGCGTCGAACTCGGCGAGCGAGTCGAAGCGCCGGACGCCGAGGCCCTTGCCGCCCTGGTTGTGCTTCGTGATGAACGGGCCGTCCTGGCCGCCCGTGAAGTCCGCGGCCGCCTGCTTCAGCGTCGCCGTGCCGAACACCGCGGTGGTCCGGGGCACGTCGAACCCGGCCCGCTGCAGCAGCCCGTGCTGGGCGACCTTCGAGACCTCGAGCTCGAGCACGTGGCTGCCGCCGACGACCTGGCGGCCCGCTCGTTCGAGCCAGCCGAGCACCGCGCGGGTGTACTCCTTGCTGTGCTCGTGCCCGCGTGTGTGCGAGCTCGCCGACATACGGCTCCAGTACACACCGGGCTCCGGTTCGGCGCCGAGGTCGATCTGCCCCTCGGTCAGCAGGAGCTCCCGCACCGGGACGCCCTCGGCCTCGAAGGCAGCGGCGAGCGGCGGGAACCACTCGGGGTTCTCGTGGATGACGGTCACGCGCGGAGTGCTCACCGCCCCACCCTAGGCACGCATGTGTGGGGGCTGCCAGGTGTGTGACGTGGTGTTGCGGCTGCGGCGCATCGACGCACTGGTACATCAGTATCCTGGCTTGATGCGTCTCATCTTCATCGACGAATCCGCTCGTGATGACCGCTACTACTTCTTCGGCGCGCTCATCGTCGACGCGGCAGCGCTCCGGACGATCGAGGACGGGTTGGACGCGGCGGCGACGGACGTCGCGCGGTCAGTGCCGGGGTTCGACCCGGAGACCGAGTTCCACGCCGTCGAGATGTTCCACGGCAAGAGCGGTTGGGGGTGCGTCCCGCCGCAAGTGCGAGTGCGGGCCTGCATGTCGACGGCGACTGTGCTCGCCCGGTCGACGGCCAGTTTCGTGTTCCGGGGCATCGACCTCCGTGCACACCGCGCTCATCCCGTCGCGGACGCCCGTCCGGTACACCTCCTGACGCTCGCACACGTGCTCGAAGCGGTCGATGAGCACCTGGAAGGAGCTGACCCGAGTGAGCAACTCGGACTCGTGCTCGCCGACGACCACCACGCCGCCGACGGAGCGCGGCGCAGCCTGCGGGACGTCAAGACGGGCGTGTCCTCCGGATGGACATAGGGTCCGCTCACCAGGATCGCTGACACGCTCTACTTCGGCCCGTCGCGCGAGAGCCGGCTGCTCCAGGCAGCCGACTTCGCGACGTACTTCCTGAACCGGGACAGGACCGTGCCGGAACGTGACCACCGCGCAGCGCGGGCCACAGCCCGGATCGTACGGGCAGTGCGGTCGATCACAGTCGAGGAGGCCGTCTGGTGCCCCCCGGACGCACGACGCCCCGCTCGAGGGCGGGGCGTCGGCTGGGTGCGGGAGGCCTGACGACGTCCTGCCATGTCACAATACCATCCAGCATAGGCCCTGTCGAGATCGACGGAACAGGTCGATCCGGCCGTCAGCCGGCGAAGGTCTGCTGGCCGAGGACGCCGAGCAGTTCCAGCTTCTGGGCGTCCTCGCTCCCCGGCGGTGCCGTGAAGAGCAGGAGCGCCTGCGCCTGGTCGTCCGTGTGCAGCACCTGGCAGTCGACGGTGATGCGACCGAGCTCGGCCTGCATGATCGTCTTGTTGTCCGACCAGCGGAGGGCGACCTCGTGCAGCGCCCACAGCCGGGCGAACTCGGGACTGCGCCGCTCGAGTTCGGCGACGAGTTCGGTCGCCCGACGATCGCCGGGTCCGGCGAGACCGACCGCCGCCCGCAGTGACGCCACCACGACCCGCCCCAGTCGTTCGTGCTGCTCCGGTGCGTACCGGTCGAGCTCGGTGCCGGTGACGAACCACCGCCATGCCTGGTACCGGTCGTTGCCCGACAGGCCGACCGACGTGCCGAGGAGCGCCACGGCGAGCCGGTTCTCGACGAGGGTCTCCCCCAGGTGGCTGACGACGATCGCCGGCGTGTCCGTCAGCCGGTCGAGCACCCGGAGGATCGCCGGGTCCACGTGGTCGGCGCGGTGCATGCGCACCGGCGCGTTCTGCCCCGCGAGGTGGAACAGGTGGTCGCGCTCGTCGAGGGAGCAGCGGAGGGCACGGGCGATCGCGGCCACCATCTGCTCGGACGGCTGCGGTCCGCGCTGCTGCTCCAGGCGCGTGTAGTAGTCGACCGACATGCCGACCAGCGCGGCGACCTCCTCACGACGGAGGCCCGGGGTGCGTCGACGAGCGCCGGCACCGAGCCCGACGTCCTCCGGGCGCAGGAGCTCGCGTCGGCGGCGCAGGAAGTCGGCGAGGGCGGCACGGTCCATGCGTCCAGTCTGCTGCTCGGCGCGGCCGGGAACCAGGGACCGACGGTCCCCCGATGTGCGGGCTCTGGATGCGTCGACACGGCGCG
The DNA here is from genome assembly GCF_003224435.2 of Curtobacterium sp. MCPF17_050. Lineage (NCBI taxonomy): Bacteria > Bacillati > Actinomycetota > Actinomycetes > Micrococcales > Microbacteriaceae > Curtobacterium > Curtobacterium sp. MCPF17_050. The sequence continues at coordinate 2,584,543 of NZ_CP126250.1, forward strand.
GGCATCGTGGTCGTCATGGACACCACCAACAGCACCGTCTTCATCCCCGGCGCGACCTCGGGCATCGGCCTGGCGCTCGCGCTCCGCCTGCAGGCCGCGGGCAGCACCGTCGTCATCGGCGGGCGCCGACAGGCCCTGCTCGACTCCCTCGCCGAGGAGCACGGCCTCGGCACGGTCCAGATCGACGTCGCCGATGCCGATTCGATCCGGGCGGCCGCCGACCAGGTCCTCGCCGCACACCCCGGACTCGACACCCTCGTGACGATGTCGGGCATCATGCGGAACGAGGACCTCCGCGACCCCGGCCACATCGAGGACGCCCTCGAGACGATCCAGACGAACCTGGTCGGGACGATCCGCCTGATCGACGCGTTCCTGCCGCACCTGCTCACCCGCCCGGCCGCCACCGTCATGACGGTGTCGTCGGGGCTCGCGTTCGTGCCGCTCACCGCGACCCCGACCTACAGCGCCACCAAGGCCGGCGTGCACTCGTACACGCAGGCACTCCGACAGCAGCTCGCCGGCACCGCGGTCGAGGTGCTCGAACTCGCTCCGCCGGCCGTGCAGACCGACCTGATGGGCGGAGCGGACTTCGGCGGCATGCTCCTCGACGCCTTCGTCGACGAGGTGATGACGATCATCGAGACCGGCGGGACGTCGGAGGTCCTCGTGCAGAACGTCCAGCCGCTCCGGTGGGCCGAACGTGACGGCACCCACCAGCAGATCCTCGAGATGATGGCGGGCCGCGAGCACTGAGCCCGCCCTGCGGCTCAGACCGCGGCGAGCAGGTCCCGCAGTCCGGCCTTCGCCTCGGGCATCCGCTCCGGCCCGGTGAGACGCTCACGCGTCGCCGACAGCCGGACGGTGCCCGGGCGGGGGCCGTGCTCCGTCGTGAGCAGCACCGACTCCCGGTCGGCGGACGTCCACCGGGCCGAGGGACGCTTCCCACCCCGGCGCTCCGAGGTCGGGCCGTGCCCGAACGCGGCGGACGCGACGACGACCGCGCGGTCGAGCACCGCCTCCCGGTCGCCGTCGACCTGCCGCGAGGCCGAGACGGCGAAGGTGCCGTCGGAGCGCTGCCCGGGGACACGGAGGCCGCGGGACTGCTCGTAGCCGACGGCGACGCTCTGCGCCCACCAGGGGTCGACGCCCTGGGCGACGAGCCAGGCGGCGATGGCCGTGTGGCCGATGGTGCACCCGTCGGCTCGGTCGAGGCGGTCGTACCAGTCGTCCGGCGCGGCACCGGTGGCCGCGACCACGCGGTCGGCGGGGATCCCCCGTGCGTGCGAGCGGACGACGTCGTCGGTCATGGAGCGAGCGTACCCAGCGCGGACCGGATCCTTCGCCGGACGGCCGCCCATGTGGGGCGGGGTCAGGACGCGGCGCCGCCGGCGGCCGCGAGGACGGTCCGGCCGAGCCGCACGAAGTCGTCGACCCCGAGCTCCTCGCCGCGGGCGGTCGGGGCGATGCCCGCCGCCTCGAGGACCTCCGACGCACGAGCGCTGCCGCCGAGGACGCCGGACAGTGCCTGCCGCAGCATCTTCCGCCGCTGCTGGAACGCCGCGTCGACGAGGGTGAAGACCCGCGACCGCAGCTGCTCGTCCCCCGGCGGTTCGTGCCGGTCGAACCCGACGAGCACGCTGTCCACGTTCGGCACGGGCCAGAACACCTGGCGGCTGACCTGCCCCGCGATCCGCCACGAGCCGTACCAGGCGGCCTTGACGCTCGGGGACCCGTAGACCTTGCTGCCCGGGTCCGCCGCGAGCCGGTAGCCGACCTCGGCCTGCACCATGACGAGCGACCGGACGAGGGACGGGAAGGTGGCGAGGAGGTGCAGGAGCACCGGCACGGAGACGTTGTACGGCAGGTTCGCGACGAGGTGCGTCGGCGCCACGGGCAGGTCCGCGGCGGACACCTGGAGCGCGTCCTGGTGGACGACCGTGAGGCGGGCGTCGGGCTGCATCGCGGCGACGGTCGTCGGCAGGTGCGCGGCGAGCCGGGCGTCGATCTCGACGGCGGTCACGGGAGCGCCGGTCTCGGTCAGCCCGAGCGTCAGGGAACCGAGCCCGGGACCGACCTCGAGCACGCGGGAGTCCGGCGTCACCCCCGCGACCGAGACGATGCGTCGCACGGTGTTGGCGTCGTGCACGAAGTTCTGGCCGAGCTTCTTGGTGGGGGTGACGTCGAGCGTCGCCGCGAGGTCGCGGATCTCCGCCGGACCGAGGAGGGCACCCATGACTACTCCCCCACCGTGGTCGGCTCGTCGTCCCACGAGCCGTACACGAGCTCGGTGTTGGACGAGATCTGCTCGGCCAGCGTCGACGGGTCGGTGCCGAGGGTCTCCGCCATCGACCGCACGGTGAGCGGGATGAGGTACGGCGCGTTCGGCCGGCCGCGGAACGGCGTCGGTGTGAGGAACGGGGCGTCGGTCTCGACCATGATGAGGTGCCGCGGCGCCACGTGCAGGGCGTCCCGCAGGTTCTGCGCGTTCTTGAACGTGACCGTCCCGGCGAAGGACATGTACCAGCCGCGTTCGGCGCAGAGCCGCGCGAGTTCGGTGCCGCCGGAGAAGCAGTGGAAGACCGTCCGTTCCGGAGCGCCGACGCGCTCGAGGACCTCGACCACGGCGTCGTGGGCGTCCCGGTCGTGGATCGTCAGCGCGAGGTCGTACTCCTTCGCGATCCGGATGTGCTCCTCGAACGAGCGGACCTGGGCGGCTCGGCCGTCGTCCCCGGTCCGGAAGAAGTCGAGTCCGGTCTCGCCGATCGCCCGGACGCGCGGCAGCCCCGCGAGCGCTTCGATGCCGGCCAGGTGCTCGTCCAACAACCCCTGCTCGTCGAGCACCGGCGCTTCGTTCGGGTGCAGGGCCACCGCCGCGAGGACGCGCGGCTCACGGGCTGCGATCGACGCGGACCACTGCGAGGTTGCGAGGTCGGTCCCGACCTGCACCACGCCGCGGACACCGACGCTCGCGGCGCGGTCGAGGTGCTCGCCGTACTCGAGCGGACCGTCCCCACCGTCACCGACGCCGTCGGCGATCTCCATGTGGGTGTGGTTGTCGTACACCGGGACCGCCAGGGCCTGCGGCAACGGCGGGTACGTCAGGTCCCGCTTCTGCCGGCCACCGTCGCCACCGCGTGCGCGGACGTGCGCGTCCGTCACGCGGCGCCCTGCTCCGGCTGCTCGATGCGCGGGAACAGCCCGGCGGCGAGGGGCGTCACCGTCTCGGAGCCCTGCCACTCCCAGGCACGGTCGACGCGCTGCTCGGCGATCGACCCGCCGGCACCGATCGACGCCCAGAGCTTCTCGGTGGCCTTCGGCATGACCGGCGACACCAGGACCGCGACGGTCCCGAGTCCGCGGAGCGCCGTGACGAGCACGGTCGCGAGCCGCGCACGCTGCGCCTCGTCCTTGGCGAGGGCCCACGGCTCCTGCTCGGTGATGTAGCCGTTGAGGGCGTCCACGAGCTCCCAGACGGTGCTGATCGCGTCGTGCGGCGCGAAGGCCTCGATCGCTGCGTCGGCACGCTCGGTGACGGCCTGCGCGAGGGCGTCGATCGCAGCGTCGGACTCGGTCAGCTCCCCGCGCTCGGGGACGGCACCGTCGAAGTAGCGGTTCAGCATCGCGACGATGCGGGACGCCAGGTTGCCGAACCCGTTCGCGAGCTCCGCCTGGTACCGCGCCGAGATGTCCTCCCAGCTGAAGTTGCCGTCCTGCCCGAAGGTGATGGCACGCAGGAAGTAGTAGCGGAACGCGTCGGACCCGAACGTGTCGGTGATCTCGCTCGGGGCGATGCCGGTCAGCTTCGACTTCGACATCTTCTCGCCGCCGACGAGCAGCCACCCGTGGCCGAACACGCGCTCCGGCACCGGCAGTCCGGCCGCCATGAGCATCGCGGGCCAGATGACAGCGTGGAACCGTGCGATGTCCTTGCCCACGATGTGCACGCTCGGCCAGAGACGCTGGAAGGCCTCGTCGTCCTCCGTGCCGTAGCCGAGTGCGGTGACGTAGTTGAGGAGCGCGTCGAACCAGACGTAGAGGACGTGGTCCGAGTCCCAGGGGATCTGGATGCCCCAGTCGAAGCTCGACCGCGAGATGGACAGGTCGCGCAGGCCCTGCTTGACGAACGACACGATCTCGTTGCGGACGCTCTCCGGCTGGATGAACTGCGGGTTCGACTCGTAGAGGTCGAGCAGGCGCTGCTCGAAGTCGGACATGCGGAAGAAGTAGTTCCGCTCGGCCAGGACCTCCACCGGGATCGAGTGGATCGCGCAGACCTGCTGGCCCTCGTACGGACCGGTCCCAGGCACGAGGTCGCTCGGCTGCTTGTACTCCTCACACCCCACGCAGTAGAAGCCCTCGAACTCGCCCGCGTAGATGTAGCCGTCGTCGTACAGCTTCTGCAGGAACGCCGTCACGCCCCGCTCGTGCCGCTCGTCCGTCGTCCGGATGAAGTCGTCGTTGGCGACGTCCACCGTGTCGAGCAGCGGCTTCCACGCGTCGGTGACGAGCCGGTCGGCCCACTCCTTCGGTGTGACGTCGTTCGCCGAGGCGGTCCGCAGGATCTTCTGCCCGTGCTCGTCGGTGCCGGTCAGCAGCCAGGTGTCGTCGCCGCGCTGCCGGTGCCAGCGCGCGAGGACGTCCGCGGCGACCTCCGTGTACGCGTGCCCGATGTGGGGCACGTCGTTGACGTAGAAGATCGGCGTGGTGATCGAGAACGAGCTGCCGTCGGCCATGCGGACCATCCTAGAGGCGACTCGAAACCGCGTGACGCGCCTCCCGGCCGCCTGTGGATGACCGGACGGGAGGCTCGTCGCGATGTCGCCACGGGCCTCCCGTCCGGCTCCGCCCCGGTCGGTTCAGCGCGCGGCGAGCGCGCCTTCGTAGAGGTCCCGCTTCGACAGCCCGGTCGCGTCGGCGACCGCGGCGGCGGCTTCCTTCATCCGCGCTCCCGCGGCCACGCGCTCGAGCACGAGGCGGACACCGTCCTCGATCGTGGCGTCCTCCCCCGACCCGGTGGCCCCGGCGACGACGACGCAGATCTCACCGCGGACCCCGTCGGCCGCCCACTCGGTCAGTTCGGCGAGGGTGCCGCGACGGACCTCCTCGTGCAGCTTCGTGAGTTCACGACAGACCGCCGCGCGCCGGTCGGCACCGAAGCCGGCGGCCATGTCCCCGAGCGTGTCGGCGATCCGGTGCGGGGACTCGAAGAAGACCATCGTCCGCTGCTCCCCGGCGAGCGCCGCGAAGACACGACGCCGCTCCCCGCCCTTCCGGGTCGGGAACCCCTCGAACGTGAAGCGGTCGGTCGGCAGCCCGGAGAGGGCGAGGGCGGTGAGCACGGCGCTCGGGCCGGGGACGGCGGTGACGGTGACGCCTGCGGCCGCGGCGGCCTCGACCAGCGGGAACCCGGGGTCGCTGATCGCCGGCATGCCCGCGTCGGTGAGCACCACGACGTCGTCCTCGCGGGCGAGCTCGACGACCTCGGCCGCGCGCTCCCGTTCGTTGTGCTCGTGCAGCGCGATGAGCCGCGGTCGGTTCTCGATGCCCAGGGCACGCATGAGGTGGATCGCGGTCCGGGTGTCCTCGGCGGCGACCACGGAGGCGTTCGACAGCGTCTCCACGAGTCGACGGGAGGCGTCACCGAGGTTGCCGATGGGGGTTGCTGCGAGGACGATCACGTCCCCATTGTCGTCGTCACGCCTGCGACCTGTGGACAGCGCAGCCGACGCGTGCGCGGCCTCCGTAGGATGCTGCGCGTGACCACGGACCTGGCCGACCCGCTGCAGACCGTGCCGGACGTCCCCCGTGGCTCGCGGCTCGACGACTGGTGGGCGCGCACGCTGTCCGTCGGCTGGCGGGTCGCCGCCTGGCGCTGGGGCGGCCCGATCGCGGTGACGGTGCTGGCCGCGCTGCTCCGCCTGGTCGACCTCGGGCGACCGCACTCCCTGGTGTTCGACGAGACGTACTACGTCAAGGACAGCTGGTCGCTCGTGCACCTCGGATACGAGGGCACCTGGCCGGCGAACCCGAGCGACGAGGGCGCGCCGACCACCGACGACCGGTTCGCGAGCGGGCAGACCGACATCTACTCCCGCGCCGCCGAGTTCATCGCGCACCCGCCGCTCGGCAAGTACCTCATCGGCCTCGGCATGCTGGTGTTCGGGCCGGACAACGCGTTCGGGTGGCGGTTCACGGTCGCCGTGCTCGGCATCGCGACCGTGTTCCTCATCGCCGTCATCGCGCGGTCCTTGTTCCGCTCGACGCTCGTCGGGACGCTCGCCGGCGGCTTCCTGGCGGTAGACGGGCAGGCGATCGTGATGTCCCGGGTCTCGCTGCTCGACGGCATCGTCACCTTCTTCGTCGTCCTCGCCTTCGGCGCCCTCCTGCTCGACCGGCGCTGGTCCGCCCGCCAGCTCGACCGGTGGACCGACCGGCGGGCAGCGGCCGGACGGGCCACGCTCTGGGGCCCGGTGCTGTGGTGGCGACCGTGGCTGCTCGCGATGGGCGTCGCGCTCGGGCTGGCGTCGTCGACGAAGTGGACCGGGATGTACTTCCTGGCGTTCTTCGCGGTGTACTCGGTCCTCAGCGACATGATGCTGCGACGCCGGGCAGGCGTGGTGTTCTGGTCGTCCAGTGCGGCGCTGCAGCAGGCACCGGTCACGTTCCTGCTCACCGTGCCGGTCGCCGCGGTGACCTACCTGGCCTCGTGGTCCGGGTGGTTCCTGACGAAGGGCGGCTGGGACCGCGACTGGATCGGCGGCGGCGGACAGCGCTGGACGGGCGTGCTCGCGTGGGTGCCCGACAGCCTGCAGAACTGGTGGCACTACCAGTCCGAGATCTACGCCTTCAACATCGGCCTGCACACGCCGCACTCGTACCAGGCGAACCCGCTGCTGTGGCTCGTCATGCAACGCCCCACGTCGATGTACTACCAGGGCACGAACGCGGGCCAGGACGGCTGCGGGTTCGACCGGTGCGGCGCTGCCGTGACCGGGATCGCGAACCCCTTCATCTGGTACGCCTCGGTGATCGCCGCCGTGGTGCTGCTCGTGCTCTTCGTCACGCGTCGGCGCTGGGAGTACGGGCTCGTCCTGATCGGCATCGGCGCGGGGTACCTGCCCTGGCTCATGTACCTGGACCGGACGGTGTTCCAGTTCTACACGATCGCCTTCGAGCCGTTCCTCGTGACGGCGCTGGCCGCGGCGATCGCGCACCTGATCGGGTCACGGGACGATCCGCGGCGACGGCGGACGCGGGCGCTGCTCGGGCTCGGCGTGTACCTGCTGGTCGTGGTCCTCGCGTCGGTGTACTGGTACCCGATGTGGACGGCGATGCAGGTCCCGTGGGACTTCATCCGCTCGCACTACTGGCTGCCGAGCTGGTTGTAGCGCTCGGCCGATCACGCCGTCGCAGGCACGCGCCGTCGCAGGCACGCGCCGTCGCAGCGGCGCGCGGTCGCATCCGCGTGCCCGCGGAGGCACGTGGGACGCCGCCGTCAGGACTGCGGCTGCATCGACCGCTCGAGGGCGTCGCGGTCGAGCGGCACGCCGACCATCGGTTCCTGCCGGGCCTGCGGCAGCACGCCGTCGACGAGGACCTGGGCGTAGCGCTTCCAGGCGTCCGGGTCGTGGTTCCGGGTCGCGTCGGCCACGGCACCGACCATCGTCGTGAGGATGGGCAGGTCACGGGCGTCGAAGCCCGGCCGGACGACCCCGGCCTCGCGGGCACGACGGATGATCTCGGCGACCTGCCGCTCGAGACGGTCCCGCTCCTGCATGACCGACGGTCGGGCCTTGCCCGCGCGGACGATCGCGTCGGCGAGCGCTCGGTCGCGGGCGCGGAAGGCGAACACGCCCATCAGGTACAGGCGGAGCGACTCACGGGGGTCGGTCTCCTCGGCAGCGGCCGCGGCCGCGGCGTTCAGCGCCTCGAACTTGGCGCTGAGCAGGGCCGCGATCAGGGAGTCCTTGTCGGCGAAACGTCGGTAGACGGTGCCGACCCCGACCCCGGCCTCGTGGGCGATGTCGTTCAGGGTCACCGAAAGGCCGCGCTCCGCGAAGCACTTCCGTGCCGTCTGCAGGATCAGTTCGCGGTTCCGCGCCGCGTCGGCACGGAGGGGCCGGTCGAGGTCGAGAGGCCGATCGAGATCGGCTGCGGGTCCGGTGGTGCTCACACAACGAATGTAATCGACCTCTCTGGGAACAAGCGGATGCGGTTGCTCCGTTTCGATGTACAGTGACCACAAGCGGATGCCGCGCATCCGCTTCACCCTCCTCCGGGACGCCCGACGGCGCGCGCCCCTCCCCTTCCATCCTTCGAGAAGGAGGCTGTCATGACGGCAGAACAGACCGCGCCCGCTCCCACAGGAGCGACGCCGACGACCGCGGGCACCACCCCGGCCCGCACCGACCACCGCTGGATCGCCCTGGCGGTCATCGCGCTCGCCCAGCTCATGGTCGTCCTCGACGCCACCATCGTGAACATCGCCCTGCCCTCCGCGCAGGAGGACCTCGGGTTCGCCACCGACCAGCGCCAGTGGATCGTCACGGCGTACTCGCTCGCGTTCGGCTCACTGCTCCTGCTCGGTGGTCGTCTCGGCGACCTGTTCGGCCGGAAGAACACGTTCATCATCGGCCTGGTCGGGTTCGCCGTCGCCTCCGTGCTCGGCGGGCTCGCGGACTCGTTCGGGCTGCTCGTCGCCGCTCGCGCGCTGCAGGGCGTCTTCGGTGCGCTGCTCGCCCCGTCCGCCCTCGGCATGCTGACCACCACCTTCCGCGACCCGAAGGAGCGCGGGCGCGCGTTCGGCATCTTCGGGTCGATCGCCGGGTCCGGCGCCGCCATCGGCCTGCTGCTCGGTGGCGTCCTGACCGAGTACGCGTCGTGGCGCTGGTGCCTCTACGTCAACGTGGTCTTCGCGGTCCTCGGCGTGATCGGCGCACTCGTCTTCATGGCGAAGCCGCCGAAGGTCGAGCGTCCGCGCATCGACGTCGCCGGCGTCATCACCATCACCGCCGGTCTCGTCGGGGTCGTCTACGGCTTCTCGAACGCCGAGACGAACGGCTGGGACGCCCCGCTCACGATCGGCATGCTGGTCGGCGGCGTGCTGCTCATCGCCGCGTTCGTCGTCATCGAGACCCGGGTCGCGCACCCGCTGCTGCCGCTCCGTGTCGTGCTCGACCGCGACCGCGGTGGTTCGTTCGTCGCGATCGGCCTCGTCGCGATCGGCATGTTCGGCATCTTCCTGTTCCTGACCTACTACCTCGAGCAGACCCTCGGGTTCTCGGCACTGCAGACCGGCCTGGCGTTCCTGCCGATGCCGCTGTCGATCATGATCTCCGCCACGCAGATCGGCGGTCGCCTGCTCCCCCGCGTCGGCCCGAAGGTGCTCATCTTCGCCGGGGCACTCGTCGCCGCGACGGGGCTCCTGCTGCTCCTCCGCACCGACCTCGACAGCTCCTACGCGGGCACCGTCCTGCCGGCACTCGTCGTCATCGGCCTCGGGATGGGGACGATCTTCTCGTCGGCCATGAACACCGCCACGACCGGGGTCGCCCGGTCGGACGCCGGCGTCGCGTCGGCCACGGTGAACACCATGCAGCAGATCGGTGGCTCGATCGGCACCGCGCTGCTGTCGACGATCTTCGCGAACGTGGTGGAGAGCAGCCTGTCCGGGCTGACCGCGGCTCCGACGGCGCTCCAGCAGGCGCAGGCCACGCTCGACGGCTACCACGCCGCCTTCGCGATCTCGGCCGGGGTGCTCGTGGTCGTGGCGATCGCCAGCGGACTGCTCATCAACCGCCAGTCCGTCCGTGTCGCCCGTCTCGAGCGGGCCGGGGCCGGTACGACCGGCAGCATCCCGACGGCTGCGCACTGAGCGACGGAGCCGCTGCGTCGCACGACACCACGGGACGGACACGGCACCGCGCGACCGCGCGGTGCCGTGTCCGTCCCGTGCTGCGTCGTCCCGTCCGTGCCGGATCGCGCGGCACAAGTCGCCCCGTTGCTCACACCCTGTCGCGGGTCAGGGGTCTGGTTTACCGTGTGGGCATGGCCCCCGTCCTGACCTCGCCGCTCGTCTCGACGCAGTGGCTCGCCGACCACCTCGGTGCGGACGACCTGCTCGTGCTCGACGCGTCGGTGCACACGGACGGCCGCGGCCTGGACATGTCGTGGCACTCGGCGCGCGACGCCCACGAGCGCCACGGCCACGTACCGGGTGCCGTCTACGCCGACCTCGTCGACGAGTTCTCCTCGCCCGACACGGGACTCCCCTTCACCCGTCCCGGAGCCGAGCGGTTCGAGGAGGCAGCCCGCGCGCTCGGCGTGAGCCGCGCCTCCACGGTCGTGGTCTACGACGACGGCATCGGCGAGTGGTCAGCACGGCTCTGGTGGATCTTCCGCTCCTTCGGCTTCCGGACGGTCGCCGTGCTCGACGGCGGGTTCGCGAAGTGGCGCGACGAGGGCCGGCCGGTCCGCGTCGGCGCACTCTCGCGGACCCCACGGCGTGCCGCGGACGACGACGCCTTCGTCGCGGGCGAGGAACTCCCGCTGTGGGCCGACCGGTCGCGCGTGCTCCGCGCCGTGGACGGGTCGGAGCCGGCGGCCCTCGTCCTCGCCGCGGACCCCGAGGACCTCGGTGACGACCACCCGCCCCTCGTCCCGGGCACCACGACCATCCGTGTGCGGGACCTCCTCGGCGAGTCGAACGCGTTCCTCCGTCGGTCGGAACTCGAACAGGCGCTCGCACCGGTCCTGACGGCGGACGAGGTCGTGACGTACTGCGGGGTCGGGAGCGCGTCGTGCGTGGACGCCCTGGCCCTGACGATGCTCGGGCACGAGAAGGTCCGCGTGTACGACGGGTCGCTGGCCGAGTGGTGGCGGGAGCCGATCGCCTCCTGACCGGAGCGGTCGACACCGCCGAGCCGACGTGGCCCGGGGGCTAGCGTTGGCGCCATGAGCAGCAGACGCGCGGTGGTCCTCGGCGGGACCGGTGGCATCGGGTCCCAGGTCGCCCGCGAACTCCTCGACCTCTCGGGTCGGGGTGGGGACGACTGGTCCGTCGAGATCGTCTCGCGGCACGGCGGTCCCGTCGCCGACGACCTCGTCGCCGCCGGTGCGCTGGCCCGCCCCGGCGACCGACGGGACACCGCGCTGCTGCGGGACCTGCTGCGGCCGGGGGCGGACCTGCTCGTCGACACCGTCGGCGTGACCCGGGACGACGCCCTGCAGCTCGCGCCGTTCCTGGACGACGTCGGCTCGACCGTGTTCGTGTCGTCGAAGGCCGTCTACGTCGACGAACAGGGGCGGCACGCCAACTCGGTCGACAAGCCCGTGTTCGGCGGCGCGGTCACGGAACTCCAGCCGACGATCGCGCCGGGCGACGGCGACCCGACCTCCCGCGACGGGTACGCCGCGGCGAAGGTCGCGGCCGAGCAGGTGCTGCTCGACCACGGCGCACCGGTCACCGTCCTCCGCCCGTCCAGGGTGTACGGCATCGGGATCGGACGACCGCGCGAGTGGTTCGTGGTGCGGCGGGTCCTCGACGGACGGGAGCGGATCCTGCTCGCCGACCAGGGGCGCAGCGTCGACCACACGACGGCCGCGTCCGGCATCGGCTCGCTCGTCCGGCTGGTCGCGGAGGCCCCGGACCGCCGGATCCTCAACGTCGCGGACGAGACCGCCCCGACCGCGCTCGAGATCGTCCGCACGGTCGCCGGACACCTCGGGCACACGTTCGACGAGGTCCTGCTCGGCGAGGACGCACCGGCGTTCGTCGGACTCACGCCGTGGTCCACCCCGTCCCCGTCCGTGCTCGACACGACCGCGGCCCGGGCGCTCGGATGGGTCCCGCCACGGTTCGCGGAGGCGGTCCGGTCGGAGGTCGACTGGCTCGTCGAGACCGCCCACCGGACCCCCGCGGACGGCGACGTCCCGTGGGCCGACGACCCGTTCTGGGACCGGATGTTCGACTACGGGCCGGAGGACGCGGCGCTCGCGCTGCTGTCGTTGGGGCTCGGCTGAGCGGTGGTCGAGCAACTGCGGCGTCCGGAGGTGCTCCTCGTCGGCGGCCGATCCGGGGTCGGCAAGTCGACCGTGGCAGCGGCTCTCCACGAACTGCTCGCCGCAGCCGAGGTCCGGCACGTGGTGATCGAGGGCGACACCCTCGACCTCGCCTGGCCGGCGCCGCACCTGGAGCACCCGGAGGCTCGGCTCGCCGAGCGGAACCTCGCAGCCGTCTGGGCCAACGCTCGGGCTCTCGGTCACCACCGCCTGGTCTTCACCAACTCCGTCTCGGTCCTCGAGGCGCCCCGGTTGGCTGCGGCGATCGGTGACGACCCGATCGTCACCGCCGTCTTGCTCCGCGCCGCCGACGACGTGGTCCGGGACCGGCTGGCCCGTCGCGCCGGCGGCTCAGCCCCACCGGCGGACGTCCGGCGCAGTTCCGCGACGGCCCGGAGGCTCGACTCGGCGGTCACGGACCACGTCGAGCGGGTGGACACCGACGGGTCCGCACCGGTCGAGATCGCCCGACGGCTCGGGCTACTCACCGGCTGGCTCGGCTGACGTGCGTGCAGCTGTGGACGGCGGCTCGCCCTCCGCAGGACGGCCTGGAGGCCCGCCCACACAGGCCGGGCGGGGCACGCTGGGTGCATGAACGACAACCGGCTCGGATCCGCGGTCAGCCCGTACCTCCGCCAGCACGCCACCAACCCGGTGGACTGGCGGGAGTGGGGAGCCGAGGCGTTCGCCGAGGCGCGCGAGCGGGGCGTCCCCGTCCTGGTGTCGATCGGGTACGCCACCTGCCACTGGTGCCACGTCATGGCCCGGGAGAGCTTCTCCGACCCGGAGGTCGGCGAGCTGCTGCGGCGGGACTTCGTCGCGGTCAAGGTCGACCGTGAGGAACGCCCGGACGTCGACGCGAGCGCGATGGCCGCCGCGAGCGCCTTCACCGAGCAGCTGGGCTGGCCGCTGACGGTCTTCATGACGCCGGATGCGCAGGTCTTCTACGCCGGCACCTACTACCCGCCGCAGCCGGTCGGGCAGCACCCGTCGTTCCGCCAGGTCACGGCCGCGGTGCTCGACGCATGGCGGGACCGTCGGCAGGAGGTGGACGCGAACGCGTCGGCCATCGCGCGGGCGATCCGGCAGGGTGCGGAAGCGGACGCGGCCTCCGCGCAGGCGGGGCACACCGACGGAGCCGGCTCGGGCCTCCCGTCCGTCGACGCGATCCGCGGGGTCGTGACCGACCTCGAGCGAGCGGAGGACGCCGAGTACGGCGGCTTCGGGGGCGCACCGAAGTTCCCGAACGCGCCGCTGTTGGAGTTCCTCGGTGATGCCGCAGCCGACGGGGTCGAGCCGGCCGGCGGTCTCCTCCGCCGCGCGCTGGGCGCCATCGCCGGGTCGGAGCTGACCGACGCGGACGGCGGTGTCTTCCGGTACGCCACCCGCCGCGACTGGTCCGTCCCGCACTACGAGCGGATGCTCTACGACAACGCCGGGCTGCTCGCCGTCGCCGACCCCGCTCGTGCCCGCGGCATCGCCGACTTCCTGCGCGACACGCTCCGGCGGCCGGACGGCGCGTTCGTCGCCGCCCAGGACAGCGAGTCGACGATCGACGGTCGACGGGTGGAGGGCGAGTGGTACCGCCTGCCCCTCGACGAACGCACCCGGCTCGAGCCACCACCGCTCGACGACCAGGTCCTGACCGGGTGGAACGGCCTGGCGGTCCGAGGATTGGTGTCAGCCGGAGCACGAAGCGGGGACGACGAGATGATCGACCTCGCTCGTGCCGCGGCGGACGCGGTCATCGCCGCACACCTCCGGGACGGGCACGTCACCGTCCGCTCGAGCTCGGGTGCCGGTACGTCGGCGGCGGCGCCGACCCTGGAGGACCTCGGGCTGTTCGCCGAGGGGCTCCTCGAACTCGCGCTCGCGACGGGCGAGCTGCGTTACGCAACGATCGCCAGGACGCTCGTCGACGACGGCCTGTCCGGTGCACTCGAGGTCGACCCGGTCCTCGCCGCGGCCGGGACGGCGACCGGCGAGCAGCCGCAGACCGCTCTCCGGTCGGGGACCGTCGCGCTCGCGAGCGCGGCTGCGGTCCTCGCCGCACTGACCGGGGACGACGATCGGCGGACCGCTGCGGCACGGCTCATCGCCGACCGCGCGCGGACCGGAGTGGATCGCCCGCTCGGGCACGCCGACGCCCTCGGACTCGCGCTCGCCCTGCAGCGTCCCTCGCGCGAGGTCGTCCTCGTCGCCGACGACCGGTCGGTGCCCGAGGTGACAGCGATGCTGCGCGCCCTCCGGTCCACACGTCGGCCCGGGACGATCACCGCGGTGCTGACGCGAGCGCAGGCGGCCGAGTGGGCGGAAGCCGGGTTCACGCTCATGGAGGGACGGGACACCGCGGACGGCGTGACCTACGTCTGCCACGACCGCGTCTGCGCCCTGCCGGCACGCACCGCCGACGAGCTCGCGGCGCAACTCGTCTGATGGTGGACCCGCCCGGGCGGTATCCTGGAATGCTCATGTCGAATCCCCCCGTCATCACGTACCCGCCGGAACTGCCCGTCTCGCAGCGGCGCGACGACATCGCCGCTGCGATCCGCGACAACCAGGTCGTCATCGTGGCCGGGGCGACGGGTTCGGGCAAGACGACGCAGCTGCCGAAGATCTGCCTGGAACTCGGACGCGAGAACATCGGCCACACGCAGCCCCGCCGCATCGCCGCGCGCACGATCGCCGAGCGGGTGGCCGACGAGCTCGGCGGAGAGCTGGGCGACCTGGTCGGGTACCAGGTCCGCTTCACCGACAAGGTGAGCGCGAACACCCGCATCAAGCTGATGACCGACGGCATCCTGCTCAACGAGATCCACTTCGACCGGGACCTCGAGCGGTACGACACGATCATCATCGACGAGGCGCACGAGCGGTCCCTCACCATCGATTTCCTGCTCGGGTACCTCAAGCGACTCCTCCCCCGTCGGCCCGACCTCAAGCTCATCATCACGAGTGCCACGATCGACCCGGAGTCGTTCTCGCAGCACTTCGGCGGCGCCCCGATCGTCGAGGTGTCCGGGCGCACCTACCCGGTGGAGATCCGCTACCGGCCGCTCGTCGCCGACGAGGACGCCGCTGGCGACGACGAGGACGAGGACGAGTTCGACGAGCGTCCTGCCGGCACCCGACCGGCGACGTCGAAGGGCGGCGCCACGGGCCGCACCGGGAGCCCGACGGCCGGCGATGACCGGGACCCGCTGCAGGGCATCACGGACGCGCTGGACGAACTCGCCCGCGAGGACCCGGGCGACGTCCTCGTGTTCCTGTCCGGCGAGAACGAGATCCGCGACGCCCAGGACGCCATCGACGGCAAGCACTACCCGGGAACCGAGGTCCTGCCGCTGTACGGGCGGTTGTCCGCAGCCGACCAGCACCGGGTGTTCCAGCGCTCGACGACGCCGGGCGTCCGCCGTCGGGTGGTGCTCGCGACGAACGTCGCCGAGACCTCCCTGACGGTCCCCGGCATCAAGTACGTCATCGACACCGGGACGGCCCGCATCTCGCGGTACTCCCCCCGCGCCAAGGTGCAGCGACTTCCGATCGAGGCGATCTCGCAGGCGTCCGCGAACCAGCGCTCCGGTCGAGCCGGCCGCACGAGCGCGGGCATCGCGATCCGCCTGTACTCGGAGGACGACTTCGACCGTCGTCCCGAGTACACCGACCCGGAGATCCTCCGGACGAACCTGGCCGCCGTCATCCTGCAGATGATCTCCCTCGGCTTCGGTGACATCGAGTCGTTCCCGTTCCTGCAGCCGCCGGACTCGCGCGGCGTGAAGGACGGCCTCGACCTGCTGCGGGAACTCCGCGCCGTCGACACGGCCGGCGCCATCACGAAGACGGGCAAGCAGCTGACGCGGCTGCCGATCGACCCCCGCCTGGGTCGGATGGTGCTCGAGGCGAGCCGGCAGGGCGTCGGCCGGGAGGTCATCGCCATCGTCTCGGCCCTGAGCATCCAGGACCCGCGTGAGCGTCCACTCGAGAAGCGCGCGCAGGCCGACCAGCTGCACGCGCGCTTCGCCGACCCCACCAGCGATTTCCTGACCCTGCTCGGCCTCTGGAACCACCTGGAGGAGAAGCAGGAGGAACTGTCCTCGAGCGCGTTCCGCCGGATGTGCAAGGCGGAGTTCCTCAACCACCTCCGCATCCGCGAGTGGCAGGACCTGTACCGCCAGCTCTCGCGGGCGGCGAAGCAGGTCGGGATCCACGTCGGCAAGGAGCGCAAGGACGACCCCGACTCGGTCCACCGCGCGTTGCTCGCCGGGCTCCTCAGCCAGATCGGCCTGCGCGACCGTGAGAAGCGCGACTACCTCGGTTCGCGGAACACCCGCTTCGTGGTGTTCCCGGGCAGCGTGCTCGCGAAGAAGCAGCCGGACGCGGTGATGGCCGCCGAACTCGTCGAGACCAGCCGTCTGTTCGCCCGGACCGTCGCACGCATCGACCCAGCGTGGGTGGAGCCCCTGGCGGGTGACCTGCTCAAGCGCACCTACGGCGAACCGCACTGGGAGAAGAAGCAGGGCGCGGTCGTCGCGTTCGAGCGCGTCACGCTGTTCGGTGTGCCGATCGTCCAGCGACGCCGGGTGCAGTACAACCGGATCGACCCGGTGCACTCGCGGGAGCTGTTCATCCGGCACGCCCTGGTCGAGGGTGAATGGGACTCGCAGCAGGCGTTCGACCGCGCGAACCGGAAGCTCCGGCGTGAACTCGAACAGCTCGAAGAGCGGACCCGACGGCGGGACATCCTGCTCGACGACGAGACGGTCGTCGAGTTCTACGATGCCCGCATCCCCGCCGAGGTCGCCACGACCCGCGACTTCGAAGGCTGGTGGCGCAGGACGCGCCGCGACCAGCCCGACCTCCTCACGATGCGCCGCGAGGACCTCCTCGACGAGTCCGCCGCATCCGCCGCTGAGGACGACGCCGAGTACCCGACCCAGTGGCGGAGCGGCGACCAGCGCCTTGCCGTCCGCTACCGCTTCGAGCCCGGCGCCGAAGACGACGGCGTCAGCGTCCAGGTGCCGCTCGCCGTCCTGCCGCGCATGCGGGAAGAGGGCTTCGACTGGCAGGTCCGCGGGCTCCGGAAGGAACTCGTCACCGCGCTCATCAAGGCGCTGCCGAAGCAGATCCGCAAGAACGTCGTCCCGGCCGCGGACTGGGCGGAGAAGATCGTCGCCGAACTGCCGGACGACGCCCCGACGACGCCGACCGAGAGCTTCCGCGCGACCCTGGCGAAGACGATCCAGCGGCTCGTGCACGTGCCCGTCTCCGAGTCCGACTTCGACATGTCGCGGGTGCCCGCGCACCTGTTGCCGACGTACGCGGTCGTCGACGAACGCGGACGCCGGGTCGAGGCCGGCAAGGACCTCGCCGCCCTGCAGACCAAGCTCAAGGACCGCACGAAGCAGAGCGTCGCCGCCGCCACGCAGCGGCAGGGCCGGCCGGGAGGCTCGTCCCGGGTCGCGGACGCCGGCTCGGGCCGCCGCATCGAACGGTCCGGCCTGACCGCTTGGCCGGACGAGGACCTGCCCGAGGTGCTCGACACGAAGCAGGCCGGTGGGGTCATCCGCGCCTACCCGGCACTCGTCGAGGAGGGCAGCGGGCCGAAGGCAACCGTCGGCGTGCAGCTCCTCGCGACGCCGGGAGACCGCGCCGTCCAGATGCCCGCGGGGGTGCGGCGACTCGTCATGCTCGCGGTGCCGTCCCCCGTCTCCTACATCCAGGAGCACCTCACCGCGCAGGAGAAGCTCGCCCTCGCCGCGAGTCCCTACCCGTCCACGTCGGCGCTGTTCGACGACGTCCTGGCCGCCGTGGTCGACGCCGGGATCCGCCGGACCCACCCGGACGGTCTCGTCTTCACCCGGGCAGCGTTCGAGCAGGTCCGGGATGCGGTCTCCGCGACGGTCGTCGACACGATGTTCACCGCCGTGTCCGAGGTCGCGGCCGTCCTGACGGCGCAGCGGAACGCCGAGCGGGCGCTGAAGCAGGCGACGAACATGGCGCTGCTGCCGGCGCTGTCGGACATGCGCCAGCAGATGGAACGGCTGGTCTTCGCCGGCTTCGTCTCGGTCGCCGGACTCGACCGACTGCGGCGCATCCGTGTGTACCTGCAGGGCATCGAGGCCCGGGTGACCAAGCTCCTGCAGAACCCCGGCCGGGACGCCGGGTGGATGCGCGAGGTCACCGGCGCGACCGATCGCTACGTCGAGGCCGGGGGCGCGTTCCCACCGGTCGTGGGGTCGCACCCGGAGCTCGTGCACGCCCGGTGGATGCTCGAGGAGTTCCGCCTCAGCCTGTTCGCGCAGGAGCTCGGCACCGCCGAGACCGTCTCCCTGCAGCGGATCACGAAGGCCCTCACCGCGGCCTCACGCTGACCGGAGGACGGCTCCTGCCCACGAGGACTACGGTGACCGCCATGATCGGCTCACTCGACGTCGTCGTCCTCGACTGCCCGGACCCCGCGGCCCTCGCCCGCTTCTACGCCGAGCTCCTTGGGGGGCGTCATCGAGGAGGCCGAGACGCTCACTCCGGACGACGAGTGGGTGGAGGTCACCCTGCCGTTCGCCGGGCACCGCCCCCTGCTCGCCTTCCAACGGGTCGACGACTACCGAGCGCCGGTGTGGCCCGGGCAGGACGTGCCGCAGCAGATCCACCTGGACGTCAAGGTCGACGACCTCGACGCGGGCGAGCGAGCCGTGCTGACGATCGGAGCGGCCGCGACCGGCGAGGGGACGGACACGTTCCGCGTCTACCTCGACCCGGCCGGGCACCCGTTCTGCCTGGTCCGACCGCAGGACTGACCGCGAGCCGTCAGCCGACCTGCTCGGAGCCCGTACCGGTGCCTGCATCGGCATCGGCATCGACATCGGCCGCGTCGGCGTCGGCGGCGGGTTCGACCGCGAGCCCCTCGACGACCTCGACCCGGGGCAACGCGGCGAGCACCGCACCGGGCAGGAACAGCTTCGCCCCGCGCACGCCCGCACCGATGACGACCTCGGGCGCCTCGAGCACCCGTGCGTCGACGTACACGGACCAGTCGGCGGGCAGCCCGATCGGGGTGATCCCGCCGTACTCCATGCCGGTGCGCTCCACGGCGTCCTCCATCGGCGCGAAGCTGACCTTCCGGGCGCCGAGCAACCCCTTCACGGTGCGGTTCACGTCGAGCTTCGTGGAGGCGAGCACGACGCAGGCCGCGTACGTCACGGTGTCACCCCGCTTGCCCGCGACGACGATGCAGTTCGCGCCGCCCGCGACCGGGAAGCCGTACGCCTCGGAGAACGCCGCGGTGTCGGCGAGCTCGGGGTCGATCGGCGCGGCCTCGATGCGTTGCAGCACCTCGAACGGCAGGGCGACCAGGGCCTCCGCGACCGGGATGGCGATCGAGCCGGTGGCGAGCAGGACGGGCATGCGGTTCAGCGTGGGCATCCCCCCACCCTAGGGACGGGAACCACCGCGACGGGTCAGGAGTCGACCCGTCCGCAGCGGACAGCCCGTGCGGACGCCCGGGGACGCACGGGCACCCGCGCCCGGTAGCCTCGCGACATGGGGGAGGAACCACGAGTCCATCGGCCGGACCGGTGGCGTGTGCTGCGCGACGTCCTCATCGCGGTGCCGCCCGGCATCGAGACCGTCGTCGTCATCGTCGGGCTCGTGGCGTCGATCGATGCGCCGTACGAGAGCGAACGAGCCTGGGCACCGTGGGCGTGGCCGGCGCGGGCCACGCTGTGCACCTTCCCGCTCGCCCTCGTCGCGGTGGCCGTCGCGGTCGGTCTCCGTCGGGTCCCCGGTCGGACCGCTGCGATCTGGCTCGCGGCCGCCTCCGCGGCGCTCGGGGTCCTCCCGTTCGTCGTCGCGGTCCAGATCGCCCTGCGCGCGGTCTGACGACCGGCGCCCGGTCCCCGCGCAGACCCCGCGACACCCCCACGCCGACGCCCACAGCTGGACACCCAGCCCGAGGGCGATGGAGCCCGCCGTCAGCCCGCCGGTCGCCATCGGCAGCGCTGCTTCCGCGCCACCCAGGGCGGGCGGCCGGCGGGCGCTCCGCGCTGAGCGACACCGTTCGCAGACCGTAGCCCGAGGGCCGTCGCCAGGCGCGGATCGTGCAGGGGACACGACGGACGGGAGGCCCGCGACCGACTGGTCACGGGCCTCCCGTCCGACGCACCGCGCTCCCCGCGGCGGGCGTCTCCGGCTGGTTCCCCGTCAGCCGACGACCTCCCAGGTGACCAATCGCGCGTCGCGGGTGGTCACCTCGTGGACGGGCCCCTCGACCGCGATCCGCGCTCGCGGAGTCGCCGTGCCGGCCACCGCCGGCGCCGCGGTCGCTCGCTCGTTGACGATCGCGCCGCCGGTCGACGCGTCGACGTCCGCGACGGAAGCAGAGGCCGCCGCGTGCGACCCGACCCACACCTCGACGTCACCGGGCTCGACGATCCGGACCATGCGCCGGTCGGTGAACGCCAGACGCGTGGTGGGCACCGTGAACGCGAGCCGGACGGTCTCCCCCGCGTCGAGGTCGACACGTGCGTAGCCGAGCAGCTGCACGACGGGCCGGGTGACCGAGCCGTGGACGTCGTGCCCGAAGAGCTGCACGACGTGCCCACCCGCGATCGAGCTGGCGTTCGTGACGGTGACGCTCGCGGTGAAGGTGCCCCCGGCCTGCACCGAGCCGTCGACGACCAGGTCCGAGTACGCGAAGGACGCGTAGGACAGGCCGAAGCCGAACGGCCGGACCGGCGTGGAGTCGGTCGCGGTGACGTCCGACGGACCACCGAGCACCGGGTGCAGGTACGAGTACGGCTGCGCCCCCGCGGACCGGGGCAGCGAGACCGGCAGGCGACCGGAGGGGTTCACCCGCCCGGTGACGACGTCGGCGATCGCGAGTCCGCCGCCCTCGCCGGGGAAGAACGCCTGCAGCACCGCCGCCGGACGGGGCTGGTCCCAGTCGAGCGCCCAGCTGATCGCGTACGGGCGGCCGGTGAGGAGCACCAGGACGACCGGCGTGCCGGTGGCGACCACGGCCTCCACCAGGTCGCGCTGCACGCCGGGCAGGTCGAGCGACTCGGAGTCGTTGCCCTCGCCGACGGTGCCGCGCCCGAAGAGGCCGGCCTGATCGCCGACGACGACGACGGCGAGCTCGGCGTCGGCAGCGGCGGAGACGGCAGCGGCGATGCCGGTCCGGTCCTCCCCCTCGACCGTGCAGCCCTCGACGACACGGACCGATGCGCCGGCGAGCGCGTCGGTCAGTGCCTCGGCCACGGTCGGGATGGAGAACCCGAGCGGCAGCCCGGGGTGCGCGGCCAGGACGTGGTTCGCG
The DNA here is from genome assembly GCF_003224435.2 of Curtobacterium sp. MCPF17_050. NCBI lineage: Bacteria > Bacillati > Actinomycetota > Actinomycetes > Micrococcales > Microbacteriaceae > Curtobacterium > Curtobacterium sp. MCPF17_050. The sequence continues at coordinate 2,605,919 of NZ_CP126250.1, forward strand.
AACGAGTAGCAGCCCTGCAGGGCCTCGGCCCGGTCGGCGTTCGGGCCGATGACCGCGACGGAGCGCGGTGTCCGCCGGACCGGGAGCACGCCGTCGTTGGCGAGCAGCACGACGGATTCCTCGGCGAGCCGTCGGGCGAGGGCCTGGTGCCGCGGCGAGTCGAGGTCGACCCCGGTGGGCGGCTCGTCCTCGTACGCGTCTGCGTCGAGCAGGCCGAGCGCCTCCTTCTGCGCGAGCGCACGGAGGACGGCACGGTCGACGAACGCCTCGTCGAACTGCCCGGACCGCACCCGGTCGACGAGCGGCTGCAGGTACGCGTCACCGGTGGGCAGCTCGACGTCGATGCCGGCCTCGAGGGCGAGCGCTGCCGCTTCCCCACGGTCGGCGGCGACGGCGTGCATGACCTCGAGGAAGGCGACAGCGAAGTAGTCCGCGACGACGGTGCCGTCGAAGCCGAGCTGCTCACGGAGCACCCCGGTCAGGTACTCGGGGCTGGCCGCCATCGGGACACCGTCGGTCTCGGTGTACGAGTTCATGACCGAACGGGCGTTCCCGTCGAGCAGTGCCATCTCGAACGGCGGCAGGAACACGTCGCGGATCTCCCGCGGCCCGGCGGACACCGGTCCGTGGTTCCGTCCACCCCGCGATGACGAGTAGCCGAGGAAGTGCTTCAGCGTGGCGTGCACGCCGGCGTCCTGCAGTCCGCGGACGTAGGCGGTGCCGACGGTCCCGACGAGGTACGGGTCCTCGGCGATGCACTCGTCCACCCGGCCCCAGCGGGGGTCCCGGATGACGTCGAGCACCGGGGCGAGGCCCTGGTGGATGCCGAGTTCGCGCATCGAGTCGCCGATGGCGCGGCCGACCTGCTCGACGAGCTCCGGGTCGAACGACGCACCCCACGCGAGCGGGGTCGGGAAGGTCGCGGCCTTCCACGCGGCGAGCCCGGTGAGGCACTCCTCGTGCACGAGCGCGGGGATGCCGAGGCGGGTCTCCCGCTTCAGGCGCCGCTGCTCCTGCCAGAGCCACGCGGCTCGCTCCTCGGCGTCGACCGGTCGGGTCCCGTAGACGCGGGTGTAGTGCCCGATGCCGTCTCGGGTGACCTCCGGCAGGGTCGCCTGGGCGTCCTGCGCGGCCGCCATCTCGCCCTGCATGGGGGCGACGACGCCGTTCTGGTCGAGCCAGTAGCCGACGATCTGCGCCGCCTTCTCCTCGAGGGTCATCCGGGCGAGCAGGTCGCGGACGCGGTCGCTCACCTCGGGGACGGCCGGGAGGCCCGGGGTCGGGTACGCCAGGTCGGTCCGAGCCGCGCCGACGGCGCGGTCCCCCGACGTGTGCCGGGGCTGGTTCGTGATCGTCATCCCTTGACCGCCCCGGTGAGCCCGCCGACGATCCGACGCTGGAAGATCGTGAAGAACACGAGGGCGGGGATCATCGACATGGACGTGAACGCGAGCACCTTGGCGGTGTCGACCGAGTACTGCGACGAGAACGCCTGCACACCGAGCGGCAGGGTGTAGCTGCCCTCGTTGTTGAGGATGAACAGCGGCAGGATGTAGCTGTTCCAGCTGGCGATGAACGCCAGGATGCCGACCGTCACGACACCGGGCAGGGACAGCGGCACGATCATCCGGAAGAAGAAGCCGAGGCGGCTGGCGCCGTCGATGGACGCGGCCTCCTCGAGCTCGTCGGGGATGGCCCGGAGGAACGGCACCAGGATGATGACCGTCGTCGGCAGGGCGAAGGCGATCTGCGGCAGGATCACGCCGGCCAGGCTGTTCGTGAGACCGAGGTCCTTGATGAGCAGGTACAGCGGCGTGATCGCGACGGTGATCGGGAACATCAGGCCGGCGGCGAACAGGGCGTAGAGCGCGCCGCGGCCGGCGAACCGGTAGCGGGCGAGCACGTAGCTCACCATCAGGCCGAGCACGACGACACCGGCGGTGGTGGCGACGGCGCTGATCGTCGAGTTGCCGAGCTCACGCCAGAAGATCGAGCTGCTCAGCACCGAGCCGTAGTTGCCGAGTTCGAACGGCGCCGGCAGACCCGCCGGGCTCGTGGTGATCTGCGAGTTCGTCCGGAACCCGCCCAGCACGATGTACAGCACCGGGGCGAGGTTGGCGGCGACGAACAGGATCGCCACGACGTAGGTGAGCGGGTTGGCGCGACCGATGGCCGCGCTCGACCGACGCTCCCGCGTCGCCCGTCGCCCGGGGGCGACGATGCTCGTGGTGGCCATCACTTCTTCCTCTCGGTGATCGCGCCCGCGGTGTCCCGGCGGAGCACGAAGTGCTGGTAGATCAGCGCGACGGCCAGGGAGATGACGAACATCACGACGGCGACCGCGCTGCCGAAGCCGAAGTTCCCGGAGTTGCGCCCGTTGCCGACCATGTACGTGGCCATCGTCGAGGTGCCGGCGGTCGAGGCGATGTACTGCCCCCAGATGATGTAGACGAGGTCGAACAGCTGGAGCGAGCCGATGATGGACAGGAACGCCCAGATGCGGATCGTCGGACCGAGCAGCGGCAGGGTGATGCGACGCTGGATCTGCCAGTAGCCGGCACCGTCGATCGCGGCCGCCTCGAACAGCTCCTCGGGAATGCTCTGCAGACCGGCGAGGAACAGGATCACCGCGAAGCCGATGTACTTCCACGAGATGATCACGAGCAGCGTCCAGATGGCGATGTCCGGGTTGGACAGCCAGTCCGCCCGCAGGCCGCCGAGGCCGATCGTCTGCAGCATGTCGTTGACGGCACCGTTGGACTGCAGGAGCAGGCTCCACCCGGTGCCGACGATGACCTCGGAGATGACGTACGGCACGAAGACGAGCACGCGGACGAGTCCGCGGCCGTGCATCTTCTGGTTGAGCAGCAGTGCGAGCACGATGGCGATCGGCCCCTGCAGCACCAGGGAGAGCACGACGATGAAGCCGTTGTGCATGAGGACCGAGTGGAAGGCCTGGTCCTGGAAGATGATGAGGTAGTTCTGCAACCCGACGAAGTCGGTGGGCGGGCCGTAGCCCTGCCACTTGAAGAACCCGTAGTACGCCGCCATGGCGACGGGCAGGATGACGAACGTCACGAAGACGATCACGGCGGGACCGGCGAGGACGGCGATCTCCGCGCGCTGCCGCCAGTCCGCGAGCCGCTTGGCGGGCCGACGCCCGGCGGGGCGCGGTGCGCTGGACGCACCGCTCCCCGCCGGCGTGGACCCCGCGGCGCCGTCCGACCCGGTGGCCGGGGTCGTGCCGAGCGAGGTGTTGAGGGTCATGGTCAGCCCTTGGCCGCAGCCTGGTTGGTGGTGGTGACGATGTCCTTCGCGGTCCCCTTGCCGGCGAGGACGTCCACGACGCTGGTGTTCAGCGCGTTGCCGACGTTCTGGCCGTACAGGGTGTCGAGGTACTGCGAGACGAACGGGGCTTCCTTGTAGGCGGCCAGGGCCGACTTCAGGTACGGCTCCGACACGACGGACTGTGCGTCCTGGTTGACGGGGATCGCCTGGAAGGCCTTGTAGTAGCCCTCCTGGTTGTCCTTCTGCACGATGAAGTTGAGGAAGTCGGTGCACGCCTTCTTCGGGGCCTGCGCGGTGCAGGAGTAGCCGTCGACGCCACCCATCATCGACTTCGGGTCACCCTTGCCACCCTCGACCGTGGGGAACGGGAACCAGCCGAGGTCGGGCAGCGGCTTGGCGTCCGGGGTGAGCGAGGAGATCACGCCCGGGTCCCACGCGCCCATGAGTTCCATGGCCGCCTTGTGGTTGGCGAGCAGACCCGCGGAGCTCCCCGCGCCCTGCTGGGCGGCGGTGGTCAGGAAGCCCTTGTTGAACGGCTTCGTGTCGTTGAAGTCCTCGAGCTGCTTGCCGGCTTCGGTCCAGCACTTGTCGTCGAACTTCAACGACTCGGCGGCACCGGTCAGGGTCTTCTCGCTGCAGGCGCGGAGGGCGAAGTTGTAGTACCAGTGCGCGGCCGGCCAGGCGTCCTTCGCACCGACGGCGACGGGGTCGACACCCGAGTCCTTGAGCTTGGCGATGTCCTCGTTGAGCTCGTCCATCGTGGTGGGGGTGCCCTCGATGCCGGCCTTCTCGAAGAGGTCCTGGCTGTACCAGATGCCCTCGGGGAGCACGGCGACGGGCATCGCGTAGGTGCCGTCCTTCGCGTCGTAGCCCGAGAAGGTCCCGGCGCTGATCGACTTCTTCGCGTCGGCGCTGATCGAGTCCTTGATGTCGAGCAGCTGCCCGGCGTTGATCATCGCGTTGAGCTTGCCGCCACCGCGCTGCAGGAACACGTCGGGGCCGTCGCCGGAGTTGAGCGCGGTCTGGAGCTTGCCGTCCAGGTCCTCGTTCTGGATCGCCTGGATCTTGACCGTCACGTTCGGGTTCTTCGCCTCGAACGCCTTGACGGTGTCCTCCCAGTAGGCCTTGCCGGGGCCGGTGGTGGAGTTGTGCCAGAAGGTCATCGTGACCTTGCCGTCGCCGTCGTCGGCGGCTCCGCCGCTCGAGCAGCCCGTGGCGAGCAGTGCGGTGCCGGCTGCGATGGCGATGGCCGCCGCGAACCTGTTCTTCCTCGTCATTGTGGAGTCCCTCGGTAGTCGTCGTTGACATGCGACCGCGAGGCCGCAGGGAGAGCATGCATGGCCGTCCGAGCCGCTGTCAATCGATTTCGATAACGATTTCTGTCCGGTGCGCGGCGTGGACCGCCGATGTCGCGCTCCATGCCACGGACTCGGTCGTGGCGTGCCGGACGGAGCCCGTGGACGAGTACGGTGTCGACGTGGATGCCATCGCCCGTCCTGCTCCCCTCCCGGGGCGGACCACCATCAGCGATGTCGCGCGAGCCGCCGGCGTCTCGGTGCCGACCGTCTCGAAGGTCATCAACGGGCGCGACGGTGTCGCCGCCGCCACCTCGCAGCGGGTGCTCGCCGTGATCGAGTCACTCGGGTACGAGAGCTCCCTCGTCGCCCGGAGCCTCCGGCGCAGCCGCACCGACGTCATCGGCATCCTCGTCACGGAGTTCGAGCCGTTCTCCACCGAGCTCCTCAAGGGCATCTCGTCGGCCGCCGACGGGACCGGCTACGAACTGCTCGCCTACGCCGGACTCGTCAGCGGGGAGGCCCGGCCCGGCTGGGAGCGCCGGTCGCTCTCCCGCCTCGCCGGCACCCTGATCGACGGCGCGATCGTCGTCACGCCGACCACGCTCATGGCGAGCACGCCGATCCCGGTCGTCTCGATCGACCCGCACACCGGACCCGAGGGCCACGCGGCCATCGACTCGGACAACATCGGCGGGGCCCGAGCGGCGACCGAGCACCTCATCGGCCTCGGACACCGCCGGATCGCACACATCCGGGGTCGAGCGGACCTGGCGTCGGCCGAACTCCGCGAGATCGGCTACCGGCAGTCGCTCGAGGCCGCGGGCATCCCGTTCGACCCCGACCTGGTGTGCGTCGGCGACTACCAGACCACGGTCAGCGCCGAGGTCGCCCGCGAGCTCCTCTCCCGCCCGGACCGTCCGACCGCGGTCTTCGCGGCGAACGACAGCTCGGCGATCGGGGTGCTCCAGGTCGCGGGCGAACTCGGACTCCGGGTGCCGCAGGACCTCTCGGTGGTGGGCTTCGACGACGTGCCGCAGGCCGCGAACGCCGCTCCCCCGCTGACGACCGTCGCCCAGCCGCTGCACGACCTCGGCGCCGAGGCCCTCCGGATGCTCCTCGAGCTCCTCGGCGGGCGGGACGTCCCCGCGCACGTGCAGCTGCCGGCGTCGCTCGTGGTGCGCGCGAGCACCGCGCCACCGCCCGGCGCGTGAGACGGCACTCGGCGCGCGGGACGCCGCCGAGTGTGTGAGACCCCGGGCGCGGCCCCGGGCACGGAGGACGCCGCCGGACGCGGAAGACGCCCCCGGGCACGGAGGACGCCGCCGTATCCCGCGGTGTCTCGCCTGGTCGGCGGCGTCGTCGGCAGACGGGGGCGTCTCGCCCCCGCCCCGCGCGCTGGACAGGAGGCTCGGTGCCCGACTGAGCCGCGCCTCCCGTCCAGTGTCCTGACGCGCGAGACGCCGGCGTCCGTGCACGACGCCGCCCCACCCGCGAGACGCCGCCGCTTCCGGCGGTGTCCCGCCTGGCCAGGGGCGTCTCGCGTCGACAGCGGCGTCACACCTGGTCGGCGGCGCCGCCGGCAGACGGGGGCGTCCCGCGGACGGGCGACGACGTCGCACACACCCCTCGAGTCCGCGAGCCGGACCTGATACGTTGCCGCTCACAACAAATCGGGAGGCCGTCGATGGCGACGCACCAGGACACAGCACACCGGACCGGCGAGGCGGTCGTAACCGTCACCGACGCGGACGGCGCTCCCGTCGCGGACACCGACGTCCGAGTCGAGCAGCGGCGGCACGCGTTCGGCTTCGGCAACATCGGCTTCGACTTCGTCGGGCTGGCGAACGGCGAGCCGGACGTCGGGACGCCGGAGCTCGCGGACCTGTGGCTCGACGTCTTCAACACCGCGACCCTGCCGTTCTACTGGGGCCGGTTCGAGCCGGAGCGCGGGCGGCCGGACACCGGACGACTCCAGCGCACCGCCGGGTGGTTCCGCGACCGGGGCGTGGCGACGAAGGGACATCCCCTCGTCTGGCACACCGTGCAACCGGACTGGCTGCTCGGCCTGGGGAACGACGAGGTCGAGCGGCTGCAGCGCGAGCGGATCCGCCGTGAGGTCAGCGACTTCTCCGGTCTGGTGGACAGCTGGGACGCGATCAACGAGGTCGTGATCATGCCGCACTTCGCGAACGGCGACAACGCGATCACGCCGCTCGCACTGGCACGCGGCCGCCTGGCGATGATCCGGATGGCCGTCGAGGAAGCCCGCACCACGAACCCCGCCGTCACCCTGCTGCTCAACGACTTCGACCTCTCGGACGCCTACGAGTGCCTGATCGAGGGCGTCCTCGAGGCGGGCATCCGCATCGACGCGATCGGGCTGCAGACCCACATGCACCAGGGCTACTGGGGTGAGGACACCATGCTCGCGATGGTCGACCGGTTCGCCCGGTACGGCCTGCCGCTGCACCTGACCGAGACGTCGCTCGTGTCCGGCGAGCTCATGCCCGCGCACATCGTCGACCTCAACGACCACGTGGTCGACTCGTGGCCGTCGACGCCGGAGGGCGAGGCACGTCAGGCGGACGAACTCGAACGGCACTACCGCAGCCTGGTCGGGCACCCGGCCGTCGAGGCGATCACCTACTGGGGCATCACGGACGAGGGGGCGTGGCTGGGCGCACCGATCGGGCTCGTCCGGGCCGACGGCACCCCGAAGCCGTCCTACGACGCCCTCCGTCGGCTGGTGAAGGACGAGTGGTGGACACCGCCGACCACCCTGCGCACCGACGACGCCGGGCGGGTGGTGTTCCGCGGGTTCCGCGGCGAGTACGCCGTCCGCGTCGGGGCACAGGAGACCACCGTCACCGTCGGCGACGCCGACCCGGCGCAGGTGCGGGTCCGCGCCGCCGGCTGACGGCCGCGCTACGGTGCTGTCATGCGAGCGACCGTGCGGGACGTGGCCGCCCTCGCGGGGGTGTCGCCGAAGACGGTGTCCAACGTCGTCAACGGCGGTGTCGTCGTGCGCCCGAAGACGCGGGCCCGGGTGGAGGCCGCGGTCGCCGAACTGGCGTACGTGCCGAACCTCTCCGCCCGTGGCCTCCGCAACGGCCGGACCGGCGCCATCGCCCTGACGCTGCCGGAACTCGCCAGCGCGTACTCGGCGGACCTCGCGCGGTGGTTCGTCGAACTCGCGCACGACCGAGGGCTCGTCGTGCAGCTGGAGCAGACCGCCGACGACCCGGAACGGGAGCGCGAACTGGTGTCCCGCGCGCGGGCGCACCTGGTGGACGGACTCGTGCTCAACCCGGTGTCGCTCAGCGCGAGCACGCTCGCGAACACCGAGGGCTTGCCGCCGACGGTCGTCATCGGCGAGGTCGAGCCCGAGCAGGTCGACCAGGTGCACGTGGACAGCCGAGCAGCGGCGCGGGACGTCACCGCGATGCTCCTCGACCGAGGGCACCGGCGCATCGCCGTGGTCGGGGCACCACGGCGTGACGGGGTCACCGCGACGGCGCGGCTGCGGCAGCTCGGCCACGACGACGCGGTCGGCAGCGCAGACCTGCACGTGGACCCGGCGCTGCGGGTCCCGCTCCCCGAATGGACCACCGCGGCCGCCGCCACCGCCTTCGCCACCTGGCTCGACGGGAACCCCCTGCCCGACGCCGTGTTCGCGTTCACGGACTCGATCGCGTTCGGCGTGCTGCACGTCCTCGCAGCTCGGGGTGTGCGGGTGCCCGAGCAGGTGAGCGTCGTCGGGTTCGACGACGTCGACCAGGCCGCGTTCGCGATCCCCGCGCTCACCACGGTGTCGTTCGACCGTCGGGCCTTCGCGGACGCCGCCCTCGACCTGTTGGAGCGGCGGATCGCCGACCGGGAGGCACCGGTCCGGACGGTCGTCGTGCCGCACCGGATCGTGGAGCGCGCGAGCGTCGCCACCCGCTGACGAACGGGCCCCGCAGGAACGGGCACCGGAGGAACGGACCACCGGAGGAGTGAGGCCCGGCGGAGTGGTGCCCGGAGGAACGGGCCCAGCGGGAGCAGCACGCCGCGGGACAGGACGCCGCGGGACCGAGGAGAGCGCCCGCTCAGTCGCCGTCCGCCGCGCGCAACACCGCGACGGCGGTCCGCCGGTCGGCGAGGATCCGGAAGTGCCCGCCGAGTTCGAGCCGCACGTTCTCCGCCCCGGCGAGCTCACACCCACCGGGGATGAGCGTGTCGTACACCCCGTACACCGAGGTGATGCGGCTGTTCGCGTCCAGCTCCCGCGCCAGCCCGGCGAGCACCGGGTCCGCCGCCCGGAAGACCCGGAGGTGCCGCACGGGCGCGAGCACCGCGTACTTCGAGCCGGCGAACGGCGTCGACACGGCGACCATGCGGTCGATCCGCCCGTGCGGATCGAGTCGGGTCATCGCGTACTTCCCGATCAACCCGCCCTTGCTGTGCGCGACGACGAGGACGTGCTGCAGGTCGTGCTCGTCGAGGTACGCCATGACCGCCTCCGCCGACACCGGGACGGGTCGGACGTTGTGGCGCAGGTCGGTGAGCACGTGCACGGGGTGGCCGCGGTCGTGCAGGACGTCCATCAGGGGGCGCATGAAGTGCCACGTCTCGTACACGCCCGGGATGACGACGACGGCCTGCCGGTCGCCGGTCCGGTAGTCGTCGGCCGTGGTTGGGCCGAGGCTCCGGACCTGCCACACCCCGGCGTAGAGCCAGTCGAGCAGCGCCCACCGCACGCGTCGGAGGAGGCCGACCCGGACGGGAGGCCCGCCCGCCGACACGTCGATCGGCGCACCCGGGTGCCGGGTCGGGCCGGTCACAGCACGACTCCGTCGCGCGCCGACTCGAGCGTCTGGACCCGACGGAACTCGTCCACCAGTCGGGCGACGGCGACCGGCTGGTGTTCCTGCACGTGGTGCGGTCCGGGCAGTTCGACGAGGGCACCGCGCGTGGCGGTCTCCGCGAGCCGCACGGCCCAGTCGTGCTTCGCGACCGGGTCCTGCGCACCGCGGATGACGAGCACCGGGACGGTCAGGGCCCGGACGCCGTCGGTCATCCGGAAGTTGCGCATCGGCCGGAGTTCGCGGAGGTACTGGGGCATGCTCCGGAGGTAGTCCGAGAGGACGATCGCGTTCATCCGGGCGCCCTCGAGCAGGACGTCCACGCCGAGTGCGGCGGCGAGCCGGACGAGGGAGCGGCGGCGGTCGTCGACGACCGGACCGACGAGGACGACGGAACTGACGACGTCGGGGTGACGGAGGGCGGCCTCGACGGCGATCTGCGTGCCCATCGACTGTCCCAGGACGATGACGTCCCCCGCTCCCCGGGCGGTGACCGCGCGCACGACGAGGTCGGCGTACTCGTGCTCCTCGAACCGACGGCGGCCGTACGGCAACCCGCCGAACCCGGGCAGGTCGACCGACACGGTCCGGTGCGTCCGGGACAGCGCCGTCTGCACCCGGTGGAAGGACCGGTGCGACATCCCGATGCCGTGCACGAGCACGACCGTGGGGGCGAACGAGTCCCGCACCCGACCGGCCGGCGCCATCGTCCGCAGCCGGACGGGGTGTCCGTCGACCTGGACGGTCTCCACCAGTGCACGCATCCCCCGACCCTATGCCGACCGGGCCGCAGCGCCTGGGAACCGTTCCCCCGCCGGGCTCCAGGCGCTACCCTCGCCCACATGCGGAAGGTCACTGCGGGACTGTTCACCTCGATCGACGGCGTCGTGCAGGACCCGTACGAGTTCCAGTACGACAGCTTCGACGATGAGCTCGGTGCCGCGATGACCGCGTGGATGGCGGCCACCGACACGGTGCTGCTCGGTCGGAACAGCTACCTGGAGTGGTCGGAGTGGTGGCCAGCGCACGCCGACGACCCCTTCGGCCAGTGGATCAACCCGATCGAGAAGCACGTCGCGTCGACCACCCTCGGCGACGACCTGGCGTGGGAGAACAGCACCCGGATCACCGGCGACGTGCCGGCGTTCGTCCGCGAGCTGCAGCGACGGGACGGAGCCGACATCGCCGTGTGCGGCAGCGTCACCCTCGTCCGGAGTCTGCTCTTCGCCGGGGTGCTCGACGAGCTGCAGCTGATGGTGCACCCGGCGATCGCCGGACACGGTCGGAAGCTGTTCGAGCCGACGGACCCCCCGACGCGGCTCCGCCTGGTCGCGAACGCCGTGACGAGCAAGGGGAACGTGCTGAGCACCTACGGGCGGTTCGACGCCTGACGGCGGTGATCCGCGCCTCCCGGCTCTTGTCCGGAGCGTGGACAGCGGGTCTGCGTGATCGGCGTACCCTTCTGGGTGGCCCAGACCGCACGACCCCCGGAGCTCACCATGCCGCAGGACACCCGCCCGCACGTCGTCGTCGTCGGCGGTGGATTCGCCGGGATCGCCGCGATGCGCGAGCTCAAGGACGCACCGGTCCGGGTGACCCTGGTCGACCGGCACGTCTACAACATGTTCCAGCCCCTCATGTACCAGGTGGCGACCGGCGGGTTGAACGCCGGTGACGTGACGTACTTCCTCCGCAGCCTCCGCGCACGCCAGGCGAACGCGGACTTCCGGCACGGGCTGCTCACCGGCATCCGGCACGACGAGCGCATCGCCGAGATGTCCGACGGCGAGCACCTGCACTACGACTACCTGATCCTGGCCAACGGCGTGAACACGAGCTACTTCGGGACGCCCGGCGCCTACGAGTACGCGTACTCGATGTACTCCCGCTCCCAGGCCCTGCGCATCCGGGACGAGCTCTTCACCCGCCTGGAGCAGGCCGCGGCGAAGCAGGGTCCGGACGAGATCCGCGTCGTCATCGTCGGCGGCGGTGCCACCGGCGTGGAGATGGCCGGTGCGCTCGCGGAGCTCCGCGACCAGGCGCTCGTCGGCGCCTACCCGGAGATCGAGCGCGGCAACATCTCGATCACGCTCGTGCACCGCAGCGGCGAGCTCCTCAAGCCGTTCGCCCCGCGCCTCCGCCGGTACGCGGCCAAGATCCTCCGCAAGCGCGGTGTCGTGCTGCGGCTCAACGCCGGTGTCGAAGAGGTCCTGCCCGACGGCGTCCGCCTGGCCGGCGGCGAGGTCATCCCGGCGTCGCAGGTCATCTGGGCGACCGGTGTCGCGGCGCACAAGGAGGTCGGCAACTGGGGCCTGCCGCAGACGCACGGCGGTCGCATCCAGGTGAACGACGACCTCAGCGTGAAGGGGGTCGAGCGGATCTTCTCGGCCGGGGACATCGCAGCGCAGGACGATGCCCTCGCCCAGCTCGCCCAGCCGGCGCTGCAGGGCGGCAAGCACGTCGCCGAGCAGATCAAGCGACTCGTCGCCGGCAAGCCGACCGAGCGCTTCAAGTACTTCGACAAGGGCACGATGGCGACGATCGGCACGAACGCCGCCGTCGCCCAGCTCCGCGGCGGCATCACGATGGTCGGGCCCGTGGCCTGGGCCGCGTGGGTGTTCGTGCACATCACGAGCCTGCTCGGCAACGGCAACCGCATGTCGACGCTGACCCACTTCTTCGTCCGCTACGTCTGGTTCATGCGGAAGCGCTCGATCCCGATCGTCGGCGACGTCCGCCCGGTGCGCCCGAACGGCGACCGCGAGCCGGAGCACTGGCAGCTGCAGAAGGCGGAGTAGCGCCCCGCGCGACCACGGACCGGACGGGAGGTCCGTCACCAGCGGGTGACGGACCTCCCGTCCGCCGTCCGGCCCGGTCCGTGCGGTCAGGGAACCGGGCGGTCAGCTCCGTGCGGCCGTGTAGGCGCCGGCCGCGATGTCCTCGAGCAGGGTCGGCCCGGTCGGCTGCCAACCGAGGAGGTCCCGAGTGGCCGTCGACGTCGCGGCCATCTCCATGGCGTAGAACGGTCCGACGAAGCCGAAGTGGTCGACCGCGTCGGCCGGCTCGATCGTCGTCACCGGTACGCCCAGGGCGTCACCGATCGCTCGCGCGATGTCCCGGGTCGGCACGGCGTCCTCCGCGGTGACGTGCATCCGAGTGCCCGCCGGTGCGCCCTCGAGGCCGAGTCGGACCAGGCGCGCGGCGTCCGTGCGGTGGACCGCAGCCCAGCCGTTCGACCCCTCGCCGATGATCGCGGCGGCCCCGTGCCGACGGGCGGCCTCGGTGATGAGCGAGACGAAGCCGGAGTCGCCGGAGCCGTGGACGGTCGGGGCGAAGCGCGCGATCACGGTCCGGACGCCCTGGTCGACGAAGTCGAGCGCACGGTTCTCACCACCGCCGCGCATGGAGTGCGGACCGACGGCCGGGTTCGGGTCCGCCTCGGTCGCGGCCCGGTCGCCGGCCAGTCGGGCCACGCCGGACGCGACCACCAACGGTCGCCCGCTGCCCACGAGCGCTTCGCCGAGGGTCTCGACGGCGGCGCGCTCGGCAGCGTCGCTGACTTCGGGGTGCGCGAAGTCGTGCTTGTTGGCGAGGTGGACGACGCCGTCGGCGGCATCGGCCCCACGGCGGAGTGCCTCGAGGTCGTCGAGGTCGCCGCGGAGGACCTCGGCGCCCTTCGCCTGGACGGCCGCGGCTGAGGTGTCGGACCTGGCGAGCCCGGTGACGCGGTGGCCGGCGGTGAGGAGCTCGTCGACGGTGGCGGAGCCGATCCAGCCGGAGGCTCCGGTGACGAACACGTGCATGTTGGTGCCCTTCTCGTTGATGTCAGTTGCTGACATCAAGACGGTACACCCGATGTCAGGCGCTGTCGCCATGACTGGTCCGTCGGTACACTCGGAGGATGGCGAGATGGCAACCGGGCACGCGGGAGCGCCTCCAGTCGACGGCTCTGGAACTGTTCCTCGACCGGGGCTTCGAGGCCACGACGGTCGCCGACATCGCCCGTGCCGCTGACGTCACCGAGCGGACCTTCTTCCGGCACTTCGCCGACAAGCGCGAAGTCCTGTTCGCGAGCCAGGACGCCTTCATCGGGCTGTTCGTCGGACCCGTCGAGGACGCCCCGGCCGACATCCCGCCGATCGAGCTCATCGCACGGGCGCTCGACGGTGCCGGCTCGTTCTTCCCCGAGGACCGCCGCGAGTGGTCCCGCCGCCGGCAGACCGTGATCGACGCCGAACCCGCTCTCGGCGAGCGCGAACTCGCGAAGCTCTCCGGTCTCGGACGCAGGCTCGCCGAGGTCCTCCGCGGGCGGGGTGTCCCCGAGCCGGCCGCGACCCTGCTGGCGCAGTCCGGCGTGACGGTGTTCCACCTGGCCTTCGCGCAGTGGATCGCCCCGGGCGAGACCCGCACCCTGCCGGAACTCGCGACCGAGCGGCTCGACGCACTGGCCGCGTCGATGGTTCGACAGCACGCCTGACAGGCCGGAGCCGGTTCATGGACAGCGGGAGCACACTGGGACGATGACTCGGATCGCACCCCCGACGGACACCGTGCCCGTCGTCGCGCCGTCCGTACCCGCCGCGGCCGCGCCCGTGGCGGCCCCGCCAGCTCCGGCGTCGCCGCCGGGTCGCGCCCTCGCGCTGGACGGCATCCGGACCGTCGCGATCGTCATGGTGGTCCTGTACCACCTGCACGTCCCGCAGTTCGAGGGCGGGTGGATCGGCGTCACGGTCTTCTTCGTGCTCTCCGGCTACCTCATCACCACGCTGCTCCTGCGCGAGCGGGAGCGGACCGGCACCATCCGGCTCGGGTCGTTCTGGTGGAAGCGCCTGCTCCGGCTCTACCCGGCACTCGTCGCCCTCGTCGTGGCCGGACTGCTGCTCTGGAACTGGGTCGGCGACTACAAGGGCGCGTCGCTCTCGGCGGGGTCGGCGGCCTTCATCGCCCTGACCTACACCGGGAACCTGTTCCGCTCGTTCTGGGACACCACGCAGGGGGTCTTCGCGCACACGTGGAGCCTGTCGATGGAGGAGCAGTTCTACCTCGTCTGGCCACCGGTGCTGCTGCTCCTGCTGTCGCTCGGACGTCGTCGGCGGACACTCGTCCTCGGCCTGTCCACCGTCGTCGTGGCGGCGTCGGCAGCGTCGTGGCTCAGCTACCGGACCCCCTCGGGCGGCTCGACCCCGGACGTGTACTTCTCCCCCGTGCTCGGCGTCGTGCCGCTCGCCACCGGGTGCCTGCTCGCGCTGCTGCTCGATGACGAGCGGTGCCGTTCCTTCGCCTCCGGCCTCGCCGGACACCTGGGCACCTGGGCGGGCGCCGCGGCGGTGGTCGGCGTGCAGTTCTGGATCGGTGACGACTGGACCGACCACGCCTGGACCTTCGGCCTGCTCATGCCGGCCACCGGACTGGCGGCGGCGGTCCTCATCGGCGGGCTGGTCTCGGTGCGGACGCCGGTGTCCGTGGCCCTGTCCTGGTCCCCGGTCGCCTGGTTCGGACGCCGGGTGTCGTACTCCGCCTACCTCTGGCACCCGCTCGTGATCGCCCTGCTCGGCACGTTCGCGATCGGCTGGTTCGGGAACGTCTGGCTCTTCGCCGCCGCCGTCATCGTGTCCATCGGGGCGGCGTACGCGATCGAGGTCCCGGTCGAGAAGCTCCGCGCGCGTGTTCGGGAGGCCCGTCGCCTGGTCGCCGAGGACCACGCCGCCCGCAGCGCCGCCGCGAGCTGACGCGGACCCGACAGCGGGGCCGGTCGGTCAGCGGCTTCGGTCGGTCAGCGGCGTCGGTCGGTCAGCGGCGTCGGTCGGTCAGCGGCGTCGGCTGGCCTGGCGTCGCGCGTGGTTGTGGTCGATCGCCCGTCGCACGAGCGCCTGGAGTGCCGGGACGTCGACGTCGTCCCCCTCGGAGTACTTGATCGCGCGACGCTGGTTGCCACCGAGTTCGTCGTTGAACAGGCCGTCCGGGTCCTCGAGGGCCGCGCCGTACATGAAGCCGAGCTTCACGGCCGTCCTGAAGACGTTGCCGACGACGAGGATGCCGTCGAGTTCCCACACCGGAGCGCCCCGCCACTTCCAGGTCTCCTCGATCGCCGGGTCCACGGCCAGGACCGCCGCACGTGCGTCGGCGAGGACCGCTCCGCGCCAGTCCGCGTGCGCCGCGATCATCGCATCGATGTGCTGTGCCGGCGTCGGCTCCACTGCCGGTGTCTCGTCGGTTGCTGCCATGCGCACACGCTAGTGGTCGGCACCCCTCCGACGCCCGCCCGGTCGTGGTGCCGGTGCAACGACGACCGGGAGGCCCGGTGCCAGCCGGCACCGGGCCTCCCGGTCGTGCAGAACGCGACTCAGCGGCGGGTGGTGCCGTCCTCGTCGAGCTCGATCTCCTCGTGCGCGACGTCCTCGGAGACCTGCTGCTGCTCGGTGACGGTCTCGGTGCCGAGGCGGACGCGCTCGACCGGGACGGTCTCCTTGTCGACCACGACGCGCTCCTCGCTGAGGGTCACCTCGTGCTCCTCGTCGGACAGGGCCGGGCCGTCGGTCGCCGCGCCGACGTTGCCGTCGGTGATCGGCTCGGTCTCGAGGCGGACCTCTTCGTGCTGCACCGGCACGGTGACGGACTGCTGTTCCGTGACGACGTGCTTGCGGAGGCGGGCACGGCCGGTCTGGACCTTCTGGGTGCCGACGTCCAGGCGCTCCTCGGACCGCGTCATCGCGTCGTCCGTGTTCGCCCCGGACGTGTCGTGGCCGGCGCTGCGGTCGACGTCGGTGACGTCACCGGTCGTGCCGGAGCCGGAGGCCGTGCCTGTGGTGAGGTCCGGGTCGGTGCCGGTCGTGCCGGTCGTCGACTCGGTGCCGAAGCCGGCCGAGGTGTCGGTGCCGGTGGTGGTGCTGCTGCTGCTGCCCAGGCCGTAGTGGTCGAAGATGCGGTCCTGCTCGTCGTCGCTGAGGTCGCCGTCGGCGTCGATGCGCGGTGCGTCCTTGATGCGGTCCTTGTCGTACGCGACGCGGAGTTCGTCACCGGTCAGGTCGGCGCCCTCGAGGGGGACGAACGACTCCGAGGTGCCGAAGAGGCCGGTGGAGACGCTGGCGAACAGCGGGTGGCCGTCGGTGTTGTCGACGTAGACCTGCTTGACGGTGCCGACCTTCTGGCCGTCCGGGTCGATGACCTTGGCGTCGAAGACGCTGTTGATGTTGTTCGTGTCGATCATGGTCGTTCCCTTCGTCGTGCGGTGGTGGTGTGTCAGGTGGGTTCGTGGGGGCAGAGCGCCCGGGGCGGTGCCTCGGCTCAGCGGCCGAGACCGACGCGGTCGACCTTGCGGTGGTACCGCATGCCCGTGAGGCCGCCGAGGACCGCGCCGACCAGGCTGATGACGGCGACGACGATCACGGTGATGATCCCGGTCACGGTGAGCGTGCCCTCGTCGACCGGGATCCGCGGGAAGCTGTTGAGGTTCCCGAGGACGTTGAACTGGCTGCCCGCGACGGCGGTGATGATCGCCACGACGATCGCGATGACGACCGCCCAGATCCAGACGGCGATGCCCTGCTTGGCACCGGAGAACCGGGCCATGCGGCCGGCGACGTAGCCGCCGGCGTAGTAGGCGACGAACAGGATCACGGCGAGTGCGATGGCGCCGACGATGCCGACGACGTCGCCGTTCTGCGTCACGTCCTTCGCAGCGTCGTCGACGTCGCCGCCGTTCTGGCCGAGGCCGACGCCCGCGCCGACGGCGGTGAGGAGGGCCGTCAGGATGACCGCGGTGCCGGTGGCGGTGAGCCAGCCGAAGAACGCCGAGCCCCACTTGAAGCCGGCGAACTCCTCCTTCTCGCGTTCGAGGACGGTCTCACGCTGGGTCGCACCGCGCTCGGCGCGTCCGGCAGCACCCGCAGCGACGCCGTCGTTCCGTGCGTGGTCGCGTCCGTCGTTCCGGTCGTCACCGGGAGCGGCGACCGCGTGAGCGGCGTCGCCGTCGTGGTGCGTCTCGTCACGACCCGTGCCGTCGTGCGCGCCGGTGCCGCGGACGGGCCGGGTGTCGTCGTCGGGTGTGCTCATGGGTGCCTCCTGGCGGTGGTGCTCGTGCTGGTGGTCGATCCGCACGGAACGGAACTCGGGTGCGCCCGTGAGGGCTGGCAGATCCGGCACCTGGTGCGGTTCGCGGACAGTCGGGAACCGGTCGGTCAGGAGCCCGCGGACTCCTCGACCGTCACGTGTCGGACGCTCCGGGTGGCGGCCGCTGCCACGGTGGCGAGGACGATGAGCGCGGCGCATCCGAGCAGGGTCGGCACCGTTCCCACGGTGTGCGCGAGCGGTCCGACGAGCGCTTCGCCGACGGGCACCGCGACGACCGAACCGACCGCGTCGTACGAGTAAACGCGGGCGAGGACGTCGCGCGGCACGTTCGTCTGCAGGGACTGGTCCCAGGCGATGGAGAAGACCTCGATCGCGACGCCGGCGGCGGCGAATGCGACGACCAGCGCGACGACCGACGGGGTCAGCGCGAGGGCGAGCACGGGCACGGCGGCGACGACCATCAGTGCGACCCCGATGCCGAGTGCGTGCCGGGGTCGCCACCGGAGCGCGATGCCCGCGCCGATCGCGAGCCCCACGCAGAGCGCGGCGACGACGAGCCCCCACGCGGCCCGACCGAAGGACGCGTCCGCCACGACGGGCCCGAGGACGGCCGTCGCGCCGACGAACGCCGCGTTGAGCACCGCGAACTGCACCACGACGATCCACACCCACCGGCGGCTGGCGAACTCGCGCCACCCCTCCTGCAGGTCGGACACGACGGACCGCGACGTCCCGCTGTCCGCGTCGGCCGCTGCCGCGCCGGTCCGAGGCAGTCGCATCCGTGCGAACAGCAGGCCGGCGACGGCGAAGCCGGCCGCGTCGACCGCGAGTCCCCATCCCGGCCCGACGAGGGCGACCAGGCCGGCACCCGCCGAGGCGCCGAGGATGCTCCCGCCGTTGAGGCCGAGCCGGAGCATCGCGTTCGCGGGGCGGAGCATCGGCGCGGGCACGGTGTCCGGCACGAGTGCCGCCGCGGCGGGGAGGCTGACCGCCGCGACGGCTCCGTTCAGGACGCTGAGGACGACGAGGGTCGGGATGCTCGCCGACCCCGTGAGGACGAGCGCAGCCACCACGCCCTGCGTGACGGCGGCAGCGCCGGACGTCCCGACGAGTACGACGTCGCGGGGCAGGCGGTCCGCGACCACGCCGCCGAACAACAGGACCGCGACGTTCGCCACCGACCGTGCGGCCACGACCATCCCGAGGTCGGCCGCCGACCCGGTCAGGTCGAGCACGGCGAACGCGAGCGCGATGGGCGCGACCGCGTTGCCGAGGATGCTCGTCGTGCGGGCCGCCAGGAGCCACCGGAAGGGTGCGTGCCGGAGCGGACCGAGACGGTCGACCGTGGTGCTCACCGTCGTGCTCACCGACGTCGCACCGGGAACAGCGCCGCCGTCATCGACACCGGCTGTGTCCCGGGTGTCCGCGGCGGACGTGCGGCGGCGTGCAGGAGGGCGGCGGTCTGCCCGACGTGGTGCACCACGCGGCGCCACGTCTCCGGGTCCACCCAGAGTTCGGCGTCGGCGGACATGCCGGGGCCGTCGACCTGGTCGAGGGCTCGCCGCCGGAGCTCGTCCGCGACCAACCCGAGGTAGGCGACGCGCTCCTCCGCCGTGTCCGGGTCGAGCGGGTGCACGTCGTGGACGTCGAACGGCACCGACGACGCCTCGTGCCGGTAGCGCTTGGCGTCACCGCCCCGGAGCCGGACGACCTCGACGACCCGGACGAGTCCGGCACGCTCGAGCACGCGCAGGTGGTAGCTCGCGGTCGCCTGCGAGAGCCCGAGCTCCCGGCCGGCTTCGGCGGCGCTCATCGCGACGCCGGTCAGGAGCGAGAGCAGTCGCAGGCGGACGGGGTGAGCGGTGGCGCGGAGCTCGTCGATGGCGGACACGGCGTCATGGTGACACTCACGACGCGGCACCGTCAAAGGGCTCTTTGGGGGTCGTGGTGGCGTTCCCGGCAACCGGTGGCCCGGCCGTGCGTAGGCTCGGCCCGTGACCACGGACACCACGGACGTCCTCGTCGTCGGCGGCGGACCGGTCGGCCTCTTCCTCGGCGCGCTCCTGGCGGCCAGGGGAACCGCCGTGCAGGTCTGGGAGCGCCGGACCACCGACCCGGTCGGCTCGCGGGCGATCGGGATCCACCCGCCGTCGCTCAACGCGTTCGCCGAGGTCGGGTTGGCCGACACGGTGCTCGCGGAGGCGGTCCTCGTGCGGACCGGGGTGGCCCGGAGTCGCGGTCGGGTCCTCGGCACGCTGTCGTTCGACGGCGCGTCCGACACGCACCCGTACGTGGCGACGCTCGACCAGCACCGGACCGAGGTGCTCCTCCGCGACCGGCTCGATGCCGGTGCACCCGGAGCACTCCGGACCGGCACCGCACTCGTCGGGCTCACCCGGCACCGCGACCACGTGGACGCGACCGGCACCGACCGCGACGGCCGACCGGTCGAGATCCGCGCGTCCTTCGTCGTCGGCGCGGACGGCGCCCGGAGCCTGGTCCGCGACCTGCTCGGCATCGGGACGACCGGCCGGGACTACCCGGACCGCTACGTGATGGGCGACTTCGCCGACCCCGAGGACGCGGACGCCCATTCGGCCGCCCTCGTCGACGTCGGCGCGGCGGGCGTGGTCGAGTCCTTCCCGCTCCCCGACGGCCGCCGACGGTACGTCGTGCTCCTCCCCCGGGACGACGCCCTGGCGGACCCGGCCGTCCCCGCGGCCGCAGCCGACGCGCCGGAGGCGGACCGGGCCTCCCGGCTGGCGGCGATCGTGCGGAACCGCACGGGTGTCGCGCCGGACCCCGCCACCTGCTCGATGCTCAGCGCCTTCCGCGTGCGTCGCCGCACCGCGGACCGCGTCGGACTCGGCCGGGTGGTCCTGGTCGGCGACGCGGCCCACGAGATCAGCCCGATCGGTGGACAGGGCATGAACCTCGGGTGGCTGGACGCGGCCGACCTGGCCCCGGTCCTCGCCGACGCGGTGCGCACCGGTGCGGCCGGACCGTGGCCGGTCTACGCGCGCCGGCGGCAGGCCGCCGCACGACGGGCCGGACGGCAGGCGGAGGCGAACATGGCCCTCGGCCGCGCGGTCCCCGACGTGGTCGGCGTCGGCCGGGAGGCGCTGCTCCGATCCGTCCTGGCGCTCCCGACCGCGCGTGCCCTGGCCCGGCTGTACGCGATGGCCTGGGCGTAGTCGACCTCCCGTCCGTCCGACGGGCCTGCGAGACGGGTCCGTCCGAGCGGAACGCCGCCGAGTGGTCGGGACGCCGCGGGAGGTGGCGGCGTCTCGGAGCCATCGAGGCGTCCCGAGCAGACGCCGCCGTCAGGCGGTGACCGTGTGCGGGTAGGCGGCCGCGCGGCCCTGGAAGGCGAGGATCGCCTCGTTGCGGACCTGCCCGTGCTTGATCTCGATCGCCCGACGGATCGTGTCCGACTCCGCCCACGCCGACGGACCCGACATCACCGTCCGGAGGAACGGCATCAGCGCCTCGCTGATCTCCCACGTCGACGAGTTCCAGAGCAGTGACGGGCTGTGGTCGACGGCGTAGTAGTTCGTCGACCCGCCGACGGTGACCATGGGCTCGGCGAACGACGTCGGCCGTGCCCAGCTGAAGCCCATCCCCTCGTCGATCGAGACGTCGACGACCAGGCTCCCCGGGCGGAAGGCCTCGAGGTCCTCGGTGCGGAGGTAGGTCAGGGGCGCGTTCGGGTCCTGGAGCGTGCAGTTCACGACGATGTCGTTCCGCGCCAGGTACGGCGCGAGCGGGACCGAGCCCTCCCGGGTCCGGACCGTGCTGCCCGTCGGCGCGTCCTCGTCGTGCTCGATCTGCAGGATGTCGACGGACGGGATCGGCGACCCGACGGCGGCGATGTCGCGGTTCGTGAGGACGCGGACGTCGTGGATGCCGTGGGCGTTGAGGGCGGTGACGGCCCCACGGGCGGTGGCACCGAAACCGATGACGACGGCGGTGAGCCGACGCCCGTAGTCCCCGGTGGAGCCGCAGAGCTGCAGCGCGTGGATCACCGAGCAGTACCCGGCGAGCTCGTTGTTCTTGTGGAAGACGTGCAGGCCGAAGCCGCCGTCGGCCCGCCAGTGGTTCATCGCCTCCCAGGCGATCAGGGTCAGGCGCTTCTCGATCGCGAGCTGCGTCAGCGCCTGGTCCTGCACGCAGTGCGGCCACCCCCAGAGCACCTGGCCGTCCCGCAGGTCGGCGAGGTCCGGTGCCTGGGGCTTCGGCAGGAGCACGACGTCTGTGGTGGCGATGATCTCCGCACGCGTGGCCATCGCTCCGACGAGGGGTTCGAGCTGTTCGTCCGGGACGCCGAAGCGATCGCCGTACCCGCGCTCGAGGACCATCCTGGCGCGGAGGTCGGGGTCGATGCGTTCGACGTGTGCGGGGTGGATCGGCAGGCGACGTTCGTCGGCCTTCCGGGAGACAGCCAGCACCCCGAGCCGGAGCAGGTGGGGTGTCGGCGTGGTTTCGGTCATGGTGCACTGTACGGCCCGCACGGTCGAGGGCCCCGCGCACCCGGTTGCGGGGATGCCCTTCACTCCGCCGCGGTGAGAGCAGCCAGCGCGCGCTCCAGGTGGCGCCGACCCGCGTCGTCCAACGGTGCGAAGAGCTCGTCGAGCACGTGGACCGCGATCGCGTGGCCGTCGTCGAGCGCTGCGCGGCCGGCGTCCGTCAGGGTGTGCACGAGACGGCGCCCGAGTCCCGCCGACCGTTCGATGAGGCCGCGTTCGACGAGCCGTGTCGCGAGCGTGCCGAACGCCTGGTCGCTCTGGAACGTGGCGACGGCGAGGTCGTGGCCGGAGGCTCCGGGCATCCGGTCGACCGCACGGAGCGCGTCCCACTGCACGAGGCTGACCCCGACGTCGCGGAGCGCAGCGTCCATCGTCCGGTGGTTCCGGTACTGCGCCCGCTTGAGCATCTGTCCGAGCAGTTCGAGGTCCGTCGCCATGGTGCTACGGTATCAACATCGTTACATCAACATGTTGATACAGGTGGACCATGACCAGCACCCTCCCCACTGACCTCCCCGTCGACCAGGACGGCGATCCCGCCGCGCGGGTCGCCCTGGTCCTCCACGGCGGCGGTGGCCCGCAGACCGTCGCACCGATCGTCGGGCACCTCGCGGCGACCATGCACGCCGTCGCGCCGACCCACCCCGGCTGGGACGGCACCGCCCGGCCGGAGGCCATCGCCTCGGTCGCCGACCTCGCGCACGCGTACCTCGACCACCTCGTCGACCGCGACGAGCACGACGTCGTCCTGATCGGTTCGTCGATCGGCGGGTGGGTCGCCCTCGAGATGGCCGTCCAGGCGGCCGCGGATGACCGGTACCGCGGACGGATCGGGGCCGTCGTGGTGATCGACGGCGTCGGCGTCGTGGTGGACGGTGAGCCGATCGCCGACTTCTTCGCCCTCGATGCCCGCGGACTGGCCGAGGTGGCGTGGCACGACCCCGAGCGCGGGTACCGGGACCCGGCCGGCTCCACCGACGAGCAGCGCGCGGTCCAGCAGGCGAACCGCCGCACCATGGCAGCCGTCGCCGGCACGAGCATGAGCGACCCGACGCTCCTCGGCCGTCTGGGGGCGGTGGACGTCCCGACCCTCGTCGTGTGGGGTGCCAGTGACCGGGTCGTCACGCCCGCGTACGGCAGGGCCGTCGCCGCAGCCGTTCCCGATGCCCAGTTCGTCGAGGTCCCGGCGGCCGGGCACCTCCCGCACCTGGAGGCTCCGGACGCGACGTGGGCGGTCATCGACCCGTTCCTGCGCCGGTCCTGATCGGGCACTCCGCACGCCCTGGCGTCGGTCTCGCCCTGGGGCTGGTGTGCGGCGGCGGCGGCCGCGGCCGCGGCTCAGGCCACCAGGGCCGCTCCCGCGAAGCCGAGCTCGACGACGAGCACGAGCGACGACGCGATCACCAGGCGGAACAACGTGCGGGTCGGCGGCCCGGTCAGCACGAGTCGCACCCCGACCGCTGCCAGGACGACCACGACGACCGCACCCAGCACAGCCAGCACAGCGCCGACCCCGCGGACCGGGTCGTCGCCGCCGAGCTGGCCGACGAGCACCAGGACGGCCGCGACGACGAGCGAACCGAACGCGACGACCCCGGACGCGTGCAGGCCGAGCCGGTGCGGGAAGCCGCGCACCCCGGTCGCCTCGTCGTCGACGAGGTCGGGCAGGACGTTGGTGCAGTGGATCGCGACGCCGAAGACCGCACCGGTCGCGATCGCCCACGCGGCGGGCCACCTGACGTCGGGCCCCGCCGCGATCGCGACGACCGGGAGCAGCCCGAACGCGACGACGAACGGCGCGACCGACCAGACCGTGCGCTTCAGGCCGGCGTCGTACGCCCACCCGGCCGCGACGAGGACCACGTGTGCGACCGCGGCGACCGGCCCGAGGAACAGCGACAGCACGACGGCGATGCCCGCGGTGACGACGGCGGCGGCGCGGACCGTCCCCACGGCGATGAGCCCCCGGGCCACCGGCTTGTCGCTCCGCCCCACGGCTCGGTCACGGTCGGCGTCGACCCAGTCGTTGGCGAGCCCGATCGAGAGCTGGCCGGCGACCACGGCGAGCGCCACGAGCACGACGGTCCCCACCGGGTGCCCCACCGCGGCGGCGAGGACGGTGGCGAGGACCGTCACCGTCACGGTCGGGCCGGGGTGCGAGGACGCGACGAGCAGGCGGACGGTCGAGGGCCTGCGCGGAGGGGTCACCGTGCCAGCGTACGGAGCGGGCGCGTGCTCGGTCGCCACGAGCCATGCCACCGGGCAGTGCGACGGCCGGCGGTCCCCCTCGTGGGGTCCGCACACGGAGAACCTGGACGAGCACACGACCACCTCCGGCCTAGGGTCCGATGGGCGTCGACCACGGGGCGCACGCGGGAGGGATCACCATGACCACGACGAGCATCCCGGCCGGACGGCGGGGGTTCCTGCGCCGGATGACCTTCGCCTGCGCGTGGGGCGAGGGCCTCGACGGGTTCGACCTCGGCGTGATCAGCGTCGCCCTGCCCGCCATCACCGTGGCGCTCGGCCTGGACCCGGTGCTCGCAGGACTCATCGGTGCGAGTTCACTGATCGGCATCTTCATCGGAGCGCCGCTCGCCGGCTGGCTCACCGACCGGTTCGGCCGCAAGCGCGTCTTCACGATCGACGTGCTGGCGTTCATCGTCCTCGGTCTCGCGCAGGCGTTCGTCGCCGACGGCTGGCAGCTGTTCGTCGTCCGGGTACTGCTCGGAGTGGCGATCGGCGCGGAGTACGCGATCGGTGCCGCGATGCTCGCCGAGTTCGCCCCCGCGAAGGACCGCGGCCGACGGCTGTCCGGGTTGCTCGTGTGTTGGTACGGCGGCTACCTGATCGCCGTCGTCACCGCCTACGTGATGATCGACGCGTTCGGCCTGAGCTGGCGGTGGGTGCTCGTGACGAGCGCGCTGCCGGCCGTCGTCACCGCCGTCGCCCGGATCGGGTTCCCGGAGTCGCCGCGGTGGCTGCTCGCCCGTGGCCGGGTGGACGAGGCACGGACGATCGTCGCCGAGCACCTCGGCGGCGACGCGTACTTCCGCGACGAGCAGTACGCGGCGGAGCAGCAGAAGGCCGGCGGGTACCGCGTGCTGTTCTCGAAGGAGAACCGGCAGCGTCTGGCGTTCATCTCCCTGTTCTGGGCGTGCAACGTCGCGCCCTACTTCGCGATCTTCACGTTCGCCCCGACGGTGCTGAAGTCCCTGCAGCTGCACGACGAGGCCGCGGGCACGATCACGGTGAACGCGATGGCGGCGGTCGGAGCACTCGTCGGCATGCTCACGATCGAGCGGCTCGGTCGTCGCCGGCAGCTGATCCCGCCGTTCTGGATCATGGCCGTGGCGCTCGCCGTCGTCGGACTGTGGGGATCCGCGCCCGGCGTCGTCGTCGTGCTGTGTTTCGCGGTGTTCTCGTTCATGAACGCCGTGCAGGGCAACCTGACCGCGGTCTACCCGATCGAGGTGCTGCCGACCGAGGTCCGCTCCACCGGCGTCGGGTTCGCCGCCGCGTGCAGCCGCATCGGCGCGGCCGCGGGGACGTTCCTGCTCCCGGTCGGCATCTCGACGATCGGCATCGGTGCGTGCATGCTCATCGCCGCGGCCGTCTGCGTCGCCGGCGGGATCCTGTCGCAGGTCATGGCACCCGAGACGACGGGCAAGGGGCTGCACGACACCAGCACGCAGCCGCTCCGGCAGCAGACGCCGTCCGCCGCAGGGCGCTGACGCGCGGGCTCGTCACCGACCGGCCGCCGCCGCCCCTTGCTCACCGGCCGGCGCCGGAACCGACCGACGCCGCGACCCGATCAGTCCCGACGCCAGGGCGATGCCGAGGAGCACGACGAGACCGCCCACCGGCTCGTTCCACCGCAGCGGCTCCCCGAGCACGAGGACGCCGAGTGCGACCCCGACGACCGGCGTCAGGTAGGTCACGGTGGAGGCGCGCCCGGCACCCCAGGCCCCGACCAGCCGGGTGTTCCACGCGTACGCCAGCCCCGTGCCCACCGCGCCGAGCGCCACCATCGCGGCTCCGATCCTCCAGTCCAGCCGCACCGGACCGGTCGCGATGACGGGTGCGACCAGGAGCATGAGCACCGCGGCGAGCGTCAGCTGCACCGTCGCGACGGTGGTCGGATCGATCCCGCCGCCGACGCCGAAGCGGCGGAGCCACGCGAGGCCGATGCCGTAGGACGCGGTCATGCCGAGCAGCGCGAGCTGTCCCGGCACGCTCGCGAGGACCTCCGGGTCGCCGAGCACGTCCCAGGGACCGACGAGCACGAGGACCCCGACGATGCCGAGCACGATCCCACCGACCTGCCGCCGGTCCAACCGCTCGGTCGGCACCAGGACGGCCAGCGCGAGCAGCGTCATGATGGGCGTCGTCGCGTTGTAGATGCTGGCGAGCCCGGACGGCACGGTCTGCTCGGCCCACGCCATGAGGGACGACGGCACGGCGTTGAGGAACACCGCGACGACGAACAGGTGTCCCCACAGCCGCCGTTCACGCGGCCACCGACGGCGCGTGACGAGCAGCACGACGACGAGCGTCAGTGCGCCGAGCACCGTGCGGACCGTGGCGACCTGCTGGGGTGCCAGGCCCTCGAGCCCGATCTTCGCGAAGAAGAAGCTCGAGCCCCATGTGAGGGCGACGAGGACGTAGAGGAGGGCGTTCACGAGGCCTAGTCTCGGGAGTGTCCGGTCATGCGGCAAACGCATGACGCTCATGCCGTCATGAAGGAAGCGCATGCCCGTCTCGCTCCCCCAGCTCCGCGCGTTCGTCGCGACCGTCGACGCCGGCTCCTTCACCGCGGCCGCGCTCGCGCTCGGTGTCGGGCAGTCGGCCGTCTCGCACGCGGTCGCCGGACTCGAACGCGAGGTGGGCGGCCCGGTCGTGCTCCGCGGCGCCGCCACCGCGCCGACGCCGCTCGGCGACCGCCTGCTCGCCCACGCCCGGAGCGTGCTCGCCTCGGTCGACGCCCTGGAGGCCGTGGTGCGGCCCGCCCCGGCACGCGGCACCGTGCGCCTCGCCGCCGTCCCGACGGTGTGCCAGGGGCTGCTCCCCCGGCTCCGCGCGGTCTGGGCGGTCACGCTGCCGGACGTCGACGTGCAGGTGTGCGAGGGCGACGACGACGAGATGCCGGAGTGGCTCGAAGCGGGCACGGTCGACGCCGCGGTGCTCGTCGACCCGACCGCGGTACCGGACGGCGGGGTCGTCGTGGCGCAGGACGAGATGGCCGCCGTCGTCCGCCGGGACCACCCGCTGGCCGAGCTCCCGGCGCTGACCCTCGACGACCTGCACGAGGACGGCCTGGTCGCGGGCGGCGGTGGCTGCGAGCACCAGATCCAGCTCATGCACGAGCGGGCCGGACAGCCGTTCCGCTACGCCCACCGCGTGCGGGAGATGAGCACGATGTTCGGCATGATCCAGCGCGGCGAGGGCGTCTCGATCGTGCCGACGCTCGGCCGCGTGATGCTGCCGCCGGACCTCGTCATGCTGCCGATGTCGCCCGGGTACCAGCGGACGCTGGTGCTGAGCGGGCCGTCCTCGCGGCCGTGGCACCCCCTCGCCCGGGCGCTGGTCGACGCCGTCTGAACCCGGAGTCGTCCCCGGTCGGCAGGATGGGGTGATGGCCTCGACGCACACGAAGACCTTCACGGACCCGGACGAGGCCGCCGCCGAGGCGGCCGGCCTCGAGTGGCTCGCCGAGGCCGAGGAGACCGGTGGCACCCGCATCGCCCGCGTCCTGGGGCGTCCACACCCGACCCTGCTCGAACTGGAGCTCATCGCCGACGGGACCCCGACCCGTGCGCAGGCGGCGCGCTTCGGTCGCTCGCTGGCCCACACGCACGCCGCCGGTGCCGCGCACTGGGGTGCCCCGTCGCCCGGGTTCCCGGCGAACGGTCCGCTGCGGATGGGCCGCTCGCGCACGCCGTTCGTCCCCGCGTCCGAGGCGCCGACGTCCTGGGGCGCGTTCTTCGCCGAGTACCGGATCCGGGACTTCGTCGAGCGGATCGTCGACGCCGGCGGGTACGACGGTGCCGAGGCCGCCGTGTTCGAGCGGGTCTGTGACCGCCTGGAGGACGGCTCGCTCGGGTCCCCACAGCCGGCGCTCGTCGGGGACGGTCCGGCCCGACTGCACGGCGACCTCTGGGCCGGGAACGTGCTCTGGCCGCGGGAGGCGGACGCACCGACCGGCGCCGTGCTCATCGACGCGACCCCGCACGGCGGTCACGCGGAGACGGACCTGGCGCTGCTGGCGCTGTTCGGCCTCCCGGAGCTCGGGACGGTGTTGGCCGCGTACGACGACGAGTCGCCGCTCGCGCCCGGGTGGCAGGACCGCGTGGCGCTGCACCAGCTCGCCCCGCTCCTGCTCCACGTGTTCCTGTTCGGTGGCTCGTACACCGACGCCGCACTGCGCGCCGCCCGCCGCTACGCCTGACGGCCCGGACCGCATCCACGCCGTCGCGACCGTGCCGAGCTGACCCGTGCCCGGGCGTGGCACGGACAGGTGGACCTCCGCGACGTCGAACCCGACGAGCGCAGGAGCATCACCGGGCAGAGCGGTTGGTCGCTCGCCCTCGTCACGGGGGCAGGACGCCTCGGGGTGATCGCGCGTCCCGCCCTGGGATCGCCGCTCGGCGCGAGCGCCCGGAAGCAGGACGACCTCATGCGGGCCGTCCGGTCCCTGCGGCAGGAGCTCCAGCACACGCCGGCACCCCGCGGTTCGTCCCTCCCGTGACCCTCCCCGGAGAACGCTGCCGCGGCGTTGACTTTGCGTTTACAGCGCTGTAAAACTGGGCTGGCGCGATGGAGCGCGAAAGGGAGTGACCATGGGCATGGGCAGCACAACGGCACGATCGGCTCTCAGCCGACGCGGGTTCCTCGCCGGCGCGGTCGGCGGGCTCGGGCTCGGCACACTGGCGCTCGCCGGGTGCTCGGCCCCTTCGGCCGGCAGCACCGCAGCGGGCGGCAGCACCCTGCGCTTCTACGAGCAGAAGCAGGAGGTCATCGCCTACTTCGACGACCTGCTCCGCCGCTTCGAACGCGAGAACCGCGGCATGCGGGTCGTGCACGACAGCACCGTCGCCATCGCGCCGCAGTTCGTCCGCGGTGAGCCGGCCGACGTCGGCTGCTTCAACGACAACCTCGAACTCGCGCGCTACATCGAGCGCGGGGTGCTCCGCGACCTGAGCGACCTGCCCTCCGCCGGCCGGGTCCGGAAGAGCATCGACGGCCTGACGAACCAGTACGCGAAGTACGAGGACCGCACGAGCGTGCTGCCGTTCTCGCTCGCGGCCGCCGGCGTCATCTACAACAAGCGCATCTTCGACGAGCAGGGCCTGCCGGTCCCGACCACCTGGGACGAGTTCGTCGACGTCTGCACCGCGCTCCAGCAGGCCGACATCACCCCGGTCTACGCGACCGACCGGGACACCTGGACGCTCTGGCAGGGCCTGTTCGACTACTCGGTCGGGAGCCTGGTCGACACCGGCTCGTTCTTCCGGAAGATGAAGGCCCTCGGGACCGACGTCGGGCCGGACGCCGAGGTGTCGTTCGAGAAGGACTTCGCCCTGCCCATGGAGCGCGCGAAGACGATCTCGTCGTTCTTCAACCCCGACCACGCCACCCGGTCCTACGCGGACGGCAACCTCGCCTTCGGGCAGGGCAAGGCGGCGATGTACCTGCAGGGACCGTGGGCGCTCAGCCAGATCGCCCTCGTCGACGAGGACCTGCCCGTCGGGACCTTCGCACTCCCGGTCTCGAACGACCCGGGTGACCGGAAGGCACGCGTCAACATCGACCTCGGCCTGTGGATCCCGACCACCACCCCGCACCTCGAGCAGGCGCAGGAGCTCGTCGAGTTCCTCATGCAGCCCGACGTGATCAACGCCTACAACCTGGACAACCTCGCGTTCTCGACCACCGAGGACGCCGCCCCGCAGACCGACGAGCGCATCCAGGGACTGCAGCAGTACGTCGACGACGGCGCGTTCTACCAGGGCGCGGGCACGTTCATCCCCACCTCCATCCCGCTCGGCAACTACCTGCAGACCGCCATCCGCAGCGGCGACTTCGACTCGATGCTGCGGCGGCTCGACACCGACTGGCGACGACTCGCCGGCCGCTCGGCGACGGTCTGACCGGCGCGACCAGGAACAGCCGGACCGGACCCCAGGAGCGATCATGACCATGCAGACCCCCCTGACCCCCGAGACCGAGGACCCCCGTCCCGGCCCCGCCACCGCAGCGACCCCCGTCCACCGCCGCGTCGGCTCCCTGCACCGCACCGAGGGCATGTACTACCTGTTCCTCGTGCCCGCCCTCGTGCTGTTCACGGCGTTCGTCGTCGCGCCGGCATGCGTCGGCATCTTCTACAGCTTCACGGACTACCTCGGGTTCGGGCAGTGGCACTTCCTCGGCATCGAGAACTACCGCGCACTCGTGTCCGACCCGGCGATCCTCGGGTCGTACGGGTTCACGCTCGGCTTCGCGGTGGTGACCGTCATCGTCACGCAGACGATCGCGCTGTCGCTCGCCATCGCCCTGTCCAAGCGGGTCCGTTTCGCCGCGGGCCTCCGGTCGGTGTTCGTCATCCCGATGGTCGTGTCCGGCATCATCGTCGCCTACGTCTTCAACTACCTGTTCTCGAACACGCTGCCGGCCCTGGCCACGTCGGTCGGGTTCGGCCCGCTCGAGCAGAGCATCCTCGGCGACCCGAACCTGGCGTGGCTCGCCATCGTCATCGTCTCGGCGTGGCAGACCATCCCGGGCGCGCTCCTCATCTACACCGCCGGACTCACCTCGATCCCGGCCGACGTGTACGAGGCCAGCTCCCTCGACGGCGCCGGGACGTGGAAGCAGCTCCGGTCGATCACCCTGCCGCTCATCGGTGGCTTCATCGTCATCAACACCGTGCTCGGCGTGAAGGGCTACCTCGGCGCCTACGACGTCATCGTCGGCCTGACGAACGGCGGGCCCGGCTCCGCGACGAGCAGTGTCGCGATGACGATCTTCACCGGCTTCACCAGCGGTGACTACGCCTACCAGATGGCCAACGCGACCGTCTTCTTCATCATCACCGTCCTCATCTCGGTCCTGCAGCTCGCAGTGACGCGCGGAAGGAACCTCCGACTCGCATGAGCGCCATCGACACCCGGTCCCCGGCCACCGCAGCCGCCCGCACCGCCCCCGACCAGCCGCGCCGCCGCCGCCTCGAGCGCGTGAACTGGCCGCTGACGATCATCCTGGCGCTCGCGTCCCTGACCGTCCTCGTCCCGCTGTACGTCACGGTCGCCATGGCGTTCAAGACGAGCGCGCAGGCGGTCGACGGCAACGCGCTGTCCCTACCGACCCCGTTCAACCCGGCGAGCTTCGCCGAGGCGTGGGCGCTCACCCGCTTCCCGGTCTCGTTCTCGGTGTCGCTCGGCGTTGCCGCACTCACCGTCGTCGCGACGCTCCTGCTCAGCTCGTTCGCCTCGTACGCCATCGTCCGGAACTGGCACCGCCGCTTCTTCCGCTGGTCGTTCGTGTACCTGCTCGCGGCGATGTTCCTGCCGTTCCCGGTCGTCGCACTCCCCCAGATCAAGCTCACCGCGATGATCTCGCTCGACAACCCCATCGGCGTCGCGATCCTGCACGCCATGTTCCAACTGTCGTTCAGCGTGCTGCTCTACTCGGCGTTCCTGCGCTCCATCCCGGTCGAACTCGAGGAGAGCGCCCGCATCGACGGCGCCTCCACGTGGCAGATCTTCTGGCGCATCATCCTGCCGCTGCTCGGACCGATGAACGCGACCGTCGGCATCTTCGCCTTCCTCGCCTCGTGGAACGACTTCATGATGCCGTCGCTCATCACCGCGGACCCAGGGCTGCAGACGCTGCCCGTCGTGCAGAACATCTTCCAGAGCCAGTTCGGCACGAACTACAACGTCGCGTTCGCCTCGTACCTCATGGCGATGGCGCCGACCGTCATCGTCTACCTGTTCGCGCAGCGCTGGGTGATCAGCGGCGTGACGCAGGGCGCCGTCAAGAGCTGAACCGAGCCTCCAGACCGACACCGGCCGGAACGGCCGAGACAGGACCACCAGCGTGACCACACCCCCTCCCGGCCCCCTGCCCACCATCCGCCCCTTCCCCGGATCCGACCCCGTCGCCTCCCCCGAGGCCGCCGTGCACGGCGACCACTGGCGGGTCACGGTCCTGCAGGACGGCCTGTTCCGGGTCGAGTGGAGCGAGGACGGCGGCTTCGAGGACCGTGCCTCGACGTTCGCCGTGCGCCGGCGGCTCGAGGTACCCGAGTACACGGTGCTGCGCCGCGGCGCGGGTGTCGAGGTGACGACCGACCGTGCGACCCTGCGGTACGACGGGCGGCCGTTCTCGTCGGCCGGCCTGGTCGTCGAGACCTCCGGACCCGACGCGAACCGCTGGCGCTACGGCCAGGAGGCCCGTGACCTGGGTGGCACCGGACGCACCCTCGACGACGTGGACGGGCGGATGCCGCTCGAGTCCGGCGTCCTGGCGCGCGACGGCATCGTCATGCTGGACGACAGCGAGTCGTTCCTGTTCGAGGACGACGGCTGGGTCGGCAGCCGGGTCCCCGGCCGGCGGGACGTCAGCGTCTTCGCGTACGGGCGCGACTACGCCGCGGCGCTCCGGGCGTTCCACGCGGTGTCCGGGCCGCCGACCCTGATGCCCCGGTGGGCGCTCGGCAACTGGTGGAGCCGCTACCACCCGTACTCGGACGCGTCGTACCTGGCCCTCCTCGACCGGTTCGACGAGGAGCGCCTGCCGTTCTCCGTCGCCGTGATCGACATGGACTGGCACCGGGTGGAGTCCGTCCCGTCCCGGTTCGGCAACGGCTGGACCGGCTACTCGTGGGAGCCCTCGCTCTTCCCCGACCCGCCAGCGTTCCTGGCCGAGCTGCACCGGCGCGGGATGCGCACGACGCTCAACCTGCACCCCGCGGACGGCGTCCGGGCGTTCGAGGACGCCTACCCCGCGATGGCCGCGGCGATGGGGGTCGACCCGGACACCGAGCAGGCGATCCCGTTCGACCCCACCGATCCGGACTTCCTCCGCGCGTACTTCGAGGTGCTGCACCGTCCCCTCGAGGAGCAGGGCGTCGACTTCTGGTGGATCGACTGGCAGCAGGGCCGGACGTCCTCCGTCCCGGGGGTCGACCCGCTCTGGGTGCTCAACCACTTCCACCTGCTCGACTCGGCCCGTGACGGCGGCGCCGGCATGACGTTCTCCCGCTACGCCGGACCGGGCAGCCACCGCTACGCCGTCGGGTTCTCCGGGGACGCCGTCGTCTCGTGGGCGTCCCTGGCGTTCCAGCCGGAGTTCACCGCCACCGCCGCGAACATCGGCTACCCGTGGTGGAGTCACGACATCGGCGGGCACACCCGCGGGGTCCGGGACGACGAACTCGCGACACGGTGGGTGCAGTTCGGCGTGTTCTCGCCGATCATGCGCCTGCACTCGGCGAACAACCCCTTCATCCGCAAGGAGCCGTGGGTCTTCCCCGCCGAACCGCGGGCGGCGATGGGCGACGCCCTGCGCTTCCGGCACCGCCTCGTGCCGTACCTGCACACCATGAACCACCTCGCCGCGGCCGGCACCCCGCTCGTGCGGCCGATGTACCACCTCGAGCCGCACCGGGACGAGGCGTACCGCGTCCCGAACGAGTACGCCTTCGGCACCGAGCTGGTCGTCGCGCCGATCGTCGAACCGCGTGACCCGGTGACCCTGCGTGGGCACGCCCGCGCCTGGTTGCCGGCCGGGACCTGGACGGACGTGTTCACGGGCACCACCTACGCCGGGGACCGCTTCGTCGACCTGCACCGGACGCTCGACACGATCCCCGTGCTGCTGCGGGCCGGCGGGATCCTGCCGCTCGCCGCACCGGAGGAGGTCGACGCGACGGTGAACCCGGCCGCGCTCGAGGTGCTCGTCGCGCCCGGGGCCTCCGGCAGCTTCACGCTCGTCGAGGACCGCGAGGACACGTCCGGGCAGGAGGACACCGGCGGATCCGCGGGACCCTCCGTCGCCGACGGCACCGGTGCCTGCCGGACGACGCTCACGTGGGACCGGGACACCGCCTCGTTCCGCGTCGACGCGGCGGTCGGGGACGTCGACGTCGTCCCGGTCCGTCGACGGTGGCGCGTCACGTTCCTCGGGTCGCCCGCCGCCGGGCAGGAGGCCGCGGTCGTCCGACCCGACCGGTTCTCGGTCGACCTCGACGTCCCCACCGACGAGGGCGCGGTCCTCACGTTGGCCGGTCTCCCGTCCTTCGGCGTCGACGCACGGGACGCCGCGCGGGAGCTGCTCGAGGGCGCCCAGGCCGGGAACCCGGAGAAGCTCACCGCGTGGGAGGTCGTGGACCGGGACGTGCCGCGGGCCGACCGGATCGTCGAGCTCGAGACGGTCGGGCTGCCGGACTCCCTGCGGAGCGCCCTGGTCGAGCTGCTGGGGAGCGTGCAGCCGGACGGGCGCTGACGACGGGCTCGCCGCGGTCCGTCAGGCCGCCACCATCCGCGCGAGCACGTCCCGCGCGGTCGCCGGCTCGCGCCCGAGCAGGTCGCAGAGCAGCGGGTCCGTGCCCGCGAACCGGCCCTGCGCCGCCGCCTGGTACATGCCGAGCAGGAAGCGCACCATGCGCTCGTCCTGTCCGCCGGCGACCGCGCGGGCGACCCACTCGTCCTCGTCCACGACCTCGAAGCGCACCGGGGCACCGGACACCGCTGCGGCGGTGCGCGCCAGGTCCTCGAACGTCGGTGCCTCGCTCGCCGTGAGCGTCACCGGGCCGTCGAGGGGTTCCGCCGCGAGGAGGATCTGCGCGGCGGCCTCGGCGGCGTCCTCGCGGGCGGTCCAGGACACCGGCCCGTCGGCCGGTACCGACACGACACCCGTGGCCTGCCACGGTCCGGTCATCCACTGGATGCTGTGCGCGTAGAAGCCGTTCCGCAGCGAGGTCCACGGCAGCCCGGACGCGGCGAGCATGTCCTCGGTCGCGGCGTGGTGCCGGGCCGGCAGGAACGGCGAGCCGGCACCGGCTCCCTGGTGGCTCGTGTAGAGGACCCGTCCGACCCCGGCTGCCACCGCGGCGTCGACCGCGTTGCGGTGCTGGCCGATCGTGTCGCCGACGGGGTCGTTCGACGAGACGAGCAGGAGCTGGTCGGCACCGGCGAAGGCGGACCGCAGTCCGTCGGGGTCGTCGTAGTCGCCCTGCCGGACGGTGACGCCCTGCTCGGCGAACCGTGCGGCTCGGGCCGGGTCACGGGTGACGACGGTGACCTCCGATGCGGGCAGCCGCTCGAGCAGGTGGTCGGTCGTCGCGCCGTTCAGGGCGCCGGTCGCTCCGGTGATGGTGATCATCGATGTCTCCTTCGTGCTATCGGTGGTAACACGATGAACGTACCACCGGAAACACAGCGGTAGCAAGGAGTCGTTATCGTTGATCCATGCCCGATGCCCCCGTGCCCCGCGCCGACGTCCGCGACCGGATCGTGACCGCCGCCGCGGAACTCCTGCGCCGGGACGGAGCGACCGGTGTCACGACCCGGGCGGTGTCGGACCGCGCGCACGTGCAACCGCCGACGATCTACCGCCTGTTCGGCGACAAGGACGGCCTGCTCGACGCCGTCGCCGAACACGCGATGACCGAGTTCAGTCGGACGAAGGCCGCTGCCGTCCACGCAGCCGCCGAGCACGAGGTCGACCCCGTCGCCGACCTCCGCACGGGTTGGGACCTGACGATCGGCTTCGGGCTCGACAACCCCGACCTCTTCGTCATCATGAGCGACCCGCGACGGGGCAACGGGTCACCGGCCGTCGCCGCGGGGCTCCGCCTGCTCGAGGACCGTCTTCGCCGCGTCGCAGCGGCCGGGAGGCTCGCGGTCCGCGAGCGCGACGCCGTCCGGCTCCTGCACGCGGCCGGCACGGGCGCCGTGCTCACCCTCCTCGAGGAGCCCGAGGGCGAGCGGGACCCCGCCCTCGCCGACGCCGCGTTCGCGGCCGTCATGACGCAGATCTGCACGCCCGATCCGAGCGGGGTGGCGCCGGACGGGCCGTCCGCGACCCGGACGGCCGCGCTCACCCTCCGGTCGGTCGCGCCGGACCTCGCGGCCCTGTCCCCGGCCGAACGGTCGGTCCTCGCCGAGTGGCTGGACCGCGTCGTCGACCACGAGGGCGAGCCCGGCCACCGTGGCCGACGCAGAGAGCAGGGCGGATCCGGCCACGACGAGGACTGAGCACCTCCCGGTCCACTCTGGCGGGCCTCCCGTCAGTCGACGGACCCGTCCGGGTAGGGCGCGCTCTCCCCGACCAGGATCCGGTGCCCGACGGTCACGGCACGCCCCTCGCCCGCCCGACCGGCGATGCGCTCCTGCAACCGGTCGAGTGCCGCCTCGGCGAGCGCGACGGTGTCCGGCGCGACCGAGGTCAGACTCGGCACCAGGCTCGCGGCGAGGCCGATGGCGTCCCACCCGACGACGGCGACGTCGCGTGGCGCCTCGAGCCCGCGCAACCGCATCGCACGGAGGGCGCCGACCGCGGCGAGGTCGTCCCGGCAGAGCAGCCCGTCGATCGAGAGTCCGTCGTCGAGCGCGCGTCCGAAGGCCTGCTCGGCCCCGCGGGCGTCGCCGACCTCGCGCGGCACGCACAGCGACGGGTCGAACGGCAGGCCGGCGGCGGCCAGGCCGTCGCGGTACCCCTCCATGCGGAAGGCCGAGGTGCGGGACTGCTCGCCCACCTCGTGCCCGAGGAACCCGATGCGGCGTCGCCCGAGTGCGGCGAGGTGCGCGACGGCCTCGGACGCGGCCAGGACGTTGTCGATGGCCACGAGGTCGCCGCCCGGGGGTCGGACGTCCTCGCCCAGGAACACGACGGCGGTGTCTCCGCGCGCCCGGTCGATCTCCGCCGGTGTGAGGACCTGGGGGTGGATGACGACGCCGTCGACGACGCCCGCCTCACGCCCACGGACGGCGGAGAGCTCGCCGCCCGGCGCTCCGGCGGTCTCCTCGAGCAGGAGCTGGTACCCGCGGTCGGCGCACACGCGGGAGAACACGTGCGCGAGCTCGGCGAAGTACGGACGGCGGAGGTCGGGGAAGGCGAACGCGAGCATGTTCGTCCGTCCGGTGGCGAGGCTCCGCCCGGAGACGTTCGGCCGGTACCCGAGCTCGTCGACGGACCGCTGCACGCGCTCCCGCATGGCGTCGCTGACGTGCCGGTACCCGCGGACCACGTTGGACACGGTCTTCATCGAGACGCCGGCGTGCTCCGCGACGTCCTGCAGCGTGACCTGGCCCACGCGCTCACCGTACCGTTGACGCTGCGTTTACAGCGCTGTAAATTGCTCGACCATGAGCACCGTCGCTTCCCCGGTCCCCGTCGACGTCATCGACCTCCCCCTCGCGAGTCGTCAGGACGGCCGGTACCCCCGACCGCAGATGCTCCGCCGGGACTGGACGGACCTCAGCGGCACCTGGTCCTTCCGGTACGACGACGACGACTCCGGCGCGGACTCGGGATGGGCCACGGGCCTCCCGGCACCCCGCGCGATCACGGTGCCGTTCCCGCCCGAGTCCCCGGCGTCCGGGATCGGCGACCCGGGGTTCCACCCGGTGGTCTGGTACGCGCGGACGATCGGTCGCGCCGAAATCGAGGCAGCCGGCCACGGCACCGCACGCCCCCGCCTGGTGCTGCACTTCGGCGCCGTCGACCACCGCGCGCAGGTGTGGATCGACGGCCGGTTCGTCGGCGAGCACGAGGGCGGGCACACGCCGTTCTCGTTCGACGTCACCGCACTGCTGACCGACGGCGCCGACGGCACGACCGAGCACCTGCTCGTCGTCCGCGCCGAGGACGACCCCGCCGACGTCACCCTCCCCCGCGGCAAGCAGGACTGGCACGAGGACGCGCACGCCATCTGGTACCGCCGCACCACCGGCATCTGGCAGCCGGTCTGGCTGGAGGCCGTGCCGCGCACCGCGATCAGCTCCCTCCGGTGGTCGCCGGCGGGGCCCACGGCGACCGCGTTGACCGTCCGGTTCCGGGGCCGCGTGCCGGCCGGATCGCGGCTGCGGGTCGCCCTGCGGTTCGACGAACGGGACGAGGACCTCGGGACCACCGACTGGGACGCCACCGCGAGCCGGCCGACCCTCGACGTGACGGTGCCGGTCGCACGGCAGCGCAACGGCCAGGCCGAGGACGAGCTGACCTGGTCGCCCGAGCACCCACGCCTGGTCGACGCAGTGCTCACCCTCGTGGACCAGGACGGCCACGTGCTCGACGCGGTGTCGAGCTACCTCGGCATGCGGAGCGTCGGCGTCGGTGGTGGCCGGTTCCTGCTCAACCGTGCGCCGTACCCGGTGCGCAGCGTGCTCGACCAGGCGTTCTGGCCGGAGTCGCACCTGGCCGCGCCGCACCCGCTCGCCCACCGCCAGGAGGTCGAACTCATCAAGGCCCTGGGGTTCAACGCCGCGCGGATGCACCAGAAGATCGAGGACCCGCGGTTCCTGCACTGGGCGGACCGCCTCGGCCTCATGGTGTGGGGCGAGGCACCGGCCGCGTACGAGTTCTCCCCCACCGCCGTCCGTCGTCTCACCGCGGAGTGGACCGCGGCCGTGGAGCGCGACGCCTCGCACCCGTCCATCGTCACCTGGGTCCCGTTCAACGAGTCGTGGGGCATCCAGCACGTCGTGTCCGACCCGGCGCAGCAGGCGTACTCCCGCGCCCTCGTCGACCTGACGCGCGCGCTCGACCCGTCCCGCCCCGTGATCGGGAACGACGGCTGGGAGCAGCAGGACACCGACATCGTGACGATCCACGACTACGAGGGCGACGGTGCGGTGCTGGCGCGCACCTACGCGGACGACGCCGCCCGCACCCGCGCCCTCGAGGGACTCGCCCCGTCCGGCCACCCACAGTTCGTCGGCGGGGCCGTGGACCAGGGGCAGCCGGTGATGCTCACCGAGTTCGGCGGGGTGCGCCACCAGTCGGGCGGGCGCCGGGAGGAGGGCTGGGGCTACACGACCGCCACCGACGGCGACGACTGGGTCGAGCGCATCACGGCGCTGCACGACGCCGTCCGCGCCAGCACCTTCCTCGCCGGCTCGTGCTGGACGCAGCTGACGGACACGATGCAGGAGACGAACGGGCTGCTGAACGCCGACCGGTCACCGAAGGTCCCCGTCGAGCAGATCCGTCGGGCCGTCACCGGGCAGTGACCCCGTCGGCGTGCACCTCCGACCCACCCCGGTGATGTGTAGAGTGTTGCGCCGCGAGGAGGGTGGCGGTGGGAGCATCGAGCGGGACCGGACGAGCGGCGTTCGCCGACGAGTCGAAGGCGCGCGACTACCTGCTCGCAGCGACGCTCCTCGAACCCGGGGACGTCGGAGCAGCCCGGAACCTGGTCCGGTCGCTCGTCCTGCCGGGGCAGCACCGCCTCCACATGGCGAAGGAGAGCGACGGGCGTCGTCGCATGATCCTGGACGCAGTCGCGAGCATCCCGTCCTCGACGACCATCCACCGCGCTCCGAAGGACGGCCGGTCCGAGGTCGACCGTCGAGCGGCGTGCCTCCGAGCACTGGTGATCGACCTCACGCGATCCGGCTGTTCAGGGCTGTGTCTGGAGCGTGACGAGACCCTGGAGCGCCGGGATCGCCGACAGATCATCGACACCTTGCACCAGCAGGGAGCGCAGCTGCGGCACCGGCACGCCACCGCTCGCGAGGAGCCCCTCCTCGCCCTGCCCGATGCGCTCGCCTGGGCATGGGCGAAGGGCGGGGACTGGAGGCGCCGGGTGACCCACCTGATCGACTGCCGGACCGTCGCGCGATGACGCCCGGGAAGACGCGAGACCCGAGCGCCACAACCGTCCGGATGGGTCTCGGGTCCACTTCTCGGAGCTCAACGCAACGAGCACACCCATGCTACCAGGCGGGCCATGTCACACGCCAGCGGCCCTGCCGCCCCACCCCGCCGCCTCACCCCGCCAGGTCCTTCGCGAGCATGAGCTCCGCGGACCGCACGGACGCCGTCTCCGCGGACGTGAGCTCCCGCCCCTGGACCTCGGCGTCCCGGATCGCGATGAGCAGGTCGTAGGTGCGCACCTGTAGACCACCTCGCCGTCGGCGTGCGCGAAGGTCGAGGCGGCGGGCGATGCGGGCGAGACGGATGCGGTGTCCGCGGAGCCGAGCCTCCCGGGCCCATCGCCGGACGGTCATCGACGCCATCGCGGCGACCATGAGCACGATCCCCAGGTAGAACGGCGGGTCGAACGCGGTCCGGAGGACGTCGCGGAGCAGCACCGGCCCGAGGACGAAGTGGTCGGCCGTCAGGGACGCGATCTCCTCGACGCTCGCGATCGCGACGAGGGACAGCCCCACCCGGAACACGACGAGCGCCCCGCGGCTGCCGAGCACCCCGCGAGCGAGCGTCGTGGCGGTGATCGCGGCGACGCACGCCATGTAGATGCTCGCGTACGACCAGGTCGCGGTCTGGTCGATCTCGTCCACGATGAAGGTGAAGACGGTGTCCCCGCGGTCCCGGATGGACAGGAACGGCACCGTGAAGGACGCGAGCATCGCCACCAGGGCGAGCGGGTGCGCCAGTGCCGGACGCCGGTCGACGTCACGCACGCTGCCGCGGAACAGCAACCAGAACGCCGTCGTCGCGCAGAGGTTCTGCACGAGGTTCACGAGGTTCGTGCCGCCGAGCAGCGCGTCCAGGTCCCGCTGCGGGACGACCGCGCCGAGCGTCAGCAACCCGAGCGCGCCCACACCGGTGGCCGCCCAGCTCGCTCGCCCGTGCGGGTTCCGTCCGATCGAGGGCGCGCGGATCGCGAAGCTCGCCGCGGCACACCAGAACGCCAGGGCGTGCAGGACCCCCACTAGCCGTAGGTCCGCTCGTCGGCCCCCACGGTGCCGGACAGGAGGACCGTGGCCAGTTCGTACGCGAAGGTCTCGGCGAACTCCTCGTCGTCACCCTGCAGGGACGAACCCGCGGGTGCGGGGAGCGTGTGCTGGACGTCGTCGACCGAGCGGTAGCAGACGGTGCCGCCGGCGGACCACGCGGCGAAGTCGAGCTGGGTCCACGGGACCGGCACGCCGGTGTCCCCGCGCACGAGGTGGCCGAGTTCGTGCAGGACGCAGTGCATCCGGTAGAGCGGCGTCGACCCCGGCGGCAGCA
Source organism: Curtobacterium sp. MCPF17_050 (assembly GCF_003224435.2). Lineage (NCBI taxonomy): Bacteria > Bacillati > Actinomycetota > Actinomycetes > Micrococcales > Microbacteriaceae > Curtobacterium > Curtobacterium sp. MCPF17_050. Next base: position 2,647,142 of record NZ_CP126250.1, read on the forward strand.
GCACGAGCGCCGCGTCGGGCGATTGGGACACGAGCGCGGTCAGGGCGCCCCAGCTCGGGCCGTCGACGTCCACGACGCGGATCGGCTTGCCGATCCGTGCGGCGACGGCGTCGACCACGTGACGGAGGCGGGGCGCGTTCGGGAGCACCGCGACGACGTCGCGGATCGCCCCGGCACTGACAGCGTCCACACCGCAAGCCTAGGGCGTGGGTGCGGGTCCGATCCGGGAGGCACGACCCCTCTCCGAGGGACGCTCACGTCGGGCCGGGGTCGGGTCAGGTCGGTGTGCGGTCGGCCGGCTCAGGCGCCGGTCGCCTCGTAGTGCCGGGCGCCGCCGGTGACCCCGGCGAAGCGGAACGGCCCCGCGGTGACGCGCGGACGCTCGACGTCGTCGCTCGTCGCGGCACCGGCGGCGTGCAGCTCCCGGTACGCCTCGACGGACAGCGGGACCCGTGCCGCGAGCAGCTCGGCGACGCGTCCGGTCCGGCGGTGGTCGCGGTACTCCGGCCGGACGACGCCGGTCATGAGCTCGCCGACGCTGCCGGAGCCGTAGCTGAACATGCCGATGCGGGCGCCGGCCAGGTCGTCGTCCAGGTCGAGCAGCGCGCCGAGGGCGATCCAGAGCGATGCCGTGTACGTGTTGCCGGTCTGTCGGTTGTACGTGAACCCGACGGCGAGCTCGGTCTCCTCGAACGGGACGTCGACGTGCTGTGCGAGCTTCCGGTGCGCCTTGATCGCCATCTTCGTGAACGGCTGGTGGTGAACGAAGCGGTCGATCGCCTCGATGCCGGGGCCACCGCGCGCGGCGAGGTCGTCCCAGGCCCCGATGAAGGCGTCGACGTACGCGGTGACCGAGAGCCGCCCGTCCACCAGCGCGGTGGAGCGGTCGTTCGGGCGCCAGAAGTCGTCGACGTCGGCGGTGAACAGACCGGACTGCGGCTCGAGCTCGACCAGGTCCGGGTCGGCGGCGATGAGCATCGCGACCGCGCCGGCGCCCTGCGTGGGCTCCGCGGCCGTCTCGACGTCGTAGCGGGCGACGTCGGCGGCGATCACGAGCACGCGTTCACCCGGGTCCCGAGCGATGATGCCGAGGGCCATCTGCACCGCGGCGGTCCCGCCGTAGCAGGCCTGCTTCAGCTCGACGACACGGACGTTGGTCGGCAGACCGAGCAGCCCGTGCACGAACACCCCGGCGGCCTTGGACTGGTCGATGCCGGACTCGGTCGCGAAGAGCACCGTGCGGATGCCCTCCACGCCGTGACGGTCGAGGACCTCCTTCGCGGCGGCGGCACCCATCGTGACGATGTCCTCGTCGGGAGCGGGCACGCTGAAGGCGTCCTGGCCGATGCCGATGTGGTACTTCGCCGGGTCGACGCCCGTGGTGGCGGCGAGGTCGTCGAGGTCGAGCACGTGGTGGCCGGTGGCGATCGCGAGGTCGTGGATGCCCACGGTGAGCGGCTGTTGCGTGGTCATGCCGACGCTCCTTCCGGTCGGTGGCCGCGTCGCTCCATGGCGACGTGTGCGGCCATGAGCTCGCCAGGGTTCGTCTGGGCGGCGAGCAGTGAGAGTTCACCGCAGAGCACGGTGGCGGCGCAGAGCGCGGCGAGGCGTCGGGCGTTGGCGCCGGGCTCGCGGTCCTCCCGGCAGCCGAGGCGCACGAGGGCGTCCTCGACGACGGGCAGGTCGTTGCCCTTGCCGTTGCCGACCGTGCCGACGATGAGGTGCGGGAGCGAGCACGAGAAGTACAGGTCGTCGCCTCGGGCCTGGGCGAGCGTGATGCCCTGGGAGCCCTCGACGATGTTCGCCGCGTCCTGCCCGGTGGCGAGGTAGAACCCAAGCAGCATGTTCGCGTAGTGCGCGTTCGCGGAGCGCAGTGCCCCGGCGATCGTCGACCCGACCAGGTTCTTCGCCGTGTTGAGCTCGACGATCCGTTCGGTGGAGGACCGCAGGCGCTTCTCGACGACCTCGCCCGGGATGACGATCTCGGCGATGGTGTTCCGGCCGCGGCCCCGGATGCCGTTCACCGCGGTGGCCTTCTTGTCCGAGCAGAAGTTGCCCGAGATCGACACGTACCGCAGCTCGGGCTCCCAGGCCAGGATCGCCGGCAGGAGCGTGTCCGCGGCCTGCGTGACCATGTTGTGACCGGAGGCGTCGCCCGTGGTGAAGGCGAACCGCAGGAAGAGCAGGTCACCGACGATCTCCGGGTGCACCTCGATGAGCTTCGCGAAGCGACTCTGCCCGGTGACGATGGTCTCGAGGTCACCCTGGCGGGCGAGGATCCGTCCGGCCGCCATGTGCGCGGCGGCGGCACTGGAGGCGCGGACGACCACCGAGCGGGTCATCCGCTCGTCGACGACGGTCGAGACGATGCCGCCCTCGACCATGCGCGAGATCCGTGCGCCGCGGCCGACGGACGGCCAGAGCGGGGACTCGTACGTCGCGAGGGGCACCTCGTGCTCGCCCTCGACGGCGTTGCCGCTGACGCGGATCGGTCCGACCCACTTCGTGGGGATCGGGGTCTGCAGGTCGGTCATCGCGTGGTCCCTTCCTCGGGTTGCACCGCGACGCTGAGGTGCCTGATGTCGTGTGCCTCCCAGGTGCGGAGGATGTCGGCGGGGTCGCTGTCGGCGGGGACGAGCGCGATCCCGCAGTCGCCGCCACCGGCCCCGGACGGCTTCGCGGCGCCACCGGCTGCCTCGACGACGTCGCAGAGCGTCGCGAGGCGCGGCGTCTCGATCTGCGAGCCGACGGACGTCCCGAGGTCCTGCAGCAGGCCCCGGGCGCGCCGGAGTGCGCCGAGCGTGCGCTCGGCGTCCCCGGTCCGGAGGCCCGTGGTCAGGTCGTCGACGCAGGCGCGGCTGGCGTCGAGGAACGCCGCGTAGTCACCGTCGCGGTGTCGACGCACGACACCGACGAGCTTGGTCGTGGACGCCGGTGACCCGGTCCAGCCGACGAGGAGCCGCAGGTCGGTCGGGGCGGGCAGGTGCTCGACGTCGAAACCGGTCCAGGCGTCGTCGTCGTCGAGGATCGACGAGACCGTCCGCTCGTCGAGCAGACCGGCCAGGACCTCGCGGTCGGGCGCGCTGTAGCGGAGCCAGCCGCCGAAGGTGCTCGCAGCGAGGTCACCGCCGGAGGCGCGGGGTGCCACGCGGATGGTCGCGAGCAGCGCCACCATGAAGCGTCGGCGCTGCGACAGGCCGAGGCCGTAGAAGCGGTCGAGGGCGCCGACGGTCGCGACGGTCACCGCGGCCGACGAGCCGAGCCCGAACTTCCGGCCGCTGGCGTCGTCGAGCTGGCTCTCGATGCGCAGGTCGTGGAACCGCGGCGCGATCCCGAGCTCGGCGCGCAGCTTCTCGACGAGGTCGATCGTCGCCATGACGTAGTCGTAGGGGTGGTGCTCGCGGTCCAGTGCGAGGCCGTCCTCGGCACGGGTCCACGTCAGCGGGAGGTTGCCGTACTCCTCGGAGTGCACGCTGCCGGCCCCGTGCCCCTCGGAGACGCGGGCGGTGATCGCACGGTCGAGGGCGATCAGCACGGACGGCTGACCGGGCTCGACGACGGCGTACTCGCCCGCCACGAACAGCTTGCCGTGGGCTCGGAACTCGGTCACGCGATGGTCTCCTCTGCTCGGGGGTGGTCCCCCGGGCGTTCGGAGCCGACCAGGTGAGCGGCTGGTCCGGTGCCGGACTCGATGACCGCGCCGAACCCGTCCAGGGACGCGGCCACGCGGGCACGGTCCTCCGGACGGCAGAGCACGACGACGTTCGGGCCGGCGTCGGCGGTGGCGTAGGCCTCGAGGCCGTCGGCCCGCAGCGCGGCGACGGCGTCGAAGACCGCGACGCTGCGGCTGTTCAGGTAGCGGATCGGGGGGAATGCGCCCTCGATGGTGGCGTGCATGCGGAGCGCGTTGCTCTCGGTCAGCTCGCCGATGCGGGTGAAGTCGCCGGCCGCGCACGCGGCGAGCATGTCCTGGACGGTCTCGGTCGTCGAGGTCACCCAGGCCGGGTAGAACGGCGACGTCGCGATCGTCCGGCGCATGGCCTCGCGGGAGCCGATCTCCTTCGGGCCGTCGTCGATCGTCACGACCACCATCGCCATCGGCGGCGCGGGGATCGTCTCGGCGAAGGACCCCTCGTCGTCGCCCGCGTGCCAGACCGCGACCCCGCCGGGGATCGACCGCGTGGCCGAGCCCGAACCGCGGCGGGCGAGCCGGGAGAGGTCCCGCGACGACAGGTCGAGGCCGTACGCGCTCGCGGCGGCGACGGCGAGGGCGGCGAAGCCCGATGCGCTCGAGGCCAGTCCGGCGCCCGTGGGCACGGTGTTCTCCGTGACGACGGCGGCGTGGGCGTCCGAGCCGGACAGGTCACGGACGAGGTCGAGGAAGCGCTCGACCCGCACCAGCGCACCGTCGTCGACGACGCGACCGTTCAGGGTCAACGTGTCACGCGCCTCCCGGCCGGCGTCGAGCGTGACGGAGGTCGTGGTGGGGAAGACGTCGAGGCCCATCGAGACGCTGCCCGTGGCGGGCAGCGCGAGGTCGGCGTCCGCCTTGCCCCAGTACTTCACGAGCGCGATGTTGGGGTGCGCGACGGCGGTTGCGGTCATCAGGCACGGGCTCCGATCGAGGTGGTCCAGGTGGCGGCGGCGCCGGCGTCGCGCAGTGCGGTCACGATGCGGGTGGCGTGCTCGTCGTCGGCGGCGAGGGCCAGGACGCATCCGCCCCGTCCCCCGCCGGTGAGCTTCGCGCCGAGGGCGTCCGCGCTGCGTGCGGCGCCGACGAGCCGATCGAGGTCCCCGCTCGACACGTCGAGGGTGGTGAGCAGTTCGTGCGCGGCGTCCATGGTGGCACCGAGGGCCTGGGCGTCGCCGTCGACGAGCGTCCCCCGCGCTGCCCGGGCGAGGTCCCCGATGCGCTGCACGACGGCGTCGACCACCTCGGGGGCGCGGTCGTGGCGTTCCCGGACGGCCGCGACGGCCTCCCGCGTGTGTCCGGGGACACCGGTGTCGGCGACGACGAAGACGAAGCGCCCGGTGAGTTGCACCGGCTCGATGACGTCGTGCTCGAACCAGACGGGCTCGTCGGCGACGACCCCCCGGGCGTCGAGTCCGGACGGGCGCCCGTGGGCGACGCGCTCGCACGCCTGGATGAGGTCGTGGTGGGTGGCGCGGTCGAGCACGACCCCCAGGGCGTCGGCGACCGCGGCGGTCACGGCCGCGGCGACGGCGGCGCTCGACCCCATCCCGCGGGCGGTGGGCACCTGGCTGTCGACCCGGACGTGGAACGCGGTGTCCACGGCGTGCGGGTACCCGAGGTCGGCGAGGTGGCGGAGCGTCGCGGTGACGGCGGTCGTCGTGGGCAGCACGGCGGCCGGCGCGAGGCCGAACGGCCCCGTGTGCACGGAGGACTCCAGCACGTGCTCCGCCCCGGACGAGTGCGTCACCGGCAGGGGCGTCGCGGTGGCCGTCACGCGGACGTCGGTCACCGGCAGCACGAGCGCGGGTGCGCCGTAGACCACGGCGTGCTCGCCGATCAGGATCGTCTTGCCGTGGGACACCGATGAGCCGACTCGCGGGATCGCTGTGGTCGTCGTCGGTGCGGTGGCGGGGTGGTTGCTGGTCATCGTCGGTCCGGCCAGCCTAACCGGACCCGACGACGGACGTCCGTCCGGTGCGCTCTCGGCGGACGGACGCCGTGTGTCGGCTGGACGTCGTCGCGATCGGGTTGTGCACAACCCGGTCGCGTGCAACAGTGACGTCATGCCGGTGACCGACGAGATGGTGTGCTTTTCCCTCTACGCAGCGACCCGGGCGACGACCCAGGCGTACCGCGCGCTGCTCGAGCCGTGGGGCCTGACCTACCCGCAGTACCTCGTGCTCGTGACGCTGTGGGTCGAGGGCGACCAGACCGTGTCGAGCCTCGGCGACCACCTGCAGCTCGACTCCGGGACCCTCTCGCCGCTCCTCAAGCGCATGGAGCAGGGCGACCTCGTCCGTCGCGAGCGCCGCAGTGACGACGAGCGCGTGGTCACCGTGACGACCGGCGAGCGCGGCCGGTCCCTCCGCGCCGAACTCGCGCACGTCCCCGCCCGCGTCGCCGCCGGCACCGGGCTGCCCGACAAGCAGTCCGCCGCCGACCTCATCGCGACGCTGCAGCGCCTCACCGAGACGATGCACCGCGCCGCAGCGTCACCCGCACAGCCCGCGCCCGCGCAGCCCGCACCCGCGCCGCCCGCCTGACGCAGCGTGCGCGCTGGCCGACATCTTTCGCGCTCGGCACCCCGAACGGTGTCGCTGAGCGCGAACCCAGCGGACCGGCGAGCGCGTCCCCACTGACTAGACAGACCCCACGAAGGAAGGAAGGACACCACATGGACGTCCTCTACACCGCAGAAGCCCTGTCCACCGGCGAAGGCCGCAACGGCAAGGTCCAGACCAGCGACGGCTCGTTCGAGCTGGACATGGCGATCCCGAAGGAGATGGGCGGCTCCGGCGCCGGCACGAACCCCGAGCAGCTCTTCGCCGCCGGCTACGCCGCGTGCTTCCACTCCGCGCTGCAGGGCGTCGCCCGCGCGCAGAAGGTCAAGGTCACCGACTCGTCCGTCGGCGGCCGCGTCCAGATCGGCCCGAACGGCCAGGGCGGATACCAGCTCGCCGTCGTGCTCGAGGTCGTCATCCCGGACATGGAGCACGACCAGGCCCAGGCCCTCGCGGACGCCGCCCACCAGGTGTGCCCGTACTCGAACGCGACGCGCGGCAACATCGACGTCACGATCACGGTCTCGGAGGACTGAACGTGGCAGACCAGACCATGCGCGCCGTCGTCCACCCGGAGTTCGGCGAGCCCGCCGACGTCCTGACCGTCGAGCAGCGCCCCGTCCCCACCCCGGGCGCCGGCCAGGTGCTCGTCCGGACCGTGCTCTCCCCGATCCACAACCACGACCTGTGGACGATCCGCGGCACGTACGGCTTCAAGCCGGAGCTGCCCGCGCCGTCCGGCACCGAGGCGCTCGGCGTCGTCGAGGCCCTCGGCGAGGGCGTCACGCACCTGTCCGTCGGCCAGCGCGTGGCCGGTGGCACCTTCGGCGTCTGGGCGGAGTACTACGTCGCCGACGCCGCCGGGCTGATCCCCGTGCCGGACGCGATGCCCGACGAGTCGGCCGCCCAGCTCGTGTCGATGCCGTTCAGCGCGATCAGCCTGCTGCACTCGCTCGACCTGCACGAGGGCGACTGGCTCATCCAGAACGCCGCGAACGGCGCAGTCGGCCGCATGGTCGCCCAGCTCGGTGCCGCCCGCGGCATCAACGTCATCGGCCTCGTCCGCCGTGCCGAGGGCGTCGAGGAGATGCGCGCCCAGGGCATCGAGCGGATCGTCGCGACCGACACCGAGGACTGGCAGGACCAGGTCTCGGCCATCACCGGCGGCGCCCCGATCCGCGCCGGCGTCGAGTCGGTCGGCGGGAAGGCGGCGGGCGACATCGCGTCCGTGCTCGGTGACGAGGCGACCCTCGTCGTCTTCGGCGCGATGGCCTCCCCCACGCTCGAGATCCCGTCCGGCAAGGTCATCTTCGGCCAGCTCACCGTGAAGGGCTTCTGGGGCAGTGTGGTCAGCCGGACCATGCCCGCGGAGACGAAGCAGGAGCTGTTCGGCGAGCTCATCAGCCGCGTGCTCGACGGGTCGCTGACGCTCCCCGTGTCCGAGACCTTCGCGTTCGAGGACGCCCGCGACGCCGCCCGTGCGAGCGACACCGCCGGCCGCGTCGGCAAGGTGCTCCTGCGCCCGTAGCCCGACCGGAGACACACGGGAGGCCCGTCACCAGCCGGTGACGGGCCTCCCGTGTGTCCGCCGTCGCGTCGGTCAGCGGCGCCCCGCCGCGTCGACGGTGAAGAGGCTGCCCGAGGCGACGCCCTCCTCGACCTGCTCGAGGGTGCGGCCGCGCGTCTCGGGCACGAACCGCCAGATGAACAGCAGCGCGAGGACCCCGACGACCCCGAAGCCGAAGAACGTGCCGGTGATGCCCGTCGCCGCGACGACGGACGGGAACCACAGCCCGACGAGCGCGGTCGCGATCCAGAGGCAGAACACCGCGATGCCCATGCCGAGGGCCCGGATCTGCGTTGGGAAGACCTCGGACAGCACGACCCACACCGCGATGTTGAGGAAGGTCTGCATCGAGCCGACGAACGCGACGACGAGGACCAGGATCACCCACGGTCGCGCCGGGTTGCCCGCCGGCAGGGCGACCGAGGCGGTGCCGATGAGGAAGTGGCACACCGTCGTCAGGGAGAAGCCGAGCAGGAGCGTCGTCCGCCGGTCGATCCGCTCCATGTTCGCGATCGCGATGACGCCACCGACCACCGCGATGACCCCCGGGGCGATGGTCGCGATGAGCGCGGCTGATGCCTTGAACCCGGACTCGATGAGGACGGACTGGCCGTAGTACATGATCGAGTTGATCCCGGTGAGCTGCTGCGCGACCCCGAGTCCGGCGCCGATGAGCACGATCCGGACGAGCCACTTGTTCCGGAGCAGGACGGTCCACCCGCTCTCCCGCTGCTCCTGCGCCTCGTGCTCGTGCGCGCGGCGGATGTCCGCGAGTTCGGCCTCGGCGCGGTCCGCCGACCGCACCTGCCGCAGGACGGCGAGCGCCGCGTCGTCACGGCCGTGCGTCGCGAGCCACCGGGGCGACTCCGGCACGCGGAGCATCCCGACGAACAGGGCGACGGCGGGGAGTGCGCAGACGGCGAGCATGATCCGCCAGACCCCGTCGCCCTCACCCCAGAGGCTGGCGATGACGGCGTTCACGACGAACGCGGCGAGCTGCCCGATGACGATCATGAGCTCGTTGCGACCGGACAGCGACCCGCGGATCTCGTACGGAGCGAGCTCGGCGAGGAACACCGGCACGACCGTCGAGGCACCGCCCACCGCGAGGCCGAGCAGCACGCGGCCGACGACGATCACGCCGAACGACGGGGCGGCGACGCACACGAGCGTCCCGACGAAGAACAGCACCGACAGGAGGATGATGGTCCGCCGTCGACCCCAGGCGTCGGCGACCCGTCCCCCGAACACCGCGCCGACTGCCGCGCCGAAGGCCAGCGAACTCGTGACGACACCCACCGTGACGTTCGTCAGGCCGAGCTCCTCCCGCATCGGCAGGAGCGCGCCGTTCACCACCCCGGTGTCGTACCCGAAGAGCAGACCGCCGAAGGTCGCGACGAGCGCCAGCAGCCCGAGGCGGCGGCGGTGCGGTCCGGTGCCCACCGGGGGGAGCCCGGCCTCGTGTGCTGTGGGTCGGGTGTCGACCATGCGGTGTGTCCTTCGTCCGTGATCGCGAGCGGGGGTCCGGCAGGGACCGGCGCGGCCCACCGTCCCGGGACGGCTCCCGGCGGGCCACCAGTGATCTTCCCACCGCCGCGCAGGTCCGACGTGCAGGTCCGATGCGCAGGAGCCGGGCCGACCGTGGTGCCGTAGGCTCGCAGCGCGAGGGGACCAGGCACGACGGGACGGGGGGACCATGCGTCGCGGGTACGCAGGACAGGGACACGCAGGACCGGGGCACGCCGGACCGGGGCACGCCGGACCGGGGCACGGCCGAGGCAGGCCCGGCCGACTGCTCGGGGCGCTCGCGCTCGCCACGGTCGTCGTCACGACCGCAGCGGGGTGCGCGTTCCTCCGCGGGCCGGACGAGCTGCCGGCGCCGAGCCGCAGCGCCACCGCCGACGGCACGGGCAAGGCCCCCGACCCGAGCGCCAGCGCCGAGGCCCGCCGCATCGCCGAGTCCGCGTCACCACGGACCCCGACCGCCGTCCCCACCGAGGCCGCGGCGCCGGAGCCCACGGTCTCCCCGATCCCGGTCGGCACCGTCGTCAGCGAGGCGGACGTCGTCACGCCGAAGGGCAGCGTGCGGTTCCACTACCGCGTGGTCGTCGCTGACAACGGCTACCCGACCGTGCAGTGGTCGGGGTTCACCTCGACGCTGCCGGTCCCCGTCGGTGCGACCTTCCTCAAGACGCCGCCCTCGGTCGGCGACGGCCTCTCCTGGCACGGCGTCGGGGACACCGTGCTCGGGGGCGGCTCCCCCGCGGTCCCGACCCCGGCCACGACCGACATGGACCCCGGACGGGTGGACCCGTCGTGGCTCGGCACGCTCGTCGTCTACTCGGCGGCCGAGTCCGCGGCCCCCGACCTGCCGGTCGAACTCGGGCCGGACAAGGTGCTCGCGGTCACACCGGTCAACTGGTCGGTACCGGCGCGGACGACGAACGTGCACCCCGTCGACGGTGGGGCACGCCCGAACGCCACCGGGATCACGAGCAGCGAGGGGTCCCCGGACGGGTCACCCGTCGCCTACCGGATCGCGTCGGAGGACCTCATCGGCGCCGTCGCAGCCCGGCTCGGCATCACGGTGAAGGACCTGGTCTGGTTGAACCCGGACGTCACCGTGTACGGCGACCAGCAGTACCTGTACGAGGACACCGTGCTGAACCTCGACCCGTTCCGGCGGTAGTCCGAGCCCGGGCGGGGCGCGTCCGGGTCAGGCGTGCTCGGCCCCGCCGTCGGCGTCCCGAGCGGGTCCGGCGTCGAGCACGTCCCCGAGCGCGGACATCCCCGCCCCGTGGTCGGTGTAGCGGCGCACGGTCCGTCGTGCGGCGGCCCGTGCGGCCCCGGCGAGCCGTTCGTTGCGACGCGCGGCGTCCGCCACCCGGCCAGCGTGCCCGGCGGTCGAGAGCAGCACGTTCGCGAACGCGCGGGCGTCCCCCTGCTCGGGGATGCCCGTCACCGTCCAGGCGCTCCGGACCTGGGCGTCCGGGGTCATGCCGCGGCGGGTGCCCATGCGGCGCCAGTCCGACAGCGCGCCCTCGGTCCGGTCGGCAGCGCGGTCCGACTCCGCCGCCCGTTCGGCGTCCGCCGACCGGCGACGCTCGGGTGCCGGGGCCGCCGACGCCGCTTCGGCGCGCTCGCGAGCACCGCGGTCGTCGCCGCCGGCGGCGGCGATGCGGGCGGCGTGGGCCGCTGCTGCGGCCGCGAGGATCTCGGAACGGTCCATGCGACGACGGTACCGTGCACGACCGACGTGGGTCGGGCCTCCCGGCCGTCCGGACGACCGCAGCGGCAGGCGTGCGGACCGGAGGACCGAGGTGCGGGTGACCGCAAGCGACGGTGCGCGCACCGGGGGGGGGCCCGGCGCAACGCCGCCGGGTCAGTTCGTGCGGGCGGGCTCCGTGGTCAGCCAGACCGCGGCGTCGGCAGCGAGGACCCTGTCCACGAACGCGCCCGGCACCGACTCGACCAGGACCTCCTCGCCGGACACGCCCTCTCCGGACACGCCCTCCCCGGACACCCCTTCCCGGGCCGGCAGCCGCACCGGCTCGGAGCCGAGGTTGCCGACGACGGTGACCCGGCCGTTCGACCACGCCAGCACGCTGCCGGTACCGGTCTCGTGCCAGCGCAGGGTCCCGGCGCCGAGGGCCGTCCGCCGTCGGACGTCGAGCGCCCGGCGGTACATCGCCAGGGTGGAGGCCTCGTCGTCCTCCTGCTCGGCGACGGCGTACGCGCCGAAGTCGACCGGCTGCGGCAGCCACGTGTCCGCGGCGGACGAGAAACCGAAGGACGGCCCGTCGGAGGTCCAGGGGATCGGGACTCGGCACCCGTCGCGGCCGCGGATCCGGTGGCCGGAGCGCTCCCACACGGGGTCCTGGCGGACCGCGTCGGGCAGCGTGGTGACCTCGGGCAGGCCGAGTTCCTCACCCTGGTACAGGTAGGCGGAGCCCGGCAGGCCGAGCATGAGCAGCGTCGCGGCCCGGGCACGGCGGAGACCGGTGGCACGGTCCGGCTGCGGGTCGTCCACGCCCACACCGGCCTCGAGCTCGACCGGTCCGTCGTAGCCGAAGCGGCTCGCGTGCCGCATCACGTCGTGGTTCGAGAGCACCCACGTGGTCGGCGCACCGACGGCGTCGTTCGCGGCGATGCTCGTGTCGACGTTCGCCCGGATCGCCGCCGCGTCCCACGGGAGCGACAGGTACGCGAAGTTGAACGCCTGGTGCATCTCGTCGGACCGGACGATGCGGGCCGCCCGCTCCGGTGGGAGCCACGCCTCGGCGCAGAGGATGCGCTGGCCCTCGTACTCGTCCAGGATCCGTCGCCACTCGCGGAAGACGGCGTGGATGCCCTCCTGGTCCCACATCGGCGGCATCACGCCGTCGACCGGCTCCACGACGCCGTGGGTCGCGTGCGGCCAGTCCGGCAGGCCCGGGGCCTTCACGATCGCGTCACACACGTCGACCCGGAACCCGTCCACCCCGCGGTCCAGCCAGAACCGCAGCGTCGTCTCGAACTCCCGGTGCACCCGGGGGTCGTCCCAGTTCCAGTCCGGCTGCTCGGGCGCGAAGAGGTGCAGGTACCACTGGCCGAGGGTGCCGTCCGCCTCGGTGACGCGGGTCCAGGCCGAGCCCTCGAACATCGACTGCCAGTCGTTCGGCGGCAGGTCGCCGTGTTCGCCGCGTCCGTCGCGGAAGTGGAACATCCCGCGCTCCGGGCTGCCCGGCGCGGCGGCGAGCGCGGCCCGGAAGAGCACGTGCTGGTCCGAGCAGTGGTTCGGGACGAGGTCGGCGATGACCCGCAGCCCCAGGTCGTGGGCCCGTGCGAGCAGGGCGTCCGCGTCGGTGAGCGTGCCGTACAGCGGGTCGACGTCCCGGTAGTCGGCCACGTCGTAGCCACCGTCGGCCTGCGGGGACGGGTAGAACGGCGAGAGCCACACGGCGTCGGCACCGAGCGCCGCGACGTGGTCGAGCCGCGCCGTGATCCCGGCCAGGTCACCGGTCCCGTCACCGTCGAGGTCGGCGAAGGACCGCGGGTAGACCTGGTAGATGACGGCGGTGCGCCACCAGTCGGTCGCGGCGTCGGTCACAGCAGCGTCGGTCACGTCGGCGTCGGTCACGTCGGGGGTGGTCATGCGGTCGGCACCTTCCGGTCGTAGAGCTCGGGGCGGCGGTCCCCGATCCAGTCGTTGTGCGGGCTCGTGGACTTGTCGCGGGCGAGGGCCGGGAAGACGTCGACGGTGATCGCGGTCGCGCCGGCCCCGGGCTCGGTCTCGGCGGCGACCCAGCCGAACTGGTCGACGATCACGCTCGCCTCGTTCCAGTCCTGGCCCCGTTCCGTGCCCGCGCGGTCGCAGCACGCGATGAACACGCCGTTGGTCCGCGCGGCCGCCTGCGCGGCGATCACCTCGGCGACACGGTCGCGCTCCGGGTGGTCCCCGACCGGCCAGTTCGTCGGGACGGCGATGAGGTCCGCGCCCGCGAGCGCGAGCATGCGGGGCATCTCCGGGAACTCCATGTCGTAGCAGACGAGCACGCCGATGCGGCCGTGCGCGGTGTCGACGACGGGAGGCGCGGCGTCGCCCGGCGTGAACACGAGGGTCTCGCGGTCCCACAGGTGCGTCTTCCGGTAGACGGTCCGGACACCGGTCCGGTCCACGACCGCGACGCTGTTGCGCAGGACGCGGCCGTCCCGCTCGCAGAAGCCCACCACGACGACGGTGTCCGTCCCCGTCAGCGCGCCGGCGACCCGGGCGAAGAGCGGATCGTCCGCCGTGACCGCGACCGTCGCCGCTTCGTCGGCGTCCCGGAAGACGTACCCGGTCGTGGCGAGCTCCGGCAGGACGAGGACGTCGACCCGGTCCTCGACGGCCCGCTCCACCGCGGCGAGGACGCTCCTGCCGTTGCCCTCGAGGTCACCGAGCGCCGGCGCGAGCTGGTCGCACCGGACCCGGGCCACGCCGGTCCCGCCGGCCGTCACTTGACCGCGCCTTCCGTCAGCCCGGTGATGAGCCGACGCTGGAGCAGGACGTAGGCGACGACGATCGGCAGGGCGACGAGCACGGCTGCCGCGGCGGTGACGTCGGGCTGGGCGCCACGCTGCGCGCCGGAGAAGAACGACAGCGACAGCGGCGCCGTCTGGACGGCCTCGTTCTGCGGCACGAGCACGAGCGCGAGCAGGAACTCGTTCCACGTGAACAGGAAGAGGATCGTCGCGAGCGTCGCCACGGCCGGAAGCGCGACCGGGGTCAGCACGCTGCGGAGGATCCGGAAGCGGGAGGCGCCGTCGATGCGCGCCGCCTCGAGCAGTTCACCCGGGACGGAGGCGAAGAACGACCGCATCCAGAACACCCCGAGCGGCACCGACAGACCGATCTGCGGCAGGATGAGCGCCCAGTACGTGTCCACGAGACCCCAGCCGGCGAGCATCTGGTACAGCGGCAGCACGGTGACCTCGTACGGCAGGACGAGCCCGACGAGCAGGAGGCCGAGGAGCAACCGGCCCCCGGGCACCCGCATGTGTGCGAGGGCGTAGCCGGCCAGGCAGGCGACCGTCGCGGTCACGACGACGACCGTGATCGCGACGACGGCGCTCGAGACGAGGGCGGACGCGAACCCGCCCTGCGTCCAGGCGTCGACGTAGTTGTCGAACCCGACGCCGCCGTCGTCCCCGCTCAGCGAGGTGACGATCACCGACGCGAGGGGGAACACCGCGACGAGCGCGGCGACGACGAGCACCGCGTGGGTGACGAGGGTCTCGCTGCGTGCGACCTTCACGACGCCGCTCCCTTCCGCTCGCGGAGGGCGAGCTGCACGATGCCGACGACCACCAGGATGAGCACCGTCAGGACCACGGCCAGCGCGGACGCCTGCCCGAGGGCACGGTCCTGGAACGCGTCCTGGTAGACGAAGACGCTCGGCACCGTGGTCGACGTCCCGGGGCCACCGCGCGTGGTGTTCCAGATGAGGTCGAAGTTCCGCAGCGCGAACGTGATGGTCAGGATGAGCGCGATGGAGATCTGCGGGCGCAGGGCCGGCAGCGTGATCGACGTGAACTCCCGGATCGCCCCGGCGCCGTCGAGCCGGGCCGCCTCGTAGAGGGACCGGTCGATCGTCGCGATGCCGGCCAGGAAGAGCACCATGCACAGGCCGTACTCGACCCAGGTCCCGATGAGCCCGATGGACGGCAGGGCGGTGCCGAAGTCACCGAGCCAGCTGCGGGCGAGACCGCCCAGCCCGACCGCCCGGAGGAAGCCGTTGACGGGACCGTCCTCGGCGAGCAACCCGCGCCAGGCCACGGCGACGACGACGCTCGACAGGATCTGCGGCAGGAACAGCACCGCCCGGAACACGGTCAGGCCGTGGATGCGGATCCGCGACATCGCGCCCGCGAGTACCAGCCCGACCAGGACGGGCAGTGCGGCGTAGAAGAACAGCAGCACGACCGAGTGTCCGAGCGCCTGACGGAGGTCGGCGTCCGCGAAGACCGCCGCGTAGTTCGACAACCCGGCCGGGGTGGCGACGCTGATGCCGTCCCAGTCGTAGAACGAGATGCGCACCGACTGGACGATCGGCACCACGACGAACACGACGAAGAACGCCAGGGCCGGGGCGACGTACAGGAGCGAACTCCAGCTGACACGGGTGGCGGCCGGGCGACGCCGACGTGACGTCGCCCGGTCGGTCCCGCGCTCGACGAGCGTGGCCGCCATGTCAGTCGTGCGCCTTCGCCCAGGTCCGCTGGACCGTGTCGGTGAACTCGGACGGCGTCGTCCGGCCGGCCATCACCTCCTGCAGCGCTCCGCCCATCGCGGTGAGCATGTCCGTGGTGCTCCAGTCGTAGTACCCGACCTGGGTGCCCGCCGCGATGGTGTCCTTCAGCGCGGTCAGGGTCTGCTCCTGGAGCCGGTCCTGCGAGCTGACGCCGTCGGTGACCACCGGCAGGCGGCCGGTGTCGAGGATCCACTGGCCGACCTCGGGGCTGTGCATCATCCCGAGGAACGCGATGGCCGCCTCCTGGTGCTCGGACTTCGTGCTGATGTGCCACGGGGACGCCGTGGCACCGACACCGCCGGACGTCAGCGGAGCGAACCCGAAGGAGTCAGAGTCGAGCGAGGCGCCGTTCCACGAGCCGCCGACGAAGAACACGCCCTTGCCGTCGGCGAACCGGGCGATGGCGTCCTCGTTGCTCAGCCCGTCGTAGCCGGACCCGAAGTACCCCTTCTCGGCCCAGTCGCGCATGGTCTGGGCGGCTTCCTCGTTGCCCTTGGTCGCGAAGGTCGAACCCGACTTCCCGCCGATCCAGGCGGCGATCGACGACGGGTCCTGCTTCGTCGCGGCGATGTCCGAGAAGACGTGGGTGGCGGCGTACTGGTCGGAGTTGCCGAGCATGATCGGCTGCTCGCCCGCTGCCTTCGCAGTCGCGAGGTCCTGCTCGAGGTCGTCGATCGACGTCGGCGGTTCGAGCCCGAGTTCGTCGAGCTTCCGCTCGTCGTAGTAGATGCCCTGCACCTCGCTGATCACGGACATGCCGTAGAGCGTGCCCGAGCCGAACGCCGTGCCGTCGTCGTTCCAGCGTGCGGGCCCGAGCGTCGAGGCCCCGGTGCCCGTCGACCACCCGTACACGTCCGCCACGTCGTCGAGCGGCCGGACCAGGTCGCCCTTGACGAGCGCCCCGTCGACCGCGTAGCCGATGTTGCCCTGGAAGAGGTCCGGGGCGTTCGCCGAGTTGGCGGCGTTCACGACGGTCGCGATGAGGTCGTCGAAGCTCTTGTACGTGATCCGGACGTCGACGTCCGGGTAGGCCTTCTCGTAGGCCGGGACGAGCTTCTCCATGAGCGGCTTCTCGGCGACGTCGGCCCACATCGTCAGCGTCGTGTCACCGTCGATGTCCGACGCGGCGACCTTCTTCGTGATCTCGGGCTGGTCGACCTGGCCGACGGGCCCTCCGGAGCCGGGGGCCGAGCACCCGGCGAGGGCGACGACGAGGCCGATGACGGGCACCGTGGCGAGGAGACCTCGACGGCGTGCGGCTGGTGTGGTCATGGTCACTTCCGGGTCGTGTGGTCGGGTTCGGGGGTGGTGGAGCGTGTGAGCCGCTCGGTCCGCAGGGTGGCGGTGGCGCGGTGGGCGGACATGCCCTCGCTCGCCGAGATGACGTCGACGGCGTCGGCCAGCTCGGGGGTGGCCTCGCGGGCGATGTGCTGGTAGGTGAGCGGCTTGAGGAACCGGCTCACCGACAGGCCGGCGCTGTGCTTCGCGCCGCCCGCGGTGGGGAGGGTGTGGTTCGTGCCCGCCATGCCCTTGTCGGAGTAGGCAACGGTGCTCCACGTGCCGATGAACAGCGAGCCGTAGTTCGTGAGGCGGTCGTGGTACCAGGCGTCGTCCGCGGTCTGCACCTCGAGGTGTTCCGGAGCGTACTCGTCCATGACCGCTGCGGCGGACTCGCGATCCCCGACGAGCACGACCGAGCTGTGGTCGCGCCAGGCGGGTCCGCAGATCTCGTTCGTGGACAGGGTCGGCAGCTGCCGCTCGACCTCCGCGATGACCGCCTCGCCGAGCGTGCGGGAGGTGGTGACGAGCGCCGCCGGGGAGTTCGGGCCGTGCTCCGCCTGGCCGAGCAGGTCGGCGGCCACGAGCTCCGGGTCGGCGGTCTCGTCCGCGATCACGGCGACCTCGGACGGCCCGGCCAGCAGGTCGATGGCCACGGCACCGAAGAGCTGGCGCTTCGCCTCGGCGACGAAGGCGTTCCCGGCACCGACGATCATGTCGACCGGTGCCGCGCCGAGCAGACCGAACGCCATGGCGGCGAGCGCCTGGACGCCGCCGACGACGAACAGCCGGTCGACACCGGAGACGTACGCCGCGTACGCCACGGCCGCGTTCACGCCACCGTCCGGCTGCGGCGGGGTGCAGGCCACGACGGTCGGGACGCCCGCGGCCTTCGCGACGCCGACGCTCATGAACGCGCTCGCCGTGAGGGGGAAGCGCCCGGCCGGCAGGTACGCGCCGACACTGCCGACCGGGACGTAGCGCTGTCCCACGGTGAGCCCGGGGACGAGTTCTGCGGAGAAGTCCGCGAGGTGCTCGCGCTGCAGACGCGCGAACTGCTGCGTGCGCGCAGCACCGAGTTCGATGGCCGCGCGGAGTTCCGGGGTGAGCCGGTCACCGGTCGCGGCGAGTTCCTCGGCGCTCAGCTCGACGACGTCGGCGTGGTCGAGTTCGCGGGCGTACCGCTGGACGGCCTCGAACCCGTCGCGCTGGATCTCGGCGAGCATCCCGGCGACCCGTTCGGCGACGGCGGGGTCGCGCTGGGCCTCGGGGGCGTCCACGGCCGGGGCCTTGAGGAACGAGAACCGGTCGGCGTTGTCCGCCACGAAACGAGGGCTGAGCTTCATGGAGACGACCCTGCCCGGGCTGATCGGCAAGGACAAGGCCAGATGATCCACGACCACCCATAGGGTTCCCCTGTGACCCTGACCCAGTTGCGTGCCTTCCTCGTCATCACGACGGCGGGCTCGTTCTCCGCTGCCGCCGCCCAGCTCGGCATGGCGCAGCCGTCCGTGTCGGAACTGGTCCGTCGGCTCGAGGAGTCCTACGGGGTGCGGTTGTTCACCCGGGGCAGCCGCCGCCTCGTGCTGACGAGCGCCGGCGAGGCGCTCCTCCCGCACGCGCGCCGGGCGGTCGAGGCGGCCGACGACGCCGACCGGACGCTCCGGGACCTCACGAGCCTCCAGGGCGGTGTCGCCACCTTCGGTCTCCTGCGCAACGCGAACTACTACTTCCTGTCCCGCCTGCTCGAACGGTTCCACTCCCGCTACCCGGACGTCCGGCTCCGCGTGATCGGCCTGAACTCGGTCGAGGTCGCCGATGCCGTCACCGCCGGGGACCTCGAGGCGGGACTCGTCGTCCTGCCGATCGACGCCGACGGTCTCGAGGTGACGCCGCTCCGCCGCGACGACGTCCTCTACGCCTCGGCGGACCCGGCGCGGACCGCGCGGCCGGTGACGATCGAGGACCTGGCGGCCGCGGACCTCATCCTGTACGACGCCCACTACGGGTGGCGTGATCCGACCCGGCGGCAGCTGGCCGAACGGGCGCAGTTCGCCGGGGTCACGCTCACCGCCCGGATCGAGGTCGAACACGTCGACTCGGCGCTCGACCTCGTCGCCCGGGGTGCCGGTGACACGATCGTCTCGCGGGCAGTCGCCGAGGCACCGACCTTCCCGGCCGGGGTCCACACCGTGCCGTTCGCGGAGCCGCTGTACGACACGATCGCCCTCGTCCGACGGCGGGACGTCCCGCTCTCCCCCGCGACCCGCGAGATCGCACGGCTCGCGCGCCGGATGCTCCTCGAGCGGTGACCCCGCGCAGCGCGACGGCTCAGCGCGCCCCGGCCAGCGCCCGTAGGCCGTCGTCGATCGACACCGTCGGCTCCCAGTGCAGGTCCCGCCGGGTCCGCCGCTGGTCGAACCAGTGGGCGGTCGACAGCTGCTCCGCCAGGAACCGCGTCATCGGCGGCTCGTCGGTGCCGGGTCGGACGCGCCACACGGCCTCCACCGCGGACCCGACCGCGCGGGCGAGCCCGGACGGCGCGTGTGCCCCCGGTGCCGGGACGCCGGACGCGACGCAGATCCGTGCCAGCAGTTCCCCGACCGGTCGGGGCTCCCCGTTCGTGACCACGTAGACGTTGCCGTGCACGGCCTCCGCGCGGTCCAGCGCGGCGACCATGGCGGTCGCGGCGTTGTCGACGTAGCAGGAGTCGATGAGGGCGGCACCGGAGTCGAGCACCGGCAGACGGCCACGACGTGCGCGGTCCACGATGCGGCCGACGAGCTGCTCGTCGCCTGGGCCCCAGACCAGGTGCGGGCGGACGGCGACGACCGCGAACCCGGGGGCGTCGGCGGCGAGCGCGAGCAGTTCGGCGGCGGCCTTCGTCCGGGCGTACTCGCCGCGGGCGTTGCCGGGCGAGGCCGTCGTGGCGTCGTCCCCGGCGATGGACGCTCCCGCGTGGGCGACCGACGGGGACGAGACGAAGACGAACCGTGTGACGCCGGCGTCGCGCGCGGCCGCGAGCAGGTCCCGCGTGCCCGCGACGTTGACCCGTTCGAAGTCGGCCGGGTCCCCGGCCAGCGAGACCTTGGCGGCCAGGTGCACCACGGCGTCGACGCCCTGCACGGCGGACCGCACCGCTGCCGGGTCGGTCACCGTGCCGAGGACGTCGACCACCCCGTCGACGCCCGTCGGTCGCCGCTGGAAGGTCCGGACGTCGTGCCCGGCGTCCCGGAGGGCAGCGGCGACGGCGCGCCCGAGGAAGCCGCTGGCACCGGTCACCAGGACCGTCACGGGCGGGTCATCCGTCCGCCCGCCAACACCGAGGACGCCCAGCGCGCGAGGCGTGCCCGGTCCACCTTCGAGTTGTGGCGGATGTCGGTCGGCAGTTCCGGCACGACGAGCACCGCGGCGACGGGCACCCCGGCCGCTGCCCGGACGGCGTCCGCGAGCGCCGGGTCGGCGAGCGCGGGGCGACGGGCGGCCGGGACGGTCTCCACCACGGCGACCACCTGCTGCGTACCGGACGGACCGACGCCGACGACACCCGCGCGCCCGACGCCCGGGACGCGTTCCGTGCGCTGCTCGGGCCCGACCGGGGTCACGACACCGGTCGGGGCCGTGATGACGTGCTGCATGCGGCCCTCGACCCAGAGCTGCCCGGAGGCGTCGAGGTGTCCGACGTCCCCGGTGCGGTGTCCGCGCGGGTCGTCCACCCCGAGACGGGAGACCCGGTCGGTGCGCCAGAGCCGGTCGTAGTGGTCCCGCACGTGCGGCGCCGCGACGACGATCTCGCCGGTGACGTCGGGCGTCTCCGTGAGCGCTCCGGTCGCCCGGCCGTCAGCGTCGAGGGGTGCGATGCGCACCCGGACGGACGCAGCGGGTCGGCCGACGCAGATGCCCGACGACGCGGACGCCGAGGCGGCCGTGACCCGGTCGAGGTCCACGTCGGTCATGAGCAGCCCCTCGGTCATCCCGTAGGGGGTGTGGGCGCTGGCGTTCGGCATGAGCTCGGTCGCGGCGGTCAGCAGCGCGGCCGACACCGGGGCTCCGGCCGACAGGAACAGCCGCACGCGGCCGAGTGCCCGGCGGTCGTCGTCGGTGAGCGCCGACGCCGTCGCGACGACGTTCGCGATCGCGGCCGGCGACAGGAACACGACGGTGGCTCCCGCCGCGGCGACGGCGTCCGCGACCGCACGGGCGGTCAGGGTGCGCGGCGCGGTGACGTCCATGTCCGGTGCCACGGAGCGAGCGCCGAGCGCGGGACCGAGGAGCGCGAAGGGCGCGAACCCGGCGACCAGTCCGGTGCCGACGCCGACGTCGTACTGCCCGGCGAGCGCGTCCCGCACCGCGCCGAGCTGGCCGTGCGTGTAGACGACGCCCTTCGCGGGCCCGGTCGACCCCGAGGTGAAGAGCACCGCGGCCGGGGCGTCGGGCGCCGGGGCTGCCGGCAGCGCGGTGCCGGCGGCGAGGCGTGCTGCTCCCCGGCGGGCGACGGCGGCGAGGGTGTGCTCGACGCGCAGGGCCGCACGGGCCGGTGCGGGGAGCGCGATGGTGGCGATGCGGCGGCCGGGCCAGCCGAGCGCACGTGCGGCGGCGAGTCCGGGCAGCGCGCCGATGACCCAGTCGGGCCGGGCACCGCGGACGGCCCGGGTCAGCCCGCGGAGGCCGAGACCGGCATCGGCGACGACGACGACCGCGCCGACGCGCACGCAGGCGTACAGGGCGGCGGTCAGGTCCGCGCCGGGGGTCACGAGGAGCGACACGCGGTCGCCGGGACGGACACCGAGGTCGACGAGTCCCGCGGCGACCTCCTCGATCCGTCGGGCGAGCAGCCGCCAGCTGATCGTGCGGGTCCCGCCGGGGGCGGCCATCTCGACCAGGGCAGCGTCGTCGCTGTCCCGCAGCTCTTCGAGGTGAGCCCAGAGCGGGCGGCCCGGATCGGCATCGGCATCGGCGGCCGGGAGGCCCGCACCACCGTCCGCCGGCACCTCGCCGTCCGGCAGGCGGTCGCCGAGCCAGTCGAAGACCGTCCCGGCCACGTCGGCGTCGTCCGGCAGCAGGTGACCGGCGCCCTCGAACCGGTGCACGTCGGCCTGCGGCAGACGGGCCGCGAGGTCGTCGAGGTACCGCTCGAGGAACACCGGGTCGCGCGGCCCCCAGAGGAGCAGGGCGGGAACGTCGAGCGCCGCGACGCCGGCTGCGATGCGGTCGAGTTCGGCCGCGCTCGGGTGCTGCGCGTCGACGGGGATGTCCGCGACGAACCCGCCGACCGCCCCGCGTCGGGCAGCGCCGCGGTACGGGGCGCGGTAGGCGTCGGCGGTCGCCCGGTCGAGCCGCGGGTGCGCGATCGCGAGGGTGGTCTCGATGAACGCCGGCGTCACGACCGTGGCCCGGCCGAGCAGGTGCGGGCGGAGTGCGAGGCGCAGGGGTGCCGGGATCGGGGCGTCGTCGGGCTGGTGGACCGCGGTGTTGCAGGTCGTCACCGCGACGACGAGGTCGGGGTGGTCGACGGCCCAGCCGAGCGAGACGACACCGCCCCAGTCGTGGCCGAGCGTGACGACCGGCCCGGTCAGGCCGAGCTCGTCGGTCAACGCGCCGAGGTCCGCGACCCGGTCGGCCAGACGGTGGTCCTCGCCGGTGCGCTCCGAGAAACCCATCCCGAGCTGGTCGACGGCCACCACACGCCACACGGGGCCACCGGCCGCGGCGACCTCGAGCGAGCGCGCGAGCACCGAGCGCCACAGGTAGGACCACGTCGGGTTGCCGTGCACACACAGCAGGGTGCCGACGGGCTCCAGGCCGAGCTCGTCGAGCTGCCCGGCCGTGTCGAGCAGGTGCCAGGTGCGCTCGGGTCGGGCCGTGCCCGCCGTCGGACCGGCTGACGCGGGGACGGTGACCAGACGGGACCACGCGGGGTCGAGTCCGGGCAGGGGCGGCGGGAGCGTCGCCGGAGCCGTGGTCGCGGCGACGCGGGGCAACCGCGGTGTCACCAGCGCAGTTCCATCATCGCCGTGTTGATGCCGGAGCCGACGCCGCCGAGGAACACGCGGTCCCCGGGGCGGATCGAGCCACGGGTGACCTCGTCCGCGAGGGTGATCGGGATCGACGCCGGGCCGACGTTGCCGAAGCGCTCGTAGGTGGTGGGGACCTTGTCGCGCTCGACACCGATCGCCTGGACGAAGGCGTTCGTGTGCACGTCCGAGACCTGGTGCAGGACGTAGCGGTCCATGTCGGCCCAGTCGAAGTGGGCGCGGGCCTCGTTCCAGGCGGCGACGACGAGTTCCATGCCGCCCTTGAGCAGCATCTTCGCGTCCGTGAACATCCCGTCCACGCTGCCGACGCACAGGTCGTACCACTGGGTCGCCGCGCGGGTGACGCCGCCGACGATCCGGTGGCCGGTCGGGTGCAGGTCGGCCGGGCCGAGCACGGCGGCGGCAGCGCCGGAGCCGAGCGTCAGGCTGGCGAACTCGCTCATGAAGTCCTTGCGGTTCCGGCCGCCCTGGTTCAGGCGGTCGATCGTGTTGAGCTGCACCTGGTCGGCGTCCTCGCCGTCCACGATGAGCGCGTACTTGATCTGACCGGAGTCGATCATGCCCGCGGCGACGCTCATCGCGTTGACGAAGCCGAGGCAGGCGTTCGCGATGTCGAAGTTGATCGCCGACGTCGGCAGGCCGAGACCGTGGTGCAGCCGCACGGCCACCGAGGGCTCGAGGTGCGGACGGGTCACCGACGTGTTGATGAGCAGGCCGACGTCCTCCGGCTTGATCCCCGCGGCCGCCATCGCCCGACGTCCGGCGTCGATCGCGGCGGTCTGGAAGGACTGGTCCTCGCCCCAGTTGCGGCGCTCCCGCACCCCGGCGACGCGTTCGAGCAGCCCCATCGGCAGGCGCAGGCGGCGGAGCACACCGCGGAGCTTCTCCTCGATGTCCGCGGACGTGGTCACGCGCTCGGCGACGGTGGTCTCCACGGCGAGGATCGCGGCGTTCTGGAAACGGACGGTCGCGTTGCCGGGTCGCTCCGTCTCGGCGCTCGGGGTGTCCTGCTGAGGCCGCTCGGTCATGATCGTCACTTGCACATACTTCCGTATCGAGGCTGGGTCTCCGTTGCGACTGCGTCGAACGGACCCCGGGGTTGTCGTCCCCGTTGCCGATCCGGCAATCGTACTGGCCCTGGATGAGCGCCGGTGGGATGCTGCGCGCATGACTGCGTACCCCGCTCCCCGGTCCGAAGCCGAGACGTTCTGGACGGCCCGCTACGGGGACTCGCCGATCTGGTCGGGGCGGCCGAACGCATCCCTGGTCGACACGCTCGGGCCGCTCGTCCCCGGAACGGACGACGATCGCGCGTCGAACCGCGTCGGCGCCGAGACCGGCCCCACCGCCCTCGACCTCGGGTCCGGCGAGGGCGGCGACGCCCTGTGGCTGGCGGCGCAGGGGTGGCGGGTGACCGCGGTGGACATCGCGCCGAACGCGCTGGACCGGGGCCGGGCCGAGGCGGAACGTGCCGGGCTCGGCGACCGGGTGCGGTGGGTGCAGGCCGACCTGGCCGGGTGGAACACCGACGACCGGTTCGACCTCGTGTCCGCGTCGTTCCTGCACTCGTCGGTGTCGTTCCCGCGGGCGGCGGTGCTGCGCCGTGCGACGACGTTCGTCGCCCCGCGGGGACGCCTGCTCGTGATCGGGCACGCGGGCTCGCCGTCCTGGGCCGCTCACGAGGAGCACGCGCACGCCGAGCCCCTGGTCGGGCCCGGGGAACAGGTCAGCCAGCTCGCACTCGGTGCCGGGTGGACGGTCGCGGTCGCGGAGCTGCGCACGCGGACCGTCACCGGACCGGACGGTGGCACGGCGACGCTCGAGGACTCCGTGGTGCTCGCCCGACGCACCTGAGGGCCGGACGCACGACCGGCCCGGACGGCCGGCCCGGGACGACCGGAGGCCCGGGATGACGGGAGGCCCGGGATGACGGGAGGCCCGGGGCCCGCCGGACAGGGACGTCGCCCTGCCTGCGTGCCCCGGGCCTCCCGGCCGGGCGGCGGCGTCAGCCGCGCAGCTCGAGGTACTTCGCGATGAGCGCCTTCGTCGAGGAGTCCTGCGCGTCGAGGACCGCACGGTCGCCCTGCACGGCCGGGGTGACCTGCAGCGCGAGCTGCTTGCCGAGCTCCACGCCCCACTGGTCGAACGAGTCGATGCCCCAGATGGTCCCCTCGGTGAACACGATGTGCTCGTAGAGGGCGATCAGCTGGCCGAGGACGCTCGGGGTGAGTTCGGGCGCCAGGATCGACGTGCTCGGCTTGTTCCCGGTGAAGGTGCGGGCGGCGACGATCGCCTCGTCCGTGGTGCCCTCGGCGCGGACCTCGTCGGCGGTCTTGCCGAACGCGAGCGCCTTCGACTGGGCGAAGAAGTTCGCGAGGAACAGGGTGTGCACGTCCTGGCCCGGCTGCACGGCCTTCCCGTCGCCGGTCTCGTCCTGCAGCGCGTGCGCGGGCTTCGCGACCGTGATGAAGTCGGCCGGGATCAGGCGCGTGCCCTGGTGGATGAGCTGGTAGAACGCGTGCTGGCCGTTCGTGCCGGGTTCACCCCAGAAGACCTCGCCGGTGTCGGTGACGACGTCCGAGCCGTCCCAGCGGACCCGCTTGCCGTTCGACTCCATCGTGAGCTGCTGCAGGTACGCGGGGAAGCGGTGCAGGTACTGCGTGTACGGCAGGACCGCGTGGCTCTGCGCCCCGAGGAAGTTCGTGTACCAGACGTTGAGCAGGCCCATCAGGACCGGGACGTTCTCGGCGAGCGGCGCGGTGCGCATGTGCTCGTCGATGGCGTGGAAGCCGGCGAGGAACTGCTCCCAGTTCTCCTTGCCGATCGCGATGACGACGCTCGTGCCGATGGCGGAGTCGACCGAGTAGCGGCCGCCCACCCAGTCCCAGAAGCCGAAGGCGTTCTCCGGGTCGATGCCGAACGCGGCGACCTTGTCGAGCGCGGTCGAGACGGCGACGAAGTGCTTCGCGACGGCGTCCTTCTTCTCGTCGTCGCCGGCGTCGGCGAGGCCGAGACCCTGCCACAGCCACTGGCGGGCGAGACGGGCGTTCGTGAGCGTCTCGAGGGTGCCGAAGGTCTTCGACGCGACGATGAAGAGCGTGGTCTCGGGGTCGAGGCCGGCCGTCTTCTCGGCGATGTCGGCCGGGTCGATGTTCGAGACGAAGCGGACCTCGAGCCCCTGCTGCACGTACGGCTTGAGGGCTTCGTAGACCATGACCGGGCCGAGGTCGGACCCGCCGATGCCGATGTTGACGACGGTCTCGATGCGCTTGCCGGTGACACCGGTCCACGCGCCGGAACGGACCTGCTCGGCGAAGCCGTAGACCTTCTCGAGCGTGGCGTGCACGTCGGCGTCGACGTCCTGCCCGTCGACGGTCAGGGGCGCGGCGGGCACGAGGCCCTCGGTCGCCGCCGGACGGCGCAGCGCGGTGTGCAGGACGGCACGGTCCTCGGTGACGTTGATCCGCTCGCCGGAGATCATCGCCTGGTACCGCTCGGCGACGCCGGTGTCCTCGGCGACCTGGAGGAGGGCCTGCAGGACCTCCTCGGTCACCAGGCCCTTGGAGAGGTCGACGGTCAGGTCGGCTGCCTGGAAGGTGTACTTCTCGGCACGACCGGGGTCGGCGTCGAACCACCCACGGAGGTCCGGGGAGAAGCCGTCGGCGATGCCGGCGAGCTGCTTCCACCCTGCGGTCGTCGTGGGGTCGACGGGTGCGGATTCGGTCACTTCGGTCCTCCTGGACGCCAGAGTTCGGTCAGCCCGCAGACCTGGCGCAGCATCGCGTCGCGGGCCGCGTCCGAGCGTAGTGCCGTCGCACTCACCTCGCGCACAGGGGAGGCGCCTGGGCGAGCAGTACGTCGACAGTCGTACTGTGGACGGGCCTCCCGGCGGCTCCACGTCCGTCGGCCGGTCCCCTGCACGACCAACGGAAGGACCCGCGTGACCCACGCACTCTTCGACCCCATCACCCTCCGCGGCCTCGAGATCCGGAACCGCGTGTGGATCCCGCCGATGTGCCAGTACATGGTCGAGGCGCAGGACGGCGTCCCGACCCCGTGGCACCTCGTCCACCTCGGCGCCCTCGCCCGTGGCGGTGCCGGTGCGGTCGTCGTCGAGGCCACCGGCGTCGTCCCCGAGGGCCGCATCAGCCCGCAGGACCTCGGCCTGTGGAACGACGACCAGCGAGACGCCTTCCGACCGATCACCGACTTCATCCACAGCCAGGGTGCGGTCGCCGGGATCCAGCTCGCGCACGCCGGCCGCAAGGCCTCGACCAGCCGTGAGTGGGGACCGACCGCGGGCGGCGGCAACGTCGCGCCGGAGCAGGGCGGGTGGCAGCCGGTCGGTCCGTCGCCGATCGCGTTCCCGGGCCTGCACGTCCCGACCGAGCTCACGACCGAGGGCATCGCCGAGGTCGTCCGTGCGTTCGCCGCTGCGGCCCGTCGCGCCGTCGACGCCGGCTTCGACCTGCTCGAGCTGCACGGCGCCCACGGGTACCTGCTGCACGAGTTCCTGTCACCGCTGTCGAACGAGCGCACCGACCAGTACGGCGGCTCGCTCGAGAACCGGGCGCGGGCCCTGCTCGAGACCGTCGACGCCGTGCGCGCCGAGGTCGGCGAGGCCGTCCCGCTCGTCGTGCGCCTGTCCGCGACCGACTGGGTCGAGGGTGGCTGGGACCTCGCCGAGACCGAACAGGTCTCCACGTGGCTCGGCGGACACGGCGTCGACCTCGTGTCGGTCTCCACCGGCGGCAACGTGGCGGACGCCCGCATCCCGGTCGGCCCCGGGTACCAGCTGCCCTTCGCGACCGCGATCCGGCAGGCCACCGGGATCCCGGTCGCGGCCGTCGGCATGATCGACGACGCCTTCCAGGCCGAGCAGATCGTCGCCCTCGGGCAGGCCGACGTGGTCCTCGTCGGACGGGGTGCGCTGCGCGACCCGAACTTCCCGATCCGGGCCGCCCAGGCGCTCCGGGTGGACCTGCCGTACAAGCCCGCCCCGTACGAGCGCGCCTACCGCTGACGTCCGGTCCGCCGCCGGGCGGCGCGGCCGTGCCGCTACCGTGGTGGCATGACGGGCACGGGGGCGACCGCCGGGGGCGGTCCGACGCAGGACGACGGCTGGTCACGGCTGCCGGTGGGTCCCCGCGAGCACCGGCAGGACGCGGTCCTGGCGCTGGTGCTCGCGGGGGCGCTCGCGGTCTCGGTGACCCTGTACTCCGCCGTGGGGCTGTACGACGACCCGGCGGCGTGGTGGGTGTGCGCACTGATGGTCGTCGCGAACGCCGGGCCCCTGGCGTTCCGCCGCCGGTTCCCGATGACGGTGGCCGTCGTCGCCGCGCTGGCCTTCGCGGCCACGCAACTGCTGCACGTGCCCGAGGGGCTCTTCACCAACTTCACGCTGTTCATCGCGCTGTACACCGTCGGGGCGTGGTGCTCCGACCGCGTGCGGGCCGAGGCCGTGCGCTGGGTCGTCATCGCCGGGATGTTCGCGTGGGTGTTCCTGGCGATCGTCTTCCGCTGGTCGGTGCCGAGCGCGCTGCCCGACGACGGTCACTCCGTCATCCCGCCGTTCGTCGCGAGTTCGCTCCTCACGATCGTCATCAACCTCGTCTACTTCGGTGCCGCCTGGTACTCGGGCAACCGGGCTTGGGCAGCGGCCGTCGCCGCGCACGAGCTCGGCCAGCGCACGGCCGAGCTCGCCGCGGAACGCGAGCGGTCGGCGGCGCAGGCGGTCGCGCTCGAACGCGTCCGGATCGCCCGTGAGCTCCACGACGTCGTCGCCCACCACGTCTCGCTCATGGGCGTCCAGGCCGGGGCCGCGCGGCGCGTGCTCGACCGCGACCCGGCGCAGGCGGTGGCGTCCCTCGGCGTCGTCGAGGACAGTGCCCGGACCGCGGTCGAGGAACTCCGCCGGATGCTCGGCACGCTGCGGGAACCCGGCACGGACGCCCCGACGACCCCGGCGGAAGCGCCGAGCACCGAGGGCCTCACCCGGCTGCCGGAACTCGCCCGGGCCGCCACGGACGCCGGGCACGAGACCGGGTTCAGCGTCGTCGGTGACGAACGACCGGTCCCGCCGACCGTCGCCGCGGTGACCTACCGCATCGCGCAGGAGGCGGTGACGAACGTCCTCAAGCACGCCGGACCGGACGCACGGGCCGACCTGCGGCTCCGGTACCTGCCGGACGCGGTGGAGCTCGAGGTGACGGACACGGGCGCCGGGGCACGGGCCTCCCGGTCGGCGGGCGGCAGCGGGCTCGGACACGTCGGCATGCGTGAGCGCGTGGCGGCGGTCGGCGGGCGGATCGAGATCGGACCGCGGGACCGCGGCGGCTACCTGGTGCGGGCATGGCTGCCGACGACGTGATCCGGGTCGTGCTCGCCGACGACCAGGACCTGGTCCGCGCCGGCTTCCGGGTCATCCTCGAGTCGGAGCCCGGTGTCCGGGTCGTCGCCGAGGCCGCCGACGGTGCGGGCGCGGTGGCTGCCGTCGCCGAGCACCGACCGGACGTGGTCTGCCTCGACGTGCAGATGCCGGGTGTCGACGGCCTCGAAGCGGCGCGCCGGATCACCGCGGGCCCGAACCCACCGGCCGTGCTCGTCCTCACGACCTTCGACACCGACGAGTACCTCTTCGACGCCCTGGCCGCCGGGGCGAGCGGGTTCCTGCTGAAGAACGCCTCGCCGGAGAAGCTCATCGAGGCCGTCCGGACCGTCGCCCGCGGTGACGCCCTGCTCGCTCCGGACGTCACGCGCCGGGTGATCAGTCGGGCGACCACGGCCAGCGTGCCGGTGGTCGACCAGGCCGTGCCCGACGCGGACGTGACTCTGCCGGGTCTGACGGAACGCGAGACCGAGGTGCTGCGGCTGCTCGGTCGGGGGCTCAGCAACGCCGAGATCGCCGGCCAGCTGTTCGTCGGCGAGGCGACCGTCAAGACGCACGTCTCGAACGTCCTGCAGAAGCTCGGCGTGCGCGACCGGATCCAGGCCGTGGTCTGGGCGTACGAGCACGGGGTGGTGCGTTCCGGCGAGTGAGCCGCCGCGGTCCTCCCCCGCGCGGCGGAGACGCCGACGCCCGCGATCCCCGTCTCGTGCCGGAGGCGCCGCCGCCCGCCACCGCAATAGCGTCGGAGGCGCAGCGACGGCCGCTGCGGAAGGGGACCCCATGCTCACCATCGAGGGAGTGACGAAGCACTTCGGCGAGCGCCGTGTGCTCGACGACGTCGGCTTCAGCGTCGGACGCGGACGACTGACCGGGTTCGTCGGCGGCAACGGTGCCGGCAAGACGACGACCATGCGCATCATGCTCGGCGTGCTCGACGCCGACAGCGGCACGGTCGCGCTCGACGGCGCACCGATCGGACCGACCGACCGCCGCCGGTTCGGCTACATGCCGGAGGAGCGCGGGCTGTACCCGAAGATGCCCGTCGCCGAGCAGGTCACGTACCTGGCCCGCCTGCACGGTGTGGACCGACGGACCGCCGCGGCCCGGACGGCCGAGCTGCTCGAGCGCCTCGAGCTCACCACGCACGCCGGCGACCCCGTCGAGAAGCTCTCGCTCGGCAACCAGCAGCGCGTGCAGGTCGCCGCCGCGCTCGCCCACCGGCCCGAGGTGCTCGTGCTCGACGAACCGTTCTCCGGCCTCGACCCGATGGCGGTCGACACCGTGCTCGGTGTGCTGCGGGAGACCGCGGCCGACGGTGTCCCGGTGCTGTTCTCAAGTCACCAGCTCGACGTCGTGGAGCGGCTCTGCGACGACGTGGTCGTCATCGCCGACGGCCGGATCCGTGCCGCCGGACCGCAGGACGAACTGCGGCGGACCGCCGGTCCTGCCGCATGGGAGCTCCTGGTGGCGGACGACGTGGCGTGGGTCCGCGACGAGCCCGGCGTCCGCGTCCGCACCTTCGACGGCGGGTACGCCCTGTTCGAGGCGGACGAGTCCGTGGCGCAGGCCGTCCTGCAGCGGGCCGTCGCACGCGGCACCGTGGCGTCGTTCGGTCCGCGGGTCCCCCGGCTCAGCGAGGTCTTCACGGAGGTCGTCCGATGAGCCTCTTCGACAGCAGCACGGTCGACGCCGTCCGGCTCGTGACGGTGCGCGAGATCCAGGCGCGGCTCCGGAGCAAGGCGTTCGTCGTCTCGGCGGCGATCCTGCTCGTGATGGTCGTCGTCGGCATCGTCGTCGGCGGGATCGTCGGGAAGTCGGCGGCGGACGCCACGACCCCCGTCGCCGTGGTGAGCGGCGTGACCCTGCCGACGACGGACGGTCTCGACGTGACCGAGACGGCGGACCGGGACGCGGCGGAGCGCCTGGTCCGCGAGGGCGAGGTCGACGCCGCGGTCGTCCCGGACGGCGGCCAGCTCGGCTTCCGGCTCGTCGGCCTCGACAGCGCCCCCACCGACGTGGTGTCGGCGCTGAGCGTGTCGCCGCAGGTCGACCTGCTCGACCCCGACGCGCTCCCGCCCGGCCTCGTCTCGCTCGTCGGCATCGCGTTCGGCGTCGTGTTCTTCGCCTCCGCGGTGACGTTCGGTCAGTCCATCGCGCAGAGCGTCGTGGAGGAGAAGTCGACCCGCGTCGTGGAGATCCTGATGGCGGCGATCCCGGCACGGGCGCTGCTGGCGGGCAAGGTGATCGGCAACAGCGTCATGGCGCTCGGGCAGATCGTCGCGATCGCGATCGCCGCGGCCGTCGCCCTGGCGGTCACCGGGCAGGACAACCTGTTCACGCTGCTCGGTCCGAGCGCGCTGTGGTTCGTCGGCTTCTTCGCGATCGGGTTCGTCCTCATCGCGGCGCTGTTCGCGGCGTCGGCGGCGCTGGTGTCCCGCCAGGAGGACGTCGGCAGCGTCACGACACCGGTGATGATGCTGCTGATGATCCCGTACTTCCTCATCGTGTTCGCCCCGGACGACCCGACGGTCCTCGGCATCATGTCGTACGTGCCGTTCAGTGCCCCGATCGGGATGCCGGTGCGGATCTTCCTCGGGACGGCGGCGTGGTGGGAGCCCGTGCTCTCGCTGCTGGTCGTCCTGGCATCCGCCCTGGTGGTCGTGCTCCTCGGCGCCCGGGTGTACGAGAACGCCCTGCTCCGCACCGGCGGCCGGGTGAAGCTCGGTGAGGCGATCCGCGGCTGAAGGGCTCGACCACGCCGACGGTGGCCCCGTCACGGCGGTTCCCGGACACGGGACGCCGGACGGGGCCTCCGACGTGCGACTCTTGAGGCGATGCCGATCGACGACGCGATGCCGGTGCGTCTCGAGGTGACCGGGACGGACATCGACGATGCCGCAGCCCACCTCGCCCGTGTGTACGACGCCGAGCTCGTCGCGACGCCGAGCGCCGTCCCGTTCGCGTTCCGGTACGCGTCCATGGGCGACGACACGATGTCACTGCACACGTCGCGGTTCGCCGGGCACATCGACGGCTCGCTGCCCCCGTCGTCCTCCGTCATCGTGCAGTGGCTCCGGTCGGGGGCGTCCCGGCTCGACACCGGCGGCGACCCCGTGGACATGGTGCACGGCGTCCCGGTGCCCCTGCTGCCGGACCGTACGTTCTCGTTCGAGATGGACGACTACGAGCAGCGGCTCGTGCACCTGTCCCGCGAGGTCGTGGAGCGCGTCGCGTCCGAACAGGGCGCGGACGTGTCGGCCGGGCTCCGGTTCGACCTCACCGTCCCGCCGTCGGAGCAGTCGGTGCGGACGTGGCACAACACGGTGTCACTCGTCTCCCACACCCTGCGTGACGGCGTCCCCGGGCGCCTCCTGCACGCCGAGATGGCACGGCTGGCGTCGGCGGCCCTGCTCGAGATGTACCCGCAGCAGCACGCCGCCACTCCCGACGTGCCCCCCGCGCAGTCCCCGCACGTGCGCGCTGCGGTCGACTACGTGCACGAGAACGCCCGGTCGCCGATCACGACGAGCAGCCTGGCGCGCCACCTCGACATCGGCCTGCGGGCGCTGCAGGAGGCGTTCCAGCGTGACCTGCAGACCACCCCGAACGCGTTCATCCGGCAGGTGCGACTCGACCGGGTCCGGCAGGAGCTCCTCGCCGCGGACCCGGCGACCCGGACGGTCCGCGAGGTCGCTGCGGCCTGGGGCTTCGCCCACCTCGGACGCTTCGCCCAGCAGTACGCGGCGGTGTTCGGCGAGCGGCCGAGCGACACCCTTGCCAGGTCCTGACCGCGACGGACGGTGTACGGTTCCCGGACCCCGCGTGACGCAGAGCAGACGGCGGCGACGTCAGATGAAGGCGGAGGCCGCGGTCGGCCCGTAGGCACCCATGAGCGTCACCACGGCGAGGCGTGCCGACCGGGCGGGTCGGGTCGTCCCGTGGATGGCCGCCTCGACCTTCGCGCCGTGGACGAGCAGCGAGAGTGCGTCGGCGACGTGGACCGGGAGTCCGGCGCGCGCGGCGAGCTCGTGGAGGTGCGCTTCGAGGATGGTGAGGTGCTCTGCCGCCAGTGCGGCGACGAGCGGCTCGGAGTGGCCGAGCTCGCCGTAGCCGTTGATGAACGCGCACCCGGTCCAGGCGTCGTCGTCGAACGAGGCCTCGAGGTGTGCGAAGACGGTGAGGATCTCGTCGCGGGCGTCCTCGACCCCGTCCGCTGCGGCGGCCAGCCCCAGCGTCCAGCGTTCCTGTCGGAAGCGGAGGACCGCGACGACCGCGACGATGCGCTCGGGGAACAGCGCTCGCACCGTTTCGGCATCGGTCAGCGCGGCTCCCGCCACGCGCCCCGCGGTGAGTCCGGCCGCGCCGGAGGTGCTGAACACGCGGTCCGCGGCCTCGACGATCCGGGCCCTGACCCACGGGTCGTCAGCGCGTTCGCCGGCCCCGCCCACGTCAGCGGTCCCTGGTCGGGGTGCTCGCGTCGCGGGAACAGAAGCGTTCCAGACGACCGAGCCGCGACCAGATGTGCTGGTGTTCCGCGGCGATGCCGGTCGCGCTCGTTCCGACCCGGAGCGGGCGGGCCACGGGCGCGACAGCGTCGGTCACGCTGCGACCAGGAAGAAGTCCGCGTAGGTCGGCTCGGCAGCGGTCCCCAGGGAGAGCTTCGTCTGCACGATGCGGTCGATCTCGGACGGGGAGGTCATGCCGTGTCGGCGCCACTCGAGCGGGTCTTCACGGAGGTGTTGCATCACGGACGGTTCACGCATGGAGGGCCTCCTGCTCACGCATCAGGGCGGTCATGTCGATCGGCTCGGTCAGGGCGACGGTGTCGTACCCGGACGGGGCGGTCCGGGCGCTCACGCGGCCACTCCGAGGACGATCACGGCGAGGGCGGAGGCGGTCACGGCCGCGAGGCCGACGACGAGCGCGCTGGCTGCCAGCAGACGACGCCGTGCCGTCTCCCGGACCTCCGAGAACCCGGTCGCTGGGCGCGAGCTGGGGGCGACGGCGGACCGGGCGGTGGCCGTGGAGTGCTCGGCGACGAGCGCGACGAGCGGATTGCGGACGACGGTGGTGGCGTGCATCTGCGACGCCTCCTCACTGGGACCTCGGACGGCCCTGACTGCGGCCAGGATCACCGTGTGAACGGCCTCCGCAGATCGCGGAGGATGTCTGAGGACGACGGTGGGGAGTGCGTCCTGGCACCCGCCACGCTAGGTGACGGGTCGGCCGTGCCACGAACGAACCGGACGATCCGCGAATCGCGGACACGGCAGCGCCGCGCATCCCGAGTGGTGGTGCCGCGCAGTCCGTCCCCGCGGGTCGGTCTGCGCCCGCGAGGGCCAGCCCGGGGACGCCCCGGTCAGGCCCGGCGCGTACCGTCCGAGGCATGAGCAACGTCATCATCCTCGGCGGCCACGGCCGCGTCGCCCTCCTCACCGCGCAGCTCCTCACCGCTCGCGGTGACACCGTCTCGTCGGTCATCCGGAAGGCCGAGCAGCAGGACGACGTCCGCGCCACCGGTGCCGAGCCGGTCGTCGCCGACATCGAGCAGCTCGACATCGCCGGGCTCACCGACCTGGTCCGCGGGCACGACGCCGTCGTGTGGTCGGCCGGTGCCGGTGGCGGGTCCGCTGACCGCACGTGGGCCGTCGACCGCGACGCCGCCATCCGCACGATGCACGCCGCGCTCGACGCCGACGTGCACCGCTACGTGCTCGTGTCCTGGTCGGACGCCGGCCTCGGCCACGGCGTCCCCGAGGACGACGACTTCTTCGCCTACGCCGAGGCGAAGACGGTCGCCGACGCCGTCCTCCGCGACTCCGCCCTCGACTGGACGGTCGTCGCGCCGAGCACCTTGACGGACGACGAGCCGACCGGGGCGGTCGAGACGGCGGACCCGTCGTCGAGCATCGCCCGCGGGGACGTCGCCGCGCTGGTCGCCGCCGCGCTCCACGACGACGCGTCGGTCGGCAAGACCTTCCGGGTCAACACCGGGAGCACGCCGATCGAGCAGTTCGTCCGCGACTGACCCGCGCCCCCCGGCCGCCCCGTCCCGCACCAGCCCGAAACGCCGGCGTCACCCCGGAACGCCGCCGAGTCCCGAGACGCCGCCGGGTCCGGCGGCCTCTCGCCCGTCCCGCGGCGTCGCACGCAGACGGGTCCGTCCCGCGTCGCACCGCCGTCAGTCGAGCAGGGCCGCGGCGACCGTCCGCGCGGTCGCGGTGTCCCCGCCGCCGACCCGGAGCCGCATCGCGAGCGAGCCCGACACGACGAGGAGCAGCTGGTCGGCGAGGACCTCGGCGCGGTCGCCGACGAGCGGGACCGCCCGGTCGCGGAGCCGCTCGCGCAGCGTCGACGTCTCGCCGTGCAGGACGGCGGCGATCTCCGTGGGGGCGTCGGCGTACTCGGAGGCCGTCCCGAGGAACGCGCACCACCGCGACCCGGTCGGGGTCGAGCGGAAGGCATCGAGCGCGTCGAACACGGCCAGCAGGCGCCCCCGGTCGTCGACGGCCCGCGCCACGGCGTCGTCCCAGGTCCGGATCCACTCGTCGTGGCGACGGGTCAGCGCGGCCGCGACCAGCGCCTCCTTGCTGGCGTACCCGCGGTAGAGCGTCGCGGCGGAGACACCCGCCCGCTCCAGGACGGCGTCGATCGGGGTCGCGGCGATGCCCCGCGTGAAGAAGAGCTCCTCGGCGGCGTCGAGCAGCTTCCGCTCCGTCCCTGGACGCATGGTCATGGCAGCACCCTAGGGTGTGAAAAGTGAAACGACCGTTTTCGTTCTTCGCCCGTCCCGGAGCACTCGTCGCCAGCGGCACGGCGCTCATCGCCGCGACCTACGGGCTGGTCCGCCTGGCGTACGGCCTGTTCCTGCCGGACGTCCAGCGATCCCTGTCCCTCGGAGACGGTCCCGCGGGGCTCATCGCGGCCGGTTCCTCGCTCGTGTACTGCGTCGGTGCGCTCGTCGGGTTCCTGCTCGCCCCGACCCGGCCGCGCACGACCGTGGCGCTCGCCTCCGCGTCGGCCGGGCTGGGCGTCGCGGGGATGGCCACCAGCGCGACCTCCGCGGTGTTCGGCGTCACCGCGGTCGTCGCCTCCGCCGGGGCAGGGCTCGCCTCCCCCGCACTCGTCCGACTCGTGCAGCGGGACCTCCCCGCCGGTCGCGCCGACGGCGCGCAGGCCGTCGTGAACTCCGGGACCGGGCCGGGACTCGTCGTCGCCGGGCTGCTCGCCCTCGTGCTCCTGCCCGACTGGCGCACGGCGTGGACGGCTGCGGCGATCGTCACGGTCCTGACCGGAGCGGCTGTCCTCGTCGCCGACGCCCACACGCACCCGCGTCGGCACGTCCGGGAGGACCACCCGCAGCCCGTCGGTCTCCCGCCGTGGAACTGGTTCGTCGCCCACGGCCGCCTCGTGGTCGTCGCGCTGCTGCTCGGCACGGGGTCCGCCGCGGTGTGGACCTACGGACGGTCACTCCTCGTCGACGCGGGAGCCCCGGCGTCCCTGTCGGTGCTCGCGTGGACCGCCCTGGGCGTCGGCGGTGCAGCGGTGGCCCTGACGGCCCGCGTCCTCGGTCGACTCCGAGCACGGACGGCGTGGACGGTCACCTCGGCGGCGGTCGCGGTCGCCACGCTCGGCCTCGGACTGGCACCGGTCGCTCCCCCCGCGGCCCTCGTCGCGCTCGCGCTCGTCACGTGCGTGCTGTTCGGCTGGGGCTACACCGCGGCGACCGGGGCGCTCATCGCGTGGACGACCGAGGTCGACGCCGGGCGGGCGGCCTCGGGGACGTCGGTGCTGTTCGTCGTGCTGGTGCTCGGACAGGCACTCGGAGCGGCTGCAGCCGGAACGGTCGTCGCCACCGTGGGGACCGGGCCGGTGTTCGCTGCCGCGACGGCCGTGGTGGCGGCCGCAGCGCTCCTGACGGTCAGGGCTCCTGCAGGTCGGGGTACTCGTCCAGGTCCGGCACGTCGGTCATCTCCTCACGCCAGGCCGGGCGCGCCGGCTGCAGGCGGAGGGTCTCGCGCTCGAGGTACACGATGACCTCGTCGTCACAGGGATCGTCGGCACCACTGTCGACCGGCACCGAGAAGATCTCGCTCGCGGGGCCGATGAGGAGATGTGCGGTGGCGGCGTCCCCGGTCTCGGTGACGACGGGGACCTCGACGACGTCGGACTGGTCGGCCACCGCGAGCGCGCGGCAGTACCGGAGGAGGGCCTTGCAGGTGCGGTCAGCGACGAGGAAGGAGCTGTTGACGTAGTGGACGCGGCGCATGTCGGTCAGGCTGTCCGCCGTTCGCTGGGTGAGCGCCTAGGATCAGCCGGAGCCGGCCAGAACGGCGCGGAAGGACACCACCATGGGCAAACTCGTCTACGACTCGACGTTCACCGCGGAGTTCGACGACCGCCTCCTGACGCACCTGCAGATCGTGATCGGCATGAAGTTGCGCCGCGGTGAGTCGTTCATGTTCTCGTGGAAGGACGACGTCGAGCTCGGCGACGGCCGGACCGCCATCTGGCTCGACCGGTCGATGCCGCTGGTCTTCCGCTACTCGGGCAGCCGCGTCCCCGCCGTGAACCGTGCCTGGGTCGAAGCCCTCGGTCTGACCGCGGGGTCGTCGGCCGGCCTCCGCATCGTCCCCGAACCGACCGACAGCGGAGAGACGCTGTGAAGCGCACGGTCATCTCGTACGGCGGCAACCGGTACACGATCGCGAACGAGGACGTCGCGTCGGTGCAGGCGCGGATCACCGAGGGCCTCCGCAACGAGCCGTGGATGTGGCTCGAGGTGAACCACGGTGACGGCCGTGCGACCCCCGCCCGTCTGCTCGTGTCCCCCGCGACGCCGGTGGCCGTCATCCGCGAGCGTGACGCCGACGAACAGGACGACCACTCCTCGGTCGCGCGGCACCTCCTGCCCGACGAGCAACGACCGGTGTCCGTCGAGATGGGACCCGCCGACTCCTGACCGGGACCGGCCCCGTCAGGACCGTCCGCCCCCGAGGAGCGCTCGGAGCGCCTCCTCGAGCGGGCCGGCGACTGCTTCGACCTCGGCGGACGCCAGCGGTTCCACGCGCGTGGAGGTCCGGAGCATCGTCATGCCGAGCACCACGGACAGTGCGATCTCCGCACGGACGAGGAGGTCCTCGTCGACGACGCCGTCCGGCCGGACCGCGCCCGCCAGACGATCGGCGTACCCCCGCAACGTCTCCCGACGGATGTCGTCGACGGCTTCGTCCCCGGAGCTCCGGAGCAGGAGGAGCAGCTGCATCGAGTCCTCGTCGGTGGGGGAACGGATGATGTGCCGGATGAGTCCGCCGATCGCGCGCTCCAGGTCGGGCCCGGGCCGAGGCGTCGTGGACGTCGGCGTGGTGCGGACGAGACAGGCGCGGAACAAGCCCTCCTTCGACAGGAAGTAGCGGTTGATGAGCGCGACGTTCACCCCGGCGTCGGCCGCGATGTCCCGGACGGTGGTGGCCCGGTACCCGTCGAAGGCGAAGCGCCGACGAGCCGCCTGGAGGAGCGCGAGACGGGTGGCGGCGGCGTCCTTGCTCATGCCGCGATGGTAGCGCGCCACCGACCGATGTAATCAGTTGTTGACATCTCGCTGGTTCCGCGTACCCTCGTCGAGTCAGCAAGTGTTGACATCGACAGCGTCGTCGGCCTCCCCATCGACCGGACGGAGCACGATGTCCACCGCCACCGCGAGCCCACGCACGGGTTCCACGCCGATCCCCGCACCCGCGCACCGCCCGAACAGCACGGCGATCATCGTCTTCCTGTCCCTCGGCGGCTTGTCCTTCGCGGTCCTGCAGTCCCTCGTCGCCCCCGCGCTCGCGACGATCGGCCGAGACCTCGACGCCTCGACGAGCGACGCGAGCTGGGTGCTCACCGCCTACCTGC
This sequence comes from Curtobacterium sp. MCPF17_050, assembly GCF_003224435.2. NCBI lineage: Bacteria > Bacillati > Actinomycetota > Actinomycetes > Micrococcales > Microbacteriaceae > Curtobacterium > Curtobacterium sp. MCPF17_050. Next base: position 2,686,334 of record NZ_CP126250.1, read on the forward strand.
TGTCCGCGTCCGTGCTGACGCCGATCCTCGGTCGCCTCGGGGACATGGTCGGCAAGCGCAAGGTGCTCATCGTGGTCCTCACGATCCTGCTGGTCGGGGCGGTCCTGGCCGCGCTCGCCCCGAACCTCGGCGTCCTCATCGTCGCGCGCGCGCTGCAGGGCGCGGCCGGCGCCGTGATGCCCCTGTCGATCGGCATCGTCCGTGACGAGCTGCCGAAGGAGAAGGTGAGCGTCACGATCGGGCTGCTCTCCGCGATCTTCGGCATCGGTGCCGGCGTCGGCATCGTCGCCGCCGGTCCGATCGTCGAGCACCTGTCCTGGCACTGGTTGTTCTGGCTGCCCGCCGTCCTCGTCGTGATCGCCCTGCTCGGCACCGTCTTCGGCATGCCGGAGTCCCCGGTCCGCAAGCCGGGCCGCCTCGACGTGGTCGGGACCGCCGTCCTCGCCGTCTCCCTCGTCGCGGTCCTCCTCGCCGTCAGCGAGGGTCAGACCTGGGGCTGGGGTGACGGCAAGACCGTCGGCCTGCTCGTCCTCGGCGCCGTCGCACTCGTCGCGTTCGTGCTCGTCGAGCTCCGCGTCGCCGAACCGCTCATCGACGTGCGGCTCTTCGCCGTGCGCGGGGTCTGGACCGCCCACGTCGTCGCGCTCGTCTTCGGCTTCGCCATGTTCGGCACGTTCGTCCTCGTCCCGACGCTCCTCCAGCTCCCCGCGGCCACCGGCTACGGGTTCGGCAAGGACGTGACCGAGGCCGGGCTGTTCCTGCTGCCGACCGTCGTCATGATGGTCGTCGCCGGCCCCGTCGCCGGCATCCTGGTGCGGAAGGTCGGACCGAAGCCCCCGATGCTGATCGGCGGGGTCGCGATCGTCGCCGCGTTCGTCATCCCCGCGGTCGCGCACGCCGAGCTCTGGCAGGTCGTCGTGTCCGGCCTGCTCACCGGCGTCGGCATCGGCATGGCACTGGCTGCCTGCTCGAACGCCATCATCGAGAGCGTCCCCGCGAACCAGACCGGCGAGGCGATCAGCGCCAACACGGTCGTCCGGACGATCGGGTCGAGCGTCGGCACCGCGGTCATCGCAGCGCTCATCACCTCGCACAGCACGCCGCAGGGCCTGCCGACCGACGACGCGTTCACCATCGGCTTCTGGGCGTGCACGGGTGTCGCGGTCCTCGCGGTGGTCGCCGCGCTCGCGGCGCCGTCGATGCGCGCCCGTCGGGCAGCGGCCGTGGCCGCCGGTGTGACCGACTTCGACGACGTCACGCGCTGACCCAGCGGCCCGGACACACCGTCCGACGGGAGGCCCGGACCGGGTGGGCAGATCCGCTCACCCGGTCCGGGCCTCCCGTCCGTCAGGCGCGGCGGCCGGTCGGCTGCCGTCAGGCGCGGTGGTGGTCCCGGCTGAAGACCGCGGCGAGCCGCGCCACCAGGGCCTCCCGGATCCGGACGCCGACCGGCGGGGCGGCCGGGACGGTCCGGACCGGCGCGGTGAAGGCGAGGTCGTGCAGGTTGTTGCGCTTCGAGCCGTCCCAGTTCGCGAACAGGTAGGGCGTGCCCAGCGCCATCAGGCTGCGGACCGGCGCCCGGCGGCTGCCGGCGGCCGCGACGGCGTACCCGGAGTGCCCCGCTGAGATGGCACGGATGACGGTGTCCGCGTCGCTGACACCGTTGGCGGTGACGACGGTGGTGATGCCCGTGCGGTCGCGGGCGACGAATTCGATGATGTGTTCTGTCACGAGGAGCTCAGGGTCGCGAGTGACGTCTCGGCGGGGGTGGGCCGCGCGAGGCTTGGCCGGAACCGACGTTGCTTCCGTCCCAGAGGATACGTCCCACCTCGGGTACGGGGTCGCGGACGATCCCGAATGCGTCGCTGCAGGGCGGTCAGGGAACCCAGACGACGATGCCGCTGAGGTCGTTCAGCGTGGCGGCGACACCCGCGCGGAGCGCCCGCCCGGCCCGCTCGTCGGTGAAGGTGGACGGGTCGTGGTGGCTCGAGACGCCGAGGCCCTCACCGCGGAAGCCGGCGCCGGTCCAGTCCGCGGCCGTGACGTTCGACGTCGGCTCGGCGATCTCGGCGCCCAGCACGAGGAACTGCTGGTGCAGGGCGGACGGGGACACCGCGGCGATCGGGTCGACCATCTCGTCGCCGACGCTGATGACCAGGTCGGACCGCTTCGCGATCGCCGTCGCGACGGACGACAGCCGCTCGTCGACGGTGTCCGCGACGACGGGGACCACGGTGACGTCCTCGGCGTCGGCCCACGACTCGACGGCGTCCATGAGGGTCTCCGTCTCGCTGCTCGGGTCGGCGGGCGACAGGAGGACGACGCGGTACCCCGCCGGCGGTGCGACGTCGTCCCAGGAGCCCGGGGCCGGGTCGACCGTGGCCTCCGGGGCGGGCGGTTCCTCCGGGTCGACGAAGTCAGAGCCGAGCGTGCCCGTGCCGCGGACGGCCGTGGGGACACCGACGGGTGCGCTGTGCCGGCTCGTCCCGGGGTCACGGTCGGCGGCCCCGTCCGACTGCGCCGAGCAGCCGGCGACCAGGACCGTGCCGGCCGCCACCAGGGCAGCGGCGGCGAGGACGACGGAGGCGCGGGGGACGAGTCGGGTCACGAGATGCCATGCAAGCACACCGAGGACCCGCGACGGGCTCGGGACGGTCGCTGTCCAGCGCCCGTCCATCGGTTCGTTGCCGTCTGTTCGCCTGCGCGTCGCTCTCAGCCGCGATGGTCGGGCCGGTGAAGCACCGAAGCACCCTCCCCGCCCCCGGCGGGCTGTCCCTCCTCCCCCCGTCCGTCACGCGGATCGTCGCAGCCCTCGTGCTGTTCGGCACGGTCGTCCTGAGCCTGCTCGGCGGAGCGTCGGCTGCGAGCGCGCACGGCTTCAGCTCCGTCGTCTACGCGGACGTCAGCGGTGACGGAGCCGACACGGTCCGCGCCGAGCTCGGGCTCGAGTACGACCTCATGCTCGTGTCCGTCGGCACGAGCGAGGACGACGACGCGCTCTTCCGCCAGGGTCAGGCGGCCTGGGACGACGGGGACGACCCGGGGATGGTGCGAGCCGCCGAGGCGCACCTCGACTCGATCGGTCGGTACGTGTTCGACCGTTTCGGGGTGACGACCGGGGGGAAGGCGTGCACCGGCACGCTCGACGACTCGGTACGTGTCGAGATGCGCGACGAGGTGCCGTACGCCATGCTCACGGCGGACTTCGCGTGCCCGGAGCCCGGACACACCGCGTCCGGCCACGTGGTGCGATCGGAGCTGTTCCCGGACAGCGAGACGTTCGTGCAGGACACCAAGACGATCGTCACCTACGACGTCGACGACCAGGAGGGCACCGCGACGCTCGACGCCGACGAGCCGTCGTTCTCGACCGAGCAGTCCGCGGGCGCACGGTTCTGGGAGTTCTTCACCCTCGGCGCCGAGCACCTGCTGACCGGGATCGACCACATCCTGTTCCTCATCGCGCTCATCGCCGGGTCCCGACGACTGCGCGAGGTCGTCTACACGGCGTCGGCGTTCACCATCGCGCACTCGATCACGTTCATCCTCGCCGCGCTCGGCGTCGTGAGTCCGCCGTCGATCGTCGTCGAACCGCTCATCGCGCTGTCGATCGCGGCGGTCGCCGGGTGGTACCTCTGGCGGCTGTTCCAGCGCCGGTCCCGCGCCGACGAACTGGTCGTGGCCGACCACGGCCGGTTCGCCCTGGACCGGTCCGGATGGTCACGTCTCGCCGTGGTCTTCGCGTTCGGACTCATCCACGGACTCGGGTTCGCCGGTGCCCTCGGCATCCAGGAGGCGTTCTCGTGGCAGCTGCTCGTGTCGCTCCTCGTCTTCAACGTCGGCATCGAGGCGGTCCAGCTCGCGATCATCGTCATCGTCTTCCCGCCGCTGTCGCTCCTGCGACGCAAGGCACACATCGCGTCGCTGTGGGTCACCGGGGCGGTGACGGCCGGTGTCTTCGTGATGGGGATGATCTGGTTCGTCCAACGGCTCGTCGAGGGTTGATCTCCTACCGCTTCGGCGCTGTGAGACGGATGGTCACACAGCGTTTACTCACCATCCACCAGGGCGATGCAGAGTCTCTCTGCTGCACCATCCCTTCCCTCGAGAACGGACCCACATGAGTCTCCTGTCCGGCGCCCCTTCCCGGCGCAGAACCACCACCCTCCGCTTCGGCGGGGCCGTCATCGGCGCCGCCCTCATCGCGGGCGCCTGCCTCGTCGGCTCCAACCCGGCGACCGCGGCCACGAACACCCCGACGAGCAACATCTCGACCGGCCCGCTCCACATCCTGCTCGGCGTCGGTGCCACCGAGAGCCAGCGCATCGCCTCGTGGTACTTCCCCGCGAACGTCGCCCAGTCGCTCGAGATCCAGAAGACCGACAGCATGACCGGCGGTGTCTTCACCGACGCGAAGAAGACGATCGACGCGTCGGAGGCCGCCAACACGGCAGCCGACACGAGCACGACCGACCGGTCGACCCGCTCGATCCCGGGCATCACCGCCGAGGCCGGCTACATCAACGCCCACGCGACGATCTCGGACCTCGAGCCGAACACCACTTACACCTACCACGTCGGTGCCGCGGACGGGTCGGCCTGGTCCGCCCCGTACACGTTCACGACGAAGAGCTTCAGCGGCGACTTCGACTTCCTGTTCTTCGGCGACCCGCAGATCGGTTCGTCGGGCTTCACCGACGAGGACGGCGCCGGCTGGGCCGACACGCTGCAGTACGCGACCACGAAGGAGAAGGACGCCGAGCTCCTCGTCTCCGGTGGCGACCAGGTCGAGAACGCGAACAACGAGTACCAGTGGGGTGCGTTCGCCGACAGCAGCGACGTCCTCAAGCGCTACCCGTGGGCCTCGACCATCGGCAACCACGACGTCGGCGGCAAGGCGTACGAGCAGCACAACCAGCTGCCGAACTCCCTCCGCGTGCCGGACTTCTACCCGGGCGGCAACACCACCGCGAACTCGGGTGGCGACTACTGGTACATGTACAAGGGCGTCCTGTTCATCGACATCAACTCGAACGCCTACGCCGCCGGTTCCGACGCGGCGCACGTGAACTACGTCCGCGACGTCATCTCGCGTCACGGCGACGACGCGAAGTGGACCGCGCTCGTCTACCACCACTCGATCTACTCGCCGGCCGACCACGCGAACGACCGTGACAACCAGCAGCGCCGCTTCGACTTCACCCGCGCCTTCTCGGACATGGGTGTCGACGTCGTCCTGCAGGGCCACGACCACTCCTACTCGCGCAGCTACGCGATCAAGAACGGCAAGAAGGCCAACCCGGACGAGCAGCCGGGTGCCGAGGACGTCTTCGCCGGACCCGGTGGCGTCATCTACCTCACCGCCAACTCCGCGTCGGGGTCGAAGTACTACGACCTGACCACCCCGGACGCCACGCAGGGCTACGGCGCCGACCCGCTCGACCCGACCGGTCAGCGTCACTTCGCCAACTCGGTGGAGAACCAGGAGCACGTCCGGACCTACGTCAAGGTGTCGGTCACGGACGACAACCTCGCCGTCACGAACGTCCGTGCGGGCGACTGCACCACGCTCAACTCGGCCGTCCAGCACGGGAACGTCGACAGCTGCGGCGTGACCCTCAAGCCGACGGCCTCGGCCGACCCGGCGCCGATCGGCTCCACCGTCGACGACTTCACCCTGCACGCAGAGCTGCCGGCGACCACCACCACGGTCACCACCTCCGCGGCGAAGCAGGCCTACCGCACGGCGAAGCCCGTCGTCGTCACCGCCACCATCGGCGGCGGCATCGGCGACCAGCAGGGCACGGTGACCTTCTCGGACGGCACGACGGTCATCGGCACCGCGCCGGTCACGGGCGACACGGCGTCGATCACGCTGTCGAACACGCTGGCCGTCGGGGCGCACCCGATCACGGCGTCGTTCACCAGCAGCTCGGCGTTCGCCGGCACCAGCTCGTCGACCACGGCACCCACGACCGTCACCGTCGAGAAGGCCGCGTCGACCACGTCGCTCCGGTACTCCGGCGGCAGGGCGACCGTCACGGTGACCGCCCCGGGTGTCGTCTCGGTCAAGGGCACGGCGACCATCTACGACGGTTCGGTGAAGCTCACCACCGTCTCGATCGGCAACGGCACCGGCTCGAAGGACATCTCGCTCGCGAAGGGCACGCGCAGGCTGCACGCCGTCTTCACCAGCACCGCAACGGTCTCGGCCAGCACCAGCCCGACCATCTCGGTCAAGCGGTAACGACCGACGATGCACGACGAGAGGGCCCCGTGGTGACCACCACGGGGCCCTCTCCCCGTCGGTCAGCGGAGCGTGGACGGGCCGTCGGTTCGGGGACTCAGGCGTTCTGCCAGACCCGGATCCAGTCGACGAGCATCTGCTGCGGGAACGCGGTCGTCGCGTCCGGCGCACCCGGCCATCCGCCGCCGACCGCGACGTTGAGGACCACGAAGAACGGCTTGTCGAACACCCACGGGTCCCCGTTCGTGTCCGCGGGCGTGATCGTCCGGTAGGTCGCACCGTCGACGGACCAGCTGATCGAGCCCGGTCGCCAGTCCACCGCGTAGACGTGGAAGGCGTCCGCGAAGGCACCGCTCGGCAGCGTCGCCGCCGTACCGATGCCCTCGGCCCCGGAGTACCCGGGTCCGTGCACGGTGCCGTGGATCGTCCCGGGCTCGCGTCCGATGTTCTCCATGATGTCGATCTCGCCGCACGCCGGCCACCCGACCTGCGGCAGATCGGTTCCGAGCATCCAGAACGCGGGCCAGATGCCCTGCCCGCGCGGGATCTTGATGCGGGCCTCGACCCGGCCGTACTGCACGGAGTACGTGCCCTGCGTCGTCAGGCGGGCGGACGTGTACGAGCCGTCGGCCTCGCGCCGCGCGGTGATCGCGAGGTTGCCGCTGCCGTCGAGTGCCGAGTTCCGCCGCGAGTCGGTGTAGACCTCGAGTTCCCCGTTGCCCCAGCCGCCGCCACCCAGGTCGTGGCGCCAGATGCCCGGGTTCGGGGCGCTGCCTGCCGCTCCGTCGAACTCGTCGGCGGCGAGGAGCGTCGGCGCCGTGGCCGCTCGGGCAGCCTCCGGCCGCAGTGTCGCGACGCCCGTCAGCCCGACCGCCGCGGCGGCGCCCAGGCCGAGCGTGAGCAGGCGGCGGCGGTCGATCGCGCCGTCGGCGCGGGACTGGTCGTCCTTCGTCATGGGTCCTCCGGCACGGTGTGCTGTCATCGGGCAGAGGAACAGTAGACGACACGTTCCGCCGGAACACCATGCCCCCGTCCGGGTCTCCCGCGCTGCGCGGCCAGACGGCGCGGTGACCGCAGGACGGACGGGAGGCCCGTGGCGGGTCGCGCCACGGGCCTCCCGGACGGCTCGGGGCGCGCCGATCAGGCGTGCCCGCCGGTGGCCTCGACCGTCTCCTCGAGCACCGCGGCCGGTGCGGACGTGCCACCGGACCGGACGAAGACGGCGGCGAGGACCGCCACGACGACCGCGACCACACCGGCGACGACGAAGGCGGTGTGCATGCCCCCGAGGAACGCATCGCGGGCGGCCGCCGACGCCGCCGGACCGAGCCCCGCGGGCACGATGCCCTGGGCGAGCCCCTGCCGGTCAGCGCTCGCGAGTCCGAGCCCGGCGGTGCCCGAGAGCACCCCGGCGCTGACCACGGCGGAGAGCACCGAGGTGCCGAGCGCACCGCCGAGCTGCAGCGCGGTGGCCTGGAACCCGCCGGCGACCCCGGCGAGCTGCACCGGGGCGCTGCCGACGACGGCCTCGGCACCGGCCGTCATCGTGAAGCCAGCCCCGAGGGCGAAGACGACGAACGGGACCGCCATCCCGACGTACGCGGAGTCCTGCGTGGTGCCGGTCAGGGCGAACAGCGCGACCCCGACCATGAGCAGGCCGATGGTGAGCGTCCGGCGGATGCCGAGCCGCGCCACGAGTGCCGCGCCGATCGGTGACGCGATGATCGAGACGCCGCTCAGCGGGAGCTGCATGAGCCCCGCCTGCAGACCGGTCACCCCGCGCAGGTTGAGCATGTACAGGGACAGGAAGAACGTCACGCCGAGCATCGCGAAGAAGTTCGCGCCGACGGCCAGGCCACCGATCGAGAGCGTCGACGACCGGAACAGCGACATCGGCAGCAGCGGGTCGGTCACGCGCAGCTCGACCAGCACGAAGACCACGAGCAGCGCGGCACCACCGAGCAGCACCCCGAGCGTGAGCGGGCTCCCCCACCCCCACGACTCGGACTGGACGACGGCCAGCACGATGCCGAACAGACCGAGCGCGAGCAGCACCACGCCGGTCACGTCGAAGCGTCCGCGGTGGGGAGCGGTGGACTCCCGCAGGACGAGCCCGCCGAACACCAGGCCGACCAGGGCGATCGGGGCGTTCACGAAGAAGACGGACTCCCAGCCGAGTGCGGCGACGAGGACGCCGGCGACGATCGGACCGGCCGCGATGGCCACCGAGGACGCACCGCCCCACACACCGACGGCGACGCCGAACCGCTCCTTCGGGAAGGTCGCCCGCAGCAGCGCGAGGGTCTGCGGCATGAGCAGCGCGGCGCTGAGCCCCTGCACGGCACGGAAGACGATCACGCCCGTGGCGGTCCCCACGAGGCCGATCGCGACCGAGGCCAGCGCGAACGCGACGACCCCGATCAGGTACATGCGGCGGCGACCGAACCGGTCCCCGAGCTTGCCGCCGAGGATGAGGAACACCGCCAGGGCGAGCAGGTAGGCGTTCGTAATCCACTGCAGCTGGGTGAAGGTGGTGCCGAGGTCGGCGGCGATCGCGGGGTTCGCGATCGACACGACGGTGGCGTCGAGGCCGACCATGAACAGGCCGAAACAGACGGCGACGAGGGTGGCGATCGGGTTGCCGCGCAGGGTGCGGCGGGATCCGGGCATGGCTGTGCCCATGAGGGCTCCTTCGGACGACACGGACCGTGCTCCGGCGGTGGGACCGCACGACGAGAGGCACGAGGGGTGCGAACCGAAGGACGCGGGGTGGCACCGACAGGGAGCGGTACACGAGCCGACCGTCGTTCTCGCGTGACGGGCAGCCCCCTTGGTTCTGGCACGACGACGGTAGCAGACAGCACCGCGCCGCACGAACGGCCGCACACCGCTGGACTCGGGGCGCTGTGCTCAGGGCTCAGGGCGCTGTGCTCAGGGCTCAGGGCGCGAGTGCCGCTCCGACCGCGGAGCGCTCGGGCTGCGCACACACCTCGGCCCACACGGTGTCGAGGGACAGGCCGAGCACGCCGGCGAGCGCCGCCACGGTCGGGAAGGACGGCGTCGCGATCCGTCCGGTCTCGACCTTCCGCAGCGTCTCCGGCGAGACACCGGCCTCGAGCGCGACCTCGAGCATCGACCGGGTGCCACGTGCGGACCGGAGCACGGCACCGAGGCGCCGCCCGCGTTCGAGGTCGACCGGGGAGAGCGGGAGACGGACCATGCACCTATGATAATACCGGTATGACAATCGGAACGGAAACGGCACCCGCATGATCGAGATCCTCACCCCGGCCGAGCTCCCCCGGGCCCGCGCCGCCGGCGCCCTGGTGGCCGACATCCTGCAGACACTGCGGAGCCGCACCACGGTCGGCACGAACCTGCTCGACCTCGACCGGTGGGCGGCCGAGATGATCACCGCCGCCGGGGCGACGTCGTGCTACGTCGACTACGCCCCGTCGTTCGGGCGCGGCCCCTTCGGTCACCACATCTGCACCGCCGTGAACGACGCCGTCCTGCACGGTCTGCCGCACGACCGCGCCCTGGCCGACGGGGACCTGCTGACGCTCGACCTCGCCGTCGTGCACCAGGGCTACGCGGCCGACTCCGCGATCAGCTTCGTCGTCGGGACGAGCCGTCCGGACGAGAGCGTCGCGCTCATCGAGACCACCGAGCGGGCCCTGGCCGCCGGGATCGCGGCCGCACGCCCGGGCGCACGGCTCGGGGACCTGTCACACGCGATCGGGTCCGTCCTCACCGAGGCCGGCTACCCGATCAACCTCGACTTCGGCGGGCACGGCATCGGCTCGACCATGCACCAGGACCCGCACGTGGCGAACGACGGCCGCCCGGGTCGCGGGTACACGCTGCGTCCGGGCCTCCTCCTCGCACTCGAGCCGTGGGTGATGGTCGACACCGACGAGCTCGTCACCGACGCCGACGGGTGGACGCTCCGCAGCGCGACCGGCTGCCGGACCGCCCACAGCGAGCACACCATCGCGATCACCGAGGACGGGGCCGAGGTCCTCACCCTGCCCTCCGGCCCGGTCGACGGGTAGCCCGGTCGCCGGATGGCCCGGTCGCCGGGTAGCCCGGTCGCCGGACAGCCCGGTCGCCGGATAGCCTCGACGCGTCGGGCGGTCGAGGGGGCCGTCGACACGAGGGGGACACCGATGCGCACCACCACCATTCCCGTCGCCGCGGCCGCAGCCATCCTGGCACTGACCCTGGCGGGCTGCTCCGGCGGCGGGGACGACACCACCGGCGGTGCGGGAGCCCGGACACCGGCGCCCCCCACGAGCGCCCCGGTGACGAGCGCGGCGCCCACGCCGTCGGCGTCGTCGACGGGCGGTCGCGCGTCCGCCCACACCGAGGCCGAGCTGACCGGCGTGTTCCAGCGCATCCAGTTCAGGCCCGCCGAGTTCACCACGACGGACGCGATGCTCGACTCCGTCTACCCGGGCCTGACGGTCTCCGATGCCAGCTGCCTCGCCCCGTTCGGCGTCGGGTGGGACACCTCGGACGACGCCGGGACCGTGGTGTTCGGCACGAGCAATGACCGGTCGATGACCGCCGTCGTCGCCAGCACCGGGGAGACCGCTGCCGCGACGGACCTGGTCGAGGACGCTCGCAGTGCTCTGACCCGGTGCGCGGACGGCTCGGCGTTGTTCTCGATGCAGGGCAAGCCGATCGAGACCACCGTCGAGACGGCGGAGCCGTCCCTGACCGGTACCGACGAGGCGATCGGATGGCGCGTGCGCGGCACCGTCGGCGGCAACGCGTTCACGCTCGTCGGCCACACCGCCAGGGTCGGCGGTGACGTCGTCGCGCTGGTCGGGTGGGACCCGACGTCGAACACGACGAACGTCCCGCTCGCGACGCAGATGTTCGTCGACGCGCTGTAGCCGGGTCGGCGCATCGCCGCCGGGTATCCCGACGGTGACACGGTCGGCGGCGGGCGCTACATTGTTGAACAATCCCGACAGGAGGTCCGCGTGCCCACGATCGACCTGAACAGCGACCTCGGCGAGGGCTTCGGCGCCTGGACCGCGGGCGACGACGACGCGATGCTCGACGTGGTGTCCAGCGCGAACATCGCCTGCGGGGCCCACGCCGGCGACCCGACGATCATGCTCGACACATGCCGGGCCGCCGCCGAGCGCGGGGTGGCCGTCGGGGCACACGTGGCGTACCGGGACCTGCTCGGCTTCGGCCGCCGCCCCGTCTCGGTCACCCCGGACGAGCTGTACGCCGAGGTCGTGCACCAGCTCGGCGCGCTCACCGCGGCCGCCCGGGTCGCCGGGACCGCCGTCACGTACGTCAAGCCGCACGGCGCGCTGTACAACACCGCCTGCGCCGACCCGGTGCAGGCCGAGACGGTCGTCCGCGCGGTCGCCGACGTCGACCCGTCCCTGTCGGTCCTCGCCCTCCCCGGCTCGGAGCTGGTGCTCGCTGCGGAACGCCACGGGCTCCGCGCGGTGCGCGAGGCCTTCGCCGACCGCGCCTACGAGCCGGACGGGTCGCTCGTGTCCCGCAGCCGCCCGGGGTCGGTGCTGCACGACCCGGACGAGGTCGCCGCCCGCGTGCTCCGCATGGTCACCGAGGGGGTCGCGACCGCGGTCGACGGTTCCGAGGTCCGCGTGGCGGCGGACTCCATCTGCGTGCACGGTGACTCCCCCGACGCCGTCGCGATGGCGCGTGTGATCCGGACGCTCCTGACGGAACAGGGCGTCGGCATCACGGCGTTCTCGACCGCCGCCGCGGCATGACGCCCGACGTCCGGGTCGCCGGGGTGACGGCGCTGCTGGCGACGTTCGACACCCTCACCGACGTCGTGGCGTTCCGCGCCGGCCTCACCGCGGCCGCGCTGCCCGGGGTCACCGGGGTGGTCTCCGGTGCGCGGACCCTCCTCCTCCGTTTCGACCCGACCGCCACCGACGCGGGACGACTCCGCGCGCTCCTGTCGGACGTCGAGCCGGTGCGCCCCTCGGACGACCGCGCGGACCGCGACCCGGTCGTGGTCCCGGTCACCTACGACGGCGCCGACCTCGACGCCGTCGGCGCGCTCACCGGCATGACCCGCGGGGAACTCGTCGCCTGGCACACCGGGCAGGTCTGGACGAGTGCCTTCTGCGGCTTCGCCCCCGGCTTCAGCTACCTGACCGGCACCGCACCGTCGCTCGACCTGCCCCGCCGCGACACCTCGCGCACCGCCGTCCCGAGCGGCGCCGTCGCCCTGGCCGGCGAGTTCAGCGCCGTCTACCCGCGGACCTCCCCCGGCGGCTGGCAGCTCATCGGCCGGACCGAGGTGCCGATGTGGTCGCTCGACCGCACCCCGCCGGCGCTCGCACCGGCCGGCGTCCGGTTGCGGTTCGTCGACGCGGCGGCACGGTCGTGAGCGCCCTGACCGTCGTGCAGATCGGTTACGGCGTGACGACACAGGACCTCGGCCGTCCCGGACTGAGCGACATGGGGTTGGGTGCGGCCGGCGCCGCGGACCGGGGGTCGGCCGCACTGGCGAACCGGATGGTGGGCAACCGTCCGCACGCTGCCGTCCTGGAGGCCCTCCTCGGCTCCGTCGCGCTCCACACCGACGCGCACGTGGTCGCCGCCGTCACCGGGGCGCCGTGTCCGGTGTCGATCGAACGCGCGGACGGACGAGTGCGCGGCGCGGCCGCCTACGAGGTGCTCCTCCTCGAGCCCGGTGACACCCTGCGGGTCGGGCTGCCGGAGGACCGACTCCGCGCGTACGTCGCCGTCCGCGGAGGCATCGCGGTCGAGCCGGTGCTCGGCAGTCGGTCGTGGGACTCGCTCGCGCAGCTCGGTCCCGCACCGCTGTCGGCCGGGGACGTCCTGCCGGTCGGGCCCGCCGTGCGCGGTGCCACGGCGACCACGGACGGTAGGGCGACGGCCGGGGACGGGCTCGGCGTCGGCCCCTGGCCGGTGGTCGACGCGGTACCGCCGCCGCTCCTGCCCCGGCCCGGCGACCCCGTGGTGCTCGACGTCGTGCCCGGTCCCCGTGACGACTGGTTCACACCGGCCTGGCGGGCCACCCTGACCGGCCAGGACTTCCACGTCACCCCGGACAGCGACCGGGTCGGGGTCCGCACCACCGCAGACGCCTCCCTCGTGCGTGCGGTCACCCGCGAGCTCCCCAGCGAGGGCGTCGAGACCGGCTCGCTGCAGGTCCCGCCGGCCGGCTTCCCCGTGCTGTTCCTCGCCGATCACCCGGTCACCGGCGGTTACCCGGTCGTGGCGGTCCTGACGCCGGAGTCCGTCGACCGTGCGGCGCAGCTCCGCCCCGGTGACACGCTGCGCTTCCGCATCGCCCGCTGACGCAGCGCACCCGGAACAACTCCCCGCCGGTCGTGGTTGCCGTCACGGGGCGCCGTCAGCGGACGGGGTCCGACGACGAAAGGTGCACACCATGACGATGACCGTCTTCCTCGAGGTCCAGATCCGGAACGACGTCGCAGCGGACACGGTCGAGGCCGCGATCCGGGAGACCCTCGCGCAGACCGCAGCCCGGCAGGGCAACGAGTCGCTCGAGGTCCTGGTCGACGACGAGGACCCGACGCGCATGGTCGTGCTGGAGCGCTGGGCCACCGCCGAGGACCATGACGCCTACGTCGCCTGGCGCGCCACCCCCGAGGGCGCGGCGGAGCCGCTCGGCGCGGTGCTCGCCGCCCCGCCGGTCACGAAGACCTTCGGTCGGACCATCCCGTTGCGCTGACACTCGTCGCGGTGCGGCAGGATCAGCGGGCTGCGTGCTCCCGGGCCTCCATGGCGTCCCACGCGAAGCTCGCCAACCAGTGCGTGGAGTAGTACTCCTCGCCGACGCTCGCGGCGAGCCCCGAGGCGAGCAGCCGGTCGGCCGCGCCGTCCAGCAGGGCCGTGAGGTCGGCGTCCTCGGCGTCGGCGGAGCGGAGGGCGTCGGCGATGCGCCGTGCCGATCCGGCCCGGGACAGGTCGAGGCCGAAGAGGTGCACCTGCTGCGGGTCGTTCTCGTCGCGGACGGTGGTCGGGGTCAGGATCGCGTCACCGGCGGAGACTTCGGAGAAGAACGGCCGCGCCCAGGTCTCGAACTCGGACGCCGGCAACACCGAACGCATGAGGTCTGCCTCGGCCAACCCGGCGGACAGGAAGTCGTGCCCGCTGCGCTCCCACGCGAACGGCCACCCGGCGTCGGCGCCGAACCACTCGCGGGCGGTGCGCTCGACCGTGGCGACGAGCTCGGTCCGGCCGAGCGACCGGGCACCCTCGAGCACGAGCAGCAGCCCGAACGCGGAGTTCGAGTGGACGCCGTGCCGGACCGGGTGCGCGGCGCCCTCGACCCAGCGGGTGACCAGGTCCTCGAGCACCTCGACCACGGGCGCGAAACCCGGCGCGAGGGCGCGGATCGCCGGTACCTCGGAGGCGGAGACCTCGGCTGCGAGCCGCATCAGCCACGCCCAGCCGTACGGCCGCTCGTAGTGCGGCGTCGCGCGGAGGTACGCGGCCTCGGTCGCGAGGTGGTCGACGGAGAGGTGCGCCTGCAGGACGGACGTGATCCGGGCCTCCAGGTCAGCGGGCACGCCGTACGCGACCAGGCGCGTCGCGAGCCAGTGCATGTGCACCGACGAATGCCAGTCGTACGACGTGGCGAAGGCGGGGTGCAGCTCGACGGGGAGCGCGCGGTCCTCCGGACCCGACGTCGTGTGGTGCGCGGCGTACGGGTACTCGCGCGTGGTGTTGTCGAGGGCGACGGCGGCGAAGCCGGCGGCCCAGGCGGCGCGGGCCAGGTCCGGTGCCGACGAGGACGACGACCCGGCGGGGTCAGAATGCGACAAGGTACATCACTCCCATGTTGACGACGAGCAGGATCCCGGCGGTCGGGAGCTGCGCCTTGATCGGCCCGTACTTGTCCCGCATCTCGAGCAGGGCGGCGGGCACGAGGTTGAAGTTCGCGGCCATCGGGGTGACCAGGGTCCCGCAGAAGCCGGCGAGCATGCCGATCGCGAAGATCGCGGCGGGGTTGCCGTCGAAGCCCTGCACCAGGACCGGCCAGCCGATCGCGGCGGTCATGATCGGGAACGCCGCGAAGGCGTTGCCCATGATGACGGTGAACAGGGCCATGCCGAGGCAGTAGACGACGACCGCGGCGAACAGGGACCCGTCCGGCAGGACCGCCTTGATGATCGTGCCGACCGCCGTGCCGACGCCGGCCTGGGTGAACACGATGCCGAGTGTCGAGAGCATCTGCGGCAGGAGCGCCGCCCAGCCGATCGCCTGCAGCAGCCGTGCGCCCTCGCGGACCGGGGTGTCGAGCCGCGGCGGACGGAGCACGAACACCGCGACGACCACGGCGAGCACCGAGCCGATGCCGAGCCCGGTCAGGGTGGCGCTCCCCTCGGCCAGGAGCGGCTCCCCTCCGATCCGGACGAGCGGGCCGAGGGTGGCGACGAGGACCGCCACGACCGGGATCACCAGCGCCGGGATGAAGAGCTTGTTCCCGTACCGCTGCGCGAACGCGGCGCGCTCGTCCGGGCTCGTCGTCGCGAGGACGCTCGTGCTCGAGCTCGGGCGGGTGGTGACGGCGGTCGGCTCGGCCGGGCCGGTCGCGGAGCCGACCCCGGCACCGGGGACGCTCGCGACGCGGGTGCGGCTCGTCGTGCCGGTGAAGCTGAGGCCGGCGAGCGCCACCATCACGAGGACGGCGATCCCGAGCACCCAGGCGGGGATCACCCCGGACACGACGAAGGTGCCGGCGAAGAACGACAGCCCGAGGATGCCCCAGAAGGCGGCGTTCCCGAGGCGCTTGGCGTGGGAGCGGTCCGTGACGATGAACACGGAGACGGCGATGAAGAACGCGCCGATGAGCCAGTAGAGCCATTCGCTGGTGATCATGCCGCGACCCCCTCGGTCTGGCGGACGTCGGCCGCCATCTTGTCGAGCTTCCGGTCGAGCAGGAGCAGGCGGATGCCGTGCACGATGAGCGCCGCGATGCCGGTGGGGATCGCCCACAGCGCCAGGTCGATCGGTTCGAGCGCGAGACCGTACGTGGTGTCGACGAAGGTCGTGATGAGCAGGATCGACCCGACCGCGACGAAGACGTCCTCGCCGAAGAACACCCCGACGGTGTCGGAGGACGCCGAGAAGCCCTTGATCTTCTCGCGCATCCGCTCGTCGATGCGGCCGTACTTCTTGGTTGCCGCACCCTCCGCCATCGGGTGCACGAGCGGGCGGACGGTCTGCGCCGGCCCGCCGATGCTCGTCAGGCCGACCGCGGCGGTGACCTGCCGGACCGCCAGGTACCCGGCGAGGATGCGGCCCGTCGTGAGCTTGTCGAGCTTCGCGATGAGCCGCTTCGCCTGGTCCTGGAGTCCGTAACGCTCGATGAGACCGATGACGGGCAGCACGAGCGCGAACGTCGTGACGCTCCGGCTCGACGCGAACCCGTTGCCGAACGCGGTGAGGATGCCGACGGGGTCGATCCCGCCGATGGCTGCCGTGACGATGCCCGCCACGGTGACCACGAGCAGCGCGTTGATGCGCAACGCGAAGCCGATGATCACGACGGCGACGCCGATGAGGACGAACATGCGGGCCAGTCTGGCGTGCATTGTTGAACAATCTCAAGACCCGGCCGGATCTGTAACACGCCGGTCACACGAGTGCTCTGCGAGGATCGGGGCATGACACGGACGGTCAGCGGAGCAGAGTCCACCGCGGCACGGCTGCGGTCCTCGATCGCGGACGGCGCGTTCATGCCGGGCACGCAGCTGTCCGAGGAGCGCCTGAGCGACCAGTTCGGCGTCTCGCGGAACACCCTGCGCGAGGCGTTCCGGCTGCTCGCGCGCGACCGGCTCGTCGAGCACGTCTTCAACCGCGGGGTGTTCGTGCGTCGCCTGTCCGTGGCTGACGTCACGGACCTCTACGCGGCGCGGCGCGTCCTCGAGGAGGCGGGCATCTGCGCCTGCACCCCGGAGTCCCCAGCCCTGGCCGCGGCAGCGTCCGCGGTGTCCGACGCGCGGTCGGCGGCCGCCGCCGGTGACTGGCGCGCGGTCGGCACGGCGGACATCCGGTTCCACTCCGAGCTCGTGCGGGCCGTGCCGAGCGAGCGGCTGCACGTGCTCATGGACGCACTGCTCGCCGAGATGCGCCTGGCGTTCCTCACCACCGACGACCCGGCGGCTTTCCACGCGGACTTCGTCGACCGGAACGAGGCCATCGTCGCGGCGCTGCGGGCCGGCGACCGGGACGGCGCGGCAGCGCTCCTGGCCGACTACCTCGACGACGCGGAGGCGACGCTGCGGTCCGCCGCCACCACCGGCTGACGGCTGGGAGGCCCGACCCCCTCGTGCGCGCGCCCGCGGTCGGGCCGGGTGCCGGCCACGGCCGGGTCCGGCGCTGCACGCCGACGGCGTCCCGGCCACCGTCCGCGTGCCCGCTCAGGGCTTCGCCGCCTCCGCCGGGGCTCCGGGCTCGTCGTCGCCCGTCGTCAGGTCCGACCGCGTGTCGGCGTGGATGACGGTGTCGTGCCCGAACGTGCGGGCAGCGGCGCGCAGCCGTGCCACGAACTCGTCGTTCTCGAGCTCGAGCTCGTCCTCCTCCGCGTCGGCGACGACGACCTCGCTCGACGGGCCGATGAGGATCTTCGTCGTCGTCATGGTGCCGTCCTCGGCGACCGACGGCACCGCCACGGTGTCGGCCCGGTCGCCGCCGGAGAGCGCCGCGGCGTACTCGATCACGGCGTCGGCGACGTCGTCGCTCGTGAGGATCACGGTGTTGTCGTAGTGGATGGTCTTCATCGGGAGCCCCTTTCGCTAGACCATGAAAGCCCCCGCTCGCCGGGAACCCACCAGGTGGGCCGGACGGGCGCGCGTCCTGCGGACACTTCGGCGTCGCCGCACCGCACCAGTCGACGGACGCAGCCGTGCGACGACCGGGACCGTTCACCGTAGGGCCTTGCGCAGCTCCAGTTCCTCGCCGTACGGCGGCAGGGGGTAGGGCACGAGTCGGCCGGTGGGGACGAACCCACGACGACGGTAGAAGGCGATGGCGCGCGGGTTGTCCTCGTGCACGTGCAGGAGGATCCGGTCGCCCCGGCCCCACGCCCAGTCCTCCACCGCGTCCAGGAGCGCGTCCGTCACGCCGGACTCGCGCCCCCGGTGCTCGGGGTCGACGAAGACGCCGACCAGGAGCGGGTCGCCGCCGTCGAGTCGACCGCCCATGATGCCCGCCCACCCGCCGGTCGTCACGTCCTCCGCGACGAACCAGGGCGTGTCGGCCTCGGCACCGCTGCCGGCGCGCCGACGCCACTCGTCCTCGCCGAGCTGCCGTGCGTGCTCCAGGGTCTCGAGGAACGCGAGCGGGGTGTCCGCGAGCATCCGCAGGCGCAGGTCGCGGAACACGGGCCAGTCCTCGGGGCCGGTGCGGCGGATCACGATGTGGTCGGGCAGTGGCATCCGGTGGTCCTCCCGGTCCGGCGTCGTCAGGGTCCCGCTGCCGTCAGGCGCCGCCGCCCCGCAGCCAGGCGAGGACGGCGAGCACCCGCCGGTGCGCGTCGGGTGTCGGTTCGAGGTCGAGCTTGGTGAAGATCGAGCTGATGTGCTTCTCGACGGAGGCGACCGCGATGCGCAGCCGGTGCGCGACCGCCTGGTTGGTCTGTCCCTCGGCGATGAGCCGGAGGACGTCGCGTTCCCTCGGGGTGAGGCGCTCGACCGGGTCGGTCCGGCGGGTGATGAGGCGCTGGACGATCTGCGGGTCGAGGACCAGACCGCCGCGGGCGACCCGGGCGACGTCGTCCCGGAGGTCGTCGATCGACGAGATCCGGTCCTTCAACAGGTACCCGACGTGGTGTTCGCCGGTCGCGAGGAGCTCTCGTGCGTAGTCGAGTTCCGCGTACTGACTGAGCAGCAGCACCGCCACCTCGGGGTGCTCGGTCCGGATCCGGATCGCCGCGCGGAGACCCTCGTCCCGGAACGTGGGCGGCATCCGCACGTCGAGCACGGCGACGTCCGGTCGCACGGTCGCGAGCTCAGCGAGCAGGGCGCCGGCGTCCCCGTACGACCCGCCGATCGTGAACCCGGCCTCCTCGAGCAGGCGGATCGTGCCCTCCCGGAGCAGGACCGAGTCCTCGGCGAGGACGATGCGCAACGCGGCGGGGACTGCACCTGCTCCGAGGGTCACCCGGCCAGGGTACGACCTCCGGTCGCCGGTGCCTCGACGGGGACCGGGATGCGGACCCGCACCACGGTCGGTCCCCCGGGTGGGCTGGTGACCGCGAAGACGCCCTGGAGGCCCTCCACACGGTCCCGGAGTCCGTCCAGCCCGTGTCCGGGGTCGAGTCGGGCGCCGCCGACCCCGTCGTCGCGGACCTCCAGTTCGAGGTCGCCGCCCGGGGCGGTCACCGCCCGGATCGTCGCGCTGCTCGCATGGGCGTGCTTCGTCACGTTCGTGAGCAGTTCCGACAGGATCGCGTAGGCACTCCGCTCGACGGCGGCGAGCCCGGCCCCGGCGGCGTCCAGCCGGACGTCCGCCGTCGTCGGCAGGACGCTGTCCTCGGCCAGGGCCTGGACGGCCGCCGCGAGACCGCGGTCCTGGAGGATCGGCGGTGCGAGTCCGCGGGAGAGGTTCCGGATCGTCTCGAGCACGACCTTCGACCGGTCCAACGACTCCTCGACGAGCCGCTCGGCGGCTGCGGTGTCGTCCGGGAACCGGCGGAGGGCGATGGCCAGGTCGTACTGCAGGCGGAGCAGCTGCTGCTGGGGGCCGTCGTGGATGTCCCGCTCGAGCCGGCGGAGCGAGGCGTCCTCGGCGAGGAGGGCGGCCCGACGCCCGGCCTCGGCGCGCTGCGCCCCGCGGAGCAGCTGCACGTCCTGCCGCTCCCCGAGGAGGAGCCCGGCGAGCACCAGGTGCGGCACGACCAGGACGCGTGTGACGAACGGGAACGTCGCGGCGAGGACGAGTCCGGCGAGGACGACGACCACCGGCCGGAGCACCGTCCCGGTCCACTGCCCGGTCTCCCCGATGCCCGCGGCCACCCGCTCGAGCCAGATGTCGTCGGCCGGGGTGACGGCCCAGCTCCACGCCGGGTACGTGACGGCGCCCAGTGCGAGCGCGCCCCACGTCACGGTGGCCACCCACGTGGCGACCGACACCGGGAAGGTCGCGAGGGTGTGGACGGTCGCGGCCCAGTTCCTGGTGTCCGCGAGCGGCGCCACCAACCGCACCCCGGGGACGCCGGTCGGAAGGGTCGGACGGACCGTCCAGTCCGGAGCATCCGGGACCTCGCCGACCCTGCCCGCCCGGCGGCGGGCGAACACCCCGAGCAGGCGTCCGGTCCGCACGGTCACGGCCAGCACCGGGAGCCCCACCCACACGATCCCCAGCCCGATCCCCAGGCACAGCAGGGTCAGGACGACGACGAAGCCGACGAGGTCCACCGGGAGTGCCGTCAGGAGGTACCAGGTCCGCCCGGTCCAGCCGCGCCACTCGTCGACGTACCGTCGTCGTCTCTCCGTCACGGGCCTATCCTCGCGCTGCCAGGAGCGTCGCGGGGCCCTGACGCGTCGCGACCGCCGCCGCCACGAGCCCGGCCGCCCCCGTCAGGACGAGCCCGCCGCCGCTCGCCGCGACGACGAGGAGCCACGGCACGTGCAGCACCGCTGCTCCCGTGGCCTGGGCCGTCCCGGTGAGCACGGCCGCCGCGGTCATCGCGGTCGCGACGAGCGCCAGCCCGACCGCTGAACCGGCGACGAGGACGGTCTCGAGTGTCGCCGCGGCCAGGACCTGTCCGCGCGTCATCCCGCTCGCGCGGGCCACCGCGAAGTCCCGGCGTCGGCCGGAGGTCGCGATCGCGACGGCGTTGAGGACACCGATCACCGCGTAGAGCGCACCGACCGCCATCACGACGAGCAGGACGCGGGTGTTCTGGTCGAGCCCGGCGGCCCCGGCGTCCTCGGCCCAGGCGTCGGTCTCCGCCACCGTCCCGATGCGGGCGAGGGCGGCGGTGACGGCGTCGCGGTCCGCACCCTGGTCGAGGACGACGAACGTGGTCGCGGGACTGTCGGCCAGGACGTCCGCCGGCACCAGGCCCCGGGGAACGACGATCCCGACCTGCCCGGCGCTCCCGGCCGGTACGGGGACACCGAACCGGACCGCCCCGAGGGCACGGTCACCGATGGCCACGGTCCCGGCTCGTCCGAGACCGAGTCCGGTCGCACCGGGGCCGGGGGCCGCGGACCGACCGCCGAGGTCCTGCATCGCGGTACGCGCACCGGGGTGTGCCGCCGCGAACCCCTCGGGATCGACCACGAGGGCCTCCGTCGTGACGGCGAGCGGCGTCCCCGCGAATTCCTCGGACATACCCGGGACGGCCGACCCGGACGGCTGGACCCGCACGGGGACGGCCCACTCGGTGGACGCGGCCGCGACCCCGGGCACCGAAGCCGGGTCCGCGGTGAACGCGCCGGTCGTCTGCAGCACGAGGTCCGCGTCCGTGCCCCGCGCGATCTGGGCGGTCGCGGCGTCGGTGAAGGACAGCATCGCGATCGGCTGGCTCAGCACCAGGGCCAGCAGGACGACGAGCGGGGCGGCGGTGGAGGCCGAGCGGGTCCGGGCGTCGCGGAGTTCCGCGACGGCCAGCGACCCGACCGCCGAACGCGGACGCGGGAGGACGGCTGCCACGAGCGGCACGAGCACCGGGGCGGTCATCGTGATCGCGAGTGCGCCGGTGATGCCCGCTGACATCGCCATCGCCTGCGCGCCGGCGAGCCCGCCCACGGGTGCGAGGACGACCAGGGCGACCGTCACCACGGCGAGCACCAGCCCGCCGACCCATCGCGACCGCGTCATCGGTCGTGCGGCAGCGCCGGTCTCCCGCACCGCGTCGAGCGGGTCGATGCGCGCTGCTCGGCGCGCGGCGACGGCGACGCCCGCCGACGCCAGGCCGATCCCGACGGCGAGGGACGCGGGCACGACCCAGACCTGCCAGGACGGGGAGAAGCCGGACGGCACGAAGCCGGCGGCCACGAGCATGCGCGTCTCCACCGCCATCAGTGCGATGCCGGCCGGGATGCCGAGCACGGCCCCGGCGAGGCCGAGGACGACGGCCTCGCCACGGAGCATCCGTCGTACCTGCCCGACCTCGGCTCCGACGATGCGCAGCAGGGCGAGGTCCCGTCGCCGCTCGGTGACCGAGAAGGCGAAGGTCGACGCGATGATGAACACCGCGAGGAAGGCCGCGAACCCGAGGGTGACGGACACGACGGTGACCGCGACGATCCTGCTGCCGTCCGCCCGGGCCTGGGTGAGCGCATCGGCGCCGGCCGTCGGCTGCATGCCGAGCACGGACAGCAGGAGCAGCAGCGACGCCTGCACGAGCCCGACGCCGAGGGCGACGGTGACGATCGCGCCGACGTACGTCTGCCAGCGTTCCCGGAAGCCGCTCAGTGCGATGCGGTTCATCGTCCCGTCTCCAGGCTGACGAGGCGGTTCGCGATCGTGGCGGCGTCGGCGCCGGTGAGGGCGTCGACGAGCTGGCCGTCGCGGAGGAACACGGTGGAGTCGGCGGCGGCCGCGGCAGCCGGGTCGTGGGTGACCATGAGGATGGTCTGCCCGGCGTCGGTCATCTCGCGCATCATCGCCAGGACCACGCGGGCGGCGGTGGAGTCGAGCGCCCCGGTCGGCTCGTCGGCGAACAGGACCTCGGGTGCGGTGATCATCGCGCGGGCGATCGCGACGCGCTGTTGCTGCCCGCCGGAGAGCTCCCGTGGCCGGTGTCCCACCCGGTCGCCCAGCCCGACGCGGGCGAGGGCGTCGCGGATCATCTGCCGGGACGGGTGTCCGCCCGCGAGCTCGAGCGGCAGCGCGACGTTCTGCTCCGCGGTCAGCGACGCGATGAGGTTGAACGCCTGGAAGACGAACCCGATGCGGTTGCGGCGCAGCAGCGTGCGCTCGTGGTCCGTGGCGTCGGTGATGTCCGTCCCGCCGAGGACGACGCGGCCGGAGTCGACCTGGTCGAGGCCGGCGGCGATCTGCAGGAGGGTCGACTTCCCGGAGCCAGAAGGACCCATGATCGCGGTCCAGGAGCCGGTGTGGAGTTCGAGGGTGACGTCGCGGAGCGCGGTCACGCTCGCGTCACCGGTGCCGTGGGTCCGGGTGACGCCGAGGAGCGCCAACGCGGTGTCGTGGTGGACGAGGGGCTGGGTGGGGGTGGTCGTTGTCATGCCTCGATCACAGCCGTCCCGACGCCTCCGGAACAGCGTGCGGACCCGGCCGTGACCCCCTGGCCAGCCAGGGGGTCACGCAGCCAGCCGCGCCTCCGACCGGTGCCTAGGCTGGCATCGTGACCCCGCCCCGCACGTTGCCCGTCCGCACCGCTCCGAGGACCCCGTGAGCGCGCGCGACCGACTCGCGACGGCCGTCGCCCCCGGCGCGGCGCCGCTCGTCACCGGGATGCCCACGGCACCGTCACCGCGACGTGCCGCCGTGCTCATGCTGTTCGGCGTGCTCGACGAGGTGCCGAGTGAGCGCCCGGCCCGGGCCGGTGACGTCGCGCGGGACCTGGACGTGCTCCTGCTCGCGCGCGCCGCGACCCTGCGGTCCCACGCGGGCGAGGTCGCCTTCCCGGGCGGCCGTGTCGATCCCGGTGACGCCGACGCGGTGGCGGCAGCGCTCCGGGAGGCCCGAGAGGAGACCGGCCTGGACGTCACGGGCGTCGACGTGCTCGGGACCGCGGCTCCGGTGCCGCTGGCGTTCTCACGGCACCTGGTGACGCCGGTGCTCGGGTGGTGGCGAGCGCCGTCACCGGTGCGGGTGGTGGACGAGGCGGAGTCGGCCGCGGTGTTCCGCGCACCGGTCGCCGATCTCCTCGACCCCACGAACCGCGGGGTCACGGTCTTCCACCGCGACGGCCGGGAGTGGCGCAGCCCGGCCTTCACGGTCCACACCGGATCCGGCTCGCACGTCGTCTGGGGCTTCACCGCGACACTGCTCGACGGTCTGTTCGACCGGGTCGGGTGGACCGAGCCGTGGAACCACGACCGGGTGGTGGCGCTGCCGGGGCGATGAGTGCGTCGGGCCGTCGACCGCACGACGGACGGGAGGCGCCGTCCCCGCTGGACTGCGACGCGGACGGCTCGCGTGACCGCGAATCAGTCCGCGTCGCGGAGGAACGCCGCGAGCCAGTGCCCGCTCTGCTTGACGGTCCGCTGCTGCGTCTCGTAGTCCACGTGCACGATGCCGAACCGCCGTGAGTAGCCCCAGGCCCACTCCCAGTTGTCCATCAACGACCACGCGAAGTACCCGCGCAACGGCAACCCGGCGTCGACGGCCGCTGCGCACGCTCCGAGGTGTGCGCGGAGGTACGCCGTCCGGTCGGGGTCGACGACCTCACCCTCCGGCCCGACGTGGTCCGGGTCGGGGTACGCCGAGCCGTTCTCCGTGATGTACAGCGGCAGTTCCGGCGCCAGGTCGTGCGCCTGCCGCAGGACGTCGACCATTCCGTCCGGGTGGACCTCCCAGTCCATCCCGGTCACCGCCGCACCGGTCCGCACGAACCGCACCCCCTCGCTGCCGGGGTAGGCGCTCGGCTCCGTGGTGTCAGCCTCGTCGACGTCGGCCGGCGCCGCCACCGTGTGCCGGCTGTAGTAGTTGATGCCGAGGAAGTCGATCGGCGCGGCGATCCGCTGCAGGTCCTCCGCGGTGGCGTGCTCGGCGAACCACGACGTCTGCCCGAGGTCCTCGAGCACGTCGGCCGGGTAGCTCCCCCGCAACACCGGGTCGAGGAAGAATCGGTTGCTCAGGCCGTCGATCCGGCGTGCGGCGTCGCGGTCCTCGGCGGACTCCGACGCCGGACGCACCGAGTACAGGTTCAGCGTCGTGCCGACCCGGGCCTCGGGCCGCGTCGCCCGGACCGCCTCCAGCGCCAGTCCGTGCCCGAGCAGGAGGTGGTGTGCCGCCTGCGCGGACCGGGCTCCCTCGTGCCGCCCCGGTGCGTGCACCCCGCTGGCGTAGCCGAGGAACGACGAACACCAGGGCTCGTTCAGGGTGATCCAGTCGGTGACCACGTCGCCGAGCTGCTCGGTCACGAGCGCTGCGTACTCGGCGAAGCGTGCGGCGGTGTCCCGTTCGAGCCACCCTCCGCGGTCCTCGAGCGCCTGCGGGAGGTCCCAGTGGTACAGCGTCGCCCAGGGAGTGACGCCCCGCTCGAGGAGCCCCTCGGCGAGCCGCCGGTAGAAGTCGATGCCGGCGGGGTTCACCGGGCCGGTGCCGTCGGCCTGGATACGCGGCCAGGCGATCGAGAACCGGTACGCGTCGAAGCCGAGGTCGGCGATGAGCGACACGTCCTCCGGCATCCGGCGGTAGTGGTCGTCCGCCGGGTCACCGGTGGACCCGTCGGCGATCGCGCCGGGCACTCGGGCGAAGGTGTCCCAGATGCTCGCGCCGCGTCCGTCCGCCTGCGTCGCCCCCTCGATCTGGTACGAGGCGGTCGCGGCGCCGAGGACGAAGTCGGCGGGCAGGTCGCTCCGACGCATGGTCACTGCACCGCGGACGGGGCGAGCCAGTCGCCGTCGCCGTTCTCGTGGATCGCGATCAGGACGTTGTCGCGCTTGATGCCGAGGGCGGCGAGGCGGTCGACGACGAGGGCGGCGCCGCGCTGCTTCACCTCGGGCGAGTACCCGGTGTAGGCGAGGATCTCGACGAAGACGATGTCCGTCCGGTCGGCCTCGGGGAAGGTGCGGCTGTAGAACAGGTCACCGGGTTCGTGCAGCTGGAAGACCTGGAACAGGTCGTCGGCGGGCATCCCCCAGCCGTCGGCGAGGGCGGAGTTGATCGCCTCGCTCATCTGCGGTCGGAGGTCGGCGAGGGGGGTGTGCATGTCGATGCGGACGAGTGGCATGTGGGCCTCGGTTTCGTTGGGTCGGTGGTGGCCTGGCGGCCGGTCTGGAGGCTCAGCGCGCGTCCGGCGCGTCGAGCCAGTTGTCGGGGGTGGGGACCAGGTCCTCGAGGGACGCCCAGAAGGCGTCCGGCAGATCCAGGTCGGCGGCGTCGAGGGTCGGTTGGATGCGTTCCGACCGGCTGATCCCGACGATCGTGCTGGCGAAGCGCGGGTCACGGGTCGAGAAACGCAGCGCCGCTGCGGCGAGCGTCGTCCCGGCGTCGTGGCAGAGGTCGCGCATCGCCGTGATCGCGCGCAGGGTCGCGGGCGGCGCCGGGCGGTACCCGTACGACGTCGTCCGCCCGGTCTCGTCGGCGAGGATCCCGCCGCCGAGCACGGCGGCGTTGACGACGCCGACGCCGAGTTCCGCGGCCCGGTCCAGGAGCGGTCCGGCGCTCCGGTCGACGACCGTCCAGCGGTTGTGGACGAGCAGGACCTCGAACACCCCGAGGTCGAGCCAGCGGCGCATCTCGTGCACGTTCCCACCGGCGAGACCGATGTGCTCGACCTCGCCCCGCTCCCGCGCGGCCACGAGCGCCTCGAGCGCTCCGCCGGGGCCGGACAGCGCACCGAAGTCGTGGAACTCCGGGTCGTGTAGGTGCACCAGGGGCAGCGGGGCGATGCCGAGGCGCTCGATGCTCTCGGCGATCGACCGGCGGACGCGGTCCCCGCTGTAGTCGCCGTCCCGCGCGTCCACCTTGGTGATGACGGTGACGTCGTCGGGGACACCACCGGACTCGGCGATCGCGCGCCCGATGCGGGTCTCGCTCCGGCCGTCCGAGTACCCGTTGGCCGTGTCGATCGTCCGGATGCCGCTGCGGAGCACCGCGCCGACGAGCGCGACCGCGTCCGCCTCGGCGACCTCGTGGCCGAAGTTCTCGGGCATGCTGCCCAGCGGGGCCCCGCCCAGGGTGACCGAACTGACGAGCAGTCCCGTGCGGCCGAGGGGTCGGAGGAGACCGGCGCTCATGCCGAGGCGACGATGAACGGCAGACCGTCCGGGTCCGTGCGGACGTCCTGGCCGAGCAGGGTGCCGACGGCGAGGGCGACGCTGCCGCCGCCCGCTCCGGCTGCGGGGGCCGACTCGGTCCCGGTCGCTCCGAAGGCCACGGCGGCGAACCCGAGGGCGTCGAGTTGCGGCGTCCGCTCCTGCTTCTCCGCACGGTCGTAGGTGAAGACCTCGAGCGAGCTGTCGCCGGCCCGGAGGAAGGTGATCTCGAAGCCCCGGTCGTCACTCGGCTGGTGGATGCCCGCCATGCGCACGTAGCCGAGCTCGGCGAAGAACTCGGTCGTCCGGTCGATGTCCGCGACGGTCTCGGCCACGTGGTCGAAACGCGGTCGGTCCGGTTCGCCGAGACCCCAGTCCCGGTCCACGGCCTGCTGGTCGTGGACCTCGTGGTACTGCAACGGTCCTTCGACGAGCTCGAGGAGCGTCCCGTCGGGGTCGAAGAAGAACGTGATGCGCACGCCGCCTTCGGCGTTGATCGGCTCGAGGTGGAACGGGACGCCGGCGTCGTGCAACGCGCTGACGCGGGCGTCGAGGTCGGCGACCTTGAAGCCCACGTGCCGGAAGCCGCGCTGCAGGTCGTCGCCGATCCACGTGGACTCCGCCGGCGCGTCGACGCGGGTGAGCACGAAGCGCGCGGTGACGAGGTCGAGTTCGGCCGCGTCGGGCGAGGACGAGATGACGGTCGCGCCGAGGTGACGCGTGTAGAACTCCGCGGACTGCGCGACGTCGCGCACGTTGAGGAGGACGGATTCGATGGCCACGGAAGGGTCCTTTCGTCGGTGAAGCGGGTGCCTTCGTGCCAGGCGGGGGCAACGCTAGTGCCGTCATGAACACTGTGCAACTAAGTCGCGCTCCCCGGCACTGAAGAGCATGTACCGGCCTGACTGTCGCCCTGGGCAAGTTCGTGACAAATAGGTTCGAACTCTTGCGCGGGCGGAGCGGCGTCCGTAGGCTCGCCGCCGAACGGGCACCTCGGTGCACCCCCAGCACAACGACGTGAAGGAAGAACAATGAAGCGAACGCGGATCCTGACCGCCGCGGCCCTCGCCGCGACCGCCGCTCTGCTCATCACCAGCTGCTCCGGGTCCCCGGGGAACGCCGGGGAGGACGTCAAGCCGGCGAAGAAGGGCTCGGTGACGTGGTGGGGGTGGACGCCGGACACCCCCGTGGCCGAGCGGTACATCGAGGCCTTCAACGAGCAGTACCCCGACATCGAGGTGACGTACAAGAACTTCGAGAACGTCGACTACCGGAACACGATCACGCCGGCGCTCGACTCCGGCAAGGGCCCGGACGTCTTCGACCTCTCGCCGGCCGGCGGCTCGCCCGACCTGTGGGGGCCGTACGCGCTCGACCTCAGCTCGCTCGCGAAGAGCACGCTCGGTGCCGGGTGGAAGGACGACATCGGCGGTGACTACGTCGAGCAGCTGACCAGCTCGGACGGACGGTTCGTCTCACTGCCGCTGGGCGGGATGTCAGCCGGGTTCCTCTGGTACAACCAGGACGTCCTCGACGAGGCCGGCGCGGATGTCCCCACCGACTACCGGTCGTGGGTGGACACCTGCGAGAAGGTCACCGCGATCGGCAAGACCTGCTTCACGATGGGCGCCGGCGGCAGCGACACGTTCCCGACGGACATGTACCACGCGATCGCGAACTCGGTCGCCCCAGGCTGGTTCATCAAGGCGTCCACCGGCAAGGCGAAGTGGAACGACGCGAACGGCATCGAGGTCCTCCGGATCATCGAGAAGATGCAGGACGACGGGATCATCCCGAAGGACGCCCTCGACGGCCCGCAGTACCCCCTCGCGAACAACGAGTTCATGAAGGGCGACGCGGCCATGGTCCAGATGGGCTTCTGGTACACGCAGTACGCCGGAGCCGACTCGTGCAAGGCCGCGATGGAGGCCGCCGGCGTCAGCAGTCCGAAGTGCTTCGTGCAGCTGCCGGCGGCCTTCCCGGACGTCGCCGGGAAGGGCAACGGTTCCGCGTACTTCAGCGAGGCCGACTACGGGATCGCGATCAACTCGGCGTCCGAGCACATCGGTGCTGCGAAGACGTTCGTGTCCTGGATGACCCTCCACAAGCAGGGTCAGCAGAACGTGGCCAACGCGATCGACCTCCTGCCCGCGGTCAAGGGCGTCAGCCCCGACTGGGACTCCATCCAGCTCGTGGACGAGTCCGTCCAGCGTCCGGCGATCGAGAAGCTCATCGAGGACAGCAGCGAGGCGAGCGAGTCCCGCCAGTGGCAGGCCACCGAGAAGTCACTCGACGCGATCGTCGTCGCGACGCAGCAGGTGCTCGACCCCTCGGTGGACAAGTCGATCCAGGACATCGCCGACGACCAGCAAGCGGCGTCGGTGGCCAGCAAGGTCGGCACGAAGTGAGCCGGGCCGACCGCAGCGGGACGGCGCGATCGTGATCGACACCTCCTCGTCCGTCCGGCCCGGCGTCCGCGCCGGCCGGACGCCGGGGGCCGGACGCCCCCGGCGTCGACGCCCCCTCGTCCTGCCCGGCGGACTCCGCTGGATCCTGCCCGGCTTCGTCATCTCGGTCGGCCTGATCTACTACAGCATCGTCTACTCGGGCTACCTCTCCTTCTTCGACTGGCCCGGCGGTCGGGCACTGATGACGCCGGTCGGCTTCGGCAACTACGTCCAGGCGGTGCAGGACCCCGTGCTGTGGGGCGCGCTGCGGAACACGCTCGTGTACTTCATCGTCGTGTTCGCGGTACAGGTCGTCGGCGGGACGCTCTTCGCAGCCGCGATGCACTCGTCGATCCGCTTCGCCAACGTCTACAAGGTGCTCGTGGTCATCCCCGTGGTGGTCGCGCCGGCCACCCTCGCGCCGGCGCAGCTGCAGGTCTGGCAGAGCGACGGCACCGTCAACCACGTCCTCGGATGGCTCGGCCTCTCCGGGCTCGAGCAGTCGTGGGTCGGTCAGTCGACCACGTCCCTGGTCGTCGTCGTCCTCGTCGGCTGCTGGGGCGCGGTGGGGTACGGCTTCATCCTGCTCTACGCGGGGATGGCGCAGGTCGACCCGGAGCTCGTCGAGGCCGGTCGGCTGGACGGTGCGGGGAACCTCCGCGTCCTCTTCTCGATCGTCATGCCGAGCCTCCGACCCGTGATCGTGTCCCTCGCCATCCTCAACTTCATCACCGCCTTGAAGTTGTTCGACAACCCCTGGCTCATCACGCAGGGCGGACCGGCGCACTCGTCGGAGTTCCTCGGCACGATGATCTACGCCGAGACCGCGAGCAGCGACCGGAACCTCGGGTTCGCCTCCGCCCTGTCGATCCTCGTCCTCGTGATCGCCGTCGCGGTGTCCGTCCTCATGCAGATGCGCGGACGCGAACGCGTCGCGCGACCCGTGCGCCGTCGCAAGGAGACCTCCGGTGTTTGAGACCCGTTCCCGACGATCCAGGATCGTCCTCCAACTCGTCCTGACGCTCGCCGTCGTGCCGTTCGTGGTGCCCCTCATCGCGATGCTGCAGACGAGCTTCGAAGGCGCCGGCTGGCGGAACTACCTCGCCGTCGTGCAGGTCCCCGGCTTCCCGAAGTTCTTCCTCAACACGATCGTCATCGCCGCCGCGTCGATGGTGATCGTCTACCTCGCCACCCTCATGGCGGCGTTCGGCTTCTCGAAGTTGCGGGTCCGTGGCAAGGAGGTCTACTTCTGGCTCATGATGGCGGCGCTCACGTTGCCCGAGGTCGTCCTGATCGCTCCGCTCTACACGACGGCGGTACGGCTCGGGCTGTTGGGCACGTACTGGTCGGTGATCCTGCCGATCGCCGCGCTGCAGATCCCGTTCACGGTGCTCATCGCCCGTGGGTACGTCGACGGGATCCCGGACGCACTGTTCGAGGCGGCGCGGATCGACGGCGCGAGCACCTGGCGCGTGTTCTGGTCCATCCTCGTCCCGCTGTCCCGACCGATGGCGGTGGCACTGATGATGCTGGTGCTCATCTACGCCTGGAACTCGTACCTGCTGCCGAAGGTCTTCCTCATCGACGACGGGCTGGGGGTGGTCACGCAGCTGCCCGAGTTCTTCCGACGGCAGTACAACGACGACACCCCGAAGATCCTCGCCGCGTCCGTGATCACGGCGATCCCGACGATCGTCGCCTACATCGCGCTCCAGCGGCAGTTCGAACGGGGGATGGCGGCCGGTGCGCTCAAGTAGGCGCACCCGTGCGCGCCTCGAGCCGGTGCACGATCCGGCAGACTGCTGTCCTGCGGTGCCGTCCCCGGTGCCCACGCATCGGACCGGACGACGGGAGGGACCCGCATGAGCCACCAGGGAGCCTCCATCGGGCTCGTCATCCGGCAGGGGCACGACCGTGACCCGGTCGCCGGAGCCGTCGTCCGGGCCATCGCCGGCCCGCTCGTCGCCGCGGGGAAGCGCTTCGTGACCCGGTCCGTGGCGGACGAGGACGCGGAGCTCCGGGTCTACCGCCTCTGGGCGCGGACCGGAGGGGTCGCCGGTGTGATCCTGCTCGAGGTGTCGCGCGACGACCCGCGCCCGGCGCTCCTCCGGCAGATCGACATGCCCTTCGTGGCGCTCGCTCCGTCGACGCTCCCGGTCGACTTCCCGGCGGTGGTCGTCGACCGTGCAGCGTCGTCCGTGGCCCTCGCGGCGTACCTCGACGGCTACCCCGCCGAGCGCCGCGTCTCGGTCACGGGCACGGCACCCGCCGAACCGTTCGGGGACGAACTCGGTCCGGACGACACCGTCACCGAGGTCGTCCGGACGGACGACGTCGTCGGGACCTGCCTCCGGATCGGCGCAGGAGCCGACGGGAGCGGTCGGACGGTCCTCGTCGTCGACGGCGACCACGACGCGGTCGCGGTGCTCACCGGTCTCCGGGAGGCGGGCATCCGCGTACCGGAGGACGTCGCGCTCATCTGCCGGAGCGACTCGCTCGTCTGTCAGAGTGCGAGCCTCCCGATCACCGCGATCGACCGCCGTGGTCGGGAGATCGGCGCCGTGCTCGGTGAGGCGGCCGTGCGGGCCGTCGACGACGCGGTCCTGCCAGCGGTCGCGATGCCCGCTCCGGTCGTCGTGCCCCGGGAGACGACGTGACCGGCCGGCGGCTCGGGCCGTCCTCGGCGGCCACCCGGAGCGCCGTGCTCGACATGGTGCGCTCGGGCCGGACCGTCACCCGCGCAGAACTCGCAGCACGGTCCGGCTTGACGCCGACGTCCATCACGCGCATCGTGAAGACCCTCCTGGACGAGGGACTCGTCGTGGAGGTCGGTTTCCTCGACTCCACCGGCGGCAAACGGAGCAGCCTGCTCGAGCTCAACACCACCGGACGGTTCGCCGTCGGGGTGTCCCTCGACGCCGGCCGACTCACCTACGTGGTCACGGACCTGGCCGGTGCGGTCGTCGGACGTCTGGTGTCGCCGGGCATCGAGCAGGACGCGCCCGGTGAGGACGTCGTGCGCATCGCCCGCGAACTCGGGCAGCTCCTCGTGCAGCTGGACATCCCCCTCGAGTCCGTCGTCGGCGTCGGGGTCGCCGGAGCTGGCCTCGACCTCGGCGCCGGAGCGGAACGGCACTCCCTCACGGCGACGGAGTGGGAGTCCTTCGCGTTGCCCGAGGCGCTCGAGCCCCGCATCGGCCTCCCCGTCGTGCGTGACAACGACGCTGCGTGCGCCGCCCTCGGCCAGTACTGGGCGGGGCGGGTGCCGTCCACGCAGGACTTCGCGACGCTCTACATGTCGAACGGCTTCGGTCTCGGCATCATGGTCGGCGGCAGCATCGCGCGGGGAGCGTCGTCGAACGTGGGCGAGATCGGTCACACGATCGTCGACATCGACGGGCCGGAGTGCTGGTGCGGCGCACGCGGGTGCCTCGAGATGCTCGCGGCACCGCGGGCCGTCGTGGCCGCAGCAGACGCGGACCTCGCCGGACGCCTCGGCCTGACGGGTGACGCCCAGCGCTTCCGTGTCGACTTCGACCGGATCGCCCAGGCAGCCGCGCAGGGCGACGTCGACTGCCACGCACTGATCCAGCGATCAGCGCGCTACCTCGCTGCGGCGGCGCTGTCG
Organism: Curtobacterium sp. MCPF17_050; assembly: GCF_003224435.2. Lineage (NCBI taxonomy): Bacteria > Bacillati > Actinomycetota > Actinomycetes > Micrococcales > Microbacteriaceae > Curtobacterium > Curtobacterium sp. MCPF17_050. Next base: position 2,719,565 of record NZ_CP126250.1, read on the forward strand.
GTCGTGAACGTCCTCGACCTCGACCGCATCGTGCTCGCCGGCCCCGGCTTCGCGGAGGCCGGCGCGATCTACGTCCGGGAGATCCGACAGCAGGTCGAGCGGTTCGCCCGCACCCGCGGCATTCACGGGGTCCTCGTCGAACTCGCCGACCCCGGACTCGACGCCGCTGCGGGCGGCGCTGCGAGCCTGGCCCTGCAACACGCACTCACACCGCACGCGGTCCGGTCCGGCGGCTGGTAGCCGGGGCCACCGCACGACGGACGGGAGGCGCGGTGCCAGCCGGCACCGCGCCTCCCGTCCGTCACCGGACCGAGTCGGTCAGCGACGCCACTTGTCGAGGATGCCGGCCTTCGACCGCTGCTGCTCCCCCTGCTGCGCACCCATGACGAGGAGCACGCCGGTGAGAGCCGGGGTCGCCCACTGCAGGATCTTCTGCTGCCGCTGCGCCGCCTTGAGCGTGCCCGACGCGTCGGCGCTCGGCTCGGTGGTGCCCTCGGCGCCCTCGCGGGCGTGCTCGGCCATCTTCTTGCCGACCGATGCCGACCAGAAGGTCGTGACGAGGGCCGCACCGGTCAGCACGAGCTTGATGCCCGTGTTCGTGCGGGCGCCCTGCTGCACGCCGAGGCGGTCGCGGTTGGCGACGATGAGGCCGATGCCGCCGATGCCGTGCACCGCGAGCGCGGCGAGCTGCACCGGTGCCCACTTGCCCCAGCCGACGCTCGACAGGGTGAGGCGCTCGACTGGGTCCTTCGCGCCGGCGGCGGCGCCGTTCAGCCCGGTGGCACCCATGAGGTTGCCGCCGAACCAGGCGGCGAGGCCGAGGTCGTGCATGCTGCGGATGAGGGTGTTGTTCTGGGACATGGGAGTCGCTTCCTGGTCGGTGGCGCTGGCGCGGCGAGACGGTCGGCCGCGCGGGGGCGGGCAGCAGCGCGAGGCCGTGCCCGCGGCGGGGTCCGGGTGCAGATCGCGTTCCGGGTCGCTCCGTCGTGTGTCCGCGACGGTACGCGTCGGCGGTCCGGTGTCGGCTCAGGTCCGCGGCGTGCGTGGCCGGTTCACGACGGACGGGAGGCACGGTGCCGGCCCGCCATCGAGCCTCCCGTCCTGATGCGGCAGCCGGTCAGGCGCCGTGTGCCGCTTCGGCGACGGGCTGCCACTCGCGCCACGTCGCGAGGCGCGACTCGTAGTCACGCTCCGCGATGCCGAGCGGGGCCTTGCCGAAGAACACCCGGAGCGGGGGCTGCTCGGCGTCGACGACCTTCAGGATCGCGGCTCGCGTGGCCTCCGGCTTGCCCGGGTCGGCCGCCGAGGGGCGCTTCGCCGCGGCCTCGCGGACCTCGGCGTATGCCGGGTTCTCCTCGCTGTGCTTCGACGACGGGCCGGACCAGTCGGTGGAGAACCCGCCGGGCTCGATGAGGGTGACGGAGATGCCGAAGCCCGCGACCTCCTGGGCGAGCGACTGCGACAGGCCCTCGAGTGCCCACTTCGACGCGTGGTAGGCGCCGACCGTCGGGAACGCGCTGATGCCGCCGATGCTCGACACCTGGATGACGTGCCCGGAGCCCTGCTCGCGCATGATCGGCAGTGCCGCCTGGGTGACCCACACGGCGCCGAACAGGTTGGTCTCGAGCTGGGCGCGGAGCTCGTCCTCGCTGAGTTCCTCGACCATGCCGAAGTGGCCGAAGCCGGCGTTGTTGACGACGACGTCGAGCGACCCGAAGTGCTCCGCGGCACGGGCGACGGCATCGCGGTCGGCGTCCCGGTCGGTCACGTCGAGCCGGAGCGCGAGGAACGTGTCCGGGTACTGGTCGACGAGGTCCTGCACGTCGTCGAGGTTGCGGGCCGTGCCGGTGACGGAGTCGCCGCGTTCGAGTGCTGCTTCCGCCCACTCGCGGCCGAAGCCCTTGGATGCTCCGGTGATGAACCAGGTCTTGCTCATGTGTCCTCCAGTCGTGTGACCGGGCCAGTCAACGCCGTGGCCGGTCGGTGCGCGTCGATGTCCGGATCCGGGTGCAGTGTGCGCGGCGTCAGACCGACGCCTCGGTGCCGTGTCGCTTCCCGACGACCACGTCGACGATCCCGGCGACCAGCGCCACCGCGACGAACCCGAGCGACACCGCGAGCCCGAGCGGCAGGCCCTGCGCGTAGTCGCCGCGCGAACTCGCGAGCGTGGAGTAGAACACGCTGCCGACCGCCGCGATGCCGATCGCGGAGCCGACGCGGGCGCCGACCTGGATCAGCCCGCCCGCCGATCCGCCCTGCTCGACCGGCACCTCGGAGAGCGTGAGGGTCTGGTTCGGCGAGATGGTGAGACCGGACCCGATGCCGGCGACGAGCAGCGGCAGGACGAGCCACCACCCCAGGTCCGACTCGAAGTGGTTCGCGACCACCCAGACGACCGCACCGAGCCCGATGAGGACGAGGATCGTCCCGATGACGATGAGCTGCCGACCGAAGCGGTGCACGACGCGCCCGCCGACGGTCGAGGCGATGCCCGAGCCGATGGCGAACGGGATCGACGCCAGTCCGGCCATCAGCGCGGAGTAGTGCAGGCCGGACTGCAGCGCGAGCGTCAGGACGAAGAACAGCGGGGTGAAACCGGCGAAGTACACCGTCGCCAGACCGACGCCGAGCGAGAACGACCGGCGGCGGAACAGCCGCAGGTTGACCACGGGCTCCTTCGTCCGCCCGTAGTGCCGCTCCCACAGGACGAACAGCACGCCGAACACGACGGAGACGACGATGAGCCACCACTTCGCGTTCCCCTTCCACTCCTGCGACTGCACGAACGGCAGCAGCAGGGCGACCACGGCGGCACCGAGGAGCACGATGCCGACGGGGTCGAAGTCGTGCTTCTTCCCCCGCTCGTCCCCGTTCGGTGCGGGCAGGTACCGGAAGGCCAGGAGGATCGTGACGAGTCCGACGGGCAGGTTCACGAAGAAGACGAACCGCCAGCCGTTCTCGGTGCCGAACGCCGTGATGAGCAGACCGCCGATCAGGGGGCCGATCGCGGTCGCGATGCCGACGGTGGCGCCGAAGAGTCCGAACGCGGTGCCGCGCTCCTTGCCGCGGAACAGCTGCTGGATGAGCGCGGTGACCTGCGGCGTGAGCAGGCCGCCGGCCAGGCCCTGCAGCAGACGGGCGACGACCAGGACGATGCCGTTCGGTGCGAAGCCGCAGAGGGCGCTCGCCAGGGTGAACAGGCCGACCCCGATGACGAACATCCGACGTCGGCCGGTGGCGTCACCGAGTCGTCCACCGGGCACGAGCAGCAGGCCGAAGGACAGCGCGTACCCGGACAGGATCCACTGGACCGCCTCGGGCGTGGTGCCGGGCAACCCCGTCGAGATGGACTGCAGCGCGACGTTGACGATCGAGACGTCGAGCAGGACGATGCCCCCGCCGAGCAGGCAGATGACGAGCGCCTTCCAGCGGTTCGGGTCCGGCTGGTCGCCGGAGCTGCGGTCGTCGGTCTGCGCGGGCTTCGACGCATCAGCGGGCGCAGCGTGGTGCGCCGTGTGGTGGGCGACGGACGGAGCCGCATCGGGCTCGGCGGGTCTGCGGTGTTCGGCTGTCATGACGCCCTCACGGTAGGCGCGTCACGGTGCGGGGTCCGCAGGGAGGACGTTTCCTGTCCACACCCCGGCGCTGTCACAGCCGTCCGTGAACGAGCGCTCAGCCCCACCGGTGTGACGACGGGCGGGAAGCGCCCCCCAATGGCCGCTTCCGCGCGATCCTGACGAGCAGTTCCGAGCTCCGGCGTGTCGGTGCCGTCACGGTGGTGCTGCCGAGGTTGCTGTTCGGTCTCGTTCCGGCGGATCGCGGCCGATCCGCGGGCGCTGCACCGCAGAGTGAGGTGCATGGACACCTGGGACGTCCGCGACACCGTCGGACTCATCGGCCGGAGCTTCCTCTGGATGGCCGCGGTGACCGTCCCTGTCGGCACAGCGGCCGTCCCCGCGATCGTCGCCGTCACCAGTGGCACCGCTCCCGACGCTCTCTCATGGGTGTGGTGGAGCCTCCTGTTCGTCGTCGTCACCGACGCGCTGGCTCTCCTCGGCGCCGTCCTGTCCGCGCCGTTCACGCACCTGCTCGGCCGGGCACTGCAGCGGGTGCGCTCCCGCGCGGTCCACACGGCAGCACACGCAGCACTGGCCGGCGTGCTCGGCGCGGTGACGTCGTCGCTCGCCATGGCGTGGTGGATGTCGGGCGCCGACCCGTCGCTCTCCCTCGGCATCGCGATCGCTGCCGGAGCCGCTGCAGCGATCGCGACGTGGCGTCGGATCGGGCCGCGTCGCGACCGGTCCGTCGACGACACCGACGCCCTCGCCGACGCGCACGCGGTGGTGGTCGACCGATGACGACACGTGTGGACGCGCATCGGAGGCAACCCGACGTCGGCGCGCTGATCGCGATCCTCCTGGTCGTCGCATGGTGTGCCGTCCTCGTCACCACCGGCGCCCTCGGCCCGCAGCGCGACACCCCGCCGTCCCCGTTCGACCAGGCCGGCGGGCAGCTGTCGACAGCGGCGGCCGGCGCCAGCGCGACCCTGCAGGCCCTCGTGTTGATCGGCTCGCTGCCCGTCTCCGTCGTCGCACTGTGGATCTCGGGGCGATCGCTGCGGAGGTGGAGGCAGCCGGTGACGGCCGTCGTCGCGACCGGCGTCTCGAGCCTCGCGACCCTGGTCGGCATCGGTCTCGCGTGGATCGGGTTCGGGACGGTCGCCTTCTCCTCGTGACGCTGTCCGGCGCCGAGCCCGCCCCGGTCCCCCGCTAGCCTCGGCGCATGGCTCCGAGGAACACCGAACTGACGCTGACGACCGCCCGCCTGAGCATCGAGCCGCTCGCGGAACGTGACATCGACGCCTTCACGGAGTACCGACGCGACCCCGATGTGGCTCGGTTCCAGTCGTGGGACACCGACTACTCCCGGGCGGACGCCGAGCGCCTGGTCGCCGACCAGCCCGACGGGCGGCTCCCGTCGTCCGGGTCCTGGCTGCAGCTCGCCGTCCGCGAGACCGGGTCCGACGTGCTCCTCGGCGACCTCGCGCTGCACCGCCTCGAGGAACAGCCGGACACCTTCGAGGTCGGCGTGACCCTGGCACGGTTATCGCAGGGCCGCGGGATTGCAACCGAAGCACTGGCGGCTCTGCTCGACCACCTCTTCGACGACGAGCACGCCCACCGGGTCGTCGCGTTCTGCGATCTGCGCAACGACGCGGTCGCACGGCTGTTGACCCACTCGGGATTCCGACAGGAGTCGAGGCAGGTCGACGCCGACTGGTTCAAGGGCGCGTGGACCACGCTCGACGGCTACGCGCTGCTCGCCCGCGAGCGCAGCGGGGTGGCACGGAGCGGCACCCGCCCCTGAGGGGCGCTGGCCCCGCCTGCCGCACCCGCGCCTCCCGGCCGAGCACCCCGTCTCACGGTGGCCTGCTCCAGCGCGGCCTCCGCGCGCTCCTCACTGCCCGCCGCCAGCCCGCGGTCGATCCGGCCGCGCGACGCCAGCCAGATGCCGACCCCGGCCAGGAAGACCAGGACCTCGGTGCGGGTCAGCGCCCACATGATGCCCGCGAGTCCGAACCACAGGTCGCCGAGCAGGACGATCGGGACGAACAGGATCCCCTGCGCCATCGACAGTGCGATCGCCGGGGTCACGAGTCCGGCGGCCTGGAACAGCGAGGTGAACAGCCCGGTGAACCCGTTCACCACGGTCGCGACGAGCTGGGCGACCAGGACCGTCAGACCGATGGCCGGCACCGATCCGTGAGGTCCCGTGGCTGCGAGGACCCACATGCGCAACCCGTGGTCCCACGGATGTCCCCGGATCGTCCCGATGTGAGACTGCTCCTCCTGCCACCGAACACGATCGAGGGAACCCGATGCCCACCGAACCCCGCGCCACCGCCCTCGGCGGCCCTGTCCGGCACGGGCGGCAGCGCCGCCGTCGTCTCGTCCTGCCGACCATCGGTGGTGCCCTCACGATGGCGCTGCTCCTGACCGGTGGCTACGCGGCGTGGTCGTACGAACAGCTCGACTCGAGTCTCACCAAGGTGCACGTCGCGCAGTCCGCTCCCGACGGCTCCACGGGCGAGGACGCGGCCAACGACGCCGACGGGAAGGCCCAGAACATCCTGCTCATCGGGGACGACCACCGCCCGGCCGATGCCACGCCCCAGGAACTCGCCGAGCTCAGCACCCAGCTCGACGACGGCGCGACCAACACCGACACCATGATCGTGCTGCACATCCCCGCGGACGGTGGCAGCGCGACGATGATCTCGTTCCCCCGCGACTCCTGGGTCCCCATCCCCGGCCACGGCACCTTCAAGCTGAACAGCGCGTTCTCCGACGGAGCCGCGGACGGCGGCGGTGACGCCGGCGGGATGAAGCTCCTCATCCAGACCATCGAGAACACCAGCGGCCTCACCATCGACCACTTCGTGCGGGTGTCGCTCCTGGGCTTCTACCAGCTCGTCAAGGCGCTGGGGCCGATCGACGTCTGTCTGAACCAGGCAGCCCACGACACGAACTCCGGCGTCGACCTGCCCGCGGGACGATCGACCCTGAACGCGTCCCAGGCCCTGTCCTTCGTCCGGCAGCGTGACGGGCTGCCGCGCGGTGACCTGGACCGCGAGGTCCGACAGCAGTACTTCCTCTCCCAGGAGGCCCGGGAGGCGTTGTCGGCGCGCACGCTCCTGAACCCGGTGAAGGTCGCGGACCTGCTGCACGGCGTCGGCGACGCGGTGCAGGTCGACGACACACTGAGCATCCCCGACCTGGTCTCGACGTTCAGCCACATCGACCTGTCCGCCATCCGCTCGACCACGATCCCCACGGCCGGCACCCCGACGATCGACGGGTACGCGACGGTGGCCGTCGACTTCGCCGCCATGCCCGCCTTCATCCAGGACATCGTCGGGCCGCCTGCCGCGTACACCGCGGCGTCGGCAGCTGACCCCTCGACCGTGCACGTCTCCGTCCTGAACGGCGCCGGGACCCCGGGCGGTGCCACGACGGCGTCGAACGCGCTGACCGCGAAGGGGTTCGTCGTCGGAGCGCCCGGCGACGCCCCGAGCACCACCACGACCGTCGTCGAGTACCCCGCGGGAGCGGAAGCGCAGGCGAAAGCGGTCGCAGCGGTCGCGCCCGGCGCCACGCCGGTCGTGTCGACGACGGTGAGCGGGGTGACGCTCGTCCTCGGCACCGACGGGCACACCGTCTCGACACCTGCACCGGCACCGGCTGGCGGAGCGAGCAGCGCGCCGGCAGCAGCACCCTCCGCTGCGAGCCACGCAGCCGAACCCGCACCCGCACCGTCGAAGCCGGTCGGCGACGCGTACGGGGCGAAGGGCACCTGCATCAACTGACCGGCACGGGTCGACGCGGAGGGACCACCGCCTCCCGTCCGGCCGTTCCTCGGCGCCGGCCGTTCCTCGGTGCCGGCCGTTCCTCGGCGCCGGCCGTTCCTGGGTGCCGGGCGTTCCTGGGCTCCGGCCGGGGTCGGCCGGGCAGGATCGGCACCGGCGCGGTAGGAGCCGCGCCGCGTTCGCGACCCGACAGGAGCAGCACCATGGCCGACGGATCCCCCGCCTCCGGGACACCAGCCGACGACAGCGACGCGGTCCTCGTCGTCGGGGCCGGCGGCGTCGTCGGGCGCAGCGTCGTGGAGCACTTCGCCCGCAGTGGTGTCCGCACGCGAGGTGCCAGTCGCCGCGCTCCGCAGGGCCCCGTGTCCGGCTGGGACCACCTGCCCGTCGACCTGTCCGACGCGGACGCAGCGGTCGACGGACTCCGGCTGGCCGCCGACACCACGCGCCTCGCGTTCGCCGCCTACGTGGAGCACGCCGACCTCGCCGAGCAGATCGCCCCGAACGTCGCGCTCCTCGAGAACACGCTCGACGCCCTGGATCGGCTCGATGCACCACTCCGCCACGTCACCCTCTACCAGGGCATGAAGTACTACGGCGCACACCTCGGCCGGTTCAGGACACCGGCGAAGGAGGACGACCCGCGACTCATGGTCCCGAACTTCTACTACGACCAGGAGGACCTGCTCCGCGAGCGCGCGGCGTCCCGAGGGTTCGCGATGACCGTGCTCCGCCCCGAGGCCGTGATCGGGTACGCGCAGGGCACGCCCATGAACCTGCTCATGGCGATCGGGACGTACGTCAGCATGACGAAGGAACTCGGGCTGCCGCTGCGGTTCCCCGGTGCCCGCACCACGTACGACGGCATCTTCTACCAGATGACCGACGCCGAGCTCCTCGCTCGTGCCACCGACTGGGCAGGGACGTCCCCCGTCGCGGCCGGGGAGGCGTTCAACGTCACGAACGGCGACGTGGTGCGCTGGAGCCACCTGTTCGAGCGCCTCGCCGAGCACCACGGCCTCGACCTGGCCGAACCCCAGTCGATGGAGCTCGCGCAGGTGATGCCCTCCCGCGAGGACCTGTGGCAGCGCATGGTGGAGCGCCACGGACTCGTCGCCACCCCGTACGCCGACCTGGTCGACTGGCGGTTCGCGGACATGATCCTCAATTCGACGTGGGACAACGTCTCGTCCCTGATCAAGATCCGGCAGGCAGGGTTCGCGGAGTGCCACGACTCGGCGGACCGGCTCGTCGAGCTGCTGGACGACCTCGGCCGGCGGCGGATCCTGCCCGTTCCCGAGTGAGGCCGGACCGAGCTCACCGGCCCTCGGGGCCTCGACGACGAGGCCCGGCGAGAGCACCAGCGTCATCGACCGCCCCACCGGAACTCGACACGCTTGCCCTGCAGCTACGTCCTGACCCGTCCGTCGGAGAGCGACCGGCTTCACACGGCAGAGGTCAGCGCCGCAGCGATGCGCTCGGCCATCGTGCTCTGCACGATGATCGTGCCACGGGTCGTCTCGACCCGGACCCCTCGACCCGCGGACATCGCGAGCACGCGTGCACCTCGGGAACGTCGGATCCCCACACCGCCGAGGCGTACGGGATCGATCCTCACGACGGTCGCACGCCGTACCTGCGCGAGGTCGTACGCGACCCTGAGGAACGGGAAGAACGAGAACCGGATCGTTCCGCCGGTCAGAGTGATCGTGATCCGCGCGAACACCGCAGACAGCCCGGCCAGGAGACCGACCAGCGTGGCAACGAAGGTTTCGGCGTCGAAGCCGGTGACCGCATTGGTGATGATGATCGCCCCAGCAAGAGCGCCAACCGCACTCCCAAGTGCGCGCACAGCCAGCGGTGCTGGGACTTGATCACGTAACTCGGTAGGCGTGCTTTCGAGTGACAAACCAGTCTCGCTTTCTCGGGAAGATCTCGTCGTAGGTGGCGTTGACAGGAGTCAGATGCAGAAGGAGCGCGGCCGCCATCACCAGTGAGAACGAGGTGATGCCCATGAAGATCGCGATGGCACCGTGGAGGATCAGCCCGAGCACGAGAAGGAAGCGCCGCACTCGGGGAGTCAAGAGCGGTCCTATGGCGAGAGCGAACTCGAGTGCGATGGTCGAGAACGTCGCGAGCGCTGTGATGAGTGGTGCGGTGGTCATTGTCTGGACCATCGGAGCGAGCAGCGGTCCCGGCCCGAAGGTCGGACTGCGGAGCCAGTAGTAGAGGGCAGTTCCGTTCGCCCACTCCGGTACCGCGAGCTTCCCGACGGACGCCTCGAGATAGACGACGAAGATCTGCACCCGGATGAGCGCCCAACCAACGAACGCCAAGCTGCCGCGTACTGAAGCGCACCGATCAGAGGTCCGGTCCGACCACGAGCTTCGGCGCCAGTCGGTGCAGCTGAGCGGGATCAGCAGAAGACCGAGGATCCCGTACAGCTGGTCACCACCATCACCCAACGTCATCGTCACGCTGGCGCTGAGGATGAGGTAGGCGGCGGGTAGGGCCGTGAGCCAGGGAAGGGCTCCGCTGGCGAAGACCAGCAGGACTGACCCGGCCAGTATGCGCGCGGTATCGAGGTGTTGACCGAGGAGGCAGAAGAACGCCCAGCCGTTGTACGCGTCGCAGAGCGGTGCCTCCTGCTGAACAGCGCTGGTCGTGAACAGAACCCATGCAGGATTCGTCAGCAGAGTCAGAGCCATGCCGGCGTAGAGCACACTCCGGGCAACACCGAGCCCCGCTCCCCACGGGTACGCGATCATCGACCCGCCGCGATCAGCCATTCCGGCAACTCACCTCGAGCGCGATCGCCTCACCGACGTAGGTGCGGTCGCGAGACAGATGCCGCCACTCCCAGGGAGTCGGCTTCGTCGCTGCCAGAAGAACGTCGCCGCAGAGCGTGGGATGCGGAAGCGGGTTCACGACGAAGCGCCGTCGCTGATCGCTCACACAACGCGCAACGTCCCCGCCGTGGCACTTCCGCCACGCTCCCCTCGGGATCCCGGCGAGGACGGACGCCATCTCCACCCCTTGCCGACGCCCCTCCCGGCTCAGGCCGCCGAGGAAGCGGAATTGCGCGTTCGAGAGTCCCGCGACCTGGATCCACCGGCCGCCATGCTGGACGTACGCGGTCGGGGTCGCGGAGCGAGCGGGTTTCGTGAAGAAGGCCCATCCCTGCGGAGCGACCCGGGAGAGCACCGCTCCGACGTCCCCCTGTCCGGGCAACTGCACGGCAGCGGTCCCGCCAAGCCGATCGGCCAGTGAGTAGCTCGCGAACACAACCGCGAGCAAGAGACCACAGACCGTTACAGCCGGAGAAGCTCTCCAACTACGGCCTCGTTCACCGGCCACGGAACGCTTCGATCGCCTTGGCGGTCAGCAGAGCTTTGAGAGCCCGCCCGGTCGATCCTGTGGCTCGTCGGATCGCGTTCTCGCCGGCGATCTTCGTCGACCCCACGGCCACAGTCGACGCGAGTGCCAGGACGCCGACGCCCACAGCCGCGACCGTGACCACGAGCACCGCGCCAGCGACCACCCAGACCAGCACGCCGCAATCTGTTCCGATCTCACCGGGTACGTACGTCGACGCGGAGGGTGAGGCATGCGCCCGCAGCCGCTGCAACGTCGGCGTGCGTGGCACTTCCGCTCCGAGCTCCGACATCGCCGCCTGAACAGCGATCGGATCACTCGCTTGCAAGTCTCTCATCAGGGCCGCCGTCTGCCCTGGCACCCGTTGCTCCAACTCCGAGACCACAGAATGAGCGACCGCGGCGGCATCGGGGTCGGCCAAGGCTTCCCGAAGGGCGGAGGACTGCTCAGTCGAGAGCGGCCCGAGCGCCCCACGGCGAAGCAAGTCCTCGCCGAAGTCGCCCTGCATGAAGAGCAGCCCCTCGAGCACTTCTGTTTCCGACCAGGCCGGAGCAGTTGTCGAAGCAACAGCGGGAGCATCGTGAACGGGAGGCGCTACAAGTGCCGTCACACCCGTGCTGAGAGCCCCGACGACCACAGCAGCGGTTCCCAGGTGAGCAAGTCCGGAATGCAGTCTCATGCCGCTAACATATTAGTACCTGGTCACTTGTCAAGGTCACGATGCATGCCTGCGTCAGCAGAGACGTCTCCGACCCACTCGGCCGTGTACCGCTGACACCGACCTCGCAGACGGTCATTTCTTCGACCGACAACCGGTACCAGCACCGGCGACTGCCGATCAGCGACCGCGTCGAGAGGTCCCTGTCCCGGCGAGACCGACGCTGCAGGGGCTGCCTCAGCCGCTTCCATCGCGCTACGCTCCGCACGTGGGGAGTCGGGGCATCTACGTCGAGATGGTCATCGACGCGCCACTCGAGCGGGTCTGGGACGCCACGCAGGACCCGGAACAGCATGTCCGGTGGGACGTCCGCTTCTCGGAGATCCTGCCCGAGCCCGCCGACCACGAGGGCGTGACGCGGTTCACCTACGTCCGCGAGTCCGCTCTGCATGATGTGCACGGCACCGGCGTCAGCCTCGGCGAGCGCCGCCGACCCGACGGCTCGCGCACGTCCGCCCTCCGCTTCGCGACCGTCGACCGCCTCTCCCCGATCCGCTCCGGCCGGGGCTACTGGCGGTACGTCCCCACCACGGACGGACGGACACGCTTCCTCACCGGGTACGACTACGACTCCGGCTGGGGCGTCCTCGACGTCCTCGTGCGGCCGCTCCTCGGCTGGGCGACCGCCTGGAGCTTCGACCGTCTCCGCATCTGGCTCGAGGGCGGGCCCGAACCGGAGGCCTGGCCGCTCACGAGCGCCCTGCAGGTCTGGCGGCCGGACCGGCCACGGGCCTCCAGGACGCTCCGCGCGCCCGTCGGCGGCAGCCGACGCGACGACCACCTGCAGGATGCGCCAGCCACCGTGGCGGCCCTGCCCGAGCCAGGAGGCCCGGCATGACGTCCGTCTTCGAGGAAGCGCTGGGTGCCGACTTCCGTCGCCTGCACCCGATGATGCAGCGCCGCTTCGGTGTCGGCCTCGACGCCGCGGAGGCCTGTGTTGGCCGGGGCAGGATGACCATCCGCCGCGGGCCGTGGTGGACCGTGCCGTTCCTGCAGATCGGGCGGCTGCGGAACATCCTCGTGCCCGACGTCGGCACCGACGTGCCGTTCACGATCGAGAACTACCCCTACCGGGACGCCCTCGGGCGGGAGACGGTGACGTTCGTCCGCACCTACGCCACCCGCCCCGGCCGACCGGCACGGTTCGACGCGACGATGGTCCTGTCGGAGGGCCGCGTCCTCGACTACCTCGGGACGCACCAGCACCTCGCGGTCGACCTCGACCTGCGGGTGGACGAGCGCGGCGGGCTCGTGCTGACCTCCGACGAGCAACGCTTCCACGAGGGGCCGGTCTCGTTCCGCTTCCCGATGCTGTTCAGCGGCCGCGCGGCCCTGCATGAATGGTGGTCGGAGGACGACGGCGCCTTCCACGTCGACCTCGCGGTGCGCAACCGGGTGTTCGGCTTCCTGTTCGGCTACCGCGGCACGTTCACGTGCGAGTGGGTGCCAGCGAGCGATGCCCCCGAGCGGTTGAAGCCGCGGCGGACGGAAGCGCGGACCTGACGCCTGGAGCGATCCGGTGGGTGGTCAGGCGGGTGGTCCGGCGGTCTGCCTACCCGAGCGGCTCCACGCCGTAGCTGGTGACCACGGCCCGCAGCTCCTCCAGGTACGTCTGCGCCTGCACGGTGAGCGGGACCGAGGCGTGCGCGATCCACCCGATCTCGATGCGTTCGTCGACGTCGAGGGGGATGGCGACGATCTCGGGGTCGAGGTCGTCACTGATGAGTCCCGTCGAGATCGTGTACCCGCCGAGGCCGATCATGAGGTTGAAGATCGTCGCACGGTCCGAGACGCGGATCTCCCGCTTGCTCGACATCGTCGACAGGATCTCCTCCGCCAGGTAGAAGGAGTTGTTCGCGCCCTGGTCGAACGTGAGCCGAGGGAGCTCCGCGAGGTCGGCGAGGGTCGCCCGCTCCTGGGACGCCAACGGGTTCCGCCGGGCGACGAAGATGTGCGGCTGCGCGACGAACAGCGGCGTGAACACGACCCCGGCGTCCCGCATCAGCTTGCCGAGGACCTGCCGGTTGAAGTCGTTGCGGTAGAGGATGCCCACCTCACTGCGCAGCGTGCGGACGTCCTCGATGATGTCCCACGTGCGGGTCTCCCGGAGCGAGAACTCGTACTCCTCCGCGTCGGCCCCCTCGACCATGCGGACGAAGGCCTCGACCGCGAACGAGTAGTGCTGCGCCGACACCCCGAGCAGTCGGCGTGACGCCTGCCGCCCGACGTAGCGCTGCTCGAGGAGGGAGACCTGCTCGACGACCTGTCGCGCGTACCCGAGGAACTCGACGCCGTCGACGGTGAGCACGACACCGCGCGCGGATCGGGTGAACAGCGGTCGGCCGATCCGTGTCTCGAGGTCCTTCATCGCGGCCGACATCGTCGGCTGCGAGACGTAGAGCAGGTCGGCGGCGGCACTGATCGATCCTTCGGACGCGACCTCGATGAAGTACCGGAGTTGCTGCAGGGTGATGTCGTTCGAGACGCGCGCCATAGCCGCAGGCTATACCCGCGCATAGTGATTCCGGATTACCTGATGACCCGTGCCCCGCGTCATGATCGAGCAACACCTCCCATAGTGCCGCCAGGCGCTCGACGTACGGACTGCCGACCATGGCGAACGACCTCACCTTCAGCATCACCAGGACCCGCTTCGACGAGGACTACTCCCCCGCGGAGAGCTCCCGGCTGACCACGAACTTCGCCAACCTGGCACGCGGCGAGCGCCGCCAGCAGAACCTCCGCAACGCGCTCGCCATGATCAACGCGCGCTGCAACGACCTCACGGGCGAAGCGGGCAACGCCGACGGCGGTCGGTACCGCCTCGAACTCGACATCGTCTCGGTCACGCTGCACTTCGAGGACGGCGGTCGCGCCGAGCAGTTCCCGCTGATCGAGGTGCTCGACGTCGCGATCCTCGATCAGCACACCGGGGAACGGCACCAGGGGATCCCGGGCAACAACTTCTCCTCGTACCTCCGGGACTACGACTTCGCGGTCCTGCTGCCGTCCCTGGACAAGAGCGTCGGCATCCCCGACGACTTCGGCCAGCTCCACGGGGCGCTGTTCCAGCGGTTCCTGGAGTCGGACGCGTACCGCGACCACTTCGCCGCCGAGCCCGTCGTCTGCATCAGCGTCTCCACGAGCCAGACGTACCGGCAGACGGGGTACGTCCACCCCGTGCTCGGCGCCGAGTACGAGCACGAGCACTCCTCGCTCACGGACGACTACTTCGGCCGGATGGGCATGCAGGTCCGCTACTTCATGCCGCCGGGTGCGAAGGCGCCGCTCGCGTTCTACACGCGCGGTGACCTCACCGGCGACTACTCGGACCTCCAGCTCATCGGCACGATCAGCACCATGGAGACGTTCCAGAAGATCTACCGACCGGAGATCTACAACGCGAACACGGTCGCCCCGAGCACGTACCGCCCGACCCTCGAACACACGGACTTCTCGACGCCTCCCGTCACGTACGACCGGGAGGAGCGCAGCCGCCTCGGAGTCACACAGGGGCGGTACACGGAGGAGCACCTCGTCCAGCCGCACCGAGCACTCCTCGAGCGCTGGGCCTCCAGTCACACCGCTCTGACGCACTGACCTTCTGGCCCGCTGGACCCCTGCCCCGCCGCCCGCCTGCCCCACCGACCGACAGGAACCACCCGCGCATGACCACCCTCCTGCCCACCGCGATCGTCGGCAGCCTGCCGAAGCCGTCCTGGCTCGCCGAGCCCGAGCGGCTCTGGTCCCCCTGGCTCCTGCAGGGCGACGCACTGACCGAGGGCAAGCAGGACGCGCTCCGGTCCGCCGTCCACGAGCAGGAGCACCGCGGCATCGACATCGTCAGCGACGGTGAGCAGACCCGGCAGCACTTCGTGACGACGTTCATCGAGCACCTCGACGGCATCGACCAGGAGCGCAAGGAGACCGTCCGCATCCGCGACCGGTACGACGCCGCCGTGCCGACCGTCATCGGTGCTGTGAGCCGTCCCTCCCCGGTGTTCGTCGACGACGCGAAGTTCCTCCGGGCCCAGACCGACCGCCCGATCAAGTGGGCGCTCCCCGGCCCGATGACCATGATCGACACCCTCTCCGACCAGCACTACAAGAGCCGCGAGAAGCTGGCGTGGGAGTTCGCCACGATCCTCAACCAGGAGGCTCGGGAGCTGCAGGACGCCGGCGTCGATGTCATCCAGTTCGACGAGCCCGCCTTCACCGTCTTCCACGACGAGGTGCAGGACTGGGGCGTCGCCGCACTCGAGCGCGCTGCCGAGGGCCTGCACGCCGAGACCGCCGTGCACATCTGTTACGGCTACGGCATCGAGGCGAACAACCGGTGGAAGGAGACGCTCGGCGCCGAGTGGCGCCAGTACGAGCAGTCCTTCCCGCTCCTGCAGCAGTCGTCGATCGACATCGTCTCGCTGGAGTGCATCCACTCGCACGTGCCGCTCGAACTCGTCGAGCTCATCCGCGGGAAGAAGGTCATGCTCGGAGCGATCGACGTCGCGACCGAGACCGTCGAGACGCCGGACGAAGTCGCCGCGGTCCTGCGTCGGGCGCTCGAGTTCGTCGACGCTGACAAGCTCATCCCGAGCACCAACTGCGGGATGGCCCCGCTGGCACGCGGCGCAGCGCTGGACAAGCTCGGCGCGTTGACAGCGGGAGCGGACATCGTCCGAGCCGAGCTCGCCAACGTCGCCGTGCCGGCAGCGCGCTAGTTGTACCCGGCCGCACACACCTTGTCCGCCGTAGAAGCGAACGCCGTCCGGAAGCACTACGGACTGTCCCCCACCGGCAGCGCGACCGGCGACGTGGGCGACCCGCACGAGAACCTCAACCAGGCCGGTACCGGTCCTGCGGGCGCAGACGACACCGAGGGCGCGGGCACGACGCCGCCGGCGTGAGCGGATCTGGAGCGACGACGTTCGCGTCCCGTCCCTTCGGAGACCACGCTGAAACATTGCCGTTCCCCTCCTGGAACACTACCGTCGTCGGTATGGACGGAGCGATGGTGTTCTCGATGGCACTCGAGGTCGGCGCAGCCGCCCTCGTCACCTGGTTGACCTGGAGGGCCGCCAGCGGATCGCTGCCACGGAACAGCCTCGCCGGCGTCAGGACGTCTGTCACCCTGTCAAGCGACGCGGCTTGGCGGATCGGCCATCGCGCGGCGCTGCGTCCGACGATCATCTCCGGGATCGCCACGGTGTCGTGGTGCACCGTCAGCATCGGTGTCGCGCCACTCCGCACTCCGATCGCCGTGCTCGTGGCCGCGGGCCTCCTCGTCGGCGGTGCGCTCCTGTCCATCCCGGCCGCCCACCGCGCCGTACGTCGATCGTTGCATGAGTCATGATCCGACCGACTCGCAAGAGCGGATCCCGTCGACAGCCTGATGTCCGTGACACCGCGGCCGCGTGCCCTCGTCACGCTCGGAGGCGTCGCGGCCACGGCGGGCGCGATCGCATTGTTCGGTGTCGTGCCAGCAGGCATGCTGACACTCGCCACCCTCTAGTTCGCAGCCTCCGGCCCTGGCGTCATCGGCATGCCCCTCCCCGCGTCGGGTATCACCGACGTCGACCCGAAGGCAGTCCGCCGACACCGAGAGGACACCCGGAAACCACCATCAGCGAGGCCGTGGCAGCTGTCCTCCGCCGGTGAGTGTGGTCCCGTCAACGCTCATCCAGTTGGGCATGAGGAACGCCCCGCCGGCCGAAGCCAGCGGGGCGCCCCCACGAGTCAGACCAGGATCAGAAGTCCCAGTCCTCGTCCTCCGTGTTCACGGCCTTGCCGATGACGTACGACGACCCCGACCCCGAGAAGAAGTCGTGGTTCTCGTCCGCGTTCGGCGACAGGGCGGACAGGATCGCCGGGTTCACGTCGGTGATGTTCTTCGGGAACATCGCCTCGTAGCCCAGGTTCATCAGCGCCTTGTTGGCGTTGTAGTGCAGGAACTTCTTGACGTCCTCGGTCAGCCCGACCTCGTCGTAGAGGTCCTGCGTGTACTGCGCCTCGTTGTCGTAGAGCTCGTAGAGCAGCGAGAACGTGTAGTCCTTGAGCTCGTCGCGCTCCTGCTGCGTGACGCGCTCCAGGCCCTTCTGGAACTTGTAGCCGATGTAGTACCCGTGCACGGCTTCGTCGCGGATGATGAGTCGGATCAGGTCGGCGGTGTTCGTGAGCTTCGCGCGGCTGGACCAGTGCATCGGCAGGTAGAAGCCGGAGTAGAACAGGAACGACTCGAGCAGCGTCGACGCGATCTTGCGCTTCAGCGGGTTGTCGCCCTGGTAGTAGTCCATCACGATGGACGCCTTCTTCTGCAGGTTCGGGTTCTCCTCGGACCAGCGGAAGGCCTCGTCGATCTCCGGCGTCGATGCGAGGGTCGAGAAGATCGACGAGTACGACTTCGCGTGCACCGACTCCATGAACGCGATGTTCGTGTAGACGGCTTCCTCGTGCGGGGTGATCGCGTCCGGGATGAGCGAGACGGCGCCGACGGTGCCCTGGATGGTGTCCAGGAGCGTCAGGCCGGTGAACACGCGCATGGTCAGCTTCTGCTCGGCCGGCGTGAGCGTGTTCCACGACTGCACGTCGTTCGACAGCGGCACCTTCTCGGGCAGCCAGAAGTTGTTGACGAGACGGTTCCAGACCTCGACGTCCTTGTCGTCCTGGATTCGGTTCCAGTTGATTGCCTGGACCCGATCGATGAGCTTGAGCTTCTCGACCAACGTGTGTTCCTCGTTCAGCAGTAGATGGTGACCAGTGATGCGGACTGGAGGCGCGGTGCGGGATGGCACCGCGCCTCCAGTCCGGTGGGCAGTCGCGTCAGCGACCGGCCGCTACAGCATGCAGCTGACGCAGCCCTCGACCTCGGTGCCCTCGAGCGCGAGCTGGCGGAGACGGATGTAGTAGATCGTCTTGATGCCCTTGCGCCATGCGTAGATCTGCGCCTTGTTGATGTCGCGCGTGGTTGCGGTGTCCTTGAAGAACAGCGTCAGCGACAGGCCCTGGTCGACGTGCTGGGTGGCAGCGGCGTAGGTGTCGATGATCTTCTCGGGGCCGATCTCGTACGCGTCCTGGTAGTAGTCCAGGTTGTCGTTCGTCATGAACGGCGCCGGGTAGTAGACGCGGCCGAGCTTGCCTTCCTTGCGGATCTCGATCTTCGACGCGATCGGGTGGATCGACGACGTCGAGTGGTTGATGTACGAGATCGAACCGGTCGGCGGGACGGCCTGCAGGTTCTGGTTGTAGATGCCGTGCTGCTGGATGGACGCCTTCAGCGCCTTCCAGTCGTCCTGCGTCGGGATGGTGATGTTCGCGTTGTCGAACAGCGACGCGACGCGGGGGGTGGCCGGCGTCCAGACCTGGTCGGTGTACTTGTCGAAGAACTCACCCGACGCGTACTTCGAGTCGCGGAAGCCGTCGAAGGTCTCCCCGGTCTCGATCGCGATGTTGTTCGAGGCGCGCAGGGCGTGGAACAGCACCGTGTAGAAGTAGATGTTCGTGAAGTCGATGCCCTCTTCGGAGCCGTAGTACACGCGCTCACGAGCGAGGTAGCCGTGCAGGTTCATCTGGCCGAGGCCGATGGCGTGCGACTTGTCGTTGCCGTCCTCGACCGAGCGGACCGACGAGATGTGCGACATCTGCGAGACCGAGGTCAGGCCGCGGATGGCGGTCTCGATGGTCTTGCCGAAGTCCGGCGAGTCCATCGTCAGCGCGATGTTCAGCGAGCCGAGGTTGCAGGAGATGTCCTTGCCGATCTCCTTGTAGGACAGGTCCTCGTTGAAGGTGGTCGGGGTGTTGACCTGCAGGATCTCCGAGCACAGGTTGGACATGTTGATCCGACCCTTGATCGGGTTCGCCTTGTTCACCGTGTCCTCGAACACGATGTACGGGTAGCCCGACTCGAACTGGATCTCGGCGATGGTCGTGAAGAAGTCACGCGCCTTGATCTTCGTCTTCTTGATACGCGAGTCGTCGACCATCGCGCGGTAGTTCTCGGAGATCGGGACGTCACCGAACGGAATGCCGTAGACCTTCTCGACGTCGTACGGCGAGAACAGGTACATGTCCTCGTTGTTCTTCGCGAGCTCGAACGTGATGTCCGGCACGACGACACCGAGCGACAGCGTCTTGATGCGGATCTTCTCGTCAGCGTTCTCGCGCTTGGTGTCGAGGAACTTCATGATGTCCGGGTGGTGCGCCGACAGGTAGACGGCACCGGCACCCTGACGCGCTCCGAGCTGGTTCGCGTAGGAGAAGGAGTCTTCCAGCAGCTTCATCACGGGGATGATGCCCGAGGACTGGTTCTCGATCTGCTTGATCGGGGCGCCGGCTTCGCGGATGTTGGAGAGCAGCAGGGCCACGCCGCCGCCACGCTTCGAGAGCTGCAGCGAGGAGTTGATACCGCGCGAGATCGACTCCATGTTGTCCTCGATGCGGAGGAGGAAGCAGGAGACGAGTTCACCGCGCTGGGCCTTCGCGGTGTTGAGGAACGTCGGGGTGGCGGGCTGGAAGCGGCCGGCGATGATCTCCTCGACGAGGTCGATCGCGAGCTGCTCGTTGCCCTGCGCCAGGCCGAGCGCGGTCATCACGACACGGTCCTCGAAGCGCTCGAGGTAGCGCTTGCCGTCGAACGTCTTGAGCGTGTAGCTCGTGTAGTACTTGAACGCGCCGAGGAACGTCTGGAACCGGAACTTCTTCGAGTACGCCAGGTCGTTGAGCTTCTGGATGAACTCGAGCGAGTACTGGTCGATCGTCGCCTGCTCGTAGTACTCGTTCTCGACCAGGTAGTCCAGCCGTTCCTTCAGGTTGTGGAAGAAGACGGTGTTCTGGTTGACGTGCTGCAGGAAGAACTGCTTGGCCGCCTCACGATCCTTGTCGAACTGGATGTTCCCGTCCGCGTCGTAGAGGTTGAGCATCGCGTTGAGGGAGTGGTAGTCCATCCCCGTCTGCGGCGACGTCAGATCGACGTCTGCAACTGCTGCGTCCAAAATGCTTCCAATCCTGAGTTGACCGCCGACACGTCGTCAGGGGTCCCGAAGAGTTCGAATCTGTAGAGAACGGGCACGTGGCACTTCTGTGCGATCACGTCGCCCGCGAGACCGTAGGCCTCGCCGAAGTTCGTGTTGCCGGCGGCGATCACGCCCCGGATCAGTGCCCGGTTGTGTTCGTCGTTGAGGAACTTGATGACCTGCTTGGGGACCGCTCCGTGGCCGTTGCCGCCGCCGTAGGTGGGCAGGACGAGCACGTACGGGCCGTCCGCGTGGAGGAACGGCTCGCTCGGGAGGAGCGGGATCCGGTCGGCGTCCTGGCCGAGCTTCTCCACGAACCGGGCGGTGTTGCCCGAGACACTCGAGAAGTAGACGAGGCGGCTCATGGTGCGCTCCCTGGCGAGGTGCGGACTGCGGACCGGAGGGGTGTGGCGGGGGCGGGACGAGCCTCCAGGCTGTCTGCCCGCCACCGGGCGACGCGGGCCGGACGGCCCGCGCGGCGTCAGGCCAGTTCGGCGCTGAGGGTGGCGATCTTGTCGGGGCGGAAGCCCGACCAGTGGTCGTCGTCGGTCACGACGACGGGGGCCTGCATGTAGCCGAGGCTCTTGACGTGCTCGAGTGCGGCTTCGTCCGTGGAGACGTCGTGCACCTCGTACTGGATGCCCTTGTTGTCGAGGGCGCGGTACGTCGCAGTGCACTGGACGCAGGACGGCTTGGTGTACACGGTGACGGCCATGATCTCCCCTGGTTCTGGGCCCGGTGGGGGCCCGACGTTCTGGTGCTGTGTTGTGGACGACGCTACTACATGTAGTGCCCGATGGCCGGTTGGACCACTAGAGGAAGTGTTACACCCCTGTAGTTCTCCACAACGCCCTCCACAGACTGTGGATTCCCGCGAGGCCCGGTTTTCCGCCACTCTCGCACCCACCACCGACACTTCCCACACCCCGTTGAGGGGCCCTCTCCACGGGTGTGGAAACCGTCGGACGCACCTGCCACTCGGCGTGTCTGAGAACGCTGCGCGGACAGCCACCGATCGTCCTTCCCCCGGACAGGGGACACGGTCCTCCACAGCCCCTGCGGGGCGGTCCGTCCGGTCCGTACACTCGTCACGTGAGCGCGTACGGGTCCCTGTTGAAGACGCCCGGTGTCGGCCGGGTCATCGCCGCGCAGCTGACCGCTCGCTTCCCGTTCGGCATGCTGTCGCTGGCCTACCTGCTGCACGTCGAGCACATCTTCCACTCCTACGGCGCCGCCGGACTCGTGCTCGCGACCACCAGCGTCGGACAGGCCCTCGCCGGGCCGCTGACGAGCCGGTGGATGGGCAGCTGGGGCATGCGCCCCGTCCTGGTCCTCACGAGCATCGTGGCGTTCGTCACCATGGGCGTCATCGCCTTCTTCGTGATGCCGCTCTGGGCGTACGTGGTCATCGGGTTCGTCGGCGGCCTGGCCGTCCCGCCCGTGCAGCCCGCGGTGCGCACCATCTACCCGAAGATGGTGACGTCGAAGCAGCTCACCCCGCTCTTCTCCCTCGACGCCAGTGCGCAGGAGCTCATCTGGGTCGCCGGCCCGGTCATCACGACGTTCGTCGCGACGCAGATCGGCACGGTCGAGGCGATCGTCGTCGCGATGGCGTTCCTGCTCGTCGGCGGCGCGTGGTTCATCGCCTCCCCCGAGCTCGGCCGCGTCCGGATCCCCCGCTCGAAGCGCGCCTTCGGTGTCGTCATGAAGCGTCCGTCGGTCGTCGTGGCGACCCTGACCGGTCTGCTCCTGATCGGGGCGTGCGCCGCGGTCGAGGCCAGCGTCACGAGCGTCTTCGGCG
Source organism: Curtobacterium sp. MCPF17_050 (assembly GCF_003224435.2). Classification (NCBI taxonomy): domain Bacteria; kingdom Bacillati; phylum Actinomycetota; class Actinomycetes; order Micrococcales; family Microbacteriaceae; genus Curtobacterium; species Curtobacterium sp. MCPF17_050. The sequence goes on from NZ_CP126250.1 coordinate 2,741,830, forward strand.
AGGGCAGCCCGAACGCCGGCATCGTCCTCGCGGTCTTCGCCATCGGGTCGCTCATCGGCGGCCTCGCGCTCGGCCACCGCCCGATCTCGAAGAACACGCTCTGGTTGCGGATGACGATCGTCTTCGTCGGCCTGGTCCTCGCCGTGGGCAACCCGACGTTCTGGTGGCTCTGCATCGCCCTCGTCATCGCCGGCGCCGGCATCGCGCCTGCCCTCGCGGTCATGTTCGGGTCGGTGTCGGCGACGGTCAAGTTCTCCGACACCGCCGAGGCGTACGGCTGGATGGGCACCGGTCAGCTCATCGGTGCCGCTGGTGGGTCCGCGGTCGCGGGCTTCCTCATCGACAGCAACGGCCCGAGCGGCGGGCTCATGGTCGGTGCGGTGATGGCCGCGGCCGGCGTCGTGCTGCCGCTGGCGATGCGGAGCTGGCTGCCCGACCTCCGCGGTCGCGACGTCAGCCCCATCCCGGACACCGAGCCGGTCAGGATCCCCAGCTGACCTCGGTGGCGGCGCCTCTGCACAGCGCCGCTCGAGATGCCGGTCCGGGAGGCCCGGGGCGGCAGGATGGGGGCATGGTCACCACGATCCCCCTCCGCGACGGCCGGAGCATCCCCGCCGTCGGCTTCGGCGTCTACAAGGTCGACGACGCGGAGGCCGAGACGGCCGTCGGCCTGGCGCTCGACGCCGGGTACCGCCACGTCGACACCGCCGAGATGTACGGGAACGAGCGCGGCGTCGGGAAGGCGATCCGGGCCTCCCGGCTCGACCGCGACGAGGTGTTCGTGACCACCAAGGTGTGGAACGACCACCAGGGGCGTGACGCGACCCTGCGCGCCTTCGACGCCAGCCTCGACCGACTGGGACTCGACGCCGTCGACCTGTACCTCATCCACTGGCCCGCCGCGGCGAACGACCGCTACGTCGAGACGTGGCGCACGCTCGTCGAGCTGCGCGAGTCCGGCCGCGCGCGGAGCGTGGGGGTGTCGAACTTCCAGGTCCCCCACCTCGAGCGGATCATCGCCGAGACCGGCGAGGTGCCGGCACTCAACCAGGTCGAGCGGCACCCGTGGTTGCCACAGCGCGAGCTCATCGCCTTCCACGCGCAGCACGACATCGTCACCGGGGCGTGGTCGCCTCTCGGCCGTGGACGCCTCGTCGAGGACCCGGTCCTCACCGGCATCGCCGCCGCGTACGGGGTGAGCGTCGCCCAGGTGCTCGTGCGGTGGAACGTGCAGCAGGGCATCGTCGTCCTGCCGAAGTCGGTCACGCCGGCGCGCATCCGGTCGAACCTCGACGTCGACGGGTTCGTGCTGGGCGACGAGGAACTCGCCGCCATCGCCGGCCTCGAGTCCGGGCAGCGGACGGGCTCCCACCCGGACTCGGTGTCCTGAGGGACGGACCCGGGTCCTGACGGGCCGGCTCACATCCTGAGGGACCGGCCGATGGTCAGCCCTGGCGGTCCTCCTCGGACTGCCACGGCAGGTTGAGGTCGCCCGGCTCCGGCTCGACGTCACCGGCGTCGTCGGCGCCACCGGTCCCCGGAGCAGCGACGACCCGCGACGGGTCGATGCCGTCCTCGCGCAGGTCGTCGTCGTCACGCTGCTCGGTCTGGGACGCGTCCATCTCCCGCTCACTCGAGGGGCTGTACGAGGTGTCGGCGGCCCGCTGTTCGCTGCCGCTGACACCGTCGACGTCGCCGCTGTGCGCGGCCGAGGTCAGGGCGTCCGAGCGGTCCCGGTCGTCGGAGTGCTCGGGGCCTGCGATGTCGTTGCTCATGGTGGTTCCTCCCGTTTCCCCGAACGGTAGGCGGCGGAGGGTGGCCGGCTCCCAGGGCGTCGGCCCGATCGGGGCACAACGGCGCCGTGCCCGCGTCGGTACCGTCGAAGGGTGATCGGTCCTCGTGCCCTGGCTTCCGACGAGCTCCGCCCCGGCGAGCACCTGCTGTGGGTGGGGCAGAGCGAGCCGGGCCGCCTGTTCGGCGGGCGTGACGCCTTCCTCGTGCCGTTCAGCCTCCTGTGGGGCGGCTTCGCGATCTCCTGGGAGGTCGGCGTCCTCACCAGCGGAGCGCCGTGGTTCTTCGCCCTGTTCGGCAGCGTCTTCGCCCTCATCGGGCTGCATCTGATCGTGGGCCGGTTCTTCGTGAAGCGCCACCGGAAGCGCACGGAGGCCTTCGCCGTGACAGACAAGCGGGCCTTCATCACGAACGGCCGCAGCAGCCGCGAGACCGATGTCCGACGGATGGACCGGAGCATCACCTGGACGCGCGGTCGTACCCACTGCTCGGTCGAATGGGGCGGATCGGGCGGCGGCCTGTTCTCCGGTGGCGGCGTGCAGCACGTGTACGCGAACACCGGGATGGACGGCTTGTTCGGCCCCCGTCAAATGGCGTTCTTCGACGTCGCCGACGGCACGGCCATGGTCCAGGCGCTCGATGACGCAGCAGGACGCTGAGGGCGGGAGCGACGCCCTCGTCGCCGCACTCCGCCAGGTGAGCGGCCGCTGACCCGCGATCCGGTCGCGCCCCGCGGCGGACGACGCGCCCCGTCGCGACAGGGTGCGATGAGCGCAGCTGGGCGCGACCCCGGCGCCGTCCCCCGCCGACGGCCGGGAGGCACACCCCGCCCGACAGGTCCGTTACGCTCGTCGGGCACTCGCCACCACCAGGAGGTCCCACCGTGACGATCGTCGCCGCCGCAGACGGCTCAGCCCTCGGCAACCCCGGCCCGGCCGGCTGGGCCTGGTACGTGGACGACGACCGGTGGGCAGCCGGCGGATGGCCCCGCGGAACGAACAACCAGGGCGAACTGACCGCGGTCCTGCAGCTGCTCCGTGCGACCAAGGACACCGGCGAACCCCTGCACATCCTCTGCGACAGCCAGTACGCCATCAAGGCCTGCACCGAGTGGCTCGCCGGGTGGAAGCGGAAGGGCTGGCGGAAGGCCGACGGCAAGCCCGTGCTGAACGTCGAGATCATCAAGGAGCTCGACGCCGAGCTGCAGGGCCGCAAGGTCACCTTCGAGTGGGTCCGGGGACACATGGGCCACGAGATGAACGAGGCCGCCGACGTCCGGGCCCGGGGCGCCGCGACCGCGTACCAGAACCGCACCGAGGTGCCGACGGGGCCGGGCTGGCCGGGCGTCGACGTCCCGGAGCCGGAAGCGCTGCCCGAGGCCGTCCCGCCCGCGACGCTCTTCTGAGCCGAGCACGCAGCCGCACACACCACCCGGGCACACGACGAGGGCGGGACCGACCGGTCCCGCCCTCGTCGTTCGCGCTTGCGGTGTCAGTAGGTGCCGTCGCGGCGGTCCTGCCGCGTGATCTGCTCACCGGAGGTCGGGTCGACCCCGGAACGGGTCGTGGTGGTGGTCCGACGCCCGCCGAAGCCGACCGCCAGGCTGATGATGAGCAGGATGACCCCCGCTGCGATGAGGATGTAGCCGATGAGCTTCAGGTCGATGCCCGCGACCTGGAAGTCGACCGCGAACGCGACGATTGCGCCGATCACGATCAGGGCGATGCTGGAGCCGATACGCATGGGCGTTCCTTCCGTGGGAACCCCGACCGTACCGGACGGTGCCCGCTCGTGTTCCGCCCTCGGTCGATCCGCCCTCGGTCGATCCACCCTCAGTCGACGTCGACCTCGGCCCACCCGTCGAACCGGCCGATCTCGGTGACCCGGACGACGGCCTCCCCCGCCTCGTCGGACGCGTCGAGGTCGATCGTGGCGGAGAAGCCGAAGTCCTTGTCGCCCTCCGGGTCGGCGAAGATCTGCCGTGCGCGCCAGGTCCGGCCTTCCTCGGTGAGGACGAGGTACTGCATGGACCGGGCCTCGGCGTCGATGCCGACGGTGTCGTGCTCGTCGTAGTACTCCTCGAGCACGGTGTCCCACGCGGACCGGTCGAACCCCTGCTGCGCGTCGAGTTCACCGAGCCCGTCGATGTCGTCGCGAGCGGCGAGCAGCACGCGCTGGAACAGGGCGTTCCGCACGAGCACCCGGAAGGCCCGCACGTTGCCGGTGAGGCGGGCGGGCTGCGGCGGGGCGATCTCCTCGTGTTCGGCCTCGGCGAGCGCGATGTCCCCGTTCAGCAGGGCCTCCCACTCGTCGACGAGCGAGGAGTCGACCTGGCGCACGAGTTCGCCGAGCCACTCGATGACGTCGTCGAGCTCCTGCGTCCGGTGCTCGTCGGCGATGGTCTGCCGCATGGTCCGGTACGCGTCCGACAGGTACCGGAGGACGAGCCCTTCGGACCGGGTGAGCTGGTAGTACCGCACGTAGTCACCGAAGGTCATCGCCCGCTCGTACATGTCGCGGACCACGGACTTCGGCGAGAGGGTGAAGTCGAGCACCCAGGGCTGCTCGTCCGCGTAGCTCTCGTACGCGGCGGTCAGGAGCTCGTCGAGCGGCTTCGGCCAGGTCACTTCTTCGAGCAGCTCCATGCGCTCCTCGTACTCGATGCCCTCCTGCTTCATCCGGGCGACCGCTTCCCCACGCTCCTTGAACTGCTGCTGCGACAGGATCGCGCGCGGGTCGTCGAGGGTCGCCTCGACGATGGAGACCATGTCGAGCGCGAAGGTCGGGGAGTCGGGGTCGAGCAGCTCGAAGGCGGCGAGTGCGAAGGGTGACAGCGGCTGGTTCAGCGCGAAGTTCGCCTGCAGGTCGACGGTGAGGCGGTAGCGCCCGTCGACCTTCTCGATCACCCGCGCGTTGATCAGGGTCCGGGCGATGGTGAGCGCCCGCCTGGCCATCGCGAGCTGACGCGCTCGGGGTTCGTGGTTGTCGAACACCAGAGAGCGGACGTCCTGGAACGCGTCTCCCCCGCGCGCGACGACGGAGAGCACCATCGCGTGCGTGATGCGCATGCGCGACACCATCGGCTCGGGCTCGGCGGCGATCAGGCGCTCGAAGGACGCCTGGCCCCAGGACACGAAGCCCTCGGGCGCCTTCTTCCGCTTGATCTTGTTCTTCTTCTTCGGGTCGTCCCCGGCCTTGGCGACGGCCCGCGCGTTCTCGATGTCGTGCTCGGGGGCCTCCGCCACGACGTCGCCCTCGGTGTCGTAGCCGGCGCGACCGGCACGGCCGGCGATCTGGTGGAACTCGCGCGCGGAGAGCTGCCGCATCTTCGTGCCGTCGAACTTCGTCAGCCCGGTGAAGAGCACCGCTCGGATGGGGACGTTGATGCCGACGCCCAGGGTGTCGGTCCCGCAGATCACGGGCAGGAGCCCGCGTTGCGCGAGCTGTTCGACGAGCCGCCGGTACTTCGGCAGCATGCCAGCGTGGTGCACCCCGATGCCGGCACGGATGAGCCGGGACAGCGTCTGCCCGAACCCGGCGCTGAAGCGGAAGCCGGCGATGGCCTCCGCGATCTCGTCGCGGCGCTCCCGGCTGGCGACCTTGGCGGACATGAGCGACTGCGCCCGTTCGAGCGCCGCTGCCTGGGCGAAGTGGACGATGTAGACCGGCGCCTTGCGCTCTTCGAGCAGGCGCTCCACCGTCTCCTGCACGGGCGTCATGACGTACTCGTACGCGAGCGGGACGGGCCGCGAGACGCCGGTCACCCGTGCGGTGGCGCGGCCGGTCCGTCGGGAGAGGTCGTCCGCGATCGTGGTGACGTCGCCGAGGGTCGCCGACATGAGCAGGAACTGCGCCCGCTCGAGCACGAGCAGCGGCACCTGCCACGCCCACCCGCGGTCGGCGTCGCCGTAGAAGTGGAACTCGTCCATCACGACGACGTCCACGTCGGCGTCGGGGCCCTGGCGGAGCGCGAGGTTCGCGAGGATCTCTGCGGTGCAGCAGACGATCGGGGCATCCGCGTTGACGGCCGAGTCGCCCGTGACCATGCCGACGTTCTGCGCGCCGAACAGGTCGACGAGCTGGAAGAACTTCTCCGAGACGAGCGCCTTGATCGGTGCCGTGTAGTAGCTCCGCTTGCCCTCGGCGAGCGCGGCGAAGTGCGCGCCGGCCGCGACGAGCGACTTGCCGGTGCCGGTCGGGGTGCTCAGGACGACGTTGGCGCCGGAGACGAGTTCGATGAGCGCTTCGTCCTGCGCCGGGTAGAGCGGGCGACCGCCGGAAGCGGCCCACTCCGCGAAGGCGAGGTAGACGGCGTCGGGATCGACGACACCGCCCTCTGCCGCCGGCAGTGCGGCGACGAGCGGAGGGACGGTGGTGACATCGGTCATGTCCCCATCCTCCCAGCACCACGCGTCACCGGTCCCGGGAGGCCCGGATCCGTGGACAGGTCCCGCACCTTCCACAGATCCATACGCCCGCATAGACTGCCTCCGTGCGCGAACTCGGCTTCCTCTCCTTCGTCCCGAACCACGGTGGCACCCCCGGCGCCGCGAGCGCGCTCGAGGACGGCCTCCGGCTGTTCGAGGCCGCCGAGGCGCTCGGCTACGGCACCGGATGGGTGCGCGGCCGCCACTTCGAGCCCTTCCTGACGAGCCCGATGACCTTCTTCGCCGCCGCCGCCCAGCGGACGAGCACGATCGGCTTCGGCACCGCCGTCCTCGGGATGCGGTACGAGGACCCGGTCCGGCTCGCCGAGGACGCCAGCACGGTCGACCTGCTCAGCGGCGGTCGGGTGCAACTCGGCATCAGCACCGGGATCGCCGGCTACGGCCCGATCCTCGACCCCGTGTTCGGCACCTCCGAGCGCTCGTTCCGCGACGAGGCCGAGGCCCGTGCCGCCCGCCTGCTCGAGGTCCTGCGCGGCGACGCCCTCGGTTCCGCCGGAACGGGCTACGAGTCCATCCCCGCCGGCGCCGAACTCACCCTGCAGCCGCAGAGCCCCGACCTGCTCGACCGGGTCTGGTGGGGCGGCGGCAGCATGGGCACCGCGGTGAAGACGGCCGAGAAGGGCCTGCTGCTGCACTGCTCGACGCTGAACACCGAGGACACCGGCGCCCCGTTCGCCGAGGCCCAGGCCGACCAGATCGCCGCGTACCGCTCCCGGTTCGCCGAACTGCACCCCGAGCGCACGCCGAAGGTCGCCGTCGGGCGGATCATCGTCCCGCTCCTCGACGACTCCGACCGCGCCGTGCACGAGGAGTTCCTCACCGGGTACGCGTCCGGCATGGACGACGAGGGCCGGCCGCTCTCCGGCCCGCCGTTCCGCTTCAGCCGCGTGCTCTCCGGCGAACCGGCCGCCATCGTCGACGCGCTGCTCGCGGACCCGGCGGTGGCGGTGACCGACGAACTCGTCGTGACCCTCCCGGCCAACGGGGACCGCGCCTCCCACGAGCGGATCCTGCGGACCGTCGCCGAGGAGATCGCACCGGCGGTGCGCACGGTCTGAACCGGCGGAGCGGACAGACGTCCGGCGGGGCCCACGGTGTGGTGAGTACCGAGGGCCCTCCCGCCGGACGACCATCCCGTCCCTGATCCACACGGGATGGTGTACCCATCGTTCCACCACCTGGGTGGTTTGTCACACCGGTCACGGACACGAGGATGCGCCCCCGCACGGAGTGCGGGGGCGCATCGGGACGCATCCGGCCCGGCGGGGCGCCGACGACCGGATCAGGAGGCCGCGGCGCACGCTCGACGGACCGTCGGTGATGCGCGCGTCGCCGGTAACCAGCCGGCTGACGCATCACCGATCGTACTTGCCCGCCGTTGCCCGGTGCGGAAACCGGACGGGTCGAGCGGGCAACGGGTTCACGCCAGTTCGACCGACACCCGTCCGGCCTCGTCGACCACGGACGCGCCGACGTGCAGGGTGAACCGCCCGTGCTCGTACGCCCAGTTCCCGTCGCGCCCGCCGTCCCAGTGCGCGAACGCGCGGGCCGGGACCTCGATCGCGACCTCGGTCGACGCACCCGCGTCGAGCCGCACCGGGGCGAAGCCGACGAGCCAGCGCACCGGCCGGTCCACCGAGGACCTCGCACGGGACGCGTAGACCTGCACGACGTGCTTGCCCGCGCGGTCCCCGGTGTTCGCGACGGTCGCGGTCACGATGACGGCGTCGCCCTCGGTGACCGTCGGGGTCGCCGCGACGCCGTCGATCGACCACGTGGTGTAGCCGAGCCCGTGCCCGAACGGGTAGGCCGGCTCGGTGCCGGCGCGGAGCCATGCACGGTACCCGATGTGCACGCCCTCGTCGTAGGTGACCGCGCCGTCGACCGGGGTGACGTCGAGCACCGGGACGTCGGACATCACGGCCGGCCAGGTGGTCGGGAGCCGGCCGCCCGGCTCCCGCGCACCGGTGAGCACGTCGGCGAGTGCGTTCCCGTACTCCTGGCCGCCGAACCAGGTGAGCAGGACCGCGGCGACCTCGTCCCGCCAGGGCATCTCGATGGGCGAGCCGGCGTTCACGACGACGACCGTGGCCGGGTTGGCCGCGGCGACCGCACGGACCAGGTCGTCCTGGTGCCCGGGCAGTGCGAGGGACCTCCGGTCGTGGCCCTCCGACTCGACCCGGCTGTTCGTCCCGACGACCACGACGGCGACGTCGGCCCGCGACGCGGCGGACACGGCCGCGGCGACCAGGTCGGCCGGGTCGTCGTCCGAGGGCTCGGTGCCGAACTGGTAGGCGAGGACCCCGCCGAGCGTCTCGTCCTGCACGACGTCGTGTTCGATGCGGATCGCGAGCCGCTGCCCGGCCGTCACCGGGACGGGGACCGAGCGCGCCGGCGGGTCGAGGAATGCGGCGCCGAGCTGGTCGCCCGCGAACGGCACGTCCTCGTCGAGCAGGAGGGCGCCGTCGACCCACATCCGGGAGCGTCCCGCGGCACCGATCCCGATCCGCACGGTGCCGTCCTGCTGCGCCGTGTAAGTGGTCGTGATGTCCAGCCGGTCGGCCTCGCGGGTGGGAGCGTCCCCGCCGAACCAGAACAGCGCGGTGGCGCGACGGTCCTCCGTGTACAGCTCCGCCCCGTCACGCACGAAGGCGACCCGCGCACCGGGCTCCCCGGTGACCGGGTTCGTGATGGTGTCGAGGGGGAACTCGGCGATGCCCTCCTGGACGACGGCACCGATCGCGTACTCGACCGACGCGGCCGGGAACGCGGCACGGATGCCGTCGAGCGGGGAGACGACCGACTCGGGCACGACGGTGGCGGAACCGCCGCCCTGCGTCCGGGCCTGGTCGGCGTTGTGCCCGATGACCGCGATGCGGGACACCGCGGCGGGGTCCAGGGGCAGGACCCCGGTGTTGCGGGCGAGGACCGTGCCCTCCGCCTCGGCCTCGCGCACGAAGGCGACGCCGTCCTCGACCGAGGGAATCCGTGCCGGCGCGGCGCCAGCGGCAGCAGCACCGGCCGGCCCCGCGGCGTCCACCCCGGACAGCGCCCCCACCCGGGCGGCGAGCAGCAGGATCCGACGCACCTTCCGGTCGATGGCCGCCATCGGCACAGCCCCGGACTCGACCGCGGCCAGCAGCGGCCCCTCGCTCCACCACGGGTTCGGCCCGGGCATCGCGAGGTCCTGCGACGCCGTCGCCGCCTCGACGGAGCGGACCCCGGTCCAGTCGGACACGACGACGCCGTCGAAGCCCCACTCGGCGTTGAGCGGCGTCTCGAGCAGGTCGTTCTCCGACGCGGTCACGCCGTTGACGGCGTTGTAGGACGACATCACGGCCCACGCGTGCGCCTCGGTCACGGCCTTCTCGAACGCCAGCAGGTACAGCTCGCGCAGGGCACGCTCGGACACCTCGGTGGACGCGGTGAAGCGGTCGGTCTCGTAGTCGTTCGCGATGTAGTGCTTCGGGGTCGCCGCGACGCCGTGCTCCTGCACGCCGGCGACGTAGGAGGCCGCCAGGTCGCCGGTGAGCACCGGGTCCTCGCTGAACGCCTCGAAGTGGCGACCGCCGAGCGGTGAGCGGTGCAGGTTGATCGTCGGACCGAGGACGACGTCGACGCCCTTGCGACGGGCCTCCACGGCGGCCACCCCGCCGTAGCGCTTCGCGATCGCGCGGTCCCACGACGCGCTCAGCGCGGTCGCGGACGGCAGGTTGAGCGACGGCTCGCGCTCGTCCCAGACCTCGCCGCGCACGCCGGACGGCCCGTCGGACATGAGCACGCGACGGAGCCCGATCTCCTCGATCGGCCAGGTGGTCCAGAAGTCCCGGCCGGTGAGCAGTTGCACCTTCTGCTCGGTGGAGAGCCGGTCGAGGAGCGCGTCGATGCGCTCGCCGAGCCGATCGGTGTCTGCGGGGGTCGCGGTCACGGGGGTCGTTCCTTCCGTCGGAGACGTACCGCCGAGCGCCGTCGTCGGCAGTGCCCTCACGCTAGCACCAATCCCTACCGCTACTTGGTTTCTGCCCGGGCCAGCGAGCGGTACTCTCTCGCCATGGCACGACGGGGTTCGTACGCGAAGGGCATCGCCAAGCGCGAGGAGATCCTGTCCGTCGCGCTCGAGCTCGTCGCCACGCAGGGGTTCCGACGCACGAGCATCAAGGACATCGCCGACGCCGTGGGCCTCACGCAGGCCGGGCTCCTGCACTACTTCGACTCGAAGGACGAGCTCTGGGTCGCGATCCTCCGCCGCCGTGACGACCTGGACAACGCCGCACAGTGGGACGCCCCGGACTTCGCCGCACTCCTCGCCGCGGTCGTCCGGCACAACGCCGAGGTCCCGGGCCTCGTGCAGATGTTCGTCAACCTGTCGGCAGCGGCGGCGACCGACCCGGACCACCCCGCGCACGCCTACTTCCGCGAGCGCTACGAGACCACGCGCGCCCGCATGACGGACGACTTCCGCCGGATGCAGCAGGACGGCCGGCTCCGCACCGACCTCGACCCGGAGGAACTGGCCAGCGTCCTGCTCGCCACCTCGGACGGCATGCAGATCCAGTGGTTGTACGACCCGACCCGGGACATGGCCGAGCACGTCGAGCTCGTCACTCGCCTCGCGATGGCGCAGGTCACGACCGGCTCCTGACGTCCGGCCAGGAGGCCCGCCCCGCGCCCCGGCACAGGCACCGCCCGTCCCTGGTCGCGTCCACCACCCGCGGTGCAGGATGGACGCGACCCGACCCGGGGTCTCGACGACGAGGTGGAGTGACGCGATGACGCGTGTAGTGGTGACCGGTGGCAGCGGCAAGCTCGGACGGGCGGTCGTCCGCGACCTCGACGAACACGGCTACGACGTCGTGCTGATCGACCGGGTGCCCTCGCCGGACAAGCCCGAGCGCGTGCAGTTCGTCCGCACCGACCTGACCGACTACGGCCAGGTCCTCAACACCCTGATCGGCGTCGACGACCGCTACGACTCGGTCGACGCCGTCGTGCACCTCGGTGCGGTGCCGGCGCCGGGCCAGGTGCCGGACGTCGCACTCATCACGAACAACGTGACCGCGTCCATCAACGTGTTCCACGCTGCCCGCGCAGCCCGCATCCGCAACGTCGTGTGGGCCTCCAGTGAGACGCTCCTGGGGATCCCGATGGGCGAGCACCACCCGCCCTACCTGCCGGTCGACGAGGAGTTCGCGGTGCGGCCGCAGTCCTCGTACTCGCTCGGCAAGGCCGTCGAGGAGGAAATGGCGCGTCACTTCACCCGCTGGGACCCGCAGCTGAAGATGATCGGGCTGCGCTTCTCGAACGTGATGGACGAGACGGACTACCCGGCGTTCCCGTGGGACGCGACCCCGGAGGCGAAGACCTTCAACCTGTGGTCGTACATCGACTCCCGTGACGGCGCCCAGGCGGTGCGCAAGGCCGTCGAGAGTGAGCTGACCGGCTTCGAGGCGTTCATCATCGCCAGCCCGGACACGGTCATGGACACCCCGACGCTCGAGCTCGTCGAGCAGTACCTGCCGGACATCGAGCGCCGGGCGGACATCGACGGCGTCAGCTCACTGTTGTCCTCCGACAAGGCCCGCGAGCTCCTCGGCTACGCCCCGGAGCACACCTGGCGCCGCTGACCGCCGGGGTCAGGCGGGGAGCAGCAGGCCGTCGAGCACCAGGTCCCGGAGGCGCGGCACGAGGTCGGCGCTGAGCGCCGCCTCGTCCACGCCGGTGAGCTGGGCGATCGCCCCGACGATCTGGCCGACGGCCAGCTCCCCGTCGGCCGCACCGACGAACGCGGCCAGGGCGGTGTCGGCGTCGACCCGGCGGCCGAACCCGCCGCCCTGCACGAGCGCCATCACCGTGGGGTCGTCGTTGCCCGGCCAGTAGTGGCGCTCCTCGGTGACGTCCCCGGCGACACGGAGGTGTGCGTCCGCGAAGGCCCGGTCGTCGTGGGCGGCGAGCCAGCTGACGGCGTCGAGGGCCCGTGCCACGGTCGCGCCGAGGCCCGCCGGGTTCGAGCCGAGCACCTGCGGGAGTCGTTCGAAGCGCCGGAGCGGTGCCGGGCTGCTCCCCCGGGGACCGGACGGCGAGCGGACCACGACGTAGCCGAAGCCGACCCCGGTGACGTGCCGGTCGCGGAAGTCGTCGAGCCAGGCGTCCACCAGGTCGTCGAACTCCGGCGAGCCGGGCTTCGTGCCGCCGTCGCGGATCCAGGTCTCGGCGTAGGCGGGCGGGTCCTCGCGCTCGCGTTCGACCACCCACACGTCCAGGTCGGTGTCCGCGAACCAGGACGCGACGCGGTCGAGGCCGTCCGTGCCCCAGCGGTGCTCCCAGTTGCCGAGCAACTGCGCCGTCCCGCCGGGCTCGAGGTGGTCTGCGAGACCCCGGAGCACGGTCTCGACCAGGGCGTCACCGACCATCCCGCCGTCGCGGTACTCGTAGGCGGGGACGCCCTCGCGGCGGGGCGTGATGACGAACGGCGGGTTCGAGACGATCCGGTCGAACCGCTCCCCCGCGACCGGCTCGAACAGGGAGCCGAGGCGGAAGTCGATGCCGTCGACGCCGTTGAGGAGGGCGTTGAACCGGGCGATGGCGAGCGCCCGTGACGAGATGTCGGTGGCGACGACCTCGTCCGCGAAGCGGCGGGCGTGCATGGCCTGGACGCCGCACCCGGTGCCGAGGTCGAGCACGCGGCGGACGGGCACGGGCAGCTGCAGGCCGCTCAGCGTCGTGGTGGCCCCGCCGATGCCGAGGACGTGCTCCTCGCTGATCGCGTGCCCGAGAGCGAGTTCGCCGAGGTCGGACGCGATCCACCAGCTGCCGGCGCCGAGGTCGTCCACGAAGGCGTACGGCCGGAGGTCCAGGGCGGGCGCGACACGGTCCGCGTCGGTCCGGAGCACCCCGGCGCTCACGAGCGCGTCGACGCCGGTGGTCGGGAACCCGCGGTCGGCGTCGGCGCGCGACACCGGCAGTCCGAGCACGAACAGCGTCGCGACGGTCGACAGCGGCGTGGTCGGACGCGCCGCGAGTGCGCGGAGGGCCGCGACCCGGGTGCCGCGGTGCAGCGCTGCCGCGGCTTCGGTCCCCCAGAGCGCGTCGACGCCCTCCACCGTGTAGCCGGCCGCGGCCAGGTCCGCGGCGAGCGCCGACGTCACGCGGGGGTCGGCGACGACGGCGGGCAGCCGGTGCTGCGCGGTCCCCTCGCTCACGCGGCGGCCTCGGCGCGCACGAGCCCGGCCGGGACCTGCCAGTCGAGCACGAGGTCGAGCAGGCCGGGGAAGCGCTGCTGGACGTCTTCGGTACGGACGCGGCTGACGCGGGTCAGGCCCTCGAGGTGCTGCTCGAGGAGCCCGGCTTCGCGGAGGACCCGGAAGTGGTGCGTGAGGGTGGACTTCGGGCGGTCGATGCCGACCCATCCGCAGGAGCGCTCCCCGCCGGCCGCGTCGACGAGGTACCGGTGCAGGATCGACAGCCGGATCGGGTCGGACAGGGCGTCCATCACCACGGGCAGGTCCATCTCGGCCGGCGACGGCTGGGGCAGCCGTTCGGGGGCATCGTCGCGCTCGGGCATGGACGGGACGCTACCACCGTTCCCCTCCCTGTACGACTTGCGTCGTACAGCCACGATGCGGTACCAATGCGGTACCACCCGGTACGACTCCGTCCGTACTGGTCCATCACGACGGGAGGGACACCATGCAGTCCACACGCTCGGTCGCCGGGTTCTGGATCATCGCCGCCATGCTGCTCGTGGCGTTGGCGTCGTCGGCGGTCCCCTCCCCGATCTACCCCGTCTACGCGGCCGAGTGGCACCTGACGCCGCTCATGCTCACCGCCGTGTTCGCCGTCTACGTCGCCGGGCTGCTGGTGAGCCTGCTCGTCGCCGGCCGGCTGTCCGACCACGTCGGCCGGAAGCCCGTGCTCGTCGCCGGCGGGATCGGCCTCACCGTCTCGCTCGGGCTCTTCGTGGTCGCCGACGGCTTCGGTGCCCTCGTCCTCGACCGCGTCGTGCAGGGCGTGTCCGTCGGCCTGCTCATCGGTGCCCTCGGTGCCGCGCTCATCGACAACTCCCTCGAGCGGCACCCCGCCCTCGCCGGTGTGCTGAACGGGGCCGTCCCGCCGATCGCGCTCGCTACCGGCGCACTGTCGAGCGGCGCCCTGGTCGAGTGGGGTCCGGCACCCGAGCAGTTCGTCTACCTGCTCTTCGGCGCGCTCCTCGTGCTCATGCTCGTCGCGCTGGCCGTCGTGCCCGAGCGGGTCACCCGCCGGCCGGGAGCCCTGCGGTCCCTCCGCCCGACGATCGCCGTACCGCGGTCCTCGCGCCGACTGTTCCGGGGCGTCGCCGGTTCGCTCATCGCGAGCTGGGCCCTGGGCGGGCTCTTCCTGTCCCTCGTCCCCTCGGCGCTCGGCGCGGTCTTCGGCATCGACAACCACTTCGCCGCCGGAGCCCTCATCGCCGTCGTCACCGGGGTCGGCGCGGCCACCGGCATCGCCACGCAGCGGCTCGACGCCCGCGTCGGCGTGCTCATCGGTCTCGTCGCGCTCGTCCTCGGACCCGTCGTCACGATCGGGTTCGTGTTCGCCCAGTCCCTGCCGGGCCTCGTCGTCGGCAGCGCGATCGCCGGCGTCGGCTTCGGAGCCGGCTTCCAGGCGCCGCTGCGGATGCTGCTCGCGACCGCCGCGCCGACCCACCGTGCGGGACTGCTCTCCACCATCTACGTCGTCAGCTACCTGGCGTTCGGCGTGCCCGCCGTCATCGGTGGGCTGCTCGAGCCGACGGTCGGCCTCGTGCCGGTGCTCGCCGGCTACGGCGCGTTCATCGTCGTCGCAGCGGGCATCGCCCTCGTGCTGCAGCTCACGTCGAAGGACACCGTCGCGGTCGAGGAGTCGGCCGCCGAGGCCGTCGAGCGGACGGCGACGGGCACGGTCCGCACGGTCTGACGCGGGCGGCGCGTCGCGACGGGCTCGCTAGAGACCGGGTCGCGCGGTCCGACCGCGGGGGCGCGGGACGCCGACGTTCCGGTGCGCCTCGGCGTGGGCCGCGTCGACGTCCGCCTTGCCCTTGTCCGCCGCGTCCCGCATCCGCTTCGACGGGGCGTGGTGCTTCGCCCAGTCCCAGAACCGGTGCAGCTTCGCCCGCAGCCAGGTGATGATCCGGTGGAAGAAGTGGAACTCGCTCGCCAGGACCGTCAGGCCGATGAAGACGACCAGCCACCCGGGACCGGGCAACGGCACCAGGGCGAGCCCGACCACGACGATGAGCCCGCCGACGATCCCGACCAGGACCTTGTAGAAGAGGTGCACGTGCGGCCGGGCGTGGATCCAGGTCCGCAGGTCTCGGAACCACTGGAAGCGCTGACGACCGCCGTCGGCCTGCTCGGTACGGCCGGACGCAGCGCGGTCCGCGTCGGGTCCGCCCACGTCGGGGCCGGCACTCCGGGGAGGCTCAGTCGGGTCGCCGTGCATGTCCGCACGCTAGGGCGCGCGGCTGGGAAACCGCGGCGCATCGGGTCCGCACCAGGTGGGTGTCGGGAGCCGACGCGGCGGACGTCGTCCGGGCCTCCAGGCCGGCCGGGAGGCCCGTCACGCGTGCGCGACGCAGGTCGCCGCCCACGGGACCGCGGCCAGGCGAGCCTCCGGGATGGGCTCCCCGCCGACCGCGCAGCGCCCGTACGTCCCCGCGTCGAGACGGCCGAGGGCCGCGTCGACCTGCTCGATGCGGCGTCGGGCGTCGTCACGCACCGCGCCGAGGGACCCGCGCTCCCAGGCCAGGGTCGCCCCCTCCGGGTCGTGCTCGTCGTCGGTGTTCGCGCCGTCCCGGGCGTCGCTGACGTCCCGCATGCTGCGTTCGACGTCGGCGAGGAGCTTCGTCGCCCGGACGCGTTCCCCGTCCAGGGCAGCGCGCGGGTCGAGGTCCATGGGGACGACCGTAGTCCGGCGGAATGGGCCGCCGCACGGATGCGTTCGCATGGGCATGACGAAGATCGGGTTCCTGTCCTTCGGGCACTGGCGCGACGTCCCCGGGTCGAAGGTCCGCAGTGGCCGTGAGGCCCTCGTGCAGGCGATCGACCTCGCCGTGGCCGCCGAGGAGGCCGGCGTCGACGGCGCGTACTTCCGCGTGCACCACTTCGCACCGCAGCAGGCCGCACCATTCCCGCTGCTCTCCGCGATCGCCGCCAGGACCAGCCGGATCGAGATCGGCACCGGCGTGATCGACATGCGCTACGAGAACCCGCTGTACATGGCGGAGGAGGCCGCGGCGACGGACCTCATCTCCGGCGGCCGACTCCAGCTCGGCGTGAGCCGGGGGTCACCCGAGACCGCACTCGCCGGCTACCGCTCGTTCGGCTACGTGCCCGAGTCGGGCGACGAGAACGGCGCCGACCTGGCCCGCGACCACACCGCGGTTTTCCGGCGTGCGATCGCCGGCGAGCCGATGGCGAACGCGAACCCGCAGATGACCGGCTCCGTCGGGTCCCTCGCGGTCACGCCGCAGTCCGACACCCTGTCCGAGCGCATCTGGTGGGGTGCCGGCACCCGGGCCACAGCCGAGTGGACCGCCGAGCAGGGCATGAACCTCATGTCCTCGACCCTGCTCACCGAGGACACCGGCGTGCCGTTCGACGAACTGCAGGCGGAGCAGATCGAGCGCTTCCGGTCGACCTGGGCCGACATGCGCGCTGGAGCTGAGGCGGCGCGCCAGCGACGCGCGACGCCAGCGCCGACGGAGCCTGCGGAGTCGGGCCTCTGGGAGCGCTCACCCCGCGTCAGCGTCAGCCGGAGCATCATCCCGATCATCGACGACGAGTCGCGCCACTACTTCGGGGTCCGCGCGCAGGTCGAGGGGCAGGACCAGGTCGGTCACCTCGACGGGGGCCTCGCCCGGTTCGGCCGCTCGTACATCGGCGAGCCGGAACAACTCGTCGCGGAGCTCGCGGCGGACCGTGCCGTCCGCGAGGCCGACACCGTGCTCGTCACCGTCCCGAACCAACTCGGGGTGGACTTCAACGCGCGGTTGCTCGCCGCCGTGAAGGACGTCTTCACCGAGGTCGACGCGGCGCCGGCAGCGGTCTGACGGGGCGGTCCCCCCTTCTGCCGACACCCGGTCTGGGGCTGCGGTGCGGGATCGTGGCGGGTAGCGTCGAATCGCACTGATGACACCCCACAGACCCCAGGAGTTCCCGTGACGCTGCCGGCCGCCGGCTGGTTCCCGGACCCGCGCGACACCGCTCGACTGCGGTGGTGGGACGGTCACGCCTGGGGCGAGACCACCCGGGTGCTGCCCCGCGTCGTCCCGGAGCCGGCGCTGCAGGCGCTCGCGGTGTCGAGCGGTCCGGCGTTCTCGGTCGATGCCTCGGGTCGCCCGGCCGACGTGCAGTCCTGGGCCTACGGCAGCACCGAGCGGCGGTTCTGCGTCTTCGCGGTCCTCGCCGTGCTGTCCGCCGTCGTGTCCCTCGTGCTGAACCCGTGGGGCGTGTGCAGCCTCCTCGCCGTGGTGACCGGCGTCGTCGCACTCGTGCGCCCCGGCGCGACCGGAGCATGGCGGGTCGTCGGGCAGAGCGTCGGTACCTCGGCGCTCGTGCTCGCCGTCGCGACGGGCGTCGTCGCGCTGAACACCCACCTGCACCTGTTCTGACGCCACCGCCGCGCCGCCTCGACGATCAGTCGTCAGACGGACGACGACGGTGCTGCTTCGTCACGGACCGCTGCTGCTTGGTCGCGAGACGCCGGCGCTGGGAGCCGCGCGTCGGCCGGGTCGCCCGCCGCGGTGGGCCGGGCGGGGCGAGTGCCTCCCGCAGGAGCTCGCGGAGTGCGTCGAGGGCGGCCTCGCGGTTGCGCAGCTGGGACCGTCGCTCGGACACCGTCACGGTGATCGTGCCCGCGACCGTCCGCCGGCCGAGCCGCTCGAGGACGCGTGTCCGCTGCTCCTCGGTGAGCGCCGCCGACGCCACGACGTCCCAGGTGAGCTGGACGCGGCTGTCGGAGGTGTTCACGTGCTGGCCCCCGGGGCCGGACGACCGCGAGAACCGCCAGCGCAGTTCGGCCTCGGGGACGGTGAGCCCCGGCCCCACCTCGAGGTCCATGCGCCAAGGGTTGCACGATCTCCGCGCGGCCGGCTCGCTCCC
The DNA here is from genome assembly GCF_003224435.2 of Curtobacterium sp. MCPF17_050. Classification (NCBI taxonomy): domain Bacteria; kingdom Bacillati; phylum Actinomycetota; class Actinomycetes; order Micrococcales; family Microbacteriaceae; genus Curtobacterium; species Curtobacterium sp. MCPF17_050. Next base: position 2,760,185 of record NZ_CP126250.1, read on the forward strand.
GCTACCGCCGCGCCCGCGGGTGCGCCGTCTGGTAGACGTCCCGCAGCATGTCGGCCGTCACGAGCGTGTAGATCTGCGTCGTCGCGACGCTCGCGTGCCCGAGGAGCTCCTGCACGACACGGACGTCCGCCCCACCCTCGAGCAGGTGCGTCGCGAAGGAGTGCCGGAAGGTGTGCGGGGAGACGTGGTCGGCGAGCCCGGCACGTTCGGCCGCGGCCTGGATGACGAGCCAGGCGCTCTGCCGGGACAGCCGGGCGCCGCGTGCCCCGAGGAACAGCGCCGGGGTGCCGCTCCCGCGAGCGGCGAACACCGGCCGCGCCCGCACCAGGTAGGCGTCGACCGCCGCGCGTGCGTAGCTGCCGAGCGGCACGATCCGCTGCTTGTTCCCCTTGCCGGTGACCCGCACGACCGAGACGTCGGTGTCCTCGTCCGGGACCCCGTCGACACCGGCGAGCGTCGTCACGTCGTCGACGGAGAGCCCGACCGCCTCGGAGACGCGCGCGCCGGTCGCGTACAGCAGTTCCAGGAGGGCTCGGTCGCGGAGCTGTGCCGGTTCGTCACCGACCACCGCGCCGAGCAACCGCTCCATGTCGTGCACGGAGATCGCCTTCGGGAGCCGCATGGGCGCCTTCGGCGGACGCACGGAGGCGCCGGGGTCGAGCGGCAGCCAGCCCTCCGCCGCCGCGAACGCGCTGAACGACCGCACCGAACTGAGCATCCGGGCGACCGACCGCGGTGCGAGCGGCCCGTCCGGCCTCGTCGCGAGGTGCTGCACGAACCCGGCCAGGTCCGCGCGCGCGAGCCGCCCGACGTCGTCGAGGACCGCCGCCCCACCGGCCCGGTCGGCACCGGCGGAGTCGACGACCGGCTGCGTGCCGACCCAGTTCCCGAAGGTCGAGAGGTCGCGCCGGTAGGCGGACAGGGTGTGCTGCGACAGGCCCCGCTCGATCGCGATGTGCCGCAGGTAGTCCTGCACGGCACGCTCGAACGGCATCACCCGACGAGGCTACCGGGACGCGGGCTCCGGCCCGGAGGAGCTACTCCGCCGAGGACGCACCGTCGCCGGACGCCGCCGGGGCCGGCGCCTCCGTCGGGGCCGGCGCGTCCGCCGCGTCCGCGGCGTCCGCCGCGAGGGCCTTCCGACGCTGCACGACCTGCACCGCGATCGCGACCGGCACCGCGGCCAGGGCGACGGCGCGGAGCCACGGCCGGTCGAGGGCGTGCCGGGTCGCGTGGTCGAGCGACACGGGGCCTGGGCCGCCGAGGGCGAACATCGCCGCCGAGAAGCCGAGGAACGCCGGCAGTTCCAGGCCGCCGTCCGCGTTGAAGAAGCCGTTCGGCGTGTGCACGCTGGAGGCCACCCCCATGGTCGTGGCGGCACCGGCGCCGGCGATCGGGGTGGCGAGGCCGAGCGCGAGGGCGGCACCGGACCCGGCCTCGCCGATGCCGGCCAGGACGGCGTTGCGGCGGCCGGGCCGGAAGCCCATCGCGTGCATGCCCTGCGCGGTGCCGTCGATGCCACCGCCACCGAACGCGCCGAAGAGCTTCTGGGCGCCGTGCGAGACGAGCACCGCTCCGAGTGCGATGCGGAGCAGGGTCGTCGCGGTGACGGCTGCGGTGGTGGTGCGCGAGCTCATGGGGGTCCTCCCGGTCGTCGGTGGTCCGGCCACCCGTCCGACGCGGGTGAGCACGGTGCCGCCGACGGTACGCCGTGTCAGCCCTGCGAGTGGCGCTCGACGGCCTCGACCGCGAGCGTCGCGACGATGAGCGCCGAGTTGTGCAGCCGACCCGCGAGGATCCCCTCCAGCAGTTCGGCGCGCGGCACCCAGCGGATGACGATGTCGGCTTCCTCGGCCTCCCGCTCGAAGGCGGACTCGGTCGCACGCACGCCGGTCGCGCGGTACACCTCGATGAACTCGTTGCTGCCACCCGACGAGGTGTTGTAGCGCAGGAGGTGCTGCCACTCGTCGGCCTCGACGTCGGCCTCCTCCGCGAGCTCGCGCTTCGCGGCGGTGAGGTGGTCCTCGCCCTCCTGGTCGAGCAGCCCGGCGGGCAGCTCCCAGTCGCGCAACTGGACCGGGTGCCGGTACTGCTGGATGACGAGGACGCGGCCTTCGTCGTCCTCCGCGTACACGGCGACGGCACCGGTGTGGTCTACGTACTCACGGACCATGTCGGAGCCGTTGTAGTCGATGTGGTCACGGGTGATGTCCCACACCGCGCCCTCGAACACCCGCTCGGAGGCGGTGACGTGGTGGGAGGCGGTCTCGTCGGCGATCGGTGCGTCAGTCACCTCGCCATCCTGCCCCACCCGGCCCGGGCGGGCCCACGGGCTGTGGACAGACGGACGGGAGGCTCCCCACCAGCTGGTGGTGGGCCCACGCCGGCCGGTTCCGGACCGACGCGCCAGCGGCGGTCCGGCCGTGCCCGGTGGGGAGCCTCCCGTTCGTCGTCCGGTCGCGACCGCGACCCGACCCACTAGGCGACCGCTTCGGTCTCCGGGTCGAAGAGCCGCGTCGACTCGTTGCGCTCGATCGCCGCACCGACGAGGCCCGCGAAGAGCGGGTGCGCGCGGTTCGGACGCGACCGGAGCTCCGGGTGCGCCTGCGTGCCGATGTAGAACGGGTGCTCCGCACGGTCCAGCTCGACGTACTCGACGAGCGTGCCGTCCGGCGAGGTACCCGAGAAGCGCAGGCCGGCGTCCGCGATCTGCTCGCGGTAGTGGTTGTTCACCTCGTAGCGGTGACGGTGACGCTCCGATGCCTCGGTCGCGCCGTACAGCTCAGCCGCCAGGCTGCCGTCGGTGAAGTGCGCCGGGTACATGCCGAGCCGCATCGTGCCGCCCAGGTCACCGCCCGCGATGATGTCGACCTGCTCCGCCATGGTCGCGATGACCGGCGTCGAGGTCTCCGGGTCGAACTCGGTGCTCGACGCGTCGAGCAGACCGGCCTCGTGGCGGGCGTACTCGATGACCATGCACTGCAGGCCGAGGCACAGCCCGAGCGTGGGGATGTTCTGCTCACGCGCGAACTTCAGCGCGCCGAGCTTGCCCTCGATGCCGCGGATGCCGAACCCGCCGGGGATGCAGATGCCGTCGACGTCGCCGAGGTTCTTCGCGGCGCCCTCGGGGGTGATGCACTCGTCGGACGCGACCCACTTCAGCGTGACCTTGGCGGTGTGGGCGAAGCCGCCCGCGCGCAGGGCCTCGGTGACGGACAGGTACGCGTCCGGCAGGTCGATGTACTTGCCGACCAGGGCGATCGTGACGGCCTTCTTGGGCTCGTGCACCGCGGTCAGCACGCCGTTCCAACGCGACCAGTTCACGTCGTGCGCCTCGAGGCGGAGCGCGTCGATGATGACCTGGTCGAGGCCCTGGTCGTGCAGCATCGTCGGGATGTCGTAGATCGAGGGGACGTCCACGGCGTTCACCACGGCGTCCTCGTCGACGTCGCACATCAGGGCGATCTTGCGCTTGTTCGCGTCCGAGACGGGGCGGTCCGAGCGGAGCACGAGGGCGTCGGGCTGGATGCCGATCGAGCGGAGCTGCGCGACCGAGTGCTGCGTCGGCTTCGTCTTCTGCTCGCCGGAGGCGTTCATGAACGGCACGAGTGAGACGTGCACGAAGAAGACGTTGTTCCGGCCGAGCTCGTGGCGCACCTGGCGGGCCGCCTCGATGAACGGCTGCGACTCGATGTCGCCGACCGTGCCGCCGACCTCGGTGATGATGACGTCGGGCTGCGGGTCGTTCTCCGCCTGCTCGCGCATCCGCCGCTTGATCTCGTCGGTGATGTGCGGGATGACCTGCACGGTGTCGCCGAGGTACTCGCCGCGACGCTCCTTGGCGATGACCGTCGAGTAGACCTGCCCGGTCGTGACGTTCGCCGACTGGGCGAGGTCGATGTCGAGGAAGCGCTCGTAGTGGCCGATGTCCAGATCGGTCTCGGCGCCGTCGTCGGTCACGAAGACCTCGCCGTGCTGGAACGGGTTCATCGTGCCCGGGTCCACGTTGAGGTACGGGTCGAGCTTCTGCATGACGACCTTGAGGCCGCGTGCCGTGAGGAGGTTGCCGAGGCTGGCCGCCGTCAGGCCCTTGCCGAGAGACGAGACGACCCCGCCGGTCACGAAGATCTGCTTCGTCACCTTCGGGGTCTTGCTGTCGATGCGCGCTGCGCTTGCCTGGGTACCGCTGCTGAGAGTGTCCGCCACGGGATTCCATCGTACGTCAGAAGTGCCGGGAGGCGCGACCCGCGTTCGCCGGGCGCGTTGCGTCCGGAGCGTGGTCGCCGACGCGGGGCGGGCCTCCCGGCCGTCAGGCGGACCGACCGGCGACCTCGAGGAGTTCGCGCGCGTGCTCCATGCCGCTGGCGCTGTCGCCGAGACCGGAGAGCAGCCGTGCCATCTCCTGCAGGCGGTCGTCGCCCTCGAGGCGCCGCACGCTCGACGAGGTGACCGCGCCGCTGGCGTCCTTGACGACGTTGAGGTGGTTGTTCGCGAACGCGGCGACCTGTGCGAGGTGCGTGACCACGATGACCTGCGTTCGCTCGGCGAGCGCCGCCAGGCGTCGGCCGATCTCGATCGCAGCCGCGCCGCCGACGCCCGCGTCGACCTCGTCGAACACGAACGTCGGGACCGTGGTGCTCCCGGCCATGACGACCTCGATCGCGAGCATCACGCGGGAGAGCTCACCGCCGGAGGCGCCCTTGCCGATCGGTCGGGGGTCGGTGCCCGAGTGCGGCTGCAGGAGGATCGCCACCTGGTCCCGCCCGTGGCGACGGAACTCGCCCGCGTCGGTGACCTCGACCACGAGGGTCGCGCCGGCCATCGCGAGGCTCTTCAACTCGGCGGTGACCCGCTTCGCGAGGTCCGTCGCCGCCTTGCTCCGCACCTTGGTGAGGGTCGCGGCGGCGGCCTCGAGGGCGACCAGGTCCGCCTCGACCGCCTGCTGGAGTCCGACGATCCGGTCGTCGTCGCCGTCGAGTTCGAGCAGCCGGTCCGAGGCGCGCTGACCGTAGGCGATGACGTCCTCGACGGTGTCCCCGTACTTCCGGGTCAGTCCGGCGAGCAGGGCGCGGCGCTCGTTGACGAGTTCGAGGTCGTGACCCGCTTCCGGCTCGAGCGAACCGATGTAGCTCGACAGCGACGCCGAGGCCTCACTCGCCTGGATCCCGAGCTCGGTGAGCTGTTCCAGCACCGGCTGCAGGGCCTGGTCGACGTTCGCCACCCGTTCGATCGCACGCCGTGCGGACTCGACGAGGCCGATGACGTCGGGCCCGTCGAGCGACTCGCTCGAGACGGCCTCGTGCGCGAGCCCTGCGGACAGTCGAAGCTCCTCGAGGTTCCCCAGCCGCTCGGCGCGTTCGGCGAGCTCGGTGTCCTCGCCCGGCTGCGGGTCGGCTGCCTCGATCTCCTCGGACGCCTCGCGGAGCCGCGCGGCCTCGGCGAGCCGTTCGTCCCGGTCCCGCGTGAGCGTCTCGAGGTCCCCGGCGTGCTGCTGCCAGGCGTCGTACACGGCCACGTACTTCGCGAGGGCCTTCTCGATCGCGCCCGCGCCGAACCCGTCGAGCGCGGCCCGCTGCGCCGACGCCGAGGTCAGCCGGATCTGGTCGGACTGGCCGTGCACGGTGACGAGCTGGTCGGCCAGTTCGCCGAGCACGGCGACGGGCGCGCTGCGGCCCCCGACCGTGGCGCGGCTGCGACCCTCGGCGGAGACCGTCCTGGTGAGGATGAGCTCGCCGTCCTCGACCGTCCCGCCGGCGTCCTCGACCCGCTCGGCCACGGCCGCGTGGTCCGGCAGGTCCCAGCGTCCCTCGACGACCGCGCTGGACGCCCCGCGACGGACGGACCCGGCGTCCGCCCGGGCGCCGAGGAGCAGGCCGAGCGCGGTGACGATCATCGTCTTGCCGGCTCCGGTCTCACCGGTCACGACGGTGAAGCCCGGGCCGAGCTCGAGCGTGGCGTCGCCGATCACGCCGAGGTCGGAGATGCGGATTTCCTCGATCACTGGATGTGCTCCTGCTGCTGGTTCACGTCGTGGTGCCGGTGGTCGTGCTCGTGTTCGTCGCCCGGGCGGCCGGCTGGGTCGCTGACAGGTCAGGCCGGACCGGCGCGGTGGTCGCACGAGGGCGTCACTGGACGTCCTCGTCGTCGCGCTGCGGGCCGCGCCAGCCCGCGACCGGCAGGCGGAACTTCGCCACCAGCCGGTCGGCGAACGGAGCGTCCTTGAGCCGCGCCACCCGCACCGGGTCCGGCGACCGGCGCACCTCGACCCGCGCTCCGGGAGGCAGGTCGTGCGTCCGGCGTCCGTCACACCACAGCACGCCCACGCCGCTCGTGCGCCGCAGTACCTCGACCGCGAGGACGCGGTCCGGACCGACCACGATCGGCCGGGAGAACAGGGCGTGCGCGCTCAGCGGGACCATGAGGATGGCGTCGACGTCGGGCCACACGACGGGGCCGCCCCCGGAGAAGGAGTAGGCGGTGGACCCGGTCGGCGTGGAGAACACCACGCCGTCGCACCCGAAGGAGGACAGCGGTCGGCCGTCGACCTCGGTCACGACCTCGAGCATGCGCTCCCGCGAGGCCTTCTCGACCGTCGCCTCGTTGAGCGCCCAGCTGGAGTAGACGATCTCGTTGCCGACCACCACGTCGACCTGCAGGGCGACGCGCTCCTCGACCTTGTACTCGCCGGTCAGCGCGCGTTCGACCGTCTCGGCGAGTCCGTCACGCTCGCTCTCGGCGAGGAAGCCCACGTGGCCGAGGTTGACCCCGACGATCGGTGCGGAGGTGCCCCGGGCCAGTTCGGCAGCGCGGAGGATCGTGCCGTCCCCGCCGAGGACGATCACGATCTCGATCTCGTCCGGGCGCACGTCGACGCCGAGGATGTCGACCTGTCCGACCGACGCTTCCGCTCGGCGGACGTCGGCGTACTCGTCGAAGGGCATCACCGGGGTGAGGCCGGCGGCGTGGAGGATGTCACAGACCTCGACGGCGGCGTCGATCGAGTCGCGCCGCCCGGTGTGCGAGACGAGCAGGATGTGTCGTTCGTCGCTCATGGAGCTCCCTCCGCCAGTTCCGTCGCCCGGACGATCCATTCTGTCGGGTTCTCCCCGCGACCCCGCTGGAGACGCGCGAGGTACTCCTGGTTGCCGTGCGTGCCGACGATCGGCGACGGCGCCAACCCGGCCGTCCCGAAGCCCAGGTCCCACGCTGCCCAGAGGACGTTCATGAGGGCGTCCTGCCGCAGCGACGCGTCGCGGACGATGCCCTCGCGGATCCCGGTGCGGCCCACCTCGAACTGCGGCTTCACGAGGAGGACGAAGTCGTCGGCGGGCACGGCCTCGACCAGTGCCGGAAGGACCATGCGGAGGCTGATGAACGACAGGTCACCGACCACCAGGCTGGTGTCCGCCGCGGCCGGGTCGAGGGCGAGGTAGTCGCTGCTCGTGAGGTTCCGGGCGTTCACCCCCTCCACCACCGCCACACGGTCGTCCAAGGCGATCTCGGGAGCGAGCTGGCCGTGTCCGACGTCGAGGGCGACCACACGGGCCGCGCCTCGCGACAGCAACACCTGGGTGAACCCGCCCGTGGAGGCGCCGACGTCGAGCACGGTCCGCCCGCTCGGGTTGACGTCGAACGCGTCGAGTGCGGCGACGAGCTTGAGCGCAGCGCGGGAGACCCATTCGTCCTCGGCGTCCACCGTGACGTCGGACGCAGCGGTCACCGGCGTCGACGCCTTCACCACCGGCACACCGTCGACCGTGACACGTCCGGCCTGGATCAGGGCAGCGGCGGCCGTGCGGGAGCGAGCGAGGCCCCTGGCAGCGACGGCCGCGTCGAGGCGTTGCGTGGAGGCGCGGTCGCCCGTCGCTGGCCTGTCACCGGTCGCTGCTGTGTTGCCGGTCTGTGCTGCGTTGCCGGTCTGTGCTGCGTCGCTGGTCTGTGCTGCGTTGCCGGTCTGTGCTGCGTCGCTGGTCTGTGCTGCGTCGCTGGTCGCTGCCGTGGCATGCTCTCCGGGGCGGGGCGTCGACGACGTGAGCGGCGCCCCCTGGTCACGGGCTGTGCCGCGGTCAGGCACGTGCGGCCCCGCCCTGCTCGAGCCGGGTCCGGAGGTCGTCGTGCAGGGCTGAGAAGGCGTCCGCACGCTCCGCGAGTGGCATGGCCTCCACGGCCTCGGCACGCCGTCGGAGGTCGCCGCCGAGGTCGCCGGATCCGCCAGCTGCACGCACGGCACCGTCCGCTGCAGGATCGTCGTCGCCGGTCGGCGTGCTGCTCGCCGCGCCGTTCTGCGATCCCATCCCCAGCGGCTCGTTGAGCGCCTCCGCGCCCAGCGCCTCCGTGTCCAGCGCCCCCGTGTCCAGCGCCTCCGTGTCGTTCGTCGGGGCGACGGGTCGCGGCGGACCGGGCACTGCACGCGGAGCTACCGGAACGGCCCGCGGGGGTCCTGGGACGGCCCGTGCAGTGGGGAGGACCGGCTCGGCAGCGTCGTCGGTCCGGGCCTGTTCCACGCCCGTCACGCTACTCGCCGCCGTACAGCTTCGGGTCCACGTCCAGCCCGTAGATCGCCAGTCCGGAGTCCCAGATCGCTGTCGCGCCGGCACGCAACAGGTCCATGTCGTCCGGTCCGACTCGTTCGGCGCGGACGACGTGACCTCGCATGCTCACCGTCGATTCGCCGACCGTGACCCGGCGCGTGCCGTCCCGGTCCTCGTGCCGGATGGTCACCGGGTACGGCTCGTGCAGACCCCGGAGGTCTCGGAGCACGTACGTCGGTCGCGACCGCTGGTCCGCTGCGAGCACCTGCTTGGGCTGATCGATGCCGGTGAGCACGAGCACGCTCGGGATGCCGGCGTCGTTCGCGCCCTTGATGTCGGTGTCCAGTCGGTCACCGATGAAGAGCGGGCTCGCACCACCGAACCGAGCGAGGGCGGCGTCGAAGATCGGCCGCTCGGGCTTGCCCGCGACCACCGGCATCCTGCCGACGGCCTGGTGCACGGCCGCCACGAGCGTGCCGTTGCCGGGCGCGATGCCGCGCTCGACGGGGATCGACCAGTCCATGTTGGTGGCCACCCACGGTACGGAGGCGTCCGCCAGCGCGAAGGACGCCTCGGCGAGCTGCTTCCAGCCGAGCTCCGGGGCGAAGCCCTGGATGACGGCAGCCGGGTGGTCCTCCGCGCTGTCGGTGACGACGAAGCCGGCCTGTTCGACGATCGTCGTCAGGCCGAGCCCACCGATCACGAGCACGGTGGAACCCGCCGGAACCAGCGTCGCGAGGAGCCGCGCACCGGCCTGGGAGGACGTCACCACGTCGTCGGCGGTGACCTGCAGACCGTACTGCTCGAGGTGTTCCGCGACGTCCACCGGGCGCCGCGACGCGTTGTTCGTGATGTAGCCGACACGCGCCGTCGAGGCGGCCCGGGTCAGGGCCTCCACGGCGTGCGGAACAGCGTTCCGTCCACGGTAGACGACGCCGTCGAGGTCGGTGAGGACCACGTCGACGCCGTCCACCGGCGGCCGAGGGGTCTCAGCCTGCTGCGGAGCCGTCGATGTCCCGCGGGTTGTCCTCGTCGCGCTCTCCGAGGTCGTCCCCGGCGACGCCGTCGGATTCGTCGTTCCCGAGGGTGCTGACGTACCCGTTGCCGGGCTCGGCGTCCCCGAGCTCTGCGTCGTCGAGCTCGCCGTCCTCGAGTCCGGAGTCGTCGGACTCGTCGCGTCCGGGCTCGCTGTCGAACCCGTCGTCTTCGAGCGCTTCCTCGACCACATCCACTGTCTCCCAAGCATCGTCTTCAGCGGCCTCGGCGAGAGCCTCGGCCGCGCGGTCGACACGGGCCCACCATTCGTCGGCCTCGTCCTGGCGGCCGAGCTCCTCGAGCGTGGCCGCGTAAGCACTGTAGAGCGCCGGTGACCAGCTGTAGGCCGTAGACGGGTCGAGCTGTGGAATCTCGAGTTCGCCCAGCGCGGCTGTGGGGTTCCCGAGGTCGAGCCGGGCTCCGGACATCGCGATCGCGAGTTCCACCTGCACCGGCGTCTCCAGGGCGGCGCGGTCGACCGAGCGACCCAGCTCGAGCGCACGCTCGGGTCGGCCGAGGCCGCGCTCACAGTCGACCATCATCGGCAACTGGTCGTTCCGGCCGGAGATGCGTCGGTACGTCCGGAGTTCCCGGAGCGCCGTCGCGAAGTCACCGAGCCGGTACGCCGTGATCGCAGCCGTCTCGCGGACGACGGCGACGCGGCCGGCACGACGAGCCGCGCTGAGGGCGTGCTGGTTCGCCAGCTCCGGGTCGGTGTCCACGAGCATCGCGGCGGTGACGAGGTGCCGGGCAACCCAGTCAGCGTTGTCCTTGCTCAGCGTCTTCAGCTCGGCACGCGCGGCGGGGTGCAGGTCACGCGCCTGGATCTCCTCGGGGATCTCCGGGTCATCGTGCCGCGGCCGGATCGACCGGGTGCCGTACGGGTCGCGGTCTTCCCAGTCGTCGCGGGCCGCCTCGCCGAACCGCGCGCCGGCCGAGCGCGAGCCGTCTCCGAACCGCTTCCGGTCGGCGCCGTCGCGGCCCGGACGGTCGTCGTCACGGCGCGGACGCCCTCCGTCGCGGAACGGACGATCGCTGTCACGCCGGGGCCGGTCGTCACCGCCGCGGAAGGGACGGTCCGGACCACCGGAACGAACCGGCCGGTCTCCGTCACGGCGCGGACGGTCATCGCCGCCACGGATGGGGCGGTCACCGTCACGACGCGGGCGGTCATCGCCACCACGGAAGGGGCGGTCAGACCCGCCGGAGCGGTAGGGGCGGTCACCATCGCGACGCGGCCGGTCATCGCCACCACGGAACGGGCGGTCAGACCCGCCGGAGCGGTAGGGGCGGTCACCGTCACGACGCGGCCGGTCGTCGCCACTCCGGAACGGGCGGTCACCGTCACGACGGCGACGGTCATCGCCACCACGGAACGGACGGTCGCCGTCACGGCGGGGGCGATCTTCACCACCGCGGAACGGACGGTCTCCGTCTCGACGCGGCCGGTCGTCGCCACCGCGGAACGGACGATCCGAGCCCCCGGAGCGAACCGGGCGGTCACCGTCACGACGGGGTCGGTCGTCTCGACCACGGAAGGGACGGTCACCATCACGACGCGGACGGTCGGACGAAGGGCGGTCCGATCGCCACGAGGGGCGGTCCGAGCGCGCTCCACCCTCACGGAAGTCACGACCAGCCGGCCGCCGATCCGACGACTCGTTGGAGGGACGACCGGCGCCGCGACGGTCATCGCCACGCTGCCCCTCGCGGCGTTCGAAGTCGCGAGGTCCGGACGACCACCCACCGCGGTCACCGCTCCGCTGCGGACCGCCGTCGCGTCGAGGCCGGTCCTGACGGTCGCCGTCGCGCCCGTCTCGTCGCTGTTCGTCGTCGTTCGCCACCGTAGCTCCTCGTTGCGTGCCGAGATCAGATGTCCCGACGGTCGTCCGCTGTGTCGTTGTGTGTGGGCTGTGCAGCTCGCCCTGCGTCAAGTCCATCACGAACCCAGCGCAGAGTCGACCTGTGGAGCACCCTGAGAATGAGAAATGGCCACCGACCCTCACGAGAGCTCTCGCTCTCGATGGAGGGCCGATGGCCACATCTGTGAAAAGAAGTCCGGCGGCGTCCTACTCTCCCACAAGGTCCCCCTTGCAGTACCATCGGCGCTGAGAGGCTTAGCTTCCGGGTTCGGAATGTGACCGGGCGTTTCCCTCTCGCTATGACCACCGGAACAATTTCGACACTCCAACAAGGAAGCTTCGAAACCGTTCCGCGCATGCGCGGTGTTCAGTTTCAGTTGCTCCCGATCGTCTGTCGGGAACCACAAAGTGGACGCGAGCCCCACACCCGTAAGGGTGTGGGTAAAAAGTGTGTGTCAAGTCTTCGGCTTATTAGTACCGGTCAGCTCCACGGGTCGTTAGTCCCCGCTTCCACATCCGGCCTATCAACCCAGTAGTCTGCTGGGAGCCTCTCACACTCAAGGTGCATGGAAATCTCATCTCGAAGACGGCTTCCCGCTTAGATGCTTTCAGCGGTTATCCGGTCCGAACGTAGCTAATCAGCGGTGCCCTTGGCAGAACAACTGACACACCAGAGGTTCGTCCATCCCGGTCCTCTCGTACTAGGGATAGATCTTCTCAAATTTCCAACGCGCGCAGCGGATAGGGACCGAACTGTCTCACGACGTTCTAAACCCAGCTCGCGTACCGCTTTAATGGGCGAACAGCCCAACCCTTGGGACCTACTCCAGCCCCAGGATGCGACGAGCCGACATCGAGGTGCCAAACCATGCCGTCGATATGGACTCTTGGGCAAGATCAGCCTGTTATCCCCGAGGTACCTTTTATCCGTTGAGCGACAGCGCTTCCACAAGCCACTGCCGGATCACTAGTCCCGACTTTCGTCCCTGCTCGACCTGTCAGTCTCACAGTCAAGCTCCCTTGTGCACTTACACTCGCCACCTGATTGCCAACCAGGTTGAGGGAACCTTTGGGCGCCTCCGTTACTCTTTGGGAGGCAACCGCCCCAGTTAAACTACCCATCAGGCACTGTCCATGAACCCGATCAGGGTCCTACGTTAGACATCCAAAGTGACCAGAGTGGTATTTCAACAATGACTCCACGAACACTAGCGTGCCCGCTTCACAGTCTCCCACCTATCCTACACAAGCCACTCCGAACACCAATACCAAACTATAGTAAAGGTCACGGGGTCTTTCCGTCCTGCTGCGCGTAACGAGCATCTTTACTCGTAGTGCAATTTCGCCGAGTTCGCGGTTGAGACAGCTGGGAAGTCGTTACGCCATTCGTGCAGGTCGGAACTTACCCGACAAGGAATTTCGCTACCTTAGGATGGTTATAGTTACCACCGCCGTTTACTGGGGCTTAAATTCAGAGCTTCGCCGTGAGGCTGACCCTTCCTCTTAACCTTCCAGCACCGGGCAGGCGTCAGTCCGTATACATCGTCTTGCGACTTCGCACGGACCTGTGTTTTTAGTAAACAGTCGCTTCCCACTGGTCTCTGCGGCCTTCAACGCTCACGGAGTGAATCCGGTCACGTGTCCGGCCCCCCTTCTCCCGAAGTTACGGGGGCATTTTGCCGAGTTCCTTAACCACGATTATCTCGATCTCCTTGGTATTCTCTACCTGACCACCTGAGTCGGTTTCGGGTACGGGCGGCTGCAACCTCGCGTCGATGCTTTTCTCGGCAGCATAGGATCACTGATTTCCCCTGACGGGTACGCGTCGGATCTCAGGCGTACAGACGACGGATTTGCCTATCGTCAGCCCTACATCCTTACACCAGGTTCACCTTACGGATACCATCGCCTGGCTCAGCTACCTTCCTGCGTCACACCTGTTCATACGCTAACCGCACCAGCATGGGGTCGAGCGTTAGACCGGCCCGTCTCACCCCGAAGGGATCAACAAGTGCCGGGTTAGGACTCTTAGCACCACTGGATTAGCTTGGGCGGTTGTTCGCCGGTACGGGAATATCAACCCGTTGTCCATCGACTACGCCTGTCGGCCTCGCCTTAGGTCCCGACTTACCCAGGGCGGATTAACCTGGCCCTGGAACCCTTGGTCTTTCGGAGGACGGGTTTCTCACCCGTCTTTCGCTACTCATGCCTGCATTCTCACTCGTGTGGCGTCCACGGCTGGATCACTCCGCCGCTTCACTCGCCACACGACGCTCTCCTACCACTCCGCACGACTGAACCACGAAGGCTTGTCTATGTGCGAAATCTACAACTTCGGCGGTGTGCTTGAGCCCCGTTACATTGTCGGCGCGGAATCACTTGACCAGTGAGCTATTACGCACTCTTTCAAGGGTGGCTGCTTCTAAGCCAACCTCCTGGTTGTCTGTGCAACTCCACATCCTTTCCCACTTAGCACACGCTTAGGGGCCTTAGTTGGTAGTCTGGGTTGTTTCCCTCTCGACGATGAAGCTTATCCCCCACCGTCTCACTGCTGCGCTCTCACTCACCGGCATTCGGAGTTTGGCTGACGTCAGTAACCTGTTGAGGCCCATCGGCCATCCAGTAGCTCTACCTCCGGCGAGAAACACGCAACGCTGCACCTAAATGCATTTCGGAGAGAACCAGCTATCACGAAGTTTGATTGGCCTTTCACCCCTATCCACAGCTCATCCCCTCCATTTTCAACTGAAGTGGGTTCGGTCCTCCACGACGTCTTACCGTCGCTTCAACCTGGCCATGGATAGATCACTTCGCTTCGGGTCTAGGACATGCGACTGAATCGCCCTATTCAGACTCGCTTTCGCTACGGCTACCCCACACGGGTTAACCTCGCCACATATCGCTAACTCGCAGGCTCATTCTTCAAAAGGCACGCCGTCACCCCTACAAAGGAGGCTCCGACGGTTTGTAAGCAAACGGTTTCAGGTACTATTTCACTCCCCTCCCGGGGTACTTTTCACCTTTCCCTCACGGTACTTGTCCGCTATCGGTCATCTGGGAGTATTTAGGCTTATCAGGTGGTCCTGACAGATTCACACGGGATTTCTCGGGCCCCGTGCTACTTGGGATACACATCCGGCCATAACACCATTTCGTCTACGGGGCTGGCACCCACTACGGCCCGGCTTTCAAACCGGTTCGACTATGATGCGCTGTAACCGTCCCAGTCCGGCAGAACTGAGCGACGTGTCCCACAACCCCGACCATGCAACGCCCGCCGGCTATCACACATGATCGGTTTAGCCTCATCCGTTTTCGCTCGCCACTACTCACGGAATCACATGTTGTTTTCTCTTCCTGTGGGTACTGAGATGTTTCACTTCCCCACGTTCCCTCTACCCGCCCTATATATTCAGGCGGGAGTCACCAGGTCGACAAGTCGCCTGGCGGGGTTTCCCCATTCGGAAATCCTCGGCTCACAGCTCGATTATCAGCTCCCCGAGGCTTATCGCAGATTTCTACGTCCTTCTTCGGCTCCAGATGCCAAGGCATCCACCGTTTGCTCTTAGAAACTTGACCACAAAGATTAAAATTGCGATCCAACGCCATGTTTCACGCCAACCCGAAAGCCGACGATCATCGATGACGCGAATCTAAAGATGCTCGCGTCCACTGTGTAGTTCTCAACATACGATCGGCACCACACTCCACCAGACACAACGCCTAGCCTCATGCAGCCCACCGAAGGACCTTGCGGCCCAACCCCCAACCACCGAACCCGCCTCCAAAAGAGACAACCCGACGATCAGGAAGCCTGGTCCCTCAGGACCCAACAACGTGCACCAGCCAACCCGCTTCCCCCCGACCCGTTCCAACCCAGACACCTCACAAAGAGACACCCGAGCGTACTGAGACCAGAAGACGCGCTCCCGACTGCACTGTCAATGTTCCACCCATGAGCTACCCGTCGGACACGTTCGGTCCGAACCGGGCGCCTGGACCAGCAACCAACCCACCACGACGGTGAGCAGCACTGACCAGATGCTCCTTAGAAAGGAGGTGATCCAGCCGCACCTTCCGGTACGGCTACCTTGTTACGACTTAGTCCTAATCACCGATCCCACCTTCGACGGCTCCTTCCACAAGGGTTAGGCCACCGGCTTCGGGTGTTACCGACTTTCATGACTTGACGGGCGGTGTGTACAAGGCCCGGGAACGTATTCACCGCAGCGTTGCTGATCTGCGATTACTAGCGACTCCGACTTCATGAGGTCGAGTTGCAGACCTCAATCCGAACTGAGACCGGCTTTTTGGGATTCGCTCCACCTTACGGTATCGCAGCCCTTTGTACCGGCCATTGTAGCATGCGTGAAGCCCAAGACATAAGGGGCATGATGATTTGACGTCATCCCCACCTTCCTCCGAGTTGACCCCGGCAGTCTCCTATGAGTCCCCGGCATAACCCGCTGGCAACATAGAACGAGGGTTGCGCTCGTTGCGGGACTTAACCCAACATCTCACGACACGAGCTGACGACAACCATGCACCACCTGTACACCGACCACAAGGGGGCGACCATCTCTGGCCGTTTCCGGTGTATGTCAAGCCTTGGTAAGGTTCTTCGCGTTGCATCGAATTAATCCGCATGCTCCGCCGCTTGTGCGGGCCCCCGTCAATTCCTTTGAGTTTTAGCCTTGCGGCCGTACTCCCCAGGCGGGGCGCTTAATGCGTTAGCTACGACACAGAAACCGTGGAAAGGTCCCTACATCTAGCGCCCAACGTTTACGGCATGGACTACCAGGGTATCTAATCCTGTTCGCTCCCCATGCTTTCGCTCCTCAGCGTCAGTTACGGCCCAGAGATCTGCCTTCGCCATCGGTGTTCCTCCTGATATCTGCGCATTCCACCGCTACACCAGGAATTCCAATCTCCCCTACCGCACTCTAGTCTGCCCGTACCCACTGCAAGCCCGAGGTTGAGCCTCGGGATTTCACAGCAGACGCGACAAACCGCCTACGAGCTCTTTACGCCCAATAATTCCGGACAACGCTTGCACCCTACGTATTACCGCGGCTGCTGGCACGTAGTTAGCCGGTGCTTTTTCTGCAGGTACCGTCACTTTCGCTTCTTCCCTACTAAAAGAGGTTTACAACCCGAAGGCCGTCATCCCTCACGCGGCGTTGCTGCATCAGGCTTTCGCCCATTGTGCAATATTCCCCACTGCTGCCTCCCGTAGGAGTCTGGGCCGTGTCTCAGTCCCAGTGTGGCCGGTCACCCTCTCAGGCCGGCTACCCGTCGTCGCCTTGGTGAGCCATTACCTCACCAACAAGCTGATAGGCCGCGAGTCCATCCCCAACCAAAAAATCTTTCCACCACCAGGCCATGCGACCAGTAGTCATATCCAGTATTAGACGTCGTTTCCAACGCTTATCCCAGAGTCAGGGGCAGGTTACTCACGTGTTACTCACCCGTTCGCCACTAATCACAGGAGCAAGCTCCTGATCATCGTTCGACTTGCATGTGTTAAGCACGCCGCCAGCGTTCGTCCTGAGCCAGGATCAAACTCTCCGTAAAAAATTACAACCAACACCGAAGTGCCAGCGAGTTGATCTTGACTGTTGACTGTCTACTGACAATCTTCAATCCAAAAGGAATTGCTTCATGACCCGACCGGTAAAAAACCGACCAGGCACGAGGTCAATAAAATTGGCATTGACAATGTGCACGCTGTTGAGTTCTCAAGGACCAGACGCACTCCCCACTCCACACCACCAGGATGCTTCGCCAGAGAGGCTGTCGCTCTCGATCCCACCGATGTCGTCGAACCCGCCAACACAAAACGTGCAGTCAGATCCAGTGGCTCATCCCGAAGGAGAGAACCGGTGGAGTAGTCATCCTAAGCGTCGAAGCGACCCAGCACAAGGCCAGATCTGAACTCCAGTGGAGGATGGTCCCACTTGAGGGCCGACGTGCTCTGGGCTTCCGCTCCAGCCGCTCCGCCGCACCTTTGGGGTGACGAGGGATTACTTTACGCAGCCCCCACACCCACCACCAACCCACCCCACATCCCGGGCGTGTCGCACCATGCAACACCGGTGCCGCTCGGCGCTGAGCACCCCGCTACCAACCAGCAATCACCCGCCGGATCCGGGCCAGGGCTCACGGCTCACGGCTCACGGCTCACGGCTCACGGCTCACGGCTCACGGCTCACGGCTCACGGCTCACGGCTCACGGCTCACGGCTCACGGCTCACGGCTCACGGCTCACGGCTCACGGCTCACGGCTCACGGCTCACGGCTCACGGCGAGTGTGCATCACCTCGAGCTCGTTCGCATCGACTCCTTTGCGCCTCCGGATCGAGGTGGCCCGTTTCCTCGAGGAGACGTCAGGCACAGGCGATGATCGCCGCGGCTGCCGTCCAAGGGACGTCGACGTTCCGTCGGATCGAACTGCAGCCCCGCGTGGAACCACATAGGGATCCGACCGTCGAGAGCCGGCGCATCCGACGACTCCCTGGCGACGGACGACGGACGACGGACGACGGACGACGGACGACGAACAACATCACCATGGCGACCATTCGGACCCGTTCCGTCTCGCGCTGCATGCCGACCCGCTCAGTTCGTGGTGCGCGGCTCTGGTGAATCCGTGTTCTGTCCGGCAACTCATCGGCCCAGCACTGCACCGCTGAGCAACTCGGGTGAGCGCTCGACTTGCGGCCCCGATCTTGCTGAGCGGGCAAAACGCACCCGCGTTCTCGGCCGATGAAACGGGCGGCTGTCTCCCGAACCAAGGACCTTCCTCTCACGGTGAAGGTCTCGAACCTCCGGGACGAGAGCACCGGGATGCACCGGAGACCGGACAACGTCCTTGGAGGCCGATCACGAGGCCGCACTCCACCTCGGCCGAGCGCGCAGCGACCGACAACTCGGCATGGCCGTCGTCCGCGATCGAGATCGCCGGCCCCAGCTCTCGGGGCGCCGGCGCATCGCTCATCCGTCCGAGTGTCCGACGACAGCATGACCGGACAGCCAAGACCGGTGCGATCGATCGCCGCCTTCATCTCCCCGTGACGCCGCACCACCACTGGCCGCGGACCCAGACCGAGCACGCATCGTTGCGCTACTCCGGACCACTCGAGCTGCTGATCACGCCCACAACGCGCCACCCGACCCGGGATGACCGGAGCCGGCAGCAGGACCGCTGAGAAGCAAGGGGTTCCATCGCGACAGCTGACCTCGACCCGCACGGAAGTACTCACTCCGGTAGCGACGAACGCCCTCGGGTAGCCCCACACAGCGAGTGGGGCAAGACGCTCGTCGACGGCGTGCTGTTCAGCCGGCGTGTGGGGACGCGAAAGAGCCCCTGACCGGGGTGGGCATTGCTGCTCACCCCGGTCAGGGGCTCGATCGTTCTGTGAAAAGAAGTCCGGCGGCGTCCTACTCTCCCACAAGGTCCCCCTTGCAGTACCATCGGCGCTGAGAGGCTTAGCTTCCGGGTTCGGAATGTGACCGGGCGTTTCCCTCTCGCTATGACCACCGGAACAATTTCGACACTCCAACGAGGAAGCTTCGAAACCATTCCGCGCATGCGCGGTGTTCAGTTTCAGTTGTTCCCGATCGTCTGTCGGGAACCACAAAGTGGACGCGAGCCCCACACGCGTAAAGGTGTGGGTAAAAAGTGTGTGTCAAGTCTTCGGCTTATTAGTACCGGTCAGCTCCACGGGTCGTTAGTCCCCGCTTCCACATCCGGCCTATCAACCCAGTAGTCTGCTGGGAGCCTCTCACACTCAAGGTGCATGGAAATCTCATCTCGAAGACGGCTTCCCGCTTAGATGCTTTCAGCGGTTATCCGGTCCGAACGTAGCTAATCAGCGGTGCCCTTGGCAGAACAACTGACACACCAGAGGTTCGTCCATCCCGGTCCTCTCGTACTAGGGATAGATCTTCTCAAATTTCCAACGCGCGCAGCGGATAGGGACCGAACTGTCTCACGACGTTCTAAACCCAGCTCGCGTACCGCTTTAATGGGCGAACAGCCCAACCCTTGGGACCTACTCCAGCCCCAGGATGCGACGAGCCGACATCGAGGTGCCAAACCATGCCGTCGATATGGACTCTTGGGCAAGATCAGCCTGTTATCCCCGAGGTACCTTTTATCCGTTGAGCGACAGCGCTTCCACAAGCCACTGCCGGATCACTAGTCCCGACTTTCGTCCCTGCTCGACCTGTCAGTCTCACAGTCAAGCTCCCTTGTGCACTTACACTCGCCACCTGATTGCCAACCAGGTTGAGGGAACCTTTGGGCGCCTCCGTTACTCTTTGGGAGGCAACCGCCCCAGTTAAACTACCCATCAGGCACTGTCCATGAACCCGATCAGGGTCCTACGTTAGACATCCAAAGTGACCAGAGTGGTATTTCAACAATGACTCCACGAACACTAGCGTGCCCGCTTCACAGTCTCCCACCTATCCTACACAAGCCACTCCGAACACCAATACCAAACTATAGTAAAGGTCACGGGGTCTTTCCGTCCTGCTGCGCGTAACGAGCATCTTTACTCGTAGTGCAATTTCGCCGAGTTCGCGGTTGAGACAGCTGGGAAGTCGTTACGCCATTCGTGCAGGTCGGAACTTACCCGACAAGGAATTTCGCTACCTTAGGATGGTTATAGTTACCACCGCCGTTTACTGGGGCTTAAATTCAGAGCTTCGCCGTGAGGCTGACCCTTCCTCTTAACCTTCCAGCACCGGGCAGGCGTCAGTCCGTATACATCGTCTTGCGACTTCGCACGGACCTGTGTTTTTAGTAAACAGTCGCTTCCCACTGGTCTCTGCGGCCTTCAACGCTCACGGAGTGAATCCGGTCACGTGTCCGGCCCCCCTTCTCCCGAAGTTACGGGGGCATTTTGCCGAGTTCCTTAACCACGATTATCTCGATCTCCTTGGTATTCTCTACCTGACCACCTGAGTCGGTTTCGGGTACGGGCGGCTGCAACCTCGCGTCGATGCTTTTCTCGGCAGCATAGGATCACTGATTTCCCCTGACGGGTACGCGTCGGATCTCAGGCGTACAGACGACGGATTTGCCTATCGTCAGCCCTACATCCTTACACCAGGTTCACCTTACGGATACCATCGCCTGGCTCAGCTACCTTCCTGCGTCACACCTGTTCATACGCTAACCGCACCAGCATGGGGTCGAGCGTTAGACCGGCCCGTCTCACCCCGAAGGGATCAACAAGTGCCGGGTTAGGACTCTTAGCACCACTGGATTAGCTTGGGCGGTTGTTCGCCGGTACGGGAATATCAACCCGTTGTCCATCGACTACGCCTGTCGGCCTCGCCTTAGGTCCCGACTTACCCAGGGCGGATTAACCTGGCCCTGGAACCCTTGGTCTTTCGGAGGACGGGTTTCTCACCCGTCTTTCGCTACTCATGCCTGCATTCTCACTCGTGTGGCGTCCACGGCTGGATCACTCCGCCGCTTCACTCGCCACACGACGCTCTCCTACCACTCCGCACGACTGAACCACGAAGGCTTGTCTATGTGCGAAATCTACAACTTCGGCGGTGTGCTTGAGCCCCGTTACATTGTCGGCGCGGAATCACTTGACCAGTGAGCTATTACGCACTCTTTCAAGGGTGGCTGCTTCTAAGCCAACCTCCTGGTTGTCTGTGCAACTCCACATCCTTTCCCACTTAGCACACGCTTAGGGGCCTTAGTTGGTAGTCTGGGTTGTTTCCCTCTCGACGATGAAGCTTATCCCCCACCGTCTCACTGCTGCGCTCTCACTCACCGGCATTCGGAGTTTGGCTGACGTCAGTAACCTGTTGAGGCCCATCGGCCATCCAGTAGCTCTACCTCCGGCGAGAAACACGCAACGCTGCACCTAAATGCATTTCGGAGAGAACCAGCTATCACGAAGTTTGATTGGCCTTTCACCCCTATCCACAGCTCATCCCCTCCATTTTCAACTGAAGTGGGTTCGGTCCTCCACGACGTCTTACCGTCGCTTCAACCTGGCCATGGATAGATCACTTCGCTTCGGGTCTAGGACATGCGACTGAATCGCCCTATTCAGACTCGCTTTCGCTACGGCTACCCCACACGGGTTAACCTCGCCACATATCGCTAACTCGCAGGCTCATTCTTCAAAAGGCACGCCGTCACCCCTACAAAGGAGGCTCCGACGGTTTGTAAGCAAACGGTTTCAGGTACTATTTCACTCCCCTCCCGGGGTACTTTTCACCTTTCCCTCACGGTACTTGTCCGCTATCGGTCATCTGGGAGTATTTAGGCTTATCAGGTGGTCCTGACAGATTCACACGGGATTTCTCGGGCCCCGTGCTACTTGGGATACACATCCGGCCATAACACCATTTCGTCTACGGGGCTGGCACCCACTACGGCCCGGCTTTCAAACCGGTTCGACTATGATGCGCTGTAACCGTCCCAGTCCGGCAGAACTGAGCGACGTGTCCCACAACCCCGACCATGCAACGCCCGCCGGCTATCACACATGATCGGTTTAGCCTCATCCGTTTTCGCTCGCCACTACTCACGGAATCACATGTTGTTTTCTCTTCCTGTGGGTACTGAGATGTTTCACTTCCCCACGTTCCCTCTACCCGCCCTATATATTCAGGCGGGAGTCACCAGGTCGACAAGTCGCCTGGCGGGGTTTCCCCATTCGGAAATCCTCGGCTCACAGCTCGATTATCAGCTCCCCGAGGCTTATCGCAGATTTCTACGTCCTTCTTCGGCTCCAGATGCCAAGGCATCCACCGTTTGCTCTTAGAAACTTGACCACAAAGATTAAAATTGCGATCCAACGCCATGTTTCACGCCAACCCGAAAGCCGACGATCATCGATGACGCGAATCTAAAGATGCTCGCGTCCACTGTGTAGTTCTCAACATACGATCGGCACCACACTCCACCAGACACAACGCCTAGCCTCATGCAGCCCACCGAAGGACCTTGCGGCCCAACCCCCAACCACCGAACCCGCCTCCAAAAGAGACAACCCGACGATCAGGAAGCCTGGTCCCTCAGGACCCAACAACGTGCACCAGCCAACCCGCTTCCCCCCGACCCGTTCCAACCCAGACACCTCACAAAGAGACACCCGAGCGTACTGAGACCAGAAGACGCGCTCCCGACTGCACTGTCAATGTTCCACCCATGAGCTACCCGTCGGACACGTTCGGTCCGAACCGGGCGCCTGGACCAGCAACCAACCCACCACGACGGTGAGCAGCACTGACCAGATGCTCCTTAGAAAGGAGGTGATCCAGCCGCACCTTCCGGTACGGCTACCTTGTTACGACTTAGTCCTAATCACCGATCCCACCTTCGACGGCTCCTTCCACAAGGGTTAGGCCACCGGCTTCGGGTGTTACCGACTTTCATGACTTGACGGGCGGTGTGTACAAGGCCCGGGAACGTATTCACCGCAGCGTTGCTGATCTGCGATTACTAGCGACTCCGACTTCATGAGGTCGAGTTGCAGACCTCAATCCGAACTGAGACCGGCTTTTTGGGATTCGCTCCACCTTACGGTATCGCAGCCCTTTGTACCGGCCATTGTAGCATGCGTGAAGCCCAAGACATAAGGGGCATGATGATTTGACGTCATCCCCACCTTCCTCCGAGTTGACCCCGGCAGTCTCCTATGAGTCCCCGGCATAACCCGCTGGCAACATAGAACGAGGGTTGCGCTCGTTGCGGGACTTAACCCAACATCTCACGACACGAGCTGACGACAACCATGCACCACCTGTACACCGACCACAAGGGGGCGACCATCTCTGGCCGTTTCCGGTGTATGTCAAGCCTTGGTAAGGTTCTTCGCGTTGCATCGAATTAATCCGCATGCTCCGCCGCTTGTGCGGGCCCCCGTCAATTCCTTTGAGTTTTAGCCTTGCGGCCGTACTCCCCAGGCGGGGCGCTTAATGCGTTAGCTACGACACAGAAACCGTGGAAAGGTCCCTACATCTAGCGCCCAACGTTTACGGCATGGACTACCAGGGTATCTAATCCTGTTCGCTCCCCATGCTTTCGCTCCTCAGCGTCAGTTACGGCCCAGAGATCTGCCTTCGCCATCGGTGTTCCTCCTGATATCTGCGCATTCCACCGCTACACCAGGAATTCCAATCTCCCCTACCGCACTCTAGTCTGCCCGTACCCACTGCAAGCCCGAGGTTGAGCCTCGGGATTTCACAGCAGACGCGACAAACCGCCTACGAGCTCTTTACGCCCAATAATTCCGGACAACGCTTGCACCCTACGTATTACCGCGGCTGCTGGCACGTAGTTAGCCGGTGCTTTTTCTGCAGGTACCGTCACTTTCGCTTCTTCCCTACTAAAAGAGGTTTACAACCCGAAGGCCGTCATCCCTCACGCGGCGTTGCTGCATCAGGCTTTCGCCCATTGTGCAATATTCCCCACTGCTGCCTCCCGTAGGAGTCTGGGCCGTGTCTCAGTCCCAGTGTGGCCGGTCACCCTCTCAGGCCGGCTACCCGTCGTCGCCTTGGTGAGCCATTACCTCACCAACAAGCTGATAGGCCGCGAGTCCATCCCCAACCAAAAAATCTTTCCACCACCAGGCCATGCGACCAGTAGTCATATCCAGTATTAGACGTCGTTTCCAACGCTTATCCCAGAGTCAGGGGCAGGTTACTCACGTGTTACTCACCCGTTCGCCACTAATCACAGGAGCAAGCTCCTGATCATCGTTCGACTTGCATGTGTTAAGCACGCCGCCAGCGTTCGTCCTGAGCCAGGATCAAACTCTCCGTAAAAAATTACAACCAACACCGAAGTGCCAGCGAGTTGATCTTGACTGTTGACTGTCTACTGACAATCTTCAATCCAAAAGGAATTGCTTCATGACCCGACCGGTAAAAAACCGACCAGGCACGAGGTCAATAAAATTGGCATTGACAATGTGCACGCTGTTGAGTTCTCAAGGACCAGACGCACTCCCCACTCCACACCACCAGGATGCTTCGCCAGAGAGGCTGTCGCTCTCGATCCCACCGATGTCGTCGAACCCGCCAACACAAAACGTGCAGTCAGATCCAGTGGCTCATCCCGAAGGAGAGAACCGGTGGAGTAGTCATCCTAAGCGTCGAAGCGACCCAGCACAAGGCCAGATCTGAACTCCAGTGGAGGATGGTCCCACTTGAGGGCCGACGTGCTCTGGGCTTCCGCTCCAGCCGCTCCGCCGCACCTTTGGGGTGACGAGGGATTACTTTACGCAGCCCCCACACCCACCACCAACCCACCCCACATCCCGGGCGTGTCACACCATGCAACACCGGTGCCGCTCCCCGGGACGCCGAACGCCCGGCCCCTCTCGGGACCGGGCGTCGGGAGTGGTCGGGACCGGCTGCGTCAGCCGAGCGTGACGCCGGCCAGCGTCTTCTTCCCGCGACGGAGGACGAGCACGTCACCCGGCATGGCCAGGGACGCCAGCGTCGCGGCCGCGTCCTCGGCACGCTCGTTGTTGACGTAGACGCCACCTTGGTCGACCGCACGCCGTGCTTCACCGAGGGACTTGACGAGTCCGGTCTCCACGAGGGCTCGCGCCACATCGGCATCCCCGCCCAGCGACACCGTCCCGGGCAGCTCGGCGATCGCGGCGCGCAGGGTGTCGGCGTCGAGCGCGGCCAGGTCGCCGTTCCCGAACAGCGCTGCCGACGCGTCGATCGCGGCCTGTGTCGCGGCCTCCCCGTGGACCAGTGCGGTGACCTCGAATGCGAGGGTGCGCTGGGCCTCCCGGCGGAACGGCTCGTCGGCGACGGCCTGCTCGAGGCGCTCCACCTCGGCGCGCGGCAGGAAGGTGAACTCGCGCAGGCGCGCGACCACGTCGGCGTCCGCCGTGTTGAGCCAGAACTGGTAGAAGGCGTACGGCGAGGTCATCGTGCCGTCGAGCCAGATCGCGTTGCCCTCGCTCTTGCCGAACTTCGTGCCGTCCGAGTTCGTGATGAGCGGCGTCCCCAGCGCATGCGCGGACACGCCCTCGGTCCGACGGATGAGTTCCGTGCCCGAGGTGAGGTTGCCCCACTGGTCGGAGCCACCGGTCTGCAGCGTGCACCCGTACTGGCGGTAGAGCTCGCGGAAGTCCAGGCCCTGCAGGATCTGGTAGCTGAACTCGGTGTAGCTGATGCCGGCGTCCGAGTTCAGCCGGGCGGCGACGGCGTCCTTCTTGAGCATCGAGTTGACGCGGAAGTACTTGCCGATGTCACGCAGGAAGTCGATCGCGGACAGCGGCGCGGTCCAGTCCAGGTTGTTCACCAGCCGGACGCCGTTGTCACCGTCGGCGCTGAGGAACCGGGACACCTGGCCCTGCAGCCGTCCCACCCACTCCTCGACGGTCTCGCGGGTGTTGAGCGTGCGCTCGGCCGTGGGACGCGGGTCCCCGATGAGACCGGTCGACCCGCCGACGAGCGCGAGCGGCTTGTGCCCGGCCAGCTGCAGTCGACGCATGGTCAGCAGCTGGAGCAGGTTCCCGCAGTGCAGCGACGGGGCGGTCGGGTCGAACCCGCAGTAGTAGGTCACCGGTCCGGCGTCGAGGGCCTCTTGCAGTGCGGTCTCGTCGGTGGAGACGTGCACCAGACCACGCCAGCGCAGTTCGTCCCACACCGAGGCGAAGGTGGGGTCGTTCTGCTGGCGCGTCAGGACGTCGGGATCGGTATCGCTGGACACCCCGTCATCGTACCGGCGCGCTCGGCGCCCCCTCAGCCGATGGCGCCCTTGTGCCGGCGGTACGCCGACACGGTCGGGTCGCCCGGCAGCCAGAACCGCCACGGGAACGCCGCTCCCCCGGCCACCCCGCCCACGCCGGTCCGTGGACCGCTCGCGACCAGGCCGCCGGACAGGAGGTCGTCGACGACCTGCGCCACCGGGGCGGAGGCGAGCCGGGCCTCCAGGGCGGGAGCCAACCGCAGCGTGTACGGACCGGAACCGTCGAGGACCGAGGTGCCGTCGTCCACGCCGAGGACCGCGCCGAGCGCGACGCCGAGGTTCCCCGGTCCGCGCGCGAGCGCCACGTCGGCCACGGTGGGTCCGCGACGCTCGCGGGCGACGTCGGTGCCCGCCACCACCGCAGCCCCGCGGAGCAGGGACCCGGACGACTGGCCGGCGGGGCCGCTCACGACGTTCACGCACGTGTGGATGCCGTACGACCGGTAGGCGTACAGCGTCCCGGGCGGACCGAAGAGGTGCCGGTTGCGCGCTGTCATGCCGCGGTGTCCGTGCGAACCCGGGTCGACCGCGCCCGAGTAGGCCTCGACCTCGGTGATCCGCAGGGTCACGCCCTTGCCCGTGATCGTCGCGCCGAGGAGCGCTGGTGCGCACACCGGCGCGGGCTCGCGCAGCAGCGCGAGCAGCGCATCCGACGGCGTCGGCGTCGGCGTCGGCGTCGGCTCAGGGGACACGGTTCACCGGGTGAAGGGCGTCCCGGCCGCGATCTCCCGGACGGACCGGGTCAGGGCGGCGAGTTGCTCGGCGACCCGCTCGGGTGCCGTGCCGCCGACGCCCCGACGGGACGCGACGCTGCCCTCGATCGTGAGGACCGTGCGGACCTCCGGGGTGAGGTGCTCCGAGACCGCGGCGTACTCCGCGTCCGTCGGGTCGTCGAGGTCGATGCCGCGCTCCTCGCAGTACCGGACGAGCGCGCCCGAGACCTCGTGCGCGTCACGGAACGGGACACCCTGTCGGACCAGCCACTCCGCGACGTCGGTCGCCAGGGAGAACCCCTGCGGTGCGAGCTCCGCCATCCGGGCGGTGTCGAAGGACAGGGTCGCGATCATGCCGGTGAACGCGGGGAGCAGGACCTCGAGCGTCGCGACCGAGTCGAAGACGGGCTCCTTGTCCTCCTGCAGGTCGCGGTTGTACGCGAGCGGCAGGCCCTTGAGGGTGGCGAGGAGGCCGGTCAGGTTGCCGATCAGCCGACCGGACTTGCCGCGTGCGAGCTCGGCGATGTCCGGGTTCTTCTTCTGCGGCATGATGCTCGACCCGGTCGAGAAGCCGTCGTGGAGCCGGACGAAGCCGAACTCCTTCGTGTTCCAGAGGATGACCTCCTCCGCCAGGCGGGAGACGTCGATGCCGATCTGGGCGAGGACGAAGGCGAACTCGGCGACGACGTCGCGAGCGGCGGTCGCGTCGATCGAGTTGTCGGCGGGCCGGTCGAAGCCCAGCTCCTGCGCGATGGCGGCCGGGTCGAGTCCGAGCGAGCTGCCCGCCAGCGCACCGGCGCCGTAGGGGCTGACGCTCGCGCGGCCCGCCCAGTCGCGGAGCCGCTCGAGGTCCCGCACGAGGGGCCAGGCGTGCGCGAGCAGGTGGTGCGCGAGCAGGACCGGCTGCGCGTGCTGCAGGTGCGTCCGGCCGGGCATGATGGCGCCCTCGTGTTCAGATGCCTGCTGGCTGATCGCGTCGACGAGGTCGATGACCATCCGGCCGATCCGACGGCCGTGGTCGAGCGTGTGCATCCGGCCGAGGGTCGCGATCTGGTCATTGCGGCTGCGGCCAGCGCGGAGCTTCCCGCCCAGCTCCGGGCCGACGTCGGCGATGAGCAGGCGCTCGAGTGCGCCGTGCACGTCCTCGTCGGACTCGTCCGGCTGCAGGGAGCCGTCGGCGTGCGCGTCCTCGAGCCGGTCGAGGCCGGCGAGCATCCGCTCGAGTTCGTCGGCCGTCAGGTACCCCGCCACCTGCAGCGCCCGGGCGTGCGCGCGGGAGCCGGCGATGTCGTAGGGCGCCAGCTGCCAGTCGAAGTGCGTCGACTTCGACAGGGCGGCGAGTTCCGCGCTCGGACCGTCCGCGAACCGGCCACCCCACAGGGCGCCCGTGTTCGTCGCGTCGGTCTTGCTGCTGCTGTCGTCCGGCCGGGAGGCTCGGGGGGCGTCCGTCATGAGGGTCCTGCGTCGTCTCGGGTCGGGTCGGGTCGGGTCGGGTCGGTCGGGGGTTGGTGCGGTCCGGGCGGTGCGCCTGCCGGGCCGACGGCGACGGGACGGGCACGTGCCGCGCCTCCCGTCCGGCGAGGACGGCGGGACCGATCGGTCCCGCCGTCCTCGGTCGCTCAGTTCGCCAGGTCGCGGCGGGCGGAGATCTTGCTCGGCAGCGACCACAGTTCGATGAAGCCCTTGGAGAGCGACTGGTCGAACGTGTCACCGGTGTCGTACGTGGCGAGGTCGAAGTCGTAGAGGCTCTGCTCCGAGCGACGACCGGTCACCGTGGCACGACCGCCGTGGAGCTGCATGCGGATGTCGCCGGACACGTACTCCTGCGTCGAGTCGATGAAGGCGTCGAGGCTGCGCTTCAACCCACCGAACCACAGGCCGTCGTAGACCAGGTCGGCCCACTCCGACTCGACACCGCGCTTGTAGCGGTTGACGTCGCGCTCGAGGGTCAGGCTCTCGAGCTCCTCGTGCGCGGCGATGAGCGCCATCGCGGCCGGGGCCTCGTAGACCTCGCGCGACTTGATGCCGACCAGGCGGTCCTCGACGACGTCGATGCGGCCGACGCCGTGCTTGCCGGCGAGGGCGTTGAGTTCCTGCACGACGCGCAGGACGCTGAATCGCTGACCGTCGATCGCGACCGGCACACCCTGCTCGAACGTGATCGTGACCTCGTCGGCCTCACGGTCGACGGCGGGGTCCTGCGTGTACGCGTACAGGTCCTCGATCGGGGCGTTCCACGGGTCCTCGAGGAACCCGGTCTCCACCGCGCGACCCCAGACGTTCTGGTCGATCGAGTACGGCGACTTCTTGCTCTGCAGGATCGGCAGGTCGTGCTCCTGCGCGTAGACGATCGCCTTGTCACGGGTCAGCGCGAGGTCACGGACCGGGGCGACGCTCGTCAGGTCGGGGGCGATCGCGGCCACGGCGGCCTCGAAGCGCACCTGGTCGTTGCCCTTGCCGGTGCAGCCGTGCGCGACGCTGTCCGCGCCGAGCTGCTTCGCCGTGGTGGCGAGGTGCTTCGCGATGAGCGGCCGGCTCAGCGCCGAGACGAGCGGGTAGCGCTTCTGGTAGAGCGCGTTGGCCTTGAGGGCCGGGACGAGGTAGTCGTCCGCGAACTCGTCCTTCGCGTCGATGACGACCGACTCCACCGCGCCGCAGTCGAGCGCGCGCTGACGGATGGCGTCCATGTCCTCGCCGCCCTGGCCGACGTCGACGGCCAGCGCCACGACCTCCTTGCCGGTGGCGTCCTTGAGCCAACCGATCCCGACGGAGGTGTCGAGCCCTCCTGAGTACGCGAGTACGACGCGGTCTGCCATGGGTTCTCTCCTGTGTGGTGGTGGTTGTCAGTTGCCGGGGGTCGCCACGTCTGCGGCGGTCGCCCCGTCTGCGGCGGTCGCCCCGTCTGCGGCGGTCGGGGCGTTGGCAGCGAGGAGCCAGGCGAGCAGGGCCTTCTGGGCGTGCAGGCGGTTCTCCGCCTCGTCCCAGATGATGCTGCGCGGTCCGTCGATGACCTCGGCGGTGACCTCGTAGCCGCGGTCGGCGGGCAGGCAGTGCATGAACACGGCGTCGTCCGCGGCGTGCGCGAGCAGGTCGTCGTCGACGCGGTACCCGGCGAAGGTGGCGAGCCGCTGCTGCTTCTCGTCCTCCTTGCCCATCGAGACCCAGGTGTCGGTCACGACGACGTCGGCACCCGCCACCGCGGCGACCGGGTCGGTCACGACGAGCACGGACCCGCCGGTCTCGGCGGCGCGGTGCTCCGCGTCCGTCACGACCTGCGGTGCGGGCGAGAACTCGACCGGTGACGCGACACGCACGTGCATCCCGGCCGTCGCGCAGGCGAGCAGGTACGACTGCGCCATGTTGCTCGCGCCGTCGCCGACGAACGCGATGGTCTGCCCGGCCAACGCGCCGCGGTGCTCGCGGATGGTGAGCAGGTCGGCGAGGAGCTGGCACGGGTGGAAGTCGTCGGACAGCGCGTTGACGACCGGCACCGTGGTGCTCGCCGCCATCTCCTCGAGCCCGGCCTGGCCGTAGGTGCGCCAGACGATCGCCGACACCATGCGCTCGAGCACGCGGGCGGTGTCGGTCGGGGTCTCCTTGCCGCCGAGCTGGCTGTTCGCGGTCGAGATGATGAGCGGGCTGCCGCCGAGGTCGCTGATGCCGACGTGGAAGGACACCCGGGTGCGGGTGGACGACTTGTCGAAGATCACGGCGACGCTCTGCGGACCGGCGAGGGGCTTGGCGCCCCACCGGTCGCGCTTCATCTCGACGGCGAGGTCGAGGATCGCGGACTGCTCGGCCTGCGTGAGGTCGTCGTCCCGGAGGAAGTGGCGGGTCATGCGGAGGTCTCCTGGTCGGCGCCCTCGACGGCCGCCATGCTCTGGGCGAGGATCGCGAGGAACGCGTCGATCTCGGCGTCGGACACGATGAGCGGCGGCGCGATGCGCAGGCTCGACTCGTTCGGTGCGTTGATGATGAGGCCGCGCTCGAGCGCGGCGGCCGACACCGCGGCGGCGACCGGGCGACGGAGGCCGACACCGATGAGCAGGCCGCTCCCCCGGACCTCCTCCACCAGGTCGGAGCCGAGTGCGGTGATCCCGGTGCGGATGCGCTCGCCCTTGACGACCGCACCGGCCACCAGGTCCGCGCGCTCGATCTCGGCGAGCACCGCGTTCGCGACGCGGGTGCCGAGCGGGTTGCCGCCGAAGGTCGAGCCGTGCTGGCCCGCCGAGAACAGGTCGGACGCCCACCCGAAGGTCACGAGCGCCCCGATCGGGAAACCACCGGCGATGCCCTTGGCCACCGTGATCGCGTCCGGGACCACGCCCGTGTTCTGGAAGGCGAACCAGGCGCCGGTGCGGCCGATGCCGGTCTGGATCTCGTCGAGGACGAGCAGTGCACCGTGCCGCTCGGTCAGGGCCCGCGCGGCCTGCAGGAAGCCCTCGGGCAGGTCGACGACGCCGGCCTCGCCCTTGATCGGCTCGAGGATGAGCGCCGCGACGGTGTCGTCGACCGAGCGCTCGAGGGCCTCGATCGACGTCTCGATGTGCTCGACGCCCGGGATCATCGGCAGGAAGTCCTGCTGGAGGGCGGGCTTGCCGGTGAGCGCGAGCGCGCCCATGGTGCGGCCGTGGAACGCCTGCTGCAGCGCGAGGATCTTCGTCTTGCGACCGTCCGCGCCGCGGTTCAGCCGAGCCAGCTTGAACGCCGCCTCGTTGGCCTCTGCGCCGGAGTTGCCGAAGTACACGCGGCCCGCGTCGCCCGCGCCGGAGATCCGCTTGAGGCGTTCCGCGAGCTCGAGCTGCGGCGGCGTCGCGAAGTAGTTCGACACGTGCACGAGCTTCGCTGCCTGGTCGCTGATCGCCTCGACGAGCGCCGGGTGGGCGTGGCCGAGCGAGTTCACCGCGATGCCGGCGAGGAAGTCGAGGTACTCGTTGCCGTCGACGTCCCACACCCGGCAGCCCTCGCCGCGCTCGAGCATGATCTTCGGCGGGGTCAGGGATCGCATGAGCGACGCCCCGAACCGGTCGTTCCAGGTCTCGGTCTGCGTCTCGGTGCTCACCGTGCTGTGCCCTTCTCGTCGTCGTGCGGAGTCGTGGAGTCGTCGTCGCGTCGGGCGACGTGCTGGCCGCCCCGGACGTCGTCGTGGCCGCTGCCCGGAGCGTGGACCGCCGCGCGTCGGCCGATCTCGGCGTGGGTGTTCTGGTTCTCGGTCCGCCGGCTCGGGTCCGGGATGACCTCGGTGCCGGCGCCGCGGAGGGTGAAGACCTCGAGCAGGATCGAGTGCGGGATGCGGCC
Source organism: Curtobacterium sp. MCPF17_050 (assembly GCF_003224435.2). Lineage (NCBI taxonomy): Bacteria > Bacillati > Actinomycetota > Actinomycetes > Micrococcales > Microbacteriaceae > Curtobacterium > Curtobacterium sp. MCPF17_050. The sequence continues at coordinate 2,792,379 of NZ_CP126250.1, forward strand.
GTCGATGATGGTCGCACCACCGACACCGCCGACCACGGCGTCGAGGCACGCGGTCATCTTCGGGATCATCCCGGACTCGAGCGACGGCAGCAGCTGGCGGAGTTCCTCGACCGCGATGAGGTCGATGATCGAGTCGCGGTCCGGCCAGTTGCGGTACAGCCCGGGCACGTCCGTCAGCATCATCAGCTTCGACGCGTTCAGCGCGATCGCGAGTGCGGCCGCCGCGGCGTCGGCGTTCACGTTGAGCGCCTGGTCCGGGTGGGCGTCGTCGATCGCGATGCTCGACACCACCGGGATGCGGTCGGCACGGATCGCGGCGAGGACCCCGGACGGGTCGACGTGGGTGATGTCGCCGACGTGGCCGAGGTCGAAGTGCTCGCCGTCGACGACGACGCCCTTCTTCTCGCCGGTGAACAGCGACCCGCCGTCGCCGAACACCCCGACGCCGAGGCCGTCGCCGTGCTCGTCGATGAGGTCGACGATCTCGCGGTTCACCTCGCCGGCCAGGACGTCGCGGACGACCGTGATCGCCTCGGTCGTCGTGACGCGGTAGCCGCCGCGGAACTCGGACTGGATGCCCTGCTCCTTCAGCGCCGCGGAGATCTGCGGACCGCCCCCGTGCACGACGACCGGGTGCAGGCCGGCGTACCGGAGGTAGACCATGTCCTCGGCGAACGCCCGCTTGAGGTCGTCATTCACCATCGCGTTGCCGCCGAACTTGACGACGACGATCTTGCCCGAGAACCGCTTCAACCACGGCAGGGACTCGATGAGGGTCGCGGCCTTGACGGTCGCGAGCTCGTGCTCTTCTTCCTTCGAGAGGTCCGCGTCGCTCATCAGCTGGAGTACGCGCTGTTCTCGTGGACGTAGTCGTGCGTCAGGTCGTTCGTCAGGATCGTCGCCGCGGCCGTGCCGACCCCGAGGTCGATGAGCACGTGCGTGTCCCGCGGGCTGAGGTCGACGTCGTCGCTCGGCTGGTCCGGGGCACCGGCGTGGCACACCCGCACCCCGTTCATCGACACGTCGACCGCGTACGGGTCGAACTCGGCGTCGGTCGTCCCGATCGCGGCGAGCACCCGCCCCCAGTTGGGGTCGTTGCCGAAGACCGCCGCCTTGAACAGGTTGTTGCGGGCGACGCTCCGGCCGACCGTCACGGCCTCGTCCTCGCTGACCGCGCCGACGACCTCGATCGTGATGTCGTGCGCTGCGCCCTCGGCGTCCTGCTGGAGCTGGCGGGCGAGGTCGGCGCAGACGCCGGTCAGGGCCTGCTGGAAGGTCTCGGCGTCGGGGGTCGTGCCCGAAGCACCGGAGGCCATGAGCACGACGGTGTCGTTCGTGGACATGCACCCGTCGGAGTCGACGCGGTCGAAGGTCACGCGGGTCGCCGCGCGCAGGGCCCGGTCGAGCTCGTCCGCGGGCAGTGCCGCGTCGGTGGTGATCACCACGAGCATCGTCGCGAGGCCGGGTGCGAGCATGCCCGCGCCCTTCGCCATCCCGCCGACCGTCCAGCCGTCGACCGAGACGACGGACTGCTTGGGCTTCGTGTCGGTGGTCATGATGGCAGCCGCGGCGTCGGGTCCGCCGGCACCGTCGAGGGCGTCGGCGGCGAGCGTCACGCCGCGGAGCACGCCGTCGCGGAAGGTCTGGTCGCCGACGCCGATGAGCCCGGTGGAACACACGACGACGTCACCCGCTCCGATGCCCAGCGCGTCGCCGACCGCCTCAGCGGTGAGGTGGGTCGTCTGGAAGCCGAAGGGACCCGTGAAGCAGTTCGCGCCTCCCGAGTTGAGGACGACGGCACGGGCGATGCCGTCGCCGACCACCTGGCGGGACCAGATGACCGGGTGCGCCTGCGCACGGTTCGTGGTGAAGACGGCCGCCACGGCGTCCGAGGGGCCGTCGTTGACGACGAGCGCCACGTCCGGCTTGCCACTCGTCTTCAGGCCGGCGGTGACGCCGGCTGCACGGAAGCCGGCGGCGGCGGTGACGCCCTGCAGGGCGCCGTCGGTCGCCGGGAGGCCCGTGGTCGCGTCGGCGCTGTCGTTGCGGTCGGTCACGGGGCGACTCCGTCCACGCTGAGGCCCAGGGTCTCGGGGAGCCCGAGCGCGATGTTCGCGGACTGCACGGCGGCACCGCCGGTCCCCTTGGCGAGGTTGTCGAGTGCGGAGACGGCGACCACCCGGCCGGCGGCCTCGTCGACCGCGATGCCCACGAGGGCGGTGTTCGCCCCGATGGTGTCGGCCACCCGGGGGAAGACGCCCTCGGGCAGCAGGTGCACGAAGGGCTCGTCGGCGTAGGCCTGCTCCCAGGCGAGCCGGACGTCGTGCGCGGTCACCCCGGGGGCGAGCCGAGCGGTCGTGGTCGCGAGGATGCCGCGGGCCATCGGCACGAGGACGGGCGTGAACGAGACACGGACGTCCGACGCACCGGCCACGCGGAGGTTCTGCTGGATCTCCGGGACGTGGCGGTGCTTCCCGCCCACGGCGTACGCGCTGGCGGACCCCATGATCTCCGCCGCCAGGTAGGTGGACTCGAGCTTCTTGCCGGCACCGCTCGGTCCGACGCTGAGGACCGCGACGATGTCGTCCGACTCGACGAGGCCGGCCTGCACCCCGGGCTGGATGCCGAGCGTGACCGCGGTGACGTTGCACCCGGGGACGGCGATCCGCTTGGTGGCCGCGAGTTCGGTGCGCTGTCGGCCCTGCGGCACGATGTCGTCGACGTCCCGCCACTCGTCCGCGGCACCGGGGGCGGGCGGCGCGTGCAGGAGCTCGGGCAGCCCGTAGGTCCAGGCGCCGTGGTACTCGCCGCCGTAGAACGCGGCCCACGCGGCCTCGTCCGTCAGCCGGTGGTCGGCGCCGCAGTCCACGACGAGCGTGTCCGCGTCGAGCTCCGCCGTGATCGCGCCGGACTGGCCGTGCGGCAGGGCGAGGAACACCACGTCGTGCCCACGGAGGTTCTCCGGGGTCGTCTCCACGAGGGTCAGGTGCGCGAGCGACCGCAGGTGCGGCTGCGTCGCGATGAGCGGCTGTCCGGCGTTCGAGAACGCCGTCACCGTCCGCACGTCGAACTCGGGATGAGCGGAGAGGATGCGCAGCAACTCGCCACCCGCGTAGCCGCTGGCACCAGCCACGGCGACGGATACGGACATGGGTTCCACCTTTGGTCGGACTGTTCGTCGAGGGAGTCGGAGGCGGCGACCCCGGGCGGTGATCCGTCGTGGATCAGTCGCGCAGGGTCGCCCCGAATCGCTCGCCGGCACGTCGGACAGCGCCGTCACGGGCCTCGGAGGCCTCGGCAGCGGTCAGCGTGCGGTCCGTGGCGCGGAAGCGCAGCGCGAACGTCAGGGACTTCTGTCCCTCGTCCAGGCCGGCGCCGCGGTAGTCGTCCACGAGCCGAGCATACTCCAACAGCTCCCCGGCACCAGCTCGCACCTCGGCGAGGACGTCGCCGGCCGGGGTCGCGACGTCGACCACGAGGGAGAGGTCCTGCGTCGCCGCCGGGTAGGAGACGATCGCCGCGACCTCGACGACGTCCGGCGCCGCGGCCACGAGGGCGTCGAGGTCGAGTTCGACGACCGCGACCACCCGGGGCAGGTCGGCGTCCGCCGCCAGCTCCGGGAGCAGCTCGCCGGCGACGCCGACGACGGTGTCGCCGACCAGGAGCGACGCCGCACGACCGGGGTGCAGCGAGGGGTGGGTCGTCTGCGCCACGGTGAGCTCGACCCCGACCGCCCAGGCGACGGTCCGCGCGACGTCGAGGGCGTCGGCGATGCCGAACGGTTCCGCGACGACGCCCGGCTGCTTCACGACCGCGTTGCCGAGCAGGAGCGCGCTGAGGTGGAACGGCTGCGCGGGCAGGGCGGCGTCGAGCGCGGCGAGGGTCTCGGGTGTCGGACGCTGCGCGCCGACCGGTACCTCCGCGGTCCCGAGCGCGACACCCTGCTCGGGCAGGAAGACACGGGACGTCTCGTACACGGCGAGGTCGACGAGTCCGCGCGACACGTTGCGACGCGCCACGTCGACGAGGGCCGGCACGCCGCTGCGGCGGAGGTGGTCCTGCGCGCTGTCGAGCGCGTTCGCGAGCACGACGCTCGGTCCGCCGGCGGCGTCGATGCCCGGGTACGCGGCAGCGGTCGCGGCGGAGACGAACGGAGCGGTCACGACCTCGGTGAGCCCGGCGGCGGCGAGGGCTGCCGCGACCCGACGGCGGGCCTGCTGGTGCAGCGTGAGACCACGGCCGGGAGGCGCGACGGGCAGCACGCTCGGGATCCGGTCGTAGCCGACGATGCGGGCGATCTCCTCGACCAGGGAGACGTCGTCCACCAGGTCGGGGCGCCAGGTCGGCGGCGTGACGGCGAGCACGTCGCCGTCGACCTCCACCGTGGCGCCGATCGCCCGGAGCGTGTCGAGGACCTCGGCGTCGGTGTAGGCGACACCGATGAGCTCGGCGGCCCGACCGGCGCGCATCGCGACGGTCGGACGGGGGCGGTCGTCGACCAGGGTCGACCCGAGCAGGTCCGGCGTACCGCCGGCGAGGTCGACGAGGAGCTCGACGGCCCGGTTCGCCGCGGCCTCGGCGACGAGCGGGTCGACGCCGCGCTCGAACCGGCGCGAGGCCTCGCTGGGCAGCTTGTGTCGCCGGGCGGAGCGGGCGATCGACACCTGGTCGAAGCCGGCGGCCTCGATGAGGACGTCGGTGGTCGCCGCGGTGATCTCGGTCCGGGCACCGCCCATGACGCCCGCGAGACCGACGGCGCCGGCGTCGTCCGCGATGACGAGGTCCTCGGCGTCGAGCGTGCGTTCGACGTCGTCGAGGGTGGTCAGGCGCTCCCCGGGGGTGGCCCGACGGACGGTCAGGCCGCCCTGCAGCGTCGCGAGGTCGTACCCGTGCAACGGCTGCCCGAGTTCGAACATGACGTAGTTCGTGATGTCGACGGGCAGCGAGATCGAACGCACGCCGGCCAGGGTCAGGCGGGCGACCATCCACGCCGGGGTCGGCCGGGTCGCGTCGATGCCGCGGACGACCCGGGTGACGAAGGTGTGCGCGCCGACACGACCACGGATCGGGGCGGCGTCGTCCACGGTCACCGTGAAGCCGTCGCCGGTGCGCGGCAGGACCCGGTCGACCGGGTCGGAGAAGGTCGCACCGGTGGCGTGCGCGTACTCACGGGCGACGCCGCGCATGCTCATGGCGTAGCCGCGGTCCGGCGTCACGTTGATCTCGACCGCGGCGTCGTCGAGGCCGAGCAGCGCGATCGCGTCCGCCCCGACCTCGGGCTCCATGCCGAGGTCGGCGAAGCGCAGGATGCCGTCGTGCTCGTCGCCGAGGCCGAGCTCCCGTGCGGAGGCGATCATGCCGTCCGACACGTGGCCGTACGTCTTCCGGGCCGCGATCGGGAACGGACCGGGGAGCACGGCGCCGGGCAGGGTCACGACGACGAGGTCGCCGACGTCGAAGTTGTGGGCACCGCACACGATGCCGCGGGGCTCGGACTCGCCGACGTCCACCTGGCACCAGTTGATGGTCTTGCCGTTCTTCTGCGGCTCGGGCACGCGCTCGAGCACCCGACCGACCACGACGGGCCCGGTCAGGTCGAAGGTGTGCACGGACTCCTCCTCGAACCCGACCGACACCAGGGCGGCGTGGACGTGCTCGAGCGAGACGTCGTCGGGCAGGTCGACGGACTCGCCGAGCCAGCGGAGTGGGACGCGCATCAGACCACCGTTCCGAACTGCTGCGAGAAGCGGATGTCGCCCTCGAGGAAGTCACGCATGTCGTTCAGGCCGTTGCGGAACTGGAGCGTCCGCTCGATGCCCATACCGAAGGCGAAGCCCTGGTACTCGTCCGGGTCGATGCCCGCGGCGCGCAGGACGTTGGGGTTGACCATGCCGCAGCCACCCCACTCGACCCACCGCGCGCCGCCCTTGGCGTTCGGCTGCCAGACGTCCATCTCGGCGCTCGGCTCGGTGAACGGGAAGTAGTTGGGGCGGAGCCGGATCTGCGCTTCGGCCCCGAAGACCTGACGCGCGAAGTGCTCGAGCGTGCCGCGCAGGTGCGCCATCGTGAGGCCCTTGTCGATCGCGATGCCCTCGACCTGGGTGAAGACGGGCAGGTGCGTGGCGTCGAGCTCGTCGGCGCGGTACACACGACCCGGCGCGATCACGTAGAGCGGGAGCGCACGCGTGAGCAGGGAGCGGATCTGCACCGGCGAGGTGTGCGTCCGCATGAGCAGGTGCCGGTCGACCGGCTCGACGAAGACGGTGTCGGCCATCGCCCGGGCCGGGTGGTCCTGGTCGAAGTTCAGGGCGTCGAAGTTGAACCACTCGTGCTCGAGCTCCGGCCCCTCCGCGACCTCCCACCCCATGCCGACGAAGACGTCGGCCACGGTCTCGTTGAGGAGCGAGAGCGGGTGGCGCGAGCCCGGCGTCCGGCGGGACGGCAGCGCGGTCACGTCGACACGCTCCGACTCGAGCCGCGCACGTTCCTCGGCCTCGGCCAGCACGGACTCCTGCGCGGCGACCACCTGGGCCACCTGCCCGCGGGCCTGTCCGACGAGCTTGCCCGCCGCGGCCTTCTGCTCCGGCGGGACACTGCGCATCGACGCGTTCATCCGGGCGAGCGTCGACTGCTCACCGGTGTGCTCGGCACGGGCCTGCTTCAGCTCCGCGACGGTGGTCGTGGCGCGGACGGCGGCGAGGGCCGCGTCCACGGCGTCGGCGACCGCCGATTCGCTGATCTCGAGAGGTTCTGACACGAGACCCAAGCCTACCGGCCGTCGGGATACCGCCGTCCTGCACCAGGCGGACGGTCGCCGTCAGTCCGTGGCTGTGGAGGGACGGGTCCGCTGTGCGAACGCGCTCTCGTAGAGGCACACCGACGCCGCGGTCGCGAGGTTCATCGACTCGGCCCGCCCGTAGATCGGCACCTTGACCGCGCGGTCGACGAGCGCCAGGTCCTCCGCCGTCAGTCCGCGGGCCTCGTTGCCGAACACCCACACGGTCGGTCCGTCGAGCATGCCGTCGGCGCGGACGTCCGGCAGGTCGTCGCCGGAGACGTCGGCGGCCAGGATCGTGTAGCCGAGCCCGCGGGCACGCTCGACCGCGTCGGCCAGGGTCACCCCGACGGAGACCGGGACGTGGAACAGCGACCCCGTGGTCGAGCGCACGACCTTCGGGTTGTACGGGTCGACACTGCGTCCGGTCAGCACCACGGCGTCCGCGCCGGCGGAGTCGGCGGCCCGGATGATCGTGCCGGCGTTCCCCGGGTCGCGGACCTCCTCGAGGATCGCGACCAGTCCGGGCAGGGCGTCCGACGCGTCGGCGTCGACGCGGGCCTCCGCGCGGGCGTCGGGGAAGACGTCCTTCACGGACGTCGGGAACTGCTGGCACACGGCGACGACGCCCTGCGGCGTGACGGTGTCCGCCATCGCGTCGAGCACCTGCTCGGTGACGAACCACGTGTCCACGGGAGCGTCGTCCAGCCCGTGGCGCGCCGCAGCGGTCGGGGTGACGTACAGCTCACGGAGGAGCTCGGGGCGGTACTCGATCGCCTCGCGCACCGCCTGCGGCCCTTCGAGCAGGAACAGCCCGGTCTCGGCGCGGACGTCCTTCTTGGCCAGGGCGGCCACGGCCTTGACACGGCCGGCACGGGGGTTCTCGAGGAGATCGCTCACGTGCTCAGTCTAGGAACGACCCGACCCCGGGAACGACGGGACCCCCACTCCGACGGAGTGGGGGTCCCGGTGCACGGTGACGTGGCTCAGGCTGCCTTCGGCGCCGAGGTGTCGGCCGGCAGGGCCTTCTTGGCGGTCTCGACGAGCGCCGCGAACGTCTCGGCGTTGTTCACCGCGAGGTCCGCGAGGATGCGACGGTCGACCTCGACGCCGGCCAGGTTGAGACCCTGGATGAGGCGGTTGTAGGTCAGGCCGTTCGCACGCGACGCGGCGTTGATGCGCTGGATCCACAGGCGACGGAACTCGCCCTTCTTCGCGTGACGGTCCCGGTACGCGTAGACGAGGGAGTGGGTGACCTGCTCCTTCGCCTTGCGGTACAGGCGCGAACGCTGGCCGCGGTAGCCCTCGGCGCGCTCGAGGATGACGCGGCGCTTCTTGGCGGCGTTGACCGCTCTCTTCACTCTTGCCATTGATCTGTTCCTTTACGTTCCGGGACGGCTCAGTGGCCGAGGAGCTTCTTGACGGCCTTGACGTCGGCCTTGGCGAGGACCTGGTCCTCGTTGAGGCGGGCCTTGCGCTTGGCGGACTTGACCTCGAGGTTGTGGCGCATACCGGCCTGCTGCTTCATGATCTTGCCGCTGCCGGTGACCTTGAAGCGCTTCTTCGACCCGGAGTGGGTCTTCTGCTTGGGCATCGTGTGCCTTTCCGTGGGGTGGATGGGGGCCGCGCGAGCGCGGGATCGGTCTGGGAGGACCTATTCGGCCGAGGAGTCGGCCGGAGCTGCTGCGGCGGTCCCGGACGTGGTCTCGTCCGCCGGCTTGGTCTTCGCGGAGTGCTCGGAGGCCTTGCGCTCCGCCTTCTCGGCGGCACGCTTGGCGTTGAGCTCGCCCTTGACGTCCGACTTGTTCTTCAGCGGCGCGATGATCATCGTCATGTTGCGGCCGTCCTGGGTCGGACGCGACTCGACGACGCCGAACTCGGCGATCTCCTCCGCGAACTTCTGGAGGAGTCGGACACCCTGCTCGGGACGCGACTGCTCGCGACCGCGGAAGAGGATCATCGCCTTCACCTTGTCGCCACCGAGGAGGAACCCCTCGGCACGCTTGCGCTTCGTCTCGTAGTCGTGCACGTCGATCTTCAGGCGGAAGCGGACCTCTTTCAGGTCGGTGTTGACCTGGTTGCGGCGGGCTTCCTTGGCCTTCTGAGCGGCTTCGTACTTGAACTTGCCGTAGTCCATGATCTTGGCGACGGGCGGCTTCGAGTTCGGCGCGACCTCGACCAGATCCAGCTCGGCTTCCTGCGCGAGGCGCAGTGCGACGGCGATGGGGACAACGCCGACCTGCTCGCCCTGGGGACCGACGAGTCGGACCTCGGGGACGCGGATTCGGTCGTTGGTACGGGGATCGGTGATGCGGAGCTCCTTCAATCAGGTGGTGGCCGTCCGGGGCGTGTGCCCGGGACGACGGCACGAGAGAGGAGATCTGACGCACGGATCGCAGATCCGTTCGGCAGCCGCCCGACGCCGACCCTTGCGGTCCGGCCGACCGGGGCCCACGTCGTGAGCACCGGCGGAGCGGTGGTGACCCGGTAGCCTTGGTGCAGCCACGGGTGGGAGGAACTCCTCTTTCGTGACACCGTCCTGACTCCCGGAAGGATCCGGGCGCGCGGACAGCGTCTGCCGTCGGCGAGTCTAGCAGAGGAGCACCGTGACCGACACCCCGAGCAACCAGGCCCCCGGATCCGACGAGGACGGGCTCGACGGCGCGGGCGATGCCGCCAGGGACATCTCCGAGGTCCCCGCGATCGAGCTCGTCAACACCGTGGCCGTCCACCTGCTCAGTGCCGCCGCCGTCAAGGTCGGCCTGGCGGACGACCCCGAGCGACAGACCGACCTGGACGAGGCCCGCAAGCTCATCACCTCGCTCGCCGGCCTGGTCACCGCTGCGGCCACCGAGATCGGCGACCAGCACGCCCGTCCGCTGCGCGACGGGCTGCGCTCCGTGCAGCTCGCGTTCCGCGAGGCCTCGGCCATCCCGGACGCGCCGGGCAAGGGGCCGGGCGAGAAGTACACCGGTCCCGTCAACTAGCCCCGGACCTCCCCGGTCGGACCCGGGCACGGACCGGACGTGGACGGACGGGAGGCCCGTGGCTGTGTCGCCACGGGCCTCCCGTCCGGTGTGCGGTCAGCCCGCCGAGCGTTCGACCAGTCGGTCCACGGCCGCGACCGGGATCCCGACCCACGTCGGACGGTTGCGCGCCTCGTACACGACCTCGTACACGGCCTTGTCGAGCTCGAACGCGTCGAGCAGTGCCCGGTGCGCGCGCAGGTCGGCACCGCTGCCCCGCGCGTAGCCGTCGAGGAAGGCGTTCCGCGCCTCCTGCGCCCAGTCGCCGGTGTCCACGGGATCGTCGTCGTGTGCGAGCGCACCCGCGACGTAGTCGAACGAGCGCAGCATGCCGGCGACGTCCCGGAGCGCGACGTCCGGACGCGAGCGTTCGGGCATCGGGCGGAGCGGCTCGCCCTCGAAGTCGAGGAACACCCAGCCGCGGGGCTCCGGGGCCGACAGGACCTGCCCGAGGTGCAGGTCACCGTGGATGCGCTGCATGGTCGGCCACGGCACGGACGCCGCACGGTCGTACACGCGGGCGACGGCGGCGGCGTGGTCGGCGACCTGCGGCACCTCGGCCGCGGCGGTCTCGAGTCGGCGGCGCATGGTCGCGACGGCCTCGTCCACCTGCTCCGGGCCGGCGGTCGCGGTCGGCATGGCGTCGGCGAGGACGGTGTGCACCTCGGCGAGGGCCGCACCGAGGCGGTCCGCGGCGCTCGCGAAGGACTCGCCGCCACGGGCCGCGGTCAGGGCCACGCGCCAGGCGTCCTCGAGGCCGGGCAGGAACTCCTGCGCGAAGGCCAGGTGGCCGTGTGCGGTGCCGCCCGGCTGCCCGTCGTCCGGCCACTCCCCGGCGAGCGCGCCGAAGGTCCGGGGCACACGCTCGGACCCGGCCGCCGAGAGCGCCCGCTGCGTGGTCACGTCGGGGTTGGCGCCGTCGTGCAGCACACGGAAGACCTTCGTGATGACCTGGCCGCTCTCCTCGGTCCCGCAGATCACCGAGGTGTTCGACTGCTCGCCGCTGAGGACACGGGCGTCGGTGACGGGGCCGATGTGGTCGCCGTCGGCCTCGATGCGTCCGAGCAACCAGCGTGCGTAGGCGACGTCGTGCGGGCCGTCGTAGACGTGTGCGCCGTCGACCTCGGCCACGAGGGCGTGCGCGAGTTCGGGGACGGGCGTCTGCCGGATCGTGAGCGGCACCTGGTACAGGACCGGTCCGGTCGGGGCGTCGTCGAGCACGTAGAGGGTGCGGATGCGGGCGTCGGCGGTGTCGTCGCTGTCCTCGGCGAGGACGCGGACCCGCGGGGTCCCGCCCTTCGCCGCGTACCAGCGTTGGTCGGCCATCCAGCCGGCGACGGCTGTCTCGAGGGGGTCGGCGTGCACGGCGTCGGTCATGTCGGGGACGGTACCCGTCGCGGCTGCACCGGTCCGGGGGTTCGGCCACTCCGTGCCGTCCGCCCGCCACTCCCGGGCGCTGTCCGGTCTGCCGACACCACCTTTACATCGATGTACCGCACGACCAGCATGGAGCCATGAACGCGTACCCCGGCAACGACGCCGCACCCGCACTCCCCGTCGCGACCCGCCAGGACGGCGAGTACCCGCGGCCGCAGATGATGCGGTCCCACTGGGCGGACCTCGACGGCACCTGGTCGTTCCGGAACACCGGGGACGACCCCTCGTGGCGGGACGGGTTCCCCGACGCCCGGGACATCGTCGTCCCGTTCCCGCCGGAGTCCGCGGCGTCCGGCATCGACGAGCCCGGGTTCCACCCCGTGGTCTGGTACGCGCGGACGATCACCGCCGCCGACCTCGCGGCCGCCGGCCACGGCGCCGACGCCCCGCGCCTCCTCCTGCACTTCGGTGCCGTGGACCACCGCGCACGCGTCTGGGTCGACGGCCGGTTCGTCGGCGACCACGAGGGCGGCCACACCCCGTTCACCCTCGACGTCACCGACGCCCTGACCGGCACCGACACCGGCACCGACGGCGACCACACGCTCGTCGTCCGCGCCGAGGACGACCCGCACGACCTCACCCAGCCCCGCGGCAAGCAGGACTGGCACGAGCAGCCGCACGACATCTGGTACCGCCGGACCACGGGGATCTGGCAGACCGTCTGGCTCGAGGCGGTCCCGACCACGGCCGTCCGGTCCGTCCGGTGGACGAACGTCGACCACGAGACGATGCGGCTCGCCGTCCGGCTGGCGGGCCCGCACCCGGTCGGCACGCGGCTCCGGGTCGAGGCGCACTGGGCGGAGCACGACGAGCACCTCGCCACGGTGGAGGTCGCCGTCCAGCCGAGCGCGCACGAGGTCGACCTCGTCGTGCCGATCGCCCGGCAGGCGAACGGGCAGGCCGAGCAGGAGCTGCAGTGGAGCCCGGACGCACCGCACCTCGTCGACGCGGTGGTGTCCCTGGTGTCCGCCGACGGCGCGCCGCTCGACGCCGTGAGCTCGTACTTCGGCATCCGCACCACCGCGGTCGGCAGCGGCCGGTTCCTGCTCAACGACCGCAGCATCGACGTGCGCAGCGTGCTGAACCAGGGCTACTGGCCGGAGTCGCACCTGACCGCACCGACCCGCCAGGCCCTCCGCCGCGAGGTCGAGCTCATCAAGGAGCTCGGCTTCAACGCGGCGCGGAACCACCAGAAGATCGAGGACCCACGGTTCCTGTACTGGGCCGACCGGCTCGGCCTCATGGTCTGGGGTGAGGCACCCGGTGCGTACGCCTTCTCCCCCACGGCCGTGCAACGCCTGATGCGCGAGTGGATGGACGCGGTGGAGCGGGACGCCTCGCACCCCTCGGTCGTCACCTGGGTGCCGGCGAACGAGAGCTGGGGCGTGCAGCACATCGCCACGGACCCCGCGCAGCAGGCGTACGCGCGTGCCCTCGCTGACGTCACGCGGGCGCTCGACCCGACCCGGCCGGTGATCTCGAACGACGGGTGGGAGCACCCCGACTCGGACATCCTGTCGGTGCACGACTACGAGGGTGACGGAGAGCGGCTCGCCCGCACGTACGCCGACGACACCGCGCGGGCCCGGCTGCTCGCCGGCATCGGTCCGGCGGACCGTCCGATCCTGGTCGGTGGGGCGGTGGACCGCGGCCAGCCGGTGATGCTGACCGAGTTCGGCGGCGTGAACCACCAGCCGGGCGTGCAGCGCGACGACGCCTGGGGGTACACGACCGCGGCGGACGGCGACGACTGGATCGCCAGGATCACCGCCCTCTACGACGCGGTGCGGGCGAGCTCGTTCCTCGCCGGCAGCTGCTGGACCCAGCTCACCGACACGATGCAGGAGACGAACGGTCTGCTCAACGCGGACCGGAGCCCGAAGGAGCCGATCGAGCGGATCCGCCGGGCCGTGCTCGGCCGCTGACCGCGGCGGTCCGCCGAACGGGTGGCGGAACCGACGGGTGGCGCAACGGACGGGAGGCCCGTGACCAGTCGGTCACGGGCCTCCCGTCCGTCTGCCGGCACCGAGGCGCCGACGGACGCGACTACCCCGCGAGGAAGCGGAGCACCGCCTCGTTCCACTCGTCGCGGTGTGACGCGAGCACGCCGTGCGGGCCGCCCTCGATGACGTGCAGCTGCGCGTCCGGGATCGCCTCGGCGGTCCGCTTGCCGGACACCTCGAACGGCACGATGCCGTCGGCGTCGCCGTGGATGACGAGCGTCGGGACGTCGACCTTCGTCAGGTCGTCGCGGAAGTCGGTCGTCGCGAACGCCGCCGTGCAGTCGAGCGTGCCCTTCGGCGAGGCGAGCTCGGCGATCGCGAGGTCGTAGGCGCGCTGGTCCTCGCTCACGAGCGGCTTGTGGGTCAGCGAGACCTTGCCGCCGGCGGTGTAGAACATGTCCACGAACTCGTGCAGGAACGCCGGGCGGTCGCCCGTGATGCCCGTCGCGAACCAGTCGGCGAGGTCCTGGTCGACGCCGCCCTCGGGGTTGTCGTCGGACTTCCACAGGTACGGCGGGACGGCGCTGGCGAAGACGAGCTTCGCGACCTCGCCGGTGCCGTAGGTCGACACGTAGCGGGCGAGCTCGCCGCCGCCCATCGAGAACCCGATGAGCGTGACGTCCGTCAGCCCGAGCTCCGTGATGAGCTTGTCGAGGTCCGCGGCGAACGTGTCGTAGTCGTACCCGTTCCACGGCTGCGAGGACTGACCGAACCCGCGGCGGTCGTAGGCGATGACGCGGTGCCCCGCGGCGACGAGGGCCGGGACCTGGCCCTCCCACGAGCGGCCCGACAGCGGCCAGCCGTGGATGAGGACGACGGGGTCGCCCGTGCCGAAGTCGTCGTAGTGCAGGTCGATGTCGTGCCCGTTCTCGGCTCCGACGGTGATGAACGGCATGCTGCCTCCGTGGTGGTGGTTTCCAGGGAACGACCGCGATGCAACGCCCGGCCTCTGGACGCGACCTGGCCGGTGCGGCGAACGGACAGCGGACCTTCTGCCAGGATCGGGCAGGTGACGGACCCGGCGGCGACGACCCGAGCCTCCCGGCGGGCCCGCGCGGGGCGGACGGTGACGGCCGTCCTGGAGGCCCGCCACAGCGGGTGGACGACTCCCCTCCTCCTGTGGCTGGCCTCGCGCATCGTCAGCACGGTGCTCCTCGGTTCGGTCTACTGGCTCGCGACGGCGAACGGGTGGCACTTCGCCTCGTACCGGCGTGACCCGTCGTTCGCCACCTTCTCGGGCTCGTGGGACGCGTCCTTCTACCGGACCATCGCCGAGCACGGGTACCCGCGCGACCTGCCCACCGACGGCGACGGGCACGTCCTCCCGAACCCGTGGGCGTTCCTGCCGCTGTTCCCCGGCGTCGTCCGGGTCCTCATGGCGCTGACGGGGTCGTCGTTCTGGGTGGCGGGGCTCGTCGTCGCCACCCTGTGCGGTGCCGGGGCGTGCGTGGTCCTGTTCCGCCTCGTCCTCGCGGTCGCGGACGCCCGACGTGCGCGATGGGCGACCGCGTTCTTCGCGTTCGGCGCGACGGGCTTCCTGCTGCAGGTCGCGTACGCCGAGAGCATGTTCCTGGTCCTGCTCTTCGGCGCACTGCTCGCGCTCGTGCGCCGGCGGTACTGGCTGGTCGCCGTCCTCGGTGTGCTCGCGGCGGCCGCCCGCCCGGGGGTCCTGGCGCTCGCGGTCGCCCTCGCCGTGCACCTCGTCGTGCGGGAGGTCGCCGCCCGGCGTGCGGGAGGCGGTCGACCCGGCGGGGAGCCGTTCCGGTGGCGGGATCGTGGGGCGGTCGTCGCCGCAGGGCTCGTCGTCGCGGCGGCGGGGCTCGCGTGGCCGGTGGTCGCGAGCGCGGTGACCGGTCGTCCGGACGCGTACCTCGAGACGGAGTTGTCGTGGTGGGTCGGGTTCGTCGGCCGGCAGCACTTCGCACCGCTGACGCCGTGGTTCCTCATGGCGGGGACGTGGCTCGGGCCCGCGGGCATCGTGCTCGTGGTGCTCGTGCTCGCCGGGGCCGCGTGGTTGTCCTGCCGACGGGGCGTCCGCGCGCTCGGGCCCGACGTCCTCGGCTTCACGGTCGCCTACGTGGCGTACCTGGTGGCGGTGTTCCTGCCGCAGCAGAGCCTGCCCCGCCTGCTCATGCCGGTCGCGCCGCTGCTCGCCGCCGACACGTTCACCGCGACCCGACGACGGGCGACCGGGTGGCTCGTCGTCGGCGTGTGCCTGCAGGCGGTCGCGGTCGTCCTGCTCTGGTTCCTCGGGTTCCCCTGAACCCGGGCACCGACGCCCCACCCCGGATGCGGGCCTCGTGCCTCAGGCGCCGGTGCCGGACCCGCGGCGCGGACCCGGGGTGCGGAGTGCGACCACGAAGCCGATGACGGCTGCCACGGCCACCGCCAGGGTGGCCCCGGCGTTGAGCAGGAACGGCATCCCGTCGACCGTCTGGCTCCGGAAGCCGAGGAACGCGTCGTACAGCACGTGGAGCAACACGGCCCCGAGGAGCGACCCGGTGACCCGACGGGCGAGGTGACAGGCGGAACCGAGCAGGAACGTCGTGAGGACCTGGAACGCGCTGCCGTCCGCGTTGAAGGCGTGTGCCAGGGCGAAGGTCGCGGTGGCGACGAGCCACACCACCCACTCGGACGCGACCCGGCGGAACCCCGCGACGAGGACCCCGCGGAACACGAGCTCCTCGACGAGGGCCACGGCGAGCACGCCGACGAGGAGCGCGCCGAGGTACCCACCGGCATCGGCCCGCAGGGGTGTCGTGAACGCGACGAGCGTCACCGCGGTGAACACGACGAGCACGCCGACACCCCACCACGACCGCGCGCGAGCGGGCTCGGTCAGGACGGACCGCCACCCGCCGAGCGCGGACACCACCACGACGAGGACCACCAGCACGACCCCGTCGCCCAGGGCCTGTCGGAGCAGTCCGACCGTCGAGCCGAGCGGATTGCCGCCGGCCCCGCCGAGCAGCGAACCGACGACGAGCAACAGGACCGGCAGGAGCACGGCGAGCCCCGCGCTGACCACGGCGGCCACGACGTCGGACCGGACGCGGGCGGGGAAGGCCGGACCGCGGTCGGTCTCGCGGAGTGCAGGTGCGGGCACGGGATCCCCTCTCGTCGCGGTACGAGGACACCCGTGATGGTACCGACGCGCCGCACCCTCCGTGCCGTGCGGAGGTTCCGGTCCCTACGCCGCGATGGTGTGGAACCAGGCGGTGCCGCCCGGGTGCTGCACCGTGATCATCTCGTCGAGGTCACGGTACGGCCCGTCCTGGTTGTGGCTCGCCGACTTGATGCGGATCGTGCCGTCGGCCTCGGTGAACACCTCGGACACGATGGTCGTGTGGTCCGGCGAGCCGTTGCCGTTCCAGTCGAACATGACGATGTCGCCGACCGCGACGTGCTGGCGTTCGTCCGAGGTCCGGCGGGTGAGCCCGAACGTGGCCGCGTTCTGGTCGAGCCACGGGTCCATGGCCGGGCAGTAGGTCCACGTCGAGGAGTGATCTGCACCGCCGGCCCGGTTGTACCAGTCGGCGCGCTGCTCCCAGCCGCGGGCCTCGAGCGTCTGGTTGACGTAGTTCGCGCAGTCGCCGCCGATGGGGTTCATCGTCCCGTACTCGGCGGTGTTGTAGTCGGCCCAGTGCCGCATGGCGTACTCGAGCTGGCGATCGACCGCGGTCTGGGCCGCGTAGGCGACGGTCGTGGTGGCGATCGCGGTGCTCGCGTCCGGAGTGGGCGCGGCCGTGGGGGTCGGCGTGCTGGCGGCACCGTCCTGGGTGGCACCGACCTGGCCGTCGTTCGCCTGGCTGCCGTTGCCGTCCGAGGTCCGGTTCGCCGACGGGACCGGTTCCACGGGCTCGGTGAACAGCGCGACGTCGGCCGGCCCGGCGGTGTACATGGCCTGGTGCGGCGCCGTGAACGTGACCTTGCCCGCTCGGGCGACGACGTCCCGTGCGGCGACCCCGCCGACGGTGACGCCCTTGACGACGGCGAGCCCCGACCCGGTGACGGTCACGGTGACGCCGCCGGCGAGGGGCAGCTCCGCCGGCTCGACCGTCGTGGCCGAGGGGCGCGCACTCGCGGCTCCGGTCGACGACGAGCCCGACGACGTCCCGCCGGTCGGTGCCGCGCCGGACGACCCCGGCGTCGACGAGGACCGGCCCCCCGGCCCGTCCGCGGAGCAGGCCGCGGCGACGAGGCCGACGCCGGTGATGCCGGCGAGGGACAGGAGGGTGCGGCGCGTGATCGGAGCAGTCATGACCGGACCAGGCTATGCGACGTCGTCCCGGGATCGGCCGACCGCACCGCCGGGAGCAGCGCGGGGTCAGGCAGCGGGGTCAGGCAGCGGGGTCAGGCAGCGGGAGCGCTGACGTTCACGAGCCAGGTGATCCCGAACCGGTCGGTGACCATGCCGAACTCGTCGCCCCACGGCGCCTGCGTGAGTGGTTCGAGCACCCTCCCGCCGACAGACAGGGCCGCGAAGTACCCGCGCAGGTCCTCGGCGTCGTCAGCGTCACCGGAGACGGACAGCGAGATGTTGTTCGTCTCCGACCGCCCCATCGACGCCGGGGTGTCCGACGCCATGAGCACGTACCCCCGCGTCGTCTCGAGCTGCCCGTGCATGACCTTGTCCGCGTCGGCCGGGTCCCCGTCGGCGCCCATCTCGGCGAAGGTACCGATCCGCAGCTCACCGCCGAACACCGACTGGTAGAACTCGAGCGCCTGTCGGGCGTCGTCCCGGAAGCCGAGGTAGGGGTTCAGTCGCGAGGTCATGATGGGCTCCTTCGTCCGTCGCCTCATCGTGACAGCCGACCCGGAGCCCCGCAAGGACCGATCAGTGGCAGGAGACGTCGCGGTCGATCGTGGTGGAGCCGTACGCGGCCTCGATCTGGGTCATCACGATCGTGCCGCCGGACAGCGGGGTCCCCGAGCAGGCCCGACGTGCCTTCGTGGTCGTGCTCTTGCCGAGGGCGATCCAGTTCGACCGGCCGTACAGGGTGCTCGACGAGCTGACCGACCCGGCGATGGTCTTCCACTGCGACGGCGTCGAGTAGATGCCGATCATCCGGACCCCACCCGCCTTGAGTCCGGCGATCATGCCTTCCATCGCGGCACGGTTCTGCGCCGTGTCCTTCTGGTACGAGAGCCCTTCCTCGACGTCGAGCCACCAGCGGTACGCGGCGGGGCGGCCGATGCCGCGGATCGTCACGTCGTCGTAGCCGCGCGCGTACCCGTACATGAACGAGCACGCGAGGGTAAGCTGCTTCGCACCGCCCTTGGTCGAGCACCGACCGAACCGGTTCGTCGGCGCGGTGCCCTTGTAGGTGTTCGACTTCGGCCAGACCGACGCCTGCAGGCCGGGGTTGGCGAACAGGACGTAGAGCTGGGTCTTCGGCTGGGTCGATCCGCCGACGGAGCCCGCGGCCCAGGCCAGCTGCTCGGCCAGGCACGGGTTCGTCGTGTTGCCGAGCGATCCGTTCACCCCGACGATGCCGAAGGCCTGTCCGGTCGGGACCGTCTTCCCGCACTGCGGCCACGAGATGTCCACTCCGGTCGGGGTGACGGCGGCGGAGGCCGCGGCGGTCGGGCCTGCGACGGCGACACCTGCTGCGATGACGACGGCGGTGACGACGGTGGCGACGAGACGACGCACGCGGTTCATGCTTCTCCCCCTGAATGTGTCCGAGCGGGCGACGTGCCCGATCGGACGACGTGCCCGATCGGGCGGCGTGCCCGAGCGGACGACGGTGCTCGGTCGGGCGACGGTGCCTGGCCGAGTGGCGGCTCCCCTCGGGACCACCTGTTGTGGCGCTCGGGGAGTCTAGGGGCCGAGCACCCGGCACCGACACCCCCCGTTGCGGGCTGTGGACGGCCGGCAACGAGAACGGCCCGGAACCAATCGGTTCCGGGCCGTCGTGCTTCTCGGTGGAGCTAAGGGGATTCGAACCCCTGACCTTCTCATTGCGAACGAGACGCGCTACCAACTGCGCCATAGCCCCGAGTGCTCGACAACGATAGCACCGGGTCGCGGCGATCCGGTAATCGGGCCGCGGCGGTCGGGCGTGCCGTCCGGTCAGACCGCTCGACGGCGTCGCATGATCGCGTCGAGGTCCGTCTGTCCGTACGCGTCGTCGCCGATCACGCCCATCCCGGCCCAGCGGCTCGGGGCGGCTGGGATGCCGGGGACGTCGACCTCGTCGGTCGCGGAGGCAGCCGGACCGGGCGCAACCGGACCGGGCGCAGCCGACGCACCGGGCGCGGGCGCACTCCGGGGAGCGGGCGACCCGGCGGTCGCGGCACGGAGCCCGAGCCGCTCCGCGAGCCGCCCCTGGTCGTGCGAGGACAGCGCCGCGGCGGCCTCCTCGACGTCGGCACGCATCCGCGACACCCGTGCGAGCGACGGGTCGGCCGCTGCGGCTCGGACGGCAGCGGCTTCTGCCTCCGCCTCGGCCTTCGCCTGGGCCACGCGGTCACGCAGCCGGGCGGCGAGTTCGGCCGACGACTCCGGGGACGGATCGGGTCGGGTCGGCGTCTGCACGTACAGCGGCTTCGGGATCGGCCCCGGCGTCCAGGTGCGGTCCGCGGGCGCGGCCGTCGGCTGGTCGGTGGAGAGCGGCGGCGCGGGATCGGTCCACGCGGTCGTCGGCCGGGAGGCCCGGGTCTGCTCCGCCGCACCGGCCGCGGCCCGTCGACGGCGCGCGGTCGCGACCTGGTGCAGCTGTGCGAGCACGGCCGCGGAACCACCGGCCGCGACGAGTCCGGCCACCGCGAGCAGCCAGGCGCCGGGGGCGACGACGAGCACGACCACCGCGAGCACGAGCCCGAGCGTGCCGAGCGTCGTGGCACCGAGGCGTGAGCGACGCATGCGCATCGCGGTCAGGGCGGGCACCGAGGACGCCTTCTCGAGCACGGGCGCCTGGGCGGCGAGGCGACGGGTGATCTCCCGCTGCCGTGCGGCCTCGTGGGCGCGGACGATCGCGGCACGCTTCGCCTCCTCGGACCGGGCGACGCGCTGCGCCTCGGCGAGGGACTTCGCGTTCAGTTCGACGCGCACCTCGTCCGGCAGCTCGGCGGTCTGCGCCAGGATGCGGAGGGTCTGCTGCAGTCGGATCGCGTTCCGCTCGGTGGCGAGGTACTCACGACGGGCCGCCCACGCGGGCATCAGGTACACGACCCAGAGCACGGCCGCCACGAGCAGCACGACGCCGCCGCCCCAGGTCCCGATTCCCATGGGGGCAACGGTAGGGGGAGCGCGCCGCCCGGACGCCCATTGCCGGGAGCGTGTCGAGCGAGTCGTGACGGATCCGTCGGCGGCGCGGCGGGCCTCCCGGCCGCGCCGGGGTCACCGGGACGCGACGCGACCCGTCCCGTGGGTCGTCAGCCGCGCGGCGAGACGGGCAGCGGCACGCCCGCCTCGTCCCAGGCCTCCTGCGGCACGCGGCCGGCACCGTGCGGCACCTGCCCACGGACCCAGCGGTCGAGGACGCCCTCGCGGATCTCCTCCGCGACGAGGCCGAAGCAGAAGTGGTCCCGCCAGTCGCCGTTGATGTGGATGTAGCGGCGGCGCAGGCCCTCGTACCGGAACCCGAGCTTCTCCACGACGCGGAGGCTCGGGGCGTTCTCGGGACGGATGCAGATCTCGAGACGGTGGATGCCGACGGAGCGGAAGCAGTGGTCGGTCGCGAGCGCGACCGCGGTCGGCGTCACGTTGTGGCCGGCGGCGTCCTGCACCACCCAGTACCCGATGGAGGCGCTCGCGAGCGACCCGTACGTGATGCCGGAGACGTTCAGCTGGCCCACGAAGCGTCCGTCCAGTTCCATCGCGAACGGGAGGCCCAACCCGGCACGGGCGTTGGCCTGCAGCGCGCGGATGCTCCCCTTGACGTCGGCGGACGCGAACCCGGAGGGGTTCGTCGCCTCCCACGTGCGGAGCCACGAGCGGTTGCCGGCCAACGCCAGGTCGAGCTCACGGGCGTCGCGGATCCGGAGGGGGCGGATGGTGACCCGCCCGTGGGTGAGGGTCGGGATCGTCGTCATCGCTTCTGGTTCCTCCGGGGTCCCGCGCTCGGCGGGACGGGTGTCCCGCACGGGGCCGGGGTCACCGGACCCGTGCGGGATGGGTCGACTCATTCGCCCGCGTTGAACTCCTTGAGCCAGGACTTGAGGTCCGGGCCGAGGTCCTCGCGGTCCGAGGCGAGCTGCACGATCGCCTTGATGTAGTCGAGTTTGTCACCGGTGTCGTAGCGGCGTCCACGGAAGACGACGCCGTACACGCCACCTGTCCATTCCTCGGCGCTCGCCATCTTCATGAGCGCGTCGGTGAGCTGGATCTCGCCGCCCTTGCCGGGCTCCTGCTTCTCGAGGACGTCGAAGACCTCGGGGCGGATGACGTAGCGGCCGATGATCGCCAGGTTCGACGGGGCCTCACCCTGGGCCGGCTTCTCGACCAGGCCGGTGATCTTCACGACGTCGTCGGTGTCGGTCTCCTCGACGGTCGCGATGCCGTAGAGGTGCGTCTGCGACGCCGGGACCTCGAGCAGGGCGACGACCGTGGCCTTCTTCTCGCCCTGGACCTCGATCATGCGCTTGAGCAGCGGGTCGCGGGCGTCGATGATGTCGTCACCGAGGAGCACGGCGAACGGCTCGCGGCCGACGTGCATCTTCGCGCGGAGCACGGCGTGACCGAGGCCGAGCGGGTCACCCTGACGCACGTAGTGCATGTCGGCCAGGTCCGTGGACTGGTTGACCTTCTGCAGCTTCTCGTGGTCGCCCTTCTTCTTGAGGGTCTCCTCGAGCTCCGACACGTGGTCGAAGTGGTTCTCGAGCGCGTTCTTGTTGCGCCCGGTGATCATCAGCACGTCGGTGAGTCCGGCGTCGACCGCCTCCTCCACCACGTACTGGATGGCCGGCTTGTCGACGACGGGGAGCATCTCCTTCGGCATCGCCTTGGTCGCGGGGAGGAAGCGCGTGCCCAGCCCTGCGGCGGGGATCACTGCCTTCGAAATCTGGAAGCCCATGGACAAGACCGTATCCGAAACGCATTTCGCGGGCATGTCAACTGATAGGAGGACAGGCAGATCAGCGGGAAGCCGCAGCACCGGCGCTCGCTACACTCTTCGCCATGACCGCCGATCTCGGGAACGAGAAGCGCGCCCTCCGAGCCGACCTCCGGCAGCGGCGACGCAGCCGGACCTCGACCGTCCGCGACGCCGACTCCCTCGCCCTGACCGCCACGCTGCAGCGCTTCGTCGAGGAACGCCAGATCACCTCGGTCGCGCTCTACCTGTCGGCGCCCGACGAACCCGACGTCCGTCCATTCCTCGACTGGGCGTTCGAGCGGGGCATCCGGGTGCTCCTGCCGATCACCCGCGAGGACGGGTTGCTCGACTGGGCGGTCGGCGACGGGTCCTCGGAGCGCGAGGGACCGTTCGGCATGCCGGAAGTCGTCGGCGAGGTGCTCTCCCCCCTGGCGATCAACGACGTCGACGTGATCATCACGCCGGCCGCCGCCGTGGGGCACGACGGCGTCCGGATGGGCTGGGGACGCGGGTACTACGACAAGACCCTCGGGTCCATGGCCAACCGCCCGCCCGTCTATGCTGTGGTGTTCGACACGGAGTACCTCGACGAGGTCCCGCGCGAACCCCACGACGAACCCGTCGACGGCATCATCACGCCGTCGCGCATCATCACGTTCCGGAGCTGACGTGCCCACCTACTCGTACCGCTGCACCGAGTGCGGCAACGCGTTCGACATCAAGCAGGCCTTCTCCGACGCCACGCTCACCGAGTGCCCGGTCTGCGGCGGGGTCCTACGGAAGGTGTTCTCGCCCGTCGGTGTGACCTTCAACGGAGGTGGCTTCTACCGGACCGACTCGCGCGCGACGCCGTCGGGGTCGGGATCCGGCTCATCGTCGGGGTCGGGGTCGTCGTCCGGGTCGGGGTCGTCCGGCTCCTCCGGGTCCTCGTCCGGCTCCGGGTCCTCGTCCGGCTCCGGGTCCTCGTCCGGCTCGGCGTCGTCCTCCGGGTCCGGGTCGTCCTCCGGGTCGGGGTCGTCCGCGTCCTGACCGGCCCCGCGCCTGCTGGATAGGTTGGACCGGGCCATCGCGCGGTGGCCGTCCACGACAGAAGGGGGCTCGCGTGAAGGGCTTCAGGGAGTTCCTGCTCCGCGGGAACGTCATCGACCTCGCGGTGGCGGTCGTCATCGGAGCCGCGTTCACCGCCATCGTGACGGCGGTCGTGACGGCGTTGATCAACCCGCTCATCGGTGCGGTCTTCAACGCCTCCAGCTTGGACAAGGCCCTGATCGTGTCGTTCGCGACCGTGTCCGGCGGCGACACCGAGCTGCTGTTCGGCAAGGTGCTCGGCGCCGTCCTGAACTTCGTGATCGTCGCAGCGGTCGTCTACTTCGCGCTCGTCGTGCCGGTGAACCACCTCAAGAAGGTCGCGTTCGACCGGACGAAGCACGACGAGGAGCAACCGCCCGCGGACGTCCCGCCGACGGACGTCGAGGTGCTCCTCGAGATCCGCGACCTGCTGCGCGCCCAGCAGGGTGCCGAGCCGGGTGTCGGCGGGCACGGAGCGCACGTCGCTCCGGCGGACGCACCCGAGGGCGCCGGCATCGCCGGAACGACGAAGCTGTAGGTGCCGGTGCCGGTGCCGGTGCCGGTGCCGGTGCCGGGAGGGTCGGCCTACGCCGGAGCGCGATGCGCCCGGTGCTTCCGGGCCATCTCCCCCGCGTACTGCAGCCCGGCGAGGACGTGCCCGACCGTGCCGAGCCAGACGAAGACGAGACCGACGTCCCGGACCCAGTGGTGGTCGGCGGCGACCGACGTCGACGAGAACAGCAGGACCGGCAGCCCGACGAACAGCAGCGCGGACCGGATCTTGCCCGTCCACGTCACGCGGAGGTCCGGGTTGCCGCGGAACCACGCGCTCGAGAGCGCCAGGAGCGCCAGGTCGACGGCCACCACGACCACGACCACGATCCACGGCAGCAGCCCGACGAGCACGAGCGACAGCACGATCGCCACGATCGCCAACCGGTCGGCGATCGGGTCGAGCGTCTTGCCGAGTTGGGACTCCTGGTGGAGTCGTCGCGCCAGGAACCCGTCGGCCCAGTCGCTCACGCCGAGGACCACCAGGGAGGCCAACGCCCATCCCGGGTGTCCGGCGACGACCAGTCCGACGTAGACCGGGATGAGGGCGAAGCGCACCAGCGTGATGAGGTTCGGCAGCGTCTGCCAGTCGGGCCGGGTCCGCCGGGAGGGCTCCGTCATCACACGCTTCCGTTCGGGGTGGGTCACTGCAAGGGTACCGGTCCGACCCGTGCACTCGTCGGTCGCACCCGACCGGCGGCAGGCCGTCCTCCGTCAGCCGGGACGGTCATCCCCAGTGCGGCGGCCGGTCGCGGAGGAGCCGGTCGTCGTTCTCGCCCGTGCCGTGGCGCGCCGGTTCCGGCGCCGGTGTCGGGTCGCTGCCGGGGACCGCACGGGTCGTGACGCGCCTGCCGGAGCGGGACGTGCCTCCCGGCCCGGTCGACCGCGGCAAGGCAAGTTCCGGGGTCGCCGCGGGGTCGGTGGCCGCCCCCGACGCGTCTCCTGCCCGGGACGCACCCGCGTCCGGTGTCCACGTCCCCGTCAGGTGGTCCGTCGTCGAGGTCACCGGTCCTGCCTGCCGCGAGGCCCGGCGTGGGACCCTGGCGGTCATCGGCGTGCGGACACCGGCGGGATCGAGATCTCCTGGGTGGCACCGCGGTCGACCCCGAGCACCTGCGCCACCGTGTTCGCCACCCGGTCCGGGTCGGAGAACAGCTGGAACGCGTGCACGCGGACGTAGTGCCAGCCGAGACGACGGAGCACCTCGGGACGGAGCCGGAGCGACTCACGCAGCGACCCCTTGACGAGCGACGCATCGGTCTCGATGGTGACGCAGACCCCGCCGTGCGCGGCGACCAGGCCGAGCTTGCCGCGGTGGCCGAGCGCGACCGGGATGCCGCGCATCTCGAGCCGGCGGGCCAGGTCGACGAGCAGCGGGTCGGAGTCGTCCGGCACGTACTCGGCGGTGGTCCGGGCGCGGACCTCGGCCAGGATCTCGGCGAGGGCGACCGTGCCGTGCCCCATGCGCTCGGCCTCGATGTCGGACGGCTGGAAGCACGTGACGATGACCATCGACCGACGGGCACGGGTCATCGCGACCGCGAGCAGCCGCTCACCGCCGGGCTTGCCGAGGGGACCGAAGTCGCGGAGGACCCGACCGTGGGGGGTCCGGCCGTAGCCGATGGAGAACACGACCCGGTCGCGGCTCTGCGCCACGGACTGCTCGAGGGTGGCCACGATGAACGGCTCCGGACGGTCACCGATGACGAACTCGGTGAGGTCCTTGTGGCCCTGCGCGGCAGCGAGCACGGCCTGCTCGACCCGGACCGCGTGCTTCGCCGAGGCCGTGATGACCATGAGCGACTCGGTCGGACGGGTGCGGGCGTGCTCGATGACGTGCCGGACGACCCGGTCCACCTCGGCGTCGACGCTCTCGACGGCGCCGGACTCGGGGTCCGGCACGGCCTTGCCCTCGCTGACGTAGTCGAGCGCGATCGAGCCGTGGCCGAGGAACGAGCCGGCCCAGGGCAGCGACTCGATCCGTCCGCCGTAGAAGCGACGGTTGACCAGCTCCGCCAGGTCCTCGCCGCCGGCGCGGTACGACCGAGTCAGCGACAGGGTCGGCAGGAGCGTGGACAGCTTCGCGAGGGCGGAGTCGGCGTGCAGGGCGTCGAGCGTCTCCTCGTCCACCTGCAGCGCGCGGTGGTCCGGGTCCACGGCGATGCGGAACGGCGACGGCGTCTGCGTGACCGGGTCACCGAACACGACGGTCTGCCGGGCGCGGCGGACGGCGCCGACGGTCTCAGCGATCGTCACGGCGCCGGCGTCGACGAGGATCACGGTGTCGAACGGCATCGTGTCGGCGATCTGCGCGACCTCGTACGGGGAGGCGAGCCAGACCGGGGCGATGGCGCGGGACAGGTGCGGTGCGGAGTCGTGGAGCAGACGCGACGTGATCGCGCCCTCCTTGAGCTGCGTCTTCAGCGCGGAGGACTCCTCCGGCCAGTCGACGAGCCCGACCTTCCAGTTCTCGGCGAGCTGCCACGCCAGGCCCTGGGACACCCCGGCCGCGTGCGCGTCGTCCACGAGTCGGAAGTCGGCCTCGACCCGGTCGAGCATGTCCGTGTTCGCACCGAGCAGGGCCCGGTCGGACTCGAGCATCGTCTCGAGCGCGGACTGCCACCAGGCCAGCTCGAGCTCGGCGGGCACCTGCACGTCCGGCACGTGCCGGTTCGCCAGGTCGGTGAGCAGCGGCTCGAGCTGCAGGTCGCGGAGCGTCTGCATGAGCTCGGTGCGCTCCTGCAGGTTGTGCAGGACGTCGGACTCGGCGGCCAGTTCGGCGATCGTCGGGACGAGCTCGTCGATCGGCAGGTTCGCGAGCTGCTGGTCGCGGCTGGTGCGACCGAGCGGCTCGTCGAGTCGGGCCAGGTCCTCGACGACGTTCGAGAACAGCACCTGGACGTCGGCGATGCCGGTGGGGACCTCGGGGTTCACGCCCGCGGCCACGTAGCGCTGCCAGAGGACACGCTGCTGCTGGACGCGGGTGAGGGCCTCGTGCAGGTCGGACACGTGCACGCCGGGACGGACGTACTCGCGGGCGAGCTTCTTGAGCCGACGGCGGTTCGTGCTCGACATCGGCGCGCCCTCGCCCCGGGGAGCGGTCGCGGCGACGAGTTCGGACACCGACCGGTCGAACACGATCGGCAGGAAGCGGTCGAGGGTGTCCCGGATCTCGGTGAGCAGGCGGAGGTAGATGCCGAGCTCGTTGATCGTCGTGAACTGCCGCATGTGGGTCGACGCCACGAGGTCGTGTGCGCGCTGCAGGAGGGCCGGCAGTGCGCCGCCGTCGAGTTCCCGCGCGGTCGCGTGGGCACGCTGGGCGCCGTCGCTCGAGGTGAACCTCGCGCCGTACCAGGGCGAGTCGTCGGGGCCGTAGCGGAACTCGCCGAGGTTCGCGGCGCTGACCATGGTCTCGGCGACGCGGGCGCGACCGGTGACCATCGAGACGACGGACTGCTTCGACAGCCGGGCCGTCGTGGACGGGGCGACCGGCAGCAGGGACAGGCGGGAGAGCTCGACCAGGCAGTCGAGCACGCTGACCCCGAAGTCGGGGTCGGTGCGGGTGAGGGCACCGCGGTAGTCGGTGAGGACCTTGCGGAGCCGCACCAGGGCGTCGTCGACCTCGCGGAGGTTCGGCCGGCTCGCCTTCTCGTTGCGGGCGATCGCACGGACCACGTCACGGCGGAGCGTCGCCGGGGTGACGGCGACGCCGGGCAGGTGCACCTCGCCGAAGCGGGCCGCGATGCCACGGAGCGTTGCACGGCGCGGGCTGACGACGAGGACGCGCTTGTTCGCGGCGACCAGGCCGCCGAGGGCGTTCACGATCGTCTGCGTGCCGCCGGTGCCGGGGAGCGTCTTCACGACGATGGAGTTGCCGGCCGTGATCTGCGCGATCACGTTCTCCTGCTCGTCGTCGGCGTCGAGCAGCAGGGTGTCCGTCTCCGGGCTGCGCTCGTCCGACGGCGTCTGCTCGACCGGGTGGTACGACTGCTCGACCTGCCACTTGGCGCTCGGGTTGCCGGCGAGGGCGTCGAGCACCGGGTGCGCGAGGTCCTTCGTGTCCTCGACGAGACCGGTCGCGACCTCGGCGAACGTCGACACGACGAGGCGGGCGTGCACCGAGAAGCCGGGGATGTGCGCCGTCAGGCCGCGGAGCCGGTCGATCACCGGGTTCGGGGTGAAGGAGCCGTCCTGCTGGGCGAGGGCGACGAACGACTGCGCGTCGAGGGTGATGCCGAACTGCTCGCGGAGCGCGTCGGCCAGGCCCGGGTTGAGCACCGGTTCACCGAGCAGCCGGACCTCGAAGTCGCGGCCATGACGCCGGATCGCGAGCGGGCGGAGGAGGACCGGACCCCGGTGGTGCTCGTCGCCGTGCTCCCAGTCCGCGATGCCGATGCCGAGCTTGACGGCGTCGATCCCGCGGACGGTGGCGAGCTCGGTGCCCTTCGCCTCGACGTGTCCGGCGGCGACGCGGGCGGCTCGCAGCGCGACCTCGTCGCGGATCAGGCTCGAGAGCAGCGTGGTCTTGCCGGTGATGAACTGGGCCAGACCGCCCGGGTGCGTCGTCGAGAGTTCGATGCGCGCGCGGGGGTGGTCGGCGAAGTGCACGAGCGGACTCGTCCCACCGACGCCGGCGAGCTGCTCGCGCCACGCGTCCCACGCGGGCTCGGCCGCGTTGCCCGCGGTCAGCCGCGGGTCGCCGAGACTGATCGCGTGCGGGCTCGTGACCTGGAGCTCTGGGCGCAGCGGGGACTGCTCGTCGGGCAGGTCGGTGCCCTCGACGGGGGCGTCGTCGTTCACGTCGTCCTCATCGTCGGTCGCCCTGTCCACTCTCCACACCCGCCCACTGTAGGCCGAAGCGCTGCGGCACTCTGGCAATGAGCCCGCTGTTTCGGCGTTTCACCCGGCCCGGATGCGCTGTGGTGGACCGCCCCGCCGCCGCGCCGGGGCCGGGAGGCGCGGGTGTGGTACCAACGGTGCATGGCCACCGACGACCGTCCTGCTCCGCCCACCCCTGCCGTGTCCCGGCGTCGATCGGTCCCCGCCGAGATCTCGCGCTCCTGGCTCCTCGTCGCCGGCACCGCCGCGGAACGCTTCGAGCGGGCCACCCGCTCCCGTGCCGACCAGGTGATCCTGGACATCGAGGACGCCGTCGACCCCGCCGCGAAGCCGTCCGCCCGCACCACCGTCGCCGCCTGGCTGGCCGGTGGCGGCGAGGCCTGGGTGCGGATCAACGACGTCACGACCGAGTTCTGGGAGGACGACGTCGAGGAGCTCCGCGGCCTGCCCGGGCTGCAGGGCGTGATGCTCGCGAAGACGGAGTCCCCAGCGCAGGTCACCGACACGTGGCACCGGCTCGGCGGACACACCCCCGTGATCGCGCTGGTCGAATCGGCGCTGGGCATCGAGGAAGCGGTGTCGATCGCCCGCGCGCAGGGGGCGTTCCGCCTGGCCTTCGGGAGCGGCGACTACCGCCGCGACACCGGCACGAGCGCGGACACCCTCGCGATGGCGTACCCGCGGTCCCGCCTGGTCGTGGCGTCCCGCGTCGGCGACCTGCCCGGACCCATCGACGGCCCCACGGTCGGTTCCTCGCACCCGATCCTGCGCGAGCAGTCACAGGTCGCGGTGTCGCTCGGCCTGACCGGCAAGCTCTGTCTGGACACCGAGCAGCTCCCCGTCATCAACGAGGTCATCTCCCCGACCCCGACCGACGTCGCCTGGGCGCAGGACTTCCTCGACGACTTCGAGGCCCGCGGACGCGTGATCCGCGACGGGTCGGACCTGCCGCGACTCGGACGGGCGCAGAAGATCCAGCGCCTCGCCCAGGCGTTCGGGGTGGAGGCGCGGTAGGAACGGTGCCATGACCTGGTCGAACGTCCCCGGATCCGGACCGCAGCAGCACCCGGGCGCCCGGCAGCACAGCGAGGCCGAGCGCGTCGCGTGGGAGCAGGGTGCGACGTCGCTGTTCCCGCCGGCGAAGATCGCGGACCGGGTGTCCACCGTCCTGCTCCTGGTGGCCGGTGCGGTCCTCACCGCGATCGCCGCCGTCGCGGGCGTGATCGCCGTGGCCTCCACGACCGCGTCCTGCGGCGCCGACGACGGCTGCTCCCCCGGCGGGACCGTCGGCGGTGCGGCGATCGCGGTCGGCGGAGCGTTCGTCATCGGGGTCGTCACGCTCGTGTTCGCGATCCGCGCCTGGATCCGGCGACGGACGTCGTGGTGGATCGCCGGGATCGGCTTCGTCCTGACCGTCGCCGTCGTCACGTGGGGGACGGTTCTCGTCGTGCAGGCGCTCGACGAGCAGGGCGTCGGCCCGGGGCGCGGCTTCGACACCGCACAGCTCCCCGTCCCCTGAGCCGCCCTGCGTCCACGGCTGGACGTCCGCCGACCGGCGCGGCGCATGCTGGGCCCATGAAGCAACGAGTCATCGGAGACACGTCCGTCAGCGCCATCGGACTCGGCGGCATGCCGATGTCCATCGAGGGCCGGCCGGACGAAGCGCGCTCCGTCGCCACCGTCCACGCCGCCCTCGAAGCCGGTGTCACCCTCATCGACACCGCCGACGCGTACCACCTCGCCGCCCACGACGAGGTCGGCCACAACGAGGAGCTCATCGCCCGGGCCGTCCGCGAGTACGGCGGGGACACGTCGGAGGTGCTCATCGCCACGAAGGGCGGCCACCTGCGGCCGGAACCCGGGGCCTGGGCACAGAACGGCGACCCGGCCTACCTCAAGGAGGCCGCGAAGGCCTCGGCGAAGCGTCTCGGCGTCGAGGCGATCGGCCTCTACCAGTTCCACCGCCCGGACCCGGCCGTCCCGTACGCGGACTCGGTCGGTGCGCTCGCCGAACTGCTCGACGAGGGCGTCATCCGCATGGCGGGCATCTCGAACGCCACGGTCGACCAGATCCGGCAGGCGAACGAGGTCCTCGGCGGCCGCCTCGCATCGGTGCAGAACCGATTCTCCCCCGTCTTCCGGTCCAGCGAGCCGGAACTCGAGCTCTGCGACGAGCTCGGCATCGCGTTCCTGCCGTGGAGCCCGCTCGGCGGCATCGCCGGTGCGGCCGACCTCGGCACCACCGCCGAGGACTTCGCCGTCCTCGCCCAGGAGCGGGACGTCACCCCGCAGGTCATCGCGCTCGCGTGGGAGCTCGCGAAGAGCGACGTCGTCATCCCGATCCCGGGAGCGTCCCGCCCGCAGTCGATCCTCGACTCCGTGACGGCCGCGACCGTGAAGCTCCGTCCGGAAGAGGTCGAGCGTCTCGACGCGTCGCGTCCGGAGCAGGCCGCGTAGGTCCACCGCGCGCCGCGGCGAGCCGACCGGATCGCGCACCACGGGCCTCCCGTCCGGACGACGGGAGGGCCGTGGTGCGTCCGTCAGCGGACGGCGCCGCTCAGGACGCGCAGGTCGAGTCGAAGTCGGTCCCGGCGGTCTGGACCGCCGTGGCCGAGTCCTGGAACGCGCCGAGGTCGGCCGACTGCGGGTCCTTCGTGATCGCCTCGAGTCGCGTCACCATGTCGCCGTAGGCGCTCTGGAACGCCTCGGCCTTGCCCTTGACCTCGGTGTTGCTCACCGCGTCGACACCGGCGTCGATGTCCGCGTCGAGCTCCTTGAGCTTGGCGACCGCGGCGTCCGGGTCGGACTGCAGCTTCGTGGCCTCGGACTGCAGCCCCTCGGCCGCCGACCGCACCTTGCTCTCGAAGGCGGCACACGCGTCGGCCTTGGACTGCGAGCCCGACTGCTCCTCGGCGGCCTTCGACGGTGCGCTCGAGGACCCGCTCGTGGCGCCCTGACCCTGGGTCCCCTCGGCCGTCGTGCTGCCGCCGGAGGAGCAACCGGCGAGCAGGACCGCGGCGAGCGCTGCGGTCGCGAGGACGGAGACGTGCTTCGTGGACATGGGATCCCCCCTGGTCGGTGTGGGGCCGCCGACCGGAGGCCCCGTTCCGCCCCGACAGTACTGATCGGATGCTCAGGGAGTGCGGGACGGCCTCCCCCGTCCGCCCAGCCCCGTCCGCCCCGTCCCGACCGGGGACGCGCGTACGGTCGAGGGATGCGTGCCATCACCATCTCCCAGCCCGGCGACGTCGACGTCATGTCCCTCGGTGAGCTCCCCGACCCGGTGCCCGGCGACGGCGAGGTCCTCGTCGAGGTCGCGGCGGCCGGCGTCAACAACGCGGACCTGCAGCAGCGCCAGGGGAACTACCCGCCGCCGCCCGGAGCGTCCGACGTGCTCGGGCTCGAGGTGTCCGGGACGATCCGTGCGCTCGGCGCCGGCGTGACGGGCTGGTCCGTCGGAGACCGCGTGTGCGCGCTCCTCAGCGGCGGCGGGTACGCGTCGCTCGCCGTGGTGCCGGTGGCACAGCTCCTGCCGGTGCCGGACGGGCTGGACCTGGTGGCCGCCGCCGCGCTCCCCGAAGCGGCCTGCACGGTGTACTCGAACATCGGGATGCTCGCCGGACTCCGGCCGGGGCAGACCCTGCTCGTCCACGGTGGGACCGGGGGCATGGGGTCGCACGCGGTGCTCTGGGCGAAGGCCCTCGGCGCCCGGGTGGTCGCGACGAGCGGTGGCGCGCGGAAGGTCGCGGCCTCCCGCGAGCTCGGCGCGGACCTGGTCGTCGACCACCGCGAGGAGGACTTCGTCGAGCGTGCCCTGGCCTTCACGGACGGTGTCGGCGTGGACGTCGTCCTCGACGTCGTCGGTCCGTCGTACCTGCACCGCAACCTCGAGGTCCTCGCGCCGAACGGGCACCTCGCGATCATCGCCGCCGGGTCCGGGCCGGACGCGACCCTGCCGATCGGCCAGCTCATGCGGAAGCGCGCCTCGGTCAGCGGCACGACCCTGCGGGCACGACCGGCTGCCGAGAAGGCCGAGATCGTCGCTGCCGTGCGGCGGGACGTGTGGCCGTTCGTCGAGGACGGCCGTGTCCGGCCGGTCGTGGACACCGTGCTGCCCCTCGCCGACGCGGCCGAGGCGCACCGGCGTCTGGCGTCCGGCGACGTCGTCGGGAAGCTGCTGCTCGCCGTGTAGCGGCGCCGGCGTCGGTCACACCGTCGACGGCCGTGCCCCCGCTACGCGTGCACGCGCGCCAGGAACGCCCGGAGCGCCGGGTGCTGCGGGGCGTCGAGGACGGCCGCGGGAGCGCCCTGCTCGACGACCTCGCCCTCGTGCAGGAAGACGATCCGGTCGGCGACGTTCCGGGCGAAGTGCATCTCGTGCGTCGTCATGAGGATCGTCGACCCCTGCTGCTTGAGCTCGGTGACGAGGTCGAGCACCTCGCCGACGAGCTGCGGGTCGAGGGCGCTCGTCACCTCGTCGAGCAGGAGCAGCTCCGGGTCCGACGCGACGGCCCGGACGATCGCGACGCGCTGCTGCTGGCCACCCGACAGACGGTCCGGGTACGAACCGGCGAAGTCACCGAGCCCGATCCGGTCGAGCAGGCGGCGAGCCGTCGCCTCGGCGTCCGCACGGGAGGCCCGGTGCACCTTCCGCGATGCGAGGGTCACGTTGTCGAGGACGCTCATGTGCGGGAACAGGTTGAACTGCTGGAAGACGACGCCGATCCGCGCGCGGGTGGCGTCGACGTCGACGCGGGGGTCCGAGACGTCCTCGCCCTGGAGGAGGACCTGCCCGTCGTCGATGCCCTCGAGCAGGTTCACGGTCTTGAGCAACGTCGACTTCCCGGAGCCGGACGCCCCGATGACGCAGATCACCTCGTGTCGGTGCACGGTCAGGTCGATCCCGCGCAGGACGGGGCGGTCGCCGAAGGACTTGCGCAATCCACGCAGTTCGAGGACGGGAGCGGTCTGCTCGGTCACACCGTGCCTCCGATCTGTTCACGCTGCTGCTGCTTCCGCGCGACGGCGTCCGTGACCCGGATGAGCGGCAGGCTGATGAGGACGAAGAGCAGGCCGGCGACCAGGTAGGGCGTGAAGTTCGTCTGCTCCGCCTGCGCGATCTGGGCGCTGCGGACGGCGTCGACGGCGCCGAGGATCGAGACGAGCCCGACGTCCTTCTGCATCGACACGAAGTCGTTCATGAGCGCCGGCGTGACCTTGCGGATCGCCTGCGGCAGCACGACGAGCCGCAGCGTCTGCGCGTGGGACAGGCCGAGCGACCGGGCGGCCAGGCGCTGGGACGGGTGCACCGCCTCCATGCCGGCACGGAGCACCTCGGCGACGTACGACGAGTAGGTCAGCACGATCGCGATGGTGCCCCAGAACTCGGGCGCCAGCCGCGGGAAGACCCCGAGCCCGGGCAGGCCGAACCCGACCAGGTACAGCACGATGATGAGCGGCAGGCCGCGGAACAGGTCCGTGTACCCGGTCGCGAGCATCCGGAGCGGGAAGAACACCGGGCTCCGCAGGCCGCGGACGACCGCGAGCAGGGTGCCGAGCACGGCGACGCCGATGCTGGCGGCGAACAGGACCCGGACGTTCAGCCAGAGCCCGAGCAGGATGTCGGGCAGGGTCTCCCACGCCACCTGCGGGTCGAAGAACGACCGCTGCACCGCGGCCCACCCGGGGGTGTTGACCACGCCGACCCAGACGAGCGCGACGACCACGAGCGTCGAGACGACGGACACCACGACGGAACGGCGGCCGCGCTGCTGGCGGTAGAGCTGCCGCTCGCGTTCGACCTGGCTGGGTGCCGGGGCGGCGACGGGCGCGCCCACGCCCGCCGGACCGCCCGCATCGGCGGGCAGGGTCATGCCCGCGTCACTTCAGGACCGGGGTGTTCGTCTCGGAGGAGAGCCACTTCGTCTGCAGCTGCTCGAGCGTGCCGTCCTCCTCGAGCGACTCGAGGGCGTCGTTGACCTTGCTCGTCAACGCCGAGTCCTTCGGCAGGACGAAGCCGAACTGGTCGCCCGCGTCGTCGGACGGGAACTGCGCCGACACGGTGCCGTCGTCGAGCTGGGCGGCGGACATGTAGAAGGCGGTCGGCAGGTCGGTGACGATCGCATCGATCTGGGCCGACTTGAGCGCGAGCACGGCGTCGTCGTTCGAGTTGAACACCTGCGGGGTGACGCCGAGCACGGACTTGACGCTCTGGATGCTCGTCGACCCAGCGGCGACGCCGATCGTGTCCTGCTTCAGCGCGGCGATCGTCGTGTCACCGGCGGCCTTCGACCCGGTGGTCGTCACGACGGCCTGCGTGGTCGTGTAGTACGGCGTCGACATGTCGACGGCCTTCTTGCGCTTGGCGTCGATCGAGAACTGCTGGATGTTGAGGTCCCAGTCCTTCGCACCAGGGGCGATCGCGCTGTCGAAGGTGCTGCGCTCCCACACGACGTCGCTCTTCGCGTAGCCCATCTCCTCCGCGACGGCGTAGGCCACGGCGGACTCGAAGCCCTTGCCGGACTCGGGCTGGTTGTCCTCGACCCAGGGCGAGTACGCCGGGTCGCCGGTGGCGATCGTGAGCTTGCCGTCGGTGACGGTGCCGTCGGCGTTGTCGCTGCTGCCCCCTGCGGAGCATGCGGCGAGGGCGAGCGCGGCGACGGCGGTGGTCGCGACGGCGATGGTCAGGCGGAGGGGACGGGTCACGGTCTGGCCTTCGTCAGGGGGAACAGGGCAGGACCCGAGTGTACTGGGCCGTGGGATACCAACGACCGGTCGACGCGGTTCCTGCCCTGCCGACGCTCGGCTGGTGTCAGCGACGCCGACGCTCGTTGATCGCCGCGCCGGTGTAGGTGATCGCCAGGAACATCGCCGCACTCGCCGCGAGTCCCGCGACCCAACGGTCGGAGGCCGGCGGGGTGGTCATGACGGCAACGCTGGCCGCGACCAACGACGCGCTCACCGGGAGTGCGACCGGGAGCCGGAGCAGCAGGCCGACAGCGGCGATCAGCGCCGCAGCAGCGACGGCTGCAGCACCGGTTCGAAGTCGTGCCATGGGCGGTTCCTCCCGTTGTGATCCTGGCCGGACGGCCAGCGATGCCAACGTAGGACCGCCTCCTTCACGGGGTCAAGTACAGTACATCAGTCGAGCATCGTGAAGTCGTCGAACGAGAACCCGGGCGACACCAGGCAGCTGAGGAGCACCTCGCCGTCACCCGGGAGCGTCCGCTGCCACATGCCGCCGCGGACGAACGCCTGTGCGTCGTTCACGCGGTCACGGCCGGCGTCCGGGCCGAGGGTGATGCGTGCGCCGGGGTCCGGCTGGTCGCCGGACCCACCGAGTTCGAGCTCGACGGCGTCCGGCCCGTGCCACATCCAGATCTCGTCGCTCGTCACGCGGTGCCACGCGGAGGCCTCGCCCGGCGGCAGGAGGAAGTGGATGAGCGTCGCGGCGGGGCGCTCACCGGCGGGCGTGCTCACGGTTGCGGGCGACGTCCACGTGCGGACAAACCAGCCACCCTCGGGGTGCGGCTCCATGCCGAGCGCGGCGGCGCGCTGCGGGACGTCGAGCCACTCGACGACGTCTCCGGCGACGGTGCGGCGAGCGGCCATGCCGGGGCGGGGTGCGGTGTCGGTCATCGGGACTCCTTGCTCGGGGTGGGTGCCGCGCCTGCGGCGGACGGGGTCAGGGGGACACGGGCAGCAGCGTCGGCGGTCCGGACCACCCCGCGGACGACGGTCGCCACCGCACGCCCGGATCCGTCCTCCACGAGTTCGGCGAGCGCGTCCGGCACGGTCCGGGCGTCGACGTCGAACACCGCGAGGTCGGCGCGGGCTCCGACGGCCAGGTGTCCGATCCGGTCCGGTCCGACCGCGAGTCCCATCGCGTGGGCGCCACCGAGGGTCGCCGCCGCGAGCAGCCGCTCGTGCAGGTCGCGTCCGCTGTAGCCCTGTGCGCGGGCGATGCGGTGCAGTGCGGTGACGTCCGCCATCGGGTCGAGCGACGGCGAGGACGACAGCGAGTCGGTGCCCACGGCGATCGGGCTGCCCTCGCGCAGGTAGTCGGCGACCGGCGGCGGGTCGAGCCCGATGACGGCGTTCGAGCGCGGGCAGAGCGCGACCGCGGTGCCGCGCGCGCGGAGCAGCGCCCGGTCTGCGGCGGTCATGTAGACGCCGTGCGCGATGTGGCAGTCCGGCCCGAGCACGCCGAGGCGGTCCACGAACGAGGTCGCACTCGCGCCGAACCCGAGCGCGCGCATGGCCCGGAAGGACGGCACGTTCGCCAGGTGCCAGTCCGCACCGTGGCCGACGCCGACGACGCCCGCGAAGCCGGGGACCGGTTCGATCGCGGTGCGCTCACCCTCGAAGGCCGCTTCGCCGAGGTGCAGGTGCAGCCGGAGTCCGCGCTGCCGGACGATGTCGGGCAGTTCGAGCAGCGGCGCGACGTCGAGCGAGTACGGGGCGTGCGGGGAGAGCCCGGCGCCGGGGGTGGTGGGCACCCGTTCGAGTTCGGCGAGGACCTGGTCGCGCCCGTGCTCCTGCCAGGCGGCGTTCTCCCAGTCCATCACCTCCCAGTAGGCGATGCCGCCGAGCCCGGCGTCCTCGAGCGCGGTCACC
Source organism: Curtobacterium sp. MCPF17_050 (assembly GCF_003224435.2). NCBI lineage: Bacteria > Bacillati > Actinomycetota > Actinomycetes > Micrococcales > Microbacteriaceae > Curtobacterium > Curtobacterium sp. MCPF17_050. The sequence continues at coordinate 2,829,739 of NZ_CP126250.1, forward strand.
GCCTCGATGTCCGTCACCACGTCGGCGATGCTCGTCACCCCGGCCGCCACCGACTGTGCCGCACCGGCCGCGGCCTCGGCCCGCCAGTCGTGCGGCTGCGCGTAGACGGCGTTGAACGCGGCGGCCCAGTCCTCGAATCCGGCGTACCGGCCGCGCCCGACACCGGCCATGCCCGTGTACTGCAGGTGCGTGTGCGCGTTGACGAGTCCCGGGAGGAGCGCACCCCGCCACCGCCGCTCGGTCACGGGGGTGCCGTCGAGCTGGTCCACCACCCAGGAGCGTTCGCCGACGTGCAGGATCCGGCCGTCGCGCACCGCGACGGCGCCGTCCGCGATCGGCGGCGCGGTCATCGGCACGACGATCCGCGCGGAGTGCACCGTCGTCTGCCCGGATGCCGCCGGCCGCCGGCCCGTCACGTCGGGTCCCCGAACCGTCGGGTCCGGACGTCCGGCTCGCGGTCCACGGGTTGCGCGGCGAGCGCTCCGGCGGACGTCCCGCCCTCGTCGCCGCCACCGCCGGGAGGCCCGCCCCGCGCCCCGAACGCGGCGAGCGCCACGCGGGCGGTCGCCTCGTCCACCTCGGGGTCGATCGGCACGACGGCGCGGTCCAGCTCGTCGCCCCGCTCGACGAGCATCCGCACGGCACCGAGCTGCGCCGCGAAGGACAGGTCCATCACCTCGATCGGGTTGCCCTCGGCCGCGGTGATGTTGATGCACCCGCCGCCGTCGAGCAGCAGCACGCCGGGACCGTCCGGGAGCGTGAGGCGCTCGACCCGTCGACCCACCGTCGTCCGCTCGGCCCCCGCTGCGACGGCGTCCTCGACCGCGATCTCCTGGTCCACCCCGCCCGCGACCGACAGGACCGCTCCGGGAGCGCACGCACGGAGCACCGTCAGGCTGACCGTGTCCGCCACCCCGGTCGCGCTCACCACCAGGTCGGCGGTGCGGACGGCGTCGACGAGCGGAGCGACCTCGTACCCGGCGAACACGGCCTGCAGCGCCCGGACCGGGTCGGTGTCGGCGACGGTGACCCGGAACCCGAGCGCCCGGAGGACCAGGGCGACCCCCTCCCCCACGTGACCGAACCCGGCGACGACCGCCCGGCCTCCCGTCAGGTCGGGCCGGACGCCGGGGTCGAGCGCGTCGACCAGGTCGAGTGTCGCGAACACCGTCGACTGCCCTGTGCCGTACCGGTTGTCGAAGAACGTCTTGGTGCGGGCGTCGTTCACCGCGACGACCGGGATCCCGAGCTGGCCGCGGGCCGCCATGACGCGCAGCGGGCGGAGGCCGCTCGTGGTCTCCTCGGCGGCTCCGAGCATCGTCGGCAGCAGGTCGGGGCGCTCCTGGTGCACGAGCCGGATGACGTGCGACCCGTCGTCGACGAGCACGTGCGGCCGGGTGTCGAGCATCGCGAGCGCGAGCGCGCGCTGTTCCGCCACGGTGGCGGTGCTGCTCGCGTGCACGGGGACGCCGGCCCGGCGGAGGACCGCGGCGACGGCGTCGTCCGTCTCGTCCGTATGCGCGTAGACGACCACCTCGGCGCCGGCGTCCTGCAGCAGGAGGGACAGCACGGCGGTCTTCGGCTCGAGGAACAGGCTCACCCCGACGCGGGTGCCCCGGAGCAGGCCGCCCTGCCGGAGCTCGTCGGCGACGGCACGGGACACCGGCATGGAGCGGCGGGCCCAGCGGATGCGGGCCTCGGCGGCGGGGTCGTCCTCGGGCTCGCGGCCGGTCGACACGAGGAACACGTCGTCGGAGAGCGTCGGCACGCCGAGGACGCCGGGGCGGGCGAGCACGGTCGGGCCGAAGGCGTCCTCGTCGACGGCGGGGACGTGGCGGCCGGCGTCGACCACGAGCAGCAGCGCGCCGCGGGGACGGTCCGCGGTGGCGTCCTCCACGGCGGCGGCGCTCTGTTCGGGCGTGCCGAGACACCAGAGCTGGTCGACGGCCGCGCCGTCACCGGCGTCCGCGGGTCGGGCTCCGAGCCCGACGAGCGATGCGTGCAGGGCGGCGGCGTCCCGGGGATCACCGCCGACGACGCGGAAGCGCCGAGCGGCGAGGAGCGTGTTCGTCACGCGGGCGGTGTGCCGGACCGCAGCGGACGCCCAGGCCGACGTTGCGGGGTCAGCGCGAGTCGGGTCGGCGCGGGTCGGGTCGGCGCGGGTCGGGTCGGCGCGCGGCATGGGGACATCGTAGGGCGGGCCGGTGGCCCGGCGGTGCCGGCGGTCGAGGCTGGCCGTGGCGCACGGGCGCGCCGGGCCCGGCAGGGTCAGAGCACGTGCGGCGGCGGCGTCCGGTGCCAGACCTGCTCGGCACCGTCGTCGGGGACACCCCAGGGTCCGGCGGGGACCTGCCACGAACCGACGGCCGGCACCTGCTGCGCCTCGATCCGCCGCGACAGCCGTCGGTGGTGCAGGAGCACCCCGACCAGGACGGCGACGCCGATCACGGACACGACGGCGAGGCCGGCGACGTACAGCGTCGTCACGACACCGGCGAGCGCGGGGGGCACGGTCCCGTCCTGCGCCGCCGAGAACGGCGTCCCGGTGATCACGAACGCGAGCAGGGTCGAGATCGTCGAGTTCGAGTCCCACAGCCCGTGCAGCACCGACACCACGACGTAGGCGACCAGCACCGACCACGTCCACCGGAACCGGGGACGACCGTGCGCCGCCCCGAAGAGCACCGCCCCGAGGATCGCCGTCCAGAGCACGTGCCCCACCGGCGAGAGCACGGCGCGGGCCACCTCGGTCTGCAGGAGCGACACGAGGTCGATGCCGCGGGTGGTGATCGCCGCGTTGAACGCGTACCCGGCTGACTCGAACGCCGAGAACCCGGCACCCACCGTCGCCCCGAGCAGTGCGCCCTGCCGTGCCGTCTTCGGTCGGACCCGCCAGCCGACCACGACCAGCAGCAGGCCCTTCACGAGTTCCTCGGCGAAGCCGACGAGCAGGTACAGGGTCGCCCCGGGGCGCAGGTCGGACTCGAGCAGGGACGCCCCGAGCACCCCGAGGACCCCGCCGACGAAGAACGCCGTGACCAGCTGCATCGTGCTCACCGTGCCGGTGACCCGTTCGATGACGAACAGCACCACGGTGAAGGGCACGAGGAAGCTGCCGAGCAGGATGATGGTCGGCACCAGGTTCGTGTTCTGCGTGGCGACGGTGACGATGATCGTCACGACCCACAGCAGGAACCCGCTGAGGAGGGTCTTCCACCACCAGCCGTGCCGGTGGTGGGGGTGCGCGCCGACGTGCGCGGTCTCGAGCGTCATGTGCCTCATCGTGCTCCGCGCCGCATGCCGAGGGTCTCCGGGAATACGGATGACGCGGTTCGGGTAGTCCCCCGCATGACCGATGAGACGTTCGACAAGGTGACCGTGTTCGGCGCGGACTGGTGCCGCGACTGCCGCCGCTCCAAGGCGCTGCTGGACCGACTGGGCGTGGACTACGAGTACGTGGACGTCGAGGCCGATCTGTCCGCCGCCGACCGCGCGCAGGCGATCAGTGGCCGGAAGAACATCCCCGTCGTGGTGCTGCCGGACGGCAAGCACTTCGTCGAGCCGTCCGACGCCGAGCTGCAGGCGGAGCTGGAGTCGTCGGGCGTGGTCTGACCGTCCGTCCGACGAACCTGGGAACGTGCTGAGCCGTACGCGTGTTAACTCGGGCGTCGGCCCTGAGCTCGGTGCACCGCCGAGGCCTCGGACCGGCCGCAGAACAAGGAGGACACCGTGATCGGTCTCATCATCAGCCTCATCATCGTCGGGCTCATCGCCGGCGCCCTCGCCCGCCTCATCATCCCCGGCAAGCAGCACATGTCCATCCTGATGACCATCGTCCTCGGGATCGTCGGCTCGTTCGTCGGTGGTCTGCTCGGGTTCCTGATCTTCCAGCACGACCCGCAGGACGGCTTCTTCCAGCCGGCCGGCATCATCGGCTCGATCATCGGAGCCGTCATCGTGCTGTTCCTCTACACGCGCTTCGCGGGTCGGGGTGCCAACCGTCGCTGACGGCGCGCCCTGCGCTGACGCGCTGACCACGCGACGGGAGGCCCGGTACCAGCTGGTACCGGGCCTCCCGTCGTCCTGTGCCCCGGAAGTCCGGAAGGCGCGCAGGCGGCCGGCGTACGGTCCACGACATGACTGATGCGAACGACACCCGTCGCCCGGAGCAGGACGCAGCACGGCTCGGCCTCGTCGTGGTCGGTGAGGCCGCCGCGCTGCAGTCCGGCGACGAAGCCGCGATGGACGCAAGCGAGGCGAACATCCGCGAGACCGTCGACGAACTCGTGGACGTCCCCCTGACCGAGCGCCAGGAGGAGGTCGTGGAGCGGCTCGCGCAGGCCGGCGGGACCCTGACCGCCGGGCTCAGTGGCGCGCTCGCCGCCCGGACCGGCAACAGCGTCGACGACGTCCTCGAGGGCGCCGCGCGGAGCATCGTCTGGCAGGAGCGCCTCACCGAGGAGCGCGAGGACGCCGGGCCCCACGACATCGGGCGACAGGACATCGGGCGACAGGACATCGGGCGCGACGACCAGGACGGCCGCCACTCCGCCTGACTCCGGACCACGGACACACGGGAGGCCCGTCACCAGCTGGTGACGGGCCTCCCGTGTGTCCCCGGGCCCCGGAGTGACGTCAGCGACGCCACCACTCGTCGAACGGCGACGCGGGTACCTGGCGCTTGTGCTCGGTCGCGCGGTACCGCGCCTCGATCGCCTCGGCGACCTCGACCGGGACGTCGTGTCCCTGCAGGTAGGCGTCGAGCTCGGCGTAGGTGAGGCCGAGGTTCGCCTCGTCGGTCTGGCCGGGCAGGTCGTCGAGCAGGTCCGCGGTCGGCGCCTTCTCGTACAGGCGGGCCGGCGCACCGAGGTGCTCGAGCAGCTGGCGCCCCTGGCTCTTCGTCAGACCGGTCAGCGGCGTGAGGTCGACGCCGCCGTCGCCGTACTTCGTGAAGAAGCCGGTCACGGCCTCGGCCGCGTGGTCGGTGCCGACGACCAGGAGCCCGCGCTGCCCAGCGACGGCGTACTGCGCGACCATGCGCATGCGGGCCTTCACGTTGCCCTTCACGAAGTCGCTCAGGGCGACGCCGGCCTCCGCGGTGTCCTGCACCACGCCGTCCACCCCGTGCTCGATGTTCACGACGATGCCGGGGTCCGCGGCGATGAACTGCAGGGCGAGCTGCGCGTCGTCCTCGTCGGCCTGCACCCGGTAGGGCATCCGCACGGTGACGAACTCGGCGGCGTGCCCCTCGGAGCGGAGCGACTCGACCGCGAGCTGCGTCAGGCGGCCGGCGAGCGTGGAGTCCTGTCCGCCGCTGACGGCGAGGACGTAGCCGTTCGCGCCGGTGGTCAGCAGGTAGTCACGCAGGAAGCCCACGCGTCGGGCGATCTCCTGCTCCGGGTCGATGGTCGGCTGGACGTTGAGGTCCGCGGCGATGGCGGCTTGGAGTTCTCGCACGCACCCAGTATCCGCCCGAGCCGCGCCGGGCGCACGGACACCGTGGAGGTGCTCACTAGAGTGGCGGCCACACCGGTCGGAGCCGCACCTGCACCGGAGACGACGGAGGTCGATCGTGAGGGACGAGCGCCGCGCCGGACTGCTCGCCGTCACCGTCACCGCCTTGCTCTGGGGCACCACCGGCACCGCCGCGACCTTCGCGCCCGACGTCGGCCCGCTCGCGATCGGTGCCGCGGCGCTCGGCGTCGGCGGGATCCTGCAGGCGGTCGTCGGCGCGCGGGCCCTCCGAGCGGCTGCTCCATTGCTCGTGCGGAGCCGCGCACTCGTCCTCGTCGGCGCGGTCGCCGTCGCGGTGTACCCGCTCGCGTTCTACAGCTCGATGCACACCGCCGGGGTGGCCGTCGGCTCCGTGGTGTCGTTGGCGTCCGCTCCCCTGGCGTCCGGGGTCCTGGAGCGGGTCGTCGACCGGCGGCCGCTCAGCCGGTGGTGGGTGCTCGCCGCGGCGCTCGGCGTCGTCGGGAGCGTGCTGCTCTGCCTGTCCAGCCTGGCGGGGTCGGCGGACCCGGCCGGCGTCGGGTCGCCTGGGTCGACGGTCCTCGGGGTCGTGCTCGGCCTCGTGGCCGGAGCCACGTACGCGGTCTACTCGTGGGCGTCCCGTCGGCTCATGGTCGACGGGGTCCCCCGCGCGGCCGCGATGGGTGCCGTGTTCGGCGGCGGTGGGCTGCTCCTCATGCCGGTGCTCGCCGTCACCGGAGCGCCCCTGCTCGCGTCGCCGCAGAACGCCGCGGTCGGCGTGTACATGGCGATCGTGCCGATGTTCCTCGGGTACCTGCTGTTCGGGTACGGACTGGCGAGGATCCCGGCGAGCACCGCCACCACCGTCACCCTCACCGAACCGGCGGTCGCTGCCGTGCTCGCGGTGCTGGTGGTCGGCGAGCGGCTCACCGCGGTCGGGTGGGCCGGGCTGGGCGTGATCGCGATCGTGCTCGTCGTCCTGGCGGTCGCGCCGACGAACACCCGGGCTGGTTCGCGCTCCTGAGGACGGGCCCGGACGGACCACCGAGGTGCCCCTGGAGGGACTCGAACCCCCAACCCTTTCCTGAGGACGGGACCGGACGGACCACCGAAGTGCCCCTGGAGGGACTCGAACCCCCAACCCTTTCCTGAGGACGGGACCGGACGGACCACCGAGGTGCCCCTGGAGGGACTCGAACCCCCAACCCTTTCCTTAGGACGGAACTGCTCTTCCATTGAGCTACAGAGGCCGGCCCGACCACTCTAGCGGGAGCCGGGACGCGCCGGACGAGAGGCGTGGGGCGGGCGTACCCGAGGCCTCCCGTCCGGCCCCACCTACGCGGCGACCAGGTACTCGTCCCAGTCCGGCTGCGGCCGCTCGATGCCGCGGACGACCCAGGCCGAACCGTGCGGGGCCTTCGGCGGGAACCGCAGCGTCCACCCCATCTCACGCGGGGTGCGGTCGCCCTTGACGTTGTTGCAGGCGAGGCAGCAGGCGACGAGGTTCTCCCACGAGTCTCGACCGCCACGGGACTTCGGCTGGACGTGGTCGATCGTGGTGGCGTTCCGGCCGCAGTAGGCGCACCGGTTGGCGTCCCGGCGGAGCACACCGCGCCGGGACACCGGGATCAGCCGGGACTGCGGGATGCGCACGTACCGGGTCAGGATGATGACGGACGGACGGTCGTAGCTGACGGCGGCACCGGTGACGGGGTGCAGGGTGTCGGCGGCGACGACGGAGGCCTTCTGGTTCATGACGAGGACCAGGGCTCGACGGAACGAGATCACCGCGAGGGGCTCGTAACCGGCGTTGAGGACGAGAGTGCGCATGGGTTCCCTTCCGACGTGCCTGGACGGCTTCCAGGCGGTGCGGGCACCGGGTCGGTCGGCGTGGAACGGGTCGTCACGGCCTCCGGGCCCGAGGGCGGGTCCGGCCGGCCCACGCCGTCGGAGCGGGCCGTCCTGCCGGAGCGGGGCGGTCCCACCGTCGTGGCGGGCCGGATACACGAAGAGCACCACCCGTCAGGGCGGTGCTCCGGTCAGTCGCGCGCGAGTTGCGGCTCGCAGGCAGTGGTCGTCCGTATGTCGACATGCGCGCGCCGACCCATGGTGCGGGTCGTGCGTGACGTCGACATGTGGTCTCCCGTTCGGGTCGAGGCGATCCGATGCGTGCAGGCTAACCCAGAAACCGGCCCCGCACGAGGGGTGCGGGGCCGGTTCGGACGCTGTTCACAAGCGCGCCCGCAGGGTGTCGTCCGGGGTGTCAGATCCCGAAGCGGACGATGTGGTAGTTGCTCGACCAGATCGGGCGGATCGATACGGAGCCGCCGGGCTTCGGGGCGTCCATGATCATGCCGTTGCCCATGTAGAAGCCGTCGTGCGAGTCGTCGTTGAAGACGACCACGTCGCCCGGCTGCGCTTCCGACTCGGGGATCGTGGTGCCGGCCTGGTCCTGCAGCGTGACCGAGTGGGCGAGGCTGATGCCGTGCTGCGCGTAGACGTACATGACGTAGCCCGAGCAGTCGAACCCGGCGGGGGTGGCGCCACCGAACACGTAGGGCGTCCCGATGTACTGCTTCGCCGTGGCGACGACGGCCGGCAGCGAGAACGGGGTCCCCGCGGCAGGTGCCGCACTCGTCGCGGCGGCGTTCGCGGCGTCGGCGGCCGAGGCGGTCGTGGCCGCTCCGGTCGAGTCGTCGGCGAGGTAGTCCTCGGCCGTCTTGCCGTCGTAGGCGTACTCCGCTGCCTTCGCGGCACGAGCGGCCTCGAGCTCGGCGGCGGCCTTCGCCGCTGCCTTCGCGGCGGCCTGCGCCTCGAGGGTCGCGGTCGAGGTGGCGCTGAAGCCGTCGCGCGAGGTGTCGGCTGCGCCGGCCGCGGCGGACACGTCGAACTGCTGCGCCTGCACCGCGAGGTCGGAGGCCGCGTCGGTCTGCGCGGCTCCGGCCTGCGACGTGGAGGTGGTCGCGAAGGCGGCCGGGACGGCCATCGTGCCGAACATCCCCGCCGCGACGGCCAGGACGACGGGAGCCATGAACCGGCGCTTGCGGGACGACGCTGACGGAGCGGCCGCGCGGGTGACGCCGAGGGCGCGGCCGTCACGGGTCGCGGCAGCGCGGGTGGCGGGCGTCCGGGCGGCTGCCGGACGGGCTGCGCTCGTACGGGGTGCGGTCGGGGCGGACGCCGTGCGGGCGAGCGGGCGACGTGCGGCACGCTCGGCTGCTTCGCGTGCTGCCCTGCGGGTCAGGGGAGCTGCGACGGTGTCACCGGTGGTCGTCGGGTTCGCGGTCGGGTCGTCCGCGGCGGTTCCGGTGTGGGTCAAGTGGGTCTCGGGCGCCTCGTGACACGCGCCCGGTCGAGGACGGTCGCGTGCAACCCCATCCGTTCGTCATCGTTTCCGATCGAGGCAGGAGACGGGTCACGAGACGTCCTGCCACGGGTCCCGAGATCGCTGCTCGCGGGACTCGACGAGTGTACGGGCGCACCGCGGACATGTCGAGACGAAACCGTGACCTGGTAACGGATAGGTGAAGAACCCCTGGTCAGAGCGAGGGAATTGGTCACCACGATGGCCTGCTGCTTCTTGTACGTCCACTCAGGTCTTGTCCCCCGGGGCCGTACCCCCTATGGTTCGCCCACCACGAGGACCCAGGCGCGAGCTCACCGCGGCGATCCCGGTCCATCAACGGACCCTCGTGCTGTGACGCCCGGCACCTGCACCGAGCGATCGCAGCGAACGAGGACGGGATGCAGGTACCCCGGAGCGCGGGCTCCGGTGCACCCCGACGCAGCGCCTGGCCCGGGCTGTGTCGGCGGGCGACAGGTCACTCGCCGGAGAGGTCCTCGGCGATGTCGTCGGCGTTGCCGGGGAAGCACAGCGAGACCGCCTGCACGGTGTAGTTCCCGGGGTACGCGTACGCGCTGATCGACGCGATCTTCCCGCCACCGCTGCCGATGACCGCGGGACCGTCGCTCGACTCGCGGCGGACGACCTGCATCCCCTGGGACTTCCAGTGCTCCTCCATGCGCGTGGCGTCCTCGTCGGGCGACCCCTCGAGCGTGCTCCCGGTCAGGTAGCGCCACTGCGCCCCTCCCGTGCCGTCCTCGAGTTCGCAGTCTTCCGGGTAGTCCGGGCCGGTGCGCGCCTTCCACTCCCCACCGAGTCGCTCGGTGGCGTCGTCGACGGCTTCGATCATCTGCTGCTTCGCGGTGTCGGCGTCCACGGTCGGCTCCGTTCGTCCTGGTGCTGCGGTGTCGGATCCCCGCAGGACACAGCCTGCGAGCACGGTGGTGGTGGCCGTCATGACGAGGACGCCCGCGACGGCGCGCCTCGCCGTGGTCCATCGAGCGGTGGTCGTCGTCGTCATCGTCCCGCCATCCACCAGGGCCTCCCGTCGATCAGGTCCTGGTCTCGCTTCGTCGGTGGTTCCGGGTGGTACGCGGTCGCATCGTCCTCGTGCCCCGTCGTCACCCGCCCCACGTTGTACACGGACTCGGTGTCGGCGTCCAGGTAGCCGGACCTGTCACCGGTGAGCGGGTCGTGGTCGAGGACCGGCCTGCGGTCCGCCGCGTCGGCCGGGTTCGAGTCCGTCCCGAAGACCGTCGCACCGAAGGCCTCTCGGGACGGATCCACGTGGTGCCCGGGTGCCGTGCGTCCCAGCGCTGCGAGGTGGTCGCCCTGTCCGGCCTCGTCGGGGAGGACGTTCCGTGCCTGGCCGACGTAGACGTGCTCGGCGTGCACCTTGCCGGCCGAGTCGACCGCGTTCGGCAGGCCGGCGGACCCCAGCGCGAGCGCCTTCGCGTCGCCTGCGTCGAACTCCATGTCCGTCGCTGTCCCTCCCCCGGTCGGCGTCGCAGTTCCCCCGCGACGCAGACTGGCTCGCCGGCGTGCCGGTGAGCAGGACCGCCGCTCCGATCGCCGGAGCACGGCGCTCAGAGCACGTCGTCCCTGCCGCTGATCTCGAGCGAGCCCACCACGTCCTTCACCCGCCGCCCGTCCGGTCCTGCCGTCGGCACGTCCTCGCCGACGATGACCCGCGTCCGACGGGCGTCCAGGGAACGGACGGGCACGCCCGTTCCTGCCCCTGGGTGCGGCGGGCGAGGAGACGTCAGTCGGTGCTGATGTAGACGTGCTGCGCGACCTCGGTCGGCAGCTCGATCCCGGCGTCCTCGCCGTCGACGCGGACCGCCACGTAGGCGCCCGCGCGCTGCACGCTGGCCGTGCGTCCGGGCATGACCCCGGCGGCGCGGAGCTGGTGCAGCAGCTCCGGCTCGAACTGCACCGGCTCGCCCAGACGGCGGATGACGCCGGTCGCGATCGCGTCGGTGTCGTCGGTGGCGACCACGATGTTGCGCACCCCGTCGAGGAAGCCGGCCGCCGTGGGTCCACCGATCTCCGCGAGGCCGGGGATCGGGTTGCCGTACGGGGACTCCGTCGGGTTCCCGAGCATCTCGAGCAGGCGGACCTCCACCTGCTCGCTCATCACGTGCTCCCACCGACAGGCCTCGTCGTGGACGAAGGCCCAGTCGAGGCCGATCACGTCGGCGAGCAACCGCTCGGCCAGACGGTGCTTGCGCATCACGTGCGTGGCGCGGGACCGACCGGTGTCGGTGAGTTCCAGGTGCCGGTCGCCCGAGACGACGACGAGGCCGTCGCGCTCCATGCGGGCGATCGTCTGCGAGACCGTGGGGCCCGAGTGCCCGAGTCGCTCCGAGATCCGGGCGCGCAGCGGGACGATGCCCTCTTCTTCGAGGTCGAGGATGGTGCGGAGGTACATCTCCGTGGTGTCGACGAGATCGGTCACGCCTCCGCCTCTCCTGATGTGGACCCAGCCCGACCCACACTACTTGCTGGCGCCGACGCACCGGGACCGACACCGTGCGCTCTGCGCGGACGCCGGCCGGGAGGCCCGTCCCGGCCCCGCCCCGTCCGGCCGGTCCATGGGGGCGACCGCAGGGCCGTCGGTAGGATCGGCCCATGGCAGACATCGTCATCCCAGCCGACCTCCTCCCCACCGACGGCCGCTTCGGATGTGGTCCGTCGAAGATCCGCGGAGCGCAGCTCGAGACCCTCGTCACCCGCGGAGCGACCGTCCTCGGGACCTCGCACCGCCAGAAGCCCGTCAAGGACCTGGTCGGCTCCGTCCGGCAGGGCCTCGCCGACCTGTTCCAGGTGCCCAACGGCTACGAGGTCGTGCTCGGCAACGGCGGGTCGACCGCGTTCTGGGACGCCGCCGCCTTCGGTCTCATCGAGCGCCGGGCGGAGAACCTGTCCTTCGGTGAGTTCGGGTCGAAGTTCGCCAAGGCCGCCGCCGCCCCGTGGCTCGAGGCACCGCACGTCGTGGAGGCCCCGGGCGGGTCCCGCGCCGAGCTCGAGATCGTCGAGGGTGTCGACGTCTACGCCTACCCGCACAACGAGACCTCGACCGGCGTCATGGCCCCGGTCGTCCGGGCCGCGGGCGACCCCGGCGCACTGACCGTCGTCGACGCCACGAGCGCTGCCGGTGGTGCCGCGTTCGACGTCGACCAGACCGACGTCTACTACTTCGCCCCGCAGAAGAACTTCGCCTCGGACGGCGGGCTCTGGCTCGCGCTGTTCTCCCCCGCGGCGATCGAGCGTGTCGAGCGGATCGCCGCGTCCGACCGCTACATCCCGGAGTTCCTGTCGCTGAAGAACGCCGTGGACAACTCCCGGTTGGACCAGACGCTGAACACCCCGGCGATCACGACCCTGCTGCTCCTCGACGACCAGGTGCGGTGGATCAACCAGTCCGGTGGTCTGGCGTGGGCCGACGGCCGCACGAAGACGTCGTCCTCGACGCTCTACGACTGGGCCGAGGCCTCCGACTACGCGACGCCGTTCGTCACCGACCCGGCGCACCGGTCGCAGGTCGTCGTGACGATCGACCTCGACGACTCGATCGACGCCAAGGCCGTGGCCGCGACGCTCCGGCAGAACGGCATCGTCGACACGGAGCCGTACCGGAAGCTCGGCCGGAACCAGCTCCGTGTCGCGACCTTCACGGCGATCGACCCCGACGACGTCACCAAGCTCACCCGGGCGATCGACCACGTGGTGGCTGCCCTGGCGAGCTGACCCCGCCGCCGCGAGACGCAACGAGGGCGGTGTCACGCAACGGTGTTCCGTTGCGCGACACCGCCCTCGTTGCGTGAGGTGGACCGACGGGTCAGGACCGGTGGAAGCCGGGGTCGGTCTCGCCGGCGTCGAGCTGGTCCAGGTCCAGGTCGTCGTCCGGGTCGACGGGACGGACGCGGCGGGTGCGGCGACGACCACGGGTGCGGGCGGGCGGGGCGACGGGCTCGTCGTCGTCCGACTCCTCGTCGTCGTTGTCATCCGAGTCGTCGTCGTCATCCGAGTCGTCGTCGTCGGACTCGTCATCGTCGTCCGAGTCGTCGTCGTCGGACTCGTCGTCGTCGTCCGACTCGTCGTCGTCCTCGTCAGCCTCGTCGTCGAAGTCGTCCTCGTCCTCGTCCTCGTCCGACTCCTCGTCGTCCTGCGCGGCCCGGTACTCGGCCAGTCGCTCCGACCACGGCACCCACTCCGGCGCGAGCAACGAGCCGTCACCCGGCATCAGTTCGACCTCGAGCACGGTGGGCTCGTCACCCTCGACCTGGGCGATGCTGACGGTCCAGCGCCACCCCGGGTACCCCGGCATGCGGTTGGCGAAGAGGACGGAGACGACGCCGTCGCCCTCGTCGACGGTGCCGACGGGGCTCCCGACGGTGGCTTCGGGGGTGATCTCGAGCAGTGCGCCGCGGGCGAGCTCGGTGAGGTCGGTGGTCATGTTCACGCGTCCAACTGGTCGGCGACGTGTCGCAGGATGGTGGCGATCCGCTCACCGTTCTTCGGGTAGCGGCCCCGCTTGAGGTCACCGCTGATGCGGTCGAGTTCCTTCACCAGGTCCTCGACGATGACGGCCATGTCGTCGGCGGAGCGACGGGTCATCTTGGAGAGCGACGCCGGCGCTTCGAGGATCCGCACGGTCAGCGCCTGCGAACCCTTCTTGCCCTGCACCACGCCGTACTCGAGCTTGGTGCCGGCCTTCACCGTGGCCACACCGTCGGGCAGGGAGGAGGCGTGCAGGAAGACCTGGTCGCCGTCGTCTCCGGTGATGAAGCCGAAGCCCTTCTGGTCGTCGTAGAACTTGACCTTGCCGGTGGGCATGCTGGGACTCCTCGATACATGGACGGCCGCGGTGCGTCGGATATCCTGGGCCGATGGCCAAGCCGACCCGATCCACCGGGGACCCCCGCACTGCTGCGGAACCCCCGGCGACGTCCAATCGTACCGAACGCACACTCGCGTTCATGGTCGGTGGGATCGTCCTCCTCATCCTGGCGAGCTTCATCGTCATGATCACTGGGTGGCTGACGATGAAGCAGATCCCCGGGGACGGCATCTGGCCGGTCGCCCTCGGCGTCGTCTACTTCGGCCCTCCGGTCGCCTTCGTCCTCATGCTGGCGCTCCTGGCCCTCACCTGGACCCGCAAGGCCCGGCAGCACCGCGCAGAGGCCCGCTGACGTCCGCCACGGACGCCGGCCGAGGACGATGACGACCACGACGGACCTCGCCGCACGCCTGCGCGAGCTCCCCGACGACGCACTCGAGCAGCTCGTGCTCGCGCGCGCCCTCCCCACCGCCGCGCTCGGCGAGTCCGGACCGCAGCACATCGCGGACTTCTTCGACCTCGCCGAGGCGCTCCGCACCGACGACGCGGTGGACGCCGCCGTCGAACGGCTCCCGCGCCGCACGCTCGTCGCACTCCGCGACGGGGGCCCCGCCGAGGACCTCGCGCCGGCCGTCGCACTCGGGCTCGTCGGCCGTGACGGCGCCGTCGACGACGCGGTCACCTCCCGGCTCGCGGCCCGCCCGGACCTCGTCCCCGACGGCCCGGGAGGCCCGGCTCCGGTCCGCCCCGCAGCCGCCGCCCAGCAGGGTGCCGACGGCGGCACCGACGACGCCCGCGCCCGCGCGACCGGAGCGGAGCACGCCTTCGAGACGCTCACGGTGCTCGCGGAGCTCCTCCGCGCGGCCGACGACGGCGCCGTCCGCGAGCTCGCGAAGGGCGGGATCGGAGCGCCCCTCGCTCGACAGCTCGCCGAACGCACGGGGGCCGACGCCGCCGTGGTCGCGGACCGCCTCGCCCTGCTCGACCGGATCGGTGCCGCCCACCCCGTGGACGGGTCCTGGACGGTCTCGGACCGCGGCCGGACCTGGCTGCACGCCACGTGGCCGGAGCGGTGGGCATCGCTCGTGCACGACTGGCGCGACGCCCTCGCCCCCGCCGTGGTCGAGGTCCTCACGCTCGCGGACGACGACCTCACCGACCTCGTGGCGCTGGGCCGGTGGGCGTACCCAGCCGGCTCGCGCTGGCTCGACGCGGCCCTGCTCGACGCGGCCGGCGCCGCGGGTGTCCTCGGGCTCGCGGTGGCCGGGCGCCTGACGTCCACCGGGCACGCACTGCTCGGCGACGACCGCGACGCCGCTCTGGCCGCGGCGGTCGCCGACCTGCCGGGGACGGTCGACGGCGTGTACCTCCAGCCGGACCTGACGGTCATCGCGCCGGGTCCGCTGTCGCCCGCCGACGACGACGACCTCCGTGCCGTCGCCGACCTGGAGGCGCCGGGGCTCGCCGCTCGGTACCGGGTGTCCGAGGACTCGCTCCGCCGGGCGCTCCGGGCCGGACGGACCCGCGAGGAGGTCGTGGCGCTCTTCACCCGGCTCGGCGCCACGGACGTCCCGCAGCCCCTCACGTACCTCATCGACCAGGTCGCGACCCGGGACGGCAGTGTCGTCGTGGGCCGTGGCGAGGGCGACCTCGGGTCGGTCGTGCACGGGACGCCCGAGCAGCTCGACCTCGTCGGGGTCGACGCCGAGCTCCGCCAGCTGGCGTGGGAGCGGCCCGACCTCACGACCCTCGTGACGAAGTACCCGCCGCACGTCGTGGCCAGTGCACTCGAGGACCAGCGCTACCCGGCCGTGCTCGCAGCCGACGCCCGCCCGGAGACGCGATCCGGGCCTCCCGTCCGGCGGCGGACGCCGAGCCGCTCACCGGAGCAGGCGGCCCGCGCCCTGGTGGAGCGGCTGCGATTGACGACGGAACGCGGCGACGCGGAACCCGAGCAGGAGTGGATGGCCCGCCAGATCGACATGGCCGTGCGCGGTCGGACGCCGATCCGCGTGACCGTCCGGATGCCGGACGGGTCGGAGAAGCCGTTCTCGATCGTCCCGACCTCGGTCGCGGCCGGTCGGGTGCGGGGGAGGGACACCGCGGTCGACGTCGAGCGGACCCTCCCGCTCTCCCTCGTGGTCACGATCGAGAGCGATGCCTGACGGCCGTCCTGTGGACAACCGGGCGACGCACCAGCTGCGCCGCCTAGGCTGATCCGTCATGAACGGACCGCTGATCGTGCAGAGTGACCGCACCGTGCTGCTCGAGGTCGCGCACCCCGACGCCGAGGACGCCCGCCACGCGCTCGCGGTGTTCGCCGAGCTCGAGCGGGCACCCGAGCACGTGCACACGTACCGCATCACGCGGCTCGGCCTCTGGAACGCCCGGGCGGCCGGACACGACGCCGCGTCCATGGTCGACACCCTCGAACGGTTCGCCAAGTTCCCGGTGCCGCAGAGCGTCACGGTCGACATCGAGGACACCGTCTCCCGGTACGGCCGTCTGGTGATCCGGCGCGAGGAGCGCGAGGACGCCCCCGTCATCGCGAACTCCCCGACCGAGGAGCTCGAGCAGCAGCCCGCTCTCGTGCTGACCGCGTCGGACCCCGCGCTCCTGGCCGAGGTCACCCGGTCCAAGCGCATCCAGCCGCTCCTCGGTGAGCGCCGCTCGGACACGGCCGTCGAGCTGCAGGCCTGGGCCCGCGGGCAGGTCAAGCAGGAGCTCGTGAAGATCGGCTGGCCCGCCGAGGACCTCGCCGGCTACACGCCCGGTCAGCCGCACGACATCGACCTCGACACCACGGACTGGGACCTCCGGCCGTACCAGCACGACGCCGTGGACAGCTTCTTCCAGCAGGGGTCCGGCGTCGTCGTGCTGCCCTGTGGTGCCGGCAAGACGCTGGTCGGTGCCGGAGCGATGGCGACCGTGAAGGCGACGACGCTCATCCTCGTCACGAACACCGTCTCCGCCCGGCAGTGGCGGACCGAGCTGCTCAAGCGGACGACCCTCACCGAGGACGAGATCGGCGAGTACTCGGGCAGCGTCAAGGAGATCCGGCCGGTCACGATCGCGACCTACCAGATCCTCACCGCCCGCCGGAAGGGCGCGTACACGCACCTGTCGCTGCTCGACGCCCTCGACTGGGGGCTCGTGGTCTACGACGAGGTGCACCTGCTCCCCGCCCCGGTGTTCAAGCTGACCGCCGACCTCCAGGCACGTCGTCGCCTCGGGCTCACCGCGACGCTCGTGCGCGAGGACGGGCGCGAAGGGGACGTGTTCTCCCTGATCGGGCCGAAGCGCTACGACGCACCGTGGAAGGAGATCGAGGCCCAGGGCTACATCTCCCCCGCCGAGTGCTACGAGGTCCGGATCGACCTCGCACACGAAGACCGGCTGGAGTACGCGGCGTCGAGCGACGACGAGCGGTACCGGCTCGCGGCGACCTCACCGGCCAAGACCCCGGTCGTGCGGGACCTCATCGAGAAGCACCACGGTGAGCAGATCCTGGTGATCGGCCAGTACATCGACCAGCTCGACGAGCTCGCGGCCTCCCTGGACGCCGCCGAGATCACGGGCGCGACGCCGGTCGAGGAACGGGAGCGGCTGTACCAGGCGTTCCGCGAGGGCTCGATCGACGTGCTCGTGGTGTCCAAGGTCGCGAACTTCTCGGTCGACCTGCCGGACGCGACCGTGGCGATCCAGGTGTCGGGCTCGTTCGGGTCCCGCCAAGAAGAAGCACAGCGGCTCGGCCGCCTCCTCCGCCCGAACAAGGACGGCGTCCCGGCGTCGTTCTACACGCTCGTCACGCGGGACACGGTCGACCAGGACTTCGCGCAGAACCGGCAGCGGTTCCTCGCGGAGCAGGGGTACTCGTACACGATCCTCGACGCGGACCAGATCGCCCCGGCCGTGGCGTAGTACCCGGACTCCAGACCACCTCTGGCCAACACACGAAGTGCTCCCAGGAAGCAACCAGGGAACAGTCAGAGGATGGTCGCATGACCGACGGACCCAAGATCCTCATCGTCGACGACGAGCCGAACATCCGCGATCTCCTCACGACCTCGCTGCGCTTCGCCGGATTCGCGGTGCGTGCGGTCGGGAACGGCGCACAGGCGATCTCCGCCGTGCTCGAGGAGGAGCCGGACCTCATCATCCTCGACGTCATGCTCCCCGACATGAACGGGTTCGGCGTGACCAAGCGCCTCCGCTCGTCGGGCTACACCTCGCCGATCCTCTTCCTCACGGCGAAGGACGACACCGAGGACAAGATCACCGGTCTCACGGTCGGAGGTGATGACTACGTCACCAAGCCGTTCTCGCTCGACGAGATCGTCGCCCGCATCAAGGCGATCCTCCGTCGCACGATGAACGACGAAGAGGACGCGATCATCCGCGCGGGTGAGCTCACGATGGACCAGGACACGCACGAGGTCACCATCGGCGACGCGCAGATCGAACTCTCCCCCACGGAGTTCAAGCTCCTCCGCTACCTCATGCTCAACCCGAACCGCGTGCTCTCGAAGGCGCAGATCCTCGACCACGTGTGGGAGTACGACTTCAACGGCGACGCCGGGATCGTCGAGTCCTACATCTCCTACCTGCGCCGCAAGCTCGACCAGTACTCGTCCGAGCCGATCATCCAGACCAAGCGCGGGTTCGGCTACATGCTCAAGGCGACCAAGGCCTCCTGAGCGTCGGACCGCGCAGGTCGCACAGCTGACTGTCGGCGGCCGTCGGGATCTTCCCGACGGCCGCCGCTTACTGTTGGGGAAGCATGCACGAGCGAATGAGCCACTGGTGGGACGGGATCTCCCTCCGCACCAAGATCACCGGGATCACCGTCCTCCTGGTCGCCCTCGGCCTGCTCGTCGCCGGCCTCGGCACGATGACCGTCCTGAGCACATACCTCAACCTGCGACTCGACACGCAGGTCGAGACCACGAGCTCGCAGCTCGAGGGGCAGAACGTCAGCGACGGCGAGCAGTACTGCAACCTGTCCGTCGTCCTCGAGAAGAGCTCCTACGTGGCCGCGTACGACGGCAACGGCGAGCAGATCTGCGACACCCAGTCCTCGTCCCAGCCGGACATCTCCCGCGTGGACTTCACGGCCGCCGCGTCGGCTGCGCATCCGTTCAGCCTGTACGACCGGCAGCACAGCCACGAGTGGCGGGCCCAGGTCATCCCCGCGAACCTGCAGAACCTGTCGAACGGCGCCACCGAGACCGGGTACGTCCTCGTCGCCGTGTCCAGCGCGGACACCGACCAGACCATCCTCCGGTTCACCGTCATCTTCCTGTTCTTCGGCATCGCGGTGATCCTGCTCGGGGCGATGCTCACGCGCCTCCTCGTGACGGCGACGTTCGACCCGCTCCGCAACGTCGAGGACACGGCCGCCCGCTTCGCCGCCGGCGACTTCAACCAGCGCCTCGACGCCGACACCCCGAACACCGAGGTCGGGCGCCTCAACCGGTCCCTGAACGCCATGCTCGAACGCATCGACGACGCCTTCGAGGACCGGCAGCGCACCATCGACCAGATGCGCCGCTTCGTCGGTGACGCATCCCACGAACTCCGGACGCCGCTCGTGTCGCTCCGCGGGTACGCCGAGCTCTACCGGATGGGCGCCCTCCGCAAGGAGGAGGACGTCGCCCAGGCCATGGACCGGATCGAGAAGGAAGCCCAGCGCATGGGCCTGCTCGTGCAGGACCTGCTCCAGCTCGCCCGCATCGACGAGTCGAAGCCCCTCGAGCTCGGGCCCGTCGACCTCGTCGCCATCGCCCGCGACTCGGCCCTCGACACGATGGCCTCGAACCCGGACCGCGAGATCCAGGTCCTCGTCGAGGACGCCGTGACCGGCGAGAACGTCCCGCAGGCCGTCCGCCCCGCCAGCTCCTTCGGGCCGGCAGCGGACGGCGAGGCCGGTGGTCCCGCCCCGGTGTCGCCGTCGCTCAACACCACCGGGCCGATCGCGTTCTCGCGGCAGACGATCGCCAGACTGCGTGCTCGACGGACCCGGGCCATGAACGTCGACGCGAAGCCGACGGACGAGACCACCCCGCTGCCGACGATCGTGCTGCCGAAGCGCCCGCCGATCGTCCTGGCCGAGGAGAACAAGATCCGGCAGGTCATCACGAACCTGATGGGCAACGCGATGCGGTTCACCGAGCACGACGACCCGATCGAGATCGGCATCGGCGTGGACGACGACCGCGGCATGGCGCACATCGACGTCATCGACCACGGCGAGGGCATCCCGCCGCAGCTGCGCGACAAGATCTTCCAGCGCTTCTGGCGTGCCGACACCTCGCGCGCGCGGGACACCGGCGGCTCGGGGCTCGGTCTCGCGATCGTGTCGGGCATCGTGCACGCGCACCACGGGTCGGTCGAGGTGTTCGACACCCCGGGCGGTGGCGCGACCTTCCGCGTCTGGCTCCCGCTCCTGCCCCGCGACGCTGACCCCGCGGCCCCCACCCTGTCCTGACGCGCGCGCCGGGCGGCGGTCGGCGGTCGGCGGCTCCCCGCCGAGGTCGCACGAACTGCCTGCTCACCGTCCGTGCGGCGGCAGTCCGCGCGACCGCGGCGCATCGGCCGCGGCATGTCCTGCGACTTCAGGAGAACGGTAGCGGGGGGGAAACGGACGGCATGGCCTGGGTGCCGACATCAAGCGCCACGACTCCGAGCGGCGAACGCCTGCCGGAGTCGCTCGAAGACCAGAGCGGGACGTGCTGCATCCACCGCTGTGGCGTGCACCACCAACCAGTCGTTGACGACGAACCCGTTGTCACGCCGGTGGTCGTGGTGGAAGACGTCCCGGTCGCGATGATGGTCACCGTCGTACTCGAAGGCGATGCGTTGCTCAGGCCAGGCCATGTCGACCCGGCCGAGGAAGACTCCACCTGCGTCGAAGACCTCGACGTTCAAGTCGGGCTCCGGGAACCCCGCGTCGACGATCGCAAGACGGAACCACGTCTCCATCGGTGATTCCGCTCCGACCCGCACGAGTTCCAGCGCTGCTCGCGCCACCCTGACGTGGCGATGTCCCGGACGGATGGCAGCCGCGAGGCGGTCGATCGTCGTCAGCGACCCCCTGCCGACGAGGGCATCGCCCACCGCGACGAGTTCCCTGACGGTCAGGACGCTCGCGCACTCCCACCAACTCCGCTCGGGCGTGCTGAGACGGGTTCCGAACGCGGTGACGGTGGGAACGTCGGGTCGAGCACGATGCGCGGTGATGCCGGGGCGCCGCATCAAGGCGGCGGTCCCCGCGGTGGTGACGTGGACCTCCGCTCGGACGCGTCGCGGGAGTGGTGCTCCCCACAGGGCAGCAGCCGTGGTGTGACTGAAGAACTGGTCGGGCCGGAGGAGCGGCGTGAGCACGTCGACCATGGTGGCGTCGCTCCCGCGTACCACCCGGACGCCGTGGACGGGACGTTGCAGGTCCATCCGGCGGAGCCGACCCGGGTCGAGCCCCGACGCGAGAGCGTCCCGGACTCTGAACGGGCCGTCGGAGAACGGCGCGGGCAGCGGTCGTGGTTCCACCATCACCGCAGCATCGGGCAGCCGCGTCCGGTGCTCCGCCTGTGTCCCGAGCTTGTGGACGGAAGCTGCCTCCGTGCCTCCAGTGCAGGGCAGGCGTGAGCGATGGCTGCAAGGGGTCCTGATGACCCGTTTGAAGTCGCACGACACGCCGCGCTGGCATCACCGAGGGCGCTCGATGTGCCGCGCCGCAGGCAGGCAGGCGGCACTTCGTGCGACCTCGGCGACACAGCACCGGCCGTAACACGGCCGCGCACGCGGAAGGGCCCCCGCACGCGCAGCGTACGAGGGCCCTTGCCGGCAGGACGGACTAGAAGTCCATGCCACCC
Source organism: Curtobacterium sp. MCPF17_050 (assembly GCF_003224435.2). Classification (NCBI taxonomy): domain Bacteria; kingdom Bacillati; phylum Actinomycetota; class Actinomycetes; order Micrococcales; family Microbacteriaceae; genus Curtobacterium; species Curtobacterium sp. MCPF17_050. The sequence goes on from NZ_CP126250.1 coordinate 2,851,268, forward strand.
GTGGGGTCGCCGGCCGGCATGGCCGGGGTCTTCTCCGGCTTGTCGGCGACGACGGCCTCGGTCGTGAGGAACAGACCGGCGATCGACGCGGCGTTCTGCAGCGCCGAGCGCGTGACCTTGGCCGGGTCGATGATGCCCGCGGCGATGAGGTCGACGTACTCACCCGTCGCAGCGTTGAGGCCGTGGCCGGCCTCGAGCTCGCGAACACGAGCGGCGACGACACCCGGCTCGAGACCGGCGTTCAACGCGATCTGCTTGAGCGGGGCGTCGATGGCGACGCGCACGATGTTCGCACCCGTGGCCTCGTCACCCTCGAGCGAGAGACCGTCGAGCGCGACCTTGCCGGCCTGGATGAGGGCGACGCCACCACCGGCGACGATGCCCTCTTCGACGGCGGCCTTCGCGTTGCGGACGGCGTCCTCGATGCGGTGCTTGCGCTCCTTGAGCTCGACCTCGGTCGCGGCACCCGCCTTGATGACGGCGACGCCACCGGCGAGCTTCGCGAGGCGCTCCTGGAGCTTCTCGCGGTCGTAGTCGGAGTCGGTCGCCTCGATCTCGGCGCGGATCTGCTTGACGCGGCCCGCGATCTGGTCGGCGTCGCCGGCACCCTCGACGATCGTGGTCTCGTCCTTGGTGATGACGACCTTGCGGGCACGACCGAGCAGGTCGAGCGTCGCGTTCTCGAGCTTGAGGCCGACCTCTTCCGAGATGACCTGGCCGCCGGTGAGGATCGCGATGTCCTGCAGCATGGCCTTGCGGCGGTCGCCGAAGCCCGGGGCCTTGACGGCGACGGACTTGAAGATGCCGCGGATCTTGTTCACGACGAGCGTGGCCAGGGCCTCGCCGTCGACGTCCTCGGCGATGATCAGGAGCTGCTTGCCCGCCTGAATCACCTTGTCGACGACCGGCAGGAGGTCCTTGATGTTCGAGATCTTCGAGTTGACGATCAGGACGTACGCGTCCTCGAAGACGGCTTCCTGGCGCTCGGGGTCGGTGACGAAGTACTGCGACAGGTAGCCCTTGTCGAAGCGCATGCCCTCGGTGAGCTCGAGCTCGGTACCGAAGGTGTTCGACTCCTCGACGGTGACGACACCTTCCTTGCCGACCTTGTCGATTGCCTCGGCGATGAGCGCGCCGATGGTCGGGTCAGCGGCCGAGATCGACGCGGTGGCGGCGATCTGGTCCTTGGTCTCGATCTCCTTGGCGTCGGCGAGCAGCTGCTCGGAGACGGCCGCGACGGCCTTCTCGATGCCGCGCTTCAGGGAGATGGGGTCGGCGCCGGCGGCGACGTTGCGGAGGCCTTCGCGGACGAGGGCCTGGGCGAGGACGGTCGCGGTGGTCGTACCGTCACCGGCGACGTCGTCGGTCTTCTTGGCGACCTCCTTGACGAGCTCCGCACCGATCTTCTCGTACGGGTCGTCGAGCTCGATCTCCTTGGCGATGGAGACACCGTCGTTCGTGATCGTGGGGGCGCCCCACTTCTTCTCGAGGACGACGTTGCGGCCGCGCGGGCCGAGCGTCACCTTCACGGCGTCGGCCAGCTGGTTGAGGCCGCGCTCGAGGCCGCGTCGGGCCTCTTCGTTGAAAGCAATGATCTTTGCCATGTGAGTTCTTCGTCCCTCCCGGACGTCGTCATCGGGGTCGTTCTGGCACTCAGCCTGGCCGAGTGCCAAGCCCGATTCTGGCACTCGCCACCCGAGAGTGCAACACAGTGGGGAGGCTCTGCCCCACTCCACAGGTCGACCCACCGCGTCCCGGCGGACGACGAACGCGCCGCCCCCGAGGGGACGGCGCGTTCGCGAGTGGTTCCGGACGACTACGCGGGACGGACCGACTCGGCCTGCGGGCCCTTCGACCCGGTGCCGACGTCGAACGTCACCGCCTGGCCCTCCTCGAGGACCTTGTAGCCGCTCATGTCGATGGCCGAGTAGTGCACGAACACGTCCTGGCCCCCTCCATCCACGGTGATGAAGCCGAAGCCCTTCTCGGCGTTGAACCACTTCACGGTTCCGTTGGCCATGATCCTTGCTCCCTGCGGTACTGCTGTTGCGAACGACGGCCTCCTCGCGCGAGGTGACCGCCGGGTCCGAGCGCATGTCGACTCACCCGCTCCCGGACGGCAACATGAGGCGTCGTCGCGATCACGGGGTGACCACTGGTGACTCTGACCGAAGGACGGCATTTCGGCAAGGGGTGTGACACGCATTTCACGCGGAGCACCCCGATCCGCAACGTGACGGAAACACGACGACCACGGAGGACCGCCGCGGACCCCGATCAGCCCGTGTAGTCGGAGCCGAGCACGACCGAGACGTCCGCGTTCGGGAACGCCGCCGACTGCTGCACCGCGCTGACCCCGAGCGCCTGCGCGACGCCCTGTGCGACGGCCGCCTGCGACTCCTGCTGGTAGTAGACGATCGTCTGGGTCGCCCCGGTCGTCCCGGCGTCCCCGGTCGAACTCACGGTCCACCCGGCGGTCCCGAGCCGCGTCGAGGCGTTCGCGGCCAGACCGGTCGTCGAGGTCCCGTTCAGCACGACGAGCGTCGTCGCACCCTGGTCGGCAGCAGATGCGCCGGCCGCTGCCGACGGCGACTGCGTCGCTCCCCCGTCGTCCGACCCGGAGTCCGCGTCAGCGCCGGCACCCGAGTCCGAGTCCGAGGATGCGCTGGCCGAGGGCGTCGAGGTCGCGGACGCCGTCGACCCACCACTCCCCTCCGTGAACTGCACGCTGCCGTTCAGCAGGGCGAGGACGAGGACCCCGATGCCGACCAGCACGCCGGTCGCGAGTGCGGCCCACGCGAAGACGACCCACCCGCCACCCCGGCGGGCAGCACCACGGTGGGCGCCGACCCGGGGGCCGTCTGCGACGTCGTCGAACCGGTCTCGCGGGAATCTCGTCATCGTTCCTCTTCACGTCCTTCGGGGTCGGCCGGGGGCGCGACGAAACTGCGGGCAGCGCGTGCGCTCGTCCGGGCGCTGCGGAGCCGCTGCAGCCGGGTGACGAGCTGCGGGTCGTACGCGAGGGCGGCCGGTGTGTCGATCACGCGGTTGAGCACCTGGTAGTACCGCGTCGGCGACATGTCGAACTCGACCCGGATCTCCGCTTCCTTCGTCCGGTCGTGCCGCGCCCGGTCGTGCTCGAACGCGAGCACGTGCTTGGCGAGCTCGGTGAGCTCGTCGGCGGGGAGGGCGGTCACAGGCTGGTCCGATCGCGAACGGGTTGCAGGTCTCGCACATCGTAGGGGTGCGCGGCATGTCGACCCTGGCACGGTGCTGGACTGTCGCGGAACCCGCTCACCCCACGGTCTCCGCCAGCACCTCGGGCGGGGCGGACCACCGGACGCGGGTGCCGAAGGCGTCCGACACGGCGAGCGCCCGGCCGTCGAGCGAGAGCGTCGCGAAGGCGTCCGGGTCCGCGGGGTCGACGACCTCCGGCAGGGTCGCCGCGACCCCGGTGAGGACACCGGTGCGTTCGAGCGCCACCCAGCGGACACCCCGCTCGCGGAGCCGGTCGACGAAGCGCTGCCGCCCAACGCCCGGCACGTAGACGAGCGTCCCCGTGGTCATGACGACCGGCTCGCAGTCGTCCGGCAGGGCGTCGAGGGCCCGGTCGAGGTCGTCCGGCACGCTGCCGCGGACCCGGACGGGAGGCTCGACCAGCGTTGCCCGCAGCGCGTCCCGCATCAGGGCGGTCCGGTCCGTCGCCTCGGGCGGGACGGCCTCGACGAGTCGGGCGAACGCGTCCGGCGCCGCGGGGTCGATCGGGTTCGGGTCGAGGGCGACGCGGGCACCGATCCGGATCGGGGTCGTCGCGGGAGCGGGTGGTGTCCCCACGACCTCGGCGACGAGGTGCACCGCGGGCCCCTCGACCGCCGTGTGCACCCGGACGAGGTCGCCCGCCGTCGCGCTCCGTCGTCCGCGCTGCGTTGGCCCCGGGCCGGACGGGAACAGACCGGACGGGACCGGACCGCCCGGGACCGGACCGGCCGGACGCGCACGGTCGACGAGCCGGTGGTCGAGCGTCACGCGGTCCGGGATCGAGCAGAGTCCGGCCGCCGCTCCGACGTCGAGCAGACCGAGGGGTCGCGCCGAGGCCGCCGAGAGCGCGGCGAGCACCGGGACGACGGGGGCGAGCCGTCGCGGGTCGTTGGCCTGCACCGTGGCGGTGGTGAGGGCCGCGACGAGGGCGGGGCCGGCCTCCCGGCCGAGTGCGCGGAGCGCTGCCGGGTCAGCAGGGTCGGCACCCAGCCGTCGCGCGACCGCGAACAGGAGCTCGGGCTGGCGCTTCGGCTCCGGCACGGCGTCGAGCAGGTCGACGAGCGGACCCTCGACCGAGCGCGCCCAGGCGGCGTACGTCGGGGAGACCCCGTCGATCCGGTCGGCGTAGGCGCGGTAGCGGTCCCGCGTGTCCATCAGGCCCCGGGGCGGTACATGCCGACGTGGGTGATGCTGGCCTCGTCGTAGGGGGCGCCGAAGCGGACGAACCCGTGCCGTTCGTACAGTCCGGCGACGTACTGCTGGGCGTGCAGGACGAACGGCTCGGCGCCGTGCGACCCGAGCACCGCCGCCACCAGGCCGCCGGCGATGCCCTGGCCGCGGTGGTCGGGGTGGGTGGCGACACGGCCGATCACGCGGGTCGGCACAGCGGTCCCCGCGGGGTGCGGCTCGTCCGGGGCCGGCCGGACCAGGCGGAGGTACCCGACGACCGGTCCGTCCGCGCCCCCGACCCACCAGTGCTCGGTGTCCGGGTCGCGGTCACGGCCGTCGAAGTCCTCGGCCGAGACCCGCTGTTCGAGGGCGAACACCCGGTTCCGGAGCCGCACGATGTCGTACAGTTCGTCGGTCGTCAGGTGCTCCCAGCGGGCACGGCGGACGGAATGCTCGGACATCGGTCGGAGTTTACTGGTGTGACGCACGATGACCGGCGGGCACGAGCCCCGGTCGGAACCAGGAGGTACGCACATGGCTTACAAGGTCGAAAAGTCCGACGCCCAGTGGCGCGAGGAGCTCTCCCCTGACCAGTACGCCGTGCTGCGCCAGGCCGGGACGGAGCGCCCGTGGACCGGTGAACTCCTCGACGAGGAGCGTGCCGGCGTCTACACGTGTGCGGCGTGTGGTGCGGAGCTGTTCAAGAGCGGCACGAAGTTCGACTCCGGCTGCGGCTGGCCGTCGTTCTACGAGTCGGTCGATCCCGACGCGGTGCAGCTCATCGAGGACAACTCGCTCGGCATGGCCCGCACCGAGGTCCGCTGCGCGAACTGCGGCGGCCACCTCGGCCACGTGTTCCCGGACGGCTTCGGGACGCCCACGGGCGACCGCTACTGCATGAACTCGATCTCGCTCAACTTCTCGGCGCAGGAGTAGGCGGGTGTGACGGCGCTCGGGCTGCGGCCCGGGCGCCGTCGTCGTGTCCGCCCGGTACGATGGGCGGGTCAGCCGGCATGGCGCAATTGGTAGCGCACCGTACTTGTAATACGGGGGTTGCGGGTTCAAGTCCCGCTGCCGGCCCCAGATCACGGCTTCCCGTGCAGCCGAAGGCGGAGCCGTCGCTCACGGCCACCCACACCGGGGCGGCGCCCGACGGTCAGCGCCCGACGGTCAGCGCCCGACGGTCAGCGCCGCACGGTCAGCCCACCGTCGGACGTCCGGACGATCTCCCCGTCCGGGATCCACGCCACGACGCGGTCGAGTCGCACCCGCTCGAACGACGACCGCTCGGACGTCAGCAGTTCCTGCACCTCCGGCGGCAGCGGGAAGCGACGGTCCCGGCCGACCACGATTGCGACGAACGGTGCATCGACCACGTCCCGGACCCCGCGGTCCCCGACGTACTGGTCGTAGTCGCTCGGGGTGATCGCGCCGAAGAAGACCTGACCGTCCCGGATGCCCTCGTGCCGCAGGAGCGGGAGCAGCCGGGCGACGCCGGTGGCACGCGCCTCCCAGATCGTCCGCGCGGTCGGGATGCTCCCGACGAGTGTCACCACGACGAGCACGACGGCGATGCTGCTCGTCAGCCACCGCGGCCGCACGCGGCCGAGCTGCCCGAGCCCCACGGCGGCGAGCATCACGATGAACGGCATCCACGCCGCGTAGTAGGTCGGCAGCGCGATCTCGGCGGCGAGCGAGTAGAACGCCACGAGCAGCACGAGCGGCGCGAGGAGGAACAGCACGAGCCTGCCCGGACGCACGACCACCGCGAGCAGCACGGCGACGGCGAGCACCACCACGACGGGCGCGCCGACCCCGCGGAGCAGGAACCACCAGTTCGCCCACCACGGAGCGAACTGGTACGTGTGGCCGGCGATCGAGATGAGGTGTCCGTGCTCGTTCTGTCCGGACTGGAAGGTGAGCATGTACTGCACCGCGGAGCGCATCCCCATGGGGGCGTAAAGCGCGACGACGGTGACGACGAACGTGGCCGCCCACACCGCTCCGCCGACGACGAGCGCACGCCACCGGCCGAACAACACCGGGGCCAGGACGAAGACCGGCAGCAGCACGAGGGTCGACGCCTTCGACGTGACCGACGCCGCCATGAGCACCGCCGACACGGGCACCCACCACCAGCGGTCGGTACGGATCCACACCCAGATCGCGAAGAGTGCCGCCAGGGCGAAGAACACCATCACCGGGTCGAGCAGCGCCACCCGGTCCAGGCGGGCACCGGCACCGCCGCGAGGGGCGATGGTCCAGAGTGCGGCGGCCGCGAACCCGGACCAGAAGCCGACCTCCGCGCGCAGCCAGACGAACATGACCGCCGCACCGAGGACGACGAGCGACGCGACCAGGACCCGGGGTGCGACGGCGCCCGGCCCACCGACCAGTTGCGCGAGGCCGAACAGGTACTTGGCGGTCGGTGGGTGCTCGCGGTTCTGGTCGAACGCCCCGTGCACGTACGCGAGGCCGGCCTTGACGTAGGTGGCCTCGTCCCCGCCGATGTTGTCGGCGCCGATGCGCCAGAAGCACTGGTAGGCGGCCGCGACCGCGAGCAGCACGAGGGCCGTGACGCGCAGCCACGCCCGGTCGAGCACGCCGCGGTCGAGCGCTCGCCGAGCCAGTGGTCCGCGGTGCTGCGCTGCGTGGTGCGGCGCTCCGCGGTGCTGGACCGGACCGTCCGTGGCGCGATCGTCGGTCAGCGCTCGTGCCGCGTCGGGGTCGTCGACCGACCGGCGGTCAGGGGACCAGGGGGCGCGGCGACTGGGCACCCCGAGATCCTACGCAGGCCGCGGGCGTCTCCCACCGAGGAGGCCGGGCGGCGGCGTGGCGGCCGCACCCCGGCGCAGCACGGCGGCCAGGGCCCGTCCCGGCGGCCCGACCCCGGCACGGCGGCCCCACCTGGCATGCCGCGGCGCGGCGGCCCGGTGCGGCGCGGTAGGCCCCACGCGTCACCGGGGCACGCCGCGAAGGCGGGGCCCCGGCGACCGCCTGGCGCCGTCAGCGACCGCCGGTGGTCTTCCGCTCGCGCTGGGCGACGCCGGCCGTGCCGTACGGGTAGTCGTCGATGCGGGGAGCGCTCGCCTCGGTGAGCGTCTGCAGCTCGGCCTGGTCGAGCACGAGGTCCGCGGCGCCGAGGTTGTCCTGCAGCTGCTCGACGGTCCGTGCGCCGAGGAGGACGCTCGTCACCGCCGGCCGGGCGAGGAGCCAGGCCAGGGCGACCTGGGAGCGCGAGGCGCCGTGCGCGTCCGCGACGGCGGACACCGCGTCGAGCACCTTCCACGTGCGCTCGTCGGCGTTGCGGGCCTCCCACGCCTCCATGCCGCGCTTCGGGTCCTCACCGAGTCGGGTCGACCCGGTCGGGGCCTCGTCGCGCTGGTACTTCCCGGAGAGCCAGCCACCGGCGAGCGGGGACCACGGGAGCAGCCCGATCCCGGCGTCGAGGCAGGCGGGCACGACCTCGTGCTCGATGTCGCGGACGAGCAGGTTGTACTGCGGCTGGAGCGTGACCGGGGGCGCCCAGTCGTGCAGACGGGCCTCGTAGACCGCCTTCGTGACCTGGTAGCCCAGGTAGTTCGAGAACCCGTAGGAGCCGATCTTGCCGGCCGACACGGCGTCGTCGAGGAAGCGCAGGGTCTCCTCGATCGGGGTGAGGGCGTCCCACGCGTGCATCTGGTAGAGGTCGATGTGGTCGACGCCGAGCCGCTCCAGCGACGCGTCGAGGGCAACGCGGAGGTGCCGGCGCGAGAGGCCGAGGTCGTTCGGGCCGTCGCCCTGCGGGAAGCGCCCCTTCGTGGTGAGCACCACCTGCTGCGCGTCGGTGGGGTGGTCGCGGAGCCAGCGTCCGATGATGCGCTCGGAGTCGTTGCCCGAGTACACGTCGGCGGTGTCGATGAACGTGCCACCGCCCGCGACGAAGGCGTCGATGATGGCGTGGGAGGTCGGTTCGTCAGCTTCGCTGCCGAACGTCATGGTGCCGAGGGTCAGCGACGACACCACTGTCCCGCTGTTGCCGAGGAGTCTGTAGTCCATGCGGCGGACGCTACGCCGCGCCCCCTCGACGGCGGAAGGGTCCACGAGTACCGGTCAACGGTCTGCAGACGCGAGCGCCCCGCTACCGCCCCTGCCCCAGGAACGCGATCGCCGCCTCCCGGAAGTGCCGCGACGTGGGGGCATTGAAGTGGTTGCGCCCCGGGATCTCGACGAAGGTCGCGTGCGGCGCTGCCTCGGCGAGCCGGAGCGCGCTGTCCTTGATCCCGTCCTCGCTGCCGGCGGCCAGCAGCAGCGGCTGCGTCGGCGCGTTCGCCGGCGTCGGCTCGACGCTGTCGCGCATCCCCTCCACCATCGCGACGAGCGCGCGGAGGTCGTTGCCCTCGACGTTCGCCGCCATCGTGAGGTACCCGTTCGTGACGCGGTCCTCGACCGGGGTGCCGTCGGTGATGAACGCCCACGCCTGGTCGACGCGGACGCGCCGCATGGGGTCCGCGTCCGGGATCCCGCCGAGCACCGCGCGCGAGATCCGGTCCGACATCCGCTCGGCGGCGTGCCACCCGACCCGGGCGCCGAGGGAGTACCCCAGGAACGCGACGTCGTCGAGCAGGTAGGTGTCCACCACCGCCGTGACGTCGTCGACGAGCAGGTCCATGGAGTAGCTGTGCGGCTCGTGCGGCTTCCCGCTGGCGCCGTGGCCGCGCTGGTCGAACGCGAGGACGCGGTGGCCGGCGCGGACGAGGTCGCGGGTCCAGCCGGAGGCGTGCCAGTTGAGGACGGCCCCGGACGCGAAGCCGTGCACGGCGAGGACCGCGGGCGCGTCGGGATCGCCGAAGTCGTAGGTGGCGAGCGGCAGACCGTCCGGGGACATCACGACGCGGGGACGGGGCGCTTCGGGGACGAGTGACATGGCCCGTCCAGGGTAGTGGGGCCACAGTGGCCGGTATGGACGGCTACGGCGGCGACCAGATCCGAGCGGCGGAACGCCCCCACCTCGAGGCGGGTGAGCCGCTCATGCAGCGGGCCGCGGACGGGCTCGCCGCGATCGTCGCGGACCTGCTCGACGACCCCGCGATCCGCCCGGGGGACGGCCCCGGCTCCGTCCTCGTCCTGGTCGGCAGCGGTGACAACGGCGGTGACGCGCTGTTCGCCGCTGCGCGGCTGGCGGCGGCCGGGAGGCACGTGACGGTCCTCCGCGTCGGCTCCCGTGTCCACGAGGCGGGCCTGGCCGCAGCCCGGGAGGCCGGGGCGCGCCTCCTGGACGACCCCGCGGACGGCGGCCCGGTGCCCTCGGCGGCGGGGGCCGCCGACATCCTGCGTGCGGCGACGCCCCCGGCGGGGGAACGGCTCGCGTCGGTCGCGCGGGAGGCGGCGCTCGAGGCCGACCTGGTGCTCGACGGGATCCTGGGGATCGGCGGCGGAGGACCGCTGCGTTCCCCCGCGCGCGACGTCGTCGCGGCGCTCCGGGAGCTCGCACGCGAACAGCGGGCCCCGTTCGTCGTGGCCGTCGACGTGCCGAGTGGCATCGACGTGGACACCGGCGGCATCGCGGACGACCACGTGCTCCACGCCGACGTCACCGTGACGTTCGGCGGGGTGAAGGCCGGGCTCCTCCGCGGTCCGGCGGCGACGCTCGCCGGGCGCATCGAACTGGTGGACGTCGGGATCGGCGCGGACCTGGCGTCCGTGGAGCCGCTGGTCCGCACCTGACCCGCGTCGACCGGCCGGGTCCGGTCAGCTCAGACGGCGCCCGCGTCCACACCGTGCTCGATCCCTCTGCGGGCCTCGAGCCAGGTGTCGACGAAGTGGCGGTAGTTGGCCGCGATGAGCTGTTCGGCGGCCTCGGTGTCGAGGTGCTCGCGGACGACGTCCTCGAGCGCCTCCTCCCAGTTGCTCCGTCCGATCGCGAAGCCGACGAACCCGTCGACCGGCGCCGCGGTGCGCAGCCAGTGGTCGAGCTGCTCCTCGGGGGCGTCCCGCCCGAGGACGATGCACCGGACGGCGTCCCGACCACCGCGGCGGGCGGCGGCGACGACGCGCTCGGCGTCCTCGGTGCGGTCGAGCCCCTCGAGCTTCCACACGTCGGCTTCGACGCCGTGGTCCTGCAGGTACTCGAGGACCTGCACGACGAGGTCCGGGCGGAGGTCGCGGTCGTAGTCCTCGACCGCGTCGCGCTGCTCGTCGGTCGCCGGGACGAGCAGTTCCACGAGGAACGGACGGCCCGCGTCGTGCAGGGTCGCCGCGACGTCGGCGAGCGCGGCGGCCTGCTGCGCACGGTGCTCGGCGTCGAACGCCGGGTTGTCCCGCACGAGCACCTTCACCCAGTCCGGGTCGAACGCGTCGACGTGGGCGACCCAGTCGTCGCCGTACTCGAGCTCGAACCACTCGCGGCCGGACCGCTCGACCGGCATCGCGAGCTGCAGCCCGGCCTCCTTGACGAGCCGGGCCACGTCGGCGCCGTACCGCTCGTCGACGAGGACACCCGTGTGCTCGCGCGCTGCACCGGCGGCGAGGGCGGTGAGCAGGCCACGGTAGACGAGCTGTTTGCCGGCACGGACGCGCTGGGCCTCGGCCTCGTCCGCGGGCTCTCCGGAGTCCTCGTCGTAGGTGTGCTCGAGGAGCGAGGACCGTTGGTCCATCGCGAGCAGGAACAAGGGGTGGGTCTCGTCGAGGATCGGCATGCCCCCGGTCTACTCGCGCCACGCCCGACGGTCGCACCGGTGCACACGTCCCCCGCGCCATGTCCGTAGGTTCGACGCCATGACGTTCAACGACGACTCGCAGCTCAGTGGCGGCAAGGTCAAGCGGCGCGGCCCCGGTCGTGGTGTGGCGATCGGCGGCGGGTCCATCGGCACCGTGATCGTGGTGTTCCTCATCGCACAGTTCACCGGGGTCGACCTCAGCGGCGTCGTCGGCGGTGGCGGCGGATTGACGACCATCCAGCAGGGCGGCGCGCAGGCCTCACCGGTCGCCGAGTGCCGCACCGGTCGCGACGCGAACGCGAGCATCGACTGCCGCATGGAGGGCGCTGCGGAGTCCCTCGACGCGTACTGGTCCGCCGAGGCCGAGCAGCTCGGGGTCAGCTATTCGACGCCGGAGTTCTTCCTGTTCACCGGGTCGACCGACACCGGATGCGGGACGGCCTCGGCGTCGACGGGCCCGTTCTACTGCCCGCCCGACCGTGCTCTCTACGTCGACACGGACTTCTACGACGAGCTCCGCTCCACGTACGGGGCGTCCGGCGGACCGCTCGCCGAGATGTACGTCGTCGCGCACGAGTGGGGCCACCACGTCCAGCAGCTCGAGGGCACCTTCGCCGAGACCGACCGCAGCGGCAGCGGGGCCGCGTCGGACAGCGTCCGCGTCGAGCTCCAGGCGGACTGCTACGCCGGCGCCTGGGTCGGTGACGCGGCGACCACTAAGTCGGCGAACGGGGAGACGTTCTTCGAGCCCGTCACCCGCGCCCAGGTCGCGGACGCACTGTCGGCGGCGAGCGCGGTCGGCGACGACAGCATCCAGGAGCGCGCCACCGGCCGGGTCGACCCCGACTCGTTCACGCACGGCACGAGCGAGCAGCGTCAGGACTGGTTCGAGCGGGGCTACGAGCGGGGTGCGACGAGCTGCGACACGCTCACCGTGCCCGCGTCGGCCCTCTGAACGGCGTCGGCCGGGATGCCTCGTGGAGGCGTCCCGGCCGTCGTGCGCGTCCGACACGTGGTCGGTCGTGCTGGTCAGCTCGTGTGCGGTGTCAGCCGGCGGTCGGCGACGCGGACCCGGACGGCGCCGCGGACGCGGTGGGGGTCGCGCTCGGGGTCGGCGTGGGGGTCGTCTCGGTGCTGCCCGCGGCGCTGACGACGAAGGTCCGGAACTCGTCGTTCGTCGAGGCGGTGGAGTACGGGTACTGCTGGCCGTTGACGAGCACGAGCGGGGTCCCCGGGAAGGTCGTGAGCTCCGAGCCGGGGATGTCCCCGCCCGTCACGGCGGTGGTGCGCTCGTCGACCCACTTGCCGTACCGCTGGTCCTCGATGCACTGCTCGATCGTCGAACCCTTGCGCACACCGGGCACGGTCGTGACGACGTCGGCGAGCTGCTCGTCGGTGAGGCCCGGCGTGCCCTCCTCCGGCTGCGCGGCGAACAGTGCGCGGTTCACGGCGAAGAACGAGTCCGGGGACTCCTGCGCGACGCAGGCCGCCGCGTTCGCGGCACGGAGGGAGTACTTCGTGCCCTGGGAGCGGTTCGTCAGGATCGCGACGGGGTGCACGTCGAGGGTCGCGGCACCGGAGTCGACGAGCCCCTCGATGTACTCGCTGTTCGTCTGCTCGAACGAACCGCAGATCGGGCAGAGGTAGTCCACGTAGAGGGTGATCCGGACCTGTTCGGCCGAGGCGGTCGAGCTCGGCGACGGCGTGGACGCAGCGCCGGGCTCGACGGCCTTGAGCCCGGCGCCGATCGTGATCCCGCCGTCGGCCATGGTGTCCGGCCCGGGGCCGGCCGGACGCGAGGAGTTCACGAGCACCAGCGTGACGATGGTGGCGGCGGCGATCAGCACGACGCCCAGTCCGACCTGGAGCCCGATGCGGACACCCCGCTGGCGTCGCTTCTGCTGGGTACGGGTTCGCTGAGCTCGCTCGCGCGCGGCGGCACGACGCGCGTTGCGCTCGGCGCGGGCGTCGCCTTCGGGGCGGTTGGTCATCGTGCGGTCGTCCTCCTGGTCGGTGTCCGCCGGCCTCCCCCCGGTCGGCGGACGGACCCGGCGATTGTAGTGGCGGCCGATGGGAACCAGCCAACCAGCCGACGACGCCCGGAGCCCGCGTGCCCCCCGCACTGGCGCCAGCCGGAGAACTCGTGTTGTATGAGGCGTGACGGTCGACGGCGACCGTCCGGGGCCCGACAGGGCCGCCGCTTCACCACGGATCGTCCGGCACGTACCTGCCGGTGGAGAGGACCGAACGCTCATGGCGTCCGTCACCTATGACAAGGCAACCCGTCTCTACCCCGGGGGCAACCGCCCCGCGGTGGACTCCCTCGACCTGGACGTCGCCGACGGCGAGTTCCTCGTCCTCGTCGGCCCGTCGGGCTGTGGCAAGTCCACGTCCCTGCGCATGCTCGCCGGCCTCGAAGAGGTCAACTCCGGCGCCATCCGCATCGGCGACCGTGACGTCACCGACGTCCCGCCGAAGGACCGCGACATCGCGATGGTGTTCCAGAACTACGCGCTGTACCCGCACATGACCGTCGCCGAGAACATGGGCTTCGCGCTCAAGATCGCCGGCGTCGGCAAGGAGGAGCGCGCCACCCGCGTGCAGGAGGCCGCCAAGCTCCTCGACCTCGAGCAGTACCTCGGTCGCAAGCCGAAGGCGCTCTCCGGTGGTCAGCGTCAGCGCGTCGCGATGGGCCGTGCGATCGTCCGTCAGCCGCAGGTGTTCCTCATGGACGAGCCGCTGTCGAACCTCGACGCCAAGCTCCGCGTCCAGACCCGTACCCAGATCGCGTCGCTGCAGCGTCGTCTCGGCGTCACCACGGTCTACGTCACGCACGACCAGACCGAGGCGCTGACGATGGGCGACCGCATCGCGGTGCTCAAGGACGGCATCCTGCAGCAGGTCGGCACCCCGCGCGACCTCTACGAGAAGCCGAACAACGTGTTCGTCGCCGGCTTCATCGGCTCGCCGGCCATGAACCTCCTGCCGGCGTCGGTGCTCGAAGGCGGCATCAGCTTCGGGTCGCTCAACCACCCGATCGACCGCGACACCCTGTCGAACGCCCGCTCGGGTGCCGTCACGGTGGGCGTCCGCCCCGAGGACATCATCGTGTCCCAGTCCGGCGAGGGCCTGCCCGTGACGGTCGACGTCGTCGAGGAGCTCGGCGCGGACGGCTACCTCTACGGCCACGCCGACGTGAACGGCACGCGCACCGACATCGTCACGCGCGTCGACGGTCGCAACCACCCCTCGATCGGTGACACGATCGTCGTGAGCCCGAAGCAGGGTCACGTGCACGTGTTCGACGCCGAGTCGGGCGAGCGCCTCGACGACAAGGCCGTCGTCAGCGCCTGATCACCACCCCCGGGAGCCCGTCATCCGCCGTCACCGGCGCCTGGCGGGCTCCCGTCGTTCCCACCTGCGGGACGGGAGGCTCGGTGCGGGCCCGCACCGAGCCTCCCGTCCTCCAGACCCACCGCCGAGCACCTGAGGACCCGTCGTGCCCGACTCCATGACCATCACCGCCGCCACCGTCGACCCCGGCCTGCTCGACCTTCCCTGGGACCTGCCGCTCGAGGCCTGGCCCGACGAGACGATCGTCGCGCTGCCGAAGGGCATCTCGCGGCACCTGGTGCGGTTCGTGCACCTCAGCGGCTACGTCGTCGCGGTCAAGGAGACGAGCGCCGAACTCGCGCGCTCCGAGTACGACATGCTCCGGACCCTGCAGCGCATGGACGTGCCGTGCGTGGACCCCGTCGCGGTCATCACGAACCGCGTCGGCCGCGAGGGCGAGGAGCTCCAGCCCGTCCTCGTCACCCGGCACCTGCGCTTCTCGCTGCCCTACCGGGCGCTGTACTCGCAGACGCTGCGCCCGGACACGGCCACCCGTCTGGTGGACGCCCTGGCGCTCCTGCTCGTCCGGCTGCACGTCATCGGCTTCTACTGGGGGGACGTCTCGCTGTCGAACACGCTGTTCCGCCGCGACGCCGGCTCGTTCGCCGCGTACCTGGTGGACGCCGAGACCGGGAAGCTCTACCCGGGCGGGCTGTCGAACGGGCAGCGGGAGAACGACCTCGAGGTCGCGCGCGTGAACATCGCCGGCGAGCTCCTCGACCTGGAGGCCGGCGGACGTCTCGACGAGAACGCCGACCCCGTGGACGTGTCGAACCGCATCGTGGCGCAGTACCGGACCCTCTGGACGGAACTCACCGGCACCGAGCAGTTCGACGCGGCGGAGCGCTGGCGCATCAACGACCGCGTGGAGCGGCTCAACGCACTCGGCTTCGACATCGAGGAGCTGTCGATCCGCACCGCGGAGTCCGGCGCACAGGTCCGCATCCAGCCGAAGGTCGTCGACGCCGGACACCACCAGCGCCGTCTGCTGCGTCTGACCGGCCTCGACGCCGAGGAGAACCAGGCCCGACGACTGCTCAACGACCTGGACGCGTACCGTGCCCGCAACGGCCGCGAGGAGCTCGACGAGGAGATGGTCGCGCACGAGTGGGTCTCGCGGGTGTTCGAGCCCGTCGTGCGGGCGATCCCGCGGGACCTGCGCGGCCGGCTCGAACCCGCCGAGGTGTTCCACGAGTTGCTCGAGCACCGCTGGTTCATGTCGCAGCAGGAGGAGCGCTCGGTGTCGCTCCCCGAGGCCACGACCGCCTACATCAACGACGTGCTGCGGCACCGGCGGGACGAGCGCACGCTCATCAACCCGCCGACGTCGTCGATCGCGCTGCCGCTCGACGGCGAGGACGAGGACGACGAGGACTGGCGCGCGTCCGTCTGAGCCGTCCCCCCTCCCCCCCAGGTTCCGCAATTCGCGCATCTCGCGCGTCGAGATCCCGCGATCGCGGAACCACGGCGGACGTGAGCGGCAGGTCGTGCGACCGCGGCAGACGCGGTCGGGCGGGGTGGGCGGGCTGGGCGGGGCGGCGCCCTCCAGGGCAGACGGACGGGAGGCCCGGCGCCGGTCGCGTGGACCGGCACCGGGCCTCCCGGATGTCGCTGGTGAAGCGCTACTCGGCGCGTCGGCGCCGGGCGACCTCCCACAGGGTCACGCTCGCGGCGATGCCCGCGTTGAGGGACTCGGTCGCGCTCGAGATCGGGATGGAGACGATCGCGTCGCACGTCTCGGTGACGAGGCGGGAGAGCCCCTTGCCCTCCGAGCCGACGACGATGACGATCGGCCGGTCGGCGAGCTCGAGGGCGTCCAGCTCGACGTCCCCACCACCGTCGAGACCGAGGACGAACAGCCCCATCGACTTCAGCGACTTGAGGGTCTGCGTCAGGTTCGGCGCCATCGCGACGGGGGTCCGGGCAGCGGCACCCGCGGACGTCTTCCACGCCGACGCGGTCACGCCGACGGAGCGACGCTGCGGCACGATGACCCCGTGCCCACCGAACGCGGCCGTCGACCGGATGATCGCACCGAGGTTGCGCGGGTCGGTGATGCCGTCGAGCGCGACGATGAGCGGGACCTGGTCGCGCGAGAACGCCCGCTCGACGAGGTCCTCGGCGACCGCGTACTCGTACGCCGGCACCTTGAGCGCGACACCCTGGTGCACGCTGTCGTGCCCCGTGATGCGGTCGAGCTCCGGACGCATGATCTCCATGATCGGCACGCCGCGGTGGTTGGCGAGCGCCAGGATCTCCTTGACGCGGTCGTCGACCTCGATCCGGGCGGCGATGTAGAGCGTCGTCGACGGCGTCTTCGTCCGGAGCGCCTCGAGCACCGAGTTGCGGCCGGTCACCAGCTCGCTGTCGTCGGTCTTGCGGGCGGGCGGTCGACCACCCGAGCGGGTCTGCGGCGCCGAGGCGCTGCTGCCGCCACGACGGGCACGCGCAGCCTCGAAGCGCTCCTTGGCGGCCTTGCGCTTGCCGGCCGGGTGGTACGGGCGGTCCTCGGCCTTCGGCGTCGGCTTGCGGCCCTCGAGCGCCTGCGCGCCCTGCCCGCCGGAACCGACCTGCTTGTTGCCCTTGCGGCCGGTCCGGACGGCGCCCGGACGACCCTTCTTGCTCCCCGAGACGTTCTTCATGCAGTTCTCCTGTTCGGCACTGCCGTGTTCAGGCGATGCTCCAGCGTGTTCCGGACGGTGTGTCCTCGATCGTGATGCCCGCGCCTGCGAGGTCGTCCCGGACGCGGTCGGCCGTGGCGAAGTCCCGTGCGGCCCTGGCGTCGGCGCGTTCCTGCACGAGGCGTTCGACGAGGGCGGCGAGCGGTGCTGCGGCGGTGTCGTGCGCACCACCCGACCAGTGCGGCGCCCGCGGGTCGATGCCGAGCACCTCCACCATCGCGGCCACCTGATGGTACGCGACACCGAGCGCTTCCGCATCGTCGGCGTCGAGCGCTGCGTTCCCGGACCGGACGGTCTCGTGCAGGACGGCCAGCGCCTGGGGCACCGCGAGGTCGTCGTCCATGGCGTCGGCGAACGCCTGCGGCACGGTCGGGGCGTCGGCGAGCCGGACCCCTTCGAGTCGTGCGGCACCGCGCTCGAGGAAGCCCTCGATGCGGTCGAGTGCGGCCTCGGCCTCGGCGAGGGAGCCCTCGTGGTGGTCGATCGTGGACCGGTAGTGAGCGGCGCCGAGGAAGTAGCGGACGACGACGGGGCGTGCGGCCGCCAGGAAGTCCGCGGCGAAGATCGAGTTGCCGAGGGACTTGGACATCTTCTGCCCGCCGACGGTCACGAGCCCGTTGTGCAGCCAGTACGAGGCGAAAGCGTCCCCCGCCGCGCTGGACTGTGCGAGTTCGTTCTCGTGGTGCGGGAACCGCAGGTCGAGGCCGCCGCCGTGGATGTCGAACGCCGGGCCGAGGTAGCGCCGGGACATCGCCGAGCACTCGATGTGCCACCCCGGGCGGCCAGCACCCCACGGCGAGTCCCAGCTGGCGGTGGACGGCTCCCCCGCCTTGCTGCCCTTCCACAGGGCGAAGTCGCGGGCGTCCCGCTTGCCCCGGGGGTCGGCGTCGGTGGCGTCGACCATGTCGTCGCGTCGCTGACGGGTCAGGGCGCCGTACTCCGGCCAGCTCGCGGTGTCGAAGTACACGTCACCGCTGCCGTCCGCTGCCGGGTAGGCGTGCCCGCGCTCGATGAGGCTCGTGATGATGTCCTGCATCTGCGGGATGCTCGCCGTCGCGCGGGGCTCGTACGTCGGCGGCAGGATGCCGAGCGCGGCGTAGGCGGCGGTGAACTCGAGTTCGACGCGGTAGGCCCGCGCCCACCACGCCTCGTCGGTGCCCGCGGCGAGGTCGAGCACCTTGTCGTCGATGTCGGTGACGTTCCGCACGAGGGTGACCCGGTACCCGCGGTGACTCAACCAGCGACGCCAGATGTCGTAGACGAGCGCGGACCGGAGGTGTCCGATGTGCGGGGAGGACTGCACGGTCGGCCCACACACGTACATGCTGACCTGTCCGTCGACCAGGGGCACGAGGTCGACGACGTCGGCGGCGCGGGAGTCGTACAGGCGAACGGTCACAGGACAAGCCTAGAGGGGGACGCCCCCACCGCGACGGAACAGGGCAGGGCCTGTGGAGTGTTCAGACGGCCCGGACGACGGCCGTGGCGATCGCGGTGAGCCCCTCGCCCCGCCCGGTGAAGCCGAGCCCGTCGGTCGTCGTGCCGGAGACCGCGACGGGAGCGCCGACGACCGCGGCGAGGGCGTCCTGCATCTCCTCGCGACGAGCCCCGATGCGCGGGCGGTTCCCGACGACCTGGACCGTGACACGGACGGGGACGAGGCCCTCCGCGCGGAGCAGCTCGACGGCCCCGCGGACGAAGACGTCCCCGGTCGCTCCGGCGTACCGCGGGTCGGACGTGCCGAACCGCCCGCCGATGTCCCCGAGGCCGCCTGCGGAGAGCAGCGCGTCGCACACCGCGTGCGCGACGGCGTCCCCGTCGCTGTGTCCGGAGAGGCCCGCTTCACCCGGGAAGTCGAGCAGACCGACGCGGCAGGGGCTCGCGGCGTCGAAGGCGTGCACGTCGACACCGAGCCCGACCCTGAGGTCGAGCGACGGAGGCGTCGACGCGGCCGCCGCACGCTCGGCGACGACGGCCTCGGCACGACCGAGGTCCCACCGCGTGGTGATCTTGAACGCGTCGGCGTCACCGGGCACGGTCCGGACCGTCCCGCCGGCCGCCTGGAACACCCCGGCGTCGTCGGTCTCGGCGCGGGCGGCCCCGGCGTACGCGCGGCGGAGGTCCGCGAGCGGGAAGCCCTGCGGCGTCTGCACCCCGACCAGCGCCGACCGGTCGACGGTCTCGACCACGGTGTCCCCGTCGACATGCTTCACGGTGTCGGTGACCGGCAGGCCCGGGACCACCCCGGCGCCCGACGCCAGCACCGCGGCGAAGACCCGCTCGAACTGGCTCGCCGGGGTGAGGCACCGCGCGGCGTCGTGAACGAGGACCGTGACGACGGAGTCCGGCAGGGCTGCCAGGCCGGCCTCGACCGACGCGTGGCGGTCCGCGCCTCCCGGCACGACCGTCGTGTACGCGACCGCGGCGCCCGCGACGGAGGCGACGAGTTCCCGGCACTCGTCGAGCCAGTCCGCCGGTGCCACGACCGCGACGAACGTCGGCTCGGTCAGCGCGAGCACCGTCCGCAATGCGCGGACGAGCATGCGTTCACCGGCGACGGGGACGAACGCCTTGGCCGTCCCGAGCCCGAGGCGGGTGCCGGAACCCGCCGCGACGACGACGACCGCCCTGCTCACCCGATCGGGGAGCAGGACGGTCGTCGTCGTGTGGTCCAGCTGCGGTTCGCGCTAGGAGGCGAGGACCTCGTCGAGGACGGTCGATGCCTTGTCCTCGTCGGTCTTCTCGGCCAGGGCCAGCTCGGAGATGAGGATCTGCCGAGCCTTGGCCAGCATCCGCTTCTCGCCCGCGGAGAGTCCGCGGTCCTGGTCGCGGCGCCAGAGGTCACGCACGACCTCGGACACCTTGATGACGTCCCCCGAAGCGAGCTTCTCGAGGTTCGCCTTGTAGCGGCGCGACCAGTTGGTTGGCTCCTCGGTGAACGGTGCCCGCAGGACCTCGAAGACCTTGTCGAGGCCTTCCTTGCCGATCACGTCGCGGACGCCGACCAGGTCGACGTTGTCCGCCGGGACCTCGATCGTGAGGTCACCCTGCGTGACGCGCAGCTTCAGGTAGACCTTCTCCTCGCCCTTGATGACGCGAGTCTTGACTTCAGAGATGGTTGCCGCCCCGTGATGGGGGTAGACGACGGTCTCGCCGACCTCGAATTGCATGTATCAGGCTCCGTTCCCAGACCTTCAGTTTACCACAAGGCCCGTTCGGGTAATGGGCCGGGCCGGCGGCGACGGGCCGGGGCGCGCGGGGCACCGCCGACCCTGACCTCCGGCCGTCCCGGGGCCTGGGTAGGATGATCGCCAGGGCCGCACGGTCCGCCATCGTTGACTTCCGGAGGAACCTCTTGCGAGCTCGGGTACTCGTTTCCGTCGCCGTCGCCGCGTCCATCGCCCTCGGCGCCACCGGCTGCGAGTTCTTGTCGCCGGCGCGCACCAAGGAGATCCGCCAGATCACCGACGGCGTCGACGTGTCGACGGGCAGCATCGACGTGCGCAACGCCCTGCTCATCACGGACACCGGCGAGGACGCCCGCTTCGTCGGCACCCTGGTCAACACCGGGGAGCGCGACCGCACCGTCACGCTCGAGCTCGACGGCACCGACCAGACCGTCGAGGTCCCGAGCAACTCGACCGTCGTGCTCGCCGACGACGAGCAGCACGACACCGTCGACTTCGACGACGTCACCGCGAAGCCGGGCTCGCTCGTGAAGATGTACTTCTCGTACCAGGGCGCCGAGGGCGCGTCGGCCACCGTGCCGGTCCTCACGAGCGCGCAGGAGGAGTACCAGACCCTCGCGCCGACCCCCACGCCGACGCCGACCGAGACCTCCCCCTCCGTCAGCGGCACGCAGCCGACCGGTGGCGCCGACGCCCCCGGCACGCAGGAGGGTCCGCAGACCGACTCGTCCGAGGGCGACAACGGCACGAACTGACGCAGCAGACACCCGGGAGGCCCGGGGCTGGTCCCGCAGGACCGGCTCCGGGCCTCCTGTCTGTCCGGACGCGGCTACGCCTCGATGCGGTACCCGAGCCCGCGGACCGTCACGAGGACCTCCGGGGTGCTCGGCACGCGCTCGATCTTCGAGCGGATGCGCTTGATGTGCACGTCGAGCGTCTTCGTGTCGCCGAAGTAGTCCGACCCCCACACCCGGTCGATGAGCTGCCCGCGGGTGAGCACGCGGCCGGCGTTGCGCAGCAGCAGCTCGAGCAGCTCGAACTCCTTGAGCGGCATCGGCGTCTCCGAGCCGTCGACCGACACCGTGTGGCGCTCGACGTCCATCCGGATGCCGCCCACCTGCAGGATGCCGACGTCGCCCGGGTCGTCCTCGGTGCGACGGCGGAGGACGGCACGGAGCCGGGCCAGGAGCTCCCGCGTTGAGTACGGCTTCGTCACGTAGTCGTCCGCGCCGAGCTCCAGCCCGACGACGATGTCCACCTCGGAGTCCTTCGCGGTGAGCATGATGATGGGGACGTTCGACCGGGTGCGGATCTGCCGGCACACCTCGGTGCCGCTCAGGCCGGGGAGCATGAGGTCGAGCAGGACGAGGTCGGGGTCGTCCGTGTCGAACTTCGACAGCGCGGTGACGCCGTCGGCAGCGACGGAGGTGTCGTACCCCTCGCGCTGCAGCAGGAACTCCAGGGGTTCGCTCAGGGCCGGCTCGTCGTCGACGATGAGGATCTTGGTCACGATGGCTGCTCTTCCAGTTGCTCTTCGAGTGCTGTGGTCAGTTCGGGGTCTGCTTCGGGGAGCCGGATGGTGAACGTCGAGCCCTTGCCCGGCTGCGACCACACGCGGACGTCACCGCCGTGGTTGCTCACGATGTGCTTCACGATGGCGAGGCCGAGGCCGGTCCCGCCGGTCGCGCGGGACCGTGCGGGGTCGACGCGGTAGAACCGCTCGAACACGCGGTCGAGGTCGGACTGCGGGATGCCGACGCCCTGGTCGGTGACCGCGATCTCCACGAAGCCCTTCACCCGCCGGACGCCGACGCCGACGCGGGTGTGGTCCGGGGAGTACTTCACCGCGTTCGCGATGAGGTTCGACACCGCCACCTGCAGCAGGCCGGGGTCGCCGATCACCCGCAGCTTCGACCGCTTCGCACGGACGAGCTCGATGTCGCGGGCCCGGGCGACGACCTCGTTGCCGTCGATCGCGGCCTGCACGACCTCGTCGATCGCGGTCTCCTCGCTGGCCTCGAGCGCGTCGACGGACTGCAGTCGGGACAGCTCGATGATGTCCTTGGTCAGGGCGCCGAGCCGCTCCGACTCGGAGACGAGCTGCGCGGCGAACTTCCGCACGTGCGCGGGGTCGTCGGCGGCGAGCACCAGGGTCTCGGAGAGCAGGCCGATCGCGCCGATCGGGGTCTTCAGCTCGTGCGAGATGTTGGCGAGGAAGTCCCGTCGGACCTCGTCGATCCGCCTGCTCTCGGTGAGGTCGTCGGCCGTGACGAGCACGTACCGGTTGCCGAGCTGTGCCGCGCGGAAGCTGAGGTAGCCGATGACGTCGCCCCGTCCCCCGCGCGGGAGTTCGAGGTCCTCCGACCCCATCTCCCCGCTGCGCCGCACCTGGTCCACGAGTTCGGCGAGCTCGGCGTGCACGAGCTTGCGCCGGACCACCAGTCCGACCGCGAGTGCCTGCGGGGAGGCGGCGACGACGGTGTTCGACGGGTCGACGACGACGGCGGGGTTGTGCATCGTGGCGATCACTGCGGCGACGCCGTCGGGGAGGGTCCGTTCCGCCACGTCGGCAGCCCGTGCCGTGCGCTCGGCGGTGATGATCAGCACCACGACGCCCGCTCCGAACACACCGCCGAGGAGCATCGACAGTGGCACGAGCCACGCGTTGTCCATGCCGTCAGTGTAGGAGTGGTCACACGCGGTTCCGATCCCGTTCACCGCCCTCTCCGGGCCGGAACGCGAACCGTTCAGCCGCAGGTCACCGATCGTTCACCTGGGCTGACGACACTCGTCCGGTACGCAGAGAGAGGTTCTCCCCCATGCGCGAAGTGTTCCAGCAGGAGCTGCAGGACGTCCAAGAGCGTCTGACCGAGATCGCCGGACTCGTCGAGTCCGCGATCACCCGAGCGACCCAGGCGTTCAGCGACTCCGACGTCGCACTCGCCGAGGAGGTGATCGCCGACGACCAGAAGATCGACGAGGCCGCCTCGAACCTCGACGAGGTCGCGATCGACATCCTCGCCCGCCAGGCCCCGGTCGCGCGCGACCTCCGTGTCGTCGTGACCGCCCTCCGCGTGAGCTCCTCGCTCGAGCGCATGGGTGACATGGCCGAGCACATCGCGCAGCTCACGCGCCAGCGCTTCCCCGAGAAGGTCGTCCCGAAGGGCCTGCGCGGCACCTTCAAGCAGATGGGCGCACACGACGTCGCGATGTCGCAGAAGCTCACGCGCCTGCTCGCGACCGAGGACATCGCCCTCGCTGCCGAGATCCGCGACGAGGACGACGCCGTCGACGAGCTGCACGCGAGCGTCTTCGACTTCGTGCTCGGTGAGGCCTGGAAGGGCGGGCCGGTCGACACGGTCGACGCCACCCTGGCCTCCCGCTACCACGAGCGCTTCGCCGACCACGCGGTCTCCATCGCGAAGAAGGTCGAGTACCTGGCGACCGGCGACTGGGCCGGCGCCGCGGCGGTCACGACCTCGCCGGCCTGACGACTCCGGCTGCCTGACGACTCCGGCTGCCCGTCAGGTCCGGCTGCCCGTCAGCTCCGGCTGCCGCTCACGCCTGTCCCGGCGGTGTGCTGCGGTCGGAGACCTGGGAGGATCAGGGCATGGCCCAGGTCGCGATCATCGTCAACGGCATGCCCGGTTCCGGCAAGAGCACGGTGGGGGCAGCCCTCGCCGAGGTGCTCGGCTGCCCCTTCCTGTCGAAGGACCGGATCAAGGAGCCCCTGGCCGACATCGCCGGTCCGATGATCGCCTCGCGCACGCTCGGCGGTGTCGCCCTGGACACGATGTGGTCGATGGCCGGTGCGGTCGAGAACGGGGTCGTCCTCGACGCCGTCTGGCTGCCGTCCCGCGACCGCGGTTTCCTGGAGGCCGGACTCACCACCGCCGGGTCGCCGCGCGCGGTCGAGGTGTGGTGTGACGTCGACCGCGCCACGGCCGAGGAGCGCCTCCGCGACCGGTACGACCCGGGCACGCTGCCGGTGCGCCACGACGTGCACGGCGACCTCGCGTCGGTGCTCGCCTTCTGGGACGAGCACGGCGACGCGGCCGGTCCGGTCGGGGTGACGCCCGTCGTCCGGGTCGACACCGCCCGCCCCTACGACGTGGGCATGCTCGTGCAGGAGATCGCCGCGCACTTCGCCTGACGGACAAGAGGCCCGCCCCGGCCGGGGACGGGCCTCCTGTCCGGACGCGACGCACGTCGCCCCGGGTGGTCCTACTTCTTCGCGCCCTGCGCGGCGACGGCCGCGGCGCCGGCGGCGGCGGCCTCGGGGTCGAGGTACACCGCGGGCTTCGTCGGACGGTGGTCGTCGTCGAGCTCGTACACGAGCGGGATGCCCGTCGGGATGTTCAGCCCCGCGATGTCGTCGTCGGAGATGCCGTCGAGGTGCTTCACGAGCGCGCGCAGCGAGTTGCCGTGCGCGGTGACGAGGACGGTCTTCCCCGCGGCGAGGTCCTGCGTGATGTCGGACTCCCAGTACGGCAGCAGGCGCTCGATGACGAGCTTGAGCGACTCGGTGCGGGGCAGCTGGTCGCCGAGTCCGGCGTAGCGGCGGTCACCGGCCTGCGACCACTCAGCGTCGTCGGCGATGGGGGGCGGCGGCACGTCGAACGAGCGGCGCCACTCCATGAACTGCTCCTCGCCGTACTGCTCGAGGGTCTGCGCCTTGTCCTTGCCCTGCAGGTCGCCGTAGTGGCGCTCGTTGAGGCGCCAGTCGCGCTTCACCGGCAGCCAGGCGAGGTCCGCCTCGAGCAGGGCGATGTCGGCCGTCTGGATCGCACGGGTCAGGAGCGACGTGTACAGGACGTCGGGCACGATGCCCGACTCGGCGATGAGCTCGCCGGCGCGCTTCGCCTCCTTCTCGCCGAGCTCGGAGAGCCGGACGTCGACCCAACCGGTGAACAGGTTCTTCTGGTTCCAGTCACTGTTGCCGTGACGCAGCAGGACGAGCGTGGAGGTCATGCGCCGAGTCTACCGAGCGGCGCTCCACCCGTACCCTGGTCCCATGCCCGGGAACGCCTCGCCGATCGGCACCGTCACGCGCGGGACGACCGGGCACAACCGGCTCCGCCGCGTCGACCGGTGGATCGCCACGCTCCCGGTGCTCCGCCGGACGGACGACCCGCTCGTCGCCGACGTCGGCTACGGCGCGAGCCCGACGACGACGCTCGAGCTCCGCGACCGGCTGGCCCGCGTCCGACCGGACGTCGAGGTCACCGGCATCGAGATCGAGCCCTCGCGCGTGGCCCTCGCGAACGCCGGCACCCGTGACGGCGTCACCTTCCGGCTCGGCGGCTTCGAGACCCCGACGCCGGGCGGACGGCGGCCCGCCGTGATCCGCGCGTTCAACGTGCTGCGGCAGTACGACGAGTCGGCGGTCGTCGGCTCGTGGCGGATCATGCAGGACCGGCTCCAGCCCGGCGGCCAGCTCGTCGAGGGCACCTGCAACGAGGTCGGTCGCGTCGCCTCGTGGGTCACGCTCGACCGGGAGGCCCCGCACACCTTCACGGTCGCCCTGCGGTTGGCCGGGCTCGACGTCCCGAGCATCGTGGCGGAACGCCTGCCGAAGGCGCTCATCCACCGCAACGTCCCCGGGGAGCGGGTGCACGCGTTCCTCCGCGACCTCGACCTGGCCTGGGCGGTCGCGGCACCGCTCGGTACGTACGGCCCGCGGCAACGATGGATCGCGGCGGTCCGTGGCATGCGCGACCGCGGGTGGCCCGTGCTGCACGGGGTCGCCCGGTGGCGGCTCGGTGAGCTCAGCGTCCCGTGGTCGGCGGTCGCCCCGGCCTGAGCGACGCCGGCGTCGGCCTCGGCGTTGCGCCCCTCGACGGACATCGCGCCCCGACGGGACGGGGCGCGATGAGCGGAACGGGGCGCGATGGGTGTGCGGCGCTCGGCGCCGACGGGTCGTCAGCCGCGGCGGACGGCCCCGAGCCGCGGGAGGCGCGGCACGTCGGCGGTCGCACCGGCCCCGGGAGGCACGATGACCTCCTGCGCGGCGGTCACCACGACGTCGTCGGCCGGAAGGGTCAGCACCGCCGACGGGTCGAGCGAACGCTTGACCACGGCGAGCCCCACCGGCCCGAGCTCGTGGTGCGTGGCCGAGGCGACGAGCCGCCCGACCTCGGTGCCGTCGAGCGTGACGGGGGTGCCCGGTGCGGGGACCACGCCGTCGGAGCCGTCGAGGTGCAGCATCACGAGCCGCCGCGGCGGACGCCCGAGGTTGTGCACCTTCGCGACGGTCTCCTGCCCGCGGTAGCAGCCCTTCGACAGGTGCACGGCGGAGCGGAGCCAGTCGAGCTCGTGCGGGATCGTCCGCTCGTCGACGTCGGTGAGCGCCGGGCGCCAGGCGGCGATCCGCAGGGCCTCGAGCGCGAGGAGGCCGGCGACCGGCACGTCCGAGGCCGCGACGGCAGCGGCGGTGTCGGGGGTGACGACGGCGATGCGGAGGGTCCAGTCGGAGCCGGGGTGGGCCTCCAGGTCGGCGTAGCCCCAGCCGCCCGGCGCGACGGACGACCACGGGTCGACCCAGGTCGCGAGCGGAGCGGCGTCGCCGAGCGGGTCCGCACCCGCGAACCAGCCGAGCGTGGCGAGGTCGGCCGAACGGTCGGTGACCTCGACGCGGAGCATGAACCGCATCGACGACAGCCACGCGGCGAGCGGCGCGGCGTCGTCCGGCTCGGTGAGGAGCCAGGTCGTCTCGCCGTCGTCGACGACACGGGCGGCGTGTTCGACCCGACCGGACGCGTCGAGCACGAGCGTCTCGGTGCTGACGCCCGGCGCCAGGCCGAGCAGCAGCTGCGACGTGATCGAGTTCAGCCAGGACAGCCGGTCCGGGCCCGACACCGTGACGACCCCGAGCCCGAGTTCCACGACCGCGCGGCCCCGGGCGAGCAGGCGCTGCTCGCCGAGCGGGTTGCCGAGGTGCGCGGCCGGACCGGCCTCGGACGCCACGAAGCCGTCGTGTCCGGCGAACGGGGACGGCATCAGTCGACCTTCGCGAGCTGCCCCGAGGCGTGCGAGGTGAGCTCACGGCCGAGCGCGGCGATGTCCCACGCCCAGAACAGCTTGCCCTCGACGAGGCCGTACATGCGCGTCGCCGCCGAGTACTCCTTGGCGTTGGCGGAGCGCATCACGGCGTCGGTGGCGAGGTCGATGCGGCCCTGCTTCACCCGGCCCACGTAGAGCTCGTTGACCCCGGTGGGGTGGATGATCGCCGCTTCGACGTCGAACCCGTCGGTCTGGTTGCGCAGCGTCTCGACGCTCTGCGTGGTCGAGAACGGCACCGGTCCGTCGCCGAGCAGCATCGCCGGACCGCGGTCACCGGGCTCGGACGGACGGTCGAGTCGCCAGTAGCCCATCTCGGCGGCGAGCGGCGTGCGGTCCTCGTCGAGCAGCCACGTCGTGGACGAGTAGTTGAGGTACGGCAGACCGTCGTGGCTGAAGCTCACGCGCTGGCCGAACTCGTACGTGCGGACGGTGTCGTCCTCGCCCACGGGGTACTCGACCACCCCGGTGCCCTCCCACACGCCGACCAGCCACGACAGCGGGACGAGTTCAGCCGAGAGGCCCTCCGGCAGTTCGATCACCGCTGGCCCTTGAAGAGCTTGACGATGACCGTCACCGAGATGAACGCGATGGCGAGCGACGCCAGGCCGAGCAGGCCCACGTAGAAGAGCTCGAGCGCAAGCAGCGAATCCATGCCGCAACTCTACGCGGCCGGCACCGACAGCGCAGGACGCTCAGCGAGCCAGCAGGACGAGCGCGGTGACGAGCACGACCACGAACGACCCGGACGAGGCGATGCTGATCCGCTCGACCAGACCGTCCTTCGTCTGCGTCGCGAGCTGGAGCACGAAGCTGACGAACACTGCCGCGACGAACACGAGCAGGAGCCAGGCGAACGAGTCCTTCGCCGTCAGGGTGAGCACGAGCACCGCCCCGACCACCGCGAGCAACCAGACCGGCACGACGGACGCCAGCCGCAGTCGGCGCTGGCTCGGCCCGACGGGCGGCTCGGCCGTCGCGGGGTCGCTCGTCTCGCTCACGTCCCCATCATGACAGTCCCGCGCTGGACCGTCCGTCCGGGTGGGTTCTGCGGGCTCACTAGGATGGCGCAACGACGTCTTCTCCCTCTGGAGGTCCTGTGGCACAGCTCCTGGTACTCACCTCGGCCGCGCCCGGCGACGTCCTCCCGAGCCTCGGCCTGCTGAGCCACCGGATCCGCCACGTCCCGGCCGAGGCCGCGCAGCTGGTGAACGCACCGCAGAGCGACCTCATGTTCGTCGACGCCCGCACCGACCTGGTCAGTGCCAAGGCCCTGTGCAAGATCCTCGCCACGAGCGGCTCGACCACCCCCGTCGTCCTCGTGGTCACCGAGGGCGGCCTCACCGCGGTGACGACCGAGTGGAACATCGACGACGTCGTGCTCGAGTCCGCCGGCCCCGCGGAGGTCGACGCCCGCATCCGCCTGAACGCCGGTCGCGCGTCGAAGAACCCGACCGGGTCGAAGATCCAGGCCTCCGGCGTCGTCATCGACGAGGCGAGCTACTCCGCCAAGGTGCGTGGCCGGCCGCTCGACCTGACGTTCAAGGAGTTCGAGCTCCTCCGGTTCTTCGCGTCGCACCCCGCCCGGGTCTTCACCCGCGAGCAGCTGCTCAGCGAGGTCTGGGGGTACGACTACTTCGGCGGCACCCGGACGGTCGACGTGCACGTCCGACGCCTGCGCGCCAAGCTCGGCGACCTCGAGTCGCTCATCGGCACCGTCCGCAACGTCGGGTACCGCTTCAACGTCCACGACGACGACGAACGGCTGCAGGGGCAGTGATGCTCGCCGTCGTCGAGCAGCTCGCCGACGCCGCGGTCGCGGACGGCGAGGCTCCCCCGTTCTCCGACCAGACGCTCGTGGACCTGCGGGCCGGTCGGGCGCGGGTGCTCGGAGACGACTCCGGCGTCGCCGTCGTCCGGGACGACGAGGTCGAGGTCGTCGTCCGCCGGGAGGCCCGGGGGCGCGGCATCGGGACCGGCCTCGTCGAGCAGGTGCTCGCCCTCGGCGACGACGCACCGGTCCGCGCGTGGGCGCACGGCGACCACCCGGCCGCACGCGCCCTCGCGGCCCGGTACGGCTGGTCCGCGGAGCGGACGCTGCTGCAGTTGCGCGCACCGGTGCCGACCGCGGCACCGGAGACGGGCCTCCCGGACGGCTACCGACTCGACGCCTTCCGCGCGGGCTCCACGGAGGACGAGACCGACTGGCTCGCGCTCAACGAGGCCGCCTTCGCCACGCACCCGGAGCAGGGCCGGATGACGCTCGAGGACCTGCGGGCCCGCGAGTCCGACGCCTGGTTCTCCGGCGACGACCTCGTGCTGCTGCGCGACGCCGACGGACGCCTGGCCGGCTCGTGCTGGCTCAAGGTGGAGGACGGCGTCGGCGAGTTCTACGCCGTCGCCGTCCGCCCCGACCTGCAGGGGCAGGGCCTCGGCGGCGTGCTCATGCGTGCGGGGTCCGCCCGGCTCGTCGGCCGCGGGCTCGACGCCGTCGCCCTGTACGTCGAGGGCGACAACACCCCCGCGCTGGCGCTCTACCGACGGCAGGGGTTCGTCGCCCACACGATCGACGTCCAGTACGCGGCGCCGGGGTCCGGCCGGTAACATGGGGCGGCCGGTGACGCGCCGGTGATCGTGGGTCTGGGGGATCTGTGGCGGAGGACGGACAGCACGCGCAGTACGGCCGTGGTGAGCCGCTCGGTGCGTCCTACCGCCTGGTCGAGCTGCTCGGGACCGGAGCGTCCGGCGAGGTCTGGCGGACCGAGCACACCGCGACCGGCGAGCAGTTCGCCGCGAAGCTCCTGCGCGCCGAACTCGCCGCGGAGCCCGACGTCGTCGAGCGGTTCGTCCGCGAGCGTTCGGTGCTCCTCGCCCTCCGACACCCCTCGATCGTCCGGGTCCGTGACCTCGTCGTCGAGGGTGACCGGCTCGCGATCGTCATGGACCTGGTCCGTGGGGGTTCGGCCCGGGACCTGCTGCTCGCCGTCGGCACGCTCCCGCCGGCCGACGCGCTGACGATCACCGCGGAGACACTCGACGCCCTCGCCGCCGCACACGAGCAGGACGTCAGCCACCGCGACGTCAAGCCGGACAACGTGCTCCTCGACTCCGCGTGGACCGCGGGCAGGACCGGCGACGTGCGGGTGTCGGACTTCGGCATCGCCTCGGTCGTGGCCGAACGGGACCGCAAGACGACCGGGCTCCTCGGCACGCCGCAGTACATGGCGCCGGAGTCGATCAGCCAGGGCCGGTCCGGTCCGGCTTCGGACGTGTACGGCGCCGGCGTCATGCTCTACGAACTCCTGTCCGGGCGGACACCGTTCGCCGGACCGGGCACCGACTTCGCCGTCGCCTACCGGCACGTGACCTCGACCCCGCCGCGGCTCGACGTGCCCGACGCGCTGTGGTCGACGCTCTCGTCGCTCCTGGCCAAGGACCCGGCAGCGCGACCCTCCGCGGTCGACGCCGCGGCCACCCTCCGCCGGCTGGCACGCTCGCTCCGGGACGCGCCGGCCCTGCCGCGGGCGGACGACCCCGACTTGTTCGACGAGGTCGAGCGGCCGGCGACGGTGGTGCGCGGTGGGTCCGGCACTGCGGGTGGCGCCGGTGGTGTCGGCGGCGGCGCTCTCTCGGCGGGTGCGTCCACGGCCGGTGCGGGTGACGGGGACGCGGGCAGCGCGCTCGCAGCCGTCGACGCCGGCCCCGAACCCGAGCTCGGGCAGGCCGGTTCACAGACCGTCATCCGACCCCTCGCCCGCCCGCCGGTCGCCGTCGCCGCCGCCGAACCCGAGCCGCCCCGACGCCGCCTCCGTCGGCCGGACTGGCTGACGAACCGGATGCTCGCCCTCGGCGTCGTCGGGGTCGTCCTCGTCGTGGTGCTCGTCGTCGCCGCCGTCGTGTGGCTGCCCGGCGCCGGCCGGGAGGAACCCGGCGCGGGCACCGGCACCGCGCAGGCAGCGAGCGCGTACCAGCAGGACCGACCGCTCCCCACCGGGCTGACGACCACGCGCAAGGCCGTCGTCGACTCCCAGGCCGGCACCGTCGAGGTCTCGATCACGTACAGCGCGCAGACCGCACCGCTCAGCGGCCCCCTGCTCGAGGTCCTCCCCGGCGCGGACGAGGACGCCGAGTGCCCGGCAGTGACGTGGAACGGCGAGGGTGTGACGGCCAAGCGGAACCAGCCGTCCCTGACCGGGGTCGACACCGCGTGCGCGTGGAGCCTGACCGGGGTCGAGATCGAGGCGGGCGGCTCCGTCACCGTGCAGGCCTCCGTGCCGCAAGACGTGGTGGCGGCCGGTGGCTCGGAGGCGGGCGTCACGGGGGCTGGCGGTTCCGGGTCTGGCGGTTCCGGGTCTGGCGGTTCCGGGTCTGGCGGTTCCGGGTCTGGCGGTTCCGGTCTGCAGGAGTGGCTCGACGCCGTCGGCGAGGCGACCACCGCAGCGGTGACCGACCAGGAGGTGACCGGTACCGCGTACCCGGTGCAGCGCCTCCAGGGTGTCGACGTCCGCACCCCCGACCGCACCGTCAGCCAGACCACGCTGCCCGTGACGCTCGTGCCCGTGTGGCCGAGCGGTGCGGACGAGCTGAACCCGCTGTACCGCAGCCCGAGCGCCGGGAAGCCCTCGGAGATGCTGACCGACGTCGCGGGTGGAGAGTCCGGCGTGCGGTTCGCCGACGGCTGCTCGGGGGCGCTCGCGGTGTCGTCGGACGGGCTCGTCGTGACCGCGCTGTCGGTCGCGCCGTCGTGCACGGTGCGGGCAACCGTGGGGAACTTCACGAACCTCGAGAGCCAGCCGTTCGGGATCACCACGCGCGACTGACCGGCAGGCCGCGGTCTCGGCGGGCTCGGATCGGCGGCGGCCTGGGCAGTCGGCGGTCAGGGCAGTCGGGGTCTCGGCGGGAGCCGCCCGGGCGGTCGATCTGGGCGCGGAACCGACAGATCAGCCCGGGACTTCCGCGGTGATTTGTCGGTTTGATGCCTGGGTCCGGCTCTGGCCTCGGCCGCGGCCGCGGGGCGCGCCGGACCTCACGGGGTCGGGCCTCGCCGGGCCGGCCGGCCAGGCGCGGCCGGCCGCCGGGCCGTGCTGGCCCGACCGGGCTGGGCCGGGCGGCTGTTCCGAGGTGGGCGGAGGGGATCAGCTCGCGGCGGACGCCGTCTGCACGAGCCGCACCGCGCCTCCCGAGGCCGCGTACCCGCGCCCGGTCGTCAGCGCGACCGGAGAGCGTCGAGGCAGCGTGACGCCGAGGAGCTCGCCGTCGTAGTCGACGTCGGGCTGCAGGAGGACCCCGCACCGGGCCTTCCGGACCGCTCGGGTCCAGTGGCTGTACATCGAACGGAGGTCCGCCGACCGCCCGGCGGCGACCACGCAGAGCCCGGGGCGCTCGGACGTCAGGAGCGACGCGATGCTCTGGTCGCCGTCGTCGAACCGTTCGGCGTCGTCGATGAGCAGCAGCACCGGTCCACGCTCGAGCCGGAGGCCGGCCAGCAGCGCCGGGACCTCGTCGGCACCGACGGCGAGACGGTCGACCGCCCCGGTGTCGAGCGCGCTCGCGAGCGGTGAGCGTCGGTCGCAGACGGCCCACACGGCGGGTCGGGTGCCCTCCGCGCTCCGTGCGGCTGCGGCCAGGGCGAGGAGCACCGAGGACTTGCCGGAGCGCGCGGGTCCGGCGACGAGGACGTGCTCGCCGTCGTACACCTCGAGCACGGCGGTGCCGAGGTCGTCCTCCGCGATGCCGACCGGGAGCTGCCACGGCTCGGTGTCGAAGCGGGCGGGGACGGCGAGGTCAGTGACCGCGACCGAGCCCGGGAGCCGACCGACCGCGCTGGCCTTCGGCGTGAGGTCGCCCCACTGCTCGCGGACCGCGCGGACGGCCTCGGCGAGGGAGCCCGTCGGCGTGCCCACGTGCGACTGCAGCTTCGCCGTCGAGTCGATGAACCGGCCGGGGACGGGCGGCGGCACGTCCTTCGGTCGGACGCCGATGGTCGCGTAGTCGTAGGGGTCCGCGAGGCGGAAGAGCCACTTCTGCGTCGTCACCTCGTCCATCGCCGAGGGGACGGCCTTCGCCCGGGTGGTGGACACGGCGAACGAGATGCCGAGCGCCGGCCCCTCGGCGTAGACGCGGTAGAGCGCGTCGAGCAGCTGCTGTCCCTCGAAGTCCTGGTACTCGTCGCGGAGCGCCGCCAGACCGTCGAGGAGCACGACGGCCCGACGACCACCCGGCGCAGCACGGCGGCGGTCGAGCTCGGTGCGGAGGTGTCGGAGCATGCGGGTCTGCAGCTCGGCAGCACCGGCACCGGCACCGGACCCGACGTAGGCGCTCGTGTGCGGGAGGTCCGCCAGGGGCGCGAGGTCGCCGGCACCCATGTCGAGGACGAGCAGGTCGAGGTCGTCGGGGCTCGTCGTGCGGGCCAGCTGCAGCGCGATCGACGCGAGGGCCGTGCTCGTCCCGCTGCCGGGGATGCCCATGAGCATGAGGTTGCCCTCGGCGAGGTCCCACCCGGTTCGGACCTGGCGCTGGTTGTCGGGGTCGTCGGCCAGGGCCACCGGGACGCGGGTCGGTGCGGACGTCTGCTGTGTCGTGTCGGGTGCCGGCAGGAGCGCGTCGAGCGGGACAGACGTGCCGAGCGCTTCCGGCCAGATCGGCCGTGGCGGTGCGTAGCCGGCCTCGTCGTTGGCCGTGCGGATCGCGTCGATGAGGACGTCGAGGTCGGTGAGGTCGTTCGACGCCGGTGCGGAGAACGCCACGGGCGCGGGGACGCCGAAGACGTCGGTGGGGCGGACCGTGACGGGCTGCTCGGCGCGGGCGTCGCGGGCGCGACCGGTGACGAGCGCGGTCTGCACCGGCGTGATGTCGTCCTGGCCGAGCTTCACGTAGGCACGACCGGTCTGCTGCCGTCCGATGCCGGCGGCCGACGGCACGCCGATGACGTTCGTCGAGTCCTCACGACTCTGCACGCGCAGGGCCACGCGCATGTTCGTGTTGGCGAGGATGTCCTCGCTGACGACACCGGCCGGCCGCTGCGTGGCGAGGACCATGTGCACGCCGAGGGTACGACCCACCGCGGCGATCGCCACGAGGGACGTCAGGACGTCCGGGAAGTCCTTCGCCAGCATCGCGAACTCGTCGACCACGAAGAGCAGTCGGGGCATCGGCTCGGACGGCTTGGTCGCCAGGTAGGCGTCGAGGTTGTCGATGTCGGCACCGGCGGCGGCGAACACCCGCTGGCGTCGCCCGAGCTCGGCCTCGAGCGCCCGGATGGCGCGGTCGGCCAGCTGCTCGTCGAGGTTCGAGATCGTGCCGATCGTGTGCGGCAGACGCTCACACGCGGCGAAGGCGGCGCCGCCCTTGAAGTCCACGAGCAGGAAGTTCAGGCGCGTCGGGTCGTTGCGCGCGGCGAGCCCGGCGACGAAGGAGCGCAGGAACTCGCTCTTGCCGGAACCCGTCGTCCCACCGACCAGGCCGTGCGGGCCGTCGCGGACCAGGTCGATCTCGAGGACGCCGCTCTCCGACGACCCGATCGGCGTCGAGAAGCCGGTCCGGGCGTCCCAGGCGGCACGGATGGCCGCGGGACCGCTCGGCTCGGAAGCAGAGTCGGGGGCGGCGCTCGCGAGCAGGTCGGGCAGCCGCACGAGCGACGGCAGCGAGGCACCCGGCACCAGGAGTTCCGGGTCGTCGAAGTGCGAGACGTGCCGGGCGCACTGCTCGGCGTCCGCCGGGCTGAGACCCGCGAGCACGACGTCGTCCACGCGCGTGCGGTCCTCCGGGCGGTACACCGTCGCGGCCGCGTCGGCCCCCACCGTGATGATCGTCGTGCACGCGGCGGGGAGCTGCTGCTCGTTCGTCGCGATGACGATCCCACTCACCCGGCGGGGCCGCTCGCCCGGACGACGCACCTGGCCGAGCGCTGCCCGACCATGGCCGAGCAGGCTCCGGGCCGGGGCGTCGCGCCCCTCGGTGAGGACCTCGGAGTCGATGAGCACGAGGAGCTCCGGGGTCGGCAGCTCGTCGATGGACTCGCGCAGGCCGCGGAGCACCGCGGCGCCCTGGTCACGCTGCGCGGACATCCACCGCTGGCCGGTGCTGCTCCCCGCGACGCGGGTGTGCGGCAGCCAGGAGGCCCAGGACCAGTCGTCCTCGCGGCCCCTGTCGCAGAACACACCGACGGTCAGGTCGGCGGGTCCGCAGTGCACCGTCGCCTGGACCAGGAGGCTCCGGGCAAGTGCGAGGGCACCCTCGCGGTCGCCGACGATGCCCACGACGCCGGCGTCGCTGAGGTCCGCGACGACCGGGGCCGCCGTCAGCTTGCTCTCCTCGATGGCGGTCTTCGCCGCCTCCTCGAGCTTCATCTGCGTCGCGCGGGAGTCGAGCTGGGGACGCCAGGGCGCGTCGCCCGTGCCGGCGTGCAGGCTGAGGAAGTCGACATCGTCGGCCCGGCGCTGCCACAGGGTCGTCGCGGGCAACAGCGCGCGTCGGACCACGGTCGCCGGGTCGGGGACGAGTTCCTGGCGACGGGCGGCCTCGATCGCGGCGGCAGCGGTGATCTCCCCGCTGAAGTCGCGGACCGCCTCCGCGAAGCGCTCGTCCTCCTCCTTCAGGTTCTTCGCGCGCCGGTGCTTCTGCTCGAACCACATGCCGATCGCCGTGACGGGGCTGAGCAGGGCGAAGAGCGCGAAGCGGGCGTCCCCGAGCAGTGCGACCATCGCACCGGCGAGGACCAGCGGAGCGGCGACCGTGATCCAGCTGAACTTCGACGCCGGCGGCACGTCCCGCTTGCTCGGCGGCGACACGGGCTCCACGTCCCGGTTGCGCCCCGGACGCGGAGGACGGTTGAACGGCGCCGTGGCCGCGGGGGTGAGGTTCGGGAGCGAACCCGGAGCAGGAACCGGCGTCTCGTGCAGGTCCGGGCGCACGAGCAACACGGCGCCACCCACGATGACGCTCGTGCCGACCTCGACGAGGACGCCCTCCTCGTCGAGTCGCTCCCCCGCCACGACGGTGCCGTTCGTCGACCCGGAGTCCCGGATCCGGACCCCGTCGTCCTCGAGCTCGAGCGTGCAGTGCTCCCACGAGGCGCTCTCGGTGGGCAGGACCAGGTCGGCCTGCGGCGCCCGACCGACCACGAGCCTCCTGGACCGGGGGATCGGGACGACTGCCCCGGTGTCGAGACCGCCGGCCAAGGTGACGGACCAGCCGTCGACCAGCTGGGGGCGTTCCTCGGGCGTCCGGGCGATGCGGGAGCCCTCGAGCAGGACGAGGTCGCGGATCGGGGTGTCCACGCTCGTCCGGTGTCCGTCGACCGCCAGGGTCGTGCCGGGCTCGAGGCTGATGCCCACGGCGGACTGGACGAGTTCGCCGAGACACGACGTGGCTGCCCACCCGTCGACCTCGACCGCTTCACGTCGGTCGTCGAGCTCGATCAACAGTCGCATGCTCGCTCCTCCTGGTCCGTGCGGTGGGGCGGGTACCGGCGGTCCGGTTGCCCGTCGTCTGGGGTGCCGGCGACTCGTGCGCCGGTGCGCCGGTGCGTGGTCAGCGAGCGGTGGAGTCCTGGAACCACACGAGCGACGCGGTCGGTTCCGCGGTCGCCGGTCGGAGCCCGAGGGTCTGCGACGAGGCTGCGAGGACCGTCGCATCCGTCCGGAGTGCCTGCTGCTGGCGGAAGTCGAGCGCAGGTCCTGCGATCCCGTCGCCGGCGTCCAGACGCAGTGTGGCGAGCGCGTCGGTCACCTCGGACGGGTCGTCGCTGCGAGCCGAGCCGACGGCTCGCACCAAGGCCACGACCGCGTCATGGCTCCGCGAGTCAGCAGCCCAGGCCACCGCGGAGAACGGCTGGTCCGCGGTGAGGTTCTGCGCATCCGGGTCGTCAGCGAGCACCCGGACGCCGCCGAGGAACGCCGACATCGCACGGCCCTGCTCGTCGGAGGTGAGCGCACGCGCGTCGTCGGTCGCGACGCCCGCGGAGACGAACGTGCCCGACAGGCTGCCGTTCGCGTCGGCGAGCGCGGTGCCGAACGCCGGACTGGTCGCCTGCGGGGTGAGGACGACGGGCACCGTCACGTCCGCGGACTGCAGGGCGGCGACGAACGCCCCCTGTCGAGCCGCCGAGCCGCTGACGACGACCGCGTCCGAGTCCGCCGGAGCGGGGGCATCGGCCGGGTCGTCACCGGCTGCGGGCGTGGCGTCCGCCGTCACGGCACCGGTCCGCTCGGCGACCGTCGTCGCGAGCGCGGTGTCGTCGGCGGCGGCATCCGCGGTGAGCACGTGGGCGACCTCCAGCCCGGAGGGCGCACCGCCGCCGAGGTCGACCAGCAGCGGGGAGTCGGCGCCTCGGAGCGCGCGTTCCATGGCGGCGCTCGTGGAGGCCGGCGACGGCGCCGTCGACCACGAGTCGCTGCCACTGGATGCGTACGGGAGGACGACCGGCACCCCGGCGTCGGCGGCGGCCTCGAGCGCGCCGAAGACGTGTGCACCGGACGAGGCGACCACGATGCCCGAGACGCCGCTGTCGACGAGTGCCTCGACGGCACGCTCCCCACCGCCGGCGCTGCCGCCGTCGTTCCGCGTCACGAGTTCGACGTCCGTCCCGCCCAGCGTGAGACGACGTTCCGCGACGAGGGCACCTTGCGCCGCTTCGTCCCAGTCGGCCCCCTCGCCGTCGCCGAGCGTGACGACCACACCGATCTTCGTGCCCTCGGGCACATGGGCGACCCGGATCGGGACCGGCACGGTCGCCGGGACGGCCTCGGCCGCGGGCGTGTTCCGGTCGACCACGAACACCACGACCGCGAGGACCACCGCGATGACGAGCACCGCGATCGCGACGATCACGAGCGGCTGGCGCGGCCGCCGGTCGTGCTGCATGTCGTCGACGGCGTGCGTCATCGTGTGCCCCCGATGGTGAAGGTGTACAGCGTCGTCGAGGTCGCGCTCTCCGGCACGTCCATCCGGAACGCCGGCAGAGTGGTCGCCGCGT
The DNA here is from genome assembly GCF_003224435.2 of Curtobacterium sp. MCPF17_050. Classification (NCBI taxonomy): domain Bacteria; kingdom Bacillati; phylum Actinomycetota; class Actinomycetes; order Micrococcales; family Microbacteriaceae; genus Curtobacterium; species Curtobacterium sp. MCPF17_050. Next base: position 2,889,690 of record NZ_CP126250.1, read on the forward strand.
CGAGCGATGCGCGGAACTGCTCCTGCTGGAGGAGGATGCCCGCCACGTCCTCGGCGCGCACGTTGGCGTACCCAGCTGCGTTCTGCGAGGCCAAGGCGAGCTGGTAGTCGGCGGAGTCGGACTTCGCCGCGCTCGTCGCCATCGCGCCGAGGATGCCGGAGCCGTTGACCTTGCGGTCACCCAGGTCGAGCATCACGCGGTTGAGGTCTCCGGTCAGCAGCGTGCTCGCGCCCTCGACGTCGCGGGTCGACGCCGTGGTGCTCGCGTCGATCCGCGCCAGGCTCTGCTTCGTCTGCTCGTCCACTGCGCTCGCGAGGGCCGAGTTCTCCCGCTCGAGCTTGCCGCGCTGCTCGTCGATCGTGCCCTTGGCTCCGGATGTCACCTGCTTCGACGTCGAGCGGAGGCCGGCGATCGACTGGTCGAATGCCTTCAGCACCGCGGTGTTGCTCGTCTGGGCCTGTTCCGAGACGTCCCGGACTTGCTGGTCGATGAGGTCCCCGACCTTCTTCTTTGTCTCCTCGTTGGCATCGGCGAAGCGCTCCTCAACCTTCTCCGCCAGCGCACCCTTCTGCGTCACGACCGCTCCGAGGCCCGTCGCCACCTTCTGGTCGGATGCAACGAGACCATTGACGAGCCGTCGAAGTTCATGTATCGAGTCCTGCACACCTCCGTCGCCCTCCTCGGTGGCCGTCCTGACGGCGTCCACCGCCGTCCTGACCTCGTCAATGCTCGTCTCCAAGTCTCCGAGCGTGGCGCCGATGCCGGACTTCGTGTCATCGACGTTCGTGGCGCTCACGATGGCGTCCCATGCCTCGTGCTGGTCATCGAGCCGGACGTCCATTGGCCTGGAGAACGGGAAGGGCGGGTCGAGCGGCTCCTCGACCGTCTGGTCGTCACCGTCCTCGCACGGCGTCGCCGTCAGGTAGGAGCGCAGGTCATCTGCTTGGTCCTCGGTGAGCCCCGAGGTCGTTGGCAACAGCGGAATCCCGCTCGGGTCGCGTCCGATGAGGCGGCAGATCTGGTCCGCAAGTGCAGCGTTCTGCGCCTGCATCGACGGTCCGGACGGGTCCTCGATCTCGCCGAGCGCCGTCCGCGCACCCTCCGCCTGGTCGTGCACCGCGCGGAGCTGACCACGGACGGCGTCGACCTTCCCGCTCATCTGCTCCACGCTTGCTCGCAGCATCTTCAGAGCCTTCTGAATCTCGCCGGAGTCGGACGTCGACCCGGACGTGAGCTGTGCCAGCTCTGCTTCGATGCCACTGACTGCGGCACTGACCTTGCCGTAGTCGGCCAGGGCGTCCTCCGCGAACTGCGTCTTCCTGAGACTGTCCGCGAGGTCCTTGCCGGTGGCGACGAGCCCGGTCAACGCCTGCATGATCGTCGTCGAGGATGCGAACAGCGCACACGTCAGGGAGGAGCGGGCGGCCTCGAGCGCGCACTTCTCCGCTGTCGGCTCACTGGGCCCGACGGACGATGCGAGCTGCACACTGACCTGCTGCTTGCACTCCTCGCTCGCCGTCGCGTACCCCTCCAACTGCGACGACACCCGCAAGAGGTTGCCGTACACACTCGCGCCACCATCCGCCTGCTGCGGAGCTGCCACGCAGCCCTCGCCGTCGATCGCCGGACGGGGAGCGGTGGCGGAGGTGTCACCGAGCAACGCGTCGAGGCTCGTGGTCGTCTCCTGCAGCTGCTGCAAGACAGTGGACTGCGTTGCACCGACCGTCGAGCCGAGGTCGGACTTCAACGAGCCGAGCTGGCCGGACAACGACTTCAACGTGCTGGCGAGCGACGTGCTGCTCTCTTTGAGCCGGTCAGCGGTCCGCACACCGAGCGTGGACGACGTCGTCTCGAGGTTCGACCGGACCTCGGTGATCGTGCTCCCGGCACGCGCGAGGACCTCGTTCACCTGCGAGATGAGGTCGATCGTGCGTCGCTGGAGCGCCAGTTCGGAGTCCGTGTCGGACCCGAAGGCCGCGTTCACCACCCCGGTGGAGGACAGGTCGGTCGAGATGCCCGGCTGCGCGGCCAGGTCGAAGGAGGGCGCGGCGAAGTCCTCCACGTTCGCCACCAGGTGCAGGGTCGTGCTCGCACCCGACGTGGGCGGGGCGAGCAGGCGTCCCCACTGCACGACGGCATCGCCGTTCCCGTTCGCGCTGACGACGCCGTCGGTCGCGGTCCGGTCGTCAGCGGTCTCGGTGACGACACTGTTCGGCCGGGTGCCCGGCAGCACGGTCGACGCGGCGATGCTGAAGGGAGCACCGACGAGCGCCGGCGTCGTCCGGGAGGTCCCAGCCACGTCGTAGGTCAGGTTCCGCGACCGGACGGTCAGGTTCTCGACGGTCAGGTCGATCTCGACCCGACCGGAGTAGCCCGCCAGGTCTGCGAGGTCGGTCCCGCTCTTCTTCGCCGTCGTGTACTGCGTGGTCACGCGCAGCGGCAGGTCACCCGCGGCCTTCGCCGCCTCGTGCTCCGTGACCGAGGACGACGAATCGTCCTTGCCGACCGAGATGGCGGTGTCGGAGATCGTGGTGATCGATCCGTCCGCCGCGAGGCGCGTGTCCACGGTCTGCAGGACACGGGACGGGTTCTCCACCGCGCGATCCGTCGATGTGCACCCCGCCAGGACAACCGCAGCAGCGCCCGCCATCGCGACCACCGCGAGCGCGCGGCTGTTCCTCGTTCGTACCCCTGGATGCAGCGTGCGCAACGACATTGGCGACCGTCCCCCTCAAGAACCGACAAGCGACTCGATCCTAACGGGGCTGCGCCGCGGAGGGACGACTGTGCACAGGCGCCCGGGTCCCCCGTTCGGGCGACACGACCAACGGCGATGACTCGCGGGCCGTTCGGCGTTCGGCGTTCGGTGCAGCGATCACCGAGACCCGAGCTACACCGACTGCGCGAAGGTCAGCACCAGCGCCCCGAGCTCGCTTCCGACAGGCCAGGAATCCGCGACCAGCCGTCCGGCCTCCCGCACCAACGACCGGGACACGGGGCTCCCGTGTTCCTGCACCAGAGCCCGGGTGAGGACGGACTGCACCGCGTGGATCTGTTCGTCAGAGGCCGCGTCTTCAGCACCGCGATCGTCCAGGGTGTCGATCAGGTCGAGCAAGCTCATGTCGTCCCTCCAGTCGCGCCTGCGCCGACCGAGCGCCGAACTCGAGAACGACGGTATCCGAGGAGTTCCGGCGCGGCACCGAACACCCGCGACGAAGCCCTCACCTCGAGGGAGCCGCCACCGGCATCAAGAATGTACTCCTCTCCGGTCTCGAAGCTGATGCGATGTCACCTCGGTTGTCCACCGTGACGCCCTCGCGCAGCACGAACCGCCCGCAACCGCCCTGTTCGATGAGCTCTTGAGGAACCGATGCTCCGACGCCGCTAGCCGAGCGCGTGGACCCCCTAACCGCCTCCGCTGAGGAGATGAAACACGACAAACGGACGCGATGTGCAACGTCGCACGACTGGAATACCGCAGAGCCTGCGAGGAGGAACGCACTCGCGAAGACGATCGCGAAGGCCCACACGAGGAACAACACCCACGCCTTGGCCTTCGACATCTTCGGTAGGGACCCGGTTGCTGTTGCCTTCGGTGACTTCACGCTGACGAAGCGGACACGATCACTGGCGGCGAGTTGAGCCCTGATCGGCACGGGCGTCAGCGCTCAGATGCGATGAAAGTCCTTGACGTACAAAGCTTGGCGGTTGCTGTTGAGAAACGGGTGCAGACAGTACGAGCCCGCGCCGACATCGAAATCACACGCCATCCCCGGCTTACCTCCCTCCGGCTCGGCCGGACTGACGGGAATCCGACCGCAGTCGGAAGTCGTGACCTCAACCTCGGCGGATGACCGCCCTCGTCCTGGTGACGCCGCAACCGCTCAATCAAACGACGGACGCACTGTCAGCACCTGCGCACCCTCCCACCAGTCAGGCTCCGGCCGTACGGATTTGCCGAGCTCGAATGCCGTCGCAATCGTGACGGCTTTCTCGACATCGATGAGCAAGCCCCGATTCACGGGCGCGACGACGTTTCCCAGCCGCACTTCAATTTCTCCGACGTCAGTTGGTTTCGCTGGCATTCGCCAGGACGCATCGTCACGCACGTCTCCCGCTTCGAAGAGCACGAAACGCCCGGCAGCTCCATGACAAACATCCAGGCGCCCGTGGCCCTTAACCAACGAGACCAATGTGCGCTCCTGGCCGTCAAGAGCGCGGATCTTGGCTTCAACTTGAGGGACAGTCGGGGACCATTCGCGGAAGGACTTGCCCCTCACGTCCCAATCGAGGTGGTGCTGCTTGGCCTCTGGTTCCGTTCCCCGCTGGCCACGTAGTTGCCCGATCATGGCGCCGGCGAACCACCCCGCCAGGACAGACAAGAACCACGCTGCCCTCGCAAGAGGGAAGTTCGTCAGCCCGGCCACGTCGAGGAGAGGAATGCCAACCGCCACGAGCATGAGCACTCCCAAGAGCCATCCGCGTCCCATTGCTGCAAACACGGCGCCGACGACGAACGGGAGCACGACGCTTGACAACACCAGGTGAGTCGGTGTGAAGCCACGCATCGCTGAGGCAAGGGCCAGGGCGAGGAAGACGACCATGATCCCTGAGTTCCATATTGCCGTCGTCTGGGACATCGGCGTCATTCTCTGCCGACGCCGTTCGGACTTAGCCACTGAACATTTCCCAGACAGCGTCGCCGATGCCCCCGACAGTGGCACCCGACGCGGTCGAACCCCAGAGAGCAACGCTGTTCTGCTGGGAGCTGAACAGCCCGTCAGCGGTTCGGGGCTGTGTGTAGGGCATCTTCCTCAAGACTTCCATGTTCGTCTGTTCGAATTGTGGGCGTACCGCTGGCAGGTGAACCGACCCGCCGCCCGAGATGGTACTGAAGGCCATGTCCTGCCAAGTCATGTCATGCCCGTCGATCATGGACGAAATGCCGGCACCGCCGACCGAACTCGCCGAGCCGATCAATGAACTTGCTCCCTTCGCCACGAAGCCCTCCACAGGACGCCCCAAGGTTTCCGCGATGGTACCGCCAGCGGGACCGCTCAGGCCGCCCAGCGAGCCGCTGACGAATCCACCGACTGAGGAGGCCACAAGACCCCGACCGGTCACCTGCTCGCCCTTGGCAACCGATGTCCCTGCATAGACCGCCGTGGACATGCCCGATGAAATACCCCCGTTCACCGCCATGTTCGTCGCGAGGGACTTCACGACCTGACTGGTGGGCGCCACTCGCTGAGCGACGAACTGCGTGGCTGGTCCGCCGAAACGAGCGCCTTTGAGCAACGTGCCCATCCCCGCACCTACTCCGCCCATGACTGTCATAGCGCCAGCCTCAACCCAATTGACAGTGCCAGTGGTTGCCTTCTGGTATATGACGTCCGCGCCTCCGCTGATGAGCATCATGCCGAGCGGTCCACCGAATCCGGTGGCCATTGCCAGTACCCCGAGAGCAACGGCGCCACCACCGACCAGGTATGCATTGTCATTCATCAACGTCTTCAGACCGCCCTGGTGCGCATCCCGGTACGCCTGCAGGTCCTTGTCCGTCGCCGGCCGCAGCCCGAGTGGGTCGACCGCGTGCAGCGGATCGTTCCCCGCGTACGAGTAGGGGTTCCCCGACCACCCAGCTCCGACGACCGGAGCGAGCGGGTCCGTCGACAGGAAGCCCTTCGCCACGGGGTCGTACACCCGGGCCCCGAGCCACTCCATCCCCGCGATGCTCAGGCTGCCGCCCGGGGTCAGCCCGACGCCGGACGGCAGGGCAGCTCCGCCGCCGATCCCGTTCGTCGATGCGAGGAGCGCCCAGGGGTCGGTCGCATCGGTCGCACGCGCCCCGCGCCAGGTCGATGCCGTCCAGTTCCCGTCGATGGCCACGATCCCGCCCGGAGCCTCCAGGACAGGCGTCGCGCCGACGGAGGCCAGAACTGGGACACCCGCAGCGGTGTCCCACCAGGTGACGGATCCTCCGACCTCCGCGACCTCGCCCAGGGCGTCGGTCCACACCTCGAGTCGGCCGGTCTCGTCGTACGTCGCGTCTCGTTCGACGACGCCGGCCAGGAACCCGAGGTCCGACCATGCGTACTCGGTGGTCGAACCGTCCGGAGCAGTCCGCCGGACGCGCCGTCCGAGTCCGTCGTGCACGTACTCGGTCCGCGCACCGTCAGCACCGGTGGTGGCGACGAGTTGCCCGGCAGCGTCGTACTCGTGTCGGAGTTCGGCACCGCCGACGGTCTCGGCGACGAGGCGTCCCGCGGCGTCGTACCGCCAGGTCCGCCCACGGCCGCTGTCGTCGAGCGCACTGACCAGCTGCGCCGCGGCGTCATGGGTGTAGGTCCTCCGGCCGTCCGCGCCGGTGATCCCCGCGATGCGGTCGTCCTCGTCGCGGTCGATGCGGGTCGTCGTGCCGCCTTCCGGCGTGGTCACGGTGTGTTCGACGAGCGCCCCGCGCTCGTAGGACCACGACTGGACGACGTCACCGGTCGAGGCCTGGACAATGCGCCCGAGGGTGTCCAGGGTGAACGCGGCGGGCGTGAGTCCTTCCCGTTCGACGCCGACGACGCGGCCTGCGGCGTCCCTGCGCCATGTCGTGCGATTGCCGTCGGGGTCCGTGCGCGCCGTACGACGTCCGTCGGCGTCGTACTCCCACGACATCGCCCGCCCACCCCGGCTCCGCCGGACGAGCAGACCTCGCCGGTCGAAGCACAGCTCGTGCTCGATTGCCCGTCCGAGGCCGCGCGTGTGGTCGGTGACGACCACGGTCCGTCGAGCCCTGTCGTGCATGGTCTCCGCCACGAGAGCACCGTCCACCGAGAGCCGCCGCTCACGTCCTGCAGCGTCGTACGCCCATTCGACCACCCCGCCGTCGGGGTCCGTCTGCTGGATGCGGCGGCCCGCGGCGTCGAGTCGTGCTGTGGTCGTCCTGCCGAGCGGATCCGTGATGGCGGTCAGCCGTCCGGCGCCGTCGTAGGTGTACCGGGTGATGCCACCCACCGGGTCGGTCGCGCTGGTCAGGCGCCCGTCGACGTCGTACGTGTACGCGGTCACTCCACCGACGCCGTTCTCGGCCTCAGTGAGCTGGCCCGCGGCGTCGTAGCGGAACCGACGTCGACCGTGACGTGCGTCGTGGACGGAGACGAGCCTCCCGGCCGCGTCCCAGCGGTAGCGAGCCGTTCCTTCTCCGGGTGCGGTCCGCGCGACGACGCGTCCGACGACGTCGTACTCGATGCGCTCGACGTCACCCGTCGGCAAGATCCGCGCGACGACCCGTGAGTCTGCGTCGTAGGTGATCGTCGTCCGCGCCCCGAGTGGGTCGGTGGCGGCCGAAGGCCGGCCACAGGCGTCGTACTCGTAGGTCGTCCGCCCACCGCTCGGCGACGTGATCGCGCTGATCCGGCCACTCGGGTCGCGCTCGATACGGGTGAGGCCACCCTCACCGTCCACCAGCTCGACCGGTCGGCCACAAGCGTCGTACGTCACGAGTTCGGAACCGGTCTCGTCGGACGTCACCTCGACGGGCCGTCCGAACTCGTCTGACCGGACGGTGGTCGTCGCGAACGCGTCCGACAACGTGGAGATGCCAGTGGCCGGGTCCTCCGAGAACTCCTTGCGGACTCCGGTGGGGTCGGTCACGGCGTGCAGGTCGCCGTTGACCCCGTACTCCCGGCGCCACACTGCGCCGGTGGGGTCGACGACGGACTGGAGGCGCGACAAGGCGTCGTGCGCGAAGGTCCAGGACGCGCCGCTCGGCAGGGTGACCTGCAGCGGGTTGGCCTGGTCGTCGTAGGTCCGGCGGGTGGTCCGTCCGAGCGCGTCGGTCGTGGAGGCGAGTTCACCGTCCGCCCCGTAGGCGAGGACGGTCCGCGCATCGATCGGGTCGGTCACGGCGCTGACGCGTCCACCCGCGGTGTACTCGACCGTCCACATCGCGCCGTCGGGGTCACGGCGAGCGACGACCTGACCGGCGGCACCGTATCGGTACTCCGTGCGGGCGCCGGTGGGGCTGATGGTCGCGACGGCGTGACCGGCGGCGTCCCGCTCGATCCGTGCGACGTGCCCGGCAGCGTTGGTCACGGCGACGAGCTCGCCCGACGCGTCGTGGTCGAGGCTGAGCGTGACACCGGTGGGGTCGACGACCCGGAGGAGCAGGCCGTGGTCCCACGTGAGTTCGGTTCGTCCGCCCATCGGGTCGATGACGACCGACGGGTCACGCTCGTCACCGTCGTACTCGTACGTGACGACGCTGCCGCTCTCCGTGACCACGGTCGTGACGCGGTCGGCGTCGTCGTAGCCGTACGTCAGGTCCCCACCGGTCGGCGTGACCGTCCGCGTACGGCGGCCTCGCGCGTCGTAGGCGTGCACGGTGACCGCACCGTCGCGTTCCGTCGCTGACACGAGGTTGCCGTGCGGGTCGTAGCTCATCGACTGTCGACGGTCATCCGAGTCGATGATCCCGACGAGTCGACCCTTCGGGTCCGCGATCCAGGCGTTCGAACGCGTCCCGTCCTGGTCGGAGACCACGGTCACGCGGCCGGGGAGGTAGGCGAACCGGACTCGGCGGCCGTGCGGGCTGGTCTGCTCGACGACACGACGCTGCGCGTCGTACACGTTGTCGACCTCGAGCACGCCGTCGGCACTCGTGACCGTCACGATGAGGTCGTCCTCGTCCCAGCCGTACGTCCTGGTCCCGAGCGGGGTCGCGGCCGAGACCAGGCGCCCTCGGTCGTCGTACCCGTACTCCACCCGACGTCCGTCGGAGGCCCGCAGCACGGCGACACGACCGTCGACGTACTCGACGTCCACGAAGCGACCGCGTTCGTGGCGGAGACGCACGACGGCGTCGGAAGCGTCCCGTTCCACCGCCACGGCTGTTCCGGGTCCGGCGCTCTCGCCGACCCAGAGACCAGTCGGGGTGAAGTCGATACGACCACCCTCGTTGTCCCGCACGACCAGGAGGTCTGCCTCCGTCGTGAGCCACCGGTTCTCGCCGACGCCGCGCGCCCAACCGGTGCCGGCCCGGGGGAAGCGGACGAGCCGGCCGTCGGCACCGACGAAGGACGCGCCCTCGTCGTCGAGGAGCAGGCGGGTCTCGAGGACGGACGCCCACCCCGGGCCGAAGACCCCGACCCGCTGGTCGAGGGAGTTGTACATGCGCGAGACCCTGAGGGACGCGGATGCGCCGTCGAAGGAGAGGTCGAGCTCTGGCTCGAGGAAGTTGCCGGTCGTCGTGTTGACCGGGTCCATCGAGTAACCGGTCGTCGGCTGCGCGCCGTAGGCGGTGGGCGGATCGATCTGCAGGTCGGTCCGGTTGGCCGACACGCCCGCGGCCTGCAGAGCTGCGCCGAGCGCTGCGTCGGACACGGTCGAGACCGCGCCTTCACCCCCGGCGGCGGCGAAGGCGTCGGCGATGGTCTTCGCCCAGGCGACGTCCTGGTCGTTGGCTGCGAGCCACCGCTCGAAGCCGGTGACGAGCCCGTCCGCGTTGATCGTGCCCCAGGAGCACAGGGACGCGAAGTCGGACAGCTTGCCCCGGAGCAGCCCGGGCTTCCCGGACAGCTCGGAGTTCAACGACGCCGAGCCCGTGGCGAAGGACCGGAGGTCTTCCGGCTTCGCGGACGACGTCCCGCCCCCGCCGCCGCCGGAACCCGGGGAAGGCGTCTGCCTCGGCTTCGGCTGCATCTCCGCGGGGCCGAACGGAGGCGCGGGCTTGTTCTCGATGTCCGGCGGGTTCCCGGTGCCGAACGTGTCGTCCCACCACTTCTCGAACCCGTTGCGTTCAGCCTGCTGCTCCTGCCACTCACGGGCCTGGCGACGCCGTTCGCGTTCTTCTGCGGCGAGCTTCTTCATCTGGTCGACCCACCCCGCGACCGTGCGCATCAGGTCTGAGAGGGTCGTACCGTCGCTCTTCGCGATCGTCGCGTTCTCGGTGAACAACTGCGAGAAGTGGCCGCGGAACTCCTGCGAGGCCGTCGACACGTACGACTGACGACTCCCGATCTGACCGTCGATCGCACTCGCCGCGCCGCGCATGGCGCTGGCGAGCGCATCAGCGGTGGCGTCGTCGAACTCGATCGGATCGGTGTTGGCGTGCAGCTGTCCTGACACGGTTGTCGTCCCCCCGGAAGAAGTGGTGCTGGTCGTGATGGTCCGCGTCGAACGCGGGAACCCGGGCCGTCGAACCAGTCGACGACCCGGGCGCTGTCGGTCGGTGTTACGCGCCGCCACCCGCGGTGAAGATGTCCTGCGAGATCTTGTCGAGCTGCGTCCGGAGCTGCTCGAGCTCCGTCTTCGCCTTGTCCAGCGCAGCCTTGGTCTCCGGCCACGTCGAACCACGGAAGTTCGCAGCCAACGGCCCGTCCCACACGTTCGAGTCGGACAGGATGCGCCCCTGCGCATCGAGCTGCGAGATCTGGTCCGTGAACCCACCGTTCACGATGGACTGGATCTGACGGATGGCGGTCTTCGCCTGCTCGGTCGAAAGCACACGCGACATGGTGAACCCCTCTTCTCTTCGTACCTGCACCCCCGCGCAGAAGATCCCCCGGAGGCTCTGACGCGCACCACCATACCGAGTCGTCCACCCGCTCGTACCCTCCTGTGGACAGCTGATCCGCCGTCCCGACGACTGCCCGTTCACCCTCTGTCTCCACAGGCGCAACCCGGGCCGCTCCCGGTGCAGGGTGCTGGTGGCAGGATGTGGCCATGGACACCGAACCGCAGCTGGACGGCGACTCCGTCGCGAACGACCTCGACGACTTCGACGAGGTCGTGGAGATCGAGCACGAGTCGCTGCCCTCGGACCGGTACTTCGACCGTGAGCTCAGCTGGCTCCGCTTCAACCAGCGCGTGCTCGAGCTCGGTGAAGACCGGACGCAGCCGCTGCTCGAGCGTGCGAACTTCCTCGCGATCTTCGCGTCGAACCTCGACGAGTTCTTCATGGTCCGCGTCGCCGGCCTGAAGCGCCGCATCGACACCGGCATCGCGGTCCCCACCAACGTCGGTCGCGCGCCGAGCGACGTCCTGCGCGACATCGCGATGAAGGCGCACGAGCTGCAGGAACGGCACGCCAACGCCTTCATCGGGTCGCTCAAGCCCGACCTCGACGCCGCCGGCATCCACGTCGAGCACTGGTCCGACCTGGGCGAGGACGACCGCCTGCGGATGCGTGAGTACTTCAGCGAGCAGATCTTCCCGGTGCTCATGCCGCTCGCAGTCGACCCGGCACACCCGTTCCCCTACATCTCCGGCCTCTCGCTCAACCTGGCGGTGCGGGTGCGCAACCCGAAGTCGCAGCGGCAGGAGTTCGCGCGCCTCAAGGTGCCGCAGAACTACCCGCGCTTCATCAAGCTCCCGGACGACAACTCGGGGCGGCTGCGCTTCATCCCCCTCGAAGACCTCATCGCGAACCACCTGCCGGACCTGTTCCCGGGCATGGAGGTCCTCGAGCACCACGTGTTCCGCATCACCCGCAACGAGGACGTCGAGATCGAGGAGGACGAGGCCGAGAACCTCATCCAGGCACTCGAGCGAGAGCTCCTCCGCCGTCGCTTCGGTCCGCCGATCCGGCTCGAGATCACCGAGGACATGGACCCGGTGACGCTCGACCTCCTGGTGCGCGAACTCGACATCACCGAGCAGGAGGTCTACCGCCTGCCGTCGCCGCTCGACCTCGGCGGGCTGTTCGAGATCGCCAAGATCGCCCGTCCCGACCTGCACTACCCGCGTCACGTCCCGACGACCCCGGTGCAGTTCCAGCCGGGCGAACCGAACACGAAGCCCGACCTGTTCCGCGCGATCGCCGCGCGCGACGTCCTGGTCCACCACCCGTACGAGTCCTTCGCGACCAGCGTGCAGGCGTTCCTCGAGCAGGCCGCAGCCGACCCGAACGTCCTCGCGATCAAGCAGACGCTGTACCGCACGTCGGGCGACTCCCCCATCGTCGAGGCCCTCATCGACGCCGCAGCTGCCGGTAAGCAGGTCCTCGCCCTGGTCGAGATCAAGGCGCGCTTCGACGAGCAGAACAACATCACGTGGGCCCGCAAGCTCGAGAAGGCCGGCGTGCACGTCGTCTACGGCCTGGTCGGGCTGAAGACGCACTCCAAGCTGGTGCTCGTCATCCGCCAGGAGGGCGGCACGCTCAAGCACTACAGCCACATCGGCACGGGCAACTACAACCCGAAGACCTCGCGGATCTACGAGGACATGGGCCTCTTCACCGCGGACGACACGGTGGGCAAGGACCTGACGCGCCTGTTCAACGAGCTGTCGGGCTACGCCATCGAGAAGAAGTTCAAGCGACTGCTGGTCGCGCCGCTGCACCTGCGGAAGGGGCTGGTCAAGCGCATCCAGACAGAGGCGCAGAACGCCCGCGACGGGAAGCCCTCGGGCATCCGCATCAAGGTCAACTCGATGGTCGACGAGCAGATCATCGACGCGCTCTACCTGGCGAGCCAGGCCGGTGTCCCCGTCGACGTCTGGGTCCGGGGGATCTGTTCGCTGAAGCCGGGACTCGAAGGGGTCAGCGAGACCATCCGCGTCCGGAGCATCGTCGGACGGTACCTGGAGCACTCCCGGGCCTTCGCGTTCCACAACGACGGCGACCCGGTCGTCTTCATCGGCAGCGCAGACATGATGCACCGCAACCTCGACCGTCGCGTCGAAGCCCTGGTGCGGCTCACCGCTCCCGCGCACATCGACGAGGTCCAGGGGATGTTCGACCTGGCGATGGCCGAGACCACCAGTTCGTGGCACTTGGAGTCGGACGGCGAATGGACCCGCCGCTCGACGGACGAGGACGGTCGACCGCTCGACGATGCCCAGAACGTGCAGATGCGGACGATCTCGGCGCGGAAGCGCTCGACGCGGTGAGTGGAGGGCAGGCAGGCCCGGTCGTCGCGGCCGGGGCCGTGGTGTGGCGCGAGCAGGACGGCGTCCCGCTCGTGCTCCTCATCCACCGGGAACACCACAAGGACGTCTCGTTCCCCAAGGGCAAGGTCGACCCGGGCGAGAGCGTCCCGGAAGCAGCTGTACGTGAGATCGACGAGGAGACCGGGTACCGCGTGTACCTCGGCGCTCCCCTCGGTCGTGCCGAGTACGTCCTGCCCAGCGGGCGCGACAAGGTCGTGCACTACTGGTCGGCACGGGTGAGCCGGAAGGAGTTCGAGCGAGCGGGGGCCTTCCGTCCGAACGACGAGGTCGCCGCCGTCGAGTGGGTGTCGATCGACGACGCCCGCGCGCGGCTCACCTACGAGCGGGACGTCGCGATCCTCGAACGCTTCGCCGAGCGTGCGGCAGCGGGCGAGCACGACACCTTCGCCCTGATCGCCCTGCGGCACGCGAAGACCGTCCCCGGTTCGGACTGGGACGGGCCCGACGCGACCCGCCCCCTCCTGCCGGTCGGACGAGCGCAGGCGAAGGCCGTGGCGGCACCGGTCGCGGCGTTCGGCCCGAAGAAGATCGTCAGCAGCACCGCCGCGCGGTGCCTCGCGACCGTCGAGCCGCTGTCGACCAAGACGAAGCTCGGCGTCTCGGACACCCCGGACATCAGCCAGGACGCCCACGAACGCGGCACCGCCGACATCAAGGGCGTCGTGCGGAAACGCCTCGACAAGGGCAAGTCCGCCGTGCTGTGCTCGCACGGCCCCGTGCTGCCGGACATCATCTCCCGGATCGCGAGCGACACCGCCGATGACCGGGCGCGGTTCGACCTCCGCCGGGCCGCCATGCTCTCCGTCGGGGACTTCGCCGTCCTGCACATCGCCGGCCGCAAGCTCGTCGCGGTCGAGACGCACCGCAACACCGTCAGCGCCTGACCCAGGGCCGGAGCAGCCCGTCAGCGAGCAGGACGGGCAGCCCGGAACCAGTCGTCCGTCATGACGGGCAGCCCGGAACCAGCCGTCCGTCATGACGGGCAGCCCGGAACCGGGCCGTCCGACAGGCCGGGCTGCCACCCGGCCGGGCCGTCGGACAGGCGAAGAGTCCAGCGTGGCAGGACCCGCGTCCGGCACGGACGCCGACCATCGGGACCCACCTCAGCCGGTGACAGGCCCGCGGTGTCCCCCCGAGCCTCCCGGCTGGAGGGCAGCTTGCCCCTGATCCTGCCCGCGCACGCCGACCCGCGTGCGCGACCCGCACCGGGTGAACCCCGCGTTCACCTCCCGTTCACCGGAGAGCGTCATCCCGGTCACCTCTCGTCCCTACAGTCACTCCCGGGTCAGCACCGGCCCGGGGACCACACAGCGGTCCCACTGCACTCACCTCCCGAAGGGACCCCTGTGAACATCAAGCGAATCGGCTCGGTCGCGGCAATCGCGATCGCCGGCGCCGTCGTGCTCTCCTCCTGCGCGGCGAACGAGGACACTGCGGGCAGCGACACCTCGTCGTCCGCCGCCTCCTCGGGTGTCGACTACTCGAACCTCTCCGGCACCCTCACCGGCTCGGGCTCCTCCGCGCAGCAGACCGCCGAGGCCACCTGGGCCGCCGGCTTCCAGGAGCAGGCTTCCGGCGTCACGGTGAACTACACGCCCGACGGCTCCGGTGCCGGGCGCGAGAACTTCATGTCCGGTGCCGCTGACTTCGCCGGCTCCGACGCCGCGCTGAAGGAAGAGGAGCTCTCCGGCGAGTTCAAGAACTGCGCCGCGGACTCCAAGGGCATCGACATCCCCGTCTACATCTCCCCGATCGCGATCGCCTACAAGGTCGACGGCGTCTCGGACCTCACCCTCGACGCCAAGAGCATCGCGGGCATCTTCTCCGGCAAGATCACCAAGTGGAACGACGACGAGATCGCCGCGCTGAACGACGGTGTCGACCTGCCGTCGTCGAACATCACGGTCGTCCACCGTTCGGACGACTCGGGCACCACGCAGAACTTCTCCGAGTACGTCGCAGCGAACGCCCCCGACGTCTGGACCGAAGAGCCCAGCCAGACCTTCCCGTTCCAGGTCGGCGACAGCGCGAAGGGCACCTCCGGTGTGGCCTCGGCCATGCAGGGCGCCTCGAACGCCATCACCTACATCGACGACTCCGGCGCCGGTGACCTCGACAAGGCGAAGCTGATGGTCGGCGACACGGCCACCGAGCTCTCCGCCGAGGGCGCTGCCCAGGTCGTCGCCGACTCCGACATCGCCACGGGCCGCGAGGAGAACGACCTCGCGATCGACATCGACCGCAAGGACACCGCTGAGGGTGCCTGGCCGCTCGTGCTCGTCTCCTACGCCATCGCGTGCCAGGAGTACGAGGACAAGGACAAGGCCGACCTCGTGAAGGCGTACCTCGGCTACGTCGTGTCCGAGGACGCGCAGAAGGCCGCGGCGACGGAGGCCAAGTCGGCCGCCCTGTCGTCCGACCTCGCGGAGAAGGCCGCAGCGGCGGTCGCCTCCATCAAGTAAGTCCCGCAAGCGCCCGGACGCCGGTCCCACCCACCTGACCGGCGTCCGGGCTCTCGCCCGTCCCGACGCGAGCTGCCTCCGCGCCCGTCGCGATCCCCACGAACCACCTCTCCCCCGAACCCTCGCGCTCACCCCGACGCGATCCTCCGACAGGAGCCCCATGACGACCGCACCGGTCCGAGACCAGGACACCGCCACCCCGTCGAAGCCCAAGGCCGTCGTCCGCATCGGCGATCGGGTGTTCTCCACCGCCTCCGTCGTGGCGGGCAGCCTCATCCTCTTCGTCCTCGCGCTCGTGGCCGCGTTCCTCGTGTGGCAGAGCATCCCTGCGTTCTCCGCGAAGGCCGGCGACCTGCCGAACGACGCCGCGAACTTCTGGGACTACGTCGGCCCGCTCGTCTTCGGCACGGTGTGGTCCGCGTTCCTGGCGCTCGTCATGGCCGTGCCGCTGTCGCTCGGCATCGCGCTCTTCATCTCGCACTACGCGCCGCGCCGCCTGGCACCGGTGCTCGGCTACGTCATCGACCTGCTGGCCGCGGTCCCGTCGGTCGTCTACGGTCTTTGGGGCATCGTCGTGCTGGCACGGTTCGTCCGCCCGTTCTACGAGTTCCTCAACGAACACTTCGGCTGGATCCCGCTGTTCTCCGGTCAGGTCTCCGGGACCGGGCGCACCATCCTCACCGCGTCGATCGTCCTCGCGGTCATGGCGATCCCGATCATGACCGCCGTCATGCGCGAGATCTTCCTGCAGGCACCGACCCTGAACGAGGAAGCGGCCCTGGCCCTCGGCGCGACGCGCTGGGAGATGATCCGGATGTCGGTCCTGCCGTTCGCCAAGTCCGGCATCGTGTCCGCGATCATGCTCGGGCTCGGTCGTGCACTCGGCGAGACGATGGCGATCGCGCTGGTCCTGTCGGTGTCGACGAACATCACCTTCAACCTGATCGGGTCGCTCAACCCGTCGACCATCGCGGCGAACATCGCGCTGCAGTTCGCCGAGGCCTCGGGGACGGCGCTCAACGCCCTGGTCGCCTCCGGCCTGATCCTCTTCGTCATCACCCTGGTCATCAACATGCTCGCGCGGTACACCGTCCGCAAGCGAGTCTCCTGACGGGAAAGGTCGCACCCCGATGTCCCTCGCACTCCGTCAGCCCGCCGGCAACGTCTTCGCCAACGGGAAGCTCCACAAGTCCGTCCCGTGGCTGCTCCTCATCGGCAGCTGGGTCGCTCTCGGCCTGGTGTTCGCCCTGCTCGCCGCCAGCGGCGCCACGGAGGACTTCAACATCGTGGCCGCGGTCTTCCTCGGCACCGTCCTGTTCGACGTCCTCATCGTCGTCCTCTCCCGGATCGTCGAGGGTGGGCGGAAGGCCGTCGACCGGCTCATCACCTCGCTCGTCGTCACCGCCTTCGTGATCGCGGTGCTGCCGCTGATCTCTCTCCTCTACACGGTGCTCGCGAAGGGCCTGGCCCGCTTCGACGCCCAGTACTTCTCGTACTCGATGCGCGGGGTCATCTCCGAGGGCGGCGGCGCGGTCCACGCACTCGTCGGCACCCTGGAGATCACGCTCTTCGCAGCGCTCATCAGCGTGCCGATCGGCCTCCTGACCTCCATCTACCTGGTCGAGTACGGCAAGGGTCCGCTCGCCCGGGGCATCACGTTCTTCGTGGACGTCATGACGGGCATCCCGTCGATCGTCGCCGGCCTCTTCGCCTACTCGCTCTTCGCGTTGATCCTCGGCCCGGGCTCGCGCTTCGGCCTGGTGGGCTCGATCGCCCTCGCGGTGCTGATGATCCCGATCGTCGTGCGCTCCACCGAGGAGGTCCTGAAGATCGTGCCGATGGAGCTCCGCGAAGCCTCGTACGCGCTCGGCGTCCCGAAGTGGCTCACGATCGTGAAGGTCGTGCTCCCCACGAGCCTCGCCGGCATCACGACCGGTGTCATGCTCTCGATCGCCCGCGTCATCGGCGAGACAGCGCCCCTGCTCGTCACGGCCGGCTTCACCTCGAGCATGAACTACGACCTGTTCGGGGACCCGATGATGACGCTGCCGGTGTTCGCGTACACGCAGTACTCGCAGCAGGGCGCCAACCCGGTGCCGTTCGTCGACCGGGCCTGGACGGCAGCGCTGCTCCTCATCCTCATCGTGATGGTGCTCAACCTGCTCGCCCGCTTCATCACCCGCCTCTTCGCCCCGAAGCTCCCGCGCTAGCGCGGGACACCGGCATCCCCCTCCACCCGACTTCCCGCCCCGGCGGTTCGACCACCCAACCAGAAGGATCCACGTGTCCAAGCGCATCGAGGTCGACGGCCTCAACGTCTACTACTCGAAGTTCAAGGCCGTCGAGGGCGTCGACATGACGATCGAGCCCCGCACCGTCACCGCCTTCATCGGCCCGTCCGGCTGCGGCAAGTCGACCTTCCTCCGCACCCTGAACCGCATGCACGAGGTCATACCCGGTGCGTACGTCGAGGGCTCGGTCAAGGTGGACGGCGACGACCTGTACGCCCCCGGCGTCGACCCGGTCATCGTCCGTCGTCAGGTCGGCATGGTCTTCCAGCGCCCGAACCCGTTCCCGACGATGTCCATCAAGGACAACGTGCTGGCCGGCGTCAAGCTGAACAACAAGCGCATCTCGCGGTCCGAGGCCGACGACATCGTCGAGCGCTCGCTGCAGGGTGCCAACCTGTGGAACGAGGTCAAGGACCGCCTCGAGAAGCCCGGCATGGGCCTGTCCGGTGGTCAGCAGCAGCGTCTCTGCATCGCCCGCGCGATCGCCGTGCAGCCGGACGTGCTCCTCATGGACGAGCCGTGCTCAGCGCTCGACCCGATCTCCACCCTCGCCATCGAGGACCTCATCGAGGAGCTGAAGAAGGACTTCACGATCGTCATCGTGACCCACAACATGCAGCAGGCCTCGCGCGTCAGCGACAAGACCGCGTTCTTCAACATCGCGGGCACCGGCCAGCCCGGTCACCTCATCGAGTTCGACGACACCGCCACGATCTTCTCGAACCCGTCGGTCAAGTCGACCGAGGACTACGTCTCGGGTCGCTTCGGGTGATCAGCCGCCGGTCGGTCCGCTGACCACCAGCCGGGAGGCCCGGTGCGCGTCCGCCACGGACGGCACCGGGCCTCCTGCCGTTGCGTCCACAGGCCCGGCCCTGCGTCCCACGAGACACACCCGTCTGAGCGGCACGCCCCCGTCCACTCGAGACGCCCCCGTCCCGACGCGACGCCCCCGTCCCCACGGGACGCCCCCGTCCCGGCGCGACGCCCCCGTCTGCGCGGCACGCCCCGTCTGCACGAGACACTCCGTCCATACGGGACGCCCGCGTCTGCACGGCACGCCCCCGTCCGTACGAGACGCCCCGAGCGCAGCGAAGCGCCGCCGTTTTCGGCGGCGTCCGGCCCACTCGGCGGCGTCCGGCCCACTCCGGAGCGTCTCGCTCACTCGGCGGCGTCCAGCCACCCGGCGGCGCGGCCCACCCGGCGGCGTCCGGCCCACCCGGCGGCGTCCGGCCCACCCGGCGGCGTCCGGCTCACCCCGCCGGCGTCCGGGCCGCCCGGCGGCGTCCAGCCCCCGGCGGCGTCTGGCTCACCCGGCGGCGTCCGGCCCGCCCGGCGGCGTCTCGCGTGCCTGGCGGCGTCTCGCCGCTCGGCGGACCGCCCGCACCACGGACGGACGGACGGGAGGCTCCCCTCCAGCTGGTGGGGAGCCTCCCGTCCGTCCGTGGCGCAGGCGCGTCGGCGCTCAGGCCTCCGAGGTGGGCACGGCCACGACCGGCTCGGAGGTCGGCTGGTCCGACCCGCCCGCCGGCTCGACCGTGATGCCGATCGTGTCACCGGCGACCATCGTGCCGCGGAGCACGGCGGACCGGACGCCGCCGTCGACGTCGTGCATGAGCCCGGCTGCCTCGATGGTGCCGCCGGACTGCTGCGAGCCGATGTACCAGAGCTCGTAGGTCTTGCCCTTCGGCGCGGCCTTGACCCCGTCGAGGATGACCGCGGAGCGTCCGAGCTGCCCGGACCACACCACCGTGGCGGTCCCGCCGCCCTTGACCTTCGCGGAGCTGCGCTGGAAGTCCGGCGCCGCGTAGATCTGGTCGAGGCCGGAGGCGGCCTGCGTGGTGGCGGGGGCGCCGCCGTCGTCCGAGAAGAGCGACGGGCCGACGCCGAGGCCGACACCGAGGAAGACGACGGCCACGGCGGCGGCGGCGCTGAGGGCGGCCGCGGGACGCTGGAACCAGCGGGCGCGGGCCTTCGTCGCGGCGCGACCGGAGTCGGAGGCGAGGTCGGCGACGGGCGCGGGCCGGGCCTCCTGGACGGGCTCGACGACGCGCTCTTCGTCGGAGGTGGCCTCCTCGAGCGCCGGCAGCTGCGGCGTCTGGGCGATCTTCGCCATGAGCGAGGCCTTGAGGTCGGCGCGGGGCGTGACCGGGGGCACGGCGTAGGCGAGGGCGAGGGCGGTCTCGCGCAGCGAGTCGGCCTCGAGTCGGAGCTCGGGAGCGGTGCGGAGGGCCTGCTCGACCGAGTGGCGCTCCTCGTCGCTGAGCGCGTCGAGGGCGTGGGAGCCGGTCATCAGCTCCGGGTCGTCGTGTCGTTCGGTCATGAGTTCACCCCCATCTCGTCACGGAGTCGGATCATCCCGTCGCGGAGACGGGTCTTGACGGTGCCGATCGGCACCCCGAGTCGCTCGGCCATCTCGCTGTGCGAGAAGCCGCCGTAGTAGGCGAGTTGCACCGCCTGCCGCTGGAACTCGGTGAGTCGGGAGAGCGCGCGGCTGACGCGTTCGTGCTCGAGTCGGATCTCGACCGACTCGGAAACGGAGTCGAAGTCCGTCTCGAAGTCGCGGATGCCGATCTTCGTGTCCCGGTCGCGGGAGGACTGCGATGCCCGCACCCGGTCGACCGCTCGGCGGTGCGCCATCGTCAGCACCCAGCTGGCGGCGCTGCCGCGGGCCTGGTCGAAGCGCGTGGCCTGCTGCCAGACCTCGAGGAAGACCTCCTGCGTGACCTCCTCCGACTGCGCCCGGTCCTTGAGGAGCCGCGTCACGAGTCCCAGGACCCGGCCGGACAGCTCGTCGTACAGGTCGGAGAACGCAGCCTGGTCGCCGGTCGCGACCCGACTGAGCAGGTCGTCCGCCGACACCGGCACGGGAGCGGCGGGAGTCCAACCATCGATGTCGCCTTCCACGAGAGTGAGCATTGCAGGTTTTCCTCCTTCCCGTGTGTACGGCGTCCTCCGCGCGCACTGGACAGAGCGCTCGGCGACGGCGGTCGCGGTGGTCATCAGTCGGGTCCCGTTCGGATCGGGTGACGGCAGCGGTCGCTGCGCGGGTGGTGCCGGGTTCAGGTGCCGAGGCCCCGTGCGACCCACAGGGAATTGACCCGGGAGCGGGCCCGGGTCGCACGGGGACCTCGTGTGATCGTCGTGCGACGGTCACGCTGATGATTCGGCACCCTCGCGCCGTCGGTTTGGGTGAGGATCGCTTCGGATGTCCGCTGCGGTCGGCGGACAGTCCTGCGGGCGCCGCGGCGGTGGTCGGCGTGCTCTGGACGGGCGTCGGCCGCACCGCGCCGACGCGTCCGTTGCAGGCCCGGTTGCGGGTGCTGACGAGAGGCCCGGTCGCGGGTGGTGCGAGCGAGGCACCGCGGACCGGTTGCGGGCTGGGAGCGCGAGCGGACCCGGAGCGCTGTCCACGGCGCGCGCGGTGGCGGATCTGTCCCCCCAGAGTGAACACCTGGGTACGGACGGGGAGGTGTCTCGTACACTTGATCTCGCCGGGCCGCAGCAAGCCCCGGGCTCCAATATTCGCCGCTCCGAGCGGCCTCGCGCCGAGAGGCGCTTCTGCGGCCCGGTCTTTTCATGTCCGGACTCGGACCCGGGCGACCCGCGTCCGCCCGACGCGGCGCCGTCCTGACGGACGTCTCGGCCGCCGAACGGTGCTCGTGTCCGTCACCGTGCAGGCCAGCGGCAGGATACGAGGGTGGTCAGTCCAGGCTGTCGCGACGCCACAGCGCCGCAGCGGCGGACAGGTCCTCGGCCAGCTCCGCGAGCCGGTACGCGCGCGTCGTCAGCGCCGATGCCCGCTCCTGGGCCGTGCGGTCCGAATCGTCCGCGACCGAGGTCGCCCCCGCGGCGGTCAGCCGCGCGAACGCGGCCCCGCGCTCGAGCGCCACCGCGAAGTCGCCCGTGTACAACCCGTGCAGGATCCGGTCGGACAGGGTGAGGATCTCCGCCGGCCCGGTCGGTTCCTCGGCACCCGCGACGGCCTGGTCGATCGTGCCGATGAGCTGCGTGCCGCGCTCGAAGAGGTAGGCGATCTCCTCGGGGTTCTGCCGGATGACGGTCCGCACCAGGTAGATGCGCCAGAGCGCTCCCGGCAGGGTGTGCGCGCCGACGCGGGCCCACAGTTCGGCGATCGCGTCGATGCCGTGCACGTCCGTGTACGTGACCAGCCGCTCGACGACGGCGGGGTCCGGGTCCTCCCGCACGCGGTGGAGGAGCGCGTTCGCCGTGTCGTGCGCGACGCGGTTCACCAGCGCCGGGTCCTCGCCGCCCTGGATGGCGGCGAACTCGGCGTCGGTGAACTGGACGGGTCGGTGGTGTTCACGAGGCACCGCGACAGTGTAGGCGCTGCTCTCCCGATACCCTTGGTCGCGAGGGCCTCTAGCTCAGTTGGTAGAGCACCGGACTTTTAATCCGAGGGTCGTGGGTTCGAGCCCCACGGGGCCCACCTCTGGTCGGGACGCCCACCGCCCTCTTCATCCGAGGGTCGTGGGTTCAGCCCCACGGGGCCCACCTCCTCGTCGCCTCCCGTTCGACGGCGCCGCCCCGTTCTGGGGTCGGCACGCGTCTCGCGAACGGGACATGATGCTCGTTGTGGGGGTACCACGCCGCCGCGCGCGTGTGGTGTGGTGCTGTCATGCCCAGCGCCACCATGGACTCCGCACAGCACGACGACGTCTTCACCCGCACCCAGATCGTCGATGCGATGATCCGCGTGCTCCACGAACTGCCCCTGCACGAGGTCACCCCCGCTCGCGTCGCCGCAGAGGCCTCGATGAGCGTCGAGACGATGACCGGCTCGTTCCCGAGCTGGGACGGCCTGCTCCTCGCGAGCATCGACCGGTGGAACGACCAGCGCACGACTCCCCTCATGCCCATCGCCGCCGAACTGGGCACGGTCCGGTTCCTCCGCGCGATCGTCATGAAGAACATCGAGAACCCGTCGCTCATGCGGTTCCTCACCGCGACGCTGAACATCGCCGCAGCACCGAACCACCCGCTCGCGCCGATGCTGCACAGCCGGTGGCGCCGGTTCCAGGGCTTTGTGCAGGAGTCCCTCGTGCAGGACATCGCCGTCGGCCGCGAACCGCACACGATGGAGCCGGCTCGCGGAGCCGAGCAGCTGATCGCGACGTACGAGGGCCTGCAGCTGCAGTCGATGGTGCGTCCCGAGATGGACCTGCTCGAGTCCTTCGACCGAGCCGTGACGCGTCTCCGCGAGGGATGGTCCCGGGCCTACGTCCCGCCCGTGTGGGACCTCACGCGCGCGAGCTGATCCCGGGGTACAAGTCGCCCCCAGGTGATCCATGGTGGCCGCACTGTCCACATCGGTGCCCCGCTCAGCAGTCTGTTGGATTCGCCCGGATATGGTCGTTCTGGTTCCGCTCACCGCGGGACGTCAGCACTGAACGAACCACACCGAACGGGGTACACCGTGATCGAGCCCATCGACGCCACGCAGACCAGCTCCACCGGTGACGCGCGCCGCCTCGTGGAGCTCGCCGCCGCGACCGGGACGAGCATGAGCGACGAGCTCCTGTTGGACACCCTCCGACGCAACGCGAAGGTCAGCATCCGGCACATCCGCGCCGACTTCGCGGAGGTCGCGACCGGCACCGCCGTCCTCGGGTACGTCTGCCGACAGCGCAAGGACTTCCTCGCGCTGCGCGGTGACGACCCGGCATGGGCGCAGGAGATCGGCCGCTACCCGAGCGAGTCACTCGCGGTCGAGGCCCTGCGCATGCGTCGAGCCTGACCCGACCGCCGCAAGCGACCGGCCGGCCAGGCTGACCGCGTCACCCAGGTCAGGACCAGACGCGTCGGATCCCCCACGAGCCGGTCCACGTCTCGTCGGCCTCGAGCCACCGCAGCCCCTCCCCCGAGTTGAGCGCGTCCGCGGGTGCGGTCATCGGCTCGACCGCCACGGCGAGCCCCTTCCCGTCACCGCGGGGGAACTCGCGGGACGTGAAGACCTGCACGTAGGGGAACGACGCGTCCTGCCACAGCTCGACGCCGTCGCCCTCGGGCCCGTGCAGCGACGTCCGGCGGATGCCGTCCGCGTCCGGCTGCACGTCCGTGTACGCCGTGTCCAGGTCCGCGTCACCGGCACGGAGCCCCTGGCGCAGGTCGACGTCCGTCCCCTCGACCGGGCGGGTGCCGTTCGGGATCTTCCGCTCGTCGACCGTGAAGGCGGTCGCGGCGTCGAGGCGGATCACCAGGTCCTCCGCCGGGGTGTCGCCGGCCCGGAGGTACGGATGCGACCCGACCGCGAACGGCGCCGGGCGACCGGAGCGGTTCGTGATCGTGTGGGTGATGCGGATGCCGTCCTCCACCAGCTCGTGGTGCACACGCGTCTCGAGGGTGAACGGCCAGCCGTGCTGCGGGTGGATCGTCGCCTGCTGCTCGATCGACGACTCGGTCTGCTCGACGACGCGGTACGGCGCGAAGCGGAGCAGCCCGTGCGAGGCGTTGCCGTACTTCGGCTCCGAGATGTCGAGCTGCTGCGCCGCCCCGTCCAGCTGCCACACGCCACCGGCCACGCGGTTCGGCCACGGCACGAGGACGATGCCGTTCGCCCCGGCCGGGGCCTCGCTCGCGGGGAAGGGCTCGGTGAGGTCGAACCCGGCGACCCGCAACTCGCGGATGCCGGCGGCGACCTCGGTGACGACGGCCTCGACGACGCCGTCGGGCCCCGCGTGCCGCAGGTGGTACTGACCGCCGGTGGGTGCCGCTGTGCTCATGGGTGCTGCTTCCTCTCCGATGTGCGGGTCGTGCCCGCTGGTCCGTCCGCGACCACCACGTGGACCCCGGCCGCCCGGATCGGGTCGACCGCGTCCGCGCTGGCTCCCGCGGTGACGACGACGTCGACGTCCTCCAGCGTGCTGACCACGCCGATGTCGGCCCGGCCGAACTTCGACCCGTCCGCGACCACGACGGTACGCCTGCCCGCCGCGGCGAGGACCCGCTTCGCCTCGGTCTCGGGCAGGTTCACGTTCGTCAGCCCGTGCTCGACGTCCAGCCCGGTCCCGCTGAGGAACACCAGGTCGGCGGACAGCATCGGCAGCACGGTGGCGTTGAAGGGCGCGACGAGCGAGTGCTGCATGGGCCGGAGCGTGCCACCCGTGACGACGACGGTGAAGCGCGGCACCGCCCGTTCGAGCGCGAGGGCGGTGGTGAGCGAGTTCGTCACGACGGTCAGGTCGACGAGGTCCTCGCGTGCGACGAGCGCCTCGGCGACGGCCGCCGGGGTCGTCCCGACGTCGAGGACGATGCACTGCCCGGAGCGCACGAGGTCAGCCGCGGCCCGGCCGATCGCGGCCTTCGCGGTGCTGTTCTCGACGGCCGTCACCTCGAGCGGACGCTCGCGTGAGCCGGCCCCGAGGCGGACCGCACCGCCGTGCACCCGGCGGATCCGGGCCTCCCGGTCGAGGGTCGCGAGGTCCTGCCGGACCGTCACCTCGCTCGTCCCGACCGCAGCGGCCAGGTCAGCGGTCCGGACCATGCCGCGGGCGCCGTCGAGGATCGCCACGATGCGCTCCTGGCGCAGCAGTGCGGGCAGCACGGGAGGCTCGTCGGTCGTCACAGAATGAGTTTCGTCTGCTTCCACTTGCTTTCGCAAGTCTTCGTACCGGAGTACAGTGATGCGGTGATCACGAAACGTGCGACGACGCTCGCGGACGGCCGCGACCTCTTCTACTTCGACGACGCGGACTCGACGCTCCCCGCCGAGCGGAGCATCGACCAGCGCGTCCTCGACCCGCGGCCCGAGACCGCGCGGATGCGGCAGGACGTCCTGACCGGTGAGTGGGTCTCCATCGCGGCGAGTCGGCAGAACCGGGTGTTCCTGCCGCCGGCCGACCAGGACCCGCTCGCACCGCAGACCGCTGCGAACCCCTCCGAGATCCCGAGCCGGTACGACGTCGCGGTGTTCGAGAACCGGTCCCCGTCGTTCGGCCCGCTGCTCGAGGCGGACGACGCTCCGGCGTCCCTCGAGTCCCTGTCGGACGTCGGTCTCGACCGTCAGCTCCGGAGCATCGGCCGCTGCGAGGTCGTGTGCTTCTCCCCGGAGACGAGCGGCTCGTTCGCGTCGATCTCCGAGTCGCGGGCCCGGACGGTCGTCGAGGCCTGGGCCGATCGCACCGCCGCCCTCTCCGCCATGCCCGGCATCCAGCAGGTGTTCCCGTTCGAGAACCGTGGCGAGGCGATCGGCGTCACGCTCCACCACCCGCACGGGCAGATCTACGCGTACCCGTACGTCACGCCGCGCACGCAACGGCTGCTCGCGTCGATCGAGCGCTTCGGCCCGGACCTGTTCGAGCAGCACCTCGCGAACGAGCGCGCGTCAGAGCGCGTCGTCCTGCAGGGCGAGCACTTCACCGCCTTCGTGCCGTTCGCCGCACGCTGGCCGATCGAGGTCCACATGCTGCCGCACCGCCACGTGCCCGACTTCGCCGGCCTGACCGAGGCCGAGAAGGACGAGCTGGCACACATGCACCTGCGGCTCACCCGCGGGCTCGACGCGCTCTACGACACCCCGACGCCGTACATCGCCGCGTGGCACCAGGCGCCGGTGCACACCGCGCGCGACACCGTGCGGCTCATGCTGCAGATCACGTCCCCGCGTCGCGCGGCGGACAAGCTCAAGTTCCTGGCCGGCAGCGAGGCCGCCATGGGCGCCTGGATCGGGGACCTCGTGCCCGAGAAGGCGGCCGAGTTCATCCGAGGAGGGATCGAACGCGCATGACGTTCCAGCAGGTCTACGGGTACGAGCCGGCGGTGCGGTACTCCGCTCCCGGTCGCGTCAACCTCATCGGCGAGCACACCGACTACAACGACGGGTACGTGCTGCCCTTCGCGATCGACCGCCGCACGGTGGCGTCGATCGCCCAGCGGGAGGACCGGCTGATCCGGGTCGCGTCGGCATTCGAGCCGGACGCGGTGCACGAGCTCTCCCTCGACGAGCTGTCCCCCGAGAGTATGGACGGCTGGTCGGCCTACGTCTTCGGCATCGCCTGGGCGCTCCGCGAGCAGGCCGGGGCCGACCTGTCCGGCACGACCGGGTTCGACGTCTTCATCGACTCGGACGTGCCCGTGGGCGCCGGCCTGTCGTCGAGCGCCGCGATCGAGTGCGGCGTCGCGCTGGCGTTCACCGACCTGTGGGAGCTCGGCCTCGACCGCAAGGTCCTCGCGAAGGTCGGGCAGTACTCCGAGAACCACGCCGTCGGTGCCCCCACCGGGATCATGGACCAGTCCGCCTCGCTCCTCGGCGAACAGGACGCCGTCGTGTTCCTCGACTGCCGCACGCTCGACACCGAGGTCGTCGACCTGGCGCTCGAGGCGAACGGCCTCGAGGTGCTCGTCATCGACACCCGCGTCGAGCACGCCCACGCCACCGGTGGGTACAAGGCCCGCCGCGAGTCGTGCGAGCGCGGCGCCGAGGTGCTCGGCGTCCCCGCGCTCCGTGACGTGTCCGTCGAGGACCTCCCGCGCGCGCAGGAGCTCCTGGACGAGGAGACCTTCCGCCGCGTCCGGCACATCGTCACCGAGGACCAGCGCGTCCTCGACACCGTGGAGACGCTCCGCGCGGACGGGCCCCGCGCGATCGGGTCCCTGCTGGTCGCGTCGCACGAGTCGATGCGCGACGACTTCGAGATATCCGTGCCCGAGCTCGACCTGGCCGTCGACACCGCGATGGCGCACGGTGCCGTCGGCGCCCGGATGACCGGTGGCGGCTTCGGCGGTTCGGCCATCGCGCTCGTCGACCGGGAGGCCCGTGAGCGCATCGCCGCGGCCGTCACCGCCGCCTTCGCCGACGCCGGGTACCGCGAGCCGACCGTGTTCACGGTCCACGCGGCGCAGGGCGCCCGGCGCGACGCGTAGCGGCGCGGCCGCGCTGCGCGCCCGGCGCGCGGCCGCGCCGCGCCGCGCGCCCGGAGCGGCGCGCAGCGCACGCTTCGCGCTGAGCGACAGTGCGCGGCCCGGCGGCCGCGCGGGCTGTCGCTGACCGCGAAGGGCCGTGCCAGGCCGGGCCGGGCCAGCCGGGCCGAACCGGGCCGGCACCGGCCGGCACCGGCCGGGCCCGGCACGCCGGGCCGGGCCCGGCCAGCGGTGCCGGACGAGGCCGGCACCGGGCTGACCGTGCCAGCCGGGCCGGCACCGCGCCTCCCGGCCGCCACGCTCCTGCGGACCGCGGCGTCACCTGCATGCGCACAACGAGAACCGGCTCGCGCCACGGACGTCCGTGGCGCGAGCCGGTTCTCGTTGTGCGGGGCCGATCTGCGCCGTCTAACGGGCGGCGGGCCTACCGCGTCCGCGCACCTACTTCAGGTGGCGCTCCGCGGCCTCGACGACGTTCTTCATGAGCATCGCGCGGGTCATCGGTCCGACCCCGCCCGGCGTCGGCGACAGGAAACCGGCGACCGACGCGACCGCGGGGTCGACGTCGCCGCGGAGCTTCGCCTTCCCGGTCGCCGGGTCGACGATGCGACTGATGCCGACGTCGATGACCGCGGCACCGGGCTTGACCCAGTCCGGCTGTACGAGCCCGGCGACCCCGGCCGCGGCGACGATGATGTCGGCGCGACGGCACTCGGCGGCGACGTCCTCGGTGAGCGAGTGCGTGAGGGTGGCGGTCGCCTCGAGGCGGGTGAGCAGCAGCCCGAGCGGACGACCGACCGTCAGGCCCTGCCCGATGATCGTGACGTGCTCGCCCCGGATCGGGACACCGTACGCCTCGAGCATCGCGACGATGCCGCGCGGGGTGCACGGCAGCGGGGCGTCGATCGTGCCGGCACCACCGGGCACCGCGAGCACGAGCTCACCGAGGTTCGTCGGGTGCAGGCCGTCGGCGTCCTTCGCCGGGTTCATCAGCTCGAGCATCGGGATCGGGTCGATGCCCTGCGGCAGCGGGAGCTGCACGATGAACGCGGTGACCCGCGGGTCGTCGTTCATCTGCAGGATCGCAGCCCGGATGTCGGCCGCACTCGCGGACGAGGGCAGGTCGATGCGGACCGAGTCGAGCCCGATCTGCGCCGAGTCCTTGTGCTTGCCGGCGACGTAGGAGACCGACCCGGGGTTCTCGCCGACCATGATCGTGCCGAGCCCGGGACGGAAGCCGTGGTCGTGCAGGCGGTCGATCCGGACCTTCAGGTCGTCGAGTGTGCGCGCGGCGAGAGCGGTGCCGTCGATGCGGACGGCACTGCCCTCCCCCGCCCAACGCTCACGAGGGAGCGCGGCGCTCACGCGTAGAGCGGGAACGCGTCGGTCAGGGCCTTCACCCGCGCCGAGAGCGCTTCGATGTCCGGGTTCGGCATGAGGGTCAGCGCGATGATGTCCGCCACCTCGGTGAACTCGGCGTCGCCGAACCCGCGGGTCGCGAGCGCCGAGGTGCCGATGCGGACACCCGAGGTGACCATCGGCGGACGCGGGTCGAACGGCACCGAGTTGCGGTTCACGGTGATGCCGACCTCGTGCAGCAGGTCTTCTGCCTGCTTGCCGTCGACCTCGGACTCGCGCAGGTCGACGAGCACCAGGTGCACGTCGGTGCCGCCGGTGAGGACGTCGATGCCCGCGGCCTTGGCGTCGTCCTGCGTCAGCCGGTCGGCCAGCGCCTTCGCACCGCGCAGCGTGCGCTCCTGGCGGTCCTTGAACTCGGGCGTCGCGGCGAGCAGGAACGCGGTGGCCTTGGCGGCGATCACGTGCATGAGCGGGCCGCCCTGCTGCCCCGGGAACACGGCCGAGTTGAGCTTCTTGAAGAGCGACTCCTCGTTGGACAGGATGATGCCCGAGCGGGGACCGGCGAGCGTCTTGTGCACGGTCGAGGAGACGACGTGAGCGTGCGGGAGGGGCGACGGGTGCAGGCCCGCGGCGACGAGACCGGCGAAGTGCGCCATGTCCACCCAGAGCGTCGCACCGACCTCGTCGGCGATCTCACGGAACTTCGCGAAGTCGAGCTGACGGGGGTACGCCGACCACCCGGCGATGAGGACCTTCGGCTGGTGCTCGATCGCCTTCGCGCGGATGTCGTCGTAGTCGACCTCGAACGTCTCCGGGTCGACGCCGTAGGACACGGCGTTGTAGATGCGGCCGGAGAAGTTGAGCTTCATGCCGTGGGTCAGGTGGCCGCCGTGGGCGAGCTCGAGGCCCAGGATGGTGTCGCCGGCGGAGGCGATGGCGTGCAGGACCGCGGCGTTCGCGCTGGCGCCGGAGTGCGGCTGCACGTTCGCGTACGCGGCACCGAAGAGGGCCTTCGCGCGGTCGATGGCGAGCTGCTCGGCGATGTCGACGAACTCGCAGCCGCCGTAGTAGCGCTTGCCCGGGTAGCCCTCGGCGTACTTGTTCGTGAGCACCGAGCCCTGCGACTCGAGGACGGCGCGGGGCACGAAGTTCTCGGACGCGATCATCTCGAGGGTGTCGCGCTGACGGCCGAGTTCCTGCTGGAGGACGGCCGCGATCTCCGGGTCGACCTCGGCGAGCGGGGCGTTGAAGGTGGTCCGGGCTGCGTCGGCGGACGCGGCGGCGGGGGTGAGATCGGTGATGGACACGGGACTCCTCGTTGTCTGGCCGCCGCGCACACGCGTACGACGGGGTGGACGGGTGGGCGCGGCCCAGGCGTACGGCTGCGCTCCGTGTCAGGTGTCGCTCCCCGATGGTGACCCATCCAACGCCAGTCGCGACCGTTCGATCGTACCGAGGCCGCAGGTTCGTGTCACCCTTGTCCCCATGACCATGCTGAGTCCGGACCTCGACGAGCGCACGTCGGTGCGGGCCGACGTCCCGTGGACGACCGTGGTGTGGGACGACCCGGTGAACCTGATGTCGTACGTCACCTACGTCTTCGAGTCGTACTTCGGGTTCCCGCGGGCGAAGGCCGAGCGCCTCATGCACCAGGTCGACTCCGACGGTCGGGCGGTCGTCGCGACGGGGCACCGCGAGGAGATGGAGCGACACGTGGAGGCCATGCACGGGTACGGCCTGCAGGCGACCGTCGACCGGGCCCCCGCCGCGTGATCCCCTTCGTCCGTCGCGCCGACGGCGTGCACCTCGGACTGGCCTCCGGCGAGCGCGCCGTGTTGACGTCCCTCGTGGAGCAGTTGCGCCAGGTCCTCGACCACGACCTGGCGACGGACCCGGTGGCGACGCGGATGTTCCCGGACGCCTACCCGGGGGACGACGAGGCCAGCGCCGAGTTCCGCCGGTACACGCAGGACGACCTGCGCACCGCCAAGTCCGCCAACGCGGCCGTCGTGCACGAGTGGCTGACGGGCACCCGGGACGGAGCGCTCACCCGCGCCGACGAGCAGGCCTGGCTCCGGTCGCTGACCGACCTGCGGCTCACCATCGCGGACCGCCTGGGCATCGTGGACCGGGACACCGCGGACAACGGCCTGGACGGGGACGATGGCAGCATCGGCCTGCGGGACGTCTACGACTGGCTCGGGTACGTGCAGGAGCACCTGGTCGTCACGATCTCCTCCCGCTGACGGCCAGGAGGCCCGTTCCACCACCGCCACGTGCCTCCCGTCCGGTCGCGCGCGGACGCGCGCACGCCCCCGGTACCCTGATCCGGTGACGACCCCGACGCCCGAGACCCCCACGCACTGGACCCTGACGCTGGTCTGCGACGACCAGCCCGGCATCGTGCACGCCGTCTCCGGAGCGGTCGTCGCCGCCGAGGGCAACATCACCGAGTCCCAGCAGTTCTCCAGCGCCGACACGGACACCTTCTTCATGCGCCTGCAGGTGATGGCACCGGTGGACCGCCAGACGTTCCAGGAGGCCCTCGCCCCCGTCGTCGAGCGCTACGGCATGCGCGTGCAGCTCGACGTCGTCGGCCGGCCGATGCGCACGCTCGTCCTCGTGTCGAAGGCCGGCCACTGCCTCAACGACCTGCTGTACCGGCAGCGTGGCGGGCAGCTGCCGATCGACGTGCCGCTCGTGCTGTCGAACCACACCGACCTCGCCGAGCTGGCGTCGTTCTACTCGGTGCCGTTCGAGCACCGACCGGTGTCCGACGCCGGGTCGAAGGCCGCGATGGAGCGCCGGATCCTCGAGGCGGTCGAGGAGCACGACATCGAGCTCGTCGTCCTCGCCCGGTACATGCAGATCCTCTCCCCCGAGCTCTGCGCGGCCCTCGCCGGTCGTGCCGTGAACATCCACCACTCGTTCCTGCCGGGCTTCAAGGGCGCCAACCCGTACCGGCAGGCGCACGCCCGCGGGGTGAAGCTCATCGGGGCCACGGCGCACTTCGTCACGAGCGACCTCGACGAGGGCCCGATCATCGAGCAGAACGTCGTGCGGGTCGACCACACCAAGGAGCCCGCCGAGCTTGTGTCGATCGGTCAGGACGAGGAGTCCCGCACCCTGACCCAGGCCGTGCGCTGGATCGCCGAGGACCGCGTGCTCCTCGACGGCGCCCGCACGATCATCTTCAAGTAGGTCCGCCGATGCGCGACGCTCCCCGCAGTCCGGTCGACCCGGGCGACGACCCCGTACCCGCGTCGGCGTCCACGCCCCGTCGTCCGGTGGACGTCTGGACGGTCCTCCGGTTCCTGGTGTGCGCCTTCGGCCTGCTCTCCCTGGCGTACTGGGGCTACCTGGCGTGGCCGTACCCGTTCCCGGCGGTGTTCTTCATCGTCGGCGCCCCGCTCTTCGCGGCCGTCGTCTGGTACCTCTTCCGGTCACCGCGCTCCCCGATCGAGACCGACGTGGTGGGGAAGACCGTCGTCGAGACCGCCCTCGTCGTCGCCGCCGGTGCCACCTGGATCTCGCTCGGCCATCCCGTCGTCGGGCTCGTCTTCGTCGTGGTCGCGGCGGTCAGCGGCGTGGTCGCGTTCCGGCGGGAGACCGCATGACCGACACGGGCCGCGGGGCCGGTCGGGAGGCCCGGACCGCGCTGGTGCGCGCCTCCCACCTGGTCGACGCGGCCGGGTCCGTCGAGGACGGGTGGGTGCTCGTCGGAGGCGACACGATCCTCCAGGTCGGGTCCGGAGCCGCACCCGCGGCGGACGAGGTCGTCGACCTCGGCGACGCCATCGTTGTGCCCGGGTTCGTCGACCTGCACGGACACGGCGGCGCGACCGAGGCGTACGAGGACGCGTCCTCCGCCCGCGCCCTGGCGGTGCACCGCGCGCACGGCACCACCCGGTCGGTCCTGTCGCTCGTCACGAACCCCGTCCCCGCACTCGTCGCGTCGCTGGTGCAGGTGCGGGCCGTCATGGCGACGGACCCGCTCGTGCTCGGCGTCCACCTGGAGGGGCCGTTCCTCTCCCCGCACAACAAGGGCGCCCACAACGAGGACCACCTCCTCGCGCCCACCCCGGCGGACGTCGACACCCTGCTCGAGGCCGGCGAGGGCGTCCTCCGGCAGATCACCGTCGCGCCCGAGCTGCCGGGAGCGATCGACGCCGTCCGCCGGTTCGTCGCCGCCGGCGTCACGGTCGCGGTCGGACACACCGTCGGGACCCTCGACCAGGCGCGTGCCGCGTTCGACGCCGGCGCCACCGTCCTGACGCACGCGTTCAACGCGATGCCCGGGCTGCACCACCGCGCTCCGGGACCGATCGGGGCGGCGGTCGGGGACGACCGGGTCACGCTCGAGCTCATCCTCGACGCCGTGCACGTGCACCCCCTCGTCGCCGAGACGCTGTTCCGCGCCGCCCCGGGTCGGGTCGCGCTCATCACCGACGCCATGGGTGCAGCGGGAGCGGCCGACGGTGACTACCGCCTCGGCTCGCTCGACGTCACCGTGACCGACGGGGTGGCGCGCGTCGCCGGGACGGACACCATCGCGGGGTCGACCCTGACGCAGGACGTCGCACTCCGGAACGCCGTGGCCCTCGCCGGGCGCACGCTGCCCGAGGCCGTGGCGGCGCTCACCAGCATCCCGGCTGCGGCGCTCGGGCTCGGGGACCGGCTCGGCCGACTCGCGCCGGGGTACGCGGCGGACCTCGTGGCGCTGTCGCCGGCGCTCGAGGTGCGGCGGGTGTGGGGCGGCGGGCGGGCGCTGCGCTGACGGTCGGCGGGGACGCTACCGCCGCGCCGGGGTCCTCGCCGTCATGCCCACGGAGAGCAGCGGGGCAGCGAGCCTCACTCAGCTCCCTGCCGCGAGACCAAAATGACTGAGAGCTAGCTGACAAGAACCCTCGGTCTCCGTCTTCAGGCTCTACTTGGCAATGAAGGCAGACCAGTCAGTCGTCGTCTCGACGCCGTCAGCGCCACCCCTGTGGATTGTGAGCCATTCATTAGACGACCCATCTTCCTTGCCCCAGCCCAGGGCCCGTTCAATCTGCCTACGAGTCGGCTCGGAACCGTGGGTAACCACAAGTACCCGGGGCTTGGGATCTCGATCCGAAAACTCGTCACGAAGGCGCGAATTCACTGGCTCGTCCCGGAATGAGTAACCAACGATCAGCCAACTGTCAGCCGTGACCAGTGAGTCGGAAAACATCGAATAAGCAAGGCTGAAGGGGAACTCACGGACGTGAGCAGCCTTATCTCGCTGATTGGCGAGTACGACCACAGGTCGGATATTGGTATCAAGCGCACGCACCGCCTTCCACTGGTTGTGCGTCTCCAAAAAACCGCGGTCGAGCTTGGCGAAGATCGTCCGGTCGGTGTTCGACCAGAAGGTCACCGATCCGTGCAGATGGAGCAGTCTCACGCGCCGATTGGAGGGGAAATCGGACTTTGTCGAACGTAGCGCCGGCACCTTCACGGAAGAGTCCTCCGTTGTCACCGAGACTTGCTTGTAGCCGTGGCCCATGTCGGCCAGGTCGCCCTGGCAGACATTGATCAGGCCGGATAGAAGCAGCGTGTCGTAGTTGAGATTGGCGAACGTGACGCGACCTTCGAACGAGTCGACCACCGCCTGAACGAAGTCATGGAGGTCTTGGGAGTCATGCTGGTAGGCGTGTGACCGCTCAAAAATGACCTGCAAGACGTGCGACAGCCCGTTGTCTCGGACCTCTTCAGCGAACTGCGCGACGCGTTTGATTGCGTCCTTTAGCTCCTCATCCTGGGGCTTTGTCAAGTCCGCAAGGTGCTCGAGATTGCTCATCGTCCTCGACTCAGCCCCGAACGCGCCCACTAATATCTCAAAGTCCTCCTCGCTGGTGACTCCGTTTGGGAGGGCGCGCTCAGCGATTTCCTTCATCGCTCGCACGACATCGCCTCCCTCATCCGAAGCAGCCGCGATCCGACTCACCATCTCCGTGGTGATCGCTCGTAGGTTGAGTGCGGGGTTGAATGCGATTGACAATCCGTTACCTACGAGGACTGCGACGTCGCGTGACCTGCTCATGGAGTTCCCCTCATTAGTGCTTGCTGGCACGCTATCGGGAGTCGAGCGGGATTCGCGTCTTCGTCGTGTACCCTGTTCGAGGGATAAGCCGGTGACCGCGATGATGCATATTCGTTGCGCATTCCACTTCGAGCCGCGCGACAGCGCGGGCAACACCTCGACGCGGAGCACCGAGGCGAGAACTGCGCGCTGCACATTGATCGGAGCGTCGAGGAACGCCTATGCGGGGTCAGGGGCACGCAGCACGGATGATGACACGGACCGGCCGACGCGATCGCCCGTGCGGTCGCCTACGCGGTGGATGAGCGACCCGACGTCGACGTGAACGAGATCATCGTGCGTCCGGTGGGGCAGCGCTGAGCCTGCCGTCCCGACGGGAGGTCGGGGCGCGGTTCCGTGACGGTTCGTGACGCGCGACCACGACGTGGCCGATGGCGCTGCATAGGCTCCCCGCACCGGCGGACCAACCGCCGCCACCCGGAGGAGCCCCGATGCCCGAGCAGTCCATCGCCGAACAGGTCCACACGTTCAACGAGGGCTTCACCGCCCAGATCGGTCCGGAGTTGAGCGCGGTCTTCGACCGGGAGCAGGCGGCTCTCCGTGCAGCCGGTGTGCCGAGCGCCGCGGCCGGCGTGGGCGACACCGTCCCCGACGCCGCGCTGCTGACGGCGACCGGCACCGACACGTCACTGGCCGCCGAGCTCGACGGCTCCCCCGCCGTCGTGGTGTTCTACCGCGGCGCCTGGTGCCCGTACTGCAACCTGACGCTCCGCACGTACCAGCAGGACCTCCTGCCGGAGCTCACCGCCCGCGGGGTGCGGCTCATCGCGATCTCGCCGCAGACGCCGGAGGGCTCGGAGCAGGCGATCGCGAACGGCGAGCTGGCGTTCCCCGTCCTGTCGGACCCGGCGA
Source organism: Curtobacterium sp. MCPF17_050 (assembly GCF_003224435.2). Classification (NCBI taxonomy): domain Bacteria; kingdom Bacillati; phylum Actinomycetota; class Actinomycetes; order Micrococcales; family Microbacteriaceae; genus Curtobacterium; species Curtobacterium sp. MCPF17_050. The sequence continues at coordinate 2,925,593 of NZ_CP126250.1, forward strand.
ACGCCCTGGCTGCGCAACTCGGCATCGTCACCGAGCCGGACGGACCCGCGCGGGAGGCCCACACGCAGCTCGGCTTCGACGTCGCCGACAGCAACGCCGACCACACGGCGCAGATCCCGTTCCCGTCGGTGTTCGTCGTCGACGGCGACCGGGTGATCCGGTTCGCCGACGTGCACGTCGACTACACGACCCGCACCGAGGTGGCGGAGGTCCTCGACGCCGTCGACCGCGTCGCCAGCTAGCGGCTCGCCGGGCGTCAGGCGTCAGGCGTCGGGTGTCGGGGGCGCTCGGTCGTCGGGCCGCTCGTAGAGTGCAGCCATGGACCACTCCGACGTCGTGGACGCCCTCGGCACATGGACACCGGACACGACGAAGGACCGGGACCCGGCCTGGCGGGACGCGCTCGCGGGGTGGGTCGGACCGAGTCTCGACCTCGTCGGGGACACCGCGTGGGGCGCGATGGTGCGGGACGCCGTGGGGCTGCCCGTCACTGATCCCCTCGCCTGGGCGAACCGGCGGATCGACCTGCCAGATGGCGGATGGGCCGTCGCCGGCATCCGGTTCCGCGGACGCGACGTCGAGAAGCCCTTCGTGGACGTCATCGCGACGACGGCGACACCGGACGCAGCGGGCCTCGACGACCTCACCGTCCTCATGGACCACTACGCCGCGTTCGCACCCCGGTGTCTGCGGGTCCACCTGCCGGGCGACGTCTCGACGCCCGGCGCCGCTGCTGCCACCCCGCGTGGTGCCACGCTGCGCGCAGACCTGCTGGTCGTCGCTGGCGGGGTCGACGAGATCAGCGCGCAGCCGCCGACCCGTCGGTACGAGGACGTGACGCTCGTCCGGACGAGCCCCGAGGACGCCGCCGGACTGGTCGGCTCGGTCTACCGGGAACGCATCGCCGACCAGCCGGCCTCCGCCGACTGGGCGACACCGGCCGACGCGGAGTCCCTTGCCGAAGCGGACGAGCAGGGCCTCCTGTTCGAGGTCGTCGTGGCGGGCACCGTGGCCGGCCTGGTCGCCGCCGAGCGGGACGACTCGTACGGGCTGACCGGGTTCAGCGTGCAGGAGATCGTGCTCGACGCCGGTCACCGGGGTCGAGGTCTCGGGACGGCGACCGGGCAGCACCTGGCCCGCGCGCTCCCGGCCAGCCCGACGGACGTCCTCTGGGGCCACATCCACCCCGGCAACCGTGCGTCCCTGGCGAACGCCCGGTCCATGGGTCGGCAGGTCGTGTCCTCGCTCGTCTGGGTCACGCCGTCCGGTGCGAGCGGCATGCCCGAGCGCTGAGCCCTGGAGCTGGTCCGGCCGCCCTCAGCGGTCGGCCGGCCCCGCCGTCCCGTGGATCCACGACGCGATCATCGCCGTGGCCGTCGAGAACTCCGTCAGCGCCGGACGGTTCAGGAACGCATGACGGGTACCCGGCAGGACGTGGTGTGCCACGTCGACACCGGCGGCACCGAGCTCCGCCGCGAAGAGGTCACCCGAGGCCGCCATGTTGTCGTGCTCGGCGTTGATGAACAGCGCCCGCGGGAACCCCTCGAGCTCGTGGCCACCGGGGAAGGCGAAGCGGTCCGACAGCCCAGCACCCCGACCGACGTAGTTGCGGTTCATCACGTCCAACGCCCACGGCGCGTGGGTGATCCGGCGGTGCCGACGCGAGCGCCGCCGCGCGTCGTGGTGTCGGGGGTGCACCGGGTGGAAGAACCCGTAGGCGAACACCGCTCCGGCCGGCGGGGAGGACCCGTCGTCGAGTGCGCGGAGCGTCGCGGCGGCCGCCAGGCACGCTCCGGCACTTGCGCCGCCGAGGACCACGCCGTCCGGGGACCGGGCGGCGACCGTCCGGTACGCCTGCAGCACGTCGTCGAGGGGCAGCGGGAACCGCACCCGGGGACGCCCCGCCCGCTGCCGGACCCATGCCAGGCCGGGGACCGGCGCCAGGCGGTGGTCCACCGTGGCCACCGGGACGCCGAGCCGGGCCAGTTCCTGCGCGACCGCGTGCGCCTCGGGCTGGTCGAGCCCGCCCCGGAAGAACCCGCCGCCGTGGAGCCAGAGGAGCGTCGGGGTGTCCGCGGTCCGGGCGGGGGACGCCTCGTACCACCAGATCGGGACGGCGTGGTCGGACTGCCCGGTGGTGCCGCTGACCGCAGGCCCCCCGGCGTGCGTCAGCTGGCGCCGCCTCACCGGTCGCGCGGCCGGTCGCGCTCCGCGGTCGCCCACGTCGTGTCGGCGGTGTCACCGACACGGAGCGACAGCGTGCCACCCCGGTTCACGAACGAGGCCGGCACCCACGACTTCGTGAGGGTCTTCCCGTCGAGCCGCGCGCCCTGCACGTACTGCTCCGTCCCCGAGGACCGGATCACGATCCGCTGCCCGCTCGACCGCCGGATGTCGACGGTGCTGAACGTCGGGCTCCCGATGAGCATCTCGGCCCGGCCGGGCGTCTGCGGGAACAGACCGATGGAGGCGAAGACGTACCAGGCGCTCATCGTGCCGAGGTCGTCGTTGCCCGGCAGGCCGCTCGGCCCGGTGCGGTAGGCGTCGTCGACGACACGGCGCACGGTCTCCTGCGTCTTCCAGGGCTGCCCGAGTGCGTTGTACATCCACGGCGTGTGGATGTCGGGCTCGTTGGTCGGGTCGAACCGCGTCGCGTCGCCACCGGTCACGGCCCAGTTGCCCGAGGCGTCGTGGAAGAACGCGTCGAGCCGGGCGACCGCGGCGGCGTCCCCACCGAGGGCGGACGACAGCCCGCTGACGTCCTGCGGCACGAGCCACGTGTACTGCGCGCTCGTCCCCTGCGCGAAACCGGTGCCGGTCGACGGCGACCACCCGGGCGACCACGACCCGTCGGCCTGGCGCGCGGCCTGGTACCCGACGGCCGCGTTGAACGTGTTCTCCCAGTACTCGCCCCGGGCGGCGAACATCCGGGCGTCGGAGCGCAGCCCGAGCGACGACGCCCAGTACCCGAGGGCGCTGTCGGAGATGGAGTCCTCGAGCGTCTCGGCCGCGCCGCCCCAGCACGAGCAGTCGTCGTTCGCGGCGTAGTGCCGCTGCAGGTACTCGTCGAGCGCGGGCCGCTGCGCCAGGCACTGGCCCGGGCACCCGATGTCGCTCTCGGCGTCGGCGTTCTCGACGGTCGCTTGCTTGCGGAGCGAGGCGTAGGCCGCACGGACGTCGAAGTTGCGGACGCCCATGGCGTACCAGGTGGCGAGGGTCGCAGCCGAGGGGTCGCCGGTCATCACGTGGGTCGGTGCGCCGAGGTGCAGCCACCGGTCCCACACGCCGCCGTTCTGCTCGGCGAACCGCAGCATCGACTGCGCCATGTCCCCGGCGACGTCCGGCCGCAACAGCGCGAGCAGCTGGATCTGCGCCCGGTACTGGTCCCATCCGGAGTACGTGCCGTAGACGGCGCGGTGTCCGCGGTCGATCCGGTGCACCCGCATGTCCGGCCCGAGGTACCGTCCGTCGCGGTCGTTCAGCGTGTTCGGCTGCATGAGTGCGTGGTACACGGCCGTGTAGAGCTGCGTGGTGCGGTCCGCGGTGCCGCCGCCGACCCGGATGCGCGAGAGTTCGCGGTTCCAGGAGGCGCGGGTGTCGGCCGCCACGCTGGCGACGGTGGCGTGCTTCCGCACCTCGGCGTCACGGTTCGCGACGGCGCCGGCGGCGCTGACGTACGAGATGCCGATCTTCGCGTGCACGGTGGCACCCCGGCGCGCGTCGAACCCGACCCACGCGCCGGAGCCGCGTCCGGCCCGGTCGGCGCCGGAGAGGTACCCCTCCCCGCCGGAGGCGCGCGTGCCTCCCGGCTGGACGGCACCGTCCTTCCAGGTGCCGGTGCTCGTGAACGGCTTGTCGAAGGTGGCCGTGAAGAACAGGCGGTAGTAGCTGCGCCGGTCGGGGTTCGTCGCGCCGCCGCCGTTCGCGCGGCGGCTGCAGAAGCCGCCGGTCAGGACGCTGCCGCTGACCGTGCGGGTGCGGGCGTCGACACGGGTGTCGGCGGCCTCGCTGCCGTTGATCGAGTTCGACGTGCGGAAGAGCAGGTTGGCGTCCTGCCCGGCCGGGAACGTGAACTCGCCGATGCCGGCGCGGGTGGTCACGGCGAGGTCGGTGCTGACGCCGTTGTCGAGCGTGACCCCGTAGCGGCCGGGGCTGGCGTGCTCCTGGTCGTGCGAGTACCCGGCGGCGTAGACGGCGTCGGTCGAGTCCGCGGAGGGCGAGGTCGTGACGGGCGTCGTGACCGGCATGATCGGCACGTCGCCCGCGGCACCCGGAGCGCAGCCGGCGCCGTTGAGGTGCGTGAGGCTGAACCCGCGCAGCCGGTTGACGTCGTACGAGTAGCCGTTCGCGACCGGGGTGGAGGTCTGGTCGCCCTTCGTGCCCGTCGGGCTCCACTGGAGCATGCCGAACGGTGCGGTGACTCCGGGCCAGGTGTTGCCGTCGTGGTTGGTCCCGATGAACGGGTCGACAGACGCCGCCGGGTCGGCTCCGTGCCGGGAGGCCGTGGTCACGCCCGCCCCGGACGCTGCGGTCCCCGGGCTGGCTGCGGCCGGGGCGACCACCGCCCCGGTGCCGAGCAGTGCGGCGATCGTGGCCACCGCGGCGAGCGGGACCGGACGGAGGAGCGGGCGACGGTGCGCGCGGGAACGGGTCACGGTCGTGACGCTAGCCCCCTCGGACGGGGGACGCCACCACCGTCACCGGGAGGTCGGCGGCTGTTCACGTGGTGGTCGCCTCGAGCCGTCCGAGCCCGGGACCGGTCACCCTGGTCGCCGGACCCAGGTGCTGCGAGGATGACGACATGAGCGTCATGGTCTCCGTGTTCGATGCCCGCCGGACCCGCACGAGCGAGAAGTACACCGCGTTCGGCCCCGAGGTGCTGCCGATGTTCGTCGCCGAGATGGACTGCGCCCTCGCCGAACCCGTGCGGGACGCCCTGGTCCGGGCGGTCACCGACGGCGACACCGGGTACGTCGGGCACCACCGGGTGCTGCCCGAGGCCTTCGCCGACTTCGCCGCCGACCGGTGGGGCTGGTCGGTGGACCCCGACCTCGTCCGGACCACCACCGACGTCTCGGTCGCGGCGGTCGAGGTCCTCCGCCGGGTGATCGAGCCCGGGGACCAGGTCGTCATCATGCCGCCCGTGTACGCGCCCTTCTGGGAGTACGTCGGCGAAGCCGGCGGGTCCGTCACCGAGGTGCCGCTCCTCGCCCCCGAGGGCCCGGCCGACCCGTTCGACACGACGGCCGGCTGGCGGATGGACCTGGACGGCGTGCGGCAGGCCTTCGCGGACGGCGCCCGGACCGTGCTGCTGTGCAACCCGCACAACCCGCTCGGGCTCGTGCACGACCGGGAGTCCCTGGCGGCACTCGCCCGGCTCGCCGCCGAGTGGGACGCCGTGGTGGTGTCCGACGAGATCCACGCCCCGCTCGTGCACGCAGACGCCGTCTTCACGCCGTTCCTCGACTCGTGCCCGGAGGCCGCGGCCCTCGGGGTCGCCCTGACGAGCGCGAGCAAGGCGTTCAACCTCGCCGGCACGAAGTGCGCCCTCATGGTCGGCGCGTCGGACCGTGCCCGCGGGTGGTTCGACGGACTGCCGGGCGAGGTCGTCGAGCGCACCGGGATCCTCGGGTACACCGCGAGCGTCGCCGCGTTCACGGAGGGCGGCCCGTGGCTGGCGTCCCTGCTCGCCGAGCTGGCGGCGAACCGCCGGGTCCTCGCGGAGGAGCTCGGCGCCGCGCTGCCCGGCGCGGGGTACCGGCAGCCGCAGGCCTCGTACCTGGCCTGGCTCGACCTGCGGCCCCTGCCGTGGGGCGACGACCCCGCGCCGCTCCTGGTGGACCGGGCGCAGGTGGCGCTGTCGAACGGGCGGGACTTCGGGCGGCAGGGCATCGGGCACGTCCGGCTCAACTTCGGCTGCTCGGAGGAGACCCTGCGCGAGGGGCTCGCGCGCCTGGCCGCCGCCCGCTGACCTCCGCGGGGCTACTCGAACCGCTGCCACTCCGGCTTGTTCGCGTACGTGTACCGGTAGTAGTCGGCGAGCTGCAGGCCCGCGGCCGCTTCCTCGTCCACGACGACCGTGGCGTGCTCGTGCAGCTGCAGCGCGGAGCCCGGCACGAAGGACGACAGCGGACCCTCGACGGCGGCGGCGACCGCGCCCGCCTTCGCCGCGCCCTGGGCGACGAGGACGAGCTCGCGGGCCTCGAGGATCGTGCCGAGCCCCTGGGTCATGCAGTGCGTCGGCACCTGGTCGAGCGAGTCGAAGAACCGTGCGTTGGCCTCGCGCGTGGACGGCGCGAGCGTCTTGATGCGGGTGCGGGACGCGAACGAGGACGTCGGCTCGTTGAACCCGATGTGCCCGTTCGCCCCGATGCCGAGGATCTGCACGTCGACCCCGCCGGCAGCGCGGATCGCGGCGTCGTACTCCTTCGCGGCGAAGGCGAGGTCCCCCGCGCGGCCGTCCGGCACGCGCACCCGGGTGGGGTCGAAGCCGAGGGGCTCGACGACGTCGCGGGCGATGACGCTGGCGTACGACTCGGGGTGCTCGAGCGGGATGCCGACGTACTCGTCCAGGGCGAACCCGCGCGCCTGCGCGAACGACAGCTCGCCGGCCTCGACCCGGCGGCGCAGGTCGGCGTAGATGCCCTGCGGGCTCGACCCGGTGGCGAGTCCGACGACCGCCGCGGGCTTCGTGGTGACGACCGACGCGATCTTGGCCGCGGCGACGCGACCGACCTCCGCCGGGGTGGGCAGGATGATGATCTCCACGCCGCCAGCCTACTGGTCATGACCAGTGTCCCGTCAGGGGCGTCCCGCGGCGACGTGCGCAGCGAGGGACCTGCCGTGTGACGGAACGGTTGACACGAGTAAATCCGCACAGCAGTCTGGGTCCGACCGGTCCGACGAGGGACCGGCGTGACACTGCTCAGGAGCCCCCATGACGTTCACGATCGGGATCGTCGGAGCCGGCCAGTTCTCGGCCCACTTCGCCTCCCTCTTCCAGCTGCACCCGGGGGTCGGCGCGGTCTTCGCGACTGACGTCATCGAGGGCCGCGCCGAGCGCCTGGTCGCCGAGCTCGGACTCGCGGGCGCGTACCCGGACCTCGACACGATGCTCGCGGACCCGGCTGTCGACGCCGTGGCGGTCTTCACCCAGCGGTGGACACACGGGCCGATCGTCACCCGGGCCCTCGAAGCGGGCAAGCACGTGTACTCGGCGGTCCCGATGGCGGTGACCGAGGACGAGATCCGCGCGGTCGTCGAGATCGTCGAGCGGACCGGTCTGACCTACATGATGGGCGAGACGAGCCAGTACAACCCGGCGACGGTGTTCGCCCGTCAGAAGCTCGACGTCGGCGCGTTCGGGCGGGTGTTCTACGCCGAGGGCGACTACCTGCACGACATGGACCTCGGCTTCTACGACGCCTACCGGTACAGCGGCGGTGACGGCTGGAAGGCGACGGCGAGCTACCCACCGATGTGGTACCCGACGCACGCGATCGGCGGGGTGCTCGGGGCGCTGCCGACCCACGTCACGAGCGTCAGCTGCATCGGTGTGCACGACGAGCAGGACGACGGGGTGTTCGACACCGAGGTCAGCATGTTCGACAACGACTTCTCGAACATGACCGCGCTCTTCGAACTGGCGGGCGGCGGCTCCATGCGGATCAACGAGTTCCGTCGGGTGGGGTACCCGTCGCCGATCCGGGAGAGCCGCTTCCGGTGGTTCGGCACCGAGGGCAGCTTCGAGCAGCTCGCCACGACGTCCCTCTGGCAGGACAAGCACGGCGTCGAGGACGTCACGGCCCGCCTCGCCTCGGAGCCGTCGATCGGGCTGGACGACCCGCTCCTGGCGGACATCGCGCCGTCCCTGCGCGAGGCCTTCAGCTCCGGGCACGCCGAGGTGCACGCGGAAGAGGCCCGTCGTCTGCCCCGCGAGTTCGACGTCGCACCCGACGGCCACGAGGGCAGCCACCGGTTCCTCGTCGACGACTTCGTCCGCGCGGTCGAGACGCGCACCCTGCCGACCGTGAACGCGTGGGTCGCCGCGCGGTACACGCTGCCCGGCCTGGTGGCGTACCAGTCCGCACTGCGCGGCGGCGAGCGCCTCCAGGTCCCCGACCTCGGTGACGCTCCGGTCGCGGTCGGCACCGCCCTGCCGGCGACCACCGAGGCGGCGTGACCGACGCGGGCCTGGCCGCGTCGTAGGGTGACCACCGGGCCCGGGGCGGACCACGAGCGGAGCCGAGGGAGGCACATGGACACGCGCGGCACCGGCGGCACGAGCGACGCTGCAGGCGCTGCCGGCGGCGCACCCCGGAAGCCCACCCGGCGTGACGTCGCGAAGCTCGCCGGGGTGTCCGACGCGGTCGTCAGCTACACGCTGAACGGCGGCCCCCCGGTGGCCGCGGCGACCGCGGAGCGCGTCCGGGCCGCCGTGGCCCAGCTCGGTTACCGTCCGAACCTCAGCGCACGGGCGCTCCGCTCGGGCTCGGCGAGCACGCTCGTCTTCCTGGTCCCGAGCGGACCCGACCCGGTCTTCGACAACCCCTTCTTCGCCGAGTACGCCGGCACGTTGGAGAGCGCCGCCCGGGAGCGCGGCTACGCCCTGTACACGACGTCGTCCTCGTTCGAGGCGGAGCACGTGCTCGCGCGGTTCCGTGAGTTCGCGTCCCGGCAGGTGGACGGCGTGCTCGTGCTGGCCGGCGGGACGGCGTTCGACCGGCAGGCCCTCGACCAGGTCGGTCTGCCCTGGGTCACCCTGAACGTGGTGACGCCGGAACCCGGGGCGGACACCCTCGGGACGGACCTCCGCGCCGGCGCCGTCGCCACGACCGCACACCTCCTCGACCACGGCCACCGCTCGGTCGGGTTCGTCGGCGAGGACGACCCGACGGAGCCACGTCGTGTCGGGTGGCTGGAGGCGTGTGCGGCGGCCGGCGTCCCCCCGGGCCCGTTCGTGCCCGCGGACCTGACCCGCCGGGGCGGCCACGATGCCGGCGTGCGGATCGCGGACGCGCTGCGGGTCGGCGGCCCCGACGCCGCCCCGGCGTTCTTCATCGCGTCCGACCGGACCGCGATCGGCGTCCTCCGCGCCTTCCACGAGCGCCGGGTCGAAGTACCCGGCCACGTCGCGATCGCCTCGTTCGACGGGTCGTCCGACGCCGAGTACGCCTGGCCCGGGTTGACCTCGTTCCGGCAGCCGATCGAGGACATGGCCCGCAGCGCCGTCAGCCGCGTCCTCACCCCGGGACACGACGGTCGGCACGAGTTGTTCGACGGGCGCCTCGTCGTCCGCGATTCCTGCGGCTGCGGCCACACCGCCTGACCGTGCTGCGGAGGACCTGACGCCGTGGGGTCGGTAGCGTGACGGCATGCCCACTCCCGACTTCGTCCTGTCCCTGCGCGAGAAGGTCGGGAACGACCTGCTCTGGCTCACCGGCGTCACCGCGGTTGTCACCCGCGGCGAGGGCGACGACCGCGAGGTGCTCGTCGTCCGCCGCGCCGACAACGGCGCCCTCACCCCGGTCACCGGCATCGTCGACCCGGGCGAGGAACCCGCCGTCGCCGCCGAGCGCGAGGTCCTCGAGGAGGCCGACGTCGTCGCCGTCGCCGAACGCCTGGCGTGGGTCCGGACGCTCGAGCCGATGACCTACCCGAACGGCGACCGCGCCCAGTACATGGACCTCGTCTTCGCATGCCGCTGGGTCTCCGGCGACCCGTACCCGGCCGACGGTGAGAACACGGAGGCGTTCTGGGCACCGGTCACGAGCCTCCCGGACATGTCGGAGGACATGCGCCGACGGGTCGACGCGGCCCTCACCGGCGAGGTCGCTGCCCGCTTCGAGCGCTGACGGTCGGCGCCGCTGGCGGAACGCCACCGGCGCAGGTACCGTCGTGGGGATCCGCAGTGGTGCGTGACGAGCGCGCCGGAGACCGCGGCTGACGCCGCCGAGCCGCCCTGGAGGCCCGCATGCAGTTCACGACGACCGTCCGGCAGGCGCGCGGCACCGCGACCGGCCTGCCCGTCCCGGCCGAGGTCGTCGAGGAACTCGGGTCGGGCCGGCGTCCCGCGGTCGTCGTCACGATCGACGGCGGGTACACCTACCGGTCGACGGTCGGCGTCATGGGAGGGGAGTTCCTCGTCCCGCTGTCCGCAGAGCACCGGACGGCTGCCGGGATCGCGGCCGGGGACAGCGTGACCGTGTCCCTCGAGGTCGACTCCCTGCCGCGGAGCGTCGACGTGCCCGCCGACCTCGACGCGGCGCTCAGCGCGGCGGGGGTCCGTGCGGCGTTCGACACCCTGTCGGGGTCGCGCAAGCGGGCGCTCGTCGACCCGGTCGAGCAGGCGAAGGCACCGGAGACCCGCGCGCGGCGCATCGAGAAGGCGGTGGCGTCGCTCCGGGGGTGACCCGGTCAGGCGCCGAACTCGACCAGGACCCGCGGGATCTCGCCGAGCAGCTCGCTCGCCAGGTACCCCATCGGCCCGACCTGGACGGCCAGTCGGTCGCCGGCCGCCGCGTGCACCTGCGTCGCCCAGACGGTGGCCTGGGCGACGTCGGCCCCGCGTGCCAGCAGGCCGGTGATCGCGCCGGAGAGCACGTCCCCGCTGCCGCTCGTCCCGAGTCCGCCCGCACCGGTGCCCTTCGCCCACGCCCGGCCGTCCGGCGCGGCGACGACCCCGCCGAGCGACACGACGGCGCCGAAGCGCTCGGCGATCTCCGCCGCGTCGGTGTGGTCGTCGGAGCAGTCACGGCCGAGGAGCCGTTCCGCCTCGCCGGAGTTCGGGGTCATCACGAGTCGTCCGCGCAGGGGCGCGAGTTCGTCCACGAGGTCCGCCGCGACACCGAGCGCGAAGGCGTCGAGCACCACGATGGTGTCGTCACCGACCGCCGCGGCGAGTCCGGCGACGAGGTCACGGCTGCCGTCGGGTTCGTCCAGGCCCGGTCCGACGAGCACGGCGTCCGCGCTCGCGAGGTCGTCCGTCAGGGTGTCGACGGCGCCGACCGCGACGTGGCCGTCGTCGTCCTGGGGCAGCGGTTGCACGCCGGACTCGGGCAGGGCGACGGCGACGTGCGGGGCGACGCTCTCCGCGACGGCGAGCGTCAGTCGGCCACCGCCGACGCGGAGCGCCGCGGTCGCGGACAGCATCGCGGCACCGGGGGTCTTGGCCGCGCCGCCGACGACGAGCACCTGCCCGCGGCCGTACTTGCTCCCGCCGACCTCCGGCAGGGTCCACTCGCGCAGCAGGTTCGGGGTGACGGGGGTGGGTTCAGACACGGGCGTCGTCCTTCCGGCCTTCGTGTTCGGTGACGGTGGCGCCCGGGTCCTCGTCGAGGTGGCCGGTGCCGGAGAACTCCTCGAGGGACCAGCGGCTCCCGAGGCCCTCGCGTCTGAGCCGGGTCAACGAGGCGTTCGCGACGGTGTGCGACTCGGCGAAGTCCATGAGCTCCGGTTCGTCGAGGTCGAGGCAGACGGCGATGACCAGCATGACGACGGCGTCGTGCGCGGCGATGACGAGACGGTCGGCACCGTCGATCCGGTCCACGTCGGCGAGCAGCGAGCGCAGCCGGAGCATGACGTCGACCCAGGACTCCCCGCCCGCGGGTCGGTGGTAGTACTTGCCCAGCCACTGCCGGCGCTGCTCCTCGTCGGGGTGCAGGTTCGCCGAGCCGGTCCGGGTGAGCCGGTCGAGCACGCCGAGCTCCCGGTCGCGGAGTCGCTCGTCGACGCGGCGCGGGGGTTCGGCGAGGCCGCCGGCCTCGAGTGCGATGCCGATCGTCTGCTGCGCGCGTCGGTACGGGGAGACCCAGAGCACGACCGGGACGTCGTCGACCCCGCGTTCGGCGAGTTCCGCTCCGAGCGCTCGCGACTGCTCCTCGCCGAGCGGGCTCAGCGGGACGTCGGCGTCCCGGTGGTCGACCTCGATGACGTCGGCCCCGGCGGCCTCAGCCCGGGCTGCTGCGACGTTGGCGGTGGACTCTCCGTGGCGGACGAGCCAGATCTCGGTGACGGCCATGGCCGCGACGCTAGCCGGGAGGCGCTGGGCCGGTTCCCGGGCAGGCGCGGCCCCGCCTCGACGCTCGGACGCACACGGCACCGCCCGTCGGGGGACGAGCGGTGCCGTGTGCGTCCGGGAGGGGTCGGGGTCAGACGCGGCCTGCGCGACGACGTCGGGCGACGACCGTCAGTCCGAGGCCCGCGGCCAGCAGCACGCCGGCGATGCCGAGCGGGAGCGTCGGGTCGCTGCCGGTGAAGGCAAGGGTCCCGGTGGGCGTCCGACCGGTGCCGGTGCCCACGTCACCGGCGGTCGGCGTCGTCCCGGTCGGCGTCGTCCCGGCCGGCGTGGTGGGGGTCGGCGTCGGCGTGGTGGGCGTCGGCGTCGGGACCGGAGCGGTGGGCGCAGGGGTGGGAGTCGGGGTCGGGGTGGGCGTCGGGGTGGGCGCCAGGACCCGGACGGTGACGACCTGGGTGTCGGCCGGGCCGGTGCCGTTCGAGGCGGTGATCGTCACGGTCGAGGACCCCGGCGCGGTCGGGGTGCCCGAGACGACGCCGGTGGTGCTGTCGATCGTGAGACCGGTCGGCAGGCCCGTGGCGGTGAAGGTCGGCGTCGGCGTCCCGGTGGCGGTCACGGTGTGGCTGTAGGGCTGTCCGGTCGTCGCGTCCGTGGGCGTGCCGGAGGTGATCGACGGCGCGACGTTCGGCGTGGGGGTGGCGGGCGGCGGGCAGGTCTGTGACGGCGTGATCGTGTTCGTGTCGAGCGTCACCGCGCCGTTCAGGGCGAGCAGGCGGCCCTGGACCGTTGCACCGGTGACCGCGGTGACGGACTGCTGGGCGAGGACGGTGCCCTGGAACTGCGCACCGCTCTGGATGGTCGCGGAGCTGCCGACCTGCCAGAAGACGTTGCACGAGCTCGCTCCGCCGGTGATCAGGATCCGGGTGTCCGTCCCGACGACCAACGTGGACGCTGCCTGGAACACCCAGGTCGACTGCGCGTCGCCGTCCAGGGTGAGCGTGTTGCCGTCCGACAGGTCCAGTGCACCCCCGGCGTAGACCCCGGGGACGAGCGGCGCACGGTTGTCGAGGTCGGTGACGTCGACGCCGCTCGGCGTGAGTGCCGCGGCCGCGTCGTACGCGGTCCGGGCGTCCTGCTGCGCCTGCGCGGCCTCGGTGCGGGACCGGACCGTGCCGGTGACGACGCCGTCCGGTGCCGCTCCGAACCCGGTGACCGCGGTGCCGGGCGAGACGCCGAGGTCGCCCTTGACGACGGTCGGTCCGGTGTTGGTGACGGCGCTGGCCCCGAGGACGCCGTAGGTGGCAGCGGTCCCGAGCGTGACGGGCCCGTCGATCTCGGTGGCCGCGGAGGCGCCGGATGACGCCGCGAGGACGAGCGACACTGCGAGGCCCAGACCGGCACCACCCGTCAGGACGCTGCGGAGGAACGGGGACGCGGCCATGGAGGCACCTGTCTGAGAGGGAGAGGCACAGTGCGTTCGTCGACGACGGACGCATGATCTCCGGTCTCCGGAGTATGCGTCACATCTGCTCGGAACGGGGTGGAGGCGCCCAATCCGCCTCGCTCACGGCCGGACTCCCAGGCCGCACACACGCTCGGAGCACCGGGTGCCCCTCGCGGACCCCCAGTGCAGGGGGCACACCACGCACGAGCGGCGCCGGACGGGTGCACCCAGAGCCCCGTCCGACGCCGCGGTCGTCCCGCCCGACTACGCCCGTCGCACCCGCAGGCTGACGATCTCGAACGGCCGGAGCGTCAGCACGACGGGTCCGCCGTCCTCCCACGTCCCGTCGTCGAGCGGTCGTTCGAGCAGGTCCACCCGGGTGACGCCGGCGACGTCGAACCCGAAGTCCACGCCGACGTCGGTCGCCCGACCGCCGAGCGCCTCGTACAGCCGCACGACGACGTCCCCGCTCCGGTCCTCGGCGAGCTTCACGGCCTCGACGAACACCTGCGGCGACGACACGGTGACGAGCGGTTCGACGGCCGTGTCGCCGGGCACCGTCCGCACCGGCAGGTTGAGCCGGTACCCGGAGTCGGCGGCGTCGAGCACCGAGGCGCCGACGCGCAGCACCGTGCGGAACACGTGGTGCCCCTGGTCGGCCTCGGGGTCGGGGAACTTCGGCCCGCGCACGAGGGACTCCCGCACCTGCGTGGTGGTCCCGCCGTCCGCCCGGGTGCTCCGCGTGACGTCGTGCCCGTAGGTCGAGTCGTTCGCGATCGCGACCCCGAAGCCCGGCTCGGCGACGTGCACCCACCGGTGCGCACTCGTCTCGAACCGTGCGAAGTCCCACGAGGTGTTCTGGTGCGTCGGCCGGTCGATGTGCCCGAATTGGATCTCGCTCGACGCCTGGTCGGCCTTGAGGTCGAGCGGGAACGCCAGCTTGAGGAGCTTCTGCTGCTCGTGCCAGTCGACCTCGGTCTCGACGACCAGCTCGGGCTGCCCCTCGGTCGCCGTGTACCGGGTGGTCACGGTCGAGCTGCCGAACGGACGGACGACGACGAGCGCGTCACCCTCGACCGTGACGCTCGTCGCGGTGAGCGCGGACCCGTGGCGCTGGTACGCCCGGTCGATGTCCCACGCCTCCCACTGGTTCGGGGTGTCGCGGAACACGGTGTACTCAGCCGCTGCGGCGCCCGGGGCGACGGCGTCCCGCCCGGAGGCCCGCTCCACGAACGACACGACGTGCCCGGCCGCGTCGACGGTCGCGACGACCGCACCGGTGTCGAAGACGAACCGGTCGCCGTCCGGCTCGGGAGGCACGGCCCGCGCCACGTCGACGGGCGCGGCTCCCAGCGCGGTCACGCCGTCGGCGACCACCGGGGACGCGTTGAACCGGACCTGCGGGGCGGACGCGGCCGGGCCTCCCGGCTGGTCCGCGGTGGCCGTGCCGCCGGTGGCGAGTGCGGAGGTCGCCGTGCCGATCAGCTCCTCGAGGACACCTGCGACGCGGGCGTACTCGGCCTCCGCGTTCTCGTAGACCCAGGCGATGGACGAGCCCGGCAGGATGTCGTGGAACTGCTGGAGCAGCACGGTGTGCCAGGCCGACTCGAGTTCGTCGTACGGGTACGCCTGCCCGAGCCGGACGGCCGCGGTGGAGGCCCAGAGCTCGGCCTCGCGGAGCAGGTGCTCGGAGCGGCGGTTGCCCTGCTTTGTGCGGACCTGCGACGTGTACGTGCCGCGGTGGAACTCGAGGTACATCTCCCCAGACCAGACGCCGGGGGTGGGCAGCGCCTGTTCGAGCTCCTCGAACACCTGCGCCGGCGTGCCGAGGTCGACGCGGGGCGAGCCGTCCAGGTCGTGCTGGCGTCGGGCGGCGGCGACCATCTCGCGGGTCGGACCGCCACCGCCGTCACCGAAGCCGTAGAGCAGCATCGAGGTGTTCGCGACGCCGCGCTCCTTGTTCTGCCGCTCCCCCCGGTGCAGGTCCGCGGGCGAGACGTCGGAGTTGTACGTGTCCGCCGGGGGCAGGTGCGTGAGGACCCGGGAGCCGTCGATGCCCTCCCACAGGAACGACGTGTGCGGGATGACGTTCGTCTCGTTCCACGACGGCTTCTGCGTGACGAACCACTTCGACCCCGCGGCGCGCACGATCTGCGGGAGCGCGCCGGTGTACCCGAACGAGTCGGGGAGCCAGGCCTCGGGGGTGTCGATGCCGAACTCCTCGAGGAAGAACCGCTTGCCGGCGACGAACTGCCGGGCCAGGGCCTCTCCGCCGGGCAGGTTCGTGTCGGACTCGACCCACATGCCGCCGACCGGGATCCACCGCCCCTCGGCGACGCGCTGCTTGATCCGGCCGAACACCTCCGGGTACTCGTCCCGCATCCACGCGTACTGCTGGGCGGACGAGCACGCGAACGTGAAGTCGGGGTCGCGGTCCATCAGGTCGAGCACGTTCGAGAACGTGCGGGCGCACTTGCGCTTCGTCTCCCGCACCGGCCAGAGCCAGGCGGAGTCGATGTGCGCGTGCCCGACGGCGATCGCGCGGTGCGCAGCAGCACTGGCGGGCACGGCGAGCGCCGTCGCCAGCACGGCGCGGGCGTCGGCGGCGGTCCCGGCCACGTCGTCGGGGTCGAGTGCGTCCGCGGCCCGTTCGAGCACGCGGAGCACGTCGGCGCCACGGGTGCCGTCGGTCGGGAGCTCGGCCATGAGACCGCGCAGCACCCAGAGGTCCTGCTGCAGCTCCCACACGGTGTCGTCGCGTTCGACGACCTCGAGTGCGCGGAGCCGGTAGATCGGGACGTCGCCGGCGGTGTGCTTCGAGCCGAGCGGGGTGGCGCCCTGGAAGTCGTCGCCGCCGATGTCGGGGTTCGCGCCGGCCTCGACGTAGAGCTCGAACGACTCCCCCGGGCCGACCTGCAGCGGGACGGTGTCGTTGCGCGGCTCGATGGCCTTGATGGTGGAGCCGTCCGGGCGGAACGCGAGCCCTTCGGCTTGGAACCCGGGCTGGCGCTTGCTGAACCCGAGGTCGACGAGGAGCTCGGCGGTGGTGCCGTCCGCGGTGCCGAAGTCCGCGGGCACGGTGCCGGTGACCCGGAACCACGTGGTGCCCCACGGTCGGGCACCCCACGGCTCGCCGACCGTGAACGGCGTGTACGTCTGCTGCACGGCCTCGGCGAAGGGCACCGGTTCGTCCGGCACCTGCCAGGCCTCGATCGTCACCGGCGATGCCCGTCGGTGGACGTTCGGGTCGACGCGGTCCCGCACGAGTCGCGCGATGCGGGCCTCGACGAGCGGTTCGTCCTGGTGCATGGGGGTCCTTTCGTTCCGCGTGGTGAGCGCGGCTGGGGTGCGGTGGTCAGCCCTTGATGCCGCCGGCGAGGGCGTTGCCCCCACCGAGGCCGCGGGACACGAGCACGTAGAGGGCGATGACGGGCACGGAGTAGACGATCGAGAACGCGGCGAGCTGCCCGTACGCGACGGCCCCGTTCTGACCGAAGAAGTTGAAGATGCTCACCGCGGCGGGCACCTTGTCGGGCGAGAGCAGCAGGACGAAGGGGACGAAGAAGTTCCCCCACGCCTGGATGAACACGAAGATGAACACCACGGCGATGCCGGGTCGCATGAGCGGCACGACGATGCGGGTGAGCGTCGTGAACATCGAGGCGCCGTCGGTCCAGGCCGCTTCCTCCAGCGAGATCGGCACCGAGTCCATGAAGTTCTTCGCCATCCAGATCGCCATCGGCAGGCTGGTCGCGGCGAGGAAGAAGACGCAGCCCCAGATGTTGTCGATGAGGTTGAGCGACACGAAGAGCGCGTAGACGGGGACCATCATCGCGGTGATGGGCAGACCGGTGCCGAACAGGATGCTGTACAGGAACGGCTTGTTCACGCGCAGCTTGTACCGGGACAGCGGGTACGCGGCGAGGAGCGCGGCGACGACCGTCACGACGGCCGTGCCACCGGAGAGCAACAGGCTGTTCGCGAGCGGGATGAACGACAGCTCCGGGGTGAGCACCTGGGTGAAGTTGTCGAGCGTGAACTGCGACGGCAGCTTCACCGACAGCGACGCCTGCGTGTCCACCGACGCGAGCACGAGCCAGAGCAGCGGCACCGCGAAGCACACCGCGATGACGAGCAGGACGATGTTCGACACCCACCGGAGGGTGCGACCCCGGGGCGAGGTCATGTGGACCGCGCCCGGGGCGGTCACCGAGCGGGTGACGTTCGAGACCGGACGGTCAGCGGTGAGGGCCATGGTCAGTCCACCTCCGGCTTCAGTGCCTTGATGTAGATGATCGAGAAGACCGCGCCGACCACGAGCAGGATGGTCGCGATCGCCGTCCCGAAGCCGAGCTGCGAAAACTGGAACGCCTCCTGGTACGCCAGGATCGGCAGGGTCGACGAGTTCGTGCCCGGTCCGCCGCCCGTCATCACGAAGATGAGGGTGAAGACCGACAGGGTCTGCAGCGTCGTGAGCATGAGGTTCGTCGAGATGCTGCGGCGGATGACCGGCAGCGTGATGTAGACGAGACGCTGCCAGCCGGTGGCGCCGTCGACCTCGGCGGACTCGGTGATCTCCTCGGGTACCTCCTGCACGGCTGCCGAGTAGACGAGCATCGAGAACGCCGTCCCGCGCCAGACGTTCGCGAGGATGACCGCGATCATCGGGTACGTGTAGAGCCAGTTCGGCCCGCTGACGCCGAGGGACGCGAGGAACGTGTTCAGCGTCCCCTCGTCGTGGAAGAACGCGTACGCCGCGAACGAGGCGACGATCTCGGGCAGCACCCACGCGGCGACGACGAAGGTGCCGACGACGCCGCGGACGACCCGGTTCGCGCTGCGCATGAGCAGCGCGAGGCCGAGGCCGAGCACGTTCTGCCCCACCACCGCCGAGGCGATGAGGAACACGATCGTCAGGACCACGGACTTCGGGAAGTCCGGGTCCTGGAAGAGCTCGACGTAGTTCTGGAAGCCGACGAACTGCTGGTCCGCGGCGTCGATGCCGGTCAGCGCCGCGTTCGTGAAGGAGCCGTAGAACGACGAGATGACCGGCCCGAGCAGGAACACGACGAGCAGGACGACGGCGGGCAGGAGCGGGACGACGCGCGTCGCGTTCCGCATCGGGCGCCGCTTCCGCGGCGAGGGTGGGTCGGCGCGGTTCGGCGAACCGGGGGCCGACAGCGTCGGCGCGAGGGGGGTGCTGGACACGGTGGATGCCTTCCGGGTGCGGAGAGGGTTCCGGAGATGGGGGCTGTCGGGAGGCGCGGGGCGGACGGGCACCGCGCCTCCCGTCAGGTGGTGCCGGGCGGTCAGCCGGCGACGGTGGCGTCCTTGCCGACGACGCCCTCGACGGCCTTGTCGTAGACCGCCGCTGCCTCGGCGGGCGACTGCTGACCGGTCATCACGGACTCCATCGCGACCTGGATGGCGTTCGAGACCTGTGCGTACTCGCTCGTCGCCGGACGGAAGTTCGTGTGCTCCACGAGCCCGGAGAAGAACTCGAAGGTCGGGTTCGCGCCGGTGTACGCCGGGTCCTCGGCGACGTCCTTGCGGACGGCGATCTGGCTGTTCTCCGAGTCGTACTTGATGGAGCCGTCCTTGTCGAGGAACATCGTGATGAAGTCGAACGCGTCCTGCGGGTTCCCCGACTTCGAACCGACCGCGAGCGTCCAGCCGCCGGACATCGAGTTGTAGCCCGGTTCCTGGCCGTTCTGCGTCGGGAAGGGCGCCTGACCCATCACGTCGTTCCACTCGGCCCACGGGGCGGTGCCGGACTCCAGCCAGGTGCCGGACTGCCACGAACCGTCGAGGTCGATCGCGAGCTTGCCCTCCGGCAGCCACGTCTGCGTGATCGTCGTCCCGATGTTGGTGTCGAGGGCCTGCTGCGGCGTGGGCCCGAGGTCGCCCTGGTAGACGTCCTCGATGAACTGCAGCGAGTCCTGGAACTGCTCCGAGCCGACGACCCACTTGCCGTCGCGGTACAGCGTGTTGCCGTCGCCGTCCGCGCCGTAGAGCAGCATCTCGAAGCCCTGCATGGTCGAGGCCTCGCCCTGCGCCTTGCCGGAGTAGATGTTGAACGGGATGACGTCCGGCTGCTGCTCCTTGATGGTCTTCGCGGCGGCGAGGACGTCGTCCCAGGTCTCCGGCTTCCACGGCACGGGCAGACCGGCCTTCTCGAAGATCTCCTTGTTGTACCAGAGCGCACGGGTGTCGGTGCCCATCGGGACGCCGTAGATCTTGCCGTCCTCCCCCTCACCCGCCTGCTTCGCGTTGTCGTAGAACTGGTCCCACTCGTCCCACTTCTCGGTGAACCGGTCGATCGGCTGCAGGTAGCCGGCATCGGCGTCGGCCTTGATGCGGAACGTGTCCTCGTAGATGACGTCGGGCGCGGTCGCGGGTGCCCGGTTCATCAGCGCGAGCTTCGTGGCGTAGTCGTCCTCCTGCGCCTGGATCGGGACGAGTTCGACCTCCTTGCCGGGGTTCGCCTCCTCGTACTCCTTCTTGACGACCTTCATCTGGGCGTCGAGCTGCTGGAAGGCGCCGAACTTCTGGTAGGCGATCTTGATCGTGTCGCTCGAGGCGGACCCCGAGCTCGAGCAGCCGGCGAGTCCGACCGAGGCGACGGCCACGGCGGCGAATCCGGCGATGATGCGGGTGCGTTTCATCGGTGCTCCTTTGCACGGGTGAAGGTCGCGGACTCCGTTGCCCGCGTTGCCGGTTTAGTCCATCGTATGGATTTGAACGTTGTCAAGCGTTCGACGGGAAGCGCGTCCGGTTCGTGACCTGCGCGCGGCGGGGGCGGTCCGGTCCGGCTTGGTTCGCGCTGCGCGACGTTCTCCGCGTCAGCGAGCACGAACGGTGTCGCTGCGCGCGAAGCGGCCCGTCGGCTCGACTGCGACCGGCCCGGGTCCGTGCCGGGCCCGGGCCCGGGTGGGCGGCTACCGGATCGGGGTGGCCCCGCCGGTGACGGTGACGCCGCCGCTCGCAGGCACGTCGACGAGCAGCACGCTCGGCCGTCCGACGTGCCGCCCCTGCCGGATCACGACCCGGTCACCCGGCACGGCTACGCCGGTCTCCCGCAGGTACGCCCCGACGGACGCGGCGGCCGATCCCGTCGCCGGGTCCTCCGTGATGCGGCCGACCGGGAAGAGATTGCGCGCCTCGTACTCCCCCGGTGTCACCGGGTGCAGCACGGTCACGGTCGCCGGCCAGCCGCTCCGTCGCATGAGGTCGGCGAGCGCCGCGGGGGCGAACCGGAACTGGTGGAACAGGTCCGCGTCGGCGAGGACGAGCACGGGGTGCCAGTTGCCGGCGAAGGCCTCGAGGGGCGGGTGCGCCGCGGCGAGGTCGTCCGGCACGAGTCCGAGCAGGTCGAGCAGCGGCAGCAGCCGGTCGTCGGGCAGCGGCCGGGTCGCGGGCTCGACGCTCGTCATCGCGACGTGTACGACGCCCGCGGACCGGGCCGTGTCGAGCACGACGTCGCCCGACCGTGTGACGAACACCCGCTGCCCCGGCCCCTGCCGCTCGGCGATCGCCACCGCGAGCGCGACCGTCGCGTGGCCGCAGAACGGCACCTCCGCGGCCGGGGAGAAGTAGCGCACCCGGACCCGGTCCCCGTCCGGCCCGGTGACGAAGGCGGTCTCGGAGTACCCGACCCGTTGCGCGATCGCGAGCATCTCGTCGTCGCTGAGGGCCGCGGCGTCGAGGACGACCCCGGCCGGGTTGCCGCCGTGCGCACCGGCCTGCGGGTCGGCGAACGCTGTGTACCGGAGGACCTCGACGTGCTGCACGGTCCGAGGCTACCGAGCGTGCGCGACCCTCAGTGCGCGATGAGCAACGTGCTCGCGCGCGGCGACAGCGCCGCGTCGAGCACCAGGCAGGCCGCCCCGACCGCGGCCACGTCCGCACCGCGCTGGCTCTCGACCACGGTCACGGGGTGCTTCGGGACGAGGATCGGCGACCCGGCGATCGCCGCCGTCGCCGCCGGGAGGGCAGCGGGTGCGATCCGCGACCAGAACGGCCCACCGAAGACGACCCGGTCCACGTCGAGGAGGTTGACGATGACGACCACCGCCCGTCCCATCACCGTGCCGACCTCGGCCGCGAACGCCGACGCGACCGGGTCCCCGGCCGCGACCGCGTCCCCGAGCGCGTCCCACGCCCGGTCGACGGCCGCGAGGTCGACCCCGGCGTCCGCCCCGTCGACCGCGAGCTCGTCCACGTCCCCGAGCGGGACGCCACGCTCCGCCGCGATCCGCACGAGCCGGTCGGGCGTCACGGTGGCCCCGACCTCACCACGCGCGCCCTCGCCGTCGGGCGTGCCGGCGAGGCTCCCCTGGTCGACCATGATGTGTCCGGCGTCCCCGGCGTTCGCCCCGGACCCGCGGACGGGCTCGTGGTCGATGACGAGCCCGACGCCGAACCCGGTGCCGAAGTACACGAACGCGAAGTCCCGCGCCGCTGCCTCCCGCGCCAGGAACAACTCGCCGACCGCCGCGGCGGTGACGTCCTTCTCGAGGAGCACGGGGTACCCGGTCGCGTCCCCGAGGGCGTCCCGGAGCGCCACGTCCCGCCACCGCGGCAGGAACGGCGGGTCGAGCACGATGCCGGCGGCCGCGTCGATCGGCCCCGGCGAGGCGACCCCGACCCCGAGCACGGCGTCGGGGTCGACGTCGGCGCGACGGACGAGTTCGTCGACCGCGGACGCCATCGTCCGGATCACCTGCTCCGGGTCCTCGGCGCTCGGGGTCGACGTGGTGGCCTCGGCCACCACCGCACCCGCCAGGTCGAGCAGCACGTACGTGACGACCGCGGGGTCGACGTGCACCCCGACGGCGAAGCGACTGCGGGCCTCCAGGCGGAGGATCGTGCGCGGCTTGCCGCGCCCGGACACCACCGTGCCGGACTCGACGATCATGCCGGCGTCGATGAGGTACCGGGTGACGTTCGAGACCGTCTGCGGGCTGAGGCCGGTGCGGGCCGCGAGTTCGACGCGGCTCAGCCCGACGGGTGAGCGGCGGACGGCGTCGAGCACGACCGTGCGGTTGAAGCCGCCCAGCGACGGCAGGTTCGCCCCACGTCGATGCTCCGCCACCCGAGCGACGATACCGCCGGAGCACGCTGCCTCCGTCGCACCGCTGGCATCCGACCCGCCCGCACCGTTAGCCTGACCGACATGACGGACCTCCGCCTCGAAGAACTCTCCGCAGCGACCGCCGCAGCGGCCAACTCGCTGACGCTGAAGCCGGGGCAGGAGCAGTTCGTCCAGCCGACCTCGTACGCGCAGGCCGAGTCGGACGTGAAGCCGAGCGCCTCGTGGCCGCGGGTCGTCCTGGACGGGGACGAGGTCGTCGGGCTCATCATCGGCAGCTTCGACGCCGACAACGCGCAGGAAGAACTGCGCAGCTGCATCTGGCGGGTCAACGTCGCCGCGAACGCGCAGGGCCGCGGTGTCGGCCGGTTCGCCGTGCACGGTCTGGCCGAGGAGGCCCGCAAGCGCGGCTTCGAGCGCCTGACCGTGGTCTACGAGCCCGGTGCCGGCAGCCCGGCGGCGTTCTTCGAGGCGATCGGCTTCCGGGTGATCGGCGAGACCCAGTACGGCGACCACTTCGCGGCGCTGACGCTCTAGGCGCCGTCGTGTCGGCCCCGTCGTCCCGCGAGGACGCGGACGACTTCGGTGCCGCCGTCGCGGCGGTCGTCCGTGCCATCCCGCCGGGTCGCGTGATGACGTACGGCGACGTCGCCGCCGTGCTCGGCTCCCGCGCCTCCCGTGCGGTCGGCAAGGTGATGGCCCACGAGGGCGCCGACCTGCCCTGGTGGCGGGTCGTCCGGGCCGGCGGGCTGCCACCGGTCCGCCACGAGGCACGCGCCCTCGAGCACTACCGCGCCGAGGGCACGCCGCTGCGCCCGACGCGAGCGGTCGACGACGACGCGGCCTGGAGGCTCGACATGCGCCGTGCGCGCTGGTCGCCGACCGCGGACGACCGGTCGGACTAGCGCCGCGCGGACGTGGCTGGGCCGGGCGTCGCCGGGCCGGGCTGCAGGTCGAACCGCGTGCCCTTCGGGTTCGACGGCAGCAGGAAGAACACGAAGAGCACGAGCGACCCGATGCCCGGGAGCACGTGCAGGAACTGCCAGAAGCCGGACAGGTTCGCGTCGTGCAGCCGCCGCGCCCCGAGGGCTAGCCCGCCGACGAGCGTCACGAGGGCCCAGAGCACGAACAGGTAGGACCCGACGGGGTTCTCGAGCAGCGGGGCGTCCGGGGTGAACGCCTGCGGCACGAGCTGCAGCACGAGGCCGACCGCGAACGACGTGAGCCACCACCACCAGAACTCGGAGCGGGACGCCCGGCCGGTGAACACCGTGTACTTCCGCCAGAACCGCCGGACGGCCTCGGCGAAGGGGGCGCCGACGAAGGGGTCGCGCAGGGCGACGCCTCCCGGCTGGACGTCGTTGCTGCTCATCCCCCCAGCAAACCACGGCCACTGGCGACGGCCCGGGCGGGACGCACCCCCTTCACGGACATCACTAGACCAGCGAGTCCCGCCAGGCCGCGTGCAACTGCGAGAACCGCCCCGTCCCGGCGATGAGGTCGGCGGGCGTGCCGTCCTCGACGATGCGGCCGTACTCCATCACGAGCACCCGGTGGGCGATCGCGACGGTCGACAGCCGGTGCGCGATGATCACCGCGGTCCGGTCGGCGAGCAGGGTCTCGAGCCCCTCCTGCACGAGCCGCTCGGACGGGATGTCGAGCGACGCCGTGGCCTCGTCGAGGATGAGCACCTTCGGGTCCGCCAGGAACGCGCGGGCGAACGACAGCAGCTGCCGTTGCCCTGCCGACACCCGGCCGCCGCGCTTGTTCACGTCGGTGTCGTACCCGTCCGGCAGTGCCGTGATGAACGCGTGGGCGCCGACCGCCTTCGCCGCCGACACGATGTCCGCTCGGGAGGCTCCCGGTCGACCGAGCTCGATGTTGTCCGCCACCGAGCCGGAGAACAGGTACGCCTCCTGCGTCACCATGACGACCGCCCGGCGCATGTCCTTCGGGTCGAGGTCCCGCAGGTCGACCCCGTCCAGGGTGACCACGCCCGAGGTCGGGTCGTAGAACCGCGCCATGAGCTTCGCGAGCGTCGACTTGCCGGCACCGGTGGACCCCACGAGCGCGATGGTCTGCCCCGCCGGGATGTGCAGGTCGAACTCCGGCAGCACGACGCGGTCCTCCTTGTAGGCGAACGTGACGTGCTCGAAGTCGACCCGGCCGGCCGCGTCCGGCAGCTTCACCGGCTTCGCCGGGTCCGGGACGCTCGGCTGCTCCTCGAGGACGCCGGAGATCTTCTCCATCGCCGCCGAGGCCGACTGGTAGCTGTTGTAGAACATGGCGAGTTCCTGCGCCGGGTCGAAGAACCGCTTGGCGTACAGCGCGACCGCGAGCAGCGCACCGATCTCGAGCGACCCGCCGACGACCCGGAAGCCGCCGACGATGACGACCGCGGCGAGCGTCGCGTTCCCGATGAGCACCAGACCCGGGTCGAAGATCCCGAACAGGTTGAACACGCGGGCGTTCGCCTGCCGGTTCTGCTCGACCTGCTCGCCGTACTCGACCTCGTTGCGGGACTCCTTGCGGAACGCCTGCACCGCGCGGATGCCGGTCATCGTCTCGACGAAGTGCACGATCACGCGGGCACTCGTCGTCCGGGTGGACCGGAAGAGCTGCTGCGAGCGCTGCTGGAACCACCGGGTCAGGAACCACAGCGGCACGAGGGCGACCGCGAGCACCAGGCCGGAGGTCGGGTCGAGGAGCACGAGCGCCACCGCGGTGAAGAGCATGTACAGCACGCCCTGGATGAGCTGGTTCAACCCGGAGTCGAGCAGTTCCCGGATCGAGTCGAGGTCGCTCGTCTGGCGGGAGATGATCCGGCCCGAGGTGTACGTCTCGTGGAACTCGAGCGAGAGCCGCTGCGTGTGCAGGAACACCCGCTTCCGCAGGTCGAACAGGATCGCCTGGCTGATCCGCGCGGACAGCACGGTGTACCAGGCGGTGAGGACGGCACCGACGACCGCGATCGTGATGTACGACCCCACGACGAGGAACGCCGGCGCCCAGTCGTCCCGGTCGAGCACGGTGGGCAGGGCGTGGTCGATGCCCCAGGCGATGAGCGCCGGACCGGCGACCTGCCCGGCGGTCGCGAGCACCACGACGACGGCGATGCCCCAGAGCCGGGCCCGCAGCGGCGCGGCGAGCGAGCCGAGCAGCGCGAGCGACCGGCGCCGCAGGCGACGACTCTCGGCCTTCGTGAAGTCCTCGCGTTCCTCGCCGCGCACCCCGTGCACGGTGATCGAGGCGGTGACCGGGGCCGCTGCCTCGGCCGCCTGCGTGCCGGTGCCGACCTGCGCCACCGGCACCGACCCTCCCGTGGGTTCCTGGTCGACGGTCACGCGCGCGTCCTGGTCGGTCTCGTCGCTCATGCCATCGCCTCCTCTCGGTCGTCCGCGTCGTCGTCGTCGAGCGACGAGATGACGGCGCGGTAGTGCTCGTTCGTGGCCATCAGCTCGGCGTGCGTGCCGACGGCGGTGACGCGGCCGTCCTCCATGAGCGCCACCCGGTCCGCGAGCGTCACGGTCGACGGACGGTGGGCCACGATGAGCGAGGTCGTGTCGGCGAGGACCCGGCGGAGACCGGCCTCCACCCGGGCCTCGGTGTCGACGTCGAGCGCCGACAGCGGGTCGTCGAGGACGAGCACGCTCGGCCGCGCCGCGATCGCCCGGGCGAGCGCGAGTCGCTGCCGCTGCCCGCCGGACAACGACAGCCCCTCTTCTCCGACCCGGGTGTCGACGCCCTCGGGCAGGTCGTCCACGAAGGACGCCT
This sequence comes from Curtobacterium sp. MCPF17_050, assembly GCF_003224435.2. Lineage (NCBI taxonomy): Bacteria > Bacillati > Actinomycetota > Actinomycetes > Micrococcales > Microbacteriaceae > Curtobacterium > Curtobacterium sp. MCPF17_050. The sequence continues at coordinate 2,951,918 of NZ_CP126250.1, forward strand.
GCGCGATGTCGAGGGCCTCGCGCATGATCCGCTCGGCCTCCGGGCCGGTCAGGTCCGGGCGGCCGAGCAGGACGTTGTCGCGCACGCTCGACGAGAACAGGGTCGCGTCCTCGAAGGCGACCGCGACGTGCCGTCGGAGTTCGGCTCGGGTGAGGTCCCGCACGTCGACGCCGTCGATCGTGACGGACCCGCCGGTGACGTCGTACAACCGGGGCACGAGCGACAGCAGGGTCGTCTTGCCGGAGCCGGTGAGTCCGACGAGCGCCATCGTCTCGCCGGGCTGCAGGTGCAGCTCGACGCCGTCCACCAGGTCGGGGAACTGCGGCGGGGAGTCCTGGTAGCGGAAGTGCGTCGCGTTGAACGAGAGCGCACCGTGCGGCTCGGTGATGGTCTTCGGCTCCGCGGGGTCCGTGATCGTGTTCTCGGAGTCCATGACCTCGAAGTACCGGTCCACGGCGGTGCGGGTGTCGAACGTCATCGACAGGAAGAACCCGATCGACTCGATCGGGAAGCGCAGCACGGTCGCGGTCGCGAAGAACGCGAAGAGCTGCCCGACGCTGAGGTCCCCCTGGCTGGCGAGCCAGATGCCGGCGAGCAGGCAGAGCGCGAACGCCACGTCCGGCACGAGCAGCAGCCACAGCCAGATCGCCGCGATCGCCTTGGCCTTCTCGATCTCGGTGCCGCGCAGCTGCTCGGCCTGCTCGGCGAACTCGTCGAGCTTGTACCGGCCCCGCCCGAACGCCTTGAGCACGCGGATGCCGTGCACCGACTGCTCGACGCTCGTCGCGAGGTCGCCGACCTGGTCCTGGCTGCGGCGGGCGACGATCGAGTACTTCCGCTCGAACAGGACGCTGTTCACCCACACCGGGATCGACGCCACCAGGAAGATGAGGCCGAGCTGCCAGCCGAACGTGAAGAGCACGGCGAACCCGATGACGATCGTCACGACGTTCACGACGAGGAGCACGATGCCGAACGCCAGCCAGCGCCGGATGAGCGACAGGTCGGACACCGAGCGGGACAGCAGCTGCCCGGACTCCCACCGGTCGTGGAACGCGACGGGCAGGTCCTGCAGCTTCGCGTAGAGCGCGTTCCGCATGCTCGCCTCGATGCGGGTCGACGGCCGCATGACGAGCTTCCGGCGCGAGGCGATGAAGAACGCCTCGAGGACACCGAGCGCGAGCACCGCGGCTCCGGCGGGCAGGATGAGTCCGCCGTCCCCGGATGCGAGCGGCCCGTCGACGAGGGCCTGCAGGACGTACGGGATGGCGAGCGCGACGACGGAGGCGCCGAGCGCCGCCAGCATCCCGCCGAGCAGACGCCATCGGTAGGGCTGGACGTAGGGCCAGAGCCGTCCGAGCGCGCGGGCGGTGGACGGTCGCGCCGGGGTCGGCGCCGGTTCCCGATCGGGTCCCTGGGACATGCGTGTGCGTCCTCGTGCTTCGTGCCGGGTCCCGTCGGCCAGGGGCTGGCCCTGTCCGGACGGGAGGCCCGGGGTGCGTTGCGTGGTCTGGTCGGCCGGTTGCCCGGTCACGGTGCCGCGGTCGTCGTCGGGACGGCGTCCGTCGGTGGGCCGGATCGGCATCCGGTCGGAGGCGACGGGGACACGTGTCCCTGGCGCTCGGTCGGGCTGGGCCGGATCCGGCCCGGCGGGTGCGGGAGGCGGCTCTACGCGGTCGGCGTCGCCGGGACGACGGGTGCCCCCGCGGACGGGGACGACGCGACGGCGCGACGGGCGCGTCGTGCGTCGGGAGCGGTCCCGCTGATGGACGTCCGTGTCGTCCGGGCCCCCGTTGCCGTGGTGCCGGTCGTCGTGTCCATCGTCACTCCAGTCGTCGTCTTCGTCACCGTCGTGTCCGCGGTGCCGCCGACCCGTGGAGCAGTCGTCGGCTGAGGCCGCAGAGCCCTGCAGACTATCGGCAGCGACTCTCAGCGCGCAACCAGCAACGCGTGCTGGTCCGCGCGTCGCCGCCGTGCCCGACGGATCGGCGCTCAGTGGAAGAAGTGTCGCTCGCCCGTGAAGTACATCGTGACGCCGGCTGCCGTCGCGGCCGCGATGACCTCGTCGTCCCGGACGCTGCCGCCCGGCTGGGCGACCGCACGCACCCCGGCGTCGAGCAGGACCTGCAGGCCGTCGGCGAACGGGAAGAACGCGTCCGACGCGGCGACCGAACCGGCAGCGCGGTCCCCGGCGCGGTTCACGGCGAGGTGGCACGAGTCGACGCGGTTCACCTGCCCCATGCCGACCCCGACGCTCGCGCCCTGGTTCGCGAGCAGGATCGCGTTCGACTTCACCGCACGGCTGGCCTTCCACGCGAAGGCCAGGTCGACGAGGGTCTGCTCGTCGGCCGGCTCGCCGGAGACCAGGGTCCACGCGGACTGGTCGAACCCGGTGAAGCGGTCGGCGTCCTGCACGAGGAAGCCGCCCGAGATCTGCTTGACCTCACGCTCGGCGAGCGCGAAGTCCCCCGGCAGCGTGAGCAGGCGGATGTTCTTCTTGCGGGACAGGACCTCGAGTGCCTCGGGGTCGAACGCGGGAGCCACGACGACCTCGGTGAAGATGTCGGCGATCGTCTCGGCCATGCCCAGCGTGACCGGACGGTTCGCCGCGATGACCCCGCCGAACGCCGACAGCGGGTCGCAGGCGTGCGCGGCGGCGTGCGCGGAGGCGATCGGGTCGGATGCGTCGGGGGCGGCGACCGCGATGCCGCACGGGTTGGCGTGCTTGATGATCGCGACGGCCGGCTCCGCGAAGTCGTACGCGGCACGGACCGCTGCGTCCGCGTCGACGTAGTTGTTGTACGACATCTCCTTGCCGTGCAACTGGGTCGCCTGCGCGATCCCGGTGCCGTCGGCGCTCGTGTACAGCGCCGCGGACTGGTGGGCATTCTCGCCGTAGCGGAGCGTCGCGGTGCGGTCCGCGGTCAGCGTGAGCTGCTCCGGGAAGGCGCTGGGGGCCTCCCGGTCGTCGGCGCCGGACGCGACCGGTTCGGCGACGACGTCGGACGCGAAGTACGCGGCGACGGCGGTGTCGTACGCCGCGGTGTGGCCGAAGGCCTGCGCGGCGAGGCGCTTGCGGAGGGCGAGGTCGGTGCCGCCCGCACGGACGGCCTCGACGACCTCGGCGTAGGAGGCGGGCGAGACGACGATCGCGACGTTCGGGTGGTTCTTCGCGGACGCGCGGACCATGGCCGGGCCGCCGATGTCGACGTTCTCGACCACGGTCGCGGTGTCGGCGCCCGAGGCGACCGTCTCGACGAACGGGTACAGGTTCACGACGACGAGCTCGAACGGCGCGATCCCGAGGTCGGTGAGCTGCTGCTCGTGCGACTCGAGGCGGAGGTCGGCGAGCAGCCCCGCGTGCACGGCGGGGTGCAGGGTCTTCACGCGGCCGTCGAGCGACTCCGGGAAGCCCGTGACGCTCGCGACGTCGGTGACGGCGTACCCGGCGTCGCGGATGGTCTGCGCGGTGGAGCCCGTGGACACGAGCTCGACACCCGCGTCGGCGAGGGCGCCGGCGAGCTCGAGCAGCCCGGACTTGTCGCTCACCGAGATGAGGGCGCGACGCACGGGCACGACGTCCCGGTCGCGGTACAGGCTGGGGTCGGCGGCGTGCACGCTCATGCGGGGGTGGTGCCCTTCAGGTCGATGTGTCCGTTGGCGATGTCGAGGACGGTCTGGATGAGCAGCCGGCGTTCGACGGGCTTGATGCGGTCGTGCAGGGTCGACTCGGTGTCGTGCGGCAGGACCGGGACGCGCTCCTGCGCCAGGATCGGTCCGCTGTCGACGCCGTCGTCCACGGCGATGACGCTCGCGCCGGTCTCGGTCACGCCGGCGGCCAGTGCGTCACGGACGCCGTGCGCGCCCGGGAACTCGGGCAGGTACGCCGGGTGCGTGTTGATGACCGACGGTCCGAACTCCGCCACGACCGCGGGCGGCAGCAGGCGCATGAGCCCGGACAGCACCAACAGGTCGGGCGTCCACGGGCGGATCTGCTCGGCGAGCGCCTCGCCCCACTCGGCGCGGGTCGCGTAGCGCGTGAACGGCACCGTGAAGGTCGGGATCGAGTACTCCTCGCCGAGCTGGAGGCCCTCGGCGTCACGGTCCGCCCCGATCGCGACGACGCGGGCGGGGTACTCGGCATCGCGGGTCGCCTCGAGCAGGGCCCGGAGGTTCGACCCGGTACCGGAGATCAGGACGACCAGTTCGAGCACGGGAACAACCCTAGCGGGGCTGCGCGCCGGACCGGGCGGTCAGGGGTCCACTCCTCGATCGGTCGTGACATGTGCAATACCAGTAGGTAGGTTCGACGACGGAGGCGATCCGACCTCCGCCATGACGATCGGAGTCATCGTGAACCGTCCATCCATCCACTCGACGACCGTGGGCATCGCGACGGCGAGCGCCGTCGTCGCCGCTGTGCTCCTGCCGGTCGCACCAGCCGGAGCCGCCCCGGAGCGGCCGACGACCTCCGTCGCCACACGGGTCGGGTTCGCCACCGATGCGATGCGCCAGGAGCTGCAGGAACTCGAGGGGACGCAGTCGTCAGCCGAGATCGACCGCATCGTCGACTCCGGCCACCTCGTGGCCACCTACACCGCAGGCACCTCGTCGACCATCGTCGCGGCGGTCGACCTCGGTCCCGCGCAGCGTGCCCTCTCCTTCGTCGGCCCCGGTTGCAGTACGGACAGCCTGTGCATGACGAACACGAGCAACTCCCCCAGCGCCTACACCGGCACCGGCAGCCTGAGCGGGACGTGGAAGCGCATCACGAGCGCGGCAGCCTACGGCCGCAAGGCGCGCTTCACGTGGGACGGTGGAGCGCTGACCGTCGAAGCCGGGCACGTCAACTACTTCGGCGCACCGGTGACGATGAAGAAGGTGAGCCGGTAGCTCAGGCGTCGGTGTCGCCCTTCGGCCTCCGCCACCACGGCAACTCGTCCTCGGGGATCTGGTCGGTCGTGTCCCAGGTCGCCGCACGGGGCGCCGGACGCGCGGGGGGCTCCGGGTCCACGTCGTCCCGCCCGGCGACGAACTCCTCCGTGCTCCACGGGAAGGCCGGCTGCTCGTCGGTCCGCGGCGGGACGGGGCCCGCGGAGCCCGACGGTGCAGGTGCGGCGTCGGTCGTGGGTGGGACGGCACCGCCGGGGCGGTGCCGCAAGGCGTCCGCGCGGTCTCGCAGGTCTCCGGCCCGCTCGCGCAGGTCCCCGGCCCGGTCGCGGGCACCGGTGGCAGCGGCACGGAGGCGTGCCCGGACGCTGTCGACGGCGCCGCCGGCTCGCGTGCGCGGCCCGGCGGCAGCGCCCGCGTGGTCGTCCAGACGCTCGGATGCGACAGCGTCCGTCCGCGCCCAGTCCGGCAGGTCGACGTCGGTGGCCTCGGCGTGCGCGGCCTCGGTCTGGGACGGCGCCGCGTCCGGCGCAGCCGGGAGGCCCGTGTCATCCCGGCCGTGCTCCGCCCCGTCCGCACCGCGTCCGGGCTGGTCGTCGCCCGCCACACGGTCGGACGTCAGCGTCTCGCCGCCACGGTCGAGGTCGGCGCTCGCGCGGGGAGCTGCACCCGAGTCCGTGCTGGCATGCGAGTCCGTGCTGGCGTGCGTCACCGGGTCGTGCACCTCGTCCACCGAGAACCGGTGCACGTCGGTGGTCCGGCCGGCGCCCGCGTGGTCGAGGGCGGCGATGAGCGACCCGTGGTCGGCGCTCGCGTCCGCGGTGGCGACGTCGTCCTCGACCTCGTGCCAGCGCTCACCGATCCAGGAGCGCTCGGGCAGGCGCACCAGGTCGCTGCCGATCGCGAGCGCGACCATCGCGGGGACACCGACCTCGAGTGCGGCGAAGGCTCCGACCACCAGGGCGTCCGGTCCGACGGCGGCCAGGCGCCCCGGTCCCGCCGACCCCGCGGTGAGCCCGGTGACGACACCGGTCAGGACACCGGCGACCAGCCCGGTCACGACCCCGCCGAGCGCCCGGTACAGGGCCGAGTCGGCGGACCCGAGCGCACGGACGAGCCGCGGACGCAGCAGTCCACCGGTGACGAAGCCCGCCACGACGGGCACCAGGATCCAGACCAGGCCGAACGTGTGCCCGGACGTCGGCAGCGCCCCGAGCAACGGCACGGCCGGGAGCGGCCCGAGCACGGTCCCGAGGGGCGACACGGACGACCCGGCGCCGATCGCGAAGCCCGGGCCGACGAGCCACGCCGTCGCCCACCCGACCAGGTCCGGGACGAACGCGAGCTGGCCGACGGTCATGGCGATGCCGCCGACGACACCGGCGTGCGACCGTTCGTAGAGCGTGATGACCTCGGCGAAGGAGCCGAGGAGCGCGAACCCGACCACGACGCCGGCGACCGCCACGACGCACGCGGTCGCGACGGTGCCGGCGCGCAGACCGAAGCCGACGACGCCGCGCCAGAGCGCCGGGATGCGGCCGACCAGGTCCACCACCCGGAGGGTCAGCGGATCGGCCGCCTGGCCACGCCGACGCCGACAGACCTCGGCCGTGACGACGGCCGGGACGCCGAACCAGAGCGCGGGCAGCACGACGGCCTGCCAGATCACCGGGTGGGTGGCGCTCGTGGTCGCGGTGAGGGCGACCAGCAGGCCGAGGGCGGCGACCGCCGCGGTGCCGACCAGGACCCCGGTGACGCGGTGCTCCGTCTCGGCGAACCGGCGTCCGGCCCGGCCGCCGAGCCACGCCGTGACGACGGCGAACCCGAGGGCCGCCAGGGTGACGACGATCGGTGCGGACGCCCCGGGGAGCCCGGTGGCCTCCGCCGCCGCGGAGCCGAGCGTGAACGTGACGTCCACGCCGTGACCGATGAGCCAGACGTTGCCCGCCGCGGTCCAGAAGACGCTCCAGTCGACCTGGAGTCCGTACTCGAACGCCCACAGCAGGGTGAGCGGCACGAGGGCGACGCCCACGCCGACGCCGACCGTCACGATCGCTTCGATCACGGCGAGGAGGGCGGTTCCGAGGCGGTTCATCGCAGCGAGGATACGTGCCCGACCCCGCGCAGGACGGGAGGCTCGGCGCGGGTCCCGCACCGAGCCTCCCGTCCGACAGGAGCGCGCGTCAGCGCGCGGCGATGACCTCGCGCAGCAGCGCGGCCGTCTCGGACGGCGTCTTGCCGACCTTGACGCCGGCCGCCTCGAGCGCCTGCTTCTTCGCCTCGGCGGTGCCGGCGGAACCGGACACGATCGCGCCGGCGTGGCCCATCGTCTTGCCCTCCGGCGCCGTGAAGCCCGCGACGTACCCGACGACCGGCTTCGTGACGTTGGCCTTGATGTAGTCGGCGGCGCGCTCCTCGGCGTCGCCGCCGATCTCACCGATCATCACGATGGCCTCGGTCTCCGGGTCGGCCTCGAACGCGGCGAGCGCGTCGATGTGCGTCGTCCCGATGACCGGGTCGCCGCCGATGCCGATGGCGGTCGAGAAGCCCAGGTCGCGCAGCTCGTACATCATCTGGTAGGTCAGGGTGCCGGACTTCGAGACGAGGCCGATCGGGCCCTTGCCGGTGATCGTCGCCGGGGTGATGCCGACGAGCGACTCCCCCGGGGTGATGATGCCGGGGCAGTTCGGCCCGATGATCCGGGTCTTCCCGCCGAGCGCCTTCGCGTGCGCCCAGAACACCGCGGCGTCCTGCACCGGGATGCCCTCGGTGATGACGACGACGAGGGGGATCTCGGCGTCGACGGCCTCCATCACGGCGTCCTTCGCGAACGCCGGCGGGACGAAGACGATCGAGACGTCGGCACCGGTGGTGTCGATGGCCTCGCGCACCGAGCCGAAGACGGGGAGCTCGACGTCGCCGTGCGTGACGGTCGTGCCGGCCTTGCGGGCGTTGACACCGCCGACGACCTGCGTGCCGGCCTTGAGCATGAGGGCGGTGTGCTTCGTGCCCTCACCGCCCGTGATGCCCTGGACGATGACCTTGGAGTCCTTGTTGAGGAAGATCGACATTGCTCTGGTGCTCCTTACGCCGCGGCCGCGGCGAGCTCGGCGGCCTTCTCGGCCGCATCGTCCATGGTCGCGGCGACGGTGACGAGCGGGTGCGCTGCGTCCGCCAGGATCCGTCGGCCCTCGTCCACGTTGTTGCCGTCCAGGCGGACGACGAGCGGCTTGGTGGCCGCGTCGCCGAGGATGCCGAGCGCGGCGACGATGCCGTTCGCGACGGCGTCGCAGGCGGTGATGCCGCCGAAGACGTTCACGAAGACGCTCTTCACCTGCGGGTCGCCGAGGATGACGTCGAGGCCGTTGGCCATCACCTCGGCCGAGGCGCCGCCGCCGATGTCGAGGAAGTTGGCGGGCTGCACACCACCGTGGCGCTCACCGGCGTAGGCGACGACGTCGAGCGTCGACATGACGAGCCCGGCGCCGTTGCCGATGACGCCGACCTGGCCGTCGAGCTTCACGTAGTTGAGGCCGTGCTGCTTCGCCTTGGCCTCGAGCGGGTCCTCGCTCGCGGTGTCCTCGAGCTGCGCGTGCCCCTCGTGGCGGAAGTCGGCGTTCTCGTCGAGGGAGACCTTGCCGTCGAGGGCGAGGATCTGCCCGTCGCCGGTGCGGACCAGCGGGTTCACCTCGACGAGGGTGGCGTCCTCGCCCGCGAAGACGTCGTAGAGCTTCACGAAGACGTCCGCGACCTGATCCTGGAGCTCGGATGGGAAGTTCGCCTGGCGCGCGATGTCGAGCGCGGCCTCCTTGTTGATGCCCGTGAGCGGGTTCACCTCGACGCGCGCGAGCGCCTCGGGCTTCTCCACCGCGAGCTGCTCGATCTCCATGCCGCCCTCGACGCTGGTGAGCGACAGGTAGGAGCGGTTCGCCCGGTCGAGCAGCACCGAGAAGTAGAACTCCTCGGCGATGTCGGCACCCTGCGCGACCATGACGCGCTGCACGGTGTGGCCCTTGATGTCGAGGCCGAGGATCGCCTGCGCGTGCTCGAACGCCTCGTCCGGGGTCTTCGCGACCTTGACGCCGCCGGCCTTGCCACGGCCACCGACCTTCACCTGCGCCTTGACGACCACGACGCCGCCGATCTGCTCGGCAGCCGCCTTCGCCTGCTCGGGGGTGTCGGCGATGATCCCCTGGAGGACGGGGACGCCGTAGGACTCGAAGAGGTCCCTGGCCTGGTACTCGAAAAGATCCACGCTGTTCTTCTTCCCGCACGGTTCGTGCGATCGGCATCGGTGTCCGGTCGCGCCTCCACATCGAGGGTCGCTCGATGTCGAGACAACGGCCGCGACCGAGCCTAGCGCTGGCAGGTGGACGCGCGGTGCCCCGGTGGAGAACGCGCTGCCCGCGCCGGCCGCCGACCCCTGTCGTCCGGGGTACGCCGTCTCCGGGCGACCGACCAGGCCGGATCGTGCACCGTCGATCGGGTGCAGAACGAACTCCGTACCCGTACCGCCGAGGTCTTCGGTTGGGAACTCCGCGACGCGCAGGAGACCGTGGTCGACGCCGTCCTCGAGGGCCGTGACGCCCTCGCCCTCATGCCGACCGGTTCCGGCAAGTCCGCGATCTACCAGGTCGCCGCCCTCGCACTGGACGGCCCCGTCGTCGTGGTCTCGCCCCTCGTGGCCCTGCAGGAGGACCAGGTCGTGGGGATCGAGGACCACCCGGACGCACCCCGCGCGGTGACGATCAACGCGACCCGGGCGCACCGCGAGCTCGAGGACGCGTGGGACGCCGTCGCGTCCGGGGCGGCCCGCTACGTCTTCCTCGCCCCGGAGCAGCTCGCCAAGGACGAGGTCGTCGACCGGCTGCGGGAGGCCGGGGTCGCGCTGGTCACGGTCGACGAGGCGCACTGCGTCTCGAGCTGGGGCCATGACTTCCGCCCGGACTACCTGGTGCTCGGCGAGGTCATCGAGCGGCTCGGACGTCCTCCGGTGCTCGCGATGACGGCGACCGGTTCGACTCCCGTGCGCAACGAGATCGTCGAGCGGCTCGGGATGCGCGACCCGCTCGTCGTCGCGACGGGCTTCGACCGCCCGAACCTGCGCTTCGAGGTCCAGCGGCACAGTGACGCCGACGAGAAGCGTGACGCGGTCGTCGCCCAGGTGGTCGGGCTCGAGGGCGCGGGGATCGTGTATGTCGCCACCCGTGCCGAGACCATGCTCTACGCGGACGAACTCGTCGAGAGCGGTCGCCGCGCCAAGGCGTACCACGCGGGCCTGCGCGTGCGGGACCGTGAACACGTGCACCACGAGTTCCTCGAGGGCGCCCTCGACGTCGTCGTCGCGACCAGCGCCTTCGGCATGGGCATCGACAAGCCGGACGTGCGCTTCGTCGTGCACGCCGACGTCCCCGAGTCCGTCGACGCCTACTACCAGGAGGTCGGCCGGGCCGGACGGGACGGCGACGTCGGCCTCACGACACTGCACTACCGCTCCGAGGACCTCGGGCTCCGCCGGTTCTTCGCCTCCGGATCGCCCCGGCCCGCGTCGCTCCGGGCGGTCTTCGACGCGGTTCCCGAGGACGGGGTCCTGCCCCGGTCGGAGGTCGCCGAGCGTTCCGGACTCGCCGCCCGCACCGCTTCCCGCGTCGCCAACGCCCTGGTGGACGCCGGCGCGCTGTCCGACGCCGCCGACGGACTCCGCCGTGTCCCGGACGGCCCCGCCGACGCGGACGCCGCGGTCGAGCTCGCCAAGGCGCACGCGAAGGAGCGGGAGCGGGTGGAGGAGTCGCGCATCGAGATGATGCGTCGCTTCGCCGAGACGACCGGCTGCCGTCGGCAGTTCCTGCTCGGGTACTTCGGCGACGAACTCCCCGAGCCGTGCGGCAACTGCGACACGTGCTCTGCGGGCACCGCGACCGACACGGATGCGCACGGGGCGGACGGGTCGCACGACGCCGAGTGGCCGCCGGACGCACCGGTCGAGCACGCCGAGTGGGGCCGGGGCACGGTCATGAGCACCGAGGACGACCGGTTGACGGTGTTCTTCGAGTCCGCCGGGTACCGGACGCTGGCCCTCGCCGACGTGACCAAGCGGCACCTGCTCGAGCGCGTCTGAGGCACGTGCGCCGGACGGTGCGGCGGGGGAAGGCGCGGTCGCTCGACCACCCGTCGGCGACCGCGCTCCACTCCCCCGAGCACACGCAGTAGACACCGCGGGGGTGACCTCGCGGTGTCCCCCAGGTGAACGGCGGGCGAAGCCGACCCGCGCGGCCGCTGTCCGCCTGGGTGCGACCGGCCGTCCCCCGGGCACCACGGACGTTCCCACCGGCACCCGGGTAGCAAGGACCGGTGGGGCCGCGTCGGCGCACGACGGGCACCCGCACGAGCACGCAACACGATCGACAGGAGCGACACATGTCCGACCCCGGCATCACCCCAGGCGACGAGTTCAGCGACGGCGTCAGCGACTCCGACGACGAGGGCCGCGCCGACGACGTGGACCGCGAGTACGTCGGCGCGTACGAGACCGACGACGCCGAGGAGGCGCTCGAGACCGTGACGAACGACGCGGTCGCCGGCGAGACCGTCGAGCCGCAGCTCGGCGACGGCACCGACGACGGCCCGACCGGCGGGGCGCCGCGCGAGGGCTCGCCGGACCTCTGGGAGCACGGCGACGACCGTCCGGACCTCGGCGGCGACCTGGGCACGAAGCCCCTCTGACGTGACCGGTCGACGGACGGGAGGCCCGGAGCACGACGTGCGCGGCCGCTCCCGTCCGTCCCCTGGTCACGACCGCGACCGCGACCGGCCCGGCCACCGGGACCGCGCGCTCCGCCGCTTCATCGCCGACAGCACGCCGGTCATCGCGGGCGGCCGCGCGATCCTGCTGCAGATCGCCGACCCGGTCGTCGCCGCGGGCGTTCGTCGGCACTCCGACTTCGCGGAGCGACCGCAGCAGCGGCTGGCCCACACCCTCATGTACGTGTACGCGGTGGTGACCGGCACCGCGCGGGATGCCGCCGTGGCGCGGTCGTTCGTCGAGCACGCGCACCGGCCGGTCGCGGGAGCGAACGAGGTCGACCGACAGCTGTGGGTGGCCGCGACGCTGTACGACTCCGCGATCCGGACCCACCGGTTGCTCGGCACCCCGGTCGACGCCGAGCGGGCGGAGGCGGTCCTCCGGGCCTACGCGCCGATCGCCACCGCGCTCCGGGTGCCAGCGGACCGCTGGCCGACGTCGGTCGCCGCGTTCGAGGCGTACTGGGCCGACACGCTCGGGACCCTCCGGGTGACGGACGACGCCCGCAGTGTCGTCCGGGACCTCCTGCACCCTCGGGCGGCACCGCTCTGGGTCCGTTCCGCGATGCCCCTCGTGCGGATCGTCACCGTCGGCATGCTGCCGGACGCCGTGCGCGACGACTACGGCTTCGCGTGGGGACCCCGCGAGGAACGACGCTGGCGACGCACCCTCGCCGGCATCCGGGCGGCCCGCGCCGTCGTGCCCGGACCCCTGCTGCGCCTGCCGCGGGTCCTCCTGCTGCGCGGGATGCACCGCACCGCGGCCCGGCACGCGCACCACTGAGCGATCGGGTGTCCGTCCCCCGCGAGCCTGGACGTCCCCGCGCCGACCACGGTTGAGTGGGGCCATGTCCTCCTCCCTGTCCGGTGACGACTCCCTGCTCCTGCCCGAGTTCGACGCGCCGCCCGCGGACCCGCTCGACCTCGCCCGCACCTGGCTCGACCAGGCCGGCGAGCACGAGGTGTCCGAGCCGCTCTCGATGACGCTGGCCACCGCCGGTGCGGACGGCCGCGTCGGTGCCCGGACGGTCGACGTCAAGCGGATCGACGACCGCGGCCTGGTGTTCGGCACCTCGACGCTCAGCCCGAAGGGACGGCAGCTCGCGGAGAACCCGCACGCCGCCCTGCAGGTGTACTGGCGCGAGACGATGCAGCAGCTCCGCTTCGAGGGCCGCGCCGTGCAGCTCTCCGACGCGGAGTCCGACGCGCTCTTCGCCGACCGGTCGCCGAAGTCGCGCGCCGCCACGGCCGTCGCCGACCAGTCCGCGGTGCTCGAGCCCCGGACGCTGCAGGACCTGATCGACGACGCGAACGTGCTCCTCGACGAGTCCGACGACGACGTGCCGCGCCCGGCGGGGTGGGTCGCGTGGCGGCTCGAGCCGGACCTCGTCGAGTTCTGGCACGGCAGCCGCGACCGGATGCACCGCCGCCTGCAGTACGCGCACGCCCACGGCGCCTGGTCGGCGACCCGCCTCCAGCCGTAGCGCCGCGCGCCAGAGGCGCCCCGCCCCGGCAACCGCCGATGGGTCGCGAGCGTGCGGCGACGGGGCGGGTCAGCCCCGCCCGATGGGGTTCGACATCGCCCCCGCCCGGATGAGCGAGGACGACTGGTCCGCCAGGTCGACCATCGCGAGCGTGTTGCGCAGCTGCAGCCGGTTCAGGCAGGAGTGCTCGAACGTCGGCACCCGCAGGTCGAGCGGACGCCGACGGTCCGGGTGCTCCGCCGCGTGCCGGTCAACGCACCCGCCGACGAGCCGCCAGAAGACGTCCCCGGGCAGGACCCCGTCGTCGTCGAGGACCGCTGCCAGGAAGCGCAGCACCCCGTCGAACACGTCGGTGAACACGGCGAGCGCCGCCTCGTCGTCGTCGACCGGGTGCACGATGCGGCGGATGTCCTCGGGCACCGGACGGTCGTCGTGCTCCCCGAGGACCACGACCTCCTCGCCGATGTCCTTCATGAACGCGCCGGTCACGGCCCCGTCGCGCAGGACGAGCACCAGGTTCTCGCCGTGCGGCATGAACGCCAGGTCGTGCACGGTCAGGCAGTGCACGACCGGCCGCAGGTACGCGTCGAGGAAGCGCCGCACCCACGTCGCCGCGTCCAGCCCCGAGGTACGCACGAGCTCGGCGGCGACCGCACGCCCGTCGGCGTCCCGGTGCAGCAGTGCCGCCATCGTCATGAGCTGCTCCCCGGGAGCCGTCCTGGGCACCGGGCTCTCCCGCCACAGCGCCGCGAGCATCTTCCGCTGCGGCGAGGCGACGTCCACCCGGTGGTACGCGTCGCCGGTGTACCCGATCGCCGCGTGTTCGCGCAGCACCCGGAACCCGGCGTCCCGCAGGGTGGTGTCGGCCGCCACGAGCGACGCGACCCAGTCGTTCACCGCTGGGGTCGAGCGCATGTACGCCGGGGACATGCCCCGCAGGAACCCCATGTTCTGCACCGCGAGCGCCGTCTTCACGTACGAGCGCTCGGGGTGGCTGCGGTCGAAGGCGGTGCGGATGGACTGCTGCGGCTGGAACAGGTCCGGACCCTCCCCGAGGTCGACGAGGTCCTGCCGGCCGAGGTCGGGCGCGAACGTCACGGCGATGCGGTGCTGCCACTGCCAGGGGTGCACCGGCAGCCAGACGTAGTCGTCGGGGTCCAGGCCGCGGCGGGTGAGCGTCCGGCGGTGCTCGGCGACCGTGTCGGCCCCGAGTTCCGCGGCCCAGTGCTCCGCCTCGGTCCGGTCCGCGGCGAGCGCCAGGGAGGTGTGCGCCCGACGGGCGGCGAGCCACCGGATGCGGAAGCGGCCGCCGGACTCCGGTGCGTACGCCCGGTACTCGTCCAGGCCGAACCCGATCCGCCCGTTCGCGGCGACGAACGCCGGGTGCCCCTCGGTCATCGCCGCCTCGACGTCCTGGAACCCGGCGACGACGTCCCCGTCCCGTCGGCCGCGGGCGAGCTGTCGGGCCGACGGTCCGCCGCGGCGGTGCTTGGCGGCCGCGCTCGCGAGCGTCGAAGCGACCTCCTCCAGGTACGTGCCGAGCAGGGCGTCCGGGATCCCGAGCACGTCGCGCAGTTCCAGCACGAGGTCCTGCGCGTCGAGCGGCAGCGGCACGGGGTCGGCCGAGGCGGACTCCCGCGTCAGGGTGCGCTCGTCGACGGACCAGTGCTCGAGCTGGTGCTGCCGTGCCCGGAAGCGGTAGCGCGAGCCGCCGGTGTCGAGCAGCCACCCGTCGCCGTCCGGTCGCGGTGTGACGAGTCGCTCGTGCGTGAACTCCGCCACGGCCTTCGCCACCAGGTGTCGTTGCGCGACCGCCAGGTGCTCGGGCCAGAGGTGCGCGGCCGGGCCGTCGTCGTCGGGCACGCCGATCGATGCGGTGTCGAGCACCGAGAGCAGCGCGCGCTTGCCGTCCAGGTCGACCTCGCGGAGCGCCCGGAACCCGACCTCGGCGTTCTTCGCCTGCACCGCGGTGTTCCGCACGTCCGGCTCGACGACCACGCGTCGGGCACCGAGGGCATCACGGCAGTGCTCGACCACGGCGCGCATCACGGCGCTGGTGAGTCCGTGCACCCGGCCTGCCACGGGAGGCGGGGCGACGAGCAGGTGCATGCCGACGTCACCGGGACGTGCGTCCCAGACGTCGACGAGCAGGACCGTCGCCGGGTCGTAGGTCTCGGCGTACGCGCACGGCACCCCGTCGCGCAGCACGAGCCAGCCGTCCTGCGCCGGGTCGGCCTGCACCGCGGTCAGGTACGTCCGCACGCCGTCGACGTCGGCGTGCTGCATGCCCCACCACGACGACGGCGGAGCCGCGAGCCACGACTGCACGCGGGTCGCGTCCCGCTCCGGGTCCACCGGCACCACGGACAGGAGGCCCGGCAGCACGTCCGCCAGACCGGTCCGGTCGTGCTGGACCGCGCTCATGCGCGCACCTCCGCGTGCTCGGCGTGCTCGGCGCGCTCGCCGCGCTCGGCGCGCTCGGCGCGGACCGAGGCGGGCAGACCGAACTCCTGGAAGGCGATCCGGGCCTCCAGGCCGTAGACCTCGCGCCCCGTGACGGACCGGATGATCGACGCGTTCCGCCACGCCCCCATGCCGAGGTCCGGTGCGGTCAGGCCGTGCGTGTGCTCCTCGGCGTTCTGCACCCAGATCCGACCGCCGAGGGTGTCCACGTGGTGGTCGCGGGCGACGGCGAGGCGACCCCGGGCGTCGCGCGCCACGAGGTGCGCGACCGGGTCGAGGAACCGCGGCGGCCGCGGCGCGTACCCGGTGGCGAGGACCAGGCGCTCGACCTCGTGCTCGTACGTTTCGCCGAGCTGCTCGTGCCGGAGCGTCAGCCGGTACACGCCCCGGTCGGCGTCCCAGTCGGCGGCGGTGACGCTCGTCTCGGTGCGCAGCGTCGTCGGGACCGGACCCCTGGCGCTGATCCGGTACAGCGCGTCGTAGACCTCGCCGACCAGGTCCGCGCTGATGCCCTTGTACAGCCCGCGTTGCTCGCGGCCGAGGCGGTCCCGGACGTGCTCGGGCAGCGCGTGGAAGTGGTCGGTGTACTCCGGACTCGTCATCTCGAGGGTGAGCTTCGTGTCCTCCATCGGGAAGAACCGCGGCGACCGGGTGATCCAGTCCAGGCGGTACCCGCCGTCGCGGATGCCCTCGAGGAGGTCGCGGTAGACCTCGGCGGCGGACTGGCCGCTGCCGATCACCGCGACGGACCCGGCGCCACGGAGGGCGTCCCGGTTCGGCAGGTAGTCAGCCGAGTGCAGCACCGGGCCGTCCAGGTCGCGGAGCGCGGCGGGCACCGACGGCTCGGTCCCGACGCCGACCACGACGTGCCGGGCCCGGTACGTCTCGGCACCGTCCGCCGTCTCGGCGTGCACGGTGAACAGGTCCTGCGCGGCGTCGTGCTCGACCGCGACCACCCGGCGTCCCCAGCGGAGGGTGTCGAGCCGGTCGGCGGCCCAGCGGCAGTAGGCGTCGTACTCGCTGCGGAGGGGGTGGAAGTCCTCGCGGATGAAGAAGGGGTAGAGCCGACCGGTCTCCTTGAGCCAGGCCAGGAACGAGAACGACGAGGTCGGGTCCGCCATCGTGACGAGGTCGGCGAGGAACGGCACCTGGATCGTCGCGTCGTCGAGCATCATGCCGTGGTGCCAGGCGAAGCCGTCACGCGCGTCGAGGAACACGGCGTCGAGGTCGTCGATCGGGTCAGTCAGGCAGGCGAGCCCGAGGTTGAACGGGCCGATGCCGATGCCGACGACGTCGTGCATCCGGGTCGTGGCGGTCGCGGTCGCGTCGACGGCGGTCATCGTGCGGCCCCGCCGGTCACGGTCGGCCGGGTCGACGCCGCGCGCAGGCGCTCCGCCGTGGCCACCACGTGGTCGAGGGAGGCCCGCATCTGCTCCGTCGTCGTCGCCGGGTTGAGCAGGGTCAGCTTGTTGCACGGCCGCCCGTCGACCACGGTCTTCGCGATGAGCACCCGTCCCTCGGCCAGGAGCGCCGCGCGGAGCGGTGCCACCATCGCGTCCGACTCCTCGTCGGTGACCCCCGCCGGCTGCCAGCGGAACAGGACCGTGCTCAGCTGCGTCGGCGCCACGAGGACGAGGTCCGGGTCGGCCTGCACGAGCGTGTGCGTGTCGGCGGCCAGGTCGACGACGGCGTCGAAGGCCCGCCCGATCGCCTCCGCTCCGGAGGCACGGAGCGTCGCCCAGAGCTTCAGCGCGTCGAACCGGCGGGTGGTCTGCAGCGACTTGTCGACCTGGTTCGGTTCCGTCGCGTCCTCCGGGTTGAGGTAGTCCGCGTGCCAGGAGGCCCGGCGCAGGTCCGCCGGGTCGCGCACCACGAGCACGCTCGACGACACCGGCTGGAAGAAGGACTTGTGCAGGTCGGTCGTGACGCTGCGGGCACGCTCGATGCCGTCGAGCAGGTGCCGTCGCGTCGGGGACACGAGCAGGCCGCACCCGTAGGCGGCGTCGACGTGCAGCCACACGCCCTCGAGGTCGCACACGTCCGCGATCGGCGCGAGCGGGTCGATGACCCCGCGGTCGGTGGTGCCGGCCGTGGCGACGACGGCCATCGGGGTTCGACCGTCGGCGCGGGCGTCGGCGATCGCGAGGGCCAGTGCGGACGGGAGCATCCGGCCGGACGTGTCGGTCTCGACGTCGACGACCGCGGCGTCGGGCAGGCCGAGCAGGCGGGCGGACTTGCGCACGCTGAAGTGCGTCTCCGCGGTGGCGAACACGGCGAGGTCGGCGAGCGCGGGGGCGGGGGCGGGCGTCGCGGAGGCAGCCGTCGCGGACGCGGCCGTCGCGGACGCGGCCGTCGCGGCCTCCCGCGCCAGGAGGAGGGCCTGCAGGTTGGACTGCGACCCGCCCGACGTGAAGATCCCGTCACCCGCCGGGAAGCCGATCCGCCGGGCCAGCCAGTCGACCACGTGCCGCTCGATGTCGGTCCCGATGCGCGACTGGTCCCACGTGTCGACCGAGGGGTTGACGGCGGCGAGCACGGCCTCCGCGGCGACCGCGGGCAGGGCGACCGGGCAGTTGAGGTGCGCGAGGTACCCGGGCGTGTGGAACCAGACGGCCTCGCGGACGAACAGGTCGTCGAGTTCGGCGAGCGCACGCTCCGTGCCGAGTGCCGGTCCGTCGAGATCGACCGTGGCGACGCGCTGGTGGAGGTCCACCGCGGGGGTGTCGGTCGTCGGGACCTCGGCGACGGCGATGCGGTCGGCGAGTCGGTCGATGGTCGCGCCCACGGCCTGCCGGTAGCGCTGCGCCGTCTCGGGACTGATCAGGTCGAGCGGAGTCGTGTCGAGCGGAGTCGTGTCGAGCGGGGTCATGTTAGGTGAGGCTAACCTCACCTGCTCCCCCTGTCACCCGTCCGGAGCACCGGGCGTG
The DNA here is from genome assembly GCF_003224435.2 of Curtobacterium sp. MCPF17_050. NCBI lineage: Bacteria > Bacillati > Actinomycetota > Actinomycetes > Micrococcales > Microbacteriaceae > Curtobacterium > Curtobacterium sp. MCPF17_050. The sequence goes on from NZ_CP126250.1 coordinate 2,970,483, forward strand.
GCGGACGCGAGTGACCCTCGAGTGCGTCCGGGCCGGGGCTCCCGGTACGGTCGGGGCATGGGGCACGTCCAGCAGCTCACCGTCCGACCAGCCGTCGACACGGATGCGCCGGGCATCGCCGACGTGCACGTGCAGGCATGGCGCGAGGCGTACGCCCACCTGCTGCCGGCGGCGTTCCTCGCGTCACTCGACCCCGTCGCGCGCACCACACGGTGGCGGCGGACGATCGCGGGCGCGAGCGCAGCCGGCACGAGCGTGGCGGTCGCCGAGCACGGCGGCGCCGTCGTCGGGTGGGCCACCGCGGGTCCGGCTCGCGACGACCCCGCCATCCGGGACGCCGAGCTCACCGGCATCTACGTCCTGGCATCGGCGCACGGGTCGGGCGCCGGTCAGCTGCTCCTCGACGCCGTCCTCGGCAACGCACCGGCGTTCCTCTGGGTCGCCGACGACAACCCCCGGGCGCAGGCCTTCTACCGGCGGAACGGGTTCCGACGCGACGGAACGACGAAGACCGAACGGCTGGGCGACAACGCGCTCCTCGCCGCCCGTGCGCTGAGCCGTCGGCTAGAGCTTCTCGATCGGCGCGATCTTGATGAGCAGCTTCTTCCGCCCCGCGCTGTCGAACGCGATCTCCGCGATCCGCTTGGCGCCCTGACCGGTCACCGCCGAGACGGTCCCCTGCCCGAAGTCGACGTGCGAGATCCGGTCGCCCGGAGCCAGCTCCATGTCGCCGTTGTCGCGGACCTGCCCGGACACCCGGTTCGCCCACTCCGTCTTCGGCTTCGTCTTCGCCGCGGCGGCCGCACGGTCGTAGGACCCGCCACCCCAGCCGCCACCGCCCCGGTAGCCACCGCCACCGGTGCCACCGCCGAAGCCACCGTCGCGCTTGGCGTTGAGCGCGCGGGGCTGTGTGCCGCCGCGACTGTTCGCCATGCCCGGTGACTGCTTCCACTCGACGAGCCCCTCGGGGATCTCCTGCAGGAAGCGTGAGGGCATCGCCACGTTGACGTCGCCGAACTGCGCCCGGGTCATCGCGAGCGACAGGAACAGGACCTTCTTCGCCCGGGTGATGCCCACGTAGAACAGGCGTCGCTCCTCGGACGGGCCGCCCGGTTCGTTCGCGGACATCCGGTGCGGCAGCAGGTCTTCCTCCACACCGGTCAGGAACACGGCGTCGTACTCCAGGCCCTTCGCGGTGTGCAGGGTCATGAGCGACACCGTGCCGGAGGAGTCGTCGAGTTCGTCGGCCGCGGCCACCAGGGAGACCTCGGTGAGGAAGTCGGCGAGCGTGCCCTCGGGGTTGTTCTTCTGGAACTCCCGGGTCACGGCGACGAGTTCGTCGATGTTGTCGGCACGGGCGGCGTCCTGCGCGTCCGGCGACTTCCGGAGCTGTTCGAGCAGCCCCGAGCCGTCGAGCAGCTGGGTGAGGGTGTCGACCACCGGCTGGTCCGCGGCCTTGGCGGCGACCTCGTCGAGGAGCCCGGCGAACGAGGTGATCGCGGTGCGCACCTTCGGTCCGAACCCGAGCTCGTCCGCGTGCCGCAGGGCCTCGCGCATCGAGACCTCGTGCTCGTCGGCGTACCGCTGCAGGGCGGTCTCGGTGACGGCGCCGATGCCGCGCTTCGGCACGTTGAGGATGCGTCGGAGCGACAGCGGGTCCGCCGGGTTGGCGACCGTGATCAGGTACGCCATCGCGTCCTTGATCTCGGCGCGCTCGTAGAACTTCGTCCCGCCGAGCACCCGGTACGGGATCGCGGCGCGGATGAAGATCTCCTCGAGCGCACGGGTCTGCGAGTTCGTCCGGTAGAACACCGCCATGTCGCGGTAGTCCATGCCGTCCTCGTGCAGACGCTGGATCTCGTCCGCGACGAACTGCGCCTCGTCGTGCCCGGTGTACCCGGTGAAGCCGACGATCTTCTCGCCGGCACCCACGTCCGTGAACAGGTTCTTCGCCTGCCGGTCGAAGTTGTTCGCGATGACCGCGTTCGCGGCGTCGAGGATGTTCTGCGTCGATCGGTAGTTCTGCTCGAGCAGGATCACCTTCGAGTTCGGGAAGTCCCGCTCGAACTCGACGATGTTGCGGATGTCCGCGCCGCGGAAGGCGTAGATCGACTGGTCGGAGTCACCCACGACCGTGAGCGACGCCGGCGCGATCGACCCGTCGGTCTCCCGCATCCGCTCGACGTGCTGCCCGGCGTCCTCGAGCTTGTCGACCTGCTCTACGGGCACGGGACGGGTGAGTTCGCGGATGAGCGCGTACTGCGCGTGGTTCGTGTCCTGGTACTCGTCGACCAGGACGTACCGGAAGCGGCGCTGGTAGAGCGCGGCGATCTCGGGGAACGCGCGGAACAGGAACACGGTCTGCCCGATGAGGTCGTCGAAGTCGAACGCGTTCGCCCGGCGGAGCTCGCTCGTGTACCGCCGGAACACCTCGGTGAACATGACCTCTTGCGGGTCGTCCGTGTTGATGTTGCGCGCGTAGGTGTCGATGTCCTGCAGCTCGTTCTTGAGCTTCGAGATCTTCGACGCCGCCGCCCCGACGGTCAGCCCGAGCGTGTCCGCTTCGAGGTCCTTGATGATCCGCTTGAGCAGCGCCCGGGAGTCGGCCGAGTCGTAGATCGTGAACGACTGCGGGAACCCGAACCGCTCGGCCTCGCGCCGGAGGATCCGCACGCATGCCGAGTGGAAGGTCGAGATCCACATGCCCTCGGCGGCCTGCCCGACCAGGGCCTGCACCCGCTCGCGCATCTCGGCCGCGGCCTTGTTCGTGAACGTGATCGCGAGGATCTGGGACGGCCAGGCCTCGCGGTTGGCCAGCAGGAGCGCGATGCGTCGGGTGAGCACGCTCGTCTTGCCCGAACCGGCACCGGCCACGATGAGCAGGGACTCGCCGCGGTACTCGACGGCTTCCTTCTGCTGGGGGTTCAGGCCCGCGGTGAACGGGTCCTCGTACGCACGGTCACCCGCGCCGGGACCGTGCGTACGGCCGGGCGTCGAGTCGGAGGGGTCGAGCACGATCGTCATGTCCGGGACAGTCTAGGCGCGACCTGCGACACCCATCAGGCCCGCGCAGCGCCGTCCGCGACGAGCGATCGGGCACGGACGGCGAGGTCCGCGTGGTCCGCGAACACCGCGTCCACGCCCGTCCGGACGACCGAGGTGAACCACCGCTCCCAGTCGCCGTGCGCCGCCAGGTCGCCCCCGCGCCGGAGCGCCGCGGGCAGGAACCGGTTCTCCGGTCGGAGCGTCCACGTGTACACCGCGAGCCCGACGGCGTGCGCCCGCTCGACGACGTCGCTCCGCACCGGTCCCGGGTCGTCGACGGCGCGGGTGTCCACGCCTGCCATCAGGATCGGCAGGTCCACGCTGATCCCGTCGAACTCCGTCGCGAGCCGGGCCAGTGCCGCGTCGGTCCGCTCGGTGGCGTACGTGGGGGCCGCGGCGCCGGCTGTGGCGACCTCGTCCGCGGCCGCGCCCCGGGCCTCCTGGAGGTACACCAGGCGCGCACCGGTGCCGAGCGCGGCCACCTCGCGCAGCACGCGCTTCTCGAAGGACTCGACCGTCAGCCGGTCGTCGCCACGCCAGCCGGCCGAGCCGAGGACGCCGTCCAGCAACGAGGCCATCGGGAACCCCGCGGCGGCGAACGCGCTGGCGTGCTTCACCTCGGCGACGAGCCCGACCCGCCGCGGGGCGGCGTCCAGGATCGCGAGCAGGTCCTCCAGGCGCAGGACCGTGTCCTCGCCGTCGTGCTGCCGGGAGGCCCGGCGCAGCTCCGGCAGGCGCTCACGGGTCCGCAGGGTGCGCAGTTCCTCCCACGTGAAGTCCTCGGTGAACCAGCCCGTGACCCGGTGCCCGTCGATCGTCTTCGTCGTCCGCCGGTCCCGGAACTCCGGGCGGTCGGCGACGTCGGTCGTGCCGGACACCTCGTTCTCGTGCCGGAGCACCAGGACGCCGTCCTTCGTCGGCACGAGGTCCGGCTCGATCGCGTCCGCACCGAGCTCGACCGCGAGCTCGTAGGCGCTGCGGGAGTGCTCGGGCCGGTACCCGGAGGCACCGCGGTGGGCGATGACGAGCGGCTGCATGCACGTGACGATACGGACTGCGCGAGGACGTCGCCGACGTTCAGCCAGCGTGGGGACACCGTTCGGTGGACCGACAGCAGCGGTCCATAGGCTCGTCACCAGGAGGGCCCGGGGACGTTCCGCTTCCCGCGAATCCACAGCCATCGAGCACACCTGGCCCGTAGGCTGTGAGGACACGAAGGAACGGCTCCGCCGCACTCCTTCCCGAGCCCACGAGCCGGTGCCATCCGGGTACCGGCTCCACGACTCCACACCAGAGGAAATCAGAGGACACCATGGCCTTCAAGCCCGGTTTCGACCAGTCCCCCGCCTTCAACGACGCGGGCCGGAACGCATGGGGCGCCGGCTCGAACACGCAGCAGGGGTACCCCCAGCAGGGCTACCCGCAGCAGGGCGGCTACCCGCAGGCGCCGTACGGCCAGACCGGCTGGGGACAGGCGCCCCAGCAGCCCGGGTTCTCGCCCGACCAGCTGCGTGACATGTACGACCGCCCCTCGGCGAACAAGGTCGACACGGACCGGATGTCGTACGAGGACACCATCGTCAAGACGCTCCTGGCGTTCGGCGTGCTCATCGTCGGTGCCGTCGCCGGCTGGAACCTCCCGCCGGTGGTCTGGATCGTCGGCGCGCTCGTCGGGTTCGTCCTCGCGCTGGTGAACACCTTCAAGAAGAAGCCGTCGCCCGCCCTGGTGCTGGCGTACTCCTTCTTCGAGGGCCTCTTCGTCGGTGGCATCTCGGGCATGTACAACACCATGTGGGACGGCATCGTCACGCAGGCGGTGTTCGGCACGCTCGGTGTCTTCGCGGTCACGCTCCTGCTCTTCACGTCCGGCAAGGTCCGCGCGACCCCGAAGGCCACGCGGTTCTTCCTCGTCGCGATGGTCGGCTACATGGCGTTCTCGCTCGTCAACATCGTGCTGATGCTCCTGGGCGTGACGCAGTCGGCGTTCGGGCTCCTCGGCGTCACGGTGTTCGGCATCCCGCTCGGTGTCGTGATCGGCATCCTCGTGGTGCTCATGGCGGCGTACTCGCTCGTCCTCGACTTCGACCAGATCAAGACCGGTGTCGAGCGCGGCGCGCCCCGCATCTACGCCTGGACGGCGGCGTTCGGCCTCATCGTCACGCTCGTCTGGCTGTACCTCGAGATCCTGCGCATCCTGGCGATCATCGCCAGCAGCTCGCGCAACTAGCTCGCAGCACACGGAGGGCCCCGGCAGTCGCCGGGGCCCTCCGTCGTTCCCGCGCGCTGGTGTGCGGGCGCCGGCCTTCGAGCCCGCCGCCCGCGTGCCGAGATCGCACGAAACGCCGCCCGCGGTCCGGCGAAATCGCACGAACTGCCGCCGGGCCGGCTGCCTGACGACCGGACGTGCGACCTCGGCGACCAGCACACGGCATGTCCTGCGACCCCGCCGTGCGCGCGTGCCGAGGTCGCACGAGCTGCCGCCCGGCCGTCCGTCCGGCAACAGGACGTGCGACCTCGGCGACCAGCGGACGGCATGTCGTGCGACCCCGAGGTCGGCACCACCAACCAGGAACGAGCGAGGGCCCGGTACGCACTGCGTACCGGGCCCTCGGGCGTCAGGGGAGCCTCACTCCCACTCGATCGTCCCCGGCGGCTTCGACGTGACGTCGAGCACGACCCGGTTGACGTCGCGCACCTCGTTGGTGATGCGGTTCGAGATCTTCGCGAGCACGTCGTACGGCAGGCGCGTCCAGTCAGCGGTCATGGCGTCCTCGGACGAGACCGGACGGAGGACGATCGGGTGCCCGTAGGTACGACCGTCGCCCTGGACACCGACCGAACGGACGTCGGCGAGGAGCACGACCGGGCACTGCCAGATCTCGTCGTCCAGGCCCGCTGCGGTCAGCTCGGCGCGGGCGATCGCGTCCGCGGCCCGCAGGATCTCGAGGCGCTCGGAGGTGACCTCGCCGACGATGCGGATGCCGAGACCCGGGCCGGGGAACGGCTGACGCCCGACGATGACCTCGGGGAGTCCGAGCTCGCGGCCGACCGCGCGGACCTCGTCCTTGAACAGGGTGCGGAGGGGTTCGACGAGCTGGAACGTCATGTCGTCGGGCAGCCCGCCCACGTTGTGGTGCGACTTGATGTTCGCGGTGCCCGAACCGCCGCCGGACTCGACGACGTCCGGGTACAGCGTGCCCTGCACGAGGAACTTGACCTCGGCGTCACCGTCGGACGCGCGCGCTTCGAGCACGAGTGCCTCGGCCGCGGCCTCGAACGTGCGGATGAACTCGCGCCCGATGATCTTGCGCTTCTGCTCCGGGTCGCTGACGCCGGAGAGCGCGTCGAGGAACTGCTCGCGGGCGTCGACCGTGACGAGTCGGACACCGGTGGAGGCGACGTAGTCCTCCTCCACCTGCTTGCGCTCGTCGGCGCGGAGGAGCCCGTGGTCGACGAACACGCACGTCAGCTGGTCACCGACGGCCTTGTGCACGAGCGCCGCGGCGACGGCGGAGTCGACGCCACCGGACAGCCCGGCGATCACGCGGGACGAGCCGACCTGCGCGCGGATTCGCTCGACCTGCTCCTCGATCACGTTCGCGGAGTTCCAGTCGCCCGGCAGCCCGGCAGCCCGGTGCAGGAAGTTCTCGAGCACGGCCTGGCCGAACGCCGAGTGCTTGACCTCCGGGTGCCACTGCACGCCGTAGAGCTTGCGCTCGTCGGAGGCGAAGGCGGCCACGGGCGTCGAGTCGCTGGAGGCGAGGACCGCGAAGCCCTCCGGGGCCTTCGCGACCGAGTCACCGTGCGACATCCAGGTGGTCTGTGACGCCGGCTGCCCGCCGAGCAGGACGCTGTCGGTGCCGCTGACGGTGACGTCGGTCGCGCCGTACTCGCGCAGGCCGGTGTGTGCGACCTCGCCGCCGAGCGACTTCGCCATGGCCTGGAAGCCGTAGCAGATGCCGAGCACCGGGACGCCGAGGTCGAGGATCTCGCTGTCCAGGGCCGGAGCGCCGTCCTCGTAGACGGAGGACGGGCCTCCCGACAGGACGATCGCGGCGGGGTCCTTCGCGCGGATCTCGTCCGCCGTGACGGAGTGCGGGACGATCTCGCTGTAGACGTTGGCCTCGCGGACGCGCCGCGCGATCAGCTGCGCGTACTGCGCGCCGAAGTCGACGACGAGGACGGGACGCTGTTCGGTCTCGCTCACCGAGCGCTCTCCTTCTCCCGCGACTGCTGCGCGGTCAGCTCGTGGTGGGTGGTCATGGCGGCCTTCTGCATGCGGTGCTCGACCACGAAGGACATGAACGGGATGATCCCGCCGAGGGCGATGAGCAGGAAGCGCGACGGCCGCCAGCGCATGATGCTCCAGAGGCGGAAGTCCGCGAAGAGGTAGACGACGTACAGCCAGCCGTGGGCGATGAGGATCGCGACGGACAGGTTGAACGTGCCGGGCGCCTCGCCGGCGGTGCCGTTCGGGACGAAGAACGCTCCCCCGCCGAGCTGCATCTCGCGCTGGATCGGCGTGTACTTGATGACGACCTCGACGATCAGGGCCAGCAGCAGCACACCGGTGATGTACGCGGAGATGCGGTAGAACCGCACGGCCCCCGGGATCTTCGGGATGTCGCGGGTCCGGACGGTCAGAGCCATGCCGTCGATCCTACCGGCGACCCGGCTCGGCCCGGGCGTCGTCCACAGCGGCCTCGTCGGCGGGCGCCTCATCATCAGCGGCGCCACCGGCGGCCGCTTCGGCGGTCTCGCGCTCCTCGTCCTGCTCGCGCTCCCAGGCGTCCTTCACGAAGCGGTACCAGAGGAAGACGGCGAACCCGGCGAAGACGACCCACTCGACCGCGTAGAACAGGTTGAGCCAGTCGAACTGGACCTCGCGCGTGGGGGCCCGGTCGGCGATGGTGCCGAGGTCCGCGGCGTCCGCGACGGCGGCTCCGGCGACGACGTAGCCGCCGTACATCCGGTCGTCGAACGCCTTCCAGGTGTTGACGAACCGGGCCGGGGCGACGGCGGAGTACTCGCCCTGCTCGAAGGCGTCCTGGTCGGGCGACTCGGCCGGGTAGTACCGGCCCTCGACCGTCATGGTCGCGCCGTCGGTCAGACGGTCACCCCCGGCGACGGCGGCCGCCCGCTGGTCGGACCACCCGATCACGACCGGGAGGCTCGCCCCCGTCGCGTCGTCGACCAGGTGTCCGACAGCCTGGTACGTCCCACCCCCGCTGCGGCCGGTGAGGACGGTGGTGTCCCCGGCGACGAAGCGCCCGGAGACGGTGATCTTCTGCCCCGCGAGCGTCGAACCGACGGGCTTCTCGGGGGTCGTGACGTCATCGAGAGCGCGCCGCGTCTCCGTCCCGGCGGGCAGCGGCTTGCCGTTCTCGATGCTGCGCTCGAGCTGCCACTTGCCGAGCGCAGCGAACACGCCCGCCAGCACGATGGCCAACACGAGCAGTGCGATCCACCTCGGACGTCGTGCAACGGCCCACATGCGTGTCAGTACTCCGGATCGCGTGGTCGGACCGGGCGTTCGGGACGCTCGGCTGGGATCTCGATCGACGACGTGCTCACGCGCACGGGTTCCGGTGTGACCGGCTGTGCGCGCGGCGGCGTCGTCTCCGGTTCCCCATTCTCGCGCTCTTCCCTGCCCGCGGCCTCCACGAGGGCGATCTCCTCGGCGAACCGACGGTCGCGCTCGGCCTTGCGCTCGGCGGCGGCCTGCGCTGCCGCCAGCTCGCGCCCGCGGAGCTTCCGCACCCGACCCGGCCGGAGCACGAGCCGACCGATGCGGTCGGAGTTCACCGCGAGCAGCGGACCGAGCACCGCCATGATGAGGACGTAGAGCCCGGCGAACGCGGTGATGCGCTCCTCGAGTCCGGCCGCCGCGGACAGCGTCGCGAGGATGAGCGCGAACTCGCCGCGGTTGACGAGGATGACCGCCGTGTTGATGCCCTGCTGGACGCTGAAGCCGTTCATCCGGGCGACGAGCTGCCCCGCGACGGCGTTGAGCACGACGGTCATGCCGATGGCGGCGACGACCGGCCAGAGCACCTCGCCGAAGGTCGAGACGTCCAGGCCGAGGCCGAAGTTCACGAAGAAGAACGCCGCGAAGACGTCGCGCATCGGGAGCGCCAGCTGTTCGATGCGGTCCCGGTAGCGCGTGGCACCACAGAGCAGCCCGATGACGAACGCACCGATGGCGTCGGTCACGCCGAGCAGGTCCCCGATGCCACCGAACATCACCGCGAGGCCGAAGAACAGCACGGTGAACAGCTCGTCGTCGCGGGTCGCGAAGATCCGTGAGACCTGCTTACCGCCCCAGCGCGCCAGGCTGAACATGACGATGAGGAACCCGAACGCGAGCGCGAGCTTCCCGATCACCGCCCAGACGTTCGTGTCGCCGGAGAGCACCACGGACACGATCGCCAGGTAGACGGCGATGAAGACGTCCTCGATGACGGTGACGCCGAGGATCATCGGTGTCTCGTCGTTCGCCAGGCGCCGGAGCTCGATGAGGAGCTTCGTCACGATGGCGCTCGACGACGTCGCCGTCATCCCCGCGATGATCAGGGCTTCGCGCGTGCCCCATCCGAGTGAGAACCCGAACGCGAACCCGACGCCCATGTTGATCGCGACGTAGGTGCCGCCCGACACGAGGAGCTTGCCGGCGTTGCCGTAGAACTCCTCCTGGTCGAACTCCAACCCCAGGTTGAACAGCAGCAGGATGAGCCCGAACGTGGCGATGAGCTCGATCGTGTGGGACTCGACGCTCAGTCCGATCCACGGGGTGTGCGGGCTCGCGATGAGTCCGACCACCATGTAGACCGGGATCGCCGGCAGGCCGATGGTCTTGCCGAGACGTCCGAGGACGTAGGCGATGAGGAACAGGCCGCCGATGGTCAGCAGCTCACCACCCAGGTGCATCGACTAACTCCCGGGCGGCGCCTCGGCAGCGGCTGCTGCCAACTGACCGCTGCGGTAGAAGGAGAACGCCTTCGCGACCTTCTCGGGCGCGCCGGCGACCACGATCGTGTCCCCGGGGAACACGACGAAGTCGGACGAGGGCGCCGGGTTGGCGCTGTCGCCGCGGACCACCGCGACGACCGTCAGGCCGATGAACCCGGAGTCGTGCAGGTCGCCGAGGGGCTTGCCGGCGATGGCGTCGTCGTAGTCGACGCTGAACCAGTCGATCGACAGGCCGGGGATCTCGTCGAGCTTGTCGAGGCCCTCCGTGATCCGGGTGCCGCCGAGCAGCTCGGCGAGGGTGTGCGCCTCGTCCTCGCTCAGGCGGAGCGAGACCTTCTCGGACTTGTCCGCGCCGTCGGCGACGTCCGCGAACGAGATGAGGTCGGAGTGACCCGACCGGTGCGTGATGACACCGCACTTGCCACCGTCGTCGGTGTAGAAGCTGTGCAGCACGCCGACGCCGGGGAGTTTGACGCGATGGACGTCGACCATGATGGCTCCCTTTCCCAGGACACCCATGCTAACCACCGGGAGGGCTCGGCCATTCCGTTCTCCACAGGTCATCCCGGCGGTGGACGCGGCGGTCCACCCCGCCCGGTGAGGATGGCCGGATGACCTCCAAGACCGTCGTCGCCGTGTCCGGCGCGCTCGTCGTCACCGCCTACGCCGCGCTGCTGGCGGTGAACGCCCTCGTGCTCGACCCGCTCGCAGCGGTGCCGGGGAAGTCGCTGTCGGAGATCTACGCCACCGTCGACGCGATGGGCATGAACTCCCGGCAGGACGTCGTCGGTGTGCTGGTGACGGCCGGCATCGGCGTGGTCCTCGCCGTCGGCTTCGCGATCGCGGCGATCTGGAAGGAGATCCCCGTACCGGTGGCCCTCGTCTGCCACCTCGCCTTGGTCGCGTGCGGCGCCGGCCCCGTCTTCCAGTCGGGCTTCTTCCTCGGCATGGACGTCGCGGACTCCTTCGGGGTGTCCGGCGGCGCGCACGGCATGGGCGCCGCTGTGCTCTACGGCACGAGCCTCGCGGCCCTCGTCGCGATCCCGGCGGTCCTGTTCCTGACGATGGTGCAGACCCTCCGCCGCGCCCGCGCCGCCGCGTAGCCACCCGCGCCCGCGCCGCCGCGTAGCCACCCGCGGCGGCGCGACGACTGCGTCGACGCGCAGCCGCAGCCCGTCGGCGCAGAACGCGGCCGCCGACCGTGCGTGGGGGCGGACGGGAGGCCCGCCCCCAGCTGGTCCCCGGACCCGCGCCGGCCGGTCCCGGACCGACGCACCAGCGGCACGTCCTCGGCCCAGGGTGGGGAGCCTCCCGTCCGGCCCGCGTCAGCTGGGCTCGGTCGTCTTCTCGCCCACGACCTGCTCGTCGGACGCCGTCGCCCCCTCGGCGCCGTCGCTCCGGCCGCCGCCGACGACGACGTCGTCCTCCTCGAACCCGAACGCGATGTCCGGCGCCTCGAGCCGCACGCGGTCAGCGGACTCGTCGTCGGGCTGCAGCTGCGACTCCCGCTCCGCGGCCACCCGCTTGAGGTAGTTCGACACCTCGTTCTCGGTGGTCTCCTGGTCCCAGCCGAGCACGTCCGCCATGAGCCGCGCGGCCACCGGCGCCGCGGATTCGCCGCGGTCCCAGGCCTCGATGGAGATGCGGGTGCGGCGGGCGAGGACGTCCTCCAGGTGCAGGGCACCCTCGTGCGAGGCCGCGTACACGACCTCGGCCCCGATGTAGTCGTCCGCACCGGGCAACGGCTCGGCGAGCGAGGGGTCCTCCTGCACGAGCTGCAGCACCTCGGTCGCCAGGGTGCCGTACCGGTTGAGCAGGTGCTCGATCCGGACCTTGTGCACGCCGAACGTCTTCGCGGTGCGGGCCCGCTTGTTCCACGCGGCCGGGTAGCCCTCGGCGCCGAGCAGCGGGATGTCCTGCGTCGTCGACTCCGGGATCCTGCCGTCCATCGCTGCGGCGGCCTCGTCGATGGCGTCCTTGCCCATCACGCGGTAGGTCGTCCACTTGCCACCGGCGACGACCACGAGGCCCGGGGCCGTGTGTGCGACGACGTGCTCACGGCTGAGCTTCGACGTGGCCTCGGACTCCCCCGCCAGGAGCGGTCGGAGACCGGCGTAGACGCCCTCGACGTCCTCGCGGGTGAGCGGCACGGCGAGCACCTTGTTGACGTGTTCGAGGATGTAGTCGATGTCCGCCGCGGTCGCCGCCGGGTGCGCCTTGTCGAGGTACCAGTCGGTGTCGGTCGTGCCGATCAGCCAGTGGCGACCCCACGGGATGACGAACAGGACGCTCTTCTCGGTGCGGAGGATCATGCCCGAGTTCGACTGGAACCGGTCGCGCGGGACGACGAGGTGCACGCCCTTCGATGCACGCACCTTGAACTGCCCGCGGGTGCCGACCATCGCCTGGGTGTCGTCGGTCCAGACACCCGTCGCGTTGACGACCTGCTTCGCCCTGATGTCGAAGTGCTCACCGGTCTGGATGTCGTGCGCGTGCGCCCCGACGACCCGCTCCCCGACCTTGATGAAGCCCTCGATCCGGACCCGTGAGGCAGCGTGTGCGCCGTACGAGGCCGCCGTGCGGACGAGTGCGGCCACGTAGCGGGCGTCGTCGACCTGCGCGTCGTAGTAGGTCATGCCGCCGACGAACGCGTCCTTCTTGAGGGACGGCATCGAGCGGAGCACCTGCGTGCGGGTGAGGTGGCGGTGGTGCGGCACGCCGGGCGGACGTCCGCCGGACCAGCTGAAGACGTCGTACATCGCCATGCCGATGCCGATGTAGAAGCGCTCCCAGACCCGGTGGTTGAGCGGGTACAGGAACCGGACCGGCTTGACCAGGTGCGGGGCGATGCGCTGGAGCAGCAGGCCGCGTTCGATGAGGGCCTCGCGGACGAGCGTGAAGTTGAGCTGCTCGAGGTACCGGATGCCACCGTGCACGAGCTTCGACGACCGGCTGGACGTGCCCGAGCCCCAGTCGCGGGCCTCCACGATCCCGACCGACAGGCCCCGGGTGACGGCGTCGAGTGCGGCACCACCGCCGACGATGCCGCCGCCGACGACCAGGACGTCGAGCTCCCGGGTCTTCAGGGTCTCGATCGCGGCCTCGCGCTCGTCCGGGCCGAGCTTCGTCGCGGGGTCGAACCCCGCGGTGCTCGACGCACGGTTCGTGACCGTCGTTGTCATGATCGCCTCCATCGCCGTCCGGCGCCGGAGCAGCGCCCGCGGATCGTCCACGGGCGCACCGCGTCAGCGGTGGTAGGGCGCCACGACCACTTCTACTCGCTGGAACTCCTTGACGTCGGAGTACCCGGTCGTCGCCATCGACCGACGCAGGGCGCCGACCAGGTTGGCGCGGCCGTCCCACGACGGGGTCGGGCCGTTCAGGATGCTCTCGAGCGAGCCGATGGTGCCGACCTCGACGCGACGGCCGCGGGGCAGCTCGGGGTGGTGCGCTTCGGCACCCCAGTGGAAGCCACCGCCCGGGGCCTCTGCCGCGCGGGCCAGTGCGGTGCCGAGCATGACGGCGTCGGCCCCCATCGCGATCGCCTTGACGACGTCCCCGGCGGTGTCGAGACCGCCGTCCGCGATGACGTGCACGTACCGCCCGCCGGACTCGTCCATGTAGTCGCGACGAGCGCCGGCGACGTCGGCGACCGCGGTGGCCATGGGTGCGTGGATGCCGAGCGCGGCGCGCGTGGTCGACGCCGCGCCCCCGCCGAAGCCGACGAGCACGCCCGCGGCGCCGGTGCGCATGAGGTGCAGGGCCGCCGTGTAGGTGGAGGCACCGCCGACGATCACCGGGACGTCGAGCTCGTAGATGAACTTCTTGAGGTTGAGCGGCTCGGTGTTCTGCGACACGTGCTCGGCGCTGACCGTCGTGCCGCGGATGACGAACAGGTCGACACCGGCGTCCACGACCGTCTGCGAGAACTCCTGCGTGCGCTGCGGGCTGAGCGAGCCGGCGACCGGGACGCCGGCGGCACGGATCTCGGCCAGACGGCGGGTGATCAGCTCGGCCTTGACCGGCTCGGCGTAGATCTCCTGCATGCGCTTCGTGACGTTGCCGTCGGTCAGCGTGCGGATCTCGGCGAGGTACGGCTCCGGGTCCTCGTAGCGGGTCCACAGGCCCTCGAGGTCGAGGACCCCGAGGACGCCGAGACGCCCCATCTCGATGACGGTCGCGGGCGAGGCGACGGAGTCCATCGGCGCGGACAGGATCGGCGACTCGAAGGTGAACGCGTCGATCGACCACTGGACGTTGACGTCCCGCGGGTCACGCGTCCGCCGCGAGGGGACCACCGCGATGTCGTCGAACGCGTACGCCCGACGTCCGCGCTTGCCTGCACCGATCTCGACTTCGCTCACCCGGCAACCCTACCGGGCGGGGTGTGCGGGTGGCACGGCCGGACGGTCGGCGGGTCAGCGCGTGCGACGTCGGCGGAGCACCCGGAGCGTGAGCCCGAGCAGCAGCGCCAGCACGATGAGCACGACGAGGAGTGCGGCGGCGACCTTCACGAGCAGGGCCGCGCCCACGAAGAGCACGACGAACACCACCCACACGAGGGCGTCCATCGCCCGGGCCGAGAAGCGTTCCACGCTGGAACGGTACCCGACGCGCCGGAGGCGGGGCGGGCCTCCCGGCCGGACGGGGGGCACGGGGTCGCTCCCGCAGACACGCGCGTCTGCGCGAGACGCCGCCGAGTGCGCGAGACGCCGCCGGAACCGGTGGCGTCTCGCCGCTCCGGCGGTGTCTCGGGTGAGACACCGGCGTCTCGATGCGACACCGGCGTCTCCGAGAGACACCGGGTGTCCCGTTCCGACACCGGCGTCCGCCCGCGGCACGAGAGCGGGGCCGTGCGGCGCGCAAGCGCAGCCAGCACGGCCCCGTCCGTCGCGGATGCTGCCCCCACAGCGGCACCCGCGGTGTCGACGACCCTACTTCGTGGCGTCGACGTCCTTGGCGAGCGTTCCGAGGTAGAGCTCGATGACCTTCGGGTCGTCGGCGAGCTCCTTCCCGGTGCCCGAGTACGCGTTCCGCCCCTGGTCGAGGACGTAGCCGCGGTCGCAGATCTGCAGGCACCGGCGGGCGTTCTGCTCGACCATGATCACGGACACGCCGGCCTTGTTGATGCGGCGGGTACGGATGAACGTCTCGTCCTGCCGCACCGGCGACAGGCCGGCGGAGGGCTCGTCGAGCAGCAGCACCTTCGGGTCCATCATGAGCGCCCGCGCCATCGCGACCGACTGCCGCTCACCACCGGAGAGCGACCCGGCGCGCTGGCCCTTGCGCTGTCCGAGCACGGGGAACAGGTCGTAGATGACCTCGAGCCGCTCGGCGAACTTCTTCGGGCGCAGGTACAGCCCCATCTGCAGGTTCTCCTCGATGGAGAGCGAGGGGAAGACGTTGTTCGTCTGCGGGACGAAGCCGACCCCGGCCTGCACGAGCTTGTTCGCCTTGAGGTTCGTGATGTCCTCGCCCTGCAGCGTGACCGAGCCCTCGCGGATGTTCACGAGGCCGAACAGCGCCTTGAGGAGCGTCGACTTGCCGGCGCCGTTCGGGCCGATGATGCCGATGAGCTCGCCCGGGTAGCAGACCAGGTCGCACCCGTTGAGGATGTTGACACCCGGCAGGTAGCCGGCGACGAGGTTGTCGGCACGCATGACCGGCTCGCGGTCCTGCACCGCGGTGGCGCCGCCGGTCGCGGCACGCGGGGTCGTGCTGCCCGGGGTGACGGCCACCGCTGCCGGCTCCGCACTGGAGGCCCGGTCCGCGCCGGTGCCGTTCGTCGCGTCCGTCATCGGGTCGCCTTCCCTTCGTCGGCGGCGTCCGCCGCGTCCTCTTCTGCGACCTCGTCGGCGAGTTCCTCGTAGGTCTCCTCGGTGAGGAGCGAGTCGTCACCGAGGTCGGTGTCGTGGTGGGCGCCGAGGTAGGCGTCGATCACGGCCTGGTCGTCCATGACGGTGGCGGCCGGGCCCTCGGCGACGACCTTGCCCTCGGCCATCACGACGACCCAGTCCGAGATGTGCCGGACCATGTGCATGTCGTGCTCGACGAAGAGCACCGTCATGCCGTCGTCGCGGAGGGACTGGATGTGCCCGAGCAGCGACTGCGTCAGCGCCGGGTTCACGCCGGCCATCGGCTCGTCGAGCATGATCATCGTCGGGTCGGACATGAGCGCGCGGGCCATCTCGAGGAGCTTCCGCTGGCCGCCCGAGAGCGATCCGGCGTAGTCGTCCTTCTTCTCGAGGAGCTTGAAGCGGGCGAGGAGGTCCTCGGCCTTCGCCGTGATCTCCTGCTCACGCTTCCGCCACAGCGGGCTGACCAGCGCGGCGAAGAAGTTCTCGCCCGGCTGGTCCTTGGCGCCGAGCAGCATGTTCTGCATCACGGTGAGGCGCGACAGCGCCTTCGTCAGCTGGAACGTGCGGACCATGCCGGCGCGGGCGACCTTCGCGGCCCCGGTGTTGCCGAGCGTCTTCCCGTTGAACTGCCAGCGGGCCTCCTTGCCGCTCGTCGGCTTGTCGAAGCCGGTGAGCAGGTTGAAGAAGGTGGTCTTGCCGGCGCCGTTCGGCCCGATGAGGGCCGTGATGGCACCGCGCTGCACCTCGAGGTGGTCCACGTCGACCGCGGTCATGCCACCGAAGCGGCGGCTGATGTTGTCGACCGTGAGGATGGCGTCCGGCTTCGGCGAACCGGGGGCGTGCTGCACCGCGGTGAGGGCGGTGGGGACGCCGGGCGTGGTTCCGGTGGGTTCAGACACTGAACGTCAGCTCCTTCTTGTTCCCCAGGAGTCCCTGTGGGCGGAAGACGATGAGGAGCATGAGCGCGACACCGACCAGCACGTAGGAGAACTGCTCGGCCTGCTGGGCGCTCATGATCGAGTTCGGGATGAAGTCACCCGCGAGCGTGCGGATGAAGAGACGGACGACGAAGAACAGGATCGCGCCGAGCACCGGTCCGAACACCGTCGCCGCGCCTCCGAGGATGAGCGCCGTCCAGATGAAGAAGGTCATCGAGCGGCCCATCGCGTCCGGCTGCACCGAACTCGGCAGGACGTAGATGACCCCGGCCAGGGCACCGAGCGCGCCACCGAAGACGAGCGCCTGCATCTTGTAGGAGTAGACGTTCTTGCCGAGGGAGCGGACCGCGTCCTCGTCCTCGCGGATGGCCTTCACGACACGGCCCCACGGGCTGCGCATGAGCAGGAACAGCACGAGGGTGAACAGGGCGACCAGGCCCCAGCCGACGATGCGGATCCACCAGCCGTTGACGCCGTTGTTCGAGTACGTGAACCACAGGATGGTCGTGGTGCCGTCGGGCAGGAAGCTCAGCGCGTTGAACGGCTCGCGGTAGCTCGAGCCGGTGATGCCGTTCGAGCCACCGGTGGTGTCGGTGAGCAGACTCGATCGGCCGACCATGCGGATGATCTCGGCACCGGAGATCGTCACGATCGCCAGGTAGTCCCCGCGCAACCGCAGGGTCGGGATGCCGAGGATGACCGCGAAGACGATCGCGATGGCCAGGGCGATGAGCACCGCGAGCCCGACGGGCAGGCCGTTCGAGATCGAGATCGCGAACCCGTAGGCGCCGAGCAGCAGGAACGCCGCCTGGCCCATGTTGACCAGGCCGGTGAGCCCGAAGTGCACGTTGAGGCCGATCGCCGCGAGCGCGAACGCCGCGGTCGTCGGCGCGAGGGCCTCCTGCGTCAGCGAGGTGAGCAGGGTGAGGATGTAGTCCATGCGGGTGCTCCCTTAGCCGATCCGCTCGGCACGGCCGAAGATGCCCTGCGGCCGGAACAGCAGGATGAGGATGAGGATGACGAGGGCGGTGGCGTACTTGAAGTCACCGGGCAGCACCAGGTTCGTGAGCTCCACGACGATGCCGATGATCATCGAGCCGACGAGCGCGCCGTAGGCCGTCCCGAGACCGCCGAGGGTCACCGAGGCGAACATGAGCAGCAGCAGCTGGAGACCGGTCTGCCAGTTCACGCCGTTCAGCACGAGGCCGAGCATCACACCGGACAGACCGGCGAGACCGGCGGCGAGCGTCCACACGAAGCGGATCACGCGGTCGACGTCGATGCCCGAGGCCGCGGCGAGCGCCGGGTTGTCGGACACCGCACGGGTGGCACGTCCGAAGCGCGTCTTCCCGAGGAACAGCCCCGTGCCGACGAGCACGACGAGCGCGATCCCCATCGCGACGTACGACTGCACCGTCAGCGTGATGCCGGCGAACGTCACCGTCTCCGGGTTGCCCTGCTGGATGCGGACGGTCGATGCCCCGAAGAAGTACTGGAAGGCGTACTGGGCGGCGATCGAGAGACCGATCGTCACGATCATGAGCTGCGTGAGGCTGATCCGGCGCTTCCGCAGGGGCTTCCAGATGCCCGCGTCCTGCAGGTACCCCGTCGCGGCACAGAGCAGCACGGTCACCAGCCCGGCGAGCCAGATGTTCCATCCGAGCTGGTTCGCGAAGACGTAGGCGAGGAGGCCACCGAGGGTCACCTGCTCACCGTGGGAGAAGCTGGACAGGCCGGTCGTGCCGTAGATGAGCGACAGGCCGATCGAGGCGAGGGCGATGAGGAGTCCGAGGCGGATGCCGGAGGCGAACTGCTGCCAGAACCGTGCCGCGGTGACGCTCGTGGCGCCGGTGTCGGTGGTCGCGCCCTCCTGGTCGGAGAGCTGGAAGATCGTGCCGGCGTTGGCGTTCAGGTTGCCCTGCACGGTGCGCTCGGCGTCCTTCGCGTCGGTGAGGTACTGCCCCTTCGGCAGCGAGTCCTGGTCGACCTTGACCGTGTAGGACCCGGCCTCCGAGATGCTGACCGACCAGCGGCCGTCGGCGTTCGTCGTCGAGGACCCCGTGAACGAGCCGGGGCCGGTGACGTCGACGTCGACTCCCGCGGCGGGCTCCCGCTCCGAGTCGAGGATCGTGCCCTGGATGCAGCCGTTCGTCGTGCTGACCACGCAGGGCCCGGTGCTCGCCGGTGCGCTGCTGGCGGAGGGGCTGCTGGTCGCTGCGCCGGCGACGGGCGAGAGCACCACGTCGACGGCGAAGGTGGCCAGGAAGGCGAGGAAGAGCACGGCGGCGAGGACCAGGCGACGACGGCCTGGTGCCCCGCGGCGGAGTCGGCGCGCCAGCGCTGACCCCGGCGGAGTGATGGAACCCACGGATGAGCCTCTCGTTCGGATAGTCGAGGACCCTAGGGATTTTTTGTGTCCCCCGTGTTTCCGGCACGTTCCCTGCACAAATCGTGCCGCAACCGTGACCTTGCACAGGCGAGTCGATTTGCGTTCCCGCGGAGAAGCCTCCCGTCCGGCCGGTACAGCGGCCGATCCCGGCCCTAGGAATGGCGCCTGCGTCGCGCGCGTTACCATGTCCCATCGAGAGCCCACCGGTGCGTTCCCGGTACTGACACCCGTTCACCTCGCCCACGAAGGGGACCCATGGACCAGCCGGATCCGTTCGGATTCATCGGACTCACGTACGACGACGTCATGCTCCTGCCGGGGCACACCGACGTCATCCCGAGCGAGGCGTCCACGACGTCCCGGCTCACCAAGCGGATCTCGGTCAACGTGCCGCTGCTCTCCGCGGCCATGGACACCGTCACCGAGTCCCGCATGGCCATCGCCATGGCGCGCCAGGGCGGCATCGGGATCCTGCACCGCAACATGTCCATCGAGGACCAGGCCGCCTACGTGGACAAGGTGAAGCGCTCCGAGTCGGGCATGATCACCAACCCGGTGACCACCAGCCCGGACGCCACCGTCGCCGACGTGGACGCGCTCTGCGGGCAGTTCCGCGTCTCCGGCCTGCCGGTCGTCGAGGCCGACGGCACGCTCGTGGGCATCATCACGAACCGTGACATGCGCTTCGTCGCACCGTTCGAGATGTCGAGCACGCTCGTGCGTGACGTCATGACGAAGGCCCCGCTCATCACGGCGCTCGAGGGCATCGACCCCGAAGAGGCGATCGCCATCTTCGCGCAGCACAAGATCGAGAAGCTGCCGCTGGTGGACGCCGACGGCAAGCTCCGCGGGCTCATCACCGTCAAGGACTTCGACAAGAGCGAGAAGTACCCGGACGCCACGAAGGACGAGGAGGGCCGACTGCGCGTCGGTGCCGCCATCGGCTTCTTCGGCGATGCCTGGCAGCGCGCCGAGGCCCTCCGCGACGCCGGGGTCGACGTGCTCGTCGTCGACACCGCGAACGGCGAGAGCGAAGGCGTGCTCGACATGGTCCGCCGCATCAAGGCCGACTCGTCGTTCGACGGCATCGACGTCATCGGCGGCAACGTCGCGACCCGTGCCGGTGCGCAGGCGCTCATCGACGCCGGTGTCGACGCCGTCAAGGTCGGCGTCGGCCCGGGCTCGATCTGCACCACCCGCGTGGTCGCCGGTGTCGGCGTGCCGCAGGTGACCGCCGTGTACGAGGCCTCCCTCGCCGCACGCGAGGCCGGCGTCCCGATCATCGCCGACGGCGGCCTGCAGTACTCGGGCGACATCGCGAAGGCCCTCGTCGCGGGCGCGGACACCGTCATGCTCGGCTCGCTCCTCGCCGGCACCGACGAGTCCCCGGGCGACCTGGTGTTCGTCGGCGGCAAGCAGTTCAAGGCGTACCGCGGGATGGGCTCCCTCGGGGCGCTGCAGACCCGCGGCAAGAAGACGTCGTACTCGAAGGACCGCTACTTCCAGGCGGACGTCCCCTCGGACGAGAAGCTCATCCCCGAGGGCATCGAGGGCCAGGTGCCCTACCGCGGCTCGGTCGGCAACGTCGTCTACCAGCTCGTCGGCGGGCTGCGGCAGTCGATGTTCTACGTCGGCGGCCGCACCATTCCGGAGCTGAAGGCCCGCGGCAAGTTCGTCCGCATCACCGCGGCCGGGCTGAAGGAGTCGCACCCGCACGACGTCCAGATGGTCGTCGAGGCGCCGAACTACCGCGGCTGACCCCCGGTTCGACAGAACACGACGAGGGCGGCCCCGCGCAACGAGACACCGTTGTGCGGGGCCGCCCTCGTCGCTTCGTCCGGGACTACGCGCTCCGCCAGTCGTCCGACGTGATGTGGCTGCCGCCGTGCGGGCCCATCTGGAGCATGCCGCCGTCGACGGGCAGCGACACGCCGGTGATGTACGACGACGCGGGCGAGGCCAGGAACGCCACGGCGGCCGCGATCTCCCACGCGTTGCCCGGACGGCCGAGCGGCACCCCGGGACGGGAGATCGTGTGCGGGTCCTCGTCCTCTGCGCCGGTCATCCGGGTCGCGATCTCCCCCGGTGCGACGGCGTTCGCGGTGATGCCGTGCGACGCCAGCTCGATCGCGATCGTCTTGAGCAGACCGCCGAGCCCGTGCTTCGCGGCGTCGTACGCGCTGGAGCCGTACCGCGGCTGGTGCTCGTGCACGCTCGTGATGCCGATGATCCGGCCGCCGGTGCCCTGCGCGACCATGCGACGAGCGGCTGCCTGGATCGTGACGAAGGCCCCGTCGAGGTCGGTCGCGACGGTGTGCCGCCACTGGTCGAGCGTCAGGTCGAGGAACGGAGCGTTGTCGCCCGTGCCCGCGTCGGCGACGATGACGTCGACCCCGCCGAGTTGGGACACGAGGCCGTCGATGACCGCGCCCGCCCGCTCGAGGTCGGTCACGTCGAGCTGCGCCACGTACGCCTGTCGCCCGGCGGCGCGGACCTCGGCCGCGGTCTCCTCGGCCCGGTCGGGCTCGGACAGGTAGGTGATCCCGACGTCCATGCCGGCGGCCGCCAGCGCGACCGCGGTGGCCTTGCCGATGCCCGACTCCGAGCCGGTGACGATGGCCCGCGTGGGCCGGAAGACGGTGGTGGAAGATGTGTCGTTCATGTCTGCGGAACGTACGCCGGGCCTCCAGGACGACCGTCCGGGACCACGGAGACCGTCCAGACGGACTCCTGATCAGGGGTTCCGGTGAGGCCGCTCAGAAGTGTCACGGGTATGTAACGAAACACCCAGGTGTGTACTTCCGTCACACGGGCGAAACACATCGACCCTAGTTTTCTCCTCAATCCCACGCGGAGACGCCGCGCTCGACCCGATGCGGTAGGGCCTCCGCGCAGAGAAAGGGTTCCACGGATGATCAGAACCACCCGCGCCACCACGGCGCTGGCACTGGCGGGAGCGGCAGCGGTGCTCCTCGTCGGCTGCTCCACCTCGAGCAACGCCGGTGACGGCGCGTCCGAGTCGGCCAAGGCCGGCGGCGGGAAGAAGGACCCGGCCGCGAGCTGCGAGGCCCCCTCGTCGCCCAGCACCGACCCGCTGAAGATCGGTACGATCCTGCCGCTGACCGGGTCGCTGGCCTACCTCAACCCGCCGGCCGAGTCCGGCGTCGGCCTCGCCGTCGAGGACATCAACGCCGCGGGTGGTGTGCTCGACGAGGACGTCACCATCGACCCCGCCACCGACTCCGGCGACAGCAACGACATGACCGTGTCGAGCTCCGCCGCGACGAAGCTCGTGGACGCGAAGGTCCCGGTCGTCATCGGTGCCGAGTCGTCCTCCGTCACGCTCAACGTGATCGACCAGCTCACGAGCAACTGCATGGTGCAGATCTCGCCGGCGAACACGGCGACCGACCTGTCCGGCTACTCGTCGCACTACTACCGCACCGCTCCGCCGGACTCCGTCCAGGGTTCCGCGCTGGGCCAGCTCGTCACGGGTGACGGCAACGCCAAGGTCGCGTTCCTCGTCTTCAACGACACGTACGGCACCGGCCTCCGCAACTCCGTCCAGGAGGCCGTCGAGTCCGCCGGTGGCCAGGTCGTCTACGGCGCCAAGGGCAAGGGGCAGGAGTTCCCGCCCGGACAGACCACGTTCTCGTCCGAGGTGACCGCAGCACTCGCGACCGAGCCCGACGCGATCGTCGTGCTGGCCTTCGACGAGACGAAGTCGATCATCCCCGAGCTCGTCTCGCAGGGGAACAAGGCGAAGATCTACATGTCCGACGGCAACACGGCGGACTACTCGAAGGACTTCGACAAGGGCACCCTCGAGGGCGCGCAGGGCACCATCCCCGGTGCCAGCCCGAAGGACGACCTGAAGAAGCGCCTCGTCGACTTCTACAAGAAGTCCTCGAACAAGGACCTCGCCGACTTCTCGTACGCGGCCGAGTCCTACGACGCCACCACCCTCGCCGCCCTCGCCGCGGTGAAGGGCAAGGGCACCGACTCCGGCACGATCCAGGCCAACATGGCTGCGGTCTCCGGGGCGGACGGCGGCACCGAGTGCTCGACGTTCAAGGACTGCAAGGACCTCCTCGACGACGGTGAGGACATCCACTACACCGGTCCGTCCGGCATCGGTCCGTTCGACTCCAAGAACGACCCGTCGAGCGCCTACATCGGCATCTACAAGTTCGACGGCGACAACAAGCCCGTGTACCAGAGCGCCATCCAGGGCTCGGTCTCGAAGTAACGCCCGCACGACCGACGGCCCCCGGGAGCAGCTGCTCCCGGGGGCCGTTCGCGTGGGCGGGGCATGCGGGCGGCTCGGCTGCGGGCGGGAGCGCGGAGACACCGGCGTCAGCACGTCACGCCGCCGAACGGTCGAGACGACGCGGAACAACGCGGCGTCTCGACATCGAAGCGGCGTCAGGGACAGACAGGCGCGTCCCGCAGGCGCGACTCGCTCGCCGGCCGGGAGGCCCGCCCCGCCCCCGCCGGCTCAGGCCGGCTCGGGTACGGCGTCGGGTCGCGCACCCCGCCGCGCAGCGGTGAACGAGTCGACGGTGAGCAGCACGAGCGCCGACCAGACGATCCCGAAGCCGATCCACCGCGAGACCGACATCGGCTCGTGCTGCACGAGCACCCCCACGAGCAGCTGCATCACGGGTGCGAGGTACTGCGTCAGCCCGAGGGTCGACAGGCTCACCCGACGGGCCGAGGACGCGAAGAGCAGGAGCGGCACCGCGGTCGCCGGCCCGGTCAGCACCGTGACGAGGGTGTGCACCCAGCCCTCGCTCGTGAACGTGACCCCGCCGCCGAGCCCGGTGACGCCGAGCACGACCAGCGCCCCCACCGCGAGCGGGAGCAACCACACGGTCTCGATCGTGAGCCCGCTGAGTGCGTCGACCGTGCCGCCCACGCGCTTCTTCACGAGACCGTACGTCCCGAACGAGAACGCCAGCGCCAGCGAGATCCACGGCATCCGTCCGTACCCGACCGCGATGACGACGACGGCCAGGACGCTGACGCCGACGGCGGTCCACTGCAGGGGTCGGAGGCGTTCGCGGAGGACCACCACGCCGAGCGCGATCGTGACGAGCGGGTTGATGAAGTAGCCGAGCGCCGCCTCGACGGTGTGCCCCGTGGTGGCCGCGAGCACGTACACGGTCCAGTTCACCAGGATGAGCCCGGCGGCGATGCCCATGATGCCCATCACCCGCGGCTGCACGAGTAGGGACCGGGTGCGGAGCCATGAGCGGGTCGCGAGGATGGCAACGGCGCAGAACACCAGGCCGAAGACGATCCGCCACGACACGATCTCGAACGCGCCCGCCGGGGCCATGGCCGCGAAGAGCAGGGGCATGAGTCCCCAGAGCCCGTACGCGACGAGGGCCTGCACCACGCCGACGGATGCCTCGCTGCGCGCCGGACGCGTGGGACTCGGTTCACTCACGGAACCATCCTAGGAAGGCGGACCGACGGACGCGGGCGCACCGGGCCTCCCGGCGGTCACCGCGTCCCCGGGACGACGAACGCCCCGCCGGCCAGGCCGACGGGGCGTTCGTGGAGCAGATGTCAGTTCTCGATGACCGCGAGGACGTCGCGGGCGGAGAGGACGAGGAGGTCCTCACCCGAGTACTTGACCTCGGTGCCGCCGTACTTCGAGTAGATGACCTTGTCGCCGACGGCGACGTCGAGCGGCACGCGGTTGCCGTTGTCGTCGATGCGACCCGGACCCACGGCGACGACCTCGCCCTCCTGGGGCTTCTCCTTCGCGGTGTCCGGGATGACCAGACCGGAAGCGGTGGTCTGCTCCGCCTCCACCTGGCGGATGACGATGCGATCTTCGAGCGGCTTGATGCTGACGGCCACGGTGACCTCTTCTTTCTCGGTACGTGTTCGGTACTGACGAAAACCGGGTTGGCACTTCCCTGGGGAGAGTGCCAACCCCAACTGTAGGACGTCACTGGCACTCGGTCAATCCGAGTGCCAGCGCGCCCCGCTCTGCCCGCACCTGGGAGGATCGGGGCATGGACGCCGCCGAACTGACCCAGCTGCTGACCCCGGCGGGGATGGACCTGCTCGACCGTACGCCCTCGGTCTCGGACGGCGGCGAGATCGTCCGGGTGGTGTCCCGCCTCCGGGCCGAGGGGCACGACCCCGCACTCGTCGCGGCGGTCCTCACCCAGGCGAAGCTCCGGCAGAAGGCCCGCGGCAAGTTCGGTGACTTCGCGGCGCGCATGCTCTTCACCGAGGCCGGGCTCGAACAGGCCACGCGGCTGCAGGTGGCCGCGCAGCACGCCGGACGCTTCGCCGCCGCCGGCCTGCAGCGGGTCGCGGACCTCGGCTGCGGGATCGGCGGGGACGCGCTCGCGATGGCGGCGCTCGACCTCGACGTCACCGCCGTCGACCGGGACGAGGTGACCGCGGCGGTCGCGACGCACAACCTCGCACCGTGGCCGAACGCCCGCGTCGAGCTCGGGGACGCCGCCACGTTCGACGTCAGCTCCGTGGACGGGGTCTGGATGGACCCGGCCCGGCGGACGAGCGGGCACTCGGACACCCGACGACTCGCCGACCCGGACGACTGGTCGCCCTCGCTCGACACCGTCTTCGCCGCCGCGACGACGACCCCGACCGGCGTGAAGCTCGGCCCGGGCGTCGACCGCGACCTGATCCCCGACACCGCCGAGGCGCAGTGGACGTCCGTCGACCGCGAGGTCGTCGAGCTCGCCCTGTGGTTCGGTCCGCTCGCCCGTCCCGGAGTCCGACGTGCAGCGACCGTCATCGGTCCGCACGGCATCGCCGAACTCACGGGAGCCGCCGACGCCGAGGACGTCGAGGTCGGGCCCCTCGGTGCGTACCTCTACGAACCCGACGGCGCCGTCATCCGTGCCCGGCTCATCGGGGACCTGGCGCGGTCGATCGACGGCCGGATGCTCTCCGAGGGCATCGCCTACGTGACGAGCGACCGGGCGGTCGGGACACCGTTCGCGCAGGGGTTCCGCGTGCTCGACACGATGCCACTCGACGTCAAGCGGCTGGCGGCACGACTGGCGGCGGACGACATCGGGACCGTCGAGATCAAGAAGCGCGGAGTGGACGTGGACCCGGCCGAGTTCCGCAAGCGCCTGCGACTGCGCGGGCGGGGTCGCGTCACGCTCGTGCTCACCAGACTGGAGGGCCGCCACACCGCAGTCCTGTGCGAGCGCCTCACCGACGTGGCCGGCTGACCAGTCCGGGTGCTGCGCTGCGCTGCGCGACACACGACGACGGGGCACCGCCGTGGTGGCGGTGCCCCGTCGTCGTCCGGTGCGGTCGTCCTGCGGAGCCGCACGTCGAGCAGGTCAGGCGATGACGGCAGCCGTGCTGCTGGTGTCGTAGCCGTTGTAGTCGTCGTAGCCCCCGTAGTTCGGGTTCTGGGCGGCGAAGACCGCGAACAGGATGAACCCCACGACTCCGATCACGGCCAGCGCGGTGATGATCCAGCCGCCGATGATGCCGGCGAGGGCGAGGCCGCGCCCCTGCTCACCGGTCTGCTTGATGCGTCCGAGGGCGACGTGCCCCATGATCGCGCCGGCGGGGCTGGTCAGGATGGTGAGCGGCCCGAACAGGAGTCCGCCGAAGGCGAAGACGATCGACAGGATCGCGAGCACGCTCGTCTTCTGCTGCTGCCCGTAGGCGTACGGGCTCGAGGCCGCGTACGGGTTGTAGCCGGCCGCGGTTCCTTGCTGGGCGCCGTACGACTGCTGGCCGTACTGCTGCTGGCCGTGGGGCTGCTGGCCGTAGGGCGACTGGCTCGAGGCCTTCTGTCCGCCGTACTGGCTCTGGGACCCCGAGGGGTTCTGCCCGCCGTAGGGGTTCGACGCGCCGTACGGGTTCTGCGAGCCGTACTGGCCCTGCCCGGCCTGCTGCGAGCCGTACTGGTTCGAGCCTGCCTGCTGCGAGCCGTACTGGTTCTGCGAGCCGTACTGGTTCTGCGAGCCGTACTGGTTCTGCGAGCCGTACTGGCCCGCCTGCGAGCCGTACGCCGCGTGCGACCCGGACTGGCCGGGCGTCGCGTACGGGCTCTGCTGCGCGCTGGTCGACTGCCCGGAGGAGGCCGCACGTCCGCTCGGGTCGCCCGCCGGATCCGTGACACCCTGCGCTGCCGACCCCTGGCCGGAGGACGCGAACGGGTCCCGCGCCGCCGGGTCGTGCCCGCGCTCCGGATCGGTCGACGCGGACGCCGCAGGCTGGCTCGACTCCTGACCCGACGCCTGGTCCGGCGTCTCGTCCGGCTTCGATCGGTCGTTCTGATCGGACACGTGTCACCCCTCCCGGTGGCCGGTCGACCACCGGCACCGATCCTCCCACACGGCTCCCTGCGTCGTTCAGGAGCGGGAGCGGCCCGGGCCGGCGCCCGTCAGACCTGGACCGTGGTGACCGGCAGGGTCGAGTCCGCCGCGATGCCGAGGTCGCTCGGGGCGTGCCCCTCGGCGACGAGCCGCGCACCGACAGCGGCGATCATCGCGCCGTTGTCGGTGCAGAGGTCGAACGGCGGGATCCGCAGTGCGACCCCGGCTGCAGCGCAGCGTTCCTCCGCCACCTGCCGCAGCCGCGCGTTCGCGACGACCCCGCCGCCGAGCAGCAGCCGCTCGACACCGGTGTCCCGGCAGGCGGCGAGCGCCTTGGTCAGCAGGACGTCGACGACGGCCTCGCGGAAGCTCGCGGCGACGTCGGCGATGGGGACCTCGCGACCCTCGTCTCGGCAGCGCTCGACCCACCGGGCGACGGCGGTCTTCAGGCCGGAGAACGAGAAGTCGTAGCGGTGTGCCGCCATGTCCTTCGGCAGCGTCAGACCCCGGGGGAACCGGATGGCCGTCGGGTCGCCCTCGGCTGCCGCGCGGTCGATCTGGGGTCCGCCGGGGTACGGCAGGCCGAGGAGCCGGGCGACCTTGTCGAACGCCTCACCCGCGGCGTCGTCGATCGTCTCGCCGAGCAGTTCCACGTCGCCGACCAGGTCCCGGACGAGCAGGAGCGAGGTGTGGCCGCCCGAGACGAGCAACGCCACGGTCGGGAGTTCGATCTCGGAGCCGTCCGTGCGCAGGACGTCCGCGCCGACGTGCCCGACGAGGTGGTTCACGCCGTACAGCGGCTTGCCGGTCGCCACGGCGAGCGCCTTCGCCGCGCCGACACCGACCATGAGCGCGCCCGCGAGGCCCGGCCCGGCGGTGACCGCGACGGCGTCGAGCTCGTCGAGGGTGACCCCGGCCTGCTCGAGCGCCTGGTGCAGGGTCGGCGTCATCGCCTCGAGGTGCGCCCGTGCGGCGACCTCGGGCACGACGCCGCCGTAGCGGGCGTGCTCGTCCATGCTCGACGCGATGACGTTCGCGAGCAGGGTGGTCCCGCGCACGATGCCGACGCCGGTCTCGTCGCACGAGGTCTCGATGCCGAGCACCAGTGGTTCAGCCGCGGTCATCGAGCGCCTCCTGTCCGATCGGTCCGGGTCGAGTGGCGTCCGGCACGAGTTCGGCCCGCATCACCCACGCGTCGACGCCGTCGGGCTGGTAGTACCGCGGCCGGACGGCGATCTGCTCGAACCCGGCCGCCGTGTACATCGCCTGCGCCACGGGGTTGTCCGCGCGGACCTCGAGGAACACCTCGTGCACCCCGCGGCGACGTGCCTCGTCGAGGAGTTCCGTGAACAGCACCCGGCCGAGGCCCTTGCCGCGGTGCTCGGCCGCGACCGCGATGGTCTGCACGTCCGCGACCGGGTTGCCCGGCAGCGAGGACAGCCCGGCGTACCCGACGACCGTCGGTGCCGTGCCCTCGTCGGTGGTCTCGATGACGACGTAGTACCCGTGCGGGGAGTGCAGCTCACCGGACATCTGCGAAGCCGACCAGGCATCCGTCGGGAACGAGACCTGCTCGAGCCACATGACGTCGTCGAGGTCCTGCGGGTGCGCGCGACGGAGCCGCAGTCCGTCGGGCAGCACGGCGGTCACCGGGCCACCCGCTTCGGCGCTCCCGGCATCGTCACGTCGGGTTCGCGCAGGTAGACCGGGGTGTCGGCGGCCAGGGGTGCGCCGGAGGCGAGCCGGTCCGCGGCCAGCACCCCGAGCCTCCCGGCCGGGATGGTCGCGGCCGTCACGCGCCGCCAGTCGACGGCCTCCGGACGGGAGGCCCCCAGCACGTCGTCCAGGTCCGCCGGCTTCGCGAGTCCCGGACCTGCGACGCGCGTGCCGTCGGTGTCGTAGGCGCTCCAGGCGACCTCGCGGCGGCGGGCGTCGGTGAGGACGACGAGCGGCCCGGGCTCCCCCGTCGCGACCGCGTCGTGGCTGACGAGCGGGAGGAACGGGACGGCGCGTGCGGCGGCGAAGGTGCGGGCGGCGGCGATGCCGACGCGGAGGCCGGTGAAGGGGCCGGGACCCATGCCGGCGACGACGCCCGTGACGGCCGACGGGGTGACCCCGGCGGCGCGCAGGACCTCGTCGAGGAACGGGCCGATCACCTCGGCGTGCCGGCGGGTGTCGTCGGTCGCGCGCTCGGCGAGGACCTGCCCGGTCGTCGGGTCGACGACGGCGACGGAGGTCCCGGCGGAGGTGTCGATCGCGAGCAGCACCCGTCCATCGTAGGCGCGGTGCCGTGACGGGTCGTTCGTGCTGAGCGACGGTCCGCGGGGCAGCGGCCGCGAACACTGTCGCTCAGCGAGGACCGTGCCCGCCGGCAAGGACGAAGATGGAACTCCCCGACCAGGATCGGGCAACACCTACCGTGCCCAGCAACCATCCCCCGCCAGACGCCGCCGCCGCGCTCGGTCGCCAGCTCGACCTGCACGGACGCCGCATCCTGCGCTACCTCGCCCGCCGGACCGACCTGCAGACCGCGGAGGACATCCTCAGCGAGACGTTCGTGACGGCCCTGGTGCGGTGGAGCTCGTTCGACCCCGAGCGGCAGGAGCCGTTGCCCTGGCTGTTCGGCATCGCGACGAACCTGCTCAGCCGACACTGGCGATCGCAACGCCGGACACAGCGCGCCATGTCCCGTTCCGCCGCCCCGGAGCACTTCGAAGACGAGACCGGTGACCGCGTCGACGTACAGCGTGCCGTGCAGGCGGTGGTCCGGGAACTCGACCGGATGCGCCCCGCCGTCCGGGACACCGTGCTGCTGCACGCCT
This sequence comes from Curtobacterium sp. MCPF17_050, assembly GCF_003224435.2. Lineage (NCBI taxonomy): Bacteria > Bacillati > Actinomycetota > Actinomycetes > Micrococcales > Microbacteriaceae > Curtobacterium > Curtobacterium sp. MCPF17_050. The sequence goes on from NZ_CP126250.1 coordinate 3,000,840, forward strand.
GGGCCGAGCTCACCTACGAGCAGATCGCGGAGGCGACGGGCGTCCCCGTCGGTACCGTCCGCTCCCGACTGAACCGCGCCCGCACGGCCCTCCGCGCCGTCCCGGGTGCCACCGACCCCCTGAACGGACCCCTCCATGTCTGACGACGACTTCGCCGCCCTCCGTCTGCTGCGTCGGGAGGACGTACCGCCCGAGGTCCTCGAAGCTGCCCTCGACCGTGCGCGCCACCGGTTCGACGCAGCAGCGCAGGCGGCGGCGACCGCCCCGTCGACGGAAGGCGCTGCGGCGGCCAGCACCGTTCCTCCCGTCCGTCGGCGTCATCGGCTCCGCCCCGTCCTGGTCGCCGGTGCCGCGGTCGTCGCTGCCGGCGTGCTGGTCGCCAACGGCATCGGGACCACGCACTGGTCGTCACCGGACCGCGCTGCCGCGGCCACCCTGCACGAGGCGGCCCGTGCGGCCGCGGCAGACAGGGCACCGGTCGGCTCGTACACGCGGATCGTGGAGACCGAGCGGGCACTGGGGTACGCGTCGTCGGACGGCGAGCACTACGACGAGGGCTACCTGGCACGGCGGACGAGCACGACGTGGGTGCCCGCGGACGTGACCGACACCTGGGTCCGCGAGAGCTGGTCCGAGCCGGCGACGACCTTCTACGGCGGAGCGGCCGCTCGGGAGGCCGCGGCGGACGACTACGCGACCGAGGCCCACCGCGACGACCCGCAGTGGGAGCGCGCTGCCGGCGGCGACTTCACGGTCGGGGAACTCGGCGGTGTGCGTCCGGGGACCATCGCCGTGACGGACATCGAGGGCCTGCCCCGGGACCCTGCCGCGCTCGTGCGGCGGATCGGCGCCGCACCTCGCCCGGTGGACACGACCGACGCGGAGCACGTCTTCGACACCGTCCGTTGGCTCCTCCGCACCGGGCTGGTGCCCGCCGACCTCCGTGCCGTCATGTACGAGGCCCTGGCGACCCTGCCGGGCATCGTCGTGACCGAGGAGCAGGCGTCCCTCGACGGACGGGTCGGAACCGCGATCGGACTGCCGGCGCGGACGGGGAAGGAACGCCAGGACGTGATCATCGACCGGGCGTCCGGCACCTACCTCGGCGAGCGGACCGTACAGACACAGCGCACGGGCAGCATCCCGGCCGGGGCGGTGATCGACTCGGTCGCCGTGCGGACCGCACCGGTGGACGTCGTGCCCTGAGCGGCGCGGTGCCGGAGGCCCGGTTCGCGGTCGGCGACAGACCACGGAGCTCCAGACCCACGGACTGTCGCTGGGTGCGAACGGCGCCCGGACCGGGCCGACGGACCGGGAGCACAGGCGGCACCAGCAGACTGGGACGTCGACCGACCAGCCACGTCCGGCACCGGTCGACCCGGACAGGAGGCCCGTGATGGTCGTGTACGACAGCCGACCGCTCCGACGTGTCCGCCAGGTCGTCGCCGACCTCCTCGTCCTCGTCGGTCTGGTCCTCGCCGTGGTGGTCGGCAGGGAGGTCGCCGGCTCGATCGAACGGCTCGCGTCCATCGGCACCCGGGTGCAGGACGAGGGCTCGGCGTTCCAGCGGCAGCTGTCGGCGACCGCACGGGCCCTCGCGGACATCCCCCTCGCCGGCGACGCCGTGAGTGCGCCCCTGCGGAGGGCGAGCGAGCACGCCGGCGCCGTGGCGGCCGCGGGAGCGCAGCAGCACGACACCGCCGTCCACCTGGCGCACCTCGTCGGCGGCGGCCTCACCGTCGTGTTCGTCGTGGTCCTGCTCCTCGTCTGGACGCGCACCCGTGGGCGGTTCGTCCGTGCCGCGACCGCCACCCGCGAGGTCGACCGTGGACCGGACGGGACCGAGGTCCTGGCACTCCGGGCACTCGTGGGACGCGATGCCGTGACGGCGCTCGGCCCCGGTGTCGTCGACCGGTGGCGGGAGCGGGACCCGGCGACGATCGCGGCCCTCGCCGACCTCGAGCGGCGCAGCTGCGGGCTGCGGAGCCGACCCGGTCGGCCCTGACCGATCGGTCTCTTGCCGAGCGCAGTGCTCGGCGGTACCGTTCCGGCATCGACGGAGGAGTCCCGATGCCTGCGCGCTTCGTGTACTGGATGAACGTCTCGCTCGACCTGCTCATCGAACGGGACCGCGGCGACCACAGCGGCCTCGAGGGGCCCGACTGGCTCCACATCGACGGCCCCCTGCACCGCGAGTTCAACGACCGTGCCCGCGCGATGACGATGTTCGTCGAGGGCCGTGTCGTCCGCGACATGATGGACCCGTTCTGGCCGGACGCCCGCGACGACGACTCGCTGCCGGAGTGGTTCCGCGAGTTCGGGCACATCTGGACCGACATCCCGAAGGTCCTGGTGTCGCGGACCCGGGAGAGGGCCGACCACCACACCCGGGTCATCGGCGGTGACGACGCGATCGCACAGCTCGCGACCCTGCGGCAGGAGTCCGAGGGGGACATCGCGGTCGGCGGTGCGACCCTCGCCACGCAGCTGCTCGCCGCGGGGCTCGTCGACGAGCTCCTGCTGTACACGCACCCCGCGGTCCTCGGCAGCGGTCGACCGCTCTTCGACGAGCCGGTCCCGGAGCCCCTGCTGCTCGACCTCCTCGAACAGCGCGCGTTCGACAACGGGGTCACCCTGCACCGGTACGCGGTCCGGGGAGCGACGGCGTGACGACGACGACTGTGCTGCACGCCGCGGCGTCCTGTGCGTCCGATGCCGTGCCGTGCGACGACGGTGGCGCGACCGACGTGACCGGGCTGTTCGTCACCGTGGTCCTCGTCGTGTCGGCCCTGGTGCTGCTCGGCATCGTGCTGCTCGGCCGCCAGCGCCGCTGACGCGCCCTGCACCCCCACGACCCGGACGTCGGACCCGTCGGACCCGTCGGACCCGTCGGGCGAGGGTCGAGGGCGCTCGCGGCAGGTTCGGGTCTCCGCGACGAGCGCCCTCGCGCTACGACGCCGTCGGGTACGACGCGTGGTCACGACGAGGTCAGCCCGGGAACAGGGATCGGGCATCCGCGGCCAGGGTCCGCGGTGTAGCGCGGGCGACGCTACGCCGTCTGCGCTCGATACCCAAGCGTTTCGAGCGAGTTGGCCGATCTCCGCGTGCCCCGGACGGGAGGCCCGCCCGGCGTCACGGACGTCGGTGCGGTTCACGGGCCTCCCGTCCGGCGGACGCCGGGGACCCGCCGCGGACGCCCGTCCCGGGGACGGGACACGGGTCAGAGGGTGATGCCCTGCCAACGCGGGCCGCTGCCGGTGACGACGACGCGGCGCGGCTCATCCGGGACGTCGTCGGGGTCGACGTCGTCCCCGGCCCCGACGGCACCGCCGGTCGCGCGGACGATCTCGACGTCGAGGACGCTGTCGCTGACCCCGTCGACCATGCCACGGCCCCACTCGACGACGACGATCGAGCCGTCCCAGTCGAGGTCCAGGTCGTCGAGTTCCACCGGGTCGGACAGCCGGTACGCGTCGACGTGCACCAGGTCCGGTCCGGCCGTCGTCGGGTGGGTGCGCGCGAGCACGAACGTCGGACTCGACACCTGCCCCCGCGCCCCGAGTGCTGCGCCGAGGCCGCGGGTCATCGTGGTCTTGCCGGCGCCGAGCGGCCCGGTCAGCACGACGAGGTCACCGGCGCGCAGGACCGCCGCGAGCCGTGCGCCGAGCGCGCCCATCTGCTCCGTCGTGTCCACCGTGGTGTCGAGCAGGACGGTCACGCCCGCTCCCCGCGCAGGTAGGCGCCGACACGGCCCTCGGCCGAGTGTCCCTCGTGGACACGCTGGACCCGGCTCCCGATCCGGCAGACGACCTCCTCGCCGATCGTGTCGATCGCGCTCGCCCACTCCAGGACGGTCATCTCGCCGTCCTCGCCGGTGCCGAACAGGGTCACCGGGTCGCCGACGCGGACGTCGTCGTCACCGACGTCGACCAGGAACTGGTCCATGGCGACCCGGCCGGCGATCGGGTACCGCGTGCCGTTGACCGCCACCTCGACGCGCCCCTGCGCCGCCCGCGCCACGCCGTCCGCGTAGCCGACCGGGACGAGCGCCAGGGTGGTCTCGGCGTCGGTGCGGTACGTGTAGTCGTAGGAGACGCCCGTGCCGGCGGGGACGCGCTTCGTCTTCGCGACGGAGCTCGTGACCGTCATGACCGGTGTCAGACCGAGATCGGCGGCGGTGACCCCGTCGGCGCCCGGGATGCCGAACAGGTTCGCCCCCATCCGGACCATGTCCTTCCGGAACTCCTTGCGCTCGAGCCCGGCGAGCGAGGCGGCGACGTGCTCCCAGCGGATGTCGAGCCCGAGGTCCTCGGCCTGCTCCACCATCGCGTCGAAGTGCGCCACGGCAGCTGCGTCGTCCTCGTCGGACGACTCGGCCAGGTGCGTGTACGCCGCGACGACCTCGATGCGCCCGTCGCGCTGCGCGTCCCGGGCGGCCTCCACCAGCGCCGGCCAGGCGTCGGCGGTCGCGCCGTCCCGGTGCAGGCCGCTGTCGACGCCGAGGTGCACCCGGGCCGGTCGGTGGTCGACCGCGGCCACGATGCGCTGCAACTCGGCGACGTCCGAGACGCCGAGGTCGACGCCGGAGTCGACCGCGTCCCGGAAGTCCAGGCCGGGGTCGTGCTGCCACGTGAACAGCCGGACGTCCTCGCCGACGCCGATCGACCGGAGGCGCAGGGCAGCCGGGACCGTCAGGACCCCGATCCACCGGATGCCGGCGTCGACCGCGGTCAGGGCGATGGCCTCGAGCCCGTGGCCGTACGCGTCGGCCTTCATGACCGCCATCAGCTCGACGGGGTCCATCCACGAGCGGACGAGGTCGAGGTTGGCACGGTACGCGTCCAGGTCGATGACCGCGCGGCGGAGTGGTGCGCTCACGTCGTCCTCCGTTCCACGCTGCGGCCGACCCTGGCGACCACCTCGTAGTTGATCGTGCCGATCGCGTCGGCCCACTCCTCCACCGCCGGGTCGCCGTTCGCGGGGTCGCCCCAGACCACGGCCTCGTCCCCGACGGAGACGTCGGCGTCCCCGATGTCGATGTGCATCGCGTTCATCGCGATCCGGCCGACGACCGGGAACCGACGGTCACCGATGCGGACGGACACGGCGCCTCCGGCACCGCGGTCGAACCCGTCCGCGTACCCGAGACCGATCACGGCGAGCCGGGTGTCGTGCTCGGCACGCCACGTGTACCCGTACGAGACACCGTCACCCGCGGGCACGGGGACGATCCGGAGGACCGCAGCGGTCACCCGCATGGCGGGACGGAGTCCGAGGTCGGCCGAGGTGCGGTCCGGGAACGGGCTGAGCCCGTACAGCGCGAGTCCGACCCGGACCAGGTCGCGCCGGGTCTCCGGGAGCGCCAGGCTGCCGGCGCTCGCGGCGAGGTGCACGACCTCCGGCCGGATCCCGACCGCCGCCAGACCGTCCAGTGCCCGCTGCAGTGCGGCGTCCTGGTCGAGGTCGTCCACGCGCGACGCGTTCGACAGGTGGGACATGACGCCCTCGATCCGGGTGCGGTCCCCACCGCGGGCCAGTGCCGCCGCGGTCGCGAAGAGCTCGGGCCACTCCGACTCGACCGCGCCGTTGCGGCTCAGGCCGGTGTCCAGGACGAGGTGCACGGCCGGGACGTCGGCGTCGGCCGCGGTCGAGAGCTGCTCGACGCTCGACACCGCCGGGGTGATCCCGTACCGGGCCGCGCGGCGGAAGTCCTCGTCGGGGGCGTGCAGCCACGCGAGGATGCGGACGCCCTCGTCGATCCCCGCCTGCCGGAGCGCCACCGCCTCGTCGAGGTCGGCGACGCCGAGCCAGTCCGCGCCGGCGTCGACCAGTGCCCGGGCGACCTCGACGGCACCGTGGCCGTACCCGTCCGCCTTCACCACGCCGATGACGCCCGCCGGAGCGACCTGTTCCGCGACCGTCGCGTAGTTGGCGATGACAGCCTCCCGGTCGACGGTCACCCCCGTGAACGCGCTCACGCGGCCGCTCCTTCCGTTGCGGGCCGGTCCCGGCCCTCGATGACGACGAACGCCGTCGCGATCCCGCCGTCGTGGGACAGCGAGAGGTGCACGTGCGAGACGCCCCGGTCGTCCGCGACCCGCTGGGCGCCGGCGTGCAGCGTGAGCGACGGGTTGCGCTGGTCGTCCGCGACGACCTCGAGCTCACGCCAGCTCAGCCCGGCGCTCGACCCGAAGGCCTTCACGAGCGCCTCCTTCGCGGCGAACCGGGCGGCGAGCGACGCGATCGGACGGGGTTCGCCGTCGCGCAGCTGCTCGGCGTCGGTGAACATCCGCGTGCGCATCGCGGGCGTCCGTGCGAGCACCCGCTCGAACCGTTCCAGGTCGACCACGTCGACCCCGATGCCGATGATCACGTCCGACTACTCGACGGTGACCGACTTCGCGAGGTTGCGCGGCTGGTCGACGTCCAGGCCCTTGGCCGCGGCGAGCTCCATGCCGAACATGTGCAGCGGTGCCACGGCGAGCAGCGGCTCGAACAGGGGCGTCGCGAGCGGGATCCGGAGGACCTCGTCGGCGAAGGGCAGCACGGCGGCGTCGCCCTCCTCCGCGATGGCGATCACCCGGGCACCGCGCGCGCGGATCTCCTGGATGTTCGACACGACCTTCGGGTGCAGCGAGCGGGCGTCGCGCGGGGACGGCACGATGACGAAGACGATCTGGCCGGGCTCGATGAGCGCGATCGGGCCGTGCTTGAGCTCACCGGCGGCGAAGCCCTCGGCGTGGATGTACGCGAGCTCCTTGAGCTTGAGGGCGCCCTCGAGGGCGATCGGGTACCCGACGTGGCGGCCGAGGAACAGCACGCTCCGGGTGTCCGCCATCCACTTGGCCAGCTCGGCGACCCCGGAGGCGTCCTCGATGGTCTGCTGGAGCTTCTCCGGCAGTCCCTCCAGTTCGGCGACCTGGGTGGCGATCTGCTCGGCGGTCAGCGTGCCGCGGAGCGTGGCGAGGTGCAGGCCGAGCAGGTACAGCGCGACGCCCTGCGCCAGGAACGCCTTCGTCGACGCGACCGCGACCTCCGGTCCGGCGTGCGTGTAGATCACCGCGTCGGACTCGCGCGGGATCGTGGCGCCCTGGGTGTTGCAGATCGAGAGGACCTGCGCGCCCTGCTCGCGGGCGTACTTGACGGCCATGAGCGTGTCCATCGTCTCGCCGGACTGGCTGATGGAGACGACCAGGGTGCGGTCGTCGAGCACCGGGTCGCGGTAGCGGAACTCGTGCGCGAGCTCGACCTCGACGGGGACGCGCGCCCACTGCTCGATCGCGTACTTGCCGAGCATGCCGGCGTAGGCCGCGGTCCCGCAGGCGATGACGATGACGCGGTCCACCTGCTGCAGCCGCTCGGCGATCGGGTCGAGGTCGGTCAGCGTGATCGCGCCCTCGTGCACGCGGCCGAGGATCGTGTTGCGCACGGCCTCGGGCTCCTCGCTGATCTCCTTCGCCATGAACGAGGACCATCCGCCCTTGTCGGCGGCGGAGGCGTCCCAGTTCACCTCGAACTCGCTCGGCTCGGCAGGGGTGCCGTCGAAGTGGATGACGTCGACGCCGTCCGGACGGATCGTGGCGATCTCGTCCTGACCGATCGACAGGGCCCGCTGCGTGTACGCGACGAACGCGGCGACGTCCGAGCCCATGAAGTTCTCGCCGTCGCCGAGGCCCACCACGAGGGGCGAGTTGCGACGGGCGCCGACGACGACGCCCGGCTGGTCGGCGTGCACGACGAGCAGGGTGAACGCGCCCTCGAGGCGGGCCACCGTGCGTCGCATCGCCTCGGTCAGGTCCTGCGTCTCGCGGAACTCGCGCGCGACGAGGTGCGCGGCGACCTCGGAGTCGGTCTCGCTCTCGAAGGTGACGCCCTCGGCGAGCAGCTCGTCCTTGAGCGGGGCGAAGTTCTCGATGATGCCGTTGTGGATGAGGGCGAGCTTGCCGCCGTCGGCCAGGTGCGGGTGCGCGTTGCCGTCGGTCGGGCCGCCGTGGGTCGCCCAGCGGGTGTGGCCGATGCCGGTGCCGCCGTCGGGGACGGGGTTCGCCTCGAGCTCGTCGACCAGCATCTGGAGCTTGCCGGCCTTCTTCGCCGAGGTCATGTCACCGGTGGGGTCGATCACGGCGATGCCCGCCGAGTCGTAGCCGCGGTACTCGAGACGGCGGAGGCCCCCGAGGAGGACGTCCGTGCTGCTGTTGCTGCCGACGTAGCCGACGATTCCACACATGGGACCGATCCTACGGGCAGTGCCGGGAGCACCCTGCGAGCCGCCCCGGAGGCGGGGGTAGCTTCCGACCATGGGACGCTTCGACGACATCGCCATCACCACCCTGCAGGGCGAGCAGACCACCTTCGGCTCGTACGCCGACAAAGCCGTGCTCGTGGTGAACGTCGCGTCACGCTGCGGCCTCGCCCCGCAGTACGAACAGCTCGAGGAACTCCAGCGGACCTACGGGCCGCGGGGCTTCACCGTCCTCGGCTTCCCGAGCAACCAGTTCCTCCAGGAACTCGGTTCGTCGGAGGCCATCGAGGAGTACTGCTCCGCAACCTGGGGCGTGACCTTCCCGATGTCCGAGAAGGTCAAGGTGAACGGCGGCGGCGCGCACCCGCTCTACAAGGAGCTGAAGCAGACGCCGGACGGTGCGGGCAAGGCCGGTAGCGTCGCGTGGAACTTCGAGAAGTTCCTCGTGGCGCCGGACGGCACGGTCACGCGCTTCCGGCCGACGACCAAGCCGGACGCTCCCGAGGTCGTCGCCGCCATCGAAGCGGCACTCCCCGCCTGACGGGCGGGTGCCGGACGGGCGGCCCGCTCCACCGGACCGTCGTCGCGGGCGGTTGCCGGGCCTCCCGGCTGGGTACGCTCGACCCCATGCCGATCCCGGAGACGACCGTCGCGCACCCCACTCCCTTCGTGGAGATCCCCCGGGACGAGTGGTCGCAGCTCGCGCCGAAGGAGCACCTCTCCCTCACCGAGACCGAGATCGTGCAGCTGCGCGGCCTGGGCGACCGCCTCGACATCACCGAGGTGCAGGACGTCTACCTGCCGCTCTCCCGGCTCCTGACGCTGTACGCCGCCGGCGCACGCGACCTGCACGCCGAGACGAGCCGGTTCCTCGGCGAGCGTGCGAGCCGGACCCCGTTCGTGATCGGCGTCGCCGGGTCGGTCGCGGTCGGCAAGAGCACCGTCGCGCGCCTCCTCCGCGAGCTGACGAAGCGGTGGCCGGACACCCCCCGCGTCGAGCTCGTGACGACCGACGGCTTCCTGTACCCGAACGCGGAACTCGAGCGCCGCGGGATCATGGACCGCAAGGGCTTCCCGGAGTCGTACGACCGTCGGTCGCTCCTCCGGTTCGTCAGCAACGTGAAGAGCGGTGCGGCCGAGGTCCGGGCGCCGTACTACTCGCACTTGGTCTACGACATCGTGCCCGACGCCGAGATCGTCGTGCGGCAGCCGGACATCCTCATCGTCGAGGGGCTCAACGTGCTCGCGCCGCCGGTCCACGGCCGCCTGGCCCTGTCCGACCTGTTCGACTTCACGATCTACGTCGACGCGAAGACGAAGGACATCGAGTCCTGGTACGTCGACCGGTTCCTGGCGTTGCAGGAGCAGGCGTTCTCGAGCCCGGACTCGTTCTTCCACCGCTTCGCCGAGCTGTCCCGCGAGGACGCCGTCCGCACCGCGACCGAGGTGTGGCGGGCGATCAACGAGCCGAACCTGCTCGAGAACGTCCTGCCGACGCGCTCCCGGGCGACCCTCGTGCTCAAGAAGGCCGCCGACCACAAGGTGACGAGCGTCCTGCTCCGCAAGATCTGACCGCGTCCCGCGGCGCCTGCCGTCCCCGCACAACCGAAGCCCGTCCGAACCACGCGAGCGCGCAGTTCGGACGGGTTTCTGTTGTGCGGATGCGATCCACGCCAGCGGGGCGCGAGCGCGGCCGCCGAGGCCGGCGCGTGCGGCCGACGCAGGCCCGACCCCGCGCGGCTACGCGGCGTCGAGCGTCAGGCGCGCACGCACGACGTCGGCGAGCTCCTCGGCGACGCGCTGGGCGTCCTCCTGCGAGGCCGCCTCGACCATCACGCGGACGACCGGCTCCGTGCCCGAAGGACGCAGCAGCACCCGACCGGAGTCACCGAGTGCGTCGGTGGCGTCGGTGATCGCGTCCTGGACGCCCTGGTCGTCGAGCCCGTGCCGGTCGACGCCCTTCACGTTGAGGAGCACCTGCGGGAACACCGTCATGCACGCGGCGAGCTCGCCGAGCGTCTTGCCGGTGCGCGCCATCTCCGCCACGAGGTGGAGGCCCGTCAGGACCCCGTCACCGGTCGTCGCGTAGTCGCTGAAGATGATGTGGCCGGACTGCTCGCCACCGAGCGAGAACCCGCCCTCGGTCATCTTCTCGAGGACGTACCGGTCCCCGACACCGGTCTCGAGGACCGTGATGCCCGCGTCCGCCATGGCCCGCTTGAGCCCGAGGTTCGACATCACCGTGGCGACGAGGGTGTCGTCGACCAGGCGTCCGCGCTCCTTGAGGGACAGCGCGAGGATCGCCATGATCTGGTCGCCGTCCACCGCGTTGCCGTCGGCGTCCACGGCGAGGCAGCGGTCGGCGTCACCGTCGTGCGCGATGCCCACGTCGGCGCCGGCCTCGAGGACCGCGCGCGCCAGGTTGTCGATGTGGGTCGAGCCGACGCCGTCGTTGATGTTGATGCCGTTCGGGTCGGCACCGATGAGCGTGACCTTCGCGCCCGCGTTGACGAACACCTCGGGCGAGACCCCGGAGGCGGCACCGTTGGCGCAGTCGAGCACGACGTGGATCCCGTCGAGTCGGTGCGGCAGCGTGCCGAGCAGGTGGACCACGTAGCGGTCCTCGGCGTCGGCGAAGCGCGTGATGCGCCCGACCTCGGCACCGGTGGGGGTCGGCGCGGACTGGTCGTGCATGGCCGCTTCGATGCGGTCCTCGACCTCGTCCGGCAGCTTGCGACCACCAGCGGCGAAGAACTTGATCCCGTTGTCCGGGGCGGGGTTGTGCGAGGCGGAGATCATCACGCCGAAGTCGGCGTCGACGTCCGCGACCAGGTACGCCGCTGCGGGAGTGGGGATGACCCCGGCGTCGAGAACGTCGACGCCGGCGGAGGCGAGCCCGGCTGCCACGGCGGCACCCAGGAACTCCCCGGAGACGCGCGGGTCACGCGCGAGCACGGCCCGGGGGCGCGTGCGACCGGACGCTCGACGAGCGTCCGCGTGGTGTCCGTGCGTGAGCACGGCCGCGCTCGCCTGGGCAAGACCCAGTGCGAGCGCGGCCGTCAACTCGCCGTTGGCGAGGCCACGAACGCCGTCGGTACCGAACAGACGCGGCATGCGATCTCCCGCCGTCAGGCGATCAGCGCTTCGAGAACTGCGACGCCTTGCGGGCCTTCTTGAGACCGGCCTTCTTGCGCTCGATGACGCGGGCGTCACGGGTGAGGAAGCCGGCCTTCTTGAGGGTCGCGCGGTTGTTCTCGCGGTCGATCTCGTTCAGGGTGCGGGCGATGGCGAGACGGAGCGCGCCGGCCTGACCCGAGGGGCCGCCACCCGTGATGCGGGCGGTGACGTCGTAGGCGCCGAGGAGCTCGAGCACCTTGAACGGGTCGTTGATGAGCTGCTGGTGCAGCTTGTTCGGGAAGTAGTCCTCGAGCGTGCGGCCGTTCACCGAGAAGGTGCCGGAGCCGGGGACCAGGCGGACGCGCGCGATGGCCTCCTTGCGGCGCCCGACGGCACCGCCCGAGACGTTGAGGATCTGACGGGGAGCCGCCTCCGACGCGACGGGCGCGCTCTCGGTGGTGAAGGTCTCCGGGGTCTGGTCGATGGAGTCAGCGATCTGAGCCATGAGTGTTTTCTCGTTCCTGGAAGTCGTCGTGGCCGCTGTTACTGCGAGACCTGGTCGAAGGTGTACGGCTTGGGCTGCTGCGCCGCGTGGGGGTGCTCAGCGCCTGCGTAGACCTTGAGCTTCTTGAGCTGCTCGCGACCGAGGGTGTTCTTCGGCAGCATGCCGCGGATCGCCTTCTCGACGGCGCGCGTCGGGTGCTTCTCGAGCATCTCCGGGTAGGTGGTGGCCGTGAGGCCGCCCGGGTAACCGGAGTGGCGGTAGTAGACCTTCTTGGCGAGCTTCGACCCGGTCAGGGCGACCTTGTCGGCGTTCACGATGATGACGTAGTCACCCATGTCCATGTGCTGGGCGAAGGTGGCCTTGTGCTTGCCGCGGAGGAGGGCGGCGACGTGCGAAGCGAGGCGGCCGAGCACGACGTCGGTCGCGTCGATGACGATCCAGTCGTGCTGGACGTCTGCCGGCTTCGGGGAGAACGTACGAGTCACAGGAGTGCTGCTTTCGTGTCGAGGTGAGGAGTCCGTGAATCCCACTCCGGTGGGCGTTCTCGCGGGCAGACGCCCGGCGAACGACCCGGTGGAGGGCCCATCTGACTGTCTGGCGCAACAGAGCGCGCAGACCAAGGTGAGAGCCTAACGGACGCCGCCCGCTGCGGTCAAACGGTGGCCACGACGGACGGGAGGCGCGGTGCCAGCCGGCACCGCGCCTCCCGTCCGTCAGGTGACCCGTCGGTCAGCCCAGCAGGCTGCGCAGCCAGGCGATCAGAGCGGCGATCGCCGCGAGCGCGTTCGCGATCGGGTTGCCGTGCCCCTGGCCCCCACCGTGGCCAGGGTCGCTGCCGTGTCCGGGGGTCCCGCCACCCGGCGCCGTGAGGCCGGGCAGGTCGATGCCGACCAGGATCGGGTCGTGGTCACTCGCCCGGCGGACGTCGTTGCGGTACAGGTCGGTGACGTTGTAGTCGTACCGGCTGTACTCGAGGCCGACGGACTCCACCGAGTTGATGTTCCAGATGTCCACACCGGTGACGGTCGCGAGGGCCGCCTTCGACGCGAACACGTGGTCGAGCGAACCGCTCAGGCCGTTGAACACGTAGGACCACTCGGCAGCGTCGCGAGTCGGGCCGAGGTCGGTGTAGCCGGCCTGGCGGAGGACCACCGCCGGGTCCTCCTGGCTGTACGCGTTGAAGTCACCGAGCATGAAGACCTTGTCCGTGCCGGACTGCCGCTGCATCGCCGTGGAGAACGCCACCAGGGCGTTCGACTGCGCGACGCGGGAGGCGTTCGACGCGCCCTGCCCGTCGCCCTGGTCGGCGTCCGCCGCGGAGCCGGAGCCCTTCGACTTGAAGTGGTTCGCGATCACCAGGAAGGTGTCCTTCGCGGACGGCTTCGGGGCCTTCCCCTTGCCGGGCTTCGTCACGACCGGTGCGAAGGCCTGCGCGAGCGGCTGCCGGGCGTTGGCGAACGCCGTCGAGTCGGTCAGGATCGTGGAGGCGCCGACGGTCTGCACGCGGTCCTTCTTGTAGATGATCGCGAGCCGGATGACGTCCTCGCTCGCCGGCAGCGCCGTGGGCGACCCCGCGTACGCCCAGGTGTCCTTGCCGGTCGCGGCGTTCAGCGCGGCCACGAGGGTCGCCACCGCGGCGTCACGGTCCTGGCCGAAGCGTGCCGAGTTCTCGATCTCCTCGAGGGAGACCACGTCGGCGCCCAGCCCGTTGATCGCCTTCACGATCTTCACCTGCTGCCGGGCGAGGTCGTCCGCGTTCGCGGCACCGCGGGCGTCGCAGCCACCGCGCACCGTGACGGGGTCGCCGTCGCGGTCGGTGTAGTACGTGCAGCCGGTGAGCTGGTCACCGGTCGTCGGGAAGTAGTTGAGGACGTTGAAGCCGGCGAGACGGACGTCACCGCCGACCTGCTCCGGGGCGGCGGTCCGCACGTCCGAGAAGGCCGCCGGCAGCGCCGCGGCCGGGGTGGCACCGGTGATCGGCGACGTCGGCTGGAACTTCCACGAGTCGTTGCGGTAGTCGAGGACGACGGGCTTCGTGAAGGTCGCCGCAGCGCCGACCGTCACCGGACCCTGGGTGAGCCACGAGACCGGGATCGACTGGTTCACCGCGCTGAGGAAGTTCCTGCTCGCACCGTCGTCGAGGACGACCTTGCGGGCTGCGTTGTCCGCCGTCACGGCGGCCGCCTCGGCGCTGCCCGGGCGGGCCACCTCGGTCGGCTGCAGGAGGCGCTTCGTGCCGGTCGCGAGGACGACCTCGCCGTACTGGTTCGTCGTGTAGTTGTCGGCGACCGTGTAGTCACCCTGCGGCGCGACGAGCATGCTCTCGAGCGACTCGCGCTGTGCGTCGGCGCGAGGGAAGGCGACGGCGGCGGGCAGCGGCGCGACGGCCGGTGTGGCGAGCTTCGTCAGTCCGGCGGCGCTCGAGACCGTGAGTTCGGTGAGCCCGTTGAACTCCGACACGGAGCCGGTGAGCTCGACGGCGTCACCGATCGTCACGCTGCCGGCGGTGGCGGCCGAGTAGACGAACACGGCGTCCGAGGCGGTGTGCGTCCCGAGGTCGAGCGCGCCCCCAGTGCCGGCGGTCTGGACCGTGTAGCCGGCGAAGCCGCCGGTGGCGTAGACCGCGGTGACGACGCCGGTCGTGGTGACGGTCTTGCCGACGTACGGTGATGCGTCGCCGGTGCCCTGCAGCTGCGCGATGCTGATCCGTTCGGCCGGGGGCGACGGCTCGGTCGGCGTCGTCGGGTCGGTCGGCGTGGTCGGGTCCGTCGGCTGCTCACCGTCGCCCGCGGCGTTCTCCGGCGTGACCGTCGACGTCACCCGGAAGTCGGCGGCGTTCGAGTCGGTGTCCGTCGTGCCCGCGCGGGTCAGCGCGTCGGGGACGGAGTTCGCCGTGCCGGCGGTCGCGACCGCGGTCTCGAACGTGTTCGACGTGCCGTAACCCAGCAGGTCCACGACCCCGGGGGTGCCGGCGGCGACCGGCCCGGCGGGGAGCGACAGCGCTGCGGCCTGGTTCGCCAGCACGAGGGTGCCCGTCGACCCGGAGGGGTTCAGGCCGGTGACAGAGTCGGGCTCGGGCAGTGCCACGCCGTTCGTGCCGTTCGAGCCCATCTGCACCAGGTAGGTGCCGTGCGCCGGGACGGAACCGGAGAGCTTGCCGACCGTCGGGGCTCCGGTGCCCGTGGCCGAGCGGTACTGCACCGACCAACCGTCGACGGCGACGGGGCTGTCGGTGGGGTTGCCGAGCTCGACGAACTTGTTCGTGAACGGCTGGTTCGCGCTGCCGCCCTTGAGGTACGCCTCGGTGATCACGAGCCCGGTACCGACCGGGTCGGCGGAGGCCGCGGTGACGGAGACGAGCGGGGCCACGAGGAGCGCCGTGGCAGCGGTGGCGCACAGCAGGGTGCGTCCGACGGATCTCTGCATGGCCGCACGCTACCGACCTGCGGCACCGCTCAGGTTTCCAACGGGTGAACGATCCGTTCCACCCCAGATCGGGGCTCGTGGCAGGGACGCCGAGCAGCGGACCGGGCGGCCCGTCACGCCTCGATCGGCACCCACTCCGACCCGACCCGGTGCACCGCCGGACCGTGTCCGGGCAACACGATCGCCGGGTACGGCAGCACGCCCGCGGACTCCACGGCGAGCGCCTGGTCGGCCGTGAAGAACGGCGTGATCATGCGCGGCCGTGGTGCCCACGAGGCCGGCTGGGTGTCGTGGTGGGTGACGACGGCGTCGCCCGTGACGATCGCATCGGCGGCCGGCAGCAGGTACGCGGTGGACCCGGCGGTGTGGCCGGGCGCGGGCAGCGGGGTCATCGCGCGACCGTCGAAGTCCCGCGCGGTGAACGCGCGCGCGGACGGGACGGTGGTCGGCCGGAGCGCGTCCGAGGCGATCGCACGCCCGAGCCACCGCAGCACCCGGGGAGCGGCGAGCCGTCCGCCGATCTCCGCCGGGGTGACCTGCTGGCGCCCCGGTCCACGGACGTTGGCGAGTTCGTCCGCGTGCGCGAGGACCTCGACGTGCGGGTGACGCTCGAGGATCCCGGGCAGGCCGCCGACGTGGTCGACGTGGCCGTGGGTGACGTACACGCGGCGGAGCTCGTCGAGGTCGTGGCCGGCGAGCAGCACGCTGTCCAGCACGAGGTCGGTGTCGGCGGGGTACCCCGCGTCGATGAGGGCGACGCCGTCCTCCTCGGCGAGGACGACCCAGTTGGACACCGGCCCCTCGACGAACACCACGCCGGGTGCGACGGAGACGACGGAGCGCGGAGCACGAGGAGCCATGCCCCGACGGTAGCGCCCTGCGCCGGGACGCGACGCGGGTGCCTGCCGCTCAGTCGCCGGGCCGGTGTCCCTCCGCGTCGCGACGGGCGCGCGTCTGCACGGCACGGGCCTCCAGGGCGTCGTCGTCGGGGTACCCGACCTCCGTCAAGGTGAGCCCACGGGCCGGGGCGACCGTGAAGGCGCTCGTGCGCTCGGCGGCGATCCGCAGCTCGTCGAGCCGGTCCGGCGTCAGGCGGCCCTCACCGACGGCGAGGCAGCCGCCCACCATGGCGCGCACCATGGAGTGGCAGAAGGCGTCGGCCTGGAGGCTCGCCACCAGCACGCCGTCCGGCTCGCGGTCCCAGCGGAACTCCTGCAGGGTCCGGATGGTGGTCGCGCCCTCACGCGGCTTGCAGAACGCCGCGAAGTCGTGCAGCCCGAGCAGGCGGAGCGCACCGCGCTCCATCACCGCCCGGTCCAGGCGCCCCGGGTACCAGGCCGTGTGTCCGCGACGGAGCGGGTCACGGGCGGCATCGAGGTCGGCGACCCGGTACCGGTACCGCCGCCAGACCGGTGAGAACCGCGCGTCGAACCCCGGCGGGGCGACCGACGCCCGGGTGACGACGACGTCCCCGTCCGGCCCGGCGAGCCCGTTCAGGCGGCGGACCAGCCCGGCGAAGGGGTCCCGCGTGGTGCCGTCGGCGGCGGGACGGCGGGGACGGGAGAGCGCGGCCCACTGCTCGTCGCTGAGGTCGAGGTGCGCGACCTGCCCGGTGGCGTGCACACCGGCGTCGGTGCGGCCGGCGACCGTGAGCTGCGGCGGTGTGCCCCAGCGGGTGAAGACGGTGGCGAGGGCGGACTCGAGCGCGCCCTGCACGGTCCGGAGTCCGGGCTGTCGGGCCCACCCGGAGAACGCCGCTCCGTCGTAGGCGATGTCGAGCCGCAGCCGCACGCCGGCCTCGCCCTCGGTCCGGCCGGTCTCGCTCACGCCTCCACGGTACCGACGTCAGCGCGACGTCAGTGCCGTCGGACACGCTCTGCGGGATCGAGGTCGGTACCGGACCGTGATGTGCGCTCGCGTGCGAGCCGGTCGCGCGTCTCCATACTGAACACATGCACAAGAAGACCGTCACGAGGGGGGTCGTGGCCGTCGCACTCCTGGCTGCGCTGAGCACCGGCATGACCGCCTGCACACCCACGACGAGCGCCGACCCGACGCCCATCCCGACCGACGCGAGCCCCTCCTCGTCACCGACCTCGGACCACACGCCCGCCACGACCGACTTCGGCACCGAGCCCTCCGCCGGCGGCGCGCCCGCGTGTGACGCCCTCCTGCCGGACGACCTCGTCCGCGCGCTCGTCCCCGATGCCGAGCCGGTCGACGCCATCACCGAACTGGCCCACCCGGCCGCCACGTGGAACGCCACCAGGCTCGCCGGCGGGACGGGATGCTGGGCGTCCAACGGCAGCTCCCCGCTGGACGACCGCGCCGCGCGCACGGCCGACGAGCCCGCCTACGAGGGCGTCCGGGTCGCCGTGCTCCCGGACGCCGCTGCCGCGTTCCGGACCGCCGGCACCGACGCGACCGCTCCCGCGGAGAGCGCGACCACGGTGCGCTGCGCCGCGAGTGATGCCGCACGGGTGTACTGCAACGGTGGTGTGCTCGCCGGGACGGCCTGGGTCGACGTCGCGGTCGTGCGTCTGCAGACCGCCTCGGACGCCACCCCCGAGGCGATGCAGCCCGAGTACGAAGCGCTCCTCGAGCACGCTCGGGAGACCGTCGCCGCGTCCCCGGCTGCATCGGTGGACGGCGACGACTCGGACGACTGGTCGTTCACCGACTGCACGACGGACGGGGTCGCGGCCGTCGCCGACACCACCCTCCGCGACTCGGTGACGCTGACCGACACCCCGCCGACCATCGACGAGTTCGCCCAGAGCCGGGTCGGCGGCAGCACGTGCCGCTTCGTCGGCCCGGAGTACGCCACGGGCGCGGTGTACGCCTCGGTCCCGGACAGCGGGTGGGTCGTCGAGCAGCGGCTCGCGGCGGGCACCGTCGACCGCGACGGAAGGGTCGACCTCCCGGGGCTCGGCGCACGCGACGCCGCATGGCGCACGTGTGACGAGCTCGCCTGCACGGTCGACGTGGTGCACGACCGCACCTGGACGCAGTACCTCCTGACGACCGAGGCGGCATCGGACACCGCCGCCGCGGTCGAGCGGTGGGCGGCGTCGTCGTTCGGCTCGTGACGCGTCGGCGTCAGCCCCGCTGACCGCCGTGCCCGCGTCGGCGCACGAGCCGGTCGCGGATGCTCGTCGGCTCGGCAGGGCCGGTCTCGGTGTCGGCGTCCCGGGTCGCCCGGCGCTCCGACTCGACGATGCCGCGGAGCGCCACCAGCGCCGTGGCGGTCACGGCGACGTCCGACGGGAACTCGTGCGAGGCGTCGAGCGCCTGCTCGAGCTCCGCGATCGCCCGGTCGCCCTCGTCCGGCGGGTGGTCGCCGCGGACCATCGACGCGACCTGCCGGACGGCGTGCACGAGCGGCGTCGTGAACGCCTCGTCCGGACGTCCGAGGTTCGCCGACACCGGACCGGAACGGGCCACCAGCTCCGTCAGGTCGGTCGTGTACCAGGCGACCCGCTCGAGCGCGCGGAAGCGGGCGCCGTCGCGCTGCAGGCGGGCACGTGAGCCGCGGAGCGCACCGCGGGGGTTGATGCGGCGGCTCTCCTGGGCGATCGACACCCGAGCCCGGACGTCGGCGATGGCACGGTCGAGGCGGTCCTGCGCCTGGTCCCACGCGCGCTCGTCACGCTCGCCCTGTTCGAGCACGTCCGCCAGGCCGTCCAGGTGCGTGGCGAGGACGGTGTTCACCTGGTCGATGCGGCGCTCGGCGTCCCAGAAGCGCAGGGGCGGGAACACCAGGAAGTTCACGAGGAGCCCGACCACCACGCCGACGGCCATCTGCACCAGGTACCCGAGCGAGTACCCCTCGGCGTGTGCACCGCCGACGAGCAGGACGAAGAGCGCCGCCGTCGACACCCAGGAGCTCCCCTCGCCGAGGACCCGGAACCCGCCGACGAGGACGCCGACGCCGACCGTGATCGCCACGGCCAGGACCCCGGGGTCGCCGACCCACATCGTGAAGGCGGCGACCGCGATGCCGAGCGCGATCCCGACCAGGGTCTGCAGCCCGCTCCGGAGTCCGGCGAACACCGTCGTCTGCATCGCCACGACCGCACCGAGCGGGGCGTAGTAGGGGTACTCCGCTGCCACACCGGGCACGTTCTGCGCGACCAGCCAGGCGATGGTGGCCGCCGCAGCCGCCTTCGCGGCGTGCAGCAGCCGGGGCTGCGTGCCGGAGTCCCGGCTCCACCGCCACAGTCGGGTGCCGACGCCGGCGACGTGCTGGAACTGCATCGGGTACCTCGTCTCTCGGTCGGCACGATGTGGGGGCGGACGCTGGTCGGGCCTCCCGGGCCTCCCGGGTCTGCCGGGCCCGCCGGGTGGTCCGAACCGCGTGGTCAGGAGCCTGCGCGGTGGAACAGGAAGGCCCCTGCAGCAGACGCTGCAGGGGCCTTCCTGTGGTGCGGTGCGACTACTTGGACGCGTCCGCGGCGTCGTCCGACTTCGCAGCGGCGTCGGCCTCGACCTCGGCAGCAGCGTCGGTCGTGGTCTCGTCGGCGACCGGGGTCGACTCCTCGGTGGTCTCGGTCTCCTCGACCGGGGCCACCGTGGTCTCCTCGGACGTGGTGTCCTCGGCGACCGGCGCAGCGGCGGCCGGGGCAGCGTTGCGCGTGACGGGAGCCGGCGAGCTCGAGACGGGCTCGAGGACGAGCTCGATCGAGGCGAGCGGCGCGTTGTCGCCCTTGCGGAAGCCGAGCTTCGTGATGCGGGTGTAGCCGCCCTGGCGGTCGGCCACCTGCGGCGCGATCTCCGTGAACAGCGTGTGCACGACGGTCTTGTCGCGCAGGGCCGCGATCACGCGACGACGCGCGTGCAGGTCGCCGCGCTTCGCGAACGTGATGAGCCGCTCGGCGACCGGACGGAGGCGCTTGGCCTTCGTCTCGGTCGTCGTGATGCGACCGTGCGTGAAGAGGGCGTTGGCGAGGTTGCTCAGGAGCAGGCGCTCGTGGGCGGGACCGCCACCGAGGCGGGGGCCCTTGGTGGGCTTCGGCATGTCAGTTCTCCAGTGGTGATGGTGGTGCGCCCCGTGTCAGGAGCGCGTGCGCGTCAGCGCGAGGTCAGTTGCTGGACTCGTCCTCGTCGTACCCGCTGTAGAAGTGGGCACCGTCGAATCCGGGGACGGTGTCCTTGAGGGACAGGCCGAGCTCGGTGAGCTTGTCCTTGACCTCGTCCACCGACTTCTGACCGAAGTTGCGGATGTTCATGAGCTGCGTCTCCGACAGGGCGACGAGCTCGGACACCGTGTTGATGCCCTCCCGCTTGAGGCAGTTGTAGCTGCGCACCGACAGGTCGAGGTCCTCGATCGGGGTCTGCAGCTCGTTCGAGAGCACGGCGTCGACCGGCGCGGGGCCGATCTCGATGCCCTCAGCCGCCGTGTTCAGCTCGCGGGCGAGACCGAACAGCTCGACCAGCGTGCGACCGGCCGACGCGATGGCGTCGCGCGGCGTGATCGCGGGCTTCGACTCGACGTCGACGACCAGGCGGTCGAAGTCCGTGCGCTCACCGGCACGCGTCGCCTCGACGCGGTAGGTGACCTTGAGCACGGGCGAGTAGATCGAGTCGATCGGGATCTGACCGGCCTCGCTGAACTCCGAGCGGTTCTGGGTCGCCGAGACGTAGCCGCGGCCACGCTCGATCGTCAGCTCCAGCTCGAAGCGCGCGGAGTCGTTCAGGGTCGCGATGACGAGGTCCGGGTTGTGGATCTCGACACCGGCCGGGGCGGAGATGTCCGCCGCGGTGACCTGGCCCGCACCCTGCTTGCGCAGGTACGCGGTGATCGGCTCGTCGTGCTCGCTGGAGACGACCAGGCTCTTGATGTTCAGGATGATCTCGGTGACGTCCTCCTTGACACCGGGAACGGTGCTGAACTCGTGGAGGACACCGTCGATGCGGATGCTCGTGACGGCAGCACCGGGGATGGACGAGAGGAGCGTGCGGCGCAGCGAGTTGCCGAGGGTGTAGCCGAAGCCCGGCTCGAGCGGTTCGATGACGAAGCGCGAGCGGAACTCGGAGATCGACTCCTCGTTCAGGGTGGGGCGCTGTGCAATGAGCACTGTGGAATTCCTTTCGGCGAAGTGTCCGCTATATGACACTTGGCGGTACGACGGGGCCGGCCGGGCCCCGACGGGTCTGTTTCAGTTGTGATCACGCGCACTGGAGTGCGCGATCGAACGACCAGGAATGGCCGACCCCGCTCGTCCCGGTCAGGGAACGAGCGGGGAACGGCCGGTTGCTCCTCGCGTCAGACGCGGCGGCGCTTCGGCGGGCGGCACCCGTTGTGCGCCTGCGGCGTGACGTCGTTGATCGAGCCGACCTCGAGGCCAGCGGCCTGGAGGGAACGGATCGCCGTCTCGCGACCCGAGCCCGGGCCCTTGACGAAGACGTCGACCTTCTTGACGCCGTGCTCGGCGGCCTGACGGGCGGCCGACTCGGCGGCGAGCTGCGCCGCGAACGGCGTCGACTTGCGCGAGCCCTTGAAGCCGACGGCGCCCGAGGACGCCCAGCTCAGGACGGCACCTGACGGGTCGGTGATGCTGACGATGGTGTTGTTGAACGTGCTCTTGATGTGGGCCTGGCCCACGGCGACGTTCTTCTTCTCCTTGCGGCGCGGCTTGCGCGCGGCGGTCTTGGGGGTAGCCATCGTGATCTCCTATCGAGCCTTCTTCTTGCCTGCCACGGTGCGCTTCGGGCCCTTGCGGGTACGAGCGTTGGTCTTGGTGCGCTGACCGCGCACCGGGAGACCACGACGGTGGCGGAGACCCTCGTAGCTACCGATCTCGACCTTGCGGCGGATGTCGGCGGCGACCTCACGGCGGAGGTCACCCTCCACCTTGAACGTGCCCTCGATGTAGTCGCGGAGGGCGACGAGCTGGTCGTCGGTGAGGTCCTTGACGCGGATGTCGCCGGAGATGCCGGTCTCCGCGAGCGTCTGGACGGCGCGGGTACGGCCGACCCCGTAGATGTAGGTGAGTGCGATCTCCACGCGCTTCTCGCGCGGGATGTCGACGCCTGCTAGACGTGCCATTGTGCTGGCTGCTCCTGTTGTCGATGGAGGTGTGGCGCAGTACCGGTGCCCGGGCCTCCGCCCCGAGGTGTCCCCCACCCGCCGAGGCGGATGGGTTCTGGTACTGCGTTGTCGATCTTCAGTTGTGGTTCGTGCTCGAGCCGCAGGCGGTCTGACGACCGGCGACCCCGCTCACGCGGCAGGCTCCCGGAGGAGCCCCACAGGGACTAGCCCTGGCGCTGCTTGTGACGCGGGTTGCTCTTGCAGATCACCATGACGCGGCCCTTCCGGCGGATCACTCGGCAGTGCTCGCAGATGGGCTTGACGCTGGGGTTGACCTTCATTGTTCGTTCCTCGTGCTCGCTGGCTTCGTGCTCGGCGGGTTCGCCGGGCCGTTCCTTTCCAGCTCGCGGATCACTTGTAGCGGTAGACGATCCGGCCGCGGGTCAGGTCGTACGGGCTCAGCTCCACGATCACGCGGTCCTCGGGGAGGATGCGGATGTAGTGCTGGCGCATCTTCCCGGAGATGTGCGCGAGGACCTTGTGTCCGTTGGTCAGCTCAACGCGGAACATCGCGTTGGGCAGAGCTTCGAGCACCGAGCCCTCGATCTCGATGACGCCGTCTTTCTTGGCCATAGCCTCACTGTCGCTTGGTTGGATTACCGGTGTGATCCCCGAGCCGGTCTGCGGGTCGGGCGCCACGCCAGAGGGCATGGCACACCAAAGATCGATCTTATGTGGTAGACCGCCAATTGCCAAGTGCGCCTGCATGTCGGAGCGGCGCGGGCACCCCAGTGCAGGGGACGAGCCGCCCGGATCGGCCCGCAGATCCGCTGTTCGACAGGTTCTCCACAGCCGGAGCGATGCCGGAACAGGGCCCGGCCCCGTACGGTGACGAGAGCAGTCACCGAAGGAGGACCCCCGTGCCCGACGCCCCCGGCCGCGCGCGCCCCGTCGCCCGCCACGGCCGACTCCCCCGCCGCCGTGCCTGGACGACCCTCCTGTCCGTCGTCGCATCCGCAGCCGCGGTCCTGCTCGTCAGCGGCACCAGCGTCGCCGCGATCGCCGGCGCCCAGCTCGCCGCGGCGCCGCAGACGGTGCAGCTCAGCACCGACGACCAGAGCACCGCGGAGACTGCCGACGTCACCGCCATCGAGGGTGGCGCGAACATCCTGCTCATCGGGAGCGACACCCGCGTCGGGCAGTTCGACTCCGACGAGGACGTCGAGGGCGCCCGCAACGACGTCACGATGCTCGTGCACGTGTCCGAGGACCACCAGCAGCTCACCGCGGTCAGCTTCCCCCGGGACCTGATGGTGCCGATCCCGGCCTGCACCAACCCCGAGACCGGGACGACCTACCCCGCAGCGGAGTCCGCGCAGTTCAACACCGCGCTCGGCAACGGCGGTGTCTCCTGTGTCGTCGACACGGTGGAGAACCTCACCGGCCTCACCGTGCCCTACGCCGGGCTCATCACCTTCGACGGCGTGATCGAGATGTCGAACGCCCTCGGCGGGGTCGACGTCTGCGTCGCGACCCCCATCGACGACACCTTCACCGGGCTGCACCTGACCGCCGGCGCGCACTCCCTGCAGGGCTCGGACGCGCTCGCCTTCCTCCGCTCGCGCCACGGCGTCGGCGACGGCAGCGACCTGGCCCGCATCAGCTCCCAGCAGGTCTTCCTGTCCGCACTGCTCCGCCAGGTGACGGCGGACGGCACCCTGTCGAACCCGATCACCCTCTACAAGCTCGCCGGCGCAGCGCTGTCCAACATGACGCTGTCCGACGGCCTCGCGCAGACCCGGACCCTCGTCGGCCTCGCATCGACCCTGCGCGGCATGAGCACCTCGAGCATGCTCTTCGTGCAGTACCCGGTCGTCGACGACCCCGCCGACGCGGCGCGCGTCGTCGTCGACGAGGCCGCCGCCCACACGCTCAACGTCGCCCTGCAGACGGACGAGCGGACCTCGCTCAGCGACTCGTCGACCGGTCGCGCCTCGCAGGAGTCGTCCGACACAGAGACCCCGGCTCCGTCCGCGAGCCCGTCCGATGCCGCGCCGTCGGACGCCGCGACCGCCGCTCCGAGCGCGTCGGCCACGCCGGACGGACAGACGACCACGACGAGCAGCCCCTCCTCGACGCCGCTGCCCTCCTCGATCAGCGGACAGAGCGCTGCCGAGGAGACCTGCTCCGTCGGGAACTGAGGGACCGCGCGACGGACGGTCCGGGGTCGGGGACGCCGGGCCTCCCGTCCGGCCCCGACTCGTCGGCGCCGTCGGCAGGGCCACCGACCCACGCCGACGGAGCGCGTCGCCTGACGGCGGCGGGTGGGAGATGCGCGGCGAAGCCGCACTGAACCAGCCACGTCCTGCCTGGAGGCCCGTCCCGCGTCACCAGGGTCGACCCGCGTTCCGGGTCCTGCAGCCTGGACGGCAGCACGCGGTGCCGGGCCGGACGGCCTCCGTGCCCGGAGCTGGAGACGCGGTCCGGAGACGCGGTCGGAAGGCGCGCTACGGGACCGGGACCGGCGTGACGCCGAGGGGTGCCAGCCCGGCGGCCCCACCGTCGGCGGCGGTCAACACCCAGATGCCGTCGGCGTGCACCGCGACGCTGTGCTCCCAGTGGGCGGCATCGGACCCGTCGAGCGTCCGGACCGTCCACTCGTCGTCGTCGGTCGAACTGTCGATCGTGCCGGCGGTGACCATCGGTTCGATGGCGACCGCGAGGCCGGGCTGCACGGCAGGGCCGGCACCGCGGACACGGTGGTTGAAGACCGGAGGCTCCTCGTGCATCGACCGGCCGATCCCGTGGCCGGTGAAGTCCTCGACGATGCCCCACGCCCCGGTCTCGTCGATGGCGTCCTCGACGGCCGAGCCGACCTCGTGCAGGTTCCGTGCGTGCGCGAGCGCTGCGATGCCGTGCCACAGCGCGCGCTCGGTGGTGTCGGACAACTTCTGCCGGGCGGCCGCCACGGTGGGGTCGCCGCCGGGCACGACCACGGTGAAGGCGCTGTCACCGTTCCAGCCGTCGACCTCGGCCCCGGCGTCGACCGACACGATGTCGCCGGCCTGCAGCACCCGTGCGCTGGGGATCCCGTGCACGATCTCGTCGTTCACCGAGACGCAGAGCGTGTGGCGGTAGCCCGGCACGAGCTGGAAGTTCGGGATGCCCCCGCCGTCGCGGATCGTCCGCTCGGCGATCGCGTCGAGCTCCGCCGTGGTCGTCCCGGGCCGGATCGCTGCTCGGACGGCGTCCAATGCCTGCGCGGTGAGGAGACCCGGGCGCACCATGGCGCGCAGCTCCTCGGGCGACTTGTAGATGGAGGGCTTCCGCCGACGCACCGGACCGACCCCGGTCAGACGGCGGCCGTGAGACCGCGGGTCGTCAGGGCCTCCGCGATGCGGTCCCCGACCTCGTCCACGGTGCCGAGACCGTCGACGTCGGCGACGAGCCCGCGCTCCTGGTAGACGGCGATGATCGGCGCGGTCTGCTCCTGGTACACCTGCTGGCGACGACGGATCGTCTCCTCGGTGTCGTCGGCGCGACCCTGCTCCCCCGCACGCTTGAGCAGGCGCGCCACGAGGGCCTCCTGGTCGGCGACGAGCTGCACGACGAGGTCGATCGCCGCACCCTGCTCCGCGAGGAGCGCGTCGAGGTACTCGACCTGTGCGGTCGTGCGCGGGTACCCGTCGAGCAGGAACCCCTGCTCGGCGTCCGGCTCGGCGAGACGGTCCCGGACCAGCGCGTTGGTCAGGTCGTCCGGCACGTACTCGCCGGCGTCCATGAGCGCCTTCGCGCGCTGCCCCAGGGGCGTGCCGTCGGCGACGTTCTTGCGGAAGATGTCGCCCGTGGAGATCGCGGGGATCCCGAGTGCCGACGCGATGCGGCCGGCCTGGGTGCCCTTGCCCGCTCCGGGAGGTCCGACGATGATGAGGCGTGCGCTCAACGGAGGAGCCCTTCGTAGTGACGTTGCTGCAGCTGCGAGTCGATCTGCTTCACGGTCTCGAGGCCGACACCCACGATGATCAGGATGCTGGCACCGCCGAACGGGAAGTTTTGGTTCGCCCCGAACAGCGCCAGTGCTGCGAGCGGGATGAGCGCGATGAGACCGAGGTAGAGCGCACCGGGCAGCGTCACCCGGGTGAGGACGTAGTCGAGGTACTCGGCGGTCGGACGTCCGGCTCGGATGCCCGGGATGAACCCGCCGTACTTCTTCATGTTGTCGGCGACCTCTTCGGGGTTGAAGGTGATCGCGACGTAGAAGTACGTGAAGCCGACGATGAGCAGGAAGTACAGGACCATGTAGAACCAGTTGTCGCCCGAGGTCAGGTTGCTCTGGATCCAGGTCACCCACGGGGCCGGCGCGGAGCCGTCCGAGGGCTGGTTGAACTGTGCGATCAGCGCCGGCAGGTACAGCAGCGAGGACGCGAAGATGACGGGCACGACGCCGGCCATGTTCACCTTGATCGGGATGTACGTGTTGTTGCCGCCGTAGGTGCGGCGCCCGACCATGCGCTTGGCGTACTGGACCGGGATGCGCCGCTGCGACTGCTCGACGAACACGACGGCCATCATGATGACCAGGCCGACCAGGATGACGAAGAGGAAGAGCTCGAAGGACTGCGACTGCTCGATGGCCCAGAGCGCCGACGGGAACTGCGCGGCGATCGAGGTGAAGATGAGCAGCGACATGCCGTTGCCGATGCCGCGCTCGGTGACGAGCTCGCCCATCCACATGATCAGGCCGGTGCCCGCGGTCAGGGTGATGACCATCAGGAGGATCGCGTACCAGCTGTCGTTCGAGATGATCGACGTGCAGGAGGCCGAGGCGCTCGTGCCGAAGAGGGCACCCGAGCGGGCGACGGTGATCAGGGTGGTGGACTGCAGCACGCCCAGCGCGATGGTGAGGTAGCGCGTGTACTGCGTCAGCTTCGCCTGACCGGACTGACCCTCCTTGTAGAGGGAGTCGAAGTGCGGGATCACCACGCGCAGGAGCTGCACGATGATCGACGACGTGATGTACGGCATGATCCCGAGCGCGAAGACCGAGAGCTTCAGGAGCGCGCCGCCGGAGAACAGGTTGATCAGGTCGTACAGGCCACCGGACGACGACGCGGACGCCAGGCAGGCCTGCACGCTGGCGTAGTCCACGAACGGTGCCGGGATGTACGAGCCGAGGCGGAACAGCGCGATGATCGCGAGGGTGAAACCGATCTTCTTCCGAAGATCTGGGGTGCGCATGATGCGCGCGACCGCTCTGAACACGAGTTACTCCGAACTTCTGTGACCGGTTGACCGGTCGAGCCGGGCGAGGTCGCCCGTGGCCGGAAGCGCCGACCCCGTGGTCCGGCACGCACGTCGAATGACGCCGTGTTCCGGACCTGCCATCAAGGAAACCGTAACGGCGGCCCGCGCGCAATGCGCGGGCCGCCGCCGACGGGGACTACTTGGTGACGGTGCCGCCCGCCGCCACGATCTTCTCCTCGGCGGATGCCGAGACCTTGTCGACCGTGACGGTGATCGCCACGCTGATGTCACCCTGACCGAGAACCTTGACCTTCTCGTTCTTGCGGACGGCGCCCTTGGCGACCAGGTCCGCGACGGTGACGTCGCCACCGTTCGGGTAGAGCTCCGCGATCTTGTCCAGGTTCACGGGCTGGTACTCGACGCGGAACGGGTTCTTGAACCCGCGGAGCTTCGGGGTGCGCATGTGCAGCGGCATCTGCCCACCCTCGAAGCCGACCTTGACCTGGTACCGGGCCTTCTGGCCCTTGGTGCCACGGCCGGCGGTCTTGCCCTTCGAGCCCTCACCACGGCCGACGCGGGTGCGGTCCTTCTTGGACCCCGCTGCCGGACGAAGGTGGTGGACCTTCAGGATCTGGACGCGCTCGTTCTTCTCGTCGCTCATGCGTCGACCTCCTCGACCTTCACGAGGTGCGCAACCGTCGCGATGTACCCGCGGTTCTGGGAGTTGTCCTCACGCAGGACCGTACGGCCGATGCGCTTGAGACCCAGGCTGCGGAGCGTGTCGCGCTGGTACTGCTTCTCGCTGATGACGGACTTCGTCTGCGTGATCTTCAGCATCGCCATCACGCACCTGCCTTCTCGTTCGCAGCCGTACGAGCGGCCGCCTCGGCGTGCAGCAGACGGGCCGGGACGACGTGGTCGACGGGCAGACCACGACGGCTGGCGACGGCACGCGGCTCTTCGAGCTGCTTGAGCGCCGTCACGGTCGCGTGCACGATGTTGATGGTGTTCGACGAACCGAGCGACTTGCTCAGGACGTCGTGGATGCCGGCGCACTCGAGCACGGCGCGGACCGGACCACCGGCGATGACACCGGTACCGGCAGCGGCCGGACGCAGGAGGACGACGCCAGCGGCGGCCTCACCCTGCACCGGGTGCGGGATCGTGTTGCCGACGCGGGGGACGCGGAAGAAGTTCTTCTTCGCCTCCTCGACGCCCTTCGAGATGGCGGTCGGGACCTCGCGGGCCTTGCCGTAGCCGACGCCCACCAGACCGTTGCCGTCACCGACGACGACGAGCGCGGTGAAGCTGAAGCGACGACCACCCTTGACGACCTTGGAGACGCGGTTGATGGTGACGACGCGCTCGAGGAACTGGCTGTCGCCGCCGCGACCGTTGCGGTCGTTGCCGCCACGGCCACCCTGCTGACGGTCACGCCCGCCACCGCTGCCGCCACCACGACGGCCACGGTTGTCGACGGAGTCGCGGTTGTTCGATGCCGAACCCGCAGCGGTCTCGACGGGACGCTCGACGACCGGGACGTCGGGCTCCTTGGCCGCGGGGGCCTTCGCCTCGGTCGCGGTGGTCTCGGCGTCGGTCGTCTCGACCTCGGTCGTGGCCTCGGCGTCGTCGTTGGTGTTCGCGATGTCGCTCACAGGTTCAGCCCTCCTTCACGGGCACCATCGGCGATCGCGGCGACGCGACCGGCGTACTTGCTACCGCCGCGGTCGAAGACCACGGCCTCGACGCCAGCCGACTTCGCGCGCTCGGCGACGAGCTCGCCGACGCGACGGGCCTTGGCGGTCTTGTCGCCGTCGAACGAGCGGAGGTCGGCCTCCATCGTCGATGCGCTGGCGAGGGTGTGACCCTTGGCGTCGTCGATGACCTGGACGAACACGTGACGTGACGAACGGGTGACGGCGAGACGGGGACGGGTCTCGGTCCCGGTGATCTTCTTCCGGAGACGGTTGTGGCGACGCGCCTTGGCAGCCGCCTTGCTCTTGCCTCGAGTACGAGTTCCGATGGCCATGATCACTTACCTGACTTTCCGGCCTTGCGGCGCACGATCTCGCCGGCGTAGCGGACACCCTTGCCCTTGTAGGGCTCGGGCTTGCGCAGCTTGCGGATGTTGGCCGCGACCTCACCGACGAGCTGCTTGTCGATGCCGTTCACGGTGACCTTGTTGTTGCCCTCGACGGCGAAGCTGATGCCGGCCGGCGGGTTGACCGTGATGGGGTGGGAGTACCCGAGCGCGAACTCGAGGTCGCTGCCCTTGGCCGCCACGCGGTAACCGGTCCCGACGACCTCGAGGCCCTTGGAGTAGCCCTGGGTGACGCCGATGATCTGGTTCGCGATGAGCGAGCGGGTCAGGCCGTGCAGCGCGCGGGAGGAACGCTCGTCGTCCGGGCGGCTGACGAGGACCTGGTTGTCCTCGACCTTCGCCTGGATGGGCTCAGCGATGACGAGCGAGAGCTCGCCCTTCGGGCCCTTGACGGCGACGTTCTGGCCGTCGACCGAGACGGTCGCTCCGGCCGGGATGTCGATGGGGAGACGTCCGATACGAGACATGATCGATCACCAAACGTAGGCGAGGACTTCCCCACCCACGCCCTTCTGCTCGGCTTCGCGGTCGGTCAGGAGCCCCGAGGAGGTCGACAGGATCGCCACGCCGAGGCCACCGAGGACCCGGGGGATCTCGGTCGACTTCGCGTAGACGCGGAGGCCCGGCTTCGAGACGCGCTTGATGCCGGCGATCGAACGCTCGCGATCGGGGCCGTACTTGAGGTCGATGGTCAGGGTCTGCCCGACGCGGGCGTCCTCGACCTTCCACTCGCTGATGTAACCCTCGCGCTTGAGGATGTCAGCGATGGTCTGCTTGAGCTTGGAGCTCGGAAGCGAGACGGCGTCGTGGTGCGCCGAGTTCGCGTTCCGCAATCTGGTCAGCATGTCTGCGACCGGATCGGTCATCGTCATGATGCGTTTCCGTCCTTCGTCCGGTTTCGACACCCGTTCCACGAGTGCCGACCTCGACGATCGATGTGATCCCAGGGCGGTTCCCCGGGATCGGTGTGACTTCGTGCGAGCGGGCCGGAGGAGAAACTCCTCCGGCCCGCACCGCCCGGAGTAGCTTAGACCGTCTGCTCGGCAGAACGGAACGGGAAGCCGAGCTGGCGGAGCAGCGCGCGGCCTTCGTCGTCCGTCTTCGCGGTGGTCACGACGGTGATGTCGAACCCACGCACGCGGTCGATGCGGTCCTGGTCGATCTCGTGGAACACGCTCTGCTCCGAGAGACCGAAGGTGTAGTTGCCGTTGCCGTCGAACTGGCGGTCGCTCAGGCCGCGGAAGTCGCGGATGCGCGGGAGCGCCAGCGACAGCAGGCGGTCCAGGAACTCCCACGCGCGGTCACCGCGGAGGGTGACGTGCGCGCCGATGGCCTGGCCCTCACGCAGCTTGAACTGCGCGATGGACTTGCGGGCAAGCGTGACCTGCGGCTTCTGACCCGTGATCGCCGTGAGGTCCTTGATGGCCCCCTCGATGATCTTCGAGTCGCGCGCGGCCTCGCCGACGCCGGTGTTGACGACGACCTTGACCAGGCCGGGGACCTGGTTGACGTTCGCGTAACCGAACTGCTCGGTCAGCGCCGCCTTGATCTCGTTGCGGTACTTCTGCTTGAGGCGCGGCTGAACTTTCTCAGCAGTCGCGGCAGTCGTGTCGGTCATCAGAGCTTCTCACCAGACTTCTTGGCGTAGCGGACGCGGACGGTCTTGGTGACGCCGTCCTTCTCCACCTGTTCGTTGCGGAAACCGACGCGGGTCGGCTTCTTGGTCTTCGGGTCGACGATCGCGACGTTCGACACGTGGATCGGGGCTTCGTGCTGCTCGATGCCACCGGTCTTCGAACCGCGCTGGGTCTGACCGACGCGAACGTGCTTGGTCACGAAGTTGATGCCCTCGACGACCAGACGGTCGCCGCGGACCTCGATGACCTTGCCCTGCTTGCCGCGGTCGCCGCCACGCTCCTGCGTGGCGCCCGTGATGACCTGGACCAGGTCACCCTTCTTGATGTTCGCCATGGCTTACAGCACCTCCGGCGCGAGCGAGATGATCTTCATGAACTTCTTGTCACGGAGCTCGCGACCGATCGGCCCGAAGATGCGGGTACCGCGCGGGTCGCCGTCAGCCTTGAGGATCACTGCCGCGTTCTCGTCGAACTTGATGTAGGAGCCGTCGGGACGACGGGTCTCCTTCTTGGTGCGAACGATGACCGCCTTGACGACGTCACCCTTCTTCACGTTGCCGCCGGGGATGGCGTCCTTCACCGTGGCGACGATGACGTCA
Source organism: Curtobacterium sp. MCPF17_050 (assembly GCF_003224435.2). NCBI lineage: Bacteria > Bacillati > Actinomycetota > Actinomycetes > Micrococcales > Microbacteriaceae > Curtobacterium > Curtobacterium sp. MCPF17_050. Next base: position 3,032,741 of record NZ_CP126250.1, read on the forward strand.
CCGAGGCCGGCGTAGCGACGACCCGAGCCACCGAGCACGCGGATGGTCAAGATCTCCTTGGCACCCGTGTTGTCGGCGACCTTCAGGCGGGATTCCTGCTGAATCACTGCTGTCTCCTATTCCGAAGCGGGCCGAGGCCTACTTGGCCTTCTCGAGGATCTCGACCAGGCGCCAGCGCTTGGTGGCGCTGAGGGGACGGGTCTCGCTGATGACGACCAGGTCGCCGATGCCGGCGGTCCCGAGCTCGTCGTGGGCCTTGACCTTCGACGTGCGACGGATGACCTTGCCGTAGAGGGGGTGCTTCACGCGGTCCTCGACCTCGACGACGATCGTCTTGTCCATCTTGTCGCTCGTCACGTAGCCGCGACGGGTCTTCCGGTAGCCGCGGGTGAGGGCTGCGGAGTCCTTCTCTTCGGTCGCCATCAGTTCTCCTCGGCGGTCTCGGCCTCGGTCGACTCAGCCGGCTTCTCGGCCTTCTTCGACGACTTCTTGGCCTTCGGGGCGGTCTCGACGGGGGCGGGCGTGGCACGGATGCCGAGCTCGCGCTCGCGGAGCACGGTGTAGATACGCGCGATGTCGCGCTTGACGGCACGGAGACGGCCGTGGCTCTCCAGCTGGCCGGTGGCCGACTGGAAGCGGAGGTTGAACAGCTCCTCCTTGGCCTTCTTCAGCTCGTCAGCGAGACGCTCGTTCTCGAAGGTGTCGAGCTCAGTGGGACGGAGCTCCTTGGAACCGATCGCCATTATGCGTCGCCCTCCTCGCGCTTGATGATGCGTGCCTTGAGGGGCAGCTTGTGGATTGCACGGGTCAGTGCCTCGCGGGCGATCTCGTCGCTCACGCCGGAGAGCTCGAAGAGCACACGACCCGGCTTGACGTTCGCGATCCACCACTCGGGGGAACCCTTACCGGAACCCATTCGGGTCTCAGCCGGCTTCTTGGTGAGCGGACGGTCCGGGTAGATGTTGATCCACACCTTGCCGCCACGCTTGATGTGACGCGTCATCGCGATACGAGCGGACTCGATCTGACGGTTGGTCACGTAGGCCGGGGTGAGCGCCTGGATACCGTAGTCACCGAAGGAGACCTTGGTGCCACCGGTCGCCTGGCCCGAACGCTTCGGGTGGTGCTGCTTGCGGTGCTTGACTCGACGGGGGATAAGCATGGTTACGCCTCAACTCCTGCGCCGGCCGGCGCGTCCTGCGGGGCCTGCTGCTCGCGACGGTCGCCACCGCGCTCGTTGCGGTCGCCACGGGGGCCGCCGCCACGACGGTCGCCGCCACGACGCTCGGGGCGGGACGAACGCTGGTTCGCCTGCTCGCGAGCGAGCTCCTTGTTCGTGATGTCGCCCTTGTAGATCCAGACCTTCACGCCGATGCGGCCGAACGTGGTCCGGGCCTCGTAGAAGCCGTAGTCGATGTTCGCGCGGAGGGTGTGCAGGGGCACACGGCCTTCGCGGTAGAACTCCGAACGCGACATCTCCGCGCCGCCGAGGCGGCCCGACACCTGGATGCGGACACCCTTGGCGCCGGCGCGCTGTGCACCCTGCAGGCCCTTGCGCATGGCGCGACGGAACGCGACACGAGCGGAGAGCTGCTCGGCGATGCCCTGCGCGACGAGCTGGGCCTCGGTCTCGGGGTTCTTGACCTCGAGGATGTTGAGCTGGATCTGCTTCTTGGTGAGCTTCTCGAGCTCGCTCCGGATGCGCTCCGCCTCGGCGCCGCGGCGACCGATGACGATGCCCGGGCGCGCCGTGTGGATGTCCACGCGGACGCGGTCACGGGTGCGCTCCAGCTCGATGCGGGCGACGCCCGCGCGGTCGAGGGTCTTCGTCAGGAACTGACGGATCTTGACGTCCTCGGCCACGAAGTCGGCGTAGCGCTGACCCTTCTTCGTGCTGTCGGCGAACCAGTGGGAGATGTGGTCCGTCGTGATCCCGAGACGGAAGCCGTACGGGTTGACCTTCTGGCCCATTACTTGCTCGCCTTCTTGCTCGTCGCGGCGGCCTCGGCCTCATCCGGCGTCGCGAGGACGACCGTGATGTGGCTGGTGCGCTTGTTGATGCGGAAGGCGCGGCCCTGGGCGCGCGGCTGGAACCGCTTCAGGGTCGTGCCCTCGTCGACGTAGACGCTGCTCACGTAGAGGTCGCGCTCGTCGAGGAAGCTGTTCGTCGAGTCCGCCTTGACACGTGCGTTGGCGATCGCCGAGGCGACCAGCTTGTACACGGGCTCCGAAGCGCCCTGGGGGGCGAACTTCAGGATGGCGAGCGCCTCGTGGGCCTGCTTGCCGCGGATCAGCTGGATGACGCGACGGGCCTTCTGAGGCGTGACGCGGATGTGTCGCACGCGTGCGATCGACTCCACCATTTCGTTCCTCCTCTTTCGTCGCCGCCTCAGCGGCGACGGCCCTTCTTGTCGTCCTTCACGTGGCCGCGGAAGGTGCGGGTCGGCGCGAACTCGCCGAGCTTGTGACCGACCATCGACTCGGTGACGAACACCGGGATGTGCTTACGGCCGTCGTGCACCGCGATGGTGTGACCGAGCATGTTCGGGACGATCATCGACCGACGCGACCAGGTACGGATCACGTTCTTGGTGTTGGCCTCGTTCTGCGTGACGACCTTGCGGAGCAGGTGCTCGTCGACGAAGGGGCCCTTCTTCAGACTGCGTGGCATCTTCGGAACTCCTACTTGCGCTTCTTGCCGGCGTTACGGCGACGGACGATGAGCTTGTCGCTCGGCTTGTTGGGCTTGCGCGTGCGACCCTCGGCCTGGCCCCAGGGGCTGACCGGGTGACGACCACCGGACGTCTTGCCCTCACCACCACCGTGCGGGTGGTCGACCGGGTTCATCGCGACACCACGCACGGTCGGGCGGACGCCCTTCCAGCGCATGCGGCCGGCCTTGCCCCAGTTGATGTTCGACTGCTCGGCGTTGCCGACCTCGCCGATGGTGGCGCGGCAGCGCGCGTCGACGTTGCGGACCTCGCCCGACGGCAGACGGAGCTGCGCGTAGGGGCCGTCCTTGGCGACGAGACGCACCGAGGCACCGGCGGACCGGGCCATCTTCGCGCCGCCACCGGGGCGGAGCTCGATCGCGTGGATCACGGTACCGACGGGGATGTTGCGCAGCGGCAGGTTGTTGCCCGGCTTGATGTCAGCGCCGGGGCCCGTCTCGACGACGTCGCCCTGCTTGAGCTTGTTCGGAGCGATGATGTAGCGCTTGGTGCCGTCCACGAAGTGCAGGAGCGCGATGCGCGCCGTGCGGTTCGGGTCGTACTCGATGTGCGCGACCTTCGCGTCGACGCCGTCCTTGTCGGCACGACGGAAGTCGATCACGCGGTACTGGCGCTTGTGGCCACCACCGATGTGACGCGTCGTGATGCGACCCGAGCTGTTCCGGCCACCGGTCTTCGGCAGCGGACGGAGCAGGGACTTCTCCGGGGTCGAACGGGTGATCTCGGCGAAGTCGGCGACCGAGGAGCCGCGACGACCGGGAGTCGTGGGCTTGTAGTTACGAATAGCCATGATTTATCCCTCTGGTCCTCAGCCGACAGCCGTGAAGATGTCGATCGAACCGGACTTGAGCGTCACGATGGCGCGCTTGGTGTCCTTGCGCTTGCCGATCCCGAACTTGGTCCGGCGGGTCTTGCCCGGACGGTTCAGCGTGTTGATGCCGGCGACCTTGACGTCGAAGATCTTCTCGATCGCGAGCTTGATCTCGGTCTTGTTCGCACGGGGGTCCACGAGGAACGTGTACTTGCCCTGGTCGATGAGGCCGTAGCTCTTCTCCGACACGACCGGCGAGATGATGATGTCGCGCGGGTCCTTGTTGAAGCCGCTCATGCGGTGATCTCCTTCGCGGTCTTCGACGCGATGAAGGCGTCGAGTGCGCTCTTGCTGAAGACGAGCGCGTCGGCCTTGAGCACGTCGTAGGCGTTGAGCTGGCCGTACGAGAGCGCGTGGACGTTCGGCAGGTTGCGGATCGACTTGAGCGTGAGCTCGTCGCCCGACTCGAGCACGACGAGCACGTTCTTGACGGGCGCGACCTTCTCGAGCAGCGTGCGGGCGACCTTCGTCGACGGCGTCTCGGCCGCGATGAAGCCCTCCACAGCGGAGATGCGGCCACCGCGGGCGCGGTCCGAGAGCGAGCCGAGCAGGGCTGCGGCGATCATCTTCTTCGGGGTGCGCTGCGAGTAGTCGCGGGGGGTCGGTCCGTGGACGACGCCACCACCGGTGTGCTCCGGAGCGCGGACCGAACCCTGACGGGAGCGGCCGGTGCCCTTCTGCTTGAACGGCTTGCGACCGGCACCGCGGACTTCGCCACGGTTCTTGGTCTTGTGGGTGCCCTGGCGCGCGGCGGCGAGCTGCGCGGTGACCACCTGGTGGATCAGCGGGACGTTGGTCTCGACGTCGAAGATCGCTGCGGGGAGCTCGACGGTGCCGGACTTCTCACCCGTGACGTCGAGGACGTCGATCGTGGTTGCGGTCGTGGTGGCCATGATCACTTACCCTTCACGGCGGTGCGGACGAAGACGGAACGGCCACGAGCACCGGGGATGGCGCCCTTGACGAGCAGCAGACCCTTCTCGGCGTCGACGGCGTGGACCGTGAGGTTGAGGACGGTCACGCGGTCGCCACCCATCCGACCGGCCATGCGCATGCCCTTGAAGACACGCGACGGGGTCGAGGAGGCGCCGATCGAACCGGGCTTGCGGTGGTTGCGGTGCGAACCGTGCGAGGCGGAGACACCGGCGAAGTTGTGACGCTTCATGACACCGGCGAAGCCCTTGCCCTTGCTGGTGCCGACGACGTCGACCTTCTGGCCCGCTTCGAACAGGTCGACCGTGAGCTCCTGGCCGAGCGAGTACTCGGCGGAGTCGTTCGTCCGGATCTCGGTGAGCGTGCGGCGCGGGGTGACCCCGGCGGCCTCGAAGTGGCCAGCGGCCGGCTTGTTCACCTTGCGGGGGTCGATCTGGCCCGCGGCGATCTGGATCGCCTCGTAGCCGTCGCGCTCGACGTTGCGGATCTGGGTGACCACGTTCGGGCCGACCTCGATCACGGTGACGGGGATGAACTTGTTGTTCTCGTCCCACACCTGGGTCATCCCGAGCTTCTTGCCGAGGAGGCCCTTGACGGTCTTGGTTGAGTTCGCCATGAGTTCCAGCCCCCTTACAGCTTGATCTCGATGTTGACGTCCGCCGGGAGGTCGAGTCGCATGAGCGAGTCGACGGCCTTCGGCGTCGGGTCGACGATGTCGATGACCCGCTTGTGCGTGCGCTTCTCGAAGTGCTCGCGCGAGTCCTTGTACTTGTGGGGAGAACGGATCACGGGGATCACGTTCTTCTCGGTGGGGAGCGGCACCGGGCCGACCACGGTCGCACCGGCACGGGTCACCGTGTCGACGATCTTCCGGGCCGACGTGTCGATGACCTCGTGGTCGTACGACTTGAGCCGGATGCGGATCTTCTGTCCCGCCATGTGTTTTCCTGTCCTCTCTGCGCCGCGCACCCGCAGGCCGCCTGACGCCGCCGGGACTCCGCTGTCGCGTGCCCGGCTGTTTACGTGAACCACCGGCTCCGCCCGGAGGGGATGACCGCTGTTCTCCTGTCAACCGCGCGAGGGCCTGGGCCACCCGCGCGGACATGTCGTCACCCACACCCGGCCCAACTGCGCCGTGGTGCACGAGGATGACGATCGTGTTCTGCTGCCTGCGGCCCAACCCAGCCCTGCTTCACAAGGGGGTTGTGCACTGCCAGAGCAGTGACCCTGCGGGCGCGAACGCCCGCGGAATTTCGGAACCGGACAAGTCTCCCATAGGCCCCGCGTCGGTGCAACCCGGGCGTGTCGCGATCACAGCGGCGTGTCGGACACGGCCCTCCGGGCCTCCCGGGTCCGTCGTCCCGGGCTCCTCAGCGTCCCGACGCACGGCCTGGAGGCCCGCCCGCAGCGGTCGGGTCGACGCGCGCCGGACGCTCGGTCGGCGGCCGCTCCCGGGGCGGCGTCCCGCGCCGCTGCTAGCCTTCGCGCATGCCGGAACCCGAAGTGCTCACCGACCAGTCCGACCCCGCGGTGCAGCGTCTCGCCGACCTCGCGAAGCCGGCGCGCGGCGCCGTCCGCACCGCGATCGTCGAGGACCTCGAGCCCCTCGTGCAGGCCCTCCGCGCCGGCGTCCGCTTCGTCGAGGTGTACGGCGACTCGAGCCGGGAGTTCCCCGCCGACCTCGCCGCCCTCTGCACCGAGCACGGGGTGCCGGTACGGCTCGTCGACCCGGCCGTCCTGACCAAGGTGTTCCGCTCCGAGAAGCGTCCGAAGGTCTTCGGCGTCGCGAACGTCCCGGCACCGGCCCGCTTCTCCGCCCTCGCCGAGGGCACCGGGGACGTGCTCGTCCTGGACGGCGTGAAGATCGTCGGCAACATCGGTGCCATCGTGCGCACGGCCGTCGGCCTCGGCGCACGGGGCGTCGTGCTCGTCGACAGCGACCTCCCCACGATCGCCGACCGTCGTGTCGTGCGCGCCAGCCGCGGCCACGTGTTCTCGGTGCCGGTCCTGCTCGAGACCCGCGAGCGCGTCGCCCGGTGGCTCGGCGAGTCCGGGCTCCGCGTGGTCGACGTCGACATGGACGGCTCCCTCTCCCCCGAGTCGCTCGGGGACCTCGACGAGGACGTCGCCCTGCTGCTCGGCGCCGAGAAGACCGGGGCGTCGGACGTCCTGCAGGACCTCGCGACGCAGACGGTGTCGGTGCCGATCGACAGCCGGGTGGAGTCGCTCAACGTCTCCGTCGTCGCCGGCATCGTGCTCTACGCCCGCTCCCGTCGACGTCCCTGACCACACGGCACGCAGGACGCCCCGGCTCCCACTCGGGGAACCGGGGCGTCCTGCGTGGCATGAGCGTCGCGAGCGGCGTCAGTCCTCGGGGAGCGGCGGCACGAACCACGGCGGGAACACCGCGACACGGGGCGACGGTCCGCCCTGCTCGGCGAAGACGGCCTTCACCTGCTGCCGGACGCGGTCGTTCGGCACGCCCACGAGCGCGACCGACGACAGCGGCACCTGCGGGCCGGCGAGCAGCTCGACCCCGTGCATGGACGGGTCCGTGATGTCGGTGCGACGGAGGAGGTTCGTGGCCGCCTCCGGGCCGACGGCGAAGCGGACGTCCGGGTCCTCGGCGTCCGTGTCCGCCAGGATCACCGACGCACCGAACGCGGTGGTCGGGACGACGAGGACGACGAACTCCGTCGCACGCGTGCGCCTGGCCGCGTCCGACCAGCGGTCCTCCTCCGCGCCGGAGCGGAGTTCGTCCCACCGGCGCGCGTCCGGCGAGAGCGTGAAGGGCACGTGCCCGGCCACGCTGGAACCGTCGGGTGCGAGCGCCGCGCCACGGGCCTCCCGGGTGGCGGCGGAGCTGACGTCGACGGAGGGCGTCGCGCGGTCGGCGGCGAGGATCGCGCCCTCGGCGACGATCGAGGCGAGGTTGTCGACGTGCGTGACGTGGTGCGCACGCAGCGCCGCGAAGTCGCGGGTGGCGGGCAACGTCGGCTCGACGGCCTTCCCGTTGGCGTTCGTCGGGGCGGACCGCAGCGACGTCGTCACACGCGTGCGTCGTGGCGTCGGGGTCTTGGTGATGGTCTCCGGGTCACGCTGCCGTGGGGAGCAGATGTCGCAGAGCTCGATGGGGAAACCGTGGATGCACTCGTCGGTCACGACTGATGGGTCCTTCCGTGCCTCGTGGGGTGGGCGGGCACGACGACCAACGCTACGTCATCCGGGAACCGCGGGCGACCGATCACGTCACTGCCGGTAGAGCAGGGCCCGGACCTCGGACTCGGCGGCGTGCAACCGGGCCGGGTCGATGGTCTCGCCGTGCTCGTACGCATCGAGCAACCGGGGGTCGATGTAGCTCTGGCGGGCGACGGTCGGCGTGTTGCCGAGGACCTCGCTGGCGGCCTTCACCGCGTGCGAGATCGCCTTCTTGCGCTTCGCCTGGCTCGACAGGACACCGGTCTGGGCCAGGTCGACCGCGGCCGCGACCGTGCCGTGCAACGTGCGGAAGTCCTTCGCCGTGAACTCATCCCCGGCACGCTCCTTCACGTAGGCGTTGATGTCCTCCGCGGTCACCGGTTGCCACTCGTCCCCCCGCCGCTCGCGGAAGGAGAGCAGCCGAGCGTTCGCCCCCCGCCGTTTCATCCCCACCAGGACACGGGCGAGGTCGGCGTCGTGGATCGTCGAGGACCACGCCTGGTGGCTCTTGCCGGGGAAGCCGAGCTCGATGTCGTCCCCGGAGATGTGGGCGTGCGAGCAGAGGAGTGTCGACAGGCCGTGGCTGCCGTGCTCCGTGGCGTACCGCTCCGACCCGACGCGGAGCGAGCCCTGGTCGAGCATCCGGAAGGCTGCGGCCAGCGCCCGACGGCGGTCCGGGTCCGGTCGGCGCAGGTCCTGGGTCACCATCCGCCGGGCGGCCGGGAGCGACTCGGCCAGCGCGAGGGCCCGGTCGTACTTGATCTTGTCCATCCGGTCGCGCCACGACGGGTGGTACATGTACTGCCGGCGACCCGCACCGTCGATGCCGGTGGCCAGGATGTGGCCGTTCTCGTACGGCGAGATCCAGACGTCGTCCCACGCGGGCGGGATGACGAGGTCCTCGAGCCGCTGACGCACCTCCGGGTCGGAGACCGTGGTGCCGTACGGGTCGCGGTAGGAGAAGCCCTTGCCGCTGCGGACGCGGTGGTACCCGCGACCCTTGGTCGAGGAGCGGCGCAGACGTGTCACGACCCGATGCAACACCCTCGGCGCTGCCGGACGCTGCAGGAACGTACCCCGCGGGCGCCCTCTGCCGCCTCCCGGTGCGGAGACGACGAAGAGCGGGGCCAGACCCGAAGGCCCGACCCCGCTCTCGTGGAGCAACCGGAGTTACTTGATGATCTTCTCGACCGTACCGGCGCCGACCGTACGACCACCCTCACGGATGGCGAAGCGGAGGCCCTCCTCCATGGCGATCGGCTGGATCAGCTCGACGGTCATGGCGACGGTGTCACCGGGCATGACCATCTCGGTGCCCTCGGGCAGCGTGATGACGCCGGTGACGTCCGTGGTGCGGAAGTAGAACTGCGGACGGTAGTTCGCGTAGAACGGGTTGTGACGACCGCCCTCTTCCTTGTTCAGGATGTACGCGTTCGCGGTGAACTCGGTGTGCGGCGTGACCGAACCCGGCTTCACGACGACCTGGCCGCGCTCGACGTCCTCGCGCTTGAGGCCACGGATGAGCAGACCGGTGTTGTCACCGGCGACTGCCTTGTCCAGCAGCTTGCGGAACATCTCGATGCCCGTGACCGTGGTCTTCTGGGTCGCCTTGATGCCGACGATCTCGACCTCGGAGTTGATGTCGAGCTCACCGCGCTCGACACGGCCGGTGACGACGGTTCCACGACCGGTGATCGTGAAGACGTCCTCGATCGGCATGAGGAACGGCTGGTCGGTGGCGCGCACCGGGTCCGGGACGTTCTCGTCGACGGCGGACATCAGGTCCTGGACGGACTTGACCCACTTCTCGTCGCCCTCGAGCGCCTTGAGCGCCGAGACCTGCACGACGGGGGCGTCCTCGTCGAACTCCTGCGAGCCGAGGAGCTCGCGGACCTCGAGCTCGACGAGCTCCAGGATCTCCTCGTCGTCCACCATGTCGGCCTTGTTGAGGGCGACGACGATGTAGGGGACGCCGACCTGACGGGCGAGCAGGACGTGCTCACGCGTCTGGGGCATCGGACCGTCGGTCGCGGCGACCACGAGGATCGCGCCGTCCATCTGGGCCGCACCGGTGATCATGTTCTTCACGTAGTCGGCGTGACCAGGAGCGTCGACGTGCGCGTAGTGGCGCTTGTCGGTCTGGTACTCGACGTGCGAGATGTTGATCGTGATGCCGCGCTGGCGCTCTTCGGGAGCGTTGTCGATCTGCGCGAAGTCACGGGCCTCGTTGAGGTCCGGGTACTGGTCGTGCAGAACCTTGGTGATCGCCGCCGTGAGCGTGGTCTTGCCGTGGTCGACGTGACCGATGGTTCCGATGTTGACGTGCGGCTTGGTCCGCTCGAACTTGGCCTTGGCCACTGTGGGTCCTCCTCAGGACTCGGATGCGTCGCCCCCGGCAGGACCTTGGTCGGCCCTGCGCTGTTGGCGCGCGGTGTGTGTGTCTCTACTTTACTTGGTGACGAGGGGCCCGTCGCCGGGCACCCTCGCCTGGGGATGACGCGGGAGCGTCAGGCCCCGGTGCTCTTCTGGATGATCTCGTCCGCCACGTTGCGCGGGACCTCGTTGTAGGTCTCGAACACCATGGAGAAGACAGCACGACCAGAGGTCTTGGAGCGCAGGTCGCCCACGTACCCGAACATCTCGGACAGCGGGACGCTCGCGCGGACCACCTTGACGCCCGACGCATCGGTCATCTCGGAGATCTGACCGCGACGCGAGTTCAGGTCGCCGATGACGTCGCCCATGTACTCCTCGGGCGTACGGACCTCGACGGCCATGATCGGCTCGAGCAGCACCGGACCGGCCTTGCGGGCCGCTTCCTTGTACGCGATCGAACCGGCGATCTTGAACGCCATCTCGGACGAGTCGACGTCGTGCGCCGCGCCGTCCTTGAGGATCGCCTTGACACCCACGGTCGGGAAGCCGGCGAGCACGCCCACCTGCATCGCGTCCTGGATACCGGCGTCGACCGACGGGATGTACTCGCGCGGGACGCGACCACCGGTGACGGCGTTCTCGAACTCGTACACCTTCTCGGCGGTGACGGGCATCGGCTCGAGCGCGATCTGCACCTTCGCGAACTGACCGGAACCACCGGTCTGCTTCTTGTGGGTGTAGTCGTAGCGCTCGACGACCTTGGTCAGGGTCTCGCGGTAGGCCACCTGCGGCTTGCCGACGTTCGCCTCGACCTTGAACTCGCGCTTCATTCGGTCGACGAGGATGTCGAGGTGGAGCTCGCCCATGCCCTTGATCGTCGTCTGACCGGTCTCGGCGTTGAGCTCGACGCGGAACGTCGGGTCCTCTTCGGCGAGCTTCTGGATCGCGGTGGAGAGCTTCTCCTGGTCGGCCTTGGTGTTCGGCTCGATCGCGACCTCGATGACCGGCTCCGGGAACGTCATCGACTCGAGGACGACCTGGTTCGACGGGTCGCACAGGGTGTCACCCGTGGTCGTGTCCTTGAGGCCGATGACCGCGTAGATGTGACCGGCGGTGACCGAGTCGACCGGGTTCTCCTTGTTGGAGTGCATCTGGAAGATCTTGCCGATGCGCTCCTTCTTGCCCTTGGTCGAGTTGATGACCTGGGCACCGGAGTCGATGTGACCGGAGTACACGCGGACGTAGGTGAGGCGACCGAAGAACGGGTGCACCGCGACCTTGAACGCGAGCGCGGAGAAGGGCTCGGAGGCCTCCGGCTTGCGGATGATCTCGACCTCTTCGTCCTTGACGTCGTGGCCGATCATCGGCGGGACGTCGAGGGGCGACGGCAGGTAGTCGATGACCGCGTCGAGCATCGGCTGCACGCCACGGTTCTTGAACGCCGAGCCGCAGAGGATCGGGTAGACCTCGGAGTTGATCGTCAGCTTGCGGATCGCGGCCTTGATCTCGTCCTTGGAGAGCTCTTCGCCACCGAAGTACTTCTCGAGCAGTGCGTCGTCGGTCTCCGCGACACGCTCGACGAGCTTCGCGCGGTACTCCTCGGCACGGTCCTTGAGGTCCGCGGGGATCTCCTGGACCTCGTACTGGGCGCCCATGGTGACGTCACCCTTGGCATCGCCCGGCCAGACCTTGGCGTGCATCTCGATCAGGTCGATGACGCCGACGAAATCGTTCTCGGCACCGATCGGGAGCTGGAGCACGAGCGGCTCCGCACCGAGGCGGTTGATGATCGTGTCGACGGTGAAGTAGAAGTCCGCACCGAGCTTGTCCATCTTGTTGACGAAGCAGATGCGCGGGACGTTGTACTTGTCCGCCTGACGCCACACGGTCTCGGACTGGGGCTCGACGCCCTCCTTGCCGTCGAAGACGGCGACCGCACCGTCGAGGACGCGGAGCGAACGCTCCACCTCGACCGTGAAGTCCACGTGACCCGGGGTGTCGATGATGTTGATCTGGTTGTTGTCCCAGAAGCACGTCGTCGCGGCCGACGTGATCGTGATGCCGCGCTCCTGCTCCTGCGCCATCCAGTCCATGGTGGCTGCGCCGTCGTGGACTTCACCGATCTTGTGCGTGATGCCCGTGTAGAACAGGATGCGCTCGGTGGTCGTGGTCTTGCCGGCGTCGATGTGCGCCATGATGCCGATGTTGCGGACCTTGTTCAGGTCGGTGAGCACGTCCTGTGCCACAGGGTTCCTCCGAGAGAGTTGTAGGAGAGGGTGGCGGCCGTCCGGGTGCCGCGGCTGTTGACCGAGGCACCCGGACGGTGCCGGATGACTACCAGCGGTAGTGCGCGAAGGCCTTGTTCGACTCGGCCATCTTGTGGGTGTCCTCACGGCGCTTGACCGCGGCACCGAGACCGTTCGACGCGTCGAGGATCTCGTTCATGAGACGCTCGGTCATCGTCTTCTCGCGACGGGCCTTGGCGTACGAGGTCAGCCAGCGCAGCGCGAGCGTGTTCGCACGGTGCGGCTTGACCTCGACCGGGACCTGGTAGGTCGAGCCACCGACGCGGCGGCTGCGGACCTCGAGGGTCGGACGGACGTTGTCGAGCGCCTTCTTGAGCGTCGTGACGGCGTCCTGGCCGTTCTTGGAGGAGACCCCTTCGAGTGCGTCGTAGACGATGCGCTCGGCGAGGCCCTTCTTGCCGTCGAGGAGGATCTTGTTGACGAGCTGGCTGACGACGGGGGCGCCGTAGACCGGATCGGCGACGACGGGGCGCTTCGGGGCGGGACCCTTACGAGGCATCTAACTCAACCCTTCTTCGCACCGTAGCGGCTGCGGGCCTGCTTACGGTTCTTGACGGCCTGGGTGTCCAGGGCACCACGGATGATCTTGTAGCGCACACCCGGGAGGTCCTTCACACGACCGCCGCGGACGAGCACCATCGAGTGCTCCTGGAGGTTGTGGCCCTCACCGGGGATGTAGGCCGTGACCTCGGTGCCGTTCGAGAGCTTGACACGAGCGACCTTGCGCAGTGCCGAGTTCGGCTTCTTCGGGGTGGTGGTGTAGACGCGGGTGCACACGCCACGCTGCTGGGGGTTCGCCTTCAGGGCGGGCGCCTTGGTCTTGACGACCTTCGGCGTACGACCCTTGCGAACGAGCTGCTGGATGGTAGGCAACTGTTCTCCTGGTTCTTCGCTCGTGCTCTCTGGCCGACGCGGTCCGTCGGCTTCCTCATCCCACGCGGACCACCGCCTGACGGCGGAGGGAGATGGGGGATGGAGTGATCAGGAGGCCGGAGGCCTGCAGGATCTGGGCGCGCCCGAAGGCGCACACCCGGGAGAGCCTAGCCGCCACGCCCGCTGAAATCAATCCACGGTGGGCCCGACGGCGGCCCGTTCGCCCCGGGCGAGAACCGCCCGGGGACGCGGGACGAGGGCGGTCAGGAGCCGGAGTCGGTCTGGCCGTTCGCGACCGCCGGGACGAAGGTGGCGCCGTCGTCCCCGAAGCCGGTGATCCAGCCGGACGCGTTGACGTCGATCGGCCCGGCCGTCGCGGTCCCACGACCGCTCGGCCCGGTGAACTCCGCGGTGAACGTCGCCGACCCCGGAGCGCGGGTCTCGACGAGCCATCCCCTCGAGGACCAGTCGCCGACGCCGACCGACGGCCTGGTGTCGAGTGTCCACTTCTGGTTCGTGTAGGTGTTCGCCGGGTTCTCCCCGTAGGCGTAGAAGCTGCAGCCGTCGGGCGTGGCCGTCTGGGCCGCGACGCAGCCGTCCACCCAGGAGTCGACGGCCTTCGTCGCGGCCTGCTGGCCGGCGTCCGTCAGGGTCGTGGCGAGCACGACCGGGGTCCCGGGCGTCCCGAACCCCCGCACGGCGGCCGTCGAGGCGTCGGCGGCGAACCACTTGCCGCCCTCGGACGACACCTCGTACGAGCCGGGGAACGCCCGCAGTGCGACCGCGCCGAGCTCACCGGTCGTCGCCTCCGCTCCGGCGACCCGGACGGTGCTGTCGGTCGGTCCCTGCACGACGACCTCGACCGAGCCGAGGGACGGCGGCTGCAGTTCCCAGACGGGGAACACACCCCAGTCCGTCCCGGTGCGCTCGAGTTCGAACGTGGCCGGCACGCTCCGACCGGCCTGGGTCAGCAGCGCGTGCACGGTCGCGCGGTCGTCGCCCTGGTCGACCGAGGTGATCCGGTGGGCGGTGATCTTGTCGTTCGCCTGCGCGTAGGCGGCGTCGGTGAGGAGGACGTCGTCGTCGTCGCGGTCGATGCCGGCGGCGTCGAGCGCGTCCGTGAGGCGACCGCCCTCGACGTCCTGCAGGAACGCCTGCACGGGGCGGTCCGCGGAGTGGCTGTCCGACCCGACCGACCACCCGATGCCGCCCGCGACCACGAGGAGCACGAGCGCTGCGGCTCCGGCGACGATGCCGATCACCGCACCCTTCCGGAGGCCACGGCGAGGTCGACCGGCCGCGTACCCCGGGGCAGACGCGGTCGGGCCGGCGGTCATCACCGCGGGCAGCGCACGGTCGCCGCGGAGAGTGTCCGCCCCCGGCACCGATTCCCAGCCCCGCGAGTCGTCAGGTGCGTCCGTCATGAGTCCCCCAAGGCGCCGTCGTTCAGCTCGTCCCGGAATCGTACCGAACGCGGCGGACGCGGGCCGGGCCTCCCGTCAGTCCTGTGGACGGATCGGCGACGACTGCTGCCCCTGTGGACGGGAGCCCTGCCACCGGACCGCGGAGATGCCGCCGACGACCGTGACGAGCGCCACGACGACCCCACCGACCACGAACGGACTGAGGGCGTAGCCCGCCGGGAAGACGAGCAGTTCCGCGGCGTCGGACCGGACGAGGGCGTAGCCGACCGCGCCCACGCCGAGCATGACGAGGTACGTCGTCGCCGCGGCGACGAGTCCGGTGACGACGGGGCTCCCCTCGCGGGCGCCCATCGCGGTCGCGAGGAACACGGCGACACCGGCGCCGACGACCATCGCCGGACCGAGGTAGGGGGTGGCGTCCGGCTGCCGGATCGCCTCGACGTCGGCGAGCAGGGCCTCGAAGCCCGTCACGGCGATGACGAGCGCGATGAAGAGGACCGACGCCATCGTCGCCACCAACCACCGGGACATGCGCCGATCGTAGCGCTCCGCGTCGGTCCTGGTCCGGCAGCTACGGGGCGTCAGCGGGTTCCGGCTGCGTGGTCTGCTGCTGCGCGGCCTCCTGCTGGGCCGCGTGCTGCTGGTGTGCCGCCTGGACGAGCGCGAGGGCGATGGTCGCCGTGATGACCGGCACCGTCTCCGTCATCGGAGCGGGCGCGTCGGTGCCCGTGGCGGCGAGGCTCGTGGCGTCCGTGCCCGTGGCGTCCGTGCCCGTGCCGTCCGTACCCGTCGTGCGGCCGGCCGGGAGGCCCGTGGGCGCGTCCTCGACGAGGGTCCCGTCGGGCCGGTGGCCGGTCTCCGGCTGGTCGGGCTCCGGCTGCTGGTGCGCCTCGGAGCGGTGGTCCGCATCGGAGCGGTGGTCCGCCTCCGACTGGTGGTCGCGGAGGGCCGGGCCGACCACCGGCAGGACTGCCGTCGTGGTGGGGGGTTCCGCGTGCAGCTCCGGAGCCGGCTGCACGCCGGCCGACGTGCCCCGTCGGCGGCGGACGACCATACGCGCGAGGACCACTGCCGCCACGGCCGCCCAGATGCTGTTCACGATCGTCGAGGGGACGGCGTGGTGCGCGGCCACGTTCACCGCGATCGCGACGCCACCGACCAGGTTGAACAGCTGGTACACCGGGCCGTTCGCGATCTTCCCGAGCGAGAAGAGGACGTACCCGACGAGGACCGTTCCGGCCCCGAACCAGCCGAGGAACTCCACGACACCGACCAACACGAGCGACTCCGGGCACGACGAGGGACGCCCGTTCCGAGGGACGTCCGAGAGGGAGATGGGCAGCCGCGAGCGCAGGCCCGAGCAGCATGGTAGAGGCACGGAACGCCCCGGCGGAAGCGGGTCCGGCGTGGCGGCGGGACCCCTTCCGGGGGGGCGTTCGGTGGAGGATGCGGGTCGCGAGCTCAGCTGTCGTCTGACGTGTCCGACGGCGTGTTGCCCGCCCCCACTGCCGACGGGTCGAGGACGTACACCGACCCACCGAACGTCCATGTCGACGTTCCAGATGCGGTTCCGTCGTCACCGCTCTGCTGAGTCGAGGACACCGCGGTGATCAGGAACAGTCGTTCTCCCGACTGCAACCCGCTCACGAACCGGAGGGCCTCGTCGAAGCTCCCGTCCACGGCGACCGTGACCGGGACGACAGAGAAGTTGCCCGAGGTGATCGTCGGGTCGGTCGTGACGCTCGGGGCGGCGGGGGCTGTAGCGGGGGCGGTGGCCGACGGCGTCGACGGAGGAGTGGTGTCCTCCGTCGACTGCGTCGGCTCCACAGCGGCAGGCGGCGCGTATGGAACCGCGTCACTGGTCGTGTACGACGCCACGACCACGCCGGCCTCCGAAGCGACGCGGTCGATCTCGTCGATGAAGCCCGGCACGTCGGTGCCCTCGGGCACAGAGGCGCGCAACTGTTTCAGGCGCGCCTCCATCTCCGGGAGCTTCTCGGCCTGCGCGCGGAGTCGATCCAGCTCCTTCCGACTGACGGCGTTGTTCTCCTCGACCGTCATGCGCTGCTCATGGGCCGCGCTGGCCTGCGCGAGTTGTGGTTGAACAGCGAGGAAGAAGCCGACGACGACGACGACGACCATCGCCACGATCGCGACGACCAGGTTCAGCCGGTTCCGGGACATCCCGTTCAGCCCTTCTTGGCGGCGTAGCGGTGGTCGTACGCCTTCTCATCGAGGTGGATGGTGAGGTTGACGGTGTACGCCCCGGCGTCGTCACGCGTCACCGTGTTCGTGGTGGCATCGACGAAGCCCGGCACGTCGCGGACGGCGACGAGCCAGTCGGGGACCGAGGGCAGCGTCGTGCTCTTCGCGTCGATCGTCATCGTCGCGACACGAGATCCCTGGAGCGGGTCATCCGACTGCGCGTACGCGGCGGTGGCTGTGGCGGAGTCGATGGCGACCCCAGAGATGACCACGCCCATCGGAAGCGCCCGTTGGACGGCGCCGAGGGTCGCCGACCAGTCGATCTCGGTGCTGCCTCCGACCTCCTGAGCGGATTCGAGCAGGATCGAGTCACGCTCGGCCGCTCGGACCTCCTCGAACTGGAGCTGCTGTTGCAGCAGCGTGGACGTCTCTGCCTCTGCCGCCGTGAGGTCGTCCTGAGCACTCATCCGCGTTATCCCCGCCGCGCCGCCAGCAAGGCCGACCGCGATCGCCACGGCGACGACACCAGCCCACGCTCGACGTGCGGCAGCCCGTTGGCGCCGATCGACGTGTACTTCACCCGGCAGTAGATCAGCACGCGGATCGGCACCGACCACGAGTGGTTGGTGCCCGCGATTGGCACGAGGGGCGCGATCCGGAGTGTGCGGAGAACGATCCGGAGTGTGCGCAGAATACGTCGACGGAGTCGACCGGCCGCGGAAGGGGCGACGCTGCGTGGGCTTGCTTGCCTCGACGGTCACAGCTGAGATCCCGCTCATGCTGCCCTGCTCCCGACTGCGAGACTCCATGCGACCGAGATCGCCGAGCGTCGCTGCTCGAGGTCCTCCGACGAGATACCGCGGCCGACGCGTGACGCTGCGAACGGATGACCGTCCGAGACCGGGAGTCCGGTCAAGTCGTACAGCGCTTCATGGAAGCCGGGGAGCGCCGTGCCACCGCCCGTCAGCACCAGTCCGCGAACGTGTTCGTCCTCGTGCGTGTTCGCGAAGTAGTTCACGGTGTTGCGGATGCTCTGCGTCAGCTCGCCAACGGATTCCCGCGTCGCGGCGATCGCCCGCAGGTCGTCGGGCGTCCGCGGCTGTCCGGCGAGACCGAAGTGCCGCTTGACCGCTTCTGCTTCCTCCGTCCCGATCTCGAGACGTGCCGCGATCGCCTTCGTGATGTCGGTGCCCCCCGTCGGGATGATACGGACGAACTTCGGCACGCCGTCGGTCGCCAGCACAACCGAAGTGGTGTTGGCGCCACAGTCGACGATGGCGACCGTGCCTGAGCCGGTCACGCGCGGAGCGAGGACGCGGGTGAGCGCGAACGGGATCAGATCCACCCCGACCGGATTGAGGCCTGCCAACTGGACCGCGCGCACGTTCGCCAGGACGGCGTCCTTGACCGCGGCGATGAGGAGCCCGTGGACGACCGGACCGTGCTCGCTCTCTGACTCCTCGGTCGGGTAGAAGTCGAGGATGGCATCACCCACCGGCACCGGGAGCATGTCCTGGACCTGGAACGGCAGCGACTCGCGGATCTGGGAGAGCGGCGCCTTCGGGACCGTCAGGTCGCGTGAGAGGACGCGTTGGTTGCCCATGCCGAGAACCACGTTCTTGCTCCGGAACTTCCCGAGCGCCCACAATCCCCTGATGGCCCCGGCCACGGTGTTCGCTTCGAGGACCTCACCGTGCTTCGTGGCCCCGTCAGGTACGGCGACCTCAGCGAACCGCAGGATCGTCGGCTCGGGCTTGTCGACGTCGATGACCTCCACCGCGCGGATTGCGTCCGCTCCGATGTCGATGCCGACGATGCTCTTCGCCATGTCGTTGTTCCTTCCGAGGCCTAGGCCAAGCCGATGAGACGGAGGTAGGCGTCCCAGATGGTGCCGCCGGAGAAGATGCCGGTCCACGCGCCGACGAGCATCCACGGCCCGAACGGGATCCCGCTCGAGCGGTTCACCCGGCGCAGGAGCAGCAGTCCGACCCCGAAGCTACCGCCGAGGAGGAAAGCCGCGAAAGCACCCACTGCGAGGGGGCCCCATCCGAGGTACGCGAGTACGAGACCCAGTACGCCTGCGAGCTTGACGTCTCCGAACCCCATCCCGCGTGGGACCGCGAGGGCGAGGGCGAGGTAGGCACCTCCGAGTATGAATGCTCCGACAGATCCTCGGGCGAGTGCACCCCAGTCCCCTGTGGCGATGGTCACGCCGACGAGGAGGAGCGCCACGACCGGGTACATCGGGAGGACGATCCGGTTCGGCAGGGTGTGCGTGTCCAGATCGATGAGTGCCAGGGCGACGCTGCACGCCATCAGGTACAGAAGAACGACCAGCAGGACGATCTGACCGATCAGCATCGACGGAACCTCCCCACTCATGGGGAGGAAGGAGAACACGACGACCACGAACAGGACGGCGGTCGCCGTCTCGACGAGCGGGTAGCGCATCGGTATGGGCGCCTCGCAGTCGCGGCAGTGACCGCGCAGGATCAACCACGAGAGCACCGGGACGTTGTCGAAGCCGCGGATCGAGCGTCCGCAACGTGGGCATGCTGACGCGGGCGCGACCACCGATCGCCCTGCCGGCACGCGGTGCACGACGACGTTGAGGAACGAGCCGATCGCGGATCCGAAGACCGCGACGAACGCCGCGATCGCCACACTGAAGGGCGTGAGAACGGCGATCACGGGATAGCCGCCCCGTTCGCGGTGTACGCGGTCTTCGATTCGACCTGCGTCGCAACCCGGTACGTCGTGACAGTCGGACGGGGGAACTTCGGAGGTGTGTAGGTCGCGAGGCTCGGGTCGAACTTGTAGGCCTTGTCGTACCCCTGACCGTTGCCGAGACCGACGGCTCCGCGGAAGTTCTGACTGATCGAGCCGTAGAGCGTCAGCGTTCCGCGACCACTCGTCGGCCCCTTGGTCCAGTTCTGCACCACGAACGTGCCCTGGTTTGACAGCACCGCTGCATCGATCTCGCGGTTCGCCGGCCGGAAGGTGGTGCCGTCCGCGTTGACGGGGTTCCACACCCAGACGGCCCGCTGGCCGATCAGCCCCAACACCGTGGACGGGCTCCGCGTCGTCGGGTAGGAGATGTCGCCAGTGATGTACACGTAGTTCTCTGCCGCGATCGTCACTGCCTTGTCGACCGTTCCCTGCACGAAGACGTCGCCACGATCGCACCCGTACGGCGTCTGGACGGCCGCGCCGCCGCCAGCGGTCGGAGCCGCTTCCGACGTCGAGCGCACGCCCGTGGACTGTGGGAATCCGACTCCGTTCGACCGCAGGTTCGTCCAGTCGTTCGCCCGGTCGGTCGAGTCACAAGCGTTCGGGAGGTTCTTGTAGGCCGATGCGTCCCAGTAGTTCGGGTCCTGCGCGTTCCCCGCCCGCGCCGCGGGCTCGTTCTGCACGAAGACCATGTTGTTCTTCGGAATAGGCACTCGAGCGCCAGCGGCGCTGTGGAGGTCATCGATCGCGCCGCATTTGCTCGATACCTGTCCGTCCGTGATGAGCGCACCAGACACAGCGCTGGCCCCCTTGATCACCGTCTTGATGGTGAGCGGCGACACGACTGTCATCGTGCCGTCCCCGTTGAACCTGATCCTCGTGGGCCCCGTGTACAGGCACCCCGTCCCTTCGATCGTGTCCGTCGTGGACGGGAGGTCGTACCGCATGGCATCACGGAGGTCCCCGATCGTCGACGGCGGGGTGAGCGTCGACACGGTCGTCGGGTTCGAAGCGAACGTCGCCGCACGGGTGCCGCAATTCGCACTCGTCCAGCTGTAGACACTCTGAACGGTGCTGCCGAAGGTCGATCCGCAGATCTTGAGTTGGTCGTTGGAGCGGACGGGACCTGCCAGGTTGTCGTCCGGGCCGAACTGGATCACACCACACGTGTTCGCTGTGGAGGCCGGACGATAGGCGGTCGTGCAGGGCACGGACCCGTTCTTCTCGTTCGTCACTGTCGGGTCGCCCGACTCGTAGTTCGTGAAGTACAGGTAGTTGGAGAAGCCATCCGGTCGCACGTTCGCGACGATCGTGCGGGTCGTCCCGGCGGATCTTCCGGTTGCCTGCAACCGGATGACGCCCTGTGTGGAGAGCTTGCTGTTGTCGACCGCGTAGCGGAACGACGCGTCTGTCGCGGTGCCGTCCGAACCCGGCACGGTCACCCACGCCGCGCCCGCCTGGTAGTTGAACGCCGGATTCCCTCCGGGCCCCTTCGGGAACATGCTTCCGGAATCGTGACTGAACGGGGCAGATTCCTGCCCGTAGTTCCCGTAGGTGTTGTCCGCGTTGAGCCGGGACTGATAGTCCGCGACACCCGCGTAAGCAGCAGCGATCGCCCGGTTCCACGCAGTGTCAGTCGTCGTCACACGTGCACCGGTCGTCGCGATCGTCACCATCGTCGCGACGAGGAGCATCACGACAGCACCGATTCCGACGACCGCGACGAGCGCCACACCGCGTTCGTCATCGCGAGAGCGGAGCATGCGCAGCAGACGGATCATCACGGGGCTCCCATCACGATGTTCGGCAGACTGGCGGAATTGACGAGCGTCACCGCGCTTGGGTCGGATGCCGTCGTGCCGACTGTGACAGCGACGGTGACGGTGCGGATGTTCGGGAGGTCCGCGGCCGCAACAGGATCACTCGGTGATCCCAGGACCCGCCCGGTTCCGTCCCTGAAGACGAACATCGACCCGTTGACGACAGATGAAGCCAGGGTTCGAGTCGTCGTCGGCGCTGCCGACAAGGCAGGGCCGGAGCCGAGCGGGAACGAGAAGTACGAACTGTTGCCGGCGACGGCGACCCCCCTCCACTTCGTCTCCGTGAGTGTCTTCCGCGTGGGATCGAGGGTGAGCTGCACTTCGACCGCCTGCGAAAGGGTCGACTCGAGGTTGACGTAGGCGAAGAACCGAACGGAGTTCGCACTGGCGTACTGGAAGGCGAACTGCGAGTCGTCGCCGGTCGGGACGGGATTGTCGGTCGCCGCACGGAGCAGACGCCCGACGGCGTTCATCGCGTTCGCTGCGGTACGGGTGTTCGCGCTCACCGAGCTCGCCGTGTTCGTCGCCCGCTGTGACGAGACCAGGAAGGATCCTGCGACCGTCAGGACGATGAGGCTGAGGGACATCGCGACGAGCAGTTCGATGAGTGTCAGACCCCGCTCGTCGGAGCGCAACCGCGCCCGCAACCGCTGCTCGGGCGCCTTCACGAGCCACCGACGGTGCGCGGGTCCAACGAAACGACGTCGCCCGTCACGGCGACGTTGACGTTGCTCACCCTGGGGTTCGCAGCGACGGAGGGGATGTTCTTGCCCGAACTGCCGACCGAAGTGGAGCTCCGGATCGTCCAGGTACCGAACGGGAGCGCGATCGTCGTCGCGGAAGTCGAGTTGATGCCGGTGAACCAGTAGGTGATCGACGGCGCACAACCAGGGTCTCCACCCGCCACCGCACTGGTGTTCTTGACGGTGGCCGAGACGACGGTGTCCGGACCCGTCGTCGTCACGTCGAAGATCCCCATCGGTGCTCGTGCCGTCGCTGTCGTATCGCTGGTCGCGAGGAAACCAGGTTGGCCGGTCTTGTCGCTGAAGACGTCCGGTGAGACGACCAGGCCGTTCAACGGGGTCGTCCACGAGGTCGGGTCGACGTTCGTGCACGTGCTCGTGTATGAACCCGCCACCGTGGTCCAGCCATCGGTGTACGGGAAGAGCGTCGTCGACGTCGTCGAGACGGTCTTCACGACGTCGTCGTGGCGGAAGCTGGTCTGGATGGACGTCGGCAGTTTCGGGGGCGCCCCCACGATGTTCACCGGCGTCCCCACGTTGACGCTCAACCCTCGGTCGTACAGGAACGACTTGTTGCCGACGCCGCCCTGCGAGGTGGTGATGTCGTACGTCGGAGACGTCTTGTACTCCGTGTCGATGTTGCCGGCCTTGTTGATGGTGATCCTGTAGGTCCCGGGCTTGACGCCAAGTGCGTAGCTGCAGCCGTTGCCGTCGGTGGGGGCCGGTTGCGCGGCGAGACTGGTCGCACCTCCGGAGATCGGCGTGATGGTCACCGTCACACCTTCGTTCGGTCCGCCGTTCGCCCTCTTGACACCGACGACGATCGTGGAGGCAGTCGCGCTGGAGACCGCCGACCCAGGAGAGACGAGGGTGTCGAGCGCGACTTCCTTCTCCCGAGGAGAGGTACCGCTCCGCCACGAGACCGAGATCGAGACACGCTTGTACGCGAGCACCCCGGACCCTGCACCGCAGGAGTTGTCCGTGCCGTCCGAGTTGATCCAGTTGGTCGTGCGGCTGATCGTGTAAGTCTGGTTCCCGACCGTCTGTGCACTCGTGTCGTTGTCGAGCGTGAAGACGTCCTTCGTGCTCCGGGCGGCATCGAGCGCCTGGTTCGCGAGGTTGAGAGCAGCCTCGCGGGAACGGTTGTCCTGCGTCAGGTAGAGCGTCGAAGCGATGCCGGCAGCAACACCGGCAGCGATGATCGCGAAGACGGTCATCGCGACCATCACCTCGATGATCGTGAAACCGCTCTGGTCATCGCGGGCCGCTCGGAGGCGGTCGACGATCGTCAGCAGCATGCTGGACCTCTCTGGCGGGAAACGGGGCGCGAGTGCGGCGACGGGCCGTGACATCCGTCACGGCCCGTCGCCACCGGTCGTCGGATCAAGCCGGGCAGGCACCGTCCGTCACGCCCTGGCTGTCCGACGCGTGGAACGTGTGGTCCGTGCCGCCGACAACGCTCTCCGCCTGGATGCAGAACGTCTTGTCGGCCTTCAACGTGTAGCTCAGCGTCTTGGTGTTCGAGCTGATGCTGCCACCCTGTGCCTTGATCGCCGGCGGCACGTTGGCGCTGCTCGTGATGCTGGCGGCCGTTGCCGGAAGCGCGCCGTCATTGGTCTGGACTGCGATGACCGCGGTCTTCCAGTTGGTGATGTCGGACTTCGCGGCACTGTCCTTCGCGTTGTTCGTGATGCCCAGGTACACCGGGATCGCGATCGCAGCCAGGATGCCGATGATGATGACGACCACGAGGAGCTCGATCAGCGTGAAGCCCTTCTCCTTGTCCTCGAGGAGACCCTTACGGCGAGCGTCGAGCTTGCCCATGAGAGCGAAGTACATGATGATTTCCGTTCTTGGGAATGCAATGGGGGATTGTGCCGGGGACTGCTCCGCCGCCGTGTCAAAACTAATCGCAGACGGTACGCCGCATAATCCCGAGAACGGGGGGCAGATGAGATCAAAATACCCCCATTACCGGGGACATGATGGTGCCGTTCTCCCCCCGATGAGGGGACGCAGCGGCACTACTTGACGAGCGAAGAGATCTGGAAGATCGGAAGGTAGAGCGCGACGATCATGCCGCCGACAACGACACCCAGGAAGGCGATGAGCAGCGGCTCGATCAGCGAGGTCAGCGCCTCTGTCGTCGTCTCGACCTCGTTGTCGTAGAAGACGGCGATCTTCTCGAGCATGATCTCCATCGAACCCGCATCCTCACCGACTGCGATCATCTGCGAGACCATCGACGGGAAGACCTTTTCCCGCTCCAGCGGGCCCGCTATCGAATCGCCTTTACGGACAGCTTCAGAAACGCGCCCGAGTGCATTCTGAACGACGTGATTACCGGAGACCTGCCCGGCGATCTGTAATGCCTGGAGAATGGGGACACCAGCCCCGATCATGCTCGACAGGTTCCGCGAGAAACGAGCCATCACGATCTTCTTGTTGAGATCGCCGAACACGGGCAAACGCAACTTCATGGGGTCGACGAAAGCTCGCACCCGAACGGTGTTCTTGTTTGCGCGCCACCAGAAGGCACCGACGATGAGGACGACTGCGAGGACCGGACCGACGTACACCATCGCATGTGACAGGTACACGAGCATGAGCGTCGGCAGTGGAAGTTGCCCACCGAGGGACTCGAACATGCTCTGGAAGATCGGCACGATGAAGACGAGCATGATCACGACCGCCGCGAGCGACATGAACAACACGACGACCGGGTAGGTCATCGCCGACTTGATCGTAGACCGGAGCTTGTGCTCCTTCTCGAAGTTCGTCGCGATCGAGTCCATCGCCTGGTCGAGGAACCCGCCGGTCTCCCCCGCGCGGATCATGTTGATCATGATCGGCGGGAAGTCGACGGGGTACTTCCCCACGGCGTCCGAGAAGGACACGCCCTGCTCGACCTCGTCGCGCACCTTGCCGAGGATGCCCTTGAGCTTCTTGCTCTCGGTCTGGTCGGCCAGGATCGTCAACGTGCGGAGCAGTGACAGCCCCGACGACAGCATCGTCGACGCCTGCCGGGACATGATCGCGAGGTCCTTGAGACCGACGCCCTTCTCGAAGCCTGGGATCTTGATCTCGGTCTGCAGACCGGTGCCGGCCTTGGCCTCGGTGATCGCGATCGGCGAGACGCCCATCCCCCGGAGCCGCTGGACGACGGCCCCCTCGGAGGCGGCGTCGAGCCGACCCTTGACGAGCTTGCCGGAGCCGTCGCGGCCCCGGTAGTCGAACGCGAGGGACATCAGTAACCTCCGGAGAACTTGTCGCCGAAGTCGATCCCGCTCGCGGCGATCGCGTCGGCGGACGCGTCGGACGGTGATTCGACGCGCTGCACCAGCCGGTCGAAGCCCTCGAGGTCGTGGACCTTCTCGAGCGCCGCCTTGCGGGTGATGGTGCCCACGTTGACCAGTTCGGCCAGGTCCTGGTCCATGGTGTGCATGCCCGCGTCCCGCCCGGCCTGCATGGCCGAGGTGATCTGGTACGTCTTGCCCTCGCGGATGAGGTTTCCGATGGCGGGGGTGGTCTTCATGATCTCGGTGGACACGATGCGCCCGGTGCCGTTCGCCTTCGGGACGAGGGTCTGGCAGACGACACCTTCGAGCGTCGCCGCGAGCTGCGTGCGGATCTGCCCCTGCTGGTGCGGCGGGAAGACGTCGATGACGCGGTCGATCGTGCCGGGAGCGCTCTGCGTGTGCAGGGTCGCGAAGACGAGGTGGCCGGTCTCGGCGGCGGTCAGCGCGACCGAGATTGTCTCGAGGTCGCGGAGCTCGCCGATGAGGATGACGTCCGGGTCCTGGCGGAGGACGTGCTTGAGCGCGCGGGCGAAGGAGTGGGTGTCCGCTCCGACCTCCCGCTGGTTGATGATCGCCTTCTTGTGCTCGTGCATGAACTCGATCGGGTCCTCGACCGTGACGATGTGGTCGGCACGGGTCTCGTTGACGAGGTCGATGAGCGCGGCGAGGGTCGTCGACTTGCCGGATCCGGTCGGCCCGGTGACGAGGACGAGTCCGCGGGACAGCTTGGAGAACTCCCCGACGTGCTCGGGGATGCCGAGCTGCTTGAGCGTCTTGATCTTCGTGGGGATGATGCGGAAGGCCGCTCCCCAGTTGCCGCGCTGCTGGTAGAAGTTCACGCGGAAGCGGTACTCCGGCGAGAGCGAGTACGCGAAGTCGAGTTCCTGCTCCTGGTCGAACTGCGCCGCCTGGTCACCGGACAGGAGTGTCTTGAGGGCGGCGATGACCTTGTTGCGGGCCCACGGGCCTCCCGGCACGGCGGGTCGGAGCGACCCGTCGACCCGCACGGTCGGCGGGGCGTCCGCGGTCACGTGCAGGTCCGATGCGCCCTGGTAAACGACCTGCGCGAGGGCGGTGATGAGGTCGGAGTCGGCCACCTCGCGCGCGTGGCGGGTGAAGTTGATCTCGGGGCTGCCGGTCGGCGTGACCACCTGGGTCGGCGCGTGCGACGCGACGCTCGGGAGGCTCGTGGTCGCGGCCGCGGGCGCCACCGGCAACCGCTCGGTCGCCTGGTACGGGTCGTAGCCGTAGCTGGCGGTCGACGGCGGGACCGCGGCCGGCGGGGTCGCCGGCACGGCCTGCGGCTGCGCGACGGGGACGGCGACGGGCTGCCCGACCGGCGCGGACCATGCGGCCAGGTCGTCGCCGAGGTCGTAGACGGCCGCCGACGACACGGGTGCCGCGGCGGGCGGGTACGAGGTCGGTGCCGCCTGCGCGGCCTGCGCGAGGCGTGCGGCACGGCGACCGCCGACCTCGACCCCGGGCATGCCGGGCGTCCCGGGGTGCCAGCCAGCCACCGGCTCGTCGCTGGCGGGCGTCACGTCGTAGACGGACTCGGTCATCTGCTCGTCCTCCAGGGCTACGCGACCACGCGCAGGATCTCGTCGACGCTCGTGAGTCCGAGCTTGACCTTCTCCCACCCGTCCATCCGGAGGGTGAGCATGCCCTGCTGCTGGGCGACACGGCCGATCTCCGCGCTCGAGGCACGGGCGACGGCGAGCCGCTCGATCTCCTCCGTGACGGTCATCACCTCGTGCAGTGCGATGCGTCCGCGGTACCCGGTGTTCGAGCACACAGCGCAGCCGAGGGGGGCGAAGAAGTCCGGGACGGCGGCGTTGGGCGCGTCGAGGAACCCGAGGGCGTGCAGCTGCTCGGCCTCGTACACGGCGGGCACCTTGCAGCGGTCGCACAGCTTGCGTGCGAGGCGCTGGGCGACGACGCAGTCGAGGGCCGATCCGACGAGGAACGGTTCGATGTCCATCTCCGTGAGGCGCGTGACGGCCGAGGGAGCGTCGTTCGTGTGCAGGGTGGAGAGCACGAGGTGGCCGGTGAGGGACGCCTCGATCGCGATCTGCGCGGTCTCGTGGTCGCGGATCTCACCGAGGAGCACGACGTCCGGGTCGGACCGGAGGATGCTCCGGAGTGCGGACGCGAACGTCAGACCGGCCTTCGGGTTGACCTGCACCTGGTTGACGCCGGCCATCCGGTACTCGACCGGGTCCTCGACCGTGATGACGTTGATCTCCGGCTTCGCGACGGCGTTCAGCGTCGTGTACAGCGTCGTGGACTTGCCGGAACCGGTCGGGCCGGTGACCAGGATCATGCCGTACGGCTTCGAGTAGGACTTCTGGTACGCCGCCGCGTTGCGGTCGAGCAGGTTGAGGTCCTTGAGGGTCAACGACGTGTTCGTGTTGTCGAGGATCCGCATGACGACCTTCTCGCCCCACACGGTCGGCAGGGTCGCCACGCGCAGGTCGATCTGCCGACCACCGTGCCGCACGGACATACGGCCGTCCTGCGGCTTCCGACGCTCGGCGATGTCGATGTCGCTCATGATCTTGAGCCGGCTGATGACGCCGTTCTGGATGTTCTTCGGCGCCGGGGTCATCTCGTGCAGCACGCCGTCGATGCGGTAGCGGACCCGGACCTCGTGCTCGCCGGGCTCGATGTGGATGTCGGACGCGTGGTCCTGGATCGCCTGGGACACGAGCAGGTTCACGAAGCGCACGATCGGCACGTCGTCCAGGGAGCCGTCGCCGATGTCCGCCTGCTGCTCGTTCGAGCGCGAGGCCTCTTCCTCGAGCGAGGAGGTGAGGTCGTTGAGCTCGTCGTCGGCACGGAGGTACCGGTCGAACGCGGCGAGCAGGTCGCGCTCGTCGACCTGCAGGGGCTTGATCGGGCGACCGGAGGCCGCGCGGGCGTCGTCGATCGCCAGGACGTTCGCCGGGTTCACCATGGCGAGCACGAGGGTCTCCCCCTCGAACCCGATCCCGAGGACCGAGTGCCGGCGGCAGAGCGGTGCGGGCAGCACCGAGACCGCGGTGCCGTCGACCGGGTAGTCGGTCAGCGGGACGGTCTTCGAGTTGTGCGAGGCGGCGCGCGCGGTGATGTACTGCGCCTCGCTCACCACGCCCTGTTCGACCAGGGAGCGGATCGCCTGCTCGTCGACGTCCTCGTGGCCGGTCATGGCGTCGAGGTACTCGATGGGGAGCGCACCGTTGAGGATGAGGATCTCGGACAGGGTTGCCATGAGCCCTGTACCTCCTTGCTGCCGGGCGCGCCGAAGCGGCGTGGTTCGATGCGCGCCGCCAGGGGTACGACGCTCGTCCACGGTACGTCCGGGCACGCTCCCGGAGCAGTCCCAGAAGGAGGGGGCGGAGGAGTTGGTGCTGGACCCAGAACAGGGGTACCGACGGGTATCGAGGTGACGGCGAACGCGCATGACCGACAGCATCAGCCCCACCGATCGCGTCGCGTTCCCGACCGGATCGTCCTGTGGACGGTCGGCGCGCGGAACCGGCTGTGGCGGGGAAGTCGCGACCCCTCGACGCGCCCGGTGAGCAGGGACCATGATGAGGCATGGACATCACGAGCGTGACCGTGGGGCTGCCCGTCACCGACCTCGAGGCGTCCTGCCTCTGGTACGGCGCGGTGTTCGAACGGCTCGAGCCGGACCTCGAACCGACTGAGGGCGTCGTCGAGTACGAGGTCGGCGGAATCTGGATCCAGCTCCTCGAGGACCCCGATGCCGACGTCACCCCGGCGACCGTCCGCTTCGGCGTCGACGACGTGGCCGCCCAGCACGTCCGGATCGCCGCGCTGGGCATCGACGTGGGTCCGGTCGAGTGTGTCGACGGTGCGGTCGACTGGTTCGACGTCCGCGACCCGGACGGCAACGTCCTCAGCCTGTACTCGCTCGCCGACGAGCGCGGGCGCGGATCGGGTGGCCGCGACAGCGGCGCCGGTCGCTCTGTCTAGAAATCTAGACCGCAGGCCGGGAGGCCCGTGACGGGGCCGCCCCGGGCCTCCCGTCCGGCTCCGCCTACAACGGGCTCCGCCCACTACGGGGAAGGGCCCCGCATCCTGACGGATGCGGGGCCCTTCCTGGGGGTCACTCGGTTCAGTTGTACGTACCCGGCGTGAAGTCGTCCGACGAGAAGCTGTCGAAGTCGACGAAGCTCAGGTCGGCGTCCGAGAACGACGAGTCGTCCGCGAAGATGCGGTTCGGGTACCGCTCCGCCTTCGCTTCCTCCGTCGCGTTCACGTCCACGTCGCGGTACCGGCTGAGGCCCGTGCCGGCGGGGATGAGCTTCCCGATGATGACGTTCTCCTTGAGGCCGACGAGCTGGTCCTGCTTGCCCTCCATGGCCGCCTGCGTCAGGACGCGGGTGGTCTCCTGGAAGGACGCGGCGGACAGCCACGACTCGGTCGCGAGGGACGCCTTCGTGATGCCCATGACCTCCTGGCGAGCCGAGGCGGTCTTGCGACCCTCCTGCAGCGCCGCCCGGTTGATCGCGTTGTAGCGCGACCGGTCGACGAGCTCACCCGGCAGCAGGTCGGTGTCGGCGTGGTCGACGACGGTGACCTTGCGGAGCATCTGGCGGACGATGACCTCGATGTGCTTGTCGTGGATCGGCACACCCTGCGAGCCGTACACGTCCTGCACGCCGTTGACCAGGTGCTTCTGGACCTCACGGACACCCTTGACCCGGAGGACTTCCTTCGGGTCGACGGTGCCGGCGATGAACTGCTCGCCGAGCTCGACGTGCTGCCCGTCCTCGATGAGGAGGGTCGCACGCTTGAGCACCGGGTAGATGAACGGCTCGTCGCCGTTGTCCGGCGTGAGGATGATCCGACGACCCTTGTCCGTGTCCTCGATCGTGGCGCGGCCGGGGGCCTCGGCGATCGGGGACGCGCCCTTCGGGGTGCGGGCCTCGAAGAGCTCGGTCACGCGGGGCAGACCCTGCGTGATGTCGTCGGCCGAGGCCGAACCACCCGTGTGGAAGGTACGCATCGTCAGCTGGGTACCGGGCTCACCGATGGACTGGGCGGCGATGATGCCGACCGCCTCACCGATGTCGACCAGGTTGCCCGTGGCGAGCGAGCGGCCGTAGCACTGCGCGCAGACACCGACGGCCGACTCGCAGGTCAGGACCGAGCGCACCTTGATGCTCTCGACACCGGCAGCGAGCAGCTTGTCGAGGAGGACGTCACCGACGTCCTCGCCGGCCTCGGCCACCACGGTGCCCGAGGCGTCGACGGCCTCGGTCGCGAGGGTGCGCGAGTAGACGGTGTTCTCGACGCGCGGGTCGCGGACGAGCCCGCCGTCCGCACCGACCGTCGCGATCGGCAGCTCGAGGCCACGGGTCGTCCCGCAGTCGTCCTCACGGATGATGACGTCCTGCGACACGTCCACGAGACGACGGGTCAGGTAGCCCGAGTCAGCGGTACGGAGTGCCGTGTCCGCCAGACCCTTGCGAGCACCGTGCGTGGCGATGAAGTACTCCGCCACGGTCAGGCCCTCGCGGTACGAGTTGATGATCGGGCGGGCGATGATCTCGCCCTTCGGGTTGTTCACCAGACCACGCATACCGGCGATGTTGCGCACCTGCAGCCAGTTACCACGAGCACCGGACGACACCATGCGGTTGATGGTGTTGTCGACCGGGAAGTTGTCGCGCATCTCCTGCGCGATCTCGTTCGTGGCCTCGGTCCAGATCTTGATCAGGTCGGCGCGACGCTCGGAGTCGGTGATCAGACCCTTGTCGAACTCGCCCTGCACCTTGGCGGCCTGGACCTCGTAGCCCGCGATGATCTCCTTCTTGCGAGGAGGCGTCACGACGTCCGACAGGGCGACGGTCACACCGGAGCGGGTGCCCCAGTAGAAGCCGGCGTCCTTGATCCGGTCGAGCGCGGCGGCCGTCTCGGTCTTGGAGTAGCGCTCGGCGAGGTCGTTGACGATCGCGGAGAGCGTGCCCTTGTCGGTGACCCGCTGCACGAACGGGTAGTCCGCCGGCAGGGTCTCGTTGAAGAGCGCGCGGCCCAGGGTGGTCTCGAGGAGGATCGGCTGACCGACCTCGTAGCCCTCCGGCGCCTCACCCTCGGCGAAGTGGACACCCGTCATGCGGATCTTCACCATCGCGTTGAGGTGCAGCGTGTTCTGGTCCTTCGCGAGGATCGCCTCGGCGACCGAGGAGAACGCCCGGCCCTCACCCACGGCGCCCTCGCGGACGGTCGTCAGGTGGTGCAGACCGATGATCATGTCCTGCGCGGGCAGGGTCACCGGACGGCCGTCGGACGGCTTGAGGATGTTGTTCGAGGCGAGCATCAGGATGCGGGCCTCGGCCTGGGCCTCGACCGACAGCGGCAGGTGCACGGCCATCTGGTCACCGTCGAAGTCCGCGTTGAACGCAGCACAGACCAGCGGGTGGAGCTGGATGGCCTTGCCCTCGACGAGCTGCGGCTCGAACGCCTGGATGCCGAGACGGTGCAGCGTGGGCGCACGGTTCAGCAGCACGGGGCGCTCGCGGATGATCTCCTCGAGCACGTCCCACACCTGGGCGCGCGAACGCTCGACCATGCGCTTGGCCGACTTGATGTTCTGCGCGTGCGACAGGTCGATCAGGCGCTTGATGACGAACGGCTTGAACAGCTCGAGCGCCATCTGCTTGGGCAGACCGCACTGGTGGAGCTTGAGCTGCGGGCCGACGATGATGACCGAACGGCCCGAGTAGTCGACGCGCTTGCCGAGCAGGTTCTGGCGGAAACGACCCTGCTTGCCCTTGAGCATGTCGCTCAGGGACTTCAGGGCGCGGTTGCCGGTACCCGTGACCGGACGTCCACGACGACCGTTGTCGAACAGCGCGTCGACCGCTTCCTGCAGCATGCGCTTCTCGTTGTTCACGATGATCTCGGGGGCACCGAGGTCGAGCAGGCGTCGGAGACGGTTGTTGCGGTTGATCACACGACGGTAGAGGTCGTTGAGGTCCGACGTGGCGAAGCGGCCACCGTCGAGCTGCACCATCGGGCGGAGCTCCGGCGGGATGACCGGCACGACGTCGAGCACCATCGCGGCCGGCGAGTTGCCGGTGGCGAGGAAGGAGCTGACGACGCGCAGGCGCTTGATCGCACGGATCTTCTTCTGGCCCTTGCCCTCGGCGATCTGCAGACGCAGCGCCTCGGCCTCGGCGGCCAGGTCGAAGGCCTCGAGCCGCAGCTTGATCGCCTCGGCGCCCATGTAGGCGTCGAAGTAGATCCCGAAGCGGTCCTGGAGCTCGTGGAAGACGGCGTCCTCGGGCTTGAGGTCGCCCACCTTGAGGTTGCGGAAGTCCTCCCACACGCGCTCGAGGCGGGTGATGTCCTCGTCGAAGGACTTGCGGACCTGGGACATCTCCTTCTCGGCGGTGTCCTTGGTCCGGCGCTTCACGTCGGCCTTGGCGCCCTCCTCTTCAAGGGCTGCGAGGTCGTCCTCGAGCTTCTTGAGGCGGTCGGCGATGATCGAGTCGCGCTGGTTCTCGAGGTTCTTGATCTCGAGGCGCATCTCGTTCTCGAGGCCGGGCATGTCGGCGTGACGGCCCTCCTCGTCGATGCTGATGATCATGTACGCGGCGAAGTAGATGACCTTCTCGAGGTCCTTCGGCGCCATGTCCAGCAGGTAGCCCAGGCGCGACGGGACGCCCTTGAAGTACCAGATGTGCGTGACGGGCGCGGCGAGCTCGATGTGGCCCATGCGCTCACGGCGGACCGAGGACTTGGTGACCTCGACGCCGCAGCGCTCGCAGACGATGCCCTTGAAGCGGACACGCTTGTACTTGCCACAGGCGCACTCCCAGTCGCGGGAGGGACCGAAGATCTGCTCGCCGAACAGACCGTCCTTCTCGGGCTTCAGGGTGCGGTAGTTGATGGTCTCCGGCTTCTTGACCTCGCCGTACGACCACTGGCGGATGTCCTCGGCGGTCGCGAGACCGATCCGAATGGCATCAAAGGAAGTTGCTTCGAGCAATGTTCTTCTCTCTTGCTGAGTTCGAAACGTGTTCGGTACGGGAGGGATCAGATGTCGTCGACGGACGACGACTCGAACCGCGAGGAGATGTTGATGCCGAGCTCTTCAGCGGCACGGAAGACCTCGTCGTCCGTGTCGCGGAGGCTGACCGCCTGGCCGTCCGCCGAGAGGACCTCGACGTTCAGGCAGAGCGACTGCATCTCCTTCATGAGGACCTTGAACGACTCCGGGATGCCGGGCTCCTGGATGTTCTCGCCCTTGACGATCGCCTCGTAGACCTTCACGCGGCCGAGGATGTCGTCGGACTTGATCGTCAGGAGCTCCTGGAGGGCGTACGCGGCACCGTATGCCTCGAGCGCCCACACCTCCATCTCACCGAAGCGCTGTCCACCGAACTGCGCCTTCCCACCCAGCGGCTGCTGCGTGATCATCGAGTACGGGCCGGTCGAACGGGCGTGGATCTTGTCGTCGACCAGGTGGTGCAGCTTCAGGATGTACATGTAGCCGACCGAGACGGGCTCCGGGAACGGCTCGCCGGAGCGACCGTCGAAGAGCTGCGCCTTGCCCGAGGAACCGATCAGGCGCTCGCCGTCACGGTTCGGGAGCGTGGAGTCGAGGAGGCCCTCGATCTCGCGCTCGTACGCACCGTCGAACACCGGGGTGGCGACCTTCGTGCCGGGGGCTGCGCTGTGCGCGGCCTCGGGCAGGGCGGAGGCCCACTCCTGGATGCCCTCGACGTTCCAGCCCTGCTTCGCGAGCCACCCGAGGTGGATCTCGAGGACCTGGCCAAAGTTCATGCGGCCGGGGACGCCGAGCGGGTTGAGGACGATGTCGACCGGGGTGCCGTCCGCGAGGAACGGCATGTCCTCCACGGGCAGGATCGTCGAGATGACGCCCTTGTTGCCGTGGCGGCCGGCGAGCTTGTCACCCGCGGTGATCTTGCGCTTCTGGGCGATGTAGACGACCACGCGCTGGTTGACGCCCGAGCCGAGCTCGTCGTCGCCGTCCTGCGAGTCGAACACCTTGACGCCGATGATCGTGCCCTCTTCACCGTGGGGCACCTTGAGCGAGGTGTCGCGGACTTCGCGCGACTTCTCGTTGAAGATGGCACGGAGCAGGCGCTCCTCGGCACTCAGCTCGGTCTCGCCCTTCGGCGTGACCTTGCCGACCAGGATGTCGCCGGGGCGGACCTCGGCACCGATCCGGATGATGCCGCGCTCGTCGAGGTCGGCCAGGAGGTCCGGGCTGACGTTCGGGAGGTCGCGGGTGATCTCCTCTTTCCCGAGCTTCGTGTCGCGGGCGTCGACCTCGTACTCCTCGATGTGGATCGAGGAGAGCGTGTCGTCCTTCACGAGGTTCTGCGACAGGATCATCGCGTCCTCGTAGTTGTAGCCCTCCCACGGCATGAACGCGACGAGGAGGTTCTTGCCGAGCGCGAGCTCGCCGTTCTCCGTCGCGGGGCCGTCGGCGATGACCTCGCCCTGCTCCACACGCTCACCGGCGCTGACGATCACGCGGTGGTTGTAGCTGGTGCCCTGGTTCGAGCGGTCGAACTTGCGCAGGTAGTAGGTCTGCGTGCCGCCCTCGTCGAGCTGCAGGGTCACGGCGTCGGCCGAGACCTCGGAGACGACGCCCGCCTTGTCGGCGGTGACGACGTCCCCGGCGTCGATGGCGGTGTAGCCCTCCATGCCGGTGCCGACGAGCGGCGACTCGGAGCGGAGGAGCGGCACGGCCTGGCGCTGCATGTTCGCACCCATGAGGGCGCGGTTCGCGTCGTCGTGCTCGAGGAACGGGATGAGCGAGGTCGCGACCGACACCATCTGGCGCGGCGAGACGTCCATGTAGTCGACCTCGTCCTTGCCGACGAGCTCGACCTCCCCGCCCTTCTTGCGGACGAGCACCTTGTCGTCCTGGAAGTGGAAGTCGTCGGTCAGCGGGGCGTTGGCCTGCGCGACGACGAAGTCGTCCTCTTCCGAAGCCGTGAGGTAGTCGATGGTCGTGGTGACCTGACCGTTCACGACCCGGCGGTACGGGGTCTCGATGAAGCCGAAGGAGTTGATCCGACCGAAGGACGCGAGCGAACCGATCAGGCCGATGTTCGGGCCTTCCGGGGTCTCGATCGGGCACATGCGGCCGTAGTGCGACGGGTGGACGTCGCGGACCTCGACGCCGGCACGCTCACGGGAGAGACCACCCGGGCCGAGGGCCGACAGACGCCGCTTGTGCGTCAGGCCCGCGAGCGGGTTGTTCTGGTCCATGAACTGCGACAGCTGGCTGGTCCCGAAGAACTCCTTGATCGCAGCGACGACGGGACGCACGTTGATGAGCGTCTGCGGCGTGATGGCCTCGATGTCCTGCGTGGTCATGCGCTCGCGGACGACGCGCTCCATGCGGGACAGACCCGTGCGGACCTGGTTCTGGATGAGCTCGCCGACCGCGCGGATACGACGGTTGCCGAAGTGGTCGATGTCGTCCACGTCGAGGCGGAGCTGGACCGGCTCGCCGTCACGGATGCCGTCCATCGTGGTGCGCTCGGCGTGCAGCGACACGAGGTACTTGATCGTCGCGACGATGTCCTTGACGGTGAGCACCGAGTCGGACAGCGGGGCGTCGATGCCGAGCTTGCGGTCGAGCTTGTACCGACCGACCTTGGCCAGGTCGTAGCGCTTCGGGTTGAAGTAGAAGTTGTCGAGGAGCGCACGCGCGGCCTCGGCGGCGACCTGCTCGCCCGGACGGAGCTTCCGGTAGATGTCCTTGAGCGCCTCTTCCTTCGTGAGGACGGCGTCCTTCTCGAGGGTCGACTCCATGGACGCGAAGCCCTGGAACTCCTCCATGATCTCTTCGCTCGTCAAGCCGAGGGCCTTGAGGAAGACGGTCACGGACTGCTTGCGCTTGCGGTCGATGCGCACGCCCACCTGGTCGCGCTTGTCGATCTCGAACTCGAGCCACGCACCGCGCGACGGGATGATGCGAGCGGAGTAGATGTCCTTGTCGGACGTCTTCTCCTGGGCGCGCTCGAAGTACACGCCCGGCGAGCGGACGAGCTGCGAGACGACGACACGCTCGGTGCCGTTGATGATGAACGTGCCGCGCTCGGTCATGAGCGGGAAGTCGCCCATGAAGACCGTCTGCGTCTTGATCTCACCCGTCATGTGGTTCATGAACTCGGCGTTGACGTACAGCGGAGCGGCGTAGGTCTTGCCGCGCTCCTTGCAGTCGTCGATCGAGTACTTCGGGTCCTCGAGCTCCGGCGACGTGAACGAGAGCTGCATGGTCTCGCCGAGGTCCTCGATCGGGGAGATCTCCTCGAAGATCTCCTCGAGGCCGGAGTGCAGCGCGAGGTCGGTGCGACCCTGCTCCTGCCCTTCGGCGAGGCGGGCCTTCCATGCGTCGTTGCCGACGAGCCAGTCGAAGCTCTCCGTCTGGAGGGCGAGCAGATCAGGAACCGTGAGGGTGTCCGTGATCTTGGCGAACGAGAGTCGCGAGTGGTTGCGACCGTTCTTGGGGTTGGTGGATGCGTTGGGCGCAGCAGCCAAGGGTTTGACCTCCGGTAGGCCCCGTCGGGCCGACACTGACGAGCAGTGTGTAGGTGAGTGGATTGATCGCTCGGCGCAACCCGATGATCACGACACGAGTACGGTGAGGCTCCGGGTCCGGAGCCGCCTGTGGGATGATCGGTGAGCGGGCCCCGCCGCCATATACGGGACCGGCATCACCAGGCGTGTTCTGCGAAGCACCTGCTGAGAGGCGTCTTCGAGGAACTCGGTCGACCGCAATATGACGACACGGATGCCAGGGAGCGCGAACTGTCATCATAGGTCGGGGACGAGTGCGCTGTCCAGTCCTGGCTTGACCGAGATCGAGTCCGGCGTGTATAAGCCCCGCCGGGCCGGTCTCATTCCCCCGCGCGGTCACCGCCGGCGGCCCCCTCGCCGAGTGCACGGACCGCGTCGCACGGTCGGTCGCTCCGCACGAAGGTCGTCCGCCCCGCGTCGTCGGTGATCTCCACCCCGGGCCCCGGCGTCAGCACGAGTGCCCGGCGGCGGCGCCCGATCCGGAGACCGACCCCGCCGTAGGTGGCGGCGTCCGCCTCGGTCACCCGGACCCTCGTGATCCGCCGTCTGGCGATCCGGCGGGGCGGGAGCGGCCGGAAGTGCAGCACGACGGCGTCCTCGGTGACGGTGAACCCGGCGCGGGCGGCGAGGGCGAGTGCGCCGACCACGACGGCGACGAGCCCGGGGACGACGAGCGCCGACTCGGGCGCGTCCCCCGGCCAGGCGAGGACCGCCGCCGTCAGCGCGAGCCCGGCGGCCAGGACGACCCCGCCGACGACGCGCATCCAGACCGGCGCGCTCTGGCGGTCCTCGACGAGCGGCCGGGAGGCCCGCCCCGGCTCCGTCGTGCGGCGTGCGCGAGCGGTCGCGCGCGCCGGATGTCCGGCGCGTCCGGGTCGGACGGGGATCGAGAGGGTGTCGGTGGACATGGTCGGGCTCCTTCGGGCGCGGGACGCCCGGACGTGGTGCGGCGGTGCGGGGCGGACGGCGGCACGGCGAGGAGGCCCGCGACGAGGGCGGGGCTCGTCGTCGGGCTGCGTCCGGAGCGGTCGGGAACGGCGGCGGACGGGCTCCGGTGGGACCGGGGCGGGCGTCGACGGCGTCGGGCCGACCGTGGCGACGGACACGACCGGGGGTGGGGGTGGTCACGTCGTTCGTCGCCCGAGGACACCGGGACGGTACGTTCTGCACCTCGGCGTCTCCTGACTGTCCATGCAGAGGCATGGATCAGCGGCGGCCAGCGTCCATCGGACGACCGGTCGGCCGGCGCGCGTGCGGTTCGTATCCTGGTCGCATGCCCAGTCTCTCGAGCGAGGAGCTCTCCAGCTGGATCGCGGAGTTCCGTGCGCACGACGCCGGCGACGCTGCCGACCCACGGGCGATCGACGTGTCGTGGGACGGTTCCCTCATCGACACCGCGCTCATCGTGGCCCGGCTGGGCACGTCCGGCACCGAGGTCTACCTGAAGCGTGAGATCGGCGGCTCGCCGGAGTGGACCGTGACGTTCGAGGCCCGCGAGACCGACGCGCAGGTCTCCGCGGAGCAGGTGATGACCCTGGCCACCGAGGTCCTGGCGGTCGGCCGGCTGTGCGCGTTCCTCACGGAGCGGACCGCGCAGCACCTCCGCGAGGTCGCGGGCCGCGATGGTGTTCCATCGACCCATGGCTGATGCGTTCGACGGGTTCCGGGTCGGTGCTGGGTACGCGGTGGTCGAGCCGGACAAGCACCGGCCGGGCTCGTTCACCCTGGTGGTCGACGGCACGCCGCAGTCACACGTCGACCTCGAGGACCCGACACACCTGGCGTTCGAGTACATCCGGCGGATCGGGCACGCGATCGACCTCCTGCCGCCGGGGCCGGTCACCGCACTGCACCTCGGCGCCGGCGCATTGACCCTGCCGCGGTACGTCGCGGTCACCCGACCGGGTTCGCGGCAGCAGGTCATCGAGGTCGAGCGGGACCTGATCGACCACGTGCGGGACGCCCTGCCGTTCCCCCGCGGCGCCTCGATCCGCGTGCGGTACGGCGACGCCCGCGAGGTCCTCGAGAAGCTGCCGGCCGGTCTCCGCGGCACCGTGGACCTGGCCGTCGTCGACGTCTTCAGCGGCGCACGCACCCCCGCGCACGTGACGAGCGTGGAGTTCTACCGCTCGGTCGCCTCCTTCCTGTCCCCGACCGGCATGGTCGCGGTGAACGTCGCCGACGGTGCCGGCCTGGCCTTCGCCCGTGGGCAGGCAGCGACGCTGCAGTCGGTGCTGCCGTCCGTCGCGGTGGTCGCGGACACCGGGATGCTCAAGGGCCGGCGGTTCGGCAACATCGTGCTGCTCGGGTCCCCCGGTGCCCTGCCGATCGCGGAGATGCCGCGGCGGTACTCCTCCGACCCGCTGCCGAGCAAGGTCGTGCACGGCGACGAGCTGCGGTCCTTCATCGCGGGGGCGCCCATCGTCACCGACACCACGGCCGTCGGGTCGCCCGAGCCGAACCGGTCCGTCTTCGGCGCCTGAGCAGCGGCTGCGGACGGCGTCCCTCGCGGTGCGGACGCTGCCAGGATGGGGGCACGCCGCGCCAGCGCGCGACCGCACACCACGAGGAGGCCGCCGATGACCAACGACGATCGCACCCCAGCCCCGCAGGGCCACGGCGAGCAGGACCAGCCGCGCTACGGCGAGCGCATCACGCCCGAGCACGGTTCGGCACCGCGGTACGAGGACCAGCCGACGCAGCAGTACGGCCAGCAGTCCGCGCCGCAGTGGGGCCAGCAGCAGCACGGCGACCAGCAGTACGGGCAGCAGCAGCACGGCGACCAGTACGGGCACCAGCAGCACGGGCAGCAGCAGTACGGGCAGCCGCAGCAGTGGGACCAGCAGCACGGCGCCGCTCCCGCCTGGCAGGCGCACGACGGCTCGGTGAAGCGGAAGCGCACCCTGGGGGTCGTGGCGTTCGGCCTGGGGATCGTGGCCCTCGTGCTCGGTGCCGTCGGCGGCTGGTTGTTCGGCAGCGGCATCGGGGCGAGCGAGTCGTTCCGGGAGCTCATGCGCAGCGGCGGATCCGGCACCGTCGACCAGCAGCAGATGTCGCAGGAGCTCATGTCGGACCCCGCCGTGATGGGCGCCGTCGGCAGCGCCTTGGTCGTGGCGGGCATCGGCTTCGTCATCGGGCTCTGGGCCCTCGTGCAGGGCATCATCGCCACCGCCACGGGACGCGGCCGGGTGTGGGGCGTCCTGGCGATCGTCCTCGCCGTCCTCGCCGGCATCGCGTTCTTCGTCGCCTACGGCGCCTCGATCGCCGCCGCCGTCGCCGGGGCTCGCTGACCGCTCGACGCCGACCGACACGGCCCGTCCCGGTGCATCCGGGGCGGGCCGTGCGCGTTCCGTGCGCGTGGCACGGGGACCTCAGGGGATCGCGCGGATACCCTCGACCGTGATGTCCCTCCCGCCCGACGAACGCCGAGACCACGACCGGACCGACCAGGCCCGGGAGCCCCGTCATGCCGCCCCGGTGACCGCCGGGGTCAGCCCGGGCAGCACCTTCGCGCCGATCAGCCTCCGCCCGGCCGTCGACGTCCAGGTCGTGCAGGACCGCCTGCGCGACCTCGGCCAGAGCCGGAGCACCGACGCCCTCGCCGAGCGCGCCGAACTGCTCCGTCTGCTCGGCCGCCTGGACGAGTCGCTCACCGTGGCCGAGGAGGTGTTCCGGCTGACGATGTTCACCGGGGAACGCCAGGACAAGGTCGGCGCACGCATCCGCCGCGCCCACGTCCTGCACGACCTCGGGCGCTACGAGCGCGCCGCCACCGAGGCCTCGATGGCGCGCGACACGGCCGCGACCGAGGAGTGGCCGGAGCTGGAGGGCGCCGCCGCCGAACTCGAGGGCTGGTCCCTCTACGAGCTCTCCCGGTTCGAGGAGGCACGCGCCGTCCTCAGCCGCGCGTACGACGCCTTCCGCGCTGCCGGAGCACCGTCCGAGCGCACCGAAGCGCTCCGCACGGCCGTCGAGGCCGCACTCCGGGCCTCCATGGCGCAGCCCGCCCCGGAGCCGGAGGCCGCTCGACCGCGGACCGCCCGCGAGGTCGCGGTCCGCACCGAGGGCGAACCGCAGACGCGCATGGCCGAACCGGAGAAGCAGATCCCGCCGATCCGACGCCGCGTGCTCGGTGCACCCGACGCCGCCCGGACCGAGGGCGACTCGCTCTGGGGCCGCCTGTCCGCCCGGAAGGACCGGTCCGACGAGGGCCAGGGTCCGCTCGGGGAGCAGTGACCGCACTCGACCACGTCCGGTCCCGGGCTGCCGAGCTGATGGGCGCCCACCTGCCCGACGGCTCCTGGACCTTCGCGTTCGACAACGCGAAGACCCGAGCCGGCCAGTGCGACTTCGCCCGGCACCGCATCACCGTGAGCCGGCACCTCGCCGTCCGGTTCGCTCCCGACGACGTCGAGCAGGTCCTCCTGCACGAGATCGCGCACGCCCTGAGCGGGCCACGCGCCGGCCACGGGCCCTCGTGGCGCCGGACGGCACGCGCCCTGGGGTACACCGGGTCGCGACTGCACGACGGACCGATCGCGAGCGAACTGGCGCCGTGGGTGGGGCACTGCCCGGCCGGACACGAGCACTTCCGGTACCGGACCCCCACGCGCCCGCTGGCCTGCGCCCGGTGCTCGCGCCGGTTCGACGAGCGGAACGTCATCGCATGGACGCGACGCCTGCCCGGGACGACGGAGACGACTAGCCCAGCCCCGGCAGATCGTGTCGGAGGCGCGCCGCACACCCGTTAGCCTGGGCGGATGCGAACAGGGCAGGACATCCGGACCGATGCCGGGTCCTCGTGGTTCTTCGACGCGGGACGCATCGCCCTGGACTTCGCGCACACCGGCGGGTTCACCGACGACCCCGACCGGCGCCGTCCGCGCGGGCACCTCGGTGAACTGCTCGCGACCCCGGCCGACCTGGACGAGTGGCTCGGCCTGCACACCGAACCGATCGACGTCGGCGCCACCGCGCGCGAACTGCAGGACGCCCGTGCGCTCCGCGCCGCGATCGCCCGCCTCGCCGTCGCCGCAGCACCCGCCGCCGCCGACTCCGCGGGCGAGCGCACCGCCGTCGCCGCGGGCCTCCGTGCCGGGACCGGACGCACCCGTCCCGTGCCGGACGACATCGACACCGTCAACCTGTTCGCCGCACTGCCGGACGTGCCCCCGAGCCTCCCGGGTGGTCGACGCCGTGCCGGGGCGAACCGCGTCCGGCTCGCGCAGGCGCTCTCGAGCGTCGCCCGCGACGCCGTCGCCCTGCTCACCGAGGTCGGCTTCGACGACCTCGAGGCCGAGGGCCGGTCCGCGCGGCTCAGCCGGTGCTCCGCGCCGGACTGCGGCCTGGTGTTCTACGACTCCTCGCGCGGCGGCACCCGACGCTGGTGCTCCATGCAGCGCTGCGGGAACCGGGCGAAGGTGCGTGCGCACCGGGCCCGCCGCGCAGGCGTCTGACCGACACCGAGCTGCGAGCAGCGGGTCCGGCAGCGGGTCCGGCAGCGGGCCGCGGTCCGCCCGATCTGGCGCGGCACCGAAACCCTGGATTCGGTGCACCGAACTCTCTGGCATGCTGACCGCATGACGGACACCGCCGCCCCGGTCGTGAGCCAGCGCCCGCCCGGTCGACGTGCCGCCGGGCTCGGACTGCTCGGACCGGCCTTCGTCGCCGCCATCGCCTACGTCGACCCGGGCAACGTCGCCGCGAACCTCACCGCCGGCGCCCGGTACGGGTACCTGCTGCTCTGGGTGCTCGTGGCCGCCAACGCGAGCGCGGTCGTGGTGCAGTACCTGTCGGCGAAGCTCGGCATCGTCACCGGGAAGTCGCTGCCGGAACTGCTCGGCCTGAAGATGCGCCGCACGCCGCGCCTGCTGTTCTGGGCGCAGGCCGAGGTGGTCGCGGCGGCGACCGACGTGGCCGAGGTCATCGGCGGCGCACTCGCCCTGCACCTGCTCTTCGGCGTGCCCCTCGTCGCCGGCGGGCTGATCACCGGCGTCGTCTCGATGGCGATCCTCCTGCTGCAGAACCGCCGGGGCGCCCGGACCTTCGAGGCGGTCGTCACGGCGATGCTCGCGGTCCTCACGATCGGGTTCTGCGCCGGGCTGCTGTTCGCGCAGGTGTCCCCCGACGAGCTCGTCGCCGGCATCGCGCCCCGGTTCGCCGACTCCGGGTCCGTGCTGCTCGCCGCCTCGATGCTCGGCGCGACCGTCATGCCGCACGCCGTGTACCTGCACTCCGCCCTGGCCCGCGACCGGCACGGGGACGTCCCGGCCGGTCCCGAACGGCACCGGATCCTCGTCGCCACCCGCTGGGACGTCGGCCTGGCCCTGGTCGTGGCCGGCGGCGTGAACATCAGCATGCTCGTCCTCGCCGCCGCCACGCTGCAGGGCGTCGACGGCACCGACTCGATCCCCGGGGCCCAGCGGGCCATCGCCGAGAACGTCGGTCCGGTCGTCGGGGTGCTGTTCGCGATCGGACTGCTCGCGTCGGGGCTGGCGTCGACCTCGGTCGGCTGCATGGCCGGCGCGGAGATCATGCACGGGCTGCTGCGCGCGCGGGTGCCGCTCGTGGTGCGGCGGCTCGTCACGCTCGTCCCCGCGATCGTCCTGCTCGCGCTCGACGCCGACGCCACCCAGCTGCTCGTCATCAGCCAGGTCGTGCTGAGCTTCGGCATCGCGTTCGCGATCGTGCCGCTCGTCGCCTACACGTCCCGGCGGAGCGTGATGGGTGCCG
The DNA here is from genome assembly GCF_003224435.2 of Curtobacterium sp. MCPF17_050. Lineage (NCBI taxonomy): Bacteria > Bacillati > Actinomycetota > Actinomycetes > Micrococcales > Microbacteriaceae > Curtobacterium > Curtobacterium sp. MCPF17_050. Next base: position 3,076,560 of record NZ_CP126250.1, read on the forward strand.
ACGTCAACGCCGTCGGCACCCGGGTCGTGGCCTGGCTCATCGCCACGGTGATCGTCGCCCTCAACGTGGCGCTCATCGTGCTCACCGTCACGGGCTGAGCCGCGCGGCTGCTAGGAGACCCGCACGTCCTTCCAGAACGCCACGTAGCCGCTGTAGTCCTGGCCGACGCGGTCGAACGACGACGGGATCGGCTCCGGGTAGGACCAGGCGTTGTCCACGTGCTCCTGCCCGTCGACCGTCACGGTCCAGTACTGGGTGTCGCCCTTCCACGGGCAGTGGTACTGGGTGGGGCTCTCGCTGAACAGCTCGGTCTTCACGCTCGCCGGCGGGAAGTACCAGTTGCCCTCGATCTGGATGAGGTCCGCCTCCGGGGCCTCCGCGATGACGGTGTCGCCGATCACTGCCTGCATGACTTCCTCCTCGTTCCGGCCGTCGGTCCGACGGCGTCCGACCGGGACCCTACGCCCGTGCGGTGGACGGTCGCAGCGTGACCAGGTCGGGACCCACGGCGAGCGCCGCGTGCACCTGCTCGGCGCCGAGCACGGCGGCGGACTCGGAGGCCGTGACGAGGTGCTTCGCCGCCCGACGGAGGCCCGTCCAGGCGGCGCACGCCGCCGCGGCCTCCGGGGACGTGTGGTCGATGCCGGACTCGACGAGCGCGTCGACGACCGCGCCGGCGCCGAGCAGGTCCTCCACGGCGAACTCCGGGACCGTCCGGACGTCCGGTGCCTCGCCCGCCTCGGCGGCCGCGTCGCCGCCGACGGGTCCGTCGACGTGGCCGGCCGCGACCACCGCGACGACGCAGCGGTCGCCCCGCTCGGCCTGGAGGCGCGCCACCCGTCCGGCGACCGCCGCGGTGTTGCCGAGGTGGCCGAGCACGACCTCCGGCCCGTCGGGCAGCTGCCCGAGCGGCACACCACGGTGGTCGTCGCTGCGGACGTCATCGGGGCGGACGTCGTCGGGGAGGGCGGCCGCAGGGAGCACGTCCACCCACACGAGCAGGTGCGCGTCGGCGGCGACCCGCGCCGCTCCCGGGACACCCCACCCGAACCGCACCTGGTACCGCTGCTGTCCTCGTTCCTGCACGCCGACACGATAGTCGCGGCGGGGCCTCGGCCGGTCACGCTCCGAGCGGTCCCGCGCAGCTGCCGTGTCCGGTGTGCCCGGTACGATCCCCTGCCATGGAGACCGACCCCGCGCCCACCCTCACCGGCGACCGCGTCACGCTCGAGCCCCTGTCGCACGAGCACGCGGACGACCTGCGGGCGGCCGTCGCGGACGGCGACCTCTGGCGCGCCTGGTACACCCGCGTGCCCGCGCCGGCGGGGGTCGACGAGGAGGTCGACCGGCGACTCGCCGAGCAGGCCGCCGGTCGGATGGTGCCGTTCGCCGTGCGGGACCGCCCCACCGGACGGGTCGTCGGCGCCACCACGTTCCTCGACATCGACCGGGACAACCGCCGGGTCGAGATCGGTGCGACGTTCCTCGGCGCCTCCGCCCAGCGCACCGGCATCAACACCGAGGCGAAGCTGCTCATGCTCTCGCACGCCTTCGACGTGTGGCAGTGCATCGCGGTCGAGTTCCGGACGCACTGGCACAACACCCGGTCCCGCGCCGCCATCGCGGGCCTCGGCGCGAAGCAGGACGGGGTGCTCCGGAACCACGCCCTCGGCCGCGACGGCAGCCTCCGCGACACCGTGGTGTTCTCGGTCATCCAGTCCGAGTGGCCGACCGTCCGGCTCTCCCTCGCTGAACGTCTGCGCAGCCATGACCGCGCAGAAGGGTCGCGCCGCCGCTCCGCCCGGCACGCCTGACGGTCCCGGCGGTGGCCCTCCCGCCGCCGACGCCGTGCCGTGCCCGCGCCCGTGCCCGTGCCCGCGCCCGTGCCCGCGCGACGGCACCCCAGCACGCCCGGGTAGCGTCCGCCCCATGCACGTCGGACTCCGCATCGAACTGGACGCACCCGTGGACGCCGTCCGGGACGCCCTCCTCCGGCCGTCCGTCATGGTCGCCGTCACGAAGCCGTTCCTGGTCTACCGGTCGCTCGACCCCGACGGGTTCCCCGAGCACTGGACACCGCACGACCCGCACCCGATCAGCGCGTCGACGTTCGGTGTCCTCCCGAGCGGCTCGAGCCACGTCGACATCGACCTGCACGAGACCGAGGGCGTCCCCGTGCAGGTCGACCGCGGCGGCGGCACGAGCGGGCTGTTCGCCCGGATGGACATGCGCCACCGGATGGCCGTCTCCGCGCTGCCGGGCGGGCGCACGCTGTTCCGCGACCGGCTGACCTACCGGACCCGGCCGGCGCTCCTCGGAGTGGCGCTCTGGCCCGGTATGTGGGTCATCTGGCAGTGGCGGGCGTTCCGGATGCGGGCCCTCGCGCCCACCTGGCGGGCGTGACCCGAGCAGACCCCGCGACCGCGCCTCCAGGCCCGGAGCGGCGTCACCGGCCGGGCGTACGCTCGGCGACGTGACCCAGACGGAGACCGCCGACCGCGTCCGAAGCACCCTCGCCACCGTCGACTGGCGGCGTCGGACCTTCGACCTGTACCGGCGGGCGCGGGCCGCCGCGACCCCCGAGGCCGCACACGCGCTGTGGCGCGAGGGTCGCGACGCCATGTTCGCCGGACACCCCGCGAGCCCGCTCCTCCCCGAGGACGCAGCCGCGTTCTCGTCCCTCCCCGTCCCCGACTACGACCCCGCGTGGCGCTTCCGGCTCCGCATCGAGGAGGCGGCCCCGCAGTCGCTCGACGTCGAGACCGGCACCGACGGCGTCGTGCACTTCGACCGCCTCGGCGTCGTGGAGGTCCCCGGCGTCGGCACGCTCGACGTGTGGTCGCACGGCGGCTACGCGGGCGGGCTGTTCGTCCCGGTGAAGGACGCCGGTGCCGGGAAGCCCGGCGGGACCTACGGCGGCGGCCGCTACCTGCTCGACACCATCAAGGGCGCGGACCTCGGCGGCGTCGACGGGGAGCTCGTGCTCGACTTCAACTTCGCGTACAACCCGTCGTGCGCGTACGACCCGGCGTGGGCGTGCCCGCTCGCGCCGCCCGGCAACACCGTGCCCGTGGCGATCCCGGTCGGCGAGCGGTACGGCTCCTAGGGTGGACCGCATGTCGGGATTCGTCGCGATCGACGCCGGCGGCCGCGTGCCGCCCTTCGAACAGGTGCGGTCGCAGCTCGCCGCGCAGATCACCGCCGGCTACCTCGTGGACGGCGAGCGGCTGCCGAGCGTCCGCGGGCTCGCCGCCGAGCTCGGGCTCGCAGCCGGCACGGTCGCCAAGGCCTACCAGCTGCTCGAGGAGGCCGGGCTCGTGCACACCGCGCGAGGCGCCGGCACACGCGTGGTGCGACCGGCCGAGGTGCCGGAGAGCGTCACCGCCGCGGCGGCCGCGCTCGTGACTGCTGCGCGCGAGGCCGGCCTGTCGGCGGACCAGGCGGCCGCCGCGCTGCGGGACGCCTGGCCGGCGTAGCGGTCCGGAGCGCGCCGACTCCGCGCCGGGCGACACCGCTCGTACCGGGAGGCGCGTGTCCCGTCGCCGAGTGCGATCGGTGCCCGCGGCGCGACGCTCAGCAGTGCTCGAAGACGTACCCGTCGTCGCCGGCCGGCACGAGGTCCCGGTCGCGGAGGATCGTCATGCGTGGGCGGTCCGGCATCGCACACACGTCCGACCAGTCCTGCTCCAGCGTGTCCGCGTACTCGACGTCCACCACGCGGTCGCCGTACACGTCCGTGTAGGCGGCGCACTCGTCGTACTGCACGCACTCCTCGGCCACCGCGAAGTCGAACCCGGTGCGCTGCTGCCCGACCGTGCCGAGCTGCGGGGTGTTCTTCTGCGCGGCGGCCAGACCCTCGTCGTGCGCCGCCCGGACGAGCGCGGCGGCGAGCGCGAGGTTGCCGGAGCGGGTGAGCCTGCCGCCGGACCGGGTCCAGGAGTCGAGGTTGTCGAACTCGACGGCGTCGAACCCACGGTCCGCGCACCGGGCGATCGTCCGCCCGAGGACCGCGGTGATGGTCGCGCGCGCCGCTGCCGTCCGGGTGTCGAGCAGCATCTCGTCCGGCCACCCCGGATCGCGCACGGGGGTGCCGGCCGCCGTCCGGAGGACCGCTCCCGGGTGGTCGGACAGCCAGGAACCGCGGTCACCGGGCTGGGTCTGGAAGCCGTTGACGTAGCAGATGCCGTACGTGTCGGCTGCCGGTCGCTCGGTGCTGTCCCGTGCGACGACGGTGACGCCGGCGGGCGGGGCGTACCCGCCGCCGAGCTGGTAGTCGGGGATGCCGGTCGTCGGGAGCGGCCGGGGAGCCGCAGCGGCGGACCCGTCGGCGTGCGCGGTGGCACCACCCGCCAGCGCGGTCTCGCCGCCCGCGCCCGCACAGCCCGCCGAGGCGAGGGTGACGAGGGTCACGAGGGCGGCCATGACGACGGGGATCCGGGTGCGCACGAGGCATCCTCGCACGCTCATCGCGAACGCCCCCTCCCGCTCCGGGTCCCCGGCCCGCTATGCTGGGACCACTCGAGGCGCCGATCGCCTCGTGCGTCGTACGGACGCCCCCGAAACTCCCGGTGTCCCGCACCGAGCCCCAGCGGCTCACACGCGGAACCGACACCGATGTATCGCGCACCTCCCCTCCTCCCGGAACCCGTCCGGGAAGACGGAACCGGTGCCAGGCTCTCTGCTGCGGCGACAGCACCCGTCCACCAGCGCCGTCTCCTCCGGGACACGGACCGCTCACGGGTGCGCTCCCGCCCGCGCCGGCCTCGACCGCGCGCCTTCCCGGCCGGCAACGGCCCGAGAGGTCACCATGACCACCCAGAACACCACACAGGACCCCCACACCGCCGACGTCCGGTTCGCCGACCTCGGTGTCCCCGCCCCGATGGTCGACGTCCTCGTCGGCCAGGGCAAGGAGAACGCCTTCCCGATCCAGGTCGACACGCTCCCGGACTCGCTCAAGGGCAAGGACGTGCTCGGCCGTGGCCGCACCGGCTCCGGCAAGACGATCGCGTTCGCGATCCCCCTCGCCGCCCGTCTCGCCGCCGCACCCCGCCAGCGCCGCGCCGGTCGCCCCCGTGCCCTCGTGCTCGCCCCGACCCGTGAGCTCGCGACCCAGATCGACGCGACGCTCGCCCCCCTCGCCAAGGCGATGGGCCTCAACACCACGACCATCTTCGGTGGCGTCGGCCAGGGCCGTCAGGTCGAGGCGCTCAACCGCGGCGTCGACATCGTCGTGGCCTGCCCGGGTCGCCTCGCCGACCTGATGCAGCAGGGCCACGTGCACCTGGACGCCATCGAGGTCACCGTCCTCGACGAGGCCGACCACATGGCCGACATGGGCTTCCTGCCCGGTGTGACCAAGATCATGCAGGCGACGCCGGTCAAGGGCCAGCGCCTCCTGTTCTCCGCCACGCTCGACAACGGCGTGGACAAGCTCGTCAAGAAGTTCCTGCACGACCCGGTGATGCACTCCGTCGACGACGAGACCAGCCCGGTCGAGGCGATGACCCACCACCTGTTCGAGGTCGCCGACGCCGACGCGAAGAAGGACCTCGTCAAGGCCCTCGCCTCCGGCACCGGCCGCCGCATCCTCTTCATGCGCACGAAGCACCACGCCAAGCGCCTGGCCAAGCAGCTGTCGAGCCAGGGCATCCCGGCCGTCGACCTGCAGGGCAACCTGTCGCAGGGTGCCCGTGAGCGGAACCTCGCCCGGTTCTCCTCCGGCGACGCACTCGTCCTCGTGGCCACCGACGTCGCCGCCCGCGGTGTGCACGTCGACGCCGTCGAGCTCGTCGTGCACGTCGACCCGCCCACCGAGCACAAGGCGTACCTGCACCGTTCCGGCCGCACCGCCCGTGCCGGTTCTTCGGGTGACGTCGTCACGGTGGCGATGCCCGCCGAGCGTCGTGACGTCGCGCAGATGATGCGCGCCGCAGCGATCAAGGTCACCCCGCAGCAGGTGACCGCGACCTCCCCGGCCGTGACCGAGCTCGTCGGCGAGGTCGCCCCGTACCGCGAGGACACCACCCCCGTGGTCCAGCAGCAGCAGCCGCGTCGCCAGTCCTCCGGTGACGCCGCCGGCCAGGGTCGTGGCCGCTCGCGTGGTCGTGGCGCCCCCGTCGGTGGCACTGGCGGCCGGTCGGGAGGCTCGTCCTCCGCCGGGCGCTCCGCTGCCGGCACCGACACGGCTGGTTCGGGTTCCCGTCGTGGTGGTCGGTCCGACGCGGCCGGTCGCGACGACCGCCGTGGCGCGTCGACCGGCGGTGCCGCCTCCGGCCAGCGCCGTGGCGCACCGCGCCGCGCCGCTTCCGACACCACCCGCGGCGGTTCCGCGTCGGTGTGGTCGTCGGACGGCGGCTACGCCGCCGGTCGGTCCCCGCGTGACGACGCTGCGCCCGCAGCCCGTCGTGGTGGGTCCCGCCGCGCCTCCCGTCCGGCCGGCAGCGGTCGCTGACCCGGTCCAACCTCAACGTCTCCTCCGAGCGGCCCGGTGTCGCCGCGTACGGTACTGGTCACCGGCGGATGCGCGAGCGTCCACCGGGGAATCGTCCGTCGTCGGAAGGAGCACGTATGGCTGGGATCGAAGACATCAAGAACGCCGCTGAGAAGGCGGCCGGCAAGGCCAAGGAAGGCTTCGGCAACGCCACCGACAACGACCGCCTGAAGGCCGAAGGTCAGACCGACCAGGGCAAGGCCTCGGCCAAGCAGGGCGTCACCGACGTGAAGGACGCTGCACACGGCGTCGCCGACTCCTTCAAGAACGACAAGTAACGAAGCCGGTCCCGTACCGCGCTGCGAAGCCCCCGGATCCGATCGGATCCGGGGGCTTCGTCGTGTGCGGGGGACGCCGTTAGTGCAGGGCGCCCACCGAGGCGAGACCGGCACGGAGCAGCGCACCGCGACCGCCCTCCATCTCGTCTGCGACGGCGTCGGACGCGGCCTCCATCGGACTCATCCAGGTCAGTTCGAGGGCGTCCTGCCGGGGTTCGCAGGTCCCGGTGACCGGCACGACGTAGGCGAGCGAGATCGCGTGCTGCCGCTCGTCCGTGAACACCGAGGCGCCGGGCAGCGGGAAGTACTCCGCGACCGTGAAGGGGTTCGGGCTGGGCGGCAGCTGCGGGAACGCCATCGGCCCGAGGTCCTTCTCGAGGTGACGGAACAGCGCGGTGCGGATCGACTCGCCGTACATCACGCGACCGGAGACGAGCGTCCGGGCGATCGATCCGCTCGGGGACACGCGCAGCAGCACGCCGACCTCCGTGACGACTCCGAGGCCGTCGGTGCGCACCGGGACGGCCTCCACGTAGGTGATGGGCATGCGACGGCGGACGGTCGCGAGTTCCTCGTCCGACAGCCAGCCGGAGCCGGAGTCGGGGTCGGGGTCGGGGGTGCGGAGCGAGGCCATGCACCGTTCCTACCAGGCCAGGCGGCGAATCCGGTGCCGGAGGAGCACGGCGGTGGACGGATACCGTTGTCCCCATGGTGGATGCGGACGTCGTGCAGTGGACCCGATCGGCAGCGGACCGCGTCGGGACCCCGCTCCTCGTCGCCCTGCACGGGGTCGGGTCCCACGAGCACGACCTGCTCGGTCTGGCACCGGCCCTGCCCGCGGCGTGGACGGTGGCAGCGCTCCGGGCACCGGACCCGTGGGGGCCCGGCTTCAGCTGGTACCCGCTCGGGACGCCCGGGTCACCGGACCCCGCCGCCGCCGACGCGTCCGCGACCGCCGTGCTCGACTGGATCGACGCCGTCGCGGCCGACCACCCGCGGATCGGTCTGCTCGGCTTCTCGCAGGGCGGGTCGATGGCCCTGCAGCTCCTGCGCACGCGACCGGAGGCGTTCGCGTTCGCCGTCTCGCTGTCCGGCTTCGTGGTCCCCGGTGTCGACGACGGTCGTGACGACCGGCTGGCCGCCGTCCGACCACGGGTGTTCCTCGGACACGGGGACGCCGACACGGTCATCCCCGCCGAGGCCACCGCCAGGACCAGCGCGTGGGCGGCCGCACACACCCGGGTGACCGATCGGAGCTACCCGGGTCTGCCGCACGCGGTCTCCGCGGCGGAGCTGGCGGACGTCGCGGCGTTCATCGGCGACTGAGCCGGGACGGACGGTCAGTCCGCGAGGATCTGGAGGAGGTCCCGGCGCAGCTGGTCGACCTTCGCGGTGGCGGCGGTGAGTTGCGCCTCCGTGGCGGTGGTCCGGTACATGTGCAGCACGCCCATCGCCCTGCGGAGGGACTCGACGAACGCCCGCTGCGAGTCGGGGATGCCGGGCGTGGACTCCCACGCGGCGGCGATCTCGTCGGCCTTCGCCTCGACCTCGGCGCGTCCGGCGTCGGTGAGTTCGAAGAGCGTCTTGCGGCCGTCGCCCGTCGAGACGACGAGCTCTTCGTCGACGAGCTGCTGGAGCGTCGGGTAGACCGAACCGGGGCTCGGCTTCCATGCGCCGCCGGTGCGCTCGGCGATGGTCTTGATGACGGCGTACCCGTTCTGCGGGCCCTCGCCGAGGAGGCCGAGGACGGCGAGCCGGACGTCGCCGCGACGGCGGCGCTCGCGACCGGGGCCGAAGCCGCCGCCGAAGCCCGGGCCGAACCCGGGTCCGCCGAAGCCGGGTCCGCCGAAGCCCGGACCGGAGCCGCGACCGCCACGGCCGGCGGAGTCGTGGTCACGGCCCGGGAACCCGACGCCGTGGTGCTGGCGGGCGCCGCCGAAGCGGGGTCCGCGGGGCCCGCGACCGAAGGGGCCGCGGGGGGACGTGGTGCTGGTGTGGTCGTCCATGGAGTGCATGACGACTCCTTTCGTGGAGGATGGTCCACGACCAGGTTCGTACCGGTCGTGATGCTGTAACGATAGATCGGTACTGTTCGTTCTGTCAAGCAACGCCCGCATCAGGACGCTGTCGGTGGTGAGGAGCAGGATGGACCTGACCATGACGGACGTCTTCGAGCGCTTCTCCCCCGCCACCGCCGAGTGGTTCCGGGGTGCCTTCCGCGAACCGACGGCAGCGCAAGCCGGGGCGTGGGACGCCATCTCGACCGGACAGCACGCGCTCGTCATCGCCCCGACCGGCTCCGGCAAGACGCTGGCCTCGTTCCTCTGGTCGATCGACCGGCTCATCGCCTCGACCGACACCCCGCCGGCGAAGCAGCGGACCCGGGTGCTCTACGTGTCCCCGCTGAAGGCCCTCGGAGTCGACGTCGAGCGCAACCTCCGGAGCCCGCTGGTCGGCATCACCCAGACCGCCAAGCGGATGGGCCTGGAACCCCCGGACGTCACGGTCGGGGTCCGGAGCGGGGACACCCCCTCGTCCGACCGGCAGAAGCTCCTGCGGCTGCCGCCGGACATCCTCATCACGACGCCCGAGTCGCTGTACCTCATGCTCACGTCGAAGGCCCGCGAGACGCTCGTCAACGTCGACACCGTCATCGTCGACGAGGTGCACGCGGTCGCGTCGTCGAAGCGCGGCGCCCACCTCGCCGTCTCGCTCGAGCGCCTCGACGACCTGCTCGAGAAGCCCGTACAGCGCATCGGCCTGTCCGCGACCGTGCGTCCGGCGGAGGAGGTCGCCCGCTTCCTCGGTGGTCGTGCGCCGGTGCAGATCATCGCGCCGCCCGCGCAGAAGACGTTCGACCTCCGCGTGGTCGTCCCCGTCGACGACATGACCGAGCTCGGCGCCCCACCGGTCGGGGCGGACGCGACCTCCAGCCCGACGAACGGATCGATCTGGCCGCACGTCGAGGAGTCCGTGGTCGACCTCATCGAGCAGCACCGGTCGACGATCGTCTTCGCCAACTCCCGACGACTCGCCGAACGCCTGACCGCCCGGCTCAACGAGATCCACGAGGAACGGGCGCTCGCGACGACGGAGGTGGCCGAGCCCGTGGCCGCCGGCGTCGGCGCCGTGGCGGTCGCGCAGTCCCCGGGGCGGGCGTCTGCGCACGCGCCGGTGGCCCAGCCGAAGCGCCCCCCGGCCCAGCTCGTCGGCGGATCCGGACAGACCGAGGGCGGCGGCTCGGACCCGAGCGTGCCGGTGCTCGCCCGCGCCCACCACGGCTCGGTGTCCAAGGACCAGCGCGCGATCATCGAGGACGACCTGAAGTCCGGGCGGCTGCGCTGCGTGGTCGCCACCAGCTCGCTCGAACTCGGCATCGACATGGGCGAGGTCGACCTCGTCATCCAGGTCGAGGCACCGCCGTCGGTCGCGAGCGGCCTGCAGCGCGTCGGCCGCGCCGGGCACCAGGTCGGCGAGATCTCCCGCGGTGTGCTCTTCCCGAAGCACCGGGCCGACCTCGTCAACAGCGCCGTTGCCGTCGAGCGGATGGTCAGCGGGCAGATCGAGTCGATCTCGGTCCCCGCGAACCCGCTCGACGTCCTCGCGCAGCACACCGTCGCCGCCGGAGCGGTCGACACCGTCGACGTCGAGCACTGGTTCGACCTGGTCCGGCGCAGCGCCCCGTTCAGCGGCCTGCCCCGCTCGGCCTTCGACGCGACGCTCGACCTCGTCACCGGACGGTACCCGAGCGACGAGTTCGCCGAGCTGCGCCCGCGCCTGGTCTGGGACCGCGTGCACGGCACCCTGACCGGTCGTCCCGGTGCTCAGCGACTCGCCGTCACGAGCGGCGGGACCATCCCCGACCGCGGGATGTTCGGCGTCTTCATGGTCGGGGAGCGGGCCTCCCGCGTCGGGGAGCTCGACGAGGAGATGGTCTACGAGTCCCGCGTGGGCGACGTCTTCGCGCTCGGGGCCACGAGTTGGCGGATCGAGGAGATCACCCACGACCGCGTCCTGGTCAGTCCGGCGTTCGGGCAGCCCGGCCGCGTGCCGTTCTGGAAGGGCGACGGCCTGGGCCGACCGGCGGAGCTCGGCCGCGCGACCGGTGCCTTCGTGCGCGAGGTCGAGTCCGCCTCGGACGAGGACGCCCGCGCGCGGGTGGCGGGCGTCGGACTCGACGACCGCGCGGTCACGAACCTCATCACCTTCCTCCGCGACCAGCGCGCCGCCACCGGCCACGTGCCGAGCGACACGACGCTCGTCGTCGAGCGCTTCCGCGACGAACTCGGCGACTGGCGCCTCATCCTGCACTCCCCGTACGGCATGACCGTGCACGCGCCGTGGGCCCTCGCGGTCGCGGCCCGCCTGCGGGAGCGGCACGGGATCGACGGCGGGGCGATGGCCGCCGACGACGGCATGGTGGTGCGGATCCCGGAGACCGACGCCGAGCCTCCCGGAGCGGACCTGTTCGTCTTCGACCGCGACGACCTCGAGGCGATCGTCACCGACGAGGTCGGCGGGTCCGCGCTGTTCGCCGCCCGGTTCCGCGAGTGCGCCGCCCGGGCGCTCCTGCTCCCCCGCCGCGACCCCGGCCGCCGCTCGCCGCTCTGGCAGCAGCGCCAGCGGGCGTCCCAGCTGCTCGAGGTCGCCCAGAAGTACCCGACGTTCCCGATCCTGCTCGAGACCGTGCGCGAGGTCCTGCAGGACGTGTACGACGTCCCGTCCCTGCTCGGGATCGCGGACGAGATCGCCCGACGGCGCATCCGGCTCGTCGAGAGCGAGACCGAGCAGCCGTCACCGTTCGCCCGGACGCTCCTGTTCGGCTACGTCGCCGCCTTCATGTACGAGGGCGACTCCCCGCTCGCCGAACGTCGCGCTGCCGCCCTGTCGCTCGACTCGACGCTGCTCAGCGAGTTGCTCGGTCGGGCAGAGCTGCGTGAGCTCCTCGACCCCGCGGTCATCGAGGGCGTCGAGCGCGACCTGCAGCGGCTCTCCCCGGACCGCCGGGCGCGGGACGTGGAGGGCATGGTCGACGTCCTGCGGCTCGTCGGCGCGCTCGACCTCGAGGAGCTGCTCGACCGCAGCTGGCTCGCGGACGCCCCCGACCGGACCGAGGCGGGCACCACCCTGCGCACGGCACTCGAGGGGCTCGAGCACGACCGCCGGGTCCTGACCTTCTCGCACGCCGGCGCCACCCGGTGGGCCGTCATCGAGGACGCGTCCCGGCTTCGCGATGCGCTGGGCGTCCCGCTGCCGATCGGTGTCCCGACCGCGTTCGTCGAACCGGTCGCGGACCCGCTCGGGGACCTCGTCGGTCGGTACGCCCGCAGCCACGGACCCTTCAGTCTGCAGGAGGCAGCCGGTCGGCTCGGTCTCGGTGTCGCGGTCGTGCAGGACACGCTGCGTCGCCTGGTCGCCGACCGACGGCTGGTCGAGGGCGAGTTCCGACCGGACCGACAGGGCGCCGAGTGGTGCGACTCCGAGGTGCTCCGACGCATCCGCACGAAGTCGCTCGCGGCGCTCCGGCACGAGGTCGAGCCGGTGTCCCCGGACACGCTCGCCCGGTTCATGCCGGCGTGGCAGCACGTCCGCGTCCCCGGCACCCGCGGTGGGCTGCGCGGGATCGACGGCGTGCTGCAGGTCGTCGACCAACTCTCCGGTGTCGCCCTGCCCGCCAGTTCATGGGAGTCCCTCGTGCTGCCTGCCCGGGTGTCCGACTACGCCCCGAGCATGCTCGACGAGCTGACCGCCACGGGCGAGGTCCTCTGGTCCGGCGGCGGGACCCTGCCCGGCAACGACGGCTGGGTGCGCCTGCACCTCGCCGACACCGCGGCGACGACCCTGGCCGAGGCCGCCGGGGACGAGACGACCGAGCTGCAGCGGGACGTGCTCGGTGCCCTCGCCGGCGGTGGCGCCTACTTCTTCCGCCAGCTCGGCCAGGCCGTCGGGAGCACCGACGACAAGGCGCTGACGACCGCGCTGTGGGACCTCGTCTGGGCCGGACAGATCACGAACGACACCTTCGCACCGCTCCGGGCGATGCTCGGCGGCGCGGCGCGCACGTCCGCCGCGCCCCGGGCCCGGGCGTACCGCGGGCGTCGTCGGCCGACGCTGCCGACCCAGTCCGGACCGCCGAACGTCGGCGGCCGCTGGTCGCTCCTGCCGCTCGCCGAACCCGACGCGACCGTCCGGGCCGCGGCGACCGCCGAGCTCCTGCTCGAGCGCTACGGCGTCGTCACCCGCGGGGCCGTGCAGGTCGAGGGCGTCCGGGGCGGCTTCGCCGGGGTCTACCGGGTGCTCGCGAAGTTCGAGGAGTCCGGCCGCGCCCGACGCGGGTACTTCGTCGAGGGGCTCGGAGCGGCGCAGTTCGCCACCGGGCCGACCGTCGACCGGCTCCGCACGTACGCGAAGGACCTGGACGACGAGGAGCGGGCCGACCCGGACCGCACGCGAGAGGCGCTCACCCTCGCCGCCACCGATCCGGCCAACCCCTACGGGGCGGCGTTGCCGTGGCCGCACGACGCCGCTGACGAGGACGCCGACGGCTCGACCGGCACGGAGGCCGCGGGCACGTCCCCGGCGACCACCACCCCGCCCACCAAGACCGGACGGGGGCACCGACCCGGCCGCAAGGCGGGCGCGCTCGTCGTGCTCGTCGACGGCCAGCTCGCCGTCTACGTCGAACGCGGCGGCAAGAGCGTGCTGACCTTCACCGAGGACCCGGCCGACCTCGCGTCGGCGGCGACGTCGATCGCGGCCACCGTGCGGTCCGGGCTCGGCAAGCTGTCGGTGGAGCGGGTCGACGGGGAGTTCGTCCTCGAGTCGGCGCTCGGCACGGCGCTCCGCAGGGCGGGCTTCACCGCCACCCCGCAGGGACTGCGACTCCGTGCCTGAGTGGATCAGGCCTGAGGTGGATCGTGCCTGAGGGCGACACCGTCTTCCGCGCCGCGGCCCGCCTGCACGCCGCACTCGCCGGGAAGGTCCTGACCCGCAGCGACTTCCGTGTGCCCGCGTTCGCCACGCTCGACCTGGTCGGGCGGACGGTGGACGAGGTCGTGCCACGAGGCAAGCACCTGCTGCACCGGATCGGCGACCTCACCGTGCACTCGCACCTGAAGATGGAGGGCCGGTGGGACGTCTACCGGCCCGGCGAGCGATGGCGGCGTCCCGCGTTCCAGGCGCGCGTGGTGCTCGACGCCGCGGACGTGTCGACCGTCGGGTTCACGCTCGGGGTCCTCGAGGTCGTCCCGCGCGACCAGGAGTCCACCGTCGTCGGACACCTCGGTCCGGACCTGCTCGGCCCGGACTGGGACGCCGACCTCGCCCTCGCGAACCTCACCGCGGACCCCGAGCGACCGGTCGGCCTCGCCCTCCTCGACCAGCGGGTGATGGCGGGCCTCGGGAACGTCTACCGCAACGAACTCTGCTTCCTGCGGGGCGTGCTGCCCACGCGCCCCGTTAGCGAGGTGCGCGACCCCGCGCGGATGGTGACCATGGCCTCCCGGCTCATCATCGCCAACCGCGACCGGAGCAACCGCGTGACCACGGGCGTCGACCGCCCGGGGCAGCGGTTCTGGGTCTACAACCGGGCCGGCAAGCCCTGCCTGCGCTGTGGCACGCGTGTCCGGTCGGGCGACCTGGGCGAGTCGGAGCTCACGCTGCGGGACACCTACTGGTGCCCGCGCTGCCAGACCTGACTCAGTGGTCGACGGCCTCGACGATGCAGCTCTGGACCTGCTTCGCGGCCTTCGACGTCTCGGAGAAAGCGGACGGTGCTGCGGTCGCGGAGCCCTGCTCGTCGGCGACGACGTCCTCGGCGACCTTGTTCACCGGGAAGACCAGGCCGTCGAAGTCCTCGGCGGTGGGGTCCTCTTCCGTACCCCAGATGCCGACCTCGTCGTCGTTGGGGTCGTCGCTCGTGTTCGGGGCGACCGAGACGCCGAGGTACCAGCCCTCGTCGCTCTCCGTGACGCTGACGACGTCGGTGCCGTCGTGCGGGCCGACCGCCTCGTCGATCGCGTCGACGGCGGCGCTCGAGGCGACCCCGCACGGCGCACTGTTGCGCTGACCCGGGTCGGAGCGGGTCGCGGACTCCTCCGAGCCCGGCACCTTCCCGACCGGGTTGCCGTTCTGGGCACCGGCGTTCGAGCAGCCGCCGAGCAGCAGGCCGACGGTGGCGAGGCCGACGAGGGTGGCGGTGGTCTTCGCGCGCAAGGTGGTCATGCTCCCGACGGTAGGCCGCCTGAGGTGTGCCGGAGCCCAGGAGCGCGTCCCCCGACCGCGCTCCCGGTCCGGCACCCGCTACCCGCGCGCCATGATCCAGGCGAGCAGGTACGAGCGGGTGTTGCCGGTGTCGATGTCCTCCGCCGGCAGGTCCCGCGCGGCGGCCAACGCGGCCGTCGCCTGGCTGCCCGAGGCGAGCGCCCGGTACATGAGCAGGTAGTCCCCGAACTGCACCGCGTAGTCGCCCTCCGGCACGGCCTCGTCGAGGACCCGGGCGATCTGCCGCTTCCCGCCGGCCGCGACGTACTCCGTCGCGACCGCTGGCATCGGGATGAGCTCGATGCCCGCCGGAGCCGCCGGGTCCGCGCTGAACCACGTGGCGTGGTCCCGCTTGCCGCCCCAGTTCAGCGAGACGATCGTGTGCTCGAACCCGGGGAACGCCCGCAGGTCGGGGTCGAGCACGTCGCGCTGCGCGGACACGGCCTCGTTCGCGAGCAGCCAGCTGCCGAGTTCCGCGGTCGACCGGGAACCCGAGACCGTCCCCCAGCGGGCGAGCCCGTTCCAGGCGGACACGGCCTCGGACGAGGACTCCTGGTTGTTCCCGTCCGCGAACGGCGAGTACCCGGAGGCCCACGAGTGCTGCGCGTACGGGTCGTACACGCGGAGCTCCGGGAAGGACGCCGTCGCCTCCGGGGACGCGATGTCCGCGGCGACGAGGTCGAGCACGGGTGCCCACTTCGCCACGAGGTCGTCCGACCCGTCCGCCACGACCGCCGCTGCGGACAGCAGGTAGCCGTAGTGGAAGTGGTGGTCGTTGAACTCGTCCGACCCGTAGGAGGGCGCCTGACCGACCAGGCCCTTCACGGTGTCGTCGTAGCGGAAGCACCGCGTGCCGCTGACGCCGCAGCCCTCCGGGTCGGTCCACTGGTCGATCTGCGTGACCACCTGCTCCCGCAGGCCCGCGGCGACGTCGTCGAGGTCGAGCTGCGTGGCGAGCCGGTACAGGTTCGCGACCCGGTACAGGTCCTTGCCGCCGCCGTAGCTGTCGGCGCCGAAGGACGCCTCCGAGACCGCGCCGGCGTCCGCACGGACCTGACCGGTCAGCTCGTCGCGTTCGGACGAGGACAGCCGGGACAGGTCCAACCGGTCGTCGGCCTGGAGGCTCGGGGCCGCGAACCGGAGCACGTCACCGGTGCAGACGGGGGCGTCCCCGGTGATGGTCGCGTAGTGCAGACCCGTGCAGTCCAGACCCGTCGCGCCCTGACCGGGCTGCGGCACGATGACGGTGTCGCCCCGTGCCGCGGTGCGGTACCCGAGAGCGGTCCGCTGCTCGCCGTGGGTCGCGGTGCCGGTCGACGAGCGGGCGAGGGTGACCTGCTGCAACGGGGACGCCGCCGCGGTGGACAGGGCACGCACCTGCTTGCCGGTCGCGTCGTCGGGCACGGGGAAGAGGACGACGGTGCCCCCGCGACCGAGCTCGATCGCGCTGCCGCTGACGTCGCCGCTGGTGACGACGCCCCACGTGCGACCGTCGGCGGCGATGGTGCCCGTCGTCGTGCCGTCGGGGCCGTCACCGGTCGCGGTGATGCTCGAGGTCGCGCGCACGGTCTGTCCGGCCTTCGCCGTGTAGGACACGAGCGGGGACCCCTGCGCGAGGACGGTGTGCCCGACGACCCGGTCGCCGTCGCGGTGTTCGACCGTCACGGACACCTGGTCGTACGCGGACACGAGGGTCCGGTCGGCGCCGAGGTCGAGCCCGACCTGCTGCACCGCACCACCGGCGATCGTCTTCTCGGTGGCGCTCACCACGGGCAGCCCGGCGGCGAACCCGTCGTCGGTCACCTGCCACGAGATCGGGGTCGGGAAGACCGGCTGCGGTGCGGCGCCGTAGACCAGGCCGGAGAACCACCGGTTCGTCGGCGGGACGAGCCCGTCGGCGAGACGCATGGTGCCCGCGGTGGTCGTCGTCACGGCACCGAGGACGGCCAGGGCGCGGGCTTGGTCGCGGGCCTGTTCCCGGTCCGGACCGTCCGCGGACGGTGAGCCGGTCCCGGTGGCGCGGTCCGGGCCTCCCGTCCCGGTCTCGGTGCCGGTCCCGGTGCAGGCGGTGAGGACGAGCGCGGACGCGGCCACGAGGGCGACGGCAGCGGCACGGAGCCGCACGCTCAGATCCCGATCTGACGGAGGAAGTCGCGGAACGCGTCGGTGACACCGGCCAGCCGGCCGTCGTCGCGGAGGTGCAGGGTCGCGTCCACCGGGGTGCCCGGGCTCGTGACCCCGGACGACGGCGACGCCGACAGCTCCGGGCTCTCCACGGACACGGTCGTCTTCGCCTGGCCGTCGGCGTCGGTCACGACGCTGACGTTCTTGACGGTCCCCTCGATCGAGCGGTCGTTCGGCAGGCGCAGGTCGACGGTCGCACCGTCGGTGATCCGGCCGTAGTCGCGCGGGCTGACGAGGAACTCGGACGTGACGAACAGGCTCTTCGCCTTGTGGATCGTGCCGAGCTCCGAGCCGGCCTGCACGTACCCACCGGCCTTCACGTCGAGCTTCGCGACGGTGCCGGAGACCTCCGCCTTGAAGGTGATCAGGCCGTCGGGCTCGATCTCGTACGCGCTGGTGGTGGTGTCCGCGCCGACGACGCCCTTCCGGATGTCCTGGGCGAGTTGCAGGCTCTGGACCTGCATGAGCTCCTGCCCCTCGCGGACGGTGTCACCCTCCTCGACGTACTCCTCGGTGACCGTTCCGCCGTAGTCGGTGCCGACGGCGTACTCCTGTGCGGTGATGGCGGCCGAGGCACTCGTCACGGCGCTCCGCCGCTGGTTGAAGACGAGCGTGCAGGCCGCGACGACGACGAGCACGACCAGGATGCCGCCGTACAGGCGGAGTCGGTTGGTCCAGGTCATGATGCGACCTCCACGGCCGTCGGGGTGCCGGAGGCGGCGCTGGCGGTGATGACGTCGCGTGCGTTCTGCAGCGAGTCGGGGCGGACGACCTGGGTCCGGAGGGCGGGCGCGGGCTCGAGGCCGGCCGTGGCGAGGACGAAGACCGGAGCGGTGTCCGCGTCACGCTCCTGCCGGGCGGCCCGCCGGTTGACCGACTGCTCACGGAACGCCGTGACGATGAAGGCGCCGAAGATGACCGAGTTCGTGATGTTCCACGCGGTGGCGAGCGTCAGCTGCCCGTTCGACACGTCACGCCAGATCGCGACGACGCTCGTCAGGGACAGGAACACGAAGACGAGCACCTGCGGCACGATGAAGTTGAACGGCGACGGCGCCCGGCCCCGACCGGCTCCCGTGACGTGCCAGGCCTGCTCCTTCCCGCAGAGCACGTTCCACAGCGCACGGGCGTAGATCGGGAACGACACCGCGGCCAGGAGCAGGGTCTCGTACCGGAACGACCCGAGGGCGTAGAACGCCAGGACGACCTGCATGAGGTAGAAGCCGAGGTAGAACAGCACCCACTCGCCGACCCCGATCGACATGTTCATCGGGCGGAGGTCGAAGAAGATCTCGAGCGGCGGGACGAGCAGCAGCAGGCCGGGGACGATGCCGGTCAGGTAGAAGCTCGCGGTGACGAAGTACTGCAGGCGCTGGTCCATCGTGAGCTTGCGCTTCGGGTTGAACGGGAAGTGCGTGAGCAGGATCTCGAATCCGCCGGTGGCCCAGCGGAGCTGCTGCTTGCTGTACGCCTCGATCGTCTCCGGGGCGTCGCCGACCGCCAGGGTCATCGGGATGAAGACCGACTTCCAGCCGCGCTCGTGCAGGTGCAGGCTCGTCCAGACGTCCTCGGACTTCGAGTCGGTGTGGATGCCGCCGACGTCGTCGATCGCCGCACGGCGGAAGATCACGTTCGTGCCGACGCAGAAGGCCGCGTTGAACCGGTTCCGGCCGGGCTGGATGAAGCGGTAGAACACCGTCTGCATGTAGCCGGCGCCGCGGGAGACGAGGTTGTGCAGGTTGCCGTACGTCTGCGGGGTCTGCACGAACGCGATCGACTCGTCCGCGAAGAACGGGACGGTCTCGAACAGGAAGTCCTTCGCGGGCACGAAGTCGGCGTCGAAGACGGCGAAGTAGTCGCCCTTCGCGAGCGTCAGTGCGTGGTTGATGTTGCCCGCCTTCGCGCCGTTCGAGGACAGCCGACGGACGTACCGGGCGCCGAGGCGGTCGGCGAGGGCGCGCACGTCGTCGCTCCGGCCGTCGTCGAGGATCCACGTGCGGTGCTCGCCGCGCATCGCGACCGCGGCGGCGACGGTCGCGGCGATCTTCGTCAGCTCCTCGCCGTACACGGTGATGAAGACGTCGACGACGACCCGCTTGCCGCGGACGCGCATCGGCCAGCGGTGGCTGCGCTCGGCGAGCCCGTCACGGGCGATCTCGTCGGGGTCGAAGAGCGTGTCCTGGGTGTTGTGGAACGCGAAGTCACGCGGGTCGGTACCGCCGGACAGGATCGTCCACATCGACAGCAGGGACTGCCCGACGAGGACGCTCTCCGCGATGATGACGAGCCCGTAGGGCAGGAAGTCCCCGCGGTTGGCGGGGTTGAGCAGGAACACCGCGTAGGTGACGACGCCGAGCGTCGCCAGCAGCACGATGAGCACCATGACCGGGCTGTGGGCCCGGGTGTCGCGGTTGCGGGCGGCGGCGGGCTGCTCGGTCACGTGGACGACCGGTGCGGCCGGGCGGTCGGCGCCTTCGGCGCCTCGGGCGCCGCCGGCGACGAGGCCGCCGGAGGACCGGCGACCGGTCCGGCGACGGGGCTGCCCGTCGGCCGGGACCTCGATCACGGTGCGGTCGTCGGGTTCGGTCAGGGGTGCAGTGGTCGTCCGGGGTCGCCGGACGTCCGTGGGTGCGGACATGCGCGTTCTCCTGTCGGGTGTCGGAGATGTCGATCCGTCGTGCTCGCGGGGCACGACGGACGACGGGTGTCGGCGACGTCGGCGACAGGATCCGGACGCGGTGGTCCGGCACGGACGGAGGCCAGGGTTCCTCGTCCGGGGCACGGTGCTCGCCGTGGGTGCGGCGTGCACCGGAGGGTCCGCCCTCGGGAGGCGGGACCGTGTTCGGTGGGTTCGGGTCGAGCTGCTGACGGCCCGCGCCGTCAGTGGTGCGATCGTACGACACGACCCGCGACCGCCATGTGACGATCGTGTGAACAGACCCCCAGGTCAGGGGGCACGGGCGCGGCGCGGCGCTGCTCGTGCGTTCCGCGGACATCGGTCCGCTTGGGCGCGTCACCGGTCCCGCACCGCAGGTCAAGCCGGCCGATGCAGCCGTTCCGCAGCGACCGACCGCACGGCGTCCGTGACGCGTTCGAGCAGTGGTGACGCCGTCGTCCACCGCTGCCACCACAGCGCGACGTCGGCCCGCCGCCCCGGGGTGAGCTCGACGAGCGCACCTGAACGAAGCGCGTCGAGGCACTGCGCCTCGGGCAGGAGCCCCCATCCGAACCCGAGCTGCACCGCGCGCGCGAAGTCGGCGGAGTTCGGGACGTAGTGCCGTGGACCGCGCGGGGCGTGCCCGAGGACCCGCCGGAGGAATCCCTGCTGCAGGTCGTCGTCACGGTCGTAGTCGACGAGCGGTACCCGGTCGAGTCTGGTTGTCATGCGCCGCTCGGTGTCGGCGCCGTCCAGGTACCGACGGACGAAGGACGGCGCGGCGACCGCCCGGTAGCGATCGACGCCGAGCGGGACGGAGGAGCAGCCCTGGACCGGTGCCGCCTCCGCCGTGACCGCCGCCATGACCGTGCCGGAGCGCAGCAGTTCGGCCGTCCGGTCCTGGTCCTCACGGTGCAGGTCGAAGACCACCTCGGTGTCGTGCCGCACCAGGGCGAGGGCGTCGAGGAACCACGTGGCGAGCGAGTCCGCATTCACGGCGAGGGGGATCGAAGGGGTGTGTCCCGCCCCGTCGGCGCCCGGCATGGCGAGTGCACGCGAGGTCTCCTCGTCGAGCAACCGCACCTGCCTCGCGTGCCGGAGCACGACCTCGCCGTCGGCCGTGGGCGTGATCGGGGTGGTCCGCTGCAGCAGCACCCGCCCGACGAGTTGCTCCATCGCCTTGACCCGCTGTGAGACCGCCGACGGCGTGATCGACAGGGTCCGCGCGGCCGCGTCGAAGGTGCCCGTGTCGACGGCGGCAAGCAGTGTCTCGAGGTGGTCGCGCTGGAACTGCACCATGAGCGCAGCTTACGGCGCACCACGATCATGAGCTGTGCTGATCCAGCTCAGCACCGTACGGTTCCCCTGTGACCGCTCTCCTCCCCGCTCTCTCCGGCCTCGGCACCGGCCTGGCCCTCATCGTCGCGATCGGGGTCCAGAACACCTACCTGCTGCGGCTCGCGGTCAGCGCGCGTCCGGGTGTGGTGGCGGTCGCGGTGGCCGTGTGCTCGCTGTCGGACGCCGCCCTCATCGTCGCCGGGGTGCTCGGTGTCGGCGTGGTGGTCGAGCGGGTGCCCGTGGCGCTGCTCGTCATCCGGTTCGTCGGGGCGGCGTTCCTGCTCACCTACGGGGTGCTCGCGGCCCGGCGGGCGCTGCGCCCCTCGGACGAGGCGATCCGGCTCGAGGACCGTGCCGCAGACGACGGCACGCCGCCCGCCCGGCTCGGCGCGGGCCGTCCGGGTGGGCCGACCATGCGGGCCGCGGTCCTGACGATGCTCGTCTTCACGTGGGCGAACCCGCACGTGTACCTGGACACGCTGGTGTTCCTCGGGTCGGTGGCGAACCGACAGGGCGTCGACGACCGGTGGTGGTGGACCGTCGGTGCGGTGGCGGCGAGCTGCCTCTGGTTCGGTGCGCTCGGGTTCGGCGGACGGCTGCTGCGACCGCTGTTCGCGAAGCCGGTGACGTGGCGCGTGTTCGACGCCCTCGTCGCGGTCGTCATGCTCGCGTTCGGCGTGGCCCTGCTGCTCGGCGCCTGACGCCGCCGTGGCAAGGGCCGCCGCGGTTCGGACCCGTCCCTGCCGTACGCCGCGGTTCGACGCCCGCGGTTCGGGCCGGTCTGACGCAACGAGAGCCGGATCGAACCACGGTGTTCCGTGGTTCGATCCGGCTCTCGTTGTGCGGGTCCGGTCGGCGCTGGGACAGCGGCGGGTCCGGTCGGCGCTGGGTCCGGTCGGCGCGGGGACAGCGACGACCGAGCGCGGGCACCGGGCGGCGGTCAGTGCTCGCCGCGACCGACCCGGCTGTGCCGACGGCTGTAGCCGAAGTAGATCGCGAAGCCGATGACGAGCCAGACGACGAAGCGCAGCCAGGTCTCGACCTCGAGGTTGAGCATCAGCCAGAAGCACAGCACGGCGGACAGGATCGGGATGACCGGGGACCACGGCACCCGGAAGGCGCGCGGTGCGTCCGGACGCGACCTCCGCAGCACGATGATGCCGACCGACACGAGCACGAAGGCCGAGAGCGTGCCGATGTTGATCATGCCCTCGAGGTTCTCGACCGGCGTGAACCCGGCGAGGAACGCGACGATGATGCCCGCGACGACCTGCACCCGGACCGGGGTCTGCGTCTTCGGGTTCGTCACCGAGAACCAGCGCGGCAGCAGGCCGTCACGGCTCATCGAGAAGACGATGCGGGACAGGCCGAGCAGCAGCACCATGACGACGGTGGTCAGGCCGACGAGCGACCCGATCGCGATGATGCCCGCCGCCCAGGGCAGCCCGACGAGGTCGAACGCCGACGCCAGGGAGGGCGCGTCCTCCTGCGCGAGCTGCTTGTACGACACCATGCCGGTGATGACGATGCTGACGCCGACGTACAGCAGGGTCACGATGCCGAGCCCGATGAAGATGCCGCGCGGCAGGGTCTTCTGCGGGTTCTCCGTCTCCTCGGCACTCGTCGCGACGACGTCGAAACCGATGAACGCGAAGAAGACCAGGGAGGCGGCGGCGAGCAGGCCGAAGACGCCGTACTGCGCGGGCTCGGACCCGGTGGCGAAGGACACGAGCGACTGCGTCCAGACACTGCCCTCGGCACCCTTCGCCGGCTCCGCCGCGGGGATGAACGGCGTGAAGTTCGCGGCCTTGACGAAGAAGGCGCCGACCACGATGACGAACAGGACGATCGCGACCTTGATGATCGTGATCACCGCGGACACCCGGCTCGACAGGCGGGTGCCGAACGCCAGCAGCGCCGTGAAGACGCCGACGATGAGCACCGGCCCCCACGTGAAGCCGATCGGGCCGAGGGCGATTGTGCTCGGCAGCGTGATGCCGAAGACGTCGAACGCGGTGCTGAGGTAGATGCCCCAGTACTTCGCGATCACGGCACTGGCCGTCAGCGTCTCGAGGATGAGGTCCCACCCGACGATCCAGGCGAGCAGCTCGCCCATCGTGGCGTAGGTGAACGTGTACGCGGACCCGGCGACCGGGATCGTCGAGGCGAACTCGGCGTAACACATGATCGCCAGGCCACACGTGACCGCGGCGAGGATGAACGAGATGATGACGCCGGGTCCGGCGAAGTTGGCGGCGGCGTTCGCGCCGACCGAGAAGATGCCGGCACCGACCGCGACGGCGATCCCCATCGCGGCGATGTCGAACGTCCCCAGCGAGCGCTTGAGCGAGCGCCCCTTCTCGTCGGCGTCGGCGAGCGACGCTTCGATGGACTTGGTGCGGAGGGCCATGGGACGTTCCCGTCATCGGAGCAGGCGGACCCCGGAAGGGTAGTGGTGTACCACGAGCGTCCGCAAATGGTGACGCCGGTCAGGCGGTCGCATGGTGGCGCCGGTCAGGCGGTCCGCCACTCCCGCAGGAAGCGCGCACCGGCCTCGTCGTGGATGACACCCTCCGGCGCGGTCAGCACGGGGTACGGCGTCTCCGGGACGCCGTCGGCCGGCCGCACGTCGACGTGGGCGACCCGGTGTCCGTTCGCGTGCAGCCAGTCCGCCATCGCGTAGTCGCTCCGGGAGTCGCCGACCGTCCGCCACTCGAGTGGCAGGGCCCCGTCCTCGGCCAGGAGCTCGAGCGCACGCTCGGCACCCAGGTCCTTGCCGCTCCGGTCGGACTCGATGTCCGTCGAGATGATCGTGGGGTCGACGCGCCAGTCCACCGCACCGTGCTCGTCCGGTCGCACGTCGTCGAGTCGACGGACGCCGAGTCCCCGCCGCTCGAGCGCTGCCATCGCCTGCGCGTCGAACGCCGGCTGCCGGGCGAGGTAGGCGGCGTTGTCGACCTCGACGAGCTGCTCGATCGAGACCATCGCGCGCTTCGTCTCGTCGAAGAACACCAAGTCGGCGTACTCGTCCCGGACCAGGTCGCGCATCTCGTCGGCGAAGTCGCGCGGCAGGGCCAGGTCCTCGGCGACGGTGAGCTCACCCATGCCGTCCGGGAACTGCGGTCCGATCGAGCACCAGACGGCGCCCTTCTCGCAGATCGCGTGCACGCGACCGCCGGCCGCGAGACCTCCGGCGAGGAGCGGTCCGACGACCTGCTCACGGATGAAGGCGTCGCTCCGGCCGGTGTTGAACACGACCGGGATGCCCTCCGCGGCGAGCGCGACGAGGTCCTCGATGATGCTCGGGATCGCGATCGTCCGCGAGAGCGGGCTGGCGATCGGGCCGTCGACGTCGAGCAGGAGTCCGAGGCGGGGTGCGTTCACCCGTCCATCCTGGCGCAGGACCGCGCCGGGCTGCGCAGACCGTGCGGCTCCCACCGTCCGGTGCGACTCCGGCTGGTCAGTGGTGCTCGGGCTGGTCAGTGGTGCTCGGGCTGGTCAGTGTTGCTCGGGCTGGTCAGTGGTGCTCGGGCTGCGTTCGCCGAGGAGGAACGCGTCCACGGCTTCCTTCAGGACGACGGGGTCCGGCACGTGCCCCTGCCCCTCGAGGACCACGGACGTGGACCCGGGAACGCTCTCCACCACCGCGCGGGCAGCCCCACGGGCCCACACCGCGCCCGCGGTGCCGGCCGCGACGAGCACGGGGACGCCGATCGCGGCGAGCACCCGCTCCGGCACGACGAGCCCGCCGAGGACCCGGACGTCGCGACCGAGGACGCCGGCGTCGGCGAGCAGCGCCTTCCAGAGCTTCGGCTTGAGGGGCACGGCGGACACCTGGAGCATCGGCACCCCGAGGACGCGGGTCAGGTACGCACGCACCGCGGCAGCCCGTCGGCCGCCGGCGATCATCTCGTCCAGGCGGTCGGCGAACAGGACGTCGTCCGCCCGGGCGTCGGCACTCGCGCGGTAGGGCGGCTCGTAGAGGACGACCCGACCCACCGGGACGCCAGCGGCGACGGCGTGCAGGACCACGGCGGCCCCCACGCAGATGCCGAGCAGGTCGACCGGTCCGTCCGCGTCGGCCACGACCGCTGCGAGGTCGTCGACCTCGCGCTCGACGGACCACGGCCGGGTGTCGCCGCTCTGCCCCCGACCGCGCCGGTCGTACGTGACGACCCGGTAGCGGTCGGAGAACGCCGCGACGACGGCGTCCACGTACGGGGTTCCCCGGTGGTCGAAGGCGCCGCCGACGAGGACGAGCACGGGGCCCGAACCGCTCGACGAGACCGCGATCTGCGTGCCGTCCGCAGACGTCACCGATCGTCCGGTGCTGGTCGTCATGGCGTCCTCGTTCGTCCCCGACGTCGTGTGGTCCGTCCCCGGGCGGATGGCACTGGTCGGTACCACGCACAGCTCGGGCGACGCTGATCTCGGCCCCCGCTGGTCGTGGGCCACGCCGTCGTCGCGAGTCTGACAGGCGGAGCCCCGAGAGTCACCACCCGCGTCCTGGGGGAGCGCTCTGTGATCCCTGTGGACGGCGGCACGTTTCCTGTGGACGACAGCACGGCTCCTGTGGACACCGGTGCCGTCGGACGCGGGTCAGACCAGCGCGTCGACGCCCACGGACTCACGTTCGAGCAGGGCGCGCTTGACGTCGAGTCCCCAGGCGAAGCCGCCGAGGGAGCCGTCCGAGCGCAGGACCCGGTGACACGGGACGAACAGCGCCGGGGCGTTCCGGGCGCAGACGCTCGCCGCTGCCCGGACGGCATCCGGTCGACCCATCGCGCTCGCGAACGCGGTGTACGTCAGGGTCGACCCGGCCGGGATGTCCCGCAGCCGCCGCCACCCCTCCGTGAACAGGTCGGTCCCGACCTGGTGGACGGGCACCTGCATGGCGTGGTCCGTCTCCCCCGCGTAGTAGGCGTCGACGGCGTCGGCCGCGGCGACCCGTCCCTCGAGGACCCGCGGAGGCCGGTGTCGCTCGGCGATCCGGGCGAGGACCCGCTCGACGTCGGCGGTCCACCCCGAGGCGAGGACCCGACCGCGGTCGTCCTCGAGCATGGTGAAGGGTCCGTCGGGGGTGGTCAGGGTGGTGCAGACAGCGTCGGTCATCGGGGGTCCTTCCCGGAGGTCGTGGAGGTCGCAGCGGTCCGGTCCATCGCGCGATCGACGATCGGCCGCCAGCAGTGCATCGTCAGGTAGCTCCGCCAGGGGGCCACCCGTTCCGACCATAGGGAGAGTTCACGCGCCGTCCCGGGCAGTCCGAGTTCCTGTGCACCGTTCCGGACGGCGAGGTCACTGTGGAGGAACAGATCGGGGTGGTGCCGCACCCGCAGTGCGACGTAGTCGGCGGTCCATGGCCCGATCCCCTTCACGGCGAGCAACCCCGATCGCAGGTCGTCGAGGGACTGGCCGCCGTCGACCACGAGCGACCCGTCGGCGAGCGCCGCCGCGACGCGCATGATCGTGTCGACGCGGGCAGCGGGGCCACGGAGGACCTCACGACCACGCTCGGCGACCACTGCGGCGCGCGGGAACGTCCGCGCGACGGCCGCACCCGGCACGAGCCCCTCCGGCACCGGCGTCCCGAGCGCGGCGACGAGCCGGGTCTGTGCGGTCCGCGCCGCCGCGACGGACACCTGCTGCCCGATGAGGGTGCGGAACACGACCTCATGCGGGTCCACCGCCCCGGGCAACCGCATGCCGGGGACGCGGTCGACCACCGGTGCGAGTGCGGGCACCGCGGCGAGCGCGTCGTCCACCGCCACCGGGTCCGCGTCCAGGTCGAAGAGCGCCCGCACCCGGGCGACGAGCGTCGGCAGGTCGGACAGGTCGGTCAGGCGCACGAGCAGGTCGAGGCCGACGCGACCCCTGCCTCGCGGTGCCGTCCCACGACGACGGCCGGATCGCGACCCGGCCCCGTCCGCTGCCGCCGCGGACGCGCGGAACCAGGCCGGGCCTCCCGGCAGGTCCAGCACCCGACCGTAGGACGTGACCCGACCGTCCGCCCCGGTCCCGACCTGCTCCATGCCGGGGAGCGCGTGCAGTGCATGCCACTCGAGCAGGCCCTGCACGTCGAAGGGCGGCCGGGCCGGCAGGTGCACCCGCAGCGCCCCGTCGGACCCGGGTGCCGAGCGTCGGTGGGCACGGAGCTCGGTCGGCGTGAGCGCGAAGACCTCGCGCACGGTGTCGTTGAACTGGCGGATGCTCGTGAACCCGGCGGCGAACGCGACGTCCGCGACGGGCAGGTCGGACCCGGTGAGCAGCGTCCGGGCGGTCTGCGCCCGGTGTGCGCGGCTCAGGGCCTTCGGGCCGGCGCCGAGCTCCTCGGTCATGATGCGGTTCAGTTGCCGCTCGGAGTAGCCGACCCGGCGGGCGAGGCCGGGCACGCCCTCCCGGTCCACGACGCCGTCGACCACGAGGCGCATCGCGCGACCCGCGACGTCCTCGCGCAGGTCCCACTCGGGGCTGCCCGGGGTCGCCTCCGGCAGGCACCGGCGGCAGGCGCGGAACCCGGCGAGGTGCGCGGCGGCGCTCGTCCGGTAGAAGGTCACGCCGGTCGACCGCGGGGTCCTGGCCGGACAGCTGGGTCGGCAGTAGATGCCGGTGGAGTGCACGGCGGTGACGAACTGCCCGTCGAACCGGGCGTCCCGCGAGGCCGCGATGCGGTACCGCTCGTCGTGCAGCGCTCCGGCTCCGGTCGTCATCATGCGGTCAGCCTGACACGAGCCGACGACAGCGGACCGGCGGAGATCGGACATCGCAGCGGGCGGGGGCCGGGGTGACGGGGCGACGGCCGGCCGGGAGGCACGACTACCGTCGTGCGCATGGGTCCCGGTTCCGACACGCTCGCGTCCGACGCGCTGCCGCATGCCCGCGAGGTCGAGGTCGTGATGCTCCTCGCCTCCCGGCGGCACCGCTACGAGGGACGTCCGGCCGACGGTTCCGCCCCTCCGCAGCCGGGGGAACGGGAACTCCGGGAACGGATCGACCTGCGGGCCGGGCTGGGCATCGTCGGCGACCGCTACTTCGCGGCCCGGGCGCACGTGCACGCGACCGTGACGGTGATCGGCGTCGAGGGACTCGAGCAGGTCGGCCGCGAGCTCGGCACGCCGATCGACCTGGCGGCGACCCGGCGGAACGTGTTCCTGCGCGGCGTCGACGTCGAGGCGCTGCGCGGCGAGCCGTTCTCGCTCGACACCGGCGACGGGCCCGTGCGCTTCCGCGGGTACCGGCCGGCGAACCCGTGCGCGTGGATGGACACGCAGGTGGCACCGGGGGCGTTCCGCGCGATGCGGGGACACGGCGGGGTGCGGTGTGACCCGGAGTCCGACGGCGTGCTCTCCCTCGGCGCGGCGGTGCTCCGCACGGCCCACCCGGTCCCGGACCCCTGACCGCGACGAGGCGGCCGCGACACGCAACGTGGACGGCACCGCGCAGCGGAACACCGCTGCGGGTGACCGCCCACGTCGCGCCCCGTGAGGGGTCAGACGAGCGCTGACTCGATCGCGTCGACGAAGGCCGGCAGGTCGTCCGGCGTGCGCGAGGTGATCACGGTGCCGTTCGTCGTGTCGACCTGGACCTCCTGGTCGACCCACTCGCCGCCGGCGTTGCGCACGTCGGTCTGCAGCGACGGGAACGACGTGATCGTGCGACCCGGCAGGACACCGGCCTCGACCAGGGTCCACGGGCCGTGGCAGATCGCCGCGACCGGCTTGCCCGCGTCGACGAAGGCCTTCACGAGCCCGACCGCGGTGCTGTCCTGGCGGATGGTGTCGGCGTTGATGGTGCCGCCCGGGACGACGAGCGCGTCGTAGTCGCCGGCGGAGACGCCGTCGTAGGTGGTGTCGGTGTCGACGCTCTTGCCCGGGTCCTTGTCGCCGACGAGGGTCTCGATCGAGCCGGACTCCTTCGCGGCCACGGTCACGGTGGCGCCACGCTCACGGAGCTGGTCGGTGGGGACGACGATCTCGTCCTGCTCCACGCCGTAGTTCGTCGCGATGACGAGGATCTTCTTGCCGTCGAGGGCTGCCATGGTCACTCCTTCCGCGGACCGGGGTCTCCGGGGCCGCGCACACCACGGTCGTCGCCCCGCGCTGGACGCGCTCGCAGTGCGCAGCCGACGTCCAGCGAGCGGTGCGCGGAGCGGACCGGAGGCTCAGCCGCGGATCCGGAACCCGTCGCCCTCCGGCGTGACCGTGATCCCGTCGTACCCCGTGATGCGCGGGAGGTCGGGGGCCACGTCGGCGGCGAGCACCCCGACGGCGACCGTCGTCGCGCCGGAGGCGACCGCAGCCTCCAGGCCGGCCGGCGCGTCCTCGAAGGCGAGGCAGTCCGTGGCGGCGAGCCCGAGCAGGGCGGCCCCGCGGAGGTAGCCGTCCGGGTGCGGCTTGCCGTGCTCGACGTCCGCGGCGGAGACGAACGCGTCCGGGACGGGCACGTCCGCGGCCCGCATCCGGTTCACGGCGAGGTCCCGCGGGGCGCTGGTGACGAGCGCCACCGGCACACCGGCGTCCTGCAGCCGTCGGACGAAGGCGCCGGCACCGGGGACCTCGACGATGCCGTCGGTGTTCTCGACCTCGTCGTTCACGAGTTCGAGCGCGACCCGGCGCTGCTCGTCCGGGGACAGGTCGGGCAGGAACCGCCGGATCGTGTCGATCGTCTGACGGCCGTGCGAGAAGGCGAGGATCGTCTGCGGGTCCAGGTCGTGGTCGGCGCCGAACCGTCCCCAGGCACCCTCGACGATCGCGGTCGAGTCGACGAGCGTCCCGTCCATGTCGAACAGGACCCCGGACACCACGACGTCGATCACGTGCCGACCCTACCGCCGGCCGTCCCCGTGAGGCCGGACGGCGACGGCGAAGACAAGCGCCGCCAGCAGGAGCGTGAGCGCTGCACTCCAGACGACGATCGGCGCCTCTCGGAGCGGCGGGAGGAGCCTGCCTGCGAGCATGACCAGAGCCGCTGCGATCGCGAGTACCGGTGGAACCATCCGTCGTGTCGTCTTCGTGGTGCGGGTCATCCCCGACTCGCCTTCCCCGCACAGAACGAGATCGTTCCACTGGTCACTGCGGACGCCGCGGTCAAGCAGGCGATGCAGCCGACACCAGCAGTCACGACACAGGCGGCCGAACAAGCGATCGACAGCGCGGTGATCGCCCATGCAGCAACACCGGCACCACTGAGGCACGACGAGAAGCGACTCCACCACGACGAGCGGACCACCGGCGCGGTCGCCTCCACGATCCGATCGATGCGGCGCGTGCCATCGACCCACGTTCGGAGGCGTCCGGAGTCTGCCGACCGAGGGATGAGCACCATCTCACTCCACCCGAGCACCGTGTTCCCTTCGACCACGGCGGACAGGTTGGACTGCGGGAGCACCCCGGCTGAGGACGCGAACGGGATCCTGAGTACCGTCCCCCCGGAGGTACGGAATGCCCTGGCGGCCTCGACGTCGAGTTGCAGACCGCTCGCAGATCGACCCGTTCGCTCCGTCCACGTCCCAACCGCAGTCGAGGTGGCCTCCTCCGACAGCGGCTTCCACGTCTCGGCTTCCCGCACGATGTCCTGGAGGTCCTGCTCCACCGACGGTGCGTCGCTCATCGCACTCGGAGCGTTGGTCGCGGTCGAGACCGCGGCGCTCGTCGGAGATGTACCGACCGAGAGTGTGGCGCTGACGGCGAGCACCGTCGAAGCGGCAGTCAGGAGCATGAGACGGGGCGGAACACTGAACGGTGGCATGCACCGATCGTACTGAAATGATACATGTCAGACAACGATGCTGAGCGATCGGTCCAGCCGCAAGCCGTCAGCGCGCCCGGACGTACCTCGTGAGCAGCACGTCGCCCGCCCCGCGCAGCACGTGCGCCAACCGCATCCGCCGCAGCTCCGGGGACGAGCCGTGGACGATGCGTCCGCCGGCCCCGCCCTCGAGCGACGGGTCGATCGACAGGCACAGCTCGTCGACCAGGTCCGCCGCGACGAGGGACCCGAGGAACGACGGACCGCCCTCGCAGTGGATGCGTGCGAGGCCGCGGTCGACGAGGGCAGCGCGGACGAGCACCGGGTCGACCGAGTCCTCGCCGCAGGACACGACGTCGGCCACGGCCTCGAGGGCCCGGCGGCGCTCGGGGTCGGCTGCGGAGGTCGTGAGCACGATCGGCCGGACGGGCGCCTCGGTGAACACGCGGGACGCCGGGTCGAGGCCGAGCGACCCCGTGACGATCGCGAACACCGGGTGGTCTGCCGCCCCGCGCGCCCGGCGCCAGGCCACGTCCGGGTCGTGCAGGACCATCGGCCCGTAGCCCTCGTCGCGCACGGTGCCCGCGGCGACCAGGACGACGTCGGCCGCTCGCCGCAGCAGGTCGAACACGCGCAGGTCGTCGGGGCCGCCGAGGGAGCCGGACCTCCCCGCCGCCGTGGCGGAGCCGTCGAGCGAGCTGACGAAGTTGACGCGGAGCCAGCCCCCGCCCGCGGTGCCCTCGGCGCCGTCCGTGTAGGCGGCGAGCAGGTCGTCGTCGGACAGGTCGTCGACGGAGCCGGGCAGGTGGGTCACGTGTTGTGCCTCGCTTCCAGGGGTTCCCGCCAGCCGAGGACGGCCTCGACCATGCGCATCGCGTCGACGGCCTCGGGGACGTCGTGCATCCGGACGATCCGCGCGCCGAGCAGCGCGCTCATGGTCGCGGCGGCGAGGGACCCGGACAGCCGCTCACCGCGCGGTCTGCCGAGGGTCTCCCCGACGAAGTCCTTGTTCGACACCGCCGCGAGGACGGGGTAGCCGAGCGCGACCACCTCCGGCAGGCGCCGGGTCAGCTCGAGGGTGTGCACGGTGGTCTTGTTGAGGTCGTGCCCGGGGTCGATGACGATCCGCTCCTCGGGGATGCCCGCGGCGAGCGCCCGGTCGACCCGGAGCCGGAGGAACGCCGCGACCTCACCGGCGACGTCGGCGTACTGCGGCTTCGGGTACTCCTGCCGGGGCGCGGCGAGCGAGTGGGTGATGACGACGGTGGCGTCCGAGTCCGCGACGACCTCGGCCATCCGCGGGTCCGTCAGCCCGGTGGTGTCGTTCACGACGCTGGCACCGGCGGCGATCGCGGCGGCGGCGACCTCCGGCCGGAAGGTGTCGACGCTGATCGTGACGTCGGACTGCTGCGCGACCTGCGCGACGACGGGCACGACGCGGTCGATCTCGTCCGCCGCGGACAGTTCGGGTCCGGGCGCGAACTTCACGCCGCCGATGTCGACCCAGTCGGCGCCCTGCTCGGCCGCGGTGACGGCGGCCGCGACGGCACGGTCGAGCGCGAAGGTGCGGCCCTGGTCGTGGAAGGAGTCCGGGGTGCGGTTCACGATCGCCATGACGGCGATGCGGGAGTCGAAGTCGATCGTGCGGCGGCCGATGGTGCGGACCGGGGCGCGCAGCTCGGGGACGACCCAGCCGGAGGGTCCGGACGGGAGGCCCGACGCGGGTCCGAGGCGCATCAGGCGTCCGTCCCGTGGCCGGCGTCGGCCGCAGCGGCCGTCCCGTTCCCGGTCCCCGCACCGATGAGCGCGATCGCCTCCGCGCGGCCGGCGGCCTCGGACAGGATCCCGCTCGCCGCGACCGTCACGGTCGTGGAGCCCGTCTGCCGCTCGCCCCGGGTCGTCACGCACTGGTGCTGGGCGTCGAGGACGACGAGGACGCCGCGCGCCTCGAGGCCGTCCTGCACGGCGGCGACGACCTGTTCGCCGAGGCGCTCCTGCAGCTGCGGACGCGAGGCCAGGGCCTCCACCACCCGCGCGAGCGTCCCGAGGCCGATGAGCCGCTCCCCCGGCGCGTACGCCAGGTGCGCGGTCCCGAGGAACGGCAGCAGGTGGTGTTCGCACACCGACCGGAACCGGATGTCCCGCACGACCACCAGGTCGCCGCGCTCCCCGTCGTCGGCGGGCACCGTGCCGTCCCGGGCGATCTGCGTCGCGTCGAGGTCGAGCCCGTGGAAGAACTCGGTGTAGGCGTCCGCGACCCGCTGCGGGGTGCGTTCGAGTCCTGGTCGGTCGGGGTCCTCGCCGATGCCCGCCAGCAAATCGCGCACGGCGGCCTCGACACGGGCACGGTCCATGCGCTGCGTCACCCGCTCATCCAACACCGGTCATGCGGTGCGGTCCTGACCGGAGAACGCGGTGACGTACCCCGATCACCAGGAACGGGCCTCCCGGCAGGACTAGCATCCCGTCGCGACGTGCCGGTCGGTCCGGCCGTCCTCTAAACTCCACCGGTGAGCGCCCCGCAGACATCCAGCCCGCCCCGGAACAGCGTCGCATCCGGTCTCGACCGCTTCTTCTCCATCACGAAGCGTGGATCGACCATCCCGCGCGAGGTCCGTGGTGGCGTCGTGTCCTTCGTGACGATGGCCTACATCGTCATCCTCAACCCGCTCATCCTGGGCGGCTTCAGCGCTGACCAGGCCGCCAAGGACGTGAGCGGCGGTTGGCTCGAGAACGCTCAGGTGGCCGCGGCCACCGGCCTCGTCGCGGGCCTGATGACCATCGCGATGGGCGTCATCGCGAACCTGCCGTTCGGCATCGCGGCCGGTCTCGGGATCAACTCGTTCCTGGCCGTCAGCGTCGTGCAGCAGGTGACGTGGGCCGAGGCGATGGGCCTCGTCGTCATCAACGGCGTCATCATCGTGCTGCTGGCCCTGACCGGGATCCGGACGCTGATCTTCACGGCGGTGCCCGCACAGCTCAAGGCCGCGATCACCGTCGGCATCGGCCTGTTCATCGCGTTCATCGGGCTCGTCGACTCCGGGTTCGTGCGCTCGTCGGGGCTCGCGTCGCCGCCGCTGCAGCTCGGCGAGGACGGGTCCATCGGGGCACTGCCGACCATCGTGTTCCTCATCGGTCTGGTCATCATCGGCACGCTGATGGCCCGCCGCGTCAAGGGCGCGCTGCTCATCGGCATCGTCGCGACGACCGTCATCGCCATCATCCTGCAGGCCGTGTTCCAGGTGCCGACGTCCGTCGAGTCGAAGACCGGCTGGAACCTCAACGCCCCGGGGCTGCCGAGCGCACTGTTCGCCCTGCCCGACCTGTCCCTCGTCGGCCAGTTCGACTTCGGCGCCTTCGCCCGGATCGGCCCGCTCGCCGCGTCGATGCTCGTCTTCACGCTCGTCTTCACGAACTTCTTCGACGCGATGGGCACGATGACCGGCCTGGCGAAGGCGGCGGGGGTCGCGGAGAAGGACGGGACGTTCCCGCGCCTCCGCGCCGCACTCGTCGTCGAGGGTGCCGGCGCGATCGCCGGCGGTGGCGCCTCGGTGTCGTCGAACACGGTGTTCATCGACTCGGCGTCCGGCATCGGTGAGGGCGCCCGCACCGGCATGGCGTCGGTCGTGACCGGCCTGCTGTTCCTGGCGTCGATGTTCCTCACGCCGCTGACCCAGGTCGTCCCGCTCGAGGTCGCCGCCGCCGGGCTCGTCGTCGTCGGTGCCCTCATGGTCGCCCAGGTCGCGGACATCGACTGGACGGACTTCGGGTCGGCGCTGCCGGCGTTCCTCACGATCGTC
This sequence comes from Curtobacterium sp. MCPF17_050, assembly GCF_003224435.2. Taxonomy (NCBI): domain Bacteria; kingdom Bacillati; phylum Actinomycetota; class Actinomycetes; order Micrococcales; family Microbacteriaceae; genus Curtobacterium; species Curtobacterium sp. MCPF17_050. Next base: position 3,111,315 of record NZ_CP126250.1, read on the forward strand.
GTCATGCCGCTGACCTACTCGATCGCGAACGGCATCGGTGCCGGCTTCATCAGCTGGGTCCTCATCAAGGCGCTGTCCGGCAAGGGCCGCCAGGTCTCGTGGCTGCTGTACGTGGTCGCCGCCGGCTTCCTGCTCTACTTCGCGCGCGGTCCGCTGGAGTCGCTCCTCGGCGTCGGCTGAGGTCCGGCCGCGGCGCCGATCGGCTCGGCACGACAGAAACCGGCCCACACCACGGACGTCCGTGGTGTGGGCCGGTTCCTGTTGTGCGCTGTCGGTCCGCGCTGCGCCGATGACGCCTGGTGCCGCTCGGCCGGGAGGCGCGGATCAGTCCGGCAGGTCGGCCGGCGTGGCCTCGTGGTGGGGCAGACCCGGCGTCCGCCGGTCCTCCTTCATGCTCGCCTCGAACAGGTGGCGCCTGCCGCCGACGAGCTGCTCACGCGCGGTCCGCTCGAGCTCCTTCGCGGTGGCGTAGTAGCCGTCGTCGTAGTCCTCCATGATCTGGAACGTCCACCGCCCGGCGATGACGTTCCGCCCGACGAGTTCGGTGTCGATCCGCTCGGCGAGCTCGATGTGCCCGGCCTTCCGCAGCTGCTCGACCGCCTCGCCGATGTTCAGGTCGGCGGTGCCGGTCAGTCGATGGAAGCCGTAGAGGAGTCCGCGTGCGTGTTCGATGACCTCGATCGCCGCGGAGAGGCTGCCGAGTGCCTCGACGGTCGCCTCGGACACCCCCTCGGGGACCTGGTGTGCGGAGTCGGGACCCTGCCCGTCGTCGTTCGTCATGCTGCTCGTCTACACGACCGCTCCTCGCGTCGTCCTGGGCGTGCTCCGGAGGACGAACGCGGCACGCCGGGGCGCTTGCAGCTGTCGGAGGGGCCGACCTAGCATTCGAACACACATTCGAACGAGGAGGCTCCTGATGATGATCGTCGACACCGCTGCCACCGTGTGGTGGACCGGCGGCGCACCCGCCCGACTGGTGTGGCTGGGCCGGCGCTGGCGCGTCTCCGACGTCCCGACCCGGCTGACCACGACGCCGACCGACCTGCCCACCGCGATCACCCACGCACCCGAACGCACCGCCGGGTGGCGCTTCCAGGCGACCGCCGAGGACGGCGAGACCCTGGTGGTCGACATCGTCCCGGACGCCGACGGGTGGAGCGTCGCCCGGACGTGGACGTGATCGTGGACGCCCCGTACGGCCCGCGCTACCGTCACCACATGACGAGGTGGGTGGCGCTCCTGCGCGGAGTGAACGTGAACGGGATCACCATCCGCAGCGCCGAGCTGGCCGAGCTCGTCCGCGGCCTCGGGCACACCGACGTCCGGGCGGTCCTCGCGTCGGGGAACGTCCTCTTCACCGCGGACGACGCCGCCGACGCGGACGCACTCCGGACGGCGGTGGAGCAGGCACTCCGCGATCGCTTCGGGTACGACGCCTGGATCGTCCTCGTCCCGCACGCCGCCGTGGCCGGGATCGTCGCGGGCTTCCCGTTCCCGTCTGCAGCGGACCGGCACGACTACGTCGTGTTCGGATCCGAGGACGCCGCGCTCGACGACCTGCTCGACGGCGTCACGGGCGGCGGCGTCGAGCAGGTCGCGCGCGGTGACGGCGTCGTCTACTGGTCGTGCCCGAAGGGGTCGAGCACCTCGACGCCCTTCGCGAAGCGCGCCGGGGCCGCCCGCTTCAAGCGCACCACGACGACCCGGAACACGAACACGCTCCGCAAGCTCCTCTGAGACAGACGGCGGCCCGCACTCGCGTCACTTCGTCTGGTTCGGGTGACGCGTGTGGACGTCGAGCAGGTGCACGACACGCTCCTCGGGGTCGACCACGAACCAGACCCGGGCTCCGCGCTTCAGTTCCAGCTGCCGACGGACCCACGACCGGCCGAGGTAGGCCACCGACCCCAGCGCACCACGCAGTGCGTGGCAGGTGAGGTCTTCGGTCAGCGGATCCGTTGCCAGCCGCTCCCATGCCGCGACGACGGCGTTCCGTTGCGTCGCGACGAGGTCTCGCCACCCTTGCTCCGCCGACCTCGTCGCGAGCACGATCGTGTATTCGTCCGTGCGGACCGGACGGGGCACCGCATTCCGTCGTGCCGCCACGACTCAGGGCTTCTCGACGACGACCGGTTCCTGGAGGAGCTCGGGCTCCGCGGCGGCCCAGCCGGCCGCGATCGCCTCGGCCGAGTTGCGCCACGCCTGCATCTCGAGCAGGAGCTTGCGGGGCTGCCGCAACGCGAACGAACCCCGGGCGACCTCGACGATCTCCCGCGCGAACTGTCGCTGGTCGTCACGGCTGAGCATGGCGATCCACGGGTACGGGATCGCGAGACGCTCGTGCAACGGCAGGTGTTCGTTCACCGTGACGGCGGCGATGAGCTCCGCGGCGATGTCGAGGACGGCATCGTCGTCGTCGGACCGCGCCTTGGTGGTGAGCACGAGCGGAGCGCCGTCGCGGCGCGTCACTTCGAGCGGCTCCTGCTCGGCCGCTGCGAAGACGTCCTTCGCGTGCCGGGACAGGTCCGACGACTGGACGATCCGCCGACGTCGTGGTGGAGCGAGGAGAGTCATGAAGACATTGTCTTCAGAACGTGTTCTGAACGCAAGGTCAGGCCTGCGGCGGCTGCCCGTTGCTCGCCGTCGTGCCGCCGTCCACGGGCAGGACCGCGCCGGTGATGAACGACGCGTCGTCGCTCGCCAGGAACAGCACCGCGGCCGCGACCTCCTCCGACCGGCCCCCGCGACCGAGGGCGATCCGCTCGGCGAACGCGGCCTTGAGCTCCTCGTCCTCCGCCTGGGACGTCGTGAGGTCCGTCCAGATGAGTCCCGGCGCCACCGCGTTCACCCGCACGCCGTGCTGGCCGTTGTCGAGCGCTGCGGCCTTCGTGAAGTTCGTCACGCCGCCCTTCGCCGCGTTGTACGGGCTCATCCGCCAGTCGGCCGCCAACCCGGACACCGACGAGGTGTTCACGACGGACCCCTTCGTGTCCCGCAGGGCCGGGAGGGCCGCCCGCGTGCCGTAGAACACGCTCGACAGGTCCGTCTCGACGACCCGGCGCCACTCCTCGGGCGCGATCTCGGTGATGTCGCCCGACGTGAACGTGCCGGCGTTGTTCACGAGCACGTCGACGCGCCCCCACCGGTCGATCGCCGCGTCCACGACGGTCGGCCATGCGTCCGGGTCGGCGACGTCCGCCTGCAGCCAGAGCGCCTGCTCGGTCGGCAGGGAGTCGGCGACGTCGCGGACCTTCTCCTCGACGCTGTCCACCAGGACGACGCCGGCGCCCTCGGCGACGAACGCCCGCGCCGTGGCCTCTCCGATGCCGGATCCCGCGCCCGTGACGATCGCGACCTTGCCCTCGAACCGCTTGCCCATGATGTGCTCCTCTCGCGACGGTCGTGCCCGGGGTGGGACGTCATCGGCCCGGAGGGGCACGGGAGACCACGCTGCCCGCCCCGGCCTGGACGGTGGTCCAGGCGGAAGCGGGCAGCGGGGCGGACGGAGGGCGGGCCTCCCGACCGGTCAGGAGGTGACGTCGTCCTCCTCGTCGCGCTCCAGCGAGATCGTCGGGATGGAGGCGGTGATCACCGATCCGTCGGCACGGAGCGTGCCCTGGATGTCGCTGGTCGTCGGCGCGTGTCCGCTCATCCGCGGCCCCTGGTGCGGCAGCGGCACGACGGTCGGCTCGTCCGGACGTACCTGGATCGGGGCGTTGTGCACCCACGCGTCGAACCCGCCACCGGTCTCGACCGTGAACGTGAGCGCCTCCTGCGTCAGGTCGACACGGACCCGAGACCCGTTCACGGTGATCCGGAAGGTCAGGCGCTCCCAGTCCACCGGCAGCCGCGGGTTGAACGTGAGCCGGCCACCGTGGTCCCGCATGCCGCCGAAGCCGTTGACGAGCGCACCCCAGATGCCGCCGGTGGACGCGATGTGCACGCCGTCGGTGGTGTTGCCGTGCAGGTCGGCCAGGTCGACGTAGAGCGCGGTCTGGAAGTACTGGTCGGCGAGCTCGTGGTAGCCGACCTCGGCGGCCATGATCGACTGCACGACGGCGGACAGGGTCGAGTCGCCCGTCGTGAGCGCGTCGTAGTAGTCGAAGTCACGGCGCTTCTCGGCGGGCGTGAACTCGTGGCCCTGCAGGAACAACGCGAGCACGACGTCGGCCTGCTTGAGCACCTGGAACCGGTAGATCACCAGCGGGTGGTAGTGCAGGAGCAGCGGGCGCTTCGACTCGGGCGTGCGCTCGAGGTCCCACAGCTCCTTGTCGAGGAACTGGGCGTCCTGCGGGTGGATGCCGCGGTGCGGGTCGAAGGGGATCTCCATCGACTCGGCGGCGTGCTCCCAGTTGACGATCTCCTCGGCGTCGAGGCCGGTGCGACGGACCATGCGGGCGTACTCGTCCGGGTCGTCGACCGCGAGCTGCCGGCAGGCGTTCACCGCGGACCACAGGTTCGCCCGCGCCATGACGTTCGTGTACATGTTGTCGTCGACGACCGTCGTGTACTCGTCCGGGCCGGTGACGCCGTCGATGTGGAACTTCTGGTCGCCGTTCGAGCGCCAGAACCCGAGGTCCTCCCACAGCCGGGCGGTCTCGACGAGGATGTCGATCGCACCGCGCTTCAGGAAGTCGGTGTCCCCGGAGGCCCGCACGTACTGCATGAGGGCGTGGGCGATGTCCGCGTCGATGTGGTACTGCGCGGTGCCGGCCGCGTAGTAGGCGCTGGACTCCTCGCCGTTGATCGTCCGCCACGGGAACAGCGCGCCCCGCTGGTTCAGCTCGCGGGCCCGGGAGCGGGCGGCGTCGAGCATGTTGTAGCGGAAGCGGAGGGCGTTCCGGGCGACGATCGGCGCCGTGTACGACAGGAACGGCAGGACGTAGATCTCCATGTCCCAGAAGTAGTGCCCGCCGTAGCCGGAGCCGGTGACGCCCTTCGCCGCGATGCCGTGCCCGTCGGTGCGGGCCGTCGCCTGCGCGAGCTGGAACAGGTTCCAGCGGACGGCCTGCTGGATCTCCGGCTGGCCGGCGACCTCGACGTCGCTGCGGGCCCAGTAGTCGTCGAGCCACTTCCGCTGCTCGCCGAAGACCTGCTCGACGGACTCGTACTTGGCGCGGTCGAGCGTGCGGTCGCAGCGGTCCGCGAGTTCACGCGCCGGGACGCCGCGGGAGGTGTGGTAGACGATGCTCTTGACGAGCCGGATCGGCTGCCCGGCCTTCGCCTGCACCCGGTAGACGTGCTTGGCGAGGTCGTCCTCGATGCTCGAGGTCTCGTCCCAGGCGTTCTCGGTCTCGAGCCGGTGCTCGACGCCGACGCAGATCGTCATGCCGGAGCTCGACGCCTGGTAGCCGAGCAGGGCGCGGGAGCCCGCGTTCCGCTTCAGCCGCGGCTGCAGGACCCGGTCCGTGAACGACTCGGCCTTGCGCGGGTCGAACGCGGCGGCCGCGGCCTTCATGCCGGCGTGGTACTCGTCGGCGACGTCCTGACGGTTGAGCACCTGGCTCGACAGCAGCACCGACGCGTCGTGGTCGAGCATCGTGACCTCGTAGTCGATGACGGCGAGGTGCCGCTCGACGAAGGACACGAGGCGCCGGGAGCGGATGAGGACCCGCTTGCCGGACGGCGTCGACCACTCGGTCTCGCGCAGCAGGTAGCCGCCGCGGAAGTCGAGCCGGCGGCTGTGGCGGAGGATGTCCGCCTCGGACAGGACGAGCGGCTCGTCGTCGACGTACAGGCGGATGACCTTGGCGTCGGGGACGTTGATGATCGTCTGCCCGGTCTTCGCGAACCCGAAGGCGGTCTCCGCGTGCCGGATCGGCCACGTCTCGTGGAACCCGTTGATGTACGTGCCGTACTGGACGCCGCCGCGGCCCTCGTCGAAGTTGCCGCGGAGGCCGAGGTACCCGTTGCCGACCGCGAAGTTCGTCTCGTCGACGCCCTGCTCGTCGGCGTACTCGGTCTCGATCAGGGCCCACTCGTCGACCGGGTACCGGACGCGGTCGAGGGGGTCTTCGGTGATGGGGTTCATGCGGTCTTCCGGGGGTCGACGGGAGGCAGGTCGGCAGCGGGCGCGTCGGGGCCCGCACCGCGCAGGTCGGCAGCGGGCGCGTCGGTGCCCGCCCCGCGCAGGTCGGGCAGCAGGTCGGCGAGGTCGGACACGACGACGTCGGCGCCGTGCTCGCGGAGGGCGTCGACCCCGGCACCGCGGTCCACCCCGACCACCAGGCCGAAGGCACCGTTCCGGCCGGCTTCGACGCCGCTCGTCGCGTCCTCGACCACGACGCACTCCGCCGCGGTGAGCCCGAAGCGGGTCGCCGCGTCGAGGTACGTGTCGGCGGCGGGCTTGCCGGCGAGCCCGTCCGCGCGCGCGACGGCGCCGTCGACGATCACGTCGAAGCGGTCGATGATGCCCGCGGTGCGGAGCACGTGCTTCGCGTTCGCGGAACTCGACACCACGGCGACCTCGTAGCCGGCGGCGATCGCTGCGGTGAGGAAGCGCACCGACCCCGGGTACGCGGCCACGCCGTGCTCCTCGAGCTCCGCGGTGAACTCGGCGTTCTTCCGGTTGCCGAGCCCGCAGACGGTGTCCAGGGTGGGGTCGTCCGCCGGGGTGCCCTCGGGCAGGTCGATCCCGCGGTCGTGCAGGAGCGAGCGGACCCCGTCGTACCGCGGCTTGCCGTCGATGAACCCGAAGTAGTCCTGCTCCGTGTACGGCGCGACCCCGTGTGCGGCGAGGTACGGCGTGAAGAGGCGGCTCCAGGCACGCATGTGCACCTCGGCCGTCGGCGTGAGCACACCGTCGAGGTCGAAGAGGAGCGCCCGCTGGTCCGCGAGGCGAGCAGGGGTTCGCCGATCCGACGACGTCATGGGGCAGACCTTCCAGGGAGCGGTGTCGAACACGAGTGCTGCGCGTCCCACTCTAGGACCGGCACGCGGCGCTGTCCTCCAGCGGTGGCCGATGCCCACGGGTACCGGTCCGGTCCGCACAACGCGGACCTGTGGACGCGTCCAGCGACTGGCAGAGACGCTCGCGCTCATGACATCCGACACCACCGCACGGCCGCAGGACGGGACCGGCTCGAAGCTGAAGCAGGCGATCACCGGTCCCCTGCTGTTCCTGTTCATCCTCGGCGACGTCCTCGGCGCGGGCATCTACGCCCTCATGGGGACGCTCTCGAAGGACGTCGGCGGTGCGCTGTGGGCCCCGCTCGTGCTCGCACTGCTCCTGGCCCTGCTCACCGCGGGCTCGTACGCCGAGCTCGTCACGAAGTACCCGAAGGCCGGTGGCGCCGCGGTGTTCGCCGAGCGTGCCTACAAGGTGCCGCTGGTGTCGTTCCTGGTCGGGTTCTCGATGCTCGCCGCCGGTGTGACGAGCGCGGCTGGGCTCTCCCTCGCGTTCGCCGGCGACTACCTCGGCACGTTCATCGACGTCCCGCCCGTGCCCGCCGCGATCGTGTTCCTCGCCCTCGTCGCCTGCCTGAACGCCCGCGGCATCTCGGACTCACTCCGCAGCAACGTCGTGATGACGATCATCGAGCTCTCCGGCCTGGTCATCGTCATCGTGTCGGTCGCCCTGATGATGGGCGGTGGCGGCGGTGACGTCTCCCGCGTCGGGGCCTTCCCGGCGGAGGCGAACCCGGCACTCGCGACCCTCAGCGCCGCGATCGTCGCCTACTACTCGTTCGTCGGCTTCGAGACCTCCGCCAACGTCGCCGAGGAGGTCCGCGAGCCGGCCAAGGTCTACCCCCGTGCGCTGTTCGGCTCCCTCGCCACCGCCGGCGTCGTCTACGTGCTCGTCGCGCTCGCCAGCTCGATCGCGTTGCCCGCGTCGGAGCTGTCCGACTCGAGCGGCCCGCTCCTGGCGGTCGTCGCCGCGACCGGCGTCGGCATCCCGGACGTGGTCTTCAGCCTCATCGCCCTGGTGGCGGTCGCGAACGGTGCCCTGCTCACCATGATCATGGCGAGCCGCGTCACCTACGGCATGGCCGAACAGCGTCTGCTGCCCAGCCTGCTCGGCAAGGTGCTCCCGAAGCGGAAGACGCCGTGGACCGCGATCATCGCCACCACCGTGGTCGCGATGCTCCTCACCCTCGTCGGGGACGTCGGCACGCTCGCCGAGACCGTCGTGCTCCTGCTGCTCTTCGTGTTCATCAGCACGAACGTCGCGGTCCTCGTGCTCCGCAAGGACAAGGTGGAGCACGAGCACTTCCGGGTGTGGACCTTCGTCCCCGTGCTCGGCGTCGCGTCCTGCATCCTGCTGCTCACGCAGCAGAGCGGACAGGTCTGGCTGTACGCGGCGATCCTGCTGGCCGTCGGCGTGGTGCTGTACTTCATCGCCCGCGCGACCCGCGGCCGCGACCGGACCGCCTCGGGCACGGACGCCCGCTGACGGGGCCGGGACGGGCCTCCCGGCCGACCGCCGGGAGACCCGCCCCGCGTCGGCCGTGCCCCCCGCGGTCCGTCCAGCGGTCACGTCGCGCACCCGCCGGTCAGCGGAGGTCGCGGACCCAGCTCTCGACGGCGGCGGTGATCGCGCGGCCGGACTCGCGGCGGGAGACCGTCGCGGGGAGGTCGCCGGGCTGGGCGCCGTAGGCCCCGAAGGCGGCGTGGTCCGCGCCGGCGATCTCGGTCATCGTCGCGCTGGCCGGGAGCAGGTCGCGGGCGGCAGCCACGTCCTCGGGCGTCGACAGGCCGTCCCGCGAGCCGGAGACGCTGAGCACGTCGAGGTCGCTGTCCGAGCGGTCGTCCGCGCAGTAGCTGCCGAGCAGGAGGAGCCCGGCGACGTCCCGGTCCTCCGCGAGCTGGCACGCCCGCACGCCCCCGAGTGAGTGCCCGCCGACCGCCCACGTCCGGACGTCGGGCGCGTGCGCCTCGAACCGGGTGAGCGGGCGCCGGTCGAAGAACGCGAGGTTGAGCGTCGGCTTCGTGATGACGACCGTCGTGCCGTCCGCGACCACCTGCCGGAACGTCGCCATGTAGGCGTAGGGGTCGACCTTCGCACCGGGCACGAACACGATCCCGACGCCGTCCGCGATGCCCGTCGGGGTCATCACGACGGCGTCGCCCGCGTCCCGCACGGACACACGGTCGTCCCGCCAGACCGTGAGGGCGGCCGACCGGGTGCCCTGCAGGACGATGTGCGCCCAGACGAGGAACACCAGCACGAGCACGAGCAGGACGGCGAGGACCCACGAGACGATCCGGAGGAGCCGTCGCCTCCGGGTCGGACCTCGGCGGTCGGAGCGGGGAGCGGTGCTCATAGCCCGACCGTACCGAGGGCACCCGTGCTGCCGCTGCCGGGCCGGATCAGCGCGGGGACCGCCGGGTGCCCGGGGCGTCAGTCGTCGGTGTCGACGGTGTTCGTGACGACCTTCCCGCTGCCGGCGTCGATGCGGATGCTGTGGGTCGTGCCGGAGCCGTCGAGGACGTCGCCCTCCCAGACCACCGTGCCGGCGTGGTCGTCGAGGCCGAGCTCGGTGACCGTGCCGCGGACGGTCTTCGTCAGGGTCGACGCCGCCTGGGCGACCGACAGGTCCGCGGCGCCGACGAACCGCTCGTTCTCCGCGACGTCGTCCGCATCGGCGGTCTCCTCGGTCGGACCGGCGGTGGTGCGCTCACCGTCGGCGTCGACGTGGACCTCCTGCTCGGCACCGTCGGAGGTGACGACGATGACCTCCCACGAGGTCCCGCCGGCCTCCTGCTCGACCGAGGTCACCGTCCCGGAGCCGACGGCCTTGCGCGCCGTGGCCGCCGCGGCGACGAGGGCGTCCTCCCCGGGCGCGGCGGCGGCGTCGGTGGTCGTGTCGTCGTCGCCGGTCGCGCCCTCGGTGGCGGAGACGGACGGGGCGGAGGCCGCCGGGGCTGCGACGTCGTCGCGGTCGTCGTCGTCGGTGGCGCACCCGGCGAGCGCCAGCGCTCCGACGAGCGGGAGGGCGGTGACGAGGGCGATGCGGCGGGCGGTGGTCTTCTTCGTGGTCTGCATGGTGTCAGCCTGCCGAGCGGGCACTGAAGCAGACCTGAAGCGACCTGGGGCGACGCCGCACCAGCCGGCGACCGGGCACCGGGCGCGACTCAGTCCCGCAGGAGTGGCAGCCGCACGGTGAACCGCGCTCCCCCGTCGGGCGCGGCCGACACCGCGACGGACCCGCCGTGCCCGCGGACCACGGCGTCGACGATCGCGAGTCCCAGCCCGGAGCCCCCGGCGTCCCGCGCCCGGCCCTCGTCGAGCCGCACGAACCGCTCGAACACGCGCGTCCGGTCGCCCTCGGGGATCCCGCGCCCGTCGTCGTCCACGGTGAGCACCGCATCGCCCGCGACGCTCCCGAGCGCGACGGTCACCGCCCGGTCCGCGTGTCGGACGGCGTTGTCCACGAGGTTCCGCACGACCCGTCCGAGCAGCCGGTCGTCGCCGCGGACCCGGGCCGGTGCGACCCCGGACACGTCGACGTGCACGGTCGCCCGCGGCCGTGACGCCTCCGCGAACACGAGGTCGTCGAGATCGACGGCACGGTCCCGGTCACGTCCGCGTTCGTCCAGGCGGGTGAGCAGGAGCAGCGACTCGACGAGCTCCTGCAGACGGGCTCCCTCGTCGAGCACGACGTCGGCCAGGTCAGCGGTGTCGGTGACCTCGGGGTGCGCCCGTGCGACCTCGGCGTGCTGGCGGATCGTCGCGAGCGGGGAGCGGAGTTCGTGCGAGGCGTCGGAGACGAACCGCCGCTGCGCCTGCTGGGACGCCTCGAGCCGGCCGAGCATGCGGTTCATGGTCACGGCGAGCCGGTCGACCTCGTCCCCGGAGCCCGGTTCGTCGACCCGGGCGTGCAGGTTCGTCCCCTCGACGTCGTCGACCTCGCGGCGCATGCGGTCGACCGGACGGAGCGAACGGCCGACGACGAACCAGGTCACGAGTGACATGAGCGCCACGACGACCGGGACGGCGACGACCAGCAGCACGGTCACCGTCTGCACGGCGGCGTCGGCGTCCTCGAGCGGGGCGCCGACGACGAGGACGCCGCCGGTGCCGTCCGGCAGGTCGACGTCGTCGGCGACGAGCAGCCACCGTTCACCGTCGTGCCGGTACCGGGACTCCTCGGCGGTGCCGAGCGGCCGGCCGGGGCTGTCCTCCGCCCGGGCCAGCACGCGGCCGTCGTCGTCCTGCAGCTGCGCGAGCACGTCGTCGTCCTCCGCCGTCACCGCACCGGCTCCGTCCGCCTCCACCCGGGTGGCGAGGCCGTCGAGCGTCTGCTCCGCCGACGACCGGACGCCGTCGGACAGCGAGGTCCGCAGGACCCCGACGAACGCGACCGCCCCGATCACGAGGGCGACGAGGACGACGAGGGCCGCGCCTCCCGTCGCACGCGCGCGGATGGAACGGGGGCGACGGGACGGACGCGACCGGTCAGCCACCGTCGGCGGCGAGACGGTACCCGGCCCCGCGGACGGTCTCGATCGCCGACCGGCCGAAGGGCCGGTCGACCGTGCGGCGGAGGTGCCCGACGTAGACCTCGACGATGTTCGGGTCCCCCGTGAAGTCGTCGTCCCAGACGTTCGCGATGACGTCCCGCTTCGACAACACCTGCCCGGGGTGGCGCATGAGGTACTCGAGGACGGTGAACTCCCGGCTCGTCAGGTCGAGCAACGTCTCGCCGCGCCAGACACGACGCTCCGCCGGGTCGAGCCGCAGGTCGCCGGCCTGGAGGACCGTGGGACGTTCCCGGGATCCGCGCCGGACGAGCGCACGGAGGCGTGCGACGAGCACCGGGAACGAGAACGGCTTCGTCACGTAGTCGTCGGCGCCGGCGTCGAGGGCGTCGACCTGGTCCCACTCGCCGTCCTTCGCGGTCAGCATGAGCACCGGGGTCCAGTCCTGCTCGGCGCGGAGGGTCTCGCAGACCTTCCAGCCGCTCATGCCCGGCATCATCAGGTCGAGGACGATGGCGTCGTACGGGTTCTCGCGGGCGTACCAGAGCCCGTCGACCCCGTCGTGGGCGACGTCGACGGCGAACCCCTCGGCCTGCAGGCCCTTCCGGATGCCGTCGGCGAGCCGCACCTCGTCGTCGACCACCAGCACGCGCATCGTCCGAGCATGGCGGCGCGGCCTGAACCGGCGCTGAAGCCGGGCCGCGCCGGGGTCTCTCGGACACTCACCAGACAGCCCGCATCAGCGGTTGAGCGACCACGTCTGCATGCCCTGCATGACGAGCGCGACCCCTACCGTCATGCCGACGGCGCTGAGTGCCATGGCGACGGCCGGGCTCCACCGCGCCCGACGTCGACGGGACGACCAGGCGGCGGTCGCGAACAGGACGAGCATCACCGGCAGGGTCGTCAGCTGGAGCATGCCCCACAGCCCGTGGATGTGCTCGAGCTGGTCGGGGGAGGTACCGGCGACGGCGGCCGGCATCAGGCCGCCGAGCGGGACGTCCCGTGTTGCGGCCACTGGGCGACGAGGCACAGTCCCGCGATCCACAGCACGACGCCGATGCTGGTCAGGACTGCCAGGAGACGGGCACCCTCTCGTGACGGGCGCGGTACCCGCTCGGCGATCTCCCGCTGCGCTCTGGACGGCCGAGCCGTCCAGCGTTCCCAGTCGTCGTCCTGCCCCCACGCGTCCCACCCTGAAGTCATGCCCTCACGCTAGGGAGCAGGGCGAGGCGGTGACATCGGCCGAACGGCGGTGCCCGGTCATCCGAGCGGGTGAGCCGGCCACGACCAGCCGGCTGCTGCGACGCCCCCGTCTCCCCGTGACGCCCTGTCCACCTCGAGACGCCGCCGGACACCGCGGCGTCTCGCCAGCACCGCGGCGTCTCGGAGGAGGAACGGCGTCTCGGAGGAGGAACGGCGTCTCGGGGAACGCAACGTGGCGGCACCGCGCAACGGGATCCCGGTGCGTGGTGTCGCCCACGTGACGTGTTGCGAGGGGACTACGCGGCGTCGATCGCGGCGCGGATCTCGGCGGCGGCAGCGCCGACGTCCGAGGCGCTGTAGATCGCGCTGCCGGCCACGGCCACGCGAGCGCCGGCGGCCTTGACGGAGGCGACGGACGACGCCTTCACGCCACCGGCGATCGAGAACGGCACACCCGAGGCCTTGCCCTCGTCGAGGAGCGTGTCGAAGGTGAAGCCCTCCTCGGCCTGCTCGTCGAGGCCGGCGTGCACCTCGACGAACTCGACGCCGAGCGCGGTCACCTCGCGGGCACGAGCGGCCTTGTCGGGCACGCCGATCAGGTCGACGACGATGCCCTTGCCGTGCTTCTCCGCGGCGGCGACCGCACCGACGATCGTGCTGTCCCCGGCGACGCCGAGCACGGTGACGAGGTCGGCCCCGGCCTGGAACGCCATGTCGGCCTCGAGCTCGCCGGCGTCCATCGTCTTGAGGTCGGCGAACACGATCTTGTCCGGGTGCGCCTCCTTCATCGCGGTGATCGCGGCGACGCCGGCGCTCTTCACGAGCGGGGTGCCGAGCTCGAGGATGTCGACGTGCGGGGCTGCCTGGGCGGCGAGCTCGAGCGCGGTCTCGGTGGACAGGGTGTCGATGGCGAACTGCAGCTGCATGCTGGTGCTTCCTTCTTCCGTGGGGGTCATTCGAGGTTGGCGTGCCGCGGCCAGAGGTCGTCGGCGGAGTGTCCGCTGCGCTGCCAGAGCGCGTGGAACAGCGCGTCGCCGAGCAGGACGACGCCCTGCTCGAACAGGCTGCCCGCGTACTGCGCCGATGCGGTGCCGGAGCGGTCGGTCTTCGTCGCGGCCGGCAGGACGAGGGTGACCTCGGCCAGCTCGGAGAGCGCCGACGAGGCCGTGGTCGACACGGCGACCACCTGCGCGCCGACGTCCACCGCGGTCCGTGCGGCCTGCACGATGCTGCCGGTGGTGCCCGAGCCGCTCGCGGTGAGCAGGACGTCGCCCGACTCGATCGCGGGGGTCGTCACCTCGCCGACGACGTGGACGTCGAGCCCGAGGTGCATGAGGCGCATCGCGGTCATGCGCAGCGCGAGCCCGGACCGTCCGGCACCGTGCACGAAGACGCGCTCGGCGCCGTCGAGCAGGTCGAGGGCGCGTGCAGCGGGCTCCGGGTCGCTCTCCCCGACCGCGTCGACGAGGTCGTCGAGTTCGTGGCTGACGAGGTCGAGCGCGGCGGTGAGGGTCTGTTCGGACATGTCCCGAGCCTGCGCCTGACGGGAGTGGTGCGCCGCTACCCGACACGGCGGGCTTCCCGTCCGAACGGGTGGGTCGGGTCGTCGCGCAGAGCAGGGCGGGTAGGTTCGGGCTCGTGGACGACGAGACGGACCCGGAGACCGGCCGGGAGGCGCGCACCGCCCCCGACGACCAGGTGACGTCCGTCGGGGGGCCGGGCCAGGCCTCCCGTCCGGCGCTCCCCGCACCCGCCGGTGGTGCCGTCGCCCACGCCAGCCGCGCGGAGGCCGCGGAGCACGCCCGCGTCGTCGCGGACCTGACCGACCGGCACTCGCTCACCCTCGAGTCGGTGCTCGCGGTCCTGCGCTCCCCCCGCGTCGGCGACGCCGCGGCCCGTGCGGAGGCGGTCGAGGTCGCGTCCGCAGCCCTCGTCGACCTGCGGACGTCGAGCGACCGCCAGCGGGAGGTCCTGCTCGAGCCGGTGACGGGGGCGTTCTCGCGCCTGCGCGCCGACCTGCGTCCGCTCGTCCGGTTCGGTGACCTCGACGTGCAGTTCGTCGAACCGCCCGCGACGGGCCGCGCGCTCCCCGGCGGCGTCGCGCACGCTGCCCGGGCGATCGTCCGGAACGCGGTGCTCACCCTCGTCGACGAGGGCAACGCGAACCGGGTCCGCATCCAGTGGGACTGCGACGGGCGCAACCTGCTCATGCAGTTACGGGACGACGGTGCCGGGACGCACGACGTGCAGGACGACGCGATGCGGCCGATCGCCGAGCGCGTCGGGGTCCTCGACGGACGGATGCACGTCGACTCGACGCCGGGCTGGGGGTCCGTGCTCGACATCACGATCCCGCTCGACCCCGCCCCCGGATCGGTGCCGAGCCCGGACGAAGCCGACCTGACACCCCGCGAGGCCGAGGTCCTGCGGCTCGTCGCGACGGGGGTCGGCAACCGTGAGATCGCGGACGGCCTCGGCATCTCCGTCAACACGGCGAAGTACCACGTGGCGAACCTGCTCCGGAAGCTCGGGGCACGGACCCGGGCGGAGCTCGCGGCGCACGTGCACGCCAGCTGAGGCGGGAACATCCGGGCGGCGGCGTCCTACCGACGGCGCGGTGGCGTCCTGCCGACGGCTCTGGCACGATCGGACCGAGGGAGGCGCGATGAACCCGCGTGTGCTGTTCCAGGACGTCAAGCCGGTCGACGTCGTCGCCTCCCTCGACGACCTCCACGGTCCGGCAACCGGTCCGCTCGTGCTCCCGCTGGAGGTCTACTGGGGCCCGGAACCGCTGGTCGACCTGGCATCCACCTCGGACGTCGCCAAGGCGTACCAAGCGGTCCTCCGCGAAGGCGACACCAGAGCCCAGGCTGCCCTGCTCGATCGGGAGCTGCTCGTCCGGACATGGCCGGATCTCCTGCTGCCGAACCGCGTCCGCGCAGCGTGGGAGGCGCGGTTCCCGGAGTTGACGGCATGACCGACCTCCGCGCTGCCCAGCGGGAGGCCACCGCGCTCGTCCTGAGGACGGTCGGCGGACAGGGCTTCGTGCTCGCCGGCTCCGGCGCGATCCGCGAACACGGTCTCGTCGACCGGTCGACCCGCGACATCGACCTGTTCACCGACCGGTACGACCGCGAGTTGTTCCGTACCGCAGTCGAGGACGCGGTCGGCGTCCTCTCCGGACACGGGTACCGGGTGGACGTCCGACGGCACGACGAGCTGTTCGCGCAGCTCCTGGTGACGTCCGCGCAGGGTGACCGTGTGGAGATGGACCTCGGGTACGACTGGCGCGGCCATGCCCCGGCGGATCTCCCGATCGGGCCGGTGCTGGCCGCGGACGACGCCGTCGCCTCCAAGCTCGACGCGCTCTACGGCCGCCTCGAGGTGCGCGACTTCATCGACGTCGACGCGATCCGGGCCTCCGGCCGGTGGACGGACGCCGATCTCCTGCGTCTCGTCGCTGAGCGGGACGACGGGTACGACCCCGTCGTCTTCGCACAGCAGCTCCGCCTCGTGACCCGCGTCGCGGACGACCGGTTCGCCGAGTACGGCGTCGCTCCGCCGGAGGTCGCCGCCCTCCGGCAGCGCGCGCTCGCCTGGGCGGGCGAGTTGGAGGACGAGACCGGGGGTCAGCCCGCCGGCGCGAACCGGTAGCCCATCCCCGACTCCGTCACGAGGTACCGCGGGTGCGACGGCTCCGGCTCGAGCTTCCGCCGCAGCTGCGCCATGTACAGCCGCAGGTACCCGGAGTCGGTGCCGTGCGTCGGACCCCACACCTCGGTGAGGAGCATCTCCCGCGTCAGCAGTCGGTCGGGGTTCGTCACGAGGACCTCGAGCAACCGCCACTCGGTCGGGGTGAGCCGGATCGCCGGACCGTCGGGAGCGGTGACCTGCTTCGCGACGAGGTCCACCACGAGGTCGCCGACCCGGATCGTCGGGGCCGCCTCCCCGCCCGCGGGAGCCCGCCGCCGACCGAGCGCCCGGAGCCTGGCGAGGAGCTCGTCCATCTCGAACGGCTTCGTCACGTAGTCGTCGGCACCGGCGTCGAGCGCGTCGACCTTGTCGCCCGAGTCCGTCCGCCCGGACAGCACGAGCACGGGCACCTGCGACCACCCGCGGATCCCCTCGAGCACCCCGATGCCGTCGAGCCGCGGCATGCCGAGGTCGAGCATGACGATGTCCGGCCGCTCGGTGATGACGGCGTCGATGGCCGCCCGACCGTCCCGGGCCGTGACGACCTCGTACCCGCGGGCCCCGAGCGTCACGGCGAGCGCCCGCACGAGCTGCGCGTCGTCGTCGGCGATCAGCACCTTCATCGTCCCACCACTCCCAGGTGTCCGGCGATCGGCAACCGCACCACGACGGTGAGCCCGCCGCCCGGGGTGTCGTCGACCTCGATCGTGCCGCCCATGCCCTCGGTGAACCCGCGCGCGAGCGCCAGTCCGAGTCCGAGCCCGGTCTCGTTGTCGGTGTCGCCGAGGCGCTGGAACGGCTGGAACACGTCCTCGCGCCGGTCCTCGGGGATGCCCGGGCCGCGGTCGGCGACCCGGAGTTCGACCCCGCCGGCGAAGGCGCTCGCCGCGATCCGGACGCGCTCGCCGTCGGGTGAGTAGCGGACGGCGTTGGCGAGCAGGTTCACGACGACGCGCTGCAGCAGCACGGGGTCGGCGAGCACCGGCGGGAGCTCGGCGGGCAGGTCGAGGTCGACGTCCTCCGGCCCGAGCTCGAGTTCGTCGAGCGCGGGGGCGACGACCGTGTCGAGCGAGGTCGGGACCGGGGACGCGGCCAGTACCCCGGCCTGCACACGGCTGACGTCGAGCAGGTCGCCCAACAGCACCGCCAGCTGACGGAGGCTCTCGTCGGCGGTGGCGAGCAGGGCCTCCCGGTCGGCTTCGCGCAACCGCACGTCCCGCGCCCGGAGGGACTGCACGGCCGCGGACGCGGCGGCGATCGGTCGCCGCACGTCGTGGCTGACGGCCGCCAGGATCGCGCTCCGCACCCGGTCGACCGCGGTGATCCGCTCCGCGTCGACGGCGGTGCGGGTCAGCGCGCGGTGCTCGAGGGCGGCGTCGAGCTGCTGCTCGACGACCCGCAGCAGCCGGCGCTGGGTGGGGTCGTCAGGCGCACCGGCGAACTCCAGGACGGCGCCGGACGGGAGGCTCGTGGTCGCGTCCGGTGCGTCCCCGAACGTCCCCGACGTCGCCGGCACCTCGTCGCCCTGGCGGACCCGGACCCCAGCGAAGCCGAACGCCTCGCGGGTCCGGTCGACGAGGGCCTGGAGGGCGTCGTCGCCGCGGAGGACGCTCCCGGCGATCCCGACGAGGAGCCCGGACTCGGCGGCCGCGCGGCGGGCGGTGCGGGAGCGTCGGGCGGAGCGGTCGACCACGAAGCTGACGAGCACGGCGCTGACGACGTACATGACGAGGGCGACCAGGTGCCAGGGCTGTTGCACGGTGACCTGGTGCAGGGGTTGCACGAAGAAGAAGTCGAGACTCAACCCGGAGAGCACGGCGGCGAACACCGCAGGGAGCATGCCGCCGATGAGCGCCACCACGAGCACGAGCAGCTGGTAGGCCAGGACGTCGACCGTGATGGAGTCGGGGTCGTCGGTCAGGCTGAGCAGCCAGGTCAGCAGCGGCCCGGCGACCAGCGCGAGCACGAACGCGGCGACCACCCGGCTGCGGGACAGGCTCCCGCCGAGCTTCGGCAGCGCGAACCCGCCGCCGGCGCGCTCGTGCGTCACGACGTGCACGTCGATGTCGCCGGACTCGCGGATGACCGTGCTGCCGATGCCCGGGCCGGTGAGTGCGGCGGCGAGACGGCTGCGACGACTGATGCCCATGACGATCTGCGTCGCGTCGATCGAGCGGGCGAACCGGACGAGGGTCGTCGGCACGTCGTCGCCGACGACCTGGTGGTAGGTGCCGCCGAGCTGTTCGAGCAGGGCGCGCTGCGTGCCGAGCGCGCCGGGGTGCCGCTCGCGGAGGCCGTCGTTCGTCGTGACGTGCACGGCCGCGAGCTCGCCGCCGGCGGACCGGGCCGCGATGCGGGCGCCGCGACGGAGCAGGGTCTCGCCCTCCGGGCCTCCCGTCAGGGCGACGAGGACGCGCTCCCGCGTCTCCCACCGGTTCGCGATGCCGTGTTCGGCGCGGTACCGCTTGAGGGCGTCGTCGACCTCGTCGGCGAGCCAGAGCAGCGCGATCTCGCGGAGGGCGGTGAGGTTGCCCAGCCGGAAGTAGTTCGACAGTGCGGCGTCGACGCGGGCGGCCGGGTACACGAGCCCGTCGGACAGGCGGTCGCGCAGGGCCTGCGGGGAGAGGTCGACGACCTCGATCTGGTCGGCGGCGCGGACGACGGCGTCGGGGACGGTCTCGCGCTGGACGGTGCCGGTGATCTCGCGGACGACGTCGCCGAGGGACTGCATGTGCTGCACGTTCACCGTCGAGATGACGTCGATGCCCGCGGCCCGGAGCGCCTCGACGTCCTGCCAGCGCTTCTCGTGCGGGCTGCCCGGGGCGTTCGTGTGGGCGAGCTCGTCGACGAGGGCGACCTCGGGGCGACGGGCGAGCACGGCGTCGAGGTCCATGTCGTCGAGCGCGACCCCGCGGTGCTCGACCGTCCGGCGCGGGACGACCTCGAGCCCGTCGACGAGCGCGGCGGTGGCGGCGCGGCCGTGGGTCTCGACGACGGCGACGACCACGTCCCGCCCGTGGTCGGCCATCCGACGCCCCTCTTCGAGCATCGTGTAGGTCTTGCCGACGCCGGGGGCCGCACCGAGCAGCACCCGCAGCTTGCCTCGCTTCACGTGCTCATCCTCTCCTGCTCGGTGCCCGGCGCGGACCGGATCTGCACGTCGTCGTCCAGCTCGAACCGCAGTCACACGCGGTTCGGACGGGTCCCGGTTGTACGAGTCCGGTCCACACCGGGGTCAGTGCGCCCGCGCCAGGGCCAGATTCAGCTCGAGGACGTTCACCGCGG
The DNA here is from genome assembly GCF_003224435.2 of Curtobacterium sp. MCPF17_050. NCBI lineage: Bacteria > Bacillati > Actinomycetota > Actinomycetes > Micrococcales > Microbacteriaceae > Curtobacterium > Curtobacterium sp. MCPF17_050. Next base: position 3,130,920 of record NZ_CP126250.1, read on the forward strand.
GGGCGCCGAGCACGCCGAGCTGGCGGCCGTCGGTGTGCTCGGCGACCAGGGCACGCACCCGGGCCTCGGACAGCCCGCGGGCGGCGGCGACACGGGACACCTGCTGCTCCGCGTACGCCGGGCTGATGTCCGGGTCGAGGCCGGAGCCCGACGCGGTCACGGCGTCCGCGGGCACCTGCGATGCGGGCACGCCGTCGGCCTCCGCGATCGCGGCTCGGCGCTCCTCGACGGCCTTCGTCAGGTCGGGGTTGGACGGGCCCAGGTTGGACCCGGACGACGCACCGGCGTCGTACCCCTCCTCCCCCGCGGCGGAAGGACGGGACTGGAACCAGCGGTCCGCGTCCTTCCCGGCGAAGGACTGGCCGATGAGGGAGGAACCGACGACCGTGCCGGACGAGTCGGTGACCATCGAGCCGTTCGCCTGGTCGGAGAAGGCGGCCTGGCCGACGCCCCACACCGCGAGCGGGTAGGCGACGCCGAGGACGACGGTGGCGAGCACGGTGAGGCGGACGGCCACGCCGGCGGAGCGGGAGAACGAACGAGTGGAAGTCATGACGAGAACCCCGGGATGAGACCGACCACGAGGTCGATCAGCTTGATGCCGATGAAGGGGACGACCACGCCGCCGAGCCCGTAGACGAGCAGGTTGCGGCCGAGGATCGACGACGCCGACGCTGCGCGGTACTTCACGCCACGCAGGGACAGCGGGATGAGTGCGACGATGACGAGCGCGTTGAAGACGATCGCCGACAGGATCGCCGACGCGGGGCTGTGCAGCCCCATGACGTTGAGGACGCCGAGGCCCGGGAACGTCGCCTGGAACATCGCCGGGATGATGGCGAAGTACTTCGCGATGTCGTTGGCGATGGAGAACGTGGTCAGGGCACCGCGGGTGATGAGGAGCTGCTTGCCGATCCGGACGACGTCGATGAGCTTGGTCGGGTCCGAGTCGAGGTCGACCATGTTGCCGGCCTCCTTCGCCGCGGTCGTCCCGGTGTTCATCGCGACGCCGACGTCCGCCTGGGCCAGCGCCGGGGCGTCGTTCGTGCCGTCACCGGTCATCGCGACGAGGTTGCCGCCCTCCTGCTCCCGCTTGATGAGCGCGAGCTTGTCCTCCGGCGTGGCCTCGGCGAGGAAGTCGTCGACGCCGGCCTCGGCGGCGATCGCCTTCGCGGTGCGCGGGTTGTCGCCCGTGATCATCACGGTGCGGATGCCCATGCTGCGGAGTTCGGTGAAGCGCTCGGCGAGGCCGTCCTTGACGACGTCCTTGAGGTGCACGACACCGAGCAGCGCGACCCGGCCCGACGGGTCCTTCCGGGCGACGACGAGCGGGGTCCCACCCTGGTCGGAGACCTCGGCGACGGTCGCGTCGACCGACGCCGTGACGGCGGGGTCGCTCGTGTCCGCCCACGCGAGCACCGCTGCCGCGGCGCCCTTGCGGACCTCGGTGCCGTCCGGCAGGTCGACGCCCGACATGCGCGTCTGTGCGGTGAACGGCACCTCGACGGCGCCGGCCGGGAGGCCCTGCACGGCCCCGGCGGTCAGCGCCAGGTCCACGATCGAGCGGCCCTCGGGCGTCCCGTCCGCAGCGCTGGACAGCGCGGCCGCGGCGGTGAGGTCGGCCTCGGTCACCCCGGGCACCGGCACGAACCGGGAGGCCCGGCGGTTGCCGTACGTGATCGTGCCGGTCTTGTCGAGGAGCAGCGTGGTGATGTCACCGGCTGCCTCGACCGCGCGGCCCGACATCGCGAGGACGTTGCGCTGCACGAGCCGGTCCATGCCGGCGATGCCGATCGCCGAGAGCAGCGCACCGATGGTGGTCGGGATGAGGCAGACGAGCAGGGCGATGAGCACCGTGATGCTGACCGTCGAGCCGACGAGCCCGGCGATCGGCTGCAGCGTGAGGCAGACGATCACGAACACGATCGACAGCGACGCGAGCAGGATGTTCAGCGCGATCTCGTTCGGCGTCTTCTGGCGGGCGGCACCCTCGACGAGCCGGATCATCCGGTCGATGAAGGTCTCGCCCGGGGTGGACGTGATGCGCACCACGATCCGGTCGGACAGCACGCGGGTGCCGCCCGTGACGGCGCTGCGGTCGCCACCGGACTCGCGGATCACCGGTGCGGACTCGCCCGTCACGGCGGACTCGTCGACCGAGGCGATGCCGTCGACGACGTCGCCGTCTCCGGGGATGACCTCCCCGGCGACCACGACGACGAGGTCGCCCTTCGCCAGGTCGACCGACGCCACGTCCTCGGTGGACGCCGACAGTGCGGCCGGGTCGGCCGGGGAGTACCCGACGATGCGCCGGGCGGTGGTCGTCGAGCGGGTCTTCCGCAGGGTGTCGGCCTGGGCCTTGCCCCGGCCCTCGGCGACGGACTCCGCCAGGTTGGCGAACAGGACGGTCAGCCACAGCCAGACGGCGATGACGAGGGTGAAGGAGGACGGGACGGGCGCGCCGGAGTCGGCCGTGCCTCCCGTCCGGCTGAACGGCTCAACGACGGCGGTGACCGTCGTCAGGGCGGCGCCCACCTCGACGAGGAACATGACCGGGTTCTTCCACATGAGCCGGGGGTCCAGCTTGCGGAACGCGCCCGGGAGGCCCGCCACCAGTTGGCGGGGCCCGAACGCCGACGGGCGTCGGCCCGGTTCGGGGGTCGTGTGCTGCTCCGTCTCGGGAGTCAGGGTGGTCATCAGGACAGTCCTTCTGCGAGCGGCCCCAGTGCGAGCACCGGGAAGTAGGTGAGTGCGGTGACGATGACGGCGACGCCGCCGAGGAGCGCGATGAACAGCGGCCGGTGCGTCGGCAACGTGCCGACGGTCGCGGGCACCGTGTCCTGCGCGGCGAGCGACCCGGCGAGCGCCAGGACGAACACCATCGGCACGAAGCGGCCGAGCAGCATCGCGACACCGAGCGCGGAGTTCATCCACGTCGTGTTCGCGGTGAGACCGCCGAAGGCCGAGCCGTTGTTGTTGCCGGCGCTGGTGAACGCGTAGAGCAGTTCGGACAGGCCGTGGTTGCCCGGGTTGAAGAGGCTCGTGCCGAGCACCTGCTCCCGGACGCCCGGGATCACCAGGGACAGCGCCGTGCCGAGCAGCACCACGGTCGGGGTGACCAGGATGTACAGCGCCGCGAAGGTCATCTCCTTGGCGCGGATCTTCTTGCCGAGGTACTCCGGCGTGCGGCCGACGAGCAGCCCGCCGATGAACACCGTGATCACGGCGAGCACGAGCATGCCGTACAGGCCCGAGCCGACGCCGCCGGGGGTGACCTCGCCGAGCATCATGTTGACGAGCGCCATCATGCCGCCGAGCGGGGTGAAGCTGTCGTGCATGGCGTTCACGGCGCCCGTGGACGTCGAGGTCGTCGCCGTCCCGAAGAGCGTCGAGCCGAGGATGCCGAAGCGGACCTCCTTGCCCTCCATCGCGGCACCCGCGGCGTGCGTCGCGGCACCGCCACCGGCGAGCTCCGCGATCGACATCGCCGAGAGCGACACCAGGAAGATCGCACCCATCACGGTGACGATCGCGGTGCCCTGACGGGTGTCGCCGACCATCCTCCCGAAGGCGCGCGGAAGCGAGAACGGGATGACGAGCATGAGGAACACCTCGAACAGGTTGGTCCACGCCTGCGGGTTCTCGAACGGGTGCGCCGAGTTCGCGTTGAAGTAGCCGCCACCGTTGGTGCCGAGCATCTTGATCGCCTCCTGCGAGGCGACGAACCCGTCCGGGACGTGCTGCGTCCCGCCGGCGAGCGTCGCGACGTCCGTGCCGGCGCCCCAGGACTGGATGACACCGCCCGCGACGAGCACGAGGGCGGAGACGAAGGCCAGCGGCAGGAGCAGCCGGCCGGTGCCACGGACGACGTCGACCCAGACGTTGCCGATCGTGCCCTGGCGGCGACGGGCGAACCCGCGGACGAGTGCGACGGCGACGGCGAGCCCGACCGCTGCCGACAGGAAGTTCTGCACCGCGAGCCCGGCCATCTGCACGGAGTACCCGACGGTGACCTCGGGCGAGTACGACTGCCAGTTCGTGTTCGCGACGAACGAGGCCGCCGTGTTGAACGCGAGTGCGGGGCCCACGGCGGGCAGGCCGAGGTCGCCCGGCAACACCACCTGGATGCGCTGGAGCAGGTAGACGAGCAACAGCCCGACGACGCTGAAGAGCAGCACGCCGCGGAGGTAGGCGGGCCAGGACTGCTCGGCGTCGGGGTCGACGCCGATCACGCGGTACACGAGTCGCTCGACACGGCCGTGCCGGGGGCTCGTGAAGACGCGGGCCATCCAGTCGCCGACGGGACGGTGCACGAGGACGAGCAGCAGGACGAGGACGGCGACCTGGGCGATGCCCGCCCAGGTCTGCGCGGCGCCCATCAGAACTTCTCGGGGCGCACGAGCGCCCAGACGAGGTACACGACAGCGGCGATGCCGAGGACGGCAGCGGCGATGGTGATGCCGATCACAGCCGCTCCACCCCCTTGGCGATCAGTGTCACGACGCCGAAGACGGCGAGGACACCGGCGACGACGAAGACGTCGAACACGTGGGACTCCTGGAGATCGAGGTGCCCGCGGCAGGTGCCGTGGACCGCACCGGTGGTGGTGCGGTACCGATGCTGTGCCCGGTGCTGTGCCTCCCGGCCCGTCCTAACGGTTCCCTGACGGATGCGTGTGCGACGCATGCGCGCCACTAACAGGCAGCTCCGACCCGGCGTCGGCGTCGGGAGGTCTGCTACTCTCGGGTCATCACGATCGGCCCGCTCGCCTCACGGCTCGGGCCGATTTTCTCGTCCTGCTGTCAGGGCCTCTTCGGCACCGGGACGGTCCGAACTGGTCCTCGACCCGCGGGAGTGATGTGCAGTACGAGAAGCCGTGGTTGCCGATCGACGCCCAGATCGAGAAGCTCCGTGCCCGCGGGGTGGTCGTCGATGACGACGCGCTCGCCGCAGACGTCCTGCGAGAGGTCGGGTACTACCGGCTGACCGGGTACCTCCACCCGTTCCGGGAGTCCAGCCCCGTCGTTGACCACACCGGCCGGGCCCGGCTCGTCGTCCTCGATCAGTACCGCAGCGGAACCCGTCTCGAGCATGCCGTCGACCTCCTCGAGTTCGACCGCTGCCTGCGGTCGCTCGTCATCGAGGGCGTGGACCGGATCGAGGTGGCGCTGCGCGCACAGGTCGGCCATGTGTTCGGGCGGCGGTCTCCGTTCGCGCACGAAGACCCGGCCTCGTTCACGCCAGCGTTCACCGCACCGGACGACCGGAGCACCACGGGTAGCCGTCACGGCGATTGGCTCGAACGGGTCCGTGCCCGTCAGGATGCGTCCGACGAGGCCTTCGTCGTGCACTTCCGGACCGTGTACGACGACCGGATGCCGATCTGGGCGCTGACGGAGATCCTCGAACTCGGCCACCTGGCTCGACTGTTCAGCGGCGCGCAGAACGACCTCGCCACCGAGATCGCACGGGCGTTCGGTGTCCCGACGAAGCGACTGCTGGTGAGCTGGCTCGCTTCGGTCAACTACGTCCGCAACGTCGCCGCGCACCACGCGCGACTGTTCAACCGCAAGCTGGTCAACGCCCCACGACGTCCACGCGGAGACGACGTCCCGCTCCTCGCGCACCTGTCGGCGACCGACGCCCCGAAGAGCTTCGGTGTCTACAGCATCCTCGCCGTCATGGCGTACCTCCTCCGGTCGGTACCCTCCGACGTCGACTGGGCGGAGCGGGTCGCAGCGCTGCTCGCGCGCTTCCCCGAGAACCCGCATGTGGACCTCCGCTCCATGGGTGCGCTGCCGACCTGGCTCGCATGCCTTCTGTGGACGCCCGGGAGGGTGAGCGGGGACAGCGCCGGGCGCGGCAGCGGTCGTCGGTGACCTCCGCGGACCGGTCACGAAGCGGACGCCGGGTCCGCATCCGCCGAGGCGCGCAGCTGATCGGCGAGCGCCGTCGTCGCCGTTCGGAGTTGCTCCGGACCGACCACCGTGAACGGCACGGTGAACCCGGCGAACCGGGCCGCGAGCGCCGGCCACGACCACGACCCCGTCGTCAGCCGACAGGTGCCGTCGTCGAGGTCCTCGAGCACGGCGTCGTCGTCGACGTACGGTGCGACTCCGCTCGCCGGGACGTGGAGGACGGCGGTGCCGGTGCACGGCCAGCCACGTCCGAGGAGATCAGCGGTCCCCTCCGCCCCGCGGAACCGGGCCGCGACGAACGCCGCCGGGTCACCGCCCGGCACCGGCCGGGGTGTGAACGCCAGACCGCTCGGCGCCCGGGGCTGCATCCGGTCGATGCGGTACGTGCGCCAGTCGTCCGCATCGGGCGACCAGGCGAGGAGGTACCAGCGACCCGACCGCGCGACGACGGCGTGCGGCTCGACGCGGCGCGTCGGCCCGTCGTCCGTACCGACGCCGGGCCAGGCGGACGTGTACCCGAAGCGGAGGACGTGGGCGGAGCGGACGGCGTCGCTCACGGCGACCAGGACCGCGGGGTCCACGACGGTGCTCTCCGGCGCGGTCGCGACCTCGACCGCGTCGATCCGGTGGCGGAGCCGCGACGGCATCACCTGGCGCACGGTCGCGAGGGCCCGCGCTGCGGCGTCGGCGATGTCCGCGCCGGACGCCGGTGCGACGGCGAGTGCCAGGGCGACGGCGACCGCCTGGTCGTCGTCGAACAGGAGCGGTGGCAACTCCGAGCCCGCCGCCAACCGGTAGCCACCGGTCGGGCCACGGAGCGACGTGATCCGGTAGCCGAGCTCCCGCAGGCGGTCGACGTCGCGGCGCACGGTCCTCGGGCTGACGTCGAGCCGCTCGGCCAGCACGTCACCGGCCCAGTCGCGCCGGACCTGCAGCAGCGACAGCAGGGTGAGCATGCGAGACGACGGTCCGGACATGGTGCGAGTCTGCCGGAGGATGCGGACACGATCTGACCGCATCACCGGGGAGGCTCGTCAGCAGCGCGGCCGGAGCGGTCGCCACCAGCACGAGGAGTCGTCATGACGTTCACCACCACCCCGCACCTCAACTTCGACGGCCGGGCCCAGGAGGCCCTGGCGTTCTACGCGGCCGCCTTCGGGACCGAGGCCTCGGTCGCCACGTACGGGCAGACGGGCGCATCGGAGGACCCGGCGTGGGCCGACCGGGTCGTCTTCGGTCAGGTCGAGCTCCCCGGGGGCGCCCGGGTCATGGCGTTCGACGTCTGGCCGGGACAGCCCTACGACCAGGGCCAGAACGCCTCATACGTGTACCTGATCGCCACGGACGAGGCCGAGCTCCGCGCCGCGTGGGACGGGCTCGCCGTGGGCGCCGAGGTCCGGCAGCCGCTGGGCCCGTCGGCGTGGTCGCCCCTGGCCGGGCAGCTCCGCGACGAGTTCGGGGTCGTGTGGGCGTTCGACATGCCGCAGCAGCAGTCCTGATCCGCCTGGACCGGGCGTGCCACGAGCGCGCCCGGCCCGGTCAGCCGACCGGCACCCAGGTGCTCACGGTCACGGCGGCGGTCACGGTCGTCGGCGCGAAGACCGTGTCGGCCGCGACGTGGTGGTGACTCGGCCCCATGTGCACCACGTCGTGCGCGTCCTCGGCGGACAGGTCCATCGTCCACGTCAGGTCCTCGCTCGACCGGAGCGCGAACGCCGGCGTGAGGGATCCGTGCAGGCGCCGCTCCTTCTCGGGGTCGACGCTGATCGTCGCCTCGGCGAGTTCCGCGAGGTGCCCGGCCCGTGGCGTCACGACGGCCAACACCCCGGCGGGGTGCAGCACCCGGGCGTACTCCCGCTGGTTGCGCGGTGCGAAGACGTCCAGCACGACGGCCGCGGCGTCGTCGACGACCGGGAGGCGCTCGGTCACGTCCCCGACGACGGCACCGGCGCGCGCGTGGACGCGCGCCGCACGTCGGATCGCGACGGCCGACAGGTCCAGGGCGACCCCGAGCCTCCCGTCCGGTCCTGCCGGTCCGTCCTCCTCCGCCGGACGCGCGGCGTCGAGCGTGTGCGCGAGGTAGGTGCCGGGGCCGGACCCGACGTCGAGGACGATGCCGGGAGCGGTCGCGCTGACGGTGACGGCGGCGAGCGCACGTTCCACGGGCGCGTAGTGCCCGCGCCCGAGGAACCGCAGACGCGCGTCCACCATCTCCGGGGTGTCCGCGGTCAGCGTCCGGCGCTTGGCGGGCAGGAGCGTCAGGTGTCCCTGCTTCGCCTCGTCGTACCGGTGTCCGTCCGCGCACCCGGCCTGTCCGCTCCCGGTGCGCGCGAGCGGCTCGGTGCACACGGGACACGCGAGCACGGGGAGGAGGTCGTCGCGCACCGGTCCAGGGTACGGGGAGGGCGGTAGGTTGCCGGCATGGCCGTCACCCACGAAGCGACCCTCACCCCCGGCAAACTCGACGCGATCAGCGCCTGGCTGCCCCGCCAGCCGTGGAGCGGGGTCGGCACCCGTACCGCGGTCGAGCAGGTCGGCCGGTTCCGGTTCGACGACCCCGACGGTGAGGTCGGGGTGGAGACCTACCTCGTCCGCGCCGGGGACGGGCCCGTGCTGCACGTGCCGCTGACCTACCGCGGTGCTCCGCTCGCCGGCGCCGACCCCTTCCTGGTCACCGAGATGGAGCACTCCGTCCTCGGGCACCGCTGGGTGTACGACGCCGTGGGCGACCCCGTGTACGCCGACGTGCTGCGCCGTGCGATCGCGACCGGCGGCCACGAGGCGGACCTGCAGCGGGCCTCCGGGAACGGCACCGTCGAGAAGGAGGGACGGGCGTCGGGCAGCGGTGCCGACGCGGAGTCCCCCACGGTGACCGAGGTCACGGTGCACACCGAGGGGACGACCACGACGATCACGACCGGGCAGGGCGCCGTCGCGGTCCTCCGGGTGCTCGGAGGACCGATCCCGGCCGGAGCGACGCTCACCGCCGGCTGGGGTGTCGACCGCTCCGCGGTGGTCGCCGTCCTGCTCGCGTAGCCGAGGCGGGTACGGCCAGGGCCTCGCACGCACGGGTGGCGGCTGGCAGGATCGGTCCGGTGAAGACACTGGAGTTGCCACAGACGGACCTCACCGCTTCCGACGTCGTCGTCGGACTGATGCGGATCAACGACATGAGCGACGAGGACATCCGCTCGCTGTACGCCGCGTCGCGCGACGCGGGCGTGACGATGTTCGACCACGCGGCCGTGTACGGCGGCTGGCACGGCTGCGAGGAGCGCTTCGGTGGCGCGGTCACGCTGTCCGCGGCCGAGCGCAGCGAGATCCAGCTGCAGACCAAGGTCGGCATCCGGCCGACCGCGAACGGCGCGTACTTCGACTTCTCGTACGAGCACATCATGTCCTCGGTCGAGGAGTCGCTGACCGCCCTGCGCACCGACTTCATCGACGTGCTGCTCCTGCACCGCCCGGACGCGCTGGTCGAGCCCGACGAGGTCGCGAAGGCGTTCGACGAGTTGCACGCCGCCGGCAAGGTGCACCACTTCGGCGTCTCGAACCACACCCCGGGTCAGACCGAGTTGCTGAAGAAGTCCGTGCGGCAGCCGCTCGCGTTCAACCAGGTGCAGCTGAGCATCACGCACGCGAACGTCATCACGCAGGGCCTCGTCGCGAACATGGCCGGCCTCGACCAGTCGATCGACCGGGACAACGACATCCTCAACCACGCCCGCCTGAACGACGTCACGCTGCAGGCCTGGTCGCCGTTCCAGAAGGGCTTCTTCGACGGCGTCTTCCTGGGCGACCGCGAGCACCACGCCGAGCTCAACGACGTGCTCGAGGAGATCGCCTCGGCGCACGGCGTCACCCCGACCGGGATCGCGGTGGCGTGGATCACCCGGCACCCCGCGCACTTCCAGGTGGTGCTCGGGACGACGAACCCGCAGCGCGTCGGCGACTCCGCCGCCGGCTCGGACGTCGAGCTCAGCCGCGAGGAGTGGTACCGCGTCCTGACGGCGGCAGGCCACACCGTCCCCTGACGCAGGAGGCCTGACGCCTGACCTCCGGGCCTCCTCCCACCGGGAGGGCCACGTCCCACCGGGCCCCGACCTGTCGCCTCAGCGCGTCGGGTCGGGGTCCTCGTCGTGGTCCCGCAGCGTCGGCGCCGCGGTCGGGTCGGTCGTCCCCCCGGACACGACCTCGATCCGGAACCCGAACGCAGCCGGGTCCTCGTCGAGCTCGAGCCCGTCGCCGCTGACCTGGTCTTCGGGGATGGCGCGACCCTTCGACGGGTCGAACGCGCTGCTCATCGACATCCGACGAGCATGCCCGGCGTCCCCGGGAGTCGCCGCAACGTCGGCTGGCTAGGAGCCGAGGTCCTCGGGGTGCAGGCGGTCGCCGGGTTCGGGCGTGCGGAAGACGGGCCCGCCGCCGGCCTCGTCCTCGTCGTCGTGTCGGACCGGGGAGTCACCGGGGTTCCCGATCGCCTCGGCTCCGGACACGTCGGCTCCCGACGGCTCGGACCCGGAGGACTCGGGCCCGCCGGAGGCCCCGCGGGCTTCCTCGACCTCGAGTTCGTCCTGGTCGGAACCGTCCACGGGGACGTCGCTGCCCTGCTGCATGGGATCGAACGGTGCACTCATCGACATGGGTCGAGTGTGCTCCTCACAGGTGGACAGCGCGTCCGGACTGTCCGTCGGGCGTCAGCCCCGGCCGGGAGCGTCGCCGGACTTGCCGGGCCCGCCGCCGGGGCCACCACCCGGTCCACCGTTCCCGGTGCCCTTGCCCGGGTTCGCGGGGACCTCCTGCGAGGTCGTGTCGACGCCCGTGTCCAGGGGCTCCTCGACCGGCAGACTCGTCTCGACGCTGGGCTCCGGGACCGACGAGGGCAGTTCCTCGGCCGGCTCGCTCGGCTGTTCCTCCGCGGGCTCGCTCGGCTGCTGCTCGGCCGGCTCGCTCGGCTGCTGCTCGGCGGGCTCGCTCGGCTGCTGCTCCGCGGGCTCGCTCGGCTGCTCCTCGGCCGGCTCGCTCGACTGGTCCTCGGTGGGCTGCTGTTCGGCGGGCTCGCTGGACTGGGTGGGAGCCGGCGTCCCGTCGTCCCGGCCGAGGGCGAGCGCTGCGACCAGCACCCCGGCGACCAGGAGCACGGCGAGGACGATCACCGGCAGCACCCAGCGCTTCCGCTCGCGCTCCTCGGGCGCACTCCCCGACGGGCCGGCCGGGACGGCAGCGGTACCCGTCCGTCCACCCGCACCGCCGGCGGCACCGGCACCGGCCGCACCCGGCGTCCCGAGCACCGTGGTCGCGACGTCGTCGTCAGCGCTGCGTGCGGACTGCGTCGGCAGGCGGCGGGTCGCCGTGTCCGCATCGGAGGCTCCGCTCACCGGCATCGCACGGGTCGCGGCGTCCGCCGACGCGGCTCCCGCTCCGGCCGCGGCGGCCGCCCCGACCGCCCCGCCAGCGGCAGCCGCCTTCGTGAGCGCCCCCGGGCCTCCCGGCAGGAGCTGGGTGGCGGGCGCGACGTCGTCGCGGCCGAGTGCCCGGAGCCGCGCCGCCGCTTCCGCGGCGGACGGACGGTCCTCCGGGTGCTGCGCGGTCATGACGTGCAGGAGCGTCCGCCACGCCGTCGGCAGGTGTTGGTCGATCTCCGGAGCCCGCGCGAGTCGGGCGGTGGCTGCCTCGACGGCGCTGCCGGGGAAGGCCTGCTTGCCGGTCAGGGCCTCGAGGAGCATGAGCCCGAGCGCGTACACGTCGGCCTCGCCGGTCACCGGCTGACCGAGGACCTGCTCCGGGGCCAGGTAGGCGGCCGTGCCGATCACGGTGCCGGTGCCCGTGACCCGGGCGGCGTCGCGGAGGAGCGCGATGCCGAAGTCGGCGAGCTTGACGTGCTCGCCGTCCTGCTCGAGCAGGACGTTCGCGGGCTTGACGTCCCGGTGCACGATGCCCTGCGCGTGCACGGCGGCGAGGCCCTCCGCGACCTGCGCCCCGACGCGGGCGGTCGTGACGGTGTCGAGCGGTCCCTCGCGCAACCGCGTGGCGAGGTCACTGCCCGGGACGAGCTCCATGACGAGGAACGAGTCGCCGTCGGCGGTGTCGAGAGCCGCGTCGAACAGCGTCACGAGGTTCGAGCTGCGGAGCCCGGCGAGCACGTGGATCTCGGCCTCCGCGCGAGCCCGCTCGCCGTGGTCGACCGGTCCGATCCGGAAGAGCTTGACCGCGACCTCGCGTCCGAGCTGCTCGTCGACGGCGCGGTACACCGACGCCATCCCGCCGTGTCCGAGGGTCCCGGTCACCCGGTACCTGCCACCGATCAGCCGTTCTTCCATGCAGGGGAACCTACCGGGCTCAGCTGGCGAGCACGCGCAGCCGGGTCAGGACGGGGTGGGCTCCGCTCCCCGGTGCAGCGCCGTCAGGTAGAGCCGGTGCGCGGTGATCACCACCGCGAGCCAGGCGAGGCCGAGCGCCCACGCCGCCAGGACGTCCGTCGTCCAGTGGTGCCCGAGGAACACCCGCGAGACGCCGACCGACAGGACGAACAGCGTGCCCGCGACGATCGTCCAGACCCGGGTCACGACGCGGCTCTGGCGGAGGAGCAGCAGGTACACGATGGTGCCGACGATGACGGTGGAGTTGAGGGTGTGCCCGGACGGGAACGACGGCGAGTGCTCGTACGGCGGGACGGCGTCGGACAGGGGCGGACGGCTGCGACCGATCAGGTCCTTGCCGGCGATGGTCATCGCGAGCGACCCGGCGCTGGCGGCGACGAGCAGGACGAGCGGCGTCCACGCGCGGCGCTGGACCGTGAACCCGATCAGGAAGAGCACGGCGACGATCGGCATCCCGATGGTCCCGGCGATGTCGGTCCACCACGTGACGCCCTGGTCGAGCACGGGCGAGCGGAGCGTCAGCATCCAGTCGAGCACGGGGCGGTCGAGCACGGCGACGTCGTCGGCCTCGCGCACGGCGTCGTAGACCTCGGACGCGGCCCAGGTCGCGGTCGTCGCGATGCCGATCCCGACGAGCAGCGTCAACACGAGCAACGGGAGGGCGCCGTACCGTCGACCGAGGGCGGCCCACCCGTCCGCGACCGACCGGCCGGCGCGGGTCCGCCAGCGGGTGAGGTCGACGTCGCCGACGGTCCGGTCGGCGCGCTCGCGGTCGGCGCCGCCGATCACGGGGGTCCGACCGGAGGGGGTGTCGTGCTGTTCCATCCGACCAGCCTGGACTCCCGTGGCTGTGCAGGCCCGGCCGACGGTGCGGCTACTTCGCCTCGGAGTAGGCGTCGACGACCGCCACCGACAGCGGGAAGGTGACCGGGAACCCGCCGAACATGATCCGCCCGGCGTCGACTGCGGCGGCGCGGACCTGCTCGGCCACCCACTCGGCGTCCGCGGCGGGAGCGTGCACGACGAGCTCGTCGTGCACGAAGAACACGATGTGTGCGCCGGCGGTGACGGGCCCGGACGTCCTGGTGGCGAGCCGGGTGCGGAGGCCGCCCATCCAGGAGAGCGCCCACTCCGCCGCCGTCCCCTGCACCACGAAGTTCCGGGTGAACCTGCCCCAGCTCCGGGCTCGCGACTCGACGGCCCGCTGCATTCCCGGCGACCCCTCCACCGAGTAGGCGCGGTTCCTCGCCTCGAACCAGGACGGGTCGGGGACCGGGGAGGTCCTGCCGAGCCGCGTCGTCACGGGCTCGCCGCGTTCCCCGGCCCGGGCCGCCTGCTCGACCAGGTCGAGCGCGCGCGGGAAGGCCCGGGCGAGCCGCGGGACGAACCGGCCGCCCTCGCCCTGGGTGGCGCCGTACATCGCCCCGAGCATCGCCATCTTGGCCTGCTGCCGGGTCTGCACGGCACCGGACGCCACGACCCCGTCGTACAGGTCCTGCCCGTCGCCGGCGGCCGCCATGGCGGTGTCGCCGGACATCGCCGCGAGGACCCGCGGTTCGAGCTGCGCTGCGTCCGCGACGACGAGCTTCCACCCGGGGTCGGCGACCACGGCGGCCCGGACCTGCTTCGGCAGCTGCAGGGCGCCGCCGCCGTTCGCGGCCCACCGTCCGGTGACGACCCCGCCGACGACGTACTCGGGGTGGAACCGGCCGTCCCGCACCCACTCGTCGAGCCAGGTCCAGCCGTTCGCGGTGAGCAGCCGGTACAGCCGCTTGTACTCGAGCAGCGGTTCGATCGCCGGGTGCTCCAGGTGCTGCAGCTCCCACTTCCGGGTGCTCTCCACGACGAGTCCGGCCCGCCGCAGGGACCGCAGGACGTCCGCGGGTGAGTCCGGGTTGAGGCCGGGGTCGTCGAGCCGCTCGCGCAGGACCTCGGCCAGGTCCTCGAGCTTCCGGGGACGGACGCCGTACGGGACCCGTGGCCCGAGGGCGTCGGCGAGCAGGCGCTCGTGCACGTCCGTCCGCCAGGGCAGGCCCGCGTGCTTGACCTCGGCCGCGACGAGCGCACCGGCGGACTCGGCCGCCAACAGCAGTCGGAGCGCGCCCGGCTCGGTCGAACCGGCCACGGCGTCGAGCTGCGCCCGCAGCTCCGCGACCGGGTCGAGGTCGTCGTCGGCCGGGGCGAGCGCGAACAGGTCGTCGTCGAAGAGCGACGCTTGCGTGGTCGGCGCTGGCCGGGCCTCCAGGACGGCCGGTGCGTCCCAGCCGCTCTCCGGCGCCTGCGCGAGGGCGGACCCGCGGCTCACCAGGGCGGTCCGGAGGACCCGGTGTCCCAGGCGCAGGTCGACACAGCGGGCGACCCGCCCGCCGGCGGCGAGCACCGCGGGGTACCAGCGCGCGGTGTCCGACCAGACCCAACGGACGCCCGGTCCGTCGGTCGCGGCGACGAAGGCCGGGAGGTCCGACTCGGCCACCCGTGTCGGCTCGCCGTCCGGCTGCCCCGCGTCCGTCAGCGGCGTCGCGGTGACGCGGCCGTCGGCGGCGGCGAGGACGAGGTGCACGGGTCGATTCTGCCGTGCGCCACCGTCCGCCCCGCACCGGGCGGTGCGCTCAGTCGCCCGGGCGGACCGCAGCGCTGTCGGCGACGTCGATGCGGACGTCGCCGGACTCGGTCTCCTCGACCTCCACGCGGGGTGCCTCGTCGTGCTCGTCGGACCCGGACATCCGGCGGAACGTGTCGTGCCGACGCTCCTCGAAGGTCATGTCGACGCCGTCGTCCAGGTGGTCTCGGTCGGGTGCGCTCATGCGGGCGACGGTACGCCGACCGGAGCGGTCCCGGCGCGTTCGGACCAGTACCCGCCAGCGGCCCACCGCTCCTGGACCGCACGCTGGAGCCGACCCGAGGGCACCGCCCGACGCGCGGACGCCAGGTCGGTGCCGAAGACGAACTTCGCCACGGAGACGTCACCCGCCCCGTGCGGATCGGTCGGTCCCGGCAGCAGCGCGAACCGCGCTGCGAAGCGCGCGGTGTTCGACGACGGGCCGAGGACGGCAGCGACCTCGGGATCGAGCAGCCACGACGAGCACACGAATGTGTCGACCGTGGACGCCGGGTCGAGCCGCCGGAGCACGGTGGGCGCGGCCGCGAACGACCGGTCGCATGCGTCCGGGTCGAGCGGTCCCGTCTCCGGCACGTGCACCCCCCACGCCGGCGTCCCGTCCGGCAGCCGGGCGGTCCGCTCGAACTGGAGGCGCCCCACGGCCACCACGCGGCCGGTCGCCACCTGGACGAGCCAGTCGAGACCCGTGCCGTCGAGCCCGTAGCGGCCGACCTTGCGGTCGACGTCGGCGACGCTCGCCGCGGCGTCCTCCGGGCTGCAACCGTGGGTGACGAGCCACTGCTCGGTGACCGGCAGCACCGCACGGAGGGCTCCGAGGAGGGCGGCCTCCCGGCGCGTCGGGCCGAGGTGGGCCACGGCGTCCTCGAGCGCCGGAGCCAGCCCCGCTGGTTCCCCCGGCGAGCCGACGGCGGCGGTGAGGAGCGCGGCGGGGGCGGGGCTGGCCTCCCGTCCGTCGTCGGCCGGACTCACTTGAGACCGGAGGAGGCGAGCCCGTCGATCACCCGGCGCTGCAGCACGATGAACATGATGAGCACGGGCGCCATCGCCATCAGGCTCGCTGCCATCAGCACCGGGTAGTTCACGGTCCGGTCACTCGACAGGGTCGCGAGCCCGGCGGCCAGGGGCATGGCCTCGGCGCGGGTCGACACCACGAGGGGCCAGAGCAGTTCGTTCCACGACCAGAGCACGGTGGTGATCGCGAGCACGCTCATGGACGGTCGCGCCAGGGGGAGCATGATGCGCCAGAACGTCTGGAACGGGTTCGCACCGTCCATCCGGGCAGCCTCCTCGAGCTCGGCGGGCATGTTGAGGAACGCGGTCCGCATCAGGAACGTGCCGAACGCGCTGAACAGCCCCGGCGCGACGATGCCGGCGAGGGTGTCGAGCCAGCCGAGTCCCTGCACGATCTGGTACTGCGAGATGAGGTAGACCTGCGACGGCACCAGCAGGATCGACAGCACGATCCCGAGGATCAGCCCACGGCCCCGGAACCGCATGCGCGCGAAGGCGTAGCCGGCGAGCGTGCACAGGACGATCTGCGCCACGGTCCGGATGAGCGTCACCCAGATCGACGTCCCGAGCTGGCTGAGGAACGGCAGCCGCTCGAACACCTGCGCGAAGTTGTCCCACTGCAGCTGACCCGGCCAGAACACCGGCGTCGGGGAGGTCACCTGCGCGTTGGTCGACAGCGACATGATGATCTGCCAGAGGAACGGGAACGCCATCACGAACCCACCCACCCCGAGCACCACGTGGATCCACCAGTGGCTGCCGCCGCGGCGACCGGGACGTGCCTGGCCACGGACCCGGCTCCGGCTGGCGGCCGAGGCGGCCGCCGAGAGCTTGCTGCCGTGCGCTTCGATGATGCCGGTCATGACTGCACCCACTTCTTCTGGACACGGAACTGGACGACCGTGATGATGCCGATGAGCAGGAAGATGACCATCGCGATCGCCGCCGCGAAGCCCTTGTCGCCGTCGACGAACCCGGAGTTGTAGAAGTAGAAGACGAGGGACATCGTCTCCGGGACCACCGGGTTCAGCGGGCCGAGGATCGCGTAGAGCAGGTCGAACAGCTGGAAGCTCGAGATGGTCGTGACGATGAGCACGAAGAAGATGCTCGGGCTGAGGAGCGGCACCGTGACCGAGCGGAACTGCCGCCACCGGCTGGCGCCGTCGAGCTCGGCCGCTTCGTACAGCTCGGGCGGGATGTCCTTGAGCCCGGCTCCCAAGATGATCATCGAGAACCCGAGCGATGACCACAGCCCGACCAGCGAGACGGCGACGAGCGCGAAGCCCGGGGTCGAGATCCAGTACGGGCCGTCGATGCCGAACAGGCCGAGGAACGAGTTCACGATGCCGAAGTCGCCGTTGAACATGATGCGCCAGACCAGGGCGATCGCCGCCGGCATCGCGACGTAGGGCAGGAAGAACAGCACGCGGTAGAACTGTGCGAAGCGCAGGCCGGGGGTGTTCAGCAGGCTCGCGAGCCAGACCGCGATCGGGATGCCGAGCAGGACGATCACGGTGTAGACGATCGTGTTGCCCAGCGACTGGTAGAGCTGCGGGTCCGCCAGCAGTCGCGTGTAGTTCGCGAGTCCGGTGAAGCTCGCTCCGCCGAACACGCCCCAGCTCGTGAACGAGTAGTAGAACGTCTGGATGATCGGCCAGATGAAGAAGGTGCCGACGCCGATGAGCAGCGGCAGGACGAAGAGCCACGGCCAGAATCCGTCGCTGCGTGGGGCCCGCGTCGGCCGCGACGGGTCGGCGGGGCGGGTCTCGGGCGGCGGGGACGCCTGCGCGGCATCGGGTCGCTGGGTGTGGATCGTCATCAGGTCGCTCCTCGGCCAGGGCGGTCGGATCGGGTGGTCCGGGTGGTGCTGGGTGCTGCGGGGGGTGCGGACGTGTGGGTGCCGGCCGGTCGGGCGTGGGGCCCGACCGACCGGCTCGTCGTCACTCCTCGGCGAGTGCCGCGTCCATCTTCTGGGCGAGTTCCTTCGTCACCTGGTCGACGGGCTCGGAACCGTCGAACGCACTCGGCAGCAGGTTCGTCTCGAGGGTGTTCCACGCGGCGGTGTTCTTCGACACCGGCAGCGGCTTGGCATAGTCGACCGCGTCGAGGAAGACCTGCAGGTCGGCATCGGGCATGGTCTTCGTGAAGGCGTCCTGCGTGCCGGTGTAGGCGGGGATGACGGCGCCCATGTCGCCCTGCTGCTGCTGGGCGGGCTTGCTGGCCAGGTAGGCCTGGAGTGCCTGCGCGGCGGCTTTCTCCTTCGAGCCCTCCGCGACGACGTTCGAGACGCCGTGGATGACGGTCGCCTGCTCCTTGCCCTTGGGCAGCGGGTAGGCGACGACGTCCTTCTCGAGGTCGGATCCGATGAGCGCGGAGCGGAACCAGCTGCCGCCCTGGTACATCGCGACCTTGCCGGAGGTGAACCACTGGTCGGCCGTGGTGTCGGTCAGCTGCTTGATCGAGGGCGAGGCCCCGGACGCGATCAGGTCGGTCCAGAAACCGATGCCCTCCTGCGTGGCCTTCGAGTCGTACCCCGACTCGTCGCCGTCGATGACCGAGCCACCGGCCTGGAAGATCGTGTCGTAGTAGGTGGTCTGCCCGTCCATGCCCGCGGCGGCGCCGTACGCACCGTCCGACTTCAGCTTCTCGGAGAGCTCGGCACCGGTCTCCTGGAAGTCGTCCCAGGTCCAGTCCTTCGACGGCATGGCCACGCCGGCCTTCTCGAACAGGGCCTTGTTCATCCAGACGCCGATGGTGTCGAAGTCCTTCGGGACGCCGTACTGGGTGCCGTCGTACGTGTAGAGCTTGTTGAGCGCTGGCGAGTAGTTCTCCGGGTCGATCGCGCCGGACTTCACCTCGCCGGTGATCGGGGCCAGCTTGCCGTTCGCTGCGTACAGCTGGAAGTTCGGGCCGTTCATCCAGAAGAGGTCGGGGAGCGTGTTGCTCGAGCCCTGCGTCTGCAGCTTCGTGAAGTAGCTGGCGTACGGCGTGACGTCGACGTTCACCGTGATGTCGGGGTACTCCTCGTTGAACCCCTTGATGTTCGCCTTGATGGCCTTCACCTGGTTCTGGTCCCAGACGGCGTACGTCAGGTTCGCCTTCGTGTCCTTCGCGACCTCACCGGAGCCGGAGTCCGAGGACCCGGCGGAGGACTGGCTGCTGCATCCGGCGAGGAGCGCGACGGCGCTGACGGCGGCAGCGAGACCGAGCAGTGCGCGGCGGCGGCCGCGGCCCGGACGGGCGGTTGGAGCGGTCATCGGGTGGTCCTTTCGGGGACGTCGTCGCGGTCGGGAGCGGTCGCGAAGTGTCGGAGGGTTGCGTCGGGGAGGGGCGGCACGTCGATGGGGACGGAGCCGTTGCGGAGCGAGCGGGTGGCGAGTGCCCCGGCGGCGACGGCGGCGCGCGCCGCGATCGGGGACAGGGTGGTCGGCTCGCCGAACGCCAGGGAACGGAGGAACTCGGTCACGGTGAGCAGGTCGGCGTCGGCGTGGCCGTCCTCGACGCCGTCGATCGGGTACTCGACGTCCCCGGCCACGTCCCAGTTCCGGCGGTGGTTCCACACCTTGACCACGCCGCCGCCGGTGTCGCCGATGTTCTCGAGGCGCCCGTGGGTGCCGATGACCGTGTAGTTCCGCCAGTAGTCGGGCGTGAAGTGGCACTGCTCGTAGCTGGCCTGGACGCCGTTGTCGAGCGTCATCATGACCATCGACACGTCCTCGACGTCGACGACGGGGTTCAGGCCGGTCTGCTCGGCGGGCGGCCAGTTGTCGAACGAGAACCAGTCGGTCATGAGTTCGCCGCTGCGGTCCCGGCGGTCGGTGACGTCCCCGTAGACGGAGAGTGACCCCATGCCGACGACCCGGCTGGTGTAGGCGCCGGCGAGCGCGTGCACGACGTCGAGGTCGTGGCTGGCCTTCTGCAGCAGGAGCGAGTTCACCCGGCTGCGGTCGGCGTGCCAGTCCTTGAAGTAGTAGTCGCCGCCGTTGCCGACGAAGTGGCGGACCCAGACGGCCTTGACCTCGCCGATCTCACCGCGTGCGATCACGTCGAGCATCAGGCGCACCACGGCCGCGTGCCGGAAGTTGTGGCCGACGTAGAGCGGGGTGCCGGTCTCGGCGGCGGTGTCGAGGACGGCGTCGGCGTCCTCGACCGTGATGGCGAGGGGCTTCTCGAGGTAGACGGCGATGCCGGCCCGGAGCAGGTCGATCGCGATCTCGGCGTGGGTCCAGTCCGGGGTGGTGACGATCGCGGCGTCGACGGCGTTCGGGGCACCGTCGGTCCCGATCAGTGCGCGGTGTCCGTCCACGACGGTGGCGTCCGGCCAGGCCTCGGCAGCGCGCTGTCGGCCGGCTTCGGTGACGTCGGCGGCGGCCACGATCCGGGCGTCGACCCCGTCGGCGTCGAGCCCGGCGGCGGCCACGTGGTCCGCGATGTACGACCGCTGGCCGATGCCGACCACGCCGACTCGGAGTGTGCGGGTGCTCGTGGTGCTCATCTCGCTCCCTTGCGTGATTGTGACGGCCATGATGCCAAATCGATCATGAATGCACAATATGTGCTCATGGATCGCTCACGGAAGCGAGATGCGGGGGTTTTACACGCCGGTAACGTTCCCGCCCTCCGTATGGAGGCGCGGGACGGGTCGGCCGGTCAGTCCGCGACCACGAGCTCCGTGCCGGCGGCCGCCAGGTCCGTGGCGAACGACGCCGGGACGCCACGGTCCGTGACCAGGACGTCGATGCGGTCGAGGGGGCAGATGCGGGCGAAGGTGGACCGCTCGATCTTCGTCGAGTCGGCGACCACGATCACCCGACGACCCACTGAGGCGAAGTGCCGGCTGACCTCGGCCTCCCCCTCGTGCATGGTCGTGGCGCCGTACTGCCCCGTCAGCCCGTCCACGCCGAGCACGACCACGTCCAGCGCGAACTCGTCGAGCGTGTCCCGGACCAGCGGCCCGATCAGCTCGTAGGACTGCCGACGGGCGACCCCACCGGTCACGACGATCTTGACGTTGGCGCGGACCGACAGCTCGTACCCGATGTTCAGGGCGTTGGTGACGATCGTGATGCCGTACTCGCCGTCGGCGCGGATGAAGCGCTCGCTCTTGCCCAGTTCCCGCGCCACCTCGGTCGTCGTGGTCCCGCCGTTCAGTCCGACCGTGTCGCCGGGGGCCACGAGGGCCGCGGTCGCCCGGGCGATCGCCGTCTTCGCCTCGGCCTGGCGGGCGATCTTGTACTGCAGCGGGAGCTCGTACCCGGCGCCGAGGGCAGCGGCGCCCCCGTGGGTCCGGGTGACGAGGCGCTGGTCGGCGAGCGTGGCGAGGTCGCGACGGGCGGTGGCGGCGGAGATCCCGAGCTCGTCCCCGATCTCGGTGATCGAGACGTTGCCACGGTCACTCACCAGCTCGAGGAGGGCGTTGAGCCTCTGCTGCGGGGTCATGGCGTCATCCTACGGGCGCGTCTCCACCCGTCGCGTGATCGGAAATGACGTTTTGCACTTGCATCGAGCACGATCGATCGTCATGCTGGCCGGTATCCGATCACACGGATCGGTCCGACCGGAAGGACACCATGTCCGACACCTTCGTGGGCGCCGAGCTGGCATCGCAGCCGGACTCCTGGCGCTCCGCCGCGGCCCTGCTGCCCTCGTTCATCGACGTCCTGCCCCAGCCGGGTGAGCGCGTCGCCGTCATCGGCTGCGGCACGAGCTGGTTCATCGCGATGAGCTACGCCGTCGCCCGCGAATCAGCGGGCCTCGGACAGACCGACGCGTTCGCCGGCTCCGAGTACCCCGTCGACCGGCAGTACGACCGCGTCGTCACCATCTCGCGCTCGGGCACGACCACCGAGATCATCGACCTGCTGCGTGCCCTGCCCGAGCAGCGCACCGTGCTGATCACGGCCGTGCCGGACAGCCCCGCTGCGGCGGACGCGGACGCCGTCGTCGCGCTGCCGTTCGCCGACGAGCGCTCCGTGGTGCAGACCCGCTTCGCGACCACGGCACTCGCGCTGCTCCGCGCCTCCCTCGGCGACGACGTCGAGGGCCTCGCCGACCAGGCCGAGACCGCGCTCACCCTGCCGATCGACGACCTGCTCGACGCCGAGCAGGTGACGTTCGTCGGCCGTGGCGCCGCGGTGGGCCTGACGTCCGAGGCCGCCCTGAAGACGCGTGAGGCCGCACAGTTCTGGGCCGAGTCGTACCCGGCGATGGACTACCGCCACGGCCCGATCGCGATCGCGCAGCCCGGTCGCCTGGTCTGGTCGCTCGGCGCCGTGCCGGACGGTCTCGCCGACGAGGTCGCCGCCACCGGTGCCCGCCTCGTGCACCACGACCTCGACCCGCTCGCCGGACTCGTCGTCGTCCACCGGTTCGCCGTCGCCCTCGCGGAGCGCCGCGGTCTCGACCCGGACCACCCGCGATCGCTGACCCGTTCGGTCATCCTCACCTGATGACCGCGCGCGGGGCGGTGCTCGGAGTCGACGTCGGCGGCACGGGCATCAAGGCCCGACTGACCGCGGACGACGGACTGGTGCTCGACGAGCAGCGCGTCCCGACTCCCCGCGACGACCCCGCTGCCGACGCCCTCGCCGTCGTCGTGGCCGAGCTCGCCGTGCGCGCCGGCTCGGTCGCCCGACAGCACGGCACGGGCCTCGGCGCCGTCGGCCTCGTCGTCCCCGGAGTGGTCGACGAGGCCGCCGGCCGCTCGGTGCTGTCGGTGAACCTCGGCTGGCAGGACGTGCCCGTGCGCCAGCGGGTGGCCGCGGCGCTCCGGGCGTCGGGCACCGACGTCCCGCTCGCGTTCGGCCACGACGTCCGCGCCGGGGCACTCGCGGAGGTGCGGGCCGGGGGACTCGACCGCGGCACGGTCGCGTTCGTCCCGGTCGGCACCGGGCTCGCGAGCGCCCTGGTCGTCGACGGCCGGGTCGTCAGCGGTGACGGCTGGGCCGGCGAGATCGGCCAGGTCCGCATCCCCCACGGGCCGCTCGCGGGCCTCCGGGTCGAGGAGGTCGCCTCGGCCGGTGCCGTCGCCCGCCGGTGCGGCGTACCGACCGCGCACGCGGCGATGCTCCGCGTGCGGGACGGCGAGCTCCGTGCCCGGCAGGTGTGGGACGACTGCGTCGACGTGCTCACGGACGCGCTGGCCTGGCTGACGGCCGTCGCGGGGTGTCACACGCTGGTCATCGGCGGTGGACTCGCGCAGTCCGGCCCGCTCCTGCTCGACCCGCTCACCGCGGCGCTGACGGACCGGTTGGTGGGCGTCCGGGTCCCGGCCGTCGTCGGTGCACGGCACGGCGACGCAGCCGGCGCGATCGGTGCGGGCCTCCTCGCCGAGGAGCTGCTGGAACGAGACCTGCCGACCCGCCACCGGCGGGACGACGACCGCTCGCAGCAGCACGACGACGGGCCCACGGCGGTGTCGGCGTGACGACGCTCGTCCGCGCCCCACGGGTGGTCACCGCCGAGGCCGACCTGGTCGACGGCTGGATCGCGGTGACGGGGGGTCGTGTCACCGCGGTCGGGAGCGGCCCGGCGCCGACGTCCGACCGCGTGCTCGAGGCACCCGGCACCGTCGTCCCGGGGTTCGTCGACCTCCATGCGCACGGCGCCCTCGGTCACGACTTCGCCTCGTGCTCGGCCGACGAGGCCCGCGCCGCCGCCGCGCACCACGCCGGACTCGGGACCGCGCACCTCGTCGCCTCGATCGCGACCGGGACCGTCCCGGACACGGTCGCCGCGCTCCGCCGCCTCCGACCGCTCGTCGCCGACGGGACCCTCGCCGGGCTGCACCTGGAGGGGCCGTGGCTGTCGCCCGCTCGGCGCGGCGCGCACGCGGTGTCCCTGCTGCACGCGCCGACCGCCGGCGAGGTCGACCTCCTGGTCGACGCCGGCGGCGCGGCCCTCCGGGTCGTCACGCTCGCACCCGAACTCCCCGGCGCGATCGACGCGATCCGCCGACTGGTCGACGCCGGGGTCGTCGCCGCGATCGGGCACACCGACGCCGACACGGAGCAGGTGCAGCGAGCGGCCGACGCCGGCGCGACCCTGGTCACCCACCTCTTCAACGGCATGCCCCCGCTGCACCACCGTGAGCCCGGTCCGGTCGGGGTCGCCCTGGTGGACGAGCGGCTGACCGTGGAGTGCATCGTCGACGGCCACCACCTGGACCCGGTCGCCGTCGACCTGGTCCGCCGCGCCGCCGGTGACCGCATGGTCTTCGTCTCGGACGCGATGGCCGCCACCGGCTGCGCGGACGGGGCGTACCGGATCGCCGGGTCCGACGTGGTCGTCGAGGGCGGTGTCGCGATGCTCGCCGACCGGTCCTCGCTGGCCGGCAGCACCATCACCGTCGGCGACGCCGTCGCCCGGGTCCTCGCCGCTCGTCCCGACAGCGACCGTCCCGGTCACGTCCGGGAGGCCGTGGTCGCCTCGTCCGTCCGGGCGTCCGCCGTGCTCGGCCTGCGTCCACCACTCACCGTCGGTGCTGCGGCCGACCTGGTCGTCATCGACCCCGCCGGCCGTCCCGTCGTCCTGGAGGTCCCCGCGTGATCGTCGTCCTCACCCCGAACCCGGCGGTCGACGTGACCTACCGCGTCGCCGAACAGTCCGTGGGCATCACCCAGCGCGTGCTCGACGTCGCCCGCCGACCGGGCGGGAAGGGCGTCAACGTGGCGCGGGTGCTCGACGCCGCCGGCGTGGCGACGACATCGGTCCTGCCGCTCGGCGGGACCACCGGCGCCTGGACCGCCGCGGCCATGCAGCGCGACGGACTCGCGGTCACCGCGGTGCCGCTCGCCGGGGACACGCGCACCACGGTCACGGTCGTCGACGACCTCGTGCACCCGACGATGTACGGCGAACCCGGACCCGCGGTGACCGCGGACGAATGGGCCGCGGTGGGCGTCGCACTCCGCCGCAGCTGGGCCACGGCGTCCGCGTTCGTCGTGTCCGGGTCCCTCCCGCGCGGCACCGACCCCGTCGTGGTGCGCGCCTGGGTGCGCGACGCGGTCGACGCCGGGGTGCCCGTCGTGGCCGACCTGTCGGGTCCGGCGCTGCTCGAGGCCGCGTCCGCCGGGGCGTCGATCTGCAAGCCGAACCGCGACGAGCTCCTCGACGCCACCGGCGCCCGGGACGAACGGACCGGCGCCCTCGACCTGCTCTCACGCGGAGCCGGGATGGTCGTCGTCTCCGCGGGTGCCGCGGGCATCAGTGCGCACACGCGGACCGGAGTCGTCACCGTCCCGGCCGTCCCCGACGTCCACGGCAACCCGACCGGCGCGGGCGACGCCGCGACGGCGGGGCTCGTCCTCGCCCTCACCGCCTCCGGCAGCCGCACCACGTCGGGCGCCCCGCGGTCGGACCTCCTCGGGCACGACCTCCTCGGGCACAACCCCCTCGGGCACGACGTCGTCCGCCACGCCCTGCGTTCCGCCGCGGCGTACGGCGCCGCCGCGGTCCTGCGTCCCGTCGCGGGCGAGGTCGACCTCGACGCCGTCGACCGATTCCTGACCCAGCTCGACCGAACCGGGAGCACCACATGACCACCGCCCTCGCCCTCACCGGCCTCCTCGACACCGCCCGCACCGCCCGCCGGGGCGTCGGCGCCTTCAACGTCGTCCTCCTCGAGCACGCCGAGGCCATCGTGGCCGGTGCCGAGCAGGCCGGACTGCCGGTCGTCCTGCAGATCAGCGAGAACTGCATCCGCTACCACGGTGGGGTGACGCCGATCGTCACCGCGACCCAGGCGATCGCACGATCCGCCGACGTGGCGGTCCTGGTGCACCTCGACCACGTCGAGGACCGCGCACTCGTCCACGCCGGCATCGACCTCGGCGTCGACTCGGTCATGTACGACGGCTCGCACCTCGACTACGACGCCAACCTCGCGGCGACCCGGGAGCTCGCCGACGCGTGCCACACCGCCGGGATCGCGATCGAGGCCGAACTCGGCGAGGTCGGTGGCAAGGACGGTGTCCACGCACCCGGGGTCCGGACCGACCCGGACGACGCCGCCGCGTTCGTCGCGGCGACCGGTGTCGACGCCCTGGCGGTGGCCGTCGGCACCTCCCACGCGATGCAGACCCGTGAAGCGTCCGTCGACCGGGACCTGGTCGGCCGGCTGCGGGCCTCCGTCCCGGTGCCGCTCGTCCTGCACGGCTCGTCGGGCCTGTCCGATGACGAGCTCCGCGGTGCCGTCCACGCGGGCATGACGAAGATCAACATCTCCACGCACCTGAACGGCCTGTTCACCCGGGCGCTGCGGGACGTCCTCGACGACCGGCCGGACCTCGTCGACCCGCGCCGCTACGTGGCCGCGGGTCGGGACGCCGTCGCCGCCGAGACCGCCCGGTTGCTCGCGCTCCTGGCCGGCTGAGCCGGACGAGCACCACCGGCGGACCCGCCGTCGGTCCCGCGGAGCACGTCGAGCGGTCCGGTCCGCTCAGCCCCGGGTGCGGCTCGCCCAGACCACCGTCGTGCCCTTCCGGAGCACCAGGTTGCCGTCCGACTGCATCCGCAGGACCATGCCGGCTCCCCCGCGCTCCGCCGTGCCGGTGGACCACCGCGTCTGGCCGAACGGACTCGCGAGCACCAGGTCGCCGCTCGGCAGCAGCAGGAGGGACGCCCCCGCGCCACCGCCGGACCTCCGGGACAGCACCCGGCTGCCGGAGCCGATCACCAGGTCCCCGTCGAAGCGCATGGTGAGCCGCCGGCCGCCGGAGGCGTCCCGCAGCGACTGACCCGGGACGAGCGTGGCCCCGGGGACGAGCCGGTCGGCACCGGGGGCCCGGTTGTGCCACAGCACGGCACCGTCCCGTGCGGTCACGCGGACGTCGCCGGCGTCGGTCACCGTCAGACGTGCGCCGCCGGAGGCGGTCCGTGCGGACGTGGACCAGAGGACCGCACCGGACGGCGCCACGACGGCGAGCCGCCCGGTGGTGCCGAGCCGCAGACCGGCACCCGCGGCACGCCCGCTGCTCTGCCAGAGCCGGCGGCCGTTGCCCCACTCGACCAGCGAGCCGTCCGCCTGCACGTCGAGCCAGTACTGGCCGTTCGGCGAGTGGATCGACGTCCCGGACGGCACGGTCCGGGTCCCCGAGGTCACGGCCGTCGCGCCCGCTCCCGCCGCGGCCGCGGTGGTGGTCGGCCGCGTGCAGTCCGCCGCGGTCGGGAGGAGCCGTCCGAGGGCGGACCACTTCGGCGAGCCGAGCCCGGTCGCCGCGTCCCAGCCCCGGGTAGCGGGCGCGGTGCCGTTGCTGCCGGTGACGACGTCCCGGAACGCGGTCGGGTTCGCGTACAGCGCCTGGTGCACGTCGCCCACGCCGACGGCACACCCACGTGCGGTCAGCGCGACGGCGAGCTGTCCGGCCAGCACCGGGGACGCCAGGCTCGTGCCGCCGCCGAGCACGAAGCCGTGCGCCGTCGACATGTACACCGCCGGACCCTTCGCCGGGTCGGCGAGCGCGGCGACGTCGGGCAGCATGCGCTTCGTGCCGGTGATGCCGGTGCCGGTCTGCCACGCGGGCCGGGCGTAGGCCGACGAGGTGCCACCGCCGCCCGCGCCGAGGGAGTTCGACCACCCGGACTCGGTCCACCCGGCCTTCGTCTTGCTGAGCGACGTGCCGCCCACGGCCACGACCGCCGGCGAGGACGCCGGGTACGAGACGTCGCGGATGGTCGTCCTCGGGCCGGTCGGGCAGCGGGCGCCGTCGTCACCGGTGGCGGCGAAGACCGTGGCGCCGGCTGCGACGATCCGCGACAGCGCCGCGTCGAGCGCCGCCCGTGCCCCGGCCGGGGTCTGCGTCTCACAGCTGCCCCACGAGATGCTGACCGCGGTGATGCCGGCGGTGCGGACGTCGTCGGCGATGCGGCTGTAGGCGTCGTAGCTGCCCTGGAACGAGTTCGGCGTGACGTACACCCGCTGACGGGCACCCGGCGCGACGGCGAGCAGCGCCTGCTGGTCGAGCGCGACCTCGGTCTCGCCCTGGTACCCGTCGCCCCGGTGCGGGTCGGCGCCGTCGACCGCGATCTGGTCGAGTGCGGGGAGCTTCCGTCCGGTCGCCGCGGCGTAGGCACTCAGGTCGTTGCGGTCCCAGCCGGAGAACTGCACGGTCGCGACCGTCGCGCCGGCGCCCGCGGTGGCCGACCCCGAGGACCGGTACGCGCTCGCCAAGGTGGCAGGGCCGTACCCGGCGGGGACGGCCGCGTGCGCCAGCGCCGGGCGCACGTCGAGCCCGAGCACGGCGACGACGCTCCCGCCGAAGGACTGTGGCAGGGTCGGTTCGGCGGTCGGGTGCATGCCGTCGCCGGTGCCGACCAGGTCGACGCCGAACAGGGCCTCCGCCCGGGCTGCGGTGCCGCGCGCCTCGACCTCCCACGTGTCCGGGTCGGTCACCGTGAAACCGGCGTCGGTCAGCACGGTCCGAGCGCGCGACCGGGCGTCCTCCACCGGTGCGACCGCCGCCACGGCGTCCGCGCGCTGGTCGGCGGTGTCCCCGGCGGTCGCCCCGGGGAGCGCGGTGAGGGCGGCCGGGTCGACCGGCCGGAGCACGAGCGTCAGGTCGACCGCGGTGTCGCCGGGTGTCGCGCCGACGGTGGCGTCGGCCGGAGCGGGCACGCCACCGGTCGCGGGAGCGGGCACAGCGGTGCCGGCAGCAGGAGCGGTGGTCGCGGTGGCGGCCGCAGGAGCGGTGGCGGCGGGCAGCGCCTGCGCGGGGAGCCCCGTGCCGGTGACGGCGAGCGCCACCACGACGGCGGTGGCGAGGAGGGTCGGCGTGCGGGGTGACATGAGCGATCGCTCCCGGAGGTCGGCGACGACGGCCGTCCCTGACCGTCGGTCCGAGCGGTGACGGACGCTGCACGCTAACGCGGGGCGGCACGACCGCCGCAGCCCCAGTTCCGGGGGCTGCGGCCGCGGTTTCAGCAGAGCGGGACGTTCACCGCGAGACCACCCATCGCGGTCTCCTTGTACTTCGTCGACATGTCGGCACCGGTCTGCCGCATCGTCTCGACGACCTGGTCGAGCGAGACGTGGTGCACCCCGTCGCCGCGCAGCGCCATCCGGGCGGCGTTCACGGCCTTGTTCGCGGCGATGGCGTTGCGCTCGATGCAGGGGATCTGCACGAGGCCGCCGATCGGGTCGCACGTCAGCCCGAGGTTGTGCTCCATGGCGATCTCGGCCGCGTTCTCCACCTGCTCGGGGGTCCCGCCCAGGACCTCGGCGAGCCCGGCCGCCGCCATCGACGCCGCGGAACCGACCTCGCCCTGGCAGCCGACCTCGGCGCCGGAGATGGAGGCGCGCTCCTTGTAGATCGAGCCGATCGCACCGGCGGTGAGCAGGAACCGCACGACGGCGTCGTCGCGTTCCGCCCGGGACCCGCGTGCGACCGGTCCGACGTAGGTCAGGGCGTAGGCGAGCACCGCGGGGATGATCCCGGCGGCACCGTTCGTCGGCGCGGTGACGACGCGGCCGCCCGAGGCGTTCTCCTCGTTGACCGCCATCGCCGTGAGGTTCACCCACTCCATCGCGAAGAGCGGGTCGTGGTCCGGGTCGTCACGCGTGAGCTGCTCGTACCAGTCGGCCGCACGTCGGCGGACCTCGAGCCCGCCGGGCAGCGTGCCGGTGCGTCGGACGCTGCGCTCGACGCAGTCCTCCATCACGGCGTGGATGCGCAGGAGCCCGGCACGGACCTCGTCCTCGCTGCGGTGCGCGGTCTCGTTGGCGAGCGCCACACCGCTGACCGGGAGGCCCGTGGTCGCGCAGGCGGACAGCAGCTCGGCTCCGCTGGAGAACGGGTACGGCACCGCGTCCGTCTCGACCGGGATCGCGGTGCCGGCGACGCCCTCGCCCGGCTCCTCGTCCCCGTCGCGGGCGATGAACCCACCGCCGATCGAGTAGTACGTCTCGACGGCGGTCTCGGTCCCGGTCGCGTCGAACGTCCGGAGGCGCATCGCGTTCGGGTGCCGCGGCAGCATCGTCAGCGGGTGCAGCACGACGTCGGCGAGCCGGAACGGCACGACGGTCCCGCTCGCCAGGGTCAGGCGTCCGGTGGACTCGAGGGCGGCGAGCGCGGCCGTCATCACGTCGGGGTCGACGTCCTCCGGGCGGTGCCCCATGAGCCCGACCGCGACGGCGCCGAGCGTGCCGTGTCCGTGACCGGTCGAGGCGAGCGAGCCGTAGAGGTCGACGCGGATGGACTCGACGGGTCCGTCCGCCGTCCGCGCGGCGAAGTCGGCGGCGGCGCGCATCGGTCCCACGGTGTGGGAGCTCGACGGGCCGACACCGATGCTGAACAGCTCGAAGACGGAGACCGGCACGCCGACGAGCCTACGCCGTCCGGACGGGACGGCAGGGCTCCGGAGCCGGGCCCCGTGCGGGCGACCCCGGGGAGGTCAGCGGCGCTTCCCCTCGGTCGGCATCACGATCCAGAGCACCACGTAGGCGATCCAGAGCGGCCCGGGGAACAGGCTCAGCAGGACCCAGAGCACGCGGACGGCGGTGCGGGACCAGCCGAAGCGGTCGGCGATGCCGGCGCAGACCCCGGCGAGCAGGCGACCGGAGCGGGGACGGTGGAGTGTGTTCGTCATGTCCCCGACGCTACGGTGTCCCGCTGCACGGCGGCACCCGGGCGACACCCCGCCCCGGGGTGGGGGCAACCCCACCCACGCTGCACGGGCCTCCCGGCCGTCGCCCTACGGGAGCAGGACGATCTTGCCGCGGGTGTGGCGTTCCTCGACCTGGGCGTAGGCGTCCTGCACCGCGTCGAGCGGGAAGGTCGCGGCGATCGGGACCTCGATCGACCCGTCGGCGACCATGTTCGCGAGTGCCGACAGGATCTCCGGGTCGGCGGTGTCCGCGCTGCCGGACGCCTTCGCGCCCACCTCGGCCGCGGCGTCGAACGCGATGACCGTCTCGATGCGGTCGGCGGGGATCCCGAGCGTGATGCCGAGGTGCACGTACTCCGGGCCGAACGTGTCGATGAGCGCGTCGATGCCGTTGGTGGCGAGTCCGCGGATCCGGTCCTCGAGGCCGTCGCCGTACGCAACCGGGCGGGCCTTCTTCTCGCGCAGCCACTCGTGGTTCGCCTCGGAGGCGATCGCGATGACGTCGACGCCCTCGTTGGTGAGCAGCTGCGTGACGAACCCGCCCACGCCCCCGGCGGCACCGGACACGACGACGGTCTCGCCGGGCCGCGGGTCGACGGCGCGGACGGCCGCCGCCGCGGTGGTGGCGATCACGTCGAGGCCACCGGCGGCCTCCCACGAGAGCAAGCGGGGCTTCGGGACGAGCTGCCCGGCGGGAACGGAGACGTACTCCGCCTGGCTCGATCGCTCCCACGACCACCCGAGGACCTCGTCGCCCTCCTCGAACCCGTCGACGTCGAGGCCGATCGCGGCGACGGTGCCGGCGAGGTCGGTGCCCTGCCCGGACGGCAGCCGTTCGGGGTCGTGGTCGTCGACGAGGCCCTGGCGGATCGCGGTCTCGCCGGGGTTGACGCCGGCGGCGCGGACCTTCACGAGGACCCGCCCGGGGGCGACCTCGGGGACGGGGACCTCGGCCACGTGCAGGACCGAACGGTCGCCCCACTCGTCGAAGCGGACGGCGCGCATGGTGTCAGGGAGAGCAGTCATCCCGCGTCACGGTACGCCAGCACGCTGCCCCGCGCCCGGAACGACACCACGTGGACCGCTCCATCGGCGGCGGTGTCGTGGGACACTGGCGCCATGCCCATCCTCCACAAGGACATGCAGCTGTGCATCTCGCTCGCCGCCCGTCCGAGCAACATCGGCACCCGCTTCCACAACTTCCTCTACGACGAACTCGGCCTCGACTTCGTCTACAAGGCGTTCACCACGACGGACCTGTCCGGCGCCGTCGCGGGGATCCGGGCGCTCGGCATCCGCGGCTGCTCGGTGTCGATGCCGTTCAAGGAGGACGTGATCCCCCTCGTCGACGAACTCGAGGAGTCTGCCCGCGCGATCCGCTCCGTCAACACGATCGTCAACGACGGGGGCGTCCTCACCGCGTCGAACACCGACTACGAGGCCGTCGCGTCGTTGCTCGACTCGCACGGTGTCGACCGCTCCGCACGGGTCCTGCTGCGTGGCTCGGGCGGGATGGCGAAGGCCGTCACCGCGGCGTTCCGTGGTGCCGGGTTCGAGCGCCTGACCGTCGTCGCCCGCAACGAGGCGACCGGCAGTGCCCTCGCCGACCAGTATGGCTACGCCTGGGTCGCGGACGAGGACGGTGCCGGCGACGCCGACCTGCTCGTCAACGTCACGCCGCTCGGCATGCGCGGCGACGACGAGGCGACGCTGTCGTTCACGCCGGAACGCATCACCGCCGCGCACACGGTCTTCGACGTCGTCGCGTTCCCCGCCGAGACCCCGCTCGTCCGGGCCGGTCGGGAGGCCGGTGCACACGTCATCACGGGCGCCGAGGTCATCGCGCTGCAGGCCGCCCGGCAGTTCGAGCGGTACACGGGCGTGGCGCTGACGGCCGACCAGGTCGCCCGCGCGAGCGCGTTCTCGCGGGAGGAGTAGCGCGAGGCGCCCCCGTCGCCGCGAGACGCCGTCGCCTCGCCGAGACGCCGCCGGATCCGGCGGCGTCTCGCGCAGGCCGCGGCGTCGCACGCGGACGGGGGCGTCCCGGTGCTCGCCAGCGTCAGTGGCTGCGCGCGCGCCCCGCAGCGACCCAGCCGAGTCGGCGGGCGGTCTCGTGGTTCCGGAACCAGATGCCGGGCTGCGCGATGAAGCCCGGGACGAGCGACCCGGGGCCCTTCACCGGGTTCTCGCGGATCGTCACGCGGCAGCCGCGCGGGTGCGGCTCGACGTCGACCTCGACACGCGCCTCACCGACCGGCCAACCCCGCGCCTGGATCACCATGTGGCGTGGCTCGTCGTACTCGAGGACGGTCGTCGTGTCGTTGATGACGAACGGCCAGACGCCGAACGAGTGGTGGATCTCCGTGCCGACCGCGGGCCACCCCGGGTCCTCGCCGCGCATGCGGGACGCGCCGACCACCCACGTCGGGTAGAGCCAGCCGTCGCGGAGGACGTCGAAGACCTCTTCGGGGGTGCAGTGGATGATCCGGACGTTCTTCGCCATGTCAGCTCCTCGGTGCCAGGTCGACGTCCACCGGCAGCCCGTAGGTGTGTCGGAGGGCGCTCTTCGCCGCGTGCCAGCCTGCCATGCCGTGCACCCCTGGCCCGGGAGCCGCGGACTGCGAGGCCAGGTACATGCCGCCGCCCATCCGCCACGGGTCGCTCGAGAGCACGGGACGCTTGACCAGCTGCCAGAAGCTCGCGGCACCGGAAGCGATGTCGCCGCCGGCGTAGTTCGGGTTGTACTGCTCCATGTCCGCCGCGGTCCGGCTGTTCGTCGCCACGATGGTGTCCCGGAAGCCCGGGGCGAAGCGCTCGATCTGGCGGATGACGGATTCCTGGTGGTCGACGGTCGAGCCGGCCGGGACGTGCGCGTACGCCCAGAAGACGTGACCGCCCTCCGGTGCCCGGCCCGGGTCGACGACGGTCGGTTCGGAGCCGAGGACGTACGGGCGCTCGGGGTCCTGCCCGCGGGCGACCTGCGCCTCGGCCTCGGCGATCTCGGCCCGCGTGCCGCCGATGTGCACGGTTCCGGCGCGTCGGAGTTCCCGGTTCGTCCACGGCACCGGCTCGGACAGTGCGAAGTCGACCTTGGCCGCTGCGTTGCCGAACCGGAACCGACGCAGGGCCCCGCGCTTCGGTGTCGGCAACTGGTCCCCGGCGATGGCGAGCATGGTGGGGACGCTCGTGTCGAAGAACACCGCCTTGGCCGGGGTCAGGTCCCCGAGCGCGTGCACTTCGCGACCGGTCTCGATCGTGCCGCCGTGCGCGACGAGGTCCGCGGCGAGCGCGTCGACGATCGCCTGGCTCCCGCCGATGGGCACCGGCCACCCGCGGGCGTGGGCGTAGACGCCGAGCGAGAGTGCGGCGGCGGCCGTGGCGAGCGACGGCATGTGCTGGATGGAGTGCGCCGCGACGCCGCTGATCATCGCCGGCGCGACCTCGTCGCGGAAGCGTGCGTTCCACGCGCGGGTCCCCTGCTCGAGCGCACGGAGTCCGAAGCGGGCGACGGTCACCGGGTGTCGTGGCACGTGCAGCAGGGCGTCGGTGGCGAAGTCGGACACCTGGTCGGCGTTCCGCACGAGCGGGGCCATGAGCTGCCGGTAGGCGCGGCCGTCGAGGCCCAGGGCGTCGGCGGTCCGGTCGAGGTCCTGGTACGCGATGCCGGCGCGGCCACCGTCCAGGGGGTGGCCGAACTGCACCTCGGGCAGGCGGAGCTCGATCCGCTGCTCCATGCCGAAGGCCCGGAAGAACTCGGACTGCAGCGCCATGGGGTGCACGGCCGAGCAGACGTCGTGCAGGTAGCCCGGGAGGGTCAGTTCCTTCGTCCGGGCACCACCGCCGATGGTGTCGTTCCGCTCGACCACCTCGACGCTGAGCCCGGCGCGGGCGAGGGTCACCGCCGCGGCCAGCCCGTTCGGTCCGGCTCCGACGACCACCGCATCAACCATGTGGGTGAGCCTACGGAGCGGCGGCTGGACGTGGTACCGGCACCCGGTCAGCTCGTGGTGGTGTCCGCCTCGGCCGGGTCCGTGCCGTCGTCCGACCCGTCCACGTCCGTCGGGTCGTCGTCGCCCACCGGCCGGCCCGTGCCCACCGGGTGCTCGGCGACCAGGGCCGCGAAGTCCTCGTCGAGGAGCTGTTGCACGCGCTCCTCCCGCCCGATCTCGTAGTCGTCGGCCGGCCGCTGCGCCCACCCGAGTCGTCCGACGACCGTGGTGCCGATGTCGTCCCAGGCCCGGGCCCGGGCGGCGAGCACGATGCCGTCGACGAAGTACTGGTCGTCACGCCGGGCGTCGAGCCGCTCGGCGAGTTCCTCGTAGGTGGCCTCGCGCGTCCGGAGCTTCAGGTCGTCTCCGCGGCGGTAGTCGTGCTGGTGCTGCGAGCGGCCGCCCTGCTTGCTCGACCGGACCCGGATCGCCCGCATCCGCTCGGCGTCGGCACGCTGCTCCTCGGCCATCCGGTGCAGTTCCTGACGGGCGGCGTCGGCGATGAGGGCGTGGTCGAAGTACCCCTGGTCGCGCAGGGCGTTCGTGATGATGCGGTTCGCCACGGCCACGGTGACGGCGGCCTTCGCGATGAGGAAGCCCTCGTCCACGGCGCGCTTCAGTTCGACCTGGCTGACGGGTCGGTCGCGCACGTCGGGCTTGCGTCGTCCGAACAGTGCCATGCGACGACGATACCGGCGACGGACGACGGTCCGCCCGGAGACGGACACGGATCACCGTCTGGAGGGACGCCACCGGTCCGCCCCGCCCGTACCGTCGAGGGCATGGTCATCACGGACGACTCCCAGCGCACCGGCCTCGGCACCGCGAGCCTGGTGCTCGGCATCTGCTCACTGCTCGCGGGCTGGACGTTCGTCGCCCCCGTCGTCGGACTCTGCCTCGGCATCGCGTCCCGCGGTCGGGAACGCGCCGCCCGCGGCCGTGCCGGGTGGGGGATCCTGCTGAACCTCGTCGCGCTGGCCTTCTGGATCCTGCTGTTCGTCTTCGGGCTCGGGCTGGGTGTCCTCACCACCTGGCAGTCGGTCGTCCAGGGGTCGTGACGGACGGGAGGCGCGGTGCCTGCTGGCACCGCGCCTCCCGTCCGTCATCGCGACCTCGCGACCTCGCGACGTCGCGACCTCAGGGCTCCGTGATGAAGCCCTTCTTCACCATCCACTCGAACGCGACGTCGGCGGGCTCACGTCCCTCGACGTCCACCTGGCGGTTGAGTTCCTGGAGCACCGCGTCGGTGAGTTCCGGCGAGATCTGGTCGAAGACGCCCTCGAGCTGCGGGTACTCCTCCAGCGTCGAAGTCGACAGCACCGGGGCGACGTTGTACGCCGGGAAGAACCCGCGGTCGTCCTCGAGGACGCTCAGCCCGAGGGACTTGATGCGGCCGTCGGTGGTGAAGACCTCGCCGAAGTTGCACGTGCCGCGGTCGGTCGCCGTGTAGACGGTTCCGGTGTCGAGGATGTCGACCGCGTCCTTCGCCACCGCGCTGTCGCCGGAGCCACCGAGATCGAGACCGTACTTCTCGAGCATCGGCTTGAAGCCGTCCGCTCGGGAGTTGAACTCGGACTCGACGCAGAACGTGCGCTCGTCGGCGGGCAGCTCCGCGATCTGCGACAGCTTCGTGATGCCGCCGAGGTCCTCGACCGCTTCCTCCCGCACCGCGAACGCGTAGGTGTTGTTCATCGGCGCCGGGGCGAGCCAGGTGAGGCCGTTGCCGGCGTCCTCGTCCTTGACCGCCTGCCACTGCTCGGTCTTGTCCGGGATGCCCTCCTTGTGGGCCATGAAGGTCAGCCACGCGGTGCCGGTGTACTCGTACGTCATGTCGGCGTCGTGCGAGGTCATGAGCTGCCGGACGGCGACCGACCCGGGCACGTTCGTCTCGTCGGTGACGTCGAAGCCGGCCGCCGAGGCGGCGAGGACCGCGATCTTCCCGAGGACGAGCTGCTCGGTGAAGTTCTTCGACGTGACCGTGAGCGGGGCGTCCTCGGGCAGGCTGTCGATCCGCTCGATCGTGCCCGGCGCCGCCGCCGGGACGAAGGACGCGGCGGGCTGCAGTCCGCAGCCGGCCAGGAGGCTCGTGGTGACGCCCGCCAGGGCGGCGGCGGTCAGCAGGCGGCGGGGTCGCGGGCTGCGGGTGCGTGCCGTGCGGGTCATCGGAGTCCCTTCGGTCGGGCGAACGTCTCGACGATGCGGCCGAGCCAGTCGATGGACAGGGCGAGCAGGGCGATGAGGAGCGCGCCG
The DNA here is from genome assembly GCF_003224435.2 of Curtobacterium sp. MCPF17_050. Taxonomy (NCBI): domain Bacteria; kingdom Bacillati; phylum Actinomycetota; class Actinomycetes; order Micrococcales; family Microbacteriaceae; genus Curtobacterium; species Curtobacterium sp. MCPF17_050. The sequence goes on from NZ_CP126250.1 coordinate 3,167,689, forward strand.
GAGACGAGCACCTTCGGCAGGAACAGGTTCACGCCCGTGGTGATGAGCAGCCCGAGGCCACCGGCACCGATGAACGTCGCGAGGGCGGCCGAGCCGACCAGGAGCACGAGCGCGGTGCGGATGCCGGCGAGCATGACGGGCACGGCCAGCGGCAGTTCGACCTTGAGCAGGACGGACGCCGCGCTCATGCCCATGCCGCGGCCGGCCTCGACGAGTCGGGCGTCGACGCTCTCGATGCCGATGATCGTGTTCCGCAGCACGGGCAGGATCGCGTAGAGGACGAGCGCGACGACGGCGGCCCAGAACGTGAACCCGAGCCAGAAGGCCAGGAGCACGACGAGCCCGACGGCGGGGGCGGCCTGACCGAAGTTCGCGACCGCCAGGATCGCCCCGCTCGCCTTGCGCAGCGGTCCGCGGGTCAGCGCGACGCCGAGTGGGATGGCGACGACGAGCACGATGACGGTCGACACGACGGTCAGCAGGACGTGCTGCCAGGCCAGGTCGAGCAGCCCCGAGGGGTTGAGGGTGCTGCGCTCGGTCGCGGTCAGGTCCGCGTTGGCGAGCCAGACCGCGAACGCGGCGAGGACGACGAGGATCACGACCGGCTGGATGACCAGCCCGCGCCAGCTCGTCCGCTCCCCGGTCGCCGGGGACGCGGTGACGACGTCGCTCACCGGTCGTCCCGGCCGTCGGACGGGACGGAGTCCGCGTCGAACGAGTCGTCGGCGGACCCGGCGGGCTCGTCCCCGAGGTCGGCGGCCGCGCTGCTCGGCATCGCCTGGAGGGGGTTCGTGTTCGTCCCGACCGGGGTGTACGCCTGGTCCTCGGCGGCCGCGGCGCGGGTACGGGTGATCGCGTCCATGACCGTCTCGACCGTGATGACGCCCTGGAAGGCGTCCCGGCGACCGGTCACGAGCGCGGCCCCGGCGCTCGAGACGAGCATGGTGTCGAGCGCGTCGTTCAGGGTGGACGCCTCGGAGACGACGGGCAGGTCCGCCTCGATGCCCTCCGGGATCCGGTCGAGGCGCTCGAGCTGGCGGCGCGACGGCCACCCGATCGGCCGCTGCCGCCGGTCGACGACCACGGCGTGCCCGTGGCCGCCGGCCTCGCGCATGCGCTGCAGGACGGCCTCGGCCTGCTCGCCGGGCGAGCACGTCACGGCGTCGGCCAGCCCGACCTCGCGGACACGGGTGAGCGTGAGCTGCTTGAGCCCGGCACCCGACCCGATGAAGTTCTCCACGAACTCGTTCGCGGGCTCGGCGAGGATGCGCTCCGGGGAGTCGTACTGCACGATGTGCGCGCCCTCGGAGAACACGACGATCCAGTCGCCGAGCTTCACGGCCTCGTCGAAGTCGTGCGTGACGATGACGATCGTCTTGTGCAGTTCGGCCTGGATGCGGATGAGCTCGTCCTGCAGGCGCTGCCGGGTGATCGGGTCGACGGCGCCGAAGGGCTCGTCCATGAGCAGGACGGGCGGGTCCGCTGCGAGCGCACGGGCGACGCCGACGCGCTGCTGCTGACCGCCGGAGAGTTCCCGCGGGTAGCGGTCGCGGTAGGTGTCCGGGTCGAGCGAGACGAGGTCGAGGAGCTCGTCGACGCGGGCGGCGATCTTCTCCTTCGACCAGCCGAGCATCTTCGGCACGACGGCGATGTTCGCCGCGACGGTCATGTGCGGGAACAGCCCGCCGGCCTGGATGACGTATCCCATCCGGCGGCGCAGCTCGTCGCCGTCGATCTTCGTCACGTCGTCGTCGCCGACGACGATGCGGCCCTCGGTCGGCTCGATGAGGCGGTTGATCATCTTCAGGGTGGTCGTCTTGCCGCAGCCGGAGGGGCCGACGAGCATGACGATCTTGCCGGCCGGGATCTCGAGCGTGATGCCGTCGACCGCGGGCTTCGCCTGGCCCGGGTACCGCTTCGTGACCTGGTCGAGCAGGATGCTCCGGCCGGTGACGTCGGTGTCGGGCGCGGTGGTCGGGGAGTCAGTGCTGGACACGGATACCTCTCGAGGTGGTCAGGCGGCCGAGGCCGAGGAGCAGGAGGTCGAGGACCAGGGCGAGCAGCACGACGCCCACGGTCCCGACGATCACGGAGTTGAGGGAGTTCGCGCCGCCGAGACGGGAGAGCCCGGAGAAGATGAAGCTGCCGAGTCCCGGCCCGAGCGCGTACGCGGCCACGGCGGCGACGCCCATCACCATCTGCGCGGAGACCCGCACGCCGGTGAGGATGATCGGCCACGCCATCGGCAGTTCGACCTGCACGAGGGTGCGGAAGCGGCTCATCCCGATGCCGCGGGCCGACTCGACGACGGCCGGCGGGATCTCGTTGAGCCCGACGACCGCGTTCCGGAGGATCGGCAGCGCGGCGAAGAACGTCACGGTGACGACGGACGGCACGACGCCGAACCCGAGCGGCACGAGCAGCAGGCCGATGACGGCGAAGGAGGGCAGCGTCAGCCCGATCGTGGACACCTCGTTCGCGGCGGACCGCAGACCGGGGATCCGGTAGACGAGCGCCGCGAGGACCACGGCGATGACGGTCGCGAGCACGACGCACTGGACCACCAGCGAGAAGTGCTGCCAGGACGAGAACCAGATCTGGTCCCATCGCTCGGCGATGTACTGGAACACCGGTTCTCCGCTCCCTCCGGTCGGCTGTCCGCCCCACGGAACGGGGTACGGACTTCCCCAAGCTACGCAGGTCGCCAACCTCGGGCCGGCGGCGCGGCGGCCGTTCCTGCGTGGACACCCATGGATCGCGCGAGGAGAACCCCTGATGAGGGCAGAGCTGTACCGGGGACCCTGGGAGAACGGTAACGATCGGGCGGGACGGTGGGCTACAGGCCGGATCCGCGTCTGCCGGCCTCTGCCCGGAGCGCGACCGACCGCAGGGCCACCCGTGCCTGTTCGTGCACGGCGACGCGCTCGGCCGTGAGGAGCAGGCCGGCGACCTGTTCGGCGGTCCGGTCACCACCGTCGTTCCACCGGGTGAGGTCTCGCACGCGGGCCATCCGGACGTCCGGAGCGGGACACCACGTCACCGGCGACCCCTCGGGCACGGCGAGCGCGTGCCACACCAGGTCGAGCGAACGCTGCACCGACTGGGCGTGCACGGCGTGCGGGCCGCCGGCCGCGTCGACGACCGCACCGACCAGGCAGGCCCCGACGAGCGGTCGGCCGACGACCTCGATGGCGGCGGCGCTCGAGGCGGTCCGGGTGCGTCCGCGGTCGTCGAGGTAGGCGAACCACGCGTGCTGGACCCAGCCGCGCTCCACGACGGCCCGAGCGTCCGACAGCACGCGCTGCAGGTCCACCAGTTCGGCCTGCTCCGCCTCGAGGCGCCGCAGTCGTGCGGCGGTCCGTCGGGCGGCGAGGTGGTCGAGGACCCGCCGCACCCGGCCGCGCCGGTCGGGGACGGCTCGGAAGGAGGGAGCGGCGTCGGTGGCGACGTCGTGCTGGACGCGGAACTCGAGGGTCATGAGGCCCCTCCCGATCTTCACGTGCACGGATGGTGTGGAGGCACGCTAACCCCGTGCCCGCGGCGGCGGTAGCCCCCGCCCGACGGTCGTGCGCGAACCGGAGGGCCGGTCGGTCAGTCGTCGACCACGGCGTCGATCGCCCGCCGTGCGACCGCGCGGGACGACGCCTCGTCGCTCACGGCGAGCGCCGAGGCGATCGAGACGGCCCAACCACGCGCACGGCCCCACGTGTGCGGGTCCAGGCTGGCGTCCTGCGCGGTGACCCGACGTCGGAAGTCGGCCCGGGCCTCCCGGCCGAAGGTGAGCCAGGCGGTGGCGAGGTCGACCGCCGGGTCGCCCGCGGTCACGTCGCCGAAGTCGACGACGGCGGACAGGCGGTCGCCGACCGGGCCGGGCGTGACGAGCAGGTTGAACGGGTGCAGGTCGCCGTGCACCCAGACGGGAGGCCCGGCGTGCTCGGGCAGGTCCGCCGCCGTCCGCCAGAGCGCGGCCAGTTCCACGGCTCGCGGTACGGGGTGCGACGACAGCCGCTCGGTGACCGCCTCGGTCCTGGTGTGCAGCGGGACGGCGCGCACCGGGTTCGACGGTGCGTCCGCCGGCGCCGGGACGTGCAGCGCGGCCACGAACGCGGCGAGCGCCCTCGGCACGGCTCCCCCGCTCCCGGCTCCGGTCCGGTCGCCGACGGGCACGCCGGGGAACCACGGCACGACGCTCCACGACCACGGGAAGCCGGAGCCGGGTCGACCGGTGCGGACGGGGACCGGGACGGGGACGACCCCGCCGACGAGACGGGCGAGCCCGGGGAGCCACCGCTGCTCGTGCTCGACGAGCGTGGCCGCGGCGGCCCGCCGGGGCAGCCGGACGGCGAGGTCGGGGCCGAGCCGGAGGAGGACGTTGTCCCAGCCGTTCCCGACGACGGTGAGTGGGCGGTCGGCGAGGTCCGGGTGCTGGTCGGCCAGCAGCGCCCGGACGAGCGGGACGTCGACGTCGACCTCGGCTTCGGGCGTGGGCACGTCGCGATGCTAGCCCGGCGGTCGTCCGGGTTCGTGTCGTACCGTGCCGCCATGCATGCTTGGCGGGAGCCCGCGCGGTGGGCCAGGACCGGACGGTGGCTGCTGGTGCCGATCGCCGTGCTCGACTGGTTCGCCCTCGTGCCGCAGGTGGTGTTCGTGGTGGCGTTCTCGATCGCCGTCGTGGGGCTGGTCGGGATGGGTGCGGCGCTCGTCGTCCGCGCGCTCGGACGGCGGCGCGGCACGATGGCGGCGCTCGGGGTCCTGATGCTCCTCGGTGGCCTGGCGATGTTCGGGCTCGACCCGTTCCCGGGGTCCGTGCCGTTCCTCGACCCGTGGTGGCCGGAGGTCCTGACGCAGCCGCAGCACGTCGGGAGCGCCTACTGGCAGCTCGCGGCCCTCGGCGTCGTCCTGACCGGCTTCGGGCTGCTCGCGACCCTGCTCGTGGCCGCGTTCACCGACGGGCCGCGCCGCACCGTCCGCTGAGGCATCCGGGCGCGCTGGCCGGTCCGGGTGCACGGGTCGGTCCGGGCGCACGGGATCGCGTGCCGTCAGGCGGTCGGCTGCTCCGCGGTCCCCCGGCGCGTGACGACGACGAGCGTCACGTCCGTCGGTGGGTCCTCGTCCCCGAGCAGTCCGCGGACCCGGTCGACCAGGGCCGCCGTGTCCGACGCACCGGTGACCGCCGCAGCGACCTCGTCGAGGGTCGCGAACCCGGGCAGCGTCGTCAGGCCGTCCGAGGACACGACGAGCCGGTCACCGACGGCGAGGTCCAGCGCCACCACCGGGTGCTCCTCCGCCGCACCGCCGACCCCGAGCGGGAGCGCGGACGGGAGCGCCCGGTGCGTTCCGTCCGATCGGACGAGCAGTGCGGTCCCGAGCCCGGCGTCCACCAGGTCGACGTGGCCCGACGTCGGGTCGAGCCGGGCGTGCACGAGCCGGGCGACCGCGTCCGCGACCCGCAGGTCGGGGGCGACCTGGGCCTCCAGGCCGGGCAGTGCGGACGCGAGCGGTTCGTCCACCCGTGCGACGAGTGCCCCGCGGACGGTCGCCGCGAGCAGTGCGGAGGCCGCACCGCCGGTCGCGACGGTGCCGACCGTGACCGCGAGGGTCCCGTCCGCCGCGACCCGCCAGTCGGCGACGTCACCGCCGCCGTCCGGACGTCGTGCCGTCACCGTCGCGAGCTCGAGTCCGGGGACCGCGACCGGGTCGGGCACCAGGCCGGTCCGGACCCGTCCGAGACGGTCGCGCTCGAGTGCGTGGCCGAGCTCACGCTCCGCCCAGTGCGCCAGGTCGCGCAGCAGCGCGAGGTCCTCGTCGGAGAACGAGCGCGGCTGCGCGTCCATGATGCAGAGCGTCCCGACGCGGGTCCCGTCGTCCATCGACAGCGGCGCACCCGCGTAGAACCGGATGCCGTGCTCGGCCACGGCAGCGGTGTGGGCGAACCGCTCGTCGAGCGTCGTGTCCGGGATCACCATCGGCGCCGGGGTGAGCACGGTGGTGGCGCAGAACTGCTCACTCGCGGGCACGCTCGACCCCTGGTTCCACCCGAAGGTCGACTGCGTCGTGACGAGGTCGTGGTGGACGAGGTTGAGGAACGTCAACGGCACGCCGAACGCCTCGTGCGTCATCCGGGTGATCCGGTCGAAGCGTTCCTCGGGCCCGGCACCGAGGACGCCGAGCGCCTCGACCAGTGCCGTGCGGTGCTCGGCGTCCTGCGGTGTGCTCACACGCCCTGTCTACGCGCTCCCTCGTCCGTGAACCAGTCCCTCGGGTGGGGGTCGGCGGTGAGCTGCCGACGTGGCCCGGTCGGTGCCGCCCACTGTGCGGCGTTCGCCAGCACCCGCTGGATGTCCGGGTGGTGGTACACCGGGTACTCCTGGTCGCCGGGCGAGAAGTAGAACACCTTGCCGAGGCCGCGGCGGTAGGCGACCCCCGAGCGGAAGACCTCGCCGCCGGCGAACGTCGACAGGAAGACCTCCTCGTCGGGGCGCGGGATGTCGAAGTACTCGCCGTACATCTCCTGGCGGTCGATGACGATCGGGTGCGGGACCCCGGCGGCGATCGGGTGGTCGGGCGCGATCGTCCAGACGAGTTCCCGCTCCCCGTCGTTCCGCCACTTCAGCGAGCACGTCGTGCCCATCAGCCGGGTGAACGGCTTCGAGTAGTGGCCGGAGTGCAGCACCACGAGCCCCATGCCGGCGTGCACGTGGCGGACGACGCGCTCGACGACCTCGTCCGCGACCTGGTCGTGGGCGATGTGCCCCCACCAGAACAGGACGTCCGTGTCGGCGAGCCGCTCCTCGGTCAGGCCGTGCTCCGGCTCCTGCAGCGTGGCGGTCGTGACGGTGTGCGTCGACGCGTGCTGGCCGTGGGTCGGGTGCGAGCCGTCGGCGCCGTCCGCACCGGGGGCGAGTCGGGCCTCCAGGCCGGCGGCGACGACCGCGTGGATGCCGTCCGGGTAGTGCTCGCGGACCGTCTCGTCGCCGCGGGTCTCGTGGACGTTCTCGTTCCAGACGACGATGTTCACCGGACGACCTCCACTTCGTGCCCGGCCTGCGCCGACGCGTAGATCGCGTCCACCACGCGGCTGCGGTGCAGGGCGAACTCGCCGTGGTGCCCGTCGTGCAGACCGGAGCGGATGGTGGCGAGGAACTCCTCGATGACGCGCTGGTGGTGACCCGCGGGGACCTGCACGCCCGGGCGGGTGACCGTCGGGACGCCCTGCTCGTCGGAGTACAGGGTCACGGTGCCCTCGGTGGCGTAGTCGCGGACGAACAGCCGCGCGCCGCCGGTCGAGCCGAGCAGCTCGACCTCGATGTCCTCGACGTCCTTCGAGTAGCTCGCCCACGACGCCTGCAGGAGCAGACTGGCGCCGTTCTCGAAGCGGAGCAGGGCGCTGGCGAAGTCCTCGACGTCGAACGGGCGGCCCGTGGCGGCGGACACCGGGTCGCGGTCGCTCCCGCCCCGACCGGCACGGCCGAGCTCGTTGTACGTCACGGCACTGGCGGTCACCACGCGGGGCTCGCCCATGAGGTGCAGGGCGATGTCGAGCACGTGCGAGCCGAGGTCGATGAGCGGACCACCGCCCGCGGTCTCCTTGTTGACGAACCAGCTGCGGATGCCCGGGATGCCGGCGCGGCGCATCCAGCTCGCGCGGGCGTGGTAGACGTCCCCGATCGGGCCGGTGCCCGGCTCGGCGAGGGCGCCGTCGTCGGAGGCGTCGACGGCGGTACCGGCGGTCTGCCCGCCACGCAGGTGCGTCGCGAGGAACTGCACGTCGGCACGGCGACGGTGGTTGTAGGCGACCTCGAGGACGCGGTCGTTGCGGACGGCCGCGTCGACCATCTCCTGCGCCTGCTGACCGGTCGTGGCGAGGGGCTTCTCGCAGAACACGTGCTTGCCGGACTCGAGCGCGGCGATCGCGATCGGGTGGTGGAGGCTGTTCGGCACGCCGATCGAGACGATGTCCAGGTCGTCGCGGGCCACGAGGTCCTGCCAGTCGGCGTACGCGTTCGGGACGCCCCGGCTGGTCGCGAGTTCGCGGAGCCGTTCGGGTTCCTGTCCGGCGAGGGCGATCACCTCCACGCCGGGGAGTGCGGTGAAGGCGTCGAGGTGCGTGGTCCCGGCGAAACCGAGGCCGACCACCCCCACGCGCAGCGTCTTCGATGCATCAGTCGTCTGCGACATGCCTCCACGCTACCGAGATTCCGGTCGAATCGATACGACAAGCTCGTGCTGGTCTTTCCTGACCGTTTGGCCTACTTTTTGATCACATCCGCGCAGGCGTCGACACCAGGGGGTGCCGATCAGCGTCCGCGCCGAGGACAGGGGCTCGTCCGATGCAGCACCGCACCATCACCACCGCCGCACTCGCGGCCGTCATCGCTCTCGCCGTGCCGACGAACGCGTGGGCATCGCCGCACGGCGGTCACCATCACCCGGCACCGACCAGCTCGACCGTGACGTACACGGCGAGCGACGCGGTCATCCCGAACCCCTCCCGCGGGTTCGACCACACCACCGCGACGCACTACCGCGCCGACGGCAGCGGGTACACCCCGCTCGACGCCGCCACGCTCCGCGGCTACCGGTCGGAGGGCGTCACGCAGATCGTCCGGGTGTTCTACATGGAAGCGTTCGCCGACCAGCGACGCCTCAGCCCGGCCTGGCTCCGCCTGGTGCAGCGCGACTACGACACCGCCCGCGCGGCCGGCGTCGGCGTGATCACCCGGTTCGCCTACGTGCAGGGCGGCGACTACCCGTACTCGGCACCGTACGGCGACGCCGACCTGCCCACCGTGCTCGCGCACATCGAGCAGCTCACGCCGACCCTCCGCCGGAACGCGGACGTCATCCCCACGCTGCAGGAGGGGTTCATCGGCCTCTGGGGCGAGGGCTACTACACGGACCACTTCGCCAGTGATCCGGCGAACCCCGGCGTGCTGACGGAGGCGGACAAGGACGCCAGGCGCCAGGTCGTGGAGGCCGAGCTCGCCGCACTGCCGTCGAGCCGCTCCATCCAGGTGCGCACCATGCAGATGAAGCAGGACGCCCTCCGCACGCCGTCCGGCACCGCCGGCGCGCTCACTCCCGCCCAGGCGCACGACGGGTCCGCGGCGTCGCGCATCGGCCACCACAACGACTGCTTCCTCGCTTCGCCGGACGACTTCGGCACGTTCCTGACCGATCCGCTGTCGCTCGACCAGGACTACCTGGCCGCTGAGTCGCGGTACGTCCCGGTCGGTGGCGAGACCTGCGCGGTGAACGCCCCGCGGTCGGAGTACCCGTCCGCCTCGGCCGAGATGGCGAAGTACCACTACAGCTACCTGAACCTCGACTACAACCAGGACGTCCTGGCGTCGTGGGGCGATGCGGGCATGACGGACGCCGCGAAGAAGCTCGGCTACCGGTTCACGATGACGTCGAGCACCGTGACCTCCGGGAAGCACGCGTCGGTGTCGGTGTCGGTCCGCAACGACGGCTGGGCCGCGCCGTACAACCCCCGTCCGGTGCAACTCGTGCTGACGAACGGCCACCGCCGCGTGACCGTCCCCGTCCGTGCGGATGCGTCGTCCTGGCAGCCCGGGACGACCACGACGGTCACCGCCTCGCTCGCGCGGGTCCCGTCCGGTACCTGGCGGGTGGCACTGGCACTGCCCGCTCCGGAGCGGTCGATCGCACGGAACCCGGACTTCGCGATCCAGACCGCCAACGTCGGAACGTGGAAGGCCGGCACCGGTGTGAACGACCTCCAGCAGGTCGTCTCCGTCCGACGCTGACCAGGAACCACACGACGCCCCGGCCGACCACGGTCGGGGCGTCGTGCTGTCCCTCAGCGGAGTCCGCCACGATGGTCGGCATGACGCCTCGATCCCTGTTCCGCGGCCTCGCGATCGCGGAACTCGTGACCTGGACGATGCTCCTGGTGGGCATGCTGCTGAAGTACGGCCTCGGCGCCGGGGACTGGCCGGTCCGCGTCGGCGGCGGCGTGCACGGCTTCGTGTTCCTCGCCTACCTCGTCGCCACGACCGTCGTCGCCGTCAACCAGCGCTGGTCGTTCGGCGCCACGGCCCTCGGGTGGCTCAGCTCGGTCGTGCCGTACACGACGCTGCCGTTCGAGGTCGCGGTCGCCCGGCGCGGCATGCTCGACGGCGCGTGGCGTCGCGGGCCGTCGGCCGGGGAACGACCGGGGCCGCTCGACCGGCTGCTGTTCCTCGTGGTGCGGCACCCGGTGCTCGCGGCCGTGGTCGGCGTCGTGCTCGTCGCGGCCGTGTTCGGCGTGCTGCTCGTGCTCGGTCCGCCGGTGCCGTCCCGCTGACGGCAGGCCGCCGGCCGGCTCGCGCGCGTGCCGGGTCGCACGCGGAGCGGGGTCGCGCGCGGGCCGGGTCGCGTGCGGACCGAGTCGCGAAAGCGACAGGTGTGCGCGGAAGGATCCCCGCGGACTGTCGCTTCCGCGCCGGGGTCCGCGTCGGGCCGCACCGGGTCAGCGGACCCGCCGAGCGCGGAGGACGGGAGGCCCGGTGCCAGCCGGCACCGGGCCTCCCGTCCGCGTGGGACCGCGCCTACAGGCTCGCGAGCGCCGCGTTCAGCGTCGCCGACGGGCGCATGACCGCGCTCGTCTTGGCGTCGTCGGGCCGGTAGTACCCGCCGATGTCCGCCGGGTGGCCCTGCACCTCGACGAGTTCGTGGACGATCGTGTCCTCCTGCTCGGCGAGGGTCGTGGCGAGGCCCTGGAACGCCGCAGCGAGCTCGGCGTCCTCGGTCTGCGCGGCGAGCTCCTCGGCCCAGTACTTCGCCAGGTAGAAGTGGCTGCCGCGGTTGTCGATCGAGCCGAGCTTGCGGCCGGGCGACTTGTCCTCGTCGAGGAACGTCCCGGTGGCGCGGTCGAGCGTGTCCGCGAGGACCTTCGCCCGGGCGTTGCCGGTCACCCCGGCGAGGTGCTCGAGGCTGACGGCGAGCGCGAGGAACTCCCCGAGGCTGTCCCAGCGCAGGTAGTTCTGCTGCACGAGCTGCTGCACGTGCTTCGGCGCGGACCCGCCGGCACCGGTCTCGAACAGTCCGCCACCGCCGAGGAGCGGGACGACCGAGAGCATCTTGGCCGAGGTGCCGAGCTCCATGATCGGGAACAGGTCGGTCAGGTAGTCGCGGAGCACGTTGCCCGTGACCGAGATCGTGTCCTCGCCGCGGCGGATGCGCTCGAGCGAGAACCGCATCGCGTCCTCGGGCGACAGGACCTCGATCTGCAGGCCGTCGGTGTCGTGCTCCTGCAGGTACGTCCGGACGAGGCCGATCAGCGCGGCGTCGTGCGCACGGGTCTCGTCGAGCCAGAACACCGCGGGCGAGCCGGTGGCGCGGGCACGGGTGACCGCGAGCTTCACCCAGTCACGCACGGCGACGTCCTTGGTCTGGCAGGCGCGCCAGATGTCACCCTGCTCGACGTCGTGCTCGAGGACGGTCTCGCCGGCCGCGTTCGTGACGCGGACCACACCGGCGCCCGGGAGCTCGAAGGTCTTGTCGTGGGAGCCGTACTCCTCCGCCTTGAGCGCCATGAGGCCGACGTTCGGCACCGAGCCCATGGTGGCGGGGTCGAACGCGCCGTTCGCGCGGCAGTCCTCGATCACGGCCTGGTAGATGCCGGCGTAGCTCGAGTCCGGGATGACGGCGACGGTGTCGTGCTCCTCGCCGTCCGGGCCCCACATGTGGCCGGAGGTGCGGATCATCGCGGGCATGGAGGCGTCCACGATGACGTCGCTCGGGACGTGCAGGTTCGTGATGCCCTTGTCCGAGTCGACCATGGCGAGGTCGGGGCCGGCGTCGATGCCGTCCTGGAACGCCTGCTTGATCTCGGCGCCGTTCGGCAGGGCGTCGAGCCCGGCGAGGATCGAGCCGAGGCCGTCGTTCGGGGTGAGCCCGGCCGCGGCGAGGTCTGCGCCGTAGCGGGCGAAGACGTCGGGGAAGAACGCGCGGATCACGTGCCCGAAGATGATCGGGTCGGAGACCTTCATCATCGTGGCCTTGAGGTGCACCGAGAACAGCAGGTCCTCGTCCGCGGCACGCTGGATCTGCTTCCGCAGGAACGCCTCGAGCGCGGCGACGTGCAACACGGTGCCGTCGACGACCTCCCCGGCGAGCACCGGGATCGGCTGGCCGAGCGTCTGCTCGGTGCCGTCCTGTGCCACGAACGTGATGGTCAGGGTGTCCTCGGCCGGGGCGACCCAGGTCTTCTCGTTCGACCGGAAGTCGTCGACGCCCATCGTGACGACGTTCGTCTTCGAGTCGGCACGCCACGCACCCATGCGGTGCGGGTGCTTGCGGGCGTAGTTCTTGACCGACAGCGGGGCCCGGCGGTCCGAGTTCCCCTCGCGCAGCACCGGGTTCACGGCGCTGCCCTTGACGCGGTCGTACCGGGCGCGGGCGTCCCGCTCGTCGTCCGTGGTCGGCTCGTCCGGGTAGTCCGGCAGGTCGTAGCCCTGCGCCTGGAGCTCCGCGATCGCGACCTTGAGCTGCGGGATCGACGCCGAGATGTTCGGCAGCTTGATGATGTTGGCCTCGGGCGTCCCGGCCAGGTCTCCGAGCTCGGCCAGGGCGTCGTCCAGGCGCTGCTCGTCGGTGAGCCGCTCCGGGAACTGGGCGATGATCCGTCCCGAGAGCGAGATGTCGCGGGTCTCGACCTCGACACCCGCGGTCTTCGCGAAGGACGCGATGACGGGCAGGAAGGAGTGGGTCGCGAGGAACGGGGCCTCGTCGGTGAGCGTGTAGATGATCTTGGCCATGCTGGCGGGTACTCCCTTGTTCGCGCGGTCCGTGCCCCCCACGCTACTCGCGGCGCGAGATGTCTCGACGTCAAGACACCGACGCTGGGGAAACTGTCGGCCAGGCGCCCGCCTGTGGACGGCGGCCGTGCCGGCGGAGGCGCCACGGGCCTCCCGGTCGTCAGACCGTCAGACGGAAGACCCGCAGCCCGGCGGTGCGCAGCCCGGCGGTCCCGAGCCGGGTCCGCAGGTTGCGGAACGGCCGCCGGAAGCCGGACACCGCCGTGGCCGCTCCGAGTTGGTGCAGGACCTCCGCCGTGAGGGCGCGCTCGAGCTTCGGCACCAGCCGGGTCCGGCCCGACACGGTGATGACGATGCGCACGGCAGTGGGTCGGAGCAACGGGGCGAGCCGTTCGGCGGTCTCCTGCGCGCGGAGGAACGCGGGGTCGTCACCGGAGCGACGGATCGCGATGACCGCCAGCTCGGCGTCCGCCTCGCCGTCGAGGTCCGGCACGTCGTCGACGCCGACCACCCGCATGCGCGCCGCGTCCACCCCCGCGCGGACGGCCGCCGACCGGAGGACGGGGAGGAGGTCCTGGGTACCGGCGAGCACGACCTCCGCCGACCGCAGGTCGATGGGTTCGTGCCGCTCCCGCGGCGATCGGGCCATGAGGGGTCCTCTCCGTCGCTTCCCCCGACCCTACTGACGGACCGGCCGGGAGGCCCGGATCGCCCGTGTCCGCCGGGTCGACTCCCAGCGGGGCCGGCTGCCACCCCACCGCGCCGGGGACCACCGGCGACGCTGCAGGGTGTCGGAAGAGGGGCTGTACAAGCGGACAGCTTCGTGCAGAATGGGCTGCGGCCATGACTCCCCCTGACGCAGACCACCCCAGCAGCACGCCCGTCGTGCACCTGACCCGCCGTGCTGCCCTCGCCGCCGAGCGGGCCGCGCGTGCCCGGCAGACCGAGCAGGTCGGGAACACCGTGCCGGCCGAGCAAGCGGTGTGGGACGAGCAGGCGACGGGCGCTGCGCAGAGCGGCCGAACCGAGCGGCCGCACGTCGCCGCTCCCGCATCGGAGCGCCACGCCGACACCCGCACCCGCCGGGTGCCGCGTCGGCAGGTCGCACTCGCGCCGCGTCGGACAGCCGCGGTCGCCGCCCCGACCCCCCGGAGCCCCCGTCGCGCCGCCCGGGCGAGCAGCCTCACGGTGACGAGCGCCGTCGCCGCCCTCGTCATGTTCGGCGCCTCCGCCATGCCCGCGCACGCCGGCACCGGTCCCTCCGTCGCGACCTCGACGCTCGCGCCGACCGTGACCACCCAGGACTTCGCCGTCACCCAGGTCGCCCTGGCGAGCACGAGCCGCGACGGTTTCACGGTCGGTGGTGGCGTCGCCGCGGCCGACGCGAAGCCCGGAGCCTCGGTGACGTACGGCGGCGCGGTCCGCTCGCCGTTCCCCGGTCCCGTGCGGATGAGTTCCGGCTTCGGGTACCGCACGGCTCCCTGTGGCGCGTGCTCGTCGCTGCACCAGGGCCTCGACTTCAACCCCGGCATGGGTGCGCCGATCGGGGCGGTGGCCGCCGGGACGGTCCGGGTCTCGGGCGTGTACTTCTCGTACGGCGAGACCGTCATCATCGACCACGTCGTGGACGGTCGGAAGGTCTCGACCCTCTACGGGCACATGATCCCCGGCTCCTCCCCGCTGCAGGTCGGCGACCGCGTCGAGCCCGGCCAGTTCATCGGCAGCGTCGGCTCCTCCGGGGTCTCGACCGGGGCACACCTGCACCTCGAGGTCCTGATGGACGGCACGCTCCCCATCGACCCGGCAGCGTGGATCGCCGCGCACACCGGGCAGCCGCTCTAGATCCCGTCCCGTCCCCTGTCGGGCTGCCACGACCGCGGCGGACAGCGACGGCACAGCCGCCCCGCGGCACCGTCCCAGTCTCCCTGTGCATGATCACAGGATGGACGATCACCACAGACCGCCCGCCCACCCGACGTCGCCGCAGGCGTCCCACTCCGCGCAGCCCCGCTGATGGGCGCCGACACCTGGATCGCCTTCGGACTCGTCGTCCTCTTCGTGCTCGTCGGTGGTGTGTTCGCCGCCGCCGAGATCGCCCTCGTCTCGCTCCGCGAATCCCAGTTGCAGCAGCTCGAACGCCGCGGGTCCCGGGGGGGCACGCGTCGCCGCGCTCGGCCGTGACCCGAACCGCTTCCTGTCCGCGGTCCAGATCGGCGTCACGGTCGCCGGGTTCTTCTCGGCCGCCTACGGTGCCGCATCGATCGCGCCGGACGTCGCCCCGCTCCTCACCGGGCTCGGGCTCGAGCAGGGCGCTGCCGAGGCCGTCGCCCTCGTCGCGATGACCCTCGTCATCGCCTACCTCTCGCTCGTGTTCGGTGAACTCGTGCCGAAGCGGCTGGCCCTCCAGCGCGCCGAGGGGTTCTCGATGCTCGTCGCACCGACCCTCGACCGGTTCGCCGTGCTCATGCGCCCCGTGATCTGGGTGCTGTCGACGTCGACGAACGCCGTCGTCCGACTCCTCGGCGGCGACCCCGACGCCCGCAGCGAGTCGATGAGCACCGAGGAGCTCCGGGGCCTCGTGACCGACCACGACGCGATCGACGCGCAGGGCCGCCGGATCGCCCGCAGTGCCCTCGACGCCGGGGACCGCATCCTCCGCGAGTCCATGCGGCCCTGGTTCGACGTCGACGTCCTCGACGCGGGCCTGCCGCTCGCCCGGGCGACGGACCAGGCGATCGACCGCGGCCACACGCGGTACCTCGTCACCGGCGGGTCCCGGGACGGCGTCGTCGGGTTCGTGCACCTCCGCGACCTCCTGCGACCGGCCGACCCGAGCGCGGCCGTCGCGACCGTGGTGCGCCCGGTGCTGGCGATGCCCGAGACGAAGTCGCTGACCGGGGCGATCGCGGACATGCGCGCCGACGGCCACCAGATCGCGCTCGTCGTCGACGAGTACGGCGGCAGCGCCGGCATGGTCACGCTCGAGGCGCTGCTCGAGGACCTGGTGGGGACCATCCGCGACGAGTACGACGACCGCACCCCGACCCGCCACGACGAGGTCGACGGGGCACTCGTCCTCGAGGACCTCGCGGCCGACGGCGGCCCCGCCCTGCCCGACGGGGACTACGAGACCGTCGGCGGCCTGGTGCAGGTCGCCCTCGACCGTGTCCCGCGCGTCGGCGACGTGGTCGAGGTGGCCGGACACCGGCTCGAGGTGACCGCCATGGCCGGTCACCGCGTCTCCCGCGTGCGGATCAGCGCCGTCCCCGTCGCGGCGGCTGCCGAGGCCGCGGGGTGACCAGCGCCGGACGGGAGGCTCGACACCGGACCGGAGTCGGGCCTCCCGTCCGGCGGTCACCGCGTCGCGCCGCCGTGGCCGGCACCGGCGGTACCCGCACCGGTCCCGGCTCCGCCCCGTAGCCTGGCGTCATGGGTATCGACGTCCGCAACGAGATCCGCGACTTCCTCTCCAGCCGGCGAGCGCGCCTCACCCCCGACCAGGCCGGTATGCCGTCCTTCGGCGGCGGCACCCGGCGCGTCCCGGGCCTCCGTCGTCACGAGGTCGCGATGCTCGCCGGTGTCAGCGTCGACTACTACACGCGGCTCGAACGCGGCACCCTGAAGGGCGTCTCGGAGGGCGTGCTCGACGGTCTCGCCACCGCGCTCCAGCTCGACGAGGCCGAGCGCGCCCACCTGGCCGACCTCGCCCGCCTCGCGAACGCGGGCGTGAAGAGCACCCACCGTGCCGTGCCCACGTCGGTCCGCCCCGCGGTGCAGCGACTCCTCGACGCGATCACCGGGGCACCCGCCTGGATCCGCAACGAGCGGCTCGACATCGTCGCGACGAACACCCTCGGCCGCGCGCTCTACGCGCCCGTCTTCGCCGGGACCGGACGTCCGGTCAACACCGCCCGGTTCGCGTTCCTCGACCCGGCCGCCCGCGACTTCTTCCCGCGCTGGGAACAGACCGCCCGCGACGCCGTCGCCGTGCTGCGCACGACGGCGGCCTCGAACCCCTGCGAGCCGGGCCTGATGACCCTGGTCGGCGAGCTGTCGGTGAAGAGCGAGGAGTTCCGCACGTGGTGGGCCGAGCACGACGTGCACGTGCACCGCTCCGGCCGGAAGCACCTGCACCACCCGATCGTCGGCGACCTCGAGCTGTCGTTCGAGGCGCTCGACCTCGTCGCGGACCCCGGGCTCACGGTGTTCACCTACGGAGCCGACCCCGGGTCGGAGTCCGAGCGATCCCTCTCCCTGCTCGGCACGTGGGCGGCCACCGAGCTCGCCGAGCAGCGGGCGGCGGCACGGTCGTCCGAGTCGGTCGACTGAGGCTCCGCCTCCGACCGGTCGCGGCGCGGGCCCGCCGCCGTAGGCTGACGGCGTGACGAGGACTGCGGACGGATCGGCCGGGGACGCCGACTACGGCACCATCGGCGACGGGTACACCCGGTACCGCCGGCCGGAACCGTCGTTCGAACGGGCGATCCGGGCGGCACTCGGGCAGGCCCGCACCGTGCTGAACGTCGGAGCGGGTGCCGGGTCGTACGAGCCGCGGGACCGCGAGGTCACCGCCGTCGAGCCCTCCGCCACCATGCGGGCGCAGCGTCCGGGCGACCTGCCGGAGGCCGTGGACGCGTCCGCCGAGGACCTGCCCTTCGCCGACGACGCCTTCGACGCGGCGATGGCGACGTTCTCCGTGCACCAGTGGTCCGACCTCGACCGCGGCCTCGCCGAGGTCCGGCGCGTCACCCGGGGCCCGGTCGTCCTGCTCACCTGCGACCCCACGCGCGTCGAGGACCTCTGGCTGGCCGAGTACGCCCCTGAGGTGATGGCGACCGAGGCCCGCCGCTACCCGTCCCTGGACCGCATCACCGCTGCCCTCGGCGGCGACGTCACGACCACGCGCCTGCCGATCCCGTTCACGTGCGTCGACGGCTTCTCGGAGGCGTACTACGGCCGACCGGAGCGGCTCCTCGACCCGGGCGCCCGCAAGGCGAACTCGGCGTGGGCGTTCGTCGACGAGATGACGGCGGCGCGCTCGGTCAACGCGCTCCGCACCGCGATCGAGGACGGTTCGTGGGACGCCCGGCACGGCCGTCTCCGGGTGCAGCCGTCCTACGAGGGGTCGCTGGTGCTCGTCGTCGCGCGACCGTAGGGTGGAGGACGTGAGCACCCGTTCCGAGGAGGTCGTCGGCGCCAGCGCCGGCATCAGGGCCTGACGCCCCCGCCGTGTCGTCCGACACGGCGCCGTCGTCGACCCCTCTGAACGACCGCACCGCTGACGCGCGACACTGCGCCGGTGCCAGAACGACAGGCTCACCATGCTCCCGATCACCCCGGAGGCCGTCCGTGCCTCCTTCGTCAACGCCTCCCGTCGCGAACTCGCCGACATGACCGTCCCCGACCTCGACGCCGTCGTGTGGGACGACCTGACCTTCCTCGGGTGGCGTGACCCGAAGACCGCCCGACGCGCTTACGTGGTCGTCCCGACGCTCGACGGCGACCTCGTCGGCATCCTGTTCCGGCAGGCCGAGGCCTCGCCGAGGTCCCGGGCCCAGTGCTCGTGGTGCCAGGACGTGAAACTGCCGAACGACGTCGTCTTCTACGCCGCGAAGCGCTCGGGGTCGTCCGGCCGGAAGGGCAACACGGTCGGCACACTGGTCTGCCAGGACTTCCAGTGCTCGCGCAACGTCCGGACGACCCCGCCGCCGGCGTACGAGGGCTACGACGTCGAGGCCGCGCGCCTCCGGCGGATGGAGGACCTGCAGCTGCGCGTCGCGGCCTTCGCAGCCGAGGTCTGACGGCGGACATGAGCAATATATCCATGTTGTGTTCCACCCTTCGGTGCGCCACTCTGGCGCTGAGGCTGACGTCGGTCTCGTCGAAGAGAGGAACATGATGTCCAGAACGAGTCGGTGTGCTCCGGTGGCTCTCGCCGCTGCCCTCGTCATGGCAGGAACAGTGGCAGCCCCGTCGGGCGCGCACGCTTCCGGACGGGAGCAGTCGGACCACGAGGAGCTGGTGTCCTCGCTTCCGTCGGTGACGGCTGAGACAGCTCACCGAGCGGTGGCGGAGGCACGGAGCGGAGGAGCGCTGGTTGGAACGACCGTGCGGCCTGACGGCTCGCGTACGTCCACCATCGCTGTCGGAGCGGAGTCGATCGATCTGGTGGAACCGAGTTCCACAGCACGGCTGGGAGCCGGCAGCGACGGGAACGGCTTGTACGTCGACTTCAACTCGTACGACCAGGGAACGATCATCGGTGGAGGAGCCGCTGCCGCGAACTACGGACTGTGTCTGCTCGGTCCCGCGGTGTGCGCCGTCGCGACGGTCGCCGTCGTCCTGGCCTCGACCGCGATCACGACACACGGCATCCGCTGCGGAACGCATGTCATGCGCGTCCACCTGAGTGGCCGGCCCGGCCCGAAGTGCCTGTGACCCGTCGCGAGGTCCGCCGCTTCGTCGTCCATCCGCTGGTCGCCGGGAGCATCGCGACCGCGCTGGTCATCGGTGGAGCCGCGGTCGCGGCTCCACTCATCGGCACTGCACAAGCCACTCTCGGGGGAGCGATGATCGGCGTCACCGCGGCGGGCAGCGGTGCGTACCTCGCTGCCGCCCATCGTGCACGGCGGCGACACCCCCGCGACTGACAGCAGAACGCAACGGAGGCGGCCCCGCGCAACGCGATCGCGTTGTGTGGGACCGCCTCCGTTGCGTGTTGCGGGAGGGTCAGCGCCCGATGCTCGACATGTCGGGGTAGCGGTCCCCGGTCGGCCGCGGCAGCGCCGACAGGCGCTCGACCTGGTCGGCCGACAGCGTGACGTCGGCCGCGCCGACGTTCTCCTCGAGCCGGGTGACGCGCTTCGTGCCCGGGATCGGGACGATGTCGTCGCCCTGCGCGAGCAGCCACGCGAGGGCGACCTGGGCGGGGGTGCCGCCGACCTCGTCCGCGATGCCCTTCACCGCGTCGACGATCCGCATGTTCGCCGCGAAGGCCTCCTCCTGGAAGCGCGGGTTCGCCGAACGGAAGTCGTCCTCGCCGAGGTCGGACGGCTTCGTGATCGCGCCGGTGAGGAACCCGCGGCCGAGCGGCGAGTACGGCACGAGGCCGATCCCGAGCTCGCGGAGGGTGTCGAGCACGTCGCCCTCGGGGTCGCGCGTCCACAGCGAGTACTCGCTCTGCAGCGCGGTGATCGGGTGCACGGCGTGGGCCTTGCGGATCGTCGCGGCAGAGGCCTCGGACAGCCCGATGTGGCGGATCTTGCCCTCCTGCACGAAGCCGGCGAGCTGCCCGATGACGTCCTCGATCGGGACGGCCGGGTCGACGCGGTGCTGGTAGTACAGGTCGATGTGGTCGGTGCCGAGGCGGCGGAGCGACCCCTCGAGGGCGACCCGGACGGACTCGGGGGCGCTGGAGATCGCCCGGGTCTTGGTCGGCGTCTGCTCGTCGGCCTCGTGGTGGTAGAGCCCGAACTTCGTGGCGATGACGACCTCGTCCCGACGGCCCTTGAGGGCTTCGGCGAGGAGTTCCTCGTTCGTGTACGGGCCGTACGCCTCGGCGGTGTCGAAGAGCGTGACGCCGAGGTCGATGGCGCGCTGGATGGTCCGGATCGACTCGGCGTCGTCGGAGCCGGCGCCGGAGTAGAAGGCGCTCATGCCCATGGTGCCGAGGCCGATCGCGCCGACCTGGAGGTCGGAGAGGGAGCGTGTCTGCATGCGTGGTCCTTTCATCAGGTCCGTTGTCTGCAGGTCCCGGTGTACTCGCCCGGGTCGTCGTGGAGGGAGGCCCTGACCGTGCCCGTCTGCCGGGAATGCACCGCGGAGCGGGAAGCGGCGGCGGGGAGCGGGAAACGGCAAGGTCGAGGCGGGCGACGGCACCGTCGTGGTGGGGAACCTCCAACCTCCTCGCGCCGCGGCCCCGGTGGTGGTCGGATCGACCCCGTGAACCTGACCTTCCGGCTCCTGCTGCTGACCCTGCGCATCCGGTTGTCCCGGCGGCGGCTGTCGCTGTGGGACGAGTCGCGGACGCCGTTCCGCGTGACGCTCACCGACCTGGACCCGCTGCGGCACGTCAACAACGGGAAGTACCTGTCGCTGCTCGACCTCGGCCGACTCGACCTCATGCTGCGCTCCGGCTTCTGGCAGGTGGTCGGCGCGCGCGGCTGGTACCCGGTCGTGGCCGCACAGACGATCACCTACAAACGGTCGCTGACGCTCGGGCAGCGCTTCGAGCTGCGCTCGCGGGTACTCGGGGTGGACGAGCGGGCGGTGTACATGGAGCAGACGTTCACGCGGCACGGGGACGTCGTGGCCCGGGCGGTCGTGCAGGCCCGGTTCCTCCGCCGGACTGGAGGCACGGTCCGGCCCGACGAGCTGCTCGCCGCCGCCGGTGGCGCACCGCGTGACCTGACCCTGCCGGACTGGGTGTCCGCGTGGGCCGACGCCGTCCGCATCAGTGGCTCGGGAGGCGACCGCGTGCGACCATGACCGGCATGGAGATCGAGCCGTTCGTCGTCGCCGACGCCGCCGCCTGGCGCGCCTGGCTGGACGGGCACGAGGACACGTCCGACGGGGTCTGGCTCGTCCTCGCCAAGAAGGGCACGACCAGCCCGACGAGCCTGACGTACGCGCAGGCCCTGGACGAGGCGCTCTGCTCCGGGTGGATCGACGGGTCGAAGCGTGGGCTCGACGCGGCCACGTTCCTGCAGCGGTTCACCCCGCGGCGGAAGGCGTCCCTGTGGTCGAAGCGGAACGTCGGACTCGTCGCCGCGCTGGTGGAGGCCGGACGGATGCGGCCGCGCGGGCAGGCGGAGGTCGACCGCGCGAAGGACGACGGTCGGTGGGACCGCGCGTACGCGGGGGCTGCGACCGCCGAGGTGCCCGAGGACCTGCGGGCAGCGCTCGACGCCGCACCGACGGCCGCCGCCCTGTTCGCGGAGCTCGACGCGACGAACCGGTACGCCGTCGTGCACCGGGTGGTGACCGCCCCGAGCGACACCGCGCGGGCGAACCGCATCGCGAAGCTCGTCGGTGGCCTCACGCATGGGGAGACGCCGTACCCCCGTCCCGGTGCGCAGCCTCCACGGGTGGTCGACCCGGAGGCGTAGACCGGGATGCATGACCACTGGCACTGACACCACGAACCGTCCGGCCGCGTCCTCCGGCACCTTCCGCATCGGCGGGGACCTCGAGGTCAACCGCCTCGGCTACGGCACCATGCAGCTCACCGGCCCCGGCGTCTGGGGACCGCCGAAGGACCACGACGAGGCTATCCGCGTCCTGAAGCGCGCCGTCGAGCTGGGCGTGAACTTCTTCGACACCGCCGACTCGTACGGCCCCTACGTCGCCGAGGAGCTCCTCAAGGAGGCCCTCCACCCCTACGGCGACGACGTCGTCATCGCGACGAAGGCCGGCCTGACCCGCACCGGCCCGAACGAGTGGCCGCCGGTCGGCCGCCCGGAGTACCTGCGCCAGGAGGCCGAGATGAGCCTCCGCCGCCTCGGCCTCGAGCGCATCGACCTGTTCCAGCTGCACCGCATCGACCCGAAGGTCCCGCTCGAGGACCAGATCGGCGAGCTGAAGAAGCTGCAGGACGAGGGCAAGATCCGCCACATCGGGCTGTCCGAGGTCTCCGTCGACGACGTGAAGGCCGCGCAGCAGATCGCCACGATCGTCTCGGTGCAGAACCTCTACAACCTCACCGACCGCTCGGCCGAGGAGCTCCTCGACTGGTCGGAGGAGCAGGGCATCGGCTTCATCCCGTGGTTCCCGCTGGCCACCGGCGGCCTGACCGGCGAGGACTCCCCGCTCACCGAGCTCGCGAAGCAGAAGGACGCCACCCCGGCGCAGGTCGCACTGGCCTGGCTGCTCAAGCGCTCGCCCGTCATGCTGCCGATCCCCGGCACGTCGAGCGTCGACCACCTCGAGGACAACCTCCAGGGCGCGACGATCGAGCTCAGCGACGAGGAGTTCCAGGAGCTGTCGAAGCTGCACAGCTGAGCCGTCCCGCTCCGACCGGGAGGCCCGTGGCGGGATCGCCACGGGCCTCCCGTCCGTCTGCAGGATGACTTCCGCCCGACCCGCTTGCCGCCGCATACCGGGTATGTGCATACTCGGTATGCCCGGGGAGAGGCGCTCCGCCGGGTCGGAGGGGGAACGATGAGTGTCCGCATGGGTGTACTCGCACTGCTGGTGGCAGAGCCGGGCTACGGCTACCAGCTCCGGGGGGAGTTCGAGCACCGGACCGGGGGCAGCTGGCCGCTGAACATCGGCCAGGTCTACACGACGCTCGACCGGTTGGAGCGTGACGGCCTCGTGGCCCGCGGGGACGCCGACGACGACGGACACGTCGTCTACACGGCGACCGACGCGGGCCGCGAGGCGGTCGACCGGTGGTTCAGCGAGCCGGTCCCGGCCAAGCGCGGACGGGACGAACTCGCGATCAAGTTCGCGATCGCGGTCACCGTCCCCGGCGTCGACGTGCAACGCCTCGTGCAGGTGCAGCGCACGGCAGCGGTCCGAGCGCTGCAGGACCTGACGCGCCTCAAGCGCACCACGGACCCGGCGACCGACCTGGCATGGTCGCTCGTCCTCGAGTCGATGGTGTTCCAGGCCGAGTCCGAGGTCCGCTGGCTCGACCACGTGGAGTCGAGCGTCGCGCGCTACCAGCCGACGTCGCGCGGGACCCTCGGCCAGCCCGACGACGAGGACGCGTACGGCAGCGAGCCCACCGGCCATCGCTCCGGCGAGGCCGTCCGATGACCTCGACCCCGCTCCTCGAACTCGACGCCGTGGCCGTCCAGTACGGCAGCGGTGCGCAGGCCGTGACCGCTCTGGCCGGTGTCGACCTGACGATCCGCCCGGGCGAGATGGTCGCCGTGATGGGGACCTCCGGATCGGGCAAGTCGACCCTGTTGTCCGTGTCCGGGACGCTCATGCCGCCGACGAGCGGTGAGGTCCGCATCGACGGCGGATGGTTGTCCGACCGTCCGGCCCGGGAGCTCGCGGCCCTGCGTCGGCGGGTGCTCGGCTTCGTCTTCCAGGACTTCAACCTCATCCCCTCGCTGACCGCGGTCGAGAACGTGGCGCTCCCACTCGAGCTCGACGGCTGGCGCACCGGGCGTGCCCGGAAGGCCGCACAGCTCGCACTGGAGAGCGTCGAGCTCGGGCACCGCCTCGACGCCTGGCCGGACGACCTCTCCGGCGGCCAGCGGCAGCGGGTCGCGATCGCCCGCGGGGTCGTCGGCGACCGGAAGCTCGTCCTCGCCGACGAGCCGACCGGTGCCCTCGACTCGCAGACCGGCGAGGTCGTGTTGCGCATGCTCCGCCGACACGTCGACTCCGGTGCCGGCGCGCTGCTCGTCACGCACGACGCCCGGCACGCGGCCTGGGCGGACCGGATCGTGTTCCTCCGCGACGGCCGCATCGTCGACGAGACCGCCTACGCCGGCGTGGAGCTGGCACTGTCGGACGCGCAGGACCGGTCGTGAGCGAGCGGCCCCGTCGGGACACGCACCGTCCGACGATCCGCAGCCGCTCCCCGTTCGCCCTCCGGCCCGCGCTCCTGCTGGCCCGGCGTCTGGCGTTCGCCCGGACCGGTCGCGCGGTCGTCGCGTCGCTCATCGGGTTGCCGATCGCCGGACTCGCGGCGGGCAGCGTGCTCATCGCATCGACGACACAGAGCACCGAGGACGAGCTGACGGTCGAGCTCGGGCGGTCCGCCGCGCTCCTCGAGTCGAACGGCCCGGACCTGGTCGGGATGCGGCAGGACCCGGTCGACCGCTACGCCGCCGTGACGCGGCCCGGCACGCCGCTCCAGCGTTGGCAGGACGACCCGACCAGCACCGACGCCGACACCCCGGCCCCGCCGACCGCGGACCTGCTCACCTCTGTCCCGGACGGAGCCGCGTCCATCCCGGTGCGGGAGGGCTCCGCGGTCGTCGCCGGGCCGGAGGTCCCCGTGACGGTCACCGCGGTCGAGGGCGAGACCTGGGCCGGCGCCCTCCACGGACACTGGGACCGGATCGACGGCGCCGTCCCGCGCGCCGCAGGCCAGGTGCTCGTGACACCCGCCACGCTCGACCGCCTGCACGTCGCCGTCGGCGAGACACTCGAGCTCGAGGACCCGGTGCAGCGGCAGGTCACGATCGTCGGCACACTCCGCGACCTCGGTCGACCGTCGTCCACCCTCGCCGTGTTCGGCCCGTGGGGGTCCCTCGGGCTCGGCGACGACGACGCCACCCAGGTGTTCCTCCCCGACCACAGCGTGACCTGGCCCGAGGTCCAGCGGTACAACGACCACGGCATCGTGGTCGAGTCCCGGGCCGTCGTGCTCGACCCGCCCTTCGCCAGCAGGAGCTCCGGCGGGTACGACCCGATCGTCAGTTACGGGTACGTCGGCCTCGCCGGGGCGTTCGCCCTGTTCGAGGTCGGGTTGCTCGCGGCTGCGGCGTTCCTGGTGAGCTCCCGTGCGGACACCCGCTCGCACGCGGTGCTGGCGAGCGTCGGCGGTGACCGGCGCTTCCTCTTCACGGTCGTGTCGTCCTCCGGCCTCGTGCTCGGTGCCGTCGGGGCGGTGTGCGGCACCGTGCTCGGCATCGGCGGCGGTGTCGCGGCCTTCCACCTGCTCGACTCGGGGGACCGCGCTCGCTACCCCGGGGTGCACCTGCCGTGGCTCGTGCTGCTCGCCGTCGTGGCGCTCGGGGTCCTGGCCGGGTGGGCTGCCTCGCTCGTCGCCGCCAGGAGCGCGAGCCGCGTCGACGTGGACAGTGCCCTCCGTGGCGCCACCCGCCCCGCGCCCGCGTCCCGGCGTCGGTGGGCCGCAGCCGCGGGACCCGTGCTCGCCGGGGTCGGCGTGCTGATGACGATGGCCTGCGGCGTGGGCGTGCTGATGCTCAACGACCGTCCGGTGCAGGACGACCACCTCGCGCTCGTGGTCGGCGTCGGCGTGGCGGTCGGCCCCTGCCTGGCGCAGCTCGGCATCGTCCTCGCCGCGCGTCGGCTGCTCGCCGGGGTCGCCCGGATCGGGGAGCGGCTCGGTCTGCCCGCCCGGATCGCCGTCCGCGACGCCGTCCGCAACCCGGTCCGGACGGTCCCCGTGCTCGCGAGCGTGATGAGCGTCGTGTTCGTCTCGACCGTCGTGCTGACCTTCGCGGCCGCGGGACAGGCGCAGACCGACGCGCAGTACGAGTTCTCCACCGCGGAGGGCGTGGGCACCGCGTCCATCACCGGGGACGGGATCGACGCGGCGCTCCGCGACCGGGCACTCCGGGTCGTGCGCCAGGTCCTGCCCGACGCCGACGTCCGACTCCTCGGCGCGGGCGTCGAGACCGGGTCCGACGACGCCCCGGTCACCCTGCCCGTCGACGTGCACCAGCGGGACTGTGCCGACAGCAGCACCGGAGCGTGCTCCGACTGGCTGAGCGCACCGGACGCCTCGAGCCCGCACGTCCTGACCGGAGACGTCGACGACCTCGCCGAGCTCCTCGGCCACCGGCCGTCCCGGGTCGCACGCGCCGCACTCGAACGCGGTGACGCCGTCTCCATGCGGCCCGAGTACGTGCGCGACGGCGTGGTCCGGCTCGACACCCGACCCTTCTCACAGTTCACCGCGTACGGCGAGCAGCCGACCTCGCGGGCGACGAGCTCGACGACCCTGCCGGCCGTGGTCGAGCACACCGACCAACCCCTCCACCTCGGACTGTTCCTCACGCCGCAGGGCGCCCAGCGGCACGGGCTCGAGACCGAGCGCTCCTTCCTGGTCGGGTCCTTCCCGGGTGGCATCACCGACGAGCAGACGGACACCCTCGCGGCGACCTGGCAGACCGCGGCGGGTGCCGACGCCGACCTCTGGTACCCGTGGTTCTCGGTGGAGAACGGCCCCGAGGACCCGTTCCGGCCGATCGCGGTCGTCGTCACACTCCTGGCCGGGATCGTCACGCTCGGTGCCACGACCGTGGCGATCGGGCTCGCGCGGGCCGACGGGCGTCGTGACGACGAGGTGCTCGACGCGGTCGGTGCCTCGCCCGGTGTCCGCCGCCTGGTCTCGACCTGGCAGGCCGCGCTGCTCACGCTGGTCGGCTCGCTGGTCGGGGTCGCGCTCGGGACCCTGCCGCTCCGCGCCCTGACGCTCCGGTTCACACCGACACCGGACGGCGTCGTCCACATGCCGTTCGCCCCGGATCCGGTGTCGCTCGCGGTGCTCGGACTCGGGCTGCCGGTCCTCGTGACCGCGGGGGTCTGGGCGGTCGCCGGCCGGCGACGGCGTGTGGCGGTCCGACGGACCGCCTGACGGACGGGAGGCCCGCTGCCAGCTGGCTGCGAGCCTCCCGTCCGGCGGTCACGTCGCCGCCAGCGGACACGGCGCGCTAGTCGGCGAGCCGGGCGAGCAGGGGCAGGAACAGCCCGGCCAGCCAGGACAGCACCAGCACCGACGCGCCGACCGCGAGGATCCGTCGGCGTCGGCGCTGCCGAGGGGTCTCGTCGACGCCCCACACGCCGGCCCGGACGAGGACACGGTTCGCCTCGCCGACCAGGCGGCGGACCTCCGGGTCCTCCATGTCGAGACGGCCGGCCTCGGCGTGGTCGGCGATCGCGGTGGCCTCGTCCACCGTCAGCGCGGTGTCACCGGTCGGCCGGTCCCTGCATCGCATGCGCACCACGGTAGCCCGCCGGTGGGGTCGTCGACACCCCGGAACGGCCACCGCGCTCCGCACTCGCGCGGTGCCGGGTCCGCTGCGCGATGTCGGGCGCCGCGACCGTCTACTCGGGGAGCGGCTCCGCGTACGTGCGGAAGTCGCCGCGCTCGGTGTGGATCGACCAGAGCCGCTCGGCGATCGCGGCGCCCGAGTGGTCCTGTTGCCCGTCGTCGATGCCGAACGGGATGATGAGCTGGCCGACGTGGACCTGCTCGTCCCGCACGGCGTCGTGGAGCAGCTGCGCGTAGGCGCTCTCGCCGGCGAAGGCGACCGACGTGCCGGTGACGCGCGCGCCCGGACGGACCGCGCTGCCGCCGTTGACGAACAGGATCGTGCCGGAGCCGATCGCGCGCATGCCGGGCAGGACCTGGCGGACGGCGTTCACCGAGCCGTAGACGGAGAACTCGATCGGGCCGACGAGGTCCTCGGCGGTCGTCTCGAGCACCGGCCGCATGTACTCCTTGGCGGGCAGCGGGCTGTACTGCAGGACCTCGATCGGTCCGAGCTGCTCGGTGGCCTGCTCGAGCGCACGGCGGAGCGAGTCCCCGTCGCGGACGTTCGCGGCGAACCCGGCGGCCTGGTGCCCCTGCTCCCGGAGCGAGGCGGCGAGCTCGTCGAGGCGGGCCTGGTTGCGGGAGATCAGGGCGACGGCGAAGCCCTCACGGGCGAAACGCTCGGCGACGGCGAGCCCGAGGCCCTTGCCGGCGCCGACGATGGCGATGGTGGTCATGTGGTCCTCCAGGGACTGGTGGTGGTCGTTCCACTGAACCAGGCGGCCTCCTGCGGCAGTCAGGTCCGGTCCGGCAGGCACGCGTCGGCCGACACCAGGGCGTCGATGCGCGCCGGTCGTCGTCGGCCGGACAGGTAGTCGTCGAGCGTCTCCCGTCGTGCCCGGAGTCGCTCTTCCTGTCGGAGCAGGTCGTCCCGGACCTGCTCGACCCGGGCGAGGAGGTCCGCCGGCGGCGTTCCTGACCCGTCACCCGTGACGCAGGGCATGACGTCACGGAGGAGTCCCGACGAGAGCCCGGCCGCGAAGAGGTCCTGGATGAGCGCGACCATCTCGACCGCGTCCGGGTCGTAGTCCCGGTACCCGTTCGGACGCCGTCTGCTCGTGATGAGCCCCTCGTGCTCGTAGTACCGCAGCGCCCGCGTGCTCACACCCGTCGCCGCGCTCAACTCGCCGATCAGCACGATCCCGCCGCCCTCCGCTTGACCTTGACGCTGACGTCAATGTCTACGGTACCCGCATGACCACAGCAGCACAGATGCGCGACCGCACCGCCCTCGTCACCGGGGGCTCCACCGGGATCGGCGCCGCCGTCGCCGACGCCCTCGCGCGAGCGGGAGCGCACCTCGTCCTCGTCGCCCGGGACGCCACCCGGCTCGAGCAGACCGCCGACGGCATCCGCGACCGGCACGGTGTCCCCGTCACAGCCATCGCACTCGACCTGGCCGAGGACGGAGCCGTCACCCGCCTGCTCGACCGCCTGGCCGGCGACGGGACCGAGATCGAACTGCTGGTCGGCAGTGCCGGCGTGGCTTCGCGGGGCCTCGTCGTCGACAGCGACCCGGTCGCCCTGCGCCGCCTCGTCGACCTCAACGTCGGAGCACTCACGGAACTCACGACGGCGGTGGTCACGCGGATGGTCGAGCGGGGGCACGGTTCCGTCGTCTCGATCGCGAGCACCGGCGGGTTCGCCCCGGCACCGGTCCTGGCGGCCTACGCGGCCTCGAAGGCGTACGTCCTGTCGTTCACGCAGGCGCTCTGGGCCGAGACCCGGCGAAGCGGCGTGCGGGTCGTCGCCGTCAGTCCCGGCCCGACGCGGACCCCGATGAACGCGGCCACCGGGCGGTGGGGACGGCGACCCGAGCAGGTCGCCGCGACCGTCCTCGCGGCGCTCGACGGCTCCGGCCCGTCCGTCGTCGACGGGCGGGCGAACACACTCGCCGCGACCGTGCTGCGGCTGCTTCCGACCCGTGCCGTCACCGCGCTCGCCCTGCGGGTGCTGGCGCGGTAGCGGGCACCCGGGCGGCTGCCGGTCTCGATGGTGACGGCGCTCCCGGTCGCGGTCCACCCAGCGGTTGTGCACCTGCACGGGGTGCAATCGACGGACACCGCACCGGGAGGCACACCATGGGCAGGACACGTCGTACCGTCTCGGCCGCGAGCGTCGCGCTCGTCGCCCTGACCCTCACCGCCTGCACGGGTACATCCGAGGCCGGCCCGGACCGCGTGCCCCGGGCCTCCGCACCGACCGACCTGGGTGCCGGGCAGCTGGCGCCGGACGGCGAGACGACCGACGTCGTCACCGGACTGGAGGCCCCCTGGTCCGTCGTGCGCACCGGTGACGGTCCCGACGCGCTCATCAGCCTGCGGGACTCCGCGGAGGTGCTGGAGCTGACGGCCGACGGCGAGCGCCGCACGGTCGGGACGGTCCCCGGTGTCCGACACGGGGGCGAGGGCGGCCTGCTCGGACTCGCCCTGCACGAGGACGACCTGTTCGTGTACTCGACCGGCGAGGACGGCAACCGCATCGAGCGCTACGACCTGGAGGGACCGGCCGGGTCGACCACGCTCGGGGACGCCACGACCCTCGTCGACGGCCTGCCCGCGAACACCTTCCACGACGGCGGGCGGATCGCGTTCGGCCCGGACGGCATGCTCTACGCCAGCGTCGGGGACGCCGGCACGAGTGAGGACGCGCAGGACCGGGACTCGCTCGCCGGCAAGATCCTCCGCCTCACCCCGGACGGCGACGTGCCCGACGACAACCCGTTCCCCGGCTCCCCCGTCTGGAGCCTCGGGCACCGGAACGTGCAGGGCCTCGGGTGGAGCGCGGACGGCACGATGTTCGCGTCCGAATTCGGGCAGGACGCCCGCGACGAGCTCAACGTCATCGAGCCGGGGAGCAACTACGGCTGGCCTGAGGTCGAGGGCACCGGCGGCGAGGACCAGGGGTTCGTCGACCCCGTCCAGCAGTGGGCGACCGACGACGCCAGCCCGAGCGGCCTCGCCGTCGTCGGGGACACCGTGTTCATCGCGAACCTGCAGGGCCGGGTGCTCCGCGGCGTCCCGGTCGACGACCCCGGCACAGCGCACGAGTACTTCGCCGGGGAGTACGGCCGGATCCGCACGGTCCTCGCCGGCCCGGACGACACGCTCTGGTTCGTCACGAACAACACCGACGGACGCGGCGACCCGGACGAGGGCGACGACCGGATCGTGCAGGTCCCGCTCACCACGGGCTGACCGCCCGGCCGGTCGAACGGCTGCCGACCGGTCCGGGCGTCACGGGACGAGCCGCTCCGCCCGGTACCGGTCGAACAGCCGCGTGAAGGAGTCGAGCGTCCGGTGGTGCTCGGTGAACCCGGCGAGCCGGCTCTTCGAGATGTCGGTCATCACCTCGATGTCGCGGCCGAGGTCGGCGTCCGTGTGCCACCACGACGCCAGGCGCTCCAGGTCGGGCTCGACGAGGCCGTGCTCGGCGACGACCTCGGCCCAGACCGGTGCGGCGTCGGCCATCTGCTGCTCGAACGGCCGCGGCGCGGTGTCGAACCCCTCGGCCTCGACACCCAGGTGTGCGGCGATCCGCGGCCACATCCACCGCCAGCGGAAGACGTCGCCGTTCGCGGTGTTGAACGCCTCGTCGGCACCGGCCGGGTCGGTCGCGGCCCACACCATCTGCGCAGCGAGCAGGTCGGCGTCGGTGACGTCGGTCAGCCCGTTCCACTGCGTCTCGCTGCCCGGGAACACCATCGGACGCCCGGTGTGGCGGCTGATCGCGGCGGCGACGGCGATCGTCAGCCCCATGTTCATCGCGTTGCCGACGGCGTACCCGAGGACGGTGTGCGAGCGGTGCACCGACCAGGTGAAGCCCTGGCGAGCCGCGGCGGCGAACAGCTCGTCCTCCTGGGCGTAGTAGAAGTTGTCGACGTCCAGTCGGGGCTCGTCCTCGTGGAACGGGGTGTCCGGCATCGCGCCCTGGCCGTACGCCTCGAACGGACCGAGGTAGTGCTTCAGGCCGGTCATCAGTGCGACGTGCCGCACCGGGGCACCGGACAGTGCGGCGAGGAGATCGCGCACCATGCCGCCGTTCACCGCGATGTTCTCGGCCTCGGTGGCCTGGCGCGACCAGGCCGTGAAGAACACGTGCGTCGCCGGGACGTCGGCGAGCGCCGACCCCAGGGACGCCGCCGACCGGAGGTCCGCCGACCGCCAGGTGACGCCGGCGCGCTCGGCTCCGGCTCGGCGCGAGAGCGCGGTGACGGTCCAGCCGTCGCTGACGAGGTGGTCGACGATCGCCGATCCGGCGATGCCGGTGGCGCCGACGACGAGGGCGTGCGGGGTCGCGGTCATGCGGGTCCTTCCGGTGGGGACGGTGGACCGGAGACAACACCTGTCGCCTGGGTGTATTCCGGTGCCCGGTCCATGCAGGTCCTCAGCCCGGGGTCGACGTCCGGTAGCGCAGTTCGATCGCTCCGCCGTCGAACGCCGTCGTGCCGACGAGGTCGAGCGCACCCGTGCCGGACTCGACGGGCAGGAGCGGCGTGCCGGCTCCGAGCGCGATCGGCATCACCGTGACGTGGAGCTCGTCGAGCAGCCCCGCCTGCTGGTACTGAGCGGCGAGCACGCCACCTCCGACGATCCAGAGGTCGCGGCCCCCGGCGGACGCCATCACCAGTCCGTGGTGGCCCCGCACGTCACCGGTGACCACACGGACGTCCCCGTCCGCCGGGACGTCGAGGCTGCGCGACGAGAAGACCCAGGTCACCTTGTCCGGGTACGGCCACGCGTCGTCGTGTCCACGGAGCCACTCGTAGGTCGTGGCCCCCATCGCCAGGGCGCCGACACCGGCGGTGAAGCGGTCGTGGTGTTCCCGGAACGCGTCGAAGCCGAACTGCAGGAGCCAGTCGAGGTCGTCGTCGGGCCCGGCGACGAACCCGTCGAGGGACGCCGCGACGGAGTAGATCGTGCTCATGCCGGGACGGTACCGAGCAGCACCGACAGCGCGTCCGACGGCCCGGCTCAGACGACGAGCGGCCCCGCGACCGCCACCTCGTCGTTGTCGACGAGCCACCGCACCGCGTCGAGCACCGTCTCCTCCGCGGTGTACCGGGGCGCGTAGCCGAGCAGCCGCCGCGCCTTGTCGATGCTGAACACGTGGCTCCGGGAGAGGTGCTCCCAGCTCGCCTCGGCGTGCTCGGCCGGTACCACCTCCCGGAACCGGTCCCAGGAGACGGAACCGAGCCGGGCCTCCCGGCCGAACCAGGACGCGGCGAGCGCGGCGTACCCGCGCACCGTGAGCGCGGTCGGGGCGACGACCGTGAAGTCCTGCCCCGCGGCTGCGTCCCGGTGCTCGACGGCGAGCTCGAAGGCCTGGGCGACGTCGTCGGCGTGCACGTGGTGCATCGACTCGGCTCCGAGCCCGGGGACGGGCAGGGGCTCGCCGGCGGACAGCGTCCGCCAGACGGTGGGGTCGAGGTTGCCGACGGGGCCGATCGGCGCCCAGCCCGGACCACTGATGTGTCCGGGGTGGAGCGACGTCGTCACGACACCCCCGTCGGCGGTTTCCTCCTTGAGCATCCGCGCGATGGCGTCCTTCCCGATGCCGTACTCGCCGACCGGCGGGGTCGCGTTCTCCTCGGTCACCGGCAGCACGGCGCTCGGTCCGGCCCGCCAGATCGACCCACAGTGGACGAGGTGCACGTCGGTCCCGCGGAGCGCCGCGACCAGGGCCGCAGCGGACTCGACCGTGAAGCAGACGAGGTCGACGACGACGTCCGGCCGCAGCGTCACGACCCGGTCACCGAACGTGCCGTCGCGGTCCTCCTGCTCGCGGTCGGCGACGACCTGCTCGACGTGCTGCCACTCCGGTGCGTCGACGTAGGCGGACCGGGTGCCGCGGCTGATGGTCACGACGTCGTGTCCGGCACGCACCAGGCGCGGGACGAGGAAGGAGCCGATGTGGCCGGTCGCGCCGATGACGACGATGCGCTTGCTGTCCATGCCGTCACCGTACGCGCGGGCCCTCGGCGAGCAGGGGCTACCGTCGTTGGCATGCAGCGACGCACCCTCGGCCGTACCGGCCG
The DNA here is from genome assembly GCF_003224435.2 of Curtobacterium sp. MCPF17_050. NCBI lineage: Bacteria > Bacillati > Actinomycetota > Actinomycetes > Micrococcales > Microbacteriaceae > Curtobacterium > Curtobacterium sp. MCPF17_050. The sequence goes on from NZ_CP126250.1 coordinate 3,201,239, forward strand.
CGACGTATCCGTGATCGGCCTCGGCACCTGGCAGTTCGGCGGTGACTGGGGTCCGGTGGCCGCGGAGGACGCCTTCGCCGTGATGGATGCCTCCGCCGAGGCCGGCATCACCCTGTTCGACACCGCCGACGTGTACGGCGACGGCCGCAGCGAGCAGCTCATCGGCCGGTGGATCGCCGCGCATGCCGACGCCGGTGTCACGGTCGCCACGAAGATGGGCCGCCGGGTGGACCAGGTCCCCTCGAACTACGTGGCCCAGAACTTCCGCCAGTGGGTGGACCGGTCGCGGGAGAACCTGGGTCAGGACACGCTGGACCTCGTCCAGCTGCACTGCCCGCCGACCGCGGTCTTCGAGGACGACGCGGTCTACGACGCCCTCGACGCGCTGGTCGCCGACGGGTCGATCGCCGCGTACGGGGTCTCCGTCGAGACCGCCGACCAGGCCCTGACCGCGATCGCCCGACCCGGGGTCGCGAGCGTGCAGATCATCCTCAACGCGTTCCGCCTCAAGCCGCTCGACCGCGTGCTCCCCGCCGCCCGGGAGGCCGGGGTCGCGATCCTGGCCCGCGTCCCGCTGGCCTCGGGGTTGCTCTCCGGCAAGTACACGACGGACACCACCTTCGCCCCGGAGGACCACCGCACGTACAACCGCAACGGCGAAGCGTTCGACCAGGGCGAGACGTTCAGCGGCGTCCCGTTCGAGGACGGCGTCCGCGCGGCACAGGAGTTCGCGGCGGCCCTGCCCGACGGCGTCAGCGTCCCGCAGGCGGCCCTCGCCTGGGTCGTCGCGCAAGAGGGCGTCACGGCTGCCATCCCGGGTGCCCGCAACGCCGAGCAGGCCCGGTCGAACGCCGAGGCCGGCTCGCTCGAGCTGCCCGCCGACCTCGGGGCGACGGTCCGCGACCTCTACGACCGCTGGTTCCGCGCCACGGTGCACGAACGCTGGTAGGCGCCGACACGACGACGGACGGGAGGCCCGGCTCACCAGGTGAGTCGGGCCTCCCGTCCGTCAGGTCGTGCGACCGGCAGACCGCGGCTCAGGCGCCGCGGACCACCGCACGCGAGCCGGCGATGACGGCCGCGTCCTCGGCGACGGCGACCACCGGGTCCGGCAGGACCGTGCCGACGGCCTTGCGGGCCGCCCAGGCGACGTAAGAACCGACGAGCGCCCCGATCGCGCCGACGATGGCGCCCTCGATCCGCAGGTCCGACTTCCCGGACTTCGTGGTGGTCCCGAACGCCGCACCGACGAAGGCGCCGGCGCCGATGCGACCGAGCAGTGCGGGGAGGGCGATGCGGTTCGGGGTCTTCGGCATCTTGTCGCCGATGATCTCGCCCGCGGCACCCGCGACGAGTCCGGCGCGGCCGAGCGACGAGTCAAAGGTCTTCCACTTCTGCCAGTCGCCGGACAGGCGCTTGTCGCCCTGGTGCAGGCCGAGGACGGCGAGCGGGGTGGCCGAGCGGCCTCCGCTGAGGACCCCGAGCAGCAGGGCGCGCGTGAGGGTGCTGGTGGTCCGGCTCTTCTTGGACATGCGGGTGGTCTCCTTCGTTTCCCTGCCGGCGTCGTCGCGGTCCGGACGCCGCCGTGGTGCGGACGTCGGCACGGTGCGGACGTCGGCACGTGCCCGACGCTACTCAGCGCGGCTGGTGGCGGTCAGTGGTGGGCGGGCACGGCGACGGCCACGGCACCGCGAGCGTCGTCCGGGACCACCGCGGCGGCGTCGTCCATCGCGGCCGTCATCTCGGCGAAGAAGGCGCTCATCTCGGCGATCGTCGTCGGGGAGAGCCGGTCGGCGGCGGCGATCATCCGCGCGTGCACCGCGGTGAGGTTCGACCGCACCGTCTCGTCGCCCGAGTCGGTCGCGACGAGCAGGAACCCGCGGCCGTCGTCGGGGTCGGTCTGCCGGTCGACGTGTCCGGCTGCGACGAGTCGCTTCACGAGGGCCGTGGTGGACGCGGTCGTGATGCCGAGGTGTGCGGCCAGTCCGGTCGGCTTCACCGCGGTGCCGCGCTGTCGGGCCTGCAGGAGGAACCGGACGGCGGCCATGTCGGTGGCGCCCATGTGCATGGTGTCGCGCGTGCGCTGGCGCATGGCGACCTCGGCGGAGCGGTAGCGGCGCATGGCGTTGAGCAGCTCCACGCCGCTCTTCGCCGCACGGTCGGGGTACCAGTACCCGGACTCGTCGTAGGTCCTCGCGTCGACCATGGCGTCACCTCGTCCTCGGTTGCGGGCGCAGCCGATCCCCAAGGAGTACCAGGACCGGGCGGGCCGGACTCAGCCGGGTCGCAGCGGTGTCCCCCGGTACGGCCGGGCGGGGACGGCTGACGCATCGAGACACCCCCGTCAGCGAGCGACACCTCCATCGCCTCGAGACGCCGCCGGAAGTGACGGCGTCCCGGCCAGGCCGAGGCGTCTCGCAGGCACACGGGCGTCTCGCAGGCACACCGGCACCCGCAGGGACACCGGCGTTCCGCAGGGACGGGAATGTCCGCGGCGGCCCGCGTGTAGAGATGAACACCCCCGAACGAGAAGGAGTCCGCCGTGATCGACGACGACCGCACCCCTGGCCAGCGCGACGACCTCGCCCGCCACCCGCACCTCCACCTGCAGGACGACGACCACGCGGGCTTCGGCCGCTGGCTCGGCCTCATCAACGCCGGGGACTGACCCCGGGCCGGCACGCCGATGCCGGTACCGCAGTACCGGCGGACCCCTTCCAGGAGGCCCGTCACCCGTCCGTCGGACCGGTGACGGGCCTCCTGTGCGTTGCCCCGGCGGGCAGCGGGAGGTCGGCCGCCACGGGTACGGTCGGAGCGTGCACGGGGTCGGAGTGGTCGACGAAGCCGGGCGGCTCCGGCTGCTCGGCACCGCGGTGGCGGGTGCTGCGTTCGCGCTCGTCCTCACCATGCTCGTCCTGTCGTCGTTCCGGACCGCGACCCCGCAGGTGCTCGTGTCCGTCGGCCTCCCCGCCGGAGTGGTCGGGGCCGCGGTGGCCGGCTGGCTGCGGCTCCGGTCCTGGCGTGCCGAGGGCGGGTACGAGCGCGTGGTGATGGTCGAGCGGTGGGTGACCGACCGGCACGTCCCCGCCGAGGTGCCCGCGGACGTCTGGGTCCCGCGGCTGCAGGCCCAGGCGGACCAACAGGTCGGCGGCTGGGGCAAGATCGTGCTCTGCGTCTTCTGGAGCGCGATGACCTGGTCCATGCGTGACCAGCACGGCACGGTGATCACCCTGCTGCTCCTCGGCCTCTGGGCCGGACTGGCGCTGTGGAGCGCGCTGTGGGTGATCCCGCGGGCCCGGGTCGCGCGGGACATGCTGCGGCAGGGCGTCGTCGCGCGGGACTGACGTGGGTACTGCGGTCCCGTGCAGCGACCCTGCGCGGATCAGCCGAGTGCTGCCGTCGCGCTCCGGAGCTCCTGCAGGACGTCGAGTGCGTGGCGTGCGAGACCGTCGTCGTCGCTCCGTTCACCCTCGGACCACCGTGCGTAGCCGTGCTTGAACGCGAGGACGCCCATCTCACTGGCCAGGTGCGCGGTCGTCTCGGGCACCCCGCGCTCGAGCAGCGCCGTCGTCATCGCGGCCGCCATGCCGACGCTCTTCAGCGCGTCCCGCTCCTGGAGCTCGGTACTCGCGGCCACGGCGGCCTTGAGTCGGGGGCCGAGCTCCCGGTTCCGCGGCCCCATCTCGCCGGAGGCCCGCTCGAGTCCGGCAGCGACGGCCTCGAGCGGGCTCGCCTCGGTCGGGGCACCGGCGATGCCCTCGGCGAGCAGACGGCTCAGGGTCTCCTGTCCGGCGACGAGCAGTTCGCGCTTGTCCGGGAAGTGCCGGAAGAAGGTGCTCTTGGTGACGCCGGCGCGCTCGGCGATCTCGGTGACGGTCGTCGCGTCGTAGCCCTGCTCCGTGAACAGGTCCACGGCGGCGATGACGAGCCGCTCCCGTGCTCCCGGTTCCCATCGCGCCATGCCCACCATCCTACTGATGGCACTCTTGTCCCGTCAGCGCACTCCGACGGGACAAGAGTGCCGTCAGTGTCCTACGGTGACGGTACCAACGTCCCATCACTCGAGGAGTCCCCATGCACGTCTTCGTCACGGGCGGAACCGGCACGATCGGCACCGCCGTCGTCGCCGAGTTGCTCGCCACCGGTCACACCGTCCTCGGCCTCGCCCGGTCGGACGCGTCCGCTGCCACACTCGAGGCCGCCGGCGCCGAGGTCCTGCGCGGCTCGCTCACCGACCTCGACGTCCTGCGCGAGGGAGCCACGCGCGCCGACGGCGTCATCAGCCTGGCGTTCAGTCGCGACTACGGTAGCGCCGAGGCACTCGAGCAGGGCCTCAGCGAGGAGCGCGACGCCATGGCCACGCTCGGTGCAGCACTCATCGAGAGCGGCAAGCCGATCGTCACCGTGTCCGGCACGCCCTGGGTGGCCGGACGCGCTGCGACCGAGGACGACCCGCTGCCCGTCGAGGGTCCGGTCGCGAGCCGCGCGGTCGCCGTCACCGACCTGCTCGCACTGTCGTCGCAGGGCGTCTGCGCCTCGGCCGTCCGGATGCCCCGGACCGTTCACGAGGACGGGCAGGGCGGGTTCGCCGGCCTGCTCACCGAGGCCGCGCGTCGGACCGGGATCGCGGGGTACCCGGGCGACGGTCAGCAGCGCTGGCCCGCCGTGCACGCGCGGGACGCCGCCTCGCTGTTCCGCATCGCCCTCGAGTCCGCGCCGGCCGGCACCGCGTGGCACGCCGTCGGTGACGAGGGCGACCGCGTCGTCGACATCGCCACCGTGGTCGGCCGCCGCCTCGGACTCCCCGTGCAGCCCGTGCCGGACGAGACGTTCGGTCCCTTCGGGCCGATCTTCGCCATGGACCAGCCGGCGTCGAGCGCGCACACCCGGCAGGCGCTCGGCTGGGAGCCGACGCACCCGGGCCTCCTCGAGGACCTGGAGGCGCTGCAGCCCTGACGGCGCAGACGACGGACGGGAGGCCCGGTGCCAGCTGGCACCGAGCCTCCCGTTCGACAGGTGGTCGCGTCGCGACGGCCGGTCAGTTGTAGTTCGCCACCCGGTTCGGCGAGGTGTTGCCGGCGGGCGTCGGGACGGCGCCGCCGACCCCGTTGATGACGCTCGAGATGGTGCCGACGTCACCGAGGGACACCGTGACGAGACCGTGCGCCTTCACGCCCGGCGTCTGCGGCACCTCGAGCGCCCGGTCGGCGTGCACCGAGGGGTTCGTGTTGAAGAAGCAGTAGACGCCGCCGCCCCAGATCTCGTGCGTGGTGACGTTCGACGCGACCTTGTACGCCGCGTACCCGGCTCCGGTCGGGCTCTGCCACGAGGCGTTGTCCGGCACGTCGTACGGCATCTCGTTCTGGAAGAAGATCGTCTTCCCGTTGTTGCCGTTCCACAGCACTTCGTACTTCTGGTAGTGCTCGACGAAGAGCCCGGTGGCGAGGACGTCGTTGCCGTTCACCTCGACGCCGGTGGCGCCGGTGTTGACCGTCCAACCCGTCGGGGCTCCACCGTGGTCGGCACGCCAGGCCCAGATGTGGTCGATCAGGGTGTCGTCGGCGTTGACCCGCAGCGAGGTGCTGGCCTTGCCCTGGATGCTCGACCCGACGCGGAAGAAGACGTCCTGGATGCTCTGCGGGTTCGCCGCGTGGTCGATGTGCGAGTCCGCCGTCCCCAGTCGGATCAGCTGCGTGCTGTTCTGCGTGCCGGCGTCGACGACGAGGTTCGAGACGTTCACACCAGCGACGTCGTTCGACACCAGGACGGAGTTGCCCTTGGTCGGCACGAGCGTCGGGAAGCCGATGCCGGTCACGACGGTGTTCGCCCGCTGCACGTTGATCGCCGCGTCGAGCTGGTACGTGCCCGGGGTGAAGAACAGGTTCAGCCCCTGCGCGAGCGCACTGTTGATCGTCGCCGCCGTGTCACCCGGGTGCGCGACGTAGAAGTTCCGCATCGGGATGTCCGTGCCCGCGGTGTTCGGCCAGGTGACGCCGCTCGAGTTCTGCCGGAGCGACGGGACGAACACGTGGTACTTGTTCGACGAGTCCACGTACAGGTAGGGCTTCTCGCGCGTCGTCGGCGTGGTGGCGAGCGTCGTGTAGCTCTTCGAGAAGTCGTTCGCCGGGGCACCCTGCACTCCCGAGAACGTCATGTTCCAGTTCCCGCCCTGCCACGAACCGAGCGTGGAGTTGCGGGTGTACCACTGCTGCTGCGACCCCGAGGTGACGGTGCCGTCGACCTTGCTGTCCGCGGTGTAGCCGCCGGACGAGTAGCCCTGGCCGCCGTCCTGGTTCGAGGGGCCCATCGTCAGGTTGCCCTTGATGTGCACGCGCCGCATCGGAGCGGCCTGCGACACGGCCCAGCGGTCGGTACCGCCCTCGGGGACGACCGCGACGTTCTCGACCGACCGCCAGAAGTTCTGCGTGGCGTTCTTCTCGTCGCCCGCGTTCCACCCGGAGTCCACGTTGACCGCGCCGGTGATGGTGACGTCGTCGGGGTTCTTCCCGAGGCCGGCGACCGTCGTGTAGAAGCCGAGGTTCGCCCAGACACGGTTGTAGCTGCCCGGCTTGAACAGGAAGACGTGCCGCTGGGACCCGAACTGCGCCGTGGTGCTGCGGAGCTGCGAGGTGAAGGCGGCGTCGACGTCGGCCTGGATGGTCGAGGTCGGGGTCGATGGGCTGTAGACCTTGACGTTGCTCCCGAAGTCCGGGGTGTCGCTCGTCGTGACCGCCTGCGCCGAGATCGCCGGGACCAGGGCCCCCACGACGCCGGCACTCACGGCGAGGGCGACGAGACTTCTCATCCGTCGTTGCATGATGCTCGATTCATGACCGGTGCGGCCCCGTTGCCGCACGGACGCGACGGTAGACCCGATCATGCGCGTTCCGCAGTCGGACGAACGGCGGACAAGCACGGGCGTCGCGGAACGTGTTCGGCCGCCTGATCACCACCCGAAGGCGACCAGACGGCCGGGCTCACCACCCTGGGTGAGCGAGCAGGGCGCGGATACCCGGTCCACGCCCCGCGGTCCATCCTGCCCGATCGCGGAGCGCTCCACCGCCCCCAACTCACGGGGGAGAACGGACGGTTCCGGCGTCAGGGTGCCGGTGCGACCGGGATCTCCCAGTAGCTCGGCTGCTCGTACTGCTCCGACCACCCCCGCCGCATGCGCGCGGCGGCACGGTCGAACGCCTCCACCGGGTCGGTGTCACCCGTCAGCAGGGCCTGCAGCCGGAGACCGTCGTACAGGGCGAGCAGCTGCTGCGCGCCCCGCTCCGGGTCCATCGTCGCCGGCTCACGGCCCTCCCGCACGTCCGCGGCGAGTGCCGTGCGGACCGTCTCCCGGAACTGCCGGTAGGCGGACCGGTAGTAGTCGGCACCGTCGACCGAGGGGTCCGTCGCCGCGGCGAGTGTCGACGCGAGCAGGCGCATCAGTCCCGATTCCTCGACGTGCGCGGCCAGCAGGGCGTGCATGAACGCCACCGTTCCGCGCTCCGTGATCATCGGGAGCAGGGGTGCCGACACCGCACGCGTCCAGCGCTCCACCGTCGCCGCGAGGAGGGCGTGCCGGTTCGGAAACAGCCCCTCGATCTCGGACACGCTCATGCCGCTGCGCTCCGCCACCGCCTCGATGGAGAAGCTCGTCGTCCCGCCGTCGTGCAGGACGGCGATCGCGCTGTTCACCGCGCGGGTGCGCGGGACCTCGTCGTCGGCCGCGTTCTGGTTCGTCAGCGGCGCGAGCGGGTGCTTGCGGAACCACTCGAGCAGGGCGCGGGCCCGCGAGGCACCGAACTCGGCGTCGCTCGGCCGCTGCACCTCGAACAGGTCGCTGAAGCCCGGGACCTCGCGCAGGAGCGGGTCGAGGGGCTGGAACGCCATGGACCAGTCCGGGAAGGAACGCTGCTGCACCGGGTCGTCGCAGAGCACCCGGACGTTGGTGTGCCGGGGGTCCAGGCGGATCTGCTCGAAGCGCTGGTGGACGACGTCGTCCTCGCCCTCGATGATGCCGATGCAGTTGCTCTCGCGGTGCGCGAGCATGCCGGTGATGCCGAGGCGCGTGTTCTTCTCGCGTCCGACCGCCAGGATCTGCGCGAGTTCGGAGTCCGAGATCGGTCGGGTCTGCGTGCTGGTGTAGACGAGTGTGCGCACGGTCGGCCTCCCTGGTCGTGGCTGGGCCGGATGCCCTGGCACGAGTCAAACGCGCGACGGGCGACCGCACCAGTCCCGTGTTCGGGTCGCGTGGTCGCGGTGCGTCGGTGCCGGCCGGGAGGCCCGGGGCGGGCCCGTGCTGCGCCTCCCGTCCGGCTCGTGGGACGACGGAGGGCGGGTGACCTCGCGATCACCCGCCCTCGTCGATCAGTGCGGCACTACTTGTGGATCCGACCCGACAGCCCGGTCGTGGTCCCGGTCGTGTAGCCGGTCTTCTTGGCGGTGACGGTCACCTTCAGCCGTTCCCCGACGTCCTTCGACGTCGTCTTGTAGGTGGCCTTGGTCGCTCCGGGGATCGACTTCCCGTCACGCGACCACTTGTAGGTGAACGTGACCCCGCTCGCGTTCCAGGAACCGGGCTTCGCGGTGATGGTCCGGCCGACCTTCCACGACCCGCCGACGGTCGCGCGGCTGCCCTCCTTCAACGCGAGCTTCGGCGTGGTCGCGACGACCGTGACGGTGGTCCGGGCCTCCCGGCCGGAACCGGCGCCGACGGCGGACACGGCGAGCGCACCGAGGTCCGCGTCGGCCGGGACCTGCAGGGTGCCGGCGACCGCGCCGCTCGACCCGGCGACGGCCGTGTCGACGACCGTCTCACCGGAGCGGAACGTGACGCCTTCGCCCTGGCGGAAGCCCGTGCCCGTGAGCAGGACGGTGGTACCCGGCGTGACCTTCGCAGCGGAGGTGCCGAGCGCCACCGGAGCGGCTGCGGCGGTCCGCTCGGCGCACACGTCACCCTGCTTGCCGACCGGCGCGATCGCCTTCGCCGGCGCCGTGACGCCGTCGTCCTCGCGGACGGTCAGGTTCGTGAACGCGGACGCGCCCATGACGGCGTTGCTGGTGTTCGTGACGCTCACCTTCAGGGCGGAGCTGGGCGTCGCCGAGGCGATGGTGTTGCCGGCCGTCGGCACGGTGACCGCGCGGCAGGTCTCGCCGGGTGCGAAGGTCACGCGCTCCATGCCGACGCCGACGGTGCCGGTCGCCGAGCCGAGGACGCTGACGTACGCGGTGACCGGACGGGACTCGGCACGCGACAGGGAGACGGCGACGTCGGCGGTGCCGGGGCCGGCGCCCTCCTCCACCGCGGTGGGGGCGACGTTCACCGTGGTGCGCGTCTGGGCGACGGCGGTGCCGACGCTCGGGGTGTCGAACGCCAGGTCGGACAGGTAGACCCCGCCGGTGCCGGTGCCGTCGGCCCCGACGCCCGCGGTGAAGCGGACCTCGCGGACGTCGGTGAGGTCCAGGCCGGTCATCGACGCCGTGGGGATCGTCAGCTGCTGCAGGACGATCTTGTTGAGCGTCGTGTTCGTGCCGCCGGGCATCCGGTTGACGGCGAGCGGGTTGACCGCAGAGGCAGCGGTCGACCAGGTCCCGCCGGAGCCGTCGAGGACCGTGATCCGGAAGTCGGTGCCGGTGGACACCGCCTCGTCGGGCGCGGTCTTCAGCGTGAGCTGCGTGCTGTCGGAGACGTTGCGTGCCGTCGCGGGGACCGAGACGCGGAGTTCACCGGTGCTCGGCGCTGCCGGGTCGGTGGTGGAGGCTCCGGTCCACAGGAACCGGGTGGTCGGGAACGCGGGGACGTTCGGTGCGAACGAGCCGGGCGTCCAGTGCGGCACCTGGGCCGAGCCCTTGGTGGTGGCGCAGAACGGGTTCGACTGGGGCAACGTCCGACCGGTCAGGTTCGAGCAGACCGCGGCCGTGGCGCCCCCGACGGTGCGGACGAGGGAGCTCGACTTCGTGAAGTCGGTGACGAGCTTCGTCTTCGAGGTGGGCTGCGCGGCCATGGTCCGGACGTCGGCGAACGGCGTCGCGGTGGTCGCGGGCTTGACCGACCCGTCGAACATCGACTGGAACTGGGTCTCGCCGCCCATGGTGAGGCGGAAGAAGCCGGTCATGTAGCTGACGCCGACCTGGTACTGCTGGTCCGCGGTGAGGCGGGTCGGGCTGGTCGTGGCACAGGTCGACGTGGTGTCGCGGACGTTCCAGTCGTCGCCGGTCGCCGCCGGGTACTTGCCCGGGGTCCACACGGTGTTGAAGAAGTTGTGGTTCGCGCCCATCACCCACACCGCGGAGCGGAGGACCTCGTCACCGAAGGCGTGCCGGGAGTCGTCGATGAAGTGCTGACCCTGCTGGTTCGACACGTCGCCGTCGCAGTAGGGCAGGAAGACGGCGGTCGGCACGTCGGGCAGCGTCATGCGGCCGAAGTCGACCGGTGCGAGCGGCAGGACAGACTCGATGCCGAACGGCTTCGGGAGCGCTTCGTTGAGGGTGGCGGCCGAGACCACACCCTCACCGCCGCGGGAGTGGCCCATGATGCCGACGTGCGTCAGGTCGAACCGGCCCTTGAGCGACGCCGCCGTCACGGTGGAGGCGGCGGCCGGCTGGTCGGTGCGGGTCGTCGCGCGGACGAGGGCGTCGTCGAGCGTGCGGGTCGTGGTCGTGCTCGGGGCGGAGCTCGTCGCCGTCGTGACGTCGTCGTACGAGACGGCCGTCCCGGCGTCGGCCTTGCCGAGCATGTCCAGCGTGTCGAGGATCAGCTGACCGCGGGCCTGTGCGCCGTAGTCGAGGGCGAGCTGGTTGTCGTTCGAGTTCACGGCGTTCGCCGCGATGGAGACGACGTTGTAGCCGCGGGTGGCGAGCGCACGCGCGGTGCCCTCGTACCCGAGGTACGAGCGGACGTTCGACTGGGTCGGACCGCAGGGCCAGCGCAGCGGGTTGGCACCGGTGCCCGCGCACGAGGTGTGGCGGCCGTGCAGCAAGACGACGGTCGGACGCTCGCCGGCAGCGCTCGTCAGGTACATCTTCCCGGTGAGCTCACCGCGGATGCCGCCGATCGCCGCGAGGGGGATCGCCTGGTCACCGAAGTCGTACTCGGCCTCGGTCACCTCGTAGGCGCCCGGCGTGGACGGGTCCTCGACCGCGTCCGCCGTGGCGAGGGACTTCATCTGCCGCTTCAGGGTGCGGTTCTCGGGGACGGCCGGGGTGACCGGGGCCGTCGTCGTCTCGGTCGCCTTGTCCGCGTCGCCGCTCGACCAGGCCTTGGTGACGTCCTTCGCGTCAGCGACGGACCGGTCGGCGGTGAGGACCTGCAGGGTCTTCCCGTCCGCCGACTCGGTGGCGAGGCCGATCGGCTCACCGTCGACGACGAGTGTGGGGGCGTCGTCGACCATCGGCAGCGGTGCGTCGAGGTCGAGGGACACGAGGTACCCGCCGGGAGCGGTCGTGACGTCCCAGTCGGAGCCGGAGGCGACGACGGGGTCAGGGGTCGGGGCCGCGAACGCAGGGGCTGCGGTCAGGACGAGGGCGGGAGTCAGCGTGGCGGTGATCGCCAGTGCGGCGAGCCGACTCCGGGAACGGGTTCTGGACAAGGGGCTCCTCGAGTGCAGGGGTTCTCAAGAGGAAGCTTCGAGGAGCGTGAGCGTTCGCCGAGCATCGGAAACGGGCTCGTAACCAACACTTGACGGGCGGGAAACACCGGCGCCCCGCCTCAGCCACGGAACGCGACGAACGACGCCAGCAAGCGGCTGGACCGTCCGGTCGGACCGCTCCAGCCGCACGGGTGCGGCGATCGCGGAGGTCACCGCGTCACGCTCCGGCGAGCAGCGCGTCCGTTTCCCCAGCCGTCGGCGCGGTCGCCGGCCCGGACCGGGTCACCGCGAGCGCCGCTGCCGCGTTGGCCCGACGGACCGCGTCCGGGAGGCCCGCCCCACGCCCCAGCGCGGCGGCCAGCACGCCAGCGTGCGCGTCCCCCGCTCCGTTCGTGTCGACCGCGACGACGGGGAACCCGGGGACCAGGACCGGTGTGCCACCGGACTCGACGACCCAGCAGCCGTGGGCGCCGTCCCGGACCAGGGCGGTCCCCCGCGCTGTCGCCGCGATCGCGGCGGTGGCCTCGGCGAGGGTGGCCGATGTCGGGGAGAGCAGTCGTGCCTCCCGGCTGTTGGCGCTGACCACGTCCGACCGTGCGGACACGGCGGCCAGGAGGTCTCCGGGCAGGGTGTCGACGAGCGGCGACGGGTCGAACACCACGCGGACGGACGGCGGGACGGTCTCGAGCCAGTCGGCGATGGCCGCACCGTTCACCGGGTGCGCCAGGCCGTAGCCCGACACGAAGACGATGTCGTCGTCCTGCAGGTCCACACGGTCCAGGTCGGCGCGGGTGAGCTGCCCTTCCGCGCCGACGCTCGTGACGAAGGTGCGCTCGGTCGTGGCGTCGACGAGCGCCACGCAGTAGCCGCTGTCGACGTCGGCGAGCCCGGGCTGCACGACGGTGACGCCCGAGTTGGCCAGCGCCCGCCGGACGACGTCCCCGAAGGGGCCGGTGCCGTACTGCCCGGCGAACACGACGTCCATGCCGTCCCGGCGGGCGGCGACCATGGTGTTCAGGCCGCCACCGGCCGTGATCTCGGAGCCCGCGGCGATGACGTCCCCGCCCGGCTCCGGGAGGGCGTCGATGCGCATCACGATGTCGACGATGACGTTGCCGACCGAGACGAGGCGGCCCATCAGACCGTGTGCTCGGTGTGCGGCAGCGGAGCGGACTGGTCGGGCTGCTCGTGCAGCGTGCCGCGGGGGCCGCCGGTCAGCAGGTAGACCGCGGCCGCGACGATGAACGTGACGACCCAGCCGAGGCCGTTCGCGCCGATCCAGGTGTCCGAGAACGCCCCGACGAACACCGGGTCGGCGTCGCCCACCTGGACGTTCGTGAACAGGAAGCCGACGACGATCGCGACGACCCAGGCGATGACCGCGGGCCAGGCGACCCCACCCGCGTACCAGTAGCGGCCACCACGGCGGAGGTCGAGCAGCGCTTCCGGGTCGTACCAGGTGCGGCGGAGCATGTCGGCGATGAAGACACCGAGCCAGGCCGTGATCGGCACGGCGAGCACCGAGATGAAGGTGATGAACGGGGCGTAGAACCCGTCGGCGACGAGCATGAAGTACATGGCGCCGAGCGTGGTGATGACGACGTCGACCGCGACGGCCCAGACCCGCGGCACCTTCACGCCGAGGGTCAGCGTGGTGAGGCTCGCCGAGTACACCGACAGGTGGTTCGAGAGCAGCAACCCGCCGAACGCGGCGATCAGGTACGGCACGGCCATCCAGCTCGGCAGCATGTCGCGGATCGCGGCGACCGGGTCCCCGGCCTGCGCCAGGGTCGGGTCACCGGCGGACACGAGCGCGCCGAGCCCGACCAGGACGACGAGCGGGATGCCCGCACCGGCCGCACTCGCGGCGACGAGCTTGCCGGCGCGGACGCTGGTGCGCGTGTACCGGGCGATGTCGGCGCCCGCGGTGGCCCACCCGATACCGGTCCCGGCCGCGATCGTCCCGATGCCGATCACCATCGCGGCGACCGGGCCGGCGGGCTGCGCGCCGACGACGTCCCAGTCGATGCGGGCGACGAGGAACACCGCGACGAAGACGTTCAGCGCACCGAAGACCCACGTCGCCCACTTCTGCACGGCGACGATGAACGCGTGCCCGAGCCCGGAGATGAGCACCGTGGCGGCGACGAAGACCAGGATCGCGACGATCGTGATGACCGGGTGGGCCTTCGAACCCCCGTCGGTGCCGAAGAGGATCGTGAACAGCGACAGCAGCACGAACGCGGCGGTCGTGGTGTTCACGGTCTCCCAGCCCAGGCGGCTCAGCAGCGAGATGAACGTCGGGCCGACGTTGCCGCGGACGCCGAACACCGCGCGGCTCAGGGTCAGGCCCGGCGCTCCCCCGCGGCGTCCGGCGATCGAGATGACCCCGACCACGGCGAACGAGCCGGCGGCGCCGATCACCGCGACGAGGAGCGCCTGCCAGACGGTCAGTCCCTGGAAGGCGACGAGCGTGGCACCGAGGGGGAGCCCGAGGATCGAGATGTTCGCGGCGAACCAGACCCAGAACAGCGCGCCGGGCGTCCCGGTGCGTTCGGCGGCCGGCACCGGCTCGATGCCCCGCTGCTCGACGGTGGTCAGGGTCCCGGCGCGGGTGGTGGCGTCGGTCGGCGTGCTGGTCATCAAGTCCTCTTACGTCATCGGAAGGGTGCGAGGGGGAAGCCGGGCGGCGGCAAGGGGGGAACCGCCGCCCGGCGGTCTGGGTGCCGCTACCGGCCGGGGCCGGTGCGGAGGTCGAGGAGGCGCTCGGTGAGCTCCTCGAGGTGCAGGTCGTTGACGGTCTCCACCTGGTGGACCGCGTCGGCGGACCAGGCGGCCGCACCGTGCACGGCACCGAGGACGGCGCCGGCCATGGCGGCGATCGTGTCGGTGTCGCCCCCGATGCTCGCCGCGGTGCAGACGGTCCGCCAGGGGTCGAGGTCGAGCGCCACGAGCGCGAGCGCGGCGACGACGGACTCCTGCGACGCGACGCTCGTGCCGATCAGTCCGGACACGACGTCGATCCGTTCGGCGTCGGGGACGGTGGCCAGGTGGCCGCGTGCCCACTCCGTGCGGTCGGCGATCGAGCCACCGGCGACGCAGTGGCCACGGGTCTCGCCGATCCGGGCGGCGGCGACGGCGACGTCGAGCGCCTCGGCGCGCGTGGCGCCGTCGATGCCGGCCGAGACCGCTGCCGCGACGGCGCTCGCCCCCGCGATGCCGAGCCCGGTGTCGTGGGTGACCCGGCAGGCGTCCTGCACGGCGTCCACGAGTCCGGCGAGCCCGTCGGACCCGGTACCGAGCGGCGTCGCGATCCCGACCGGGGTGATCCGCATCGCGGCGCCGTTCGTCGTGCCCGTCGAGCCCGCTTCGGACGCGGGGACACCGTCGAGGATGCGCTGCACGGCGGTCTTCGTGCTCGGCCCGAGCAGGTCGAGGGAGCCCTTGGCCGCCATCGTCCGCTCCCAGTCGATGAGCGCGCGGGCGAAGTCGACGGGGTCCAGCCGACCCTGCCCCTGCACGAGCAGTTCGGCGACGAGGACGGCCTGCTCGGTGTCGTCGGTGATGCTCCCGGCCGGCATGCCGTGTGCGATGCGCTGGTTCGGCCCGGCGTCGACGAACCCGCTGATCACCCCGTGGTCGGAACGGATCTGCTCGAGCGACAGCGACTGCGTCGGCATCCCGAGGGCGTCGCCGATCGCCAGGCCCCGGAAAGCGGCGAGGGCGTGCTCGGCGGCGGTGCTGGTCGTCGTCATCGTGCGCTCCCGAACGTCATGTGGATGCGGAACCGGCTCGGGTCGAGCAGGCTGTCGACAGCCTCCACGAACGTGCCATCGGCCGTGCGCGAGACGCGTCGGCTGTGGAGGAACGGGTCGCCCGCAGTCCTGTGGAGGAGCACCGCGTCCTCCTCGGTCAGCGGGAGCACGTCGACCCACTGCTCGGCGAGCGCCGGCACCAGGCCCGTCTCCGCGATCGTGGCGGTGAGCGACCCGTCGACGAGACCCTCGTCGACGGCTCGGGCGAGCCTCCCGAACGGCGGAACCAGGCTGCGTTCCAGGGAGATGTCCGGTCCCCCGGCCACGTGCCGGACGCGGTCGACGGCGACGAAGTCGGCGTCGTCGAGCCCGAGCTCCGCGGCGAGCGCCGGCGCGCTCACCGCGGCGATCCGGAGGACGCGGACGGCGACCTCGGTGCCCGTCGCCTCGAGGGACCGGGCCCATCCGCTCCGGGGGTCGAGCGCGGCGCCGTCGAAGGTGACGACCGAGCCGATGCCGCCGCGGATCGCGATGTACTCCTCGTCCGCCAGGTCGGCGAGCGCCGCCCGCACCGTCCCGCGGCTGACGGCGAACCGCTCGGCCAGGTCGTGCTCCCCGGGCAGGCGCTGGCCCGGGGCGTAGCGGCCCGTCGCGATCGCGTCGCGGAGGGCATCGGCGACGAGGCGTCGCTTCGGTGGGACGGGCATGCAGAGGAGACTACATGTACAAGACCTGTCCAGTCACGTCGGGGCCGTTCGGACGCATGCGGTCAGTTCCCCCAGACGTTGGGGACGACCTCGTGCAGCGCAGTCGGCCCCCGGTCGGTGTAGCCGTCGGACACCAGCGAGACCCGGTGTCCGTCGTCGCCTTCCATGGTCACGAGCACCTCCGCGGCCGGCACATCGGTCCCGCCGCACGTCGCCCAGTTGTCCGGGCTGGCCGGGTCGGGGTTCTCCGCGATGAGGCACGCTCCGCCGTTCGACGCCGCAGCCACCCAGTAGGTGGTGCCGTGCCACGCACCGGCACGACGCTGGCTGTTCAGCACCACCTCGTCGAGCGTCGAAGCGGCCGCCTCCGTGTCCGGCAACGCGTCCGTCGCCGTGAAGGGCCGGTGCAGGATGGCCAGGTGCTCCGGCAGCCCCGGCGTCGCGGACGGCGTCGGCCTCGCTGCGGCTGCCGATGGTGGCGTCCCGCCGTCGGGTGCGTCGGTGCACCCCGTCATGCCCATCGTCACCGTCGCCATGACGACGGCTGCGCAGAGTGTGGTCAGAGTCCGCATCGTGTTCCCCCCGGTCCGTGCTCGCACCGTAGCAGTGGTCGGCCCACCCTCGGCGGCCGAGGTCAGGAGACGGGCACGCTCACGCCCCGGTCCGCCGTCCGGCGCCCATCACGGGATCGGGACGGGGTCCCACGCGCCGTTCAACCGGAGGGTGAAGCGCAGGGGCTCGTCGTTCGGCCGGAACGACGTGCTGGGCCCGAAGTCGAGTCCGTCCGTCTTCGGCACGCTGGCCCCGACGCTGACCCGCTGAGACGCGTCCACCGGGTCGACCGAGTCGGCCGCTGCGATCTTCTGCTGGAGCTCCCCGACGGACGTGTCCGGCAGGTCGAGCTGCTCGAGGACGTCGCGGTACGCGTCGACGCCGGCCTTCGCGCCCTCCACCGGCACGGCGTTGACGCGGAGGTGGAACAGCCGCCCCTGCGGCAGGATCACCTTGCCCGACTGGTCGGTCATCTCCTGCGCGTTGTCGAGGGCGTCGAAGATCACCTGGGTCGCCTGGACCCGGACCTCCTCGCCGCCGGGGAGCAGGAACCGGACCGGACGTCCCCCGCCGGACTCCGAGCCGTACGCACCGACCCGGGTCCGCGCGCCTTCCGGGACGTCGGTGTCGATCCCGAACGCCTCGACCGAGGGCGGCACCGTCAGGTCCCAGGTCTCGACCCCGTTCTCGACCGTCATCGCCGTCGGTTCGGGGCCGACGTGGCTTGCGCTTTGACGAGCCGTGACGCTGTTGCTCGGCTCGCTGACCGAGCCCATGGGTTCGGCAGCCACACACCCTGCGAGCAGGACGGCGAGCAGGACGGTGATCACCGCCGCCGGGAAGCGCCGCGGGCCACTCTCAGCACCATTGCGAGCGTCGCGTCCTGGTTCCTGATGGTCCTTGCTCATGTGCTCCCCGATGCTCCGTTTTCGGCAGCGGGAGCGGCTCCAGGACGGGACGAGACCTCCGCGGCTGCGCGTCCGGAGAGGAGCAACGACTGCACGACCACGCCCGCACCGATGCCGAACCGTCCGCGGCGTCCCCGTCCCGAGTACATCACGGGATCGGGACGGGGTCCCACGCGCCGTTGAGCCGCAGGGCGAAGAGCAGCGGCTCGTCGTTCGGCCGGAACGACGAACTCACGCCGAAGTCGAGCCCGTTCGTCTTCGGCACGCTGGCGTTGGCACCGACTGGTTGGGACGCGTCCACCGGGTCGACCGAGTCGGCTGCTGCGACCTTGTCCTGGAGCTCCCGAACGGACGTACTCGGAAGGTCGAGCTGCCGGAGGACGTCCCGATACCCGTCGACACCGGCATCTGCGCCCTCGACCGTCAGGGCATCGACCTGGAGGTGGAACAGCCGACCTTCGGGCAGGGTCACCGCACCCGAGTCGTCCTTCCGCTCCTCTTTGCTGTCGAGTGCGTCGAAGATCACCTGGGTCGCCTGCACCTGGACCTCCTCGCCGCCGGGAAGCAGCAGCCTGACCGGGCGACCGCCGGGACCCGTGGAGGCATAGGCGCCGACGAGGGCGGCGGTGTTCTCCGGGACGTCCGTGTCGATCCCGAACGCCTCGACCGAGGGCGGCACCGTCAGGTCCCAGGTCTCGACCCCGTTCTCGTAGGACATGGCGGTGGGTTCGGGGCCTCGATGGCTCACGTCGTGCTCGCTTCCGTCGGAGGTGGACGACCCGACGGGCGCCGGGTCGGCGGGTCCGGGCGTGCACCCGGTGAGGAGCACGACCACCAGGGCGGCGATCGCGGGCCCGAGGACGCGGGTCGGTGTCATCGCCATCTGAACTCCGTGTCGTGCAGGTCGTCCACCAGGTCGCCCAGGCGGTGGTCGAGTCGTCGGTCCTGGATCCGGTCGGGGACCGACCCGGCGACGAGCTCGCGCGCACGCTCCGGGTCGTCGTGCGCGAGGGTCTGCCAGGCGGGCAGGGTGTCGTGTTCGATGTAGTCCCAGCGGACCGGGAACTCGGAGAGGTTCTGCGACGGGATGTACACCGTCTCGGTCACCCCCTGCACCCCGGGGACCAACGGCATGGCGTCCACCGTGACGGACGTCCCGCCCTCGTACTGGCCGAGCGTCTTCGTCCCCGGGATCGACGCGTCCCCGACGATGCCCAGCACCGTGGTGAAGGCCTCACCGGTGACGGGGTGGTCCCGCATGGTGTTGTACTGGCGCTGGATCGTGTCGTGCTGCTCCCGGTACAGCAGCGCCCCGTTCCCCCGGTCGACCAGGTCCTGCGACCCGGTTCGCATCCCCGTGTCGATGTCGTTCCAGGCGTCTTCCGCGTACTGTGCCGACACTGTTTGCTCCGACGGGGACTGGTCGGCGCCACCCGCGAGCAGTCCGGCCGCGCGCAGCTCCTTGATACCGTCCATGCCGGAGTCGAGGTACGCCTCGTGCATCGTGGACGCGTCGAGGAAGATGCCCTTCTGCATGTCGAGGAAGGTCTTCTCGTAGAAGGCGATCTCGTCGTCGCCCATGTCCGCCAGCACGTCCGTGAGCGGCCGCAACGACGGCGGCAGGAGCGGCGCCACCTCGCCGATGTGGTCGCGCATCGAGTGCAGGTCGAGGAACCCCGCGGCGAAGTCCGGACCGACCATGTTCGCCATCCCGGCCCACATGAAGTCCGGGTTGTCGAGGTAGAGCTGTGCGTAGTACTGGTACGACCCCGTCACTTGTCCGAGCAGCGCCTGCGCACCCCGACCGGTGTCCCAGGTGGCCATGTCGATGCCCACCTTCTCCGCCGCCCGAGACACGTACATGCGCTGCAGCACGGTCGCGAAGTCGACCGGGTCGGCTCCGCGGGCGCGCTCAGCCTGGACGATCGCGGAGTAAACGGCGGACGGGGTGCCCCACGCCGGCGGTGTCGTCACCAGGGCGTCGAGCACCTCGGGGTGCGCGGCGAGCCACGCAGCACCCACGTCCGCGTCCATGTGCCGGAGGACCTCGACCGGGTCCTGGCCCTGCGTCGTCAGGTAGGCGGCGACCGCGAGGTCGAGCGCGTGGTTCGTGAGCGTCCCGCTGCCGGCGTGCTCGAACGCGGCGGCCACGTGCTCCATCCACGTGACGTCGGCCTCGTTCTCGTCGACGAAGCGCGACCCGTTGTCGAGGAAGCCGGAGCCACCGACCGGCACCCACGAGGAACTCGACGTGAACCGTGTCCAGGCGTCCGCGACCTCCTCCAGGTGCTGCCGCATGGTGGTGTTGCACGACCGGGACTGCGTCGCGAAGGACCGGAGGGCATCCGGTTTCGCGCTGCTGGTCCCCGATGCGTTGCCGCTGCTCGTACGCGTGCGCTGCGAGGCGGTGAACGCGACGGAGATCGTCGACGGCCGGACCGCGGGCTCGGACGGTCGGGGGTCGAACAGCTCCTCGATGTCGCTGACGACGGGACCGAGCGGCTGCGTCCGTCGACGCTCGTCCCGGTCGGCCTCCCGGCCCTCCCACGCCCGCACCTCGTCGAGCCGTCGGTTCTCCTCCGCAGCCTGCTGCTTCGCCCGCTCGACCTGTTGCGCGAGGTCGTCCATCGCACGAGCGAGCCGGCCCCGCTCCGCGGACTCGGTGACGCTCGCCGTCCGGAACAGTTCGGCGTACCCCCCGCGGAACTCCTGCATCGCGGTCTCGACCGCGCCTCGCCGGGCACCGCTCTGCCCGGTGAACGCTCCGTCCGCGGACTGCGCCGCCCTGATCAGCGCCCCCGCTGCAGCTTCGTCGAATTCGACCCCCATGGGTGGCATGGTAGCCACGTTGCCCGGGCACCGGTACGGCGTCGTGCTCCGGACCCGTTCAGCGCTCGGAACGCGGACCGCCCCTGACGATGAGCGCGACCATGAGCGCCGCCGCCCCCAGCAACAGGAGACCGAGCGGACCCGCTGCCCCGCCGAAGCTCGCGGCCACACCGAGCCAGACGACCCCGCCCAACGCCATCAGCCCGGCCAGGACGCCCGCTCCGGCGTCGAGCAGCTCGCGGGGTGCCGGCACCACCACCAGCGCGATCACCGTGAGCACGGCCGCTGCCGGCGCACCCCACGTGAGCAGCCCGTACGCGATCCCGTTGTACGAGGCCAGTCCGAGCGGGTAGCTCACGATCAGGAAGGGCAGTGGCAGGACCATCAGCACGTCGACGACCACGACGAGCAGTGCGAACAGCCACCAGCGGCGACGGACGCGCGGTCGCGGTTCCGACATGGTTCCCCCTCGTCACCGCGCACGGTCGGCGCGGCCCCCGCCCTCAGTCTGCCGGACCGGGCCGGTCGCGGCCGGGAGGCCCGTGGCGGTGCCGCGGTGCGCCTCCCGGCCGCCACACGGTCGCGACTACAGGACGACGACCGTCGTGCCGGCCGCCGTCGCCGGCCGGTCCATCGCGGCGAGCGCCGCCGGCGCGTCCTCGAGCGCGATCGTCCGCCCGACCAGCGGTGCCGGGTCGAGACGGCCCGCGGCGATCTCGGCGAGCATCGCCGGGTACTCGTGCGCGGACATCCCGTGGCTGCCGAGCAGTTCGAGCTCGAGGCCGATGACGCGGCCGAGGTCGACCTGGGGGCTGGCCTCCGCGCCGGCGAGGAGCCCGACCTGCACGTGCCGACCGCCGGGGCGGAGGGCGGCGATGCCCTGCCGCACCAGGGCGGCCCGTCCGAGCGCCTCGACCACGACGTGCGCGCCGCCGTCCGTCGCCGCGAGGACCTGCTCGTCGACGTCGTCCGTCCGCGCGTCGACCGTGGTGGTGGCGCCGAGGGTGCGGGCGAGCGCGAGCGCCTCGGCGGAGACGTCCACTGCGGTCACCCGTGCACCGCGGGACACGGCGACGACGATCGCCGAGAGCCCGACTCCCCCGCAGCCGAACACGACGACGTGCTCGCCGGGGGCGGTTCGGGCGCGGTTCACGACCGCGCGGTAGGCGGTGGCGAACCGGCAGCCGAGTCCGGCGGCGGTGGCGTCGTCGATGGCGTCCGGCACGGCGACGAGGTTCGTGTCCGCGTGGTGCACGACGACCCGCTCGGCGAAGGACCCGGGCCGGTCGAACCCGGGCTGGGTCTGGTTCGGGCAGATGCTCTGGCGGCCGGCGACGCACGTGGGGCAGGTGCCGCACGCGTTCACGAACGGGGCGGTGACGCGTGTGCCGGCCTGCCACTGCCGGACCTCGTCCCCGACCTGCTCGACGACGCCGACGAACTCGTGTCCGGGGACGTGCGGCAGCGACACCGTGTCGTCGTGCCCGTGCCAGGCGTGCCAGTCACTGCGGCAGACGCCGGTCGCGACCACGCGGACCACGGCGGCGTGCGGCGGACACTCCGGGTCGGGGACCTCGGTGACGGCCGGCGTCGCGGAGAAGGCGGTGAAGGTGACGGCGCGCATGGGCACGATCCTCCCATCCCGGCCCGTAGTGTCGACGGCATGGTGACCGCCAGGACGTTCCCGTTCTCCCCGCGCAGCGCCACCGCGCTCCGGGTCGGGGACCTCGTCCCCGTGCAGGGCGAGAGCGGGCGGTGGTCGTGTCTGCAGGTCCTCGAACTGCAGCCGCGCGTCCGCGTGAACCTCGTCGTCGGGATCCTCGACTGGCGGGCCGACGGGCCGCCGTCACCGGAGACCGTCAGCGGCGTCGCGCCGCTCGAGCGTGCTGCGACCCGGATCGAGGTGTTCACCGAGGGCGGCCTCCAGGTCGTCGGATCGGTGCCTCCGAGTGACGCCGGACAGGAGACCTGGTTCGGCCCGGCGTACATCGGCAAGCGGACGCATGTGTGGGGCTGGATGGCCGCCATCCGGCTGGCTCGCGGGTACGCCGACACCGGGATGCTGCCGTACCGCTCCTCGGGGCCGGCCGGTGAGGGAGGCCCGACGGTCAGTCCGCCGGGTGGTCGCTGACCGGACGCGTGCCCGAGGAGTGCGCACCCGGAGCCGGGGTCGTGCGCTCCCGGACCAGTGTGGACACCTCGTCGATCGTCTCGGCCAACGACCGCTCCCCGGTCCCCGCCGCCCACTGCTCGAGGGCGACCTGGAACACGAGCACGCCGAGTTCCGCGACGACGGTCGCCTGCAGCGGGGTCTGTCCACGCTCGACGAAGGCGGCCTGCGCGGCACGGACCAGGTCGGACCGCTTGCGGGCGTCCCGGTCACGGAGTTCGTCGTTCCCCTCGATGATCCGGCGCCAGGCGGCGGTCTGCTCGTGGTGGCCGTCGAAGCGCGCCGCCGAGATCTGGTGCAGCACGTGCCGGACGACCTGCGTCGGGTCGAGGTCCGCCGGTGCGCCGACGATCAGTCGCGCTGCGGTCTCGGGGATCTCGGACCCGGCGAAGACGACCTCGCGCTTGTCGGTGAAGTGCCGGAAGAACGTCCTGGTGGTCAGCCCGGCGCGCGCGGTGATCTGCGGCACCGTCGTGGCGGCGAACCCCTGCTCGGCGAAGAGCTCGAACGCGGCGCGCTCGAGCCGTCCTCGTGCATCCGGAGCCCATCGCATCGTCCGATCGTAGCTGACGACACGACGTGTCATGAGGCGTACGATGACATCACGTGTCATCGCGATGATCGGCACCGGAGAGCGAGGAGCCCGCATGACCGCCGACGACCCCACCACCACGAACGCCGCACTCTTCCTGCTCAGCCCCCGCGGCCCCTTCGAGGTCCGCCCCACCCCGGTGCCGACCCCAGCCGCCGGCCAGGTCGTCGTCCGCGTCCGTGCCGTGGCGGTCAACCCGGTCGACGCGATCACCGGCCCGCTCCGGCGCCTCGTGACCCCGTGGGTGCGCTTCCCGACCGTCCTCGGCAGCGACGTCGCCGGCGAGGTCCTCGCCGTCGGACCGGACGTCACGGCCCTCGCGGTGGGCGACCGGGTGACCGCGTTCGCCGCCGGACAGGAGAAGCCGCGGAACAGCGCGGCCGAGGGCGGGTTCCAGCGGATCGTGACCGTCCTCGAGCGCGTCACCACGCGCCTCCCGGACGACCTGTCATTCGAGCAGGCCGCCGTCCTGCCGCTCGCGCTGGCGACGGCGGCTGCGGGGCTGTACGAAGCCGACCAGCTGGCCCTCCCCCTGCCGTGCGACGGCACGGACCGGAGCGACCAGGTGGTCCTCGTCTGGGGCGCGTCGACGAGCGTCGGGAGCAACGCCGTCCAGCTCGCCCGTGCCAGCGGCTACACGGTGGTCGCGACCGCCGGTCGGGCGAACCACGACCTCGTCCGTTCCCTCGGCGCCGACACCGTCCTGGACTACCGGGACGACGACGTGGACGGCGACGTGGTCGCGGCACTGCGGGGCCGTCGGCTCGCGGGCACGATCGCTATCGGCAGTGGATCACTCGGGCACGCCCTGCGGATCACCCGTCGTGCATCGGGCGCGAAGCGCATCGCGTCCGCCTACCCCGATCCGGTCACCGCGGTGCGGTCGCGGATCGCCCGCCTCCGCGGCATCCGCGTCTCCGCCATCTGGGGCGGGACCCCGGTGGTCTCCCCCGTCGGTCCGGCCGTCTTCCGCGACTTCCTGCCCGCGGCGCTGGCCGACGGGCGCTTCCGCGCAGCCCCGGAAGCGATGGTCGTCGGGCACGGACTGGAGGCCCTCCCCGGTGCCCTGCAGACGCTGCGGAACGGCGTTTCCGCCCGCAAGGTCGTGGTGTCGATGGGCGACTGAGTCCCCGCGCCTCGAGGCCGTCGATCAGGCGAGCGAACCCACGACGCGGTAGCCGTACCCGTCGGCAGCGAGGGGGCGGTGCAGGCGGGCGTGCGTCGCCGCCCACATCCGTCCCAGGTAGCGGAGTCGTTCCGGGGCCATGCCACGAACGGTCAGGTCCACGTCCTGGGCTCCCGGCTCCTGCAGCACCAGGGTGCGCAGGGTGCCGGTCGGGTCGAGGGTGACGTGCTTGGCGGTGGTGCTGGTCATGGTGGAGCTCCTTCGTCGCGTTCCGTCCGGGACCCGGAGGGTCGGGGGCGCGCTGTGTCCCACGATCCTCGGTCCGGCGTGCGCGTGGGCACAGGCGCAGGGGACGCACGGTCCCGGTGCGCCTGACGTGCAGCCGCGGTGGAGTCAACGTCAGCCGTGTGCCCGAACTCGTCAGTCCACGACGCAGTGGGTGACCACGCCCAGTTCGAGTGTCGACGCCTCGTGTCCGGGCGGCGGGACAGGAGACTCCACGTCGACGAACAGGTCTCCGGAGCGCGTCGAGACGACCAGCCGCGAGACGCCACCGGTGTCGTCGTCCGTCTCCACCTCGACGGAGCGGCCGTGTGCCTCGGCGTCCTCGCGGATGGCGTCGAGCGCGTCCTGGACGTCGTCGACCTCGTAGGACTCGAGGTCCACACTCGACCAGTCGGCGCCGTCGTAGCCGACGGACAGGTCGCAGATGTCCCCGCGCAGCCATCGCATGTCGTCGGACGACTCGCTGCCGGGCTCAGGGGCGGAGCCGGACGGCGGTGGCTCCGGCAGCGTGGCGACGGCGTCGGCGTGGACCTGCTCCAACTCGTCGCGCATCGAGTCGGGGTCCTGCCGTTCTGCGGCCGTGGTGCGGTCGAGCGCGGCCCGGTACTCCTGCGCGTCCGGGATCCGGGTCGCGAAGAGCGCCGGCGCCAGCAGTGCCGTCAGGAGCAGGCCCGCGGCGCCGCCGACGAGCGCACCCGCGAAGGACGGCGACCGTCGGACGACGCACAGGACGGCGAGCACGACGGCACCCGCCATCGGGACCAGTCCGCCGAGGACGATCGCGAGGACCCACACGTGGAGGTGCTCGAACGCGTTGGCGGGATCCCCGAACGACGAGTCGAGGCTGAACCCGACCAGGATGCAGAACGCGACGACCGCGAGCACCGGGCCCAGGACCGCCAGGGCGATCGACCACTGCCGCAGTCGAGTGTCCCGATGGACCACCAGGTCGTCCCGCTGCACGTTCGTCATGATCCCCCCGACCAGTCAGTCACCACCGTAGCCAGGGAGCACGCTCCGCGTCCGGTCGACGTGGATCTCCCCCGGTGCTGCGGCACCCCAGCGCTACCGGCCGTCCTTCCCGAGCATCGCGACGAGCGCAGTCGCCAGCCAGTGATCGACGTCCGCCGGCACCGGCCCGACCTCGGACGCCGGGACGTCCCCACGGGCGATCGCCGCGAGGCTCCGCGCCTGCAGCGACAGCCCGAGGTCCATCGCCTGGATCGGGTTGCCGCCCGCGGCCGTGAGGTTGATCATCCGCGTCCCGGACAGCGTGACGACCTCGCGCCCGTCGACCAGGCGGTGCAGGACGCGCGCGTCCGGGTCGGAACCCGGCCCCGCGAGATCGGTGGTCTCCGCGGTCACCGTGAGCAGGGCCTCCAGGTCGAGCTCGAGCCCCTCGTGACCGACGCCCGCGATGACGACGCCGTCGCGGAGCAGCGCGATCTCGGCGGAGCCGATCACGCCCCGCGCGCCGGTCGCGAGGAAGAGCAGTTCGGTGCCGGGCAGCACCGCCTCCATCGGGCCGACGCGGTGCCCGCGCATGATCGCCTCGAGCGCGCGGAACGGGTCCGTGTCGACGACGCTCACGACGGCCCCGAGGCTCCGGAGCGTGTCCGCGACGCCCTTGCCGCACGGGCCGTACCCGACCACGGTGGCACGGGCTCCCGGCACCATGGCGTTCGTGGCGTTCATGAAGCCCTGCACGATGCTCTGTCCGACGCCGTGCTCGTTCTCGACGATGAGCTTCAATCGGCTGTCGTTGATGACGACGACCGGGAAGTCCGGTGCCTGCGGCAGGGCGCGGATCGCAATGCCGCCGGTGGTCGTCTCCTCCGTCGCGCCGAGGAACGTGCTCGACC
The DNA here is from genome assembly GCF_003224435.2 of Curtobacterium sp. MCPF17_050. Taxonomy (NCBI): domain Bacteria; kingdom Bacillati; phylum Actinomycetota; class Actinomycetes; order Micrococcales; family Microbacteriaceae; genus Curtobacterium; species Curtobacterium sp. MCPF17_050. The sequence continues at coordinate 3,227,604 of NZ_CP126250.1, forward strand.
GCGGCGCTCCCCTGGTCAGCTTCGCGATGAGCTCGCCGCCGTTGTCCATCACCAGGTCCGGCAGGGCGGCCAGCAGCTCGTCGAGGTTCCGGTCGTGCTGCTCGGCGTCGTCACTGCGGCCGCCGATCACCGTGACGCCGAGCGCCCGGAGGGCCTCCGCCGTCTCGGGCACGGTCGTGCCGACGTTGCCGGTGATCGTCACGCGGGCGCCCTGGTCGAGCAACCACCGGCACAGGACGGCGGTCTTCGGCTCGATGTGGATGCAGATGCCGACGTGCAGCCCGGCGAACACCGGGGCGTCCTGTTCGATGCTGGCCGCGAGGAGCGGCATGGACCGGGTGGCCCAGTCGATCGCCGGGGAGCCGGAGGGGGTGAGGGTGCGTGCGGGCATGACGGTGCTTCCTGTTCCGAGAGGTGGATGGTGCGGGGTCGGGCCGCTGCTCCCCCGCCTGGTGTGGCGGGGTGGGAGCCGTCGGCCTGGAGGCGCGGGGCGCGCCCGTCACGCATCTACGGATGGAGCTCGCGGCGGCTGTCGTCGCTGCCGTACAGGTCGGCCTTCTCGGCGGAGACGACCGGCATCCAGCGCGGGGCGGCGACCGCTGCGCGCTGGCGCGGCGGCACCGCGCTGATGGTGCGGACGCGCGTGGTCATCGGGACTCCGGGAGGCTCGTGGGGACGGATCGATCCTGTCACGTCCGGTGCGCCGCGTGGCCGTCTGACCGATCTGGTCCCTCGCTAGGGTCACTGCTGTGAACGCACCCTCGCCGTCGGTCGTCGCCTTCTGGGAGGCGCGCCGCCACGACTCCCCCGATCTCCCCGATGCTGTTCCCCCCGCGTGGGCGTTCGGTGCGACGCCAGACCACGCGGACGCCCTGCTCGACCTCGTGCTCGCCGGCGTGAAGGACGGGACCGCGTCCTCGCTGTGGGACCACGAGGCAGCCGGTGAACCGCTGCCGGAGGCAGGCGAGTACAGCATCGTCCTCGACGGCGCCGACGAGCCGCGAGCCGTGCTCGTGACGACCGACGTCCGGATCGTGCCGTTCGACCGGGTCAGCGCCGAGCACGCCCGCGCCGAGGGTGAGGGCGACCGGACCCTCGATTACTGGCGCGCGGCGCACGAGCGGTACTGGCGGGAGCACTCGGAGAACCCGCGGGGGTGGGCGCCGGACATGCCGGTGGTGTGCGAGCGGTTCCGGGTGCTGTGGCCGGAGGAGACCGACGGGCCAGGCTCGCCAACGCCCTGAGGATGCTGTCGTCACCGCATCCAGGCGCCCGTCGTCTCGAGGGGCCGGCCGTCGCCCTCAGGCCGCTCGGCGCTCAGGTGCCGGACGTCGACGCAGGCTGGCCTCCAGGACCGCCGGCGGCGCGTACTGCTGGTCGAGCCGTCCGACGTCCGTGCCCGGCGGGACGATCGCGTCGATCCGGTCGAGGACCTCGTCCGACAGCGCCACGTCGGCGCCTGCGAGCAGGTCGTCGAGCTGCTCCATCGACCGCGGGCCGATCAGTGCACTCGTGACGCCGGGATGCGCGATCGCGAACGCCATCGCGAGGTGGGTCATCGGGATGCCCGTGTCCTCGGACAGCGCGACGACCTGCTCGACGGCGTCGATGCGTCGCTCGTCCTGGTTGTGGCGGAACATGCCGACACGGGCGAGGTCGCTCTGCTGGCCCTTGCGGAACCGACCGGTCAGCATGCCGCCGGCCAGCGGGCTCCAGACGAGGGCGCCCATGCCGTAGCGCTCGACGACGGGCAGGACCTCGCGCTCGATGCCGCGGTTCAGGATCGAGTAGGTCGGCTGCTCCGTCCGGAACCGCTCCAGGCCCCGGCGCTCCGAGGTCCACTGCGCCTCCACCTGGAGCGACGCCGGGAAGTCACTCGTGCCGATGGCACGCACCTTGCCGCTGCGCACCAGGTCGGTCAGCGCCGACAGGGTCTCCTCGAGGTCGACCGTGTCGTCCGGTCGGTGTGCCTGGTACAGGTCGATGTGGTCGGTCTGCAGACGGCGGAGCGAGTCCTCCACCGCGCGCATGATCCACCGACGGGAGTTCCCGCGGCGGTTCGGGTCCTCCCCCATCGGGCCGTTGAACTTCGTGGCGAGCACGACGTCGTCACGGCGACCCGCGAGCGCCTTGCCGAGCAGGGTCTCCGACCCACCCTGCGAGTAGCGGTCGGCGGTGTCGATGAGGTTGATGCCGGCGTCCAGTGCCCGGTGGACGATCCGGATCGAGTCCTGTTCGTCACCGTTGCCGATGCGGCCGTCAGTGCCGAGCATCATGGCGCCCAGCGCGAAGGGGCTGACCTGGAGGCCGGTCTTGCCGAGGGTGCGGTACTGCATGGGTTCCTCCTGTCGATGGCGTCCCGCGTGCGGATGTCGTAGGCTGACTCGAAGTGGAACGCTCTTCCGGAACTATACGGAACGTGTTTCCGTTTCACAACCCCCATCCGAGGAGGACCCGTGCGTGCCGACGCCCGCCGCAACCTGGACGCGCTGATCGACGCCGCGAAGGCCGTCTTCGCCTCCGAGGGCGTCGACGCCCCTGCCAAGGCGATCGCCGACCGTGCAGGTGTCGGCGTCGGCACCCTGTACCGCCACTTCCCCCAGCGATCCGACCTGGTCGTGGCGGTGTTCCAGCAGGCCGTCGAAGCCTGCGCGGACGCCGCCGACGACCTGCGCGCAGCACACGCGCCCGACGAGGCGCTCGCTCGGTGGCTCCAGCGGTTCACGGAGTTCGTCGCCACCAAACGCGGGCTCGCCGCCGCGCTGCAGTCCGGCGACGCCGCCTTCGCAGCCCTCCCCGCCTACTTCGTCGCACGGCTCGGTGGCACCCTGGCGGAGTTGCTCGACGCAGCGTCAGCAGCCGGAACGGTCCGCGCCGACATCGACGCACCCCAGCTGCTCCGGGCGGTCGCCGACCTGTCCCACGGTGCGGCGACGCCCGAGCAGAGCCAGCAGCTCGTCGGGCTCCTGGTCGACGGGCTGCGCTACCGCGCCACCGTGTGACCATCGCTGCCCCTCAGATGTGGGGTCGTGCCCGTACGTCGGCATCAACAGGATGGGTCGGGTCCGCCCGATCTCCCGCTCCTGAGGAAACGATGACTTGCTACACCACGACCGGCGCCGACTCAGCCGACGTTGCCGTGCATCCGCACAGTCGTGCTCGTGACCGCGGCGGTCGACATCGCGTCGATGTCCTCGTCGCGGCCGGCCAGCACGAGGAGGTCCGTGTCGTGGCTCGCGACGAAGGTACCGTCCCCGGTCTGCTGGACGTCCACCTCGACGCGGTCCGGGTGCAGGGCTGCCGCTGCTTCGAGGCCGGCGATGGTGTTCTCCGGCCCGCCCCGGTCGTACCCACGGTGGGCGATGACCAGGGGATCAGTCGACGTGCACGCCGTCGGGCTGTGACACGGCTCGCGACGGCACGAGGAGCGCAGTGCACCCGACGACGGCCACCATCACCACGGCGACGATCCGACGGGTGGTCGGACCCGGGGCGTTGACCCGTTCGCCGATCGGGCTCCCGATCCCCCTGGCGCTCTGCACGGTCGCCACGACGGAGAACGCGACCGCCTGCGCGGTCACCACCGTGAGCGTGGAGAGGACCAGGACGGGCAGGACGTCGACGACCGCCCGGAGCTGCTCGGAGGGGATGAGTTCGACGAGCGGAGTCGAGGACCAGACGACCACGACGCGTGCGATCGCGGAGCTGACGAGCAGCACCGTCATCCGTCCCGCGACGGGCAGACCTACGGAGCGGGTCACGCGGAGGCTCGAGAGCAGGCCCCGGATCGGTCCCTCCCCGGCGACGACCGTGAACGCCGGAGCGAGCACGATCCGGAAGCTGACGAAGACGACCAGGGCGGCGAGGCTGCACCAGAGCGCTGCACTGAGCGGCGCCTTGAGGAACTCACGACCGATGAACGGCGGAACTGCCACTTCGCCGGTGATCGGCGCGAACACGGTGGTCCCCGCCAGCGGTTGCAGCACGGCGAGCTGCAGTCCGGTCACGAGGACGCCCGGCCGCAGGAGCCGAGGGGCAGCCGACAGGACCCCCCGCAACACCGCACGCACTGACGGTCGTCGGTCGGCCCGTCGGTGATCGGCGACCGTCAGGACGAGGACGGCCCAGCCGAGGGTGGCAGCGAGCGTGAGACCCGAGGCGGTGGCCATGCCGGCGAGAGCGACGGGTCACCGATCAGGGTGACGAAGCCGCCCGGGGTCGCGGTGACCCCGCCGGCGCGGTCGGTCACGAGCGTTAGCGACCACTTTGCCGCTGGACGCACGATCACCGCGATGACGGCTTAGACCGCCAGGAGCAGCAGCCACACGCGAACCGGGAGCCGGACCAGCTGGGCGAGCGTGTCGTGGACGGGCGACACCACATGACGGACGGGAGGCGCGACACGTGTCCGCATCACGCCTCCCGTCCGTCGTCTCGTCGGCTCTGTTACTGGATGGACCAGCCGCCGTCGGACGGCAGGACGACCCCGTTGAGGTTCGTGCCGTCGTCGCTGAGGAGGAAGGTGATCGACGCGGCGAGCTGCTGCGCTGTGGCGACCGCCGGGATCGTCTGCAGGAAGGGCTGCAGGCGGGCTGCGCCCATCTCGGAGTCGAACCGCGTCGGGATTCCGGTGGCGACACCGCCCGGCGCGATCGCGTTCACCCGGATCCCGCTCGGGCCGTACATGAACGCGCTGCTCTTCGTCAGTCCGACGACGGCGTGCTTCGACGTCGTGTAGGCCATGCCGGCCGCGTTGCCGCGCAGTGCCGCCTCCGAGGCGATGTTCACCACTGAGCCGCGCCCTGCGGCGAGCATCGCCGGCAGGACCGCACGGGTGAGACGGAACGTCCCGGTGACGTTCACCCCCATGACACGCTCCCACACCGCGTCCGAGGTCTCGTGGAGCGGGGACATGGTGTCGGTGATGCCCGCGACGTTCGCGAGCCCGTCGATGCGGTCACCCGCGGCCTGCACCACGCGCTGGACGTCGTCCTCGCTCGTGATGTCACCGACCACCGTCACGACGTCGGCGTCGGGCAGCTCGTCGACCAGCGCTCCCAGACCGGCTTCGGCGATGTCGACCGCGATGACACGGCCGCCCTCGCGGGCGACGCGGGACGCCGTTGCGCGGCCGATACCGCCGCCGGCACCGGTCACGACGACGGTCTGGCCCGCGAAGCGGCCCGGCACGATGGTCTCGCCGCTGCCGTCCGATGCCCCGTCGGCGGGCATCTCCCCGCCGTTCGCGGCGCGGACGAGGCCGTCGATGGCGGCCTGGGGCAGCTGACCGTTCGAGAGCGCGACGAGCTGCTGCAGCGGAAGGCCGCGCGCGGGGGTGAGTGTTTCGGGGTCGGTGCCGCCCTGAGCGAGGAGGCCGCGGATGAGCTCACCGCCGATGGGGTGGTCCAGCCATGTGCCGACCGTGGAGGATCCGGTGAGGATGACGTTGTCGTTCGACATGGTTGTGTCCTTTCTCGGGAGGCGCTCGAGAGCGCCGTCATGGACGGTGTGCAGGTGCACGCCGAGTGGTGGTCAGAATCCGGCGCCGGCGGCCGCGGTCGCGGTCCCGCTCTCGACGCCGTCGGGGGTGCTCGAGCGGCGTTTCCGGGCCACGCGACCCGCCAGCACGGTCAGGACGACTGCGGCGATCGCCCAGATGCCGAGCTGCAGGATCCAACGACCGGCGTTCGCGCCGTCGAAGTAGATGATGCTGCGCATCGCTTCGTAGCCCCCCGCACCGAACCAGCTGTTGTGCACGCCCTGCCAGAACGTCGGCAGCATCGACACGGGGGAACTCCCACCGCTCGAGGGGAAGTTCAGTGCGACGAGGAACAGGATCTGCCCGAAGATCGCCGCGTTGCGGAGGAACGTGTTCAGCACGATGGAGAGCAACCCGACCGTGAGTGTGTAGAGCATGCCCACCCCCAGCACTGCGGCGATCTCACCGAAGGTGCGGTCGTAGTCACCGACGAAGATGCTGAGCATGCCGAAGGCGATGACGGGGACAAGGACCGCTGCGATGGCGGCGACACCTGCGGCGGCCCGGGTCGTCGCTCGGGGCATGGCCTGCGCGACGACGGTGATGGTCATGAAGGCGCCGACGGTGCAGGCGACGAGGAGGAAGAACAGCACACTGCCGCCCGGGTCACCACTCGTGGTGGGAGCGACGTCCTTCGCGGTGACTGATCCGCCGAGCTCGTCGGCCACCTGGGTGCCGAGGTCCTGCACGGCGCCGACAGCGGTCCGGCCACCTCCGGAGGCGATGACCGTGGTGACGTTGCCGTCGTCGTCGATCAGGATCGCACCGGCGGCGTCCCGGTCCGCCACGTCCTGCGTCGCTGCGACGGTGCTCGTGGTGCGGGTGATCTCGAAGGCACCCTCGGCGCGATCGTCGACCTTCGCTGCGATCTGCTTCGTGACGCTGGCCGGCCCCGCCATCGTGAGCGTGAAGTCGTGCGGGACGGGTGCGTGGAGGGCACTGAGGTAGCAGAGACTGAAGGTGATGATGAAGAACAGCGGCATCATCACCACGGCGATGACGCGGGTCTTGGTGGACGCTTGCCGGCGTTCGTCGACGGACCCGGTGCTGACGACCTGATCCAGGTGGTTCTCCGGCATCGTCATGAGTTCGCCGTCGCCGGTGGAGCGGTGGGCGCGGTGTTCCGCGTGGGCGTTCATCGGGCAGTCTCCTCGGCGCTCAGTGCGGGCTGCGGTGCAGGTCGTTCCGTCGGTTCGACCACCAGGTGGCGGTGCTCCAGCGGCACGGGGCGCAGCTCGGCGAGTTCGGCCTGCTGGCGTCGGGTGGTCTTGGTGAGGTGGACCACGAGGTTGACCAGCAGCAGCCCGACGGTCCAAGCGGCCAGCTGCGGCAGCCAGCGTCCGACGCCGTTGCCGCCGAAGTAGATCAGGGACCGGAACGACTCGTAGGCACCGGCACCGAAGTAGGTGTCGTGGACGTGCTGCCAGAACGTGGGCAACATGTCATGCGGGATCGCGCCGCCCCCCGACGGGAAGTTGAGGAACACGACCAGGCCCATGATCGCGATCGTCGCCGCGTTCCCGAGGAACTGTTGCGCGAGGATCGCGATGTTGCCGACGGTGAACACGTAGAGCGCGTCGATCGCGAGGACACCGACGATGGTCCCGAACGATGCGCCGTAGTCACCGACGAAGATCGAGGCCATCGCGAACGTGAGGATCGGGGCTGCGATGGCGGACGCTCCGATGACGGCGAACCGGGTGACGAGCTTCGCCTTCGGAGCGACCTGCATGAGCACGATGATCACGAGGTACCCCGCCAGCGACGAGTAGACGAGGAGGTAGAACAGCGACGTGCCGACGCTGTCCTCCTTCGACAGCGGTGCGACATCGACGGTCTTCGCCGTCGTCCCCAACTGCTTCGCGACCTGATCGCCCACGGCCTGCACCGCTGACGCAGCGGGGCGGCCGCCACCGTTCGCGACGTAGGTGGTGACGGAGAACTGCTGCTGCGCCGCGGCGGAGCCGGTGGCATCGGCACCGGCACCGGCATCGGCGCCGGGGCTGACCGGCTCGATCTTGATCGCTCCGGTCGCATCTCGACGCTCGACGCTCCCACGCGCTTCCGAGAGCACGTCGGTCTGGGTCGCCGCGAACGCCGCCTGGTCGTCGAGCTTCGTCGTGATGTCGGTGACGACCTGCGCCGGCCCGGCGATCGTCAACGACAGGTCGTTCGGGGCTGGGTTGTGGATGGCGCTCCCGAACGCAAGCGGGAAGAACACGACGAAGAACAGCGGCATGACGAACGCGGGCAGGACACGGAGGAGAGCGTTGCGCTCCTTCGGTTCCGCGTCATCCTGCGGGGGGCTTGCTTGGGACATGACTCTCCTGGATCAACGGTGTTGACAAGAGTCAACCGCGTTGACAGCGTGGTGTCAACTCTGTTGACAGAACTCGGGTGGTCGACCCGGAGATGGGATGATCGGGCGATGGACGACAAGGAAGCGCGCCCGCGGGCGGACCGATCGGCGAAGGTCAAGGACGCCATCCGGGCTGCTGCGACGGCGATGTTCGCCGAGGAGGGCTACCACGCCACCGGTGTGCGGGACATCGCGCGGACCGCCGGTGTCGACCCGGCGATCGTCATCCGCCACTTCGGGTCGAAGGAGGGCCTGTTCCTCGAGACCATGTCGTTGCCCCCCGTGTGGCGTGAAGCGTTCGACGGGCCCGTCGACCAGGTGGGGTACGCGATCACCCGCCTGATCATGAGCGGACGAGAGGGCGGTCTCGGTCCGTACGCCGCGCTCATCCGCGCGTCCGACCGGCCGGAGGTGGCCGAGAAGCTCCGCCGAGCGTTGATCGAGGACTTCGTCGTCCCGCTCGCTGCTCGTCTCGATGGGGAGGACGCTGCATTGCGTGCCCACTTGTTCACGGCGCAGGTGCAAGGGCTGATGGACGTCCTCGCGGTGCGGCCGGACCAATTCCTGCTGGACACCCCAGCAGACGTCATCGTTCAGTGGTACGGCGCTGCTCTGCAGCGCACGCTGACCGGTGCGCCCTGAAGCGCGGGCGTACTGCGTAGTCAGTCACCGCACGGAATGGGTGTCAGCCCTGTCCGGACGATGACCCGAACCGTCCTCGGACTCGAGGTCGCGGAGGTAGGCGGTGATGTCGAGTGGCTGCGTGTCGAGGAGCGTGATGTCCTCGGGTCGGATCATCCGTTGCATGGCCTCGTCCTATCGGTTGATCACGCTGCGGGCACCGGCGTCGACGCCCATGGCGGCGAGGATCGTCATGAACCCTGCGAACCGGATCACTTCGGAGAGGCCCTTGAGGGTTCCCCATGCCGCGATCTTCGGTACGCGGGTGATCGCCCGACGCTGCGCGGAACGGGTCGGGGGAAGTGCGGGGCGGGTGATGACGGTCATGATCGAGTCCTTTCGAGGAGTGGTACGTCGATCATCGATCGGCTGCGGATCGAGGACGTCGTCGATCGGGACCGGCCGGTGTACTGCGTTCGCAGTACACGTCCCCCTGGTAGAACGGCCACACTCGGAGGATGACGAGTACGGGTGACATCGCGCTGCCACGGAATCCCTGGTGGTTGCGGTGGCCGAGCGTCCTCCCGATGGGTGCCACCGTCGTCGCGATCATCGCTGCCGTCGTCGACAGCGTGCGTATCGTGGTGCACGGCGACGCCCTGCTGCTGCTCGTCGGGGTCGTACTCGGTGCCGTGGGAGCCTTGATCGCTGGGCGTTGGTCCTGGCTCGGCCTGCTCCTCGCAGTCGCGGGCACCGCGGTGACCGCCATGCAGGCGTGGGATCCCACTGCTGAGTGGACGATCGTCGTGTTCGTGCTCTTCGCGATCACGTTGCGAGGAGCGCCTCCCGTCCGCGGCATCATCGCGAGTGCGTTCCCCGTGTACTTCGTCGTGTCAGTGAACACGGGCGGGTTCGTCAGCCCTGATGCGTTGGCAGGATTCGCAGCGTGCATCGCGGGCGGAGCCGCTGGTGCTGGCATCCGGAGCCAGCAGCGGTACTGGGAGAGTCTGCGGGCGCACGCGCGGGAAGCGATCGCGACACGAGACGCCGAAGCGAGCCGGCGAGTCGACGAAGAACGCTTGCGGATCGCCCGCGACCTCCACGACGTGGTCGGCCACCAGATCGCGGTGGCGAGCATGCACCTCGGCGCAGTCGAAGTGACCGTGCACAACAAGCCGGATGCTGCCGCACGGGCAGCCGCCGAAGCACGCAAAGCCCTCCGCGCAGTGACCGGCGAAACGCAGCAGATCCTCGAGCTCCTCCGTTCCCGTGATCGAACCCCTGACCACACCGTCGCAGGCCTGGCGTCGTTGCCTGCGCTCATCGCCTCGTTCGAGGCGCTCGGACTGGACATCCGCAGCGACATCTCCTTGCCGACAAATGAGGTGGTGCCCATGACCGGGATGACCGTCTACCGCGTCACGCAAGAGGCGCTCACCAACGCCCACCGGTACGGCGCCGGCCACGTCACTCTCTCCATCAGCAACGACGGAAGCAACATCACGGTCGTCGCGCGGAACGGTCGCTCGACAGCAGACGACGGACACGGCAGCGGATTCGGATTGATCGGGATGCGCGAACGAGTCGCCGCTGCCGGTGGTTCTCTCGATGTCGAGGACGACGAGGCCAACTTCACTGTCCGCGCCTCCATCCCGATCAAGGAAGCAACCCGCTGATGACGACGATCCTGCTGGTAGATGACCAGGCCATGATCCGCGTGGGACTGCGCACCATCCTCGATTCCCAGGACGACCTCACCGTCGTCGGCGAAGCCGGTGACGGCTTCGAAGCACTGGAGGCCCTCCGGACAACACCGGTCGACGTCGTCCTGCTCGACATCCGGATGCCGGGTATCGACGGCGTCGAGACGACGCGTCGGATCCGTACGACCCTCACGGCCGAGCAGACCAGGATCATCATCCTGACCACGTTCGAGCACGACGACATCGTCGTCGCCGCGCTCCGGGCAGGCGCGAACGGGTTCCTGGGGAAGACCGTCGGACCGTCCGAGCTCGTCGCCGGGATCCGAGAAGTCGTGCTCGGTGGAGGAGCGCTCTCCGCGGCCGCACAAGCAGCCGTGATCAGCCAGGTGGCTGCGCAGCCTGCACGGACAGCGGACCCCGACGTACTCGCACGCCTCGACGCCCTCACCCCACGAGAACGCGACGTCGTCGTGGCGATCGCCCACGGCGCCGACAACGAGGAGATCGGCCGGACGATGTTCGTCTCACCGTTCACGGTGAAGACCCACGCCAACCGGGCCATGGCGAAACTCGGTGCCCGTGACCGAGCGCAACTGGTGTCACTGGCGTACCGGGCGGGCCTGGTCGACTGACCGGTGTACTGCGAACGCAGTACACCGATCACTCCAGGTAGACGACGCCCAGAGAGGCCGCTTCTTCGAGCATTGAGAAGTACCCGCCGCGCGCCCTTGTGCGGCTTCCACTTCTCCATTCCGGGAGCATCATGCCCAAGGTCCTCGCCGCGATCGGACGCTTCAGCGCCCGGCACCGGCTCATCATCGTCGCCGCATGGCTGGTGATCTTCGCCGCACTCACCGCGGTGACCGCCACCGGCATGAACACCGACGCCACCGGCTCCGCCGGCAACGACACCGCGGCCGCGAAGGCGCTCACCACCGTGCAGAACAAGTTCGACGTGGGCTCCTCGGGCAACGGCGACGCGAAGACGTTGCAGCTGGTCCTCGAGACCCGTGGTGGTGCGAAGGTCACCGACGAGGCCACCGCGGCGGAGATCACGAAGGTCCTCTCCGACGCGGAGAGCCTGCCGCACGTGAAGAGCGTCTCCGACCCCTTCAACCAGCAGAGCCCGATGGTGTCGAAGGACCGCACCACCATCGTCTCGACCCTCACGTTCTCCGGCCTCACAGAGGCCAATCAGGAACAGACCTACGACACTGTCCTCGACTTCGCAGCCGATCAGCGAACCGACTTCAACGCGGAGGTCGGCGGGCACCTCTTCGGTGACACCTACGCCACGTTCGGCCCCGGCGAGGTCGTCGGCATCCTGATCGCGTTCCTGGTGCTGTTCCTCACCTTCGGCTCGCTCCTGGCTGCCGGCGCGAACATGCTCGTCGCCATCACCGGTGTCGGTATCGGCACCGTCGGCGTCCTCGCGTACTCCGCGATCAACCCGATCCAGGCCACCACACTGACCCTGGCGACGATGCTCGGTCTCGCAGTCGGTATCGACTACTCCCTGTTCATCCTGACTCGGTTCCGATCCGAACTCCGAGAAGGGCGCACCGTCGTCGACGCCGTCGCCCGAGCGACCGGAACCGCCGGCACCGCCGTCGTGTTCGCCGGCCTCACCGTCATCATCGCCCTCGTCGGACTCGTCGTGACGAACATCGAGACGATCACCGTGATGGGCTTCGCCGGCGCATTCAGCGTCCTCATGGCCGTGCTCATGTCCCTCACTCTGCTGCCGGTGCTCCTGAAGACCCTCGGCCTGCGCGCGCTGCCCCGCAAGCAGCGCAAGCTCCTCGCGTCCGGGCAGTCGATCCCGCAGCGCACCGCGAACCGGAAGAGCTTCCTGAACGGTTGGGCCACCTTCGTCACCAAGCGGCCCTGGCTCGCACTCTTCGGTGCCGTCGTGGTCCTCGGCGTCATCGCCGCACCTGTGCTTGACATGAAGACGGCATCGAACATCCCGGGCGGCTCGGACCCCGCCTCGTCCGAGCGGAAGGCGTACAACCTCATCGTCGACGAGTTCGGTGGCATCCAGTCACCGCTCCTCGTCCTGGTGCAGGGTGACGGTGTCAGCAGCAAGCTCACCTCCGTCGAAGACGAGATCACGGGCCTCGACCACGTCGAAGCCGTCGTTCCCGGCCAGATCACGAAGTCCGATGACGCCGCCTTGCTGACCGTCATCCCGACCGGCGGACCCATCGCCGACAGCACGAAGCAACTCGTCACCGACATCCGCGACGAAACCACCGCGATCAGCGGGGTGAGCGTCGAGGTCACCGGTGAGACCGCGATCGGTCTCGACAACACGGCGCAGATGAACCAGGCTCTGATCACCTACATCATCGTGATCGTCGCCCTGTCGTTCCTGCTCCTGATCGTGATGTTCCGATCCCTGCTGGTGCCCCTGTTCGCCACCCTCGGCTACCTGTTCTCCGTCGGTGCAGCCTTCGGCGCATCGGTCGCGATCTTCCAGTGGGGGTGGCTCGACCCGCTCATCGCCGCTCCGCAGGGCGATCCGATGCTCAGCCTCCTGCCGATCATCCTCGTCGGCGTCCTGTTCGGCCTCGCAATGGACTACCAGGTCTTCCTCGTCTCCCGGATGAAGGAAGAGCACTCCCGAGGCCTCAGCCCGAAGGACGCGGTGCACTCCGGCTTCACCAAGTCCGGCACCGTCCTCGTCGCCGCAGCGACCATCATGGCCGTCGTCTTCGCCGGCTTCGCCACCAGCGAGATGGCCGTCGCCGCCTCCATCGCCGTCGGACTCCTCGTCGGCGTCCTGGCAGACGCCTTCCTGGTCCGGATGATGATCATGCCGGCACTGCTGTCCCTCTGCGGTGAAGCCGCATGGTGGATGCCCCGCTGGATGCAGAAGATCATCCCGAACCTCGACACCGAAGGCCACGGACTCGACCGAGCCACCGAGCGCCAGCGAGGAACCGGCAGCATCTCGGTAGCTGCCCAGTAGTCCCCCGACAGAACGAAGCCGTCCCGCCTGCCACCGCAGCGGGACGACTTCGTTCTGCCACTCCGCCGGTGTCCACTCGACCGTCGGTGGTGTTGTTCGTTCCTCGCCGTGTCCGAGGATGACTCGCTGCGCGCGTTGGTGCAGGGTGCAAGCCCCACCGGGTCGCGAATGGGCTCAGTCGACGACGTCGCAGACCCCGTCGAGTTCTTCGTCGTGCCGCTTGCGCGGTGGGTCAGCGGCAGTCAGTTGCTCGTTGGCGGCGGACAGAACTGACGTCAGCACATCCGTGATCACGACCCCGCTCGAGCCCCGAGTTCGAGCGGGGTTTCTGACACTTGAACAACGACTGTCGACTGTGATGGCTCTCCGCCCTGCAGGTGCAAACACCGCGGCGCCACGCAGGGCGTGGTGCTCACGGGCAGGGGGAACGACCCGGTCAAGCGGCGGCTGCGTTCGCTGAGGAGCGACACTGTTCTGGTGGCCGCCCCGCGACTGATTCCGCCGCGATGTCGCGGAGCCGTGTGAGGCGATCGTGGGTGGCGGTGAGGTCCTCGATCTGGCGTTGGATGCGATCGCTCTCCTCGTCGAAGTGGTCGAGCATCGTCGGTGTCGCGACGCCGGTGTCGAGGAACGGCAAGAGTTCGACGATTCGGCGACTCGGCATGCCCGCTGCGTAGAGCATCTGCATGAAGCGCACACGCGTCACGTCGGAATCGTGGTACTCCCGGTGCCCGCCCGTGGTCCGCTCCGACTCGAGGAGTCCCTGTTCCTCGTAGTACCGAAGCGACCGAACGCTGACGCCAGCGCGTTCTGCAAGTGCACCGATCCGCATTCTTCGGCTCCTGGGCTTGATTCTCACGTTGATGTCAGGTTCTAGCGTAGCGGCATGAACCTCTCTGGAGCCACTGCCCTCGTCACCGGCGCGAACCGCGGTATCGGTCGTCATCTCGCCGCCCAGTTGGTCGCACGCGGGGCGAACGTGTACGCGACCGCCCGACGTCCAGAACTGATCGACCTCGAGGGTGTGGAGCGCCTCGCCCTCGACATCACCTCCCCGGCGTCCGTCGCCGCGGCCGCCGCTGTAGCGACCGACGTTGATCTGTTGATCAACAACGCCGGTATCGCGACCACAGCGACCCTGTTGGGCGATCTGGACGCAGCGCACGCCGACATGGACACGAACGTCTGGGGCACCCTCAACGTCATCCGCTCCTTCGCACCTGTCCTGGCCGCGAACGGCGGTGGGAGCATCGTGAACATCGCGTCGGGCGCCTCCTGGCTGGCGATGCCAGGGGCCTCCGCCTACGCGGTGTCGAAAGCTGCCCTGTGGAACATGGGCAACGCGTTGCGTCATGAGCTGGCCGGACAAGGGACAACGGTGACGTCCGTGCACCTCGGAGTAGCCGACACGGACATGGCGGCGGGTGTTTCGATGGCCAAGACCGACCCGGCGGACGTTGCGCGCGCAACCCTGGACGGGGTCGAGCGCGGCGACTACGAGGTCGTGGTGGACGAGCAGGCTGCGTTGATCAAGCAGATGCTCGCCCGGGATCCCAAGGAGCTGTACGCGGTCGTGGCTCAGATGCTCGCATCATAGAAGCAGCCCGAGGACACCTGGCGTGCGTGCGAGGGCGCGTCGGAGAGGTGCTCGCGACCGAAGGCGGCGACCGAACAAGAGCAGCGACCATCCCTGAAATGTGTGGGATGGATCGCAGGCCCGGATCCGAGCGCTGTCATCTGCGCCAAGCCACCTGCTGCTCGCGTCATGACGAATGAGCGCCGGAGACCTCCTCGTCAGCAGCTCTTCACGTCCGGTGCCATCATCCCCACCCCGACCGGCAGTGTCTCGGTCCGCAGTGTGCCGAGCGGCCCGTCCGTCAGGAACCGCAGCCCGGTCACGTGCCCCGAGTCCGCCCCCGGCCGGAGGTGCATCTCGGCGGCGACCCGGATCGACCCATTCGCCGGGATGACCGCGCCCCGGGTCGGCAGCACGTGGTCCGCGTCGATGTCATCGGAGAAGTAGCCGAACATCGCGCCCTCGTCGACGCCGACGATCGGTCGCGCGAGTTGCACGCGCACCGACTTGAGCCCGGCGTCCCACGTCATGCGGGTCCCTCGGATCGTCACCGGCTCGGCCGACGGGTTCTCGACGAGGAACGCGACGGTCATCACCGACTCATCGAACCCCGGCCTGTCCTCGGACCATCCGCCACAACCACCATCGGCAGCGACCGTCCGCAGGTCGGGTCGGCCTGGCTGCTCTGCGACGACGAGGCCGGCGAGCAGCACGAGAGCGCCGATCGTCGCGGCGGAGAGGACGCCCCGGGCCCCCATCCACCACCGGCCCTCCGCTGTCGGCCGGCCTTCGTTGGCTGTCATCGCGTCGGTCATCGGGTCTCCCGTCCGGCCGTCGGCGCGGCCACGCCGCGATCCTGACATACGCGCGATACCAGCGGGTACCGGCCGCGCTCCCCACGCTCACGATGAGACCCATCGCCCGGGTCACGCTCTTGCGGGCCCTCGCGGCACCACGCGTGGTCGTGATGGCAGACCGCGGATGCTTGGCGTTGGAGACGTCGGCACCGTACTGCGCCTGCACGGCGACGGGGTCGACGTCGGCGGCGGCCATCTGCTCCGCGTGGCGGTCGCGACGGTCAGCGCTATCCCACGCCGACAAGCCCGCCGCGGGTGCTCCGCAGCGGCGCCCTGCTCACTTCCAGCCGCCTTCTCCGCAGCGGTACGCGCAACCAAGAGCCGGTCCCGGAGCCCCACCGCGTTGTCGATGCGGTCACGGGTGTCGCTCGTGACTTCGTCCGTCGGACGGTTGCTCGTGACGATCACGTTCGCTGCGAACTTCTCGATCCGCTTGGTTTCGTATTCGTTGAGAGTGACGGTGACATTGACCAAGACGACCATCATGATCTGACCTTCCGCCTTTCACGGGCGACTACCCGCGCCTCGGGTCCGTCCCTATCGAAGGGCGAGCCGAGGCCATCGACCGGTCGCGCAACTCAGCACTACGCACTGCCCCGAGCACGACCAGGGCCTCATCATCGTCGCTGCCGAACAACGCTGCGACGACGGGACGCGTGGTGCTCATGACAGCTGGCCGGTAGAGGATGGGCTAGCGAACGCTCGCTACGTCCATGCCGGGTCCGCTCTCAGACCGGCGCTCAAAGCCGTGGCGTTCGTAGAACTCAGCCCGACCTCGGGCCGCGAAGAGCTGTACGTCGTCCACTCCGCGGCGACGTGCCTCGTCGACAAGGCGCGCGAGGACTTGGCCGCCGATACCTCCACCTCGAGCCTCTTCGGTGACGATCATCTCCGTCACGAAGGCGTGAAGCGCCCCGTCGCTGATGAGCCTGCCCATGCCAACCAGGCGGCCGGCGTCATCCCTGACGGTGCAGACGATCCAGCTCCCGGACAGGGCACGCTCGAATCGGTCCAGAGCCCAGTCCCCCCAACCAGTCTCGTCATAGAGCGTCTTGAACTCCATCGCGGTCGGCGCGGAGAAGGAGTAGTCCATCCCGAAACGGTACTGCGAGACCTTCCCGCAAGCCGCTCGTCCACCGGTACGCGACTGGCGGACAACACGACAACTCCTGTCGGCGGACTCACTACTTGTCGCCGACTCCGCTTACGAGTCTCGGCGACGGCGCGCGTGTCACTCGATTCGACCAAACATCTTGTCGCCGTTTCGACGGCGCTAAGGCCGTCTCGATAGTCCATGACCGGACGCTTCAGAAACGATCGTTTCTGACAAAGCACCTGTCCGCTTCAGCACCGGCACCGGCACAGAGACGATCAGCGGACCACCCATGTGAGACGCACGGTCGGCCACTCCGCGTTAGTGGACTATCGCGGTTAGTCCTCAGCCGCGCGGTCTGTAAGGCGGGGGTCGCGGCCGATCTGCTCGGCGAGGCCGAGGTGCTCGCGCAGTGTGGACCCTCCGTAGTCAGCGGGGCGGAGGCCGCGGCGCCGAAGGATCGGAACGACCTGGTCGACGAAGTCGTCAAGGCCGTCGTGGAGGTCATCAACAACGATGGAGAAGCCATCGGTGGCCCCGGCTTCCACCCACTCTTGAAACATGTCCGCAACCTGCTCCCCGGTGCCGACCACGCCAGGGTTTTGGTCGAGGACTCCATGGCCCAGGATTTCTCGCAGGGATCGCCCTTCGGAGGCGAGCCGGTGCGCCAGGACCTCTTGCCGTGACCCGGAGCGGCGCTGCATACCCTGGACCTGCGTCACCGTGAGGGGCTTGTCACGGTCGCGGGCGTCGAGGCGAAGGCCGAGCATCATTGATAGATGCGCCAGGCGCTTGTCGATGCCAGCAGCGTCCTCCAATGCCATGCGCCGCTTCACGGCCTCGTTCTCGGTTGGTCCGAGACCGAAGGTGGCGAAGGAGAGGTACTTCACCTCGTCCGCGTCGCGGCCAGCCGCTTCGGTCACGGAGCGCATCATGTCCCGTTGTGACCGGCTTTCCTCGATCGAAGAAGGCATGCCGATGATGCCGTTGGCGTACATCCCCGCAGCCTGGACGCCGGCACCGCTGGCGAAAGGCATGAACACGACCGGTTGCCCCTGCTCCGACGGTGGGATCTGCAACGGGCCTCGTGAACCAACCTGGCGCCCCTGCAGGCCGATCGGCCGGATGTGGGAGGTGTCGGCGAAACGCCCCGTGACCTTGTCCGGGGCGCCTGCCTCACGTCCCCAACTGGCCCACAACGCTTGGGTGATCTGCACGACTTCGTGAAGTCGTCCGTACTTGTCTTCCCGGGACGGCACAGGCAGCCCGAAGTTGGCGAAGGCTTCTGGCTCGTAGCTCGGGATGAGGTTCCACCCGGCGCGGCCGTGACTCATGACGTCAAGTGCTCGGAGCTGACGGGCGATTCCGTACGGCTCGTTGAAGGAGGTGGATACCGACGGAACCAGCCCGATCTTCGTCGTCTGCGCAGACACGGCGGCGAGCAGCATGACCGGGTCGATGGACACGATGGGCGGACCGGATTCCAAGTCCCCCCAGATGAAGGTCCGATCGGGGTAGAACAGGTAGTCGAGTCCGCCTCGTTCAGCGGTCTGGGCAGTTCGTACGTGCGCGTCCACATCGGTGTACTCGTCCGGCTTCGCCCATGGCATGCGCCATGCTCCCGGGTGGTTGCCGTAGGGAGTGCCGAGCATCGCGCCGAGGAGCATTGTCCTGCCCGTCATGGACACTTCTTCACCAAGTCCGCCTGGGACTTCAGTAGATGGCGACGAGTCGGCCGTTGACGCGCCCTTGCTTGAGTCGCTCGATTGCGTCCGGGATGTCGTCGAAGACGGTCTTCTCGATTGCTGGCTGGATGTCGCCGGAGGAAATCCAGCCGAGAACCGCTTCCATGGAGTCCTTACCGCCCCCGATGCACCCGACGAGGGTGACGCCCTTCAGGATGAGGTCGTAGGTGTTGATTGTGGCCTCGAGACGCCCCATACCGACCTGCACGACACGTCCGCCCTGGCCGATGGCCGAGATGGCACCAGCCGTCGTGCTGCCGAAGCCTGCGAAGTCGACGATCACATCGAGGTTTTCATCGGCGAGCTCGCGGATGTCGGTGACGACGCGCTCGGCGCCGGCTTCGGTTGCCCGAGCCCAGACGTCCTGGTTGATCTCCGCGACGAACACTCGCGCACCGGTGAGAGCGGCGACCCTCGTTCCGATCTGTCCGAGTCCCCCGAAGCCGATGATTCCAACCTTTTGACCTGAGGTGACCTTGCCGACGGTGACGACAGCCGCGTGGGCGGTCATACCCGGTTCGGCGAAGAACGCTGCCTCGTGGGGGACGTTGTCCGGGATGCGGACCAGGTTGCTGACTGATGCGCGGACGTACTCTCCGAACCCGCCGTCGCGTCGGTAGCCCAGCGAGTCCCCGAGCGACCACAGCGCCACGCGGTCTCCCACGGCGTACTCGGTGACGGCCTCACCGACCAAGACGATCTCGCCGGCGACTTCGTGGCCCGGGGTGACCGGGACGGTCATCAGATTCAGCCACTTCTCGTCGTCGAAGAGTCCGACGTCCGAGTGGCAGATTCCGGCAGCTTTCACTGCGAGAACGACTTCCCCCGCACCGGGTTCTGGGACCGGGAGCTCGACCTTCGAGAGTGGTGCGTGGGTGTCGGTGAACTGCCAAGCCTTCATGCTTCTCCGTTGTTGGTGCTGGGTGGTGGGATTCGTCAGCCGGGACAATGCACTCCCGAGCCTCGATCCTGTTGAGGGGTCAGTCCTGGTGGTGGTCGCGGTCGCGGCGCGTGTCGGACGCGAGTTGGGGCGCGGACCAGGCGGCGAGCAGGCGCAGCGCATCGGCCGCGGGGCTTCCTGCGGCCGCGGCGTTGACGTACAACATCAACCCCGGATGCCCCGGAAGCGCCAGCGTCTCGTACGACAGCTCGATCTCGCCCACGAGATCGTGGTTGACGTGCTTGATGCCCGACTGGTGTTCATGGACGTTGCGGGCAGCCCACCGAACACGGAAGTCCGCGGATCGTGTCGCGAGCTCCCCGATGAGGTTCGACAGGTCCTGGTCAAGAGGATCCTTGGCAGCGGCGACGTGGAGCATCGCGGCACTGTTGCTGGCGATCTCGTCCCACTCCCGGTAGAACACCTTCGATCCCGGATCGAGGTGGATGTAGCGGGCGTGATTCATCGACGCCGACGGGCTGGCGACGAGTCCTGAGTAGAAGGCTCGTCCAAGCGAGTTCATCGCAACGACGTCTGCCCGACCGTTCTGCACGATCGCCGGCATGTCAGTCATCTGGTCGAGGATCAGTTGCAGGGTCGGCCGAATGGTCCGCGGCGCGGGTTTTCGAGCAGAGGCCTTGGTGGTGACGGTTTGGCTCCCGCGCGCGAGACGGATGAGGTGTTGCCGTTCGAGGTCGTCGAGTTGCAAGGTGCGGGCGATCGCTTCGAGGACGGCGTCGGAGGCGCCGACGGTGTCACCACGTTCGAGGCGCGTGTACCAACTGACACTCACCCCGGCCAGAGCGGCAAGTTCCTCGCGGCGAAGGCCTGGCACACGTCGGCCTCCGCCACCGGGAAGGCCGGCGTCTTCAGGCCGGACCCGTGCGCGGCGAGAAGCAAGAAACTCCCGCATCTCGGTCCTGTGGTCCATGCTCCGACTCTAAGCTCGGCCCTCCACGGCTGAGAGTCAGTGCGAGTGACCCCTTCGTTCCGGACTGCCGCCTTGGGCACTGACACCGTTTCCTAGACGAATGACCACTGCACGCGCCTTCGCCGCCACCTCCGCAACCGATCCGCTCTCCGCCACAACGATCCAGCGCCGCTCGGTCGGTCCAAGCGATGTCCGGATCGACATCGCCTACTCGGGCATCTGCCACTCCGACATCAACACTGTCCGCGGGGCATGGGGACCCATCAACTACCCCCTCGTCCCGGGCCACGAGATCGTTGGCACCGTCGCTGAGATCGGCTCCGATGTCACGCTGCACAAGGTCGGTGACCGAGTCGGCGTGGGCTGCATGGTCAACTCCTGCCGGGAGTGTGCAAACTGCCTCGCCGGGCAGCAGAACTACTGCCTCAACGGCGCCACCTACACCTATGGCAGCGTCGACCGTGACGGGAGCACCACCCAGGGAGGCTACGCCACCGAGATCGTCGTCGTCGAGGACTTCGTCGTCCGCGTCCCCGAGAACATCCCCTTCGACGCAGCAGCCCCGCTGCTGTGCGCTGGCGTGACCACGTACGCGCCGCTGGCGCACTGGAACGCCGGCCCGGGCAAGAAGGTCGCCATCGTCGGCATGGGAGGCCTCGGACACCTGGCCGTCAAGATCGCCCACGCCATGGGTGCCGAAGTCACCGTGCTGTCGCAGACCCTCAGCAAGAAGGACGACGGCATCCGCCTCGGCGCCGACCACTACTACGCGACCAGCGACGAGAGCACCTTCGCGAACCTCGCCGGCACCTTCGACCTGATCCTCAACACCATCAGCGCCCCGGTCGACATGTGGTCCTACCTGTCGTTGCTCGCCTTCGACGGGACCATGGTCAACCTCGGAGCACCCGCGGAGCCGATGCCCGTGTCGGTGTTCGCGCTCATGGGCAACCGTCGCTCCCTCACCGCGACCGCGATCGGCAGCATCGCCGAGACCCAGGAGATGCTGGACTTCTGCGCCGAGCACGGCATCGCCTCCGAGATCGAGCTGATCAACGCGTCCGAGGTGAACACCGCCTACGACCGCGTCCTCAAGTCCGACGTCCGCTACCGCTTCGTCATCGACGCCGCCACCATCTGACACCACCAGGGGTGGTCCTGCATCGCACCACCCCTGGCATCCACCCACCGAACAGGACCACGAATGCCCACCATCGCCATCGTCGGAGCCGGCCCGGGCCTCGGCCTCCCCATCGCCCGCGAGTTCGGCTCGCACGGGTACGACGTCGCCCTCATCGCCCGCAACCCGACCAAGCTCGCCCGCCTCGAAGACGCTCTGCGCCGTGACGGCGTTACCGCCGCGGCCTTCCCCGCAGACGTCACCGACAAGGACGGACTGAGCGAGGCTCTCGCCGATGTGACCGCCCACTTCGGCAGCATCGACGTCCTCGAGTACTCGCCCGCCGCCTCCGGCGCCGTCGACATCCGCAACGTCACCCCCACCGACGTAGCCGCACAAATCGACCACCACCTCTACGGCGCCATGACCGCCACCGACGCGGTCCTACCCGCGATGCTCGCCGCCGGAGCTGGCACGCTCCTCTTCACCACGGGCATCACCAGCGTCACGCCATGGCCCGAGTACGGAGACGTCAGCATCGGTGCCGCAGCGCTCCGCAACTGGTCCGTGAACCTCGGGCACGGTCTGGCCGGTACCGGCGTGACCGTCGCTCACGTCGCCATCGGTGTCTGGATCGGCACCAGCCCCCCGGAAGGCTTTGGACATCTCCCCGCGACCGAGATCGCACGCCGGTTCTACACGCTGCACCAGAACCAGGAATCGACCGAACTCATCATCAGCTGAAGCTGCCGCCGGCGGAGCTGAAGCTGCCATGTCCGCTACTGCACGGAGCACGATCAGCCCCTCATCGCGTCAGTCCCAACCTGTGCTCTCGATGAGCTCGGTCAAAGAAGCGATGTTCCGTTCGAGGGTTGCAACCCGCTCGCGCATGCGGTCACGTTCACGAACGAGCATCTCAACGAACTCCTCAGTCATCTCGGGATGCAGCGAACCGCGCGCGTCGCCGACACTCGAAAGGATGGAGTCGATGGCGCGGAGCGGAACACCCGCGTCCACAAAGCAGCGGATTTTCTCTGCGCGCCCCACGAGGCTTTGGTCGTAGTCGCGGTACCCGTTGTCGAGACGCTCTGGGGTGAGCAACCCCTGCTCCTCGTAGTACCGCAACATCCGCGCCGGGATCTTGGTCTGCTGCGCCAACTCCCCGATCCTCAAGCCACACCCTCGAAGGTTCTCATGCCGACAACGTTAGACGACGCAGGGAGCCCGTCACCCTGACTTGACCTTCACAGAGTGTGAACGTTGCACGATGTCAGCGAGCGTCCGGAACGGGCGCGTGCACTCGCAAAGGAGAGCCCATGGCTACCGAATTCAGCTTCAGCAGACTGCTTCGACACCTCGATGGAGGTGAGCAGCTCCAGCGGCCCTCCGGCGCCCCGTCTGAGGAGCACATGCGTGCAGCGATCGAGGGCTACGTCGCATTCGTCGACGGCGGCGCGCAGGACACGGAGTACGCCGACACGTACCTCGCCGTGCCCCGCGTCGGGGAAGACCCGGTGGGCACAGCACCGATGACGATCGGTGGAACCGGCACCGAGCTCTTCGATGCCATGGCGCAGCTGCAGGATGTGCCTTTCGTTCCGCAGAAGGCTCAGCTGACCGCGCCGATCACGTTCTCCCTCGGCAACCAAGCCGCGTTTTCGTTCCGGCTTTGGGCCAACGCCGATGGGCGCGACCTCACCATCGACATCATCGAGGTCATGTCGTTCGACGAGAACGGCAAGATCGCGCATCAGATGGCGTACTGGGGTGCTGACAACGTCACGCTCCTCTGACGCCGCACGGCTCTGCCGAGCGCTAGTCGTAGCGAGCGGGAGGGGCAGTCAACCAGTGGCCCCTCCCGCTTTACATCCGCGGAACCGCAGCTCAAGCCGGCTCACCTGACCGAGCGGACACCAACGGCCTCACCCTCGCCTCACCCGCTGAGCGCTGCCTCGTTAGCCGATCGGCTGGTGATCGCTTGCTACGTCCATGCCGGGCCCGCTCTCAGACCGGCGCTCAAAGCCGTGGCGTTCGTAGAACTCAGCCCGACCTCGGGCCGCGAAGAGCTGTACGTCGTCCACTCCGCGGCGACGTGCCTCGTCGACAAGGCGCGCGAGGACTGGCCGCCGATACCTCCACCTCGAGCCTCTTCGGTGACGATCATCTCCGTCACGAAGGCGTGAAGCGCCCCGTCGCTGATGAGCCTGCCCATGCCAACCAGGCGGCCGGCGTCATCCCTGACGGTGCAGACGATCCAGCTTCCGGACAGAGCGCGCTCGAATCGGTCCAGAGCCCAGTCTCCCCAACCAGTCTCGTCATAGAGCGTCTTGAACTCCATCGCGGTCGGCGCGGAGAAGGAGTAGTCCATCCCGGAACGGTACTGCGAGACCTTCCCGCAAGCCGCTCGTCCACCGGTACGCGACTGGCGGCGACAACCACGACGACTTCCCTGTGCTGCTTGACCGGGGTATCGCCGTCTCACACTCCCCTACTGCGGCATGTCCACGAACCGCGAGAACATCCCGTGGAACGCCACCGTGATCGTGTCCGTCGGCCCGTTGCGGTGCTTCGCCACGATCAGGTCGGCTTCACCCTGCCGCGGGTTGTCCTTCTCGTACGCCGACTCACGATGCAACAGGATGACCATGTCGGCGTCCTGCTCGATCGACCCGGATTCACGCAGGTCGGAGATCATCGGCTTCTTGTCGGCACGCTGCTCGGGTCCACGGTTCAGCTGCGACAGTGCGATGACGGGGACCTGCAACTCCTTCGCCATGAGCTTGAGCGCCCGCGAGAACTCGGACACCTCCTGCTGACGGCTCTCGACCTTCTTGCCGGAGGTCATGAGCTGCAGGTAGTCGATGACGACGAGCTTCAGGTTGTGCTGCTGCTTCAGGCGCCGGCACTTGGCACGGATCTCGACGAGGGTCATGTTGGGGGAGTCATCGATGAAGAACGGAGCGTCGTTGATGCGCCCGCGGGTCTGCGCGATGGTGGTCCAGTCGCGGGTGTCCACGGTGCCCTTGCGCATGTTCTGCAGCGGAACGCTCGACTCGGCGGAGAGCAGACGCATGGCGATCTCGGCGCGGCCCATCTCGAGCGAGAAGAACGCGGCGGTCTGGTTGTGCTTCAGCGCGGCGGCGCGGCACAGGTCGAGCGCCAGGGTCGACTTCCCGAGTGCGGGTCGGGCGGCCACGATGATGAGCTGTCCGGGGTGGAAGCCGTTCGTCAGGGCGTCCATCTGGGCGAACCCCGTCGGGACGCCGGTCATCTGCCCGTCACGACCCTTCGCGGCCTCGATCTCGTCGATGGCGGTGCCGATGGCCTCGGTCAGGGGGACGTAGTCCTCGGTCTGCACGCCGCCGGCGACGTTGTAGACCTCGGCCTGCGCGCTGTTGACGAGGTCGGTGACCTCACCCTCGCTCGCGTAGCCCATCTGCACGATGCGGGTACCGGCCTCGACCAGACGGCGGAGGACGGCCTTCTCGGCCACGATCGCCGCGTAGTACCCAGCGTTCGCCGCGGTCGGGACCATGCTGGTCAGACTGTGCAGGTACTCGGCGCCACCGCCGCGGGACAGCAGGCCCGTCTTCGTCAGCTCGTCGGTGACGGCGATGACGTCGGTCGGTTCACCGTGGGAGTACAGCGACAGGATCGCGTCGAAGATGACCTCGTGCTTGGGGATGTAGAAGTCGACACCGCGGGCGGTCTCGATGACGTCGGCGACGGCGTCCTTCGACAGCATCATCCCGCCGATCGTCGACTGCTCCGCGAGCATGTCGTGCGGGGGAGTCCGGTCGGCGTTCCGCTCGGCGTACTCCCGGGGGGCCGGCTCCAGATGCGCGATCGACACAGGTGCTCCTCAGTGTTCATGGCGGTGCGGTGTTCATGGCGGTGCTGGCGGACGACCCGCCGAACCGTTCCACACCGAGCAGTTCTACCCCGGGCGACCGACATCCCCGAGTCGCTGGCTCACGCTACGGGTACAGAGTTATCCCCAGCAACAGGCCCTGTGGACAACTCTGTGGAACGATTGCGGAACACGCCGGAGACCTGTGTGGATGGTTGTGCACTCCGCTGTGGAGAACTCCGCGGGAGAACACACTTTCGACTGCTGATCGGGGCTTTTTCGTTCCACACCGTGTGTGGAGAACTCGACTTCAACTGCGAGTCGAAGGTTCACCTACGAGCCTTCCACTGTGCAGAACCGACTTGACAAACGGCCTCGTGATCCGGTTCCACTCGGGTGGCTCCCAGGCGCAGGGCGGGGGCCGGCGGTAACCGGCCATCGGTGTTCCTTGCACCGGAACCGCTCAGCCGACCAGGGCCTCCGGAGCGGTCCCGACCCCTTCCGACACGCCGGGAGGGCAACCGTGCAGGGCGCGGTCGTGCACCCGGTGCGGGAACGACGGAGGGCGGGCCTCCCGTGGTGGGAGACCCGCCCTCCGGCGGTGCTGTATGCTGCTACTTCGCGGCGACGACCTTCAGCGAGATGGTCGCGACGATGTCCTCGCGCAGACGCACGGTGGCCTCGTGGTCACCGACGGTCTTGATGGTCGCGGGGACCTCGACCTTGCGCTTGTCGAGCGAGCCGACGCCCTGTGCCTGGACGGCGTCAGCGACGTCTGCCGGGCGGACGGAGCCGAACAGACGACCGTCCTTGCCGGCCTTGACCGACAGCTGGATGGTGGCGTTCTCGAGCTTCATCTTGAGGTCCTGTGCCTCTTCGATGGTGGCGAGCTCGCGCGCGGTGCGAGCTGCACGGATCGACTCGATCTGCTTCTCGCCGCCCTTCGACCACGACACGGCGAAGCCCTGCGGGATCAGGTAGTTGCGGGCGTAGCCGTTCTTGACGTCGACGACGTCACCGGCGGAACCGAGGCCGGAGACCTCGTGGGTGAGGATGAGCTTCGACATGTGTCGACCTCCGATCAGCGGCCGGAGCCGGCGTAGGGGAGGAGCGCCATCTCACGGGCGTTCTTCACGGCACGGGCGATGAGGCGCTGCTCCTGGACGGAGACGCCGGTGATGCGACGGGCGCGGATCTTTCCACGCTCCGAGATGAACTTGCGCAGGGTCGCGACGTCCTTGTAGTCGATGACGCCGACCTTGATCGCCTTCGCGGGAGCGGCGTTCTTGCCGCCCTTGCCGCGAGGCTTCCGGCGGTCGCCGGTGCTCTTTCCAGCCATTGTTCTTCCTTACAGAGAGAGAAGTTGTGTGTCCGTCAGACCGTGTGGTCGCGGATCAGAACGGGGTCTCGTCGTCGTAGGTGCCGCCGGGGGTGCTCCACACGTCGTTCGACTGTGCGTTGCCGCCGCCCTGCTGACCACCCTGCGGGGACCACGGTGCGTCGGACTGACCGCCGCCACCGGAGTTGCCGCCGAAGCCACCGCCGGAGTTGCCCCCGCCGCCGACCTGGCCGCGCCCGCCGCCACCGCCGCTGCCACCCGGTGCACGGGTGATCTGGGCGGTCGCGTACCGGAGCGAGGGGCCGATCTCGTCGACCTCGAGCTCGATGCTCGTCCGCTGCTGACCCTCACGGTCCTGGTAGGAACGCTGACGGAGACGACCCTGCGCGATGACGCGCGAGCCCTTCGTCAGCGACCCCGCCACGTGCTCGGCGAACTCGCGCCACACACTCGCACGGAGGAACAGCGCGTCGCCGTCCTTCCACTCGTTCGCCTGACGGTCGAACGTGCGAGGGGTCGACGCGATGGTGAAGTTCGCCACGGCGAGCCCGTTCTGCGTGTAGCGCAGCTCCGGGTCCGCGGTGAGGTTGCCCACCACCGTGATGACGGTTTCGCCGGCCACGGGCTACTCGGCGCTCGCGGTCGTGGCGGCCGAAGCCGACGCGTTGGCGGCCTTGCGGGCGGCACGGGCCTCGTCGCGCTCCTTCTGAGCGGCGACCTGGGCCATGCCCTCTTCGGCGCGGAGGACCTTGGTGCGCAGGACGGCCTCGGAGAGACCGAGCTGGCGGTCCAGCTCCTTGGCGGAGTCGGCGGACGACGTGAAGTTCACGACGGCGTAGATGCCCTCGTTCTTCTTCGCGATCTCGTACGCGAGCCGGCGACGGCCCCAGACGTCCACGTTGTCGACGGTGCCACCGTCGTTGCGGATGACCGCGAGGAACTTGTCCAGGCTGGGAGCGACGGTGCGCTCATCGATCTCGGGGTCGAGGATCGCCATCAGTTCGTACTGGTGCATGCGGAACCCACCTCCTCTGGTCTCAGCGGCCCCGGGCAGTTCCCGGGGCAGGAGGGTTGATGCATGTGTCTCGGCACGCTGCATGCGCGCGAGACAACCTGCCCATCGTAGCGGACGGCCTGGAGGCGCGCCACCGGCTGTGCAGCGCGACCGGCGCCGGTCAGGCGGACGCGTCGCGGGACGCCCACCAGGCGCGGAGGCGCGCCTCGGCGTCCTCGGGGCCGAGCGGCCCCTCGTCCATCCGCGCCTCGAGCAGGAAGCGGTACGCCTCGCCGACGGCCCGCCCCGGCGGGATGTCGAGGATGCGCATGATGTCGTCGCCCGTCAGGTCCGGACGCATGGAGTCGAGTTCCTCCTGCTCCGCGAGGACGGCGATCCGGGCCTCCAGGTCGTCGTAGGCGAAGCCGAGCCGGTCCGCCTTCCGACGGTTCCGGGTGGTGACGTCGGAGCGGGTGAGCTCGTGCAACCGCTCGAGCTGGTCGCCGGCGTCGCGGACGTAGCGGCGGACGGCGGCGTCGGTCCAGGCGCCCTCGGTGTACCCGAAGAACCGGAGGTGCAGCTCGATCAGGCGCGCGACCGAGGCGATCGTGTCGTTGTCGAACCGCAGCGCCCGCAGTCGCTTCTTCGCGAGCTTGGACCCGACCAGGTCGTGGTGGTGGAAGCTCACCGCGCCGCCGGGCTCGAGCTTGCGGGTCGCGGGCTTGCCGATGTCGTGCAGGAGCGCGGCGAGCCGGAGCACGGTGTCGGGGGCGTCGCCGGGGTGACGCTCCGCCTCGTACCCGATCGCCTGGGTCAGGACCGTGAGCGAGTGCTCGTACACGTCCTTGTGGTGGTGGTGCTCGTCGATCTCGAGCTTCATCGCCGGCAGCTCGGGCAGGATCCGCTCGGCGATCCCGGTGTCGACGAGGAGCCGGAGCCCCTCGACCGGGTCGGACGTGTTGAGCAGCTTCACGAGCTCGTCCCGCACGCGCTCGGCGGAGACGATGTCGATCGAGTCGGCGAGGTCGGACATCGCGGCCCGGACGTCGTCGGACGCCGTGAACCCGAGCTGCGCCGTGAACCGTGCCGCCCGCATCATCCGGAGCGGGTCGTCGCGGAAGGAGATCGGGGCAGCCTGCGGGGTCGCCAGACGTCCGGCGAGCAGGTCCTCGACACCGCCGTGCACGTCGACGAGTTCCCGCTGGGGGAGTCGGAGCGCCATCGCGTTGACGGTGAAGTCGCGGCGGAGCAGGTCGTCCTCGATGGTGTCGCCGAAGGTGACCTCGGGCTTGCGGGTCTCGCCGTCGTAGACGTCGCTGCGGTAGGTCGTGATCTCGACCTGCTCGCCCCGGACCAGTGCGGCGATGGTGCCGAACTGGCGCCCGACGTCCCACGTCGTCTTCGCGAGGGGTCCGACGATCGCCAGGATCTCGTCCGGACGTGCGTCGGTGGTGAAGTCGAGGTCGGTCACGGGGCGGCCGAGGAAGGCGTCGCGGACGGGCCCGCCGACGAGGGCGAGCTCGTGACCGGCGGCGGCGAACGCCCGTGCGAGGACGTCGACGGTGTCGGTGGCGGCGAGTGCGTCGAGACGTTCGACGGCCTGGGCTACGGACTGCATGACGCCGTCGATCATCCCAGATGATGACGGCGAGCACCTGCGCGCCCGCCTGTCGTCATGGTCGTGCCTCATACACTCGTCGTGGCCCGCTCACGACCAGGGCCCTCTCACATGCAGATACTCCGTACCGTGCTCGCCGCCGCCGCGTCCGCCCTGGTCGCCACCGGTCTGGTCATCGCGCCCGCCGCAGTGGACGTCGCCGACGCCGCCACCACCACGAAGCCCGCCGATCCGAGCGCCGCACAGTCCGGCACCACCTCCGTCGCGCTGACCCCGTCCGGGCGAGGGGTCCTCGAGCTCGGTGACGACCTCTCGCTGTCCCTCACCGTGACGAACGACACGGACGTCGCGCTGCCCGCGGGGAGCGCCGACCTCGACATCATCCGACCCGTGGTCGGGACCCGGGACATCCTGACCGACTGGTTGGGCGACACCACACCTGACGGTTACCCCGGTGAGCCCATGGGCGAGGTGGACGTCCCGGTCGTCCCGGCACACCGCTCCGTCACGGTCAGTGACATCAGCGTCCCGTTCGCCGACGTCCGACTCGGCACGCTCAACCCGTTCGGTGCACGACGCATCGCGGCCTCGTACGCAGCCGGCTCGACGTTCGCGGTCGGGCGGTCCGCCTTCACCTGGAACCCCGCGCTCGACCGCGCGCCCGTCGACGTCGCCGTCGCGATGCCCGTGACGGTGCCCGCGACCGAGGACGGCGTCCTCACCGCCGGTGCCCTCGCCTCGGCCACCGCGGTCGACGGCACGTTGACCCAGCAACTCGACGCAGCGGAGGACCACAGCGTCGCCCTCGCCGTCGACCCGCGGATCATCGCGTCGATCCGGCTCCTCGGGGACGACGCCCCGAGCACCGCGACGGCCTGGCTGGAGCGCCTGGAGGGCCTGCGGAACGAGAAGTTCCCGCTCACCTACGCGGACGCCGACGTCACCGGACTCAACCAGGCCGGGTCGCCGGGCATCGCCGCGCCGATCTCCTTCGACCAGGCGATCGCCGCCGCCGTCGAGGACGACCGCTTCCCGGGCGCGACCCCGAGCCCGACGGCCACGCCCGCGGACGGGGCCACCCCCGGGACCTCGAGCACCGACGCACCGGACCAGGACGGTGTCGGTGCCACCGACGCGGCGACCGGTCCCGCGAGCCCCGGCGACCCGACGGACGACGGCAGCACCACGGAGCCGGACGCCCCGACGACCATCCCCACGTCGGAGTCGCTCGTCGACTTCCCGTGGACGCTCGACACCGTCGCCTGGCCCGCCGACGGCACCGTCGCCACCGACGACCTGCCGGCCCTCAGCGAGGCCGGGTACCGCTCCACCATCGTCTCGAGCGGCAACACCTCCGCCGGTGCCGGTGCCACCGTCGCCGCGTCGGAGTCCATCGGTCCGACGCAGGGGCTCGTGGCCGACCAGGCGATGTCGGCGCTCCTCCGGGACGCCGCCGGTGCCACGAACGGCCGCGCCTACACGGACGCGATGTCGGAACTCACCGCCACCCTGGCGACCGTGGCCGTCCAGGGCACCGCGACCGGGCCGCTCCTCCTCACGCTCGACCGGTCCTGGCCGACCGACTCCAGCCGCCTCGACCAGGCCCTCGACACCCTCGAGAGCACCGTCTGGGTCTCGCCGACGGACTTCTCCACCGTGGTCGACGCCACCCCCGGCTCGCTCACGCTGCAGAGCGCCGGCGTCGACGACGACCGGCTCGAGACGCTCCGCCGCCTGGTCGGGTCGGAGCAGGACCTCACCGACTTCGCCAGCGCCGTGCAGGACCCCGCGTCCGTCACCGCCCCCGCCCGGCTCGCGACCCTCGCGGCGGCCTCGAACGCGTGGCGTGCCGACCCCGAGGGCCTCTCGACGGCGATCGACACGCTCGTCGCCGACAACGACGAGACCGTCAACAGCGTCAACATCGTCAACTCGAGCGACATCACCCTGCTCGGTGACCGGTCCTCGTTGCCGATCTCGGTGCGGAACCGGTCCGACCACGCCGTCACCGTCTTCCTGACCGTCTCGCCGTCGAACTCGTTCCTGCGCATCGAGCAGAACGCGGTCGAGGTCACCATCCAGCCCCGCTCCTCGACCCGCACCACCTTCCCCGTGCAGTCGGTCGCGAACGGCAAGGTCGCCCTGTCGATGTCCCTGACGAGCGCGACCGGGGCCCGGATCTCGACGCCCGCGACGGTCGAGATCAACGTGCAGGCGCAGTGGGAGACGGTCATCACGGCCGTCGCCGCCATCGCGGTCATCGCAGTCTTCGGCTTCGGCATCATCCGCAACGTGCGGCGCCGACTCCGTCGTCGCAACGGGGAGCCCGAGCCCGAGGACGAGGACCCGAACCGTCCGCTCGAGGTCCAGCCGCCGGCGCCGGGGGAGCCCGCCGTCGAAACCCCGCCTGGAGGCCCGACCCCCGTCCCCGGGGCCGCCACCGTTCCCGGGGCCGCCACCGCGATCGCCGCGGCCAGCTCCGGCACCGACACGGTGGCGGCCGACGGCGACCGGCTCGAGGACGCGATCATGCGAGCCGGGGTGCAGTCGAGCCTCCCGGCAGACCACCACGACGACGACAGCACCCGCGACGACCGTCGCCAGCCCACCGACCGCCGTGTGTCCGAGGAGCCGACCATCAGCACCACCCCGCCGACCACGACCGGGAACGTCGACACCGCAGCGGAGGGCGGACGCGACCTCGGACGGGCGAGTGCCCTGCTCGCGGTCGGGACGATGGTGTCGCGACTGCTCGGCTTCGCGAAGACGTTCGTGCTCGCGTACGCGATCGGGCAGGCGAACTCCCGTGCGGCGGACGCGTTCGCGGTGTCGAACCAGCTCCCGAACAACATCTACGCGCTCATCGCGGGCGGCCTGCTCTCCGCGGTGCTCATCCCGCAGATCGTCCGCTCGATGAGCCAGAACGGCGACGGCGGGCGCGCCTACGTCAACAAGATCGTGACGCTCGGCGGCTCGGTCTTCGTCGTGATCACGATCATCGCGACCCTGCTCGCCCCGGTCCTGGTCCGCGTCTACGCCGCCCAGGCGGACGACGGCAAGGGCTTCTCCCCGGCGGCGACGGACCTGGCGGTCGCCTTCGCGTTCTGGTGCCTGCCGCAGATCCTCTTCTACGCGATGTACTCGCTGCTCGGCGAGGTCCTCAACGCCAAGCAGGTGTTCGGTCCGTTCACCTGGGCGCCGCTCATCAACAACGTCATCGCGATCGCCGGCCTCGTCGTGTTCATCGCGCTGTTCGGCAACCGCACGATGAACGCGGGGACGGACGACTGGACGCCGCTGAAGATCGCGGTGCTCGCGGGCAGCGCCTCCCTTGGCGTCCTCGCGCAGGCGGCCTTCCTGCCGTTCTTCTGGAAGCGCGCCGGCCTGACCTTCCGACCCGACTTCCGCTGGCGGGGCGTCGGCCTCAAGGCCACCGGGACGGCGGCCGGATGGCTGTTCGCGATGATCCTCGTCACCCAGCTGGCCGGGATCGTGCAGTCCCGCGTGGCATCGCTCGGCTCCGGCAACGCCGGCAACGCCGTGCTGCAGAACGCCTGGCTGCTGTTCATGCTCCCGCACTCGATCATCGCCGTGTCGATCGCCACCGCGTACTTCACACGCATGAGCCACGACGCCGAACGCGGCGACCTGGCCGCCGTCCGCCGCAACCTGTCGCTGTCCCTGCGGATCGTCGGCCTGTTCACGGTGTTCTCGGCCGTCGCGCTCATGGTGGTGGCGGTGCCGTTCGGACGGATGTTCTCGAACACCTTCGAAGGCGCGGTGTCCATCGGCGGTGTGCTCCTCGCCTACATGCCCGGCCTGGTGCTGTTCAGCATGCTCTTCATCATCCAGCGGGTGTTCTGGGCCATGCACGACCACCGGACCCCGTTCCTCATGCAGCTCGTGCAGTCGGGCCTGTTCGTCATCGGGGCCCTGGCCGTGACCGCGCTGCCCGGGCAGGTCATCGGTCTCGCCGTCGCCGCGTGCACGACCGCCGCCGGGTCGGCCCAGACGATCGTGGCGCTCGTGCTCGTCCGTCGGCGGCTCGACGGCATCGAGGGCCCGTTGGTCACCCGGTCGCACCTGCAGTTCGTCGTCGCCGCACTCGTGTCCGGCGCCGTCGGCCTCGTCGTCGTCCACTTCTTCGGGGCCTTCCGCGAGGACGGCTTCGCCATGGCGGACTTCACGAGCGCGGCCATCACCGTCGTCCTGGGCGGGGTCGTCATGGTGGCCGTGTACTTCGGCGTCCTGGCGGCCATCCGCAACGCCGAGGTGCGCAGCGCCGTCGACCTCGTCCGCGCACGACTCGGCCGCTGAGTCGGGCCCGGACGGGGGACGTCCGCGGGCCTGACGCTCACGGCTGCCCGGGAATGGCCCGCGGCTACCATGGGTTGTCTCGGTGGCACGCAACGGAAGGGCAGTCATGCGCGAGCTCATCATCATCGGTTCCGGTCCCGCCGGGTTCACGGCCGGCATCTACGCCGCGCGCGCTGAGCTGAAGCCGCTCATCGTCGCCTCGAGCGTCGAGACCGGCGGCGAGCTGACCAAGACGACCGAGGTCGAGAACTTCCCGGGCTTCCCCGAGGGTGTCCAGGGCCCCGACCTCATGATCAAGATGCAGGAGCAGGCCGAGAAGTTCGGTGCCGAGGTCCTGTACGACGACGCCGTCTCGGTGGACCTCACCGGTCAGGTCAAGAAGGTCACCGTCGGCTCCGGCGAGACGTACGAGGCCCTCGCGGTCGTCTACGCGACCGGGTCCGCGTACCGGCATCTGGGCCTCCCGGACGAGGAGCGCCTCTCCGGTCACGGCGTCTCGTGGTGCGCCACCTGCGACGGCTTCTTCTTCCGTCAGAAGAACATCGCCGTCGTCGGCGGCGGTGACTCCGCGATGGAAGAGGCGACCTTCCTCACCCGCTTCGCCGACAAGGTGACGATCATCCACCGCGGGGACACCCTGCGCGCGTCGAAGATCATGCAGGACCGGGCCATGAACGACCCCAAGATCGAGTTTGCCTGGAACAAGACGGTCACCGGCATCACGGGCGACACGGCGGTCGAGGGCGTCACGCTCAGGGACACCGTCACCGGCGAGGAGTCCTCGATGGCGCTGGACGGCCTGTTCATCGCGATCGGCAACGACCCCCGCACGCACCTCGTGCACGGCCAGCTCGAGATCGCTCCGGAGGGCACGCTCGCGGTCGAGGGCCGCTCGTCCCGCGCGGTCGGCGTCCCGGGCGTCTTCATCGCCGGCGACGTGCTCGACCCGACGTACCGCCAGGCGATCACGGCCGCCGGTTCCGGTGCCGTGGCCGCACTCGACGCCGAGAAGTACCTCGCCGACCTCGACCACAGCATCACCGACCAGGCCGAGGGCGTCACCCCGACCGAGGCGATCATCGACGTCACCGCGCGGGTCTGACCCCGTCGTGACCGACCGGGGGAATGCCCGGTCCGTCGACCACGTTCCCCTCACCGAACCGACTTCCGTCGAAGGAGCAAACATGAGCAACGCCAAGGCCGTCACCGACGCCACGTTCGAGGCCGAAGTCCTCAAGTCCGACAAGACGATCCTCGTCGACTTCTGGGCCGAGTGGTGTGGCCCGTGTCGTGCGGTGTCGCCGATCCTCGACCAGATCGCCGCGGAGCACGCCGACAAGATCGAGATCGTCAAGCTCAACGTCGACGACAACCCGCAGTCGGCCATGAACTACCAGATCACGTCGATCCCGGCGATGAAGGTCTTCAAGGGCGGCGAGGTCGTCAAGACCGTCATCGGCGCCAAGCCGAAGCCGGCCCTCGAGGCCGACCTCGCCGACTTCCTCGCCTGAGGAACCGGCTCAGCGGGAACCGGTAGAGCGGGACCCGCACCACAGTCCCGGACGCCCCGTCCTCCATTCCATCGGAGGGCGGGGCGTTCGCCCGTCCCGGGCCGATGTCCGCGCGCCGGGCGGGGCGGACGCGGGGCGGGCCTCCAGGCCGGAGCGGGCCACCGATCGACGATCGGCCTCGTCGCGGACCGACAGATGCCCGGTTGCATGTCGTACTGTGGCGAGAACGACCGAGTGGAGGAAACTCGATGACGAACGGCAACAGTCTCGACCCCTGGTACGACTCCTACGCCCAGCGCACCGCCGGGCTGAGCGCCTCCGAGGTCCGAGCTCTGTTCGCCGTCGCGTCGAGGCCCGAGGTGGTCTCGCTCGCCGGCGGCATGCCGTACGTCTCCGCACTGCCGCGGGAGCTCGTCACGGGCTCCATCGACCGCGTCATGCAGGAGGACGCCGCCATGGCGCTGCAGTACGGCGGCGGACAGGGACACCGACCCCTCCGTGAGCACATCGTCGACGTGATGAGCCTGGAGGGCATCCGTGCCAGCCCGGAGGACGTCGTGGTCACCACGGGGTCCCAGCACGCCCTGGACCTCGTGACGCGGCTGTTCATCGACCCGGGTGACGTCGTCCTGGCGGAGTCGCCGTCCTACGTCGGTGCCATCGGTGTGTTCCGGTCGTACCAGGCGGAGACGGTGCACGTGGCGACGGACGAGCACGGACTGGTCCCGGAGGCCCTCCGCGAGACGATCGGCCGTCTCCGGGCCGCTGGCAAGCGGATGAAGTTCCTGTACACGATCCCGAACTTCCACAACCCCGCTGGGGTCACGATGAGCCGCGAGCGCCGCATCGAGGTCCTCGACATCTGCCGCTCGAACAACATCCTCGTGCTCGAGGACAACCCGTACGGGCTGCTCTGGTTCGACGAGCCCGCCCCACAGGCCATCCGGTCGATCGACGACGAGGGCGTGGTCTACCTCGGCTCGTTCTCGAAGACGCTCGCGCCCGGGTTCCGCGTCGGGTGGGCCCTGGCGCCACACGCCATCCGCGAGAAGCTCGTGCTCGCGAACGAGTCGGCCGTCCTCGCCCCGAACTCCTTCGGTCAGTACGTCGTCAACGCGTACCTCGACGCAGCGGACTGGAAGGGGCAGATCGACACCTTCCGCGGCCTGTACGCCGAGCGCCGCGACGCGATGCTGTCCGCGCTGGGGGAGT
The DNA here is from genome assembly GCF_003224435.2 of Curtobacterium sp. MCPF17_050. Taxonomy (NCBI): domain Bacteria; kingdom Bacillati; phylum Actinomycetota; class Actinomycetes; order Micrococcales; family Microbacteriaceae; genus Curtobacterium; species Curtobacterium sp. MCPF17_050. The sequence continues at coordinate 3,263,903 of NZ_CP126250.1, forward strand.
TCCTGCCCGATCTGCACTGGACGGTGCCGAACGGCGGCTTCTTCGTGTGGCTGACCCTGCCGGACTCGCTCGACTCGAAGGGCATGCTCCCGCGCGCCGTCAAGGAGCTCGTCGCCTACACACCGGGCACGGCCTTCTTCGCCGACGGTCGCGGAGCCGGCAACATCCGCCTGTCGTTCTGCTACCCCACTTCTGACCAGATCCGCGTCGGCGTCAAGCGCCTGGCCTCCGTGGTGAACGACGAGCTCGAGCTCATCGAGACGTTCGGCCCGACGGCGCGGACCGCCTCGTCCGTCAGCCGCTCCACGGTCAGCTCGCCGCCGCCGAACCTGTCCTGATCAGGCATTTCGCTTCACCGTACCCCTTCGCAGAGGAACACACATGGCTGAGTTCGCCCGCCGTCACGTCGTCGTCGTCGCCGGGGGGATCTCGCACGAACGCGACATCTCTCTGCGGTCCGGACGACGCGTCGCGGACTCGCTCGCCGGGTACGGCTGGCAGGTCGACCTCCGTGACGCCGACGCGTCGTTGCTGCCGGCGCTGAGCGCAGACCGCCCGGACGTCGTGTGGCCCGCGCTGCACGGAGCGTCCGGTGAGGACGGCGCGCTGCGCGGCATCCTGGAGGCCCTCGACATCCCGTACGTCGGCTCACGCTCCACGTCGGCTCGCCTGGCATGGGACAAGCCGACCGCATCGGCGCTCGTCTCTCGGGCCGGCGTCCGGACGCCCCGCTCCGTCACGCTGTCGCACGACGTGTTCCGGGAACTCGGCGCCGCGGGTGTGCTGCAGGCCATCGCCGCGGAGCACCCCGTACCGCTCGCCGTGAAGCCCGCCCGTGGCGGGAGTGCCCAGGGCGTCACCCTCGTCGAGGACGTCGACGACCTGCCTCGTGCCATGGTCGCTGCGTACACGTACTGCGAGGACGCCGTGGTCGAGCAGCTCATCCGCGGGACCGAGATCGCCGTGGGCATCATCGACACGGGCGACGGGCCGCTCGCGCTGGCGCCGGTGGAGATCGTGCCCCGCAACGGGATCTACGGGTACGAGGCTCGTTACAACGCGGGGGAGACCACCTTCTACACGCCCGCCCGCCTGTCGGAGGAACACTCGAGCGCCGCATCGGCAGCGGCCGTCCTCGCCCACCGCGCTCTGGGTCTGCGGCACGTGTCCCGCGTCGACATCATCGTCGACGGAGCCGGGACGCCGTGGTTCCTCGAAGCGAATGTGCTCCCGGGGCTCACTGAGACGTCCCTCGTGCCGCAGGCGCTGTCGGCGTCTGGATTCGACCTCGGGTGGACGTACGCCGAACTCGCGGAGCAAGCCATCCGGGACCACTCGGCCTGAGCGGGGAAGGCCCCCGACGTTCGGACGTTTGGACGTTCCACGTGGAACATCGACCGATCGTGTTCGCGGTGGTCGAGACGCGACAGCCGTCCTGACTCGGAGAACCGGTGCCTCGGGGCGGTCGGGTGCGTCGCCAGGCCCAGCTACCGCCTGTGATCCGCCTGGCTGCCGAGACCAGTCGGCCCGGCAGTGGATGGCTGAGTGCGAACGGCCCACCTGCCCGTTCACGTCACCGGTACCGCAGTGGTGGAGCACGCCTTGTTCCTCCTCGGCACCGGCGGGGCTACTGCGTGCTGATCACAGACGTACCCGCGGCTCGATTCCCTTCGCGCATGCGCGTCGGGCGACCGAACTCGGTCCATGTCAGCCCGCCTGGACCTGCGGCTGCCGCGGAGGGCCACGGAATTCGGGCTACGCAGCGGCGGGCGCTGCGTGGAAGCTCCGGGAGGGCGGACGTTGACCTTCCAACCCGTGACATGGCGGGGAGCATCGTCTGAGCCCGTCCCCGTGGGCCCGACACTGTGGTTTGAGCGGCAGCCACGGTGCCCGCTCACCACCATCACCTTCTGTCGGTCGATGAGCACCCTGCCGTCGGCAGGCGGCACCGCAGGAACAGTCCGACTGCCGTTGTCCACCCGCCGGCGTGCGACCATCTCGCGGGGAGCCGAAGTACGGCTCGTCCGCTGAGGCGGTGTGAGCAGGACTTCGGAAGAGGCGCCCTTCATCGCCGCTCGCATCGCGGCCCCACCAAAGCGGGTTGAGTTGGGCATACTGCACTCCGAGGTCGCAGCCGAGGGAGCAGAACGGAATGCGGTCTCACGGCGCGGACCAAGCCCTTCAGGCTGCGTCACGGTGGCGATATGGCCGACTCGCTCTTCCTGGGCCTAGCCGTGGTGCATCACTCCTCGACGGAGCCGGTAGTGTCCGATCGAGCAGCGTTGTGGAGGCCGACGTTTCACCTGGAACCTCGCAATCGGTTGCGACTACCGGTGGTGATGCCCGCGGCGCCCGGCCTGCCGTCGTGGCGCACAGACACACCGTGGTGCCCCGTCCGGCTTCTCGCGGGTTCGGGCGCTCCGTCGCTCCGGATACGAACGTCCTTCTCGCACGGCGCGCAGGAATCGTCCTGCGATCGGACGGAGAGTGCCGCCTCTCGTTCCGCACGTCCCACGACCGCGTGTGGTGCCGAGCATTGACCCGCTCGACGGCGAGGCGCCTGGCACCGTGTCCTGACTCGCTCCGGGCGACCGCAGCGCCACACGAAGCAGCCTTGGCTCACATGTTCCACGTGGAACCTCCACGTCCACCGTCTCCTGAGGCGTGCGGCGAGCACCGCAAGCATGCATGCAACCCCCGCGGCCTCGGTTCGATGCAGGTCGCCGCAACATCGAGGAGCAACGTCTCCGCCGTGTCGATCGGGCTCGCCTCATGGGCGCTCTCGTCGCCGCTCCGCCGAGTAGCCGCGTGGCAAAGGCGTCGCCTGGTCATTGGCGGAGCGCCTCACGCTCCGGGCACGACAGTAGGACGCCGGGAGAAGAGACGCGCGGTCTGACCACCCGTGACGAGCGCAGTCGCTCCTCCGTGGCCGCCGAGTACCGAAGAGGATCACCGACCAGCGACGACCGATATCCCGGGCGCGTGAACCATCAGCCGCAGGACCAGGTCTCGGCTTCCGACCGTCGGGGGCAGGGTTGTCGTCCTGGAGCGAGAGCTGGCCGAGCAGATTGGCGGCGGGGTCACACTACGCACCGGTATCGACCGCCGATCGTCGGCCGCTCACCTGCCCGGCGAGCCAACCGCCAGTTGGACGTTGCGACGGCCTGGCGCGATCCTAGCGGCGCCATTCCCCCGCGTGCACAGGCCGGATGAGCGCAAGACGCTCCTGACGGCGTCTGACGCCCCTTCTGCGGCCCGAAAAGGACGAACACGTCCTTCCGGACCAGCAGTAGCGCTCCTCGCCGCTCAGGGCGCCACACAGCGCTCAGGGGAGGCGTGCTCCTGGGATCCGACGGAGAAGCGACCGGCGGCGGCCGTCAGCCAGCGAGGTCCTCGATCCCGAGCTCGCGGAGGATGCGGTTGAGGTCGTCGGCGGTCGCGAAGTCGATCGTCACGGATCCCTTCCGGGCACCGACCGCGATCTTCACGCGGGTGTTCAACCGGTCGCCCAGTCGCTCAGCCATGTCGTTGAAGTGCACCTGCCGCTTCGACGGCTGCGACGGCGTCTTCGCCGGCGCCTTCGTCGACATCTGCTGAGCAATGGCTTCCGCTGCCCGCACGGAAAGGTCCTCGTTCACGATCTTCTCGGCGAGGTACTCCATCGCCTCCGCGTCCGGCGCTGCGAGGATCGCGCGTGCGTGCCCGGCCGAAAGTACACCGGCGGCCACGCGCCGCTGTACGGGGGAGGGCAAGCGCAGCAGACGGATCGTGTTCGTGATCTGGGGCCGTGAGCGCCCGATCCGCTGCCCGAGCTGCTCCTGCGTGATGCCGAAGTCTGCGAGCAGCTGCTGGTAGGCCGAAGCCTCCTCGAGCGGATTGAGCTGAGCGCGGTGGAGGTTCTCGAGCAACGCGTCGCGGAGCATCGCGTCGTCGGGGGTGTCCTTGACGATCGCCGGGATCGTGGCGAGCCCGAGCTCCTTCGTCGCACGAAGACGGCGCTCACCCATGATCAGCTCGTACTGCGGCTCGGTGCCAGCTGCACCGGTGATCGGGCGGACGACGATCGGCTGCAGGAGTCCGATCTCCCGGATGGAGTGGATCAGCTCCTGGAGTTCCTCTTCACGGAACTCCTTGCGGGGCTGCTGCGCGTTCGGGACGATGTCCAACGGGTTGAGGTTGGCGAGACGAGCTCCGGGAACCGCGAGGAGCTCCTCCGCCGTTGCCGACTGTCCCGAGGCGGCATTCGCATCGGAGGCGGAGGTGCCTCCGGTCGGGAAGAACACGTCGACGGGACGCTCTTGCTCGTTGGCGGTAGGGATCAGGGCGCCGATACCGCGCCCGAGTCCGGTTCGCTTGGGTGCCATCAGTGCTTCGCTCCTCGTTCTGCGATCTCGGCAGCAGCCTCCAGGTAGGAGAGTGACCCGCTGGAGTTGACGTCGTAGGACACGACACTCTGTCCGTAGCTCGGTGCCTCGCTGACGCGGACCGAACGGGGGATCATCGCCTTCAGGACCTGATCGCCGAAGTGCGTCCGGACGTCGTTGGCCACCTGGTTGGCCAGGTTCGTCCGACCGTCGTACATGGTGAGCAGGATCGTCGACACCGCGAGGTTCGGGTTGAGGTGACGCTCGATGAGCTCGATGTTGCGAAGGAGCTGGCTGAGCCCCTCGAGCGCGTAGTACTCGCACTGGATCGGGATCAACACCTCCTTCGCTGCCACGAAGGCGTTGATCGTCAGCAGCCCGAGCGACGGCGGGCAGTCGATGAACACGTAGTGGTACGGCTCGTCGACGGAAGCGAGGTACTGGTCGAGAGCGGTCCGCAGACGCTGTTCTCGAGCTACCAAGGAAACGAGTTCGATCTCGGCGCCGGCAAGGTGGATGGTGGCCGGCACGCACCAGAGGGTTTCGGACTCGGGGGACCGCTGGACCGTGTCCGCCATCGGTGCCTCGTCGACGATCACGTCGTAGATGCTCGCGACCTCGGCCTGGTGGTCGATCCCGAGTGCGGTCGACGCGTTGCCCTGTGGGTCGAGGTCGATCACGAGCACCCGAGCTCCGCCGTGCGCGAGGGCCGCAGCGAGGTTGACCGTCGTCGTGGTCTTCCCGACCCCACCCTTCTGGTTCGACACTGTGAACACGCGGGTCTTGTCCGGAAGCGGGAACTGCTGCGTCGCGATCGCCCGGCGCCGTCGGTTCAGGTCAGCGATCTCACGCGCCAGGGGCGTCGAAGCGTCGTAGTCGGTCGATGAACTCAACGAGTGCCTCTTCCCCGGTCGGTGTTTCACGTGGAACATGGGCCGCGACCCGAACGCCTCGTCCGGCGCAGGGCGCGGATCCCCGGTCAGACCGGACCGGGAGCGTCAGTCAACTGTAGCCCGGAAGACGCGGGTGGTCTCTTCGACCACTCCGACTCCGAGCTCGAGCACCTCGACGTCTTCGAGGCGCTTGCGGAGGATGACCTTCCGGGCTGCGGCGACCTCGTCGTCGACGCGCGCACCCTTCATGAGGATGAGCTGCCCACCGGACCGGACCAGGGGCACGGTCAGGGGGATCAGCTTCGACAGCGCACTGACGGCTCGGGCCGTGACCTGGTCGAGCACCAACTCGTCTGCGACGTCCTCGGCCCGGGCTCGGACGACCGCCACGTTCTCGAGACCGAGCCGTTCCGCCTCGCCTCGCAACCACTCCACGCGGCGCTCCATCGGCTCGATCAGCGTCATGGAGACATCCGGTCGTGCGATCGCCAGCACGAGGCCGGGCAGGCCCGCACCCGATCCCACATCGCCGACGGTTCCGCCCGTCTGCAGGAGCGGAGCCAGGAGCGCAGAATTGAGGATGTGTCGCGTCCACAGTCGCGGGAGCTCAAGGGGACCGATGAGCCCGAGTTCCTCGCCACGACGCGCCAACTCGTTCGTGAAGGACCGGGCGACCTCGAGGCGGTCTCCGAACAGCGTCGCTGCGACCGCCGGCTCGGTCTCGAGGACCGGAGCGTCAGCGGAGCCCGCTTCCGTCATCGGGTGATGACCGTGTGACGGTCCCGACCCTCGCCCTCGGACTCCGAGTGGAAGCCCTTCTCGGAGACCAGGTCGTGGACGAGCTTCCGCTCGTACGACGACATCGGCGGCAGCGCCGCAGTCGTCGATCCCGCTTCGATACGCTCGATCGCAGTGTCGACCAGCCGCTGGAGCTCGGTCGCCCGAGCGTCGCGGGAGCCCCCGATGTCGAGGATCAGACGACTGAACTCGCCGGTCTCGGCCTGGACAGCAATCCGCGTGAGTTCCTGCAGGGCGGACACGGTGTCGGGCTTCGCGAGGACGCGCAGCGCCTCACCGTCGTCCGAGACCGTCAGGTAGACACGTCCAGCGCGCTCCTCGATCTCGATGTCCCCATCGAGGTCGCAGATGTCGAGCAGCTCTTCGATGTAGTCGGCGGCGATGTCCGCCTCGTCGCGGCTCTCGTCGTCGCCGCCCTGCTCGCTCGACTGGCCGAGCACCTGCTCGTCCTCGGTCGCGTCGACGACGGCCGTGGTGTCCTGCTCGGTCACTTGCTCTTCCCGTTCTTCTTCGCGCGCGACTTGCCGACCGGCTGCTGGCGCTGGGTGGTGACACGTGCCTCGACCTCGGCCACCGAGGCGCCCGTACCGGCCTCGGTCAGGACGCCGGCAGTGGCCGGGGTGCCGCGGCGCTGGGCCTTCTTGGCGAGACGCGCCTCGCGCGCCAGGGCCGCCTCCGAGCCCGGCGTCGGCATGCTGCGGATCACGAAGTACTGCTGGGCCATCGTCCAGAGGTTCGAGGCGAGCCAGTAGAACATGACGCCCAGCGGGAACGACAGGCCGGAGATGACGAAGACCAGCGGGAGGATGTACAGCATCATCTTCTGCTGGCGGTACATCGGAGACTCCTTGGTCTCCGGCGACATGTTCTTGGCGACGAGCTGCAGCTGCGTGATGAACTGCGATGCCGTCATCACGACGATCATGGCGCCCGCGATGATCCGGACTTCCCAGCCCGACGCGTTCGTGAAGGTCTCGTGCAGCGGCGCACCGAAGAGTGCAGCGTTGCCGAAGTCCGCCGCCAGCTCGTTCGTGAGCAGACCGATGCCGGCCTTGTTGATCTGCGCCTCGTGCAGCACGGAGTACAGCGAGAAGAAGATCGGCATCTGGATGAGCAGCGGCAGGCAGGAGCTCAGCGGGTTCGTCCCCGTCTCCTTATACAGCGCCATCGTCTCGCGGGACATCGCCTCGCGCGAGAACTGGTCCTTCTTGCCCTTGTACTTGTCCTGGATCTTCTTCAGCTGCGGCGCGACCTCGAGCATCCGTCGCTGCGACTTGATCTGCCGCACGAAGATCGGGATCAGCGCGGCCCGGACCACGAAGGTCAGGAAGATGATCGACAGGACCCATGTGATGCCCGCGGACGGGTCCATCCCCATGGTCTCGAAGAGCCAGTGGAACCCGACGAGGATCGCGGACACCACCCACTTGAGCGGCCAGAGGAGAGTGTTCAGGATCTCCATGAGGAGGTCACGCCTTTCGAGTGCGCTGGGGGAGCAGCACCGGGCGGATCATGCCGACCGGGTCCTGCTGTTGCTGCGGGCTCGGTGCGAGCACGAACCCGAACCGACTGACGTTGAAGGGGCGGCGACGTTCCCGGACGTCGTCGATCCCACCGGCGGCCCAGGGGTTGCACCGTGCGATCCGCCACGCTCCCATGGCCGAACCGCGGACGACCCCGTACTGCTGGATCGCCTCGAGTGCGTACCGGGAGCACGAGGGGTGGTACCGGCACACGTTGCCGTAGAGCGGCGAGATCACCGCTCGGTAGGCCCGGAGCACGACGACGCACGCGTTGCGCGGGAGCAACGCGACGACCCAGAGGAACCGGTTCATGCTGCCTTCTCCACACCCCGCGCGAAGGCACGCGTGATGTCTCCGAGCAGGGTAGGCCATCCGGCCTGCGCGGCGGCTGGCAGTGCGCGCACCACGACGTCGTACCCGAGCGGAGCGCTCGGCAGCAGACCGTGTGCGATCGCCTTCAGCCGGCGTCGCACGAGGTTGCGCGTGACCGCGTTCCCGACGGTCTTCGCCACGATGAACCCGAACCTGGTGGGACCGCCGTCGTCATCGAGGCGACGGACCACCGACACGACGACGTGCGCCGTGGCGCTCCTGCGGCCACGACGCACGGTCGATCGGTAGTCGTCGCCTCGGACGATGCGGTTGGCTCGGGCCAACACGGCGAGGACCCCGCGGATCAGGCGGAGAGCTCGGTGCGCCCCTTGCCGCGGCGTGCGGCGAGGATGGCGCGGCCGGCACGGGTGCGCATGCGGGCGCGGAAGCCGTGCTTCTTGGCGCGGCGGCGGTTGTTCGGCTGGAAGGTGCGCTTGCTCATGATGATCTCCACACGGCTGCTCGCGGCGAGCCGTCACGTATGCATTGGTTGACGCGGATGGCGCGACCGAACGGCCGCAGTCAACTGGACAACGGTACGTGACGACGGCTGGGAGGTCAAACGATCCCGTCCCCGTCCGCGCTCCCACGGTGACGCCTCCGGGTTCTCCACACTGGGGACAACTCCCGTTCGGTGGGACACGGTGCGGTCCCGTACAGTTGTGGCACTGCACGGCCGGATGCCCGGTACTGCGGGGGAGTACCTCACTCGTCTCCGGTGGACCAGCCGGGGAGGACACTGTGGACAACCCTGTGGGAAGCTCGTCGTCGGACCAGCGCCCGCACCACCGCACCAGCCGTCCGCGGAACGCGGAGCGGTTCCGCCCGCACCCGCGTGTCGTCGGTCGGTGGCCGCCACCGCCCGTCCCGACGGGCGAGAGACCACACCCGAAGCCGCAACCGAGCAACGAGACCAGGAGACGAGCGCGACATGACGCCGGCCGACCCCGTCGAGGACCTCTGGTCGTCAGTGCTCGGCATCCTGTCCGACGACGACCGGATCACCCCGCAGCTCCACGGCTTCCTCAACCTCGTCGAGCCCAAGGGCGTGCTGGCGGGCACCCTCTACCTGGAAGTGCCGAACGACCTCACCCGCGGCATGCTCGAGCAGCGCATCCGGGTCCCCATCACCGAAGCGGTCTCCCGGATCGGAGACGACTCGGTGGCGAACTTCGCGATCACGGTGAACCCCGACATGGCCTCCGAGCCCCGGGTCGACGCCGTCGCGGTGCCGTCCTACGCCGAACCGGTCCAGGAGCAGGTGCAGCAGAGCGCCGCTCCTCGGCAGTACATCGAGGCGCCGTTCGTCCCGAGCCAGGTCGACTCCCCGGGCACCAGCGGGCGCCCCGAGTCCCGGCTCAACCCGAAGTACAACTTCGACAACTTC